>NZ_CANLNB010000001.1 GCF_947492455.1 uncultured Aliiroseovarius sp.
GGCATCTCGGGCGCCATCCAGCACTTGGCTGGTATGAAAGACTCGAAGATCATCGTTGCGATCAACAAAGACGAAGAGGCGCCGATCTTCCAGGTTGCCGACTTCGGTCTGGTTGCCGACCTGTTCGACGCCGTGCCGGCCCTGACCGACGCCGTCTGATCGGACATCGCAAAAGACACGAAAGGCCCGCCCACCCGGCGGGCCTTTTCCGTTTCAGACCCTGTGAGTCGACAAGCTGGCCAGAAGTTTGTTGGCAAGCCGTTCATGCGCCAGCGTTCCCAGCATCATCTGGGCTGCGGCGGCGTCCATCTCGGAATGTACAAGCCCTTGTTGTCCGGCTTCAATTTCGTCAGGCGTCGGCACGACCTTGACCAGATCACGCGCATAGGGGCGGACATCGTCGATCATGGCTTGATCCACGAACAGAGGATCCGACCCCATTGCATCGCCCGCAAGGCGCCCAATCTGGTGGTCTGCCATCCAGACCAGCGTCGCGCGCTTGTCCAGCCGTGACATCAACCCTTTCAGCCGCCCGACCCACGCCTGCTGCAGCTCTTTTCGCACCACTTCGAACCGTTGCGGACACGTGGATTGTAGTGCCCCAATCAAGTGCCCCGTGAAGTGGTAGTCGGTAAAGTCCAACTCGGGATACAGATATTTCAGCATGCTGGATGCCCGCAAGAACCGATCGTTCCGGCGCGGATGGACCGCGTAGAACCGATTGGACAAGTTCTGCGCCCCCGGTAGCTGGATCACGATGTCCGTAGCGTTGTTGCACAATTTCAGAAGAACCGGGTCATGCAGAAACACGTCCAAACCGGCATTCGGACAGCCGAAGTTCACCACAGCGCGTCCCAGCTGCGCCTCTAACAATTCCGGATAGGGATGGGCCATAAACCGGCCATAGGTTTCCGTTCCGCCCAGAACGGCCACATACGGCCCGCTGAGATCGCGTTTCGGCCCCCGGAACAGAATTTTCGACGTTTTGTACCGACACGGGAAATAGTCCAGCGCCCCTTTGCCAAGGATATCATAGGCCATGCCACCCACCCTTTCATTTTCACCCAAGACACAGTGTCGGCCGTAACCCTTTTCAAATTGCTAATCTTAAAATGCGCGATGTTTCTTTCAGGCCCGCTTAACCCTTGCGCCAGCAACCGCCCGCCGCATAGTCTGTGCATAACCAAACGTAACGCAGGTCCATGCCTGTGCGGCGTGACCAAAAGGAAATACATATGAGCATCGAGACAGTGGGCGTGATTGGCGCCGGGCAAATGGGCAACGGCATCGCACACGTTCTGGCCCTTGCCGGATACGAAGTTCGTCTGAACGACATTAGCCAAGACAGTCTGGATGCCGCCATTGCTCGCATCACCAAGAACATGGACCGTCAGGTCTCGCGCGATTTGATTTCAGCGCAGGACATGAGCGACGCAATGGGGCGGATTAGCACCACATTGAAGCTGCCCGATCTTGGCCCGACCGATCTGGTCATCGAAGCGGCCACCGAGAACGAAGCGCTTAAAAAGCAGATCTTCGATACGCTTTTGCCGCATCTGTCGCCTGACACCATCCTGACCTCGAACACCTCGTCGATCTCGATCACCCGTCTGGCCAGCGGCACCGACCGCCCCGAGCGTTTCATGGGCTTCCACTTTATGAACCCGGTGCCCCTGATGAAACTGGTTGAGCTGATCCGCGGTATTGCCACGGACGAGCCGACCTATCAGGCCTGTCTGGGCGTGGTGGAAAAGCTGGGCAAGACCGCCGCCAGTGCCGAGGATTATCCCGCCTTCATCGTGAACCGCATCCTGATCCCAATGATCAACGAGGCCTGCTATGCGCTGTATGAGGGCGTCGGATCCGTTGCCTCGATCGACGCATCCATGAAGCTCGGGGCCAACCACCCGATGGGTCCGCTGGAGCTGGGCGACTTCATCGGTCTGGACACCTGTCTGGCCATCATGAACGTGCTGCATGACGGGTTGGCGGACACCAAGTACCGCCCCTGCCCGCTGTTGGTGAAATATGTGGAAGCAGGCTGGGTCGGACGTAAAGCCGGGCGCGGTTTCTATGACTATCGCGGAGAGGTTCCGGTTCCCACGCGCTAAGCCGCAAGCCAGCCCCCAGAAACACAAAAGGCCCCGCTGGGGCCTTTTTCATGTCACTTGCCAGCCAGCGCCAGCGTGTGCGACCGAAGCCACGCCATGAACCCGCGCGGGTCCGAGTGCAGCTTCTCCATCTCTTCGTCGGTCAGAACCTCGCCAACAACGGGCGCGATCGGGCGGTTGCAGCTTTTGACGATCTCGTGCAGCAAAAGCCCCTGACGCATCGTGGCCGACAGGCGGTTAGCAATCTGATACCAGCGCGTATTGGCGCCAGGGAAGAAGATCGGCACAACGCGTGCCCCGGAACGGCGGATCATCTGCGCCGTGAACACGTTCCACTCGCGTTCGATAGCTGGGCCCATCAGCGTATCGGACGAGGCCACGACGCCCGACGGAAACAGCGTGATCAGCCCGCCTTGCTTCAGAAATGCCATCGCCTCGGCACGCATCTCGACCATTTTTTTCTGCGCTTCGGGGTCGTGCGGAAACGGCACCGGAATCATGTAGGACGAGGCAACCTCGTCCAGCCCATCCAGAACCGAGCGTGACAGGATGCGATAGTCATTGCGGCGGCGCCCGATCAGCTCGGCCAGCACCATCCCGTCGGTCAGCCCGTGCGGATGGTTGGCGACGACCACGACGGGCCCCTCGGCGGGAATATTGGCAAGCTGGTCGTCCGGGGTCTGCACTTGCACACCCATCACATCCAGACAGGCACCCCAGAACGCCTGCCCCTTGGGCGCGCCACGGCGCTCTAGTTTACGCACCATGCGCAGGATGGGCAGCTTGCCAGTCATCCACTCCATGGTACGGATAATCAACGCCTGCCCGGGATTGTTGAACGAGTTGGCATAGGTCAGGGTGCGCCGGTCGTACTGCTGCTGGACCGGAGCCGTCGAGTTGGCCTCTGCCATAGGAGTTTCCGCGTCATGCGTCACGTTCGTTCACCTTTGCCCTTTGTCAGAGCTTACATGCCTTCGCCGAACTTGTCGGCGACCAATGCTTCCAGCGCGTCCATCAGCTCGGACGCTTGGGGGCCCGAGGTTTCGACCTGAATGCTTGTTCCTTGCGAGGCCGCCAGCATCAACAGACCCATGATCGAATCGCCATCCGCATCCAGCCCATCCTTGGACACACGCGCACGGGCATCATGGTTTTCAACTGTGTCGACAAACTTCGCCGAGGCCCGTGCATGCAGACCTTTCACATTGATAATCTCAAGCTCTCGGTTCGTACTCATTAGGCGTCAATCCTCGCTTACATCAATGCAGTCAATATACTTTCGACCCGCCGCCAGCGCTTTCTGTGTTGAGGCCTCGACCGACAGATGGCGGGTTTTTGCCAGTTTCAGCAACATGGGAAGGTTCGCGCCGTACAGGATTTTGCGGTCGGATTTGCAGCAGGCGGGCAGCGACAGATTGGCCGGAGATCCGCCAAACATATCCACAACAATCACCACACCATCGCCCTGATCCACGGCGTCAGCAGCGGCCGCGATCTCGGCCCGTTTGTCGTCGCGATCACATTCGGCGGCTGTCGAAATAGCACGCATACCCGGCTGCTTGCCGACCACGTGTTCGACCGCTGCCAGATATTCGTTTGCAAGCCCGCCATGCGCGACGATCACGATACCGATCACGCTAAATCCTCGATGTTGATGCCGCTGCTGTCCCGGCGCGGCGTTCCATTTCCCGATGTCTAATTGACACCTGCCATCCCTTGGTTGCAAGCGACTTTGCCAAGTTTTCCGCCAAGGCAACCGAACGATGTTGGCCACCGGTGCAGCCAAACCCAATCGAAAGGTGCGCTTTGCCCTCTTCTCCGAAGGCCGGGATCAGAAATTCGACAAGGTTTTGCACCTGCTGAAAGAACTGCGCAAAGCGTGGATCCTGCGCGACATAGTCCGCGACATCACTGCTGCGCCCATCCAGCGCGCGCAAGGCGGGCTCCCAATGCGGATTGCGCAGGAACCGAGCGTCGAACACCATGTCCAACCCCTGCGGCACCCCGCGTTTATAGGAAAACGAGTGCACAGATACGGCCAGTTCTTCCGCGCCCGACACCGACAGCCAGCGCATGATTTCATCTTTCAGATCGTGGGGCGACAGGTCAGAGGTATCAATCAACACATCTGCACGGCCTCGGATCGGCACCAGAAGCTCGATCTCGCGGGTGATGCCCAGCTCGGGCGTTTCATCGGGGGCCAGCGGGTGGCGACGACGGGTTTCCGAGTAGCGGCGCAGCAGCACCTCCTGCGAGCAATCCATATACAGGACCTCGACCTCAAAGCCGTCATCCTCGCGCAGGTCTTCGATCACCTGCAGCAGCATCTCGGTCGAGAAATCACGGTTGCGGACATCCACGCCCAGCGCCAAGGGCTGGGTCAACGCGGGGCCAGACAAGACGCGGTCGATCAGGGACATCGGAAGGTTGTCGATCACCTCGTACCCGATGTCTTCCAGCACACGGATCGCGGTGGTGCGCCCAGCCCCGGACGGGCCGGTCACCAGCACGATCTTCTGCCCAGATTTCGTTTTACTATCCGTCATTGCCATTCCCTTAGAACCGGCGTCCCGCAGCGCGTGCGAGGCATATAACGCAATTCGAGCACGGACCAAAGTCCGGCCATCCTAATCTGCAACGGCGTGGCGTCCGTGACGCAGCACGTTGAAGACCGCTATTGCGAAATAAGGTGCGTCGACGCAAAATAGGCATTCAATCGCGCAACCGTTAACTTCTGTGAACGCGGGTGAAGCAGGCAGGCGCGCCATCTCGATCTGCCCCATATCGACCACCAACTTCAGCTGCGCTTTCGAACAATGCGGCACGTTGATCAGGCCAACGCCGCGCGCTTCAATGACGCCGGGCATTTCGGGTGGGGCGATCACGAAAGGGGTGTCGCCTTCCATCACAATCTGGCTAAGGTCATCAGCCACCAGTTGCGCGCCCAACCCGATCAGTTCCAACGCCAAGGAGGATTTTCCCGATCCGGACGGGCCGGTAATCATCACCGCCGCATCCCCAACGGCCACTGTCGTGGCGTGATAGCGGGCGGTGACGTCTGTGTCGCTCATACGGGCAGCCCGACCACGAACCGTGCGCCCAGCGGTTCCGAGGTCAGATCCGCGTCGGTGGGCCGGATGTTTTCGGCCCAGATCACCCCGCCATGTGCCTCGACGATCTGTTTCGAGATCGCCAGACCAAGACCCGAGTTGTTGCCGAATTGGTTCTGCGGTCGTTCGGAATAGAAACGTTCAAAAATCTTGCCCAGCGCCTGATCGGGAATGCCGGGGCCGGTGTCTTCGACCACCACCAGCACACGATTTTCGCGGCGACGAGTCCAAACGCGGATCGCATCCCCGCTTTCGCAGAAGCTGAGTGCGTTGGTGATGAGGTTTACGAACACCTGCGCCAGACGTGCTTCTAGCCCGCTGATCATGATCGGATTCTTGGGCAGATCAGTAATGAAATCGACGCCCTTGTTCTGGGCCTCGCCCCCCAGATAATCCGAGAGGCTGCGCAGCATGCGCAGCAGATCGAACTCTTCTTCGTCCTCGCGCACCAGTTCGCTATCCAGACGCGAGGCGTTCGAGATGTCACTGACCAGACGGTCCAAGCGGCGGGTGTCGTGTTCAATCACATCCAGCAACCGCTCGCGCTGCTCGTCCTTGTTGGCAAGGCGCAGCGTACCCACGGCAGACCGTAGACTGGCCAACGGGTTCTTGATTTCGTGCGCCACGTCGGCAGCGAATTGTTCGTTGGCATCAATGCGATCATAAAGCGCGGTGACCATGCCGCGCAGCGCCCCGGACAGGCGCCCGATTTCATCCGGTCGGCCGGTCATATCAGGAATGCGCACCCGGCGGGTTTTGACGTTGCGCGGATCGTTCTCGCCGCTCAGCTCGGCCGCCCGTGCCAGATCCGACAGGGGGTTCGCGATGGTTGACGCCAACACAAGGCTTAGGCCGATCGAGACCAGAATGGCGATGACGAACATTTGCAGCAGTTGTTCGCGCTCGGCACGGACCAACAGATCCAGCTCGCCCGCTGCACTGGTGATCGCCACCACCCCTTTGGGCGCACCATCCACCAAGATCGGCGTCGCCACCGAAAAGACCGTGCCGCTGTTCTTATCAACCCCGTTCGCCACCTGCGTGGCCCCCAGCATCGCGCGGAAATACAGGCTGCGCGCCATGCTTTCCGTGTCCAACGGCTGATCCAGCCCGCGCCCGGTGTCTGCGAAGCCCGAGGTCGCCTCCCACACCGAGTTGAGCAGATCCGTAATCACGGTCGAGCCGATATCGCGTTGCAGCCCGTTGACCGGGGTCTTCTCTCCGCGATCCCGCCCTACGGTGGTGGCGACAAGGTTTTCGGCATCGTCAAACACGAACACTTCCAGACCGACTGGCAGGTGCAGGTTGGACAGGGTCTTGGCGAAATCGGACGGCGCGGTCTCGGCCAGATCGGTTTCCAACGTGTCGATCGTTTCCTGCTCGACCTCGACGTCTCCGGTGACGCTGTCCGTGGCTTCCGACAGGGTTTCTTCGACAATGCGCGCGGCTTCCTCGCCCTGCGAAAGCTGCGCCTCGAACACATCGGCGATCAGCTCGGCTTCGACCACCAGACCACGTTCGCGTTGAAACAGAAGGCTGTCACGAAACGGGTTCAGGTACAGAACACCTGCCACAAGGATCACCAGACCCAGCAAGTTGAACGTGATGATCTTGCGTGCCAGTGGCGAGCGGTTGATCGAAATCAGCCGGCGCTCAGCCTTGGCATCTGGAAACAGGTCATCATAGTCGTCCTGAGACGACATCCAGTCTTCGCTCAGGTCTACGTCACCTTCAGGTGGGGTGCTTTGGGCCTTCTCGCGCTTTTGCTTCCGGCTTGATGCAAACAGCATGCGCGTCATTCTTCGTTGTAGCGGTATCCGATGCCGTAAAGCGTTTCGATAGCCGAGAAGTCCGAATCCGCAGTGCGCATTTTCTTCCGAAGCCGTTTGATATGACTGTCGATGGTCCGGTCATCCACATAGACCTGATCATCATAGGCCACGTCCATCAACTGATCGCGGCTTTTCACGAAGCCGGGGCGTTGGGCCAAGGCTTGCAGCAACAAAAACTCGGTGACGGTCAGCGAGACGTCCTGACCTTTCCACGTCACAGCATGGCGCAGCGGGTCCATGCGCAGCTCGCCGCGTTCCATCACGCGCCCGTCTTCGACTTCGCCCGCATCGTCGCTTGCGATCACCTCTTGCCGGCGCAGCAGCGCGCGGATGCGTTCGACCAGCAGACGCTGGCTGAAGGGCTTGGTGACATAGTCGTCGGCGCCCATACGCAGGCCAAGCACCTCGTCAATCTCATCGTCTTTCGAGGTCAGGAAAATCACCGGCAGGGTCGAGGTTTTCTGGCGCACACGTTGCAGCAGATCCATCCCGTCCATGCGCGGCATCTTGATGTCAAAGACCGCAAGGTCCGGCAGGCGTTTGGCAAATGCGTCCAGCGCGCTTTGACCGTCATTATAGGTTTCGACTTCGAACCCTTCAGCTTCAAGTGTAATAGACACTGACGTCAGAATGTTTCTGTCATCATCAACCAAGGCAATCCTAGACATTGGGTTTCCTCGCACTGCTCGAGCCACGTTCATTCATGAACTCTTCTTAACATATTCTCGCGTTCTCAGTGGCGAATCAACTGAGAATTGCGATTCGGGCCTGAGGCGCGCAGCTTTCTTACGTCGTCGCCCGGAAATCAACGCGAATGTATCTGCCGTTTATTTCGCATACGAAACTTATTGGTTGCGCAAACACAGTGTTGCTTGCGCTAACGCGACAATGCGTGCTGTTCCATCAGAAAGCAGTCGTGCTATAGGCCGGTCACCGGCCCTCGTTCACATGAGGGTTGGCGTGCGGGTGTTTTGCCTGCGCTCTCATGTGAAACAGATACGCCGGGGAGTTACAGACGGACCGGCGACAGGAGCAAATAAATGACCACTGGACGGGTAAACCCAGCACGCCGCTTGGAAGATCAAGGCATCACCGGGCTGGGCAATGTCTATTACAACCTGATGGAGCCAGCTCTGATCGAAGCCGCACTGGGCCGCGGCGAGGGCAAGCTTGGACAAGGCGGGACCTTCCTGGTCGAGACCGGCAAGCACACGGGCCGTTCTCCCAAGGATAAATTCGTCGTCAAAACCCCCAGCGTCGAGCCGCACATCTGGTGGGAAAACAACCCGCCGATGGATCCGGCCAAGTTCGATGTCCTGTACGAGGACATGCTGGAGCACATGAAGGGCAACGACTATTACGTTCAGGATCTGTATGGCGGCGCCGACCCGGCCCACCGCCTGGATGTGCGCGTGGTTTCGGAACTGGCCTGGCACAACCTGTTCATCCGTCACCTGCTGCGTCGCCCCGACCGCGACGAGCTGGACGAGTTCGAACCCGAGTTCACCATCATCAACTGCCCGACCTTCAACGCTGACGCCGAGCGTCACGGCTGTCGTTCGGAAACGGTGATCGCGCTGAACTTCGACCGCAAACTGATCCTGATCGGCGGCACTGAATACGCTGGTGAGAACAAGAAGTCGGTCTTCACCCTGCTGAACTACATGCTGCCCGAAAAAGGCATCATGCCGATGCACTGCTCGGCCAACCACGCCACCGGCAACCCGGTCGACACCGCCGTCTTCTTCGGCCTGTCGGGCACCGGCAAAACCACCCTGTCGGCAGATCCCGAGCGCACACTGATCGGTGATGACGAGCACGGCTGGTCGGACACCGGCACCTTCAACTTCGAAGGTGGCTGCTACGCCAAGACCATCAACCTGTCGGCCGAAGCCGAGCCGGAAATCTACGCCACGACCCAGAAGTTCGCGACCGTGATCGAGAACATGGTCTATGACGAAGAGACCAAGGAACTGGATTTCGAAGATGACAGCCTGACGGCCAACATGCGTTGCGCCTATCCGCTGCACTATATCTCGAACGCGTCGAAAACGGCGATTGGCGGTCACCCCAAGAACATCATCATGCTGACCTGTGATGCATTTGGTGTTCTGCCTCCGATCGCGCGCCTGACGCCGGCACAGGCCATGTATCACTTCCTGTCGGGCTTCACCTCGAAGGTTGCAGGTACCGAAAAAGGTGTGACCGAGCCCGAGCCGACCTTCTCGACCTGCTTTGGTGCGCCCTTCATGCCGCGCCGCCCGGCCGAGTACGGCGCGCTGCTGCGTGACAAGATCGCCAAGCACGGTGCAACCTGCTGGCTGGTGAACACCGGCTGGACCGGTGGTGCCTACGGCACCGGCTCGCGTATGCCGATCCGCGCCACCCGCGCGCTGCTGACCGCTGCTCTGGACGGGTCGCTGGCCGATGCCAAGTTCCGCAAAGACGACAACTTCGGCTTCGAGGTTCCGGTCAAGGTGGAAGGCGTTGCCGACCTGCTTCTGGATCCGCGCCGCACTTGGCAGGATGCTGCAGCCTATGACGCGCAGGCTGCCAAGCTGGTCAAAATGTTCGCGGACAACTTCGTTCAGTACGAAGGCGACATTGATGACGACGTGAAAGCCGTCGCCATCGGCTAAGCCGCAAAACAGACTAAGACAAACGCCCCGGTTCATCGCCGGGGCGTTTTCTTTTGGGGTGACGCGCCATGACATTAAGCATGCGACCTTACGCGCAGTCATGCTTTACGCGAACGTAAGCTTTGCGCTTGCATGCGCCTATGACCCAGACTGTCACCATAGATGGCCCCGCCCCGCTGACTGGCACATTCTTCGAGGCCGCCACCCCGCGAGCCGTCGCGGTTCTGAACGGCGCGACCGGGGTGCCCCACCGGTTCTATCGCCACTTCGCCGCGTGGCTGGCCGAGACGCAGGACGTTTCGTGCCTGATCTATGACTACCGCGACTTCGCGACCTCGGCCCGGGGGCACGTCAAGAATGTCACCGCCAACATGTTGGACTGGGGCCTGCACGACACCCAAGCCGCGCGTGATTGGGTCTCGGCACGCGCAGACGGCTTGCCGATCTGGGTGATGGGGCATTCACTGGGTGGGCTTCTTCTGGCCCGCCAATCTCGCACGGACGAGATTTCCCGCGTGATCACCGTCTGCTCGGGCCCCGTGCACACTTGCGATCACCCGTGGCCCTATCAGGCCATGGTGAGGGCACTCTGGTTTGGGGTCGGACCGAGCTCGGTCGCAACCTTCGGCTATGTCTCTGCGCAACTGTCGGGCCTAGGCACAGACATCCCCGGCCCGGTTTTTAAACAATGGAAACGCTGGTGCACGACGCCCGGCTTCTTTGCCTCGGATAGCTCGGTTCCAGCCGCGCCCGAGGCTGCGTTGACCTGTCCGGTGCGCATGGTGTCGCTGTCGGATGATCAATCCGTGCCGCCCAACGCTGTGGCGCGTCTGGCCGATCTCTACCCCGGAAGCCCGACCGACCACGTCACCCTTCACCCGAAAGACTTCGGTCTGCGGAAAGTGGGCCATACCGATGCGTTCCGTCGCCAGAATGCAGCCCTCTGGCCCGCGCTGATCGCTTAACCCATTAGCCCGCGCCGGATCAGGTTCAGCCCAGCCACCGTCAGCACGATCAGCGTTGCCCGCTTAAAGGTCTTCTGCGGCATCCGGTCGTGCAGACGATAGCCCAGCCCCATTCCCAGAAACGCCGGAATCAACATGGCCGCAGATAGAGGCGCCGTATGCGCATTAAAGACACCCGACTGCATATGCGCGCCCACCAGAACCATCGCACCGAATCCATAGACTACGCCCTGCGCCAACATCTGCTCGGTCTTCGAAGTATTCGTCGCGGTCAGATAGGCCACGAAGGGCGGCCCCCACACGCCCGAAATCCCTCCGACCAGTCCAGAAATCGCCGAGATGATGCTTTCATCCCGCACACGGTTTTCCGGGCGAAGCGCTGGCACCCAGCCACGCAACTGCATCAGACAGAACAGCACAATCGGAACACCGATCAGGATGAAGAACACACGTTGCGGCAGGAACAGCACCATCTGTGCGCTGATGATCAGGGTTACGAACAGTCCGAACAGGTAGACGCGAAACTTCTTTATAACCTCCCACGCAGCGCCGGCCCCTTGGCGCAGCGCCTGCCGGACATTGGTGGTGGCAGTGGGGATAATAAGCGCGGCCAAGGCGATTTCGGCAGGCATGACCGTGGCCAGCCCGGAAATCATGATCAGCGGCAACCCAAAGCCAACCGCACCCTTCACAAATCCCGCAAACAACGTGATGGCGACGGCAAAACCAAGCGTCGACAAACTTAATTCAGCCAGAATTCCCATGCGCGTTCTCCACTTCACATCCCTTCTAGCGGAATAAAATACCGGCAGCACGCAAAACCCTGCTGCGTTATATATGTTCGCAATTCAGGTTTCTGGCGTATTTTTATTGCGCTGCACCTGCAAAAGGATTATCTCTCTGCAGACGCAAAATGAGCAGCCGAATCCCGGCCGCATGTGACAGGAGTTTCTTATGACCAGCGCCCTGATCGACAACCTTCTTGACCTGACCGGTGCGGCCCTTGCCCCGGTTGAAGCAACGTTTGACGCCGCCAAGGAAAATGTCCGCGCGCGGGTCGTGGATGGCGACCGCGTATCGGGCGCGAAATTGGAAGAACACCAAGCCGCCGCCCACGCCCTGTCGTGGCTGGCCACCTATGCCGAAAGCCTGCGCCAGATGAACGCGTGGGCCGGTCGCCTTTCTGACAACGGCCAGTTGGGCGAGATGGAAAAGCTGATCCTGCAGATCGCATTTGGCGAATACCTCGCCCAGATGAAGGGCGGCATGATGATGAGCCAGAACGAAATGGCGCGTCTGGCTGACATGGGCGTCGATGGCGCCGCGTTGGACACGGATGCGATCAACACTCTGATCGCCAACGGCAACAGCCAAGCCGCCCGCACCCGTCTGGTCGAGCTGATGCAAGACAATGCAGGCCACGCCACTTTCGGCGCCACCGGTCTGGACGAAGAGCTGGAGATGATCCGCGAGCAGTTCCGCCGCTATGCGGACGAACGCGTCGTCCCGAACGCCCATGAATGGCACCTGAAGGATGACTATATCCCGCTGGAAATTCTGGAAGAGCTGGCGGAAATGGGCGTCTTCGGCCTGACCATCCCCGAGGAATACGGCGGGCTGGGCCTGTCGAAAGCCTCGATGGTTGTGGTCTCGGAAGAACTGTCGCGCGGCTATATCGGTGTTGGCTCGCTGGGTACCCGCTCGGAAATCGCAGCCGAACTGGTCGAAGCCGGCGGCACCGAGGAACAAAAGCAACACTGGCTGCCCAAGCTGGCCAGCGCAGAGATCCTGCCGACCGCTGTGTTCACCGAACCCAACACCGGCTCGGACCTTGGCTCGCTGCGCACCCGTGCGGTGAAGAACGCTGACGGCGACTATGAAGTGACCGGCAACAAAACCTGGATCACCCACGCTGCGCGGACCCACGTGATGACGCTGCTGGCACGCACCGACCCGAACAGCACAGACCACCGCGGCCTGTCGATGTTCCTGGCCGAGAAGACCCCCGGCGACGACGAGAACCCGTTCCCGACCGAAGGCATGACCGGCGGCGAGATCGAGGTGCTGGGCTATCGCGGTATGAAGGAATTCGAGCTGGGCTTTGACGGTTTCAAAGTGAAGGGCGAGAACCTGCTGGGTGGCGTTGAAGGTCAAGGCTTCAAGCAGCTGATGAAAACCTTCGAGGCAGCCCGCATTCAGACCGCAGCCCGCGCCATCGGTGTGGCCCAGAACGCGCTGGAAATCGGCATGCAATACGCCGAAGACCGCAAGCAGTTCGGCAAGTCGCTGATCAACTTCCCCCGCGTTGCCAACAAGCTGGCCATGATGGCGGTCGAGATCATGATCGCGCGTCAGTTGACCTATTTCTCGGCTTGGGAAAAGGACCACGGCCATCGCTGTGACCTTGAAGCTGGCATGGCTAAGCTGCTGGGTGCACGTATCGCATGGGCCTGTGCCGACAACGCTTTGCAGATCCACGGCGGCAACGGCTTCGCGCTGGAATACCAGATCAGCCGCGTGCTGTGCGACGCCCGCATCCTGAACATCTTCGAAGGTGCTGCCGAAATTCAGGCACAGGTCATCGCGCGCCGCCTGCTGGGCTAAAGCGCCGACCAAAACCCCGCTGCCAAGATCAGGCAGAGCGGGCCATAGAACATCAGGTTGAGCCGTGCGAACGGCTCTTCCATCCTCACGCTGAACAGCGGCAGAACATAGCTGGCAAGCCCGCGCAGACCAAACACTGCGACCAAGGCCCAGCCTGCCCAGACCAGCAAACGGTCGGGAATGACAGCCATGCCCTGCGTAAGTCCAAACAGCACGATCCCAGATACGCCCAAGGCAGCGGCCACCAGCGCCGAGGCCCAGCCGGGCGGCATCTTGGTGATCCCAGGCGCGCCGACCACTGTGCGCGCCAAGCGTTGCTCGTCCCAGATGGGCCACCAGACGCCCAAGGCCCACAACACGTGTGCCAAGCCAGCCCCCAACAAGATTAGATACGTAAGTCCCAAAATGAATACCTGCATAGCGCCCTCCGTCGCATCAATACGCTTGCGTATGGTGCACGCGGCGGGTAGCTTATCAATACGCTAGCGTATGGAGCGCTGAAACTATGGCTGAAACCAAAGAGAGACTAAGCACGGAAAGCTGGCTAATGGCAGGGTTTCGCGCCCTTGCACGGTCTGGCCCGCAAGCGCTGAAAGCTGAACCTTTGGCGCGCGAGCTTGGCACGACCAAGGGATCATTCTACTGGCATTTCAATGATGTAGCGAGCTTCCAGTCCCAGATGCTAGAGCTATGGGAAACCCGCGCCGTCGACGACATCTCCCGCTTTCTGGACGAAGAAGCGGATCCCGTGCGCAAGTTGTATATGCTGGGCGAGATCTCGACCTCGG
Organism: uncultured Aliiroseovarius sp.; assembly: GCF_947492455.1. Classification (GTDB taxonomy): domain Bacteria; phylum Pseudomonadota; class Alphaproteobacteria; order Rhodobacterales; family Rhodobacteraceae; genus Aliiroseovarius. The sequence continues at coordinate 14,050 of NZ_CANLNB010000001.1, forward strand.
CAGCCCCGGAACACGGGGGTGATGCCGTAGAACCTGCGATCCGGGCGTGGGCGCAAAGCAACCATACCGCTGCGTATGTTGTCGAGCGTGTAGATCAAAAACGCTTGGACTACCTTCAGGGCATTCTGGCCGACCTTGACCTCAGCAATCCCGATTTCGCCCGTCTGATCTACGGCGCGTATATCGGTATGGGAACGCTATCGGCCAAGGACGGAACCGATAACAAAGACGCCATGAGCACGCTTTTAGCCGCCCTTCTGGCCCTGCGCGACGCCTAATACTGGCAATCGCGGGCCAGCATCCCCATCTTTCTGCTATGAAAGCTTTGTTCCTGATCCCCGCCGCCGCCCTTCTTCTGTCCGCCTGCAAGGACGAAACGATCTCGGGCTATGCAGATGCAGGTGCAATCTGGTCGCTGGTCGAGCTTGATGGCACCGCCTTTCAGGCCAGTGCCACGCTCACTTTTCCCGAAAAAGGTCGAATCGCGGGCCAAGCGCCGTGCAACAGCTATTCCGGCACCCAAACCGCGCCCTATCCGTGGTTCGAAACCGGGCTCATCCTGTCAACCAAACGCGCCTGTGCAGATTTGAACGCCGAATCCGCTTTTTTTGCGGCCCTTTCTGACATGAGCATCGCCGAGGTATCCGGCGGAACCCTGATCCTGTCCAACCAAGCCGGGCGCGAGATGGTGTTTACAAGCGCGCCGCGTTGACCGCATCACGCCGCAGCCGATCCAAAAGCCGCGCCCGCGCTTCTGGCAGGGGCTTGTCGCCAAGCGCATGGGCAATGCCGTGGGTTAGGAAATGCCCGGTGGTCACCAGCCCGTCCAGCACGTTCGACAGTGCCCCATCGCCCACGCCCAATAGCTCGGGCGGCAAAGGCAGCAAACGGTCCGCCCAGTCCCCCGCCCCTTCGGCAGACACCGCCCGCCCCGTTTTGGGCGAGACATAGGCCAAATCATCGCGCGCCCCGGTGACAGCACATTCAGTCAGATCGAGGCCAAAGCCCAACTCCTCCAGCAGCGCCAGCTCCCACTTCAAATAGGCCGTGGGCCACGCTTCGTTGACCCCCAGTAGGTCTAGCATGGATTGGGTGCGGTCATAGAGCACAGGATGCGGCTCACGCTCGGGTAGCGCATAGGCCAACAGAGCCGTAATCGCATTCAAGCCGGCCAGCGCAGTGCGATCTGACAGAACCAGCGCGCGACTGCGTAGAGGCTCGACCGTATAGCTGCCAATATGCTCTTCCAGCCTTGCGCGCCACGTAACGTCCAGCTGCGCGCCGGGCTGCAGGGTTGGGGCAATCTTGCGGCTAACGCCTCCGCGCACCACGCCCGCGTGACGACCGTGTTCGGCGGTGAAAACATCAATGATGACAGAGGTTTCTCCATGCTTGCGCACGGACAGCAACGCCCCTTGATCTCGCCAATCCATCGCGACCCTCCTGCACGCAGCCTAGCGGGGTCTGTGTCAGTCGGAAAGCCCCGGTTCGTCCAGAAGATGGCGGCCTTGCTTGTCCTCGACTTCAATGATCCAGAGATCCGGGTCAAAGCCTTTTTGGCGCGTCAGGGCCGCGTCCACATCTGCTTCAATGCCCTCGGACAGAACCATCCAGCACCGCTCGCCCGTCATCAGATCGAAGCTGCGTTGATAGGCGACGGCTTGCCCGTCCAAAGTGTTCATCTTGACCAGAACAGCCCCTGCGGTCGCGTCACCCTTTTGGGTCACGAAGGCCGGAATGTCAGACAGGCGCAGCCGCGTCAGATAGGCCGAGACCCAGACATCCGCCGTCAGGCGCATCACTTATTCCCGTCGCGGAAATCGAGCCCCATTTCCGAATAGCGCTCTTTTTCCTCAAGCCAGTTCGGGCGCACTTTTACCTGCAGGAACAGGTGGATTTTGCGGCCCATGAACTCTTCCAGCTCGGCGCGGGCCGATTGGCTGACGGCTTTGATCGTTTCGCCGCGCTTACCAAGAATGATGCCTTTGTGGCCGTCACGCGCGACATAGATGATCTGGTCCACGCGGGCGGACCCATCTTTGCGCTCTTCCCAATTCTCGGTCTCGACCGTCAGCTGATAGGGCAGTTCCTGATGCAGGCGCAGGGTCAGCTTTTCACGGGTCATTTCGGCTGCGATCATTCGCATCGGAAGATCGGCGATCTGATCTTCCGGATACAGCCACGGACCTTCGGGCAGTCGCTCGGCCAGCCACTTGCGCAGGTCTTTCACACCATGGCCTTTCTCGGCCGAGATCATGAAGGTTTCTGCGAAGTTGTAGCGGTCGTTCAGGTCTTTGGTCAGAGCCAGCAGAACGGGCGCCTCTACCTTATCGATCTTGTTGATCGCCAGAGCGACGGTGCGGCCCTGTCCGATCTCTTCCAGACCTTCCAGAATGCGTTCGACGCCTTCAGTGACACCGCGATGTGCCTCGACCAACAGAACGATCACGTCTGCGTCCGAGGCGCCGCCCCAAGCCGCGGCAACCATCGCGCGGTCCAGTCGGCGGCGGGGTTGGAACAGGCCGGGCGTATCCACAAAGACGATCTGTGCGTCGCCCTCGATCGCCACGCCACGAATACGCGCGCGGGTGGTCTGAACCTTATGCGTCACGATCGAGACCTTGGCCCCGACCATATAGTTCGTCAGCGTCGACTTGCCCGCATTGGGTTCGCCAATAAGGGCGACAAAGCCCGCGCGTGTGTTCGCATCCGACATCTTTTATCCTTCAACCTGCGCCAGAAGCGCTTTGGCCGCAGCTTGTTCGGCGGCCCGTTTTGAGTTGGCTTTCGCCTGTGCCGTCCGGCCATCGGGCAACTGTGCCTCGATGGTGAAGACCGGTGCATGATCCGGGCCTTCGCGGCATGTCTCGACATATTTCGGCACGGCCATCTTACGCGCCTGCGCCCATTCTTGCAGGGCTGTTTTCGCGTCGCGGGCGTCGGCCTCGACCTTGTGGATACGGTCGCCCCACAGACGCAGAATCATGTCCCGCGCCGGGTCCAACCCGCCATCCAGATAGACGGCAGCAATGACGGCTTCCATCGCGTCGCCCAGCAGCGCCAGCTTGCGGCGCCCGCCGGTCTTCATCTCGGACCGCCCCAGTTTCAGGACGGCGCCCACATCAATCTGCTTGGCGACATCTGCGCAAGTTTCCTTGCGCACCAACGCGTTATAGCGCGGGGCCAGCGTGCCTTCGGGCGCGTTGGGATCGTCGGCCAGAAGCTTTTCGGACATGACCAACCCAAGCACCCGGTCGCCCAGAAACTCAAGCCGTTGGTTGTCAGGGCGTGTCGTCGACGAGATCGACCCATGCGTCAGGGCGCGGATCAGCAGATCGGGTTGCGAGAACTCGTACCCGATACGTGCCGTGAAGGCTTGGAGGTCAGAGGACAGCTTCACTCGATTTCCTTGAAGAAGCGATCGGACCGCCAGGTCCAGAAATAGAACAGGCGTTTGCCCGCCGCCGAGAACATGATGCGGTCGGCGCGACCCAGCAGGTATTCGGCGGGCACGAAGCCCACGCCGCCTGCGTTCGGGCTAACGCGGCTATCGATCGAGTTGTCGCGGTTGTCACCCATGAAGAAGTAATGACCTTCGGGTACGGTGAACACGTTGGTGTTGTCGACGCTGCGATTGGCGAAGTTCAGGATCGAGTGCGATACACCACCGGGCAGGGTCTCGATGAATTTCTCTTTCAGGCACTCGCCGCCTTCACCAACCGGACGGTTGATACATTGCGGAATGGTGCGGAAGCGGCCCTGCGGCAGCTTGGTTTCCGAGAACATGCCATCAGGCACCTGCTTGGCCTCTTCCCCATTGATCCACAGCACGCTGTTCTTCACCTGAATCTTGTCGCCCGGCAGGCCGACCAGACGTTTCACATAGTCGGTGCCAAGGGTCGGATGGCGGAAGACGACGACGTCACCGCGTTCAGGTTCCGAGCCAAGGATACGGCCCGAAATCGGGCAGCTTGAGAACGGGCAGGAGTGTTTGGAATAGCCATAGGCCATCTTGTTCACGAACAGAAAATCACCGATCAGGAGCGTGTCTTTCATCGAACCCGTGGGGATCCAGAAGGGCTGAAAGAACAGGGTGCGGAAGATCCCGGCGATGATCAGCGCCCAGAAGATCGTTTTGACGTTCTCCCACAGGCCATCTTTCTGCTTTTCGGTCATGTAACTGCCTTTTATTTGTCAGGCCGTGATGGCCGAAATCTGTAGTGGGCGATATGGGCGGATGGGGGGGCAGAGTCAAGTTTTGCGCCGGGTTTCGGCGGGTTTGACCGGGGATTTAGACGGGGCGCGCCTTATTCACCGCACTCACCTCCAGAAAAGAGCCGTGATCTCGCCCGTCGCCTGATTCAGCGTGATCGACAGCGGGTGCCAAATGCTGCCGCCCGTGTCCGGGTCGTACCGCCCGGCTGGCAGCGTGAACAGCAGCCCGCGCGCGGGATCATAGCTGGCCTCGATCTTCGACAGATAAATCCCCGAGAACCCAATCGTGTCGTTCTTCGAGATAATGCGACACTGGCGATCTCCGACTTCGGAATAGGGCGGCGATAGGATCAGAAGGTGAAAGGCACCGGCGGCGGGCTCGATGGTGTCGATGACGGCAAGACGCACCTTTCCATTGCTATAGGTACGCGTGTTTTCATCCCAAGGCTCGGCAAGATTAGCGGCCGAAACCCGCCAATCGCATTCCGAGATAGACTGTGCAAACGCGGGCGCGGCAATAAAAAGAGCGGTAAGAAAATACGTGATCAGACGTTTCATGTTTGGACTTTCTTCATCGGGCAATACATCTTAGCAATACCATCAGGCATAGCACGGAAAACCGGTTCATCGACCAGAAATGGCCAATTTGCAGCCCACCCTACCGGTGGCTAGACGGCGCGCGCCTCGATCACCACAAATGCCTGCGCCCAAGGGTGATCGTCGGTCAGCGTGACGTGGATCACGGCCTGATGTCCGGCGGGGGTCATTTCGTCCAAACGGTCCTTGGCCCAGCCCGTGACCTCCATCACTGGCTGGCCGGTGCGCAGGTTCGACACAGCCATGTCCCGCCAGCTGATGCCCATGGTCAGTCCGGTGCCCAGCGCCTTGGAACATGCCTCTTTCGCGGCCCAGCGTTTGGCCAGCGTACCCGCTTCATCCTTGCGCCGCGCGGCCTTGGCCAGCTCGCGTTCGGTGAAGACGCGGTTTCGGAAGCGGTCGCCAAACCGATCCAACGTACCCTGAATACGCTCGATATTCGCAAGGTCCGTGCCGATGCCTAGAATCATTTAGAGGCTTTCTTGTCCAAGGCTTTGCGCTGGTTCTTGTATCCCAGTGTCAGGAAGAACCGATTGACCAAAAGCGTAACGCCCATGATCGCGGCAAACACCAACACCAAGGTCATCATCGAGATCGACGAGAACATCTGCCGCATAGGAGGCATCAGGATCAGCAGTCCGGCCAGCACGGCCACGGTGATGACACCGACGACCATTGTGGCCGAAGACGCGGCGGACCACGCCTCGACGTTTTCATACTGTGCCAACCCGGCATCGGCGCGTTTCTGGCCTTCGATCATCGCGGCCATCATCGGGGGCAAAACGGTGGACAGTCCCGACGGCAGCGAAAAGCCAAGCAGCCGCTCAAGCAGCAGACCCAAGATCATCAGGCCGATCATGCTGAGAATATAAACGCCTGCATAGCGCTTCCAGTTCAGTGTTCCGTTCATCCTCGGGCCTCATCCATTAGGCGACGCATTTCGGCGATGGCGTCGGGCATGCCACGGAAGATCGATTCACCGATCAGGAAGTGGCCGATGTTCAACTCGACCACCTCGGGCATAGCGGCGATGGGGGCGACGGTGTCATAGGTCAGACCGTGACCCGCGTGCACCTCAAGCCCCAGCGAATGGGCAAACGCCGCACCCTCGCGCAGGCGCTCCAGTTCGGCGTCACGCTTGTCGAATTCGCCTTCCGCATGGAAATCGCAATAGGCGCCAGTGTGGAGTTCGACCACAGCCGCACCAATCCGGGCCGAGGCCTTGATCTGCTCGGCATCCGCATCAATGAACATCGACACGCGGCAGCCGGCATCGCGCAAGGGCAGGATGTAATCGCCCAAACGGTTGTCATTGCGGGCGACGTCCAAACCGCCTTCGGTCGTCAGCTCTTCGCGCTTTTCGGGCACCAGGCATACCGCGTGGGGTTTGTGGCGCAGGGCAATCGCCTGCATTTCCTCGGTCGCGGCACATTCGAAGTTCAACGGCGTCGTCAAAGCGGCCATCAGCCCGTCAATGTCTTCGTCCCGGATATGGCGGCGATCTTCCCGCAAATGCGCGGTGATGCCATCGGCCCCGGACTCTTCCGCCAGCTTCGCGGCGCGCACCGGATCAGGATAGGCCGAGCCACGTGCGTTGCGCACGGTCGCCACGTGGTCAATGTTCACGCCAAGCCGAAGCTTGCCTGCGGTCTGGGTCATGTTCGCGCTCCTACACCGGTTCCGTTTGGGGAAGTGTTACTTGTTTTTGTCGGGGCCGCCACCCTCGGAAAACCGTTCGGCCATCCGTTTTTCATAGCGTGACTTCAGCTTGTTGATCCGGCGGCGCTGATAGGCGTGGATTACCGGGTTCGCCAACACATAGGCAGCAATGCCCGCAATGATGCCGGGAATAAGACAGCCCACCAGATAGGGCCAAAATACGCGATCATAGAAGCGGTTTAACTTCGACCAATCCGCCACGTCATCGGTAAAGATCGCCTTCAGGTTCGACCAGATGTCATTGGTGGCCGAGGCAAAACTGGCAACGATTTCAGGCAGGTGGACCGTCACCTCGTGCCCCAGCATCGCATGCCCCAGATTGACCGACAGCTCGGCGATCAGGGGGAAGGTCAGCGGGTTCCCCACAAAGGTCGCCAGAAGCGAGGCCAGAACGTTCCCGCGTATCAGCCACGACAGAATGGCGGCGGTCAGGAAGTGCAGACCATAGAATGGCGTGAAGGACGCAAATACGCCCACCGCAATCCCGCGCGATATCCGATGCGCTGGATCCGGCAGGCGCCGCAAACGATGGCCCACGTACTGTGCCGCGCGGTACCAGCCGCCACGCGGATAAAAGAATTCCGCTACGATTCGCAGATACGATCGCGGATTTCGTTTAAACACGTGTGCTTCCTTCCGCCTGCCCGGCCGGGTGGGTTATGGTTTGCGGCTCAGATCCCGATGCCGATGCACGGCCGCCACGTCGCTGTCGGCTTCAAGCGCCAGCATAATGGTGTGCAGATGTTCGACATCGCGTAGCTGAACATCAACAATCAATCGGTAAAAATCCGGTTTCCGATCCACGAATTTCAGATCCGAGATATTGGCCTTCTGCTCCCCAATCAAGGTGCAGATGCGGCCCAATACGCCCGCGTCATTCGCGATCGTCAATTCAATGCTAACCACGTGGATGGCCGGGTGCTTGCCCGAATGCCAGTGCAGATCCACCCAGCGCGAGCTATCGTCGTCCAGCTCTGCCAAAGCGTCGCAGTCGATTGTGTGCACCATCACGCCCTTGCCGCGATAGGAAATACCCACAATCCGTTCGCCGGGCACCGGCTGGCAACACTGGGCCGGGGCGAAATCCTGCCCGGCTTCCAGACCGATCACCGAGGCATCAAGATCGACCTCATCGCCGGATTGCTCAGCCTCGGGATAGAGGATGCCCACCACGTCACGCGCCTGAAGCTCGGCCGATCCCAGACGCGCCAGCAGTTCGTCCGTGTCCTTCAGCCGCAATTGCTTGGCGGCGGTCGCCAGCGCCTTATCCGTGACCTTGCGCCCGACATGTTCAAAGGCAAGACGGGCCAGTTCACGGCCCAAACGGACATAGCGTTCGCGGTCATCGTTGCGCAGCTTCTTGCGAATGGCGGCCTTGGCGCGGCCCGTCACAACGATGTCGATCCAGGTGGCCTGCGGGCTTTGGCCCTCGGCGGTCATGATCTCGACCGACTGGCCGTTTTTCACGCGCGTCCACAGGGGCACACGGATGCCGTCGACCTTGGCGCCCACACAGCTGTCGCCAATCCTTGTGTGGATCGCATAGGCGAAATCCAAGGGCGTCGCGCCGCGTGGCAGTTTGACGACCTCGCCCTTGGGGGTGAAGCAGAACACTTGGTCCTGATACATCTCAAGCTTCACATGCTCGAGGAATTCGTCGTGGTCATCAGCCGTTTCGAACCGTTCCGTCAGCGAGGCAATCCACTTGGCAGGGTCCACCGCAAACGGGTTCTCCACCCGGATCCCATCGCGATACGACCAGTGCGCGGCCACGCCGGTTTCTGCCACCTCGTGCATCTCGCGCGAGCGGATCTGGACCTCGACCCGTTTGCCATCGCGTCCCGACACCGTGGTGTGGATCGAGCGATAGCCGTTTGATTTGGGTTGGCTGATGTAATCCTTGAAACGTCCGGGCACAGCACGCCAGCGCCGGTGAATTGCGCCCAACACGCGATAGCAATCCGTGTCGCTTTCGGTAATCACCCGGAAGCCATAGGTGTCGGACAGACGCGAGAAGCTTTGCCCTTTCTCTTCCATCTTACGCCAGATCGAGTACGGCTTCTTCGCGCGGCCCAGCACGATGGCCTCGATCCCTGCCTTATCCAGTTCCAGCCGGATATCGCCGGTGATCTTTTCGATCACATCGCCGCTTTCCTTCTGAAGCCGCAGGAACCGTCGCATGATCGAGCTGCGCCCCTCGGGGTTCAGCACGTGGAAGGCCAGATCCTCCAGCTCTTCCCGCATCCACTGCATGCCCATGCGGCCAGCAAGCGGCGCGTAGATGTCCATCGTCTCGCGCGATTTCTGGATCTGCTTGTCCGGGCGCATCGCCTTGATCGTGCGCATGTTGTGCAGACGGTCGGCGAGCTTCACCAGAATGACGCGCATGTCCTTGGACATAGCCATAAAGAGCTTGCGGAAGTTTTCCGCCTGCTTGGTCTCGGACGAGGAGAGCTGCAGGTTGGTCAGCTTGGTGACGCCGTCCACCAGTTCGGCGATTTCTTTGCCGAACAGCTCGGATACCTCGCCATAGGTCGACCCGGTGTCTTCAATCGTGTCGTGCAGAAACGCGGTAACGATGGTCGCATCGTCCAGCTGCATATCCGCCAGGATCTCGGCCACGGCGAAGGGATGCATGTAATAGGGGTCGCCCGAATGGCGATACTGCCCGAAATGCATTTGGCCGCCATATTCATAGGCGGCCATAAGCAGGTCCGAGTTGGACTTGGGATTGTACGTCGAAATGCGTTCGATCAGACCGTCGATATCGAGATCAACAAGCTCGTCTTTCCAGCTCGTCACTCGTGACGCCTCCGTTCGCTTCCGATCAGCCTTGGCCTTGCGCTTCCATCAGCGCGCGCAGCAGCTTTTCTTCCGACATATCGTCGTCAGCAGGCTTGTCTGCGGCTTCAGCACCCATCAACAGCGCCATGCTGTCTTCTTCGGGCTCGTCCACCTCGATCTGAGTCTGGTGGTCTTCGATCATGCGCTCGCGCAGTTCGTCCGCTGTCTGGGTTTCGTCCGCAATCTCGCGCAGAGCCACAACGGGGTTCTTGTCGTTGTCGCGATCCACAGTAATCTCGGCACCTGCCGAAATTTCACGCGCGCGATGCGATGCCAGCATTACCAGATCAAACCGGTTCGGCACTTTATCTACGCAATCTTCAACCGTCACACGGGCCATATCAGTCCATTCCTTGCAAGGGGATGTGAAACGCCTGTCTATGCCTCTGAACGGGTAATGACAAGCTAAAACGCCGTTTATCAGCCCATTTCAAAGGGCGAAACCTCGTTTTTTGCATCCTCAGACAGGGCGTCCGCCATCTCTTTGATGGTTTTACCTAAAATGGGATGGCACCAGTCCGGCGCGACATCCGCCAGAGGAATCAACGCAAACCCGCGATCCTGCACCCGCGGATGGGGTAAAATCAGTTGATCAGGCGCCTGCTTCATCTGTTCTTCCAGCGGCAGGTTCATCCAGTGTTCAAAGGTCTCGCGGTCGGGCAGGACGCAATCCCCATAGGCGATCAGGTCAATGTCCAGCGTGCGCTGCGCCCAGCGCGAGGGCCGCTCGCGGCCAAATTCGTCTTCCACATCATGCAATTTCTGCAACAGGACCTCGGCTGGCTCATCCACCTCCAACGCCGCGGCAACATTGATAAAATCCGGTCCAGCACCCGCCGGAAAGCAAGCTGTGCTATAATAGCGACTTAAGGAGGTGATTCTAACTCCACGCTCAGAAAGACAATTCAGCGCATCGCGCACCAGCTTCGCCGAATCTTCGAGCGCGAATGTAATGTTACTTCCTAACAGTACTAATGCTTTAGTATGGGCATTTTGATGATTTTTAGCTTGCGGCACCGCGTGTGTTCCCTAGATTACGACACATGTTTCTTCGTTAAGTGATTTTTATCCTACCACTCACGGAATTGCTCGGCGAAGTTAATTGGAAAGGAATAATTAATGTTCTACCGCGACGAGCGACTCGCACTCTTTATCGATGGCTCTAACCTTTATGCGGCGGCTAAGTCGCTGGGGTTTGACATCGATTACAAGCTGCTCAGACAAGAATTCATGCGCCGTGGCAAACTGCTGCGCGCGTTCTACTACACTGCCCTTCTGGAAAACGACGAATACTCGCCCATTCGTCCGCTGGTGGACTGGCTGCACTATAACGGCTTCTCGATGGTGACGAAGCCGGCCAAGGAATACACCGATTCCATGGGCCGCCGGAAAGTCAAAGGCAACATGGACATCGAACTGACCGTCGATGCGCTTGAGTTGTCCGACCATATCGACCACGCGGTTCTGTTCTCGGGCGACGGCGATTTCCGCCCGCTGGTGGCCGCGCTGCAACGCAAAGGCGTGCGCGTATCGGTGGTTTCGACCATCCGCAGCCAACCGCCGATGATTGCCGATGAACTGCGCCGCCAGGCCGACAACTTCATCGAGCTGGAAGAGCTCAAAGATGTGATTGGCCGCCCACCGCGCGAATTTGACGGTCCCGAAGACCGCGAGTGATTGAAACAGACAGGCCGGGGTACACGCTCCGGCCTGTTTCCTTTTGGGGTGCGGCTCTGGACGACCCGCGTGAAAACCCTTACCTCTGACCCAGATCGGAGGACGCCATGACCAAACCCGCCCTGACCTTATATCTTGCAGCCCCCAACGGCTTTTGCGCAGGCGTGGATCGCGCCATCAAGATCGTCGAAATGGCGATCGAGAAATGGGGGGCGCCGATCTATGTCCGCCATGAAATCGTGCATAACAAATTCGTTGTGGACGGGCTGCGGGCCAAGGGTGCCGTGTTTGTCGAAGAACTGGACGAATGCCCCGATGACCGCCCGGTGATCTTTTCGGCGCACGGTGTTGCGAAATCCGTCCCGGCCGAGGCCTCGCGCCGCGAGATGGTCTATGTCGACGCCACCTGCCCGCTGGTCTCGAAAGTCCATATCGAGGCCGAACGTCACCACGAGAACGGTCTTCAGATGGTGATGATTGGCCATGAAGGCCACCCGGAAACCGTCGGCACGATGGGCCAATTGCCCGAGGGCGAAGTGCTGCTGGTCGAAACCGCCGAGGATGTCGCCACGCTGACCCCCCGCGACCCCGAACAACTGGCGTATATCACCCAGACCACCCTGTCCGTGGACGACACCGCCGGGATCGTCGCCGCGCTACGCGACCGCTTCCCCGCCATCGTCGGCCCGCACAAGGAAGACATCTGCTATGCCACCACCAACCGCCAACACGCGGTCAAAGCGGTGGCGCCGCAATCCGACGCGCTTTTGGTGATCGGCGCGCCCAACAGCTCGAATTCCCGCCGTCTGGTCGAGGTCGCCCGCGCAAATGGCTGCGACTATTCCATGCTGGTCCAGCGCGCGTCCGAGATCGACTGGCGGTCGCTTGAAGGCATCCGCACCGTTGGCCTGACCGCGGGGGCCTCCGCCCCGCAGGTGCTGGTGGACGAGGTGATAGACGCCTTCCGCGACCGCTATGACGTGACCGTCGAATTGGTCGAAACCGCGCAAGAAAACATCGAGTTCAAAGTCCCGCGCGTGCTGCGCGTACCTGCCTGACACGGCATGTCCGAAGATCGCCAGACCCTTGACGTTTATGACGCCCAAGCCGCTGAATACGAGGCGCGGGTAGCGGTCAAGGACACGCCGGGGCTGGACGATTTCATCGCGGAACTACCCCAGAAAGCGCACGTTCTCGACCTTGGCTGCGGTCCCGGCCTGACCGCCAAGCAGATGATCAATCGCGGCCTAACGGTGGATGCGACGGATGGCTCCGACGCGATGGTGAAACGCGCGCGCGATCATGGCGTTCCTGCGCGACAGGCGCTGTTTCACCAGATCGACGGGCAAGCACTCTATGACGGGATCTTCGCCAATTTCAGCCTGCTCCACCTGCCCCGCGCCCAGATGCCCGGAATGCTGGGCAGACTACACAAGGCGTTGAAACCACAGGGCGTTCTGCATATCGGCGTCAAGCTCGGCTCAGGCGATGCGCGCGACGATCTGGGGCGGTACTACACCTATTACCAACAGGATGAGCTGGAAGAGCTGTTGACCTCGGCGGGCTTTACACTCATCACCCGCATTCTGGGCAGCGGCACCGGGTTGGATGGCCGTTCGTCCGATTGGATTGTCCTGCACGCGCGCAGCTAAGGCGAAAGGAACACACTCATGGCTGAATTCTTCGCCTATACCGATGGCGCCTGTTCCGGCAATCCCGGCCCTGGCGGCTGGGGCACGCTTTTGCAGGCCAAGGACGGCGATACCGTCGTCAAGGAACGCGAACTGAAGGGCGGCGAGGCGCTGACCACCAACAACCAGATGGAGCTTATGGCCGCCATCATGGCGCTTGAGACCTTGGGCAAGCCCTGCGCGATTACCGTCGTGACCGACAGCACCTATGTGAAGAACGGCGTGACCGGCTGGATCCACGGCTGGAAGCGCAACGGGTGGAAGACCTCGGCCAAGAAACCCGTGAAAAACGCCGAGCTGTGGCAGCGTTTGGACGAAGCGCAAGCGCGTCATCACGTAACGTGGGAATGGGTCAAGGGCCATGCGGGCCATCCGGAAAATGAGCGTGCGGATGAGTTGGCGCGGGCGGGAATGGCCCCATTTAAGGGCTAGCCCCCCCCGGAAACTGAAGCCACAGTCCCGATCAAATTTTGCTGTACTAGGGTGAACCGCGTATTAGCTGCGACCCGAATACCTCTGCCACAGCCAGATCAACAGAATGGCGCCCAGAACGGCCCCGATTGCTCCAAAGGCGATGCTGCCGATGGTCAAAAGAAACCGCATCAACAGACCGCTGATCAGCGCACCCCCAACACCAATGGCAATCGTGGTGGGCACATCAGTGCGCACATCCATGATGCGCGTGGCCAGAAAGCCCGCAGCAGCACCGATGATGATCAAAAGAATGAACGGCATAGGGTCAATATGGGGTCAGAACGCGTAAATTGAAAGGCTCAACCGATCTGATCGGGCATGTCAAAACCGCGCAGGAAGTCTTCGGCCTCCATCGCGCGTTTGCCGGGGCGTTGGGCGCGCAGCACCTCGACCGCACCGTCACCGCAGGCAATGGCCAGACCGCCCAGAACCTGACCCGGCGCCCCATTTCCATCGCCCAGACGCGAGGCCAGAAGCTTCACCTGCTCGCCCGCCATATCGCATTTCGCACCGGGGAACGGGGACAGGCCACGGATCAGGCGATCCACTTCGGCGGCAGGTTTGGTCCAATCGACACGCGCCTCGGCCTTATCGATCTTGGCGGCATAGGTCACGCCCTCGTCCGGCTGCACCGCAGGGGTCAGATCATCCAACCGCGCCAGAACGTCAACGATCATCCGCGACCCCATGGCCGCCAAACGGTCATGCAGAAGCGCGGTGGTTTCCTCGGCCCCGATCGGCGTGGCTTCGCGCAGCAATACGGGACCAGTGTCCAGACCGGCCTCCATCTGCATGATGCAAATGCCCGTCTCGGTGTCGCCCGCCATGATCGCGCGGTGAATAGGCGCGGCCCCGCGCCAGCGCGGCAGAAGCGAGGCGTGGATGTTCAGGCAACCCTGTTTGGGGGCATCCAGAATGGCTTGCGGCAGGATCAGACCATAGGCGACGACGACGGCGGCATCTACGTTCAGGTCCGCGAAGGCAGCTTGCTCGTCCGCGCCCTTCAGGGACACCGGGTGGCGCACCTCCAGCCCCAACTCCAAGGCCCGCGCATGGACCGGACCGGGGCGGTCTTTCTTGCCGCGACCCGCCGGACGGGGCGGCTGGCAGTAAACTGCGGCGATGTCATGCCCAGCCTCGACCAGAGCCTCGAGCACTGGAACCGAAAAGTCAGGCGAGCCCATGAAGACAAGTCTCATCGCGCCAGTTTCCTTGCCTTTTTCACCAACATGTCGCGCTTCACCTTCGACAGGTGATCCACGTACATCTTACCGTTCAGGTGGTCGATCTGGTGCTGCACGGATGTGGCCCAGATGTTCACGAAATCGCGCTCCTCGACCTCTCCCGCTTTGTTCAGGAAGCGTACGGTCACAGCGCGCGGGCGGCTGATCACGGCAGAGACGCCAGGCAGGTTCGGGCTGGCCTCTTCATGTTCACGCGACTGGGTCGAGGCATGCAGGATTTCCGGGTTCGCCATGCGCACGGCCTGTCCGCGTTCGTCGGATGCATCCACAACCGCCAAGCGCAGCATGATCCCCAGCTGAGGCGCGGCGAGCCCCACACCGGGCATCGCATCCATCGCAAAGATCATCTCGTCCCAGATGGCGCGGATTTCGTCGGTCACGGCCTCGACCGGATCGGCTGCCGTACGCAGGCATTTATGCGGGTATTTCACATAGGGGCGGTGGGTCACGACCGGGCCAGCTCGCGCTTCAATTTTTGCATCTTGCGGGTGATCATCTGGCGCTTCAGCGGCTTCAGGTAATCAATGAACAGCTTGCCATTCAAGTGGTCGATCTCGTGCTGCACACAGGTCGCCCAGAGGCCATCAAAATCGCGCTCCTGCAGGTTGCCATCGCGGTCCAGCCACTGCACCCGAACCTCTTTCGGGCGGGTGACCTCGGCGAACTGATCCGGGATCGACAGGCAGCCTTCCTCGTACACGTTCAGATCGTCCGAGGACTGTATGATCTCGGGGTTAAACATGATCAGGGGATCGTGGGGTTCGTCTTCGTCCCGCACGCAATCCAGCACAATCAGGCGCTTCAAAACGCCGATCTGCGGGGCGGCCAACCCGATGCCCGGCGCGTCATACATGGTTTCCAACATGTCATCGGCCAACGTCCGCAAGTCATCGGACAGGTCCGGCACGGCATCGGCCACCTTTTTCAGGCGCGGGTCGGGGTGAATAAGGATCGGTTTGATGGTCATATGCTGCATGTAGGACATGCGCCCGTTTGGTGCAATGGCTGGCTTGCACCCGCCGCCAAAGCCGCTAACGTGCCCTCAAACGCCATCCCGAAGGAGACACTATGAATTTCGACAAGATGACCGAGCGCCGCGGCACCCACTCCTCAAAATGGGACAAGATGGAGCAGCTGTTTGGCGTTTCGCCGGAAGACGGGCTGGCGATGTGGACGGCAGACAGCGATTACGAAACCGCGCCCTGCGTGATCGAGGCTGCGCGCAAAGCCATCGATCATGGCGTCTTCGGCTACTCTTGGGAATATGACGCGTATAAAGAGGCCGTCGCCTGGTGGATGCGCACCCGTCACAATTGGGACGTGAACCCGAATTGGGTTCTGTCCAGCCAAGGTCTGGGCAACGCGATTGCCCTCTGCCTGCAAACATGGACCGAGCCCGGCGATGGCATCGTGATCTTCACCCCCGTCTACCACGAGTTCGCTCTGAAGATCGGCAAGAACGGGCGCAAGGTGGTCGAATGCCCACTGAAGCGCGTTGGCGACCGCTATGAACTTGATCTGGAAGACGCGCAATCACGCCTGACCGGTAACGAGAAGATGATCTTGTGGTGTTCGCCGCAGAATCCCTCGGGCCGGGTATGGACCGAAGCCGAGCTGAAAGCCGTCGCTGCGTTCGCCGAGAAGAATGACCTGCTGCTGGTGTCGGACGAGATCCATCAGGATCTGGTCTATCCGGGCAATAAATTCGTACCGACCGCCGTCGCCGCACCCGAGGCAACCTCGCGCCTGATCACGCTGACGGCGGCTTCAAAGACCTTCAACATCGCGGGCCAGCGAACGGGCAACATGATCATCCCTGACGATGATCTGCGCAACGATATGCGCGGGATGCTCTATCAGATGGACTATGCCCCGGGCATGCTGGCTGTCTCGATGATCACCGCGGCCTATTCACCCGAGGGAGCGGAATGGGTGGACGCCCAGATCGCGCATCTGGATCGCAACCGGAAAATGTTCGACGAAGCGATCAACGCGATCCCCGGCCTGCACTCCATGCCACTTGAAGCGACCTATCTGGCGTGGGTCGATTTCTCGGGCACCGGCATGTCCCATGACGAGGTGATCGCCCGTATCCGTGATGATGCCAAAATCGCGGTCAGCCCCGGCCCGTCTTTCGGCACCGGCGGCGAAGGGTTCCAGCGCTTCAATCTGGCCACCCAAGGCGCGCGGGTAGAAGACGCCATCGAGCGCATGCAGCGCGCTTTCGCAGACTTGCAGTAAAAAACACAAAAGGCCCGCGCAGAACTGATCCGCGCGGGCCTTTTGTTTGCTTTCGTCCTTACTGCCCCTCGATCAGGGCAACCGGCGCATTGTCTTCACGGGCATAATCCCGCGGCACGGCGTCATGCGCTTCGGCCTTGCGTTTGAATTCGTATTTCATTTGGCCCTCTTCCTCTTCCGAGGCCACGATCAGGCACTGATACAGATGCCGCGACCCGTCATACAGGTCCACCAGCCCGCGCAGATGCGGGGCACGTTCGGCGTCCAAGGCAAACCCGGTCTCCCAAAACGTGAGCACCGGGAACACCTCTTCATTCACGCGAATGCGCAAACGGCTCTTTTTCTTGAGGTCTTTCTTGCGCGCGGCCTCCAGTCCCTCACGCACCTCTTTCGGCAGATATTCCACGTCTCAATCCCTCCCAACGCAGATGACTATCATGGCACAAGATATGTCTCGGTCAAGTAAACGGAGTGTTAACCTTGGGTGACATTCGCACCCCTGACTAGAGCCCGCCGAAAGCATCAAGCGCCGCCGCGCGGGCGCTGGCATGGTCCACGATCGGGTGGGGATAGGTCGTCCCCAAGCGTATGCCCGCCCCAAGCAGCACAGCCTCGGGTGCCTGCCACGGCGCGCCAAGATAGCGGTCCGGAAGGGCTGACAGCTCTGGCACCCATTGGCGGATATATGCGCCGGTCGGGTCAAATTTCGTGGCCTGTGTGATGGGATTGAAGATGCGGAAATAGGGCGCAGCATCCGCCCCGCAGCCCGCCACCCACTGCCAACTGGCCGCATTCGACGCCACATCCGCGTCCAGCAACGTGTCGCGGAACCACGCCAGCCCCGCGCGCCAATCGATGCGCAGGTGCTTGGTCAGGAACGACGCCACGATCATCCGCACCCGGTTGTGCATCGTACCTGTCTGCCAAAGCTCGCGCACGCCGGCATCCACGATGGGATATCCGGTCTGCCCACGTTGCCACGCGGCCAGATCATCCGGCGCATCCCGCCACGGGAAGGGCACGAATTTCGGTTGGAACTCGACCTCGGGCAGGCTGGGGGTGTGATAAAGCAAATAGGCTGCGAACTCGCGCCAGCCGACCTCGGCCAGAAACTTCGTTGCGTCGCGGTCGCTGACGTCTCCGGTCACCTCGGCACGGCGCAGACTAGCCAAGATCTGGCGCGGTGTGATTTCACCCATTTGCAGATGCGGGGACAGGTTCGAGACGCGCGCCTCGGCCGGGAAGTCCCGCCCCTCGGCATAGCCTTGCGCCCGCGCAGACAGGAATTGGTCCAACCGCGAAAACGCCCCGGCCTCGCCGGGTGTCCAATGGGGTCCAAAGCCCGCGGCCCAGTTGGGGCGCGCTGGCAGCAATCCCCAATCGGGCAGGTCTTCGCTTTGCAGGTGGCGATGGAATGTCAGGCCCGAGGGGATCGGCAAGGCAGGCGAGACCTGATCCAACTGGGCCAGACACGCCCGCCAAAACGGGGTGAAGACACGGAAGGGGGTGCCAGATTTGGTGGCAACCTGCCACGGCTCGAACAAATACCGCCCTGCGTGGCTTTCAGCCCGTATGCCCCGCGCCTTCAGTTGCGTCTTCAGGACGGTGTCGGCAGCAACCGCGTTGGGGGTATAGCGCCGCGACCAGTGCACCTCGTCCGCGCCTGTCGCTGCGATCACCTGCGACAGCACCGTCTGTGTCGGGCCCGAGCGCAACACCAACTGCCCGCCCAGCAACTCGATCTGCGCCGACAAGGCGGTTAAGGAATGGTGCAACCACCACTGCTGCGCCGCGCCCATGGGGTCGGCGGGGAGGGGATCATTCACATAGAGGCAGATAACGGGACGACCATCCGCACAGGCGGCGGTCAGGGCTGCATGATCTGACAGGCGCAGATCATTGCGAAACAGAAGGATGGCGGGGCGGGACGTGCTCATGAAAGCCTCATGTGTGGGACATAGAGTATACGTCCCGCCCCCGTATTTAGATCAGTACATTTAGATCAGGTGTTGTGATCCTCGACCAGATCAACCCCCACCACAGGGCGCAGCACGTGGGGCTTCTCGGGATCATAGAGCGCGGAATCCTTGAAGTCCCGGCCACGGTCCAGCGCAGGACCGACAAGGATCAACGCGGTGCGAGTGATCTTTTCGGCGCGAACTTTCTTGCGGATGTCGGCGATGGTGCCACGGATGAACATCTCGTCCGGCCAGCCGACGCGATAGGCGACGACCACCGGGCAATCCTCGCCATAGTACGGCGTCAGCACACGCTCGATTTCACGCATGTTGCGCACGGCAAGGTGGATGGCCAGCGTCGCGCCGGTCTTGGCGAAGTTCTCCAACGTTTCGCCTTCCGGCATCGAGGTCGACTGCATCGACATCCGCGTCAGAACGATGGATTGCGCGATTTCTGGGATGGTCAGCTCCTGCCCCAGAGCAGCCGCGGCGGCGGCATAGGCGGGCACGCCCGGAATGACCTGATAGTCGATGCCATCTGCGTTCAAGCGACGGATCTGTTCCGCGATTGCGCCGTACAGCGACGGGTCGCCGGAATGCACACGCGCCACGTCTTCGCCGCGTTCGTGGGCTGCCTTGATCTCGGCATGGGTGTCGTCCAGCGTCATGGGCGCGGTGTCCATGACCTTGGCCCCTTCAGGGGCACAGGCGACAACCTGCGGCGGGACCAGAGAGCCTGCGTACAGACACACCGGGCATTCGCCGATGATGCGCTGCGCTTTCAGGGTCAGAAGCTCGGGATCGCCGGGGCCGGCACCAATGAAATAGACGGTCATGACAGATCTCCATCAATGCGGCGGGCATAGCCGCGCGGGGTAAACATACGCGGGCCTTCGCCCAGTTGCGCCAGACGCGAGTTCGACGAGCCCACCAGCACCACGGTCAGCATATCGACCTCGTCCACCTGCAGCTCGTCCAGACGGCGATAGCGGATGTTTTCGGTCGGGCGACCCAGGTTCGAGGCCAGCATCACGGGCGTATCTGCCGGGCGGTGCTTCAGCAGAATGTCGCGTGCCTCGGCCAGCAGGGTGCGACGCTTCATCGACACCGGGTTGTAGAAGGCGATCACGAAATCACCCTCGGCCGCGGCATGCAGACGCTTCACGATATCCTCGCGATGGGTCAGCAGGTCCGATAGAGAAATTGCGCAGAAGTCGTGGCCCAACGGGGCGCCTGCACGGGCGGCTGCACCCTGCAGCGCGGACACGCCGGGGGTGGACACCACTTCGACCCGACGCGCTGCATCGCTGACGCCTTTTTCCTCGGCGGTACGGTCGAGGAGTTCGTACACCAGCGCACCCATCGCATAGATGCCCGCATCACCCGAGCAAACCAGCGCGACGTTCTTGCCCTTGCCGGCCTGTTCCAGCGCGTATCGGCAGCGATCTTCCTCGCCACCCAGCGGGAAGTCCGACCGGGTTTTGCCAGTGGCCAGCGGACCAATCAGGTCGATATACAGGCCATAGCCTACCAGTTCTTCGGCTTCTTGCAGCAGATGGCTGGCTTCCGGCGTGCGCCATGTGTGTTGGCCCGGCCCGATCGAGACGATCGAGAGCTTGCCGCGGGTACGGCCGCGCATCTCGGTGATCGGCTCGGGCGCGCGGGCGATGGCGCAGGTGGTGTTGGCGGTTTTAACCTTTTCGACGACCAGTTCGGCGTCGGGACCAGCGGCAGCCAGCGCCGCGCCTTCGGACACACCGTGACAGCCCACTTCTTCGAACACCACGTCCGAGGGGTTCGCCAGACGCGCGGTTTCGGCTTCCAATTCTTCGGCGGTAAACACGCGGAAGGGCACGCCCAGACGACGCGCCAGATCGTTCATCGCACGCTCGTCAGCTTTCAGGTCCAGCGAGGTCACGCAGGCAATGGCCTCGGGCGCGATATTGGCAGCAGCCAGTTGCTCGGACACGTTCTGCCACAGCTCTTCGGGGTCTGCGTTGCGCGCACAGCCGACACCCAGCGCGAAACGTTGCGGATGATAGGCCAGACGGGTCGGGCCGGTCTCGACAGGCGCTTCCGAGACGACCAGCTCGACCGCGCCGCCGGCGTCTTCGATATCAAAAATGTTCTCGCCCACGATGGACACGCCAGCGCCCGACAGCAGCTCCGCCATCGCCTCCTTGGCATCTTTCTGGTTTGCCAGACGATAGCCCACCGGCGGCTCGTCCAGCGCCACACCCATCGACACGTCACCAGCGGTGGTGACGGCAGCGGTAGCACCAAT
Organism: uncultured Aliiroseovarius sp.; assembly: GCF_947492455.1. Classification (GTDB taxonomy): domain Bacteria; phylum Pseudomonadota; class Alphaproteobacteria; order Rhodobacterales; family Rhodobacteraceae; genus Aliiroseovarius. The sequence goes on from NZ_CANLNB010000001.1 coordinate 34,994, forward strand.
GTCGGCTGCGATTTGCGACGCCAGACGGTTGGCCCCACGGTGACCACCCAGCAACGGCAGCACGGCCGAGCCATCATCAGCCACGGCCACGACGGGCGGTTCAGCCAGTTTGTTGGCAAGGATCGGCGCCACGGCACGGATCAGGATGCCTGCCGCACACACGCCCACAATCGGCGTACCAGCAGCAAACAGCATCCGCACGTGATCCAGCGCGTTGGGGAAGAACGCATCGGCTTTTTCCACGCGGCCTTCGCGGCCATGCACCTGCGCGCCCAACAGGGCAGCGACCTTATGGGCCAGAGGTTCGCCTGAAGCATTCAAGCAAATTACAACAGGCGTTACAGCCATGGGTCGGTTCCTTTCGCAAGCAGGATCATCGAGAAATAGGGGGCCTTTTCAGGGGCTTCAGACAGGGGCAGCACGACCTCTTCCGGCAGGCTGGCGCGCTCCACATAGGTGGCTTTCGCAGTCAGGCCGAGGTCGTCAATTACGCCACGGATTTTGGGCAGGTGGCGGCCGACTTTCATGATCGCCACCGACTCTGCGCCTTCGATCCGCGACCGAAGCTCGGCCTCGTCCAGCGGGCCGGGCAGAACGGTCAGGCGTTCGTTGCGCGCGACCAGCGGGCGCTGCGCACGCGCGGCAACCGTCGTGATCGAGGTCACGCCCGGGATGATGTCGCAGTTGAACCGATCCGACAGGCGGGCAAACAGATACATGAACGAGCCATAGAAGAACGGATCGCCCTCGCACAGGACAACCACATCGTCGCCCGCTTCCAGACGTTCGGCGATCTGCGCCGCACCCGCGTCGTAGGCGGCTTGGGCAGGCGCGCGTTCGACGCTCATCGGGACGGGGATGCGGATCTCATCGGCGTCTTCCGCGATCAGGTCGGCGGCGATGGACCGCGCGAAGCTGTCGCCACGTTCGAGCGCCGGGTAGGCCACAACCTTGGCCGCAGCAATCAGGCGCGCAGCCTTCAGCGTCATCAGCTCGGGGTCTCCCGGGCCAAGGCCGATCCCGTAAAGGGTTCCGTTCATCGTTTAATCAGGCTCCATTGGGTGACGGGGCGCAGAGGTTTCCAGCCAGAGAGCGCCCCCAGCGCTTCTGCGCGTTCCACGGACAGTTTCACCAGCTGTCCACCATGTTTTTTGTGCAGCGCAGTCAGACACATTTCGCTTTCGATGGTGACGGCGTTGGCGACCAGACGGCCCAGAGGGCGCAAAGCGGCCCATGCGGCGTCGAAGGTTTCTTCGGTCAGACCACCGCCGATGAACACAGCATCGGGGGCTTCCAGACCGTCCAGTGCGGCGGGGACCATGCCGTCGATCAGTTCCAGGCGCGGCACGCCCAGCGCCAGCGCGTTCGCAGCCGCCATAGCGCGACGTTCAGGCTTCGGCTCAATCCCAATCGCGCGGGCATAGCGTGCGCCACGCATCCATTCGACCGCGACAGAACCACAGCCGGTGCCAATGTCCCACAAAAGCGCGCCGCGCATCGGCATCAGCTTGGCCAGAGTGACCGCGCGGACCTCTTGCTTGGTCATGGTGCCGTCGGATTGGAACAGCTCGTCCGCCAGCCCCGGCACGCGCGGCAGAAGGGCGGCATCGGGGGCCGCAACACACTCAACCGCCAGCGTGTTGAACTCGGGCACGTCGTGGTCCCAGCTTTCCGCCAGCCCATCAAACCGCGCTTCCTTGTCGCCGCCCATATGGGCCAGCACCGTCATGCGGGATTTGCCAAAACCGCGTTCGGTCAGGAAGGCGGCGATCTGGCCGGGGGTCTCGGACCCCGTGGTCAGCACCAACAACCGCGCGTCGGGTTGGATGAAGGCAATCATCTGCTCGACCGGGCGGCCATGTACGGTCAGGGTTTCCAGATCCGCCATAGACCAGCCCATGCGCGCGGCAGCGAGTTGGAACGCTCCGACCTGCGGGTGAAACACGATCTGGGACGGATCGAAATGACGGCCAATCTTGGCCCCGACCGAGAACCACAAAGGATCCCCCGTCGCCAGCACGGCCACACGCTTGCCGCGCCGCGCTTCCAGTTCGGAAATCAAGCTGTTGAAGGGCGAGGGCCACGCAAGGCGCTCGGCCTCGGTGTCCAGCATCTCGTGATGGCGCTTGCCGCCCACGATGACCTCGGCCGCATCCAGAACCGCGCGGGTCGCAGGCGCCAGCCCGTCTACACCGTCTTCGCCGATGCCGATGATATGCAGCCAAGGTTGGGTCATGTCATTCGCTCCAGACACCAAGTTTCTTCGAAGAAACTTGTCCGTTTTCTTGGGAAGAAAACGGGGTCACTTCTTTTCCTCCGGCAATCCAGCAGCCAAGGCGTTCACAGCAGCGGATGCAATCGCCGAGCCGCCACGCCGTCCGCGCAGGGCAACGAATTCGCAGCCACGCGAGTCATTGGCCAGTTCCGCCTTGCTTTCGGCAGCGCCCACAAAGCCCACAGGGAAGCCAAGGATCACGGCGGGTTTCGGCCCGCCTGCGTCAATCAACTCCAGCAGGTGGAACAATGCGGTGGGCGCATTGCCCACGGCGACGACTGCGCCTTCCAACTTGTCCGCCCACAGCTCGACCGCCGCAGCGGAGCGCGTGTTGCCGATCTCTTTCGCCAGCGGGGGCGTGCGCGGGTCGTTCAGGGTGACGATCACCTCGTTCTCGGCGGGCAGATAGCGGCGGATGATCCCTGCGCCCACCATCTCGCAGTCGCAAAAGATCGGCGCGCCGGATTTCAGTGCTTCGTGGCCGACCTGATACGCGCTTTCCGAGAACGCAAGACGGTCCGCGACCTCGACCATGCCACAAGCGTGAATCACGCGGGTCGCCAAAGCCGCCATGCCGCCCGGGAACCGCTCTAGCCGGGCTTCGCGGCGCAGGGTCGCGAAGCTTTCGGCATAGATCGCGATCGGGTCGCGTTCATAGCGCAGAGGGGGACGGCCCGTGCTCATTTCGAGCGTGCCGATTCTGGGCCATGCGGGTGTTTCGCATGGGGGTATTCGGCGTGCACGTGGTCATGATCATGGTGGTGATGATGGTCATGGCCGTGATCGTGGTGGTGATGGTGATGCCCGTGATCATGGTCGTGGCTGTGGTCATGATCGTGATCGTGGTGATGATGGTGATGCCCCATATACAGGCGGCATTCGCCGGTGCAGAACGTGTCGCACAGCTTGCAATCCGCAACGTTCGAGCCGGGCGCCGATGCCCCCTGGCCTTCCACATGGTGGTGGTGGCTTTCCTGAATGGCGCCGACTTCAGCCTCAAAGCCCAGAACTTCCACACGGTATTTGCACATCACGCAGGTGGGCGGCGGAACGTCTGCAAACGCGGGATGCTTTTCGCGCTCTTCCACCGGGATGGTCTTGGCCTCGCCGCCGTCCATCGCCAGAACCTGCGTGCGATAGCCACAGGTGCCGCAGTTCGGCGGGCGCACATCGCCCAGCTGCTCGGTCACGCGCTCGGCAAAGGTTTCCAGCACTTTTGGGTGATCGTTCAGGTATCCGGCTTTGACGAAATGGATGTCCGGGTTTTCGGCGGCCACCTTGTCGGTGAAGCCATAAATCCGGTCGATCAGAATGCCCGAGAACAGGAAATACGGGAAGACGATGACGCGCTTATAGCCCAGCTTGGTCACGTGGTTCAGGCAGGGTTCAACCAGCGGGAAGGTCACGCCGGAATAGCCCACTTCCAGCCACCCAAAGCCTATGCCTTCTTGCAGCAGACGCGCCACTTTGGCGACGTTGCCGTTGGCGTCGGGGTCCGAGGCGCCACGGCCGATGACCACAAGGCAGGTTTCTTCCAGCGGCACCTCGCCTTTTTCGGCATTGGCTGCGTCGACGGCTTCCTGAATACGCGCACCTGCGGCGGCGATCATCTTGGGATCCACGCCCAGTTCGCGGCCATAGGTCACGTCGATTCCGTGCTTTTCAGCATAGGAGTTCAGAACCGTCGGGATGTCGTTCTTGGTGTGCATCGCGGCAAACAGCATGCCCGGCACAGCCAGAATGCGGTCACAGCCTGCTTCCCGCAGGCGGTCCAGACCGTCGCGGATCACCGGGTTGGCGAACTCCAGATAGCCATAGTCGGTCACCCAGTCGTCCGGGAAATAAGCAGGAAGCTTTTCAGCTAGGACTGCGAACTGATCCACAGCGTCCTGGCTACGCGAGCCATGCCCGCAGATCATCACACCAATTTTCGACACGGGTTATGCCTCCTGCGGCTGTTCGTCAGTCTCGTCTGCTTCGGCGTCGTCAGCCTTGGCTTCATCGTTCTTCTGACCCTTCAGCGCCGCCCACAGGCCAATGGCTGCTGCCAGACCAATCAGGATAATCGCCCCGATGTGGTCATGTCCTGCGACGTCTCCGATATGGCTGGGGTGGGCAATGGCCGGGCCGGCCAGAAGGCCAAGAACAACAAGAGCAAAACGGGTCATGCGGCATCCTTTCACGCATATAGCGGACGCAAAGAGGCTGCCTCTTTCCTTCAACGACGCTGCGTCTGATCCCCTATCTGGGTCGATCGTCGACAGCCAACCTCTCTGGCCCTATGGGCTTCGTTGGGTTTTCTATAGAAAGCGTGCGGGATGGGCGCAATGGGAAAGACGGCACAGAAGGGCCGTTTGGCGACATCCGCGGACGGTTTCAGGCGCTAACAGGTGTTAGCCGCCCGTACAGCCGCGAATATCAACCCCACGCCCGGCTGCCAGCACCGTCAGGCGCACGTCCGAGCGATTCAGCAAAAACGGCTTGCCCGAGGTTGGCACAAGATCGGCCACCGTGGTCAGAACGCGACCGTCGCGCTGCGTCGACAGGGTATTCACCCAAAGTGACGGGTCTGCGGTTTCCACCACGACGACCTCGCCCCGGCCAACGCGCGGCATGTCGATCTGCGCGGTCAGGCGTAGCCCGTCCTTGATCGGCTCGACCTGACAGATGGCTTTGCGCAACCCGGCCTCGGCAGCCGTGTCAGGCCGCTCGGCCAGCGCTCGCTTGATCGGGCGCGCAGCCTTGGTGGCTTCCGCAGGCAGTGTGACCGAGATCTCGGCGTCCATCGGCATGCACACATCCTTACACACGCCAAGGTTCACCTTACCGGTCAGAATGATGGGTTCGCCGGTCTGTCTTGGCGTCAAGCTCATCGGTAGAATCAACTCATGCGAATACCCAATGGTCTGCATCCCCGAGGTTTCGAACACCTGAGGCACCGGCCAGTGGAATGTTACGCCCGCCAGATTGCCCGACCCGCGCCAATCAAGGCTTGGGGGGATCCCGGCCTCGCCGGGGCTGCGCCAATAGGTTTTCCAGCCATCCGCCAACCGCACCCGCAGCGCGGCCATGTGGTTGCCCGACTCGTCACGCCAGCCGGGCAGAACGTCGATCTGTGCCACGTCTTCAAGCCTAGGCGGCATGTCCGCTTGGGCCGCCGCCGGGGTTATCAGTGACAGGGCCCCAAGGCAGGCAGAAAGAAGGGCGTGTTTTATCTTCATGCCTAAATACATAGGTGCCAAATCCCACATGTAAAATCACAAATGCTGGATAAGTTGTGACCAGCCCTTGCAAAGCGTGGGCCGGATCGCTTTTCTATTGGTATGAGCGACACCGATAACACCGAAATGAACCTCAGCGGAAAGCTATTGATTGCGATGCCTGGCATGGGGGATCCACGGTTCGAGAAATCAGTGGTCTTCATGTGCGCCCATTCGCCGGAAGGCGCCATGGGTTTGATCGTGAACAAGCCATCTGCCGAGCTGTCTTTGGGCGATGTACTGGCGCAACTGGACATCGACGCAAGCTCGATCACTAAGGCGGGCAAAGTGTTTTTCGGCGGCCCCGTGGAAGGCGGGCGCGGGTTTGTCCTGCACTCGGGCGAATACAACAACGACGATTCGACCCTGAAAGTGGATGACGTGTTTTCGATGACCGCGACGCGCGACATTCTTGAGGCGATGGCGCATGGTGAAGGCCCGGAAGAGGCCTTGGCCGCACTGGGCTATGCCGGATGGTCGCCCGGGCAGATCGAGGATGAGATCCAGCAAAACGCGTGGCTGACCTGTGATGCAGAGAAAGCGATTGTCTTTGCGGCAGATGATGACAGCAAGTGGTCTGCGGCCTTAGCCCAACTCGGCATTGATCCACTTCTATTGTCAGCCGAGGGCGGTCACGCTTAGCCGCGCTTAATCTCTGGGCGCAGCCGCCCGGCGCAAACGGTCGTTGATCGCACGTCCCAACCCGTTATCAGGAATTGGGGAGACTGCGATGGGGGCGTCGCCCTCTGCATCCAGTTTGTGCAGATAGCCAAACAGGTTCGCCGCAGCCTCGACCAGATCACCCGAGGGCGACAGGTTCAGTTCTGCATCTACATGGCCAAATCCCAACAGACGTTCACCCGGCGCAACAGTGTCCGCGTTCAGCCGCATCCGCGCATTCGGCGCATAGTGCGATTGCAGCTGACCCGGCGCGTTGATGGCCTCATCCTGACCGCGGGTCGCAAGCTGCCCACCCAGCGCAGCCTCCAGCGCTTCGACCGGCAGGCCGCCGGGGCGTAGCAATGTGGGTTCCGGGTCCAGCCCGACAATCGTGCTTTCCAACCCGACGCCACAGGGGCCTCCGTCCAACACGGCCTCGATCCGGCCCGACAGCCCGTCCAGCACATGCTGCGCGGTCGAGGGGCTGATGCGCCCGGATGGATTGGCCGAGGGCGCGGCGACGGGCACGCCCGCAGCCGCGAGAAGCTGTTGTGCCAGTGGATGTGCGGGCACGCGGATTGCAACGGTCGGCAGCCCGGCAGACACCAACGCGGATAGCGGCCCGTTCGGTTTCAACGGCAGAACCAGCGTCAATGGCCCCGGCCAGAAGGCCATCGCCAGATCATGGGCGATGCCGGTTAGCTCGGCATACTCGGAAACCGCGTCGACGGAGGGCAGATGTACGATCAGCGGATTGAAATGTGGACGGCCTTTGGCTTCGAAAATCCGCGCCACCGCCCGGTCGTCCGCCGCATTCGCCCCAAGGCCGTAAACCGTCTCGGTCGGGAAGGACACCAAACCGCCTGCGCGCAACAGTTCAGCCGCGCGGGCAATCCCACCCGCGTCGTCCTGCAAATGCTCGGTTTTCAACTCGCGCTCGGCCATGACGCTGCGTTTTCCTTTGCCCTTCAAATGACCTTCGGTAAGGGATCATCAAAGCCCTGTTAAGGGCCAATGTCCACGAAGCCAAGGATCGAACATGACTTATCGCGCCACAACTGATGACTTTCAATTCCTGTTCGACCACATCATTGGCTATGACGACATCGCCGCGACCGAGCTTTTCGCCGAAGCCCCCGGTGACATGGCAAGCGCCGTTCTGACTGAAGCGGGCAAGATGTGCGAAGACAAGCTGGCACCGTCGCATCGGGACGGTGACCTGACCCCGGCGGTGTTGGAAAACGGCATTGTACGCACCTCGCCCGGTTTCGCAGATGCCTATGCCGCGATTGCCGAAGGCGGCTGGGTCGGTATGGCTGCGGATCCCGAATATGGCGGCATGGGATTGCCCCTGACCCTGCAGACCGCTGTGAATGACATGATGTCGGCGGCAAACTTGTCGCTGCAACTCTGCCCCCTGATGACCCAAGGCCAGATCGAGGCGCTTGAACACCATGCCTCGGACGAGCTGAAGGCGCTCTATCTGCCCAAACTCATTTCCGGCGAATGGGCCGGCACCATGAACCTGACCGAGGCACAGGCCGGGTCGGACGTGGGCGCGCTGACCTCGAAGGCTGTGGACAATGGCGACGGCACCTATGCTGTGTCGGGTCAGAAGATCTTCATCAGCTGGGGTGACAACGACATCACCGAAAACGTCTGCCACCTTGTTCTGGCGCGCCTGCCAGATGGCGCGGCTGGCACCAAAGGCATTTCGCTGTTCCTTGTTCCGAAATTCATCCCTGATGCCGATGGCAACCCCGGCGAAAAGAACGACCTGCGCGTCGTCAGCCTTGAGCACAAGATGGGTCTGCACGGCAGCCCGACGGCTGTGATGTCGTTTGAAGGCGCGCGCGGTTGGATGATCGGCGAGCCGCACAAAGGCATGGCCGCGATGTTCACCATGATGAACAACGCCCGTCTGGGGGTTGGCGTTCAGGGTCTGGGTGCTGGCGAAGGTGCCTATCAGAAAGCTCTGGCCTATGCGCAGGAGCGTAAGCAGGGCCGCACGCCCCTTGGCGAAAACGGCACCGGCATGATCGTTGATTTCGCCGATGTGCGCCGGATGCTGACGCAGATGCGTTGCGAGCTCTTCGCCGCCCGTGCCATGGCGCTGTCGCTGTCCAAAGCCATCGACATGGCCACCGCAACGGGTGACGAAAGCTGGAAGGCGCGCGCCGCCCTGCTGACCCCGATTGTCAAAGCCTACGGGACCGAGACCGGCATTCTGGTCAGCCATTTGGGCGTACAGGTCCATGGCGGCATGGGCTTCATCGAAGAAACCGGCGCCGCGCAATATTGCCGCGACGTCCGCGTGACCGCGATCTACGAAGGCACCAACGGCATTCAGGCGATGGACCTTGTGGGCCGCAAGATGATGGACGGGGGCGAAGCCGCCTTCCGCCTGCTGGATGAAATCGAGGCTCAGGCCGAAGGCGCCCGCGCCCAGTTCCCCAACATGTCCGAAGCCGTCTGGTCCGCCGCCGAGGACCTTCGCGAATCCGTTGAGTGGATGGTTGAACAGGGCGATATGCAGGACCGCTTCGCCGGTGCTGTGCCCTTCCTGATGGGCTTTGCCCGTGTCTTGGGCGCGCATATGCACCTGAAGGCCGCGATTGCGGAAGGCGGCAAAGGCGCGCGCACGGAACTCGCCCGTTTTCACATCAACCGCCTGCTGCCGGAACATGTGGCCCAGTTCGCCCAAGCCCGTGCAGGTGCTGCTGGTCTTTATGCACTCAGCCCGGAAGATCTGGCCTCGTGAGCGACCTGACGACCGGAAAGCTGGACTTTCCTTTCCCCGATGCGCCCGGTGAGGGCGAGGCCATCGAGGTGGCAAAAGGCGTGCTTTGGGCCCGCCTGCCGCTGCCGATGGCCTTGGACCACGTGAACGTCTTCGCCTTTGAAGACCCCGAGGGCTGGACCATCGTCGACACCGGTTTTGACACCGGCAAGACCCGCCGCATCTGGGAGAAACTGCTGGCAGGTCCGCTGGGCGGCAAACCCGTGGTGCGCGTGATCGTCACCCACCACCACCCCGACCACGTAGGCCTCGCCGGTTGGTTCCAGCGCGATCATGGCGCGGAACTGGTCACCACGCGCACCGCGTGGCTGTTTGCCCGCATGTTGCTGCTGGACGAACAAATGGAACCGGTGGACGAAACGCTGGCCTATTGGCGCGCCGCCGGGATGGACCGCGAGGTCTATGAAAAACGTCTGACCGAGCGTCCCTTCAACTATGCCGACATCGTCGCCGACATGCCGCTGGGCTTCAAACGCATCAAGGAAGGTAGCCGCATTCATTTTGGCGGGCGTGATTGGGATGTGCGCATCGGTAATGGTCACGCGCCGGAGCACGCGACGCTTTGGTCGACGGATGGGGAATTGGTGATCGGCGGTGATCAACTGCTGGCCACGATCAGCCCGAACCTAGGCGTCTATGCGACAGAACCAGATGCGGACCCGGTCGGCGACTGGCTGGAAGCCAACGAACGCCTGAAGCAATACGCCACGCCCAACCAACTGGTTCTGCCCGGTCACAAGCTGCCCTTCACAGGCTTGCCCACGCGGATGCGTCAGCTGATCGACAACCACCACAGCGCCCTGCGCCGGTTGGAAGAGTTCCTGTCAGAACCCCACACCGCTGGCGAGTGCTTCCCACCCCTGTTTAAACGAGACATCAAGGGCGGCGAATACGGGCTGGCACTGGTCGAGGCCGTGGGCCACCTGAACCACCTTCTACACGAAGGCCGCGCCACCCGCACCAAGCGGGAAGATGGCGCGTGGCTGTGGAAAGCTTCCTGACCTCCACGCGCTTTTTCTTGTCGAAAATATCCTGGGGGAGCGTGAAACCCACACGGGTTTCACGCGGGGGCAAAGCCCCCTAGCCCCGACAGCGCGGCACCACCTCGTATCCCGGCTCTTCCGGCTCATCATCCACCATCTCGGCCGGAAAACCGGGCGCGGTGATGTCCAGCCCGGTGGCCTCTTCCAGACGGCGAATGATGTCATCTGACTGCGCCCGCTCGCCGTAACGCGCAATCCCGTCCTTGAAGATTTCGATCATCAGGGGCGAGATTTCCAAGGGCACGCCGGTCCGATCGGCAATCTCCTGAAATAGCCCAATGTCCTTTTTCACAAGGTCCATCGTGAAGGAAATGTCACGCGAGCCGTTCAGAATCACCTGACTTTCGGTCTCGTGCACGAAGGACGTGCCCGACGAAATCTTGATCGCCTCATAGGTGGTCGCCAAATCCAACCCGGCCGCTTTCATCGTCACCAGAGCCTCGCAACAGGTCAGCAGGTTCGCCGTCGCCAGATAGTTGGTCATCACCTTCAGGACCGAAGCCGAGCCAAGCTCTCCGGTATGCAGCACACGCCGCCCCAGAACGGTCAGGATGGGCAACACGCGTTCAAATGTCGCCCGATCGCAGCCTGCGAAGATCGAGATATTGCCCGTATCCGCCCGATGGCACCCGCCCGAGACCGGGCAGTCCACAGCCGCGCCACCACGCGCGATGACCTCGGCGCCCAGCCGTTTCACTTCGGCCTCGTCGGTGGTGGACATTTCCAGCCAGATCTTGCCGTCGCAGACCTCGTCCAGCATCTCGCTCACCACCGCGTTGCAGGCCGCGGGCGACGGAAGGCAGGTGATCACCACGTCGCAATCGCGCATCAGGGCCGCCGGGCTATCCGCCACCTTGGCCCCGCGCGACACGAAGCCGTCGACAAGCTCGGGGTTCAAATCCAGAACCGTCAGATCCTTACCATTGCGTAACAAACTGCCCGCCAGTTTGCCGCCGACATTCCCTAGCCCTACAAATCCGATTTTCATGCAAAACCTCCCTGCGTTCCGGTCAGGTTTTCAGCGATACCCATATGTTTCTGTTCTGTTTCCGACATGAGGCCGGTTTTGAGCCGCTCATCATTTCGTGACGTGACGCCGGGCGTTCGCTGTGCAATCTTCGCACTGTGTTACTTTTGAAGAATGGTGCCTGAATGTCCGACGAGACCCCCAAAGCCAAACCTCGCCAACCGCGTGCGCATACTGCTGATTGCAGCGAATCCGGGCCGGTTGTGGTCGAGGATCAACCGCTGCCCGCCAAGGTCGCGGAAACCCCGGTCGAGCAGAAAAGCCCAGCCCAATGGGCCTATGAGCGCCTGATTCTCTATATCAAGAACTTCGAAGAGCAGTTGGACAACGAGCACGAGATCGCGATGGGCTTTGCTGGTGGCGACGCGGGCGTTCTGCGGATCGAGGGGATCGGCTATTTCGATCCGGACATCATCACCTATTACGGATCCGACGGCGAAGGCACAAAAACCCAACTGGTACAGCATGTCAGCCAGTTGTCGGTCATGCTGCGCGCCCTGCCCAAACAGGTCGACCACGCCGAACCAAACCGCATCGGGTTCCGCTTGGCGGCCCAGTTGGAAGAAGAATAGACGCAAACTGTAGACCGATGGGAAACCGGGCCGTGACAGAGGCCCGGAAATCCGTTATTCGGTGCAAAACGCAAACTGAGAACAGGATTTGAACAATGGCTGAACACGTGCACGGCACCATGGATACCAGCGCCCAGGAAAAAACCTATGCGGGCTTCATCAACGTAACCAAATGGTCGGTCGTCGTTATTCTGGCCGTTCTGGTGTTCATGGCACTGGTTGGCGCCTAAGACCCCATCATAGTTCAGGTTCGAGGGTTTCATGGTAAGATTGCTTGCAGCGCTTTCGTTGATCGTTGCACTTGCCGGTTGCGGCGGCGCAGACAACATCTGGGCCAGCGATCAGACTGTGGCGGACGCCGTATACCGGCATGACGGTCCGCCGACCCTCACCCTGTTTACTGTGGTCTCAACGGGCAGCGGCTCGGGCGCGCATTCGGCGCTGATGGTCAATGGATCGCAGCGCGTGATCTTTGATCCGGCCGGCACCTTCCACCACCCCAATCTGCCCGAACGTCATGACGTGATTTATGGCATGACTGATCCGGCAGTGGACTTCTATATCGATTACCATGCGCGCGTGACCTATGACGTGGTGCGGCAGGACATTGTGGTCTCGCCGCAGGTAGCTGAAATGGCCAAACGCGCGGTCGAGCAATATGGCGCGGTCCCCAAGGCGCATTGTGGCCAGTCGGTCAGCGCCATCCTGCGCAGCCTTCCGGGGTTTGAGACGATCCCGCAAAGCTATTATCCCAAAAAGATCATGAACGCCTTTGGTGCGCTTCCCGGCACCCGGTCGCAAACCTTCAGCGACACCGACCCGCATAAGGGCGGCAAGATCGTCACGCAGGGCATCTAAGCCGCGTTATCCCAGTAGAAACAGAAGCCCGTACAGCGTCGCGGCCCCGGACAGGATTGCGGCCAGAACGTTTTTGCTGAAATACCCAACAGCCAAGGTCACCAAAGCAGCTCCCATTCGCGCCGGATCAGGGCTTCCCCCTGTCGCAGCGGGCCAAAAAACCAGTGGGGCCACCAGCCCCGGAAGCACGGCAACAGGCGTATAGCGCAGGTGACGCAGTACCCATTCGGGCATCTTCCGATCACCGATAATACCCAAAAAACTGAAACGGATCAGGAAGCTACCGATCGCCATCGCGAAGATGACCAGCCAGACTGTGGTGTGGTTCAGCTCTTCCATCACGCGGCCCTCCGTTCCATGTAGAGCTCGACCTGAGCCCCAACGACCATCGCGCCGATCGCCGCCACCAACAGGCCCGAGCCATAAGGCATCCACGCCATCAACAGCGCCAGCACAACTGACGTCATGGCGGACGCCACATGCGCCATCGTGCGCAGGGCGGGCGCGATCATCGCAAGGAAGGTAATCGGCAGGGCGAAATCTAAAGCAAACTCAGGCGGAACTTGCGCACCGGCGACGGCACCAAGGTACGATGCCCCGTACCAGAACGGCGCCAGCGGTGCGACGGTGCCAAGATAGTAGGCAAAGCGCTCGGGCACGGTCAGCTCGCGCTCCATCTCGAACTTGATCTGCGACAGGGCATAGGCCTGATCCACCATCAGATAGGCCACCAGTCCGCGCTGCCAGATCGGCGCGCTGCCCAAATACGGCGTCAGTGACGCGCTGTACATCGCCATGCGCATATTCACGGCCAACGAGGTCAGGATTACGATCACGGTCGGCGCGTTTTCCGTCATCAACTGCACAGCGGTGAACTGCGCGGCCCCAGCGATAACCAGAACGGAAAAGCCCATAACCTCGGCCACATTCAACCCGGCCTCGGTCGCCACCACGCCAAAAAGCGCGGCGAAGGGGATGATTACCAACAGAAACGGAAGCGCATCGCGCGTTCCGCGCAGGAAATGTCGTTTCGGGTTGGACGCGGTCATGGGGAATTCCTAAATTACCCATAACGCTTACGGCGTCCGTGCAGGAGTTGCAATTGTCCACCGAACCCGATCTTTCCGAATATCTGATCGCGCCCGACCCCGGCGCGGCGCGCCTGACCCGCGCGGTGGCCGGCCATGATGAAACCGGCGCGCCGGTGACCATCAACGTGGTCGAAGAACGCCCCCTGACCATCTTCCTGAACCGGCGCGAGATCGTGACCGCCATGACCATCGGCGACTACCCCGAGTATCTGGCGCTTGGGTTCCTACGCAATCAGGGGATGCTGTCGACCGAGGATCAGATCACCGGCGTCGACTATGACGACGATATCGACACGGTTGTCGTACGGACCGCCACGGAAACCGATTATGAAGACAAGCTAGCCCGCAAGACCCGCACTTCGGGCTGCGCGGTGGGCACGGTGTTTGGCGACATGATGGAAGGGCTTGAGGGGCTGACCCTGCCCGCGACGCCGGTGAAAACCTCGTGGCTGTATGCGTTGTCGCAAAAGATCAACCGCACGCCCTCGCTGTATTTGGAAGCGGGTGCGATCCACGGAACGGTCCTATGCGAAGGCGATCGCCCGCTAGTCTATATGGAGGACGTGGGCCGTCACAACGCCGTCGACAAAGTAGCGGGTTGGATGCTGGATCAGAATGTCTCGGGTGCGGACAAGATCCTGTATACAACCGGGCGCCTGACGTCCGAGATGGTGATCAAAACCGCGCAGATGGGCATTCCCGCGCTGGTCTCGCGCTCGGGCTTCACTGCCTGGGGCGTCGAGATCGCGAACGAGATCGGCCTGACCCTGATCGGTCGAATGCGCGGGCAACGCTTTACCTGTTTGGCAGGGGAGGAGCGTCTGGTCCGCGATGTGGATCCGGCCCATGTGACCCACGAAGACCGCAAGCACCGCCGCAAAGGAGCAGGCGCATGACCCGCCCTCTTGGCATCATTCTGGCAGGCGGTCTGGCCACCCGTATGGGCGGCGGAGACAAGGGACGTCTGCCACTTGGAGACGGCACGCTGCTGTCCCACGTGATCGACAGGCTGGCGCCTCAGGTCGACGGCATGGCCCTGAACGCAAACGGAAACCCCGCGCGTTTTGCCGACACCGGCCTGCCCGTTCTGCCCGATAGTATTGATGGCTACGCGGGGCCACTAGCAGGTGTACTTGCCGGGCTTGATTGGGCGGCAGAACAAGGTGCAACCCATGTGGTGTCCGCAGCAGCCGACACGCCCTTCTTCCCGCGCGATCTTGTGGATCGCTTGCTGATCGCTGCCCAGCGCGACGGCACCGACATCGCGCTGGCTGCCACGCTGGACCCACAGCGCGGAGCAATGCGTCAGCCAACCTTCGGCCTCTGGCCTGTGGCGCTTCGTGACGACCTGCGTGCGGCGCTGGAAGACGGCTTGCGCAAAGTCGTCCTGTGGACGGACAAACACGGCGCGGCGACTGCCAGCTTTCTGCCCGCCCCGTTTGACCCCTTCTTCAACGTGAACACCCCAGACGACCTTGCCCAGGCCGAACAGATTTTGGAGACCGCTTCATGAAAATCTTCGGTGTCACCGGTTGGAAAAACTCGGGCAAAACCGGATTGATGGAGCGCCTGATCGCCCATTTCACCGCGCAGGGCCTGCGGGTTTCGACCCTGAAACACACGCATCACGGCGTCGATCTGGAAAAGCCCGGCACGGACACACACCGCCACCGCGTGGCGGGCGCGCAAGAGGTCGTTCTGGCCTCCTCCGCCCGCATCACCACCTTGCATGAACTCCGCGACGCCCCCGAACCGCGTCTGGCCGAGCTGATCGCGGGCCTGACCCCCTGCGACCTTGTGCTGGTGGAAGGGTTCAAAGGTGCGCCGCATCCCAAGATCGAAGCGCACCGCGTGGAAACGGGCGAAGACTTGTTGGCCACGGAAAACGACACGATCCGCGCCGTAGCCAGCAACGAAGCCCTCCCTGACCTCGACCTGCCAGTCTTCGATCTGGATAACACCGCCGCGATTGCCGCGTTCATCGCAGATGTCACCGGCCTCGCACCACGCAAGCCAAAGGGGTTGAAAAACGATTGCTTCGCCCTGCCCCCCGGCGTGAATTGGACCCCGGTCGACGAAGCGCTGGACACGCTCCGCGACCGTCTGTCGCCGGTGGTCGGAACGGAAACCGTACCCACTGCAACATCCCGCGGCCGCGTCCTCGCCGCCGACCACATGGCGGTCCGTTCCAACCCTCCCGGCGCAAACTCTGCCGTCGACGGATACGCCTTCGCCTATGCGGGCCTGCCCGAAGGCGACGTGATCGAGCTGCCTCTGATGGCAGAACGCGCAGCTGCCGGAGGCCCCTTCACCGGCACCGTCCCGATGGGCCACGCCATTCGCATCCTGACCGGCGCTCTGCTGCCCGACGGCGTGGACACCGTGGTCTTGCAAGAAGATGTTCAAATCGACGGACACACCCTGCGCTTCCCCGCTGGCGTCAAACCCGGCGCCAACGCCCGCGCTGCGGGCGAAGACGTCGAGGCCGGCAAGCTGGCGCTTCCAATGGGCCACAAGATGCGTGTGCCCGATGTGGCGCTACTCTCGGCACTCGGTCTGCCAAACGTCCAAACCTACAAACCTCTGCGCGTCGGTGTCCTGTCCACCGGCGATGAACTGGCTGAACCCGGCACCACATCCGACACCGCCCGCACCTATGACGCCAACCGCCCGATGCTTCTGTCACTGGCCGAGGGCTGGGGCTATACCCCGGTTGATCTGGGCCATGTGGCCGACAACCGCGACGCTCTGCGCGCAGCCTTCGACACAGCCGCAACGCAGGCCGACGTCATCCTGACCTCAGGCGGCGCATCTGCTGGAGACGAGGATCACGTCTCGGCCCTTCTGAAAGAAACCGGATCACTGCACCACTGGCGTATCGCGATCAAACCGGGCCGCCCTCTGGCGCTCGCCCAATGGAACGGCACGCCCGTTTTCGGACTGCCCGGCAACCCGGTCGCCGCCCTTGTCACCACACTGATCTTCGCACGCCCGGCGTTCTCTGTTTTGGCAGGCGGCCCATGGCTGGCCGCACCCGGCACCCTGATCCCTGCCGCCTTTACCAAATCAAAAAAAGCAGGCCGCCGCGAATACCTGCGCGCACGCCTGAACGAAAACGGCGAGGTGGAAGCGTTCAAATCCGAAGGGTCAGGCCGCATCTCGGGCCTCAGCTGGGCCACTGGACTGGTCGAACTCCCGGACGAGGCGATGGACATCACCCCCGGCACCCCCGTCCGCTTTATCAGCTATAACAGCCTCGGGATCACCTGACCCCCATCCTCTTGCCTTAAATACCTTGGGGTGAATGCGCGCAGCGCAGAGGGGCAACGCCCCTCAGGCTCACAACGTGAGCCGCCGAACCTCAGTCCCCGTGCCGCAGCAGCCGTTGCTTCTGGCGACCCCAATCCCGCTTGGCTTCGGTCGCGCGCTTGTCATGGGCCTTCTTACCCTTGGCAATGCCCACCTTCACCTTCACCAAACCTTTGTGGTTGAAATACATGACCAGCGGCACAAGCGTCATGCCCTTGCGGCTGGTCGCATTCCACATCTTGGAAATCTCACGCTTCGACGCCAGCAACTTACGCTTGCGCCGCTCCAGATGGCCCCACGTGATGGCCTGCTTATACGGCGCGATATAGGCGTTGGTCAGGTAAAGCTCGCCATCCTCAACAGCCACATAGCTTTCAGCAATATTCGATCCACCCTGACGCAGCGATTTCACCTCGGAGCCCATCAACACGATGCCGCATTCGATGTCTTCCTCGATCGCATAGTCATAGCGTGCGCGCCGATTGTCGGCGATCACCTTATAGTTTGCGTCTTCTTTGGTTTTTGCTTTAGCCATGTGCCGGATGTAGGGCTTGCACCGCGAACTGTCCAGACCATCCACTTAGATAGACAAAGGGCCGCGACAACGCGCGGCCCTCGTAACACAAATCAACAGGTCAGATCAGTTGATCAGCCCGGCGTGACGCATGGCAGCGTCAATGGCGGCCTTGGTCTCGTCCGTCAGACCAACCAGTGGCGAGCGGACTTCTTCGGTGCAGCGGCCCAGCTTGGACAGCGCGTATTTCGCGCCACAGGTGCCCGGCTCCATAAAGATGGCCTTGTGCAGCGGCATCAGCTTGTCAGCGATCTCCAACGCTTTGGCGAAGTCGCCCTCCAACGTCGCAGCCTGCATATCCGCGCACAGACGCGGGGCCACGTTCGCGGTGACCGAGATACAGCCCACGCCACCCTGTGCGTTGAACCCATGCGCCGTGGCATCTTCGCCCGACAGCTGGATGAAATCCGCCCCACAAGTCATGCGCTGAAAGCTGACACGCGCCAGATCGCCGGTGGCGTCTTTCACGCCGACGATGTTCTTGTGCTTGGCCAGTTCGCCCATGGTCTCGGGCGTCATGTCGACGACCGAACGACCGGGGATGTTGTAGATCACGATCGGCAGGTCGACGGCATCCGCAATCGTCTCGAAATGCGCAACCAGTCCGCGCTGGGTCGGCTTGTTGTAGTAAGGCGTCACCACCAGACCGGCAGCGGCACCAACACGCTTGGCGAACTCCATGAAGCGCAGGGCTTCGGCGGTGTTGTTCGAGCCAGCACCCGCAATGACCGGCACACGGCCTGCGGCGGCTTCCACCACGGCTTCGATCACCGCTTCATGCTCGTCATGGGTCAGGGTCGGGCTTTCACCGGTTGTGCCCACCGGCACCAGACCGGTCGAGCCTTCTTCGATCTGCCATTCGACCAAGCGTTTGAGCGCGTCGAAATCCACTGCACCGTCCTTGAACGGCGTAACCAGGGCAGGAAGAGATCCTTTGAACATGACACGCTCCATTTTTGTCTGTGTTTCCAATCACGTCTGCGAAGATCTGCTGAATCGCTCCGCAAACGCGGCGGAAACTAGCCGGGTTCGACAGAAATGCCAAGTTTGTGTGTTGCGTGTTAGCGCCACAAAGCTAGGTTTTGCACATGAACAGGATCAAATCACGTCTTCTTGCGGCCCTGACACTGGCCGCCAGCCTTGGTTTTGCCGCCAGCACCCCCGGTTTTGCACAGAATGCCGGGGCCGTTTCGGCACTTGAAAAGGCCATCGAAAGCGCCCGAGCCGAAGAATGGGACACCGCCCGGGCCCAAGCAGCACAGGGCGGTGCGCTTGCGGCAGACATCTTGGAATGGCACCGCTTGCGCCAAAGCGAAGGCAGCTTTGCCGACACGCGCGCCTTTCTGGCCCGCAACCCCGACTGGCCCGGCCTGAAGCTTCTGCGCAAACGATCCGAAGAATCAATTCCGCGCAATCATACCCCGGCCGAGGTTCTGGACTTCTTCCGCGACCAGCCCCCGCAAACCGGACGCGGCGCGTTGCGACTGGCCGAGGCGTTGAAGGCCACTGGCAGCAGGGAAGAGGCGAAGGCGCAGATCATTCTTGGCTGGATTTCGCTGTCTCTAGATGAAGACGAGCACGATGCGTTCGTATCGCGTTATGGCGATACGCTGAAATCCCATCACTGGGACCGGACAGATATGCTGCTGTGGCGCGGGGCGACGACCGAAGCGGGGCGTATGTTGCCGTTGTTGTCATCCGGACGGCAGGCGCTGGCCAAAGCCCGCATCGCGCTGCGCAAAAAGCAAAACGGCGTGGATGCATTGATCAAAGCCGTGCCTGCCAGCCTGTCAGATGATCCGGGGCTGGCCTATGAACGCTTCCTCTGGCGCGCCTCGAAAGGACGCAATCAGGATGCGGTGGATTTGTTGCTGGAACGCTCGACCTCGGCCCAGTCGCTGGGCGCGCCCGAGCGTTGGGGCAGCTGGCGCCGCGTCTTGGCCCGCTGGTCGATGCGCGATGGGAAGCCCAAGCAGGCTTATCGCCTCGCCGCATCGCATCACATCTCCGGCGGATCGGACCGCAATGATCTGGAGTGGTTGGCGGGCTACGTCGCACTGCGCAAGCTGAACGATCTGGCCACCGCGCTTGAGCATTTCCAGACCTTCCAGCTGGGTGTCGAAACCCCGATCAGCCTTGGCCGTGCCGGGTACTGGCAAGGCCGCGCTTATGAGGCGTTGGGCGACACAATCAGCGCGCAGGCGTCCTATGAATATGGGGGCGAGTTCCAGACCAGTTTCTATGGCCTTCTGGCGGCTGAGAAAGCGGGCCTTCCCATGGACCCACGCCTGACCGGGTCGGAACCTTTCCCGGACTTCCGGCAGGCCCGTTTCTGGGGTGGATCCGTCATGGAAGCTGCCCGTCTTCTGCAAGCCGCGGGTGAGCTGTACTGGGCCGAACGCTTTTCGGTCCACCTCGCCGAAAGCCTGACCCGCGAAGAGATCGGCCAGCTGGCCGCATGGGCAGAAAGCGTAGGCGAGCCGCATTTGCAGGTGATGATCGCCAAACAGGCCGCGCGTCAGGGTCACACCATCGCCCGCCCATATTTCCCGACGCCCGACATCGGGCGCGGCAACCGCACCGTCCCGCGCGCGTTAGAACTGGCCATTGCCCGGCGCGAAAGCGAGTTCGATCCTTCGGTTGTGTCAGGCGTCGGCGCGCGCGGCTTGATGCAGTTGATGCCCGGCACCGCGTCCGACATGGCGAAGCGGCTGGACATGCCCTATTCCAAGGCCCGCCTGACCGAAGACCCCGCCTATAACACCCGGCTGGGATCGGAGTATCTGGCGAAACTGATCGAAGATTTCGACGGCAACCCGGTTCTGATCTCGGTGGGCTATAACGCGGGCCCCAGACGGTCGATCAACTGGACCGAACGGTTCGGGAATGTGCGATCCTCGTCCGTGGATATCATCGACTGGATCGAACACATCCCCTTCCGCGAGACCCGCAATTACGTCATGCGTGTCACCGAAAGCCTGCCTATCTATCGCGCACGGCTGACGGGCAAGACACAACCGCTGCGTCTGTCGAAAGAACTTAAGAAGTAGCGCGACGACTGCGGACCAATGTGAAGATGCCTGCCGACACAACGATCACCGCGCCGATGACGACATTGGTGTGCAAGGTCTCGTTAAACACCAAGACGCCGATGAAACTGACGAAGACCAGTTGCAGATAGGCGAAGGGTTGGACGGTGCTGGCCTCGGCGAATTCGTAGCATTTGATCAGCAGCCAGTGGCCCAACACGCCGGTGCAGCACAGAAGCGCCATCCATGCCCAGTCGCCTTGTGACATGGGCTGCCAGAACCACACGCCAATCGCGGTCATCACCACCGCGCCGACAATACCCGTCCAGAAAAAGCTGGTTTGTGTGCTGTCCGTCTTCGCGGCCAACCGCGTCATCAACCCATAGACCGCAAACATCGCCGCCCCCAACAGCGGAATGATGGCATAGGGCGAGAACACACCCGAGCCCGGTTGCAGGATCACCAGAATGCCAATGAAGCCAATCCCGATCGCCGCCCAACGCCGCCAGCCCACATGCTCGCCCAGCACAGGGCCGGACAGGGCAGCCACCATCAACGGATAGACCGAGAAGATCGCATGGCTTTCCACCAGCCCCAGCAATGTGAACGAGATGACTGTCACGCAAATCTCAAGCGCCAGCAGTGCCCCACGCGAGATTTGCAGCCACAGACGGGCGGGTCGCAGTGCTTGGGTCAGCCCACCATTGCGACGGGTGATCCAGATGACGAACGCCGCAAAGAACCAATAGCGGATCATCACCACCATCCAGACGTTATACTCGCCGCCCAAATGGCGCGAGATCCCGTCCTGCATCGCGAAGACAAAGGTGGTGGCCACCATCAGCCAGATGCCGATTTGATTGTTGCGCTCCATTGCGTCCCCTTAGGGCCGCAGTGTTCCGCGGCTCATGTGCCGCTTGCGCCCGTATCCGGGTACACGTTCCACGTCAAAACCGGCCACGTCTAGGGCGCGACGGACAAAACCTGCGGCGGTATATGTCGTAAACGTACCATTTGGTGCGGTATGGCGTCCAACCTCGCCCATCAGCGCCTCACCCCACAGCTCAGGGTTCTTGGCGGGCGAGAACCCGTCAAGGAACCATGCGTCCGCCTTTCCGTCCCACGCGGCGAGGGTGTCGCGGGCGTCGCCTTCGATCACTTCGACCGAGAACCCGTCCAGATCAAAGCGCCTTGCGCCCTGCTCCCATGCTTCCATAAACGGCCCAGCGACCGCATGCGCCTCGGGGAAAGCTTGCAGAGCGCGGTCGATGTCGGCGGCGTCCATCGGGAAGGCCTCGAACGACGTGAACCCAGCCCCCACAGGCGATCCCGCTGCACGCCACGCGATGTACGCGGCCAGCATGTTCAACCCAGTGCCAAAGCCCAGCTCGGCAATCTGGAAACCGGGTCGGAACCGCGTGGCCAGATCATTGCCCTCGATGAAGACATGCCGCGTCTCGGCCAGCCCGTCTTCCAGCGAGAAATAGGGGTCGTCGAACTGCTCGGCCACCGGCACGCCGCTGTCTTTCCACGTGATGCTCGCCGTGATCGTCGCTGTCTGGCGCTTTGTCATGATCTGCCCTAGAACGCTGATGAAACCCGCGCGACCATGAAGAAGGAACGGCCCAATGGCAATCGCTGATGTGACAGTTTACGGCGCGGGGATCTTTGGCCTGTCGGTCGCGTGGAGCTGCGCCAAGCGCGGCGCAAAGGTGCGGGTGATTGACCCAAACGGGCCGGGCGCAGGATCGTCCGGCGGTCTGGTCGGCGCGCTAGCCCCGCATGTGCCCGAGCGCTGGAACGCCAAGAAAGCGTTTCAATTCGACAGCCTGATCATGGCGGAAACCTACTGGGCCGAGGTCGAGGCCGTGTCCGGCACATCCCCCGGCTATGCGCGGTCAGGCCGGTTGCAACCCGTCACGGACGAGCGTCTGTTGGAGCTTGCCAAAACCCGCGCAGTCGAGGCGGACACCCTGTGGCAGGGTAAAGCTGTCTGGCAGGTCCGCCCCGCGTCGGACTTCCCAGACTGGGCGCCGATCAGCCCCACAGGCTTCCTGATCCACGACACGCTGACCGCCCGGATGAGCCCCCGCCGGGCAGGTGCCGCTTTGGTCGCCGCGATCCAAGCCAAGGGCGGCGAGATCGTGACTGAAGGCCCGTCAGAAGGGACCGAGGTCTGGGCGACGGGCTGGCAAGGTATGGTGAAATTGTCCGAGGAGTTGGGCAAACCTGTCGGCAACGGCGTCAAAGGCCAAAGCGCGCTGCTGGATTACGATGCGCGGGATATGCCGCAACTGTTTGCCGACGCCGTGCACATCATCCCACACGCAGACGGCACCGTCGCCATCGGATCGACGAGCGAACGCGACTTCGACGACCCATCCAGCTGTGACGACGCACTGGACGAGGTCATCGCCCGCGCCCGCACCGCCTGCCCGGCCCTTGCAGACGCGCCGGTGATCGAACGCTGGGCGGGGGTCCGCCCTCGCGCCAAATCCCGCGCGCCAATGCTGGGCGAATACCCCGGCCGCCCCGGTACCTTCATCGCCAATGGCGGCTTCAAAATCGGCTTCGGCATGGGTCCGCGTGTAGGCGAGTTGATGGCGGATCTGGTGCTGGAGGGCCACGACGAAATCCCCGATGACTTCCGGGTCGAGGCGAGCTTGTAGGAACTCACAAGGCTTTGCTCTTTTTCTTGCCCTAAATATCCCGGGGGTGAGAGCCGCAGGCTCGAGGGGGCAGCGCCCCCTTTTTCATCCTAACAGATTTATACCGTCGCCCGCAGCTTGCCCATAAGTTTTACCAGATTAGCCTCGTAGCGCTCATTCGTCAGAACGCCATCCGCATCGAACTCTTTCGAGCTGCCCGCCACGGCGATCTCTGGCCCAATCACAAGCTTCGGCTGAAACGGCACCATCGCCGCCACCAAAGACGCCTGCGCCCGTTCTCCGCCAGCGCGACCTCCGGCAGCGGACATGACAGCGACCGGCTTGCCCTGCCACGGATGAGGCTTCACCCGGCTCACCCAATCCAGCGCGTTTTTCAGAACGCCGGTCAGCATCTTGTTGTATTCCGGCGTCGAGATAATCACCGCATCTGCCGCTGCAATCTGCGCTGCCAGCTTCGCCACACCTGCGGGGATCCCCTCGGCATCCTCAAGATCGCCATCGTAAAGCGGCAGGTTCAAATCTGCCTCAATATACTCTGCATCGCCATAAAGCCGCGCAGCATTTCGCAGCAGGAACCGGTTCGTTGCGTCTTTACGCAGGGAACCGGACATGCCAAGCAATTGGTGTTTGGACAATGAAGCCTCCTTGTTCGCGTCCCAAGGATGTGGGGCGCGCGACATAAGAGGTCAAGATAAGACGAGACTTACCCATGCGCCACGGCGGACAAATCCTGGTCGATCACCTGAAAACCGAAGGCGTGAGCCGTGTCTTTTCCGTGCCCGGAGAAAGCTTTCTGGCCGCGCTGGACGGGCTTTATGACAGCGGGATTGAAAACGTCGTCTGCCGTCAGGAAGGCGGCGCGGCCATGATGGCCGAGGCACATGGCAAGCTAACCGGCGCTCCGGGTGTGCTCTTCGTGACGCGCGGGCCGGGGGCGACGAATGCGTCCGCCGGCATTCACGTCGCGATGCAGGATGCGACGCCAATGGTGGTGTTTGTCGGTCAGATTGCACGCGCCCACAGGGATCGCGGCGCGTTTCAGGAAGTCGACTATCGCGCCTTTTTCGGCCCTCTTGCCAAGTGGTCCTGCGAGGTTGACCAGACCGAGCGCCTGCCCGAATACCTCGCCCGCGCCTTCCATGTGGCCCGCACCGGGCGCCCCGGCCCCGTCGTGGTCGCCCTGCCCGAGGATATGCTGAGCGACGTAGCTGATGTGCCGGACCGCCCCGCTGTGCCTGCCACGCAGGGCCATGTGTCCAGCGCGGACGCAGGTGCAATACTGGCCGCGATTGAGACGTCTGCGCGTCCGCTTCTGATCGCAGGCGGGCCGGGTTGGACGGCAGATGCGGGCTCCACGCTGATGAAGTTCGCCGCCGCAAACGCCCTGCCCGTCGCCACCGCCTTCCGCCGTCAGGACTATGTCGACAATCGCCACCCGAATTATGTCGGGGACCTTGGCCTTGGCATCAACCCGGCGCTCAAGACCATGTTCGACGCGGCCGACACGCTGGTCGTTCTGGGCAGCCGTCTGGGCGATATCGTCACCGGCAGCTACGAGATGCTGGACCCGATGCAGACCGGCAAGCGCATCGTGCATGTCTATCCCTGCGCCGAGGAGCTGGGGCGCGTCTATCACGCCGACCAAACCGAACTCGCGACCGGCCCTGCGGCGATTGCAGCGCTTGGTGAACAACCCTCTCTGACCGCGACACCGTGGGCGGAATGGACGCAACAGGGCCGCGCGGCCTATGACGACTTCCAAACCCCGGTCGAGACCCCCGGCCCGGTCAAGCTGGAGCGCATCATGCACTGGCTGTCGGACACGCTGCCTAACGACACGATCATGACCAATGGGGCAGGAAACTACGCCACATGGCTGCACCGTTACTTCCGTTTCAAGGAATACGGAACGCAGCTGGCCCCGACCTCGGGGTCGATGGGCTATGGCTTCCCCGCAGCGGTTGCGGCCAGCATTCAGCACCCCGACCGCTCTGTCATCGCGTGGCTGGGGGATGGCGAGTTTCAGATGACCCTGAACGAGATGTCGACCGCCGTGCAGCACGGCGCGAAACCCATTGCGATCATCGTGAACAACGGGCGCTATGGTACCATCCGGATGCACCAAGAACGCACCTACCCGGCGCGCGTGTCCGGCACCGACATGGCGAACCCGGATTTCGCAGACTTGGCTCGCGCCTATGGCGGCCACGGCGAAACGGTCACGCGAACCGAAGACTTCGACGCCGCCTTCCGCCGCGCCGAAGCCTCCGGGAAATTAGCCGTGATCGAGTTGGTGGTGGACCAGCAAGTCGCCACGCCAGGCCTGACGCTGGACCAGTTGCGCGCGCAGGGCGAGGCGGGGTGACCGCCGCGCCCTGTCGCTAGGGATCAGCCTTTCGGCATCTCCATCAGTTCGGCCAGATGGATCGTGCCCATCTGAATGAAGCTGTTTTCGCCGGCAATCGCCAAGGCCGTTTCCGCGTCCGGCGCGTTGATCACGCAAAAGCCCATCATCGGCTGCTTGAACCCTTCGCGGTGGCCATCGCCATCCACGGTCCATTGCGCCTTGAAGGGTGTTTCGGGCATCTCGAACACATCCGCGTATTTGGCGATCCACGCCTTATACGCGGCCTGCATCTCGGCCTTCTTGTCGTCGGGTACATCCGTCGGTTCGTGATAGGCCATATAGAATTTCGGCATCGTCTCTCCTCCCGTTTAGGGGATCAGTATTCGACCCCAATCTGCGCCTTGATGCCCGACCGGAACGGGTGCTTCACCAGCTCCATCTCGGTCACCAGATCGGCAATCTCGATCAGATCGTCCGAGGCATTGCGCCCGGTCAGAACCACGTGGGTCATCTCGGGCTTTTCGTCGACCAAGAACTGCACAACCTCGTTGATGTCGACATAATCATAGCGAATGGCGATGTTGATCTCGTCCAGCAGCACCATCTTGTTCGACGGATCGCGGATCAGCTCTTTCGACTTCTCCCACGCGGCCTGTGCCATCTCGATGTCGCGGGTGCGGTCCTGCGTTTCCCACGTGAATCCCTCGCCCATCGTGTAGAACTCGCAGATGTCCGAGAACTTGGCGTTGATCAGATCACGTTCGCCGCAATCCATGCCGCCCTTGATGAACTGCACCACGGCGCATTTCATATCCGCCGCGATACAGCGGAAAATCATTCCGAACGCGGCCGAGCTTTTGCCCTTGCCTTTGCCCGTATGCACGATGATCAGACCTTTCTTGTCGGTCTTCGTCGCCATGATCTTATCACGGGCGGCTTTTTTCTTTGCCATCTTGGTGGCGTGGCGATCGGGATCTACGGTCATTCTGGCCTCACTTCTGACTGTTCATCCACTGTGAGAGCACACGCCCCCGGATGCAAGAGCGGGCGCCCCGAAAATCAGGACGCCCGCCTATTTTGGCCACCGTGAGTGGTATATTACTCGGCTGGTACGGCCGAACTATGTACGCGGCCAAAATGCTGTTTGTTCAAGCGAACAACCAGAACAATCATGGCCATTTGGAACGCAATCGCAATGGCGGAAATCACCCAGTACATCAGCGAAAACTTGTCGATCACGCCCGCTTTGACCAGACCCGAGTTCAGGAAGAAGTGCAGCAGAACCGACAGGGCAACACCCGGGCAGACCAGCGCATAGGAGCCGGGCGAGGTCTCGTTCCCGAAGACAAAGCTCTTCCAGTAGCCAACGCGCGACAGCACAACCAGACCCAGAAGACCGAACAGAACTTGGACAGCGATCAGACGAGCAAGGAAGACCATCGTTTCGGCAGCCGAGCCGTGCACATCAAAGGTTACGTGCATTCCGTGGTCCTGGCGCATGAACATGATGCCCAGAATGGTCATCAGCGGGATAACGATCATCAGGGTCGGGGCAGCTTCCTTGGCGGTGCCGTGATGCAGCATCGAGTTGAAGGCGGTGAACAAGGCCAGCGCAGCATAAACGATGGACGCGGTACCGAAGAAAGTCGAGCCAACCAGCGATACGCCCACGACGATGGTATTTGCGCTCATTGCGGCGGGGGCGGCGAAGCCAACCGCGGTCATGGCAAGCGCGAAGGACGGCAGCATCTGGGCAAAGCTGTTATGGGCGGTCACGTCGAACACGCCACCTTTGGACAGCACGCGGCCCAAGAAGTCACCGATGAAGCTCAGCGCCAGAATGCCGATGGCAAGGAAGGCGGCCATGGCGAAGGGGAACAGGTATTCCACGATCGACCACAGGCCCGGCACGAAGACCAGTCCGGCCACGAACAGGCCATTCACGCTCATCGCCAGCGCAAGCGGCATGGCAAGGATGGTGGTTTCCGCGTTTGAATTCTTCAGCGCGGTGTACGCTTCGGTTTTGCGGAAGGCCGAGAAGCTTTTCAGGTTCCAGATCAGGTATTTCAGGTTAAGGAAGACCATGGCGGCGATCCCGGCCCACGCAACGACGATGGCGGTTTTGATGCCCATCGAGCCCGTGGTGAAGGCGGCCATGATGTCTTCAAAGACCGGCACGGGCTGACCCGGGTGCTTCACCCAGAACATCAGATACATGAAGAAGGTGACCGACAGGCCACCGGCCCCAACCGAGGCGAGGAAGTAGAGCGGCGAATATTTATCCGCGGGACGTGAGGTTTGCATCGGATCTCTCCATTCATATTCGTAATCTTGAATATCTTATAATTGCAATTGCAACAGTTAGCAAGCGGCCAGCTGTGCACAGATTGTCGCGGGGGGATTTTGCGGGGATTTACCGATTATTAACCAATGCATCGCAAGCTGCACGGGAAGGAGACCCACCCATGCGCCTTGCCCATTCCCTTGTTTTTCTGGGCTTTGCAGCCCTGACCGCCTGCGACAGCCCCAGCCCGCAATTCATGCATCGCGACACCGCCACCACGCGGGTCGAGGTCGAAGGTTCGACTTTTTCCGTGCATCAGCGCGAAAACTGGGTCGAGGTCTATCGCATTGGTTTCGAGGCTCTGCCCCGCGTCCCGGTGATTCTGGCCCGCGCGAAAATCGCGATAGAGCAGGCCACCGGTTGCAAAGTGGTCAAAGGGTCGCTCAGCGGGGATCAGGCCATCCAAAGGGCCAAGGTTGACTGTGACGTCGGCTAGACGCCCTACTGAATGATCATCTGATCTGATCCAGCATCGCACGGGCCGAGTTTGACCGTGGCGTCCAAAGCCCCCGCTCAATCGCTTCGCGCAGACGTTCAGCGATCTCTTTCAACGCCGGATCGTTGTGTTCCTCGATGAACTCGCGGGTGTCGTCGTCCTCGATGAAGGCGCTATAGACCAGATCGAAATGATGGCTGCGCACTGCGCCCGTGGTCGCTGCGAAGGCGAACATATAGTCGACAGTCGCCGCGATCTCGAACGCACCTTTATAGCCGTGGCGCTTCACCCCATCGATCCATTTCGGGTTCACAACGCGCGAGCGGACCACGCGGCCGATCTCGTCTTCCAGCGTGCGAATGACCGGGCGTTCAGGCCGCGAGTGGTCGTTATGATAGATCGGGCGATCCCGGCCCTGAAGGGTCGACACAGCCGCAGCCGCCCCGCCTTCGAATTGGTAATAGTCGTCACTGTCCAGAAGGTCGTGCTCACGATTATCCTGGTTCTGCACGATAGCCTCGACTTGCCCCAAACGGGCCTCGAATCCTTCGCGGTCGCGGGTGCCTTCCGACCCCGCGCCATAGGCATAGCCACCCCATTCCAGATAAGCCTCGGCCAGATCCGCCTTGTCGGCCCAAAGCCGCTCGTCGATCATCGCCTGCAGCCCCGCGCCATAGGCCCCGGGTTTCGAGCCATAGACCCGCGATGCCCCCTCGCCCGCTCGCACGCGCGCGGCAGCAGGGTTCACATCATCTGGTTCGTCCAGCGCCTGCACAGCGCGCGCGGCGCTATCAACCAAAGCGATCAGCTGCGGGAAGGCGTCGCGGAAGAAACCGGAGACACGCAAGGTCACGTCCACACGCGGAC
Source organism: uncultured Aliiroseovarius sp. (assembly GCF_947492455.1). Taxonomy (GTDB): domain Bacteria; phylum Pseudomonadota; class Alphaproteobacteria; order Rhodobacterales; family Rhodobacteraceae; genus Aliiroseovarius. The sequence goes on from NZ_CANLNB010000001.1 coordinate 64,155, forward strand.
GGCCAAGTGCGGATGATGGGATCACTTCGAACCCGGTCACGCGGCGGTTGGCGCTGTCCCATTTGGGCTTCACGCCCATCAGCGCAAGCGCCTGCGCGATGTCATCGCCACCCGTACGCATGTTTGCCGTGCCCCATGCCGTGACCAGCATCGTGCGCGGCCAGTCGCCATGGGTTTGCAGGTGCTTGTCGATCAGCAGGCTGGCCGATTTCCACCCCAGCGCCCACGCGGTTGGCGTCGGCACCGCGCGGCTATCGACCGAGAAGAAATTCCGGCCCGTCGGCAGAACATCCAGTCGTCCGCGGGTGGGCGCGCCGGACGGCGCGGGGGCGACGAACTGCCCGGAAAGGGCGGTGAGGAGCCCCTCCCCCTCATCTGGTCCACAGGCGCGGACCGAGGGCAGAACCTGCGCGTGATAGGCATCAAGAACCGGGCGCGTAGCCGTGAACTCCTCCGGCACCTCATCCCAAGCGACGGCTGTCTGTGCCAACAGTTCCAGCCGCTCAACCGTGTCACCATTGCTGCGCCACTTACCTGCCGCGATCGCCTCAAGACGTGCGTGACGCGGACCGTCATATGTGGCCGCCATATCGCAATCCAGAGGGTCAATCTCCACACCGCAATCCGCTGCCAAAGCCCGGATCAAGGACGCATCGCCGCCTTCACCCTGACCGCGCGGCACACGGACAAGCGCGATGCCTAGATCCCGCTCAAGATCCCCAGTCGGAGACTGCCCGAACACGTGCAGCCCGTCACGGATTTGTGCTTCCTTGAGTTCACACAAGTAAGCATCCAGCTTCGCGAGATCGCTATCTTCATCCTCACCCGACATGCCCACATCGGCGTCCAGCCCGGTGGCGTGTGTCAGAGTCAAGATCTCGCGGCGCAGGCGGTCGATGCGGCGGGGGTCGACGCCGGCGGCTTCATAATATTCGTCAACCAGAGCTTCCAAATCACGCAGCGGACCATAGGTTTCGGCCCGGGTCAGGGGCGGCGTCAGGTGGTCGATGATCACCGCCTGCGCGCGGCGCTTGGCCTGCGTGCCTTCGCCGGGGTCATTCACGATGAACGGATAGACATGGGGCATCGGGCCCATCACAGCCTCGGGCCAGCAGGTCTCGGACAGGGCGACGGCCTTGCCCGGCAGCCATTCAAGGTTCCCGTGCTTGCCCATATGCACCAGCGCGTGCGCGCCAAACGTGTGGCGCAACCAGAAATAGAAGGCCAGATAGTTGTGCGGCGGGACCAGATCGGGCGAATGATAGGTGTCAGTCGGGTCGATGTTATAGCCGCGCGCGGGCTGTACCCCGACGACAACGTTGCCGTATTCCAGAACCGATAGCGAGAACGACCCGCAGTCGACCTCACCCGGCGTGAAAAAGGGATCTTGTTCCGGCTTGCCCCAGCGGCTCTCAATCGCCTCGCGCATCTCCCACGGCAGTTGGCCATAATTGATCTGATAGTCGGACATCGGCATCGAGACTCCGCCCACGCGCGCAGCCCGGTCGGTCAGCCAGTTGGTCGGCCCCGCCATCACTGCCTGCATCAGGGCATCGCTATTCGCAGGCGCATCTGCAACCGCGTAGCCCTGTTCGGCCAATAGCCCCAAAGCGTGCACCACGGCGGCGGGCGTATCCAGCCCCACGCCATTGGCAAGACGACCATCCTTGTTGGGATAGTTCGCCATGATCAACGCGACTTTGCGGTCGGCTGCTCCGGCGCGGCGCAGGCGTGCCCAGTTGGCGGCAAGCTCGGCCACGAATTGCACCCGATCACCCAGTGCCTTGTAGGTCGCGATGGGGCATTCGGTGGCCTCGTCAAAGAATGCCTCGCCTTTGAAGCTGATCGCGCGGGACAGGATGCGCCCGTCCACTTCGGGCAGGGCGACGTTCATGGCGATGTCGCGGGCAGAGAGGCCGGTCAAGCCCTCGGCCCATGCCTCTTCGCTGGACCCGGCGAGCACCACTTGGAACACCGGCGCCGCGTTGCACCACGGGGCTTCGAACGGGTTCTTGCTGGGCGCGTCACCTGCATGCGGCGAGCCGACGGCGAATGAGGTGCAGTTCAGGATGACCTCGGGCGCGGCCTCGGAAAACAGGCTTTCCAGCGTGGCGACCGATACCGGGTCTTTTAGCGACGCCACGAACACGGGCAGCGGGTTCAGGCCCTGCCGCAGAAGCGACTTCACAAGGCGGTTAATCGGGTTCAGCCCTGCGCCCTGCACCAGCGCGCGATAGAAGACGACGGGCACAACAGGGGCGCCGTCAGTCCACATTTCTTCCGCGGCGGCCAGGTCCGCCACACCCGCACCTGGCCAATAGACACCTGCGCGCAGAAGGGGACGCGCGGCTTCGGGTTTGTCGCCGCCGTCCATCATCGCCTTGGCATAGTTCAGGAACCCGACCGAGTTCTCTGGCCCGCCCTCGACCAGATAGGCCCAGAGCGCATCGTAATCCTCGTCCGAGACGGTCGACAGCGCGCGCAGTTCCGCGTCCGGCTTGTCGTCGCCCGGCAACAGCGCCAAGGGCACGCCCGCGTCGCGCAGATGGGCGGCGTATTGCTCGGCCCCGTATTTCCAGTAGCCGACACCACCAAGCACCCGCGCCACAACAAGCCGGGACTTCGTCGCGCAATTGTCGATATGCAGATCGACCGACATCGGGTGCGCCAGATGCATCATGTTGGCCAGTCGCAGACCCGGTGCGCCCGCCATCTCGGCCCGCGCTTGAGCAAGCCCCGCAAGTTCCGTGTCTGCCGCCGAAATGAACACCAGATCCGAGGGCGTCTGCCCCAGATCAACCGGTTCTTTTCCGTCATCAATGCTGCCCGGAGTTGCTGCCAGAAGATGCATATCGCGTCCCTTGCGTTAAGATGTTATGGACCGGGAAAACAAAACCCGATCAAGGTGAACCCTATGGATTATAAAGCTGCCGGCGCGCCGAAACCCGCCAAGGGCAAGCCCCGCCACTCCGAACACAACGCCCGCGGAACCGAGAAGAACCCGCTGAACCGCAAGGACGACAAATCGGCGCTTTTGGCGCGGATGAAAGCGGCTGCCGACAAGGGTAAGAAGGACTGAACGCCGCTCACAGCGCTTTCTCCATGAAGAGAGAGCTGTTGGCCTCGGGGTAATCCCCAAACGGGCCGCATTTGGTAAATCCGGCCCGTTCATACAGACGGTGCGCTGCATAGAGCACATTGCCGGTTTCCAGCTTCATCGCCGCGTGGCCTTGCGCGCGAGAGGTGGCTTCGATCTGCTGAAGCAGCGCCTCGCCCACGCCTTTACCGCGCGCGTCGGGCGAGACGAACATGGATTTCACCTCGCCATAGTCGCCCTTATCGGCCAGCGCACCAGTGCCCAGCACAGTATCGCCTTCGCGCGCCACGAAGAACGAGATTTCGGGCACGCAGAGGTCGTCGATGTTCAGAAAGAAATTGTCCTCGGGCGGAAACAGGCTCTCCATCAGGGCATGGCTTTGCTTTAGCAACGCCGTGGCCTGTGGATCGAGTGGATCGCCGGGGACAACGTCAATCGTCATGCGGTTAGCGCCTGTGCGATGGCGTCGCGGTCAAGACCCGACTGGCCGATGACCACCAGACGCGTTTCGCGGGGCTGGGTGCCGAAAGGCTGGTCGAAATAGGTGTCGACGCGGGGACCAACCGCCTGCAACGTCAGACGCATCGGCTTGCCTTCGACGGCAGCGAAGCCTTTTAAGCGCAGGATGTTGTTGGCGCGGATCACGTCGGCGACTTTCTCGGCAAAGGTTTTGGGGTCTGCGACCTCGCCCAGTGTGACGACGAAGCTTTCAAACGCATCATGGTCATGATCGTGGTGGTGGTGATGATGGTGGTCATCATCGTGATCATGGTGGTGATGGTCGTCGTCATGGTCGTGGTGGTGATCATCGTGGTGATGATGCCCCTTCTCGTGCAGCGACAGGCGGGCGTCCATGTCATCCTCAGCACCCATGCCTTGGCCAAGCAGAACCTCAACCGGCAGCGCGCCCATGGTCGAACGCACAACCTGCACGCCGTCGCGGCTATCCCCAGACAGTTTCGAGACCAGCTGATCCGCCTCGCCTTCTGCCAGAAGGTCGGACTTGTTCACGACGATCATGTCGGCACAGGTCACCTGATCCTTGAACAGCTCGGACAGAGGCGTTTCGTGGTCGAGATTTTCATCCAGCTTCCGCTGCGCTTCCACGGCGTCCAGATTGGACGCGAACTGACCGTCAAACACGGCCTTTCCATCCACAACAGTCACAACGCCATCCACGGTCACGCGGGTCGAGATTTCGGGCCATTGAAACGCGCGGACCAACGGTTGCGGCAGGGCCAAACCCGAGGTTTCAATCACGATGTGATCGGGCGGGGTGTCGCGGTCCAGCAGCTTTTCAAGCGTCGGGATGAAGTCCTCGGCCACGGTGCAGCAGATGCAGCCGTTCGACAGCTCCATGATGTCATCCTCGGTGCAGGTCTCGTCTCCGCAGCCTTTCAGGATGTCGCCATCCACGCCCAGATCGCCAAATTCGTTGATGATCAGCGCAATGCGCTTGCCCTTGGCGTTGTCCAGCATGTGACGGATCAGGGTCGTCTTGCCCGCGCCCAGAAAGCCGGTGACCACGGTGGCAGGGATCTTTGCTTGCATCTTATCCTCCTTCGCCCGTCTCCCCGACGGGTGGGTTGCGTGTGGGCATGGCAGGTCTCCTGGCTATGCGGGTCGAAGCGCGCCGCCGCCTTCCCGACCCGAAGATCAGTGGCGCTGGCGGGCGCTCTCCGCTTACAGTCGCGGGGGCGGCTGCACCATCAAACCCCGGATTGGGTCGTCCCCGGTGCATTCCCTTTTGTCCCATTGGGAACCATGCAGAACGTCTTTGCCGTGCAAGGGGGCAAAGGGTCAAGATCGAAACCGACCTTGGACGGGGGAATGGCGGCACGGGAATCCCGCCCAAACGGCACCAAATGCAATATCTTGTGGATAAGTTGCCCATTTCGACCACATATCGGTCACCGCCGTTGACTCCTGCAACTTCCCTTCGAACAATCATTGGACAGTAAGAATCAATTATGAGGCAGACCGCTTGCGGTTTTCAAAACTCCGTCTGAATGGCTTTAAAAGCTTCGTGGACCCGACCGATCTGGTGATCGCGGACGGGCTGACGGGTGTGGTGGGACCGAACGGCTGCGGCAAATCCAACCTTCTGGAAGCCCTGCGCTGGGTTATGGGTGAAAACCGCCCGACCGCCATGCGCGGTGGAGGGATGGAGGATGTGATCTTCGCCGGTGCGGCCTCGCGCCCTGCCCGGAACTTTGCCGAAGTCTCGTTGCTCTTGGACAACAGCGAACGCCTTGCGCCCTCGGGGTTCAATGAAAGCGACAACCTTGAGATCGTGCGCCGGATCACCCGCGATGCAGGTTCGGCCTATAAGGTGAACACCAAGGATGTCCGCGCGCGTGACGTCAGTATGCTGTTCGCCGATGCCTCGACCGGGGCGCATTCGCCTGCGCTGGTACGTCAGGGTCAGATCTCGGAACTGATCAACGCAAAACCGAAGGCGCGTCGCCGCATCCTTGAGGAAGCCGCGGGCATCTCGGGCCTGTATCAGCGCCGCCACGAGGCCGAGTTGAAGCTGAAAGGCACCGAGACCAATCTGGCGCGTGTGGAAGATGTGATCGAGCAGCTTGCGCAACAGCTTGGGCAACTGGCGCGTCAGGCCCGCCAAGCCGCGCGTTATCGCACCATCGGGGATGATCTGCGCCGCGCCGAAGGGCTTTTGCTTTACCGTCGTTGGAAAGAAGCCGACGCTGCCCGCGCCGAAGCACAAGCGCAATTGACCGAACGCGTGAAAGCCGCAGCCGCCGCAGAGAGCGCCTCGCGCCACGCCACCAAAGCGCGGCAAGAGGCCGAAGACCGCCTGCCGCCGTTGCGCGAGGAAGAGGCCGTCGCCGCCGCCATCCTGCAACGCCTTCAGGTTCAGCGCGACCAGCTGTCGGATCAGGAAAGCCAAGCGCGCGAACGGATCGAGACCCTAACCAGCCGCATCACGCAACTGGCCCGCGACATCGAACGTGAAAGCGGGCTGAACAAGGATGCAGGCGAAACGATCGAGCGTCTGGAATGGGAACAGGATCAGATCGCAAAGGCCTCGGAAGGCCACGACGACGCGCTTGAGGCGTCTAATGCGGATGCCCGCGACAGTGCTGCAATCTTGCAGGAGCGCGAAGGCGACCTGACCCAACTGACGGAAGACGTCGCGCGGCTGGCCGCGCGCCACCAATCCGCCCATCGCCTGCTGGATGACAGCCGCAAGACGCTTGAGAAAAGCGAAGGCGAAGCCATGCGGGCGCGGTCCGCAATGGACGATGCGAAGGGCGCGGTCGACAAGGCAGCCGCGGATTTTGACGCAGCTGGCGTTGCGCAGACGGCAGCTGCGAAAGCCTCGGAACAGGCTGAGGCAGCGTTGGTTGCTGCCGATGAAGCCCGTTCTGAAGCGCAGGCGCGCGAAGCCGACGCCCGCGCCGCACGCTCGTCCGCCGAGGGCGAAGTGAACGCCCTCCATGCCGAGGTTCAAGCCCTGTCACGTCTGGTCGAACGCGATGCAGCCGAAGGCACGCAAGTGCTCGATACGCTGCGGGTGAAATCGGGCTACGAGAAAGCCTTGGGCGCGGCATTGGCCGACGATTTGCGTGCGCCCGAGATCGAGGGCGAAGCGCCGTCTGGCTGGGCGTTGCTGCCGGGCTATGCGCAAGCGCAGTCCTTGCCTGACGGCGTGAATGCCCTGTCCAACTACGTCACTGTGCCCGAGGTCCTGGCCCGCCGGATGAGCCAGATCGGTCTGGTCCACACAGAAGACGCCGCACGCCTGCAGGCAGAGTTGAAACCGGGGCAACGGCTTGTCTCGATGGAAGGCGATCTGTGGCGTTGGGACGGGTTCCGCGCTGGGGCGGAAGACCAGCCCTCGACCGCTGCGTTGCGACTTGAGCAGCTAAATCGTCTACAGGAGCTGAAGCAAGATCTGGAAGAGGCCTCGGCCCGCGCCGATGGTGCCCGCGCTGCCCATGACATGCTGAAAACCCGGCTGGTCGAAACCACCGAGGCCGACAAACGCGCCCGTGATGCCCGCCGCGATGCCGACCGCGCCGTCACCGAAGCCAACCGCGCCCTGTCGCGCGCCGAAGCGGACCGCAACATCGCGGAAGGCAAGTTGGAAAACCTCGGGCTGGCGCTGAAACGCCACGAAGAAGAAGCCATGAGTGCACGTCAGCGTCTGGCCGAAGCAGAAAAAGGCGTCGCTGATCTGGGTGATCTGGACGCCGCCCGCACGCAGGTGGAAGAGGTCAAAATGGCCGTCGAAGCCGCGCGGATGACCATGATGTCCAAGCGCTCGGCCCATGACGAATTGCGCCGCGAGGGCGAGGCGCGGACCCGTCGGTCTCAGGAGATCACCAAGGAAATCTCGGGCTGGAAGCACCGTCTGGAAACCGCGGGCAAACGGATCGCCGAGCTGGACGAGCGCAAGACCGAAAACGAAGCCGAACTGAAAGACGCCCAAGCCGCACCGGACGAGCTGGCCGCCAAGCGCGACGAGCTGGCCGATGCGATTGGCGAATCCGAGACCCGGCGCAAAGCCGCAAGCGACAAGTTGGCCGAGGGCGAAACCGCTGAACGTGAAGCCGCCAATGCGGAACGAGACGCCGAACGCGCCGCAGGTGAAGCCCGCGAGGCCCGCGCCCGCGCCGAAGCCCGCGCGGATGCGGCGCGCGAGACGGTCGCACTGGCCGCCGAGCGCATTCAGGAAGAAATGGAGACCACGCCGGACGCCCTTCTGGAGACGCTGGATGCAGACCCGGAAAAGATGCCCTCGTCCGAACAAATCGAACACGACGTGAACCGCCTGAAACGCCAGCGGGATTCACTGGGCGCGGTAAACTTGCGCGCTGAGGAAGACGCCAAGGAAGTTCAGGAAGAGCACGACAATCTGCTGTCGGAAAAGACAGATCTGGAAGAGGCGATCAAGGCCCTACGCACCGGCATTTCCAGCCTGAACAAGGAAGGCCGCGAACGCCTTTTGACCGCGTTCGAACAGGTGAACGAAAGCTTCGGCACCTTGTTCAAGCACCTCTTCGGCGGCGGCGAAGCCAAGCTGGTACTGGTCGAAAGCGACGACCCGCTGGATGCCGGACTGGAAATCATGTGTCAGCCTCCGGGCAAGAAACTGTCGACGCTCAGCCTTCTGTCAGGCGGCGAACAGACCCTGACCGCGCTGGCCCTGATCTTTGCCGTGTTCTTGGCCAACCCCGCCCCCATCTGTGTGCTGGACGAGGTCGACGCGCCGCTGGACGACGCGAACGTGACCCGTTTCTGCGACCTGCTGGACGAGATGACCCGCCGCACCAACACGCGCTTCCTGATCATCACCCACCACGCGGTGACGATGGCACGGATGGATCGTCTGTTCGGTGTGACGATGGCAGAACAGGGCGTTAGCCAGCTGGTCAGCGTTGACCTGAAGAAGGCCGAGCAAATGGTTGCCTGATCCGGCAACGCCCTTGCCCCCTGAAAGTCAAATCCCTAGGCTGACCCAAAGTCTGATTTGGAGAAGCATATGAAATCGATCCTTTTTTCCGGCGCAATGGCTCTATCCTTGTTGGCAGGTCACACCGCGACCGCCCAACAGGTCAAAGCGTCCGAGCCTGAAAGCGTTCTGGCGTATTTTGAAGACCTTGGTGCGCCTGCAAAATTGGTCGAAGACAATGTCGGCGATCCGTCGGTCGAGGTGCGTTATTACGGCACCAGCATGGTCGTGTTCTTCTATGGTTGCCGCAACAACAAGAACTGCAACTCGCTTCAGTTCTTCGCCGCCTACACCGAGGACAGCGAGATCTCGCTGTCGGGCCTGAACGAATGGAACGCCGAGCAGCGTTATGGCCGCGCCTATCGCGCGGATGATGGCCGCAAGATGCTGGAGTATGACGTCTATACCGGTCAGGACGGCGTCAGCATGACCGACTTTGACGAGATTTTCGACATCTGGACCGAGGTCGTCGAAAGTTTCGAAGACTCTCTTTCCTAAAACGTGTCGCCCCCACCCTGATGGCTGGGGGCGTTCTTTTTTACAGCGCGTTCAGCAGCTGTGCCGTCGGCCACGCATCAGCAGGCAGGCCCAGACGGATCTGCTCTTGCTGAATGGCGGCACGGGTTTTCGCGCCCAGAATGCCGTCGATCTTACCCACATCATGTCCGCGCGCGGACAATTTCTTTTGCAGCGCTTTCATCTGTTGGCCGGTGAAGGCCGGGTCGGGGTTGCCCGCGTCAAAAACCGGCGCGCCTTCCAGCCGCGTTGCGAAATAGGCGGCGGTGGTCACGTAGACGAAGCTTTGGTTCCACTCGAAATAAACGTTGAAGTTAGGGTAGGCGATGAAGGCCGGCCCCTTGCGTCCTTGTGGCAAAATGATCGAGGCCGGCAGGGTCCCCTTCCCCAGCTTCCCGCTGCGAGGTTTCACGCCCAGCGCGGCCCAGTCCGACACGGATTTCGTGGTGTTCAGCCCGGTCTCGGCCCAGTTCAGGTTTGACGGTACTGTGACCTCTTGCAGCCACGGCTCGCCCGCGCGCCAGCCCAACCCGCGCAGCATATTGGCCCCGGACAGAAGCGCATCCGCTGGGGTCTTGCGCAGGTCGATCTTACCGTCGCCATTGCCGTCCACGCCTGCCTCAATAATGTCACCGGGCAGCATTTGGACCATGCCAATCTCACCCGCCCAAGCGCCGGTTGAGGTCGCGGGGTTGAAGGCACCGGCCTCGTACAGTTCAAGTGCTGCGAAGACCTGCGGCTGGAACAGCTCGGGGCGCCGGCAGTCATGCGACAGCGTCACCAGAGAGTTCAGCGTGTTGAAGTCCCCTTGGAAGGCGCCATAGTCGGTCTCGAACGCCCAGAACGCGGTCAGGACACCGCGGCTGACGCCGTATTCTGCCTCCATCCGGTCAAAGGTGGCGGCGTGCTTGGTCAGCATCGCGCGGCCCCGGTCGATCCGGTTCTGGCTAATCAAACGGCGCGAGAAATCGACGAAGGGCCGTTGGAAAATCCCCTGCGCGCGGTCGGCTTTCAGCGTAGCGGGGTCTTGCCGGACCGACGCGAAGAATTTGTTCACGCTGGCTTTGGAATGTCCCTTGGCAATGGCCGCCTTCTTCATCGCGCCCACGAAGCCCTTGAAGCTGCCACCACAGGCCACGGTTTGCGCCTGCGCGGGAAGGGCCAGTGTCATAGCCAAAACCGCTGCGGAAATAAATTTTTGCATGTGAATACCTTATTCTGCTCGGTGGGCAGATTACCGGATTCGCATCACGTGACAACCGCAAGTAGGAATACGAGGCCCAGCAGGACCAACCATGCCGACCAGAGCGCATCGACGGCCTGATCGACCTCTTTCGCGCCAATGTCGCGCGCGCCTTCGCCGTTCACCCACGGGAAGTCCCGCATCTCGCCGTCATAGGCACGGGGGCCAGAGAGGGCGACGTTCAGGGTGCGGGCCATCGCGGCCTCGGGCCAGCCTGCGTTGGGCGAGCGGTGCAGGGGCGCGTCGCGGCGGATCACCGACCACGCGGACCATTGGCGGCTGGCGAGGATCAGGATCAGCGCAGTCAGGCGGGCGGGGATCCAGTTCAGCACATCATCCAGTCGCGCGGCGAACTTGCCGAATTGCTCATAGCGCTCGTTGCGATAGCCGATCATGCTGTCGGCGGTGTTCACCAGCTTATAGACCATCAGCCCCGGCAGACCTGCGATCAGGAACCAGAAGGCAGGCGCGACAACCCCGTCCGAGAAGTTCTCGGCCGCGCTTTCAATCGCGCTGCGGGCGATGGCGTCATCCGTCATGTCCTTGGTGTCGCGCCCGACGATCATGGCGACCGCCTGACGGCCATCTTCCGTCGATTGGCGCAAGGCGTCGGCCACGGCCTGCACATGCTGGGCCAAGGATTTCTGCGCCAGAAGGATTGCAGCCACGATGATTTCCAGCAGTCCGCCGAAGGGCAGATACTGGATCACTTGGCCAAGTATCCCGGCAACGGCGGCCAGCACGAACACGCCCATCGCGCCGTTGAAAAAGCGGTTGTCGCCTTCGTTCAGATTGCGCTCTAGCCACCCAATCGCGCGGCCCATCAGGACTGCCGGATGGGGCACCCGTTTCCACGCCCAATCGGGTTCGCCCAGAAAGGCATCCAAGATTAGGGCCAGAACCAGAGGTGCTGCGTAGATCATAGAGCAGTCTCCAACTGCGCCCAGCGGTCCGGGTGCGGCAAGCCAAGGCGAAGCCACCCGGTCGAATAAGGGAAGATACGCGACCAGACGTGGCGTTCGGCCAAACGGTCCTGCCACGCCTGCGCGTCGCCCACATCATAAAGCCGGAATAGCGTCGTGCCGCCCAGCGCCTTGGCGCCCTTGGCGGTCATCAGGGCATCCAGACGCGCGGTGTCGTCCGCCAACCGCACGCGTGTCGCTTCGGCCCAATCAAAATCCTCAAGCGCCTGCGCGCCCAGTTCCAGTGCCGGGCCCGAGACCTGCCACGGACCGATCGTATAGCGCAGCTTGGCGATCAACGCGGGGTCTCCGATCACAAAACCCAGACGAAGCCCTGCGAGACCCCAGAACTTGCCGAAGCTTTTCAGGATCAACACGCCGGGAGTGGTCGCGGCGTCGATCAGGCTTTGATCCGGCATCACGTCGCAAAAGCTTTCGTCAATCACGGTCAGGGCGCGGTTCAGATCCAGATCCGGCCAAACGCGACCATCAGGGTTGTTGGGGTGCACCACCACGCGGGCGGGGGCGGTGTGGTCCACGACCTCCCACCCTTGCGCATGAAACCCGGCGGCGTGTTCGTTATAGGTCGGGCCTTCGATCTGCACCTGACCAGCGGGCAGCAAAGACGGGATGCGCGCGATCAGCGCAGACGCACCGGGGGCCGCCAGAACAGCGGCACCTTCGGGTACGTTCCAGAACTTACGTGCCGCAGACTCAAGCCGCGCAAACGCGCCCTTGTCGGGCAGCGCGGTCCACGCGTCAGCCGAGAACGCGCCCACAGGATAGGGCAACGGGTTGATGCCCGTGGACAGGTCCAGCCAGCCCGTGCGTGTGCCGCCGAACCGTGCGATGGCCGCGTCCAGCCCGCCCCCGTGATCGCGTTCTTCCACTTGGGTCATGTGTCCTCCGGCAAGGGGGCGTGGCGGGTGACGAAATGGCCTTTCACGGCCTGCGGCCATTCGCGATAAGGCACCTGTCCAGTTTCGCTGCCTGCATGGGCCACGGCGTAGTCGACGATCCCTTGGGCAGCTTCCTCGGACACCTCGAACCGGCCCAGCGTGTAGCACAGCTTGCCATGTGCCTGAACGGTGACGTTGCAGCTGTTGTCACACCCCATCATGCAGGATACGCGGCGGGTGCGGACCTCGGTGCCATCGGCCTGCGCCTCGATCAATGCGGCCAAGGCTTCGCCGTCGGTCTGCTCCATCCCGCGTTCAGCCCAATCAGCGTGTTTGCAGGTGTCACAGATGGTGATCCAAGTTGTCATGGCGCGCGCTCCTTCAGTGTTGGTGACGGTTCAAACGGAAAATGCAGCGAAAGACAACGCAAATTGCGGCGAAGTGGCTGGGTTGGGCGACACAACGGCAGCAACGGCAAGATTGGCAAGTGCTGCGGAACGTGTCATACCGCGCCCGCGGAGAATATTATGCAAGTACTTATTATCGAGGAAAACCCCGATCTGGCCCGAATTTGGTCGGCGCACCTGAAGCGTCAGGGGATGAACGTGACGCACGCGACGTCGAAAATCGAGGCGCACACGGCGGTGACCGAACGCGCGTTCGACGTGGTTGTTTTGGACGCCGATATTGATGGAGGACGGCCGATTGCGCTGGCGGATTATATTTCCTACCGCCTGCCTGCCGCGCGGATCATCTTTGTGACCAGCGCCAGCTTCTTTTCCGATGGCTCGATCTTTGCCTTGGCGGCGAATGCCCATGCCTGCGTGCCGACAGACTCGGATCCCGCGGACATTGTCAGCCTTGTCGACCACCACGCCCGTGCCGCACGCCTGCAGGCCAGCCTCTCAGGCCCCTCGGGCCCTCTGGACGGATAACGCGCACCCGCAGGTTTCGGCTTCCGTTTCCGGACAAACGCACTAAGGTCGCGGCATGACACAGAATACCCCCGTCACCGCCGTGGTCTTTGACATCGGCAACGTCCTGATCCGCTGGCAGCCGGAAGAGCTCTATGACCAATGGGTCGGGCAAGCGCGCCGGGAAGAGATGTTCGCCGCCATCGATCTGCATTTCATGAATGAACTGGTCGACCGTGGCGCGGATTTTCGGCAGGTGATTTATGATACGGCAGACAAACACCCGACCTACGCGGAAGAAATCCGCTGGTGGCATGATCGCTGGCTCGACATGGCCAGCCCCGCGATTGACCTGTCGGTGGCCACGTTGCGGGCGTTGAAAGCCCGTGGCGTGCCGGTCTTTGCTCTGTCCAATTTCGGCATCGGCACGTTCGAAGTCGGAGAAGCCGCCTATGATTTCCTGTCTGACTTCGACCGGCGCTATATCTCGGGCCATATGGGCGTGACCAAGCCCAGCGCGCGGATCTATCAGATGCTGGAAGACGATTGCGGCCACGCGCCCAGCGGTCTTCTGTTCACCGATGACCGCGAAGAAAACATCGACGCCGCCGCCCAACGCGGTTGGCAGACCCATCATTTCACCACGCCCCGTGCGTGGGCCGACACCCTGATCGCCCGCGACTTGATAAAGGAGAGCGACCTGTGACCCCCGAACTGATCCCGTTTGACGCCGATGCCCTTCTCAGCTGGCAGGGTCTGGCCGACGCTTTCCTTGCGGACCACACCAAACCCAAGGCCGAGATCGGGGATACGTTCCTCTATCGTGGCGAAGACACCATGTTGACCCGCTCGGCCTGGATCGACGGGCTGGGGATCGCGGTGAAGACCGCCAACATCATGCCCGGCAACCCGGGGCGGGGCGAGCCGATGATCCACGGAGCGGTGAACCTCTATGACGATACCACCGGGCTGCTTGAGGCCATCGTGGATTTCCATCTGGTCACCAAGTGGAAAACCGCAGGTGACAGTGCCCTTGGCGCGCGACTTCTGGCGCGGCCTGACAGCAAAGTGGTGCTGATCGTCGGCGCGGGCACCGTGGGGCGCAATCTGCGAATGGCCTATGAAGCCATGTTCACCGACGCCCGTTTCCTGATCTGGAACCGCAGCCCGGAAGGTGCCGCCAAGTTCGCGGACAGTTTCGACAAAACCGAGGCCGTCGCCTCGCTGGAAGAAGGCTTTGCGCAAGCGGACATCATCACCTCGGCCACCATGACGACCGATCCCCTGATCAAAGGCGAGTGGCTGCGCCCCGGCCAGCATCTGGACCTGATCGGCGCCTATCGACCCGACATGCGCGAAGCTGACGACACCGCCCTGACCCGCGCCCGCCTGTTCATGGACAGCCGCGATACGGTGCTGGATCACATCGGCGAGTTCAAAGACCCACTGGCCCGGGGCGTGATCAGCCGCGACGATGTGGTGGGCGACCTTTACGATCATAAGGATGGCGTTTTCCAGCGCGCGCCCGAGGACATCACGCTCTATAAAAACGGTGGCGGCGCGCATCTGGACCTGATGACCAGCCGCTACATCCTGAACGCCTGGAGGAACAGATGATCACACAGCAGCATATCGAGGACTTCCAGCGCGACGGTGTGGTCGTGATCCGTGGGGCGTTCACCGACTGGATCGATACGATGATTGCGGGCGTGGAGCGCAACATGGCCGAGCCGTCGCAATACGCGTCCGAGAATGCCGTGACCGAAGGCCGCTTCTTCGACGATTACGTCAATTGGACCCGCGTTCCGGAATACGAACGCATCGTGCGCGAAAGCCCGGCGGCCCAGATCGCTGCTGAAGTCATGCAAAGCGAGACCGCGCAGTTCTTCCATGATCACGTGCTGGTCAAAGAACCCGGCACGCCCAAACCCACCCCGTGGCATCAGGACGGCCCCTATTACTTTGTCGAGGGCGAGCAAACCGCCAGCTTCTGGATCCCACTGGACCCGGTCCGCGAGAACTCGCTTCGGTTCATCGCAGGCAGCCACAAATGGGAACGCATGGTCCGCCCGGTCAGTTGGGCCGATGATAGCGACTTTTATGAAGGTGATCAGGAATGGACGCCGGTGCCGGACCCAGACGCAAACCCAGACGATATGAAAGTGCTGGAATGGGAGATGGACCCCGGCGACGCCGTCATCTTCGACTTCCGCACCGCCCACGGCGCCCGTGGCAACCATTCACCTAACCGCCGCCGCGCACTCAGCCTGCGCTGGATGGGCGATGACGCACGCTATGTCGAACGCCCGGGCCGCACGTCTCCGCCTTTCCCGGGGCACGAGATGATTCAGGGCCAAAAGCTGCGCGAGGACTGGTTCCCAGTAATCTGGCCGAAAACTTAAACCAGACAAAAACAAACCCCCGGAAGCGGCGCTTACGGGGGTCGTTTTGACGGACAGTTGACAACCTGCCCATCGAACACTGTTCAGATCTTAGAGAAGACCTTCACGCTGTGCTTTTTTCCGAGCCAGCTTACGCTGACGGCGAATCGCTTCTGCCTTCTCGCGCGCTTTTTTCTCGGAGGGCTTCTCGAAATGCTGCTTAAGCTTCATCTCACGGAAGACACCTTCACGCTGAAGTTTTTTCTTCAGCGCACGAAGCGCTTGATCGACGTTGTTATCACGAACCGAAACCTGCATGTGGTTGTCACCACCTTTCTAAGTTAGAGTTTGCAAAAAGTTGCAGGAAGCTGGCTTCTAGCAGCGACGAAGCCTCTTGTCCAGTTCGCGCTCAGATGCGAGGAAATAACCATGATTGAAAAAGATAAATTGCTTGAGGCTGCTCTGAACCACGTCCCCTTCGACGGGTGGTCGGATGCAACCCTTATCGCTGCCGCTGAAGATTGCGACCTAACCGAATCTGACGCGCGCGCGATGTATCCGCGTGGGGCGGTGGATCTGGCGCTGGCCTATCACCGGGCGGGCGACGCTAAGATGGTCGACCGGCTAACCGCCGCGGACCTGTCCGAGATGCGCTTTCGCGACAAGATCGCGGCGGGTGTGCGGTTCCGGCTTGAAGTCGCGGACAAGGAGCTGGTCCGCAAGGGCATGGCCTTCTTCGCGATGCCGCAAAATGCCAGCGATGGGGCGGCTGCGTTGTGGCAGACCTGCGGTCTGATCTGGGAGACATTGGGCGACAGCTCGACAGATCTGAACTGGTACACCAAGCGAGCGACGCTGTCGGCGGTCTATTCATCCGTCGTGCTGTTCTGGCTTGGCGATGAAAGCGAGGGGGATCAGGACACATGGGCCTTCTTGGACCGTCGCATCGACGACGTGATGCAGATCGAGAAATTCAAAGGACAGGCCCGCGGATCGGCGCTGTATAAGGCGTTTATGTCGGGGCCGGGCAAGATCTTGGATACGATCAAGGCCCCCGGAACGCCTAACCCGAACTACCCCGGCCGCTGGCACCCAGACGAGGACGAATAATGACCAACACCATGCGCGCAATTCAGATCACCGAGCCCGGTGGTCCAGACGTCCTGCAACTGTGCGAAGAACCCATCCCGACCCCGCGCCCGGGCGAGATCCTGATCAAGGTCGCCTATGCCGGGGTAAACCGCCCCGATGCGTTGCAACGCGCGGGCAGTTATGCCCCACCCCCCACCGCAAGCCCCCTGCCCGGCCTTGAAGCCTCGGGCGAGGTTGTGGCGCTTGGCGACGGGGTGACCCAGTGGGCCGTGGGCGACAAGGTCTGCGCCCTTCTGCCCGGTGGTGGCTATGCGGAATACGTCACGACCCCTGCGGCACATACCCTACGCATCCCCGAAGGCATGGGGATGAAAGAGGCCGCCTGCCTGCCCGAAACCTTCTTCACCGTCTGGTCCAACGTCTTCATGCGCGGTGGGTTGCAAGCAGGCGAGCGGTTCCTTGTGCACGGCGGCAGCTCGGGCATCGGCACCACAGCCATCCAACTGGCCAACGCCTTTGGTGCCCGCGTGTTCACCACCGCTGGCTCGGACGAGAAATGCACCGTGTGCACCGATCTGGGGGCCGAGCGCGTGATCAATTACAAAGACGAGGATTTCGTCGAGGTGTTGAAACCCGAAGGTGGCGCGAACCTGATCCTCGACATGGTGGGCGGGGGCTATATCGCCCGCAACATCAAATGTTTGGCCGTAGAAGGCCGCATGGTCCACATCGCCTTTCTGTCTGGCCCCAAGGCCGAAATCAACTTCGCAATGATCATGGCAAAGCGCCTGACCGTCACCGGATCGACCCTGCGCCCGCAATCAGATCTGGCCAAAGCCCGCATCGCCGAGGAACTGGCCGAAAAGGTCTGGCCCCTTCTGGATGCAGGCCGCATCGCGCCGGTCATGGATCAGGTCTTTACGCTTGAAGATGCCCACAAGGCCCATGCCCGCATGGAAACCAGCCAGCATATTGGGAAGATCGTTCTGGAGATCCGCTAGTGCCCTATATCGAACATGGCGGAAAACGGATCCTGTTCGCTCACATCCCCAAGACGGGCGGGTCGTCGGTCGAAGACTGGCTCAGCTCGATCGCGCCGCTTCGGCTCCACAACCCGATCCCATAATGGGACTTTCTGACCGAGGCCTGCACGTTCGCGGCGAACTAAAAGTACCGGGCGAGATTCGAGAACCTCGGCTATGAGATGCGCTAAACAAGCTTCAAGTCCCGTCTAGGCCACCTTTTGAAGCCGCAAAGATTGACGGAAATGGAAAAATCAACTTTACGGCGTTGCCGGGCTAGCGGTAGCATGAAAAAGGTAAACTAATCAGGCAGCTTTACAACAATGACGCGAATTGAATGTGCACTCATTTCTTTGCTCCTTTCTATTCCAACCATTGCCCACGCAGATAGATATGAGACGACCAATCTGTTCCGGCACAAGGCGTGGTCGGTCACGTTAACCCATGATCAGCTCGACAATGACTTTTGGTGCAACGCAGAGACCACAAATCGGCGCAATCAGTTGCTTTCGATCTCTGCTTTCGACAGCGGCAACCTTGGCCTGTTCATATTTGATGACAGGTGGTCGCTGAGGGAACGCGAGCTAAAGTTCCGAATTGACGTCGACTACTCGCGCTGGATCGTAAGCGGGAATGCGGAAGGTACTGGTGTGTCAACGATGCTCAGCGACCCGGAATCCAGCGTGAAATTTCTGACGGAAGTTGCGGAAGGTTCAGCGGTGGCGGTCTACAATTCGGATGACCGCAAGATTGCCACTTTCTCGCTTGCTGGTTCGAGTGCATCACTTCGAAAGCTCATGGAATGCTGGAAGCGCATCACTCCTACCGACCCCTTCGAGACCGGAGGAAGGCAAACCGCACCTCAAAGTGATCCGTTTTAAGTGGCTTACTTGATCGGATCCAGCAACGCCCGCTGCGCCGTGCAATCGCGCACCACGTCGCGGGCGCAGACGCGGGGTTCTAGGTCTTTGGTCAGGCACAGGCGGGCCTCTTGGATGCGGTCGGCTTTGCAGGTGATGGTCAGCATGTCCGCGTGCCAGTCGGGATTGGCCTGAAGGAAGGCCTCTTCCACCACGGATGCTGGCAAGCGCACGGGATTGGTCAGTTTGCGGAACACTTCGGGGCGGTTCACTGCGCCAAATGCCTTTCGCACGAGGTCATAGTAGACCGCCGCTTCAATGCCCGCGCAGGACCCGTGCTTCTTCCACTGATACCATGCGGCCCCGCCCGTGCCGAACAAATCAGCCTGTGCTGCGGTCATCGCGCGGGACGGCGCACGCACGGCGGTTTTGCAGTAGCTCGGCCAGCCGTCTTCGTATTGCGGCCACAGCCCGTGCACGACCCAGCCCAGATCGCGGTCGGGGTCGCATTGCTTGGACCCGCGCCGGTCGCCGGTCGTGGCACACCAGTTGGGAGACCAACTGAGCGACAGGACGTAGTAATCGAAATCCCCGGCGCGTTCGCCCTCGGCCACGCAGGCCCATGCTGCACTCAGCCAGATCAAGCCGCTTAGGACCAGTTGACGCATTTGCCCTTCCCTCTTTCAGCTTCCTTCCTTATATAGACCCCAAGTTCCCCGACAACGGAAACCCGTCTGGAAGGTCAGAAGACGCCAGACAGCCCAGCCAGGGCGCGGGAAAGTTGTATCCGGGCCGATATCGTAAGGAGTGTTCAGATGAGCAAACTGATCATGGCAAAAGCCACCGCTGTTTGGCTGGTGGACAACACGACGATCAGCTTCAAGCAGATCGCGGATTTCTGTGGCCTGCACGAGCTGGAAGTGCAGGGCATTGCGGATGGCGACGTCGCCACCGGTGTTAAAGGTTTCGATCCGGTAGCCAACAACCAGTTGGATCAAGAAGAGATCGACAAGGCCGAAGCGAACCCGCTGCACAAGCTGAAGCAGAAGTTCTATGCCGCAGCCGCCGGTGAAGAAAAACGCCGTGGCCCGCGCTATACGCCGCTGTCCAAGCGTCAGGACCGTCCGAACTCGATCCTGTGGCTGGTGAAGTTCCACCCGGAACTGGCCGACGCCCAGATCGCCAAGCTGGTGGGCACCACCAAGCCGACCATTCAGGCAATCCGCGAGCGCACCCACTGGAACATCCAGAACATGGAACCGATCGATCCGGTTGCCCTGGGTCTGTGCCGTCAGAGCGAGCTGGACCAGGCCGTTCAGAAAGCCGCTGCCAAGCAGGCCAAAGAGGGTGGCGTGATGTCCGATGACGAACGCCGCAAGCTGGTTTCGACCGAGCAGAGCCTGGCCATGGACACCGAGCCCAAGATGCCAAGCGCCATCGAAGGGCTGGAAACCTTCTCGTTGTCGGACACACCGGAAGAGAAAGAGGAAGAACTGCCCGATGCAGACAGCTTCTTCAACCTGCCGGACTCGAAAGAAGACGACGACGAATAAGATCCCAAACCCCGGCCCCGCGCCGGGGTTTTTCGTTGCCGGATCCGTGCGCCTCAAGTTTTCCGGGTCTTGTTAAGTTCCTGTTCACCGTGATCGACGATGCTGCCTTGGACAGTATCGGAAGACCGGAGAACCGGGGATGAAAATCGAAGATATTCTTGCACAGGAACGGCGGGCCAGAATGGCCGCTGAACGGCTGTTGGCCCAGAAACAGGCCGAGCTATCGGATGCCAACCGGATACTGTCTTTGCACGCATTATCACTGTCGGACGAGATTACCGAGACCCGCGAGGTCGTCGAGGAAATCAAAGGGGAGAACACCCAGGTCCGCGCAGACCTAGAGCGTGCCAATAAGGAAGTGGTGATTGCCAAACGGCGGCTTTGGGATTCGCTGGAGACCATCGAAGATGGTTTCGCCGTCTTCGATCAGACCGACCGCATGATCGCCGCCAACAGCGCCTATCTGAAACCCTTCGACGGGCTGACCTGCGTGGCGCCGGGGGTCCGCTATGTGGACATCCTGAACATCGCCACAGAAGAAGGCATCGTCGACATTGGCGACCTGCGCCCGCTGGCGTGGCGCGATATGATGCTGGCGCGCTGGCATGCCCCCAAGCGCGACCCACTGAATTTGCGCCTGTGGGACGGCACCCATATCCGGCTGATCGACCGACGCTCGCGCGATGGGGATATGGTGTGCCTTGGGCTGAACATCACCGAAACCATCACCTATCAAACCAAGTTGAAAGAGGCCCGCCACCGTGCCGAGGCCGCAAACCGCGCCAAGTCCGCCTTCCTTGCCAATATGAGCCACGAAATTCGCACGCCGATGAACGGGGTCGTGTCGATGGCCGAGCTGATGGCCGAAAGTGAATTGGACGACGAGCAGCGCCTCTATGTGGATACGATCCGAAAATCCGGCGAGGCGCTTTTGACGATCATCAACGACGTGCTGGATTACTCGAAGATCGAAGCCGCGAAGCTGGCGCTCCACCCGGAACCCTTCGACCTTGAGAAGACCATTCTGGACGTGGTGACCCTGCTGCAGCCCACCGTGCAAGAGAAAGGCATCCAGCTGTCGATTGATTTTGACCTGTTCATGCCCACGAAGTTTATGGGCGACGCGGTACGCTTGCGGCAGATATTGACCAACCTGATCGGCAACGCGGTCAAATTCACCTCGGAAGGGCACGTACTGGTCCGCGCAATCGGCTTGCCTGCTGACGATGACAAGGATTACCGCGTGCATCTCTCGGTCGAAGACAGTGGCATCGGTATTCCAAAGGACATGCAGGCGCACATCTTTGGCGAGTTCAATCAGGTCGAGGACGAGCGTAATCGCCGCTATGAAGGCACCGGACTGGGCCTTGCCATCGTCAAGCGCCTCGTCAAGCTGATGGACAGTGAGATCTGGCTGGAAAGCGAAGAAGGCGAGGGCTCGTGCTTTGGGTTCAACATCTCGCTGCCCGCGCTCGAACATGTGGTCGAACCCAATCTGCCGGATACACCGGGCAAGGCCGTGCTGGCCCTGACCGACGGGCTGAACAAGGCCATTCTAGAAAAGCGCCTGCGCGCACTGGGGTTTGAGGTCACGCTGACCTCAGCGACCGCCAATTTAATGGATATCTGCCACGGCGCTCGGCTGGTTTTCGTGGACGAGGCTCTTTGTCCTACGACACCCCTTGATAGCCACCCGCTACGCAATCTGAATGCCACATTTCCCGACTGCGACCTGATCCTTCTGACCCCCCCGCAAAAACGCGAACCGGATTGCGGCTGCACGGCGCTTACTGCGTTCACCCTGCACACGCCGGTTTTGCGCACAGAGCTGTTTGACACGCTCAACCGGCTCGGCCATGCGCCCGCACCGACAACGTGGCCCCCCGCCGCATCCGCGCCGATCGCAGAGCCCCTCCCGGTTTCAGACACCCAGGCTAAGGTTGCCGCCCGCCAAATGCGCGTGCTGGCCGCCGAGGATAACAAGACCAACCAGCTGGTCTTCTCGAAATTGGTTAAATCCCTGAACATCGACCTACGCTTTGCCAATAACGGGCTTGAGGCGGTCGAGGCGTTCTTGGACTTCAAACCCGATCTGATCTTCATGGACATCTCGATGCCCGAGGTCGACGGCAAAGAAGCCACCCGTCGCATTCGCCTGATCGAGCAAGATCAGAACATGCCCCGCACCCGCATCGTCGCCCTGACCGCGCACGCGATGCCGGGCGACGCAGAAGAGATCATGGCCTACGGCTTGGACAACTACCTGACCAAACCCCTGCGCAAACCCGTCATCTTTGACGAGATCATGGAAAGCTGCCCCGAGGGTGCGACGCCGCCGATGGACGACGTCTGATTACCCCTCGTCGCGTAAGAAAACAGGCTGGTCCGGGGTGCTCATCTTTGGTTGGTATTGATACCCACCCAGATCGAACTCGGTCAGGGCCGCAGGATCGCGCAGGCGATTTTGCACCACATAGCGCGCCATCGATCCACGGGCTTTCTTGGCATAGAAGCTGACCACCTTCGGCGCGCCGTTCTTCATCTCCATGAATTGGGGCGTGATCACGCGCAGCGCCAAACGGTCCTTCTGCACAGCCGAGAAATACTCTACCGAGGCGCAGTTCACCAAGACCTCGCTTTGGGTCTCGTCCGCGGCCGCATTCAACGCATCCGCAATGCGCGGTCCCCAGAATTCATAGAGGTTCTTGCCCCGCGGGTTCTGCATCCGCGTGCCCATCTCAAGCCGGTGCGGCGCGATCTGGTCACGCGGGCGCAACAGGCCGTAAAGGCCCGACAGAAGACACAGATGGTCGTCGGCATAGCGCAACGCGTCTTCATCCAGACTGGGTGCATCAAGGCCTGCATAGGTATCCCCCGCGAACATCTCGATCGCCGGCTTTTCTCCTTCGCCGCTGCCAAACGCGTCGAAGCGTTCCGCATTCAGCGCGCCCAGCTTGGGCGAGATATGCATGAGTTTCTCCAACCCCTCCGCCCCGACACCGCGTGCGGTTTCGGCCAGAATTTCAGCCTGCTCCAAGAACCGAGGCCGCGTACCCGCCCCGTTCAGGGCCGGTTTTTCGTCCAATCGTTTGGCAGGAGACACCACAACCAGCATATCAGTCCTCTTCGTTTAGAATTTCCAAAAACGCGGGGCCGAATCGTTCGGCTTTGGCATCATTCATCCCCGGCATGCGGCCAAGATCTCCGATGCTCATCGGTTTGCGTTCAGCAATTTTACGTAAGGTGCCCGGCGCGATGGTCAAGTACTTGCCGGTGCCATCTTCGCCGCGCAACAATTCCGTCGCGGCGTCCTGCAGCCGGTCAAATAGACTGCCTGCCGCGCGGCCAGCCAGTTTGCGACGGGCGGGGTGCATGTGCTCGACCGCGCCTGCGATGACTTGAAGGAAGTCTGCGCCATAGCTTTCCAGCTTCTTCGCGCCAACGCCGCCAATCCGCGCCATGTCGTCCAACGTGGCGGGTCGGGTTTCGGCCATTTCGATCAGGGTTTTATCTGTGAAGACCACATAGGCGGGGACGCGGGCGGCCTCGGCCAATGCGCGGCGTTTTGCCTTGAGGGCAGACAAAAGCGGCGCGTCTTCCTCGGACACCAGCATCTTGGCAGCGGGGCGGCGCGCGGCCTTCAACGTGTCACGCCGCAGCGTGACCTGCGCCTCGCCGCGCAGCACCGGATGCGCCTTTTGCGTGATGCGCAACGCACCGTGGCGTTCCGGATCGGGCCGCACCAGATCCAGCCCCAACATCTGCCGGAAGATCGCCTGCCACATGGGCTTTGTATGGTCCTGCCCCACCCCGAAGGTCGGCAGGCTGTCATGGCCGCGTTCCTGCACACGATCCGTCATCGTCCCGCGCAGAATGTCGATCAGGTGTCCGGCGCCAAAGCTTTCGTCGGTGCGCAGAATGGCCGACAGCGCCTTCATCACGTCGACCGTTCCGTCGAACAGATCAGGCGGGTTGGAGCACAGGTCGCAATTCCCACAAGGTTCAGCCGCTTCCCCGAAATAGGCCAGAAGCTGCTGGCGGCGGCAGCCATGGGCCTCGGCCAGACCCAGAAGCGCATTCAGCCGCCCGTGATCCGCCGCACGGCGTTCCGGCGGGGCGAGCCCTTCGTCGATCTGGGTGCGCCGAAAGCGGATGTCGTCGGCACCGAACAGGGTCAACGTCTCGGCAGGCGCGCCATCGCGACCTGCGCGGCCGATTTCTTGGTAATAGGCTTCGATGGATTTGGGCAGATCGGAATGGGCAACCCAGCGGATGTCAGGCTTGTCGACCCCCATGCCGAAGGCAACGGTGGCAACGACGATCAGCCCGTCTTCCTGTTGAAAGCGGCGCTCGACCTCGCGGCGATCATCGGGCTCCATGCCGCCGTGGTAATGTACAGCAGCGTGGCCCGCATCGCGCAGAGCGTTGGCCAAGGTTTCAGTCCGGGCGCGCGTGCCGGAATAGACGATGCCCGACTGACCTTTGCGCGCGGCGGCGAAGGACAGGATCTGCTGTCGGGGTGAGTTCTTGGCGGCGAAGGCCAGATGAATATTGGGTCGGTCAAAGCCCCGCAGGAACGCAGCGGGCGGGACACCGTCAAACAGTTTCTCGACAATTTCGGCCCGGGTTTCTTCATCGGCGGTCGCGGTAAAGGCGGCGAGGGGTACGTCGAGCATGCGGCGCAGCTCGCCTATCCGCAGATAGTCGGGGCGGAAATCATGGCCCCATTGGCTGACGCAATGCGCCTCATCCACGGCGATTAGGCTGGTACCGATCCGGCGCAGAAGGTTCAACGTCCCACCCGAGGCCAAACGCTCGGGCGCCATATACAGCAGCTTCAGCTCGCCGCGCTCCAACGCGTCAAACACCGCATCGGTTTCTTCCTGCGTGTTGCCCGAGGTCAGCGCCCCAGCAGAAACGCCCGCCGCCTGCAGCCCACGGACTTGGTCGCGCATCAGGGCAATCAGCGGCGAAATCACCACCGTCACCCCGTCACGCACCAGCGCAGGCAATTGAAAGCAAAGGGATTTTCCGCCACCCGTTGGCATGATGGCCAAGGTGTTCTGACCATCGCAGACGGCCTGCACGATCTCGGCCTGACCGGGCCGAAAGTCATCGAAGCCGAAAACGGATTTCAGAAGATCAAGGTCGCGGGGCATGTGTGTGCTGCTCGGTGTTTTGACAGCACAATCCCATGCCCGCGCGTGGGCAGCAAGGGGTTAGTAGGCGGCCGAGTACAAAGCGTCGTTCAGCACGATCCGAATGGCCATCAGTGCAATCAGGGCGACCAGCGGCGCCAGATCCAGATTGCCCAGATTGGGCAGGAAGCCACGGATGCGGGAATAGATCGGCTCGAGCAGTTTGTTCAGGCCGAACCAGATCTGCGCAACGATCGGCTGGCGCAGGTTCAGCACCTGGAAATTGATCAGCCACGACATGACGATGTGCACGATCAGGATGAACCAAGCAATTTCGGTAAGCATCAGAAGGATTTTAAGAATGCTGATCATGTCGGCTCCTTGCATGTTGGTCACACCCATCTAGGTCGCCTGACGCGCAAGAGCAAGGGTGACGCGCGGTTGGCATTGACGTTTGGGGAAAGGCGCGGCAGGGCAACCACAATCAAAGGAGCCCCCATGTACCCCTTCGTCCGCATGATCAAAGAGATGGTCAAATTCGCCAAGGCAGAGCCGCTGCCTGTTGATGGCGTCCACATCAGCCACCACCGCTGCTGGCCGTGGGATATCGACCTGTGGCGCGAACTGAACAATGGCCGCACCCTGACCATGTACGATCTGGGCCGCATTCCGCTTGCAGGTCGCACCGGGTTAAGCCGCACCCTGATCAAGAACCGCTGGGGGCTGACCATGGCGGGCGCGAGCGTGCGCTATCGCAAGCGCATCCGCACCTTCGCGCGGTTCGAGATGCGCAGCCGCTTGGTCGGGTGGGACGACAAGTTCTTTTATGTGGAACAGAGCATGTGGTTGGGCGGTGACTGTGCGAACCAGATCGTCTATCGCTCGGCCGTCACGGATCGCAGCGGAATTGTGTCTACGGACAGGGTGCGGACGGCCATTGGCCACGCGGGACCGGCACCTGCGCTGCCCGAATGGGTGCAAGCCTGGATCGCGGCTGACGCAACGAGACCTTGGCCCCCCGAAATGTAATCCCCTTGCCCGCGCGCCTGTTTCCCTGTTTGATCGAAAAAAAGCACACAGGCATTCTCAGGGGCAAACATGGCAGAGATCTCGGCACGCAAGCGCATCTGGGGATGGTTCTTTTTCGATTGGGCCAGCCAGCCCTATAACACGCTGATCCTGACCTTCGTCTTCGCCCCCTATTTCAAAACCGTGGTGGGCGATGGTGCACAGGCGCAGGCCAGTTGGGGCTTTGCCGTTGGCACCTGCGGCCTGATCATCGCGATCCTCGCCCCAATTCTGGGTGCCTTCGCCGATAACTCGGGCAATCGTCTGCGATGGATTTGGCTGTTTTCGGTCATGTATGTGATCGGCAGTTTCGGGCTGTGGTATGCAGCCCCAGACAATTTCAACATGACGCTTATTCTGATCCTGTTCGGCATCGGCCTGATTGGGATGGAGTTCGCCACGATCTTCACCAACGCCATGCTGCCCGACCTTGGCTCGCGCGAGGAAATCGGCAGCATTTCCGGCAATGGCTGGGCGTTTGGCTATATCGGAGGTCTGCTGACCCTGATCATCATGCTGCTGCTGTTCGTTGAACAAGAGAACGGCAAAACCCTGATCGGCATGACGCCCCCCTTCGGGCTGGACCCCGTTGCGAAAGAGGGCACGCGGTTTGTCGGCCCGCTGACCGCAGTTTGGTACGCTCTGTTCATGATCCCGTTCTTCCTGTGGGTACGTGATCCGAAGCCGGTCAGCAGCGACCCCCTGTTGGTGCGCCACGCGCTGGCGAGCCTATGGAAAACTCTGAAATCTCTGCCCCGCTCGCCCAGCCTGTTTGCCTATCTCAGCAGCTCGATGTTCTATCGCGACGCGCTGAACGGGATGTACACGTTCGGCGGCATCTACGCGGCGGGCGTGTTGAACTGGTCCGTGGTTGATGTGGGCATCTTCGGCATTCTGGCGATCATCACCGGTGCGATTTTTGCATGGATCGGCGGTCGCGCAGACCGGCGCTTTGGCCCGAAGCCCGTCATCACCACCTGCATTCTGGTGCTGACCTTCGTCGCCATCTGCATCGTCTTCATCTCACGCGAGAGCGTGTTTGGCATGCCGGTCGAGCCTGACAGCAAGCTGCCCGACATCGGCTTCTACATCCTGGGCGCGCTGATCGGGGCCGCGGGTGGCGCGCTGCAATCGGCCAGCCGCACCATGATGGTCCGCCAAGCCAACCCGGAACGGATGACCGAAGCGTTTGGCCTCTATGCCCTTGCTGGCAAGGCCACCAGCTTTCTTGCGCCCTTCCTGATCGGCATCATCACGGCGGCGACGGGCAGCCAGCAGCTCGGCGTCTCCCCGCTTATCGGGCTCTTTGTACTGGGACTTGTCCTATTGATCTGGGTTAAACCCAAAGGCACTCACGCGTAGGTCTTCATATGAAACTGTTTCACAAGCTCATCCTGATTACTGGCCTTGCCCTGACCGGGGCGCCTGCGGCGGCCCAAACACCTGCGAAAGAGCTGTTCGGCGCAGCCCGCAATGGCACCGCAAGCCGGTCGGCCTCGTTCGGGTCCTACGCCAAGGGCTGTCTGGCCGGGGCCGAGCAACTGGCCGAGACCGGGCCGACATGGCAAGCCATGCGCCTGTCGCGCAACCGCAACTGGGGCCACCCCGAGCTGATCGACTTCGTGGAAAAACTGTCGCGCAAAGCCGCCCAGCAACCCGGATGGAAGGGGCTTTACGTGGGCGACCTCAGCCAACCGCGCGGAGGGCCGATGCTGACCGGGCACCGCTCGCACCAGATCGGGCTGGATGCCGATATCTGGATGCTGCCGCCCAAACGCCTGAACCTGTCCGCGTCCGAGCGCGAGGCGCTGTCGTCCATCTCGACCCGCCGGTCAAAGGGCGCTTATGTGAACGACAACTGGACCCGCGCCCATCACGAGATCATCAAGGCCGCCGCCAAAGACAAACGCGTCGCGCGGATCTTTGTCTTCCCCGGCGCCAAGGTACAGATGTGCAAGGACGCCAAGGGCGACCGCCGCTGGCTGCGCAAAATTCGCCCATGGTGGGGGCATCACTATCACTTCCACGTGCGACTTTCCTGCCCCAAGGGCGTGAAGGGCTGCGTGAACCAAGCGCCGCCGCCCGCCGGGGATGGCTGCAAAGACGCCGAGAAATGGGTACAAGATATTCTGCACCCCAAACCTGCGCCGAAAAACACGACGCCGCGCAAACCCCGCGGCCCCCTGACCCTTAAGGATCTTCCCAACCAATGCGGACCCGTATTGTCATCGCGATAGCGGCACTTGCCGCGCTTCTTGCGCTTGATCTTGGGGCGCAGCCTGTGTCGGACGCCCAACTGGTGTCCGCCTATCGCTGGCATGGCACCGGCGAGAATTTCGGCGGATTCTCTGGTCTAGAAGTCAGCGACGACGGCAAAGATTTCATCGCGATCACTGACCGGGGCTATATCGCCCGGGGCAGCTTCAATCGCGAAGAGGGCGTGATCAAAGGCCTGAACACCACGCGCCTTGGCCCGCTGAAATCCCCGAAAGGCACTCCACTCGGTCGCTTCCGCGCTGACAGCGAGGGGCTGGCCACCCATATGGACGGTCCAATTTTCGTCAGTTTCGAGGCCAAACACCGTGTGATGCGCTTTTCCGGCCTACGAACGAAGGGCCGCGCGCTACAAGGGCATCCAGACTTCAAGGGATTGCAAAACAACTCGTCGCTCGAGGCCTTGGCCATCGAACGCGACGGCACGCTTTACACCATTCCCGAACGCACGGGCGTCGAGGGCTCGCCGTTCCCGGTCTATCGCCTGCGTGCCGGTAGCCAAACATGGGACAAGCCCTTCTCGATCCCCCGCTTTGCACCCTACCTGCCGGTCGGCGCTGACATTGGCCCGGATGGAAAGTTCTATCTGCTGGAACGTCACCTCAGCGGCATTCTGGGCTTCACCAACCGCGTTCGTCGCTTCGACATCACGCCAGAGGGGTTCAAAAACGGCGTGGAATTGCTGCGCACCCCCGTCGGCCTGCACGACAATCTGGAAGGCCTGGCCGTCTGGCGCGACACAGATGGAAACATCCGCCTGACCATGGTGTCGGACGACAATTTCAAGTTCTACCAGACCACTGAATTCGTCGAATATGTGGTCCCGACCCCGGCCCCCGCCACAAACAAGGTCGCGAACTGACGCGACATCCCCCTTGTTTACAAGGGTTGATCTGTCCGTTTCGTCCCTGTAAGAGCACTCCGTCCCTGATCGGCAGGGGCCAAGTCTCCGCAACCTTGCTAAAACGGACCAACAACATGACCCGTCTTCTTCCTGGCGTAATCGCCATGGCCGCCATCGTCGTGGCCTCAAACATTCTGGTGCAATTCCTGTTCGGCAACTGGCTGACCTGGGGCGCCTTCACCTACCCGCTTGCTTTCCTTGTCACCGACGTGATGAACCGCGTCTACGGTGTGTCCGCGGCGCGTAAGGTGGTTCTGGTCGGCTTCATCACCGGCGTGATCTGCAGCTTCATCGGCACCCAAATCATGGGCGAGTTCGGTCCGCTTGTGACCCTGCGCATCGCTATGGGCTCGGGCCTTGCCTTCCTGACCGCACAGCTGCTGGACGTCGCGATCTTTGACCGCCTGCGCGAAGGCCGTTGGTGGCGCGCGCCGGTTGTCTCGACCCTGATCGGCAGCTCGGTGGACACCGCGATCTTCTTCACCATCGCCTTCTCGGGCACGCTGACCTTCCTTGAACCCGCTAATGACGTCAGCTGGGCGGGCGAGGTTTTGCCGCTTCTGGGCGCAGGTCCGATGGCCCCGCTGTGGGTGTCTTTGGCGGTTGCTGACTGGATGGTGAAACTGGCCCTTGCCCTGCTGGCATTGGTGCCGTTCCGCGTCTTGGTCACAAAACTTTCACCAAATCCTGCGTGAAAAGTTTTGACAAACGCAAAATATGTGGCACGCTCCTAGATATAGAAACAGCGAGAAAGGAGGTGTCCATGTCAAGAGATACAACGGAGCGAGGTGCCGGGACAATCTAGATCGCGACGTTTCGGGGCAGCCCCCGGAACGGAACGCGGGCCGAATTGACCCAGGTCTAACCGGTCCCACCTCCTACATTCTCGAAAGGGTCGTCCTGCTGGGCGGCCCTTTTTCGTTGCGCCCATTCCCGTCCCCGTCTCAATTCGCTACGGTGCCCCCATGATCCGCGTGAATGACGATATCACCCTGAAAGATTGGGAGCTGAGCGAGAGCTTTTCGCGTTCCTCTGGTCCCGGCGGGCAGAACGTGAACAAGGTCTCGACCGCCGTCGAGTTGCGTTTCGAGGCCGCCCGTTCGCCCCATCTGACGCAAGCGGTGAAAGCACGTCTGAAGCGGATCGCCGGGCGCAAATGGGCGCAGGACGGTGCCATCACCATCCGGGTCGAGGACACAAGAAGCCAAGCCCGCAACCGCGAGATCGCCGCCGAACGTCTGGCCGAGATGATCCGCAAAGCGCTGGTCGCGCCCAAGCGGCGCATTCCCACCAAACCAACGAAGGGATCCCAGCGCCGTCGCATGGACGCCAAAACCAAGCGCGGGCAGGTCAAAGCGCTGCGCGGGCGGGTCACCGACGACTGACGCCACTTACTTAACAACGCAATTAATTTGCTTTGCGCCCAGCAAGCTGGCATAGTCGGCGCAGAACACCCAGCACAGCGGAGCATGACATGGCGGACACCTCTTCGATCCTGGAACGGCGCGCGCAGCTTCTTGGCCCGAACATGACCACCTTCTATCGCGAACCCGTTCACGTTGTCCGCGGTGAAGGCACGTGGCTGTGGGATGCGGATGGGAACCGCTATCTGGACTGCTACAACAACGTCCCGCATGTCGGTCACGCCCATCCGAAAGTGGTCGAGGCGATCACCAAGCAGGCCGCGACTCTGAACACCCACACGCGCTATCTGCACGAGGGCATTCTGGACTATGCCGAGCGTCTGACCGGCACGATGGATCACGGGCTGGACACGATGATCATGGTCTGCACCGGCTCCGAGGCGAACGACATCGCCCTGCGCATGGGCCGCGCGATGACCGAGAAGGTGGGCATCATCTGCACCGACAACACCTATCACGGCAACACCGATCTGGTCAGCCAGATGTCGTCAAAGCGCACGCCGATTGGCGGGCCGGTGGACTGGGTCAAGAAGGTGCCCGCGCCGGATACGCTGTCTCCGCTGGGCGGCAGCGCCGAGGCCCAGCCACAGGCCTTTGCCGACGAGATCCAGCGCGCGATTGATGAGCTGGAGGAGGCAGGGTACGGCTTCGGCACGCTGATCCTCGACCCGTTTTTCGCCAATGAAGGCTTTCATACGCTGCCCAAAGGTTTCCTCGACCCGACCTTAGCGGTGGTCCGCATGGCCGGCGGCATCATCATCGCAGACGAGGTGCAACCGGGCTTTGGTCGCACGGGACGTAATTTCTGGGGGCATGACCGGATCGGGTTGGTGCCTGACATCGTGACGATGGGCAAGCCGATGGGGAACGGGCATCCGGTGGCAGCCGTGGTTACGCGGCCTGAGATCATGGCCGAATTCCGCACCCGTTTCGGGTACTTCAACACATTCGGCGGCAACCCAGTGTCTGCGGCGGCGGCGATGGCGGTTCTGGATGTGCTCGAAGAAGAAGAGCTGGTCCAAAACGCACGCGACACGGGCGACTATGCGTTGGGGTTGCTTAAGGAACTATCGCACCCGATGATCGCAGACACGCGTGGCGCAGGCATGTTCATGGGCATCGAATTCACGCGCGACGGCGACCCGGAAGGCGCGACGACGTTCTGCAAAGATCTGGTGGAAGAGGTACGCAATCGTGGCGTGCTGTTGCACCTGATGGGGCGGCATTATCACGGGATCAAGATCCGTCCGCCCATGTGTTTTAGCCGCGCGCAGGCCGACCTTTTGGCCGAGACGCTGGACGCCGCGCTGAAAGCCGTTCCCGCATGAGCACCACTTTGAAACAGGCCCTCAAGGCGTGGGGCGCGCAGCATGTGCGGATGATCAAGGATCGCGAGAACGCGGTGCATGAGGTGCGGATTTCCGGTAAGCCCGCCGCACTGCGTCTGCACCGTCCGGGGTATCAATCCGAAGCTGCCATTCGGTCGGAGCTCGACTGGATGGCTGCGCTGGCCGCGAAGGGCATGCGGGTGCCCTCGCCCATCCCGACGAAGGATGGCGATCTGGTGTTTTCGCTGGGGTCCGATCAGTGCGCGACGATGGTGTCGTGGGTCGAGGGCGCCCCGATTGGGGAAAGTGGCGTGCCGTTGCAGGGTACGGTCAAGGATCAGGCCGCGCTGTATCGCAAAGTCGGCGCCGAACTGGCGAAACTGCACAACCTAACCGATGATATCACGCTGCCCGACGGGTTCACACGGCACCGCTGGGACATCCCCGGCCTGCTGGGAGACGACCCGTTCTGGGGGCGGTTTTGGGAGTGCCCAGCGCTGCGCGAGGACGAGCGCAACATGGTGCTGCGGGCGCGGGCCGTGGCGCGTGATCTGGCGACGGTCTATCTTGAGAACGGCGCGGATTTCGGGTTGATCCATGCGGACGCCCTGCGAGAGAACGTGTTTATTCACAAGGGCTTGCTGACCCTGATCGACTTCGACGACGCAGGGTTTGGGTTTCGGCTTTACGACCTTGCGGTGATGCTGTCACAGAACGAAGACGAACCCGCCTATGAGGCGATCAAGGCGGCTGCGCTGGCGGGGTATCGAGACCACCGCGCGCTGAGCCAAGAGGCGGAAGACCTGCTGCCCATGTTCCTAATGATGCGCCGCTTCGCCTCAATGGGCTGGGCGGTCCCGCGCTATGATCCGGCCGACCCGAAAGTCACCAGCTATACCCAAAAAGCGGTAACCGCTGCGCGGAGATTTCTCGGGGGCTAAAAGCAGCGTGACAGACAAAGATCTACCAGAGACCTCAACAACACAATGTTGAACTTCTTGAGGGGGCAGCGGTGTTTTTGCTTGGGTTTCCATGACCTACTGCTACGATCATGCACGAGCATCTTGAACCCTGCGGTCCACCAAAAAGAAAGGGCATTGATCCGACAATAGGTTCAATATCCGACTAAACCCGGTCTGCAGATTTGCGCTGAATGCGTGCTAATACTTCATGAAGCCGCCCATTAGCACGTGGCGCTGATATTTACTTGGATTCTGCCTAGTGACATCGCCAATAGAAAAACGTCTTGGACTCGAACTCCTTCGGTTCTACTTGGCCTTTGCGGTTGTTCTATATCACTATTTGTTTATCGGGCCGATACACAAGATTATCCACCCGCCATATGGGAACGCGCCTGACTCAGATCTCTTTTGGATTGGAATGCTGCTTGGCGCACTTGCCGTGCCAGCCTTCTTTGTCATTAGCGGCTATACGATTTTTTTCTCGGCAGAAAGAAACAACTGGCGCAACTTCTCGGCCGCACGAGTTTCTCGCCTATACCCGGCACTGATCGTATGCGCGACATGCACCTTCCTGCTGCAGCCCGTCCCACAAGGCCAGCTCGCCAGCGAATACACTCGCATGTATTTGGATGCAGTTCTTTTCGTACCGATCTATTTTGAACGCGGTATGATCGACGCTTCGTACTGGTCGCTGGCATATGAGGTTCGCTTCTACCTGTTCGTTGCAATTTTACTGGCCCTGCGGCTATTCAAACATGTTTCGCTGGTCATAATAGTGGTGTCATTGCTGGGAACAGCCATGTCACTTGCGCCAGAAGGCGTTGATTTATCGAAGTATTTCCTCTTTCCCTATGCATCATTCTTCGGGATTGGCATTTCCATCGCACAGATCGAGAGACAAGGAGCCACAATCCCAAACGTCTTGATCGCTGCGCTGCATTTAGGCACCGCATCCTACGGGTTCCTATACGGTTACGAATTCATCGATATGCTTGACGGAGTTCGATCGCCTTGGTGGGTTGGCCTAGGAGCTGCGCTATTCTGCACTGGTGTTGTTATCGTACACCTGCGCGCCAAACCCAGCGCAAAGATGGCGCGGCTGGCAATCCCGCTGGGCGCGATCAGCTATCCACTCTACCTATTCCACCAAGAAATCGGATATGAGCTGATCAAATATCTCGCCCCTCATCTGGGTTTTTGGGCGAGCACGATACTTGCAATCTTCGTCGCGCTTATCGCCGCATGGCTTGTGAACATTGCCGTTGAAAAGCCATTCTCGCGCCCCTTGCGCAAGTTACTGAGCGCAAACAGGAAGCGAGATCACGAACAGTCCACAACGGATCTCGCTACAGAAGCAGTAAGGCCGCGATAGCTGGACACCTACTGAAGTCATTAGATGAATCGATCAAACGACAGGATGGCCAACAACCGCAGTTGGCGCCACTATACGACGACCTCCATCCCGACCTGTTCGCCCACCCCAAACACCCGCTTATAGCGAGCAATCTCGTCTTCCGGCCCCATCGCCTTGTTGGGGTTATCCGACAGCTTCACCGTCGCCCTCCCATTCGCCTTCACCGCCTTACAGACCAGCGAGAACGGGGCGAGGGCGTTATCCGGCACGAGGTCTCGGAAATCATTCGTCAGCAGGGTGCCCCAGCCAAAGCTGGTGCG
Source organism: uncultured Aliiroseovarius sp. (assembly GCF_947492455.1). Classification (GTDB taxonomy): domain Bacteria; phylum Pseudomonadota; class Alphaproteobacteria; order Rhodobacterales; family Rhodobacteraceae; genus Aliiroseovarius. Next base: position 98,945 of record NZ_CANLNB010000001.1, read on the forward strand.
CACGCGGCCTGCGAATTGCTGGTGCAGTTCAATGATTTTGTCGGTGTCCAGACCGTCCGAGAAGATGACCATTTTCTGGGTGGGATCCTCGCCGCGGGATTTCCACCAGTTGATGGCGATCTCGGCGCCCGTCGCGGGGTCTCCGCTGTCGATGCGGATGCCGGTCCAGCCGGCCAGCCAATCGGGGGCGTTCTGAAGGAAGCCTTCGGTGCCATAGGTGTCGGGCAGGATGATGCGCAGGTTGCCGTCGTGCTCCTGCTGCCAGTCGGCGAGCACGTCATAGGGCGCTTGGGCGAGTTCGGCGTCATCTTCGGCAAGGGCCGCGTAGACCATGGGCAGTTCGTGGGCATTGGTGCCGATGGCTTCGATGTCGCGCTTCATGGCGATGTGGCAGTTCGAGGTGCCGACGAAGCTGTCGCCCAGCCCCTCCATCGCCGCTTGCACGCACCAGTCCTGCCAGAGGTAGGAGTGGCGGCGTCTTGTGCCGAAATCGGCAAGGCGCAGGCCATCGAGGGTGCGGAGCCCGGAGATCTTCTCCCACGCGCGGGTCATGGCGCGGGCGTAGAGCACTTGCAGTTCGAACTTGCCCATGCCGCGCAGGACGGCGCGGGAGCGGAGTTCCATGAGGACGGAAAGCGCGGGGATTTCCCACAGCATAACCTCGGGCCAGGAGCCTTCGAAGGTAAGCTCGTATTGGTCGCCGACGCGTTCGAGGTGATAGGCGGGAAGGCGCATGTTCTCGAACCACTCCATGAAGTCGGAGCGGAACATCTGGCGTTTGCCATAGAAGGTGTTGCCGCGCAGCCAAGTGCTTTCGCCGCGGGACAGCGACAGCGAGCGGATATGGTCCAGTTGCTCGCGCAGTTCACCTTCGTCGATGAGGTCGGCGAGCGGGACGTGTTTCGAGCGGTTGATGAGGCTGAAAGTGACGTGGGCATCGGGCTTGTTGCGGAAGACCGACTGGCACATCAGAAGCTTGTAGAAATCGGTGTCGATCAGCGAGCGGACGATCGGGTCGATTTTGAAGCTGTGATTGTAGACGCGGGTGGCAATATCGACCATTTACGCCTCCAGCTTGACGCCAGCGGCGCGCATGTTGTCACGGGCGGCTGCCAGCGAGCCATCAAGGTCAATGGCGCGGCAAGCAGGTTCAAGTACAGTGACGTCGAAGCCCAGTTTCGCGCCGTCGATGGCCGAGTAAGCAACGCAGAAATCGGTGGCGAGGCCAACCATGGTCAGCTTGGTCACACCACGGGTGCGCAGGTAGCCTTCCAGCCCCGTGGGGGTGGTCTGGTCGTTCTCGAAAAAGGCGGAATAGCTGTCGATCTGTGGGCGGAAGCCTTTGCGGATCACAAGGTCGGCGGGATCGGTCAGAAGGTCGGGGTGGAAGGCCGCACCGTCGGTACCCTGCACGCAATGGTCGGGCCAGAGCACTTGGGGGCCATAAGGCATATCCGTCACCTCGAACGGGGCTTTGCCGTCATGGGACGTTGCGAAGGACGAATGACCCGCCGGGTGCCAATCCTGCGTGAAGACCTTCACGGCGAAGTCAGGCAGCATGGCGTTGATCAGGGGCACGATCTGGTCCCCGTCCGCGACAGCGAGTGCTCCGCCGGGGCAGAAATCGTTCTGCACGTCGATCACGATCAGGGCTTCATCTGCACTATGCATGGGCGTTCCTCCTTGAACTTCAATGGGTAAGGACCGGGCGCGGCAGGGTCAAGCGACGAGGGTCATCGTCACCTGTATCACCACGGGAAACGGGCGCGCATGATGCGCACCCCGATCATCCGCTGCGATCCGCCGCACAAGAAAGCCCTGACAAAACAAGGGTAAGCACAACGGAATGACACGCGACACCGACGGCGAGGCGTATCCGCAAGATTGCATTAAGAACCTGTTAATTTTCAATTGCTTACAATTCCTAAACAAAACCCTGACGAGAAGTAAACAGTCCTTAACCTCCAGCCAACACACTTGAAGAGCGCATTCAGCGCGTGGGTGAAAACAAGGGTGGTTGGGGTGACCATGTTTCGTTTCGCTGGCACCAGCTCGGGTGCCGGTCGACTATATGAATCGGGCATTACGGATCTAAAGATCGTCTGGCAGGATGGTCAGGCACATCTTGTATCTATCAGCGCCTCGGCCAGCGGATCGATGATTCAGACCATCGGCGCGGGCGGCACGCTGACGCTGTCCGATCAGGTCTGGACCGGCGGGGGGGCGGTGTCCTCCTCTGTCCCTGTCTTGGAACCCATAACACACCAAGGCGCAACTGCCCTTTTGACCTTTGGCCAAAGCGACTGGGGGATTGCGGGGCTGGCTCTCGCCCCCGGCGCAACGCTATCGGACCCGGTTACGTATCAGTGGGGCCCAAGTGGGGTGGGGCTGCTTACGGCCCTGCACGCGACAGTCATCGACGGCGAGACACATATCTACGCGGCCAGCATCACCGGTGAAGGTTTTTACCACTACACAATTGATGCCGCGAACACCTTTATTCTGCAGGGTAATTATAGCCAGCCTGCAAGTCTGTCAGAACCGGATGTAGTCGATATCGAGTCCATTGACTTTGGAACGCATCAGGTTCTGATCATGGCCTCATCCTTGGGCGATGGCATCGCCAGCTATATGCTGAATGCAGAGGGCACCCCGTCCCTTGTGTCCGAGCATTCGGCCGCCACATCCCTGCCGGTCGGCACGCCAACAAAGCTGGCCAGCGGGAAGGTTGGCAATCAGACCTTCGTCATCATGGCGAGCGCGGGCAGCTCTTCCCTGACCGTCTTTGCGGTCGATGCAACAGGAACGCTTACCCCGACGGATCACATCCTTGATAACAAATTTACGCGCTTCTCGAATGCATCCGAACTGACCACGGTCGAACATCTGGGCCGCCTGTATGTTATCGCGGGCGGATCGGACGATGGGCTATCCCTGTTCACGGTGCTCCCTGACGGCACGCTGGTCCATTTGGACACCGTTTGGGACACCAACATGACCGCCCTTCAGAACGTCGCCGCCCTTGAGGCCACCGTCATGAATGGACAGATCGTAGTCTTTGCGACCAGCGAGACCGAACTGGGGATTACCCAATACACGATCGACCCAGATCCTGCGGGCGTAACGCTGATCGGCGGCGGCGCAGGGGATACATTAACCGGAGGTACCGACAGCGATATCATTCATGGCGGCCTTGGCGATGATGTTCTTGTGGGCGCCGAGGGCGCTGACATTCTCAGCGATGGTGCAGGTGCGGACACGCTGACAGGTGGTGCGGGTGCGGATGTATTTGTCCTTTCTGCCGACGATAATCTGGATACGATCACCGATTTCGATCCGGCTGAGGATTCGCTGGATCTCAGCCGCTATCGCATGCTGTATGACGCCAGCCAGCTTGATGTGACCTCGACCAGTTGGGGGGCCATCCTGACGTATCGGAACGAGGTCCTGCATGTCTATCGCGCGGGCGGTGGGTCGCTGGATGCCTCGCATTTCCAGACACCCGACATTTTGACAGTGGACCGTCCGCCGAACGGGTTCGAATTCATCCCGGGAAACTTGGACGGCACTCCGACGGACAGCAGCCCGCCAGAGATCGAAACCATTTGTTTTTCAATGGCAAGCTCTGGCACCCTGAATGGCTCTCACAACAGCGAGATCGAACAGCGCTCCCTTAAAGGCCAAGCTGGTTCTGCTGACAGCATGTCCGCGGATCCCGGTCTGGATAGCGATATTGATCCAGACACATTTGCGTTCCGCCACATCACCGACCACATTCGCGCGCTCACTTTTGCGGATGATGAGTTCCTGTTTCACGATGTTCTTCCAAGCGGCGGATACCCTTCCGCGAAGCAAACACTCAGGTCCACATTCTTGGAAGACCCCCGAGAAATGGATGACGTCGGCGACAGGAACCTACTGGCGTTTCTGGGCATCGACGACCCGCCTTTTTTCGAAGACATGTTGGGTTTCTACTAAGGAAACATCCGCACATTTCCGCGACGCAACGCACGCTTGGGTGCGGCCCCGTTAAGCATTTTCGCCAATCACTTGGTCGGAAACGACCTTTTCGCGGAGAACCTCATGAGCCAGTCCCCCATCCTGTCCCTACCCCTGATCCAGCCGTCTCAGGCGCAAAAGCATGTTACGCATAATGAAGCACTTCGGGTGCTTGACGTGCTGGTCCAACTGACAGTTCAAAGCGCAGATGGCACTGCGCCGCCCGTCTCTGCCGCAGAGGGGGATCGCCATATCGTTGCCAGCGGTGCAACCGGTGGCTGGGCTGGGCAGGATCACAACATTGCCCTGTTGGAAAACGGCACTTGGCAGTTTTTCGTACCGCTGGAAGGTTGGCGCGCTGATGTTCTGGCCACGGCCGAGACCGTGCGGTTCAACGGCAGCGCGTGGGGGGAAGTAACCCCCGACACCAACAATCTGGATCTGGTCGGCGTCAACACCAGCGCCGATACGACCAACCGGCTTGCCGTGTCTTCGGACGCAACGCTTTTGACCCATGCGGGCAGCTCGCATCAGTTGAAGGTCAACAAGGCCAGCGTCGGCGATACCGCCACGCTTCTGTTTCAGGACAACTGGTCCGGTCGTGCGGAAATGGGGCTTGCGGGGAATGACGACTTCTCGATCAAAACCAGCGCTGACGGGTCCAGCTGGAACAGTGCGGTGGTCGCCACCGGTGGCGGAGACGTTGGGATCGGCAAAACCCCAGACGCCAAGCTGGACGTGGACGGCGTGATGAAGTTGACACCGGTGCTGACCGCCGATCTGCCCGCCGCGGCAACCATCGGCGCGGGCGGAATCGCCTTTGTGTCGGATGCGAGCGGAGGCGCTCAGCTGGCCTATAGCGATGGTACGGCGTGGCTGAAAGTGGCAGACGGCACAGCGCTGTAATCGGCACGAAGACTTGGCAGTGGCAAAAGTTTTGCCGCTGCCGGATGCACTACCTATAGACCCAACATCTGCGACGCGCTTTAAAGCAAACGACAGATGAACGGGCACCCGTCCTTGGCAATCACCACACTCCGGAGCCAAACCCGCGACGCCCAACGGCCGAATAGGCTACGAACCCCGCGCGTTCCGCGTCCAATGGCGAATAGATGTTGCGTAAATCGGCCATCGCTGCCGTGTTCATCCCGTCCGCCAGACGTTTCAAGTCCAGCGCACGGAACTCATTCCACTCGGTCAAAAGCACAACCGCATCGGCACCCTCGGCGGCCTTATACGCATCTTCAAACCAATGTGCGCCCGGCAAAAGCGCCTCGCCCTCGGCCCGCCCCTGAGGGTCGACCACGCGGACGGTTGCCCCACCACCGATCAGGGCAGGAACAATGGTCAGGCTGGGCGCATCGCGCATGTCATCCGTGTTCGGCTTGAAGGTAACGCCCAGCACGGCGATGGTCTTGCCCGAGACCGAGCCACCACACATATCGACCACCTTGTCGATCATCCTGCGCTTGGCATTGTCATTTACGTTGATCACAGTTTCTGTGATCTGCATCGCCATGCCGTTTTCTTGCCCGATACGGGCCAGCGCCTTGGTATCTTTCGGAAAACAGCTGCCCCCATAGCCCGGCCCGGCATGCAGGAACTTGTTGCCAATGCGCCCATCCAGCCCGATGCCCCGCGACACCTGCTTAACGTCCGCATCCACGCGTTCACACAGCGCGGCGATCTCGTTCATGAAGGTGATCTTGGTCGCCAAGAACGCGTTGGCGGCGTATTTGATCATCTCGGCGCTTTCCAGATCGGTAGTGACAATCGGGAAGTCGCGCAGGAAAAGCGGACGATAGATCTCGGCCATCACTTGGGCAGCGCGGTCGCTTTCGACACCGACCACCACACGGTCCGGCCGCATGAAGTCATCAATCGCAGCTCCCTCACGCAGGAATTCCGGGTTCGAGGCCACGTCGAAGTCCAAATCCGGATCGGCCTTCGCGATGACCTCGGCGACGCGGCGATTGGTGCCGACGGGGACCGTGGACTTGGTGACGACCACCGCATAGTGGTCCAGCGATTCGGCAATCTCTTCCGCAGCTGCGAAAACATAGGTCAGATCCGCGTGGCCATCACCGCGACGCGTCGGCGTGCCAACGGCAATGAATACAGCATCAGCCCCCGACACGGCGTCTTTCAGGTTCCCCGTGAAGGTCAGGCGCCCAGCCTGAACATTCTTCGCCATCAAGTCTTCCAACCCGGGCTCATAGATCGGAACTTTCCCCGCTTCCAGCATCTGGATCTTGCGCGGATCCTTGTCGACGCAAACGACTTCATGTCCAAAATCAGAAAAACAAACCCCCGATACGAGCCCAACATAGCCCGTTCCAATCATTGCGATTTTCATCGGTCATTACTCTCATGTATTTAATAAAACTGCACAACTTAGGTGCGGGAAACACCGCGCCAAGTCAATGGACGGCGCCACAAAATTGCCAAGAAATGGTCTCGCATTTCTCTACCATTTATTGAACAATAGGCTCTAGGATCCGTTATTACCACTCTGATCGGAGACAGAAATGTTGCGCCCCTTGTTCCTTGCCTTGCTGGCGGTTTGTTTGGCAGTGCTCCTGACACCTGCTGCAGCGCAGGCCAAATGCTCTGTTCCGCGCGTCGCAGGCGAAGAAAAACCCCTATCCTATAAACGGTTAAACCAAGCGCTTTTGGATGCTGCGATCTTGGCGCAAGTGAATTTTTATAGGTGCAAACACGGCCTGCCAAAGCTGACAGCGGCAAGCGGCTTGCGCAAGCAGGCCAGCAAACATTCCAAGTGGATGGCCAAGGCCGACAAGCTTAGCCACCACGCATCCAGTGGGACATCACGTAACCTGAAAGGGCGGCTTAAATCATCTGGCCTGAAGTACAAAACGGGCGCCGAGAACATCGGCGTCATGCGCTTTTTCAACGTCGACAACCGCCAATTTTTGGTTCGGTCTTCGGGGAAATGCGTGTTCACAACGCCCGCCGGCCAGCGCATCGGGCCGCATAGCTATCGCAGCCTGGCACGACTCGCCGTGCGCGAATGGATGGAATCCCCGGGTCACCGCAAGAATATCTTACGCCGAAACCTGCGCTACACCGGTGCGGGTGGCGGGATCCGCCCGAACTCTCAGTACTGTGGAGCGGTTTTCCTGACCCAGATATTTTCAGGCTAGTAGGCGGGTATGGCAACCATGCCACATCGGCCAAACTTCGCTGGTCAAGCAGGGGTAGTCGGCAGTTCATCCTTCCAAAACCACCGCTTCTATGAGAAATATTGCGTGACGGCACGCTAAAGTAGTGAGCCTGTGCACCATTATGGAGTATGTAACATGAAAAAAGTCATGACCCTTGCCGCTGCTGGCATGATCGCTCTGTCCGCCCCCGCTTTTGCTGGCGGCTACAGCGACCCGATCGTTGAAGACGTTGTTGTGGTTGAAGAAGCTGCAAGCTCGATCGGCAACACCGGTCTGGCACTGCTGGGCCTGGCACTGATCGCCGGCATCATCATTGCTTCGGATTCGGACGACGATTCGACTCCGGTTCGTACGCAACCCTAATAGCTTGCTTCCCACGAAGCATTCTAACAAAACGGCAAGCCTTCGGGCTTGCCGTTTTGCTTTTGGGTATGGCCCATCTACCGACGCACCTAGGTTGACAGTGAATTCACATTGAGGACCCAAGGTATAAATTGGCAACACTGCCTAACGCCGCCAGAACTTCATCCTTCCAAAACCACCTATTCTGTGCAAAGTACGAAGGGACGGCGCGCTAAAATAGCGACGCCCGCCCATTTGTTGAGGAGTATGTAACATGAAAAAAGTCATGACCCTTGCCGCTGCTGGCATGATCGCCCTGTCCGCCCCCGCTTTTGCTGGCGGCTACAGCGACCCGATCGTTGAAGACGTTGTTGTCGTTGAAGAAGCTGCAAGCTCGATCGGCAACGCCGGTCTGGCACTGCTGGGCTTGGCCCTGATCGCCGGCATCATCATCGCGTCGGATTCGGACTCGGACGACGATTAATTCGATCGCTTTTAGCTAAGCATTCGGATGGAACGGCAGGTCTTCGGGCCTGCCGTTTTGTGTTTGGGGATGGCCCATCTGTCGACGTGATCAGATCAAAGGTGAATTCGAATGGGAGGCCCAAGGTATAAATTGGCAACACTGCCCAACGCCGCCCGAATAACAGCCTTCCAAAGCCACCTGTTCTGTGCAAAGTACGAGGAGACGGCGCGCTAAAACAGCGACGCCCGCGCATCATTATGGAGTATGTAACATGAAAAAAGTCATGACCCTTGCCGCTGTTGGCATGATCGCCCTGTCCGCCCCCGCTTTTGCTGGCGGCTACAGCGACCCGATCGTTGAAGACGTTGTTGTGGTTGAAGAAGCTGCAAGCTCGATCGGCAACACCGGTCTGGCACTGCTGGGCCTGGCTCTGATCGCCGGCATCATCATTGCGTCGGATTCGGACGAGCAAGCCCCCGAATAAGATTACACGTCTGCTTTTCAAAAAGCATTCGAATGAAACGGCAGACCCTCGGGCCTGCCGTTTTGCGTTTTAGCGGGAAGCCATCAAAAGTCGGGCAGACACGCGCATCTGGGCACCAGCGTTGCGGCAGGCGGCAGACGCGGAACCGAGTGGGGCAAACGGTCGCGACGCAGCCCGCAGTTCATACTTTCTTGACCGCCTTTAGTATGCAAAAAACCGGTGGGGTGGCGCACTGACATAATCCTGCCCGCCCATTCATTATGGAGCACAAAATATGAAAAAAGTAATGACCCTTGCCGCTGCTGGCATGATCGCCCTGTCCGCCCCCGCTTTTGCTGGTGGTTTCAGCGACCCGATCGTTGAAGACGTTGTTGTGGTTGAAGAAGCTGCAAGCTCGATCGGCAACACCGGTCTGGCACTGCTGGGCCTGGCACTGATCGCCGGCATCATCATTGCGTCGGATTCGGACGACGACGACCGCATTAAAAGATAAGTCGTGCGCCTTCCCATAAGCACACGAACGAAACGGTAAGCCTTCAGGCTTGCCGTTTTGCATTTCAGAGACGTGGATAAAGGTTACAAGCGCAGGTTTTGGATGGCCAAGCTGCCGATACGCTGCCCGACCCATTGGCTCGATTTCAGCACGCGGCCAGCATCATCAACCCAATAGACATTGCTGAACGCGATCTGATCCCAGCGGCAGGTTTCCTTCAGAATGACGGCATCCTCGTCAATCTCGCCCAAGGTGACTTTTTCGGTTTCCCCGCGACGCAGCGTACAGTTCAGCCGCAGCTCTGTCGTCTGCCCCAAATCCCCTAGATAATAGTGAAACCGCGTGTATTCGGCATCACTGCGCGAGGTGATCGCAGCCACGGCGTCATCAATGCGTGACGACATCAGGTCATCACCCAGACCGCGCGTATTGGTCATGACACCACGGTTATAGGTGATCCCCTGCCCCGGTGCGCTTCCCCAAGTGACGTGATCGCCATTGGTGCCCACAGGGTTCATCGCCAGCACTGCCTTGGTGTCCAGACGAACCACGATGGCAATCGGGCCATCTGTGGCAGCCAAGGCCTTTGCGATCAGCGCACCGGGATCCGCAGCAGCGGCCGGAGCAGCGCCCGCGTTGGACTTACCTCCACCAATCTTCGAGGTCAGTTTGCTGGTTGTCTGTTTCAGAACATCCAGCGCAACATTGGACATTTCGGTTTCTTGCGTATTAGACCCGCAGGCCACCAGACCAGCAACCGCGCACAGCGCAAAACCTGCCGCACGCAGCGGCTTTGTCAGATGAAATCCCAGCACGGTTACCTCCAGAATCGGCCCCAGCGGCCAGAATAGGCATCACCGTGACCCTGATCGACCCAATCAAACAAGCGACCTTCGACGCTCAGACGTGCGCCATCATCGCGGCTAAGCGATCGTAGCTCGGCAACGGATGCGCTTTTCGTCGGGCTTCCAAGCGCCCATTCCAGCGGAATCGAGATGCGGATCCCTTTGTCAAATGAGCCGCTTGCCGATGCATTGGTCTTGGTGAAATACCCACCAATCTTCCAGCCATTGTCAAAGTTTCGATCCACCGAGACCGTCGCGCCAAAGTCCCCGGCCAGATAACGCCCTACATCCACGCGGGTCGAGAAACCGTTGCCGAAATCGTAATAGGCCGAGACGTGGCCAGTCACGACATCATAATCCTGAAAGCCGAAAAGCTGGTCATAGTCGCGCTGCTTGACCCATGCGATCTCGGCCCCGAGGGCAAGCCGGCTGTCCACAGGTTTCCAAAGAAGTTCCGCCGACACACCGCCAAACATCTGTTCCAGATAACCAACGGTGACGCGGCTATACAGGTTTTTGCCGGGTCGCTCGTACCAGGATGCAGTCAGGTGCGCGATCGCGGGATCGCCTTGTTGCGCATAGAGCGCGCTATCGGTGCGCACATGGGGCAGAGTCGAGGTGTTCGGACCTGAATCATCGCCGAGATTCCCCCAGATGCTTTTCTGAAGCGCACCCGACAGGACGAAATTCGGAGTGACCTCGTAGCTCGCGCTCAGACGCACCCCAGAATCCCCTTGGATCGGCTTGGTCGGATCAAAGAAACTGAGCTTCAGATACGGCGCCAATGCCCAGGTGAAACGCGTGTCATGGTTCGCCAGCTCAGAATTCTGCACGGCAACGGGAGAGGCTTCGTCAATGGTGACGCGAGCGTACATGTCGTTGGCGGGCGCGTGCTCTAGTCGCTCGACATCGCTGCGGCGCATAGACACCGTCGACAACGGGATGCCATTCGCGACTACGGTCACCTCAAATGTCTCGACCGAGGGCGGTGTGGCGTGGGTCAAAATGCGTACGGTGCGACCTACGGCCTGCGCCAGCGCGTTATACCGATTGTTCTCAATCTTCACTTCAGCCCGCGTGGCCGTCAGCGCCAAGGCTTTCAGTTGAATGCCTTCTTTACCAAGCGCGTCCGAGGCAACCCTCTTGATGCCAGCATGATCTTCCGGGTTGCTCACCCACTCCGTGCTCCACGCAGCCGAGTCAGCACGAGATGGGCGCGGTTTCACCGGCAGCGGGGCCTTTTCGCTGCCCGAATAGACCGGGGGCTTGCGGGGGTTCATGGTGAACGTCAGACCCGCACCGAACATGCTCCCTGCGACATAGGCAGCGTTCAGATGCGCAGATGGCGAAATCTGATAGTCGATGCCAAAGTTGAAAGGAGAGTTATACTCGACCAATCCGCGCTGGGTTTCCTCAACAAACGCGTCTGACGAATATTCCGCCTTAAATGTTAGCTTGTCATTAACCTTGTAGCTCAACCCACCAAATGGGGCGAAATCCCCACGAAACCATTGGTTCGCGTTAAGAGAGCTACCTTGGTTCGGATCCCACGGCGCACGAGCTCCACCGGTCGCGCCGATTGGGTTGTGTGACCCCAAACGCCCCCAGCCCAAGCCGCCGTGTACGCGCAGCCGGTCACCGAAGCTTTTCGTCGCAACAATGTATTCGCCAGAATTGGCACCCTTACTGACAAAATCCCGCAAACCAACCGAGACAGCCGGCAGGTAATCCGATTCATTCAGGATGCGATATTGCAGGTCGAAACTGCCGTCATTGAAGCTTTGACCTGTCTGGGGGCCGCTGGTCCAAAAGTTGTCAATGCTCGAGTAACGGAAGGTGCCCGACAAACGCGGGGAGATTTGAAAAGTCAGTACGCCATTGGTATTTGGACCAAAATGCGAATACGTAATCGCCAGCTCACTGTCTTCCGCGACCTCGGCCGTGGGCATCAGGATCAGACCCGGCGTCCCGAACATCGTATAGCTTGAGGTTTCGGTCCCGACTTGCGCCTGGGCAGGCGTTGCCGCCGTGGCCAGCACGCCAAGCGCTGCGTATTTGATGAAATCCACCCGTGCAGTAGTCACCGCGGTCTCCGTCTAATATCTTTTCAATCTCATTACGTGATCCATACGCTCAACGCACGCAAAACATACCCCTTGGGGCGGTTTGCAGTGGATTGTCGCGCAATTGCACAAGTTCCCTTGCGTCCGCTTAGCGCGTGTAACGTCACGTTACCAGTCCGATTGCCAAATGCGCGGCCTATAGTTTGAAAAACAACGTCAAATCGGAGGCCACCATGAGCCTGTTTTCGCCCTCGGCCAGCTGGATCAGCGACGAACATCGCATGTTCGCAGACATGACCAACCGCTTCTTCGCGGACGAACTTTCCCCCAATATCGAACGCTGGGTCGATCAAGGTATCGTCGACCGCGAATTTTGGCACACCGCCGGTCAGGCGGGGATCATGGGTGGCGCGATTCCCGAGGAACATGGCGGCGCGGGCGGCGACATGGGGTTCGAAAGCGTCGTGATCTATGAACAGACCCGCACAGGCGATTGCGGCTGGGGCTATGGCATTCAGTCGATCGTCACCCACTACATCACCGCCTATGGCACCGAGGAGCAGAAGGCGCGCTGGCTGCCGGGTCTTGCCTCGGGCGAGATCGTGGGCGCGATTGCGATGACCGAACCGGGCACCGGATCGGACCTTCAGGCCGTGAAAACGCGGGCCGAGAAGGACGGCAACCAGTACAAGATCAACGGATCGAAGATTTTCATCACCAACGGTCAGGCCGCCGATCTGGTCATCACCGTCTGCAAGACGGATCCAAGCGCGGGCGGAAAAGGTGTGTCCCTGATCGTGGTCGAACCCGACCAGTGCGAGGGCTTCCAGCGTGGTAAGAACCTGAAAAAGCTGGGCATGAAAGCCAATGACACGTCCGAGCTGTTCTATGAAGACGTGAAGGTGCCGCTGACCAATCTGCTGGGCGCGGAAGAGGGTCAGGGCTTTTATCAACTGATGAAGCAGCTGCCGTGGGAACGTCTGCTGATCGCCATTCAGGCGCTTGGCGCCATTGACTTCGCGATCGAGCAGACCGTGGCCTACACACAGGAACGCAAAGCCTTTGGACAGCGCGTGATGGACTTCCAGAATACCCGCTTCAAGCTGGCCGAGTGCAAAACCAAGGCCGAGGTTCTGCGCAGTTTCGTCAACGATTGCATCGCTCAGCTGATCGCGGGGACGCTGGACGCGCCCACCGCCTCGATGGCGAAATATTGGGGCACCGAGGTCCAGAACGAGATTATGCACGAGTGTCTGCAGTTGTTCGGCGGCTATGGCTATATGATGGAGTACCCCATTGCGCGGCTCTATGCGGATGCGCGGGTGCAGATGATCTATGGCGGCACGAACGAGATCATGAAGGAATTGATCGCACGGTCGATTGACGTGTAAGCACAGGGCGCCCGCTGCGTTGCGTCGGGCGCGCTTTCGATGGCTCACGGTGTGAGCCTGATGGGGCTCTGCCCCTCGCCCGTTCCGGGCTCACCCCGGGATATTTGTGGCAAGGAAATGCAGTCATGCGAAGGAGCAGGGCATGAGCACAGGGAAACCTCTTTCAGGGTTGAAGGTTATTGAAATTCAAGGGCTTGGCCCCACCCCCTTTGCGGCCATGTGGCTGGCGGATATGGGGGCGGATGTGGTGCGCATTCAGCGTCCGAACTTGAAGGCGCTGATCCCGCAAAAGGTAGATGTGCTGAACCGCGGGCGCGGCTTTGTCGAGCTGGATCTGAAGTCCGATGCCGACCGCGCCACCGCGCATGACTTGATCAATCGCACGGACATGCTGATCGAAGGCATGCGCCCCGGCGTGATGGAGCGGTTGGGACTGGGCCCGGGTGATTTTCCGGACAACCCCGCGCTGGTTTATGGCCGTATGACGGGTTGGGGCCAAAGCGGTCCGTTGGCCCATGCGGCGGGGCATGACATCAACTATATCGCCATCTCGGGCGCGCTGCATGCGATTGGCGGGGCACATCCCGTACCACCCTTGAACCTGTTGGGCGACTTTGGTGGCGGCGGCATGTATCTGGTGGCTGGCATGTTGGCCGCGCTGCATGCGGCAAAGACCACCGGGCGTGGGCAGGTGGTGGATGCGGCCATCACCGATGGAACTGCGCATCTGATGGCGATGATCTATTCGCTTTACGGGTCGGGCATCTGGGCTGATCAGCGCGAGGCCAACCTGCTAGACGGCGGCGCGCCGTTCTATGCGGTCTATGAATGCGCCTGTGGTGGACACATGACGGTGGGCGCGTTGGAAGCCAAGTTCTATGCCGAGTTTCTGGAGCGGATCGGGCTTGCGGATGCAGGCCTTCCGGACCAGCACGATGTAGAAGGATGGCCAAAACTTCGGGCAGCCTTCGCCCAGCGTTTCAAGGAAAAGACACGCGACGCATGGGCCGGTTTGCTGGAAGGCACAGATGCCTGCTGCGCCCCTGTCCTGTCGTTGGCCGAGGCCCCCACCCACCCGCATAACGCGGCCCGCAGCAGCTTTGCCACGATCGACGGTGTGGCCCAGCCAAGCCCTGCTCCGCAGATGTCCGGCAGCACCCTGCACGCTAGAGCCGGAGAGGAACAGCGCCCGCAAGATATCGCCTCGGTGCTGTCCCGCTGGGCAGGGTCAGCAAAATAAGGGGCAGTACGAGGGTTGAATGCGCTTCTGCGAAAAAGTCGAAAAAACTTCGACTTTCGCCCTTGCAAACCCCCGGCGGTCCAGTTACATCCCCGCCTACCGCGCTCTGGTAGCTCAGCTGGATAGAGTACTTGACTACGAATCAAGGGGTCGGGGGTTCGAATCCTCCCCAGAGCGCCATTTTCCCTTCCAGCGAAAAAATAGATGCAGGTATTGCCTGCGTGTCTGTTTTGTTGACACCCTTTGACCGACACCTAAGCCGCGCTATAGCTGACGCTATGAACGAGCATTCACCTTGGCGCAGCGCATCTTTGATTTCCCTCGGCGCGAGCGCCCCATGATCAGTCCGCGCATCGATACACTCCGTCAGACGGCACGTCGGATCTTCGCGAAAGCGGTCGAGGCCGCCGACCCTGCGCTGGCCGTCCGCAAGGCGATTGGCCAGTCACCGTTTCCGACACCCGGCCCCAGCGGGAAAAGCTATATCGTCAGCATCGGCAAAGCCGCCCCCGCCATGATGCGCGAGGCATTGCAGCACATTGACGGTCCGCGCCAGGCCTTGATCGTCACCCATCCCGAGAACCAGGAAACGGTCGAGGGTGCAACCCTTCTGCACGGCGCACATCCGGTGCC
This sequence comes from uncultured Aliiroseovarius sp., assembly GCF_947492455.1. Classification (GTDB taxonomy): domain Bacteria; phylum Pseudomonadota; class Alphaproteobacteria; order Rhodobacterales; family Rhodobacteraceae; genus Aliiroseovarius. The sequence goes on from NZ_CANLNB010000001.1 coordinate 114,086, forward strand.
AGACCAGCACAGTCTGGCCGCAGGGCAGGCGGTGAAAGAGCTGCTGTCGCAAGCCGGGGCCGAGGACCGAGTGATCGCCCTGATCTCGGGCGGGGGGTCGGCGCTGATGGCGCTGCCTGCGGATGGGATCTCGATCGAGGTCAAAGGGAAGGTCAGCGCGCTTTTGCTGGGCGCGGGCATCGACATCACCCAGATGAACCTTGTGCGCCAACAGCTGAGCCAGTTGAAAGGCGGCGGCATGTTGCGGGTTGCAAACCCCACGCCGGTGACCGCCTATATCCTGTCCGACGTGATCGGAGACGATCTGTGCGCGATTGCCAGCGGACCCACTGTGGCGCCCATCGGCACGCGGAAAGACGCCCGTGCAATCTGCGAGGACGCAGGCGTTTGGTCAGATCTTCCCACGTCGGTCCAAGCGCATCTGGCGCAGCCTGACATGGCTGACGACCTGCCGCAAACCGCCCAGAACCATCTGATCGGATCGAACGGCCACAGCCTGCGCGCAGCCGAGGTCGAGGCTCAGGGCATCGGCGCGGTTCAGATCGTTTCGGATATGCTGACCGGGGATGTGAAAGACGCGGCATCCACCCTTCTGGACGCAGCCGAGGCTGCGCCTGCTGGCACCTTATCTGTCCTTCTGGCGGGGGGCGAAACCACAGTGCACCTGACCGGCACCGGGCGGGGCGGTCGCAATCAAGAACTCGCGCTTCATGTGGCGACCGGCGCCGCCGCGCGCGGATTGCAGGGCGATTGGGTGTTCCTGAGCGGCGGCACGGACGGGCGCGATGGGCCGACCGATGCGGCGGGTGGCATCGTGGATGTGGACAGCTTGAACCGCATGCGCGCCGCAGGGGTAGACCCCGCCGCGCTTCTACACAACAACGACAGCTACGCCGCGCTTGCGGCCTCGGACGATCTGTTGATGACCGGCGCGACGGGCACCAATGTGGCCGACATTCAGTGCTTTCTGATTGCCAAACCCTAAAGGTCAGTCCTTCCCCAAGAAAGTCGTGATCTCGGCCCCGACTTCCTCGCGCTGGGTGTACATCAGCAGGTGACCTGCGGGATACACGTGCAGACTGGCGTTCGGCAGCATGTTCGACAGCAGGATCTGATTGGTGATCGGGATCAGCCCATCATACTTGCCGGCGATCACCAGCGTCGGCTGGGTCAGCGTGCGCAGCCAAGGCAGGCTGGTCCAGCCACACATCGCCCGCACCTGCGAGAAATACCCCTCGGGGCTGGGACGGATCGCGTGTTTCGAGTACTCGCGGAATTCGGCAGGCGCAAAGATCGCCTCGCCGCCATACATCAACGGACCGATGAAATTGCCATAGGCCTTGCTGGTGAAACGCAGCGGGAACATGATTTCGGACAGCGCGATGGGGGTGCCCCACCAGCTGCCGATGCCGCCCGCGGAACAGATCGCCAGTACCAGCTTCGCCACACGGTCCGGGACCATATGGGCGATCTGCTGCGCCAATGCGCCACCCCACGAGATGCCGAGGATATCGAAGTTCTCGATCCCGATCTGATCCAGCACCCGCAGCGTGAAATCCGCATAGTCCGGAATGGTCGAGACCCCCTCGATCATATGCGAGCGTCCCGTGCCGGGCATGTCGATCGCGATCAGGCAGCGATCGTTGATCTCATCCAACAACGGCAGAAGAACCTCGATGGACTGAGCAAGGCCGTTGCACACCAGCAGCGGCGGCAGGTCCGAATTCACGACGCGATGGAGGTAACGGATTTTCGCGCCGTCCACCTCGATCATGTGGAACTCGGACTGGTCGATGGTGTCGATCACCTCTTGCACGCCCATCAATCCTTGCCCTCAAGCACATAGGTGCCGGGGGCGTCGGCCAGACGTTTGTACTTGCGGTTGCCCAGCGTCTTGGCGGGCGCGCCGCGTTCAGCGGGGTTGTTCTTGTCCAGCCACTCCAGCCAATGGGGCCACCAGCTGCCGTCGGTCAGCGCGGCACTTTCCTGCCAACCTTCGGCACCAGAGCCATCCGAGCCATCTGCCCAGAATTTGCGGCGGGTCTTGGCCGGGTGGTTGATTACCGTGCCCGAGACATGGCCGCCCGTGGTCAGCACGAACTCGGTCGGGCCGGATACCAATTCGGTCGCCGTGTACGAGGATTTCCACGGGACGATGTGGTCGCCGTCGGCCGCCAGGAAATAGCACGGCACATCAATGTTGCGCGTGTCCACGGGCGTTCCACAAAGGGTCAGCGCGCCCGGCTCTTTCAGCTTGTTGGCCATGTACATCTCTTCCACGAAGAAGCTGTACCACTTGGCCGGAAGGTTCTGCGTGTCCGAGTTCCAATACAGCACGTCGAACGGTGCAGGCGACTTGCCCATCAGATAGTTCGACACCACGAAGCCCCAGATGCTTTCGTTCACGTGCAGCATCGCCATGGCGTTTGCAATGTCGCGGCCGGGGGCCACCCCTTCGGATTGCAGGCGCTGGTTATAGACCTCGACCTGCGGTTCATCGATGAACACTTTCAACTGCCCCGGATCGGCGAAGTCGATCATCGAGGACAGGAAGGTTGCGGTGCCAAGTTTGGCTTTCAGATCGTCCGGCATGACGGCCAAAGCCGCGACCAGCATGGTGCCGCCATTGCACCAGCCCATGATGTCCACAGCGTCCGATTTCGACACCTCGGACGTCACGCGCAGCGCTTCGAAAATCCCGTCCGAGACATACTCGTCCCAGCCCAGATCGCCCAGTTCGGCGCTGGGGTTGCGCCATGCCATCATGTAAACGCTCTGCCCCTGTTCCAGCAGATAGCGCACCATGGATTTCTTTTCGTTCAGATCAAAGATGTAGAACTTGTTCACGCAGGGCGGCACGATCAGGATCGGCGCCTTTCGGGTCTTTGCGGCCATCGGCTTGTACTGGATCAGCTCGATCAGCTCGTTGCGATAGATCACCGACCCGGGCGTGGTGCCAAGGTTCTTGCCCACGTCGAACGCATCTTCGTCAGTGGTGCTGATATAGCCCTTTTCCAGATCTTCCATCACGTTCTGGAAGCCGTCGATCAGGCTTTGCCCACCAGTTTCCTGCGCCAGTTTCTGCGCTTCGGGGTTGGTGGCCAGGAAGTTCGAGGGCGACATGTTGTCGGCGGCAACGCGGGCGTAGAAGCTTAGCTTGTCCTGTTCCTGCTCGGACAGCCCGGCCTTGTCGGCCATGTCTACCATCGCCTTCGCGGTCAGTTCATAGGAATGGCGCAGCAGCGGGAAGACGCCTTCGTTCCACGCGTCACCTTTGAAACGGTGATCCTTCGACGGCTCGATCCCGTCGCCCGCTTTCAGCGCGGTGGTCATCCACAGCTTGGCCATGTCTTTCTGATAGGACATCCACGTTTCCGCCCAAGCGCCAAAGGGATTGTCCCCGGACTTGTTCATCTCTTCCAGCAGTTTGAAGAATTCTTTGTTCATGCCGCGCGCCTTCTGATTCCGGTTTCTCGCGCCGCAGTATTCCAACGAAATGCTTCACGAGTTTTTCAACAGGGTCCTTTAGATCAGTTTTTGGCCGAATCTCGTGCAGAATTCAGCTTTCCCTGAAGCTTTTCATCCTTATCGGGAACCAGAGATGCCAACCCTTCAATCAGCCCCGAAAGATGTGCTGAGGGGACTTTGTCTTCAATTTCGGACAGCATCAGACCGCCATAGACTTTCCACATCTCCGCCCGCAGCGCTTTGCCCTCTTCGGTGATCCGCAGCTCACGCCCGCGCCGGTCGGTTGCTGCGGGGCATTGTGTCACCAGCCCGTCATCCACCATGCGCTTGATGGTGCGCGACAGGTTGGGTTGGTCGAATAGGGATTGGCGCTCCAGCTCGTTCTGGCGCATCCCCTCTTCCGCGCGCTCCAGCGCCCACAAGATGTCATACCACGCGGCCGAAGGTAGATGCGCGCGCTTCAGTTCCGCCTCGAAGGTTTGCGTGACCCGTTTATGGGCAATGTTCAGAAGCACCCAGATCGCGGTGGTCTGGCTATTCGGTTTTCTATCCATCTCACATTCCCGTTACCGGCAGATTTGCCGTCTTCCCCTACGCGCTCACATTAGATACATGCACATGCATCTAATATTTCATCCCACGTTGTCCTGCAACATGACAAAGGAGCCGACACAATGAAACCTCTTCTGACCGCCGCCGCCCTGGGACTGGGCCTTGCTGCCGCCGGAACCGCCACCGCCGAGATCTATAAGTTCGACCCCGGCCATACCGAAATCCGCTTCTATTATAACCACGCCGGCCTGTCGGAACAGTCGGGCCAGTGGAAAGTGATCGGCGGCGAAGTTGACTTCGACCCCGCGAATGTCGCCGCCACCAAAGTCACCGTGACCATTGACCCGGCCAGCGTCGACACCGGTGTCGGCCCGCTGGACGACCACCTGAAAAGCGCCGACTTCTTTGATGTCGAGAACTTCCCCGAGATCACCTTCACCTCGACCGGGGTCGAGCAGACCTCGGACAACACCATCACGCTGGTGGGGGATCTGACCATCAAGGACAACACCAAGCCGGTCACCATGAACTTCACCCTGAACCACAACGGCCCGCACCCGCTGGGCGATTTCTTTGACTACTACAAAGGCGAATGGATCGGCGTTCAAGGCACCGGCGACATGCTGCGGTCGGACTTTGGCGTGGGCATGTTCGCGCCCGTGACCTCGGACGAAGTGCGTCTGGAAATCTCGGCCGAGCTGCGCGCAGGCGGCTGGGAATAAGCCATGCGGCTTACCAACACGACACAAAGCTGGGGGGCGCTTGCGCGCCTCCTGCATTGGGCGATTGCTGTGATCATCCTGTATCAATTGGGGATGGGCGTCTGGATGACGAAATTCGTCACGGACGCCTTGGCCCAGTTCCCGCTGATCCAGACCCATAAAAGCTGGGGTTTCGTGGTATTCGCCTTGGCGGTCATCCGCGTGATCTGGCGGCTGCTTAATCGCAACGCGCCCACTTTGCCCGACCACATGCCGCCGCTGGAAAAGCTGGCGGCAAAGCTGGGGCATCTGGGGCTTTACGCGCTGATGTTCATCATGCCGCTGTCGGGGTGGCTGATGGCCTCGGCCTCGCCCTTGCAAGACCGGTTCGGCGTGAAGAACAAGGTGTTTGACTGGTTCGAGATGTACGACCCCTTCGTCCCCGGAAGCCAAGCCCTGACAGACTTTTTCGCGCAGGTGCATTTCCTGTCCGCGATTGCCCTTGGCCTGCTTTTGCTGGGCCATGCGGGGGCGGCGATTTGGCACCACGTCCATCACAAGGACGACGTGCTGAAACGCATGACGTGGGGCAAATGATCCCGGAAACATAAAAAGGCCCGGCGAGTTGCCGGGCCTTTCCGTTTTCAAGCAGCGGAACGATCAGTTGTTGTCGTTCCCCAGCGCGTTGGGATCGAACACGTTTCCGAAGCCGGAGTTGTTCGACGATCCCGCGGCACCTTCATCTGACGCACCATCATCCGCACCCTCGTTCTGCAGCGTGTTCGGCGCGAACACTCCACCGAAGCCCGAGTTATTGGACGGTTTCGGCGCCGTCTGGGTTGCTCCACCCTCCGCGCCTTCGGCGGCAGCTTTCTCGGCTGCTTCCTTGGCACGGCGGTCGCGCAGTTCCTGAATGCGCTTCTCGGTTTCAAGGCGCTTCTGTTCCTGCACATCGGCGATGCACTGATCCGGGCTGTAGGTCATGGCCGAGGCCGTCACCGTTGCCACACCGATCACCAGCACGATCAACGCAATCGCGGCCGGGTTGCGGCTGATCAGACCGGGCACTTCGATCTTGCCCGCCAGTTCACCCACGGTGGCATCCTTGCGCGCCTCGGCGACCATCTTCTTACGCTTGATGTTCGCTTCGTTGACCAAGGCAAAGAACACCGTCAGGGCCACGATCATGAAGGCCAGGGCCGAGATCGCAGGCGTGATCCCGTAACGCACTTTCTGGGCCAGTTCGATCGTCAGGGTCGGATATTCCCCAAAGGTGAATGTGGTGGTGTTGTAGTTCTCGAACGACGCGAGGAACGCCAGCACAGCCGCCGACAGGATCGCGGGCATCATGAAGGGCATCAGCACCTTGCGGAAGGCCTGCGCGTGGGTTGCACCCAAGTCCAACGCCGCCTCGGTCAGCGCGATGTCATAGCGCTGAAGACGGGCCACCAGCACCAGCATGCAGTAGCTGGCGATGAAGGTAGACTGGCCGATGATGGTCAGGAACAGACCGTTCGACAGGAAGCTATCCGCACCAAGACCCAGCATACGGTTGATGCGATCCCAGAACACAAGGGTCGAGATACCCAGAACCACGCCCGGAATAAGAATCGGGGCAATGATGATCGTGTAATAGGTCGCCCGCAATTTGGGCCAGATCTGCGTGAGCATCAGAGCCCCCGCCAGACCCATCGACACCGACAGGATCACCGTGCCGAACCCGACAAGGATCGAGTTCCAGATCCCGTTCAGGATCCGCTCGTCCCGGAAAAGCTCGCCAAACCAGTTGAAGGTCAGACACTCCCACGGCGTCATGCGCGGGAAACTGGGCGAATTGAACGCCGTCGCCGACATGATGATCAGCGGACCAAGCAGGTAGGCAAAGAAGATACCCAGATAGACCCAGATGGAGACGCGAATGATTTTATCAGTCGTCATTTGCCAATATCCCCCATGTTCACTTTGAACACACGCATCAGGGCCAGCACCAGCAGGATACAGGTGACAAGCAGAACGATCGCGTAGGCAGCACCTTGCGGCCAGTCAGAGTTGTCGTTGAACTGCTGATAGATCAGCTGCGTGAACCACAGGCTGGACGGTCCCCCAAGGATTTGGGGCGCGGCCAAAGCACCTGCAGACAGCATGAACACCATCGTACAGCCCGAGCTGATGCCCGGCTTGGCATAGGGAATGACCACCCGCTTGTGGATCCGCCACCACGGCGCACCAAGGTCACGCGCGGCCTCGATCTGGTTGTGATCAAGGCTTTCGATCACGTTGTAGATCGGGAAGATCATCAGAAGGATGTAGGCGTACCCAAGACCCGCATAGAGCGCGATGTCGTTGCGGATGAAGTCAAAGGGCGTATCGAATATCCCACTGCCGACAAGCAGCGTGTTCAACACCCCGCTTTCACCAAAGATGATGCGCAACGCAAAGGCGCGCAGGATCTCGTTGATCCAGTAGGGGATGATCAGCATCAGCGCGAAAACGCGGATGTGGTTACCCTTATTCTGACCCAGATAATAGGCAATCGGATAGCACAGGATCAGGTTGAAGATGGTCACACAGACCGCCGCCACCAGCGTGCGGAAGAACACTTTCAGGTCCACCGCGTTGTAATCCTGCGACCCGCCTTCGGGGCCATAGATCAGGTATTTATAGTTCTCGAGCGTATAGACATCCTTCGGCCCACCAATCTCGGGCGGGGGAAGGTTTGGACGGAACGAGAAGTCGAGCATCGACAGCTGCGGAAGAATGATCAGGCCGACGGTCCAGAAAAGGACCAGACCCAGCATCAGGGATCCCATCAGCGTGCCGTTCCGGTTGAAGAATTCCTTCAGGAAACCTGGCATCGCACCCCCTCCTTATTCCGCGGCCAATTCGCCGGCGGGAACCGCAACGGCGTTGTGCACGTCATATTCCAGCGTCATGTCCTGACCCGAATGGTCATCGAATGACTGGCCGTGGTTGGGGATCGCAACCTTCAGCTCTTTCCCGCCATCGCCTTCCATGAAGATGTTGAAGGAATTGCCTTCAAATTCTTCGTGGTTGACCTTGGCAGTGACAAAGTGATCGCCCTGCGTGCCGGTCGGGGCCAGCGAAAGGGCTTCTGGACGGATGAACATCATCGCATCGTCGCCCACGTTCATCTTGCCCTGATTGGCGGTCGAGATCCGCGACAGCAGATCCCCCGAACGGTTGGTGCGGATCAGAGCCTGGTCGCCACGCACTTCCAACACCTTGCCGCGGAAGACGTTGTTTTCGCCCACGAAGCTGGCCGCAAAGGCCGTCGCCGGATCGTTGTAGATGGTCTTACCATCCGCGATTTGGTCGATCACACCGGCACGCATCACGGCGATGTCGTCCGACATGGTCAGCGCCTCACCCTGGTCGTGGGTGATGTAGATGAATGTAATGCCAACGCGCTTCTGAATTTCGCGAAGCTCGGTCCGCATGTGTTGGCGCAGCTTCAGGTCAAGCGCGGACAAAGGTTCGTCCAGCAACAGAACGTCCGGTTCTGCACAGAGCGCTCGGGCAATGGCCACACGCTGACGCTGACCACCTGACAATTCGCTGGGCAGTTTGTCGCCCTGACCGGGCAGCGCGATCATGTCCAGCAGTTCGTCCGCACGCTTGCGGCGATCGCGTGCGGATGCGCCTGCGATCTCCATCGAGAAGGTGATGTTTTCCCAGACTTTCATAAGGGGGAACAACGCAAGGTTCTGGAAGATCAGCGCGGTCGGGCGCTTGTTCGGTCCAATGCCCTTCATGTTGTTTCCACCAATCAACACATTACCTTCGCTGGGCTCAAGAAAGCCCGAAACGGCGCGCAGGATCGTGGTCTTGCCACAGCCCGACGGCCCAAGGAACGAGAAGAAGTCGCCCCCTTTGATGTGCACATTCGCGTCGCGCACCGCGACGAAATCTCCAAAGCGGATCCAGAGGTTTTCAAGATCGACGCCTACTCCGGCACTCATATGGTTTCTCCCCATAAACGGGCCGCTCACGCGCTGATCTCAGGCGTGCGACCGTGTTTCCAGACGTTTCAGTCAGTTTGGTGTGGCGCCCCCATCCGGTGACGGGGACGCGCAGTTTTCAAGTCGCTTAGGCGCTCTTGAACTTGTTGACGAACTCGGTCCGCACATCTGCATACCAAGGCGCTTCAGCAGGCCACGGGTTCAGGTTGGCCAGACTGTCACCCGGATAGGCTTCCGAGAAGTTCTTCTTATAGGTGTCACCCGAATAGGTGTCGGCACCCAGCACCGGCGAGTTATAGCCGTGGCTGTCAATCGCGACACCAGCCGGTTCCTGACGATAGGCATATTCGATGAAGGCATAGACTTGCTCTTCATTCGTTGCGCCGACCGGCATCGACATACCGTCGACCCATGCCATCGCGCCCTCGACCGGAGCCTGATAGTGCACCGGCTCGCCTGCCGATTTCAGGGCCAGCGGCGGACCATCCCAAGTCTGACCGACCACAACGCCTTCATTCAGAAGACCGTTCTTCTGGGTGTCAGCGTCGTTCCAGATCAGCTTGATGCGCGACTTGCGTGCGACACACCAGTCGGTGATCTGGCCCCATACCTTACGCATGGTCTCTTCGTCGTTATAGGCAGCCCAGACCGAGCCCGGCTCCATCTCGCCAGCACGTTCCATGTACAGACCGGCACCCAGCATCATCGAGTGGGCACGGCCCATGGTCTTGCCAGCGTTTTCTTCCGACCAGACGTCGCCATAGCTGGGTGCATCCCCTGCCGGCAGCCACTTATCGGTACGATAGGCAATGCCTTCGGTACCCCAGATGTGCGGCAGCCAGTGCGCACCGCCACCGGCAAAGTTCCATGCATCGGTGCCGATCTTGGCCATCGCCGGGTTCACCGCATCGATGTTCACTTTCGACAGGTCGAACGGCTTCAGAAGCTCAAGCGGCTCCCACTGCAGCGACCGGTTGTTGGTCGGCGACACGATGTCGAAGCCCTGACCCTTGGTCGCCTTCATCTTGTTGATGATTTCTTCGTTCGACCCAATGCCGGTGTAGTTCACCTTAATGCCGGTCTCAGCCTCGAAGCCCGCGATGAACTCGGGCGGCAGATAGTCCGACCACATCAGGATGTTGATTTCACCCGAGGACGCCAGCGCGTTCTTCACGTAAAGCGGCGTCGCCAGTGCGGCGGCACCCATCGTGGTCGCGCCTTTCAGCACGGAACGACGGCTGAACTTGTTCTCTGTTGTCATTGTATTCTCCCGTTGGTTTTTTAGTTTTTGTCTTGCGATAGTTTTTTTCATTATCCAGCGCACCAATAGCGCCAGGTTATATCGCTTGTTCGGTCCAGTTTTGTAACACCACATTGGCTTCTGGACACAGATCGAGCACAAATCCTCAAAAATTGGGCCTTAGGCGTGGATTTCTCCTTTTTCTTTCAAGCCTCTATGCATCAAGGCGCAATCTGGATACATCAGCACCCGGGTTCTCGATTTCATTGGACCGACTCCTCGGCCACCTGAGGAAGTGAACGACCTGAAAGGGTCTTGTGTCAACTACTTAGGCCCGTTGCCTCGAATCTCGCTCATATCGACAGACCAATCAGGGCAACGCCACCTGCCATCAGAACCGCTGCCAGCAGGCGGCGCTGCCAGTTGCCTTCTCCCAAAAAAACAAAGCCAATCAGTGCCGCAAAAATGACCGAGGTTTCACGTAAGGCCGAGACTGCGCCCAGCGGAGCGAAGTTCTTAGCGTACAGGACCAACCCATAGGCGGTCATCGACACCATGCCGCCCAGAATACCGATCATCCATGTGCGGCGCGGCAAGGCGCGCATGGCATTCCCACGGCGCGCGGCCACGAAACCCGTGATGAAGATATGCAGCACCGAATGCCACGCCCAGTAAGACAATGTGTTGCCAGACAGGCGTACGCCGACCCCATCCACCAGCGAATAGCCCGAGATGCAGACCCCAGTGCCAAGGGCAAAGAAAAGCGCAGCCCGACCAACCCCGTGCCGAAGTGCTGCCCAGCTGGACACCTGAATGGCCACCGCAATCAGCGCGATGCCAAACCAGGCCTGTGCAGGAAGGATTTCGCCTACGAACAGCATGGCCCAAAGCGAGACCAGCGCGGGGACAATGCCACGCGCAATGGGGTAAACGACGCTGAGGTCACCGTGCTTATAGGCCTGACCCAGCATGTAGAAATAGCCAAAGTGGATCACTGTGGAGGCAATCAAGTAGGGCCAGCTTTCCGCCGCAGGCAAGGGCAGCAACGCCACCATCACCAAGCCGGGAATCACATGACCCAGCGCCACCAATCCCAGTGTGGCCGTCCGATCCCCCGCCGTTTTCACGATGGTGTTCCATGTGGCGTGCAGCATTGCCGCCGACAGGATGATCAGGACGATGCCCGTGGTCATTGGGTCAGATCACATCTTCAAAGAGTTGCCGCAGGTTTTCACGCGTCAGTTCGACCGGGTTGCCGCCGCAGCTGGGATCCTTGATGGCCCCTTCCACCAGAGCATCCATCTGATCCGCGCTCACGCCCATCTCGGACAGTTTGCGCGGGATTTCGAAGCTGTCATTGAAGTCTTGCACGAAGCTTTGGAAGCCTTTGAAGCCGCCCTTGATGCCCAGATAACCCGCCGCACGATCGAACCGATCTGCGATCTCAGCGGCATTGAACTCCAACACCGCTGGCATGCAGACTGCATTCGTCGTGCCGTGGTGCGTGTTGAAGATCGCGCCCACCGGGTGTGACAACGCATGGATTGCGCCCAAGCCCTTCTGGAAAGCCGTCGCGCCCATTGCAGCTGCGGACATCATGTTTGCCCGTGCCTCAAGGTCGGTGCCATCCGCATAGGCGCGCGGCAAATAGTCGATGACCAAACGCATGCCTTCCAGCGCAATGCCTTGGCTCATCGGGTGATAATGCGGGCTGCTGAATGCCTCGACGCAATGCGCAAACGCATCCAGACCGGTGCCTGCGGTGATGAACTTGGGCATGCCCATGGTCAGCTCGGGGTCGGCAATCACGACGGTCGGCAGAACCTTCGGGTGGAAGATGATCTTCTTCTCATGCGTGACCGAGTTGGTGATGATCGAGGCGCGCCCGACCTCGGATCCCGTCCCCGCCGTGGTCGGCACCGCGATGATCGGCGCAATCGCGTCGGCATCCGCGCGGGTCCACCAATCGCCAATATCTTCGAAATCCCAGATCGTGCGGGTTTGGCCTGCGTAGAACGCCACCATCTTGCCCAGATCAAGACCCGAGCCACCACCGAACGCAATCACACCATCATGCCCGCCTGCCTTATAGGCCTCGACACCGGCGTGCAGGTTAATCTCGGACGGGTTCGGGTCCACGTCGCTAAACATGCCGCGGCCCAGACCGGCGGCCGCCATGATGTCCAGCGTGGCTTGCGTGATCGGCAGATCGGCCAGACCTTTGTCCGTCACCAGAAGCGGCCGCTTCATGCCCGCCTGCGCACAGGCCTCGGGCAGTTCCTTGATGCGGCCTGCGCCGAATTTCATCGCGGTCGGATAGGACCAGTTTCCAACAAGGCTCATGATGTCACCTTCTTCAGATGGTAGGATTTCGGGCGTGTCAGGTTGTGGAAGCCGATCACGGACAAACCACCCCCACGCCCCGTGTTTTTGCACCCGGTCCAGCACAGGCCGGGATCAAGATAGTCGGCCCGGTTCATGAAAACTGTCCCCGTTTCGACCAGATCGCCCACACGCGCGGCACGATCCACATCGCTTGTCCACAGGCTCGCCGTCAGACCGAACTCGCTGTCATTCATCAGCGCGATGGCTTCTTCGTCTGACGAGACCTTCATGATCCCCACAACCGGACCAAAGCTTTCATCCCGCATCACCCGCATGTCGTGGTTCACATTTGTCAGGATCTGAGGCGTCAGATAGGCACCACCATCATCCTCGGCAAACGTCTCGATATGCGCGACGGCCCCATCGGCCAGCGCTTCCGAGATCTGCGCGCGGACCTCGTCGGCAAAACGCACATTCGCCATCGGGCCAAGCGTGGTTTCCGGGTCCAGCGGATTGCCCAGCTTATAGCCCTTCACGATCTCGACCGCTTTGTCGACAAAGTCGTCATACAGGCTCTCATGTACGTAAATCCGTTCGATCCCGCAGCAGCACTGCCCCGCGTTGAACATGGCACCATCGATCAGCGTATCGACCGCTGCATCCAGATCGGCGTCCTCCATGACATAGCCGGGGTCTTTGCCGCCCAGTTCGGTCCCCACGCCGGTAAACGTACCCGCCGCCGCGCGCTCCATCGCCTGACCGCCACCGACTGAGCCGGTGAAGTTCACGAAATCAAACGCATTGCCCGCGATCAGATCATTGGTCACGTCATGCGACAGGAAGACATTCTGGAACACATCGGCTGGCACCCCGGCCGTGGCAAACGCCGCCGCCATCCGCTCGCCCACCAACAGGGTCTGCGTGGCGTGTTTCAGCACCACCGTGTTTCCCGCGATCAGCGCAGGCGCGACCGTATTGATCGCCGTCATGTAAGGATAGTTCCACGGGGCCACGACAAAGACCACGCCATGCGGCACGCGCTTGATATAGCGCTTGAACGTCTCATCCTCGCCCACCTCGATATCTGCCAAACTGTCCGCCGCGATCGAGGCCATGTGGCTGGCGCGTTCGTTGAACCCGCCGAACTCTCCGCCGTAGCGCACCGGGCGACCCATCATCTGGGCCAGCTCCGGTACGATCTCGTCATTCATCGCGCCAACGGCGGCAACACCGGCCATCACCAGCTCCACCCGCTCAGCCAACGGACGCGCAGCCCAATCTGCCTGAGCAGCCCGCGCACGTGCTACGACCGCCTCAGCGGCCTCCAGCGACAACACCTCGCGCTCGGCAAAGACCGATCCATCAATCGGCGAGATACATTTCAACATTTGGCCCATGCCAAACCTCCACGATACAGGGCAATCCAGCCCTCTTCCTCTTGCTTCAAATACCTCGGGGAGCGCGAGGGGCGTCGCCATTGTTGCTCGAACCAATGGCGCATCAACGGCGACCCTCGCCTAACACCTACGCCCGCTCGAACCCGCGCGCGACTTCCCAATCGGTCACGACGCGCTCGAATTCCTCGATCTCGACCTCGGCGGCGCGGGTATAGTGGTCGACCACATCATCCCCCATCGCAGCCCGCAACATCGCAGATCCGTGCAGTGCATCGCGTGCGGCGGACAAATTGCCCGGGATCATTCCAGTTTCCCCCTGATAGACATCGCCCGTGGTCGGCGCCTGAAGCTCCAACCCTTCTTCAATGCCAGCAATACCTGCGGCCAGCATTCCGGCTATGGCCAGATAGGGGTTCATGTCCGATCCAGGGATGCGGCACTCGACACGCACCGCCTTGGTACCTTCCCCGCACAGACGGAAACCCGCCGTGCGGTTGTCCACCGACCAGATGATCCGCGTCGGCGCAAAGGTGCCCTTCATAAAGCGCTTATACGAGTTGATATAGGGCGCCATGAAATAGGTGTAGTCCGGCGCGTATTTCAACAGACCCGCCATGTAGGACTTCATCAGATCCGACATGCCCAGCGCATCTTCGGGATCATAAAACGCGTTTGCCCCATCCTTCCACAGCGACTGGTGCACGTGGGACGACGAGCCCACCTTGTCGTGATGCCATTTCGGCAGGAAGGTCACGGCATGGCCTTGCTGCCACGCGATTTCCTTCACCGCATGTTTGGCAATCGTATGATACTCGGCATTGTCCATCGCGGGGGCGTATTTGATGTTCAACTCTTCCTGACCGGTCTCGGCCTCGCCCTTCGAGTTCTCGATCGGCAGACCCGCGCTCCACAGGTGATTGCGGATCGGCCGCATCACGTGTTCTTCCTTGGTGGTCTGCAGAATGTGGTAATCTTCGTTATAGCCACTGATCGGAGCCAGATCGCGGAAGCCCTCTTTGCGGATCTCGTCAAAGCTTTTCTCGAACAGGAAGAATTCCAGTTCGGTCGCGGTCATGGCGTCAAAGCCCAGCTCGGCCAGACGCGCCACCTGACGTTTCAGGATCGCGCGCGGGGAATGCGGCACATCCGCATGCGTATGGTGATCCAGCACATCGCACAGCACCATCACCGTGCCCTCAAGCCACGGCACCGGGCGCAGGGTCGACAGGTCGGGCTTCATGACATAGTCGCCATATCCCCCTTCCCACGAGGTCGAGGCATAGCCGTCCGGCGTCCCCATCTCTAGATCCGTTGCAAGTAGATAGTTGCAGCAATGGGTTTCTTCGTACGCCCCATTCAAAAAATGGCCCGCGTGGAACCGCTTGCCCATCAGGCGCCCCTGCATGTCGACCAGACATACCAGAACCGTGTCGATGCTGCCTTCGGCAAATTGGGCTTTCAGATCGTCGAGTGTCATAACTGCCTCTTTCAAGAAAAGCGGGGGCGGCAGGTGGCCGCCCCACGCGGTATCATTAACCGTAGCGATAAGGCCGTCCAGCCTTCTGCATGTCGGCGTTATACTTGCGGAAGATCTCGACCACTTTGGCCTTGGTCGGACTTTCTGCGGCGATCTCGTCCCAGAAGGCGACGGCGGCGTTCTCGACCTGTGCCCATTCCTCGTCCGGGATGGTGGTCAGGCTCATCTTGTCGCCGTTGACGCGCAGGTTGGCTTCGCCGCCCCAATACCACCACTGGCGATAATAATGCGACTGGTCACAGCAGACGCGGAACAGCGTTTGCAGATCTTCCGGCAGCTCGTTCCAGCGATCCATGTTCGCAAAGAACGACCCGGCCCATGCGCCCGAGATGTTGTTGGTCAGGAAGTAATTGGTCACGTCGGCCCAACCCACGGTGTAGTCTTCCGTGATGCCCGACCATGCGATCCCGTCCAGCTCGCCGGTTTGGACGGCGACCTCGATGTCTTCCCACGGCAGGGTCACGGGAACCACGCCGAACTGCGACAGGAAGCGGCCTGCAGTTGGGAAGGTAAAGACGCGCTTGCCTTTCAGGTCGGCCAGCGAGTTGATCGGATCCTTGGTGGCAAAGTGGCACGGATCCCACGAGCCAGCGCTGACGTGTTTGATGCCAACGGCCGAATATTCCTCGTCCCAAATCTCGTTCAGGCCGTACTGGTTGAACAGCACTGGCACATCCAGAGAATAGCGCGAGGCGAACGGGAAATAGCCGCCGAACACGGTGACTTCCGTGGGCGAGGCCATCGAGTCATCATCCGACTGCACTGCATCAATCGTGCCCTTCTGCATGGCGCGGAACAGCTCGCCGGTCGGGACCAACTGGTCGGCATAGAACAGCTCGATCTGCATGCGGTCGCCTGCGATCTTGTTGAACATCTCGATCGCCGGGTCGATCACGTGGGCGGCCAGTGCGGGGCCTGCATAGGTCTGCATCCGCCACTTGATCG
The DNA here is from genome assembly GCF_947492455.1 of uncultured Aliiroseovarius sp. Classification (GTDB taxonomy): domain Bacteria; phylum Pseudomonadota; class Alphaproteobacteria; order Rhodobacterales; family Rhodobacteraceae; genus Aliiroseovarius. The sequence goes on from NZ_CANLNB010000001.1 coordinate 130,231, forward strand.
TGCCCTGCGCAATCGCAGGCGTTGCCAAAGGTGCCGCGGCCAGTCCGGCCCCGGCGGTGGTTAAAAACTTACGTCTCGTCGTCATCTTGTCTCTCCTAGTTGGTTGTTTTTATTATTGTTATTTTCCGTACACGTAATTGGGCAGCCAAAGTGCGATTTGGGGGAAGGTCATGATGATCGCCAACGCCATCACCATGATAAGGACGAATGGCACGATAGAGCGGTAGATGTCCCCCAGCCCAATTTCTGGCGGTGCCATGGCCCTCATTAGAAACAGGTTGTAGCCAAAGGGGGGCGTCATATACGCGATCTGGGTGGTGATGGTGTAGAGCACCCCATACCAGATCAGGTCGAAGCCCAGCACTTTGACCAAGGGTACGTAAAGCGGCGCCACGATGACCAGCATCGCGGTGTCATCCAGAAACGTACCCATGATGATAAAGCTTAGCTGCATCAGGATCAAAATGACCCACGGATTCAGCCCCAGCTGTTCGGTAAACAGGTTGTCGATGGCCTTGACCGCGCCCAGCCCGTCAAAGACGGCGCCAAAGCCAAGTGCGGCCAGGATGATCCACATGAACATGCAGGAAATCAGCAGGGTCTGCTTGGTGCAGGTCTCGAAAATATGCCACGTCATGCGGCGCTTGGCGACGGACGCAAACAAAGCGGTCAGCGCGCCAATGGCCGAGCTTTCTACCAGCGAGGTCCAGCCGTTCACGAAGGGCACCATCATCGCGGCGAAGATGGCCAGCGGCAGCACGCCCGCGCCGAGCAGGCGGATCTTCTCTGCGCGCGAGACTTGGTGCGCGTCCTCCATCGCCGGGCCAAGATGCGGTTGGATTTTGCAGCGCAGCCAGATGTAGATGATAAACAGCGTGGCCATCATCAAGCCTGGGATCACCCCTGCCAGCCACAGCTGCCCCACCGGCTGGCGCGCGATCATCGCATACAGCACCAACACGACCGAAGGCGGCACAAGGATCCCCAGACTGGACCCGGCCTGAATAACCCCCGTGACCATGATTTTGTCATAGCCCCGGCGCAGCAATTCAGGCAGTGCAATAGTGGCTCCGATGGCCATGCCTGCGACGCTCAGCCCGTTCATGGCGGAGACCAGAACCATCAGGCCGATGGTGCCAATCGCTAGACCCCCATTCACCGGCCCCATCCAAACGTGGAACATGCGGTACAGGTCATCGGCTAATCGGCTTTCGCTCAGGACATAGCCCATGAAGATGAACATCGGCAGGGTCAGAAGCGGATACCATTTCATCAGCTTCATCGCGGCCGAGAACGGAATGTCCTGTCCGCCGACGCCCCACAAAAGCAAGGCCGCAATCGCGCCCACGGCTCCGATTGCGCCGAACACACGCTGGCCGGTGAACAGCATCAGCATCATCGATGCGAACATGAAAATGGCGATATATTCTTGGCTCATGTGCGTGTCACACCAATCTCGTTGCCGCGAATGCGGGCGATGTCTTTGAACAGTTCGGAAATGGCCTGAAGCAGCATCAGGAAGAAGCCGATGACCATGATGGATTTGATGGGCCAGGCATAGGGACGCCACGCGGTCGACGAGCGCTCAAGCCGCCCGACCTCCTCAGCCCCCGTGATCAGCCCCCAGAAATAGGAAAACGGCGCGTCGCCCCAATAGCCCAGCGAATAGGCGGTCGATCCGACGCCGCCCCAGACCAGCACGCCCAGATAGATCAGCAGGAAGAACACCGTGAAGGCGTCAAACCACGCTTTCTTGCGGTCGTTCCAGTTGTGGTAAAACAGGTCCATCCGCACGTTCGACCCCATCTGGAGTGAATACGGACCGCCCATGATGTAATAGGTCACCATCGCAAACTGCGCCATTTCGAGCGTCCAAAGCGATGGCAGAAAGAACGTCTTCGAGATCGAGGACCACAACAGGATCCCCATCATCACAAAGAGCCCCCACATCATCACCCGCCCGATGCGATAGTTCACGGCATCGACGACATGCACATATATCTTCATGAACGCAGTCACGCGGAGTTCCTTTCGTTCATGGCAGCCTCGGCTGTGGCGACCCACTCCGCCAGAATTTGTGCGATGCGCGCGTGCTGGGCGGCGGTCTCGATCAGGTCGTTCCGAATTTCAATCATCACGTTCGGCAGACCATACGGGACCGCATGCTTGTTCAACGTATGCGCCACGCCATCCACCGCTGCGTAGGGTTCGTTCAGTTGCACCTCCATCCCGAGACCGTCGGGAATGGTCTGCATCATGGACAGTGCCAGACGGTCGTCATCTCCATGCAGGATGCCGATCTGCACATCCCTCAATTGGCCGCGATAGACAGGCGTGAAACTATGGACCGTAACCATCATGCGAAGGTTCGGGCGATGCACGCCGATCTGCTCTGTCAGCATTCTTGAGAACGGACGATAGACCTGCGCGACACGCTCGTTGCGTGCGACATCGGAGAGACCCGAGTTTCCTGGAATATCAAAGATTTCGCTGCGCGCCGGGATCGCGTCTGGCGCTTCTGGCGGGCGATTACAGTCATAAACCAGCCGCGAAATTCCGCCATGCACCAGCACGGCGTTCATCTGCTGCGCCAGCCCCTTTGCAACGGGCAGCGCGCCGGGATCCCACGCGATGTGGCGGGTCAAGATCTCGGCATCCAGACCCAGCCCCGAAAGATGCGCAGGCACCCGGTTCGAGGCGTGTTCACACACCACGATCACCCGGGGCGCGTCCCCCATCTGGTCCACATGCACGGCCGGACCGAAAGTTGAATTCAACGACTGCGATTCCATGTGGAAAAAGTTCCACAGCTTAATTAACTGTGTCAATAATTTTCCGTAATGATTTTCCCGCCCTTGATTTTCCTGTCGATTTTTTGACAGAATGACTAAATTCACAGCGAAAGGGTGTTGCCACGTGCGCGTAACTGATCAGCTTTTACAACATCGCGAAGATATGACCCCGTCCGAGCGACAGCTTCTGAACGCAATTCTGGACGACTATCCGCTGTCTGGGCTTGGCAGCATCACTGAACTGGCCGCGAACGCGTCGGTGTCCACCACGACAGTTGCGCGGCTTTTGCAGAAAACCGGGTTCAGCGGTTACCCGCAGTTTCAGGCGGCCCTCCGACGCGAGTTGAAAGAGATGATCTCGGACCCCGTGGCCAAGCGGGACGTGTGGAAGACCGATCTGCCGGAAGAGCACATGCTGAACCGGTATTCGCGGCAGGCGCTTGAAAACCAGCGCCGCACGCTAGACGAGGTCGATCCCGAAGAATTCGACGGGCTGTGCAAACTGCTGTCTGATCCAAACCGCCGCATCTTCATCACGGGGGGGCGGATCACCGGAACGCTTGCGCAGTATTTCTATCTGCACCTTCAAATGATCCGCCCCGACGTGCGTATCCTGCCCTTCTCGGCCTCATGGACGCACGAGCTGTTGGACATTCGCAAAGGTGACGTGCTGATCGCACTGGATGTGCGCCGCTATGAAAACACCACGCTGGTAATCGGGCAGCTCTGCCATGAACGCGAGGCCGAGATCGTGCTGTTCACCGACCAATGGCGCTCGCCCATCCACCGGCTGGCCCGCCACACCTTCAGCGCACGCATCGCGGTGCCGTCCGCATGGGATTCGATGGCCGCGATTCTTGTCTTGCTGGAATGCGCCGTGGCCGAGGTGCAAGAGCGCCTTTGGGACGATGTGAAGGCCCGGACGGATGCGTTGGAAGAAGCCTTTGACCGCACCAAACTGTTTCGAAAATTCGGACAAAGCAGCAGTCAAAATTAGAACCTTACGCTTTGTAGAAACAGTATAATTTCCGTTTTCCCCTGTATTTGCTGGGCCAAACGCAACCCAGCGCCACCTGCCCCATTCCTGCCGCAATTTTGAGAAACCTCCACTTTGTGATAGAATAAGGGGGTAAGCCTTCTAAATTTAATTGCAAATTCCGATTTGGGCCGCGGGTGCGCATGTCCGAAATTGATACCAAAATTGTGCAGAAAAACGGGGTCCGGGCAGATTGGGTTGATCTGAGGGATCAGACCTATGTGCCGAACCTGGCCATCCTGAAACACGCGCTGTCGATCAATCCTCAGCTACTGACCCAAGCGGATGAGGCGGGCTTGCGGCATCCGTTGTTCACGGTGCGCCATCAGGGAACATCCGGGCGCTGCGTGGGCTTTGCCCTTGCCAACCTGATCGACATCCAGCGCCACCTGCAACGGACCGAACGCGGTGACCCACAGGGCGGCGCGGATCACACAAAAGACATCACCAGCGCAGACATGCTGTATCGCATGGCACATTTCCACGACCGCTATCCCGCGCTTGAGGCCGTGAAATCCGACGCGCATGAAGGCGTCCTGACCCTGCGCTCGGCCATCAAGGGGTTTTACCACCACGGGGCGTGCCTTGACTGGCCCTTCGACATGCCGCCGCCCGACGACACGCGGTGGCAGAGCGACTGCTATCTGGCGGGCGGACCGGATGCAGGCCGACGGTTCACCAGCGTGGCGCAGGCGCGGCATGCGCGTGATATCGGGCTGGGGGCATATTTCCGTCTGGCCTCGGTCCTGAACCATTTTCATGCAGCGCTGAACGACGCGCAGGCCGTGCTGGTCAGCGCGAATATCCATGACGGCTGGCTACAGGCCACGCCGCAAAACAGCGGCGCCATTGGCTGGCCGCCTGCGCAGGGCAAGCTGGGCACCCATGCTTTTGTGCTTACGGGATATGACGAACACGGATTTCACGTTCTGAACTCGTGGGGGCCGGACTGGGGCGGATATCTGGGACAGGCCGGGATCGGGCTGTGGAGCTATGACGACTGGGCGCGCAATGTGATCGACGGCTGGGTGCTGCGGCTGGGCGTCCCCGCCCCTGCGGCGTTTGGTGCTTCGGTCGGCGAGAAGGGCACCAAGGGTGTGATTGGCAAGATCCGGTCTGGCTCAACCCCGTGTTTTGAACTGGTCGGGCACTACATGCATCTGGATGACGGCTATCACGTCTCGACCGGCTCCTACCCTTCGTTCAAAGACGGCTGGACCCGCACACAGGCGCATCTTGCACCTAAGCTGGACCCCAAGGCCGCGCCGGATGACCCGCATAAATATCGCGGCGTGCTTCTGTGGATCCCCGGTAGTCTGGAGGGCATCAAGCCTGCCTTTTCCGCCGCCGTCGCCCGCAAAAATGCGATCAAGGCGATAGGGCTGTATCCGTACTCGATCTTCTGGTGCAACAGCTTCGTCGAGAAGTCGCTGGAGGTGCTGGCTAGTCTGTTTGACAGCTGCACCGAGCAAGCGGGCGACACTGCCGAGCATCTGGACGAGCTGATCGAAAACCGCGTGCGCGGCGTCGGGCGGGCCTTTTGGCGGGATATTGAAATGAGCGCCATGCGTGCGCTTAAAGGCACGGGCGAGCTGCCATTTGAGCAGCATCACGACCGCAGCTATTCAAAAACCGGGATCGTCGGGGATTTCCTGCACAGCCTTCTGGATCTGAAGGACCAGACTGGCTGCGAGCTGCACATCGTGGCCGAGGGCGCGGGCGTGTTGATGGTGCACGAGATGCTGTCCCTGCTGCAGCCCGACATGCCGCCGCCTTTCACGCGCCCCGGCGTGGATTTCCGCGAGACATGGTTCGACACGATGCATCTGGCGCATCCGGCCATTGGATTGCCGCGCGCGCAGAACGTCCTTCTGCCCCGGATTGCACAGATGAACGGCGTGTTGGACCCCGCGCGTCACAGCAAAAGCCGCGCCCGCGGCCCCGTGGTGCAACCGCTACTCCGCGCCGCCGACAACGTGCCCGCCCGGATCTATGTCCCGACAGAAGAGTTAGAGGATCGTGTCTGCTTTGGCGCTTACGGCAAATCGGTTTTGCATCTGGTCTCGAACGCGTTCGAAGACCGCTATCCCCTGCCGCGCGGCACCGACACGCCGGACGCCGGCGCCTATCTGAAAGCGCGCCCCTTTCTGGGCATGGCTAGCCTTGTCGACAACGACGCGGCGGTCGCCAGCGGCGCGATCTTTCGCCTGAACCGCATCCACGACCAGAAACACGATCTTGAGCGCATTCAACAGACCGACCTGAATACCGACCCGACCATCACCACCAGTATTTTCGAGTGCATCAGAGGATTTCAGAAACACGTGACCTGACAAAGGAGAAGACCGATGGCCAAAATCTCAGTCGAACAGCTTATGTCCCAAATGGCGGATCCCAACGTCGCGGAAGAGGACCTGGCCAAGTATTTCATTCTGGACGAGGCGACCTCGGGCGCGTTCAACCCGATGTTCAAGCTGAACCCAGAGACGGTCGAGTTGCCGGAAGGGCCAGATGCGCGGGCGCGCACGGCAGCGGCAATGAACTTTTTCAACTGGATTTCACGTGCGCGGCGGCAGGGCATGTTCCGTGACAAGCTGAAGGAAGGGTATACCGGCCCGATCATCGTGTCCGAGGGCGACAGCTGGTTCCAATATCCGGTGCGCCTGCGCGATACGATTGATTGCCTGATGAAGCCCTACGCGGTGTTTTCGCTGGGGGCGGCCGGTGATCTTCTGAAGAAGATGGCGGACAAGCAGGAATATCTGAACGCGCTTGATGACGAGAAGGGCGAGATCCTGCTGCTGTCCGGCGGCGGCAATGATCTGGTCGCGGGCGGGGCGCTTGCCTCGCATCTGGAAAAATACGACCCGGCGCTGAAACCTGCGGATTATCTGCTGCCCTCGTTCCACGCGCTTCTGGACGATGCGATCCATAATTACGGGCGCATGTTCCGGGACGTCCAACAGCACTTCCCGCATGTCAGTGTGCTGTGCCACGGCTATGACTATCCGATCCCGGATGGGGGCCGATGGCTGGGTGCTCCGATGGAAGAGCAAGAGATCCTCGACAAGAAGCTGCAGCGCGATATCGCGGTCGAGATGATGGACGCCTTTAACCGCCGTCTGCGGCGGCTGTCGCAATCCGTGCCGAACGCCACCTATATCGACTGCCGCAACACGGTCGCGGACGAGAACTGGTTTGACGAACTGCATCCAGACGACACCGGCTATGGCAAGGTCGCACAGAAGTTCGAGGCCGAGATCAAGAAGATCGAGGCCGAGCGTGTCGAAACGCCCCCGGTCATCAGCGGGCCGTTTGGCCTCGCCAGCGATCTTCAGGCCGACATCCACCCCAGCCCCGTTATTGCGGGGGGCACGCCCAAGGGAATGTCTCTGCATGTGGGTCTAAACTTGGTGGACCCCGCCCATTACGACGGCTGGGACGGCAAGTTGAACGCCTGCGAGGCCGACGCGCTGGACATGGAAGCCTTGGCCGAGGCTGAAGGCTTCACCCCCACCCGTCTTCTGACCACCGATGCCACACGACAAAACGTGGTGGCTGAAATCGAACGCGCGGCAGAGGAACTGCACGCGGGCGATATGTTCCTGTTCACCGTCTCGGGTCACGGCGGGCGGGTGCCGGACTTCAATCAGGACGAAGACCACGACGGCGACGAAAAGATGGACGAGACGCTGTGTCTTTACGATTTCCAGATCGCCGATGACGAGCTTTACATGCTTTGGACCAAGTTCCGCGCGGGCGTGCGGGTGCTGATGGTGCCGGACACGTGCCATTCGGGCTCGATGATCCGGTTTGGGCCCGGCGCGCCGACGACCCTGTTTGGCCGCCCGATGACCCCGAACCCCAACGTGCGGGCGATGCCCTTGCACATCGAAGACCGCGTCTGGCGTGCCAATGAAGCGGCCTATCGTGAGGCGTCAAAGTCATATAGCGCGCTAAAGGAAAGCGTGATTACCTCGCCGCTGTCCAGCCCGATCCAGGCCTCGGTCCTGAACCTTGGCGCGTGCAAGGACGAACAGTTCGCTATGGATGGCCCGCAGAACGGCGCCTTCACCGGCGCACTTCTGAAGGTCTGGTCCGATGGTGCATTCAAAGGCGATTATCGGTCCTTCCGCATCGCCATCGACGCCGAGATCAACAGCGACAGCCAGACCCCGCAACTGTTCGAGGCGCTTCTGAAAGAGCCGAACTTCATCACGGACCGCCCCTTCACTTTGCTGCCCGCTAAGGGGCAACACGTCGCGGTCGCAAGCCCACCCCGCACCAACCCCGAGGATGAAGAGGGCGACGAGCGTGACCAGATCCCCGACAGCCAAGTTCGCGCGATCCTTGATGCCAAGGCGCGTGGCGCAGGGTTCCGAGACTCGACTGCCGCGTTGAACTGGCCAGACTATGCCGCGTTCGACGCCTTCATCCGGTCGCTGGGACTGCGGAATTTCTCGACCGACGAATTTCTGGTTCTGGGCGGCGGACACAACACCCCCGGCGGGGCGTGTCAGGGGAAAAACTTGTTTCCGTCGCGCAACCTGTGGGGGAACATCGCCAAGACCGCGCAGGTGCTGGATCATCTGCGGGATCGTCTGGGCAAGCCAATTGCCATCACCAACGCCTATCGCGGCCCGGCCTATAACCAGTGCATCGGCGGGGCGAAATCCAGCCAGCACATGGCGTTCCGGGCGCTGGATTTCCAAGTCGCGGGGATGGAGGCCCCGCAGGTCGCTATGGCCCTGCGCTGGCTACGCGACAAGGAAGGGTTCTTTGCCGGCGGGATCGGGCGCTACAACAGCTTCACCCATATCGACACGCGGGGCGTAAACGCCACGTGGCCACCCGCCTTCCGGGAAGCGGCCCTGCCCGCAGACTCTCCGCTTCTGCCAGTCGACCCGGGCGCGGCCCCTGTGGTGCACAGCCCAAGCGGCAAGCTGGATCTGGCGGACCGCATCGCGACGCTGTTCGCGACCGTTCTGGCCAAGCCCCGGTCTGCACCAAGCGACATCCGTTCGGCCTTTGCCGAATCCATGCCACGCTCGGCAGACGCGTTCGATCCAAGCACCACCAACGCCACCGCGCAGCAGGCGCTGCAATCGGCGGTGAATGCATCCAGCGTGATCTCGTTCGTCGACAACCTGACCCCGCTTCAAAAAGAGGACGTGCTTCTGTCGACCCTCTTCGCCCAGCGCGCTGCGGATGCCGTCTTTGACCCGGTGAAAGACCGCGCCGCGTGGTTCGTGAAATACATGGACCTGATGAGCCTCATGGGCTGGAGCCGCGAAGCCGCGCCCTTTGAGGCCAGCCAGCGGATGAAAGGCAATGGCAGCTTCGATCAGGTCATTCTGGCCACGCTGGCGCAGGTGGCAACGGGCAACCAGTTCCGCATCGTCGAAAGCGCGATAGAAGCCTTGCGCGGGCTGACGCAAGACGATGGCAAGATCAAACTGTTTGACTTCGAGACCTCGTCGTCCACTGGCGGCAACTTCCAGATCGGCAGCGCCGAGGCTTCAGGCGATGTAATCAGCATGGCCTTGGGCGCGTTCAACTTCACCTACAAGGATCGCAAGCAGAACCTGCTGTTCGTCACGTGGGGCAAAAACGAGCTGCAATATTGGCTGTCCGCCCAGAAGCTTGCGCTTAGCCCGGTAATCTATGCCGATGTCCGCGAAATCATTCGCGACAAGCTGTCGGACACGCGTAAGACACTGATTGCAGACATTGATCTGGGCTGAGCGGAGGCTGTGATGGTGCGCGCAAAGGACATGACCAAACTGCAAATCGATCCGCGATACCTGCTGATCATGCTGCTACCCGTCGTTGTTCTGATCGTGTCCGAATATCTGTTGGGCACCTTCGGGGACACCTCGGTTCATCTTGAGGGGCTAGAGCTGAAAGACCAGTCCCGCCTGATCGAACTGAGCGCGCGCTATCGCTTTCTGGCTGCCCTGTTCTTCTTCGGCGGGGCGACGGTTTCAGTCACCGCGATCTTCGTGTTTGAGCTTTATTCTCGCCATACGCGGCGCTCGATCCTGACCACGATTGTGGGGATCGTGGGGATCATCGTGGTGTCGCTCAGCTTTTCCACCTTCGAACCCGACTGGATGCCCGCGGGCTTTGAAAGCGAATCCCTTTTGGGGCTGAACCTGTTTCACGCCCTGCTGATCCCGGCCAGTCTGGCGGGCTGCGAGGCCGGGGGGAGCCTGCCGGATGGCTGTGACCAACAGGGGGCGTATTTCGCGATGGACTATTTGCTGGACCGCGCGAACATGCTGACCTCGCTCTCCGCAGGTGCGGTGATTGCGGGAATGGTGCTGGCCCTGTCCCGCCCCGCACATATCGGCCGGTCGACCCACCCCAACCTTGAAACCGAGGCCCAAATTCTGAAAACCGCGCAAGAGGCCACGCAGCGCTATCTCTACAGCTCGGGCATTTTGCTGACGACCGGGATGGTCTTGATGCTATCGTGGATGTCGTGGCCCGGTGACGCGATCCTGAATGACGACATGCGCAAAGCCCATGCCGAGCTGGTAAGTTCGCTGTCGATCTATCGGGGCGTCACCTACTCGATCCTGATCCTGTCCTATTACTTGCCCGTCAGCCTGATCCTGAAGGTTCGTATCGACGCCTTCCACGACGCGGTTGCCACTGCCGGAAAACCCGAACTGGCCGAAGACGTCGCGGGCTTTGACATTCAGCGCATCGCAACACTGGACGCGCTGAAGGCGATCATCGCCATCGTCTCGCCCATCCTGACCGGGGCGATTGGGTCGTTCGGAGGCTTGGCAGGGTTCGGAGGCTAACTGCCATGCCCGCGTGCCGCACAACCACGACGTGCAATTGCAGGGCGCCGCCACAATTTCGCTAGATTTTTGGATCCAAGATACATTAGGGTGAAATCACCACTCGCGGGCAGCCTGCCTTCTATCGAATAGCCGTCAATGAATCAGGATATCTCAAACAATGGAGGGCTCTCCCCTTTGACTGGATACCATCTGGTATCCCAAGGGGGCGCCCATGCAGGCGTTACACCCTGCGCGGCAGCGCTCCATCAAGAAGAATGCGCCGTGCCATCCACCCCACGGACACGGCAAAACGGTTTCAATGACGACCTACAGATGGAAGGTGCCAAGCGCAAATTGACTGCGCGTCTGCACATCGAAGGAAACTTTGATGCTTTTGGCCCAGCCCCGGCCGTCGCCCATACGTTTCTCGCACAAAGTATGGGCGCGGCCGGGCTGGCGGGTTTCACACCCATTCGCCCGCGTATGTCCCCTGACATTTCGGTTTAAGATCTCATGGATATTGTCGACAGCCACACTGGTGGCGAACCCACGCGCGTCATCCTGAACGGAGGCCCCGATCTGGGCATCGGCCCCTTGGCCCAGCGCGCCCAGACGTTGGCCGATGAACATGAGGATTTTTATCTGTCCGTCATGCTCGAGCCACGCGGTCAGCCCGCGATGGTTGGTGCTTTGCTGGTCGAACCGGTGGACCCAAGCTGCGTGACCGGCGTGATCTATTTCGACGCGGGCGCGGTGATTGGCATGTGTGGGCATGGCACGATCGGGCTGGCCGTGACGCTCTATCACCTTGGACGGATTGGGCTGGGTACGCACCGGATCGAGACCCCCGTGGGCGTGGTCGAGGTCCTGCTGTCCGACCCCAACACCGTCACCGTTACCAATATCGAAAGCCGCCGTGTGCATGCGGGCGTCTCGGTTGACGTGCCCGGGCTTGGGAAAGTGACGGGGGACGTCGCCTATGGCGGCAACTGGTTCTTCATCCTTGACCCGTCGCCCCTGCCCGTCGATCCCGGCAACATCCGCGCGCTGACCGATGCGGCCATCGCCATCCGCGACACTGCCAACGCCCAAGGCATTGGTGGCGAAAAAGGCGAACCGATTGACCACGTGATCTTCCAGGACACCTCGCCCAACTCAGACATGCACAGCCGGAACTTCGTGCTGTGCCCCGATGACACCTATGACCGTTCGCCCTGTGGCACCGGAAGCTCAGCGCGCTTGGCCTGTCTGATCTCCGACGGACAGCTGCAATTCGGGGAAGAGATCACGCAGGAAAGCGTCATTGGCAGCCCCTATCGCCTGTCCTGTACGCCGGGGCCGAACGGGGGGGTTATCCCGTCCATCACGGGCCAAGCTTTTATCATGGCCGAAGGTCGATTGATCTTTGACGCCGCCGATCCTTTCAGGAATGGTATCCGCACCTGATCCACTTTTCTCTCAAGGTCCAAGATGTCTGACGAAATCACAATCATCGGTGCCGGAATCATCGGCGTCAGCATCGGGCTGGAGCTGGCCCGCCGCGGCCAGAAGGTCCGCGTTCTGGAACGTAAGGGCGTCGCGGGCGAGACGTCGGCCGGGAATGCGGGGGCGTTTGCCTTTCAAGAGGTCGAGCCGCTGGCCAAACCCGGCATCATGAAGCAAGCGCCCAAATGGCTACTGGACCCACTCGGGCCACTGTCGGTTCCGCCCGCCTATGCGGTGCAGATCGCGCCTTGGATGCTCCGGTTATGGCGCGCCAGCTGGCGGGATCGCTATGAAGGGTCCATGAAGGCACAGGCTGAGCTGATGCATGTGGCAAAAGCTGCGTTCGAACGGCAGGTCGCGCATATCAACCGCGAGGATCTGATCCAGCGCAAAGGCCAGATGGCGCTCTATGAGGGCGAAAAAGCCTATCGCGCGACCCTGCCCGCGTGGGAGCTGAAGAAACAGCACGGCTTTGACGCCATCCACCTGACCAGCCCTGAAGCGATTGCCGAATACCAGCCGGGTCTGCACAGCCGCTTTACCCACGCGGCCTTCACGCCCAACTGGTTCAACACCGTGGACCCGAAACTGTGGACCGAAACCGTGGCGCAGGCGCTGCGTGACGCGGGCGGCGAGATCCAGATCACCTCGGTCAAGAACATCCTGCCCACGGAAACCGGGGTGCGGATCGACACGGATGAGGGCGTGATTGAGACCCAGAAGCTGATCATCGCGGCAGGGGCATGGTCACACCATCTGGCGCGCCATCTGGGCGACAAGATCCCGCTTGAAACCGAGCGCGGCTATAACACCACCCTGCCCCCCGGCGCGTTCGATCTGCGCACCCACCTGACCTTCAGCCAGCATGGCTTTGTTGCCTCTGTGATCAACGGCGGTGTGCGGATTGGTGGCGCGGTGGAACTGGGCGGGCTGACCCTGCCCCCGAACTTTAAACGCGCGGATGCCTTGTTGAAGAAAGCCAAGGCGTTTATGCCGGGGCTGAATACGGAGGGCGGCACGCAGTGGATGGGATACCGCCCGTCGCTGCCTGACACCCTGCCAGTTATCGGAGCCTCGCCCAAGGATCCGCGGGTGCTCTATGCCTTTGGGCACGGCCATCTGGGCCTGACCCAATCGGCAGGCACAGCGGAACTGGTTGCGGACTTGGCCCTTGGCGCGACACCAGGGCTGGACCTTGCCCCCTTCGCGCCGACGCGGTTCTGAGGCTTTCGTTACAAATCGCTCACGCCAACGTGCGCCGCATAGCGCTTCCATTTAGCGCCCCACACCCCATATCCTTGGCTCACACCGAAGGAGGACCGCATGCGCTATCAAAAAACCCAAGACGCCCTAGACCGCCTGACCCCGGAAGAATACCGGGTGACCCAACAAAACGGGACCGAGCGGGCGTTCACGGGCAAGTATGACAAGCATTATGAACCGGGCATCTATGTGGATGTCGTGTCGGGCGAGCCCCTGTTCTCGTCGTCCGCCAAATTCAATTCGGGCTGTGGCTGGCCGGCGTTTTCGACGCCCATCGAGGCCACCCATGTGACCGAGCACCGCGACAGCACGTTCGGGATGGAACGCGTTGAAGTCCGCTCGAAACACGGCGACAGCCATCTGGGGCACGTCTTCCCCGACGGCCCGCGCGAAACCGGCGGGCTGCGCTATTGCATCAACTCGGCCTCGCTGCGCTTTGTGCCGAAAGACCAGATGGAAGCCGAAGGCTATGGCGACTATCTTGACCTTGTGGAGGGAAACCAATGACTGAACGCGCAATTCTGGCCGGTGGCTGTTTCTGGGGCATGCAGGATTTGATCCGCAAGATGCCCGGCGTGACGAGAACCCGCGTAGGATACACGGGCGGGGACGTTCCCAACGCCACCTATCGCAATCACGGCACCCATGCCGAGGGGATCGAGATCTGGTTTGATCCGGCCAAGACCAGCTATCGCACGCTGTTGGAGTTCTTCTTCCAGATCCACGATCCGACCACAGTGAACCGTCAGGGCAACGACCTTGGCGCCAGCTATCGCTCGGGCATCTACTATTTGTCGGACGAGCAGAAGGCGACCGCGTTGGACACCATCGCGGATGTGGACGCCAGCGGGCTGTGGCCCGGCAAGGTCGTGACCGAGGTGAAAGCCGCCGGTGATTTCTGGGAAGCCGAGCCCGAGCATCAGGACTATCTGGAGCGTCTGCCCAACGGCTATACCTGCCACTTCGCGCGGCCCGATTGGGTTCTGCCCAAACGCGCTGCGGAATAAGTCACCGCATGACCCGCGCCGAATTTGACAACAGTTTCGTCCGCGAACTTTCCGGCTTTTATGTCGATTGGAAGGGGGCGCAAGTCCCCGACCCAAAAGTGCTGCGCCTGAACCGCGCCTTGGCGGACGAACTTGGGCTGGATGCCGATCACCTTGAGACCCGTGAGGGCGCCGAGGAGCTGGTCGGCATGCGCATTCCCGACGGCGGCACATCAATCGCCATGGCCTATGCGGGCCACCAGTTTGGCGGCTTCTCGCCGCAACTGGGCGATGGCCGCGCGCTGTTGATTGGCGAGCTGATCGACACCTACGGCAAGCGCCGTGACCTGCATCTGAAAGGCTCGGGCAAGACGCCGTTCTCGCGCGGTGGTGATGGCAAGGCGGTGCTTGGCCCGGTCTTGCGCGAATACCTGATGGGCGAGGCGATGCACGCCCTTGGCATCCCCACCACCCGCGCGCTTGCGGCCTCGACCACCGGCGAAACCGTGCTGCGCCAGAACGGCCCCGAACAGGGCGCGGTTCTAGCGCGGGTCGCGGCCTCGCATCTGCGGGTTGGCACGTTCCAATTCTTTGCCGCGCGGGGCGATCATGCACGGGTGCGGCAGCTGGCCGATTACGCCATTGCGCGACACTATCCTGACGTCGCCAATGCCGAGAACCGCTATCTGGAACTGTTCCGCCAAGTGCAGGCCCGTCAGGCCGCGCTGATCGCGCAATGGGTCCATGTGGGCTTTGTCCACGGGGTGATGAACACCGACAACATGACCATCTCGGGCGAGACGATTGACTATGGCCCCTGCGCCTTCATCGACGCCTACAGCCCGGATGCGGTGTTTTCGTCCATCGACCGGCAGGGGCGCTATGCCTTCGGGAACCAACCCAATCTGGCGCAGTGGAACCTCGCCCGCTTTGCCGAAACACTGGTCTTGCTGATCAACCCAGATGACCAAGACGCGGCCATCGCGCAGCTGATGGAGGTGCTGGAAACCTTCCCCGCGCAATACCAACAGCATTGGCTGGAGGGCATGCGCAAGAAGCTGGGCCTGCTCACCGCGCGGGACGAGGATTTGGAGCTGGCCAACGACCTGCACAGCCTGATGCAAGAGGCGGGCAGCGACTACACCCGCACCTTCCGCGCGTTATCCCGTGTGGCGGATGGAGATGCGACCGCGTTGGATGGGATCGTGGCCGCTGATGGGACCAAGGACTGGATCGCCCGCTATCAACACCGTCTAACCCATGACGAGGATCACCCCACCCGCGCCGCCGCGATGAACGCCGTAAACCCGATCTACATCCCGCGCAATCACAAGGTGGAAGAGGCGCTGACTGCGGCCTCAAACGGCGACATGGAAGTCTTTGATCGGCTTCTGGAAATCCTCTCGACGCCCTTCGACGAACAGCCAAACGCCGAGGCCTTTGCCCTGCCTGCTCCGGACGGGTTTGGCCCCTACACGACCTATTGCGGAACCTGAACCGGCATAAATGTCGGTTTTCCACCCTCAATAGACCATTCCCAAACGCGTCGGCGTGCTTGCCTTGTGGCAGAACGGGCCTGTATCAGGGATGCCTGAATGAGCTAAGGGCCGCACATGTCGGATCTGTGGGAAGGAATACGCCAGGCGCTCTGGCTGTTGGTGACACTGGATGCAGATCTGGTGGAAATCACGCTGCGCTCGCTGCGTGTGACGCTGACCGCGCTTGTCATTGCCTGTGCGATTGCCCTGCCTATCGGGGCGTATCTGGCGGTCCGCCGTTTCCGCGCCCGCCGCTTCACCATCGCGTTTTTGAATGCGCTGATGGGACTGCCGCCGGTGGTGGTCGGGCTGATTGTCTATGTTCTCCTCAGCCGCTCGGGCCCCTTTGGCGTTTTCGGCCTGATCTTCACCCCCACCGCAATGATCATCGCGCAGGTCATCATCATCGTGCCGCTGATCGCATCCATCGCCCATCAGGCCCTGCGCGAGCTGTGGTCGGACTATCACGACCTGCTGATTTCGCTGAACACCACGCAACGCCAGCGTATGGCCGCGCTTTTGTGGGACGGGCGCCGCGCACTTTTGACCGCCGCGCTGGCCGGCTTTGGCCGCGCCATCGGAGAAGTCGGTGCGATTATGATCGTCGGCGGCAATATTGACCACCATACACGCGTCCTAACCACAGCCATCGCGCTGGAAACCGGCAAAGGAGACTTTGCCATGGCGCTTGGGCTGGGCTTTGTGCTGATCCTGATGGCGATCGCCGTGAACCTTGCGATCCACATCATCGGGCGCACGGAACAAGAGGGGCGCTGGTGATGAGTACGCTGTTCCCCCTCACCCTGACCCGGGCCACGATCCGGCGCAAAGGTAAGCGGCTGGTCGGGCCGATTGACCTGACGCTTGAAGGCCAAGGCATTACCATCGTTATCGGCCCGAACGGCGCGGGGAAGACCTCGCTTCTGCGGATGATGCATGGGATTGCGCGGCTGTCTGATGGTGACATCACATGGGGCTGCGATCTGGACACGGCCCGCGCGGCGCAGTCCTTTGTCTTTCAGCAACCGATCCTGCTGCGCCGGTCGGTGCGCGACAACATCGCCTATCCGTTGCGTCTGCGGGGCATCCCGAAAGCCGACGCCCGCGCGCAGGCTGACGAGGCCGGTACGCAGGTCGGGCTGGGCGCGATGCTGGATCGTCCCGCCACGTTCCTATCCGGCGGCGAACGGCAGAAACTGGCCATTGCCCGCGCAATGATCACCCAGCCTGCGCTTCTGTTTCTGGACGAACCCTGCGCCTCGCTGGATGGTCGCGCCACCCGCGAGATTGAAGAGATCCTGCAACGCGCCGCAGCCTCGGGCACGCGTCTGATCATGTCGACCCATGACATGGGACAGGCCCGTCGCTTGGCCGATGACGTGCTGTTCCTGCTGAACGGCCACATCCACGAACACGCGCCGAACCCCCATTTTTTTGACCAGCCACAGACCGCCGAAGCTGCGGCCTTCCTGAACGGAGACATTGTCGAATGAAATCCCTGCTGACCGGACTTTGGGTTGCCCTTGCCACGACCGGCACCGCCTTTGCGGACGACTTGAAACTGGCCGTCACCACATCGTTCCAGAACTCGGGTCTGGCCGAGGTTCTACTGCCCGCCATCAAGGAAGACACCGGGCTTGAGGTGCAGCTGCTGGTGGTTGGCACCGGTCAGGCAATCCGTCTGGGCGAGGCTGGCGACGTGGACGCCGTGCTGGTCCATTCCCGCGCAGCGGAAGAGGCGTTTGTCGCCGCTGGCCACGGCACCCATCGGCGCGAGATCATGTATAATGACTTTGTCCTGATCGGCCCGTCCGGGGATCCTGCGGGCATCAAAGCCGCCGCGACAGCCGCAGACGCACTGGCCCGCATTTCGGACGCTAGTGCTGCCTTTGTCAGCCGGGGCGACGACAGCGGAACCCATAAGGCCGAGAAACGACTTTGGGCCTCGGCCAACGTGACGCCCGCGGCAGATTGGTACCGCGAAGCGGGTGCGGGCATGGGCGCTGCGCTGAACATCGCGGCGGGGATGAATGCCTATATCATGTCCGACCGCGCCAGCTGGTTGAACTTCGGCAACAAAGCGGATTTGGCGCTGCTGTTCGCAGGCGATCCGGTGCTGTTCAACCAATACACCTTCCTGCCGGTGAACCCGCAAAACCACCCGCACGTGAATGCAAAAGGGGCCGAGGCACTTGAGGGCTGGCTGACATCAGACCGCGCGCAGGGGATGATTGACGGTTACCAGATCAACGGCGAGACGCTGTTTACCTTCAACGCGACACCCGTCGCGCAGTAACGCGCCTAGCTGCGCGCCATCAGGCGGGCGACATCCAGCATGCGGTGCGAAAAGCCCCATTCGTTGTCATACCAGCCAAACACGCGCAGCAATCCGCCCTCGCAGACCGAGGTTTCGGGGCCTGAGATCACGATGCTTTCCGGGCGCATCCGCAGGTCGGACGAGACCAAGGGTTCCTCGGTCCAGCCCAGCACTTTGCCCGTCGCGCCCTCTTGCAGGATTGCGCGGGCCTCGGCCTCGGTGACGTCTTTGCTCACACGCACGGTTAGGTCGATGCAGGACACGGATGCGGTGGGCACACGGATCGCCCGCGCCTCGACCTTGCCGGCCAGTTCGGGCAGCACGTCACCCACCAGTTTGTGCGCGCTGGTGGTGGTTGGCACCATCGACAGCGCCGCCGCCCGCGACCGCGCCGCATTGGCACGGGGTTTGTCCACGGTGGGCTGACTTCCAGTATAGCAATGCACGGTGGTCATATGCCCGCCAATCACGCCCAGCTGATCGTCGAGCAGCTTCAACAGCGGCGCCAGCGCGTTGGTGGTGCAGGATGCGTTCGAGACAATCCGATGCCCCGCCAACTGATCCTCATTCGCGCCCAGCACGACGGTCACATCGGCCTCGGACGACGGGCCCGAGATCAGGACGTTGCGCGCCCCGGCCGCCAGACCACGTTCCGCCACCGCGCGTTTTCCCGCCATGCCGGTGCATTCCAGCACCACGTCCACATCGGACAGATCCATCGTGCTGATGTCGGGCTTGGCATAGAACGGAATGCTCTGCCCGTTCAGGACAAGCGCCTGATCGCCGGTCGAGACCTCGCCCGGGAAGGGGCCGAAGACGCTGTCATATTTGAACAGATAGGCACAGGTATCCAAGCTTTCGATATCGTTGATGAACGCCACCTCGAACGGGCCGGGATCCTGCGCCAAGATACGCAGAATCGATCGGCCAATCCGGCCAAATCCGTTCAATCCGATGCGAATCTTTTGTGACATCGTTGATCCCTCGCGCGTGTTTCCGTGCCACAGAAGGGGAAATGGCCGGAAGGTTCAACCCTTATGATCAAAACGCGTTCGCGGGCCGAGGCCTCAACAGAACTATGACGAATGCTCACGTTTTCGTATGTCGCATGGACGCGGGGGGCGGATTTGGTCCAGATATCCGTAAACGCCGCAACAGATCGGCGATGGGAAAGGGCGCGCCATGCTGGACGCTTATGCACGGAAACTGATTGATCCGCCGCTGGATCGTGTAGGCGGCCTGCTGGCGCGCACAGGCGTCGGCGCCAATGCGGTGACGTTGGTGGGGCTGGGGCTTGGCCTGCTGGCAGCGATCAGCATCGTGTTTGGACAGTTCACGCTGGGGCTTTGGCTGATCCTTGCCTCGCGCGTCGCGGATGGGCTGGACGGCGCCATCGCTCGCGCCAGCACGCGGACTGACTTTGGCGGCTATCTGGATATCACCGCCGACTTTGCCTTTTACGGCACCATTCCCTTCGCCTTCATCCTGTACGATCCCGCCACAAACGGCATCGCGGGCGCGGTCCTTCTGCTGAGCTTCTATGTGAACGGCGCCAGCTTCCTTGGCTACGCGATCCTTGCGGCGAAGCGCGGCATGGACACCCGCGCACAGGGGATCAAGTCGCTCTACTATTCCAATGGCATCCTTGAGGGCACCGAGACGATCCTGTTCTTCGTCATCCTCTGCCTTGCCCCCCGTTTCTTCATGCCTCTGGCATGGCTCTTTGCCATCGCCTGTTTCGCCACCGCCATTCTGCGCGTCTGGGGTGCGTATCAGGCCTTTGGCCCCATCCTTTCCGATCAACAGGAGTCCAAATGAAACACCTTGCTCTTGCCGCCAGCCTTTTGGCGTCGACCCTTCTGCCCACGGCCAGCTTTGCTGATCCTGATCCCGCGAATTGGGATGCCGTGCTGGACGAGGCAAAAGGCCAGACCGTTTACTGGAACGCATGGGGCGGTTCGCCCACCACGAACGCGTTCATCGAATGGGCCGGCGACCAGATCCAAGCACGCTATGGCGTGACGCTGGAGCATGTGAAGCTGACCGACACCGCCGACGCCGTGACCCGGGTGTTGTCGGAAAAGCAAGCCGGTCAGGACGATGACGGCGCGATCGACATGATCTGGATTAACGGGGCCAACTTTGCCTCGATGAAAGACAACGGTTTGCTGTTTGGTCCGTTCGCCGAGGACCTGCCGAACTGGCAATTCGTAGATGCCGAGGGCAAGACTGTCCGCACAGACTTCACCGTTCCGGTCGAAGGCTATGAAGCCCCGTGGGCGATGGCGCAGGTGGTGTTCATGTATGACACCGCCGACATTGCTAAGCCGCTTCCCTCTGCCGCCGCGATCCTTGAGTGGGCCAAAGCCCATCCCGGCCGTTTCACCTATCCGCAGCCGCCCGATTTCCTGGGCACGACCTTCTTGAAGCAAATGCTGGTCGAGCTGCTGGACGATCCATCGGTTCTGGCCGCGCCCGTGTCGGATGAAAACTACGCCGATGTCACCGCGCCGCTTTGGGACTATCTGGAAGAACTGACCCCCGCCCTGTGGCGCGAGGGCCGCGCCTATCCGCCCAACGGTACCCGTCAGATCCAGCTGATCAATGACGGAGAGCTGGACATGGCTGTCTCCTTCAGCCCCAGCGCGGCCTCGACCGCCATCGCCAATTACGAACTGCCCGACACCGTGCGCACCTTCGTTCTGGACAAGGGCACGATTGGCAACGCCTCCTTCGTGGCGATCCCGTATAACTCGGGGTCGAAAGCAGGCGCGATGGTGCTGGCCGATTTCCTGATGTCGCCCGAGGCGCAGGCTCACGCGCAAGACCCGAACGTGTTGGGATATGGTACGGTTCTGAACATGGCAGCGCTGTCCGACGAAGACCGCGCCCGTTTTGACGCGCTGGATCTGGGCATCGCCACTCTGACGCCCGCCCAGCTGGGCCGCGTGCAGGACGAGCCGCATCCCAGCTGGATGACCCGCATCGCCGAAGACTGGCAGTCGCGCTACGGCGTTCAGTAAAATACGATTGCCCCGCGCGCTGCGTGCGGGGCAATACTCTGATATGAAATACCTCCCCCGCCTTCCCCTGTTTCCATTGCTGACGGTCCTGTTTCTGCTGGGACCGCTGGTGGCAGGGCTGTGGGGAACGCTTCTGCCCGCGTTTGGGCACTTCCCGGCGGGCGGACATACCGGCCCGTCGCTTGATCCCTTCCGCGCGCTTTGGAACTGGCCCGGCCTGTCGGATGCCTCGCGGCTGTCGCTGGTCACGGGCGTGGTCTCGGCTGTCCTGTCGCTGGCCATCACAGCCCTAATCCTCGCAGGCTGGACAGGCACACGCGGGTTTCGCGTGCTCGAACGTCTGCTGTCCCCCTTCCTCTCGGTCCCCCACGCCGCCGCCGCCTTCGGGCTGGCCTTTCTGATCGCTCCGTCAGGCTGGATCGCACGCCTGTTCTCCCCGTGGCTGACGGGGTGGGAGCGTCCGCCGGACCTTTTGATCCTCAATGACCCATGGGGGCTGTCGTTAATCGCAGGCATGGTGGTGAAAGAGGTCCCGTTCCTCCTCCTCATGTCCATCGCTGCCCTTGGCCAGATCGACGGACGCCGCCGCATGGCGTTGAGCCAGAGCATGGGATATGGCCGCATCAAAGCATGGATGATCGCCATCTTCCCGGCGCTCTACGCCCGCATCCGCCTGCCCGTGCTTGTGGTTTTGACATGGGCCATGTCGGTCGTGGATGTGGCGGTGATCCTTGGCCCGTCGACACCACCCACCCTATCGGTGCAAATCGTCCGCTGGATGTCCGATCCGGACATTGGCTTCCGGCTGCTCGCCGCCGCTGCCGCGTTGTGGCAACTAGCGCTGGTCATCGCGGGCGTCGGTCTGTGGTTTCTGGGCGAAGCGTTGATCGCGCGCCTTGCCCGTCGCCAGGTCGAGGCTGGACGACGCGGGCGCAGCGACACCGCCCTGCGTGTTGCAGGATTTGCCCTCGGCACCACGGTCTCGCTGTCGCTGCTCTTGGGTTTCCTCGGCCTGATCATCTGGTCCTTCGCCGGGTTCTGGAGCTTCCCTGACCTGCTGCCCGACCAGTTCACCCTGCGCAGCTGGATGCGCCACCGCACGGGTAGTCTGGACGCGCTGGGGGAAACCGCGCTAATCGCTGGCGTCTCGGTCATCATCGGGATGATCCTGACCATCGGCTGTCTGGAGACCGAGGAACGCTACGGCCTGCGCCTGACCCAACGGGGCATGTGGCTGATCTATCTGCCGCTGATCCTGCCGCAAACCGCATTCCTGCCGGGGCTGCAAACCCTGCTTCTGAACCTTGGGCTGGGCATGGGGCGGCTGCCCGTCATTCTGGCCCATCTGGTCTTTGTGCTGCCCTATCTGCGCCTGTCTCTGGAAGGACCGTGGAGCTCATGGGACAGCCGCCAAGCCACCGTCGCCAAAGCACTGGGGGCCTCGCCCAATCAAATCCTTTGGCGCGTGCGCCTGTCCATGCTGCTGGCCCCGCTCTTGACCGCCACCGCAGTGGGCGTCGCCGTGTCCGTGGGGCAATACCTGCCCACGCTTCTGGCGGGCGGAGGCCGGGTCGAAACCCTGACCACCGAGGCCATCGCGCTGGCGTCTGGCGGAGACCGCCGCGCCATCGGCGTCTTCGGCCTGATGCAAACCGCCGCCGCGATGTTGCCCTTCGCGCTGGCCTTGGCGCTGCCCGCTTTGGTATGGCGCAATCGAAAGGGGCTTTTGAATGGCTAACGGATTGCATCTGGACCACGTCCGCATCCTGAAAGACGGCGTACCGCTGATCGAGATCGACACCCATGTCGCGCCCGGATCAGTGCTGACGATCATGGGGCCAAGCGGCGTCGGGAAATCCACGCTGCTGTCGGCGATCATCGGCACCTTGCCCCCGGCATTCTCGCTGCATGGCCATGTCCGTCTAGAGGACCGCGACCTGCTGCCCATGCCGCCCGAGGATCGCTGTGTCGGCATTCTGTTCCAAGACGCGCTTCTGTTCCCGCATCTCAGCGTCGGCGCAAATCTGGCCTTCGGACTGGCCCAAGGCGGCACGCGTGCCGAGCGGCGCGTAAAGATTGACGCGGCGCTGGCGGAAGTGGGGCTGGAGGGCTTCGCAGATCGCGATCCCGAAACCCTGTCCGGTGGGCAACGGGCACGGGTGGCGTTGATGCGGATGTTGCTGTCGGAACCTAAGGCGCTGTTGCTGGACGAACCGTTTTCCGGCCTTGATGCGGCCCTGCGCGAACAAGTCCGTGCGCTGGTATTCGACCACGCCCGCGCCCGAGCGTTGCCCGTTCTGATGGTCACCCATGATCAGGAAGACGCAGATGCTGCCGGCGGAGAAGTTGTGCGGCTGGGGTAACGCGTAGGGCTGCATAGACCCGCGGGGTGGCGCATTGCGCCGCCCCATGGGGGCGGGTCGGCGCAGCCCGGTCTATCGACCGGGCAGATTTTAGATCCGCACCAGTTTCCGATGCTCCAACCGATAACCATCCGGCGCGATCTCGGCGCGGAACTCGGGTGCGTGGCTGACCAGCAGAATCGCCTGATCCAGCCCTTTCAGGATTTCGGTCAAGCGGGCGTAGTTGTCCGGGTCCAGCGCGTTTGTGGGTTCGTCCAAGATCAGCACTTCGGGCTCCATGGCCAGCACAGTCGCCAGCGTCACCAGACGCTTTTCGCCGCCCGACAGTTTATGCGTGATCCGGTCGCGCAGATGCATCAGACCAAGACGGGTCAGCACTTGATCCACAATCGCCAGTGCCTCGTCCTTCGACTTGCCAAGGTTCAGGGGGCCAAAGGCAACGTCTTCGGCCACGGTGGGGCAGAACAGTTGGTCGTCGGCGTCCTGAAAGACAAAGCCGATGCGGCGGCGGACTTCGTGAAAGTCTGCTTCCTGCGTACGGGGTTTGCTGAAGGCGGTGATGGTCCCCGCGTCCGGTTGCAACAGCCCCATGATCAGCTTCAACAGCGTCGACTTACCCGCGCCGTTCGGCCCGACAATCGACAGCCGCTCACCCGGATCCATCCGCATGGACGCCTCGTCCAGCACCGGCTCAAGCCCCGGATAGGCAAAGTGGATGTCAGTCAGTTCAAGCAGCGGCATAGGCGACCTCGGCCCAGATCAGGGCAGCCAGCGCAAGCGCCATCGCGCCTGCGAACATCACATCAGTCCGGGTCAGGCGGAACTCTTCCAGCAGCACGATCCGGCCCGAGAAGCCCCGGCATTTCATCGCCGCGAGAATGCGTTCCGAACGCTCAATCGCGCGCACCAACATCATGCCCACCAGATAGCCGTAGCTGCGATAGGTGTGCCAGTTCGTACCGGGGCGGAACCCGCGCAGCTTCATCGAGGTCCGTAGGCGCAGATATTCCTCGCGCAGGACGTCGATATAGCGGATCGTGAACATCATCAGATGCACAAGCCGTTCGGGCGTTTTCAGGGCGAAAAGGGCGTGACCCATGGTGACCGGCTCCATCGAGCCGACCAGCGTCATCACCGCCAGAATGACGGCGTTGGCGGTCAAAGCGATCTCGGTCGCGCGCCACAGGCCTTCCCATGTGGCGTCAAACCCGAAGACCGAAAACATCGGCGTGCCGGGCATGGTGAAGGGCAGAAGGATCAAGGTGAAAATGATGAACCCGTCCATCATCGCCATGCGCTTCAGCGTCTTCTGAAACGGCAGGCCCGAGATCGCCAGAAGCCACATCGACAGGATCAAGGCACCGGACAGAACCCGCAGATCGTCCAGCGCAACCACTGTGATGGCATAGATCACGGTCATCACGATCCGCATCCGTGGATCAAGCGAAGACACCGCCGCCCGAAGCGCGCCAAAGCCGGTAAGCGGTTTGTCTTCGCCGGTCAGGACATAGGTCATTTGCCGCCCTCCATCTTGCGGCGGGCCGCGATGTAGAAGCCAAGGCCGAACAGGCCCGCGATATAGCCCAACCCGCCCAGAACGGTCTGCAGATTATTCTTGTTCTTATACGCGCTGAGTTCCTGCCGCAGCGGACGCAGCTCGGTCCGGATCATAGTCGCAAGTTCCGCGCGGGCCTGATCGGACAGGCCGGACAGGCCCGCCGTCGCGGTGGGTGCCGCGACAGACGCAGCGGCCTTTGACGCTGCAGCCTCCTGTCCCATCAGTCCGGCAACCTCGGCAGCGGGCATCATGACTTCGGCCACGTGGCCGGCGCCTAGGTCACCGCGGAAGATATGGGTGACGGGCTGCGTCGGCGTGAAGACAAAGAATCCATCCGCGTCGGTGACTGTCTCGCCCAGCTTATTGCCCGCTTCGTCAAAGACTTCGACCAGCAGATCTGTTGCCATGTCGCCGCTGGAAAAGCCGATCTCGCCCTCGATGTCCGACCCGGACGGGAAGACGGACGAGATGATGTTGTGGGCCAAGGCGGGCACGGGTGCTGCCATGGCGAGGATCAGAACTAGGGATCGGATCATGTCCACCCTCCTTTCGAGCCCGCGAAAAGCTCG
This sequence comes from uncultured Aliiroseovarius sp., assembly GCF_947492455.1. Taxonomy (GTDB): domain Bacteria; phylum Pseudomonadota; class Alphaproteobacteria; order Rhodobacterales; family Rhodobacteraceae; genus Aliiroseovarius. Next base: position 155,955 of record NZ_CANLNB010000001.1, read on the forward strand.
GGCTTCACGCGGCGGGCCAGGAAAATGGCCGCGCCGGACAGAAGCGCTTCGATGATGATAACAGGAATATGCGCCACGAAGACCAGTTTGGCTGCGGGGATGAATTCATCCCCCGACAAGGCCAGCGAAAAGGCCACGGCCAGCGTGGTCACCGCGATGGCAAAGCCTCCGCCAATCCCGCCCCAGATCGCGCCCTGCATGGGGGTGCCGCGCGCAACAAGGCGCCCGAAGATCAAACCAGCCAGAACGGCTGGCCCCGCGATGTTCACCGCGTTCACGCCCAGCACGGTCAACCCGCCGAAGCCAAAGAACACGGCCTGCAAAAGCAGCCCGACAAATAGCGCCGGGAATGCCGCCCATCCCAGAACCAGCCCCGCCAACCCGTTCAGGATCAGGTGGACCGAGCTTGGACCGATGGGCACATGGATCAGAGACGCCACGAAGAAACTGGCGGATAGCACGCCTGCCGCCGGAATACGCTCCAACGGCAGCTTCTTCAGGCCCATCGCGATCCCGCCCACAGCCAACACCGCGCCGCCAAGCAGCACGGGATTTGACAGGGCTCCATCTACAATGTGCATCGCGTGGTCCTTACTTTAGCTCGGTGGCGTTGATCCACAGAACCGCGTCTTGGCTCAGCTCTTTGCCGTTGTGCTCGGTCGCCGGGCCGGTGCCCAAGGCCGCAAAGCCCCAGTTGCCCGCTTTCGGAATGCCGAAGGTGAAGACGCCGTTTGCGTCGGTCAGGGCCACGATGGTCCCGCCGGGCATCGGGCTGACCGTGCTGTCGGTGGCGGTGAAGGCTGTTAGGTCGGGCTCGGAAGCCATGTACTCGATCTCGATCTCAGCACCAGGAACCGGTTTGCCTTCCGACAGAACCACACCCGAGAAGGTCGAGCCGACGACAACGTTGTAGGGCTTGTTCAGCGGCAAGATCTCGGTCGGCAGACCAACGGGCTGGTCCCAATCGGTGGGCAGCGTGTTGCGGTTCAGAACCGACTTGGTGATCTGCTGGATGTAGATGTCTTCGCTGGGCTCGAAATAGGGCGCAGGCACGGTCACGACCACGTAGTCGCCCGAGCGTTTGACCGGCACGGACGCGGTGAAAGCCGAGGCGTCGTTGCTTTTGCCCTTGAAGGTGGCAGGCGCCACGCGATCCATCAGGTCGGTTTTTTCACCCTTGTGGATCATGAAGAACTCTTGCGGGGCGTCCATATTCATGGCGTGCCCATTCTCCATCGGGTGCCAGAAGATCAGGCCCATCGGCACATCGCCGGGCTTCTCGATCAGCACCTCATCGGTGTGTTGCAGCAGGAAATGTGCCTGCGCGGCAACGGGTACAAAAGCGGCCAGTGCAGCGGCCAGAAGTGTCTTTTTCATGTCGTCCTCATTCGACGTCGCAGGTTGCCCTGCAATCAAATGAACGAACGGGGTATCGGCACGGGAGGGTCTTTGGACCGCCGGGCCAGACGCTCACCCCGGCGTCCGGTGGAAATGGGCAATTGCCCAGCGTCCGGCAGGTCTCCTGACTTGCGGGTCGTCGCGTAGCTGGCCTTCCCGGGGCGGACCCAGTGGCATGTTCAGCTTTGCTCGCCGCTCACAGTTGCGGGGGCAGTCCCGGACTTGGCGCCTGTTGGCTACACCTCACCGGGTTCCCTATTACTTTCGCGGTGCTTCTGCACACGCGAAACCGATCGCTGGCCTTGAATGTCAGAACAGGCGGGGACGAGTCAAGCGAAAGCACGGGTGGCGACGGGTCGCAGATGTGACGGGAGAAGTCGCAAAATTTGTAAGGGTTTGTTTTCGAAAAGAATTAACTTCCGCGATATGTCGAGTATCCATAAGGCGATAGTAAAAGCGGCACGTGGTAATGCGCCTGCTCGGATATGCCGAAACGGATGGGGACCATATCAAGGAACAGCGGGCTTTCCCCGTCCTGACCGGTCGCACGCAGATAGTCGCCCGCATGGAAGTCCAGCTCGTAAACCCCGGCCTCAAACTCGTCAGACGGCAGGATCTGTTCGTCCGTCCGCCCGTCGTCATTGGTCACAAGGGAACGCACCAACGCCCGCACCTCGCCCTCGATCCGGTAGAGGTCAATGCGCAAGCCCTGCGCCGGGCAGCCGCGCGCCGTGTCCAGAACGTGGGTGGTTAGATATCCGGTCATGGCGTGTCCTTTCCTTGGCTTCACTATTGGGGGATCGGCGATCTGGCGCAATCCCATTTGACCTGACCCGCGTTCCTTGGAAGGGTGGACAGGAACCAAGTACGAGGGAACCCATGCCCGACAGATACACCCGTGACATGCGCGGCCACGGCCCGACACCGCCCAACCCGAACTGGCCGAATGAGGCCAAAATCGCAGTTCAGTTTGTCCTGAATTACGAGGAAGGCGGCGAGAACTGCGTGCTGCACGGCGATGCCGCGTCCGAGGCGTTCCTGTCCGACATTCCTGGTGCTGCCCAGTGGACCGGCCAACGGCACTGGAACATGGAAAGCATCTATGAATACGGCGCACGGGCGGGGTTCTGGCGGCTGCATCGTCTATTCACGGGCGCGGATATTCCGGTGACGATCTATGGCGTGGCCACCGCCCTCGCCCGCAGCCCCGAACAGGTGGCCGCGATGCAGGATGCCGGGTGGGAGATCGCGAGCCACGGGTTGAAATGGGTGGACCACAAGGACATGCCCGAGGACGAGGAACGCGCCGCGATCACCGAGGCTGTCCGTCTGCACACTGAGGTCGTCGGCACGCCCCCGCGTGGCTGGTACACCGGGCGGTGTTCGGAAAACACCGTACGGCTGGTCGCCGAGCATGGCGGGTTTGACTATATATCAGATACTTACGACGACGACCTGCCCTATTGGACCGAAATCGGAGAACGCGATCAGCTGATCATCCCCTACACGCTGGAAGCCAATGACATGCGCTTTGCGACCGCGCCGGGCTGGGTGACAGGGGACGATTTCGGGGACTATCTGATCGACGCCTTTGACACGCTTTATGCCGAAGGTCAGGCCAGTGATCGCCCGTCGATGATGTCGGTCGGGCTACACTGTCGCCTGATCGGCCGCCCCGGCAAAATCGCCGGTCTGCGCCGGTTCATCGACCACATCCAACGCCACGACGATGTCTGGTGCCCCCGCCGGATCGAGATTGCCGAGCACTGGGCGACGCACCATCCGCACACCCGCATCGAGCGCCCCAGCCAGATGACGCGGGACCGTTTCGTGGACCTTTACGGTGGGATCTTCGAACACTCCCCTTGGGTCGCCGAACGCGCCTTCGAGTTGGAGCTTGGCCCCGCCCATGACAGCGCCGTGGGCTTGCACAACGCGCTCTGCCGCGCCTTCCGAACCGCCAGCGGAGATGAACGGCTGGGCGTTCTACGCGCCCACCCGGATTTGGCGGGCAAACTGGCGGCGGCGGGACGGCTGACGGCGGAAAGCACCTCGGAACAGGCCAGCGCCGGGCTGGATATGCTGACGGACCAGCAGAGGCTGACCTTCACGCAGCTGAACGCGGACTACGTGGCCAAACACGGCTTCCCCTTCATCATTGCGGTGCGCGACCACGATAAGGCCTCGATCTTGGCGGCCTTCAAGCGCCGTATCCACAACGACCGCGCCACCGAATTCACCGAGGCCTGCCGCCAAGTCGAACGCATCGCCGCGTTCCGCCTGATGGACCTGCTGCCATGACCGACATCACCGCGCAGCCCTTGACGGCTGACCCCTTTGCGCCGTTCGGCGATGTGCTGGAGCTGACCGACCGCGACAGCCTGACCATCAACGCGGGCATGTGCCAGCGTCATCACGATCTGGCGCAATTGGACTTTGGCGATGGCCGTGCCGGGATCAGCCTGTTTGACGGCAAGCCGCGGCAGTTTCCTTATGAACTGGATCTGGTGGAACGGCACCCGCTGGGATCGCAGGCGTTCATCCCGATGAACGGCGTGCCCCTGCTGGTTACGGTCTGCCCGGACGAAGCTGGCACCCCCGGCACGCCGCGCGCCTTCATCATGCGCCCCGATCAGGCGATCAACCTGCACAAAGGCACATGGCACGGGGTCCTTGCGCCCATCGGGGCGCAAGGGCTTTATGCTGTCGTGGACCGGATCGGCGATGGCGCAAATCTGGAAGAGTTCAGCTTCACGGCCCCGATCCTGATCCATCCGCCGAACCAAGAATAACGCGGCTTAGCGATCCGCCGAGCCGCAGCGACGGTCCACCATGCGCTGAACCATCGGCGCAAAGTGCCAATAGTCCGGCGTTTCCATCCCGGCACGCTTGCCGGCTTCGTCCAGATAGCGGACGGCGATGATCTCTTTCAGGTTTGGATTCTGTTCGAATTCCGCCACCTCGTCCGCGTTCATCGGCCCACCCTGCAATTCCAACGTATGCACTGACGCAGCGCTCAGCCGGTCGAAATAGGTCGGCTTGGTCGCGCATAGATAGCGCTTCGCCGCGACGTGAAAGCGCACGCAATCGGTGATCACGCTGGGGAAGAACTGCTCCAAAACCTCAGCGCCCGCATCTTCGTGATGCCGGTCTTCGGTGTCATCCGGGTGATAGGTGCCAAACTCGGACGTGAAGTGGCCAATGTCGTGCAGAAGAGCGCCAACGATGATCTCTTCGCTTTGGCCGTTCTGCTCGGCGATGGTGGCGCCTTGCAGCATGTGTTCGGCCATGGTGACGTCTTCGCCCAGATATTCTTCACCGCCACGGCGGTCGAAGATACCTCCGATGAATTCGACGATGTTTTCAGACGTCAGCGCTTCAATATCCGGCTTCATTCTGCAGCCTCCTGCGTGCGCGAACGCGATAGGGCAGCATGGGTTGAACGCAGCCCGTCCTTGTCCGAATAACAGCCCTGAAGCCAACGTGTACCTTCGCCCGAGTATCCCTTGCGGGCGTGTAGAACGCGGGTGTTGTCGACCACGAAGCCCTCGCCCGGTTCCAGACGGAAGGTGACCTCCATCGCGGGATCATCAATGATCTCGCCCAGACGGCGATAGGCGGCATAGTAGGCCTGCATCTGGTCAAACGGCACGTCGGTCACTGCCGCCAGCGAGCGGTTGTTGAAGCGGACGCCGATGATCTCGCCATCCGGGGCAAGTTCGATCATCGGGCGGCGCGATTGCAGGCAAACGCCTTCCTCGCCCGCGTATTCGAACTGCGCGCAGTGATTGGCCAGAACGTCGAAAGCAGCCGGGTCTTCCTCGCGCAGTTTGCGCGCGGCAGCGAAGCCGTCCACGACCATGTTCTCGCCCCCAGCGGCCGAGCTTTCCAAGCAATAGAGCACCTGAACCGAGGGCACCGGATCGCGATACGGGTTGTCCGTATGCGCCTGAAGCCCCAGCCCGGTGAAGGCCAAGTTGGTCGGGTTCACCTCGGTCCGGACCTCGAAATGACGGCCGTAGTTGGTCTCGCGGACATAGCCGAACAGATCGACGACCTTGAACAGCGCACCGTCTTCGACGGGCCCGTTTACAACCTTGCCGAACCCAAAGCGGGTGACCTGCTCCAACCACGCGGCTAGTGCATTCGGGTCCGACGACAGCTGCGCGAAGTCTCCAATAGGCACAGCGCCCATCAGACCCGAATCCCATGTTTCGATCCCGTCGCCCAGCCAACCGCGTTCGGCCGGGGCGGGGCGGTCATAGGCGTTGTCGATCAGCCAGCTTGCGTCATAGGTGATGGTCTTCCCTTCAGGCGCAAAACGGATGGTCACCTGATCGCCGCTGGCGGACGCCTCAGTCATATGTGTGTCGGCAGGCAGTTCGCCCAACGATACCAAGCGCTGGCCGTTGCCTGCTGCGCGGGTCTCGGGATCCCACGAATTGTCACGCAGCCACATGGCGTGAAAACGCAGCGGGCCGTTGGGGGTGGTCAGGGTCAAAACCTGGCCCGATGGGTCAAGCTGGGTGGTAAACATGCGCGTGTCTCCTGTGACGCGTTGATCCTGGGATGATTGTCCGCCCAAAGCGTGATAAGGACAACCAAGCGAAAACATACCTGAGACCCCGATCTGCTTATGGATAATCCCCTCTCAAACCTGCCGCTCGACTGGATCCACGCGTTCGAAGCCGCCGGGCGGCTGGGCAGTTTCACCGCCGCCGCGCAGGAAACCGGGCTGACGCAGGCCGCGATCAGCCAACGGATCGGGCATCTGGAAACACGTCTGGGCGTCGCGCTGTTCATCCGCAAACCGCGCGGCGTTGTGCTGTCGGTCGAGGGCGAGGCATGGCTGCCCTACGTCACCCACGCGCTGGGGACATTGCGCCAAAGTTCAGAGGAACTCTTTGGCATCCAACGTAAACGCCTGACGGTGTGGAGCAGCGCCTCGGTCCTTGAGCATTGGATTGCGCCGCGGCTGGCGGGACTGTCGCTGGGTGCGGATGTGCAACTGTCGTTCAAGACACTAATGCTGGCGTCCGAAGACAATCCGCAGCTGCGCGGGGTGCGGTTGCGCTATGGCAGCGGGGATTGGAGCATCCCCCACCGCGCCCGCCTGTTTGACGAGGTGCTGGCCCCCGTCGCGGCCCCCGCGCTGATGCAAGGCGTGGATCCGGACCGCTGGCAGGAGTTGCCCCGGATTGGGCTGTCCGGCCCGCGCATGGGCTGGCACGAATGGGCGGCCCACACGGGCGACGCGCCCACCCCCATTCCGCATCTGCGCTTTGACACTTTCACCGCCGCCCTTGCCGCCGCACGGGCCGGGGCGGGTGTGTTACTGGCCTCGATCCCCATGGTTGAACAGGCGTTGGCCACCGGCACGCTTGTCCGCTTGTCGGACGACGCGCTGCCGTCCGAGAACTCTTATTGGATGGTGGCCGAGCGCGGAGAGTTGACCCAACGGCAATGGAATACGCTTACTGCCGCATTCTGCACCTGACATGATCAAATTCGAGGCCCGAAATGTGACGGGGTAGAACTACGTTTTCTGCATTTTCTTGCGGCATTCTCTCTTGCGTCCGGTTAAAAGCCCCGTCAAACACCTGCAAACTTCGGGCCTTGGAAAGGGCACATGGACAGTCAGATGAAACCCGCGCGGATCGAATTCCAAGCTGCCAGCTTTGCGGTGGCCGAGCGTCGGATTCTGTCAGAGCTGTCGGTGGACCTGACCGCCAAACGCATCGGCATCATCGGGCGCAACGGGTCGGGCAAGACCACCTTCGCGCGGCTCTTGTCGGGACTGGTGGAACCCAGCGCGGGCACCGTCCGCGTGGACGGGATCGACCCGGCCAAAGACCGTCGTGCGGCGCTGTCGTTGGTGGGCATCCTGTTTCAAAACCCAGACCACCAGATCATCTTCCCCACCGTGGTCGAGGAACTGGCCTTTGGTCTGCGCCAGCTGGGACTGGACGACCCCGAGGGTGCTGCCCGTACCCAACTGGAGCGCTTCGGCAAAAGCCACTGGGCGGACAGCCATGTGCACGGGCTGTCTCAGGGACAAAAGCAACTTGTCTGCCTGATGGCGGTGTTGGCGATGGCCCCGCGCATTCTGGTGCTGGACGAACCTTTCGCAGGGTTGGACATTCCCACACGGATGCAGCTTGGCCGCTATCTGGATCGCTACGAGGGCACGCTGGTCCACGTCACCCATGACCCGCACGAGCTGACCACTTATGACCACGTTCTATGGATCGAAGCCGGGGCGCTGGCGCAGCAAGGTCTGCCCGCCGATGTGCTGCCCGCCTTCACCGCCCAGATGAAACAGCAAGGAGAGAGCGATGATATCTCTGACCTCTCCGATTGAGACCCGCGCCCACGGCTGGCCCGCCGGTCTGAAGCTGGCGGGGCTGTGCGTCGTGACGATCGTGCTGTTTCAAATGCAAAGCTTGTGGTTCCACCTGGCCGCCTTCGCCACCACGCTGACGCTTTATGCCCTGCCCGGCCAAAGCTTTCTGCGCGCCGGACTGCGCGCACTGAAAGTGCTGTGGCCCTTCGTCGTGCTGGTCGGGATCTATCACCTGATTATCCGCAGCCCGGTGGATGGGCTGGTGATCATCCTGCGCATGCTGACCGCCGTTGGGCTGGCCAATCTGGTCACCATGACTACCCGCCTGTCTGATATGATCGCCGTGGTGCGCTGGCTGGCAACGCCCCTGCGCGCGCTAGGGCTGCGCACCGAATACCTTGAGACCGCCATCGCGCTGGTCATCCGCTTTACGCCTGTGCTTCTAGCCAAAGGCACCCACCTGACCGAGGCCTGGCGCGCCCGGTCTGCCCGCCGCCCCGGCTGGCGCATCATCCTGCCATTCACGGTTCTTGCGTTGGACGACGCAGACCACATTTCCGATGCGCTGCGCGCGCGCGGCGGTTTCGATGCCATGAAGGAGTCTTAACTCAATGGAAAAGAACGTAACCCTTATCGCGCTGTTCGCAGCCCTGATCGCGGCCTTGGGCCTGATCCCCAAGATCGACCTGTTCTTCGGCGTGCCCATCACCGCCCAAAGCCTTGGCATCATGCTGTGCGGCACCATCTTGGGCGCCAAGCGTGGCGCGCTGGCCGTGCTTCTGTTCCTGCTGCTGGTTGCCATCGGCCTGCCGCTTCTGGCTGGCGGGCGCGGAGGCCTTGGCGTCTTTGCAAGCCCGACTGTCGGCTTCCTGATCGGCTTCCCGATTGCCGCCTTCGTCACCGGCCTGATCACTGAGAAATGGCGCACTGGCCCCGTCTGGCTGAGCGCCGGTGTCGCCGCCGTCGTGGGTGGCATCATCGTGCTCTACGGCTTTGGCATTCCGGGCATGGCGATCATGCTGGACAAGACGCTGGTGGAATCGACCGCTCTGGTCACCGCCTTCATTCCCGGCGATGTGATCAAAGCCGCGCTGGCTGGCATGCTGACCGCAGCCCTGGTCAAAGTGCGTCCGGCCAGCGTTCTGTCGCGCGCCGAAGCCTGATCCAAACACATCCTATTAGGTTTCAGCCGCAGCGCCCCCACGCGCTGCGGCTTTTCTTTTGCCGGACGTACCAGTTTGCCGCTTTCGACCGAACCAGCGCAACTTCCGCTGGACGCGGTGAAAATCCATGCCCTATCAATTTCAGTACAGGGGAGGGATCCGCGATGACCGCCAAGAAAAACGTGCTGTTTATCATCATCGACCAGCTGCGGGCGGACTGCCTGCATGGGGCGTTGGCCGATCACGTGGACCTGCCCAATCTGCGTGCGCTGTTGGACGAAAGCGTCACGTTCGAGCGTCACTTCTCGGTCGTGAACCCGTGCGGGCCGTCGCGTGCCTCGATCCTGACGGGGCAATATGCGATGAACCACCGCTCGGTCCGCAACGGCACGCCCTTGCGCCACGACACGCCCACCATCGCCAGCGAGATGCGCAAGGCGGGCTATCTGCCCATGCTGTTTGGCTATACGGATACGTCGCAAGACCCGCGTATCTTCGCCCCGAATGATCCCGCCGTTCAGACCTATGAACAAGCCATGTCCGGCTTTGTCGAACAGGTCGAGATGCGGCTAGAGATGTCGTACCCGTGGCGGTCCTACCTGATGGGCAAGGGGCATCACTGGGACAACTACTGGCAGCTTTATATCCCCGGCGGCGACGGGTCTGCGATCAATGCGCCCGCTGTGTATTCAGCTAAGGATAGCGACACCGCTTTCCTGACAGATCAGTTCCTTGACCGGATGCCCGCCTATGCCGATCAAAGCTGGTTCGCGCATCTAACCTATATCCGTCCGCACCCGCCGCTGGTCGCGCCCGCGCCCTATAACGACATGTACGACCCGACCACCCTGCCCGCGCCCACCCGCGTTGGCTCGCGGGATGACGAGGCTGCGGTCCACCCGTTCTTTGGGCCTGCGCTGGCCAAGGAAAAGGCGGCGAATTTCGTCATTGGCGCCAAGGCCGATGACAGCGACGAAACCCTGCAAGCGCTACGCGCCGTCTATCTGGGGCTGGCGACCGAAGTGGATCACCATATCGGGCGCGTCGTCAGCTTCCTGAAAGACAGCGGCCAGTGGGGCGAAACGCTGCTGATCGTCACCGCCGACCATGGCGAGATGCTGGGAGACCACCACGCATGGGGCAAACACTCGGTCTATGACGCAGCCTATCACACGCCGCTGATCATCCACGCGCCGGAGTGCAAAGCGGGGCATGTGGTGGATGTCCCGACCGAGAGCATCGACCTGACGCCCACGATCCTAAGCTGGGTCGGACAAGAGGTGCCGAACGCGATGGACGGGCGGTCTTTGCTGCCGTTCCTGTCAGGCGAGGTGCCCAAGGATTGGCGCGACTATTCCTTCTCGGAACTGGATTTCGCGGACCCGATCACCCCGACCCTGTGGCAGAAAGAACTGGGGACAGATGCCAGCAACTCCTGCGTTGGCATCCTGCGCGACAGCCGGTTCACGTTGATTGAGTTCGCCGCAGAGCTGCCGCCGCTTCTGTTCGATCACGACGGTCAGGGAGAGTTGGAGAATGTTGCCGACAAACCGGAACATGCTGCGGATATGATGCGACTGACACGGCACATGCTGCGCCATCGGATGCGGAACATGGACCATACGCTATCGTATGACATGATCACCGATCAGGGACCGAAAAGCGCGCAGCGTCACCCAGAAAACGACGCCAGCGCGTAGTCTGCCACGTCCTTCAGGCTAGTCCCGTGGGCCATCGGCTCGACGCCGAGCCTCTCCATCGGCAGGCCGTAGCGGTTCAGCCAGATCGTGTGATAGCTGAACCACGTGGCGCCACAGATGTCCCAGCAATTGGACGAGACGAACAGAATCTCTGACGCGTCACAACCGAACACGTCCGGACCCATCTGATAGGCCTCGGGCGCGGTTTTAAATTTGCCGACACTGTCGACAGACAGAACGTGATCCAACAGCCCGTCCAGCCCAGCAGCCTCCAACGCGCTGTCGAGCATCGCAGGCGTTCCGTTCGACAGGATCGCCATCGGCACCCCGGCGGCTTTCAGGCGGGTCAGTTGGGCGTGGTTTTCCTGAAACGCGGTCAGCTTCTCATAGGCACCCATCAACGCAGCGCGCTGCGCGGCGGTTGGCGTCACCCCATGCAATTCGCAAGCATAATCCAACCCATCCCCGGTCACCTGCCAGAAATCGGCGTATTGGTCGCACATCGTCCGCAGGCGGGTGTATTCGATCTGCTTGTCACGCCATGTGACGGCGATATCTGCACCCTTGCCGGGGAAGAACTCTTCCGCCAAGGCGCCGACCGAATAGACATCCAGAAGAGTGCCGTAGGCGTCGAAGGCAATTGCTTTGATGGGCATGGGGGATCCTTTCCGTTCGCATCCTTAGCCTAGGGGCAGAGGGGGCGGTCGGGAAAGGGAAAACGGGCGCGTGGGTATTCCTACCTACGCGCCCGGTTGTGTTTAGTCGATGACGCGAACTGCGCCTTTTGCTGCCGACGACGCCAGCATCGCATAGGCTTTCAGCGCCTTCGATACCTTGCGTTTGCGCGGCTCGGCGGGGACCCAGCCCTTCTTGTCCTGCTCGGCACGGCGGGCCGCCATTTCCTCGTCCGAGATGGCAAGGTTGATGGTGCGGTTCGGGATATCAATCTCGATCTTATCGCCGTCCTGTACCAGACCGATCGCGCCACCTTCGGCGGCCTCCGGCGAGGCGTGACCGATCGACAGGCCCGAAGTCCCGCCCGAGAAGCGACCGTCCGTCAGCAGCGCACAGGCTTTGCCCAGACCCTTGGATTTCAGATAGCTGGTCGGGTACAGCATTTCCTGCATCCCCGGACCACCGCGCGGGCCTTCGTAACGGATGACAACCACGTCGCCTTCCTTGACCTTGCCGGTCAGGATGTTGTTCACAGCCGCGTCTTGGCTTTCGCAAACATGAGCGGTGCCGGTGAAGGTCAGGATGCTTTCATCCACGCCTGCTGTTTTCACGATGCAGCCGTCTTCGGCAATGTTGCCGAACAGAACCGCCAGACCACCGTCTTTCGAGAATGCATGTTCCGCCGAACGGATCACGCCACCTTCGCGGTCGGTGTCCAGTTCCTTGAAGCGGTTGGCTTGGCTGAACGCTTGCGTGGTGCGCACGCCACCGGGGGCAGCTTTGAACAGCTCTTCAGCAGCCGGGTTGTTGGCAACCTTGATGTCCCATTTCGCAATCGCCTCGCCCATGGTGGTCGAGTGTACGGTCGGCACGTCGTTGTGCAGCAGACCCGCACGCGACAGTTCGCCAAGGATCGAGAAGATGCCACCGGCACGGTGCACGTCTTCCATGTGGACGTTATGAATATTCGGCGCGACCTTGCACAGGCAGGGCACTTTGCGCGACAGGCGATCCATGTCGGTCATGTCGAAATCAACCTCGCCTTCGTTGGCGATAGCCAGAAGGTGCAGAACCGTGTTGGTGGACCCGCCCATGGCGATGTCCAGCGACATGGCGTTTTCGAACGCTTCGAAGGTTGCGATCTCACGTGGGAGCAGACCTTTTTCTTCGTCCTGATAGTGACGCTTGGTGATCTCGACGATCTTGCGGCCTGCTTCCAGGAACAGGCCTTTACGGTCGGCGTGGGTCGCCAGCGTCGAACCATTGCCCGGCAGCGCCAGCCCCAGCGCCTCGGCCAGACAGTTCATCGAGTTCGCAGTGAACATGCCCGAGCACGATCCGCAGGTCGGGCAGGCGTTCTCTTCGATGTGCTGAACCTGCTCGTCGGTGTATTTGTCGTCGGCAGCGGCAACCATCGCGTCGACAAGGTCGATCTTCTTGGCGTCCAGATCGGCAATGTCGATCTTGCCCGCTTCCATCGGGCCACCGGACACGAAGATCACCGGGATGTTCAGGCGCATCGCGGCCATCAGCATGCCGGGGGTGATCTTGTCGCAGTTCGAGATACAGACCATCGCGTCAGCACAGTGGGCGTTGACCATGTATTCAACCGAGTCCGCGATCACTTCGCGCGAGGGCAGCGAATAGAGCATCCCGTCATGGCCCATCGCAATCCCGTCATCGACGGCGATGGTGTTGAATTCCTTGGCGACGCCGCCAGCGGCCTCGACCTCGCGGGCGACCATCTGGCCCAGATCCTTCAGGTGGACGTGACCCGGTACGAACTGCGTGAAGCTGTTCACAATGGCGATGATCGGCTTACCGAAATCGCTGTCGGTCATCCCGGTCGCGCGCCAAAGGCCACGGGCACCGGCCATGTTGCGGCCATGGGTCGAGGTTCTGGATCTGTAAGCAGGCATGTGGTTCCCACCCTTATCTGAATGTTCCTGTCTGGCTGCGATTATCACCTCGCGCGCCTTGAAACCAGAGCCGATTGACATCCGCACAGGGTTTGCGCGGCGAACGCAGCGTCTTGCCAAGGTGCTTGGCGCTGAGGTACGCGGCGTCTAGGGTTGAAACAGACGATTTCAGAGAAGGTCATTTTCAATGGGTAAACGTAAGGTTCTGGTGACGGGCTCGGCCGGATTTATCGGCTATCACCTGTCAAAACTGCTGCTGGAAGAGGGCTTTCGTGTCCACGGCTTTGACGGGATGACGGATTACTATGACGTCACCCTAAAGCAGCGCCGCCACCAGATGCTTCTGCAGAACGAAAGCTTCTCGGCCACCGAAGGGATGCTGGAAGATCTAGAGCTGTTCGACCAGATGGCAGACGCATTCGAACCCGACGTAATCGTCCATTTGGCCGCGCAGGCCGGGGTGCGCTACAGCCTTGAAAACCCCCGCGCCTATATCGACTCGAACGTCGTTGGCACCTTCAACGTGATGGAGGCCGCCCGTCGCCACGAAGTGGAGCACCTGCTGATGGCCTCGACCAGTTCCGTCTATGGCGCGAATGACGAGATGCCGTTTACGGAAACGGAAAAGGCCGACACGCCGCTGACCATCTATGCCGCGACCAAAAAAGCCAATGAAGCCATGGCGCACAGCTATGCGCATCTGTGGCACATCCCCTCGACCATGTTCCGGTTCTTCACCGTCTACGGTCCGTGGGGGCGCCCCGACATGGCACTGTTCAAGTTCACCAAGGGGATCATCGACGGAACGCCCATCGACATCTACAATAACGGCGACATGTTTCGCGACTTCACCTATGTCGAAGATCTGGTGCGCGGCATCCGCCTGCTGATCGACAGCCCTCCGGTCCGGCCCGACAGCAAGGACGACATCGAAGAGGGCGACAGCCTGTCCCCCGCCGCGCCCTATCGCGTGGTGAATGTTGGGAACTCGGACAAGGTACGCTTGATGGATTTCGTGGAGGCAATTGAAGACGCCTTAAGTAAGAAAGCCGAGCGCAATTACATGGAGATGCAGAAGGGCGATGTGCCGGCCACTTGGGCGGATGCGACCTTGCTGCAACGTCTAACCGGATACCGCCCGGCCACGGATTTCCGCGACGGGGTGAACAGTTTCGTGGCGTGGTACCGGGACTACTACAAAGTCTGATCGTTCCGCTCCACAAAACAAAACCCGCCCTCTGCAGGCGGGTTTTGAGCGTTTGGTGACACGGGGCAGACTGCGGATCAGGTCAGCACAAGCGCGTGGATACCGGTCGCGGTGGTCCCCAGCGACATGACTTTCAGCACGCCAACCGGAAGGATGGAATGGTCTGCAACGGTGACGTTGCGGATGCCCCCAGCCACGCTGACAAACGACAGGGAACCACCAGTTTCCACATACAGGGACACCGCCACTTCGGGCAGGTTGCTCAGATCTGACGGCACAACGGGGACCAGATCGGTGGCCGGACCGCGCAGGGATGGCATACGGTTTTCAAAGGGATTGGACATTGCAAGCTCCTGACAAGTTCACACGCTGACAGGCAGCCAAATTCAGGGCACCTTTGCGCGTTGGTGTGCCGAGCTTTCTAAGCCGAGGGGCTGAAGAAGGCTTAACTGGGCCGCACGCCCCGTTGCGTCGCCTTCAGGGATGCGGGCATCCCCAAAACAAAATGCCCCGCACAAATCGGCGGGGCATTTTGAGATTCTCAATAGCCAAGTTGGCGATGTAGGTTCGGGCGAAACCTTGCACCGCGGCGCACCAAAATTCTGGGAAATTTCGGGTTTCGTTCCACAAACTTTGCACACGGTTTCGACCATAACTTTGCACTGCAGAGGTACATGTAGTTTCCCATAAAACAACCGACTTCATTTCCTGAAGCCGGGTTTCCAAAAGACCAATGCACGTCAAAGCAGATGGCGCGCTCTACTCACCCTCAGGCGGATCAAGAACTTGATCAAGTTTCTCAAATGGAGCCGTCTCACGAAACTGCTCGACAAGATCGGGATCATCAACCCGGTCCCGGCCGCTCGTCCTCAGCAGCCAGACGAGGTAGGCCAACGCCCCTGCAGTCACCAAAGTGGAGACAATCAGAAATGCTGTCTCGAACGAGGTCATTTTGATTTCCCGGCAAAAGATGTAATCAATGGCTTATCAAGCCCTCTCGCGAGATCCGACAGAGCGACGAGTAGGCCACTGGTTGCCTTCCCATCTTGAAAGCCACCAACAGTTTCAATTTCCCTTTCATCAAATTTCCTCAACAACGATCGGGAAGTTGTGTTGAGCTGTTTGGCCAGAGCCGACACCTGGACATATGTTACTTGAAATCCAGCGAGGGCTTCAGGGTAAACAACTCTGGCCACACCTTGTGAATGCGGTTTGAGTTCATGCTTGATCAAGCCAGCATCACACCAATGCGCAATGCACTGTTCTTTCCAGCCTGTGCTTTCTGCATCTGCGGAACGTCAAAGGCTTTGGCTGGAACCACAAACGCGTGTATCGCATCTACCGCGAGTTGGAGCTGAACATGCGGATCAAGCCTCGGAAGCGGCTGCAGCGCGAGAGGCCGGAGCCGCTGGTCGTGCCAGAGGCTCCGAATGAAGTTTGGTCAATGGACTTCATGGCAGATCAACTGGCTGACGGTCGGGCGTTCCACACATTGAACGTGCTTGATGACTTCAATCGCGAAGGGCTGGCCATCGAAGTGGACTTCTCACTGCCCGCCGAGCGTGTGGTTCGGGCGCTGGACCAGATCATCGCCTGGCGAGGCAAACCTCTGGCCATTCGCGTAGATAACGGTCCCGAATATGTCAGTGGGCGCCTGCAGACCTGGGCTGAGAAGGCAGGGATCTGTCTGCTTTACATCCAGCCGGGCAAGCCCCAGCAGAACGCTTATATCGAGCGCTACAATCGGACAGTTCGCACCGAATGGCTCGGGCGATACCACTTCGAAAGCATTGAAGACGTGCAGGATCACGCAACGAAATGGCTCTGGACTTACAACAACGAAAGACCAAACATGGGCATCGGCGGCATGACCCCGATGCAGAAACTGAAAGCAGCTTAGATTCTACTGATACGCCCTTCTAAAAATGGGGGGATTACCAGCGAGACTGATTTTCGAGCAACCTCCTCATGGTTTCGTCATCAATGACCAATGACCCAAACAACTTCTCTGACCACTCCAACGCCCCAGAGGTCAGGAGGAAGGTTTCAGGCACCACAACCCATTCACCTATCCAGACCCCGCCTGAGCGTTCATGCTCATGCAGTGTCAATTCTCCAATTTGCTCTGCGCGCTGACGGCCCAGTCGCGCTACGGCTTCTGCAAATTCGGACCCTCGCTGATTTTTCTTGTGGGCCATGGCTGACGAGGCGCCTTTGCCGGGTTGGTCTGCTTCGAAGACCTCTCCGATATCTGAGGATGAGAGCTGATTTACATTATGTGCGATCTTACAAAGCGTTGCGCATAACACGCCAAGTGCCGTGACGATGTCGGCCACACCATCGCGCGCGTTTTGCCAATGCGGGTCGACGATGTTCAATCCGAGAGCGGTCGCGACGCCCTGCTTAACCTGTTGGCCGGTTCCGTTTTCATAACCTCGCAAATCTCCGACGGGGCCACCGATCTGAACGTTCAAACCTCGGCTTGCTGCGTCGCTCAGGGCAGACGCACGGCGCTCCAATTCTGAACGCCAGACTCTGAGTTTTGTTGCAAGATGGATCGGAACGGCGTGCTGGCCGTTGGTGCGCCCCATCATCAAGGTATCCTGATGCTCTTCGATTAGGCGGTCAATTCCGGCGACAATATCCAAGATGGCCTGTTGGATCTGATCGAGTCCCAATTTCATTTGCAGGGCCATGGCGGTGTCCATGATATCTTGCGTAGTCGCGTGGAAATGGACATAGGGTGCGTGAGCGCCCAATTGGCCTCTCAGCTGTTTGACCAGCCCCACAATTGGGCGCCCAACCAGCATCATTTCATCGCGCAGCTCTTCTTGGTTCAGGTGACACACGGACAAAGATTTGATGGCCGTTGCCGCGTCTTGTGGGATCACCCCAGCGGTCGCTTGTTGTTCCGCCAGAACTTGCTCGACCCTCAACCAAGCCGAGATGGTTTCCTGTTCTGACCAAATGGACCGCATGTCTGCGGTGGAGAAACAGTCGCGATAGATCCCATACTCAAGCATCGCCCAATCCTCCTTGTGCGATCCGGCGCTCTTTTAGGATGCCGCGAATGCGGAAGGCCATGGCGGCAAGACCCAAGATCAGGAAGGCCAATGCGATTGGGCGTTCGACGAAGACCAGCGGGCCACTCTCGGACATCAGCAGTGACTGGCGGAACGTCTCTTCGGCACCTTTTGCCAGCACGAATGAGATCACGCAGGCTGCAATGTTGAAGTCGTATTTCCGCATTAACCATCCTCCGAACCCGGCCACAGTCATGACAGTGACGTCGAACATGGACCCGCGAGCGGAATAGGCTGCCACAAACGCTGTGAGGAAGATCATCGGATAAAGCACATTGGTCGGGATTTTCAGGATCAGACGAGCAACCTGAGTCGCACCGAAATACCCAATGACACCGTATGCGATGATCCCCAGCATGCCACAGGCAAACAGTTGATAGACCAGCTCTTTGTCCGTCAGGAACAAGGTCGGACCCACTTGGATGCCATGGATCAGGAACACACCCAACAGGATAGCGCCAATGGTCGATCCGGGAATGCCAAGGGTCAGCAGAGGCGCCATCGACGGGCCGGATACCGCATTGTTGGCGGCCTCGGGCGCGGCGACGCCTTCCAGCGCACCTTTTCCCCATTTTTCAGGGTTCTTCGCCCGGCGTTTGCCTTCACCGTAAGAAATGAAGGCCGCGATGGCAGAGCCAAGGCCAGGAAGAACGCCGATCCCTGCGCCAATAAATCCGCCCCGAAAGGCGTGCGGTAGGCAGGGTTTGTATTCTTCCCAGCTTAGGCTGTTTCCGCTCTCCGAGCTTTCGTTCTCTTCGATGTCGCCCTTCGCCTTACGGCGTTCTTCCATTTGGGCAAAAACCTCGCCCAGCACGAAGACACCGATCATCAGCGGCACCAATCCGACGCCGTTGGACAGATCGAACGAACCAAAGGTGTAGCGTTCCTCGCTGGAGATCGGGTCAAGCCCAACCATGGCAATCAAGATACCCAGCAAAGCCGACGCCAATCCTTTGACGATGGATTTGCCGATGACCGAGCCAATCACCACAAAGGCGGCGAAATAGATGGCGAATGTTTCCGGGGGTCCCAGTTTAAGGGCAATGGCAGCGATGAAACCCACGCCAACCACCAGCAAAATATCCCCCATCAGGTCGCCGATGATCGACGAAATCGTCGCAACCTTCATTGCCTTGCCCGCTTTGCCCGACCGGGCCAAAGGATAGCCGTCAATCTGGGTTGCTGCACTTGCGGCAGTGCCTGGCGTATTGAACAGGATCGCTGCGATTGAGCCGCCGTAGCGCCCGGACTTTCCGATGACATACAGGAAGGCCAGCGCGAACAGGGGCGGCATGTAAAACGTGATCGGCAGCAGCATCGCGATGGCCGCCGATGCGGTCAGGCCGGGGGTGGCTCCGACAATCATGCCAACAGCTGCGGCAAGGACGATCGCAAACAAGAGGGTCGGATCGGTAAGGACCGACAGAAGTGCAGGAAAGATCTCCATGTTTCTTATCCTTTGATCCAGTCGAGCAGGTCGAATACCTCGCCATATGGCGGGAAGACACCGAGGAGCTCGAAGAAAATGACGTGAAAGACCAGTGGGCAGAGGACGACCGAAACGGTCAGACCGATCCAGTTGCGGACACCAAACAGATAGAGCACCACGGGGGCTGTTATGGCGGTCGGCAGCACGTATCCGAACCAGCGGAAGCTTTGCTGGTAGAGCAGTGCAATCAGGAACAGACCGACAATGCCAAAAGTTGCGGCGTTATCAGACTCCTCGGGGGCGTCCACGGGTTGAGGCGTTGCACCCAGAAGCAGGAAAATCGACAAGACAAGCAGGGCTAACGCAGCAGCGAAGGGAACAATTCCGGCCCAGGTGTCTCCGGGTGAGGCTGCTGGAACCTGCCAGGCACCCCACAGTGCGACGATGGCCAGCCCGGCCAATACGAGACCTTCAGCATAAGCACGCATGATCCCCTCCCATGATTGAATGGTGGGACCGGGCACGTAGCGCGCCCGGTCCCAATGTTGCTTAGTTGGTCAGGCTTTCGACCAACGGCGTGGCATCGGCCTTCATCGAGGTCAGGGTCGCCTTGGCGTCCGCCCCGTTCTGATAGACCGGACCAGTCCCGCGCGAGGCCAGCAATTCCGCGAATTCTGGTTTCTCTGCGATTTGGGCAAGGGCTGCTTCCATGGCTGCAACCACATCAGCAGGGGTGTCCTTCGGGGCGAATACGATCACAGGCGAGGAAACGGCAGCAAAGGGAATGCCCAGTTCACCGAACGATGGAACATTCTTCATGATCCCGTCGCGATCCTGGCTGTTCACGGCCAGAGCACGAAGTTGCTCTTCAAAGCCCGCCAGCTGCTGCACGCCAAGAAAACCGAAATCAGCTTGCGAGCCGATAAGTGCGGCGCGGGTTGGACCGCCCCCTTTGAAAGGCACATCCTGCGCTTCAATGCCATTGTTCGCCAGGAAGCCAAGACCGCCCACGTGGTGGAAGCCACCGCGTCCGGAATGCGCCCAACGCAGCGAACCGGGATTGGCCTTGGCAGCATCGATAACGTCCTGCACCGACTGGAAGGGGCTATTTTTTGGCACCATCAACGAGGTTTGAAGCTGTCCCACTTGCGCCACAAACTGAAAGCTCTCCAATGCGTCAATTTCGGTGTCCCGTGTCATCGTTGACAACAGGAACGACCCGCCAGAGGTCATCATCATAGTGTACCCGTCGGGGCGTGCGCCGACGACAGAGTTTGCGCCGTTCAGGCCACCCGAACCGGGCTTGTTCACGACGACAACCGGCACATCCAAGATGCCTTCGGCAGCAGCCGAGATGGCGCGGGCATAGGCATCAGTTCCACCGCCCGCTTTATACGGTACGACCAGATTGATCGGTCGTTTTGGCCAGTCTGCCGCCATGCTGGCCGTGGTAGAGACGGTGACAGCGATGGCTGCAACTGCAGCGCTTACAAAAGTTCTGCGTTTCATAGGATCCTCCCAATTTCACTTGGGATTAACTTACGGCAAGCAATCAATTGTAAAAAATGCAAAGGTGTTATCTACTCTTGCAAAATATGAAAGCATGATCAATGAACATCAAAGCCTTGAGAGCCTTTCGTGCCACCCTGTCTGAAGGATCGCTTGTTGCTGCTTCGGAAATTCTACACCTCAGCCAACCCGCAGTCAGCCGCCTGATCTCGGGACTTGAGGCCGAATTGAAGCTCACGCTTTTTGATCGCACGGGGCGCAACTTGACGCCAACACCAGAAGGTTTGGCCTTTTACCGAGAGGCAGGAAGAATTCTGGATAACCTCGACGAGGTGCCACGTATTGCTGCCGAAATTCGGGCTGGGCGCACGGAAACCCTTCGTATCGTAACGATGCCTCGGATCGCGCAATCCCTCTCTGCCCCTGCCGTTGCGCGCATGTTCGAGGCCAAACCCGATACCAACATCAGCCTCGACGTCCGCGCCCGACGAGAAGCCGGGAAGTGGTTGGCCGGGCGGGAATACGATATCGGGATTGGAGCGCTGCCGGTTGACCACCCCGGCATCGTGACCAAGCCCCTCATCCGCGTCCGCGCACAGGCGGTTTTGCCGATAGGCCATCCTCTTGCTTCCCGACAAGAACTCACAGTTGGTGATCTCGCCGATGAACCCGTCATTCGCCTAATGCAAGGCCTCTTGCTGCGGGATCAGTTGGACGACATTTTCCACTCCGCTGGTGTCACCCCAAAACTCACCTGCGAGGTCGCAGCCTCGCAACTTGCCTGCTCGCTGGTGGCCGAGGGAGCAGGTATCACAATCGCGGATGAGTTGGTCGCAGCCCATGCCGGGCCAGAGGGTCTTTCCCTCGTTCCTTTGGTGCCAGAGCGCTGGATGACCTTCGGGTTGCTCTACCCAATTTCACAAAGAAAATCTGAAGCCCTTCTTCAGTTTGAGAAAACGTTGTTTGAGGTGGTCAGCGAACTGGTGCAAAGAAGCCCGACTCTCGAAATGGCGGATTAAGGCGTGAAAAGAAACCAAAGTGAAAAACTCGAATCAGGCGTTGATATATCCAGCAGTGAACCTCTGAATTTCGCCCATATTAAGAGCCACAGATAACTTCTGAACGAACGCTCAGGACGCACTGTTGGTTCAATACGCTATCATACCTTTCTATGGCGCGATCTTGAAAAGCATACAGCTTTATAAATTGTCCAACTTGACATTTTACTGAGCGGGTTTATTTGTCATTCGTGACAATGAATGGAGATCCCATGCCCCGCCCCAGCCTGAAAGACCAGCGCACCGAAGAGATCCTTGATGCCTATCTGACATGTGTTGCCCGCTTTGGCTTGGAGGGTGCCACCCAGGCACGCATTGCCGCAGAGGCTGGGGTGGCGCGCCCGCTGCTGCGCCATAATCTGGGCAACAAGGACCGGATGATCGCGGCGCTGACCGATCACGTGATCAAAGGGTTTGCCACATCAACCGAAGCCTTAGAAGAGGCCGCCGCCCATGTGACCCGCCCGACCGATCTGGTTGATTTGCTGTTTGCCGAAAACGGCGGCTCCGACCCGCGGCTGATGCTGGCCTGGCAGGCGTTGACGGCTTCGGTTGCGGATTACCCCGAGATGCGCGCACCGCTTTTGGCCAGCCTAACCCGGTTTCTTGATGTGATCGAGGCGGCGCTGACGCAGGTTGCGCCACAGGCCCCCCAAGCGCTTTTGCGCGTGGTCACTCAGGGCATTGCTGCCCCTTACATAAATCTTGACGCTATGACGCCGCTGAAACCTCCAGCGGCATGGCGCGATGAACTGAAACAGGCCGCAACGATCCTTGCGGCCAGCTTGGAGACACCGAAATGAACAGCAACCGCGTTCTCAATTATATCGCGTTCCCGGTCCTTGTAATCGCTGCCCTTCTGGGAATGTACTGGGTCTGGGGGCTGATGTTCCTGTGGTGGCTTGTTCCAACGGTCATGACTGGACAGGCGCATCTGGTCTTTGAAGTGCAGCGTGAGGAAGACCCGGTATTGTTCTGGGCGGTTGCGATCTTGTGGGCGCTTTTCGGCCTAATGATGATCGCCGCGTCCCTGTTTCCGCAATATGCCCAATGGCTTGTGTGAGGCGCGCCATGACCAATATGTATCACCGCCTGCCCGTCGAGGCCTACACATCGCAAGACTGGTTCGACCGCGAACAACGCCTGATATTCTCGCGCAGCTGGCGGTTTGCCGGTCTGGCCGAGGACGTGCCCGAGCCGGGGCATTACATCTCGGTCCAAGCGGGGCTGAACAACATCTTCATCGTAATGGGGCGCGACTTCCGCCTGCGCGCGTTCCACAACATCTGCCGCCATCGCGGCACGCAGCTAATCCGCGCTGTTGGTAAAACGCAGAAGGCGCTGACCTGCCCCTATCACGACTGGACCTATGACCTTGAGGGCAACCTGATTTCGGTTCCGGACGAGGCGACCGAATACCCGAACGGGATCGACAAAAAGTGCCTTGGTCTAAAGCCCGCCAGCGTCGACATCTGGCGTGGGATGCTGTTCGTCCATCCCGACCCAGACGCGCCGTCTTTGGCCGAATGGTTTGGTGCGGTCGACTCCCTTCTTGGTCCACACAAGCCCGAAGATCTCGTGGAGTATCCTGAGGCCCGCCAGAGCTATGAGATCAAGGCCAACTGGAAGATCGTGGTCGAGAACTACATCGACGTCTATCACCTGAGCCATCTGCATTCGAACACGCTTCACATGTATGACCATGCCAAAGCCGAATACGGCTGGAAGGGGCCGCATTATCATTTCTGGGAGCCGCCCTCGGCTGACTATGCCAAGGACTTGGAGGCCAATCTGCCCACGCCCCGCGTGATCCCCGAACCGCATACCGGCGCATGGGTGCCAATGTTGTTTCCGGGCATCGGGCTTGGCGCTAGTGAAGACAGCTGGAACATTTTTGTCATCACCCCGCTGGGGCCCAACCTGACGCGCGTGGAAAACCGCACGAAGCTGGCAAATGCATCCAGCTGGGAGTTCACCAAACAAGGCTGGAGCAGTTGGGGTTTCTGGAAAAGCTTCGGTGGACCGAAATATGCGGAACATGACGCCGCTGGCGAGGACGATCCGATGACGTCGGGCGATTTCACCGCCGAAGATGTCTATGCCTGCGAGCAACAACAAAAGGCGCTTGCCAGCCCATTCCTTGAAATCGGACCGGCGGCAGTGGGGGAAAGCCCCATCACTGGCCACCAGCAGGCCATTTTGGACTTCATGCAGGCTGAAGAGGCGCGTGATACATGAAACGCATAACTGCGACGGCGATTGGTCTTCTGCTTGCGGCGGGATTGGCATTGGCTGCCCCGAAGTCCGAGCCGATGGATTTGGCCCATCGATATTTTGCGGCGACCGATGAGGCCGGGTTGGCCAATATTTGGCAGGACTGGCACCCCGATGCCGTCCACGCGATCACGATCAAGTACGGCATGGGGCAGCCCGACGATCAGTTCAGCTACAAGATGGCAGATTGGGAAACGACGCCCAATTGGACGGATGATCCGGACTATGCCGATGCCATGCGGGGATATGCCGAGACCTTCCGCAAGGATCCTTCGTTCCGCACCAAGCAAGCAGACGATGGCACCGTCGTCACCGCGACGACGTGGGTCAGCTATCTGTGGCGGGGGTATCTTGGCCAGATGAAGCAAACGGATCGATTCTTGATCGTCAATCATCTTGGCGCGCCAGTCATCCGCGCGCTGACCACCACAATCGACTACCGTTGAGGCCCGAATTGTCGCACGATTTTCATAAACTGACCGTCGCCAGCATCACGCCCGAGATCGACGGGGCCGCCACCAGTGTCGTCTTCAACGTCCCTGACGCGCTGCAAGATGACTTCACATGGACAGCGGGGCAGCATCTGACCTTGCGGTTCGCATTCGATGGCGAAGAAGAACGACGCAGCTATACCATCTCGAACCCACCCGGTGCAGAGCT
Source organism: uncultured Aliiroseovarius sp. (assembly GCF_947492455.1). Classification (GTDB taxonomy): domain Bacteria; phylum Pseudomonadota; class Alphaproteobacteria; order Rhodobacterales; family Rhodobacteraceae; genus Aliiroseovarius. Next base: position 180,373 of record NZ_CANLNB010000001.1, read on the forward strand.
TCGGATCACCGTAAAGCGGGTCAAGGGCGGGAAAGTGTCCAACCACATTGGCGATGCGCTGAACGTAGGGGATGAGGTTGAGGTCATGCCCCCGTTCGGTGGGTTCACCCTGACGCCGGGCGCCACCGCACGGCGCACGCATTACTTCTTTGGCGCGGGCAGTGGGATCACGCCGCTTTATGCGATGATAAACGCCGTAATGACGAACGAGCCATTTTCGGTTGCGCATTTGGTCTATGGCAATGCCGATGCACAGAGCATCATCTTTCAGGACAGCCTATCCGACTTGACGGATCAACATCCGGACCGATTGACCGTCCGCCACGTCCTGTCGTCACCGTCACTTTGGAGCTGGTTTACACCGTGGCGCACAGGTCGGGTTGATGCTGCGGCGATCTCGGTGGCCATATCCGAAACGCCTCCTGAGGCGCAGGACGTACAGTATTGGATCTGTGGGCCGGGCAGTATGAACGGTGATGTCAAATCGATTCTCATGGGGCTCGATGTCCCTGCGGATCGTATCCATATGGAAAGCTTTGGCGGAGCGGGAAAGTCAACCGTCCCCGTGACCGGATCCGTTGCAGCAACCGCCCAGATAACGCTGAACGGTGTCACCCACGAGGTTGTGGTCGGTAAGGGGCAGACCGTGCTGCAAGCTGCCCTAACCGCGGGTGTCGACATACCGTTCAGTTGCCAGTCCGGGGTCTGTGGGGCCTGCAAGGCGCATCTGTCCGAGGGCAAGGTGCATATGTCTGCCCGTATGGCGCTTGAAGACGATGAGGTCGCGAACAACGAGATCCTGTGTTGTCAATCGTTCCCGCTGACCGACCGGCTCAATCTCAGCTTCGGTCCGTAGGCAGAGAGTGGCCAATAGCCGACATTTTGAAAGCCTGATGTGAACCGCATTGCTGACCTTGGGGTGGAACGCAGCGATTGGCGGCTACCCGCCCTAACTCACGAATGCTGCGCTTGCCGCTTCCTTTGATCTGAGGCGTGCCAATACCTTCTGTTCTCCAGGCGTTCACGTCGGAGTGCAAAGTTATGCTCGAAGTGCAAAGTTTTGCCCGAACCTACAGCGATGTAGGGCGCCGCGAACGCGTTCGCGGCAACTTCCAGAATTCAAGCAAAATTTTCGGCAGAAGGCACCCTCAAAAGTTCGCACTGAATTCCCAAAAGAATTCGCGGAACCCTCATAACAATTCGCTCTTGCGGCCTTCAAAAAAAGCGTTTCTCGACTCGATAAAACGAACCCAAATCCCAAGGATTTGATAGCAAAATCTAAGACTTTTGGGAAGCGAAAAGATAGAGATCGGCCTCCCACGTTTGGGTTGCAATTTTACTTAGGAGGCTGCACGAAGCGCTCATTGACCCAGATCGAGTTCAACCAGTCCCAGAACGCAGGGGCGATAGCCGCTCTCAACTGAACAAAGCTTTTTGCCCAGAAGCGGAAACTCAACCAGCCACTGCAATTTGCGGCTCTGGGCTGCAATCTAACTTGACCACTTATGGCGGAAAGTGGTGGTGCGACGGTCTGCAATGTGGGGCATTCAGGACGATCAATTGATGAGTATTGCCTACCAGCACCGACACATGTGTCCCTGAAGTTTCCCACCAAAACCCCCGGCCCAACGCTAAAGCTCTTCTGCCCAGGGCGGGTTCGCACCGGCGCGGGACACGGTGACGGCGGCGGCTTTCGCCCCGTGTTGCATCGCTTGCTGCAAGGTCTCAGCCGAAAGCTGCCTCTTCGTAAGGCATCCCAGTTCCGACAGCTTGGCCAGAAAGCCCGCGTTGAACGTGTCCCCGGCGCCCACGGTGTCTTTGATGTCGACCCGTTGGGCCGGCACCTGAACCTCGGTCCCGTCTGCCAGAAAGCCGCTTGCCCCCGCGCCGCCGCGCGTCAGGATCAGGACGGATGGTCCGCTTTCCATCAGCGCCGCCACTTTCTCGTTCAAGGACAGCGGGGCGGGCAGCAACCAGTTCAGGTCCTCGTCCGAGACTTTGACGATATCAACCTGCGCAATCATACGGTCCAGTCGGGCGCGATAGCGGTCGATGTCCTGAATGAAGCGCGGGCGGATGTTGGGATCGATCATCACCACGCGCTGTGCAGCTTCCTGCGCCAGCAGTGCCGCATAGGCGTCGGCGGAGGGCTCGCAGGCAAGGCTGATCCCACCAAAAAACAGCGCCGAGACTTCTGGGGAAAGCGCCGGGATGTCAGCCGGATCCAACATGCGCCCGGCCGAGTTTTCATCAAAGAAGCAATAGGTTGCGTGCCCATCGACAAGCCGCACGAAGGCCAGCGTCGTGGGGCGGTCCGAGGGGATCACATGCGTGGTGTCCACATGGCTGGCCTTGAGCGCCTCGCTCAGCTGACGCCCAAACATGTCGGTCGACAGGCCGGTCAGCATCCCGGTCTGCACCCCCAGACGCCCCAAGGCGATGGCGGTATTGAACACCGCCCCACCGGAATGCGGCACAAATCCGTCCGCACCGGCCGTCGTGGGGGTCGGGATCATGTCAATCAGAGCTTCTCCGCAGCAAAGAATCATTCTTTCGCCCTCTGATCGGCGTAGGTTTGAAGCGTGGCCGCGACACCGATGTTCCACAGCATCCCCAACCATCTGCTGAATGCGTCAGAAAAACGGGGGTTATCTGCAAGCTCCCCATAGATTTGACGTTGTTCCAGCCAAGCCGTAGGCCGCTGAATCGCGGTCTTGGCAGACGAAACAAGGTCTTTCCAATTCGGATCATTGTCCTCAATCAGCGATCCGTCCTCACGGGTGCCAGCGCACATCCGCGCCCACAAAGCCTCGACAAGCGCCAACCCATCGACAGAGCCGCCAGCGTCCAAGGCATCGCGAAGGATGGGCAGGATAAAGCCGGGATGGCGCGAGGATCCGTCAAAGGCCACGCGGCGGGTCGTGTCACGGATGGCCGGGTTCGAGAACCGGTCGGCAATCAGGTCTGCATAGGCTGACGGTGTGATCCCCGGAACGGGATCGACATAAGGGACGATCTCGTCCTGTTCGACCTTGCAGAAGAACGCCGAAAGCAAAGGATGCGCCATGCAGTCGGCGATGGTCTCGACCGATAAAAGCTCGCCTGCGTTGGCCAGAACCTGATGCCCGGCATTCAAGATGCGGATCTTCATGGTTTCGTAATCGTGCACGGCCGGGGTGAAGATGGCACCGGCTTTGTCCCAATCCGGACGCCCCGCGCAGAAGTCATCCTCGATAACCCATTGGCGATAGTTTTCATGCGTGACCGGTGCCGCATCCGCAATTCCAAGACGTTGGACCAGCGCCAATTCGTTTGGTCCTGTCGCCGGAACGATGCAATCGACCATCGAGTTGGGAAAGCTGCACGCGGTGTCGATCCAATCTGCCAACGTGGGATCTGACAGTCGAGCCAATGTCACTACCGCCTCGCGGGTCATTGCGCCATTGCCGCGCAGGTTGTCACAGCTTTGAACGGTGAAGGGTCCTGCGCCGCTGTCACGTCTAATCTTTAGCGCGGCAACGATGGCCCCAAAAACAGTCCGCGGACGTTCAGGATTTGCAGCGTCATGCTGAATATCTTTGTGACCAGCGTCAAAGCCTCCTGCGGCAGGATCAACGAAGTATCCGCTTTCCGTAACGGTCAACGAGACAATGCGGATGTCTGGCTGCGCCATACGTTGGATCAAAGGGGCGTTGCCGTCCTCGATCGGCAGATAGTCGATCATCGAGCCGATCACCTCGGCCGAGGAGCTGTCCGGCGACAGCTCGATCAGCGTCGTCAGGCAATCCTGTGCAAGCAGGCGGTCGCGCATGGCGGCATCATAGGGGCGGACGCCCGCGCCGATGATTGCCCAGTCGCCCGCAAGATCTTCCTGCATCAGGCGGTGAAGGTACCATGCCTGATGGGCACGGTGAAAATTGCCAAGGCCAATATGCACGATCCCCGGCTTCAGCGCAGCGCGGTCATAGACCGGGCGCACGATCTCTTTCGGCAAACTGGAAAGATTGCGATTTGAAAGAGCCGTAATCAAAGCCGTATTCCCCGCCAGCTGCGTCATTCGATCCGAAGTCCATCCGCGCCAAACTTGTGAATGCGTTCTGCGCGAGGCGTCAGGTAAACCGTGTCGCCGTGGCGCGCGCTGAACTCTCCATCGACGCGCACGGTCATGGTTTCGTTCGGGCTGACATCCGCGTGGATATAAAGGAACGTGTCGGACCCCAGATGTTCGGCCACGCCGACGGTGCCTTTCCACTGACCTTCCGTGGTCGAGATCGAGATGTGCTCGGGGCGGATGCCGATCGTCGTGGCGCCAAGATTGGCGGCTTCCTTACCTTCAATGAAGTTCATCTTGGGCGAACCGATGAAGCCTGCCACGAACTTGTTGCAGGGGCGTTCATACAGCTCAAGCGGGCTTCCGACCTGTTCGATGACACCAGCTTGCAGAACAACGATCTTGTCGGCCATGGTCATGGCTTCGACCTGATCGTGGGTCACATAGATCATGGTAGTCTTCAGGCGTTCATGCAGTTCGGAAATCTCCAGCCGCATGCCGACGCGCAGCGCAGCGTCAAGGTTCGACAGGGGTTCGTCAAACAGGAAGGCGGCGGGTTCACGGACAATGGCACGGCCGATCGCAACACGCTGACGCTGACCGCCAGAAAGCTGGCCGGGGCGACGATCAAGATAGTCCGTTAGGTTCAGCGCCTTGGCGGCGGCGTCGATCCGCTTGTCCTGTTCGGCCTGATCAATGCCCGCCATTTTCATCGGAAAGGCGATGTTCTTGCGCACCGACATATGCGGGTAAAGCGCGTAGGATTGGAACACCATCGCCAGACCGCGTTTCGCGGGCGGCACATTGGTGGCGTCTTCGCTGTCGATGCGGATCTGCCCGGATGTGATGTCCTCAAGCCCCGCGATCAGGCGCAGAAGGGTGGATTTACCGCAGCCCGAGGGGCCGACAAAGACCGTGAACTCGCCATCTTCGATGGTCAGATCCAGCGGGGGGATAACCTCGACGTCGCCAAAGCTTTTAGAGACTTTATCCAGTGTAATACGTCCCATAATTCAGTCTCCTTACTTCACGGCGCCAAAGGTTAGGCCGCTGACAAGTTGTTTCTGGCTGAACCAGCCGAGGATCAGGATTGGTGCGATGGCCATGGTCGAGGCCGCGCTGAGTTTTGCGTAGAATAGGCCTTCGGGGCTGGAATAGCTGGCGATGAAGGCCGTCAGAGGTGCCGCTTTGGCGGCGGTCAGGTTGAGCGTCCAGAACGCCTCGTTCCAAGCCAAGATCACGTTCAACAGAAGCGTCGAAGCGATGCCGGGGATGGCCATGGGCGTGAGGATATAGATCACTTCCTCGCGCAGGGTGGCCCCGTCCATGCGGGCAGCTTCCAGAATCTCGCCGGGGATTTCCTTGAAGTAGGTGTAGAGCATCCAGACAATGATCGGCAGGTTGATCAGCATCAGAACAATCATCAGCCCGATTTTGGTGTCCAGCAGCCCCATCCGAATGAACAACAGGTAGATCGGATACAGCACGCCCACGGCGGGCAACATCTTGGTGGACAGCATCCACAGCAGAATGTCCTTGGTCCGCTTCGAGGGCACGAAGGCCATCGACCACGCCGCCGGGATAGCGATCAGGATGCCAAGGATGGTCGAGCCGCCTGCGATCACGATCGAGTTCCACAGGAAGCGGCCGTAATTCGAGCGCTCCATCACCGCCTGATAGTTTTCGAGCGTCCAGTCGAAGCCGATGAACACGGGCGGGTTGGCGATGGCTGTGGCTTCCGTTTTGAAGCTGGTCAGGATGGTCCAGAGGATCGGGAAGAAGATCAGGAACCCGATGCTCCAGGCGAGAAGGGTGTTGATGGCCTTGCGGCGCGGGGCGATGGATCGTGCCATGGTCAGTCCTCCTTCACGCGTCCAGGTTCTTGCCGACAATACGCACCAGGAAGTAGGCAACGATATTGGCAAGGATGATTGCATAGACACCGCCAGCCGAGCCCAAGCCGACATTCTGGCTTTCCAACACGCGCTGGAAGATCAGGTAGCTCAGGGTTTTGGTGCCGAATGCACCGCCGGTGGTGACGAAGATTTCCGCGAAGATCGACAGAAGAAAGATCGTCTGGATCAGGATGACCACGGTGATGGCGCGGCCAAGATGCGGAAGGGTGATATACGCGAAACGTTTGTGCGCGGGGGCGCCGTCCATTTCGGCTGCTTCCAACTGCTCGCTGTCCAGCGATTGGATCGCGGTCAGCAGGATCAGTGTCGCAAAGGGCAGCCATTGCCACGATACGATCATGATGATGGACGGAAGCGAAGCTTGGCTAAGCCATTCGACCGGCGTTGCGCCAAAGAGCTTCCACAGATGCGCCAGAAGGCCATAATTCGGATCCATGAACATGTTCTTCCAGACCAGTGCCGATACGGTCGGCATGACGAAGAACGGGGCGATGACCAGAATGCGGACCATGCCTTGGCCCCACATCGGCTGGTTCAGAAGGATCGCAAGAAAGATGCCCAGAACCACGGTGATGGCCAGTACGCCGCCGACGATAACCAAAGTGGTCTGAACCGAAGGCCAGAACGCGCTGGAGGTCAGGAAACGGGCGTAGTTTTCAAATCCAACCCATCCAAGGTCGCCACCACGCAGGGGCAGGTATTTCTTGAATGAGAAATAGAGCGTCATGGTCAGGGGGACGAGCATCCACCCGAGAAGCAGGACCACCGCCGGTGCCATCATGAGGCGCGCTGCTGATCTGGATTGTTGAGTAGCCATCAGGCTCACCTCCTCTGTTGACGGCAGGGGCGCCGTTCAGATGAACGATAACATAGACGGGGGGTGGTGAAGCCGAGGGCAGGCAGGAAACCCGCCCCCGGTGGGAGAAACTTAGCGGTAGCCCGCAGCTTCCATTGCGTCGTTGGTCAGGGCCTGCGCCTTGGCAAGGGCCTCTTCCACGGTCTGCTGACCTGCATAGGCGGCCGAGAACTCTTGGCTGACCTCGGTTGCGATGCCAGCGAACTCGGGGATCGCGGCAAACTGCACGCCAACATAGGGGCTTTCTTCCACGGTCGAGTTGTTCGGATCAGCCGACAGGATCGAGTCCAGCGTCATCTGCGCAAACGGAACCGCTTGATAGTTCGGGTTCTCGTACAGCGACACACGTGCGCCCGGAGGCACGTTGGCCCAACCCTCTTTCGAGGCAACCAGCTCGATATAGTCTTTCGAGGTGGCCCATTCGATGAACTGAACAGCAGCGTCTTGCTTCTGGGTGCCTGCCGGAATGGCCAGTGCCCATGCCCAGAGCCAGTTCGAGCGTTTGCCCAGACCGTTGTCGGGGGCCAGCGCGAAGCCAACTTTGTCAGCAACGGTCGAGTCGTTCGGGTTGGTCACGAAGGACGCAGCCACGGTTGCGTCGATCCACATGCCGCACTTGCCTTGCTGGAACAGCGACAGGTTTTCGTTGAAACCGTTGGTGGCGTAACCGGCGGGACCGCTTTCGTCCATCGTGTCTTTGAAGAAGTTGACCGTGTTGGCCCATGCTTCTGAATCGAACTGAGCGTTCCAGTCCATGTCGAACCAGCGCGCGCCGAACGAGTTCGACATCGCGGTGATGAAAGCGCCGCCTTCACCCCAACCGGCTTTGCCGCGCAGGCAGATGCCGTTGATTTCGTTGTCGCGGTCGGTCATGGCCGCTGCGGCTTCACGAATGAAGGTCCAGGTCGGATCCTTCGGCATGTCCAGACCGGCCTTCTCCATCAGGTCGGTGCGATACATGATCATCGAGCTTTCGCCATAGAACGGGGCTGCATAGAGCGTGCCGTCATGGCTCAGGCCACCTGCCATTGCGGGCAGAATGTCAGCGGCGTCATAGCCTTCCGACAGGTTGTCGAGTGCAACCAGCCAGCCATTGGCGCCCCAGATCGGGGTTTCGTACATGCCGATGGTCATGATGTCGAAAGCGCCGCCCTTGGTCGAGATGTCGGTGGTGACACGCTGACGAAGCACGTTTTCTTCCAGCGTCACCCATTCAACTTCATGGCCAGTTTTGGCGGTGAAATCGTCGGTCAGACCCTGCATGCGGATCATGTCGCCGTTGTTGACGGTTGCGATGGTGATGGTTTCTGCAGATGCGCTGCCAGCAGCCGCGATCAGCGAAATGGCAGTAGCCGCACGGAGTGCGTTCTTAACAAACATCCTCTACCTCCCTGTTTTAGATGCTGACTAACGGTAGCGACACAATGCCGCTGGCGTCAATTTATATTTTTACGCGCGTAAAGTTTTATAGATTGTCACATAAAGTCATACCGTTAGGCAGACCCTCTCATTATCAATCGCCCCTCAAACAGTGTTTCCTCACGCGAATCAGCGGGTGATCCGGCCTCGATTAGCTGCAATAACGTCTCTGCACTTTTCTTGGCGATGGCCTCGTAATCCTGTGAGACAGTCGTCAGCGTCGGGCAGGTATAGCGCGAGAATGGGTGATCATCGTGCCCAGCGACTCGCAAGGCGCACCCCGGGCCAAGCCCGACGCGCAACCCGGCCTCGTAAGCGGCAGACAGGAACCCGATTGCCAAACGGTCGTTGCTGCACAGGATGGTATCGGTCGGAAGTGTTTTGTCCCGCACCAGGCGGGATCCTTCCTGGAATCCGATCTCTTCAAACTCCCACCCTTCCCCGGGCGCTTGAATGAGCAACGGCTTGTGGTCCAGCCGCTCCATAGCAGCCAGATAGGCAGTGCGGCGTTTGTAAGCATTCGGGTTGGTCGGGGTTTCCATCTCGAAGAAGGCGGGGGGTTCACCAGTTCGGCACAGGTAGTCCACGATCAGGCCGATGCTCTGGTCGTTGTTTGACCCCACGAACGCTTCCCCGACGCCATCGATGTTGGCGTCGAACAAGACGGTTGGCACCTCTTTGCAGAAAGCTTCGATCTGTTCCCGGTCAGAAACCCGGCCAAGCGGAGCCAGCAGAACGCCAGCCGGCTTTATCAGCCTCAGATTCTCAAGGTTTTCGATCTCCAGTTCGGGCCGTCCATGTGATCCCAGCAGAACCGGGCGATATCCAGTGCGCAGGACATGGTCCTCGAGCGTACGCGCGATTTCAGCGAAGAAGGGGTCAGCAAGGTACGGCACCACGATGCCGATATTCTTGGTCAACCTGCGGTTCTGGTTCATCGCATACAGGTTGGGCCGATAGTCATATTGTTCGACCGCCGCCTCGATGCGTTTGCGTGTGGAATCCCTTACGCTGGTCGGATCATTGAAATACTTCGACAAGGTCGGGCGGGAGATCCCGCTGACCGAGGCGAACTCCTCCATATTCCGGATCTTCTTGCCTTCCATCTACAGCTGCCTTGTCAGAACTTTTCACCCAGTGGCCAACGCGTCGCCGGCCCTTCTGGACCATAGTATTTAACGCGCGCCAAATTTCACACCCTAAAGAGCGGATTCAGTTTTTGAGCCGATATCCCGTCAAACTCCACTCAATGGAATTTGTGCTTCTTGGCTCCATTGCCGTGGTGACTGCCCGTACATACGCTTGAACTCTCGGCTGAACTGCGACGAGCTTACATAGCCCACGTCCCAAGCCGCTTCTGATATGGTCATTCCCCCCGCGATCTTCATTGCAGCGTTATTCAGGCGCATGGATTTCACGAACTGAATAGGAGACATGGTTGTTGCCTCTTTGAAGCGGCGGTGGAACACGGCGCGGCTCATGCCGACCTGTGATGCCATATCGTCGATGGTGACCGGTTCTTTCAGACGAGTGGACAGATAGTCAATCGTCCGCGCGATCTCGTTGCCAACGCCGAACGCACGCGTCGCGGCGGCCCCGGAGTCGCCTTTCAGCACCGCGTAATACAGCTCGCGCAGTCGACCCGGCCCCAGCACCGCCACATCAACTGGATTATCAAGCAACTGGAGCAACCGGAGCAACGCGTCGGTGAACCCTGCATCCCAGCGGGCCAGAGCCAACCCCTGCGCGGTCGTGCCGCCGGGGGTGCGCATCGTGCCTGCCGTGGCCTCGACCTCAAGGGCCAGTTCCCGCATGACCCGTGGATCAAGCGAGATCATCACCCCCAGAAGCGGATTGTCAGGCGACGCTTGCGGCGTACCCGCCTCGACCGGCATCGCCATCGGGCACAGCATATACTGGTGCCTGTCATAGACATGCCGCTTGCCATCGAGGATGGCTTCTTTCACCCCGCTGACAATGGCCACCACGGTGGGGTCATAGACCGCCGGCACGCAGGGCACCGCCTCGGTCACCTTGAAAAGCTGAACACCTTTCAACGCGGTGTCCAGTAGGCCCGTCTCGGGCATGTGGCGGTCGATTAGCTGCTTGATCTGTTCTGTGCTCATGCGATCAAACTGACATGCCAACAGACGCCTTACAACTTCATTGAGACGATTGGGCAAGTATTTGCGACTAATTCGCCTATTTTTGGCGCGTTTTACAACTAATTATCAGTTCAAGACACGCAACACAGACACCTAAGTCGCCAGACGACGCTGGCAGGAGAACGAAAATGGCAGACACGACATTTGGACCGCAAGGATGGACCCCGGACCGTCTTGGCACGCTGAAGGGTAAAACCTACCTCATCACGGGTGCCAATGCTGGGGCAGGATTTCAGGCGGCGCGAACGCTGCTCGCCAAAGGGGCAAAAGTGGTGATGCTGAACCGTTCAGCCGAGAAATCCCACGCCGCCATCGCCACGCTGAAAGGCGAGTTTGGAGCCGACACCGATGTAAGCTTCATCCGCATGGACCTTGCCTCGCTCGCCAGCGTACGAGAGGCCGCCGCAGAGGTCCTGAACGCGGTCCCGCAGATCGACGCGCTGATCTGCAATGCGGCCATCGCGCAGGTGCCCACGCAGAAACTAACGGCCGATGGTCACGAAAGCATGCTTGGCACGAACCACTACGGCCACTTCCTATTGGCGGGCCTGCTTTTTGACCGCATCGAGGGCAGCAGCGGCCGTATCGTTGTGGTCTCGAGCTTGGGCTACAACATGGGGATTAAGACCATCCAGTTCGACGACATGAACTGGGACAAGAACTACCATCAGAACCGCACTTACTGTCAGAGCAAGCTGGCGCAGATGATGTTTGCCTACGAGCTGCAGGATCGTCTTGCGGCAGCCAACAGGAACGTCGAGGTCTATGTCTGCCATCCCGGTGCGTCGCGGACATCTCTGGTTCAAACCAGCGGAAATTTAGCGACGCGGATCATGTTCTGGTTCATGGCGCTTTTGCCCATCACGCAATCCGCCGAACGTGGCGCGTGGCCCGAGGTGATGTGCGCGACCGAAGACGGGCTCGAGCAGCGCGCGCTTTACGGCCCCACCGGGCGCATGGAGTTCATCGGCCCAGTTGGCAAGGGCACGCTGCACCCCCACGCCTATGACAAGCCGGTCATGGAGCGGCTTTGGGTGCTCTCCGAGCAGGAAACCGGATTCAGTTGGGACATCTGACCGAACTCGCGTTCTCCCAGATGCGGATACAGAGACGATATGCAGCTCTCATAAGTCTGGTTTCATGGCTGCCATTCGCCACAATTGCCGCGAATGTCGGCAATGGGCCGCTTGCGGAACTAATTCTATAACCAAGAGTTCTTCTTCAGATAACGAGAATGTTCAGGCTCACAGGTCGACCGTCACTGTCAGTGAGTGAAGCTTAGTTGCGTTGATCTCTGCAAAAGCCCAGCGCCTTCCAAATCCCGGCAACCATCACGTTCATGCTCACTCATCCATCACCTCGGAGAGGCGATGATAGGGCGCTGTTTCATGGAGCTGTTTGACGAGCGCAGGATTGTCTAAGCGGGCACGACCAGCTGTCCTGAGTAAAAGGCGCGTGTAGAGGAGGCCCGCGAGGAATACGCCCGCTCCAAGGATGTTGAAAGCTATTTCAAAAGTAGTCATTTGAAGATCTTCTCTACAATGTCGCCAACATCAGCGTCGCGCCTTGGGGTGCGTGGGTTCCAGAATGTACATGCGCGGACGGTGAAACTAACAAAACCAGCACCCATGATGGCCGTCTCTTCAATCTTCTTCTCCATCACCCCCCTCCTGTAGCTTCCATTTTTCTTCGGGAACGGGCTGAAAGCAGCCTGGCTCTGTTCTCTGTTTTTTGGGCAATCCCGCTCGATATGCATAGGCAAGGTTCGCAGCATCCGATCCAGCGCGGTGTATGGCTTTCCTGCTCATGCGATTCTTATATGCGTAGTGCAAACGCCCAGGTGCAACGATGCCGTCCTCGTGCGAGAACGCGATCCGAAGAATCCGGTTAAAATCATCGATCTGCATGTGCAGCGGTTCTTCTATCGTGCTCAATAGCCTATCAAGCCACCGCTGATCGAATTCAGGGGCATCGGACACAAGGGTTCTTCCAATCGTTATAGATCGAAGCCACTGCGCCACGTCTTTTGCCGGTTCGGCATCTTCCAGATCAGAGCGCGGTATGTTGTGAACAGCTTCGCTCTCTGGATTCCAATCACCCTCAGGCCAACTTGGATCCGGTTTGATCAGTTTGCTTTCAACAACAACCCGGTTGCCATCAAGCCAGGCAATTCCAACTTCGATGGGCCAGGATTGGGGGCTAAGCGATGACGCTTCAAAGTCAATAAAGACCGGCCCCTGCAGATGAACCACGTTGCCGTCCTCGTCGAGACCGGTGCCGATACCAAGCATCCGCCGCTTTGCGAAGAAACTCTCCTCGTTAGGCCCAGGGTTACTGAGAGCCTCCAGCAGCTTTTCGCGTTCGTTCTCATCCATAAGGCCATTGTAATTTTTAGCCAGGACCGAGGCAAACAAACGTGAAGTTGGCAGGAGGTAAGTTATTGTTTTCGCTTCTGTTTAATTTTCCCCGCTTGACTGAATGGTTTGAATTTTGACTTCAAACGTGGGGCATAGCGTAACCAAGGAGCCTTTCTCATCCGTTTCCCGGGCCTACTACGCTACACTCATATTAGCTCTGCTATGCGCACCAGCGCTCCTCTACTTGTCGCGCCAACTGCCTTCTCGCCACAAATCGTTATCCTGGCATCCCGCAATTTCTCTCGCAATGCACGGCTTGACGTCTGTTGATCACGCGCGAGATCGGCAAGCGGGATGAAGGTGCGTTGAAATCTCACCAATGCATCGGGGGCGATCAGATATCTGGCCTGTCGACCTTCATTCTCTTGGCTGGCTTTAAGGAGGCCCTCTCGGCACCAATGGGTTACAACTTCGGCTTTCCAACCGGTTAATTCGGATACTTGGCCCGCCGTCAGCAACGTGGGCCTTGATGCGTTGGTGAAACATGCGTCGATATCCTCGCACGAAAACTCAAACATCCCCAACGGCAACTCAGATGGCGCAGAGACTGCCTGGATCGTCCCCGCTTGAATTGCCTGGAGTACCGCGATCAGTTTTGACTTTTGGGTGGTCTGTCGCAGGTTGATATCTGAGAAGCGAAGAGTTTCCGCAGACGAACAGATCGTTCTTTGATTGTCCCTGATACTCTCAACGAGCGCCAAGAAATCATCGGACAGGAAGGGGCCTTCGACCAAGGGTGGCGTATCTGCGGGGAGCCGGCGCGACACCAACCCAGCATCCTGAAGTACGCGGAATTGAGCCTTGCCGACACCAAGCATTTCCATTGCGGATTTCGCAGTCAGGTATCTTTCGCGGTCATTCCTAATGCTCTCGATCACCGCACGAGGCACCATAGTGTGCTTGTGCCCGTGTCCCGAGTGGACTTGCCGCCCCTTTATCTTTCCCGAGGCGACAGCTGCAACAACCCTTTCCCCTCTGACATTCAGAAGGCGGGCAGCTTTGGTTGCTGATATCCAAGCCCGGTCCACAACATGCCTGCCAGCATAGGGGCCGCTAAAGTTCTCAGCTATCCCTGCGGACAGCTGGGCGTGAACGTCCGAGTACGCATCCCCATTGAAGCGCATTAGCCCCTGATACCATTTCCCTAAACGCGCAGGAGCAGAGGAAGCAAGTGGATCGCCCTCTGACAATCGCTGCGCAAGCTTGTCCTGAAACCCATGAGGCCATGATCGCAGCCAAGGCTCTGCTCGAGAAAGAAATGTGCGTGTGTCCGCGATTGTCATGGGAAGTGGTGTCTTCCCCTCCTTTCCCGACCGCGTCTTCTGTTCGTGGCCTGCAAGAAAAACAAGAAAGGATCCGAGGTCGCTTGGGGCATCGTTGGACCATGGCCCATACCCGCCAACAACTTCTTCTCGTTGCGTCACTCGAGCGATTAAGCCCGACACCCACGTTTCAAAATCTGTCGCCGGTGATGCCACCATAGCCGCAAAGGGTAAACCGCACTCACAGTTCGCAAACCCTCCTGCTGATGTGGAGAATACAATATTGCAGCGCGGGCACTGATCCAACAGAAACGTTTGGTGAATAGCGCATGCGGATACAAGGCTATGTCGCCAGTGTTGCTGCCAGACTTTATCTTCAGCAATACAACTTGGGCAGACCGGATCGGTCTGCGACCGCTGAAATCGCCATTCAACTGCCGGATCACACGGCTGGGTTCTCGGCGCAATTGAGCTGAGCGACGCGACATCCACACAAAGGATTTCGGCCAGTCCAGGTAGGTCCTCAATCATTGGACGACCATAGGGCTTCTCAATGTGAGAATAGAATTCTGACACGTATGAGAACGCGTTCAGGCTTGCCAATCGGCGAAGGAAACCGATCAAGCTTTCTCCTTGCTGTGGTGAATCAAACCTCATTGTCACACGGGCTCATCCGTCAGCGCCCCGAGCTCAACAAGCGTTGACGGCTCCAATTCCAAGCCTGCAGACTGCATCACATCAACATAGGACCGAACCTGTCGTAAGTCATTGGGCGCCTCTGTATCGAAGAGGATCGCCACCTTGGAGCGATCCTGGAAGAGAATAGATGCCGCACTCTGGATATCAGCCAAGGCAAGCCTGTTTTCGCTCTTCCGCAACAACGCGCCACGAAGCAAACGCAGAACAAGTCCGACGCGCCCACCAGAGATACAGTAAAGGCGAGTAGCGAGGTCATCCCGGTCGAAGTCCAAGGTGACGCCGTTCCCGTCGAGGTGGTCGAAAAGGGCAAACACAGCCGTGGCAAATGCTTCACGATCATCCTCCTTTGCCCAATTGTATGGCTTGAAGAAAATGGTGCTCATTGCCCGCGCTCTGAGCTGTTCGTTGCCATCAATGACTTTCTGGAAGTTTGGCAAGCCGCTTAATATCAAAGTTACACGGGTCTCATCCACCAATCTCTTGAAATGGTCGCCGGTGGCGCGAAGGGTCAAGTTTGCACCAGATTCAATGCAATGGTTGCACTCATCTAAAGCAATGATCTGAACATCTTCGTCCGCGATGGTCTTTTCAATCCGCGATCTGATGGTATCCGTCGAGGCTTGAGCTTTGCAGCCATGCCCCAGCGCACGAAGGATCGAGATGTAGAGATCTTTGTCACTTGGCTTTGATGGAACGACACCATAACGAGCGGTGGGCGCAGGAAACATCGAACCTGGACCCGTGGCTTCCTTCCCAAGAGCGGCGCAAATCTGGTTTAACAGCTCGGTCTTGCCGCACCGAGTTGGGCCGAGGATTGGGATGATGCCCCCGCCTTGCTCGCGCGCCATCAAAACGGCGTCCTCCAGTGCATCATATGCCCTTTGGAACGCTTTATGTGGGACCAAAACGTTAAGAAGATCAGAGGGTTTTGTCATTTTGGCATCTTTGGTTTGAGCTCAAGAGGAGACCGCGGGTTCGAGCTTTTCAAAATAGTTGTGGTTTGTGAGGCCGTGTTGTGGGCACGAGCTGAGATTTCCATTTCAACTTCCAACGGCTTGCGGCTCTTCTCAGCCATTCGCTTATCTTGCTGCTTCCGAGCCGCCCGTTTCTTAGCTTTTTTCGCTGGAGTGCCTTTGAAGTGCTTATGATGAATACGGGCATGAATGGCCGCGATCGTGCGTTCTGCGGAGAGAAACTCGTCAGGTTCAGGCATGAGCCGTTCACGAATACGGCGCAGGTCATCTATGGATATTGCAGGAAACTCAGCATCTTTGGTTGGTACAAAAAACGTGTCGTTCGTTAGGGGATTGACCACTCCGATCATCCGCAGGTCTGTTGGATCATAATGAATGGTCAACTTCACTCCAGTGCCGATCGCTCTTCGCAATCGCGAGAGATCAGCTGAGGAATACTGAACTCGCTCAAACTCAATTCCATAGTGGTGCAGCGTTCGCTCAGCGGTTCCTCCATAGAAAAGTCCCGCCATTTCCTCTGGTGTCGGAGGTTCTGGAATCACATATTCTTCGTCGAGCCGCTGCCAAGCCATTTTGGGGCTTTCAAGAGTTCTGAGCGGGTTCTCGACGCGGCGCCTGGGTTGGATTGCATAGGCATCAAACCGCCATTGTTGAAGGACCGTGACGAAGTCATCGAAGGATAGATATGCCTCTTTCTGGGCCTTTGAGATGCGCGTGCGGTTGGGCATTTCCCTGGTTGTCGTTGCTCCAGGGAGTGTTGTGAGAAAACCATTCAGTGTCTTAAAGAAGCGCTCAATATATGGCTTATCTTCGGGGTGAGCGGGCAAGTTTGGGCTGAAAAGTAGACAAGCAGACGTTACGCAGCTTTCGATAACCTCACCTGAGTTTTCACTACCCTGGTCAGCAACAATTTGAATGGGGCGCCCGCATGCCAAAATCCGATTTTCAATCTGGAACTGACCGAAAAACTCCGGATCTTTGGGAGTCATGATCTCTTTCAGAACCAAGGCGGTCATGATTGACTTTGGGGCTGTCAAACTGACTTCCAACCCAAGGATCATCCCCGTTGCGCAATCAATGGCTGCGCATATCCACGGGCGCGCAACATGCCCCTCGTCATCAATGACGATGAATACATCGGCCTCAGTACTGTCGATTTCGACGCGCTCCAAGGGCTGGCTGACTTTGACGAACCGATTGGCTTCAATCAGGCGTTTTCGAGCTTCCGGCGCCCCAATTCGTGATTTCACGACATCGTCGTGAGGAAGCGATCTGATCAGACTGTTTACTACCTTAACACCGCATGGACCCGGCTTGATCCCTTCGCGTTTGCAAGCTTCAGAGTACTCTGCGCGCGCAAGCTGCCAAACTGCCTTGGCGGTCATTCGATCATGTTTTATGTATTGTTTTTCCAAGATATCGAGGACGATCTTTTCAAATATTTTCGAATGACGAGGCAAGCGGTTTCCGGACAGATACCTTTTATCGTGCAGCGCGGAGGTGCTTTCCTCCTGAAAGCCTTTTCGCCACTTTTGAATGGCCCGAATACCAGGAAACGGTTTCTGCCGACCGGCGAACTCAGGACGACTTTCAAAGTAATCCTTCATCGTGCGGTGTCTTTGGTGCCAGCTTAAACCTTCGCGTTCCAGCCTTGCTGACATGCTCAAGACTGCCTTGCGAAAAGATGTTTCCAATTTGTCCGTTTCTGAGGGGATCCGGATGCCAGCCTCCCGTCCTCGCTGGTCCAGGACATAGCCTTCTGCAACTCGTAGCCTAAAATCCTCGCTCGAAATTTCATGAAAGGTGCCGTTCGGCGCCTTCAAGCTAACAGCCGCTCGTCCTTTGATGTGACCGCGGACTTCATGAAGTTCATCACCAATCACAATTTGGCGGCCGTCATATTTCTCGACAAGATCAGTCATAGCGGCAAAAGCTCCAAGTGCTTCGTGCAGCCATCGAACGCAATGAGTTCTGTGTCCTTTTTCAATTCTATGGAATAGAGATCCACAATAACATGTCCCGTCACGATCGCGGTAAACAGTTCACCTTGGGTGAAACCCAGTCTTGAAATCGCTTCTCTGTATGTGAATCTCTTGTTGTCGAGTGCCTCCAGTTTTCGCACCAACTCAACCGGAAGCGTCCGACCAATATATGGACGCAACAATGCGAGGTTCTTTTTGAGTTCTCGAGAGATAAAAATTTCAGTGATCAAGAGCAGTTGCACACCAAAGCTCCCAAGGATCTCTGGGTACTCAAGGAACTTGGGTTGTTCGGAAAGCATGAATTCTGATTTTGCTTCGAGATAGAGGCAGGTACCGTCAAAAAGAATAACCCTGAAGTCGGGTGTGTAGATCCATGGCTCGTAGTCAGTGCCCCGAAAGCGTTCCTGTAGTTCCTTCTTGGTCGCGTAGCGGCGTCCGGAATTCAAATCAAACGTCACCGGCTGTGGATGAACCTCTTGAACTCGTGGATCCAGGGAGCACATGTTGTGGCAATCGACCTCAACCAAGCTTTCAACCTGAACGATTCCTCGCGCTTTGCCGCCAGCAAGGTGGTGCGCTTTCTGCAACTTGCCACGTTTGTGAATTCGTCGTGCTGTCGGTCGTGCTTTAGGATCTATCTTCATGGCTGCTCAGTCGCACATCACCTAAGCAAAGATCAATAATAATGTTGAAAAACAGACTATTGCAGAAATCCAAGCGGAAAATTCCAGCGCCAAATTTTCCGTTTGGGCTGGAATCAACCCTCAAACGCGATCAATAATGCTCCACTGATCACGGTGTCCAATAATAGATGGCGTGGTCAAAGCACTACGATTCGCTCACTTAAGCTCAATCAACTTTCTATAGAGTCTGCCCGAAAGAATAGTCCCATCCTGATGAGAGCAGCACATGATCATCATCAGGCTTTCAGGCTGCAAGGGACCAATCAATCAACTTCGCTGTGACGACCTTGAACGCCTCGAATGCGTTGCCTGCGGACCTTTGTCGATGGTCGTGCCGATGGCGGCTGGGTCGTGTGCTTTCAGCCTTTCATGTACTTTTCTTTAGCTTGGCTTTGCCAGCGCAGTCAGGGAAGCGGACACAGCCGAGAAATGCTCCAAAGCGGCCGCGCCGTTCGACAAGCCATCCTGCTTCGCAACTGGGGCAAGCCTGCTGGGTCTCCCCGCAATCACTGCAGACAAGTTCTCCCTCGGTCTGAGAAGGGATCGGAAGGCCGACACCGCAGGCCGGACAGGCCGACATGGTGCTACCGCACAGCTTCACGTGCTCGCAGTGATACCAATCGCGACCATCCTTTCCAACCATGTGTAGTAGACGCCCACCGCAACCCGGACAGGTGTGGGTGTGCTTCTGAGCATCCAAAGGCACAACCACGCCGAACTCGGGCTCTCTCATTAGCTCCTCGACGAAGACTGAGGGGCGCGCCTCGGAAGCGAGGATGGTCACGGTCCGGCGAGCCCGAGTCACCGCGACATACATGACGCGCCGCTCTTCGGCATTTTGGTATGGTTCGGCCTCAGGGGATACCAGACTGAGCAAAGGGTCGTCGACGATCATCGACGGAAAGCCCATCCTGGCGTTGTCAGCGCCAAGGATAATGACGTGGTCGGCCTCCAGCCCTTTCGATGCATGGATGGTCTTGAAGTCGATCTTCGCCCCGGGGTTCTGACGCTGGAGCCGCCCTATGTCGGGCCTCAGGAAACGATATCGCCCGAGGATAAGGATCGACGGCTTCCCGCCTCCTTTACCTTCATTGGCGGCAAGAGCGGCCACCGCGTCGTTTAAGGTTTTCTCCCCGGTGTCGCGGCGCGTCCAAGCGATCCTGATCGAAGGTTCGTCAGTCTTGCCTGCCGGTATCACCGTCTTGGTGATCTGAGCGGGGTTACGAAGAACGAAACGACGGGCGGCCAGAGCGATCTTGTCCACCGAGCGGAAGGTTCGACCGAGATCGACGGTGCGATGGACTCCAGTAGCCCCTGAATAGGTGCCACCAAATTCCTCTCCAAAGTTACGCATGATGTGGATATCCGACCCGGCAAAGCGGTAGATCGACTGCCAGTCGTCGCCGACGGCAAACACCTTGGCATCGGAGTGCTGGCGTTTAAGTGCCTGAATCAGCCTCGCACGACCTGTCGAAATGTCCTGAAACTCGTCGACGAGGATGTGGCGGAACGGGCTCTGGTAGCGCCCGCTCTCGACGAGCGCCGTGGCGCGGTTCACCATGTCCTCAAAGTCGATGCGGTCGTCAAGGCGGGACTGATACTCGCGAAAGACCGCGCCGAAAATCTTGAGGAAGGCCTCCGCCCGTTTGCCCATCTTCAGCGTTTGCGCCTTGTCGGAGCAATCCTCGACCCGATATCCTCCGTTCTTGAAGTGACGCAGGAAGGTGCCCATCAGCGAAGTGAAGCTGTCCACCACCCCGACTTCGGCCACACGATCGTAAATCTCAATGTCCGGGATCGGTCGCAGCGTGACATGTGGTTCAAGCTTATCGGCAAGCGCTTCGAGCAGCCGGCCTTCTTCACGCTCCCAGCTATAGGTTTCCACCAGAACCGTCTCGTGCTCGGCATGGACCTGCCGCTTCCAGTCCATGCTCTCGAGGTACTCATCGCGATCGACGTAAGGCGCCGTAGTCAATTCCTCCGCGCCGTCCCTGCCACGTTTCTTACGCACACCGAAATGCTCGATGTAGACGCCGCTCTCTGTTAGCCGGAAGTCGGGCAAGTAGGTGCGGCGCCCAGTCTTCTGGAGTTTGTGCTCGTAGCTCGGTTCGTATTCGTAGGCGATGCCGTTCCGGAACAGCCAGTTGGCGATCAGCAGTTCTTCAAAGCTGTTCACCATCTCGCCTTGCAGCGTCCGCAAGTTGCGGCTTTCGATTTGCGCATACCATTCGTGCTTCGTCTTGAAATCCCACTCTGTTGGGAAGTCGTCGAAGAAACCGGCGAACCAGCCGATCACTGTTTGCGCGATATCGCTGGCGTTCGCCACGACCTGCCGGAGGATCTCTTTCATGAGCGACAGGAACGCCTTGTCGTCTGTCGCCGTCGGCGCCAATGGTGGCTTCTCGCCTTCCACCTCACCGATGATCTCGTAGGCCAGGGCATGGAAGGTTCGTGCTGCCACGGGAACTCCGCACCTGGCTTCGATGCGCTCCGACATCTCGGTCGCCGCGTCTTTCGCGAAGGCAAGCAGCAGGAGCTCACTTGGCTTTCGTATCTCCGCCTTCACGAGGTAAGCAGCCTTAGCGGTGATCACGCTGGTCTTGCCCGATCCGGCGCCAGCCAGAACGAGAGTCGCGTCTTCGTCGACAACGACGGAGAGCCGCTGTTCAGGCGTCAGCGGCATGGACTCGACTGTGTCGAAGAATTCCTTCCAACGAAGCAGTTGAGCTTCCACGAACGCCTCGATTGACGCGTTCCGGACGGCATTCGGATCGGATGCGAACGCCGTGATCGGGGCAATACGAGACATCACCTCTTTGCCAACGGCCTCAGCATTCAGCTTTGACAGCACGCGGTTGTTTAAGTCAGCAGCATCGCGGGCCAACGGCGCTACGCGGCACGCCGCTGGGTATTCATCCGGCACCTTGAGTGCATCGAGCGCTTGAAGGATTCGACGGACAGCGACGTCCTCCTTTTCCAGTTCCTCCCGATTGAAATCAGTCCAGGCGCTGGCAGCTACATCCGCGAACTTCTTGGCCGCAGTCGTATCCACCGCTGGCAAGGTCAGGTTTCGACCGCCGCCGAGATCGAGCGAGAGCGACGACGAGAGAAGGCCCTTCTTCACCGACGGGCGTGTCGATATATCTTCAAACCCAATCCAGGGCGAACCAGCCCCGCGTGCCGCGATACCCTTTTCTTGCAATGTCAGGGATCTTGGATGTCGGCCCAGAGGGTCAACCAGGAACCCCAGGAAGGATTTTGAGACGAGGTTCATGCGCACCGAATTGTCAGTCTTCTCCATGGTGTAGCAGATAATGGACAGCGGGGAACCTATGCAGCGAATTTCTGGCGCTAAGGACAGAAAGCGGTCTTTCGCTGTTGACGCACGATGAACTCATTGTGGTTTGGAAGCAGTCATCCCAAATCCGATCAGGAGACAAGAATTCTTAGTTCGCATTCAAACAGGTTGCCGTTCGAATTTTACCGCCCGCGCGCAAACCGTGGCGTCCAACTTTCAATCAGCGCCTCTTCTTCCGCCAACTCTTCGTCATCAGGATCTCCCGCAATTTGGTCGCTGGACAACACGGTCAGGGCGAAGCCATAGCTACCCAAGCCAACGACCTCCTCGTCCAAGGGCAGGCGGCGGGTGCAAGAGAACCAGTTTGCGAGGGTCGTCTGCCCACATTCGGTTTGACCTGAAGCAATGTTGTTGGGCTTCCGATTGAATTCGCGCGTTAGGCTGTCTGGTAGCGGCGCGCCCTTGCGAAGAAAGGTGAGCTTGTCGAGCTTCTTGAAGCTATCGGACAGGAATGCGTAGGCGACTTTGTCACCGGAACTGACAATTACCGCCATCGGATAATCACAACACTCTGCTGCTCTGATTGCCGAGGCCGTCAGCGAGCACTCCGCGCGGTCGCCCAAATTGATGATTGCATCAAGGCCGGCGCGGCTTGTACCGATGACGTTTGAAACCAGCCGAGACGGCATCAAAAGGCCAGATGCAAAGTGGTCGGCCTCCAACTCTATAGAACTCGAACCCTCGGAGAACCCGGCCTTCGAAATGTGAATGGGCGCTGTTTTTTGTATCTCTTCGGGGTGCCCGTCAAGAAAGTAGTGCCCGAGTTCATGGGCGACCGTAAACCTACGAAAACCGTCGCTGTCAATATTGGTGGCGTAGAAGATGCCAACGTCGTTGCCGTAAAAGATGATCCCGCCACTTACCCCGACTTGGTCAGGCGGCTTTGGCTCAACCATGATGTCTTCGGCCTCCGCAATCGCAAATGGGTCAACCGGGAAGCAGTCAAACCCCATCTCTTTGGCCTTCAGCTCGCCCTGACGTCGCGCCATCATGAGGCGGAACTTACTCATCTCTCCGCTTTCTTTTGGTTCATCAAGTCAATCATCATTTGGATGTGCTCTCTGTCTCCGTCAGATAGGTTTTCTTCCCCTCGGAACGCTGTTGTTGCATGGCTCATTTCAGCGGTTCGGCCGAGCAGGTAATCCGAAGTTACATTTAACGCTTTTGCAAGAGCCCGGATATTTTGGAAAGATGGCTTTCGCCGCCCCTTTTCAAAATGACCAATAGCAGATGGTTGCAGGCGCGTTTTTGCGGCCAACTCTGTCTGATTAAGTTTCCTGTTCTCTCTGGCTCGACGTAATCTTTCGCCGAATCCTCCCGTTTCGTCTGCTAAATTTGACATGACGCCCTTGGCTGTGTTACTATGACGATATCGTAGGATTTCTGCCGCTTGCTCGCGGCTTTTTCTTTCGCGAAGCATCCTACGAAAACGTCAATAATTGTAAGACAGATCGTAGAATCCGTCAAGACTGAGGGGGCAGAAGGACATGAATGTAAGAACGAACTTTGAAAACTACGCGCGCAGCCTGGACATTGATCCTGTTGAAGCTGCGCTCATGGATGTGGCCCGTGCGATCCAAATCACACTGACAATGCATCGTGAAGCGGAAAGCCATTATCGCGGACTGGCAAACCACGTAGACCGGCCCGGCAGCCCGTTTGAAGACCTTGTCGACGAGATCTACGCATCCGGCAGTTTTGCCATTCACGCACCGACGCGATCACGTTTGAAGCAGGACCAACATGATGTCGACGCGGTCATCGAATTGAGCGTGCTGCCGGGTAGTGACCCTGAATGGATACTTGCCACACTCTACAAGGCAATCAAAGGCGACCCGGGCAGTAAGTATTACGACTATCTAATTGAGAAGAACAGCCGCTGCGTGACAGTAACTTACCCGGACGGCGTGACAGTGGACCTCATGCCGGTTGTCCGTTTGGCAGGTACGCCGGAGCGGGTTGCGAACCTCTTTCACCACAAGCCAGAAACAGGCACGCAATACCACAAGGAGGTAAATCCCAAGGGGTTTGCCGATCATTTCAACAGACAGATCGAAACCAGTCAGATTTTCCAGGATCGCTTTAACGCGCGCCGTTTTCTCGTCGACGGCGAAACCTATGAGACCATGGCGAAGCGCATGGCATCTGATGGCAGCATGATCAAGGCTGACACTCAGCCGATGCCGATCCATGTGCCACTCGACCAGAAATCTCCACGTGTTGTCGCCCTGCAATTGATCAAGCGATTTCGCGACAAACGCTTCCGCAAACATGATGATCACCGCGGAAAACGGAAACCACCCTCGATCATCATGGCGGCGATCGCGCTGGAAGCCGGGCCAGTGAAGGACAACCTTGTGGACGAGGTCATTTCCTTGGCCACACGCATGCGCCGCCGAATTCAGGACGCTGAAAGCTGCCTTCGGTTGTTGGAAGTGCACAATCCGGCTCATACGCCTGATGTTTTCACCGATCGCTGGCCTGAACAACGGAGCGACCAGCAACTCTGGGCGCGCGACCTCCAGATACTGATAGACCGTCTGAAAACCCTACAGCGCGTGGGCTTTGATCCCGCGGTTATCCAGTCAACCTTTGACGATCTCTTCGGCGAAAAAGCCGGTGAAGCGGCCCTGCGCGCATATCATCAGGCGCGTGTGGCTCAGCTTGAACACGGCGCACTTGTAATGAAACCGGGTGGAGAGTTTAAGCCTGCAGCACCGGCCCTGGGTGCCGGCGTAGGCGCGGCAAGCGGCCTCATTACACCCGCCCGTGCCAATACCAACATGGGGGGCGTGGTACCCGATGATAACTGTTGGTGATCAAATTGCAGATATGCGCTCGGTCCTACCGGACTGGTCATGTGATCGGCCCGACAAGCGGACTGCCGTTTGGCATGGCATGCTCACGCCCCATACGACAGCCTATCGGTTGCGTATAGAATATACCGAACCTCTTTTGCCCGAGGGACGGTCAAACCTCTACGTTCAGCCTCTGGTCGAGGTGCTGAGTCCACCGCTGACGCGACGCTTTGGAAATGTCGAAGGCTATCTCCCCCATGTTTACATCGCGCATCCGCGAACCCTGCGGGCTGGCCCATTCCTTTGCCTCTTCGATGATGGGGCCAAGGAATGGACGCCGGAGGATCGCATCAGCGATACCACCATCCCTTGGGCGTCAAACTGGCTCAGTTGCTACGAATGCTGGGTGTTAACAGGCAAATGGTTCGGCACGGGCAAGCACATCAGATCAGAAACAGACAGCCGCGACCCCGTTGCGGCAGCATTGGAACGCTATCATGGATCAACCTCAAACGCGGCGCTCACACGGAACGATTTTTCATCGGCGTGAACAGCTCGAATGGACAGCAGACACCTTCCGCATCCTGTCGATCGACGGAGGCGGAATTAAGGGGATTTTACCTGCCGCCGTCTTGGCAGAGTGTGAGCGGCGATTTTTGAGAGGAGGATCCGCATCAGCCTATTTCGATTTGCTGGCTGGCACGTCGACTGGCGGCATAATTGCGCTTGGTCTGAGCGCAGGCATGCGTGCGGCGGAGGTTCTCGACATTTACCTGACCCATGGCGGGAAGATTTTTCCAAAAGGATGGGAACCGCCATTCGCTTTAGGCCGGGCGGCAAAGTCCATCTGTGGATTCGCGCGCAACATGGCCGTCTACCGCTATGACCGAGAGCCCCTTGAACGTGCCCTTAGAGACTGCTTCGGAAACAGAACTCTTGGGACCGTGGATCGGCGATTGAACATTCCAACCTTTGATGGGTTCAACGAGGTCACCGTCCTAAAGACTCCGCATCACCCTGATTTTCGCCTGGACTGGCAGGAGGAGATCGTGATGGCCGCCCTCGCGACCTCCGCAGCGCCTACTTTCTTTTCGACTTACCGAAACGGCACGCGTCACTTTGCCGATGGCGGTGTTTGGACAAACAATCCAGCCATGGTCGCGCTGGTTGATGCACTTTCGTGCTTCGATCTCGACCGGCATACTGTCGACATTCTCTCTCTTGGATGCGGCGAGCAGGACCTGCGCATGTCGGACTGGCAAATTAAGTGGGGCGGAATGTTTCACTGGCGCACGATCATCGAGACGGCCATGCACCTTCAAAGCCAAAATGCTCTGGGTCAGGCCGGCCTGCTGATCGGGCGCGAAAGGCTGCTGCGGGTTACAACTGCACCTTCATTAGCGCCGATTGACATGGACGACTTTGAAAGAGCACGTGATGAGCTTCCTACTCAAGCCAGGCGGCTCGTCGAAGAAAATGCAGAGCGCCTTGAGATGTTTTTCGATGCAGAAAGAGCACCTGTAACTTTCTATCATGGTGAGCATACCGCCGAACCTTGATTGAAAAGAGTCAGTTCATTTGGACGGCATACTCGAAAGGCACCTCAATGTCTGCCTCAGGCAGGCTGCACCGCAGCAAAAACGCGCCCGACATACGGCCACTATGGGCGTAGGTGCAATCTGGACCATAATCCGCTAATTGCAAGAATAGGAGATCTGACGCCAATTTGAAATTCAATCAAAGAAAGTCTGATCGTGGATATTACAATTTAAGGAAGATAATTAGCCGCGCCAAAAAGGCTGATATCCGCTTTCGACAAATCTGCATATTTTGGCGAATTTCAGGGCACCGTTCTTTGCCTATCCAGAAACTCGCCAAAATTCAGCAAAACGAACTACTTTGGGTGTCTCGCGAAAACTTATGGGCATCGCGAACGATTATGGGGAATCCTACAAGCGATCAGAAATCCAGGTTCTCGACCGACAGGGCGTTCTGCTGGATGAACTCGCGGCGGGGCTCCACCACGTCGCCCATCAGCTTGGTAAAGATGTCGTCGGCCTCGGCCAAGTCGTCCACCTTCACCTGCAGAAGCGTACGCGCCTCGTGGTCCAGCGTGGTTTCCCACAGCTGATCGGGGTTCATCTCGCCCAGACCTTTGTAACGCTGCAGCGTCAGGCCCTTTTCGCCTTCGGCCAGGATGGCGTTCAACAGGTCAATCGGACCTTGCACAAGGATCTCGCGGTCCTTGCGCGACAGGTGCGAATGCTCGCGATAGATGTCGCGGGTGTCTTGCGAGACCTCCGACAACCGCCGCGCCTCGCCCGAGCGCAGGACCGCGCCGTCCAGCGTGCGGATTTCCTCGACCCCGCGCAGAATACGGGCCAAGCGGATGCCGTGATCTTGCGTGATCCGACCCTGCCAACCGCGTTCATATTCCACGGCGACCTTGTCCAAGCGGGCGGCCACATCGTCGGCCACCAGCTGCAGATCTGAATCTGCGCGACCCGGATCAAAGGCACCTGCAAGGGCGGCTTGCTCCAGAATGTTGCGCGGATAATGGGTCGGGAACGCGTCCAAAATACGTTTGAAGTTCCGGGCGCCCTCGACCACGCGGGCCAGATCGGCACCGGCGATTTCTTCGCCATTGGCAAGGCGCAGAACGGTGCCATCGATGCCCTGATCAATCAGGTAATCCTCAAGCGCGGTCTGGTCTTTTACATAGACCTCGGACTTGCCGCGGCTGACCTTATACAGCGGCGGCTGCGCGATATAGAGGTACCCGCCTTCGATCAATTCCGGCATCTGGCGGAAGAAGAAGGTCAGCAGAAGCGTCCGGATGTGCGCGCCATCCACGTCCGCATCGGTCATGATGATGACCTTGTGATAACGCAGCTTGTCGATGTTGAACTCATCGCGACCAATCCCGGTGCCCAGCGCGGTAATCAGCGTACCGATCTCTTGGCTGGACAGCATCCGGTCAAACCGCGCACGCTCTACGTTCAGGATTTTCCCGCGCAGGGGCAGAACAGCCTGATCGTGACGCGAACGCCCCTGCTTGGCCGACCCCCCAGCCGAGTCACCCTCGACCAGGAACAATTCACGTTTCGCCGGATCTTTTTCCTGACAATCCGCAAGCTTACCGGGCAGCGAGGCCACATCCAGCGTCGACTTCTTCCGCGTCATCTCGCGCGCTTTACGGGCGGCTTCGCGGGCCAAAGCGGCCTCGATGATCTTACCGACGATCATCTTCGCGATCTGCGGGTTTTCGTCGAACCACTCTTGCAGCTTCTCGTTCATCAGGCCTTCGACGGCGGGACGCACTTCGGACGACACCAGCTTGTCTTTGGTCTGCGAGCTGAACTTCGGATCCGGTACTTTCACCGACAAGACGCAGGTCAGACCTTCGCGCGCATCGTCACCGGTGAAGTTCACCTTTTCCTTCTTCGCCAGACCCGTCGAGTTCGCATACAGGTTCAGTGTCCGCGTCAGCGCCCCCCGAAAGCCTGCAAGGTGCGTGCCGCCATCGCGCTGGGGGATGTTGTTGGTGAAGGGCAGCACGTTTTCGTGGTAGCCATCGTTCCACCACATCGCGACCTCAACCCCGATGCCATCCTTCTCGCCGGTCACAAAAATCGGCTCTTCCATCAAAGGCGTCTTCGAGCGGTCCAGATACTTTACGAATTCCTTCACGCCGCCGTCGTAGTGCATTTCCGAATGCAGCTTTTCAGCGGGGCGTTCGTCTTCGATGATAATCCGCACACCCGAGTTCAGGAAAGACAGCTCGCGCAGGCGGTTTTCCAGCGTCTTGAACTGGTAATCGAGGTTCGAGAACGTGTCGGTCGACGCCAAGAACCGCACCTCGGTCCCGGTGCGATCACCGCAGTCACCAACCACCTTCAGATGCTCTGCCGTCTCACCGCGCTCGAAACGCGCAACATGCTCTTTGCCATTGCGCCAAACGCGCAGTTCCAGCCAATCGGACAGCGCGTTCACAACCGAAACACCCACGCCGTGCAGACCACCCGACACCTTGTACGAGTTCGAGTCGAATTTACCGCCCGCGTGCAGCTGGGTCATGATGACCTCGGCCGCTGACACGCCTTCTTCGGGGTGCATATCCACCGGAATCCCGCGCCCGTTATCAGATACAGAGACCGAGTTGTCGGCGTGAATCGTGACGGTTACGGCGTCGGCGTGACCGGCCAGCGCCTCGTCAATGCCGTTGTCCACAACCTCGTACACCATGTGGTGCAGACCCGAGCCATCGTCGGTGTCACCAATATACATCCCGGGGCGCTTGCGCACCGCCTCCAAACCTTTGAGAACTTTGATGGATTCGGCGCCATACTCGGCACCGTTCTGCGCGTCATCAGCCATGAGGGCCTTCCTGTTATTCGTTCCCGAAAATATAGAGAATCGGGCGGGGAATGTCACGCACGTGACACAATATTTAGGGGGTTTCTGGCGATGTTTTTCCTAGACGAACGGGATCGCCAATCCGACCAGAACAAGAAGGCCTCCAGCGGCGTAATTCATCCGTGTCAGCGCCCGTTCTGACGACAAAAGAGCGCGCGCGCGATCGACGAAATAGGCCAGCATCAGGTTGCCCACCAAAGGGACGATAAAGGACGCCACGGCGATGGCCGTGATGTCCGCTGCTGTCAGGCGCGAGAGGTCGAAGAACCCCGGAAGCACGCCCATGTAGAACAAGATCGCCTTGGGGTTTGACAGGATCACGATCAGCCCCGCCACGAACCCGGCATACATGCCGGGGCGCGTCAGGCGGCTATCCCCCGTCACCTTGTGGCCTGCCGACCGGATGATCGTCACACCCAGCCAAAGGAAGAACAGCGCCGCCACGATGCGCAGCACCAACATGCCGCCCTCGACACTCGAGGCAACCCAGCCCATGCCCAGCGCGGCGAGGATCGACCAGAAGATGTCGCCAACCGCGACCCCCAACGTCAGAGGCCACGCCTGCGTAAAGCCCCCAGCCAACACACGTGCGACCAGCGCCACCCAGACGGGCCCCGGCGTCAGGAACAGAATGAACAGGCCGAAGATGTAGAAGCCCAGTTCGGCAGGCGAGATTGTCATGTCAGGTGACCATCCTCGTCCATCTCCCAGAACGGGTTCATGGCATATTCCCAAAGGTGCCCGTCCGGGTCGGCGATGTAGCCTGAGTACCCGCCCCAAAAGACCTTCTCCGGGCGCGCGATTTCGGACGCACCGGCGGCAAGCGCCTTGTCAAAGGCCGCGTCGACATCTGCTTCAGTCGGGAAACACTGCGCAAGGGTCATCGCTCCGGTCTTCAGCTCTTCGATCGGTTTGCGCGTGTCTTTGGCCAGCCCCTCCAGCGTATAGAACCCGAACTTCATACCGTTCATGTCGTAGAACACGACTTCGTCCTGTACGTTCGACGGCTCCCACCCGATCGCTTCATAGAACGCGCGGGCGCGGTTCAGGTCTTTGACGCCCAAAGTGATCAGAGTCACGCGATTGGTTTTCATGGTGTCACCTCTTTGACTTCCGACACGCCGTCGGTCTCGGTCACTTCAAAATGCGCGGCGCGGTCGCCGAGTTCCTCGAACAATTCTGGCCCCGTCCCGGTCATGAAGGCCTGTGCGCCCAAGGCGCAGATTTCATCATACAGCGCCGCACGTCGACCCGCATCCAGATGCGCGGCAACCTCGTCCAGCAAAAGGATCGGAGGCGCTCCGAAATCCCGCGCCAGCGCACGGCCATTGGCAAGGATCAGGGACACCAAAAGCGCCTTTTGTTCGCCAGTCGAGCAATCCCGCGCCGCAACGCCCTTCGCCGCATAGACCGCGCCAAGATCCGTCCGATGCGGTCCAACCAAGGAGCGCCCCGCCAAAAGGTCCCGCGACCGGCTTTCCGCAAAGGCCTGCGCCAGATCGCTTTCGTCATCCGGCAAGCTGCTGTCATCCACCTGCACCAGAGACAAGTCCGCCACGGGAAAGGCGGTTTCGGCCATGCCTTGCGCCTCTTGCAGTTGGTCCAGACAATAGGCGCGGTTTGCGATGATCCGCGTTCCGGCCTGCGCCATCTGCGCCTCAAGCGCACCGTACCAATGGGCGTCCCGCTGCCCATCTTTCAGCAGCCGATTGCGTTCGCGCATCGCCTTTTCATAGGTCAGAACTGCATCTGCGTGGCTGGGCTCAAAGCTCATCGTCATGCGGTCGAGAAACCGCCGACGGCCTTCCGCACCCTCGACCCAAAGACGGTCCATCACCGGAACCAGCCAGACAATCCGTGCAATCCGGCCCAGCGCAACCTGTGCCGCAGTCTTTCCGTCGATCTTCACCTGTCGCGACGCTCCCGCCTCGCACCAAGTCTCAACCTCGTGCATCTGATGCAGGCTTTGCAACACGGCCGAGATCTTCCACCCCACTGCTTCGGGCTTTCGGATCATCTCGTCCAGCGCGGCACGGCGCAGCCCCCGTCCGGGGGACAGCATGGACACCGCCTCAAGAATATTGGTCTTCCCCGCCCCGTTGCGCCCATGAATCGCAACAGGCCGCCCGTCCAAGGACAAGCGTGCCAGTTTGTGGCTACGAAAATGGCTGAGTGTCAGCTCGCGAAGGGCGAGTGTCATCACGCCCTCCTTTTCAACGCTTCAAAGACCCGCAGGTCACACGCGCATCGGCATGACGACGTAAACGGCGCTGGTGTCATTGCCTTCACGCATCAGGGTCGGATCGCCCGACGAATTGAACATGAAGACGGCGTTTTCACGGTCCACCTGGCTGGCGATTTCCAGCAGGTATTTCGCGTTGAAGCCGATTTCCAAACGCTCGTCATTGTAAGCGACGGCCAGTTCTTCTTCAGCCGCACCCGCATCCGGGGCGTTGACCGACAGAACCAGACGGTCTTCGTCCAATTGCAGTTTCACAGCACGCGAACGTTCGCTGGACACAGTGGCCACACGGTCCACGGCCTGCGCGAACGCGGTCGCGTCCACCTCCAACTTGCGCGTGTTGCCCGAGGGGATCACGCGGGTATAGTCGGGGAAGGTGCCGTCGATGACTTTCGAGGTCAGGGTGATGACCGGGGTCGCAAAGCGCACTTTGGTTTCCGATACCGACACGGCGATCGTCGCATCGTCATCGTCCAGCAGCTTGCGCAGCTCGCCCACGGTTTTGCGCGGGACGATCACGCCCGGCATGTCTTCGGCACCCGGGGGCAGATCAGCGTCAATGCGCGCCAGACGGTGACCATCGGTGGCCACAGCGCGCAGCACTTTTCCGCCATCCGCGTCGGCGACATGCAGATACACACCGTTCAGATAATACCGCGTCTCTTCCGTCGAGATTGCGAATTTCGATTTGTCGAACAGGCGGCGCAGAACCGGCGCAGGGGCCGAGAAGTTTGCCGAATACTCGGACGACGCCATGACCGGGAAATCTTCCTTGGGCAGGGTCGCCAGCGAGAAGCTCGACCGGCCAGCCTCGACGCTCAGACGCCCGGTGGCGCCGTCATCGGTCAGCTGTACCAGCGCCCCGTCCGGCAGCTTGCGCACGATCTCGTGCAGGGTCACGGCGGATACGGTGGTCGCGCCTGCGCGTTCAACCATCGCGTCGGTCTTGTCGACGACCTCGATATCCAGGTCGGTGGCGCGGAAGGACACGCTGTCGCCCTCGGCCTCGATCAACACGTTTGCTAGGATTGGAATGGTGTTCCGACGCTCAACAACCGATTGCGCCTGTGCCACGGCCTTCAGAAGCGCGCCGCGTTCGATACTGATCTTCATGTCCCACTCCTGACAGATACCGGGGCGGAGACCATATCAGGATCACCGCCCGGCTCAATTCTTTATTTGGAATGTCCGCTTCTTTCGTGGGCGGGTCAAGGGTTTAAGGCCCAAAACCCACCGTTTTGCCGCTGCTTTACGCTTCCAGCGCGCGGCGCAGCAATTCCAGATCTTCCGCGATCTGATCATCCACGCCCTTCAGCTCGTCGATGCGCTTCACGCCATGCATGACCGTGGTATGATCCCGGCCGCCAAAACGGCGCCCGATTTCCGGCAGCGACCGCGAGGTCATGTGCTTGGCCAGATACATCGCCACCTGGCGCGGGCGCGCGATGGTGCGTACGCGACGCGGGCCAATCAGGTCCGACAGGCGGATGTTGTAGTGCTCGGACACTTTGCGCTGGATTTCCTCGACGGTGACCTTGCGGTCCGACGCACGAAGGATGTCGCCCAGACAATCTTGTGCCAGCTCCAGCGTGATCTCGCGCCCCACCAGCGATGCAAAGGCGAAGAGGCGCATCAAGGCGCCTTCCAGCACGCGCACGTTGGTCGAAATGCGATGCGCCAAATATTCCAGCACGCCGTCGGCAATCACCAGACCTTTGTACTGTTCACGGTACGCATTGACCTTGGTCTGCAAGACGCCCAGACGCAGTTCGTAGTCGGTCGGATGCAGGTCCACGACCAGACCACATTGCAGACGGCTTTTGATGCGGTCCTCAAGATCTTTGATCTCGCCTGGCGCGCGGTCGGCCGAGATGATGATCTGTTTGTTCTGGTCCACCAGCGCGTTGAAGGTGTGGAAGAACTCTTCCTGCGTGCTGTCTTTACCTGCGATGAACTGAACATCGTCGACCATCAGTACATCGACCGAACGGAACAGCTGTTTGAAGTCGATCATCTGCTTTTCGCGGATCGCCTGAACGAAGCGGTACATGAATTGCTCGGCAGACAGGTACACCACGCGCAGGTCGGGCTGGCGGGTCTTCATCTCGTGCGCGATGGCGTGCATCAGGTGGGTTTTACCCAGACCAACGCCACCATAGAGGAACAGCGGGTTGAACGTGACGGGGCCACCTTCGGCGACGCGACGGGCCGCAGCGTGGGCCAGTTCGTTCGGCTTACCGACGACGAAGCTGTCAAACGTGAAACGCGCATCAAGCGGCGCGCCCGGCAGGTCGCTTTGATCGGGTTTGGCAGCGGCAGGTGCTGGGGCCGATGCCGCATCAGCAGGTTGTGCAACCGGGCGGGGCTTAACTTTTTCGGGAACTTTGAACTCAAGGCGCGCGACCTTCACGCCCTCACCGTTCAGGTGGCTCAGAATTTGATCTCCAAAATTCTGGCTGACCCAGTTGCCCAAGAAGTTCGTCGGCACCAGAAAACGGGCAACGCCGCCATCCAGTTCGGCAAATTCCAAGGGTTCGATCCAGCTGGTATAGTTGTTTTGTCCCACTGCTTTTTGCAGCTTGTTGCGGACCTTGCCCCATTGTTCGTTCGTCATCTTACCTCGACCCAGCGTTTAGTTAGACAGCCCAAGACCGTCCTTCACAGGTACTAATATCCCATTCATATGGCGCACTTTCAGCGCACCCCTTCACAGCGACACACGAAATCCACAGCGCAGCCCAAGGCGCATGCTTTAAACGCCGCGCCCAATAGCGGACCGCACCACATGGTTCCCCATTCTGGCGACATGCCCAATTGGACGTCCGGAACATTACAGTCTGCTCAACCACCCCAGCAGGCAGGGTGGCAAAACGCCTTCAAGCGCGACCCATACAAAATGGCGCACAACAGGCAACGGGATCTGACTTCAAAGAATCAAATCCGAATGTGGCAAAAAAGGGTATTCCCCTTAAAGTTCGTGGGTTTAGCCCACTTATGTCTGATAGTCCCAAGTCGGCGAAGTGAATCGCTGCATGCAAGCTAGCAATCCCGCTGGGACTGGCGCAATAGAACTTCACGCTTGACTCTGTGATTGCCGAAACGAATCCCGAAGGCACTTTACAAAATCAAATTTCTTGGCGGGTTTAGCAAAAAGAGCGTGCCCATTTGGACACGCTCTTTTTTTGTTTTCGAGATGCTGTTCAGCAGTAGAAACTGATTCAGCCCAGTGCTTTTACACGAGCCGACAGACGCGAGATTTTACGCGATGCGGTGTTCTTGTGGTAAACGCCTTTGGTGACGCCGCGCATCAGTTCAGGCTGAGCCGCTTTCAGAGCAGCAGCGGCTGCTTCTTTATCACCCGACTCGATTGCTTCTTCGACATTGCGCAGGAAGGTGCGGATGCGCGAACGGCGGGCTTTGTTTACGGCGAAACGACGCTCGTTCTGACGGGCGCGTTTTTTAGCTTGGGGCGAATTTGCCATGTGTCTGATCCCTCTTTCGGGTGTGTTAAGTTGTCAAAGCTGCGCGCACAGCACCCGACCGGGTTCAGAACCGGTGATTCTGGCCTAAGCGGGCCTCACGCGCATGGATGGGCTGCCCTTTAAGCCATTTCGGCCCTAAAGGGAAGCCCTATTGGTTTACTTGTCGCGGAACTGCGGTTCGCGCTTTTCGGCGAAGGCGGCCATGCCCTCTTTCTGGTCTTCGGTCGCAAAGAGCGAATGGAAGACGCGGCGTTCGAACAGAAGGCCTTCGGTCAGCGGCAGCTGCTCGGCGCGGTTCACGGTTTCTTTGATCGCCATCACGGTGATCATCGACTTCTCTGCGATCTTGGCCGCTGCCGACATCGCTTCGTCCATCAGCTTCTTGGCAGGCACAACGCGGCTGACCAGCCCCGAGCGCTCGGCCTCTTCCGCGTCCATGAAACGACCGGTCAGGTTCATGTCCATCGCCTTGGCGCGGCCGACCAGCTTGGTCAGGCGCTGCGTGCCACCGATACCCGCCATCACGCCCAGGTTCACCTCGGGCTGGCCAAACTTGGCGGTGTCAGCGGCGATGATGAAATCACACATCATGGCCAGCTCGCACCCGCCGCCCAGCGCATAGCCGGATACCGCTGCGATGATCGGCTTGCGGATACGCATGATGGCTTGTTCTTCTTTGGTGAACAGATCGCCCGCGAAGACCTCGACAAAGCTTTTCTCGGCCATCATCTTGATATCGGCACCGGCAGCGAACGCTTTTTCCGAACCGGTAATGACGATGCAGCGCACCTTGTCGTTTGCCTGCGCGTCGGCAAGTGCGTCGCCCAGCTCGCCCAGAAGCTCCAGGTTCAGCGCGTTCAATGCGTCGGGCCGGTGCAGCTTGACCAGCGTTACATGATCTTCGGTTTCAACGATGATGTTCTTATAGGCCATGGTTCCCCTGCCTTTGTCACGAGTGGTTGGAGCGGAGTCCTAGCACGCCACCCCAATGGATCAAGCTATCTTTGGCATTGCGGGCAATAGAATGTCGAGCGCCCAGATTGCGTAATACGCGCAATTTCCCCCGTGCAGCCGCATGTGACGCAACGTTCACCCTCGCGACCATAGGTGCGGAAATTGTGTTGAAAATAACCCAAATCGCCATCCGCCTGCCGGTAATCCTTCAAGGACGACCCGCCACTTTCGATCGCCTCCGACAACACATCGCGGATGATCGGTACCAAACTGGCAACACGCTGTTTCGAGATCTTGGCCGCTTTGCGCGCGGGATGGATCCCAGCCCGAAACAGCACCTCGCAGACATATATATTGCCCAGCCCCGCGATGATTCCCTGATCCAGCAGCGCCGTTTTGATGGGGGAGTTCTTCGTCCGCAGCGCCTCGACCAAATAGGATTCGTCGAACTGATTTCCCAGTGGCTCCGGCCCCAACACGCGGATCAGCTTGTGATCGTCCAGCGCGCCAGTCGGGCACAGGTCCATCGCCCCGAACCGGCGCGGATCGTTGAACGTCACCCGTGCGCCGTTTTCCATATCAAAAACCACATGGTCATGCTTTTCCGGCGCAGGGTGTTCGTGATGGAACTTCCCAAGCTTGTGGCCCGAGATCAGCATTCGCCCCGACATCCCCAGATGCACGATCAGCGTCTCATCCGTATCCAGATCGACCAGCAGGTATTTCGACCGCCGCCCCAGCCGCTGCACCGTCGCCCCGGTCAGACGCTCAGCCATACGATCAGGAAAGGGCCAGCGCAGCCCTTCTCGCCGCGTTTCGGCCTGCCCAATCCGCACGCCCTCCATCACTGGCAGCAATCCGCGACGTACTGTCTCGACCTCGGGTAATTCGGGCATGTTGAAAGCCTCTCCATTGTGCGTCCCTTACTGTCACGATATGAGGGATCAACCGCAAGCAGCGAGTATGCCCAATGAGCACGTCAGACAACCGCACCACGCATTTCGGGTTCAAAACCGTGAACGAGGACGACAAGGCCGGAATGGTCCACGGCGTCTTTACCAATGTGGCCTCGAAATACGACATCATGAACGATGTGATGTCCGTCGGCATCCACCGCGTTTGGAAAGACGCGATGATGGATTGGCTGGCCCCGCGCGACGGGCAGCGCCTGTTGGACGTGGCGGGCGGCACCGGCGACATTTCCTTCCGCTTTCTGGGTCGCGCCCCGGGGGCCGAGGCCGTTGTTCTGGATATGACCGAAAGCATGCTGGTCGAAGGCCGTCAGCGCGCCGAAGCCACGCACCTTGCCAATCATCTGGACTGGGTCGTCGGCGACGCGATGGCCCTGCCGTTTGAGGATAACAGCTTTGACCGCTACACGATCAGCTTCGGCATCCGCAACGTGACCCGAATTCCGGACGCGCTGAAGGAAGCCTACCGCGTGTTGAAACCCGGCGGCCGCCTGATGGTGTTAGAGTTCAGCCAACTGCCCGATGAAGGCATGCAAAAGCTTTATGACCTCTATTCCTTCAACGTGATCCCACGCATGGGCAAGCTGATTGCAGACGACTACGACAGCTATCAGTATCTGGTGGAGTCGATCCGCAAGTTCCCTGATCAGGAAACCTTCGCCCGTATGATCCGCGAAGCCGGGTTCGAGAATGTGAAATATCGCAACCTCTCGATGGGCATCGCGGCCCTGCATTCGGGGTGGAAAATCTAAGATGCGTGGCCCTCACAACATCTGGCGCCTGATCCGTACCGGCGCGACCTTCCAACGCACCGGCGCAATGGGCGTCGTGCTGGACGCGATGAGCGCACCGGCATCGATCCGCATCGCCGCCCATGTGGTCGGCTGGCCCTTCGCGTGGCTGGGCAAAAAGGGCGACCCCGCTTTGCCCCCCGTCACCCGCGCCATCACCGCGCTGGGTCCGGCCTATATCAAGTTCGGTCAGATCCTGTCGACGCGCCCCGACGTCGTTGGCCCTGAACTGGCGGACCAGCTGCAATACCTGCAAGACAAGCTGCCGCCGTTCAAACAGGACGTGGCGCGCCGCATGATCGAGAAAGAGCTTGGGATCGAGATCGACACGGTGTTCTCCGAGTTCTCGGAACCCGTCGCCGCCGCCTCGATCGCGCAGGTGCACAAGGCTCGTCTGGCTGACACGGGGGAAGCTGTCGCCGTCAAGGTTCTGCGCCCCGGCATCGAACGCGCCTTCCGCACCGATATCGACGCCTTCCACTTCTCGGCCCGCGTGATCGAGATGCTGTTGCCGTCGACCCGCCGTTTGCGCCCCACCGATGTGGTCGAGCATTTCGAGCACACCGTCATGGGCGAACTGGACCTGCGCCTTGAAAGCGCCTCGGCCAGCGAGTTTGCCGAAAACACCGCGCAGGACGACGGCTTTGTCGTGCCCGAGGTGAACTGGGGCCTGACCGGTCGCACCGTCATGACGCTGGGCTGGGGCGAAGGCATTCCGGCCAATGATCTGGCCGCCATCCGCGCCTCGGGTTTGGACATGCAGCAGTTGGGTGAACGCGTTTTGCAGCTGTTCCTGTCCCACGCCCTGCGCGACGGGCTGTTTCATGGCGACATGCACCAAGGCAACCTGAAATTCGCCGCGAACGGTGACATCATTGCCGTAGACTTTGGCATCATGGGGCGGATCGACGAATACACGCGCCGCGTCTATGCCGAAATTCTGTATGGCTTCATCACCCGCAACTACCGCCGCGTCGCCGAGGTGCATTTCGAAGCAGGCTACGTCCCCGCCGACCGCGATGTCGAGGAATTCGCCCGCGCCCTGCGCGCCGTGGGCGAGCCGATTTTCGGCATGAATGCCACGCAGATTTCCATGGGCCGCCTGCTGGCCTACCTGTTCGAAGTAACTGAAAAATTCGGCATGGAAACCCGGACCGAGCTGATCTTGCTGCAACGGACCATGGTTGTGGTGGAAGGCGTTTCGCGCTCGCTGAGCCCGGATATCAATATCTGGAAAGTCGCCAAGCCCGTTGTGGAAAGCTATATCTCGAACTCGATCGGGCCGAAGGCTTTGTTGCAGGATTTGGTCCACACCGCCCGCGTTCTGGCCCGCTTTGGTCCGCGCCTGCCCGAATTGGCAGAAGCCGCTTTGATCCGCCAGTCCGAACCCCATCAAGAAGCCGACCGCGCCCGCCCGTTGCGCGCGATGAGCTATGTGACTTTGGGTGGCGGATTGGCCTTGGCAGCAGTCTGGGTCTCAACCCTGCTCTGACGCGCGCTGCTCCAACGCGGCGACATCGCGATAGGCGGCGTCTCCGTGCGCGGCTTTCCAGTGGCAATAGCACGCCATCCGCCAGTGAAAGAGCGGCGCCAATGCCGTATAGCGCGCCACGCCAACGGCGTCGCCGCCCGCGGCCAGATAGGCTGACAAGAAGGCCGACTGCTCTTCAGCCGACAAGGGCCGGTTGCCGTACAGGATCTGCATCGCCGGGGACAGGAAGATCGCAAGATCCGCTGCAGAATCCCCGATGCTTGGGCACTGCCAGTCGATCAAACGCAATCCGTCCGCCATCACGACGACATTGCCGGGAACAACATCCCCATGCAGGAACCGCCTTGTCGGCTGCGGCAGGTCGGTTGTGACTTCTGGCGGGGGCGGCAAGTCCATCCCAATCGCACGCGCCATGGCCTGCGTTTCGGCGATCAAAGACACGGGCGAGGTGATCGTCTCGGGCAGTTCCTCGGGCGGAATGATTTGGTGCAGGCGGGCCATCAGTTGGGCGACCCCCTCGACCACACCGCTCCACGGTACGCCATCCACATGGCGGTACAGCACGCTCGCGCCCAGCGCGCTGTCCAGAAAGCCCACGAAATCGGGGGCAATCCCCATGCCCGCCAGATATTTCAACACCAACGCCTCGCGCGTGCCATCATTGGCAAACAGGGGCGTTGCGGCCGCAGCATCATACAGTTTGCAGACAAGGTCATGCGGCATGTCGTCCGAGGTGATCTGCCAGATCGGATTGCTCCGCCCGCCCATCAGCTGGGACCAAGTTGCCCGCTTGGACACATGCCCTTCCTCCTGCCAAATCAGGGCAAGCGCCTGTTGCAGAGCGTCCTGATCTTGCCGCGCAGGCAGATCGTCCAACATGATGTCACGCAGTGTCATACAGGCTGTATAGCCAACCCGCTCCGCGACGAAAACTTATTCAGCGGCTTCGCGCAGGGCGGAAACGGCATCTGCGGTCACCCGCTCGCCACTTTCCAGCACAAGCCACAACTGCCCGCCGCTATTTTGGGTTTCCACGATCCGGCCATAGCTTTCCATCGGGTCGGTCGACAGGTGTCGCCCGTTGCTGCGGCTGGTCAGCTCGAAGGAATAGACGCCGTGGGGCAGAGCATTCCCATTCTGATCAAGACCATCCCACTCCACGGGATCTGTCGACACCGGCAGCGGCTCGCTATCGACGATGATTCCTTCCGCGTTTTTGACCACCAAGATGGTTTCATCCGCGGCCGCAACCGGGTTCGGGGACAAAGTAATCGGGTCACCATCGAACAAAACCGGGGCGGTCACGCGCGCCTCTTTCCCGACCCAATCCGCAATGTCCGACATGCCCATCAACCCAAGCTGCGTTCCCATCGCCTTCAACAGATCATTGGTGCGCACCTGCTGCTCGACCCCCGAGAACGTTGCAAGCTGCACCGCATAATCCGTCGATTCGATCGGGTTCAGCGGATCTTGGTTTTCCATCTGCGCGGTCAGCATCACCAGAAAAGTCTCGAAATCAGACGACACCATCGGCCCGTCCGAGGCTGATGCCTCGGCATAATCCGCGGCGGGTGCCGTCAGGGCGGCGGGCATGGCTGTAGGGGTAACGTTCATGCTGTGCTCCTTACACTCGAATATCCACACCCGCGCGGCCCGCGATGTTCAATGCGCGTGGCAGGGGGTCTTCCGGCGCATCTTGCGGGTCGAACTGTGGGGTATGGGATGGGGTTGCGGCGGCGTCATCGGAATGCGTATCGCCGCCGCCTTCGGACGTTTGTTGCTGAAACGTGAAACTCACATCCGACATGCCAAGCTCGCGCATGTCTTGTGCCAGCTGGTCGATATGACGCCGCATCAAGTCCAGCGTGTCTGGCCGTTCGAAGCTGAGAACGACATGCATGGCAGAGCCTTCGGTCTGGAAAGACATGCGCAATCTGCCAAGCTCCTCGGGGCTCAGCGTAAGTTCAACCGGGCGATCCGGTTGCTGCCGGACGATCTCGGCGATCTGCGCCATTGCCATGCGCGGAACCTCGGCACCACGCGCAATAGCGGCTGGCTTCAGGTCGGCTGACGTCTGCGACACCTGATCAACCACGCGAAATCCGGCCTCGTCAGATGCCAGCCGCTCTGCCTCTTGTTCGACCGTGAATATCAATGGAGGGGCGGACACCGGCATCGGAGCGTGTTTCATCATATCCGGAGCCTGCGCGGTCTTTAGATCGGGCCCCGATGCAGTACCGGGTGCAGGGCTGTTGGGCGCCGCTTCCTCGGCTTGCGGCGCGGGGATGCTCTGCGGCTGAACTGCGTCGACCGGTTTGGGCGTAGTCACACTCACGTTTTGTGGTGAATCGGACTTCTGCGCCACAAGGTGCTTTTCATGATGTGAGGCCGCCGATTCTGTCGGGCGCTCCAGAGCGGATCTGGGGATATCTGCACCCGCACGGTGATCCAGAACCCGTGTGAACGCCGCCGCAACGCCCGGCTCTGCAGGATGCTGGTTCAGAAGACTGGGGCCGGACATCACATCTGTTCGGGCCAATAGCGCGTCATGAACCATCCCGGCCATTGAGAGTTGCTCTGAACGAGGTTGCCCTGCGGGTAACACCGCCTTTTCTGCGGGCGCTTGGGGATGCTCGAGCGCTTTTGGTGCCTGATGATCTGGCGTCAGAAGCGCGGCAACAGACGCGTTCGCCGCACCCTCGGCGACCGGGTTAGACATCTCTGCTTCGGCGAGACCCGAAGGGCTGTCGCCCACGTCCTGCGGAGCGTCGACAGCCACCGCGGAATGCGTGAGGGACACATCTGTCCCGTGCGCCAACGGCGCAGGATCCGGTTCAGGACGTATCGACACCCCATCACCCGGAATGGAATCAGCCGACGGCAAGGGCTTTGCCACATTCACGTCGTCTCGCGTGAAATCCTCAGGCATACGTTGTGCCGCGACCGTCAGATCTGGCAGCGTCCTGCGCAGGTCTCCCGCAAGCTTAGGCGTAACCGCCGAAAGCTCTGTCATATCAAAAGGCGTGTCTGGCGCGGGGATGATATCCCCCTTTTGAAACTGCGCCTTTTCCTCCTCAAGATTTGATTCAATCGTCACAGCGGTCGGCAGATCCATCGCCTTAGACGGCTTTTCCTGATCCAGAAAAACAATATCAAATGCGGACACTGGCGGCACAATTGACTCGCCCCACTCCACTGCAGGGATTTGAGTGTCGCGATCCGTCTGCCCCGCAGGTGCGAAAAGAAACTGTGCAATTTGCATAAGGTCCGTCCGGGAGTTCTGCCTCGGTTCAGCGCAGAATTGCAGATGGGAATTACCAAATCTTTACCGCTGACAGTGACACTGGGAAAAACTGTGACGAATTTGAAAGGGCGAC
Source organism: uncultured Aliiroseovarius sp. (assembly GCF_947492455.1). Taxonomy (GTDB): domain Bacteria; phylum Pseudomonadota; class Alphaproteobacteria; order Rhodobacterales; family Rhodobacteraceae; genus Aliiroseovarius. Next base: position 222,678 of record NZ_CANLNB010000001.1, read on the forward strand.
ATCATGGATAGTGTCTCAGGTGTATCGCAGCCTATCGCGACGCAAAAACCGATTGCAGCGGACCCGGACAAAGCGCTTTGGGACGCCGCCAAAGAACTGGAAGCCAGCTTCTTGTCCGAGATGCTGAAATCCGCCGGGATCGGCAAGACGCCGGACAGTTTTGGCGGCGGCATTGGCGAGGATCAGTTCGCGTCGTTTCTGCGTCAGGAACAGGCGCGCAGCATGGTCGACAGCGGCGGGATCGGCCTTGCCCAATCCCTTTTCGAAGCATTGAAGGAGCGTTCGGATGCACAAGTTTAACGAACTGCTCACCCTGCTTGAGGAAGAGCGCCAGATGATTCTGAATGGTGATCTTCACGATCTGCCAAAACTGACCGAGGCAAAAACGGGCGCGCTGTCTGAGCTTGGACAAACAACCGTCACCCAACAGCAGTTGGCGCATCTACAGGCGATGGCTGCACGCAATCAAAACCTGCTTGCCGCGGCAGCGAATGGCATTCGCTCGGTGCGGCAACGGCTCGACGCCATTCGCAATCGGGATCAGGGGGTTAAAACATACACCCGTACAGGCGCCTCGGAGCTTCTGTCACGCAAGCCCTCGAACTTTGAAAAACGCGCGTGACCCGCCCCAGTTTAGTTCAACTTGTATGAAATCAAGCCGGCGAGATTCAGTATTCGTTCAGAGTTTCCATTGCAGTTTCGCTTTGCATCCAAACGGATGGCGCAGCCGATCAAATTGGCTTGCAGATGTCAGAAGGCAAAGTCGTCCCGCGTAAATCCGGGGACATGGGAACAGGCGCAAAGCGCCATAGATTGAAGGGAATATAATATGTCCAGCATTCTGACCAACAACAGCGCGATGGTGGCGCTTCAAACGCTGAAGTCCATCAACTCGAACCTTGCCAGCACACAGGCCGAGATCTCGACCGGTAAATCGATCAGTTCGGCCAAAGATAACGCAGCCGTCTGGGCGATTTCGAAAGTCATGGAATCTGACGTAAAGGGTTTCAAGGGTATTTCGGAAAGCCTTTCGCTGGGGGAATCGACCGTCGCCGTTGCGCAGAAAGCAGCGGAAACAGTGACCGATCTTCTGACGCAGATGAAAGGCAAGATCGTTGCCGCGCAGGAAGAAAACGTGGACCGTTCGAAGCTGCAGACTGATATCGCTGCGCTGCGCGACCAGATCGGCTCGGTTGTGAACGCAGCCCAGTTCAACGGTCTGAACCTGATCGACGGCACCAGCACCGACACAATGGACGTTCTGGCTTCGCTGGATCGTGATTCGTCGGGCAACGTGACGGCCCGTCACATCGAAGTTGACCGTCAAAACCTGTCGGTGACCACGCCGGTGACGTCGGCCGCATTCGGGACCACCGACCCGGCAGACCAGGCAGCAGCGAACGCGTTGATTCAGGCGGGTGCGAACAACACCCAGTTCAACGATGCGGCTTTTGACCCGGCCTCGCCGACCGCAACCATTGCGGATGGTGGAAGCCTGACCTTCACGATCGGATCGGTCAGTGAAGGCGACAGCTATCAGGTCATTCTGGATGATGTGAATGTCAACGTTGCCGGAGGCGGCACGTCGTTGGGTCAGCGCACCTTTGAATATGTCGCTGGCGCCAATGACGGTACTGCCGACGTCGCACAGCAGCTGGTCTCGCAGATCAACTCGTTCTTCGCGGCAGCGACCGGATCGGCTGAAGGCTACTCCATCACGCAAGGCACCGGCAGCAATACCAACCAGTTCACCATCACGAATGCGACTGGCGGTGTTACTGATGCCATCAACGTGGGCGTACGTGCACAGACTGGTGGCACACCGGGCACGACGGCAGCTTCGGGCGGTTTGGGTGCATTGCAAAACATTGATGTCACCACTGATTCCGGTGCGACTGGCGCGCTGACCGCGATTGAGGGGTTGATCGACAAGTCAATCGATGCAGCAGCGGCCTTTGGCTCGGCTCAGGGCCGGATCGAGACACAGACGAACTTTATCTCGTCTCTGTCCGACTCGCTGACCTCGGGGATTGGTGCGCTTGTGGACGCGGACATGGAAGCGGCCTCGGCACGTTTGCAGGCGCTGCAGGTTCAGCAGCAGCTGGGCACTCAGGCGCTGTCGATTGCCAACCAGGCGCCGCAGAACATCCTGTCGCTGTTCCGCTAAATGGCGTGACTGTGGGGCGCCAAAACGGCGCCCCGCGCATCCCTTCTCCATGACCACTATTGTATCCGGAAGGACATCCTGTGACCGCTATGAACATGACCAAAACGGCTTATGCGGCAACTCAAAACACCGTTCGCACACCGCGCGGTATCGAATACGAGGCATTTGCCCGTATCACACACCGCCTGAAATCCTCGGCAGAGAAAGGCCGCGGCGAATTCGGGCAACTGGCGCAAGCCATTCACGAAAATCGTCAATTATGGACCTTGCTGGCCGCCGACGTCGCCGCCGCAGACAACGGCCTGCCCGCCGATCTTCGCGCCCGCATTTTCTATCTTTATGAATTCACCAATCAGCATTCGCGCAAGGCTCTGAAAGACCCGGTTGAGGTCGACGCCCTTGTTGAAATCAACACAGCCGTTATGCGCGGCCTGCGCCAGACAGGAGTAGCAGCATGAGCGGATTGGTCCTGAAACTCAGCCCGAAAGAACGTGTGTTGATCAACGGAGCCGTCATTGAAAATGGCGACCGGAGATCACGGCTGTCCGTCGTCACACCGAACGCCAACATCCTGCGCCTGAAAGACGCCATCCACCCAGAGGAAGTGAACACGCCTGTGCGACGGGTCTGCTACATTGCTCAACTGGTTTTGTCTGGCGACGCGAAACAGGAAGATGGGCAACTTCAATTACTGCGCGGAATTGAGCAGCTCTCTCAGGTGCTCACAGATCCAGACAGCCGTAAGTTTCTGGATGCGGCCTCTGGTGCGGTTCTGGACAACCAGTACTATCAAGCGCTCAAGCAACTCCGCGCCTTGCTACCGCGTGAAGAACGCCTTCTGTCGGCACGGTTCGCATGAGTTTTCAACCGGTCATACCGTTCAGCGGCGCGGCCGGTTGGGCTTTTTTGCAGCGCACGAAAGACGCGCAGCAAGCTTCGTTCGAAAGCGGCGCGGTCCTTCAACGCGACGTACAGTATTTCCAAGAAAACATCGGAAAAGTCACAACGGCTGAAGAACTGGTCAGCGATCGCCGACTGCTCTCGGTTGCGCTTGGGGCTTATGGGCTAGGCGACGATATCAATAACACCTATTTCATCCGCAAAGTCCTAGAAGACGGAACGCTAAGCACCGACGCGTTGGCCAACAAGCTATCCGACCAACGCTATTTTGAAATGGCTCGGGATTTCGGGTTCGGAGACTACAATATTCCGCGCACCCAAATCTCGGATTTTGCCGCCAAGACGGTCGCAGCATATAAAGTGCGGCAGTTCGAAGTCGCGGTGGGCAATCAAGATCAGGATATGCGCCTTGCGATGAGCCTGGAGCGAGATCTAGGCAATATCATTGGAAAATCCACTTCAGATACTGCGAAATGGTATTCGGTCATGGGGAATCCGCCATTGCGTCAAGTGTTTGAAACGGCGCTGGGGCTTCCGTCCTCTTTCGGGACCATCGACATCGACAAGCAGCTTAAAGTCTTTCAGGAGAAATCCGAACGCTATTTCGGGTCCTCTGCGGTTGATCAATTTTCGAAACCCGCACAGCTGGAAGAACTTACCCGCCTGTTTCTCGCACGGTCTCAGATTGCGCAGGGAACGGCGGCGCTCAGCTCAAACTCAATCGCTCTGACATTGCTTCAGAACGTGTGACGCTAGTCCGCATTCTTGGACAAACAGGCCGCCAGCCGATCGAAACTGGTGCGCGTGTCCAGCACCTCGGGTGCAGCCAGAAATCCATCTATCTTTGGCCAAGCCTCAACCGCGTGATCCAGCATTTCATCTGCTCCTGCAGAATATAGTCCCGCTTGGATCATCATTTCAGACCGATCATACAATCCCAGTAACTGGCGCCCTTCTAGAATAAGGGCATTCTCGTCGTTCGAGGCCGCTTCCGGCAAGGCCCGCGATACCGACCGCAGAACATCAATCGCCGGGAAGCGCCCGCGTTCTGCGATCTTGCGATCCAGCACGACATGACCATCCAGAACCCCACGCAAGATATCCGCAACGGGCTCCTCCATATCAGATCCCGCGACAAGGACCGAAAACACAGCTGTGATGTCTCCTGTCCCGTCGACACCCGGCCCCGCCCGCTCACACAGAGAGGTAATCTGTTGCGTGGTAGATGGGGGAAACCCACGCAGATTTCCCGTCTCGCCTGAAGCAAGCGCAATCTCGCGATGCGCCTCGGCAAATCGGGTTACGCTGTCTGCCAGAAACAACACCTGCCGCCCAAGATCGCGAAAATGCTCGGCAACCGACATTGCCATCCATGCGCAGCGACGACGCATCATCGGCGATTGATCCGAAGTCGCGGCGACGACAACCGCACGCTTCATCCCTTGTTCGCCCAAGACACGCTCCACGAATTCACGCACCTCGCGCCCGCGTTCACCAATCAATGCGATCACGACCACATCAGCGTGCACGCCCCGTGCAAGCTTGGCCAGCAGGGTGGATTTGCCCACTCCCGAGCCCGCAAAAAGTCCGATCCGCTGCCCGGACACAATCGGAAGATAGGTGTTGAACACGGTCATTCCGGTCTCAAGCCGATCCCCCAACGGGCGGCGCGCGGTCGGGTTCGGCACCTCACCTTTCAAGGCGCGCACCTGAGTCCCCTGTAGGATCGGCGCACCGTCCAGACTTTGCCCCAACGGATCCACAACCCGCCCGATCCAACTGTCATCCGGGGAAATACTGGTGCCACCCAGCAACTCAACCTCGTCTCCGATCTGCAGTCCGGCGCAATCCCCATCTGGCAAGACCGAGATCGTGTCACCCGACAGCCCCAGAACCTCGCCCATCCGGGGTGTACCACCGCGCGGATGGATCTGCACCAGATCCGCCTGTGCGGCGATTTTTGCAAGCCCCGACACCTCGACCATACCCTGCCGAATGTGGTTCACACGCCCGATATGTCGAACGACCTGCAGTGATGAAAGCGCTGCGGTCACCTGCTCGAACCCAACATTGTGCATCGGCATTCTCCTAAAATTTTCACTGAAACTGTTTATAAAGGAATCAGGGTTAAGCCTTGGTTGAAGCCAATCGAGGGAGAAGCCCCGATGTTTGAAAAACTGAGTATTTTTGCAAAGGCGAACGACCTTGCGCTCCATGCTGCGGCACGGCAGTCCGTCATCGCGCAGAACGTGGCGAACGCGGATACGCCGGGGTATCGCGCCCGCGACGTTGCCTCGTTTTCTGAGACGTATAAGCCTGACCGGCCTGACCAAATGCGCGCCACGCGCAGCGGGCATATCGGGACAGATGCGGCCACCTCCCCTGCAACAGAATCGAACGTCGTTTATCGCGCCGGCGCGACCTCGCCCAACGGGAACTCGGTGTCGCTTGAGACCGAGATGATGATGGCTGCCGAGGCCAAGCGGGACCACGACATGGCGCTGGCCGTTTACAAGTCCACGCTGGGCATTATGCGCAGCGCGCTGGGGCGGAGGTAACGGGCCATGAGTGATCTTCGCAATTCGGTCGCCGCTGCCGCATCGGGCATGAAAAGTCAGGCCAACCGCCTGCGCCATGTGTCTGAAAACATCGCCAATGTGGACACGCCCGGCTATCGCAGAAAAATGGTCAGCTTCCAGGCCGCGCTTGAAGGTGGGCGCACCACGGGACTGGTGGAAACAGGTCGCGTCCAGTTGGACAAAACTGCCTTGCCCGCCATTTACGACCCCTCACATCCGCTGGCTGATGAAAGCGGTCACTATCAAGGCTCGAACGTCGATCTGGTGATCGAGATCGCGGACGCCCGTGAAGCGCAGCGGAGCTATGAAGCTAACCTGAAAATGTTTGACCAGTCGCGCCAGATGTCGCGCGGGCTGTTGGATCTGCTGCGCCGGTAGGAGGATAGATTATGGATATTCGTGCAACACTCGCCTCGCAGCAATATGCGGCCTCGCGACAGGCAGCTCAGCCGACGGCGAATAATGAACAAAAAGTGAACAATTTCGCGGGTGTCGCGCAGGATTTCGCGCAGACCCTGCAAACTGGCGAACGCACCGCGATGGCCGCGCTGTCTGGTGATGCGGATCCGCATGCATTGGTGCAGGCCTTGGCCCAGACCGAGCTGGCGGTCGAGACCGCAGTGACCGTCCGCGACAAGGTGGTCGAGGCCTATCAGGAAATTCTAAGGATGCCGGTCTGATGGACGAGATTATCTTCTATGACACGCTGCGCGCGGGGCTGTGGGATGCGGTCCTGATCTCACTTCCCATCCTGTCGGTCGCGCTGATTGCCGGTCTGATCGTTGGCCTGTTTCAAGCACTGACTTCGATCCAGGAAATGACCCTTACCTTTGTCCCCAAGCTGGTGGCCATTCTGGTCGTCTTCTGGGGCAGCATGGGGTTCATGACCGAAACGCTGGTCAGCTTTTTCCAGCTGCGCGTCGTTCCCTTGATTGCAGGAGGCTGAGATGGACAATATCGGCTATACGTCCCTGACACGGCAATCTGGCCTGATGCGCGAAATGCAAAGCATCGCCAACAACATTGCCAATGCCTCGACCACCGGGTTCCGACGCGAGGGCGTGATTTTTTCCGAGTATATTCATGCGCTTGAACGGGGTGATCCGTCGCTTTCCATGGCAACGGCCAACACGCGCGCGCTGAATTTGGAACAAGGCGCACTGACCCAAACCGGCGGCACATTCGACTTCGCAATCGAAGGCGATGGTTTCTTTCTACTGGACGGACCAACCGGCCAATTCCTGACCCGTGCAGGAGTCTTCACGCCATCCGCCGAGGGCGAGCTTGTGACCCCTGACGGCTATCGTCTGTTGGACGGTGGCGGGTCCCCCGTCTTCATTCCGCCCGATGCGAAAACCGTATCGATGGCCGCGGATGGGACGCTGTCTGCCGACGGCCGGGCACTGGCCTTGATTGGTCTGTTCACCCCGGTCGATCAGACCGACCTTCAGCACCGCGACGGCGTCCGGTTCGAAGCGCCCAGCGGGGTCGAACCGGCCCTATCTGAGGCCTCGATCCTGCAGGGGTTTGTCGAAGGATCCAACGTCGATCCCATCGCCGAAATCGCCCGCATGATCGAGGTGCAGCGCAGCTATGAGCTGGGTCAGAAATTCATGGAAAAAGAGGATGAACGCATCCGCTCGGTCACCAAAACGGTCATCGGACAATAGGAGGCTTAAATGCGCGCACTGAACATTGCAGCAACCGGGATGTTGGCCCAGCAAATGCGGGTCGAGACGATCTCGAACAACCTCGCGAACATGTCGACTACGGGTTACAACACTCGGCGGGCCGAGTTCGCGGACCTACATTATCAGCAGGCCACGCGGGCGGGCACGATCAATGCTGCGGACGGGACGGTCCTGCCGACTGGCGTCCAGTTGGGTCTCGGAGTGCGCCCAACCTCGGTCACGATGATGGTGCAGCAAGGGACGCTGGCGCAGACCAATGGCGATCTGGATCTGGCCATCGAAGGGCGGGGATATCTGGAGGTCACGCTGCCTTCTGGCGCGTCTGGGTACACGCGGGACGGTGGGCTGAAATTGTCTGGCGACGGCTTAATCGTGACCTCGGACGGCTATCCGGTCGCGCCTGAAATCACCATTCCCAGCGACGCGCGCCAGATCTCGATCAACGCAGATGGCGAGGTCTATGCCTATTTCGACAACACCATCGAACCCGAACTTATGGGCGCCTTCACCCTTGCCAGTTTCACCAATGACAAAGGGCTTGAGGCGATCGGCTCGAACTTGTTTCGCGAAACGCCTGCCTCGGGCCCCGCTTTTGTTGGGGCCCCGGGGACGGACGGGCGCGGAACGCTACGGCAGGGCTATCTGGAAAACAGTTCCGTCGATGCCGTACGCGAAATCACCGAGCTGATCGCGGCCCAGCGGGGCTATGAACTGAACTCGAAAGTCATCACCGCGGCTGACCAGATGCTTGCGGCAACCACACAGGTGCGCTGATGAAACGGTTTCTGACATTCCTTTTGATGGGGCTCGCAGCGCCTGCTGCCGCCGATACGGTCGTCGCAGCCAAGAACCTACGGCCCGGCATGATCGTCTCGGCGATGGACGTAAAGCTGGTCGAGGCCGATATCCCGGGCGGCTTTCAGCTGCTCGACGATGTCATCGGACAAGTGGCCCGCGTGGTGCTGTATGCCGGGCGGCCCGTGTTGCCCAATGACATTGGCCCGCCTGCTCTGATCGACCGAAACCAGATCGTTACTCTGGTCTATACCGCCGGACCCATGACGATCCTGACCGAAGGGCGCAGCCTTGGGCGCGGCGCGGTCGGGGACCGCGTGCGGGTGATGAACCTGTCATCGCGCACGACGATCACCGGCTCGGTGTCCCCCAATGGCGACGTCATCGTTTCGAATTCTCACACCCAATTTTGACAAGGAAGACCCATGCGTTTGACCCTGCCCCTTCTGATCCTGTCCCTGGCTGTGACCGCCTGTTCCCGCATAGAAAATGTCGGCAAAGCCCCTGCGCTAAACCCTGTTGAAATGAGCGCCGAGCATCACGCGATGCAAGCCTCGGCGCTACCGCAGAACCTTCCGCCGCAAGGCACCGTGGACCGTTCGTCCTTGTGGAGCGGCGGGCGACAGTCGCTGCTTGGGGATCGGCGCGCTCAGCAGTCGGGCGACATTCTGACCGTGGTAATCGAAATCAACGATCGCGCAGAGTTCTCGAACAGCTCGTCCCGCGCGCGTGGGGCGTCTGACGATATGGGCGTTCCGCATCTGTTTGGGATCCCACAAGCCATCGACGGCGCACTGCCCGAGGGTGCCTCGATGGCGAACGCAGTTGGGATGTCGTCCAGCAGTGCGTACAACGGCAACGGGTCGGTGAAACGGAACGAGAAACTGGAACTGCGCGTGGCCGCCACTGTCCTCGGGACGCTGCCAAATGGCGTGTTGAAAATTCAAGGCTCGCAAGAGGTTCGGGTCAATTTCGAACTCCGCGAACTTCTGGTCACTGGGTTCGTGCGGCCTGAGGACATCTCGCGCCAGAACGAAATCCCGTATGACAAGATCGCCTCGGCCCGTATTTCCTATGGCGGTCGCGGGCAAATCACCGACGTCCAGCAGCCGCGCTATGGTCAGCAGATTGCTGACATCATTCTTCCGTACTAAAGGGGGGCGAGATGGGTAAAATCATCCCAATCATTCTGGCTCTGATCGGGCTTGGTGTCGGTGCTGGGGCAGGCATGATGCTTCAGCCTGAACCAGAACCTGTGGTGATGAACCCGTGCGGAGACACGGATACCGCCGAAAAAGATGACCATAAAGACATGGACGAGGACACGCCCTCGGACACCGAATTCGTGAAGATTAACAACCAATTCGTTGTGCCTGTCGTCGCAGATGGCAATATCTCGTCCTTGGTCGTGATGTCCTTGAATATCGAGGTCGACCTGGGCGGTCGCGAAACAGTCTACCAGCGCGAACCCAAGCTACGTGACGAGTTTCTTCAGGTGATGTTTAACCACGCCAATACGGGTGGGTTCGACGGCGTGTTCACGCAATCAAGCCGCTTGGATCCCCTGCGCTCGGCCCTGCTTGAGGTGGCACAGTCCATTCTGGGACCGAGCGTGAAAGATGTGTTGGTAACAAACATCGTGCGGCAGGACACCTAAGATTTGGTTGGCCGGCGTTGTGCCCCTTGAAACACTTCAACCTGCCCGGTGATGTTGCTAGTCTGCCCCAAAGGGAGACCATTGAATGCAGTTGAAATCCGTGGACGTGTCGAAGACCGCCTCAGCCACCACTATTATTTTCGAGGCGTTGAAACAGGCCATCGTCGAAGGTGAGCTGGAGGACGGGACCCCGCTGCGGCAAGACGAAATTGCGAAGATGTTCAACACGTCGCGCATCCCAGTTCGCGAGGCCATCCTGAAGCTAGAAGAGCACGGGTTGGTAACATCGCAGCGCTATAAAGGAGCGGTTGTCTCGTCCCTGTCGCAGGATGAGGTGCGCGAGATCTTCGACTTTCGTGCTTTGCTAGAGCCGCATGTCATCGCGCAAGCCGTGCCGAAAATGGATGCCGAAACGCTGCGCACCGCGCGGGGGTACTACGAGGCGCTGGCCTCGTCGAACGACTCCTCGGAATGGGGCGATCTGAACCGGAAGTTCCACGCGACACATTACGCCGCCAGTGGCCTGACCTATCATCTGGCTGCCATCGACAACGCCCTGAACCGGATCGACCGCTATCTGCGGGCGCGCATCATGATGGATGATGGCATGATCCGCGCCAATCATGATCACCTGATGATCCAAGAAGCCTGCGAGGCCGGAGACGCGGATAGAGCGGCCGATTTGACGCTGACGCATATTCAAGAAGCACGCGACAAGCTGTTGGCCTATTTTGGGTAAGCCGTCCTAGGCGATATGCGTGGTGACGCTGCCCAGCCCGTCGATCTGCGCAACGCATGTGTCGCCTGACTGAAGCGGTCCAACATTTTCCGGCGTTCCGGTGAAAATCAGATCACCCGCGCTGAGCTCAACCAGCGTCGACAGATAGGCAATCACATCGGCCACCGGCCAGATCAGGTCAGAGATGTCCGAGTTCTGGCGCGTCTCTCCATTCACGCTCAGCGAAATGGCGCCTTTAGTGAAATGCCCGACCTCGGCCACGGGATGCAGCGCGCCGCAAGGGGCGGAACGGTCGAACCCCTTGGCCATATCCCACGGACGCCCGTTGGACTTCGCGTCCGCCTGAACATCGCGCCGGGTCAGGTCGTTGCCGACTGCATAGCCCCAGACATGATCCAGCGCGGCGGCGGCGGCGATGTTTGCACCGCCTTTGCCGATCGCCACGACCAGCTCGACCTCGTGATGCAGGTTCGACGTGCCCGGCGGATACGGGATACTTGCGCCATCCGCGACCAGTGCGTCGGCAGGTTTCGAAAAGAAGAAGGGCAGCTCCCGATCCGGGTTCGACCCCATCTCGCGCGCGTGGGCGGCGTAGTTTTGTCCAACGGAGAAAATCCGGCGTACCGGGAATTTCTGGTCCGAGCCAGCGATGGGAAGAAACGGTTGTGCGGGAGCGGGAATGGCCCAAGTCATTTCAGGAACACCTTGCCTTTCATCGTGTCTGCAATCGGCGCGCCCATCAGGGACAGCACTGTGGGCGCAAGCTGAGTTTGGCACAGAATATCGCTGTCATCGACCACGTCCGCATCTCCGAAATAGTAAAGCGCGACGTCTTGTTGCACGTCCTCGTGCCCGCCGTGATGGCCACGATCGGTCTGGCCGTGATCGGCGGTGACGATCACCTCGTATCCCTGATCCCGCCAGCGCTTGATGAAGGGGGCCATCTGTTCATCCATCGCGAAACATGCGTGATCCATTTCGCTGCAATCATGCCCGAACCGGTGGCCCATGCTGTCCAGCGTACAGGTGTGCAGAATGCCATAGTCGATCCCCTTACGCTCGCACAACATGGTCAGCGTGCCGAACAGGTCGACATCCGCGGGGGTGCATTGGTTGATCATCCCATAGCCGGTCATCGTGTGAAAACGGCCGTGGTTGATCGAGGTGCTTTCGGGCTCGTCATATTCCACATCGCGCACCACATCGAAGGGCGCGCGATTGAAGAACTCGGACCAGAAGGAATGCGTGACCGCGCCGGTTACGCCGCCAGCCTTGCGCACCTGGCTGAAGATGTCGTCATGCGACAGACGAAAGACATCGTGATTGCCAGTGCAACCGTGCTCCTGCGGGGTCACGCCCGTATGGATCGACGCGTAGCAACTGGCCGATGTCGACGGCAACACGGCACGCATCTTCAGAAGCTTCGCGTCACCCGACTGCACCCAGCCTTCCAGATTGCCAAACAACCGACGCCAGTTACGGTGCGGCACCCCGTCGATGATGAGAAGCAGGAGTTTTCTGTCCATGTCAGCGCCCTTCCAGATTGCGCATTGATTTTCCCAAGACTAGGCGCGGGGCGTCACGGATTTATGTAACAGACGCGCCAAATTGGGTCGGTTTTGGTCTGAAGAAAAGAAAACGGGGGCGCAAGTGCAGCGCCCCCGATATGTTCGAGTTCCAGCAATCAGTTGCCGGCGCTTTCCATCTTGCGGTTCTGCACGACCTCTTCCAGCCAACCCAGCCGCATCTCGGGGACGGAACTGAGCAGCAGGTCGGTATAGTCGTCGAACGGAGGCGCCAGCACCTCGGCCTTGGGGCCATAGCGCACGACGCGGCCCTGATACATCACGGCAATTGAATCCGCGATGGCCTTCACCGTCGCAAGGTCGTGGGTGATGAACAGATAGGCGACATTTTCGATCTTCTGGAGGTTCTCGAGAAGCTTCAAAATGCCGTCCGCCACCAGCGGATCCAGCGCCGAGGTCACCTCGTCACAGATGATGACCTTGGGCTTGGCGGCCAATGCGCGGGCGATACAGACACGCTGTTTCTGACCACCTGACAGTTCCGCCGGGTAGCGGTCGATGAATTCGACCCCCAGTTCGATCTCGTCCAGAAGTTCGATGATCCGCGCGCGCTTTTCCTTGCCCTTCATGCCGAAATAGAATTCCAGCGGACGACCGATGATCGTGCCCACGGTCTGACGCGGGTTCATGGCGACATCCGCCATTTGATAGATCATCTGCAACTCGCGCAGATCCTCGCGCGAGCGGCCCTCAAGATCCGGCGACAGGTCACGCCCGTCGAAATGGATCTTGCCTTCGCGCGGCGGCAACAGGCCGGTGATCACGCGGGCTGTGGTCGACTTACCCGACCCGGATTCGCCCACAACGGCCAGGGTTTGGCCCGGGTGAAGCTCCATCGTGACATTGTGCAACACGTCGAAGTTGGTGCCCTTGTAGCGGGCGGTGACGTTTTCCACGGTCAGAACCGGGTTGTCCGTTGGCGGCTTGCCGTCGTGCTGGGTGGACCGGACCGACACCAGATCGCGGGTATATTCCTCAACGGGATGGTTGATGATCTGATCCGTGGTGCCATGCTCGACCATGTCGCCCATACGCAGCACCATGATCTCGTCCGAGACCTGAGCCACCACCGCAAGGTCGTGCGTGATATAAAGCGCCGCAACGCCAGTATCCCGAATGGCATCCTTGATCGCCATCAGAACGTCGATCTGCGTGGTCACATCCAGCGCCGTGGTGGGTTCGTCGAACACCACCAAATCGGGCTCGGGGCACAGGGCCAAAGCCGTCATGCAGCGTTGCAACTGACCACCCGACACCTGGTGCGGATAGCGATTGCCGATGTTTTCAGGATCCGGCAGACCTAGCTTGGTAAACAGCTCTACCGCACGTGCTTCAGCCTCTTTCTTCGAGAACTTGCCTTGGTGCAGAGACGCTTCGATCACCTGCTCCATGATCTTCTTGGCGGGGTTAAAGCTGGCCGCAGCCGACTGGCTAACATAGGTCACCTCGGTTCCGCGCAGCTTGCGCAGGTCGCGCAGGTTGGTGCCAAGGATCTCGCGACCATTGACCCAGACCTTACCGCCGGTGATCTCAACCCCACCTCGACCATAGGCCATCGAAGCCAGACCGATGGTGGACTTACCAGCACCCGATTCCCCGATCAGGCCAAGAACCTTGCCCTTCTCAAGTTCAAAGGACACGCCGTGCACGATGTCGATGTTTCGGGGTTTTTCGCCGGGAGGATAAATCCGCGCGCCGATTTTCAGGTCTTCGACCTTCAGAAGCGTATCGCTCATCCGCGGCCTCCTTTCAGGCTGGTGGTGCGGTTCAGCACCCAGTCGGCAACAAGGTTCACGGAAATTGCCAGCGTCGCGATGGCCACAGCGGGCACAAGGGCTGCCGGGATGCCATAGACGATGCCGTCTTTGTTTTCCTTCACGATGCCGCCCCAGTCAGCGTTGGGCGGTTGCACGCCAAGGCCAAGGAACGAAAGCGTCGACACGAACAGCACTGCGAAGATAAAGCGCAGGCCCATTTCCGCCACCAGAGGCGACAGCGCGTTGGGCAGGATCTCGCGGAAGATAACCCAGCGACGGCCTTCACCGCGCAGTTTGGCAGCTTCAACGAAGTCCATGACGTTGATGTCCACCGCAACCGCACGGGCCAGACGATAGACACGGGTCGAATCCAGAAGACCCATCACAAGTATCAGGATGAACAGCGTCACCGGCATAACCGACAAAACAACCAGTGCGAAGATCAGGGTCGGGATCGACATGATCAGGTCGACGAAGCGGCTCATCACCTGATCGACCCAGCCGCCGACAACGGCTGCCGTGAAGCCAAGGATCGAGCCCAGCGTGAAGCTGAGGATCGTGGCCGCGGTGGCGATGAAGATCGTCGTCCGCCCGCCATAGATCATACGGGTCAGCAGATCACGGCCGATATTGTCGGTGCCCAGCCAGTGCTCGGACGAAGAAGGCTCCCAGACGTCACCGACGATTTCAGTCATCGAATAGGGCGCAATCAATGGGGCGAAGACTGCCACAAAGAAATACAGCCCGGTGAAAAACAGGCCAATCAAGGCCGCGGGGGGTATTCTCATCATTTCGGATGCCTCAGCCTTGGGTTCGCCAGGATCGACACGATGTCAGCCACCATGTTCAATCCGATGTAGACCGCCGCAAAGATCAGACCGCAGGCCTGCACAACGGGCACGTCACGTTTGGCCACGTGGTCGACCAGATACTGGCCCATGCCGGGATAGACGAAGACCACCTCGACAACCACAACGCCCACGACAAGGTACGCAAGGTTCAGCATGACCACGTTCACGACCGGCGCAATGGCGTTCGGGAAAGCGTGGCGCGCGATGACCTGAAAACTTGTCAGACCCTTCAGCTCAGCCGTCTCGATATAGGCCGACTGCATCACGTTCAGAATGGCGGCACGCGTCATGCGCATCATGTGCGCCAGCACGACCATGGTCAGAACGGTAACGGGCAGTGCAATCGCGCTAAGCTTTTCGCCCAGAGACATGCTGTCATAGATCGTGGACACGGTCGGTGCCCAGCCCAGTTTCACGCCGACATAGTACATCAGCACGTAACCGATCAGGAATTCCGGAACCGAGATCGATGCCAGCGTCACCGCCGAAATCAGCTTGTCCGGCCACCGCTCGCGATAGCGCACGGCAAGCAGGCCAAGGAAAATGGCCAGCGGCACGGCAACAACTGCGGCCCAGAAGGCCAGGAACAGCGTGTTTTTCAGACGCCCGCCAAGGCTGTCGACAATGTCACGCCCGTTGGTCAGGGCTGTGCCAAGGTCGCCCTGCAATGCACCGAACAGCCAGTTGAAATAGCGTGTGGTTGCAGGTTGATCCATGCCCAGCTCTTTGCGCAGGTTGGCAAGGCTTTCGGGCGTGGCGGATTGTCCAAGGATGTTTTGTGCGACGTCACCCGGAAGGATGGTGGTGCCCGCAAAGATCAGCACCGACGCTGCGAGAAGCAGAAGGGTGCTCAGCGCTAAGCGCTGAGCAACCAGTTTAAGGACGGGATGCATGTGAATCCCTTATTTCAACCAGCAACGCGAGCCTGCCAGACCGGCCATCAGTTCGGCGTTCGGATCTGGCATATAGCCACCGATATCGTTGCTGACCCCGTCGATGAAGTCGTTGAACATCGGAGCAATCAGGCCGCCTTCTTCGTGCAGGATGCGGGCCATTTTGCCGTACATCTCTTTGCGCTTGGCTGCATCCAGCTCGGCCTTGGCAGCTTGCAGAAGACTGTCGAATTCGGCGTTGTTGAAACGGGTGTCGTTCCAGTCAGCGGTCGACAGATACGCAGTCGAGTACATCTGATCCTGAACCGGACGACCCGTCCAGTAAGACGCACAGAACGGCTGTTTGTTCCAGACTTCCGACCAGTAGCCATCATTCGGCTCACGCTTGATTTCCAGCGGAATGCCAGCCGCTGCGGCCGACTGCTGGAACAGCTGTGCTGCGTCAACAGCGCCCGGGAACGCGGTTTCAGCGACACGCAGGATGATCGGAGTGCCGTCATGGCCCGAGTTCTTATAGTGCTCGGCAGCTTTGACAGGGTCATACTCGCGCTGCTCAAGGCTGTCATCAAACAGCGGGTAAGCTGCGTTGATCGGAATGTCGTTGCCGACACCGCCATAGCCACGCAGGATCTTGTCCACCATTTCCTGACGGTTGATTGCGTATTTCAGTGCCAGGCGCAGTTCTTTGTTGTCAAAGGGCGGCGTGTCGGTGTGCATGATGAACACATAGTGGCCACGGCCCGAGACGTTTTGAACGGTGATGTTCGGCGCACGATCCAGCAGGTTTGCGATTTTCGGATCAACCGAGTTCACCATGTGTACCTGACCCGACTGCAAAGCCGACATACGGGCGGTCGCGTCATTGATCACCAGAATTTCGACCGAGTCCGCGTGACCTACGCTGTCATCCCAGTAGTTTGCGAACTTGGTGAAGGTGTGACGAACGCCCGGCTCGTTGTTTTCGATCTGGTAAGGGCCAGTACCGATCCCCGCGGCGGGATCATCCATGCCACCATTGGGCTGAATCACAAGGTGATAGTCAGCCATCAGATAGGGAAGGTCAGCATTCGGTGTATCAAGGTTCAGCGTCAGCGTATTGCCGTTGACCGACATGCTTTCGATGCCTTTTACGATCCCCAAAGCACCCGATTTGGATTCTTCGTTCGAATGACGCTCGATCGTTTTCATCGCGTCTTCGGCGGTCAGGGATTTACCATTGTGGAACTCGACACCCTGACGAATGTTGAAGTGCCAGGTTTTCGCGTCTGCCGAGCTGTCGATGCTTTCGGCAAGGCGCATATCGATCTCACCGGTCGGCGAAACGTTTACAAGAGTATCACCCCAGTTACCCAGAGCAGCCCGCGGGGTCTGCGATGCAACCAGACCTGGGTCCAGCGAATCCGTACCGGCGCCGCCGTTCATACCCAGCTTGATGGTGCCGCCTTTGTTGGGGCCGGCTGCCATGGCCGCGGTCGACAGCATGGTGCTTGCGGCAGCGGTCGACACGCCCAAGGCGCTTGCGCGACCCATGAAGTCACGACGCGACAGCTTGTTTTCCGCAACGCGCTTGGACAGATATTCTAGTTCTTTCGACATTTATTGCTCCCTGAGTTTCGGCGCTACCTGTTGGTGCACCGCATTTTATTGGTTCCGGTAACAGAGTTGCCTAGTTGCCGCCGTTCTGCAAGGGCGGTTCCCGACTCTCGAATACATGTTTACGACATTAGATGACGCAAAACGGCAAGTTTTATAGCAGAAACGACCGCGGCGGTCGTTCCATTTCCAACAAAAAGGGCCGGATAAAATCCAGCCCTTTCAATTATTTATATACTTATCCGCGTTTGTGGATCAGAAATTCAACGAGATGTCGCGGTGATAAGCCGTACAAGAGGCCATCTCGAGCGCCTGATCTCGCGTAAAGCGTGCCTGCTGGCGGATACCAAGAGTATCCCTGATTCCGTCCAGATAGGCATTCAGTCCGCTGCGCAGCTTGGCGTCAGCCTCGGCGCGCCATGCGACCTGAGCCTCATAGGCGGCGACGGCATCGTCATAAGCGGCGAGCGCTTTTTCGCGATCCGGGGTCTTGGACTTCAACGCTTTGCGCGCCTTGCCAAGGGCCTTCTTCACGTCATCCGCACCTTCGACCTTGCCGAACACTTTAGACAGCTCGTTCACAAGCTCCTGCGCCTCGTCTTCCGGCGTCGACATGATCGTCGCTTTCATATTCCGCAGATCCTGCTCCAACGCAGCGAATGCGTCGTTGGCGTCCAGCACGGCCAGAACCGACAGCGGGGCTTCCCACGCCTCGTCCGCCGCACGACGATACTTGGTCCGTGCACCGTTTTCGGCCTTGGTCAGGGTCAGGAACTCTTTGTTCACCCCTGCCCAGCTTTCTGGGATTTCAGTCTCAAGATGCGCGATTTCGGCTTTCAAGGCAGCAGCCTTGGTTTCAAGCTTGGCGCGCTCAGCCGCCTGACTTTCGTCACGCATCCGGCTGGCAGTTTTCTCGATCTCATCCACCTCGCGTTGGATGTTGCGGATCTGCTTTTCGATCCCGCGTACCAGTCGCAACTGCGGACGATACTCGCCCGAGGCCGCCTGTACGTTGTCAGCCGCCGCAAAGGCACCTTCCAACTGCGCAATCGCGTCGTCAGCCGCATCCAGACCATCGGTCAGATCACCGGCCAGATCCTTCGGCAGCACCGCAAGATCCAACCCACGCGCAGCCGCAATCGCATCCCGCGTGGCCGAGCTTTCCGCAAGTCGTTGACCCACGTAATCCTCGACACACAGCTGCAGTTTCGGGTTACGCGGCGGCGGGCTGCTTTCCGACAGGAAGCTGACGCGGTTCGGCAGATAGTTCACCAGCGGCGGGTACAGACCCACGATCACCAGCGCCGCAATCTGCAGCGAGATGAAGGCAATCACGCCCTTGTACATCTGCACCGTCTTCACGATCGCCGGGGCCACACCGCGCAGATAGAACAGCGCGAACCCGAACGGCGGCGTCAAGAAGCTGGTCTGAATGTTCAGACCAATCATCACACCCAGCCACACGGCGGTGATGTTTGCCTCGGGATCGGCCAGCAGGATCGGGGCCACGATCGGCACCACAACCACGGCGATCTCGATGAAGTCCAGGAAGAAGCCCAGAACAAAGATCACCAGCATGACGATGAAGAACTGTGTCCAGAACCCGCCCGGCAGACCCTGAAGGAACTCTTTCACCAGATCCTCGCCCCCGAAGGCACGGAAGGCGGCGGTCAGCATGGCGGCACCCAGCAGGATGATAAACACCAGCGAGGTCGTCTTGGCCGTTTCCAGCATGACGCCTGCCAGCGTGTTCTCGATTTTCAGAACGCGCCAGCACGACCAGACCAACGCGGTCAGAAGCATAATCGACCCGATGGCGCCAAGGATGATGCCAAACTGATCACGGCTATCCTCGATCGCTTTCACGTTCATGTCGTAGTTGATCAGGGCAAAGGCAATCACGGCCAGCGATGCAATCGCCAGAAGCGCTGGATAATAGAGTCCCTTGTTGGCCTCAGGCAGGCGATAGCCCGCCATGATCATTGCACCCGCCGCACCGATAGCACCCGCTTGGTTCACCGTGGCAACACCGGCAATGATCGAGCCCAGAACCAGGAAGATCAGGGCCAGCGGCGGCACCAGTGTGATCAGCACGTTCTTCAGGAAGGCTTTGTCATACTTGCCTTCGTAAGGCACCGCCGGCGCCTGCTTTGGCTTCAGGATCGCGTAGACAAGAATGTACAGCATGTACAAACCCACCAGCAGCAGCCCCGGAATAAACGCACCCAGGAACATCTCGCCCGCCGAGGTCGATCCCACGTCGAAGACCGACGGCATCGACAATTCGCCCGTAGCGTCCTTGTGCAGCGCCTTCCGCGCGGTCGAGGCTTGGTCCGTGGCCGAGGCCAACTGGTCGGCCAGAATGATCAGCACGATCGAGGGCGGGATGATCTGCCCCAGCGTACCCGAGGCCGCGATGGTCCCGGTCGCCAGCGATGGCGAATAGTTGTTGCGCAGCATTGCGGGCAGCGAAATCAGGCCCATCGCCACAACGGTTGCACCAACGATCCCGGTGGTGGCCGCCAGCAGCGCACCCACGAAAACAACCGAGATGCCCAGACCACCCGGCACCGGGCCGAATAGCTGTGCCATCGTGACCAGCAGGTCCTCGGCAATCTTCGAGCGTTGCAGCATGATGCCCATGAAGATGAACAGTGGGATGGCGATCAGGGTATCCCTCTCGACCTCCCAATAGACGCCCCTTAAGTTCGTGACCCCGGCGGACAGCCATTGGTTCGGCCCGCCCGAGTGGAAATAGGCGTCTGTCGAGCCTGCAAAGATGTAACCGGCACCGGCCGCAAGGCCGATGGTGATGATGGCCGCGCCGGGAAGCGCAAAGGCCACGGGATAGCCGGACCCAAGGGCAGCGGCCATGATCAGGATAAGAAGGGCTAGGAAGTAGAATTCCATCTGTCGTGTCCTTAATGGGCCGCCGGGGCGACTTCGCGGTGTCCGGGCTCGTCACGTTTGTCGGCGACGGCCTCGAGGAAGTAGCTAACGAACTGGATCAGCATGGTGATGGCAAACACACCAAGGAAGGCGGCCATCTGGTATTTGATGAACATGCCCACGCCACCAGACTGCGAGATCTCGAAGTTGATGATGGGGCTGTTGATGATCGCGGTCTTGCCGTTGAAGCCAACCGCAAGGATCACCCAAACGGTGCTCATCCCCAGCGCGATCGAGCCAAAGGCGTTGACGAACCCGCGGGTGGTACGGCCAAAGCCTGCATACAGAACGTCCACGCGCACGTGGCCTTCCTCGAACAGGGTATAGGCCGAGGCAAACAGGAACAGGGCGGCGTACCAGTAACGGACAAGGTCACCCATCAGCGCTTGCTCATAGCTGAACACGAAGCGCGAGATGACGATCAGAAGCTCGGCAGCGACGATCATCAGCGCCAGCCACGTAAAGCCCAGCGTGCGGGTAAACAGGGCGATGACGAATCCGGCCACGATCAGCGGCATGTGGATGTAAGGGCCAACCCAGCGCGATTTGTTAAACAGCTTGGCGGTGTCTTCGCTGAACATGCCCGCCAGAATGCCCTCGACCCGCATAAAGGCGATGGCGCTGTCGGCGATCCCGACCAGCAGAACAACCCAGAACGACGCACGGATCAGGTAGACGTTGAACTTGTGGATCTTCATCGCATCCCAGCGCAGCGCCGTGGCCTTCGTGCTGACAACATAGAGCGCTGCCACCGCGATGCAGACGACATAGACTGCCAGATTGGCCCAGCTGCCACCTGTGGCGCCGCCTTGGAAGATCGGCTTTGTGCCGGGCATGCCGAAGCCTACGACCAGCGCGTTGTTAACCAAGAACGCGAACAGGAAGCCAAGCATGCCCCATGCAAACAGCCGTGCGGCAATCGCCGGGCTGCCTTCGCGTGAAATGTCGGAAAAATCGGTTGCCATCAGCTCCCCCGAGGTCGGTTTGCGTAAGGGTCAGGGCAGTGGTCGCCCCTGTGTCTTACAAAAGAGCGGGACCATTTCGGCCCCGCTCTGATTGCTTTTCAGCGATCTGCGACTTATTCGCCCAGACCCAGCACGCGGTTACGCTGGTTGATGTAGCCCACTTCGAACTGAGCCATCATGGTACCCATCTCGCGCAGTTTCGACTGGAAGTCGTCGTTGATACGCGCTGCCAGCTCCGAGTGGTCGCGGGTTTCTTCGAACACTTCTTCTGCGGCTTCACCGAAGCTGTCCCAAACATCATCGTTGAACGAACGGACTTCTACGCCCTGCTCGTCAACCAGCTTGGCCAGATACTCGCCGTTCTTCGCGATGTTTTCTTCGTGCGATGCGGCGTGCTCTTCGTTACAGGCGGCCTCGATCACGGCACGCTCCCAGTCGGACAGGCCGTCATAGAACGCACGGTTCATGCTGAAGGACAGACCGCCGCCCGGCTCGTGCATACCAGCGGTGTAGTAGTACTTGGCCGCTTCGTAGAACTTCATGAAATAGTCGTTGTACGGACCAACCCACTCGGTCGCGTCGATGGCGCCCGATACAAGGTTTTCATAGATCTGCGAACCGGGAACCGACACGGTCGATGCACCAAGCTTCGACAGAACCTGGCCACCCAGACCAGGAATACGCATTTTCAGACCTTTCAGGTCGTCTGCGCTTTCGATCTCGCGGTTGAACCAGCCACCGGCCTGCGTGCCGGTCGAACCAGCAGCAAGAGCTTTCAGGCCAAACTCGCCCGAGACTTCGTCCCACAGTTCCTGACCGCCACCAAACTTGATCCACGCATTCCATTCAGGCGTCGACATGCCGAACGGCACCGAGGTGAAATACGCAAAGCCGGGATGCTTGCCGGTGAAGTAGTATTCAGCGCCGATATAGGCCTGAGCGTTACCCGATGCGACTTCGTCGAACACGTCGAAGGCCCCAACACGTTCGCCGGACGCAAAGTATTCAACATTCAGTGCACCGTCGGACAGTTGGCCAATACGGGCGGCCAGACGCTGCGCCGAAATACCCAGACCCGGGAAGTCCCGCGGCCAGGTCGATACGATGGTCAGGGTTTTGCCACTTTGGGCAAGGGCGGGCGTTGCAAGAGCGGTTGCACCAGCGCCCAGCGCTGCACCCTTTAGAAACTTACGGCGTTCCATATTGGAATTTCCTCCTCCGAGTTCTTAATTTTGTTCTTCTAAGACGCACAGGTAAACCAATGGCCCGCCCGCGCTGCCACGGTAATTACTACGCAGCTAGATTTAGATTTCAATTGGAATCTACTTAACTGGTAAAATTATCTTACCAGAAAACACCCCTATGCTGTCGGTTCTCGGGAACCGGCATGACGGCGCTATCGCTTGATCTGAACTGAACCGCACCACGCAGGAAATTGACACCGTTATTTTGAGGATGCGCCGCTTGACGTAACGTCCGCCGCTCACGCCAGCGAATTTGATTTATTTTCTGGACATTTCATTTTCTGAACTATATGTGAGCGCTCACCATGGAGGGAGTCCGTCCGATGAACGCACCAATAGGCCAAGATACTGCCGGGCTTGAGCCCGAACTGCGCGCCCTGATGGGCGTCTTCTCACTCTACACCTATATCGACACGAACATGCGTCAGCAGGGTGACGACTGCGGCGGCCCCAACCTGGAACGCAAAGTTCTGGTCAAGCTGGACCGGCCCAAGCGGATCGGCACGTTGGCCCGCGATCTGGACGCATTGCCGTCAACCATGACCGCCGTGGCCGACCAGATGGAAGAGCGGGGCTTGATTGAACGCATGCGCGATCCGGATGACCGCCGCGCGTGGCTGCTGTGCCTAACGGAAAAAGGCCAAGAGCAGCGTAAGGAAACTGTCGGCCTTGCCCACGCGCTTCTGCACGAGACGCTGGGCCTGTCCGATGACGAGGTCGAGGCCTTCGCCCAGATCTCGCTTAAAATTCACCTGAAAATCCAAGAATTGAACAACGGCTGAGTAATGCACATGACCCATTTCGCCCGTCCCCTTGTTGCCGCCGCATTGGCAACCGCATTGTCCTTCGGCGCAGCCGTCGCACAGGATACCGCTAAACCGGTCAAACTAATGACCATCTCGGAAAGCCAGCAGACGTTTTCGCGTACCTTCTATGGCAAGGTCGTCGCGCGTCAGACCATTGATCTGGCCTTTCAGGTCGGCGGTCAGATTGTCGACTTCCCAATCATCGAAGGCGAGCTTCTGCCCGAAGGCAGCTTGATTGCGCAACTGGATCAAGAGCCGTTCTCGTTGGCGCTGGAGCAGTCCATCGTCCAGAAAGATCAAGCCGACCGCACCGTTGAACGTCTGACCAAGCTAAGCGGCAACACGGTCAGCCAAGTCACGATCGACGACGCAACAACGCAGGCCAGCCTTGCCGACATCGCCTTCCGTCAGGCCGAGAAGAACCTGGACAACGCCACGCTTTACGCCCCGTTCGACGCGCTGGTCGCTTCGCGCAATGTTGGCAACTTCAACACCATCGGCGCCGGCACCCCCATCGCGCGCCTGCATGACATGAGCGAGATCCGCATTGAAATCGACGTGCCCGAGATCCTATTCCAGTCCGCAGGCGACGAAGAAAAAATCGCGATCATGGCGCATTTCGCCGGCCACCCCGAGGCCTATCCCCTTGGCATCCGCGAATTCAACGCCGAAGCCGCCGCCGCTGGCCAGACCTATCGGCTGACCCTTGGGATGGCACCGGTTGAAGGGCTGCAACTGCTGCCCGGCTCCTCGGTCGACGTGCGCGTCAGCGCGACCAACAACGTGCAGGAAATCAAGCTGCCCGCCACTGCCATTTCCGTTGATCCGCAGGGCAACACACTGGCCATGCGTTTTGTGGACAGCGGCGACGGCACCGGCAGGATTGCCGCGACCCCGATTGACGTGACCACTGCCTCGGATGGCAATTTCATCGTGACCTCGGGCCTGTCGGACGGTGACGTGATCGTCGCCGCCGGTGCCGCGTCGGTGAAAGACGGTGAAACTGTGCGTCCGTTTAACGGCTTTGCGAACTGAGGCCCGACATGTTGAACATCGCCCGCGCCTCGATCGAGAAGCCGCTTTATACGTGGCTGATCATCCTCACCATGCTGTTTGGGGGAACCTATGGGTTCTTCAATCTGGGCCGTCTTGAGGACCCAGCATTCACCATCAAACAGGCCGTTGTGGTCACCCAATACCCCGGTGCCAGCGCCCAGCAGGTCGCGACCGAAGTGTCCGAACCCTTGGAAAGCGCCCTTCAGAAGATGGAGGAGGTGGACAAGATCACCTCGACCAACCGTCCGGGGGAAAGCCGGATTGATATCGAGATCAAATCGACCTACCCGGCCGAGGCTTTGCCCGACATCTGGACACGCCTGCGTGCGAAAGTCCGCGACACCGCGCGCAACCTGCCATCCGGCGCTATGACGCCCTTCGTGAATGACAGTTTCGGAGACGTGTTTGGCCTGTACTATGCCGTCACCAGCCCCGGTTTCACCGACGCTGAACGGCACGAGCTTGCCACCTTCCTGCGGCGCGAGCTGTTGGTCGTGGATGGCGTGGCCGACGTGGATCTGGCGGGTCTTCCCGATGAGGTGATCTATGTCGAGCCCAACATGACGCTGGCCGTCAATCAGGGCATCCCACCCAATGCGATTGCGGGGGCCTTGTCGACTTCGAACTCGGTCGCATCTGCGGGCGGGTTGGACAATGACGCAGGTCGCACCATGTTCCGCGCGCCGGAAGGGTCGGAAACCATCGACGATATTGCGTCGCTAAACGTCGGCGTGAACGGCGTTCTGGTCAACGTGGCGGACATCGCTCAGGTGTCGCGCGAACGGCTGGCGAACCCGGATCAGGTCATCCGTTTCAACGGACAAGAGGCCTTCACCATCGCCATCGCTGGCCTTGAAAGCGAAGACATCGTTCAGGTCGGCCATCGCGTTGACGCCCGCATCGCCCAGCTTAGCGAAAACATCCCGCACGGGATCGACCTGCACCCGATCTATCAACAGCATCTGGTGGTCGAGCAAAGCTCGAACGACTTTCTTGTAAACCTTGCCATGTCGGTGGGGATCGTGATCGTCGTGCTGGGCGCCTTCATGGGCTGGCGCGCGGCTATCGTCATCGGCACCACGCTTCTTCTGACCGTGGTGGGCACCATCCTGTTCATGTGGCTCTTTTCGATCGAGATGGAGCGAATTTCGCTGGGCGCCCTGATCATCGCGATGGGGATGCTGGTGGATAACGCCATCGTGGTGGCGGAAGGGATGCAGATATCCATGCTGCGCGGGCGCAACTCGCGTCAGGCCGCAGATGACGCCGCAAAGAAAACGCAAATCCCGCTTCTGGGCGCGACCGTCATCGGCATTATGGCCTTTGCAGGGATTGGGCTGTCGCCGGATTCGACTGGTGAATTCCTGTTCTCACTCTTTGCAGTGATCGGCATTTCGCTGCTGCTGTCGTGGGTGCTGGCGCTGACCGTGACCCCCCTGCTGGGCCACTATCTGTTCAAGCATGACAACCAGAACGCCGAAGACGCCTATAACGGCCCGTTCTTCCGTCTGTATAAACGCACGCTGGATCTGGCCCTGTCCGCACGTTGGATGGTGATCGCCGCGCTGGTCGCCATCACAGTGGTCTGCTTTGCCGGGTTTGGCCAAGTGAAACAGCAGTTCTTCCCGAACTCGAACACGCCCTTGTTCTTTGTCTACTACAAGCTTCCGCAAGGCAGCTCGATCCATCAGGTGTCGGACGATCTGGCGCAGATGGAAGCGTGGTTGCTTGAAGAAGAAAAGGTGGTCTCGGTGGCCTCTTACGCGGGGCGCGGGGCGTCGCGCTTCATGCTGACGTATGATGGCGGCAAGGACAATCAAAGCTACGGTCACCTGATCATCCGGACTGAGGTTCTGGACGACATTCCCGATCTGCATGCCCGCCTTGAAAGCTTCGGCAAAGAGACCTTCCCACACGCCGAATTCCGCGTGCAACGTCTGGTCTTTGGTCCGGGCGGCGGGGATCCGATTCAGGCGCGCTTCTCGGGCAGCGATCCGAAGGTCCTGCGCGAACTGGCTGATCAAGCAGCGCAAATTATGCGTGAGAACTCGGACAACCTGCTGAACCTGCGCACTGACTGGCGCGAGCAGGAACTGGTGATCAAACCGATCTACGCCACCGAACGCGCGCAGACCGCAGGCGTGACCCGCGAAGACATCGCAGGCACCTTGCAGTTCGCCACCGACGGGCAACGCATCGGCGTCTATCGCGAACGCGAGCGTCAGATCCCGATCATCATGCGCCGCCCGCAGGAAGAGCCGTTCAACATCTATGATCAGCTGGTCTATTCGCCGGTCGCGCGCAGCCATCTGCCGATTGAACAGGTGACAGACGGGTTCGAAGTGCGCACGGAAAACACCCTTGTGCACCGCCGCAACCGCGTCCCCACGATCTCGGTCGGGGCGGACGTGGTGCCGGACGTGACCGCAGCGCAGGCGCATTCCGAGATCCGCGCCGCGATCGAGGCGATGCCGCTTCCCCCGGGCTATAAGCTGGAATGGGGTGGCGAGTTCGAGAACGCCAGCAACGCGCAAGCCAGCCTTGGCGCGCAGCTGCCGGTCAGCCTGTTGATCATGGTCATGATCTCGATCCTCTTGTTCAACGCGATCCGCCAGCCGATCATCATCTGGCTTTTGGTGCCCATGTCGGTGAACGGCGTTGTGGTCGGGCTTCTTGGCACCGGGCTGCCCTTTAGCTTCACCGCGCTTCTGGGTCTGCTCAGCCTGTCGGGGATGCTGATCAAGAACGGCATCGTTCTGGTCGAGGAAATTGACCTTGTCCGCGCCGAAGGCAAAGCCCTGCGCCCCGCGATCATCGAGGCCTCGGCATCGAGGGTCCGACCCGTGGTGCTGGCCGCCGTGACCACCATCCTTGGCATGGCCCCGCTGCTGGGCGACGCGTTCTTTGTGTCGATGTCCGTCACCATCATGGGCGGCCTTGCCTTTGCGTCGATCCTGACGCTGGTTGCCGCCCCGGTGTTCTACTACGTGTTTTTCAAGCGCGACGAACAACGCGAAGCCATTTCTGCTGCCTAACCCACCCCAACTCACGGAAGCAGAAAAAGAAGGGCGGCCCATTGGGTCGCCCTTCTCTTTGGGAATAAGCGCTTAGAATATACTGACGCACTGCTGCAGGATGGGCGCCTGCACGACACTTTGGGCAGCAAGCCTCTTGTGCGGCCTAGACCAATATGGCGTCCACAACCTCCTGACCATACCCAAGACCCGTCAAGTAATCCTCGACTTGCTGGGCACTTTGGTAATTGGCGTACTGAATATTTCCGTCAGCGTGCATCAGCGCCCGCAAATAAGCTGTGCCGTCGACCGTCTTAAAATAGATCTCTTGGAAACCGTCACCATCGAAGTCAAACGCATCCACAACGCGCAGATTGTCAATATTCAGGTCATTTTGAAATCTGTGCTGACTGTCATGCTCCGAGAACTTTGCAACAACGCCCGCCTCGACAAGTGGATCAATATAGACACCTACAACGCGTGTATCGCCGCCCGCGCCATGATTATTGAAATCAAAGGCACCTTGCGCGTCTGGGCCAACCGTCGCCCAGCGCCCAATGTTGCTGTTGATAAAGATAAACTCTCCGTCCCCGTCGAACTGAATGTCTGCTTCACCAATCAACTGCCAACTGCCGCCCGCACCTAAGTCGTTCCCGTCAAAATCCCGA
This sequence comes from uncultured Aliiroseovarius sp., assembly GCF_947492455.1. Classification (GTDB taxonomy): domain Bacteria; phylum Pseudomonadota; class Alphaproteobacteria; order Rhodobacterales; family Rhodobacteraceae; genus Aliiroseovarius. The sequence goes on from NZ_CANLNB010000001.1 coordinate 250,588, forward strand.
ATCTGGGACATGTCGGTGGGGGCCGTGCCGTTAGCGGTCTGTGTGCGACCGGCGAATTTCTCATCTGGGGTCACGAAGGTCAGATAAGTGTCTGCGCCATTGAACGCAGTTTGGAATTCGACGTAAGTAAAATCGCCCTCCAGCAGGATCTCAGCGTCTGAAAGGCCGTCGTCATCCTCGTCCAGCTGCAGCGTGGTTCTGTCTTCCGCCGCATCGTACACGACGCTGATGTCATCCGTGTCAATCTGGCTGGATTTAAACACAATCACATCTTCCGAGGTGAAATCGAGGATCGTGTCGTCGTGCAGTTCCGATAGCGTTCCAATGGCAGTGTCAGCACCACCACCAAGCGAGATCCGATCGGCCCCTGCGCCACCAAAAACAGTGTCACCGCCCGCCCCGCCATAAAGTTCATCAGCTCCGCCTTGGCCTTCCAACAGGTCATCACCATCATGGCCATAGAGTATATCAGCACCCGCTCCGCCAATGATGGTGTTATTGCCCCGGTTGCCGCTCAGCGTGCTGGCCGCGTCACTTCCCGTCAGGTCGATATTGCCAACGCCAAGCAAAGTCGCCTGAGTGATTCCCGATACGATGGTCAGGTTCGCCGAAGCCAGCAAGTGACTTCCATCAACCACGTCAAGTTTGACATTTCCAGCCGTCAAATCAACATCAACCACCGCAGCAAGGGCATTGTACGCAATCGACACCTGCGCAGAAGAGGCCGCAGCAAGCGCCAGCGCATACCCCCCAGAGGAAGTGCTTGTTGCAGAGGCCCCACCAACGGTGAACGTCGCGCCCCCTGCGCCTTCACCCGGCGCATAGAACAAATCGCTATCTGCATCATTGAACACAACGCCGGTCACGAAGACCGATGTGCCAGTTGTTGCGAAATTCTCGGTCACCATCGAGGCGTTGAAGGTCACGCCATTTGTGTGTGTGAACTGGCCTGCGATCTGCGCCAGACCAACTTCGCGGAAAGATCCATTCAGTGTGTTTTCCCGATGCCCTGCACTGAGGAACAGACCTTCGTGCTGGCGTTCGATCGCCGCTTTCAGATCTAGCGCCCCGGTTGTGCCACACCAGGAAATGTTTTCCCCCCAAGACCATGCTCCTGTGAAGACATACCCGGCTGCTGCCATGCGGTCGCCAGGCGTGCTGTCACCCGATCCAGTATGGCTGAACGTATCTGTCTGCAGCATCCAGTTAGAATGGCCTTCTGCCGCGAGCTCTAGCAGATCATTTGGGGCCAGGACCTGCTTTTGGGTGCCGTCAAGCGTCCCGGGGGCAAGGCCTTCATTCAGGTCGATTCCGTAGCGCCCTGCCTCGGCAAGTGGGTCAAGGCGGGATCTATTGATCAGTTCCAGAAGATACTGTTCATAGTTATTCAGAGCCAACTCAGCCTCCAGAATGAATGTGCGCTAGCGGGGCATCACGCGTCCCCAAAACGCGCCTTTCGCTCTTTGAGAGGTTGGCAGCACGGCGTTAATTTAGCCCTAAGATCTGGTCTGGGCTGATCGCTTACAGCGAAATTCATCGCGACGCCCCTTAAGTTTCGCACGTTTGCAGCGCATAATTTGCGACACTTGCGTATGGTTGGAACCTTGCAACCAAGACGTGTGAAATGAAATAGCCAAAAGAACGTATCATGAGCGCTGTGCACCCCAACAGCGCTGGCAGCACGTAGGAAAACAGCCTCAGAATCGCCGAAAAGGTAAGGGTTGAATAAGTGGAATTTTCTGTCGCAGAAATCTACTTTGTGGTGTAGACGTGCTATTGAGTGCCGTGATCCACATCATCAACGCGGCGACCCACAAACTGGTACCGTTAGCCTATGCTCCCATCCCATAAACGTCTAATTTTATGCGTTTCCCTTCTTCTAAGCGGGTGTGCAGACTTGCCGCGACAGGGCCCAACTGCGGATGAGCTTCTGGCTCCGTCGCCTTCAAGCGCGGAGAGCACTGCCGTCAAAGGCTACGACGTTGTTCGGGTGACTGAAACCATACTTGAGATCGAAGAACGCCGCGCAAGCCCGTCCTTGCGTGCAGCATTTGGGCAAGATCGCAAAGACGCGTCGATGGGTATCGGCATCGGCGACACGGTTTCCCTAACCATCTGGGAAGCCGGACCGGGCGGTTTGTTTGCCACGTCAACGACCACAGCCGATGGCGGAACCACAACTGGTGGGCGAACCATGATTCCCGGGCAAGTCGTCGGGCAGGATGGGAAAATCACGGTTCCATTTGCCGGGCGCATCCGGGCAAACGGGTACACACCCGCACAGCTTGAAGATCAGGTCGTCCAGCAACTGACAGGCCGGGCGATCAATCCGCAGGTCGTGGTCAGTGTCAGCAATCGCGTCTCTGGGTCGATCAACATCATCGGCAACAACGTCGCTTTACCCAGACTTCCTTTATCGCCCGCCGGGGACCGGATATTGGATGTCATTGCACGCGCCGGGGCAGCAACATCGTCGGTTGAGAACACCGAGGTGCGCCTGACGCGCGGCAGTCGATCTTCGGCCATTCCGTTTACAAGGCTGCTACAGGATCCCTCGGAAAACATTTACGTCCAGGCAGGGGACAATGTCTTCCTGACCGAAAACCCGAACGAGCTGACGATTTTGGGGGCGGCGGGTCGCAATACTGCCGTGAAATTTGGGGCCGAGGTGTTCTCGCTTGGGCAAGCAATCGCCAATGCTGGCGGCCTCTTGGATCGCCAAGCTGATCCGGCTGGAATTTTTGTTTTCCGCATGGAGCCCCATGATGGACGCCGGGCTTCACATCAGCGGGGTGGGCGCCCGACAATCTATCACGTGGACCTCACCACCGGCATGTCTATTTTTCAGGCCAATCGCTTCCAGATGCGAGACGGCGACGTCATTTACGTCGCCACCGCGCGAACCAACGCCCTCGAGAAATTCATCGCCGTCCTCAGCGCCGCCAGAAGCGAAGTGTCCGCCATTGGCGCGCTCTAGGAATCGTGCTGTGAAGATTAAGTTCGATGTGACGCAGTTTCTGCTACAAAATGGGTTTCAAACGCCCACTGGGATCAGTCGCGTTGAACTGGCCTATGCCAAGCACCTTCTGGACCAAACGGACTATGACGTCAGCTTTGTGACGTCATATCCCCCCTTTCTAAACCGAATAGATCGATCAAAAATTGAGGACTACGTCCATGCGACCGAGCTGTGTTGGAGCGCCGACGGCGACGCGAAGAAAAACGTAGCCCAAAGGCGGCGCGCGGCGTTTTCCGCAGTAGGTAACGCAACTAAAAACGGGATTCTCCATCGGGAAAAACTGTCGCAAACCCCACCCAACAGCACCGAGATTTACCTTTCCGTATCGGGCTGGCGTCTCCCCACTCCGTGGGTGGCCAGTTGGCTTTTGAAGCACCCAGAAACCAAGCCCGTTTTCCTGTTACACGACATTATTCCCTTGTCGCACCCCGAGTATGTTCGGAAAAAATCGCAGCGAAAGTACAAGGTCTATTTGGAGCGTATCTTGCAGTGTGGTGCACTGATCCTGGCGAACTCAGAAGATACGAAGCACAAGCTGTCAGAACATTGCACGTCAAAAAACATCCCTGTTCCGCAGATTGAAACGCTTCCTTTGGGGATCAGTCCAAGCGCAGGACATAAACCCGTTCCCCGCAATTCGACGACCCCGTACTTCATGATCATCGGGACCGTTGAGCCCAGAAAAAACCACCTGCTTCTGATTGAGGCCTGGAAACGGATGCTGGCAGAAGCGGATGGAAAGCAGGTCCCCAAGCTGTTCATTGTGGGGAAGCTCGGGTGGTCGGGGTCCAAAATACTGAACACTCTGAACCAAGACGATGCTTTGAAAGATCATATCGTTCACATCACAGGCGCCAGCGACGAAACCATCGAGAAGATGCTTCAACAAGCAACCGGTGTTCTGTTTCCTTCATTTGTCGAGGGATATGGCCTGCCGCTGGTCGAGGCGCTGGACAAGCGGGTGCCGGTCATTTGCTCGGACTTGGCCGTTTTTCGCGAACTTGGCGGGGAGCATCCACGCTATGTCCCTTATGATGACATAGAGGGATGGATATCCGCCATTCAGGACCTCACCAATCAATCGCCGTCAGACAGGATGGCTGAAATTGAACGGCTCGAGGGTTTCTCGGCCTATCAATGGACAGACCATTTCGCGCAATTGGACCGCCTTCTTCGCGCGCTGCCGGATAAGGCGTCTATCTGAACGACAATCTCTCGCGCGAAGACAGCATGCTCCAGATCCCCAGAGCATTCATGACGATGCACCATATAATCACATAAGGGACCGAGTAGTGCGCGGTGATCTCGGATCCAAAGAATCCCTCTCGTATCATTTCATACATATGTGGAAGCGGGATAAGCAGCGCCAGATGACGCAACTCGACCGAGAGCCACGATACCAGATAAAAGCAGCCAGAGATCGGTAGAAGCAGATATTGGAAGGGCTGGATCAGGCTTGATACCGCTTCCGACCTCTCTGAAAGGCCAGCCGCCAAACATCCGAAGCTGAAGCCAAACCACGTCATCAACACCCACCCCAACACAAGAGATGTTGGATTGGCGATTGGCGCGGCGAAGCCCAACGTTAGGACAAAGAAATACACGATCAAACTGGCTGCTGTGACACCTGCGAGCTCGGTCAATGTACGCGCGATGATGATGTCGAAAACCGATGTTTGTCGGTGGTACAGAAGCCCAAAGTTATTGGACATCAAACGCGGATATGAACTGACATGCCGCCAAAGCGTCAGAGGCATGTAGCCGCTGATGACGAAGGTGATAATCGGCAAGCCATTCTTGCCGTCCGCTTGCGACAGCCCCCAGATCAAGATCACTCCGGTAACCAGCGCCAGCGGTTCAAGAAGCAGCCATAGAAAGCCAAGATTCCCGCGTCCGTATCGGGAAACCACCTCGCGGATCATCAGGGCCGCGATCACATTCTTCTGGATGCGCAAACGATCAAACAAAAGCCCCAATGCGCGATGGCTTTTGGATGGGGTGATGTTGAATTTCCCGTCTTTCATGATCCCCTACCGATAGGTTTAGGCCTGAAACCAGCCCCCGCGGACACTTACTTCAGCAAATTCTCAATTTGCGTGCATTGATAGCAATTGTTAACTACCTTAGGTTTATAGAGCATTACACACTCAAGGAAAGCGACATGTATGTTGGCCACCCGCCATTGAAGGAACAGACCAAGCTTCCGGGTGTTCACGAAAACAAAATCCTGTTGCTTGAGCCACTTGAACCGACAGCAAGTGATGATACCGGGACCGAGAACTATGGCGGGGTGAAACGCCTGCGTCGCTGGTCCGATTTGGACGGATGGTTCGGCTTCCTTCTCGTGGTGATCGCCCCCACGTTTTGTGCAGTGTTCTATTTCTTTTTCATTGCCGCTGATCAGTTCACGTCAAAGGCTGCGTTTGTGGTGAAATATGCAGAGCAGCAGTCGTTCGGGGATATTTCCGCACTGTTGGATGGTCAAAGCGCGGCATTGCCTGCGGCGACAGGCGCGGGGATCGGATTTGGAAACAGCGATTCCCACATTGTGTCCGCCTATATCTCGTCCATGGCGGGGATGGAGAAAGTCGACGAGCAGGTCGATCTTGAAGCGGTGTTCAATCGGGACGAAGCGGACGCCCTCGCCAGATTTGACCCCCTTGGAAATGCGCACACACGAATTGATCTTCACAGATATTACCTGCGCATGACGGACGTGGAATTCGATCCCGCGACCACCATTACAACCCTACAGGCCACGGCGTTTCGCCCCGAAGACGCTGCAAGAATTCTGGAAGTTCAAATCCAAGTCGCAGAAGAGCTGATCAACGGCATTAACGATAGAATGACGCACAGTGCCGTTGAGCTAAGCGAGCAGAGATTAAGTCAGGCCCAAGGAACTCTGACCGAAATCGAAGCACTGATGATCGCATTTCACGAACGCGAGAACATGCTCAGCCCCGTGGAAGTCTCGATGGCGATCTCGGCAACAATTGCAGAGCTGATCGCAAAGCGCGCCAAACTTCGCAGCGAGCTAGAGTACCTTTTGCGCGTGGCACCGGAAAGCGAACACATTGCGTTGCTGCAGTCACAACTGGCTACGATCGAGAATCAGATTCAGCAAGAACGCCAAGATTTGGCCGGGCCGCAGGGTGAATTGACACCTGCACTCATGGAGTTCGAGCGGCTCGCAGCGCGCCGAGAGATCGCGAACCAGATCTATATCGCCGCGGTCCAAGGCTTGGACGAGGCAAGGTTCTCGGAGCTTGAGCAACGGGTGTTCATCGAACGGATCTACGATCCGGTTCTGCCCGACTATGCCCAGAAACCGCTGAGGGTGCTGTGGTCGCTGGTGATCCTCGTAACATCCCTGTGCGTGTTCTCTCTTCTGCGTGTCTTCATTCGGGATTCGAGGATGCATCATGGCAGATGAGGCAAAAATGCTGTCGCGGACCAAACCCGTCCCTGTGCAAGCTGAGGCGCCCGAGATCCGCGTCCAAAACATTGTAAAGGAATTTCACACCGAGATCGGAACCCGGCGCGTATTGGACGACATATCGTTTACCGTTCAGAAAGGCGAAAGGATCGCCATTCTGGGCCGGAATGGGGCTGGGAAATCCACCCTGATCAGCATTCTGTGCGGGTTGCAGAAGCCCACCTCGGGCCAGATCACGCGCGGATTATCAATGTCCTGGCCGATCGCGATCGACGGCGCCGTTCAGGGAGAAATGACAGGGTATGATTACGCCCGGTTTATTCTTCGGATCTACGGCGCCCCGTTCGGCGAAACTTTCGAATACGTGCGAGAATTCGCAGATATCGGACAGCAGATTTTCACCCCAATGAGGTACTATTCGACCGGCATGAGAGCCAGGCTGGCATTTGCGCTTTCGTTCGCGATTAACTTCGATTGCATCTTGATCGACGAAGTTCTGGCGGTCGGTGACCAGAGTTTTCAAAAGCGGTGTAACCACATGCTTTTTGAACAAAGGAAGGACAGCGCGATGATCATTGCCATACATGATCCCGGCTTTGTGCGCGAGCATTGCACCTCGGCTTTGGTTCTGAAAGGGGGGCGGGGTCGTGTTTTCCAAGACGTTGATCTTGCTGCAAGAATTTATGAAACGCTGTAACCGATGCCTTTGGGTGCTTAAGTCTTAAGGGGCGACACATGGCAGTAACCTTTCCAGTCTTCCGGTTTGCCCGCAGGAACTTGGGTGTTCTGATCGGCATCGTTTTTCCAGTCGCAATTTCGGCGATCTATTTCTTTGGGTTCTCGACCCCCCGGTATGTGTCCGAAGCCCAGTTTGTGGTCCGTCAATCCACCTCGAACCAACAGTTTGGCGGGCTCAATTCCTTTCTCCGGTCGGCGGGGCTTAGCTCTAGTGCGGATAACTCCAGCATCGTGAAAGCATACATCGCCTCGCGCGCGGCCCTTGAGGATCTTGAGCAACGCATCCCGGTCCGGGAGCACTATCAAGGGTCAGGAGCAGACTTCCTATCTGCCTGGCCTTCCGTTCTCTATGGCGAGTCGAGCGAAGAGTTTTATCAGTACTTCCAAAACAGGATCAGCATCACCGTGGACACCTACACCGGGGTTCTGATCTTGCGAGTCGAGGCCTTTTCTCCAGAGTTTGCACAAGAACTGGCCGCCAATCTCATCTCTCTGTCTGAAACGAAGATAAACGAGATCAATGAACGCATTGTGGAAAGCACCCTGACCACCGCGCGCTCTGAACTTAAAAGAAGCGAAGAGGAACTCTCGAACAGCCAGTTTGCAGTGGCTTTGTTTCAGCAAGGCGAACTGACACTGGACCCCACCCAAAGCGTGTCATTATTCGGGTCTTTGTTGGCGGAACTGAACTCCGAACTGTCCGAGGTCGAAACACAGATTCAGAACCTTCGCAAAGCCGCGCCAAACAGCCCCAATCTTCCGTGGCTGCTGAACAGATCCGAGGTGATCGCGGACAGGATCGAGCAAATCAAATCCGAATACTCAAGTGAAGAGACCGGATACACAGAAAGCATTTCAGAATTCGAGCGTTTAAAACTACAGCATGAACTCGCTCTCAAGCGGCTCGCCGTTGTTGTCGCATCGTATTCCGCGGCCCTGTCAGAGGCACAAAGGCAAAAAGTCTTCCTAGAGCACTTCGTGTCACCAAACCTGCCGGACAAGTCGACCGAACCAAAGCGGCTTGCGATTACCCTAACTGTTCTGGGGTGGTCGAGTTTGCTGTACTTGGTTGCCTGGCTGATGATTTCCGGCCTTCGCGAGCACTCAGTCAGAGAGTGACAGAGACCAGCTTTCTTTCAAACTCACATCAGTTCGCCGGTTCGCTGATCTTTTCCAGCATCGCTCAATCTTTTGTTAACGGCGCTATTTTACTCCTTTGATTAGGCGTCGAATAATTTGTGAATTGCAGATTGGAAGCACGCCAATATATGTATACTCATGATTGTACTGTATGTAGTATAATCCCGTTATAAGAGATCATGGCGTACCTATCATGTTTCAGTTTACAGACCTTACAGATCGTTTTCAGCAACACCCTGTTGGTAGCGCACTCGCCCGCGATCTTTTCAGTCAAGAAGACCGCGCGCTCATTGCGATGTCGAACGATCTAAGCACATGGCTCCACAAAAAAGCGCTTCCGCTCTGGGCTGAGCGGGGTTTCTGCGCCGATGAATGCCGCTTTATCGAAGGTTTGTGCGAAGATGATCAGCCGCGCGCGCTGGCCGACAACCGCGCGCGGGTTCAACCCCGGCAGATCTTTGCATTTACATCCGCATGGCTGCGTGGCTGGCGTGGTATGTCACCTGAATTGATCACCGGCAGTTTCGACTGGTTCATGTCCCGATACCGCCGTTCTGATGGAACTTTTGGGAATATCGTGAATGCTGAAGGTGTCCTGACTGACCCACAGTTCGACCTATATAATCAGTCCTTCGTGCTATTGATGTTCGCCCAGATGGCGCAGTTTCAACCCGCGCAAAAGGCCCTCTTTGAAGCTGAAGCTGTTTCATTGCTTAAGGCAATCAAAGCCAAATACGCGAATCCTCACGGGGGATATCTGTCGGGGCCCGCTGCGGGGGGTTTTATGGAAGCCAATCCGCACATGCATCTGTTTGAGGCTGCGCTCGCGTGGGAGGGAATTGCAAACGACAATTCCGTTTGGCTGGATCTCTCGGACGAAATCGGCACACTCGCCATAAGACGTATGATTGACCCCAGTCAGGGGACATTGGGCGAGTATTTCAATTTGGATTGGACGCCTGCAGCGGGCGCCAAGGGAAAAATTGTCGAGCCGGGACATCAGTTTGAATGGGCTTGGCTGCTTGTTCGGTGGGCGAACCGCTGCAACAATCCTTGGGCAAAGAAAGCCGCGCTACGCCAGTATCAGTTCGGGCGGATACATGGGACATCCCAACACGGGTTGGTCATGATGTCCGTTGGACAGGATGCCACCGTCATTGATCCGACCGCTCGGCTTTGGTCTCAGACCGAATGGCTTAAGGCCGCCATCCTTTTTGCCCAAGAGCCGTCCATTTCGGGTCAACACGACTTCATGAGCGATATTAATAGCGCACTCCAAGCCGTCTTCGCATTCCTGAATGCAAAAGAGAACGGCTCTTGGATCGATCGGATTGATCCCAACGGTCATACGCTTGATGCCAAGGCCCCTGCCAGCTCTTTGTATCACATCATAAGCGCGATTTACGAACTTGAAGACGCTCTGGATGTGCTGACCTATCATAAGCATTTCTAAAGAAATGCCATTCCATAAAGGCTCGCGAAACATGCTCTCCCCCTTGGTTCAGCCCGTAATATTAGCCGGTGGATCGGGTACGCGTCTTTGGCCACTTTCGACGCCGGCCTACCCCAAGCAGTTCCGCCCTTTGCTTGGGGATACGTCTACATTTCAAGACACGCTGGCGCGCGTAACAGTCCCCGGGCTGTATAATCCACCGATCACCATTACAAGCGCGGCACATATTGAGACCGCCAAACAGCAGCAACAAGCCGTGGGCGTGAAGGGGACGCTAATCGCCGAAACGGCAAGACGTGATAGTGCGGCGGCCGTCGCTGTGGCGGCTCTGTCTGCACAGCGTCATGACCCGAAATCGCTGGTTTTAACCCTCGCCGCAGATCACGTGGTGCAGGACAATCTGGAATTCAACGCCACGGTCCGGGCAGGATGCGCCGCCGCGGAAAGTGGCTCTGTCGTTGTTTTTGGCTTGCGCCCTTCCGAACCGAAAACCTGTTACGGGTACATCAGCCCGGGGCTTCCACTGAATGGATCGGAGCGGGTGTATATGGTCGACAAATTTGTCGAAAAGCCCAACCCCCAAAAGGCAATCGAGTTCTTCAGGGACGGCTACCTTTGGAATTCGGGGAACTTTCTTTTCCGTGCAGACATCATGGTTGAGGCATTCCGCAGTTTCGCCCCAGACATCCTTGCCGCAGCCCAAGCCGCGCTCGAACAATCCTCGGAATGTGAGCCTGGCATATGGGAACTCAACCAATCTAGCTTCCAAAAAGCTCCCACGATTTCTATCGACTATGCAATCATTGAAAAACTAGAAAACTGCGCGGTTGTCGAGGGCCGGTTTGCTTGGTCGGATGTCGGGGCCTGGGACGCAGTTTGGGAAACCTTGCCCAAGGATAGCGATGAGAACGCACATGTTGGATCCGCGCATTTTTCTGGATCACAGGGCTGCTTCGTTCATTCAGAAGGCAGGAAAACGATCGTGCATGGAATGTCCGATGCGATCATCATCTCCACAAATGAGGCAGTGCTGGTGCTCCCCAAAGACCATGCGCAGGATGTCAAAAAGATAGCGCAACTTCTGGAGGACTAAAGGGAATAGACCTATAGGTCAGTTAAGTATCTCGCGCGCAATTTAGAAAGTTTCTTACGACAGACATGAAGCGGTTTCAGATCAACTATTTTGGCAAGGCGGAATCCTGGATTGTTCCCCGGATGGTTCGCGCGTTGCCGAGGTGGGTAACACCCGACATGATGACCCTGCTTTCGCTCGTTGGGGCGGGATTGGCGTCTTATGGCATGGTCAAGAAGGGTGACGTGATTTGGGGACTTGTGCTTTTAATCTGCGGGCTTCTTCTGAACTGGATTGGCGATTCAAGTGATGGCGCTTTGGCACGCCTCAGAAACAGGCAGCGCCCGATACTAGGCTTCTGGATCGACCGTGCCGCTGATACGATCTGCTTCGTACTCCTCTTTGTATCGCTTGGCGCATCGCCCTATCTGAATATGGGGTCAGGGTTGGGGCTGGCCGGCGCATACCTGTTCTTCCAACTGGCGTCATTGAACCTAGCGCGGAGAAATCGGATCGCATTGATTGGATATGGGGGCCTAGGAGCAACCGAAGCTCGACTGCTAATCGCGTTTTCCGTGACAATACAGTATGTTTTGATATCCTTTGATATCAGGCCATCGATTGGACCTCTCCCCCTCGACGCATGTGTTGCAGCAATGTTTTCGTTCGGAATGGCAACTGCGGGTGTTCGACTTCTATCTCAGGCCACCAAACACACGTCCCGCAAGAGAGTACTGAGCTAGAAGTCCTTTCGAAGAAAGTGGGGATACACGGTCTGCCATGCGCACGTCTTTCCCCAGCAAGTGGGTCCTTTGCAATTCAAGCCTGAAGGCGGCGGTAAAGATCCCCCATACGCTTTTCATAGGCCTTCATCGAAAACAGATCAGCTTGCTTTCGTCCCAGATCAGAAAGCCTGTTTCTAAGGTCTGCGTTGCTATTCAGCTCGCGGATACCCTCTGCCATCTGCCGCGTATCATATGGATCCACCACAAGCGCCGCCTCGCCCACAACCTCTGGCAGCGAACCACCATTCGAGGTCAAGACCGGTGTGCCAAGCTTCATTGCCTCCAGAACGGGCAGGCCGAACCCCTCGTATAGCGAGGGGAAACAGATCGCTTTCGCCCCCATGATCAAGCTCACAAGAATTGGGAATGGCGCATAGTCGATATGAATGATCCGCTTGCGCCGATAGAACCCTGTGCCGACCTGCTCCAGATAGGATGTGGCCTCGTCATTGATCAGCTTCATTTCTTGCGCAGATTTCCAGGCCAGCTTTCCCACAAGAACAAGCGGCGTATCAACATTCGAGGTCAAATAGGCTTCAATCAGGCGCCCAACATTTTTCTTCGGTTCAATTGCGCCGAAGAACATGAAGTACTCTTTGTAATCGAGGTTGAAGCTGCCCTTTACCTCTCGGCGAACTACATCCGCTGACTTAGAGCTGTACTTTTCAGGAATATCAACGGCTTGATAGGTGTTTGTCACCTTTTCTTCTGACACCCCGAGAAGGTTAATGATGTCTTTTCTTGACGTTTCAGAGACAGTCACGATGTGATCGGCCTTCTTGGCGATCATCTTGCATAGCTTGTAGTATGCCGCTTTCTTATCAAGTGTCGTAAAAGGCAGTCGAAGTGGCACAAGGTCGTGGAGCGTGTAGATGTTCTTCGCACCCGGCGTGTACATTGGAAGCGGATAAGTCCAGTGGGCAATATCGGGCGTTGATGGTGTTTTTACGGCCAGCCGCATCGGGTGGATGCTGAGCGTCTTCCAAAAATGACGGTGCGCCTTGCCGAAAATATCCGGGCTGCTCACAATTTCGTCGAAGTACGGCATTCTCGATTTGTAATGGTTCGAGACAACGTTCCCTGCGATTTCAATAGGTTTGGCAGTCGTTGGAAAGAAAGAGCTTAGGCTTTCGGTCAGAAACCGCTGAGCAAGCGTCCACTTACCCGCCTCTTCAATATCCGGGTCAAAGAAAAACACTTCCTGAAGCAGCAAGTTATTTTTGGGCCCGTTCTTCGTGTCATAAAGGACGCTGGTCTTGTAGTTCAAATTTCGTGTGCAGTAGCTTAGATTTCTTGCATAGGTTGCAACCCCAGTTCCCTTTTCGAGTCCCAGATTGAAGCCATCAATCATTACATGCGTCATGTGTGCCTCTGCTGAATTCCCCAGACGGGTACCGTGAACAGTTTTATCTACCTATGGTTACTTTAAGTTGCGCAGCAAGTACATGGCCGAGGTGCACGCTGGTTCTAGGCCTATGCCGGACGTCGCGACACACTGACGTTGAGAAGTCCGACATGCCCGAAGATCGCACCTTCATCGCTCTTAATTCGGACCTCGATTGGTTCTTGTGGATATGCTACATCCACCACCAAATTGGCGGCAAACTTTCCGGCTGTCGCAGCAGCCACCTTCCCCCGACCGATTACGTTCTTGTTCACGACTTCGAGGGTCAACGGTAAACCGATGGCATCCTCTGAAAACTGCATTGCGATCCTGAACTCATACGACCCTTGGGGGATGTGAAAATAGGGGCCGTAGTACAAAGTTCGGGCGGGCCCGGTCAGGTCCAACCACATGCTTCCAACGGGTTCATTTATCTCTCCAAACATGAAGAGAGGATAATCCCATTCATATCCTGCGGTTGGCTTGCCACTTTTCGGGCGACCAAAAAGCTCGGTATACGGCCGATTTTCGACACGTTCCCCTTCGCTTTGATGCGCCTTGGGAAGACCTTGCCCCAATTCCTTTAACAGGTCTTCACCGCATTCAGCTATACCGCAAGCTTCCTGAACAAAGCCCTGCAGTTTCCGGACAATATCGTGCCCATACGCGAAGCGATTTCTATCCACGATCAACGTATTTTCAGTTTTGACGAGGTCAGCACAAAGGGCCACACTGGCCGAAATCGCCCGCAAATCCGCAAGCGCTTCTTGTGGTAGTTCCTCTTGATCACGTCCAAGCGAACAGACAGGCTCTTCAAAAAAGCCCACTATGGGGATGGATGCGCGCGCACAATAGTTGGCGAGCAGCGGGTTTGGAAAGTTGGTTGATACAACGTGACACCCTTCCGCATCGCCGAACGTGCCGGAAAAATCCTGTAGGTCTATATGGCTATGCGTCACCCGCATGTGGGATGCGATAAGAGACCTAAGGGCACCTACCCCCCAATTGAAAAATGCCCCCGGGTAGCCGATCACCAAGATCGTCATCTCAGTTCCACCTTGTCTCACCTCTGACCATTTGATGGTCGTTACATTTCGCTCCCGGCGCTTAGGTCAGCCGATGGCGTTCCTAACGCCAAAATCAACCTGGACTGCATGAGCGCCCCTGCGTTTCGTTTACCCTAGCCTTTGTCGGACATTCTCCAGACTCCGCGCGACCAGTTCCCGAGCTTGGTGGGATGTCGGTGCTTCGGCATAGCAGCGGAACTCTGGCGCATTGCCGGACGGGCGAAAATGGACAACCAGACCTTCCTCAAAAGACATGCGCAGACCATCCGTTGTATCCAGCGATGTTTCTGCCCCGAGGCCATTAAAGAACGAAGCACGAGCGCGGGGTGATTGAGTGAGCTCCGCAATGAAGTTTCGCGAGAGCTGCGTTGATACCTCGGTCAAGCGGTCACCCGCAGTGAAGCGCGCGGGAAGCGTCGCGACCAGTTCCGACAATGTGACACCCTTGGCGCGGGCAGCTGCCAGCGGTGCAAGCATGGGTAACAGGCAGTCACGGGTCATCAGCGGCACAAGGGTCTGCCCTGTCGGACCAATGGCGGAGAAGCCCAAAAGAAAACCTCCGTTCGCTTCATACCCAACCACCCGCGCATCCGGATCAGACTTCAGGGCGTCCTCCATTGCGGCGATGACATATGGGGATCCGATGCGTGTCAGGCGAACGGTCGCAAACCCGTCCATCTCTTGCACCCCTGAATTTGATGAGACAGGCGTACAAATTATCCGAGCACCCAGTATTTGCGCGGTCAACATTCCCAAAAGGTCGCCCGGCACGACGGCACCATCCGCGTCCGCAACCATAGGACGGTCCGCATCGCCATCGGTTGAAATCACCGCGTCCAGATCATGCTCAGCACACCAGCCAGCCAACAGGGTGCGGGTGTTCGGGTCCAAAGCCTCGGTATCGACGGGGATAAACGTGCTGGACCGCGCCAGTGGCACCGCCTCTCCGCCCAAAGCACTGACCACTTCACACATGATGTCACGGGCCACCGAGCTGTGCTGATAAACACCAATCCGCAACCCGGTCAGAGCATCAGGCCCAAATCCGTTTGTATAGCGCGCCACATAGTGTGTGCGCGCGGTTTCATCGCTGATGATTGGCGCTGAAAGACCAAGACTGCTTCGGCCCAGATTTGCCTGAATGCTTTGTTCATCTTCTTTCGAAATTTCGCCAGTCGGTACGTAGAATTTTATGCCGTTTCTGTCCGCGGGGATGTGGCTTCCGGTGATCATGATGGCGGCGTTGCCCGCGTTCAGAGCAGCCAGCGCCAAAGCTGGGGTGGGCAGTGCGCCACAATCGATAACAGGCACGCCCTGTGCCTGGGCTGCAGCGGCAACCATGGCAGAAATAGACGGAGAAGACGGGCGGAGATCACGCCCTAAGAATAATGCGCCACCGTGTGGACAGGCCTCCAAAAAGGCGCGCGTGTAATCTTGCACAAGGGTCACGGTCAATTCAGTGGTCAAGCCGCGCAGGCCACTGGTGCCAAATTTAGGAGCCATTTCAGTTTTCGTTTTGTTAATGAGAGCAAGCCCGCACAAAGCCAGCCAGGTTCGTCTCTATAGGGTTCAGTCACATTACCCTTTATAGTGGCGTTTTATTAATTTTGTCTATTATGGCGAGTATTGGCAATTTTTATACGTGACACTCTGCTTTCGAGTGAAGTCGAAAAAATCCATCACCTCACGCTCTTGACGCCCAGAAGCGCATGAAATATGTCCTGTTTTTACTGAGCGGGCGTTGTGTAGTGGTAAGACCTTAGCCTTCCAAGCTAATGACGCGGGTTCGATTCCCGCCGCCCGCTCCAGACCTTCCTGACATCGCAGATTTGGCACCCGAATGGGGTCTTTCGCGGGCGTTTAGCCCCGCGCGTCACTCTTCGATCTTGCGCGCCTCATCCACCAACATCACCGGGATGCCGCCACGAATCGGGAAGGCCAGATTGGCGGCTTTCGACAGAAGCTCTTGCTTGTCCGCATCATAGGTCAGCTGCGTCTGGGTCACGGGGCAAACCAGAGCCTCGATCATGCGACGATCAAACTTGGTTTCAGCTGGGGTGGTCATTGAACTTTCTCCTCGCCCGTGCCTGTTCGCAGAGCAAATTCCATAAGCGTTACAAGGGTTTCACGACGTGTCGGCAGCGATGGTGCCTCGAGCAACGCCTGCTTGTCTTCAGGTGCAAAGGGGCACAGCATGGACAGGGCGTTTATCAACAACTCGTCCTCGGCCGATTCAAGGCTTTCCCAATCGGTCTGCAATTCCTGCAGATTGAAATAGCGGGTCAGCAGCGCCAAAAATTCCTCGCGGTTCAAGCTTCGGTCATGTTCGGGCTGGCCAAGATCGCGATCGAAGCTGTCCCACCCCATCTGCGCTTTCAGATAGGGGGTAAAGCCGGTCTCGACCTGCCCAAGACGAAAGCGCGACACGCCAGTCAGCGTGATCATATAGCGCCCGTCATCGGTTTCCGTGAAGCTTGTGATCCGCCCCGCGCAGCCGATGCTGTGCAGCCGCGTATCCTCGCCGCATTCTTCGCCAATGGGCTGGATCATCCCAAGCAACCGCCCGGGCGTCTTCAGCACATCGTCGACCATCGCAAGATAGCGCGGTTCAAACACATGCAGGGGAAGCCGGCCACGCGGCAACAGCAGCGCGCCCGGCAAAGGGAAGATCGGAAGGGTATCCGGCAGATCAGCTGGTGAAATCATGACAGCAGTCTAGCGCGACTTTCCCATTCACACAAAGATCATCGACGACAGCTTGCGACGACCGGTCAGAGCGATCGGGTCCTTGGCGTCCAGAGCGTCGAAAATGGTGAAGAGCTGCTGCTTGGCGGCGGCGTCGTTCCAGTCTCTATCCCGGCGGAAAAGCTCCAAAAGCTCGTCCACGGCGCCTTGCACATCGCCATCAGCGTTCATCGCAACGGCCAGATCAAAGCGCGACTGGTGATCGTCGGGGTTGGCGTCGACAGCGGCGCGCAGCTCGGCAACAGGGCCGGCGCTTGCGGCCTGACGGGCCAGTTCGATCTGGGCGCGCACGGCTTCAAGATCCGGCGCGTCCGAGATCTCGGCCGGGGCGCCATTCAGGGTCGCTTCGGCGTCGTCGGCATTGCCAACAGCAAGGTGCGTGCGGGCCAGACCGGCATAGGCCGGGCCCGAGTTCGGGTCTTCTTCAAGGATCGCGGCATAGGTCTGGGCGGCGTCCTGAACCTCGCCCGCTTCCAGCATTTCGTCCGCGGCGGCAATGGCATCCGCCAGACCACCGTCACCGCCAAGGGCTGCGACACGGTTGACGAACTCCTTGATCTCGCTGGGCGGCACTGCGCCTTGGAAGCCATCCACAGGCTGGCCTTGAAAGAACGCATAAACGGTCGGGATCGACTGCACGCGCATCTGGCCTGCGATCATCTGGTTTTCATCCACATTCACCTTGGCCATGCGCACTTTGCCGCCAGCCTCGGTCACAGCGGCTTCCAAAGCCGGGCCGAGCGTTTTGCACGGGCCGCACCACGGCGCCCAGAAATCGACGATCACCGGCACCTCTTGCGAGGCTTCGATCACGTCCTGCATGAAGGTCGCTTCGCCCACATCTTTGATCAGTTCCACGCCCGCAGACGCGCCGTCCATTCCGAATTCCATGGCTTTGGCTCCGTTAAATAGGTTTACCGCTTATATGGCGCGGGTGAGGGTGGTTTTAAAGGTCAAACGTCGCGAAGACCGGCGCGTGATCCGAGGGCTTCTCCCATCCGCGCGCGTCGCGCATCACCCGCGAACCGTGGCCTGCGTTGGAAATATCGGGCGTGGCCCAGACGTGGTCCAGTCGGCGCCCCTTATCGGCGGCGTTCCAGTCGCGGGCACGATAGGACCACCAGCTGTAAAGCTGCCCTTCGGGGATGTCCTGACGTGTGATGTCGACCCAACCGGCGGCATCCTGTACGTCGCCCAGCGCCTCGACCTCGATCGGCGTATGGCTGACCACCTTCAAAAGCTGCTTGTGCGACCAGACATCGTCTTCGCGCGGGGCGATGTTCAGATCGCCCACAAGGATCGACTTCTGCGGCTTCTCGCGCCCGAAATGGTCGCGCATGTCGGTGAGGTAGTCGAGCTTTTGGCCAAACTTCTCGTTCACCTCGCGATCCGGCACATCGCCGCCCGCAGGGACATAGAAGTTGTGAACCGTCACGCCGTTTTCCAGCTGCCCGGCGATGTGACGGGCGTGGCCCAGATCGGCAAAATCAAAGCTCTCGGTCTCGACCATCGGGATGCGCGACAGGATTGCGACGCCATTGTAACCCTTCTGCCCGCGCGCCACCATGTGGGTGTACCCCAGCGCCTTGAACCCCTCGAGCGGGATCTTTTCCACCGGGCTTTTGCACTCCTGAAGGCACAGCACATCCGGCGCTTCTTCCTCGAGCAGCTTTAGCACAATCGGTTCCCGCAGACGGACCGAGTTGATGTTCCAGGTGGCAAGGGTGAAGCTCATGGTGTCCTCCGGTGAACGCGCGTTTGGGGCGACCATAAAGGACGGATCAAAAAGTGAACAGGGGCGAGTTTCATCCCGCCCCCCTTCTTTAGCTGTAGGTTACCACTTCCCATTCGACACCGTCATGGTCATCGAAATAAAACCGTTTTCCCGGCTCGTAATCCGCGTGGTTGTGCGGGGTGAATCCGGCTGCTTTCACCCGTGCTTCGACCGCATCAATATCGTCCACAACAACCCCCACATGGTTCAAACTTGCACGGGTGGTGTAGGAATGTTGCGGGTCCTTCATCGCCATGTTGGGCGTGTATAGAGCCACATATGACCCCTTATCGCCCACATGCGCGGTGTATCCGCCCGATATCGCGTCGCCCTCCCAGCGGGTGGTCCAGCCAAACACTGCGCCCAGCCAGGCGGCGGTTGCTTTGGGGTCGCTTACGGTCACATTCACATGCTCTAGATTTGCCATTTTGGCCTCCTTGATCTTTGGTGCGACTCGGTTGATAATTCCTAAAGTTAACTTTAGCTCAAGCTTTTTCTTTCGGGGGTTTCACATGCAACGCAGGAACGAGATTTCGATCGGCACATTGGCAAACCGCACCGGGTTGGCCGTATCCGCAATCCGGTACTACGAGACCCAAGGACTGGTCGCGCCCGAACGCAATGCGGGCGGTCAGAGACGATTCTTGAGGTCAGACATCCGCCGCCTGAGCTTTGTGATGATCGCGCAGAAATTTGGTTTCACGCTGGACCGCATCCGCGAGGTTCTGGGGCGCCTGCCCCAAAGCCGCACGCCGACTGCCAAGGACTGGACCGAGATCTCGCAGGACTTCCGCGCGGAACTGGACGAACAGATACAGGCTCTAACCCGCCTGCGTGACAAGCTGGACGGCTGCATTGGTTGCGGCTGTCTGTCTCTGGACCGCTGTGCACTGTACAACCCCGACGATGTAGCAGCGGATAAGGGCGCGGGGCCGCGGTATTTGATGGGGGATCAGGCCGTGCGGCCAGAGGACTAGTAATCCCTTGATCTGCCTTAAGGCGCCGCATCGCCCTCTCCTTCACACTGATGTGAAGGAGATCGCACATGTCAGATCACGGACACAGCCCACAGGAAATCACAGCCCGCATCGGGGCCCCACCCGGACGTGGGGTATTGAAGGATGCCGTCTATGGTGCGATTGACGGTGCGGTGACCACATTTGCCATCGTCGCGGGCGTTGCGGGGGCCGGGCTGTCCCCGTTCATCATTGTCATTTTAGGGCTGGCGAACGTACTGGCCGACGGGTTCTCGATGGCCGCGGCGGCCTATTCCGGGACTAAAGCGGAACAGGACAATTTCCAGCGCATCCGAAAGATCGAAGAGGAACACATCGCCCGTAATCCCGAAGGCGAGTGGCGCGAGGTGCGCGAGATCCTGGCCCAGAAAGGCCTGTCTGACCGCATCCTGGACGAGGCAACAGACGCCATCACCAAGGACAAAGAAAACTGGATCGCCATGATGATGGAAGGCGAATACGGGCTGGGCGGAATAGACCCTAATCCACTGCGATCCGCCACTACCACCTTTCTGGCCTTCCTGGTGGCGGGCATGGTGCCCCTGCTGCCCTTTATCCTGAATCTCGAAAACGCGTTCACCTACTCAGCATGGATGACCATGGCCAGCTTCTTCGCCATCGGCGCCTTAAAAAGCCACTGGTCCCTCAGCCCGTGGTGGCGGTCAGCCTTTGAGACACTGCTGATCGGTGGCGCGGCGGCAGGGCTGGCATATGGCGTAGGCAGCCTTTTCAACACATAGAAAACAGGTCGTTGCTCATAAATATGGATAAGACGGCCAACCCTCTGCCAAAACACAGCTTTTAGTGACTTTGGGGCAACTGCTTACAACGTACCGGTGTGCGACGTTGACCTTGCGACACAAAGGCCGCATTAACCAAATGTGGGATTAGGAAGGGTATTACAATGAAAACCAAGATTTGTGCAGCACTTGCACTGAGCGCATCCTTGCTTGGCGCAAGCGCAGCTTCGGCAGAAGAAGGCTTCTACTACGGTGGTTCGATCGGTGGATCGTCGTTCAATAGCGGCAGAGGGAACTTTGTTGAGACAGAAGGTAATAGCCTCACGCTTGGTGTGGTTGCTGGCTATAGCTTCGAACTTCAGAACGGCTGGTCGGCTGGCGTCGAAGGTTCGTTCGACTTCCTGACTGGCGGAGCGATGTCCTATAGTAACGGACAGCCCTCCTGCACCAGCCGTTCGCCTGACTGGTGTGACGTCGACAGCATCGTACGCGTCCGTGGCTTCGTGGGCGTACCAGTGAACGACAACCTCGAGTTCTTGGCTATGGGCGGCTTCGCCACCGCTTCCGGTTTTGCAGAAGACGGACCGACCACCTTTGTAGACAGCCGCGCTAAAGGCTTCACAGTAGGCGTGGGCGCTCAGACCCAAACCGGCTTCGGCACCACCCGGTTCGAACTGATCTATGACGAAATGTCGAACGTCACGCCGAACCGCTATGACAAGACGCTGAAAGTGATCTCACTGAAGACGTCAATTCTGTTCTGATCCAAATCCAGTTCAGCATAATCGGGCGTAGGGGGAACCTTGCGCCCGTTTTTCGTTTGTCCCTGTGCCGCATGAAAAAACCGGGCCACGCGGGCCCGGCCAGTCTTCAGGGAGGGAAGCGTACTCGTAACCCCGAGTACGAGGGAACCTTAGGCGTTCAGGCGATAGCCACCGCTTTCCGTCACCAACAACCGCGCGTTCGAGGGATCGGGCTCGATCTTTTGGCGCAACCGATAGATGTGAGTTTCCAGCGTGTGGGTGGTGACGCCCGCGTTATAGCCCCAGACCTCGTGCAGCAGCACGTCGCGGGCGACGACGCCATCGTTCGAGCGATAGAGGAACTTCAGGATGTTCGTCTCTTTCTCGGTCAGGCGAACTTTGCGGTCGTCCTCGGTCACCAGCATCTTCACCGACGGCTTGAACGTATACGGCCCAAGCTGGAATACGGCGTCTTCGGACTGTTCATGCTGGCGCAGCTGGGCGCGGATGCGGGCCAGAAGCACCGGGAATTTGAAGGGTTTCGACACATAGTCATTGGCACCCGCATCCAGACCCAGAATGGTGTCCGCGTCGGTGTCATGACCGGTCAGCATCAGGATCGGGCATTTCACACCCTGCTTGCGCATCACGCGGCACAGCTCGCGCCCATCCGTGTCCGGCAGGCCCACGTCAAGGATCACCAGATCATACAGCGCTTCCTTGGACTTGGTGATCGCCTCGGCCCCGTTTCCGGCTTCGAAAACATCGAAATCCTCGGTCATCAGCAGCTGTTCGGCCAAGGCGTCGCGCAGATCCTCGTCGTCATCTACCAGCAAAATCTTTTTCAACGTGGACATGGCGCCCTCCTTCATCCTGTTGCTGTCAGATTTGTGGGCGCGCACGGAAATGACAAGATATGCAACAAAACTCTCACGGCCTCGTGTCAATTCGCCGGGAAATGTTTCATATGGTGACAGAACCACCTATCTAGGGCGGGAAAGGATGCCCATGACGCTTGCCCCAAACCAGACCGAGCTTCTTGCCCGCGCCCGTGCCGATCTGCGCATGGGGGTGCCAGTCGTGTTGCGGCTGGATGGTCGCGCTGTGATCGCGGCTGCGGCCGAGACCCTGTCGGCGGGCCGGTTGGACGATCTGCGCGCCTTGGGGGACGCCGTTCTGGCGATCACGCCGCGCCGGGCAGAAACACTGAAGGCCCGCGCCTATTCCGACCGTGTGGCCCGGATCGAACTGCCATCAGACGCGGATACCCGCTGGATCGCCTCGGTCGCGGACCCGGCGGATGACCTGTCGCACCCGATGAAAGGCCCGTTCCGCACCTGTCGCGGCGGCGATGACGCGCTGGAAGCACATGCGATCGCGCTGTGCAAATCGGCGCAGCTTTTGCCCTCGGCCTTGGTGGTTGAAACGCTGGATGCCAATGAGCTGACCCAGATGCATGGCCTGACGTCCGTGCATCTGAACCCAGAAACGCTCCGCGATTTGCATCTGGCGCCTGTGGTCCACGCCCGTCTACCCATGCAAGTGTCCGAGGCCGGACGGCTGCACATCTTCCGCCCAGAAGATGGCGGGGAGGAGCATTACGCCGTCGAAATCGGCCGTCCCGCGCGCGACGAACCGGTGCTGGCGCGCCTGCATTCCGCCTGCTTCACGGGCGACGTTCTGGGCAGCCTGAAATGCGATTGCGGCCCGCAGTTGAATGCGGCGTTGGCGGCGATGGGCGAAAACGGCGCGGGCGTACTGCTTTACCTGAACCAAGAGGGTCGCGGCATTGGTCTGGCCAACAAGATGCGCGCCTATTCCTTGCAAGATCAAGGGTTTGACACGGTCGAGGCCAACCACCGCCTTGGCTTTGAAGACGACGAACGTGACTTCCGCATCGGGTCCGAAATCCTGAAATCCATGGGATTCTCTCAGGTCAAACTCATGACCAACAACCCGCGCAAAGTGGCGATGATGGAAGACAACGGCATCAAAGTGGCCGAACGGGTGCCCCTGAAAGTCGGCGAAGGCGCGCATAATGCGGCCTATTTGGCGACGAAAGCCGCAAAATCCGGGCACCTGCTGTGACCCTTCCGCGCCGCCATGACATGACCGTCACCCGCTGGGGCGCGCGGTTCATGGGGCGACGCTTTCCCGTGGCGATCGGGCGCGGCGGTATGACCGATGACAAGCGCGAAGGCGACGGGGCAACCCCGCGCGGCGTCTGGCGTCTGGTGGGCGGTAGCTTCCGTGCGGACCGTCTGGCCCATCCTGACACGCTGTTCGACCTGAACGCCATTGGCCCGATGGATATCTGGTCCGACGATCCCACAGATCCGGCCTATAATCACGGGTTGCGCGCGCAAAATTACGCGCCAAGCCACGAGAAAATGCGCATGACCGCGCCGCTTTATGACGTGGTGCTGTTCAGCGATTGGAACTATCCCGACGCCACGCCCGGTAAAGGCTCGGCCATTTTCGTGCATCACTGGCGCAAACCGCGTCACCCAACGGCGGGGTGCTTGGCCTTCGCGCCGAAAGACCTGCGCTGGATCCTAGACCGCTGGACCAATCACAGCCGGATCATCGTCCGCTGAACGCATTTTCTTGCCAAAAATATCCTGGGGTGAGAGCCGCAGGCTCGAGGGGCAAAGCCCCTTAACCATAGTCGCGCTCGCCAAAAATCGCCGAACCAACCCGGACATAGGTCGCGCCCTGCGCAATCGCGCGTTCGAAATCGCCGCTCATCCCCATCGACAGCCCGTCAAAGCCATGTTTCTTCGCCAGCTTAGCCAGAAGCGCGAAATGCAGGCTGGGCTCTTCATCCGAGGGCGGGATGCACATCAGCCCTTCCACGGGCAGTTTCAATTCGCGGCACAGGGCAACCAGTTCGTCCAGATCGCCGGGCAGAACGCCGGCTTTCTGATCCTCTTCCCCCGTATTCACCTGAATAAACAAACGAGGGCAGTGGCCTTCTTCTTCCGCGATACGCGCGATGGCACGGGCCAGTTTGGGGCGGTCGACGGAATGGATCACGTCGAACAGCCCAATGGCCTGCCGTGTCTTATTCGTCTGAAGCGGGCCGATCAGGTGCAGCTCAACCCCGTCGAATTTTTCCTTCAGTTCGGGCCACTTGCCAGCGGCCTCTTGCACCTTGTTTTCACCGAAGACGCGGTGGCCTTCTTCCAACACCGCGATCACGCGCTCCAACGGTTGAACCTTGGACACGGCAATCAGCTGTGCCGACCCCGGGGTGCGGCCCATGCGCGCCTCTTCCTTGGCGATGCGGGTTTGAATGTCTGAAAGAGCCATGGGTCATCCTGTCGTTTCTACAATGACAGATGTCCCAAAAGAAAAGAGCGGACGCAAGGCCCGCTCTTCCCTTACCAAATAATCCGTTAGGATTAGAAGGTCATGTTGATGCCCAGATCGGCTTTGGTAACGCCGTTAACTTCTGCAACACCTGCGTCAACCGAAGCGCCGCCGCCCAGGTCGTACGAGATGCCCAGACCGTAGCCTTCAACACCGTCATCGTTGCCGTAAGCAATGGTGATGGTCGAAGCGCCCATGGTGTAGCCAGCGTCAACACCGTACGAATAGTTGGAAGCAGTCGAGTCACGGCCATACAGAGCGTTCAGAGCAATGTCGCCGAAGGTGGCGCCAGCGCTGATTGCATATACGGTGTTACCACCGTCTTTTTCCACACCAGCACCAACTTTGAAGTCGCCCATTGCGTACTTGGCGCCAATCGCCCAGTCCGAAGCACCGGAGGACAGGTCGCCCGACAGAGCAACGCTGAAATCACCAAAGGTACCTTGGTACAGAGCGTTAGCGGTCGAGGTGCCTTTTTCGGCTTCTGCCAGGTTGTCAACACCCAGACCCGAATAACCGACGTCTTTGATGCCCGAAACCGAAGCGTCAACAGCGTTGTCTACGGTACCAACCGACAGCTTGCCGAAGCCGCCTTCGATGTAAACAACTTGGTTGTCAGTAACACCAAAACCACCGTTGTCGAAGGTCAGGTCCAGATCGGCACCAAACGACAGGCCACCATCGGTTTCACCGGTCAGCGAGATGTTCAGGGTGGTGTAGTAGTCCGGGTTCCAGTTGGTGCCGTCGTAGATCATACCGAAGCCAGCAGCACCGGTGAAGTCTGCGTCAGCAGCAGCGAAACCAGCCGAAGCGACCAGAGCGGTCGAAGCGAAGAGAATCTTTTTCATTTCGTTTTCCCTCATAAATTTTAGAGTTCGCCTCAATTCAGGGGAATCCGAATTGAGTATGCATCGTTCAATCCACCTTTCCGGCGCTCATTGCAAGCTGACTGAAACGTCGAAAACCGAATGTCGGGCATATTGGTGCTTTCATGCCACAGTTTCATTCGCGCAGTCGGCGAAAACCCGCAATATCAAGCGATTCTCTAATTATATGACTCACATAGGGTGCTTGGGAAAACGCTTGCCCGCCCGCAGGGGCTTATATACTAACAAGAGGAATTTTTACTTATGGGGCTGTTTCATGGGCATCCTTAAAACGTCTGCTTTTGGTCTGTCATTGATCGCTATGCTTGGTCTTTCTGCCTGTGGTGGCAGCCGTGGATCAGTTGGCTCCGCTGGATCGGGCAATATTTTCGGAGGCGGCTCGAACGCCCAGCAACAAGGTGGTGGGCTTGGGCACACGCCAGAAATTGAAGAGCCGCGCGAGACGATCTGGGATCTGTTCAAGAACGTGGACGACCCCAACACCACGGTCGAAGTTAACCGCTATATCTGGAACGCATCGCTTGATGTGCTGAGCTTCATGCCGGTTCAGGCCGCTGACCCGTTTTCGGGCATTATCGTATTTGGCTATGGCCGTCCGCCGGGTGGCGGTGCAGCTTACAAAGCCACAGTATATGTCCGTGACCCCGCGCTGGACGCGCGCTCGCTGTCGGTTGCGCTGTATACACGCGGTGGCCCGGCCAGCGCCGAAGCCGTCCGCAAGGTCGAAGACGCGATCCTGACCCGCGCGCGTCAGCTACGTATTCGTGACGGCAAGCTCTAGACCCGGAACGACCAGACTTATAAGACATGCGCCGGGCCCATAGCCCGGCGTTTTCACATCAAGGACCTGACGAATGTCGCGATACACTGCCGCAGATATCGAACCGAAATGGCAAAAAGCCTGGGACGAGGCCGGAATCTTCACCGCCACGCGCGATGAGACGAAGCCGAAATATTATGTGCTCGAGATGTTCCCCTATCCGTCGGGCCGCATCCATATGGGTCACGTGCGCAACTATACGATGGGCGACGTGATCTCGCGCTATAAGTCTTCGTGCGGGTTCTCGGTTCTGCACCCGATGGGCTGGGACGCCTTCGGGATGCCTGCTGAAAACGCGGCGATGGCGCAGGGCGGCCACCCTGGCACGTGGACTTATGACAACATCAAGACCATGAAAGGTCAGATGCGCCCACTGGGTCTGTCGATTGACTGGAGCCGTGAATTCGCCACCTGCGACCCGGAATATTACGGCCAGCAGCAGGCGATGTTTATCGACTTCATGGAGAAGGGTCTGGTTTACCGCAAGAACGCCACGGTGAATTGGGATCCGGTCGACATGACGGTTCTGGCCAACGAGCAGGTGATTGACGGCTGCGGCTGGCGCTCGGGTGCGCCGGTGGAACGTCGCGACCTGACGCAATGGTTCTTCAAGATCTCGGATTATTCGGGTGAACTTCTGGATGCGCTGGATGGCTTGGACAACTGGCCGGAAAAAGTGCGCACCATGCAGGCCAACTGGATTGGCCGCAGCCAAGGTCTGCAATTCTCGTTCGAGCGTGTGGATGGTGGTGAGTCGATCGAAGTCTATACGACGCGCCCCGACACGCTGATGGGCGCCAGCTTCGTCGGCATCTCGCCCGATCACCCGATCTCCAAGGCGCTTGAGGCCGAAAACCCCGAGATTGCCGCGCAGCTTGTCGAAATGCGCAAGGGCGGCACCACCGCCGAAGCCATCGAGACCGCCGAGAAGCTGGGATACGACACCGGCATCCGCGTGAAACACCCGCTGAACCCGGAATGGGAGCTGCCGGTCTGGATCGCCAACTTCATCCTGATGGATTACGGTACCGGCGCGATTTTCGCCTGTCCGGCACATGACCAGCGCGATTTGGACTTCTGCCGGAAGTACGACCTGCCGGTTGTGGACACGTTCCTGTCGCTGGACGATCCGAAGCCCGTCGAAAACGAAGCCTTCGTGCCGCCGAAAACCGAAAAGGTGAAATGGGTCGACCACTTCGCCGGTCTGGACGAGGCCACCGGCGAGGAAGCGATCGACGCGACCGTCAAGTTCGCCGAAAACGCCGGCTGGGGCACGGGCGTCGAGAAATTCCGCCTGCGTGACTGGGGTCTGAGCCGCCAGCGTTACTGGGGCTGCCCGATTCCCGTCGTTCACTGCGACACCTGCGGCGTGGTGGCTGAGAAGAAAGAAAACCTGCCGGTCAAACTGCCCGAGGATGTCAGCTTCGACACCCCCGGCAACCCGCTGGACCGTCACCCGACGTGGCGCGACTGTGCGTGCCCGTCCTGCGGCAAGCCCGCCAAGCGTGAAACCGACACGATGGACACCTTCGTCGATTCGTCCTGGTACTACGCGCGCTTCACCTCGCCGAATGCAGCGACACCGACCGATCTGGAAGAAGCCTCCTATTGGATGAATGTCGACCAGTATATCGGCGGCATTGAGCACGCGATTCTGCACCTGCTGTACTCGCGCTTCTTCGCCCGCGCGATGAACATCTGCGGCCACCTGCCGGACACAGCCCGCGAGCCATTCAACGCGCTGTTCACGCAGGGCATGGTGACCCACGCGATCTATAAGAACGCAGACCGCACCGACGAGAACGGCCGCGCGATCTATCACTATCCCGAAGAGGTCGAGGAACGTGATGGCAAAGTGGTCGTGAAAGAGACCGGCGAGGCGATCAAAGTGATCCCCTCGGCCAAGATGTCGAAGTCGAAGAACAACGTGGTCGACCCGGTGAACATCATCGACGCCTTTGGCGCCGACACCGCCCGCTGGTTCGTGCTGAGCGATTCGCCCCCCGAACGTGACGTGGAATGGACGGCATCCGGTGCAGAGGCCGCCGCCAAGCACTTGGCCCGCGTGTTCGCCACCGCAGTGAAGATCGCCGATATGGACGACGCCGACGGTAATGACGAAGAACTGCTGCGCGCGATGCACAAGGCCATCCACGATGTGACCATGGGCATCGAAAGCTTCGGCTTCAACGCCGCCATTGCAAAGCTTTACGCCTTCCAGAACGCCATTTCGAAATCGAAAGCGGGCGGTAAGGCGCAAAAGCAAGCGATGCGCACCATGGCGCAGCTGATGTCGCCCATGACGCCGCACCTGTCCGAGGAAATCTGGTCGATGCTGGGCGGCGAAGGTCTGGTGGCGCAGGCCGCATGGCCCGTCGCCGACGAAGCCATGTTGGTCGAGGATACCGTGACCCTGCCGATCCAGATCAACGGCAAACGCCGTGCGGAAATCAGCGTGCCCAAGGACATGGACAAAGCCGAGGTTGAAAAACTCGCGCTGGCCGAGGAAGCTGTCGTCAGGGCGCTGGATGGTAAGGCCCCGAAAAAAGTCATCGTTGTTCCGGGGCGTATTGTGAATGTCGTGGTCTGATCGCCGCCACTTCCTGAAAATCACCGCCGCTGCCGCGCTTCTGGCCGGCTGCGGCTTCACCCCGGTCTATGCGCCGGGCGGCTCGGCGGATGGATTGCGCGGGGCGGTAACCATCGCTGCGCCGAATGATTCGAATAGCTACGAGTTCGTGAAACGGATGGAAGAACGGCTGGGCCGTAACCTGTCTGCGCCGTATCGGTTGGACTATACGATCACCACACGCTCGGAAGGCGTCGGTGTGACGCCCGCACAGGAAATCACCCGCACACAGGTATTGGGCGCGGTTGAGTTCAGCGTGACCTCGGTTGCTACGGGCGATGTGGTCGAAAAAGGCACTGTGTCCAACTTCACGTCCTATTCGACCGAAGGCTCGACCGTGTCGACCGCCGCCGTCGAACGCGACGCGAATCGCCGTCTGATGGTGCTGTTGGCCGATCAAATCACCACGCGCTTCTCGGCCACGTTCTCGGGCTGGGGCGAATGAAGCTTTCCCCGCGGGACGCCAGCGGCTATTTCGCCAAGCCCGATCCCAAGCGGATGGGCGTGCTGATTTTCGGGGCAGACGCCATGCGTGTGGCGCTGAAGCGGCAAGAGCTGATTGCCAACCTGATCGGCCCCAATGGCGAAGACGAAATGCGCCTGACCCGCATTCCTGCCGCCGAGCTGCGCAAAGACCCCGCGATGCTGTCGGACGCAATCAAATCGCAAGGTTTCTTCCCCGGCCCGCGTGTGGCCTTTGTGGAGGACGCCACCGATACGCTCGCCAAGATCATCACCCCCGCCATTGCCGACTGGCAGGACGGCGATGCGCAGGTTGTGGTGACGGCGGGCTCGCTGACCGCGCGGTCCGCGCTGCGCAAACTGTTCGAGGGCCACCCGAACGCCTTTGCGGCGGGCATCTATGACGATCCCCCCACGCGGGACGAGATCGAGGCCGACCTGAAACGCGCCGGCATCGCACAGGTCAGCCCCGAGGCGATGAACGACCTGATGGGCCTGTCGCGCGATCTGGATCCCGGCGACTTCCGGCAAACAGTCGAGAAGCTGGGGCTGTATAAACTGTCCGATCCCGCGCCCGTCAGCCCTGACGATGTGCTGGCCGTTGCGCCTGCCTCGACCGAGGCGGCGTTGGACGATCTGCTACATGCGGTCGCCGAAGGTCGTGCAGGCGAAATAGGCCCTATTCTCGCCAAACTGCAGGCCCAGGGCGTCGCGGCCGTGGGGCTTTGCATCGGCGCCACCCGCCATTTCCGCGCGCTGCACGGCGCCAGCTCCGATCCCGCCGGGCCGGGCCAAGGCATCAACCGCCTGCGCCCGCCCGTGCATTTCAAATCGCGTGACCGGATGGTCCGGCAGGCCAATAAATGGGGGCTGCGGCGGTTGGAACAGGCGCTGGAAGTGCTGATTGACACCGACTTGACGCTACGATCGGCCCAGAAGGCCCCTCAAATGGCGCTGATGGAACGCACCCTGATCCGCTTGGCGATGATGGGTGGACGGCGTTAACGCCTAGCGTAATCCGCGGCAGCGCGCCCTGCATGGCGCCCGGTCGCGAAACATGTGGTCAACAGATAACCACCGGTCGGGGCTTCCCAATCCAGCATTTCACCGCAGGCAAAGACGCCGGGCAGCGCCTTGATCATAAGCCCCTCGTCCAGCGCCTCGAACGACAGACCGCCTGCGGTCGAGATCGCCTCGTCCAGCGGGCGCGGACCTTGATGGGGGATCGGCAGAGCTTTGATCAGCGCAGCGAGTTCGGCAGGGTCAGAGGGCAAAGGCCGCGAAAACTCCTGTAATAGAGACGTTTTTACCGGGTCCAGCTTCAGCGTCTTGCGCAGGTGGTTGGACAGGCTGGCCTTGCCGCGCGGGCGGGAGAGACGGGCGGTGATGTCCTCAAGGCTGCGCCCGGGGAGCAGGTCCAAAGTCAAAGGCGCCCCGTCGCGCATCGCACGGCTAACGGCATAAATCGCGGACCCTTCAATGCCCCGTGACGAGATGACGAACTCGCCCAGCACCGATTGATCCCCGGCAGTGACGCGTACGGATTTCACCGGCTGGCCGAAGTGACGCGCCATATGGGTGCTCCACGCGACGATGAAGCCCATGTTGGCGGGCTGGAACGGCGCGCAGGAAACACTGTTTTGGGCAAGAATAGAGACCCATTCTCCATCCGATCCCAACCGTGCCCAGCTGGCCCCGCCCAGTGCCAGGACGGTGACATCCGCCTGAACGGTTTGCAGCCCCTCGGGCGTCTCAAATTGCTTCGCACCATCTGCGATACCTACCCAACGCCAGTTCCGACGCAGCTCGACCCCGGCTTGATCCAACCGCGCCAGCCAATTGCGCAGCAGCGGCGACGCCTTCATCACCTTGGGAAAGACACGCCCCGACGACCCGGTAAAGACCTCTTGCCCCAGATCACGCGCCCAGTCCTGAACCGCGTCTGGTCCAAATCCAGCCACGATCTTCCGCAGGCTGTCTGGTCCATGAATATGGGACAAAAACGCCGAAATAGGCTCTGACTTTGTCAGGTTCAGACCCGACTTCCCGGCCATCAGGAACTTGCGCGCGGGCGATGGCTTGGCGTCAGCAACCACAACGGACAGCCCCGCCTTCGACAGCTCCTCTGCTGCCATCAGCCCTGCCGGACCTGCCCCAATGACCAGCGCAGTCTTCACGAGGATTTGGCCCCATCACCCAGCATCTCGACCACGCGGTGTGGATAGGGGATCTCGATGTGGTTGGCCTTAAGCGCCTTCCAGATCTGCATCATGACCCGCGGCGTGAACTTGTTGCGCCCGTCATCTATGCCGTTCACCCAGAACTCCAACGCGAAATCGACACCGCTGTCGCCAAAGGCGCGCAGCTCGCAATCGGGCATGTGTTCTTCAGTATCGGTCAGAACGAAATCCAGTTCGGCCACGGCTTTTTCGATGATGTCCGGCACGGCCACGATGTCGGCCTTATAGCTGACCGAGAACGGCGCCTCGTAGCGATTGGCGCTGCCTGCATCCGAGTAGTTCACCACACGAGTGGTGATAAAATGCTCGTTCGGCACCACGATCCATTTGCCGTCATACGTCTCTAATATGGCGGCGCGGGCGGTCATTTTGACGATCGTGCCGGTCTCGCCCCCGTCCAATTCGACGTAGTCGCCGACCGTGGCCTGCCCTTCCAACAGAAGGATAATGCCCGAGATAAAGTTCGACGCAATTTGCTGTAGCCCAAAGCCCAGCCCGACGCCAATCGCGCCCCCAAGAACAGCCAGAGAGGTCAGATTGACGCCCATGATGTTCATCAGGATCAGGAAGGCGGCACCGAAAATCGAGATTTCTGCGGCTTTGACGGCCAGCTCGCGGGTGGCCGGGCGCATCTCTTCCTGTTTCTTGATCGCTTGTGCGGTTTGGTCGTTCGACCAGCGCCCCAGCCAGAAGATGACGCCGCCCAGCACGGCAAAGCGGATGGCGAACAGCAGCGAGAAGCTCATATTCCCCAGCGGTACGACAGTTTCGTCCAGTTTGGTCGTCACCAGATCCAAAAGCCCGACGGTATAGAGCGCAGCCATTGGGATCAGGATGTATTTGCCCAAAAGCTTCAGGAACGGATCCTTGATGATCTCACGCGCGAAGGCGCGCACGGCGAGGAACAAGAACACGCGTTTCCCGAAGGCGATCACCGCACCCGAGCCAAAGATCGAGCGCGTGACCTGCTCGCCCATCGCCGTAAACGCCCAGGCCAGAAGCGGCATGGTCAAGGGCAGGAAGATCAACGCGAACAGGCGGACCTTGGCGATCGGATGGTTGCGATCGCCGTTCGGCGTCAGAATGCGGGTCAGGAATGGCTCGAGCTTCTTATCGGTGAAGCGCGCGGCCAGATAGGCAACGACCAAGAGCCCGAACTGAGACCACGCGGCGGGGGACAGAAGCCAGCCTTCAGCGATCTCCCACCCCTGGTTCAGATAGTCCAGCGCGGTGTCCACGATCTGAGGTCGATTTTCCATCTGCTTTTCCTTGCCTTCACGCGAACACTGATAAAACCTTTGGAAATGGATAGCGGTTTGACCTCAAAGGGCAAGGCTTCCTTGCCGGAATGCGCGCTGTGCGGGCGCGTGATCCCGCCGGATGTGGCGCAAAGCCAGCACCATCTGGTGCCGAAGCTGAAGGGCGGGAAAGGCGGGGAAACTGTTCTGCTGCACCAGATCTGTCACAATCAGATTCACCTTGAACTGAGCGAGGCCGAACTGGCGCGCAGCTATCACACGCCTGACGCCCTGCGCGCCCATCCGGTGCTGGCCAAGTTTATCCGCTGGGTCGCCAAACGCCCGCCGGATTTCTACGCCGTCACCAAAGGGGCGCGGCGTAGAAAAGGGCGACGTTAGGCCGGATTAGAGCCTATATTAGGGGATCATCCGCTTCATCGCCGCCACGTGATCGGCGCTTTGCGATCGGGCGTGGTCGGCAAGCTCTAACGCAGCGTCCATCAAGCTGTCAGGCGCGACCACGCGGTCGATCAGCCCCCATGAAAGCGCCTCGTCCGTTTGGATTTTCTGGCCCGCCATCAAAATCATCTTGGCCCGCGCGGGACCGACCAGCGCGGCCAGACGTGCGGGGTCGGACGGCTGAGGCAGATAGCCCAGCTTCATCACCGGATAGAAAAACTTGGAACTGGGGACCGAGATACGCAGATCACAGGCCAAGGCCATGCCGAACGCACCGCCTGCCAGCGTGCCGTTCAGGGCGGCGATGGTCAGGCAGGGCGCGGCGGCGATGGCACCGGACAGACGTTCCCACACATCGTCGGTGGCCAAACCAGCCTTCGCCTCGTCCAGATCCGCACCAGCGGAAAACACCTTGCCCGCACCGGTCAGCACCAACACGCGCGCATCCCCCGCCGCGTCCTGCGCGATCTGGGCGAGCCGCTCCAACATCGCCTTGGTCAACGAGTTCGCCTTGTCCGGACGGTTTATGGTCACCACCCAGACGCCATTTTCTTTCGTGAGGTCTATCATCCGAATACGTTCGCTCTTTTCCTGATATCCATGTCGCGGAGCGAGATTTCCTTGCCCAGAAACTCGTCTGCATCATCTGTGCACATCCACAACAGCGCGCGGGCGGGCCATTCGGCGGGGATGTGTTCTTCCCAGTTCAGCCGCGCCACCGCGTTGATGCCCGAGGCTTTGATCTCGCGCTGCATTTGGGTGGCAACGGTGCCCGGCGACAGACCGATCGCACGGATGCCCTTGCCCGAGGTTTCAAGGTGCAGAGCCTCGTTAAACATATGCATGCCCGCCTTCGAGGTGCAGTAATGTGCCCAGCCTTCCAGCGGGCGATGGGCGGCCCCAGAACTGATCGTCAGGATCGAGCCTCCGCCCTGTTCGATCATATGCGGCAAGGCGGCTCTTGCGCCGTAATAGACACCTTTTAGGTTTACATCGATGACATGGCTCCAGCCCTCGGGGTCCGAGGTTTCAAGCGGACCGATGGGTTCAATGACGCCCGCATTGTTGATCAGCACATCCACGCTGCCAAAGCGCCCGTGGGCCATATCAATGGCGGCTTTCACTTGGCTCCAATTCGACACGTCGCAAGTGACGGCCAAAGCACGCTCGCCAATGGATTCCGCGATGGCTTGGATCTGCGCCGCGCTGCGGGCGGTCAGCACCACGTTGGCCCCGGCCTGCGCAAAGATGTGCGCGGCGGCTTCTCCGATTCCGCGGCTTGCGCCCGTGATCACAACGGTTTTCCCTGTCAAATCATGCATATGGTGCCCTCCCTTCCTTTAATGCTAGCGCAGCATTCGCGCAGATGCCAGAGACACATCTTGCGAGCGGGGGGTGCAGAGGTTACCTGAGAGGCACGCAATTGAAAGGACGCCCCATGCGCGCATCGCTTGATAGCCTGACCCAACAGCTTTTGGACGCCGCCCGGAAGGCGGGGGCGGACGCGGCGGATGCGTTGGCGGTGGACGGGACGTCCGTGTCGATTGATGTGCTGAACGGCAAGCTGGAGCACGCCGAACGCTCCGAGGGCGTGGACATTGGCCTACGCGTGATGCTGGGCCAGCGACAGGCCTGTGTGTCGGCGTCAGATGTGTCCGAAGCGACAATCAACGCGATGGCCGAGCGCGCCGTGGCGATGGCCAAAGAAGCGCCCGAGGATCCCCATATCGCGCAGGCAGACCCAGCGGATCTGGCGAGCGACTGGGATCTGGAGGCCTTGGAAATGGCCGACCCCAGCGCCGAACCCGACCCCGCCGCGCTGGAACGTGATGCGCTCGAGGCCGAGGCCGCTGCGCTGGCCGTCAACGGCGTGTCGCAGGTCAGCAGCTCGTCGGCGGGTTACGGGCGGCATCAGTTCCATTTGGCATGCTCAAACGGGTTTTCGGGGGGCTATGGCCGCACCAACCGCGCAATCTCGACCGTGGCGATCACCGGCGAAGGCGCGACGATGGAACGTGACTATGCTGGCGAAATGCGCATCTTTCAGGCCAATCTGCCCAGCGCGGAAGAGATCGGCACCAAAGCGGGCAACCGTACTGTCGAACGGCTGGGCGCGAAGAAGCCGCCAACGGGCGCTTATCCTGTGCTCTATGACGAACGCATTTCGGCATCCTTGATCGGGCATCTGCTGAGCGCCTCGAACGGCGCGATGATCGCGCGTGGGTCGTCGTGGTTGCTGGATGCGTTGGGCGAACAGGTGCTGCCCGACGGCATTGACCTGATCGAGGATCCACACCGCAAACGTATTTCCGGCTCGCGCCCGTTCGACGGGGAAGGCCTGCCCACGCAACAGCGCAAGATCGTCGATAGCGGACTGCTGACCGGCTGGACGATGGACATCGCCACAGCACGCCAACTGGGGATGCAAAGCACCGCCAGCGCGTCACGCGGGACGTCTGCGCCGCCGTCACCGTCGATCTCGAATGTGGCTCTAACGCAGGGGAATTTGACGAAAGAGGACCTGATCGCGCAGATGGGCACCGGGCTCTTGGTGACATCGATGATCGGGTCCACGATCAACCCGAACACCGGTGATTATTCGCGCGGCGCATCTGGCTTTTGGATCGAGAACGGCGAAATCGCCTATCCCGTCAACGAATGCACCATCGCGGGCAATCTACGGGATATGCTGAAGCGGATCA
Organism: uncultured Aliiroseovarius sp.; assembly: GCF_947492455.1. Classification (GTDB taxonomy): domain Bacteria; phylum Pseudomonadota; class Alphaproteobacteria; order Rhodobacterales; family Rhodobacteraceae; genus Aliiroseovarius. The sequence goes on from NZ_CANLNB010000001.1 coordinate 286,509, forward strand.
TCCCGGCGAATGATGCCGAACCGCATCTCAGCCGTATGATCCCCAGCCTGCTGGTCGAAGGGATGACCCTTGCCGGTGACTGATGATCTGAAACTTCTGATCGACGCGGCGCAAGCAGCGGGCAAGATCGCCTCGGGCTTTTTCCACGGCTCGGCCGAACGTTGGGACAAACCCGGCGGCCAAGGCCCCGTGACCGAGGCGGATCTGGCCGTGGATCGCATGTTGCGAAACGAACTGACCGGTGCCCGACCCGACTATGGCTGGCTGTCGGAAGAAACCGAGGACAACCCCGAACGTCTTGAGGCCGAACAGGTGTTCATCGTCGATCCGATCGACGGCACGCGCAGCTTCATCGAAGGCTCGACCACATGGGCGCACTCGCTGGCCGTGGCGCGCGACGGGATTGTCGAGGCCGCCGTGGTCTATCTGCCCGAACGCGGCAAGCTTTATGCTGCAGCCCTTGGGCAAGGTGCCACGCTGAATGACACTGCCCTGACCGTCAGCCAGAAGACCCGGATCGAAGGTGCCACGGTGCTCGCCGCAAAGCCCAATTTGAACCCCAGTTTCTGGCAGAATAGAGACGTTCCCCCAGTCGAGCGGGTGTTCAGAAGCTCGCTGGCCTATCGGCTTTCTCTGGTGGGCGAGGGTCGATTTGACGCGATGATGACACTGCGGCCCACTTGGGAATGGGACGTCGCTGCCGGAGCGCTGATCGTCGAAGAAGCAGGCGGAAAAGTGACCGATCAGGTCAAAGGATCCGCGCGCTTCAACAACCCGCATCCGCAGCTGCGCGGCATGGTCGCGGGCACCCCACCGGTGCAGGACGCGCTGGTCACACGGTTAGCGGAACCGTTAGTCTAACATCCCTTTGAAATTGGGGCATTGCCAAGCGGATATCTATCGCTAACATACGGCAACCCCCATATGTTCAAGGATGCCTACGTGACAGACAGACAGACCCCCCCGAACCGCCGCCCATTGACCCTTCGTGACGTGTCTGAAGCCTCGGGCGTCAGCGAAATGACGGTCAGCAGGGTGTTGCGAAACCGGGGTGATGTCAGTCAGGCGACTCGTGACCGCGTGCTGGAAGCCGCGAAAGAGCTGGGATATGTGCCCAACAAGATCGCGGGCGCGCTGGCCTCGCAACGGGTGAACCTTGTGGCGGTGATCATCCCGTCCCTGTCCAACATGGTCTTCCCCGAGGTCATGATGGGCATCAACGAGATTCTGGACGAAACCCCTTTGCAGCCCGTTGTGGGCGTCACGAACTACGACCCCAAACGCGAAGAAAAAGTCCTGTATGAGATGCTGTCCTGGCGTCCCTCAGGCGTAATTATCGCAGGGTTAGAGCATTCTGACGCTGCCAAGGCGATGCTGAAGGCCGCGGGCATTCCGGTGGTCGAAATCATGGACACCGACGGCGACGCGATCGACGCCTGCGTCGGCATCTCTCACCGTCGCGCGGGACGCAAGATGGCCAAGGCCATCCTGAAAGCGGGTTACAAAAACATCGGATTCCTTGGCACCAAGATGCCGCTGGACCACCGCGCCCGCAAACGTTTCGAAGGCTTCACCGAGGTACTGGCCAAAGAAGGGATCGAGATCGCGGATCGCGAATTCTACGAGGGCGGATCGGCGCTGGCCAAAGGTCGCGAGATGACCGAGGTCATGCTGGAACGCACGCCCGAGCTGGATTTCATGTATTATTCCAACGATATGATCGGCGCGGGCGGGCTTTTGTATTGTCTGGACAAGGGCATCAGCGTACCGGGTCAGATCGGCCTTGCGGGCTTTAACGGAGTCGAGCTTCTGGACGGTCTGCCGCGCCAGCTGGCCACAATGGACGCCTGCCGCAAGGAAATCGGCCGTGCGGCGGCCCAGATCATCGCGGATCGCAGCACCGAAGCCGGTGACACCGGCGGCGGCGAACGGATCGAGCTTTCCCCCAAGATCGAAGCTGGCGAGACCCTGAAACGCCGCTAGACAAGCCCGACCCGCTTGCCTATTTGCTGCGCAAACGGCCCCGTGGCTCAACTGGATAGAGCAGCCCCCTCCTAAGGGGCAGGTTGCAGGTTCGAATCCTGCCGGGGTCGCCAGAATAAGCTATTAATTATCTAACACTTGACGATTGCCAACCGCACGCACTTACCACACTTTTCGTGTGAGCTACATTTAATTGCGTGCATTCGAGGCCCTAGAGCCGTTTATAATTTAAAACCTTGATCCACGAGGATCTCAAACAATCTCAGAGAGATATGAGATACCTCAGCCGAACAAACTGCCAGCTGAGGTCAATTGGCCAAAAGCGAGTCCTATAATTACAAGCAAAGATACAGATTGTAGTTTTCGTAGGTATTCTGGTTCATGCGAGTTGACGCATACTCTGCCCTACTACGGCCACCAGTGCGGCAAATCCGGGTCGCCTCTGCTTGAGCGGCGGCCTTAGCTTCATCAACGTTTGACAAAGCTGAAGTGACAATAGTTACGCTATCTCCATTATACTCGGAGACGATTGGATTTGCTTTAACGCAGCCCGACAAAGCGCCAACTATCGGGAGAATGGCAACGATTTTGCGCACACGGATTTTCCTTCTTCTAGTAATGTCTATTTCTCAAAAAGTGACATTTTGAGACTCTGGAAGCTCAAATAGATTTTCTGTTTAAATTCAAGGTAACACACTCATTTTAAGATTTCCTCCTTAATCTATGGTGTTAATGCCACATTAATTACTAGTTTTACGGGCGTACTCAATATGTCCTGAAATTCATCTGATGATTGAAGTGCATCAATGCCTAACAACGGAGCAGCTTTAGGCATTGGCTTGCACAAAAACACTGCGTTATGCTGAACGATAAAGCCCGGGGATCAACTCCTCGGCCAATTCCTGCAATGCTTCCGGGGAAGATCCTGGTGGCTGCGTAGCCCCGTAAAACACCTCGTAGCTACCACCCAGTTTCGCCAGCAACTCGGACACATAACGCAGCGAAGCGACCTCGCGGCCGATATATTCGTTGTTGCCGCTGAGTACTCGGGCGAGCTTTCGGGTGCGGTAGTAATGACGCGAGTTTCGAAGGTCGGCGGAGGCAGGCACGATCGGGGCACCCGTTTCCGCAGACACGCGGGTGATGCCGGTGCGCCACGGGGGTTCGACCAGCAACCCACCTGCCATATCCGCCACGCGCCCAGAGCCGAAGACCAGCAACGCCCCGCCTTGTTCCAGATGCGCCTGCATGTCGGCACGCGTCTGCCGCGCGCCCAGCACCTTGTCCGAGCGGTCAAGGTCCACTGCGACGATGCGATCCGCACCCAGAAATCGCTCGGCCTCGCGGTTGGCGACGACTTTCAGATCGGGCCGGTGATCCAGCAACGCACCCGCGTGCGAGATGAAATCGAACGTGCCGACGGGATGCGTTGCGCCGATGACCACGGCCCCTTGGGCGGGAATGTTCTCGATCCCGCGCGCGGTGATCTGCGTGCCGCCCTGCATCTCCAACAGCGCTTTCACAAGATCCGGACCGGTACGGCCATCGAGGTCTCGCAACACCTGTTCCGTCTCGCGCAGGGCGAAGAAGGCCTGACCCGTCAGGGTGCGGCTGAACAGGTCGACGGACCCCATCAGAAGGCGCAAACCCTTTAGCCGGAAATGCGCACGATCCGTCAGCCGAAGGCGCGCGCGCAACAGTTCGTCCATTGGGTTTTCGGTCTTCTGTCGGGGCAAAATCGGCTCAGCGCTTGGAAGTGGGAATCCAAGACTGCAATCCAGTGCACCCTTGGTCAATTCGTTTATTGCTTGCCCAGAGGGCAGTCGGTGTACAAAACTTGACGTGTCACCAATCGGTTACAGGCCGAGACGGCAAATAAGGGACGGGGGAAGCAGCATGAGTACACCAGCACAAGCTGGCATTGACGAGGTGATGCTGAACTTCTCGCCCACAAGTCTGCAGATCCTGAACGCCGTGCTTGCCATCGTCATGTTCTCGATCGCGATTGACCTGAAACCCAGTGATTTCAAGAAGCTGGCGCGGGAGCCCAAGCCCTTGCTGACCGGGTTGGCGTCGCAATTCCTTGTGCTGCCCGCGCTGACTTTCTGTCTGGTTCTGGCGACCACCCCGCGCCCGTCGATTGCCTTGGGATTGATGCTGGTGGCGGCCTGTCCGGGGGGCAATATCTCGAACTTCATCACTCATCGGGCGGGCGGAAACGCGGCGCTTTCAGTGTCGATGACCGCCTTTGCGACGATCTTTGCGATCTTACTGACGCCTCTGAACATCGCGTTCTGGGGCAGCCTTTATGAACCGACGCGGGCGATCCTCCGGCAGACCTCAATTGATCCGGTGTCGGTGGCGATCACCGTGGGCGTCATGCTGGTGCTGCCCTTGTGCCTTGGGGTGTTGCTGAACGCCAAACGGCCCGACATCACGCGCCGTCTGCGCACGCCGCTTCAGTATCTGTCGATGGGGATTTTCATCGCCTTCGTCGTACTGGCGCTGGCCGCGAACTGGGCGCTGTTCTTGGAATATGCCGAGGCCGTCGCCGCCCTTGTCATTGCCCACAACGCGCTTGCGCTAGGGGCTGGGTTTGGTGTCGCCACGCTGGCCGGGCTGTCCGCCTTTGATCGCCGCGCCATCATGATCGAAACCGGCATCCAGAATTCGGGCCTTGGGCTGATCCTGATTTTCGGGTTCTTCAGCGGGCTTGGGGGCATGGCCGTAGTCGCGGCGTTCTGGGGGATCTGGCACGCGGTGTCTGGTCTGGCACTGGCCGGCGTGCTCGCGCGCGGGGGTGCGATCCATCCGTCCTATTCCTAGGCACAATCGCCATAGATAGGCCGGGGACCGCTTGGCCCCCGACACTTTTGTCCTAGAAGAAGCCCAACTTGTTGGGGTTGTAGCTCATCAAGATATTCTTGGTCTGCTGATAGTGATCCAGCATCATCTTGTGGGTCTCGCGCCCGATGCCGGACTGCTTGTACCCGCCAAAGGCCGCATGGGCCGGATAGGCGTGGTAGTTGTTGACCCAAACACGCCCGGCTTCGATCGCGCGGCCGAAGCGATAGCAGGTGTTGGCGTCCCGCGACCAGACACCGGCGCCAAGGCCGTACATCGTGTCATTGGCAATCGCCAGCGCCTCTTCTTCGGTTTTGAAGGTGGTGACGGACACCACGGGGCCGAAGATTTCTTCCTGAAAGACGCGCATCTTGTTGTGACCTTTCAGGATGGTCGGCTGGATGTAGTTGCCACCCGACAGCTCGCCATTGAAGCGGGCCGCGTCACCACCGACCAGTACCTCGGCGCCTTCTTCGCGGCCGATGGTCAGATAGGACAGGATTTTCTCCTGCTGCTCGGTCGAGGCCTGCGCGCCGACCATCGTGTCGGGGTTGCGCGGGTCGCCATGTTTGATGGCCTTCACACGCTCGATGCAGCGGGCGATGAACTCGTCATAGATGTCTTCCTGAACCAGCGCGCGCGAGGGGCAGGTACAGACTTCGCCTTGGTTGAAGGCAAACAACACAAAGCCTTCGACGGCCTTGTCCAAGAAGGCATCATCCTTTGCCATCACGTCCGAGAAGAAGATGTTCGGGCTTTTGCCACCCAGCTCCAACGTGACCGGGATCAGGTTTTCCGTCGCGGCCTGCATGATCTTCTTGCCGGTTTCGGTCGAGCCGGTGAAAGCGATCTTGGCGATGCGGCTGGATGTGGCCAGCGCGGCGCCGACCTCGGCCCCGTAGCCGTTCACGATGTTCAGAACGCCTGCGGGCAGGTATTCGGCCATGATCTCGGCCAAGATCATGATGGCGGCGGGGGTTTGTTCGGCGGGTTTCAGCACGATGCAGTTGCCGGCGGCCAGCGCAGGCGCCAGTTTCCACGCAGCCATCAGGATCGAGAAGTTCCACGGGATGATCTGCCCCACCACGCCCAAGGGTTCGTGGAAGTGATAGGCCACGGTGTCGGCGTCGATTTCGGACATATTGCCTTCTTGCGCGCGCAGAACACCTGCAAAGTAGCGGAAATGGTCAGCGGACAGCGGAATGTCTGCGGCCATAGTCTCGCGGATCGGCTTGCCATTATCCCATGTCTCGGCCTGAGCGAGGCGCTCCAGATTGGCGTCGATGGCGTCTGCGATTTTCAACAGCGTGTTCGAGCGTTCCGCAGCCGAGGTGCTGCCCCATGCCCCCTTAGCGGCGTGGGCGGCGTCCAGCGCCAGTTCCACGTCATCCGCATCAGACCGCGCACATTCGCAAATCTTTTCGCCCGTGATCGGGGTCACGTTGTCGAAATAGCGACCATTCACCGGCGGCGTGAAGGCGCCATTGATAAAGTTGTCGTAACGCGTGGCGAAGGGCGAGACATAGGTGCCTGCCTCGGTATGTGTCATGTCGTTCATGTATTTCCTCCCAAAAAACCCGGACCTCCTCCGGGCGTGGGAATGACCATGACCTATGGGGTTTTGGCTGTCTGTGGGTGGAAAGACGCGCGGCCTGCGATCTGTCTCAGGCCTGAGACAGGCGCGGTCAGTTTTGTTCCAAACCCAACCGTTTCATGCGGCGATAGAGCGTGGCCCGTCCGATCCCAAGCTGGCGCGCTGCGGCCGAGACATTGCCCCCTGCACGCGTCAGCGCGCGCACCACAGCGGCGCGTTCGGCTTTTTCAAATCCGGTGGGTCCATCTGTCCGACCTAAGACGTCGCTGGCCGGTTGCGGAGCCAATGCACCGCTCCGGTCAAAACCAAAAACGCGGCGGGCTTCGCGGGTTGCGCCGACGATCAGATCGTCTTCGTTGATCGCCAGAAGGGTCGCAGCCTCGGCGTCTTCGCTTTCGGCCACCACGATGCGGGCGGTGTCGAAGGCGGCGCGGAAGTTTGCCTCTTCAATGGCGCGCGCGGTTTGAGCCACTTGCGCGCCGATCAGGCGATTGAAGGCCTCGGTCTGGTCGGCCCGAGCAGAGGACACATCAAGAGCGGCCATGATCTCTCCGTCAGCACCATAGATGGGCGCGTCGATGCAGCTCATCGCGGTGTTGCGGGCAAAGAAATGTTCGTCGCGGTGGATGATCAGCTGGCGGTTTTCCTCAAGGCAGGTGCCGATGCCGTTGGTGCCTTCCTCGGCCTCGCTCCAGACCGCGCCGACGCACAGCCCCCACGCTTCAAACACCGCCGTATCCGCGTCCGAGATCCGCTGATCCAGCACCACCCCGTCATCATCCGTCAGCAAAACCGCGCAGCCCGATTGCCCGACCAGCGAAAACAGGCTGTCCAAACGAGGCGCGGCGACGGTCATGAACTTTTCAAACGCATTCACGCGCTCATACAGCTCGGTCCCGGACAGACGGTTGGGGCTGCGATGCTCGCCCGGATCCAACCCGTGCTTGTCTGCCGATCGCCGCCAACTGGCCGCCAAGCGCGACCGCGCCGCAGCAGTGGGCGAGTTCGCGACCTTCAGGACCTTGTCGATATGCGCGACGGTCCGGGTCATGGCGTGGTGAGCGCGTTAAACATTGTGAAAACCTAGGGGAAGATCGCCCACCGCGCAAATTTCCCCCCAAGACCTGTCTCACTTCTGAGACAGTTTCGGCCCCTCTGCCGCGTTCGACAGCACATCCAGCAGCCACGCGCGGAAATCTCTGGCCGCCGGGTTCTGGTCATTGACCGACAGGTAATACCCCTCGTTACTGGGGATCGAGGCCGGGTGCGCGCGGGTTAACTGGCCCGTTTGTAGTGCGTTCTGGATCAGAAGCTCGCTGACCAGCGCAACGCCGTTTCCTTCCGCCGCAAGGTGCAAGGCCATGCCGAAAGAATCGGCAAAAAGCGTCGGTTCACACCGCGCACCGATCTGTTCCGACCAGCTTTTCCACCCGCCCGAGGTGCCAACGGCCTCGATCAGTGGCAAGTCTTCCAGCGCGCCGGTCAGGGCGGGGGATTTCATCGCCACCAGCCCGTCCGGCGTCAGCAGCTCGGCATTCTTGCCGACCTGTTTGGCAGAGCCAAAACGGATTTCCACATCGGCGCGTGAGGCGTTGAACTCATCCGGCCAGATCGCGCTGAGGAACCGCACACGCACATTTGGATGCGTTCGGGTGAAGTCCTGCAGATGCGGGGCAATGATCCATTGCGCGACGCTGACCGAGGTCGCGATGGTCAACAGGTTTTGGGTGGGGCCTGCGTCGAACACCTCGGTCGCGCTCGCAAGGGTGCCCAGCGCTGCGCCCACCTGAGGCAGCAATTTGCGCCCGTCATCGGTCAGGGACAGCCCGCGTGCATGGCGGGTAAACAGCGAGACACGCAGCCGCGATTCCAGCGCTTTAACCTGCTGGCTGACCGCCGATTGGGTTAGACCAATCTCGTCCCCCGCAGCGGTGAAACTCAGGTGCCGGGCGGCGGCTTCAAAGGCGCGAAACCATGTCAGGGGGGGAAGCGATTTCTTCATGGGTCAAACCAGCCAGTAGTCTTTTTAATACCTAAGCCAGCAAATCTATCATTTGTCAAAATATCAGGGCGTTCCGATGATGTCGCCAAGCGAACAGGAGACCAAGATGACGCCCGAAATCCGCAAAATTGTGACCTATGACGAAGAGGTTTTGATCGAAGGCTTCAAGCCCGCCGACACACCGTGGCGCATGTTCGCCGTGGCCGCCGTGGTCAAGAACCCGTGGGCCGGACGCTTCGTCGAAGACCTGAAGCCCGAGATCCACGCCTTTGGCCCGGTGTTGGGCGAAATGATGACCCAGCGGATGATCGCGCTGGCCGGCAGCGGCGACGCGATCGAGGCCTATGGCAAAGCTGCCGTCGTCGGTCTGGATGGCGAGGTCGAGCATGCCTCGGGCCTGATCCACACCCTGCGGTTCGGCAATTTCTATCGCGAGGCCGTGGGCGCGAAATCCTATCTGGCCTTCACCAACACGCGCGGTCCGGCGAACGCGCCGATCATGGTGCCGCTGATGGACAAGAACGATGCCGGGCGCCGCTCGCATTACCTGACCTTGCAGTTTGCAATCCCGGATGCTCCCCGCGCAGACGAAATCGTCGTGGTGCTGGGTGCCGCCACCACCGGCCGCCCGCATCACCGGATCGGCGACCGTTATCAGGACCTGAAGGATCTGGGCCATGACCTGGACAACCCGGCCGCGGTCTGATCACGCCACCCTGTCCGAGATCACCGCTGGGCAGGGGGCGACCATCCTGTTCATCCACGGCGTCGGCCTGCGGGCCGAAGCATGGGGCGCGCAGCTGGACGCGCTGTCACCGCATTATCACGTGGTGGCCGTGGACATGCCGGGGCATGGGGACAGCGCTCTGCCCGCGGGCGATTTGGGCCTGTCCGATTACACCGACGCCATCGCCGCCGGGATTGACGGGCCGGTGATGGTGGTCGGGCATTCCATGGGCGCGATGATCGCGTTGGACATGGCGATCCGGCACCCCGGGAAGGTGCAGGGCGTCGTTGCCCTGAACGCCATACACCGCCGCCGCCCTGACGCGTCCGAGGCCGTGAAGGCACGGGCCGCAGAGTTGGATGGGACCAGCATGGCAGACCCTTCGGGCACGTTGGAGCGGTGGTTTGGCACCGACACCTCGCCCGAGCGGGACGCTTGCCACACGTGGCTGAGCGAGGTGAACCCGGCGGGATACAAAGCCGCCTACACCATCTTCGCCCATCAGGACGGGCCGGACACGGACGCCCTGACCACCCTGCCCTGCCCCGCCCTGTTCATGACCGGCGCGGACGAGCCGAACTCGACCCCCTCCATGTCTCAGGCCATGGCGGCGCTGGCCCCGAAAGGTCGCGCGATGATCGTCGGGGGCGCCGCGCACATGATGCCGATGACCCATGCCGCTGACGTCAACGCGGCCCTTCTGGATTTCGCAAAGGAGATTTGGCCATGACCGAGTTTGATCCCCGCGCCCTGCGCCAGGCCTTTGGCCGCTTCATGACCGGCGTCACCGTGGTCACGACGCGCACGCCGGACGGCATGCCCTTCGGCTTCACCGCGAACTCGTTTTCATCGGTGTCGATGGACCCGCCCCTGCTGCTCGTCTGCCCCGGCAAGTTCCTGTCGTCTTTTGACGCCTTCGCAAGCAGCATGCATTTCGCCGTGAACATTCTGGCTGAGGGACAAGAGGACGTGTCCAACACCTTCGCCAGCTTCAAGGGCGACCGCTTTGCCCAAGTCAGCCATCGCGACGACGCCAATGGCATCCCTTTGATCGACGGCGCGATTGCGCAGTTTTCCTGCGCCACGTGGAAATCCCTGCCCGCAGGCGACCACCAGATCCTGATCGGAAAGGTGACGGATTTTGCCCAGTCCGAGGGCCCCGGCCTTGGCTATGCGGGCGGGCAGTATTTCAGCCTCGGGCTGGAACGCGCCGCGCTAGAACAGACCGAGGGTCGGGCGATTTGCGGGGCCATCATCTCGGTCGGTGACACGGTGCTGCTTGAACAAACGCCGGAGGGATACCGTTTGCCGCAGATCGAGCGCTCGGACCGTGGGCAAATGCGGCAGGGGCTGCAGGACGATCTGGCCGCGCGCGGGATTTCGGCCCGGTTGGGACCGGCCTATTCCGTCTATGACGACGCTGATCGCGGCCAGCATTTCGCCTACTTCCTGGGCACCAGCGATGACGTGCAAGTGGACGCCCCGCTTCAGGCCATCCCCGTCGCCGACCTTCCCACCCTTACCTTCACCACCCCCGCCATCGCCGACATGATGGCGCGCTACGCCCTTGAATTCCGCACCCGCAGCTTTGGCCTCTATCTGGGCAATGCAAAGCGCGGCGATGTGCATGCTCTGTCAGAAAGGACCTGATCCATGGAATTTTCGCTGTTCGCCCATATGGAGCGCATCACCCCCGACCAATCGCACGCGCAGCTGAATGAAGAGTTCATCGAACTGTGCAAGATGGCCGACGACGCCAAGATGCGGGCGGTCTGGACCGGGGAACATCACGGGATGGATTTCACCATCGCGCCGAACCCGTTTCTGACGCTGGTCAATCTGGCCCACCACACCAAGCATGTGCGCCTTGGCACCGGCACCGTCATTGCCCCCTTCTGGCATCCGATCAAGCTGGCGGGCGAGGCCGCGTCGGCCGACCTGATGACCGACGGACGGATCGAGCTGGGCATCGCGCGTGGCGCGTATTCCTATGAATACGAACGCCTGATGCCGGGTCTGGATGCGTGGGAAGCCGGGCAACGGATGCGCGAAATGGCACCGCTGGTTCCGCAGCTGTGGAAAGGCGATTGCGCCCATGAAGGCGAGTTCTTCCAGTTCCCCGCCACGACCTCGGCCCCCAAACCCGCGCAGGAAGACGGCCCGCCGATTTGGATCGCCGCACGTGATCCCAACAGTCACGAATTTGGCGTGCAGAACGGGTTCAACATTCAGGTTACGCCGCTGTGGCAGGGAATCGAAGAGATCGAAAGCCTGATGGATCGCTTCAACGCGGCCTGTGATGGCTATGACGGCAAGCGCCCGAAGATCATGCTGTTGCACCACACCTATGTGGGCAAAGACGCGGCGGATGTGGATCTGGCCGCGAAAGAGCTGTCGCGCTTCTATTGCTATTTCGGCGCATGGTTCCAGAACAAGCGCCCGGTCAGCCAAGGTCTGATCCAAGAACTGACCGAGGACGAAATGGCCGCCAACACAATGATGGCGCCCGAGAACCTGAAGCGCGACCTGACCATCGGCACCGCGCAAGAGGTCATCGACCAGATCAAACGCTACGAAGATTTGGGCTATGATGAGTATTCGTTCTGGATCGACAGCGGCATGAGCTTTGAGCGCAAGCGCGAGTCGCTGGCACGGTTCATCGACGACGTCATGCCAGCGTTTCAGTGAGGGATCAGATGGAACAAAAACCGCATTATCAGCTGTTCATTGACGGCCAGTGGGTCGATGGGGCCGACGGGCAGGTCATGGCCTCGCAAAACCCGGCGACAGGCGAAAATTGGGCGACATTTGCCTGTGCCGCGCCCTCGGACGTGGATCGGGCGATTGCCGCCGGGCGCCGGGTTCTGAACGATCCCGTCTGGAGCGATATGACGCAGACCCAGCGGGGCAAACTGCTCTATCGTTTGGCCGAACTGATCGAGGAAAACGCCCAGCGCATTGGCGAAATCGAGACGACGGACAGCGGCAAACTGCTGGCCGAGACTGCGTCTCAATCGGCTTATGTGGGCGATTACTATCGCTATTACGCCGGGCTGGCGGACAAGATCGAGGGGGCGGTTTTGCCCATCGACAAGCCCGACATGCATGTCTTTACCAAGCGCGAGCCCATCGGCGTGGTGGTCGCCATCGTGCCGTGGAACGCGCAGATGTTTCTGACCGCGACCAAGTTGGGTCCGGCCTTGGCGGCGGGCTGTTCCGTGGTGCTGAAAGCGTCTGAGATCGCGCCCGCACCGATGCTGGAATTCGCGCGTTTGATTGAACAAGCAGGCTTCCCGCCCGGTGTGGTCTCGGTCATCACCGGGGACGCAGAAAACTGCGCCATTCCCCTGACCCGTCACCCGGATGTGGACCGCATCGCCTTTACCGGCGGGCCGGAAACGGCACGGCATGTGGTGCGCAACTCGGCGGAAAACTTCGCGGTGACCTCGCTGGAACTGGGCGGCAAATCCCCCATTCTGGTGTTTGAAGACGCCGATCTGGACGGCGCGGCAAATGGGTTGATTGCCGGGAACTTTGGTGCGTCTGGACAAAGCTGTGTGGCCGGGTCGCGCGGGTTGGTGCATCGGTCGATCTTTGATGCGCTGGCCCAGCGGATCGAGGACAAGATGCAGTCGGTGGTCGTGGGCGATCCCCTGTCGGCCGACACCCATATCGGCCCGCTTTGCACGACGGCTCAGGTGCAAACCATCGAAACCACCCTGCAAGCCGCCCGCGACGGCGGGGCAACCATCCGGTTCGGAGGCGCGCCCTTGGATCGCCCCGGCAACTACATGGCACCGACGCTGGTGGAATGCCCCAACACCGACATCGAGACCCTGAAGGTCGAGATGTTCGGCCCCGTCATGTCGCTGATCCCCTTCGACACGGAAGAGGAAGCCATCGCGATCGCCAACTCAACGCCGTTCGGGCTGGGGTCGGGCGTGTTCACCGAAAACGTCGCCCGCGCGCATCGCGTGTCCTCGCGGCTGAAGGCAGGGATTTGCTGGGTAAACACCTATCGCGCCGTGTCCCCGATTGCGCCGTTCGGCGGCTATGACCAGTCGGGCTATGGCCGCGAGGCGGGGCTTGAGGCGGTGTTGGATTACACCCGCACGAAAACCACGTGGATCAGCACCTCGGATCAGCCGATGGCCAATCCGTTTGTGATGCGTTGATCAGCCCGGGGCGTGCGTGGTCACGCCCCGTTTTTTTGTGTCTGGGTTAGGGCGCACCCAGCATTTACAACTGCCCGATTAGGTTTTTCCTTTTTCACAAGTGCGATCATTAGGTTTTACCTAACCTAGGCTGACTTATAACTTTCTTTCCCGTCGGTCCCAAAATGACAATGTAGGGCGACCGCAAGACGAAGGCCGACTCACCCCTTCCATTGCGCCGCGACGACATTCAGACAAAGGACCAGACACATGCCCGTTGAAACCATCGATACGCTTGTTGTTGGTGCCGGACAGGCCGGAATTGCCCTGAGCGAACACCTTGGAAACAGTGGCGTGCCTCATCTGATTTTGGAAAAGAACCGCGTGGCCGAGGCATGGCGGTCTGCACGCTGGGACGCGCTGGTCACCAACGGCCCTGTTTGGCACGACCGCTTCCCCAGCCTTGAGTTCAAAGGCGATGACCCCGACGCGTTCGTAACGAAAGACCGTGTGGCGGACTATCTGGAAGAATACGCGCAGATGGTGAACGCGCCCGTGCGCACTGGGGTCGAGGTGCTGAAAGCCGAACGTCTGCCCGGTCAAGCCGGGTTCCGGATCGAAACCTCGGAGGGAGAGATTCACGCCAAGCGCATTGTCGCTGCAACCGGTGCTTTCCAGCATCCCGTGATCCCGCCCATCGTGCCGGAAACCGCGAAGGTCACTCAGATCCACTCCAACCACTACAAGAACCCCGCGCAGCTTGCCGAGGGCGCGGTGATGGTGGTTGGGGCCGGATCGTCAGGCGCCCAGATCGCGGACGAGCTGAACCGCGCGGGCCGCAAGGTGTTCCTGTCGGTCGGACCGCATGACCGCCCGCCGCGCCGCTATCGTGGTCGCGATTTCGTCTGGTGGCTGGGTGTGCTGGGTTTGTGGGATATGGCGGCCCCTGCACCAGGGACCGAGCATGTGACCATCGCTGTCAGCGGCGCTTATGGCGGCAACACGATGGATTTCCGTCGCTTGGCAGGCGAAGGCGTCACGCTTCTGGGCATGGCCGACGGGTTTCTGGATAACACCCTGACCTTCCGCGACGACCTGCAAGCCAATGTAGCCGCAGGTGACGCGAATTATCACGGGATGCTGGACGCCGCCGACGCCTATCTGGACCGCACCGGGCTGACCCTGCCGGAAGAACCCGAAGCCCGCGCGGCCTTCCCCGATCCTGACTGCCTGACCAATCCGATCCGCACCGTTGATCTGGCCAAAGAGGGAATCACCACGATCATCTGGGCCACCGGATTCCGGCAAGATTTCGACTGGATGAAATTCGACGCCTTCGACGAGAAAGGCGCACCAATCCACCAGCGCGGCGTTTCGGTCGAACCCGACGTCTATTTCCTTGGCCTACCGTGGCAATCCCGACGCGGATCAACCTTCCTGTGGGGGGTCTGGCACGACGCCAAACATGTCGCTGATCAGATAGCAATTCAGCGCGCCTATCTGGACTATGAGGGCCCGGCAGCTGTCGTGTCCTCGGCTGCAGAATAAGTTACACGAGAGAGATACACAGATGGCAAAAGATCACATCGACCCCGTAGAAGAGCTTCGCCAGAACACCGCCGAACCGTTCGAGCAGGCCCATGCCATGCCGCCCTCGGTCTACACCTCCGAGGAATTCCTGAAGGAAGAGCTGAAGCACATCTTCTCGAAAGATTGGTTCTGCGTGGGCCGGGCGGATGCGCTGAAAGAGCCGGGCCAATACACCACTTGCGAGCTTGCCGGTCAGCCGGTTTTGGTCATCCGCGACCGTGACGGCGAGCTGCGCGCCATGTCGAACGTCTGCCTGCACCGCATGTCGACGCTACTGCACGGAAACGGCAAGGCCCGCGCCATTGTCTGCCCGTACCACGCCTGGACCTACAATCTGGATGGCAGCCTGCGCGGTGCGCCTGCGATGACCCTGAACGAAGGGTTCTGCAAGGACCAGTACCAACTGCCGCAGGTGAGATGTCAGGAATGGCTGGGCTGGGTGTTCATCACTCTGAACCAAGACGCGCCCGACGTATCTGATCAGCTTCGCCAAGTCGAAGACATGGTCGCGGGCTATGACATGACCAACTACACCGAAGCGTTTTACGAAGAACACGTCTGGGACACCAACTGGAAGGTGCTGGCCGAGAACTTCATGGAAAGTTATCACCTGCCGGTTTGCCACGCGGGCACCATTGGTGGTCTGTCGAAG
Organism: uncultured Aliiroseovarius sp.; assembly: GCF_947492455.1. Classification (GTDB taxonomy): domain Bacteria; phylum Pseudomonadota; class Alphaproteobacteria; order Rhodobacterales; family Rhodobacteraceae; genus Aliiroseovarius. The sequence goes on from NZ_CANLNB010000001.1 coordinate 302,055, forward strand.
CTCGAGGATATGGTCTGCCCGCCGGGTCTGCCCGCGTTCAACTATCACACCATCCTGAAGGACGAGACGCTGCGCATCGCGATGGCGCATCCATCAAATGATCGACTGAAAGGCGAGGAACGGCGCACGACCTTCCTGCTGGCGATCTATCCCAGCCTTCTGATCACTCTAACGCCCGGCTATTTCTGGTACTTGTCGTTGCACCCCAAAGGACCGGGCCAAGTACAGATCCGGTTTGGCGGCGGGATGTCGGATGACTATGCCGATGACGCCGACGCGCAAGAGAACTTTGCCGCCCTGAAGGCGCTTCTGGATGACGTGAATGTCGAAGATCGCGGCTGCACAGAGAAAGTGTTCAAGGGCCTGTCGTCCGACCGCGCCGTGCCGGGGCATCTAAGCCACCTTGAACGCCCCAACTATGACTTCGCGCAGTATCTGATGGCCCGGATTGAAGCCGGTCGCGCCGCCACCTGACAACCACATAAAGGGACGCCCAATGGCCCATACCCGCATTCGCAAGTTCAACACCTCGGACACCTACCCCGAACAGAACCTCGACAATGATCTGTGTCAGGCCGTGGTCACGCAGGGCGGCAAGACCGTCTATCTGCGCGGCCAGTGCCCGCAGAATCTGGACGATGCCGTCAATATCGATAGCCACGATCCGGTCGAACAGACCCACAAGGTGATGCAGAACATCCGCCAGCTGATCGAAGAGGCCGGGGGTGGGATGGAGCACTTGGTGAAGGTGGTGGTCTACATCACCGACGTGCGCCACCGCGAGGCCGTCTATCGCACCATGGGCGAGTATATCAAAGGCGTGCACCCTGTCTCGACGGGCCTGGTGGTGCAGGCGTTGGCGCGGCCCGAGTGGCTGGTTGAGATTGACGGAACGGCCGTAATCCCGGACTGAACACAAGCGAGGGGGCTGTCTGCCCCCTCGCGCTCCCCCGAGGATATTTCGGACAAGAAAAAAGGAAGCTTGGATGACGTTTTCACTGGTGGCCCGTTGTGCAGAGACCGGCATGTTCGGGATCGCGATCTCGTCGTCATCCCCTGCGGTGGCGGCGCGCTGCGCCTATGCGCGGGCCGGGGTCGGCGCGGTGGCCTCGCAGAACGTGACAGACCCAACCCTTGGCCCCTTGGCGCTGGACATGATGCAAGGCGGCATGTCCGCAGGCGAGGCGATTGCCGGCGTGAAGGATCTGGGCCGGTTTATCGAATATCGGCAGGTTCTGGCGGTGGATAAGACCGGCGCGACAGCCATCCATTCTGGGCCGAACAGCCTTGGGATTTGGACGCAAGCGCAGGGGCCGGACGTGGCCTCGGGCGGGAACTTGTTGGCGAATGACGGCGTACCGCAGGCGGTTGTGGATGGTTTTTTGGAAAGCTCCGGCCATCTGGGCGACCGCTTGATTGCCGCGATGCGCGCGGGGCTGGTGGCAGGCGGCGAGGCGGGCCCCGTGCATTCCTCTGGCATGATGCTGGTCGACAAGGTCGCGTGGCCCGTCGCCGATCTGCGCTGCGACTGGACCGAGGCCTGTCCGATCGAAAATATCGCCACCGCATGGGAGATCTATAAGCCGCAACTGGACGCCTATGTTCAACGCGCGCTCGACCCGCGCGAGGCGCCGTCCTACGGCGTGCCCGGCGACGAATAACCCCAAAACGCAACAGGAAACGGAGGGTAAGATGGGTGATTTAAGAACGAAACTTCAGGATTTGGCCGCCTTACCGGCCGACCGCCCGATGGGCATGCCTGGGGCGTATTACACAAGTCAGGCGCAATTCGAGCACGAGGCTGCCACGGTGCTGCGCTGGAATTGGCATTGTCTGGGCCGTGCGGATGAAATCCCCGAGCCCGGCGACTTTTTCACCGTGCAGCTTTTGTCCGAACCGCTGATCGTCGTGCGCGGCGATGATGGGGACATCCGTGTGCTGGCCAATGTCTGCCGTCACCGCGGCATGCCGCTGGCCGAAGGGCGGGGGAATGTGAAACGGTTCGTCTGTTCCTATCACGCCTGGGCCTATGGCCGTGACGGGGCGCTGTTGCGCGCCGCGCGGATGGAAAACGCTGGGTTTGACACCAAAAACTGCCGCCTGCATGGGCACAATGTGCATATGTGGAACGGCTTTATTTACGTCAATCTGGACACCAACGCGGCCCCGTTTGACCACCCGGATCTGGACGGGTTGCTGGCCCCTTACGAGACCGAGGGCTTCCGCCTTTTGCATGTCGCCGAAGAGAACTGGCAGACCAACTGGAAGTGCCTCGTCGAGAACTTCATGGAAGGCTACCACCTGTCGGTGGTGCACCCGCAGACGCTGCATGGCTACACGCCCACGGGGCTGGCGCGCAAGTTGCTGGCGGGCGAGGATTTCACCTCTTACGCCGCGAATTATCCCGCCACGATCCCGCCACGCGGACATGGGGCCGAGGGGCTGAGCGATGACGAACGCATGCGCTCGACCCTGTTTGCGAAATTCCCGACGCAGGTGGCCAGCCAAGCGGCCAGCCTATTGGTTTCGCTGTCTATTTTCCCGCTCAGCGCGGGCGAGATCCGCGTGAAATGGACCATGTCCGTCTATGGCGACGATCTGGACGACGCGACCATCGCCGCCCGCATCAAGCTCTGGGAAGAGGTCAACCGTGAGGATCGTGAGAAACTGGAACGCATGCAGGTGGCGCTTGGGTCCGAACATGCGCTGGAGGGTCCGCTGGCGGGCGATGACTATGAAGGCACGATCCGTGACTTCCAGATCTGGCTGGCGCGCCAAGACCGGGACGTCGTCGCCGCCGAGTAGAAAGGTGATGCTGGATCCAATGGACCACGTATCGGGCTTGAACCATGTGAACCGAAAGGCATAATCGCACGATGGCTTTGCGGTTCACTCTTCGTCAGTTGGAATATTTCGTCGCCGTGGGCGAGGAAGGCTCGATCTCGCAGGCAAGCGCGCGGGTAAACGTGTCGTCGCCGTCGATCTCGGCGGCGATTTCCCAGCTAGAGGACGAGTTCGGCCTGCCGCTTTTCGTGCGCAAACACGCGCATGGGCTTAGCCTGACGCAAGCCGGGCGGCAGTTCATGGCGCAAGCCAAACTGGTGCTGCAGGAAGCGGACGCGCTGAACCGGCTGGCGGGGGATATCTCGGGCAACGTGCAGGGGCCGCTGAGCATCGGTTGCCTTGTCAGCTTTGCGCAGGTGCTTTTGCCCGCGATTCGGCGGCAGTTTGAACTGAGATACCCGGATGTGCGCGTCAGCCAGATTGAAACCGACCAGCTGAACCTGATCGAACAGCTTCGTCGCGCACAGATCGATGTCGCGCTGTCCTATGATCTGGAAATCCCGCCGGATCTGGAATTCGTGCCGCTGCGCACCCTGCCCCCCTATGCAATGGTACCCGAAGGCCACCCGCTGGCCCGCCAGAACGAGGTCGAGGTGGCCGAGCTTTTGGACTATCCGATGGTCCTGTTGGACCTTCCGCTCAGCACCAACTATTTCCTCAGCTTCTTTGACCAGACGGGCCGTAAGCCGCGCATTGTCGAACGCACGCGGGACATGGCGGTGATGCGGTCGATGGTGGCCAACGGGTTTGGCTATGCAATCGCCAATATTAGACCCTATTCCGACCTTTCTCCGGACGGGCGGCGGCTGGTGTTCATCCCCTTGAAGGGCGAACAGCGCCCCATGCAGTTGGGTCTGATCATCCCCGAAGGCGCGCGCAACGTGCTGACGGTCAACGCCTTTATCGACCACGCCGCAACGGTCATTCGTGACTGGAATTATCCGGGACATGCCATCCCGCCGGCATCAGACGGAAAAACCGCATGAGAACACTGGACATTCTTGAGCGATTGATAGGTTTTCCGACCGTCAGCAAAGATAGCAATCTGGACCTGATCCACTATGTGCAGGATCTGCTGCACAGCGCCGGGTTCGCCGTGGTGCGCATTCCCTCGCCTTGTGGTCAAAAGGCCGGATTGTTTGCGCGGATTGGCCCCGAAACAGGGGGTGTTTGCCTGTCTGCGCATACGGATGTGGTGCCTGTCGAGGGACAGGATTGGTCCAGCGATCCGTTTACCCTGACCCGCCGTGGGGATCGCCTGCATGGGCGGGGGGTGACGGATATGAAGGGTTTTCTGGCCTCGGCCCTTGCGATGGCGGAACGTGCTGCGAAAGCACCGCTGATCGAACCGCTCAGCCTTGCAATTTCCTATGACGAGGAAATCGGATGTGTGGGCATTCGCCAGATGATGCCTACTCTGGCACCGCTACTGGGCAGCCCCCGTGCGGTGATCGTGGGCGAGCCGACCTCGATGCAGGTGGCGACCGGGCATAAGGGCAAAGTAGCGCTTAAGGTAAACTGTCATGGGGAAGCGGGCCACAGTGCGCTGGCGCCCAACTTCACCAACGCGCTGCACGTTGCCGCACGCTTCATCGACGAGGTTCGCGCGCTGCAAGGTCGGCTGGCAGAAGGCGCGACGGACGCGGCCTATTCGATCCCTTACTCCACCGTCCATATCGGGCGCATGAGCGGCGGTCGCGCGTTGAACATTGTCCCGGATTCCGCCGTGTTAGAGATGGAATTCCGTCATCTGGCGCAAACCCCAGCCGACGAAATCCTGTCCGAGTTGAACAACATCGCCCAGCGCGTCGGTGCCGCGTTCGGCAGTCCCAACGCGGTCGAGATAACGCAGACCAACGCCTATTACGGGCTGGACACGCCCGCCAACGATCCGGTCGTCCGTTGGGCCGGTCAGATGGCAGGCACCCAAGGCACCACCAAGGTCGCTTTCGGGACCGAGGCCGGGTTCTTCGCTGCCGAAGGCATCCCTACAGTGGTCATCGGACCCGGCGACATGGCGCGCGACGGCCATAAGGCGGACGAGGGCGTAGACCTGTCCGAACTGGCCGCCTGCGACGCGATGATGGACCGGATCCTGACCGATCTCAGTACGTAAACGCCCGCGTTAGATTCGCATCCGCGGCACGTCATTCGGATCCAGCCGCAGCTCGATCAGCAGGGGTTTCGTGCGGGTATCAATCGCAGTGATCGCGCTTTCCAGCGTCTCGACACTGTCCACATAGATGCCCTGCCCGCCCAGCGCGGTGCCGATCTCGGCGAAGGACGGCCAGTCGAACATCGACAGGCCCGGGTCCATCTTCCGGTCGAGGAACTGGATATGCTCGGCCCCATAGGCGCTGTCATTGGCGACGATCACCACCAGATCCTGCTTCATGCGCACGGCGGTGTTGAATTCGTTGATACCACCCATCATGAAGCCGCCGTCCCCGGTAAACAGGACGACCGGACGGTCTTTCACCGCAAAGCCTGCGCCGATCGCGACCTGAAGTCCCAGCCCGATCGAGCCGAAATTGGTCGTGGCAATGAAGCTTTCGGCATTGGGGGCGTCGACGCGGCACCAGACCTCGGTCATGAAGCGGCCACCGTCTGTGGTCAGGAAGCGATCCTTGGGCAGTGCGGCGTCCAAACGGTCCAGCGCGTATTCGAAGTTGACGAAACCCGGTGCGGCCTTGTCGGGATTGCCTTTTGGATGGGCGGTCAGAACCTCCATATCCAGTTCGGCTGTGAAGCCGCTGGCAGGGATTTCGGCCTCGTCCAGCCACCAGACGATGTTGTCGGCGGTCAGGCCCGCGTCGGCCACCAAGGCCGCGTCGGGGTGATAGTTCTTGGACACCTCGGTCACGGTGTCATTCACCTGCACCACGCGCTTGCCCTTCATCAGGGCACCTTTATCGGTGGTGAAGTGGTGCAAAGACGTGCCGAAGGCCACAACGCAGTCGGCCTTGGCGATGGCTTCATACGCGGCAGGGGTCGAGAGGGTGCCGAAGATGTCGATGTTGAACGGGTGGTCGTTGAACATCCCCTTGGCTTTCAGCGTGGTCGCCAGCGGGGCTTCCAGACGGTCGGCCAGTTTGATGATCTGATCCACCGAGTCCTTCGCCCCGATCCCCGCCAGAATAATTGGGCGCTTGGCCGACGCGATCATACCGATGGCTTCGTCCAGATCGTCGCCTTCGGGCACATGCGCAGGAGCGGAAAATGCCGGGAAGACATGCTTTTCATGCGTGGCCTCTTCCCACATGAAATCGGCAGGCATGTTCAGCACGATGGGCCGCTTTTCGACCTGCGCGCGGTAGATGGCATGCGCCACGTCATAGGATGCGGTTTCTGGCGAACGCATCTGTTCAAACCCGGCACCCGTCACCTTCACGGTCTCACGCTGGTCGATGTTTTGAAGGTTCTGCGGGTTGGACACGGCGGTGTCGCCCGCCAACAGCACCATCGGCACACGCCCGCGCACACCCTCGGTCAGGGCGGTGACACAGTTGGTCAGAGCGGGGCCGTGGGTGACGGTGGCAATGCCAACGCTGCCGGACACGCGGCCATAGGCCAGCGCCATCAATACGGCGCTACCTTCAAACGCGACGGGGACGAATTCGCCCCCGCATTCGCGGACATAGTGATCCACCATGAACAAGTTCGCATCACCCATCAGGCCGAACATGGTCGTATGATTGTGATCCACCAGCGACTGGGCGATGGACTGATATACATAAGCTGAGGCGCTCATCTATGGGACTCCCTTAAATAGACCCGGCTTTGGGAATTGGCCGGCCTCACTTCTATTCTGGGTCCCTATGTATGTGCGCTAACATGACGAGGTCCACTGTTTTCTTGCAAATGAAACGATCCAATCAGGCGCGCGGGCGCAGGTTCTGTGGGTCATAGGCGCAGATGTCGATCACCTCGCCCTCGCGCAATTCATTGTGGATTTTCACCTGAAGCTTGGTGCCCGGCGCGGTCAATTCCTGCGGCACCAGCGCCATTGCGATGTCATGCTGACAGGTGTACGAGAACCCGCCCGAGGTGACGCGCCCGACGATCTGACCGTCGTGATAGACCGCCTCGTGCGCGATCACCGATGTCTCGCAGAAGGGTAGTTTCAGCGTGATTAGTGTCTTATGTTCGCCGTCTTCCTTCTGTTTCAGCAGGGCGTCTTTGCCGATGAAGTCCCGATCTTTCATCGCCACGAAACGCCCCAGATCCGCCTCGAACGGCGTCATGTCCTTGCAAATCTCGCGGTTGATCGCGCGATAGGATTTGTCCAGCCGCATGCTTTCCAACGCCAACGCCCCGAAGGGCCGCACACCTGCCTTTAACAGCAGATCGACGATGTGGCGGTTGTAGTTCACGGGGTGGTGAATTTCCCAACCCAGTTCTCCGGTATAGCTGACCCGCAGAAGGCGCACGCCCTTGGCATAGCCGACCTCGCCCATCTGAGCGGACAGCCACGGAAACGCCTCGTTCGACAGGTCATTGTCGGTCAGCGGCTGCAAAATCTCGCGCGATTTCGGACCTGCTAGCGCGACGACGCCGTATTGCTCGGACACATCTTCCATCTGCACCGAGCCATCCTTCGGTAGGCGCTTGGACAGCTCGTCCCAGTTATAAACCTGCCCGTTGGGGGTCGAGACCAGATAGAACGCATCCTCGGCGTCGCGGACGATGGTGTATTCGGCATCCATCCCGCCCCGCTCGTTCAGCATTAAAGACAGCGTCATCCGCCCCACTTTGGGCAGCTTGTTCGCCATCAACCCGTCCAACCACGCCGCCGCCCCCGGCCCGCGCACCGTGAACTTGGTCATGGGGGACATTTCGATGAAACCCGCTTCCTCGCGGGTCGTTTTCACCTCGCCCGCGACATGATCCCATGCGTGGGTCTGGCGGAAAGACGCAACCGGAATCGCTTCCTCAGGCGTCGGCGCGAACCATTTGGGGAACTCATAGCCGTTATAGGTCGTCCAAACCGCCCCCTTAGCGGTCAGCAAATCATACGAGCCAACAGTGCGCATCGGGCGCGCGGAATAGAGATCCTCGCCGGGGATATGCGCGTGCATATGGGTGCCCCACGTCTCGCGCACCTTGTCCATCGTCCAGCGTTTCGAGGCATAGTCGCCAAACCGGCGCGGATCGAGCTCGGACATATCAATGGCGGGACGCCCATTCAGGATCCATTGCGCCAACTGATTGCCTACGGTTCCGCCCCACAGAATCCCGCCCGGCATGCCTTCGGCCAGCCACAGGTTGTCATGCCCCGGCGCAGGCCCGGCCAGCGGCAGCTCGTCCGGCGTCATCTGGAACGGGCCGCGGGTGTTGGCCTTGATGCCAACCTCGCCCAGCACCGGGACACGGTCGATGGCGCGTTCCCACTGGGTTTCCACGGCCTCGAAATCCTCGGGCAGCAGATCGGCGCCAAAACTCGGAGGCACGCGGTCCTCGGCGAACAGCTTCAGGTCTTTCTCGAACTCGTAAGGGCCGAACTGAAGGCCGCCCGTGTCTTCACGCAAATAGGCGCCGTAGTCCTCGTCCCGCAGGATCGGGTATTCGGGCAGCCCCTGTTTCTTGCGGTCGATCAGATGCGGTACGGTTTCAGTGGTCCAATACTGGTGCACGATCGGGATGCAGGGCAGGTCCAGCCCCACCCGGCGCGCGTTTTCCCGCGCGTAGTTGCCGGTCGCGAATATCAAGTGTTCACAGGTGATTTCGCCTTGATTAGTGACTACTTTCCACAATCCATTGTCGAGCTTCTCATAGCTCTGCGCCTCGGTGTTCTGATACACTTTGGCGCCTGCATCACGGGCCAGCTTCGCCATCGCCTGCGTAATGTCGGCCGGGTTCACATAACCGTCTTCCGTGTGCAGGATGCCGCCCTGAATGCTGTTGCTTTGGTTCAGAAGCGGATGCACCTCGGCGATTTCTTCCGGGGTCAGAAGTTTGCAGGGAACGCCCGCGGCCTCGGCCACGGACAGATAGCTTTGGAATTCGTCCCAGCGTTCCGGCGTGTTGGCGACCCGCAGCTGCCCGACCTTCTTCAGGCCGACCGACGCGCCCAGTTTTTTCTCAACCTCGGTATAAATCCGGATCGTTTCCAGCGTCATTTTTGACACGTTGTGCGACCGCACAAAGGTCACCAACAGCCCCGCCGCGTGCCATGTGGACCCCGCCGTCAGCTGCGTGCGCTCCAACATCACCGCGTCCGAGCACCCATGTTCCGTCAACCCATACAGGATCGAGGCGCCAACGCAGCCGCCTCCGACAACAACGACTTTCGCATGAGACTGCATGGGATCCCTCCGGTTCAACACTCTTGTTACGAATCACTCTAGTGGCAAATCACCCCCTGACTTCTCTGAAAACGACACCTGCGTGCAGGTCAGATAACGCGAAAACCCCGCCTGAATTCACAGGCGGGGCACAACAGGTCGACTAAGGATCCGTGTCAGCCAGTGTAAGCGGGGAAGGAGGCACAGAGCGTGGCAACCTTGCCTGCCGCCTTGGCTACAACCGCGTCGAGAGCCGCCGCATCACCCGCAGCCTCGGCGTCGATCAGGTCGGCAATGATCTCGCCCAGCTGCGCGAACTCGGGTTCTTTCATGCCCCGCGTGGTGGCCGCACTGGCCCCTAGGCGCAGGCCGACCCATTCCGGAGGACGCGGGCTGTCATAGGGGATTGCGTTTTTGTTTGCGGTGATATTGGCGCGCTCCAGAACCACCTCGGCGCGCTTGCCGGTCAGGCGCTTCCCGCTGAGGTCCAGAAGCACGATATGTGAGTCTGTTCCACCAGAAACGATGCGAACACCGCGTGCGGCCAGCGTGCTGGACAAAGTGGCCGCATTCGCCTTGATCTGATGCGCATAGGCTTTGAACTCGTCCGTCATCGCCTCGCCCAAACACACTGCTTTGGCGGCCAGAACCTGCGTGTGAATCGAGCCCTGAACGCCGGGAAAAACCGCGGATTGCAGGCGCTTGAACCAGTCTTCGTTGTTGGTCAGGATCAGGCCGCCACGCGGACCGCGCAGGGTTTTGGTGGTGGTGCAGGTGACGATATCGGCATGCGGGAACGGCGAGGGATGCGCCCCACCCGCGACCAGCCCCGCAATATGCGCCATGTCCACATGGAACCATGCGCCTACCTTCTTGGCGATCTGACCCATGCGTTCGAAATCAATCTCGCGCGGATAGGCCGATCCACCAGCGATCAGCAGCTTAGGTTTCAGCGCGATGGCCTGTTGTTCCAGTTCATCATAGTTGATCACCTCGGTTTCCGGATCGACCCCATAGTGATGCGGCTCGAACCAGCGGCCCGAGAGGTTAGCCTTCAGCCCATGCGACAGATGCCCCCCGGCTGCCAGATCCAGCGACAGCACTTTGTCGCCCAGTTTCAGCAGCAGAAAGAACACCGCCAGGTTGGCTTGCGAGCCGGAATGGGGCTGCACATTGGCGTAATTGCAGTGGAATAGAGCCTTTGCGCGGTCGATCGCGGCTTGCTCGACCACATCCACGAAACGACCTCCGCCGTGGAAGCGGTTGCCGGGATAGCCTTCCAGCGTTTTGTTCGTCATCTCGTGCCCCAACACGTCCAACACCGCACGGCTGACGATGTTTTCGGACGCGATCAGCTCGATCTGATCCTGTTGGCGTTGCTTTTCATTGTTCAGCGCATCCGCAATCAGCGGATCGGTTTGGGCGACCGGCGTATTGAATTGAAGTGTCATCTGCGTACTCGCTTTCCTGAAAGGGGTGTCGTCCTCAGGATCAGGCAGAGGGGCTGGATCGCGCAAATCAGTATTGCTATTATTTTGGTGTAGAAAAACTCAACCTAGCTGAAAGCGCGCCATGCCCGTCTCGCCACCCCGTCCGAAAGGCCCACATCTGAACGCCCTGCGCGCGTTCGAGGCTGCAGCGCGTTTGGGCAGTTTCTCGGCAGCGGCAGAGGAGCTATCGGTCACGCCCGGTGCGATCACCCAGCACATCAAAACGCTCGAGGCCTGGGCCGAGACCCCTTTGTTCACGCGGAACGCCCGTGGCGTCGCGCTGACCCCAATGGCCGAAGCGCTGGTGCCCGAGTTCACCCGCGCCTTCGACCAACTGGGCCTTGCCGTTCATGCGTTGCGCAAGCAAGTCGCGCCCAACAAGATCAAGCTGGCGACGCTACCGTCGCTTGCCCAGTACTGGTTGCCCGCCCGTCTAGGAAAGCTGCGCCAGATCGCCCCGGATTTGCAGGTATCTGTAATTGCTTTGGAAGAACCGCCAAATCTGGTGCGCGAGCCCATTGATATGTCGCTGTTTTTCACTTCAGACCCCTTGGGGCCAAATGATATCGAGGTGCTGCGGGATCGGATCTTCCCAATTTGCACCCCAGACGTGGCCGCCCGCCTGACCCGCCTTGAAGACCTGCGCAATGAAACGCTTCTACGCGACAGCACATGGTCCGACGATTGGGAGCATTGGCTGTCCGCGCAGACGGATCTGGGCGGCATCGCCTCGGGTGGGACGGAACACTCGTTATTTGCCGTCGCGCTGGAAGAAGCCCGGCATGGTGGGGGCGTCTTGATGGCGCACGAGGCGCTGGTGCAGCGGTTTCTGGACAGCGGCGAGCTGGTGCGCCCCTTCGCTGGCATTGTCGATCTGCCGCGAAAGCTGGTTCTGCACCTGTCGCCTAAGATGGTCCGCTCGGATCAACTGGCGCAAATCCGTGACGTTCTGATGGAAATCGCCAAGTAGGTTGGTGGTTCAACGGTTCATGCTCGGATGTGTTGAGCCACTTACCGCCAATACCCTGAAAGGTGTTGTAACCCCAAAATCACTGACATACCTTCGCGCCAATTACACATAGAGTGCAAAGGATTATCGCACATGCAAACACTTGCCACCCGACTGACCCGCGCCGCTTTTCTGGGCGCAACTTTCCTGCCCGGTACCGCTTTTGCGGATCTGACCACAGGGGACGTCTGGACGCATCTTCAGCAAAGCTCGACCACTTTCGGTGGCGCGCTCAGCGCCGAGACGTCGGCGCGTGGCGACGGCCTTACCCTGCAGAACGTGACGTTCGACATGTCGCTACCGTTTGATATCGGTGCCGTGAAAGTCGATCTGGGTGCGTTCGATTTGATCGATATGGGGGATGGCCGGGTCGAGATGATCGTGCCCGAAAGCAGCACCTATACACTGACCTACACCGGTCCAGAGGGCGAAAGTTTTGGCGGTGCGATGACGATGAGCCACCAAGGGTTCACCAACATCTTCTCGGGCACCTCGGAAGAGATCACCTTCGACCAGAAAGCCGCACGGTTAGATATCTCGATCGATGTTGGCGGCCTTCCGGACGAGATCCAAGATTTCTCGATGAACGGCACATATCTTGGCCTTGTGGGTCAGTCGGTGACCAAATCGGGGCAGATGACAAGTTCGGACATTACCTTCGCGTCAGACGAACAGAGCATCACGTTCAACCAGTCGATGATGATCGACGGCGAGGGGCCGATCACCACTACGTCCGTCATGAAATCGGGTCGTATCGAAGGCGAGATGCGCATGGTGACCCCGTCCACTGGAATCGATTTTTCCAACCTTGCCAAGGCGTTGCGGGACGGGATGGTGATGGACATGACCACCCGTATGTCTGACTACAGCACAGAACAAGTGACCTCGCAGGGGGATACGATGATGATGGCGCAGTCGTCCTCGGCCAAGTCCTATGACTCGTCCATGAAGCTGGATGCAAGCGGTGTCACCATCTCGGGTCCGGTCGAAGATTTCCGTCTTCAGATGGAAATGCCGATGATGCCGGGTCTGGCGCTGGGTGGAAACATCGCGTCGATGTCGGCCACCATGCAGGCGCCGCTTTTGGCGGATGACAGCTTTGGTCCCGTGGCGGTCAAGCTCGATCTGAACGGGCTGACGCTGGACGATATGGTCTGGGCGATGGGCGACCCGATGGGCGCCCTGCCGCGCGATCCGATCCACATGACGCTCGATCTGACTGGGACACTGAAGCACAACATCGAATGGCTTGATTTCGCGAATGTCGAAGCCAGCCTGATGGCGCTGGACGACATGCTGCCGGTCGAGCCGGGCAGCGCGACGCTGAACGCTTTGCGTCTGTCGGCTGTGGGGGCCGAGATCACCGGCGAGGGTGCGTTTACCTTTGATTCCACCGATCTCGAGTCCTTCGACGGCCTGCCGCGCCCGGAAGGCAAACTGACCCTGCGCGCCAAAGGTCTGACCGCCCTGTCGCAGAAACTGGCACAGATGGGCATTCCGGCGGAACAGATTACCGGGTCAATGATGATGCTGGAGATGTTCTCGGCTGCTGATGCCGCGAACGGAGACGATGCCCGCATCACCACGTTGGAAGTCACCCCCGACGGATCGGTCTTCGCGAACGGGATGCAGCTTCAGTAAGCCACGCGCCCACGTTTCAACGCAGCAAAATTGCCCGGCAAGAGGTTCTCTCCTGCCGGGCATTGTTTTTCATGCGGTCTTACCGTGCTCCGTAACTAACGGCGCAAAATATCAACGGTCATCGTCGTTCTTGTTTGACTTACCCGGAACGCCATCGCCGCCGCCATTGCCTTTGCCGTTGTTGGCTTTCGAACCTTTGCCGTTGCCGCCGTCGCCATCTCCGCCGTCGCCGCCGTCACCGTCTCCAGTGTCGCCGCCGTCACCATCTCCGGTATCGCCGCCGTCACCGTCTCCAGTGTCACCGCCGCCACCGTCTCCAGTGTCACCGCCGCCACCGTCTCCAGTGTCACCGCCGCCACCGTCTCCAGTGTCACCGCCGCCACCATCTCCAGTGTCACCGCCGCCACCATCTCCAGTGTCACCGCCGCCACCATCTCCAGTGTCACCACCGCCACCATCTCCGGTATCGCCACCGCCGCCGTCACCATCGCCACAGCTAGACGTACAGCCCGGATCGGCTGCCTGAAGGTTTGCAGGCATAATCAAAATAGCTGCCAAAAGTGCCACAAAAAGGCCTGGGATCTTTGTGCTCATAATTCCCCTCCTAAAAAATGGTCCGCCCAACCACGCGGGTACAAATGTCTGGTTGTGCGCAATAGTTTACTAAAATAGCACCTCTTCGTCCAATTTTCTGCCGCACTGCTGACACATTCTCGCCCCAATTGAAAAATCAGAGCGCGTCCCAAACGCAAAACAGGCCAGCTCTGTGTCGGGCCGGCCTGTATGGCGTTTAAAGTGAAGATGCTGGCAAGCAGCGCGGGTCAGATCATCCGGATGACGTCCTTATCAATCGACAGCATATAGCCGCGGCGGGCGATGGTTTTCACCAGAAGCTCGCTCATCAACTGGTTGCCCAGCGCGTCGCGCAGACGTTTGATGCGGGTGGCACCGGCGGCCTCGTCACACTCGGACGGATCACGACCCGAGATCAGCCCCTCAAGCTGCGAGCCAGACAGAACATCCTCGTCCATCCGCGCTTCGGCCAATGCAGACAGGGTTTCGATGGCCGCTTCCGTCAGCGAGAACTCCATGTTGTTCAGATACACGGTGCGCTCTTCGCGGCTGATCAGAAGCGAGTTCACCTGAATACCGGCGCGTTCGATCTCGCCCATACGGCGGTTCAGGCCGAGGATGGTCAGAAGGAACAGAAGCGCCGCAACCAAAAGCGCGGTGGCGAAGATCAGCAGCACGAAAATCACCATGCGATAGCTGGTCAGCGTGTCAGCAAAAGCGGTGCCGGACTGCGCCAGAATCTCAAGCAGCTTGATTTCCGCGCCCGAAGTCAGTCCGTCATTTTCCACAAAGATCTGTTCAACCCGCGCGTTAAATGCATTCGCATCCGGCAAGGTCAGGAACAGGAACACGGCCGCCACCAGCAGAATCGCAACAATCGCCGCAATCCCGATAACAACCACCCGATTCGAGCGCTTCAGCGCGTCAGTAGCGAAGGAAGAATTGTCCGGCACTGTCTTTCCTTTCCTCAAGGCCCGTGGCGTCAAATATGGATTGGACTTTCAGAAGGGACCAGCCATTGGCCTCCAACCGGTCACTTATCTGCCGACTTGCGGCCTTGCGATTGTCGCAAGCGTCGTCGGGCAGTTCGATCACACCATAGTGGAGCTTTAGCGGGTTATCCCGTTTGGCCTTGTAATCCGCATAGCACGCGGCCTGCGCCGTCGATGCCAGTGCGACAAGGATAAGAGTGAGTGCTGTTTTTTTCATCATGGTCTGACCATGCGGCGCAGGGACTGGTTATTCAATAACAAACCCCGTCTGGGCGCGCTGATAGGGGATAACAGACCCCCGTTATTGCCTGTCTTTCAGGGGGATCCGCATGTTGGGGGCATGACAAGCGCCTGCTCGCGCCGAACCAACAGATAGGAGGGTCCGATGATCCTGAACACAATGCCTCGCTCTATTCTTAAGCTCGTTCTCAGCGCTGCTGTCGCGGCCACATTGGCTGCTTCACCCGTTCAAGCGCGCGACGCCACAGACGGGGATGACAGCGCCGCCATCGTCGCAGCACTTCTGGGTCTGGTTACACTTGGTGTTTTGCTGTCCGAGAATGACGACAAGCCGTCCTATCACGGCCATGTCTCGCGCCCCTACGACCCGACACCTCCGCGCCGCGATCACCGTGTCAGCAAACGCAAAGCCCTGCCCGAACGCTGCCTGCGCGAATTCCGCACGCAAACTGGCCGCAAGGTCATGTTCGGCAATCGCTGCCTAGAGAGAAACTTCAAATACGCCAGCGACCTGCCCCGCAGCTGCAAACGCAATCTGGTCGTGAAGAACCGCAAGGGCATTTACGTCAACCGCAAAGTGTACAAGCCCGCATGCCTCAGCAAACGCGGCTACCGTATCGTACATCGCTATTAAGAATATCGAGCAGCGGCGTAGCGGTCCCTTTCACGTCACGCGCCGTTTAACTTGGCAGAGGCTTCGGCCTCTGCCCTTTTTACTTGCGGGGCTCGCCGGTTTGCGCCACCCCAATGGAATGACAAAAACAGCTCCTGATTTCAGCTTCGAAGCCGCCGCGATGGATCGTGGCTTTCAATATATCGCCGGGGTGGACGAGGTTGGGCGCGGCCCGCTGGCCGGCCCTGTCACCGCCGCCGCCGTCATCCTGAACCCTGATGACATCCCCGAAGGGCTGAATGATTCCAAGAAGCTGTCCGCCAAACGGCGCGAGGCGCTGTGGGACGCGATCCATGAAAAGGCCTGTGTGTGCATCGCCCATGCGTCCGTTGAAGAGATCGACGAGCTGAACATCCTGCGCGCCAGCCATCTGGCGATGGAGCGCGCGGTGGCTGGGCTGTCGCAACAGGCGGACTATCTGCTGATTGACGGAAACCAAACCCCGCGCGGACTGACCGGGCCATCTGAAACCATTGTGAAGGGCGACGCGCGATCCGTGTCGATTTCCGCCGCATCCATCGTGGCGAAAATTGCCCGCGATCGGATCATGGTGGATTTAGCGCAACAGTTCCCCGGCTATGGCTGGGAGACGAACGCCGGATACCCGTCAAAAAGCCACAGGTTGGCGCTCCAAAATCTTGGTGTGACCCCACACCATAGACGTTCGTTCAAACCGGTGCACAATATCTTGTATCAACAGTAAAATGTAAGTTGCTGATTCAAAAAAGAATTTGACGGCGAATCCTCTTTGACTCATCCTGTTCTCATCAAAACGAGCGTGAAAACACGCCGCTGATAGAGCGCAAAAGCGCCGGTACATGAGGCAGAAATGGTAACCAAAACCAAAACGAAGGCGGCTGTAGAGCTGCCCCTGAACCAGATTCTTGATGGCGACTGCATCGAGGTGATGAACAGTCTTCCGGAAAACTCGGTCGACATGATCTTCGCGGATCCCCCCTATAATTTGCAGCTAAAAGGCGAACTTCACCGCCCCGACAATTCGAAAGTCGACGCCGTCGATGACGAATGGGACCAGTTCGACAGCTTCAAAGCTTACGACCAGTTTACCCGCGCCTGGCTGAAAGCCGCGCGCCGCATTCTGAAACCAAACGGTGCGATTTGGGTCATTGGCTCGTATCACAACGTGTTCCGCATGGGCGCAGAACTTCAGAACCAAGGATATTGGATCCTGAACGATGTTGTTTGGCGCAAGTCGAACCCGATGCCGAACTTCCGCGGCAAGCGTTTCACCAACGCGCATGAAACGATGATCTGGGCCTCGAAATCCGAAGGCGCCAAGTACACATTTAACTATGAAGCCCTGAAAGCGCTGAACGAAGGTGTTCAGATGCGGTCCGACTGGGTTCTGCCGATTTGCACAGGTCACGAGCGCCTGAAAGACGAAAACGGCGACAAAGCACACCCGACCCAAAAGCCCGAGGCCCTGCTGCATCGCGTTCTGGTCGGCGCCACCAACCCTGGCGACGTGATCCTTGATCCGTTCTTTGGCACCGGCACCACCGGCGCGGTTGCGAAGATGCTGGGCCGTGACTTCATTGGCATCGAGCGCGAAGAGGCCTATCGCAAGGTGGCCGAGAAACGCATCTCGAAGGTGCGCAAGTTCGATAAAGAAGCCCTGACCACCACGCCGTCGAAACGCGCCGAACCGCGCGTCCCCTTCGGCCAGCTAGTTGAGCGCGGCATGCTGCGCCCGGGCGAGGTTCTGACCAGCCCGCGTGGCAAAACCGCCAAGGTTCGCGCCGACGGTACGCTGATTTCCGGCGAAGCCCGTGGCTCGATCCACCAGGTAGGTGCTGCGTTGGAAAGCGCGCCCAGCTGCAACGGCTGGACCTACTGGCACTTCAAGCAGGACGGAAAGAAAGCGCCGATCGACCTGCTGCGCCAGCAGATCCGCGCGGAAATGAACTAAGCAGACTTCCATTCACAACAGAATTTGCGTGGCGCGCATCAGACGCGCCCGCATCATCAGGTACCGCCTGTGCCTGTGGCCCGCCGCCACAGCACAACCTGACTGACCCTGCCTCCTTGCGAGGCAGGGTTTTTTTTGCTTTCTGGGGGCATGACCGCGATCCTCTATTCCTTCCGCCGCTGCCCCTATGCGATCCGCGCGCGTCTGGCGATTGCCAGCGCCGGCGTTCCCGTCGAACTGCGCGAGATCCTGCTGCGCGACAAACCCGCCGCGTTTCTTGATGCCTCGCCCAGCGCGACGGTGCCGTGTTTGGTCTCTAATTCGGGGGTTTTGGACGAAAGCCTGGACGTGATGACATGGGCATTGGGCCAATCCGACCCCGAGGGACTGTTGGACATACCCGATGCCGGGCACACCCTGATCGACCTTTTCGATGGCCCGTTCAAACGCGCGTTGGACCTGACGAAATACGCAGTACGTCATCCCGACAGCGACCCTGAAACCACGCGGGCCGAGGCGATGGAGATGCTGGGAGATCTTGAAGACCAACTGGCCGAGGGCTGGCTGTTTGGCACCCGCCCGACGCTCGCGGATCTGGCCATCCTACCTTTTGTGCGCCAATTCGCCATGATCGACAAACCGCGCTTCGATACCGAGGTCACACCCAAAGTTTCTGCATGGTTAGAGACGTTTTTGACCAGCGACCGCTTGGCGTCCGTGATGAATAAGAACCCGGTTTGGGCGGATGGTGAAGCGCCGTTGATATTTCCTTAGACCGGTACCCAAGCCACGAACAATGCAAGGTCAGCGCCGATCCGAGGGGTGGCGCAAACGCGCCGCCCCGTGGGGGCGGATCGGCGCGGCGGAACGCGTTGCGTCCCGCTGAGTCTAACGGATCACCGGCGGCGGCAACGTGCCCGACTTGTACGCGCTCCAATCACTCACTTCGGGATAGTGCAGCTTGCGCCATGCACGTACGCGCGGGTTCATCACGCGCCGCCAGATGGGCGGGATGAGCGCCGCGACCGTCATCACCGGATAGCCATAGGGCAGCTGCGGCGCCTCGGCATCCGGATAGGTCTGCAACAGCGGGAAGCGGCGCGCGGGTTTATAGTGGTGATCCGAGTGGCGCTGCAAATTGATCAACAACCAGTTCGACGCCTTATGATCCGCGTTCCAGCTATGATGCGGCATCACGCGTTCGTATTTTCCATCGCCCAGATGCTTACGGGTCAGGCCGTAATGCTCGACATAGTTCACCAGTTCCAACTGCCAGACGGCGACGAACGCCTGAAAAGCAAACAGCGCAAGGCCCAGCCAGCCACCGATCCAGACCGCCAGAATGATCGCCACGAACTGCAGCGTGCCATAGCGCCAGAACGGGTTGGCGCGATCAAAGACCGACAGCCCGCGCCGCGCCAACATCGCCTTTTCTGCCCTCCACGCCGAAATCGGCGCTTCGGTCAGAACGCGAAAGAAAAAGCGGTGGAAGCCTTCGTTATACCGTGCGGTCACCGCGTCGCGGGTGGTGCCGACATGGGGGTGGTGCACCAGCAGATGTTCAGTACGGAAATGGCTGTAGAGCACGGTAGCCAGCAGCAGATCACCCAGCCAGCGCTCAAACCTGTTGGATTGGTGCATCAGCTCGTGGCTATAGACGATCCCCACCGTGCCGGACAGCACGCCAACGCCGAAGAAGGCCGCGAATTTTTCACCCGTTGACAGGTGCTCGGCCCCAGTCACGTACCAAATCATGCCGTAAATCATAACGAACTGGATCGGGAACCAGATCATGGTGATCAGGCGATACCAGAACAAATCCGCATCCTCGATCATCGGGTCCGCGTTTTCCGTATAGCGTCCGGTGATCGCGTCGAGGATGGTATAAAGCCACCACGTCCCCAGCGGCGGTAGCAGTAAAAACCACCCGCCTTTCGTCACCGCGATTAGCACCAAAAGCGGCAGAGCGATCGAGATGCCGAAGGGCGCGGCGTTGCGAAAGCGCGAGATCGTGGACGCAGGAAGCATGACATTTGTCCTTCTGTTGACGCGCAGGTTAGCGGTGAACTCGCGTCCGCTCAATGCGACAGATGGGTTGTCGCCACGTCAAAGGCTTTGCGCATCACCGTCGGCAGATCCGAGCGTTTGATGTCCAAAAATCGACCCTGTTCCGGCTGAACTTGCCCGTTCACCTGCACAACCCGCAGCGATAGATGCAGGTTAAAATGCGTAAAAACGTGTCGAACTTCCACGCCGGGATCCTGCCAATCGGCCTTGAACGGTGGCTGTTCGACCGCGGCGTCGCCCCAATCGGCCCCCGGCCAGCCCAGCATGCCGCCCAGCAATCCCTTCTCGGGCCGCCGTTCCATCAACCACTCGCCCGCCGCGTTCCGCGCCAGATACGCCACCCCGTACCGCGTGGGTTTCTTGGCCTTGGGCTTCTTCTTGGGAAGTTCGGCCTGAACACCTGCTTTCCGGGCCAAACAGTCTCTATTCCAGGGACAAATACCACACGCGGGCGATTTCGGCGTACAGATCGTGGCCCCCAAGTCCATCACGGCCTGCGCGTAATCCCCTGCCCTTTTTTTCGGGGTTAGCGTTTCAGCCAGTTGTGTAAGCTCAGGTTTGGCATCGGGCAGAGGCGTTTCAACGTGAAACACCCGCGACATCACGCGTTCGACATTCCCGTCCACCACCGTTTCCGGCAAATCATACGCGATGGCCGAGATCGCAGCCGAGGTATAGGGCCCGATCCCCGGAAGCGCCTGAAGCCCGTCGCGCGTGGTCGGGAATGCGCCCAGCGCCGCCACCTCGCGCGCGCATTTCAACAGATTGCGCGCCCGCGCATAGTAGCCCAGCCCGGCCCATTCCCCCATGACACGCTCATCCTCGGCCCCGGCCAAGTCCTGAACCGTGGGCCAAATTGCCATGAATCGGGTGAAATAGTCTCTTACAGCCGCGACGGTGGTTTGCTGCAACATGATCTCGGACAGCCAGACGGCGTAGGGATCCGGCACCACACCCAGCGCCCGGTCGCCCGGACTGACGCGCCACGGCAGATCGCGGGCATGGCGATCGTACCAGTCCAGAAGATCGGCAGTTTTCGGCACGTCACGCACGTGTTATCTCCTATCCGTCGTTTGTTCTGGCATAGCAAAGTGATGCGCCTAGAATAAGCGAAAAGAAACGAGTCACACCTATCTGCCAAATGGAAAAGCCCAAAGCATATCCCCGCCGCAAAAAGGGGTTCGAGCGTACCTCGTCCCTGCTGTCGGCCCGGATTCGCAAAGCCAGCGAGACGCGCGGCTTTGCAGTGACGCGTGTGCTGACCCATTGGGCGGAAATTGTGGGCGAGGCAACGGCCGGCATCTCGCGTCCCGTGGACATATCCTATGGGCGCGGCGGCATGGGCGCGACGCTGACGGTACTGACCACCGGCGCGCAGGCACCGATGCTGGATATGCAAAAGGACCAGCTGCGCGAAAAGGTGAACGCGGTCTATGGCTATAACGCCATCTCGCGCATCCGGATCACGCAAACGGCGGCGACTGGCTTTGCCGAAGGGCAGGCCCAGTTCACCCACGCCCCGAAGAAACACTCCCAACCTGACCCCAAGGACTTGGCGCGCGCAACAGACGCGACCAAGGACATAGGTGATGACGGGCTTCGCTCTGCGCTCGAGCTATTGGCGCGGAACGTCATAACAAAAAACAAACACAAGGCTTAAACAGATGAATCGTATCCTTCCGATCCTGATCGCAGCGGTGATCGCCATTGGCGGCGCGTTCTATATGACGCAAAACAACGGCTCGCTTCCCGGCGTGTCCGTGGCCGAGGCGCAAACCAGCGACGCAGCCATCGAACCGGCCGCAGATATGTTCCTTGGCGATGAAAATGCGCCGCTCACCGTGATCGAGTACGCGTCTTTCACCTGTCCCCACTGCGCCAACTTCCACAAAGACACGTTCAAGAAGCTGAAGCAGAACTATATCGACACCGGCAAGATCAAGTTCGTCCACCGCGAGGTCTATTTTGATCAGTTCGGCCTGTGGGCGGGCATGGTCGCACGCTGCGGTGGCGACGAACGGTATTTCGGTCTGGTTGATCTGATCTATGGCGGTCAGAAAGACTGGATCGCCGACGGATCGCCCACCACCATCGTGGCCAACCTGAAGAAACTGGGCCGCACCGCGGGCATGACGGACGAGCAGATGGATGTCTGCCTGCAGGACGAAGACTCGGCCCGCAGCCTGGTCGCTGCCTATCAGCAAAACGCTGGCGCGGACGAGATCACCGGCACCCCGTCCTTCATCATCGACGGCACCAAGTACTCGAACATGAGCTACAGCGATTTCGCAGCTATTCTGGACGAGAAGCTGGGCGAATAAGCCAATTGGGTTAGGGCCTATAAGGCTCTAACCCGCCAAAATACGCGCGAGAGCCGCGTCAACAGCGCCCCAATCCTCCAGCTCCAATCGCACCGGCACGGTCAGCACCTTGCGGCGGAACCCGTCCGGCAGGCGCACGGCGTCTTTCTCGGTCGTGACAAGTTGCGCGCCCAGCGTGGCGGCCTCAAGTTCCAACCGCTTCATCAACGCGTCCGTCAGGGGCTGATGATCGGCAAGCGCCTCGGCCCGCAGCAGGTTGGCGCCCAGATCGCTGACGGTGGCAAAGAACTTCTCGGGCAGGCCGATCCCGGCAAAGGCCAGTACGTCCATCCCGTTCCAATCCATCCCAGTTTGCAACGGTTCAAGCTGTCCAGTGACATGCGAACAGGGGATCGATTTGCCCCATTTCTGCTGGAATAGGGTCTGTGCGCGGGCATGACCAACCGAAAGCAGAAGGTCGGCACGCTTCATCCCAGCAGCCACCGGTTCGCGCAGCGGTCCCGCGGGAATACAGCGCGCGTTCCCAAACCCCTTCACCGCATCAACCACGACGATAGACAGTGATTTCTGCACGCTCGGGTTCTGGAAACCATCATCCATAAGGATGATCTCAGCCCCGGCCTCTTCCGCGGCCTGTACGCCTGTCACACGATCGCGGGCAATCCAGGTGGGCGTGAAAGCAGCCATCAAAAGAGGCTCGTCCCCGACCTGATCGGCCTTGTGTTGACGTTCGTCGACCAACAGCGGCCCTTCTTCACTTCCGCTGTGCCCGCGCGAGACGATATGCACCGCCCTGCCCTGCGAGATCAGCCTCTGCGCCAGCGCAATCGTGGTCGGCGTTTTCCCGGTGCCGCCCGCATTGATATTGCCGATGCAGACCACTGGAACCGAGGCGCGATACCCCTGACCTGCACGCGCAACGCGGCGCGCGGTGCCAAATCCGTAAAGCCACCCCAAAGGCGACAGCAGACGGGCGCGCCAATTGGGTTTGTCCGGATCGGTGAACCAATAACTGGGTGTGCGCATCAAAGACCCTTTCGACTTTCGGCTTCGTCCAGCAAATCCAACAAGCGCCGCATCATAAATTCGCCAACTTCCGCGCCCTTGGTGGTGACGTCCCAGGCAGCCATTGCCATCTCGGCCGCTTTGTCGGGCGCCAAAAGGTGCTCGATCTCGAGCGCCAGAGTTGCGGCATCGCGCACGCGGCGCGCAGCACCCGCGCGGGTCAGGCGGTCAAGCGAGGCCGCGTGCCGTCCCCCCTCGGGGCCAAAAAGAACAACAGACCCCAAAGCAGCAGGGCTGAGCGGATTTCGGTTCGCCCCACCTGCCAAAGTCCCCCCTATCAAAGTGATCGAGGCCAGATGCATCCAAAGCGCGCATTCATCGTCGCGATCAACGACAAAGATCTGATCATCGCGATGCGGGGCATCAGTTTTGGACCGAGACGAGATGATCCAGCTGTCCCCTTCAAGCTGCGCGGTCAACTCAGACGCACGGGCAGGATCCTGAGGGATCATCACCAGCAAAAGCCGATGCGACTTGCGGATCAACAGGCGGTGGGCTGACAGAATGGCATTTTCTTCACGTGGGTCTACACCAGCGGCCAACCAGACCGGCCGCGCGTCCAGTTTCTGCGCAATGCGGTCGCGCTCCTCGGTGTCGCAGTTCGGCACCTGACTAAGCGGCTGAAGAATGCCGGTGACTTCCATCTTCTCGGGTGGGACGCCAAGTTGCAGCAAATCGCGTCGCGATGCCCCATCTTTGGGCAGAATAGAGTCTAATTCAGCCACTGCATCGCGCAGCGCAGACAGCTTGAACCGCTGTGTCAAACCGCGATCTTTAGGGGTACCAGCGCCAGCCCAAATAACCCGTATGCCCTTCGCCTTCAGTGCGCCAAGCGTCACCAGATCAAGTTCAGGTTGCATCCAGACGACAACATCCGGCTGCCAATGCTCCAGAAAATTGCGGACCGCGGCGGGCTCGAACTTGGGGCTGACCTGATGCAGGGCGTCATGCGGGACGGCATCGGCCGTCTGCGCGTTTTGCGTGGTCAGCAGCAAGGACACATCGCCCATTTCCGCCTGCAAAGGGGGAAGAAGCGATGACAGCGCCTCGGCCTCGGTCAGATCGTGGAGGCAGGCCCAGATGAGCAACCCTTCTGGGCGCTGTTGATCAGACTTGCCCTGCCGTGCACGCGCAAGCGTCAGCGCGGCATCGTCCTCAGCCGCACGCTCGGTCGCGCGGCCCTTGGTGGACGCCTTGCCCTGCAATGCCTGCAAGCGCCGCAACAGCGATGATCGGATCAGCGACATGGCCTGCCTTTTCTTAATACGCCCAACCGGCGCAGGTACCGTGTGTCAGATTACGGGAAGCCGCGACAGGGGGAAAGACGCGATCAGTGATGCCATTCGCCACGGGCCAACATGGTGATTTGCTGAATGATCCGCGCGAAACTGCGGCGTGCGCGCTCGGACTGGTGGCGGGCGCGCAAATAGCCGTGCACCAACCCAGCTTCGTTGAACCAAACAGCCTTGCCGCCCGCGTTCAAAATGGCGTCACGATAGTCGCGCCCGTCATCCGCCAAGGGATCACATTCTGCTGTAATAGAGACTGTTGGCGGCAGGTTGCCAAAATCCGTATCCTCGAGCGGGGCCGCCGTGGGGTCTGGTCCGTCGGGCGGCGTCGCAAAGCGGATCTTGTTGTAGAACTTCAGATCCTCCATCGACAGCATCGGCGCGTTGGCGTGGTCGATATAGGACCCCTTCGTCATGTCTCCGCCCAATCCCGGATAGATCAGAAGCTGTCCGGCGATCTCGGCACTCCCACGCAGCGCATGACAGCAGGCTGCGACCAGATTTCCACCCGCGCTATCGCCAACCAAAACAAGCGGTTTGGGCCAAGTTAGAGACGCATATCGAGCAACAGCCAATGCATCTTTGAATGCGGCGGGATGGGGATGTTCTGGGCAGAGGCGATAGTCGGCGCTGACCACACGCAGCCCGGTTTGATCGGCAATCTCTGCGCAGACATCATCGTGGCTTTCCAGCCCGCCGACCACGAACCCACCCCCGTGGAAATAGACCACTGTGCCCTGCGGAACGTCCGGTTCATAGATGCGCGTCGGAACGGTATCGATCAACTCGTCCCGCACATTCAGCCCGTCGGGATAGCCCGCGAAGAAGGCGCGGCACATGTTGTTGTAAACCTCGCGCTGTTGGGCCGCGGTTCGGTTCACCGCGTCGGGGGGATAATGGGCGTCCGTCTCGCGAATGAAGCGCCAGATTTCGTCGTCGATCAGCTTTGAATAGTCCATACGCGCACGCTAGGCGGCATGATCCAGCTTGGCAAGCTGTCGCGCGGACAGCCAACTGGCAGCAGACAGGGTGGCGGCGGTGCCAAGGCACAGAGGCAAGCCCCCGACTTGATAGGACAGCCCGGACAACAGCGTCCCGATCAAACGACCTGCCGCGTTGGACATATAGTAAAAGCCCACATCCATCGTCACACGCTCGGCCTTGGTGAAGGCAAGGATCAGATAGGAATGGAGCGAGCTGTTCACCGCAAAGACAAAGCCAAACACCAGAAGACCCGCGACCAGAACCGGGGTCAGCCACGGGCCGGGGAACAGGGCGGCAACGGTCAGCGCGGCAATCACCACGGTCAGAATGCCAACCCAAAGTGTAGCAAGGCGCGGGAAATCATGCGGGTCGCGCTGTGCGGCTTTCAAAAGCTTTGGCGCCCAGGCCTGCACGGCGCCATAGGCGATGATCCACACCGCCATGAAGCTGCCGATCAGGAAAAACGCGCTGCGATCGCCCGCATGGGTACCGTCCGAGACCACCGCGTGGAAGTACACCGGAATGCCCACGACGAACCACACATCGCGTGCGCCGAACAGGAACATCCGTGCCAGAGACAGTCGGTTGATCCGCACGTCTTTCGACCAAACTTGCGAGAATTTGGCTGATTTAGAGCCTTTTGGAAGCCCCGCCGGCATAAACGCCACCACGCCGATCAAGATCGCGCCCAGCACAATCGCCATCGCGATGACGGAAGGTGTGAAGCCGATCAGCGCCAGCAACGCGGCGCCCATCAGGAAGCCAAAACCCTTCACTGCGTTCTTCGATCCAGTCAGGATCGCCACCCAACGGAACAACCCGTCACCCTCGGGCGCCAGCAGTTTCACCGCGCTTTTGGACGACATCTTGGACAGATCCTTCGCCACGCCGGACATGCCCTGCACCACCATCACATAGATGACCGAGGTCACGACCGCCCAGTCTGTCGACAGCTGCGACAAAGCGATCAGGGCCATAATCTGCAGGGATAGACCCGCATAAAGCGTCGAGGTCAGGCCGAACCGTGCGGCGATCCAGCCCGCGGACAGGTTGGTGACAACGCCCATGAACTCGTAAAGCAGGAACAGCCATGCCAAGGTGAAGGGCGAAAAGCCCAGCGTGTGGAAATGCAGCAGCACCAGCATCCGCAACGCACCATCCGACAGCATGAACGCCCAATAGGCGGCTGTGACGGCGATATATGCGGCAAGCCCCTGTTTGGGCTCGGTTAGGGTCACATTGACGCTCCGACCATGCGGGCAACATCGGCCAAACGGCAGGCGTAACCCCATTCGTTGTCGTACCACGCATAGACCTTTACCTGCGTGCCGTTGATCACCATCGTCGACAGCGCATCAATGATCGAGCTGCGCGGGTCGTTGGTGTAATCGGCGGACACAAGCGGGCGTTCCTCGTACCCCAGAATGCCATTCAGATCGCCCTCGGCCGCTTCTTTGAAGAAAGCGTTGATTTCCTCGGCAGTGGTTTCGCGCTCGACCTCGAACACGCAATCGGTCAGCGAGGCATTCAGCAGCGGAACGCGTACGGCGTGGCCATTTAAGCGCCCGGTCAGCTCGGGGAAAATCTGGGTGATCGCCTTGGCCGACCCGGTCGAGGTCGGGATCAGCGAGTTCAGCGCGGAACGTGCGCGTCGCAGATCCTTGGCGGGGCGATCGACGATGGTTTGTGTGTTGGTCACGTCATGGATCGTGGTCATCGAGCCGTGCTTGATGCCGATCCGATCCAGCAGCACCTTTACCACCGGGGCCAGACAGTTTGTCGTACAGGACGCGGCCGTCACCAGATCATGTCTGTCATAGAGGTCATGGTTCACGCCATAAACGATGTTCAGGGCGTTCTCTTCCTTGACCGGGGCCGACACGATCACCTTTTTCACGCCCGCTGCGTAATACGGGGCCAGTTTTTCGTTGGTTTTGAACGCGCCGGTGCAATCGATCACCATGTCGATGCCCATTTCCTTCAGCGGCAGACCTTCCAGCGTCCACGATCCCGTCAGCGCCATTTCCTGACCGTTGATCATGATGCTGTCTTCACCTGCCGAGAACTCGGCCGGCCAGCGGCCATGCACGGTGTCCCATTCCAATAGATGCGCGTGCTGTTCGGCATTTCCGACAGGGTCGTTCAGCAGAACGATCTCGCCAGGGGCACCGTTGTCGATCAGGTCCCGCAGAACCAGCTTGCCCATGCGGCCCAGTCCGTTGATTGCGATACGTGTCATGTCATGCCCCTTTCGATGTTTCCTGTGCGGGATATGTCGAAGGCGTAACAGATTTATGACGCTGTAAACAATGGTGTCAGAGCGAGGCGCGCGGGGACAAGCTCATCGCGTGGGACGCGGTTTCCGAGGTCTGGGTCAGCGAGATCACATTGCCCTGCGAATGGGTGGAATAGCCCGTGTTAGAGACACCTGGGACCACCTGAACCTCGGCCCCCTGCCCCGTCAGACGCGCGATCCACGACTTTGCATCGGCACGGTTTGCGGGGTCACCCGAAACCAGCCAGACCACGCGACGGCCAGCATTCGCCATCCCGGCATAGTCAGTCAGCGCGGCGTCATCTGCGGTCATGCGAGTCGCGTCACGGCGGGTCAGCGCCAGAATGTCAGCATTGGCCGAGCCATCATAGATGATCACATCGGCCCGCTGCATCACCGACAGCGCGCGGAAGGTCAGCAGATCCTGAGCGCCCGAGCCGATACCCACCAGCCAGATCCCACCCTTCTGATCCGGGTCTTCACCGGTCAGGGACTGGTCGATCAACTCTTCCGCGCGGTCTTTGTCACCCGCCAAGAAGGCATCGCCAATCGGGCCTTCGATCATCTGTTCCCAGAACCGACGACGGGCGCGGCCCGAGGTAATGTGATCCTCGATCTTGCCGCGAAAACCGCTCAGGAAGCTGGCAAGGCGGCCATATCCGGACGGCAAAAGCGATTCGATCCGCGCGCGCAGAATACGGGCGATGACGGGCGCGGCGCCTCCGGTCGAGATGGCGATCGTAACGGGGCTGCGATCAACGATCGACGGCGTGATGAAATCACACAGCGGCTTCACATCGGCCACGTTCACCAGCGCGCCTTCGGCTTTGGCCGCGGCATGCAGGAACTCGTCCCGCTCGGCAATGTCGGATGCGCCATACGCGATGATGCAGCCCTTGAAATCGTCCTTTTCCGGCAGGCGCGCATGGTGCGTCACGCCCGGTCGCCCAAGCAACCCCAGCAGTTCAGCCTGCGGGTTGGGTTCAAACACATGAACCACAGCGCCGGCATCCAAGGCACGTTCAACACGCCGGGCAGCGGTCGTACCGCCCCCGTCTATGACCACTTTTCGGCCCTTTATATCCAGAAATATTGGCAGGTGATCCATATCGCGCCTCCGATGAGTTGCGTGTGATATGCACCCGGATGGGAAATATTTCCATAGATTCGCCAATCTTGACCATTTGAAAAGGACGGAACGCGCATCAGGCGGCCCCGTGAGGGCTAATGTTCCATATCCGGCGGTTTTTCTGGTCTGTTTTTGCGGCGCAATCGTAGACTCGGGCGAGTCGCCAGCACCCGAAAACTGGCTACATCCGCAAGAGCTTCTGGACCTACCGCACCCCCTGCTCAACTCGGCATTTTAGGAACAAGACCAACAGGATCGCGCCACCATGCGTCCGCCAACCGAACCGCAAAAGCGGCATTAGGACCAGCAACACGTGATGAGCAAACCGGAAAACATTCAAATCGACACCTCTCCGCCCGTCTCGGACGAGGTGCGCAAGACGACGTGCTATATGTGCGCCTGCCGTTGCGGCATCAACGTGCACATGAAGGACGGCAAAGTCGCCTATATCGAGGGCAACCGCGATCACCCTGTGAATAAGGGCGTTTTGTGCGGCAAGGGGTCCTCGGGGATCATGCAGCACTATGCGCCATCGCGTCTGCGTGCGCCGCTGAAACGGGTCGGCCCGCGTGGATCGGGCGAGTTTGAAGAGATTTCCTGGGACGAAGCGCTGGAGATGGCCGTCGGTTGGATGGGTCCACTGCGCAACGAAGATCCCTCGAAGCTGGCGTTCTTCACCGGGCGTGACCAGAGCCAAAGCTTCACCTCGTGGTTTGCGCAAAGCTATGGCACGCCCAACTATGCGGCGCATGGTGGCTTCTGTTCCGTGAACATGGCGGCGGCGGGCATCTATACGATGGGCGGCGCGTTTTGGGAGTTCGGCCAACCCGACTGGGATCGCACCAAGCTGTTCATGTTGTTTGGCGTGGCGGAAGACCACGACTCGAACCCGATCAAGATCGGTCTGGGCAAGCTGAAAGAACGTGGCGCGCGTGTGATTGGCGTGAACCCGATCCGCTCGGGCTATAACGCGATTGCGGATGAATGGGTGGGGATCACCCCCGGCACGGACGGGCTGTTCATC
This sequence comes from uncultured Aliiroseovarius sp., assembly GCF_947492455.1. Classification (GTDB taxonomy): domain Bacteria; phylum Pseudomonadota; class Alphaproteobacteria; order Rhodobacterales; family Rhodobacteraceae; genus Aliiroseovarius. The sequence goes on from NZ_CANLNB010000001.1 coordinate 331,885, forward strand.
CTTGCGCTGGTGCACGAGCTGTTCCGTGCGGGGCAAGTCGATCTGAACTATCTGTCACGCTATACCAACGCGGGCTTCATCGTGAATGAAGAGCCTAACACAGCGGAAACCGGCCTTTTCATCCGTGGTGCAACCGGCAAGCCGCAGGTCATTTGCCGCAAGACCGGCAAGCTGGCGGACTATGACACACCCGGTGTGATGCCCAATCTGGCGGCGACTTACGAGTCCGAGGGCCAGACCCATCGCCCAGTCTTCCAATTGATGGCTGAACGCTATCTGTCGGAGGAATATGCCCCCGAGGCCGTCGCCGAGCGAACCGGCGTGTCTGCAGATAAAATACGCTCTATTGCAGCCGAACTTGCCCGTGTGGCGTTCGAGGAAGAGATCGTTCTGGACCAGCCTTGGACCGATTGGAAGGGCGAGAAACACGACAAGATGATCGGGCGTCCGGTCAGCTTCCATGCGATGCGCGGGATCTCGGCGCATTCGAATGGCTTCCAGACCTGCCGCGCGCTGCATGTACTGCAAATCCTGCTCGGCTCGGTCGAAGTTCCGGGCGGGTTCCGCTTCAAGCCCCCCTACCCCAAACCGGTCGAGGCCCATCCCATTCCGCACGTCGGCGTAACCCCCGGCCAACCGCTGAACGGCCCACATCTAGGGTTTGTGCGCGGGCCGGAGCATCTGGCGTTGAAAGATGACGGAAGCCCAGCGCGGATCGACAAGGCATTTACGTGGGAAAACCCGATGTCCAGTCATGGGCTGATGCATATGGTGATCTCGAACGCGCATGCCGGCGATCCGTACAAGATCGACACGCTGTTTCTGTATATGGCCAATATGGCGTGGAACTCGTCGATGAACTCGACCGAGGTGATGCGGATGCTCACCGACAAAGACGAGAATGGCGATTATGTGATCCCGCATATCATCTATTCCGACGCCTATAGCTCGGAGATGGTGGCCTATGCGGATCTGATCCTGCCCGACACGACATATTTGGAACGTCACGACTGTATCTCGCTGCTTGATCGCCCGATTTGCGAGGCAGACGGCGCGGCTGATGCGATCCGTTGGCCGGTGGTTGAACCCGACCGCGACGTGCGCGGCTTCCAGACGGTGCTGATCCAGCTTGGCGTGAAAATGGGCCTGCCCGGTTTCGTGAATGAAGACGGGTCCGCCAAGTACGAAGATTACGCCGATTACATCGTCAATCACGAACGCCGTCCGGGCGTTGGACCGCTGGCCGGGTGGCGCGGTGAAGACGGCAACGGCAAGGGTCGAGGAGAGCCTAATCCAGCCCAAATCGACAAGTATATCGAAAATGGCGGCTTCTGGATCAACCACGTGCCCGACAACGCCAGCTTCTATAAGCCGTGGAACAAGCACTATCAGGAATGGGCGGTAAAGCGCGGGATATTCGATGCGGAAAGCCCCTATGTCTTCAGCCTCTATGTCGAGCCCATGCGCAAATTCCAACTGGCCGCCGAAGGGTTCGGAGACCGCCAGCCCCCCGACAATCTTCGCGCGCGGATTGGCGAGACGATGGACCCTCTGCCGATCTGGTACGAACCGTTTGAAGAGGGCAATGTCGACACCGACGAATACCCGATCCACGCACTAACCCAGCGCCCGATGCACATGTATCACTCGTGGGGCACGCAAAACGCGTGGCTGCGGCAGATTACCGGGAAGAACTACCTCTACCTGCCCACCAAGATCTGGGAGGAGCACGGATTTGAAGACGGCGATTTCGCCACCGTGTCCTCGGTTCACGGCCAGATCGCCGTGCCGGTTGCGCATCACGCGGGCCTGAACGGAGACACCGTTTGGACATGGAATGCGATCGGCAAGCGCAAAGGCGCATGGGCGCTGGACGAAGACGCGCCCGAGGCAACCGAAGGCTTCCTTCTGAACCACCTGATCAGCGAGCTTCAACCGCCAAAGGGTGACGGGCTGCGCTGGACGAACTCGGACCCGATTACCGGGCAAGCCGCATGGTTTGATCTGCGCGTGAAAATCGAGAAATGTGAGACTAAACCAGCGGAAAGCCAGCCTGCGCACCCGCCGATCAAGTCCCCTGTGGGCAAAGGTCCCAAAACTGTGGCGAGGAAGATCTGATGACTGCTTTGCCTTCGAAAACCGATAAGAAACTGGGCCTGGTCATCGACCTTGATACCTGCGTGGGCTGTCATGGTTGTGTGACCGCCTGTAAGGGCTGGAACACGCAGAACTATGGCGCGCCGCTGTCCGATCAGGACGCCTATGGCGCGGACCCGTCGGGCACCTTCCTGAACCGGGTGTTCAGCTACGAGGCCCAACAATCCGGCTACGCCTCGCAAACCGTGCATATGCCGCGGTCTTGCCTGCACTGCGAAGACGCGCCCTGCGTCACCGTCTGCCCGACCGGGGCAAGCTACAAGCGCGAGGAAGACGGGATTGTTCTGGTGAACGAAGACCGCTGCATCGGTTGCGGCCTTTGCGCGTGGTCCTGCCCTTACGGCGCGCGGGAACTGGACCGCGAAGCGGGTGTCATGAAGAAATGCACCCTGTGTGTGGACCGAATTTACAACGAAAACCTGCCGGAAGAGGACCGCGTTCCCGCCTGTGTACGCACCTGCCCTGCCGGCGCCCGCCATTTCGGCGATTTGGGCGACCCGGACAGCGATGTGTCGAAACTGGTCGCCGATCGCGGCGGGTTTGACCTGATGCCGGATCTGGGCACCAAGCCCGTAAACAAATACCTGCCGCCCCGCCCCAAGGATCAGTTGGACACAGCACCCCTGAACACGGTCGCGGACGAACCCAAAGGGTTCCTTGGCTGGCTGGACAAAGCGCTCGACAAGCTCTGACGGAGGAAACGGATGCATCCCGCACCCAGTGTTATCATCTTCACCACCTTTTCCGGGCTTGGCTTCGGGCTTTTGGCCTGGATGGGTCTTGGTATTCCTGACGTCGGCGGCATGACGCTGCTGGCGTTCTTCGTCATCGCCTATGTGCTGGCGGCGGGCGGGCTTTTGGCCTCGACCTTTCACCTTGGGAACAAGAAGAACGCGATCTATGCGTTCAGCCAATGGCGGACCAGCTGGCTGAGCCGCGAGGGCGTGGCCGCCGTCGTCACGCTTCTGCTGTTTGGTCTGATCGCCCTTGCCCGCGTCTTCATGGGCGCAGACATGGCGTTTTCCGGTGTAATAGGCTCTGTTTTGGCGCTGATCACCGTCTTCACCACCTCGATGATTTACACCCAGCTCAAGACGATCTCGCGCTGGAGCCAACCACTCACACCTATTTTGTTCCTGCTGCACGCAATTGCAGGCGGGGCGCTCTTGGCTGGGGAAGTAAAGATCGCAGGCGTGCTGCTGGCCGCGCTTGCCGTCGTGATGTGGCTGCACTGGCAGCAAGGTGACGCGCGCGCCGCGAACCGAGGCACGCTGGGCGACGCCACCGGGCTGGGCCATCTGGGCGAGGTTCGGATGTTCGAGAGCGGCCACACTGGCGGCAACTATGTGCTGGACGAGATGGTCTATCGCGTCGGCCGCAAACACGCGCAGAAGCTGCGGATGATCGCGCTGGGCGCGGGCGCTGTCCTGCCCGCTGCTATCCTGCTGCTGACCCCAGCCGGCCACGCCACCGCCTTCATCGCCTTGGCGCTGCATATCGCAGGCGCGATCGTCGGCCGTTGGCTGTTCTTCGCCGAAGCCGAGCATGTTGTCGGGCTTTATTACGGCAAGTAAGCCTTTTCGTTGAACCTGTTCCCCTCTGGCCCTATGCAGAGGGGAAACAGATTACGAGGGCGACATGGCCAACCATCTCTACAAGCGCGACCTTCCCGATGGGCTGGACCTTGGTCCGGTCGTAGCCATCGATTGTGAAACCATGGGTCTGAACCCGCATCGTGACCGTCTGTGCGTGGTGCAGATGTCCGGCGGGGACGGCAATGCGCATCTGGTGCAGGTCGAGAAAGGCCAGACCAGCGCGCCGAACCTTGAGAAGATGCTGACCGACCCTAATGTGCTGAAGATCTTCCACTTTGGTCGCTTCGACATCGCCGCCATGCTGAACGCGTTCGGCGTGGTCACGGCGCCCGTTTATTGCACCAAGATCGCCTCGAAACTGGTGCGGACCTACACGGATCGGCACGGGTTGCGGAACCTGCTGGATCAGTTGCTGAAAGTCGACATCTCGAAACAGCAACAGATGAGCGACTGGGGCGCGGAAGAGCTGACCCCGGCGCAGCTGGACTATGCGGCGTCCGACGTGCTGCACCTGCACCGTCTGAAAGAAGAGCTGGATATGCGTCTGGCCCGCGAAGGTCGGACAGAGATGGCACAGGCCTGCTTCGACTTCCTGCCCATGCGTGCCCGGCTGGATCTTGCCGGTTGGCCCGAACAGGACATCTTTGCGCACTAAAGGCTGCCTTGGAATCCGGCGCATCGGCGCTAGATAACAAGCAACCCTACCGAAAGGCCCCGCATGTCCGGCACCCGCATCACATATACGCGTCTTGTGAACTGGCTGAAGATCATTCTGCCAGCCACTGCGCTTGTGCTGCTGTCCTTGATGTTTCTTGTGTCGAAATCTGTCGATCCGACCACATCGCTGACCTATGCGCGGATCAATCTGGAAGAACTGACGGGCGAGCAGAAGATTACCAATCCGAAGTTTTCCAGCGTGACCGAAGATGGCGCCGCGATCCAGTTCAAGGCTGCCAGCGCCGCCCCGGACGAAGAACGCGCCAATTATTTCAAAGCGTTAGAGCTTGAGGCCGACATCGAAACCCCCGACGGCGCGCAGGTTCATATCCGTGCGGCTCAGGCCGATATTGATGGCACTGCGCACAAGATCGACCTGTCCGGCGGCGTGTCTTTGCGTACCTCGACAGACTACTGGATCTCGACCGAAACGCTGACGACCTCGATGGACAGCACCTATGTCGCCAGCAATGGCCCGGTCGAAGCCACGGGCCCGATGGGCGACCTGTCGGCAGGTGACGCCGTCATTTCTCAGGCAGAAGGTGAAGACGCCGGATATGTTCTTGTTTTCAAGGACGGGGTGAAGCTGATATATGATCCCAAAGACAAGGGGGAACCCCGGTGATCAAACGCAGTTTTATTTATTCCATTTTGATGGCGATCTGCTTGCCGGTCGCCGCTTTCGCACAAGCTCAGGTTGCCTTTGGCGGGCTGAAGCATGACAGCAGCCTTCCGATCGAAATCTCGGCCGATCAACTGACCGTGGACCAGTCCAGCGGGGCGGCGACGTTTTCCGGCAATGTGGTGATTGGTCAGGGCGACATGCGCCTAAGCGCCGGCAAGGTGCGCGTGGAATACGCAACGGGCGCGGACACGACCGGCGAAATCTCGCGCCTACACGCTACGGGTGGTGTCACGCTTGTAAACGGCGCCGAAGCCGCTGAGGCGCGCGAGGCGGTTTATACGATCGAGTCAGGTCTGGTTGTGATGACCGGCAACGTGATCCTGACCCAAGGCCAAAACGCGCTGTCGTCTGACAAGCTGACCGTGAACCTGCAGAATGGCACGGGCCAGATGGACGGGCGGGTTAAATCGATCATCCAGACCGGGGCGAACTAATGGCGGCCCCAAATCTGACAGTTGAAAACGGCGACGCGGGGCTGCGCATCATCGGATTGCGCAAAAGCTATCGCAAAAAGCCGGTCATCCGCGAGGTGAACCTGGAACTGCACCGGGGCGAGGTTGTTGCGCTGCTGGGGCCAAACGGCTGTGGTAAATCCACGACCTTCTATTCCATCGCTGGGCTGGTCACGCCCGAAGCTGGTCAGGTGATTATCGACGGCGAAGACGTGACGCTGTTGCCGATGTATCGCCGTGCGCGGCGTGGGATCGGCTATCTGCCGCAAGAGATGTCGATCTTCCGCGGCATGAGCGTCGAAGACAACATCCTGTCGATCCTCGAGATCTCGACCAAGGATCGGCACAAGCGCCGTGAGCGTCTGGAAGAGCTGCTGAACGAATTCTCGATCAGCCACCTGCGCCGCACCCCCGCGCTGGCCCTGTCGGGCGGGGAACGTCGTCGCTGTGAAATCGCACGACTCTTGGCATCGAATCCCAAGTATTTGCTGCTGGATGAACCCTTCGCGGGCGTCGATCCGATTGCTGTGGGCGAGATTCGCACACTGGTGCATGACCTGAAAAACCGCGGCATCGGCGTGCTGATCACCGACCACAACGTGCGCGAAACGCTCGAGATCGTCGACCGTGCTTACATCCTGCATGACGGCCATGTCCTGATGAGCGGCACCACCGACGAAGTTGTGAAGGACGAGAACGTCCGCCGCGTCTATCTGGGTCAGAATTTCTCGATCAACTGACGAATGTGACATCGGGTCGCTTGACAATCCCTACCGACTCGTCGCCAAATGAAGGTGATGCATGAACACGCAACCCTTCGTTCGTGCCGTGCCCAATGCGGGCTCGCACATTTGATCGCCCCAGACCTGATCGGGCGGACAAATCTCTGCAAAGACAAAACATCCACATGTTTTAAAACAGTTTTCTTGCTTTATGCCCCCGTGGCATAAGGCCAAATTCCTACAGCGATCAAAGGAGATAGGATGCAATATCAAATCAGTGGCAAGCAGATCGACATTGGTGAAGCCCTTCAGGTTCACGTGAAAGAAGAGCTCGGCGGCATTGTTCAAAAGTATGCTGAACGCCCCACCGATGCGCAGGTCATTTTCTCGAAAAGCGCACATGAATATGTCTGTGAAACCATTGTTCACCTGTCCACTGGGCTGACCGCTCAGGCGAAGGGTCACGCGACCGAAATCTACGCGGCATTCGACCAATGTGCCGAGAAAATGGAAAAGCAACTGCGGCGTTATAAGCGCAGGTTGAAGGACCATCACCGTGACCGCGTCGATCCGGTTGAAGTTTTCGGTGGATCCTCGTATATCCTCGCCAACGAAGAAGGCCACGACGAGGCAGAGGACGCTACGCTCCAACCCATGATCATCGCCGAAATGGAAACGCGCATCCCGTCGCTTTCCGTTGGCGAAGCTGTCATGCAGATGGAGCTGGCCCACGCCCCCGTGCTGGTTTTCAAGAACGAGAAAACTCAGGGCATGAATGTCGTATACCGTCGTGAAGACGGAAATGTCGGCTGGATTGACCCGGTTAACAACGAAGCGTAGGCCCCCCGCCTTGGCGGGCGGGAAATTGGTCAAAAATGGAACTTGCGAGCATTTTGGCGCCGTCCGCCGTAAAGGTTCTGTCGACGGTGTCGTCCAAGAAACGTCTTTTTCAAGACTTGGGCGACATCGCTGCGGATTGCTATGGCATCAACGCAGAGGATGCGTTTGCCGCCCTGTCCGAGCGTGAAAACCTTGGCCCGACCGGCGTAGGTCGCGGCGTTGCCCTGCCCCATGCCCGTCTGGCCGGTGTCACCGAAGTGACCGGCTGCTTTGTCCGCGTAGAAAAGCCGTTTGATTTCGACGCCGTGGATCGTCAGCCCGTAGACCTGATCTTTGCGCTGTTTGCCCCGGAAGATTCCGGTGTGGACCACCTGAAAGCGCTGGCGCTGGTGTCCCGCTCGATGCGCGACGCGTCGATCTGCGCAAAGCTGCGCGCCAACACGGACACCGCGGCCCTGCATGCGCTTCTGACGGATAGCCTGTCGAACAAGGCGGCCTAAGCGCCGCCTGTCAGGATTTCCCCCACGGCCGATAGCCGAACATCATATAATCACGCTGATAGGCGGCCTTCACGGCGGTCTCGACCTCGTCATCATAGATCTGAGCCAGCGTGAAGGGTATATCGTCTTGCGGCGCTGGCAGCATGGACGCGGCTAAGCCAACGTCCTGTGCAAGCGCAAGCAAGCCTTCCTCAAGCTCGTCTTCGCGCAGCACGCGGTCAGGCAATTGGAAGTCCGAAAACCCTTTGATCACAGCAGATTGCGTGGCCCACGAGGCATCTACACGGATGCCGGTCTGTCCGGCCAGATTGCGTCGGACGAAGTTGGCAAACGCGATGAACGCCGCGCGATGGGCAGCAACATCCCAGCTGTCATCGGGCAAATGCTCGGGCAGGGGGACGTCATAGTTCTCGCGCAGGGCGTTTTTGATTTCCCAATAGGTCTCGGGCCCGCCTTGCAGGAAATGCGTACAGAACGCAGCGTGCAGGCGGGCGACCGGGTGGCGCAGCACCGTGAAGGTACGATGCCCTTTGTTGCGGTTCTTCCACTGGCGCAGCGATTTCTGGTTAAACTCCGAGGACAGTTCGCCGAACCCTTCCATCCAGCCTTTCACGCGCTCCACCGGACCGCCCTTGATGGGCAGGTACATCAGCGGCGCATTCTCGGCCGTCACATAGGTTGGCACGGCCGGCGGGCGGGCGGGTTCAAAGTTCGGCACTTTGCCAAGGTCGAACAGGTCGATGTTGCGCACCGTCTCGACCAGCTCATCGATGTTGCGAACCTTTTCGGCCAACGTCTCGGGGTTTTGTTTCTTGTATTTGCCCGAGAACTTGGTGATCTCGTGCTCGGCCCCCAGAAACTTCCCCAGCCCGTTCACAACATCGAGATTCTGCGTGTCTTCGTAATCGATATAGAATGCCGTCTGGCCGGTCTTTTGCAGCCGACCTTTGATGTTCAGCTGGAAAGCTTTGTATTCATAGAAGAATTTTTCAAATTCGCTTGAATCAAACCGTACGCGGAACTTCTTGGCATCCTTACCGTTGGTCAGCGCCCATTGCTGCGTGGCCCAAGCGATCCGGCGACTGACATAGCTTTCCACCTGGTTCCGCGTCAGGACCACCTTGGCGCAGCGCGGGTCGTCGATCACATGCTCGAAAATACGCATGTCGTGGTCGTGGAAGAACCGAAAACCGGGAATGCCGTCTGTGCCGGCTTTCATCTGCTCCAGCAGCTTCACCGGGTTCTTGTCGCGCTGCTTTACCGTGACGCCGAACAGCTCTTCCAGCTCGGGTTTCACCATAAAATAGGGGTTGAACGCCTCGCCATAGCATTGGATCCCGTCGAACTGATCCAGATTGCTTTCCAGAAAGTTGGACCCCGTGCGCATCTCGGCAAGGATGATGAAACAGTCGAATTTCTTATTCATATTACTTTGTCACCAAATAGGGCGTGGTGCGCGCGGGCTGGGCTGGCTCGGGCGCATAGTCGGTTGGGAAATCACCCGCGAGGTGCAGATGCATGCCTTGGTTTTTCAGATTTTGCAGGAACTCTCCGAACCCGCCCAGATGCACCATCTCGGGCGGCGCGGACAGCTTGGGGCGGTCGCGGGCGGCCAACTGGTCTAGAACATCCTGCAGTGGCTCGATCGGGTTCAAAACGAAATCCGAAAGGGTCTGGATTTTAACACGGGCGCGGCAGTGATCGGACAGAAGGACCTTCAGGAACGCACTTTCCGTCTTTTGCAGGCGCGCAGCAGTGCGGCGCATGTCGGCAAACCGGCCTTCGGACAGGAACAAGGGCACGGCCCACGCCCCCGAGATGATATGGATCCGCGCATTGGCGTCGCGCGCGATGTCCCATGTGATGTCCTGCGTATCCGCGGGGCCAAACTGGAAACACTGCCGTTCCCCCCGCGTATTCCAGATTAGGTTGTTCAGAAAAGCCGTGCCGTCATAGTCACGCAGCGCCGCCGAAGACGACAGCGCCCCGAAATACTCGCCCCCGCCACCTGCGAAATGCGCACCATCTGGCGCGAACAGATGCCCATGCACCCGCACTTTGCCAAAGCTGGCCAGCCACGGTTCAAACCCGCGAAACATCTCGGAAAAGCCTTGCAGAACCACATAGGGTTCGGCGGTCACGCGATTGCCCCAGCGCTGGTGCGGAAAGCGGCTTTGCATCAACAAGCCGGGTCGCCCCTTGGTCCGGCGATCCACCGCCTTGGCGAAGATCCGGTCGATCTCGCCCGGATTGGGTTCGGCCCCGGCACTTAGGCTGGGCGCATCCGACAGGAAGCTATCATAGAGCCGATCCGCATGGGGCCAGATTTTCCGCGCCACGAAGCAGTCTGAACGTCGAAGAAGTTGCAGGTGATCGTCATAGAACACATGCGGTTTGCCCTGATAGTCGAACTTCGACAGGGTCAGGGATCGGCTTTCGATTTTCTTCGAATGTTGGCGGGATAGGGTCTGATAATAGCTTTCATCCGGGATCCAGACGCGCCGGAAATAGGCATCATTCACGGCGCGCCGGGGGTCGTTCAGGATGGCCGCCAAGGTGTGTCGCGTCAGGCACCACCACTGACTGCCCAGATGCGGAGAGATGCCCAGGGGGATACGGCGCTTGTACCCCACTCGGCGCTGAAGCCTTACATAGCCATCAAACAGCCGGCGGTGACGCTTCCACGAGAACGGAAAGCGCAGGGTGAAGCGTTCGGTGTTCAACCCGCCGATGGCCCACGGCACGTCCTCGGTCGTGACGCTTTCGATGAAATCGGTAGAGGGCCGGTCGCGCAGATAGGTTGTTAGTTCGGCGACCGGGCGCAACGGTAAGCAACTGCCCGAGGCCAGCAGAACGTGCTGCACATCGGGGAAACGGTCCAACATCAGCTCGGACGCGGTTTGACTGGCGGCCACCAGCGACCACGTGCCCCATTCGCAGCGGTGCCGGTCGCAGAACAGCACATTGTCACGATCCGCCAAGCTGTCGACAAAGCGGTCATAGGTGTCACGGTCCACGCGCTGATCGACATGCAACACCACGGGGCAGCCGTGATCAGACCAATGACGCGCCAGCTGGGTTGCGCGGTGCAGTGCCTCGTGCACGATCATGACAACGCCCAAGCTCATGCCCAGTTCCCCTTGGACATCAGGCCCAGCACCTCAAGCTGTCGCCAGTTGATGTATTCCTCGCTCCACTCACACCACAGGACCGGATCATCCGCCATTCGGGTGTTGTAGGCGCGGTATTCGTGGCTGTTGGCATAGTGCTGACGGCGCTGAAGCTCTTCCTTCGATTTTGCCTCGAACGTGTCCAGAAACTTGGTGTGCAACAAACAGCCCGAGGCTTTCTCGCCCCCGGATTCGTCGTAAACAAGGTTCAAACCGCGCGGCAAAAGCGTGTGGGTCGAGCTGACATAGGCATAGGACCGACGCCACCTCACCAAAGGGATCTTGTTCAGGGCGGGGGCGCGTTCCGGGTTGTCGTCAAAAAAGACACGGGCGCGCACGCCGCCCTGGATCCACAGGTTCCGAAACTGGCTGTTCTTGCGAATGGTGTAGTTGCCGCTGTCGAACCAGCGCGTGATCTCAAGCGGGTTCTGACCGGCCTGATAGGGCTCGGCGCCGATCTGGCCCTCGGGATACATATCCATCAGCATTGCGCCGAAGCTTCTGATCTCGCTCGCGTCCAGCCAATCGGTCAGCGCGCGCAAGGGGCGAGTGTCGCAGAACGGATAGACAAAGAACTCGTCCGTATCGACGGTCAGGCACCAGTGATCGTGCCCGTATTTGCGTTGCAGCCAGTTCAGCCAATCCACGCCGAACTTCGCGCGTTTGTAACTGGCCCCAGTGGCCCACAGCGACACATCATCCTGCTGCGCCAGATATTCCCGCGATCCGTCGTCCGAGCCATTGTCCACGATCAGAAAGTGATTCACGCCCAAGTCCCTGTAATACTTCAGGAAATAGGGCAGGCGGACCAGTTCGTTGCGCAGGGTGGTAAAGACAAGGATGTCCGCAGGCGCGATCTGTGTGGTACGGTTCTTGACCGCCGACAGCTCGTGCCGTTTGCGAAACGCACGGATCAGGTGGCGCTTGCGCTTGAGCCTAAGGCGATATGACGTCAAAGCGCCCAAATCGTATCCTGTCCGTTAATGCCTGTATCTGCTGGCGCGCGCCTCTGCCCGTGGCAGGCACAAAGCGCGGTCCACCTTTGCTTTTATATCTAAATTCTAAACGTCTTCCATACATCGCGCAAATCCCTTCACGCGATGGTGTTAGTCACTCCACCCCCCAGTCGACATCAGCCCAAGTCGGGTCAGTTGCTGCCAGTCTTCGAACCGCTGTGCGCCGGGATGCCACAGATCCGGGGCCGCGCCGATCGCATCGTAATAGGCGTCGAACTGGTCGGGCTGGCCGAAATGCTCGCGCCGGGATTTTTCCTCTTCCGACCGCTCCAGCACGCCGGGCAGGAACTTGGTGTGCAGCAGAACGCCGGACAGCTGCTCGGTGCCACTGATCGCGGGCGGGCCGTCCCATTCCAAGTTTAGACGCGGCGGCAGGATGGAATGGGTCGAATTCGCATAGGCATAGCGGCGCGACCACTTGACCAAAGGCAGCTTGTTCAGGGTTGGACCGCGCGTGGGCGCGTCTGGAAAGAACACCCGTTCCCGCGCGCCGCCTTGAAGCCACAGGTTCTGCATCGGTGCCTGCCGGACCGCGCGATAGGGGCCAGCATCGAACCAAGGCAGCGCCGCGATGGGGTCGTCCGCCGTGTCGGCCACACCCAACGGCCCCTTGGGATACAGATCCAGCATCAGCGCGCCAAGCGCCTGCGCGCCTGTGGCGTCCAACCTTTGCGTCAGGGCGGGCAGGGGGCGTTTGTCGTGATGCGGATAGATCAACAGCTCGTCCACATCGACGGTCAGACACCAATACCCGTGCCCATAGCGAAACTGAAGCCAGGTCAGCCAATCGACGCCAAACCGCGCGGATTTATAGCTGGCGTCGGTGCGCCACAGCGACACATCGGGCTGCTCCGCCAGATACTCGGCGCTGCCATCGGTGCAATCGTTGGCGATAATCAGGAAATGCCCAACTCCAAGGCGGCGATAATGGGACAGAAAGAAGGGGAGGCGCTGCATCTCGTTGCGTAGCACCACAAACCCCAGAACCTGATCTTTCTGGATCAGCTCCTTACGCTCATTGACTGGGGTCAACTGTCGCCGGGATCGGATCGAGCGCCACAAAAGGCGTCGACGTTTCAGCCGCATCCGATACGAGGCCACAAGGCCGGACACGCCCCCCGTCACGCAGGCTTACTCGGCAGCTTTGTTCTGGGCCACCAGATCGTGCAGATAGCCAATAAGCTCGTCCCGAAGCTCTTCACGGGCCATGCCGAAGGCCACCGTGGCCTGCAAGAACCCCGCCTTCGAGCCACAGTCGAACCGCTGACCACGGAAGCGGTAGCCATAGACATCGCGGCCCTGCACCAGTTCGTTTGCAATGGCGTCGGTCAGCTGAATTTCGCCGCCTGCGCCGGTTTTCTTTGCGTTCAGGCTGTTCAAAACATCCGGGGTCAGGATGTAACGGCCAATCACCGCCAGATTGGACGGCGCTTCGTCGATCGAGGGTTTCTCGACCATACCGCGGGTCGAGACCAGATCGCCCATGTCCTCTTTCACATCCAGCACGCCGTAAGCGCTTGCTTTTTCGGGCGGGACTTCCATGGCCGCGACCATGCAGCCGCCGGTATTTTCATAGGCTTCCACCATTTGCTGCAAACAGGGCTTTTCAGCAGCGATCACGTCATCCGGCAGGATCACGGCGAAGGGTTCGTTGGCAATCAGGCGGCGGGCACACCACACCGCGTGACCCAGACCCAGCGCCTTGTGCTGTCGCATATAGGCGATGGCACCAGATTCCATATTGGTGTCTTTCAGGATCTTCAGAAGCTGGTCTTTGCCCTTCTTGCGCAACTCCTGCTCAAGCACGGGCGAGTTGTCAAAGTAATCCTCAAGCGCGCCTTTGCCACGCGAAGTTACGAAGATGAATTCCTTGATGCCAGCGGCACGCGCTTCGTCAATGGCGTATTGGATCAACGGCCGGTCAACCAGCGTCATGATCTCTTTCGGGATGGATTTCGTCGCGGGAAGGAAACGGGTTCCCAGTCCTGCCACAGGAAATATCGCTTTCGTAACCTTACGCTTCATGAATTTCACCTTTGTACATATCGCAGCAAAACCTTAGCGATTCTTTCGTCAGGAAAGGGGTGACGGCATCACGTCAAAGTTGCGCTTACTCGTTAAGTCTCTAATTGATAAATTTGAAAACATCATGATCTTTTTCTAACATTCTAATGCAAAGCGGATTTTTTCTCGACTCTTTTCCAGAGACGCTCTGAGGGCTTTGAATTATTCCACCCCCAGCTCCTGCAAAATGGCTTCGATCCGCGGAACATCCTCGGGATTGTTCAGCTCCCAGAATTGGCGCGAACGGGCGTCGACCTCGACGCATTGAATGGGCTTTTCACGCTCGAGAAAACGCAGCTGTTCCAGCCCTTCCAACTGTTCCAGAGGCCCCGCGGGCCAAAGCGGGTAGGCGGCAAGGGCCGAGGGGCGGTAGGCATAGACGCCGACATGATGAAACACTGGCGTCTGATCGTGATCGGACCAGCCGTTTCCCTGCGTGTACGGGATCACTTCTTTCGAAAAATAGAGCGCGTGTCCCTCTGATCCGAAGACCGCCGTCGTTCCGCCGACACGTCCCGCCTTGCGGTCTTCCAGAAAGCCGTTCAGCGCGCGACCATCGCAGCGAAGAACCGGCGTGGCGACCTCGGCTGCGGGATGGGTCTTGAGCGCGGCAACCAGCTCTTCCACGAACCACGGAGGCGTCAGGGGGGCGTCACCCTGCAAGTTGACGATAATGTCGAAGCCTTCGCCCAGCGCGGTTAGGGCTTCGGCGCAGCGCTCGGTCCCGTTTTCGCAGGCGTCCGAGGTCATCACGACCTCGGCCCCAAAGCGTGTCGCCTCGTCGCGGATGCGGTCATCGTCGGTGGCGACCACAACCCGATCCACGCCGCGCACGGCTTTAGCGGCCTCCCAACTGCGGTGGATTAGGGTCTTATTTTGACCCGTCGCCCCCGTAAGCGGCGCAAGCGCCTTGCCCGGATACCGGGTCGAGGCATAGCGCGCCGGGATGACAATCAGCGTGGACATGCGGGATCAGGCCTTTTTCAGCTCGACACCCGGTGCATAGGCAATGAAGAACGGGTTCTCGTAGATCGGCTTGCCATAGGTCAGCGGCGTGTGATCGTCGAAGCGCACCACGTCGCCACCAGCCCCCTTCAGAACCGCATGACCGGCAGCGGTGTCCCATTCCATCGTGCGGCCCACGCGGGGATAAAGATCCGCCTCGCCCGTCGCAACCAGACAGAACTTCAACGAGCTGCCTGCCGATTTGCTGTCTTTGACGCTGTATTTGTTGATGTAATCCTCGGTCGCCTGATCGCGGTGGGATTTCGAGGCGACGATGAACAGCGCGTCGTTGTCGGGCGTCGAGACGGAGATCGGCGACAGGGCGCCCACGGTGTCTTTTGCGAACGGCCCTTGCTCTTCCACGCTTTCGCCGCCCGCACGGGTGAAGAACATGCGGCCTTTGGCGGGGGCGTAGACCACGCCGCGCACAGGGGTGCCGTCTTTGACATAGGCGATGTTCACGGTGAAATCGCCGCGACGGTGAATGAACTCTTTCGTGCCGTCCAGAGGGTCCACGATCAGGAACTCGCCCGCTTGTTCGCTGTGGCTGTCGGCCTGTTCTTCCGTCACCAAAAGCACATCCGGGAAGGCAGCGCGCAATCCAGCCGAGATCAGCGCATCCGCCGCTTCGTCCGCCGCGGTCACCGGGCTGTCGTCTGATTTGGCGCGCACATCGAAATCGTCCGAGTTGTAGATCTCCATGATCACATCGCCCGCTTCCAGGGCCAAAGTGCGCATAACAGTTTCCAGACGCTCAAAATCCAAGTCGAAGCTCCTTAAAGAAGGCCAAATCTGGCCTTGTTGATAACATTCTGTCGCACCCTTATGATCAACCAGTAAAGGATCAGCAAGAATTCCCTGATAAATAGCACCGCATAACCGTTCAAGGGAACGCCATGTTTGAGGCAAAGAAGAAACAATCGAAGCTGTCTGCAGCGTTTTCAATGCTCGAGGTCATCTTCCACATGACCGCGCACAGCATTCGCAGTTCGCACACAAATGCCTTCGCCGCACTTGCGATCAACATGACGCAGGTGTTGGTCATGATGGCTGCTTTCTATCTTATGTTCTCAGTACTCGGACTGCGCGGGGCGGCCTTGAGGGGCGATTTCCTGCTCTATCTCATGTCGGGCATCTTCGTTTACATCACAAACATCAAAGCGATGAGCGCCGTGGCCGGAGCATCCAGCCCCACAGACCCGATGATGCTGCACACACCTATGAACACGTTTGTGGCCATGGTCTCATCCGCTTTAGGGTCGCTCTACATTCAAGTTTTAACAGTCAGCCTTGTTCTGGCGGTCTATCACATGGGCTTCACACCCATTACAATTGACAAGCCGGTTGGAGCGGTTCTCATGCTCCTGCTGTCATGGTTCAGTGGCGCGTCGATGGGTGTGGTTTTTCTAGCTCTGAAGCCGTGGTTTCCGCAGTTCACCAATATTGCAAAAACGGTTTATACGCGCGCCAACATGATCGCGTCGGGCAAGATGTTCGTGGCCAACTCTCTACCGTTCAACATAATCGTGTTGTTCAACTGGAACCCTCTGTTCCATATCGTCGACCAGACACGCGGGTTCACCTTTGTGAACTACAATCCGCACTACACCAACTGGATGTATCCGTTGATCTTCTCGCTTGTGATTATCCTTGTAGGCCTGATGGGCGAAAGCTATTCCCGTCGACATGTCTCGGCCAGCTGGGCAGCGCGTCAGTAGTCGCGATCACGCGCTTTCCAAGGCTTTGACACGCCAAAACCACACAAAACCTCAAATTGACTCGGAATTTTTGCGCCAACAGGGGCACCGGACCGCTTGCAGGCCCGATTTTGCCTACTTATATACGCCGAGACGCCGGAGATGGATCACTCCTGACCCGGTAAAAATCTGGGATCCGGGGCCGATGCTTTGCAAGGTCGGTCCTGACAACATCGCCTAAAGAGAGGATATTACGCATGGCCAAAGTCATCGGTATCGACCTCGGCACCACCAACTCGTGTGTTGCCATCATGGACGGCTCGCAGCCGCGAGTCATCGAGAACGCAGAAGGTGCACGTACCACGCCTTCGATCGTAGCCTTCAAGGACGACGAGCGCCTTGTAGGTCAGCCTGCCAAACGTCAGGCTGTTACCAACCCGGACAACACCGTCTTCGCCGTGAAACGCCTGATTGGCCGTAACATGAACGACCCGGCTGTCGAGAAAGACAAAAAGCTGGTGCCCTATTCCATCGTGGATGGCGGCAATGGCGACGCATGGGTTGAAGCTGCTGGCGAGAAGTATTCGCCCTCGCAGATCTCGGCCTTCATTCTGGGCAAGATGAAAGAAACGGCAGAAAGCTATCTGGGTGAAGACGTCACTCAGGCCGTGATCACCGTGCCTGCTTACTTCAACGACGCTCAGCGTCAGGCCACCAAAGACGCCGGCAAGATCGCTGGTCTTGAAGTGCTGCGCATCATCAACGAGCCGACCGCGGCTGCGCTGGCCTATGGTCTGGACAAAGAAGACACGCAGACCATCGCCGTATATGACCTTGGTGGTGGTACCTTCGACGTGACCATTCTGGAAATCGACGACGGCCTGTTCGAAGTAAAATCGACCAACGGCGACACGTTCCTTGGTGGTGAAGACTTCGACATGCGCATCGTTCAGTATCTGGTCGATGAGTTCAAAAAGGAAAACCAAGTCGATCTGTCGAAAGACAAGATGGCTCTGCAGCGCCTGAAAGAAGCCGCTGAGAAAGCCAAGATCGAGCTGTCGAGTGCCTCGCAGACCGAAATCAACCAGCCCTTCATCTCGATGGGCGCTGATGGTGCACCGCTGCACATGGTCATGAAGCTGACCCGCGCCAAGCTGGAAAGCCTTGTGTCGGACCTGATCAAGCGTTCGATCAAGCCGTGTCAGGCTGCCTTGAAAGATGCTGGCCTGTCGACTGGCGACATCGACGAGGTGGTTCTGGTTGGCGGTATGACCCGCATGCCGAAAGTGATCGAAGAGGTCACCAAATTCTTCGGTAAAGAGCCGCACAAAGGTGTAAACCCGGACGAAGTGGTTGCCATGGGTGCTGCCATTCAGGCCGGTGTTCTGCAGGGCGACGTGAAAGACGTTGTTCTTCTGGACGTGACCCCGCTGTCGCTGGGCATCGAGACGCTGGGTGGCGTGTTCACCCGTCTGATCGACCGCAACACGACGATCCCGACCAAGAAGTCGCAGATCTTCTCGACCGCGGAAGACAACCAGAACGCCGTGACCCTGCGCGTGTTCCAAGGTGAGCGTGAAATGGCTGCGGACAACAAGATCCTGGGCCAGTTCAACCTGGAAGACATCCCGCCCGCACCGCGCGGCATGCCTCAGATCGAGGTGACCTTCGACATCGACGCCAACGGCATCGTTGAAGT
This sequence comes from uncultured Aliiroseovarius sp., assembly GCF_947492455.1. GTDB lineage: Bacteria > Pseudomonadota > Alphaproteobacteria > Rhodobacterales > Rhodobacteraceae > Aliiroseovarius. Next base: position 350,204 of record NZ_CANLNB010000001.1, read on the forward strand.
AGGCGCCAAAGACAAAGGCACCGGCAAAGAGCAGAAAATCACCATCCAAGCTTCGGGCGGTCTGTCGGATGACGACATCGACGCAATGGTGAAGGACGCTGAAGCCAACGCCGAGGCCGATAAAGAGCGTAAAGAGCTTGTCGAAGCCCGCAATCAGGCCGAAAGCCTGATCCACTCGACCGAGAAGTCGATGGAAGAGCACGCTGACAAGGTCGACCCGACCACGATCGAAGCCATCGAGCTGGCAATTGCAGCCCTGAAGGACGATCTGGCCAAGGACGACGCGTCGGCTGACAAGATCAAAGGCGGCGTTCAGAACGTGACCGAAGCGGCCATGAAACTGGGCGAAGCGATCTACAAGTCGCAGCAGGAAGAAGCTGCTGGCGAACCTTCGGAAGAAGCAGACGGCCCCTCGGCCGTGGACGATGACATCGTCGATGCCGATTTCGAAGACCTTGACGACAGCAAACGCTAAGTCGCTTAGGTGAATGGCGGGGCGGCCACGCTGCCCTGCCTCCCTCCCAAGTGGAGACGACCCCATGGCAAAACGTGACTACTATGAGGTTCTTGGCGCTTCGAAAGGTGCTTCGGCGGACGAGCTGAAGAAGGCCTATCGCAAGAAAGCCAAAGAGCTTCACCCAGACCGGAATTCCGACAACCCCGACGCCGAGTCTCAGTTCAAAGAAGTGAACGAGGCCTACGACGTTCTGAAGGATGCCGAGAAGAAAGCTGCCTATGACCGCTTTGGTCATGCTGCTTTCGAAGGCGGTATGGGCGGACGTCCCGGCGGCGGCCATCATGGCCAAGGCGATTTCGCCAGCGCGTTCTCGGACGTGTTTGACGACCTGTTCGGCGACTTCATGGGTGGCCGTGGCGGGGGCCGTGCGCGCGCCCAACGCGGATCGGACCTGCGCTATAACCTGCGCGTAACGCTGGAAGAGGCGTTCTCAGGCATCCAGAAAACCATCAACGTGCCGACCTCGGTCGCCTGTGATGAGTGTGATGGAACCGGGTCCGAATCCGGCGCGGAACCCACCATGTGTCCGACCTGTCAGGGCATGGGCAAGGTCCGTGCGCAGCAAGGTTTCTTTACGGTCGAGCGCGCCTGTCCGACCTGTCAGGGCACCGGTCAGATGATCCAGAACCCCTGCAAATCCTGCCACGGGGCAGGGCGCAAGGAAAAGGAACGCTCGCTGTCGGTGAACATCCCTGCTGGTGTTGAAACCGGCACCCGCATTCGTCTGGCTGGCGAAGGCGAAGCTGGGATGCGCGGAGGACCTTCGGGCGATCTGTACATCTTCATCGAAGTCTCTGATCATGCCATTTTCGACCGTGAAGGCACGCATCTGCATTGCCGCGTCCCGGTCTCGATGACTGCGGCCGCACTTGGCGGCGATATCGAGGTTCCGACCATTGACGGCGGCCGTTCCCGCGTGAAAATCCCGGCAGGCAGCCAATCGGGCCGTCAGATGCGTCTGCGCTCCAAAGGCATGCCCGGACTGCGCGGTGGACCGAACGGTGACATGTATATCGAGCTTGCGGTGGAAACGCCGGTCAACCTGACCTCGCAGCAAAAAGAGCTGCTGCGCGAGTTCGAGAAACTGTCGGAAGAGAACAACCCCGAAAGCTCGAACTTCTTCACGAAGGTCAGAAGCTTCTGGGACAGCATGAAGGGCTGATCGCTCTGTCAGAAATCCAAGCGCCCCGGTGTTGCACAAACGCCGGGGCGTTTTTGTTTCTGGGGCGCGTTAACCTGTCATTCACCAGTTGTGGGACAGGCTGTCCCAATGACCGACCAGCGTGACTTCCACTTCGCCGAGATGCCGCAAAGCCTGTTCGACACGGACGAGGCACCCGCAACGCCGATTGCGATGACCGCTGGCAAGCTGCCGTCCTATATCAAGGACCACCGCCAACGGCTGCGCGCACGGTTTAACGACGGCGGGGCGCAGGCCATGCCGGAATACGAGTTGTTGGAACTGCTTCTGTTCCGCTCGATCCCCCGCCGTGACGTGAAACCCATCGGGCGCGCGCTTCTGGACACGTTCGGTGATTTCAACCGCGTGGTCACGGCCCCAGCCGATCGGTTGCGCACCGTGTCAGGCATCGGGGATTCGGTCATCACCGACCTGAAGATCATCGAGGCCGCAGCCCATCGCATGGCGCGCTCCAAGGTGATGCAACGACATGTGATTTCCAGCTGGGACGCGGTGCTGGATTACTGCCACACCACGATGGCGCATAGGGACACAGAACAATTTCGCGTGCTGTTTCTGGACCGCAAAAACGTGCTGATCGCGGACGAGGAACAGGCGAAAGGGACCGTGGATCATGTGCCCGTTTACCCGCGCGAGGTGGTGAAGCGGGCGCTGGAACTGAATGCCTCGGCGTTGATCTTGGTGCACAACCACCCGTCCGGAGACCCGACTCCGTCCGAAAGCGATATCCAGATGACAGCGCAGGTGAATGACGCCGCGAAGGCGCTTGGCATTGCGCTACATGATCACTTGATCATCGGAAAATCGACCGAACTGAGCTTTCGGTCTGAAGGATACCTTTAGGCGTCAGTCCACCCAGATCTCGACCCGGCGGTTCACGCTGCGACCCCAGGCGCTGTCGTCACAGGCCATCGGCATCGCCTCGCCAAAGGCGTCGATCTGCATCTCGACGCGGGACAGATCGAAGGCCTCAAGCTGCGCCAAGACCTGATCCCGCACGGCACGCGCGCGGCGTTCGGACAATTTTCGGTTCTGCTCTGCAGCGCCTTGCCCGTCTGAAAATCCAATGAAAGACAAGCGCTTACCGTCAAAATGCCCGCTCTCCAGCGCCTCGGCCAGCAGCGCCACGTTCGACCGCGAGGGCGCATCCAGCAGGGTTGATCCGCCTTCAAAACGGAAGCTGATCGACAGACGCTCGGACCCGGTCAGGGTGGTGATCATGCGCTGAAGTTCGTCCAAGGTGACTTCTTCCCCGCCCGCGGTGATCGCATTGGCCATCCGATCCCCCTGCGCGCGGAGCGGTTGGCGGGTCAGCGCCTGGTCCACAAAACCCGCGCGGCGGGTGACGAATTGCGCACTGTCGGTCCGCAGATAGGACAGGAACTCGCGCCCAATCTGGGGCAGGCGACGTTCCGGCAGATACAGGAACATCGGCATGGTCAGAGGATAATCTTCGGACTTGATCGACGCGCGCGAGGCATGGACCGAGAAGCCGCAACGCCCCGACAGCTCGACAACTTCGCCGCTGCCGCGCTGAGTATAGGTGGTCATCGCAATGCCGTAAGGATCACGCGCAATCGCGTCGGCAAGGGTGCGGCTGGTCGGGTGAATTACCACACGGTCAGACAGGGTGACGCCCTGCGCCGCGATGACGTCCTGCATGAAAACGGGACCGAATCCTTCTTCCACATCCATCATGTAAGGCGTAATCGGCGCGTCTTCGCCGCCCAGTTCGGACCAATTGGTGATCTTGCCCGCATAAATCGCCGCCAGCTGCGAAATCGAGATCCGCGTCACCGGATTTCCCGGCGCAACGATGGGCACAAGCGCGTCCAGTGCCGCCACCCGGCTTTGCCGCGCCATCCGCAAATCACCAAAGCCCGCGTCCCGCGCAAGCGTCCGCTCGCGCGTGGTCGCTTGGCGCATCGACAAAACCATATCGGCCTGCTGGCTCAGCAGATCAGCAAAGCCTTCCGAGCTGGTGGTCAGCTTGATCGTGAAGCGCGCGACCTCTTGCCCGCTGCCGCTTTGCATAAGCGTATACAGCGCGCCAACACCTTGAATATCCTCGCGTTTCAGGGCGTAGCCGTTGCGCAGGGCAAAGCCCTCGACCAATGCAGGGAACAGGACGGCACCCATATTGTGGGCCCCTGAAATCGTCAGCTCTGCCACGAAAGGCCCAAGGCTGGGACAGCCCGGCCCCTCGCAACTAACGCCCGAGCTATCGACGGTCAGGATGCCGAACTCGGTATCGACGCGATAAAATTCGCCATCGAAGGTCAGAAGATAGCCGGTCAGCTCGACCGTGCCGTCGCGCGAGGTCAGCGTGACGTCCTGCGCCCGGGCCGCAGAAGCGCTGATCAGCGTAATCGCGCAGATTGCACCCAGAAGGCGCACAAGGATATCAGGTAGAATTCGAGTCACACGGGGACCATAGATATTTCCGCGCCCAACGCCAGAGCCTCTGTTCGTGAACGTGGATTTTCGAAGAGGCGTGACCGATCTGACAATGCCTTGTGGGTTATCTTGGGGGGAGCGACGCGACCGCCTGAACGATATCTGGCGCGATCAACGCTGCGCCCGCATCGCTGGGATGGTCACCATCCAGATACAGGATATCAGCAGAGTTCGCGTTTGCGCAGCGGCCCGTTGCAACATCGCAAAACCGCGCATGAATAGGCGCAATCCTGACATTCTGCGACTGCTCCTGCACCGCTTTAAAGGCAGCGATCACAGGTTTGGTTCGCGTGACATAGACGCTATAATCTGTGGACAGTGATTGATCGTCACTTCCCGCGAAATGCATGCGTTTCGCGATCAGTTCGGGCACGTTCCACCCTGCCTCGGGGATCGGTTCGACAAGGACCAGATTGAAGCGCTGTGCCAGACCTTCCAGTTTCGACCGAAGCAGATCAAATTGCCCGGCGTGGAGAGTTGCGCCCAGATCACGTACATCCATGCGTGTTCCATGCTCGATCCCACCTTCGCCGTTGTCAAAGCGCGTACCATGCAAGTAGGCCGGGAACCGTGCGGCAAGTACCAGCGTATCAATCCCAATCTCACCCGCGTAAGTCAGGATTGCGTCCACGAACTCGGCGCATTCATGGGCCGAAGACTTATGCACGTGCTCCATATTGGGCAATGGGATGCAACCGCCATAGGACCCGACATAGACATTCCGCCCGCTCGCGTTCAATGCTGTGGTCACCTGCGGCCAGACAGCCGCCACATGGCTGTCCCCCAATAAAAGTACCTCGCCCGAAGCGTCAGGAACCGAGTGATAGCAGGCTTGTTTCGGTACGAATTTCGATCGGTTTTCGTCAAAATGGCAGGTCCTGTCGATCCGATCCGTGTGCATCGACAAAACCGCACGCGCCTCGGGCGAAAAGCGGTTTGGAAAGCCGTTGTTCACATGCCCCCATGCGCCAAATCCCGCGATCAAAACCAGCCCAACAATACTGGTTGCGAAGACAGAAGATCGAGACTGCATCCATGTGTTAGGCCCCGCGCGGAACGGCTGCTCGACATAGCGCCAGCTGAAAGCGGCCAAGATCAGGGACAGCACGGCAAGCCCCAACATCAGGGTAAGACTGGGCTCGGTCAGGCTGCGAATGCGGGCGAAGGCGAAGAGCGGTTGGTGCCACAGATAAGCGCTGTAGCTGATCAGCCCGATCCCGACGATGGGTTTTGCGGACAGAATCGCAGCGACCCGCGTGCCTTGCTGCCCAAACAGGATGATCAACAGCACGCCAATGACGGGCAGCAATGTATAGAGGCTGGGGAACGGGGTCGTGTCGTCAAACAAAAATACCGCCACACCGATGGCCAGAAGGCCCAGCATAGCGACGATGTCATTGCCGGGCAGGGGGCGCCGGTGCAGGGCGAAAGCACAGAAGGAACCGGCCAACAGCTCCCACACGCGGCCGGGGGCGAGGAAGAAATTGGCGGCAGGGTGGTTTCGCCAGCCCCATTCCGCAAGGCCAAGGCTGACCACCGCGATCAGGGCCAAGATCCAGATCACCGCCTGCCTACCCAGTTTCCACAGCGCGAACAGCAAGACGGGGAAGATCACATAGAACTGCTCTTCAATGGCCAAGCTCCATGTATGAAGTAGCGGTTTCAGGTCGGCGCCGGCCTCGAAATACCCGCTTTCCATCCAGAACAGGAAGTTCGACGAAAACAGGCTGACCGCCACAAGGCTTTGGGAATAGTCGCGCAATTGCGCGGGCAGCATCCACAGGATTGCGAAGGGGATGGTGCAGGCCACCACAAAAAACAGCGCGGGTAGGATGCGCCGGGCGCGGCGCTCATAGAATTTCAGAATGCTGAAACGCCCACGCACGATATCTTCGATCAGGATCGAGGTGATCAGGTAGCCACTGATGACGAAAAAGACGTCGACGCCGACAAAGCCACCTTCAAACAGGCCAATGCCCGCATGAAACAAAATGACCGGTAAAACGGCAACCGCACGAAGGCCATCAATCTCTGGCCGATACAACATTACACAACAAAATCCCGTCAAATACCGCTTTACGATAGGTCAGCTATCGGCGGATTTGCAAGAAATTGTTGTTATCAGGGTGTTGCCGCGCCGCTGAGCGACGCGACAGTATCAGGTCAGTCGGCCGTGGCAGTGCTTGAACTTTTTGCCCGATCCACAGGGGCAGGCATCGTTGCGCGACGGGTTGCCCCAAGTGGTGGGATCGTTTTCGTCAAAGCCTTCGATGGCGTTTTCATTCGGCTCAGCGGCCGCAGCAGCTTGTGCCGCCGCCTGCTGCTGTTGGATCATCTGCTGCATCATCGCCTGCTGCTCTTCTTCCGTCATCGGGCGGATCTGAGCCAGCTTCTTGGTCACGTCCGAACGCAGACCATCCAGAAGGCTTTCGAACAGCTGGAAGGCTTCGTTCTTGTATTCGTTCAGCGGATCGCGCTGCGCGTAGCCACGGAACCCAACGACCGAGCGCAGGTGGTCCAGCGTCAGCAGGTGCTCGCGCCATTTCGAATCGATCGTCTGCAGGATCAGCTGCTTTTCGATCGTGCGCATGGTCTCGGGTCCGAAATCAGCGGCTTTCTTGGCCATGAACGCGTCAGACGCATCATAGAGGCGCTCGCGAATGCTGTCGTCATCCACGCCTTCCTCGGCAGCCCAATCAACAACCGGCTCTTCAAAGCCCAGATGTTCGATGACAGCGGCTTGCAGACCTTGTGTGTCCCACTGATCGGCATAGGATTTCGGCGGCATGTATTGGTCGACCAGATCGTCGATCACCTGATGGCGCATGTCGCCTGCGATCTCGGACAGATCCTCGGCTTCCATGATTTCCAGACGCTGACCAAAGATCGCCTTACGCTGATCGTTCATCACGTCGTCGAACTTCAGAAGCTGTTTACGGATGTCAAAGTTGCGGCCTTCGACCTTGGCTTGGGCGCGCTCCAGCGACTTGTTCACCCAAGGGTGCACAATGGCCTCGCCTTCCTGCATGCCGAGGGTCGACAGAACCTTTTCCAGACGCTCGGACCCGAAGATGCGCATCAGGTCATCATCCAGCGACAGGAAGAAGGCCGAGCGGCCCGGGTCACCCTGACGGCCCGAACGACCGCGCAGCTGGTTGTCGATCCGGCGGCTTTCGTGACGCTCGGTGGCCAGAACGAACAGGCCGCCCGCATCTTTCACCGCTTGCTCATCTGCCTCATGGGCTTCTTCAATCTGAGCGCGCAGGGCTTCGTGATCGCCATCCGGGTTGGCGGCGATGGCTTCCATCACCTTGAATTCAACGTTGCCGCCCAGCTTAATGTCGGTGCCGCGACCCGCCATGTTGGTGGCGATGGTCACCGCGCCCAGCTTACCGGCATCGGCGACGATCTGTGCCTCACGCTCGTGCTGGCGAGCGTTCAGAACGTCGTGCTTGATCTTGGCATCGGTCAACAGTTGCGACAGCTGTTCCGATTTCTCGATCGAGGTCGTGCCGACCAGAACCGGCTGGCCTTTCTCGTTCGCCTCGCGGATTTCCTTTACGATGGCGTCAAACTTCTCGCGTTCGGTGCGATATACGGCGTCGTTTTCGTCGATACGTGCAATCGGGCGGTTGGTGGGAACTTCGACCACACCAAGGCCATAGATCTCGGCAAATTCCTCGGCTTCGGTCAGGGCCGTCCCGGTCATGCCGCCCAGCGTGCCATAGAGGCGGAAATAGTTCTGGAACGTGACCGAGGCCAGCGTGACGTTTTCCGGCTGGGTCTTGCAGCCTTCCTTGGCTTCAATCGCTTGGTGCAGACCTTCGGACAGGCGACGACCTGCCATCATACGGCCGGTGAATTCGTCGATCAGAACCACTTCGCCATCACGGACGATATAGTCCTTGTCGCGGGTGAACAGCTTGTGGGCGCGCAGGCCTTGGTTCACGTGGTGCACAATGGTGGTGCTTTCCGGATCGTAGAGCGACTGACCCTCGGGCAGCAGACCACGGGCATGCAGCAGCTCTTCCAAGAACTCGTTGCCTTCCTCGGTAAAGGTGGCGCCACGGGCTTTCTCGTCGATGGTATAGTGCTCTTCCGTCAGCTCGGGGATCAGCGCGTCCACGGTGACATACAGTTCCGAGCGGTCCTCGGACGGGCCCGAGATGATCAGGGGCGTCCGGGCTTCGTCGATCAGGATCGAGTCGACCTCGTCCACAATCGCGAAGTTATGGCCGCGCTGGGACATGTCTTTCAGCTCGGACTTCATGTTGTCGCGCAGATAGTCAAACCCAAGTTCGTTGTTGGTGGCATAGGTGACGTCGCAGGCATAGGCCGCACGCTTTTCGTCATCGGCCTGATGCGGATAGACGACGCCGGTGGTCATGCCCAGTGCGCCGTAAACCTTGCCCATCCATTCCGCGTCACGCTTGGCCAGATAGTCGTTCACGGTAACGATATGAACGCCCTTGCCGGACAGTGCGTTCAGATAGGCCGGGAAGGTCGCCACAAGGGTTTTGCCTTCACCGGTCTTCATCTCGGCGATGTTGCCTTGGTGCAGGAAGATCCCGCCCATCAACTGCGTATCAAAGGCACGCAGACCCAGCGCGCGCTTGGCGGCTTCACGACAGTTGGCAAAGGCCTCGGGCAGGATCGCGTCCAGCTTTTCGCCGTCCGCCACACGTTGCTTCAATTCTTCGGTCTTGGCGACGATGCCGTCATCCGTCAGGGCGGCGAATTCGTCCTCAAGCGCGTTGATCTTTTCGACAATGGGTCGCGTGGCTTTGATCTTGCGATCATTCGGTGTGCCAAAGACTTTACGCGCGATTTTTCCAAGCATGTTTTTTTGCCTCAATGCGGTTTAACGCTGGTTTGACCAGAGGAAACTTGCCCGTCCCGATCCAGCCACCTATCTAAGTGCTCAAGAACCCACGCTCTTAAGCCCTTAGCGATGTAAGCGTCGGGTGGAAAACTGTCAATGTTGCCGGGGATTCCGGCCTGTTTTGAAGGATATTTTCATGATTTATCGCCACGCGGCCGCCTTTGGCTTCGCCCTTTCGCTGACTTTGGGTGCGCCTGCCTTTGCGCAAGAAACCGCAACCGAAGATGCCATGCCCAAGGTCGAGGTTCAGGCCGACACCGTTCTGGCGACTGTAAACGGTGAAAATATCACCGTGGCACACGTCATCGCCGCCCGTCAGGGTCTGGCGCAGCAGTATCAGCAACTGCCCGATGACGTGCTGTTCCCCGGTCTGGTCGAGCAGCTGATCCAGCAGACCGTTCTGGGTCAGGCCGCAGACGAAATCAGCCGTCGGAACGAGATCATTCTGGAAAACACCCGCCGAGAGATGGCCGCAGCCCAGCAGGTGGACGCGATTGTGTCCGAGGCCGTGACCGAAGACGCCCTGCAGAAGGCCTATGACGCGCAATATGCCGATGCCGAGCCCACGAAGGAGTTCAGCGCCGCGCATATTCTGGTTGCTACCGAAGACGAAGCGAAAGAGCTGATCACCAAGCTGGACGGCGGTGCGGACTTTGCCGAGCTGGCGAAAGAGTTTTCGACCGGTCCGTCAGGCACCGGTGGCGGTGATCTGGGCTGGTTTGGTCCCGGCATGATGGTGAAACCTTTTGAAGACGCGGTCTTTGCGCTTGAGGTCGGCGCGGTATCCGACCCCGTTCAGACCCAGTTCGGCTGGCACGTGGTCAAGCTGAACGACACCCGCATGGTTGGTGCGCCGGAACTGGACGAAGTCCGCGCAGAACTGGCCGCCCAGATCGAAGCTGACGCCGTCGATGTGGCCCTTCAGGCGCTGTTGGATGGTGCAACAATTGAACGTACTGCGCTGGAAGGGATCGACCCCGCCGTCTCGCGTGATATGACACTGTTGGACAACTGATCTTTAGGGGACAAAGATGGGCAAGACGGCGAAAATCAAAAAGCTGAAAAAGAAGGTATCCAAGCTGAAGGCCAAGCTGGCCGCGGCGCGGGACCACACGCATGAGGTTTCGCCGCTTGCACCCGCAAGTTTCCCTGACCTGCCGGTGATTGCCGGGGCCAAGTTCTCGGCTGTGAAGGCGGGTGTGAAATACAAAGATCGGCTGGATGTGATGCTGGCCGAGCTTCAGCCGGGCACCGCGATTGCAGGTGTATTCACCAAGTCTGCAACGCGGTCTGCGCCGGTCTTGGACTGTCAGGCGAAACTGGGCGGGGCCTCGGACCAAGGCGCGGCTTTTCTGGTCAACGCGGGCAACTCGAACGCCTTCACCGGCGCGACCGGCGACGGCTCGGTTGCGGCCATCACGGGGGCCGTGGCCAGCGCGCTGAACGTCCCGCAGGACCGCGTTTTCACCGCCTCGACCGGCGTGATTGGCGAACCGCTGCCCCATGACCGCATCACCGCCAAGATCGATGAGTTGAAGGGGCTTCTGACCCCCGATGCGATGCAAGACGCCGCCCAAGCCATCCGCACCACCGACACCTTCCCCAAAGGCGCCAAGGCTGAGGTGAAGATCGGTGACCGGATCGTGCATATTGCAGGGATCGCCAAAGGCTCGGGCATGATTGCGCCGGATATGGCGACGATGCTGGTGTTCATCTTCACCGACGCCAAGATTGCTCAGGGCGACCTGCAAGCGATGCTGTCGGACCTGAACGAGGACAGCTTCAACGCGATCACCGTGGACAGCGACACTTCGACCTCGGACACGCTGCTTCTGGCGGCGACGGGGGCGTCGGGCGTCGAGGTTGACCAAGACAACGCCGCCTTCCGCGCAGCCCTGAACGAGGTGATGTTGGATCTGGCTCATCAGGTTGTCCGCGACGGCGAAGGCGCCACCAAGTTCGTCGAGGTCCGCGTGACCGGCGCGAAATCGAATGCGGATGCCAAAGTGCACGCGCTGTCCATCGCCAACTCGCCCTTGGTGAAAACCGCAGTCGCGGGTGAAGATCCCAACTGGGGCCGCGTCGTGGCGGCGATCGGCAAGTCCGGCGCCTATGCCGACCGCGATCTTCTGTCGATCCGGTTCGGAGACATTCTGGTCGCGGAAAAAGGCTGGGTGTCGCCCGCCTATCGCGAAGAAGACGGCGCAGAATACATGAAGCAAGACGACCTGCTGATCGACGTCGATCTGGGTGTGGGCGAGGGCACAGCCACCGTCTGGACCTGCGATCTGACCCACGCCTATATCCAAATCAACGCGGATTATCGCTCGTGAAAACCATCCTTGTTTCTGCCGTCGCCCTGATCGACCCGGACGGGCGTATTCTGCTGGCCCAACGACCCGAGGGGAAATCCATGGCGGGCCTGTGGGAGTTTCCGGGCGGCAAGGTCGAGCAGGGTGAAACGCCCGAGGCGGCCTTGGTCCGTGAATTGCACGAGGAGCTGGGGATCGAGACGTGGAATTCCTGCCTCGCCCCCCTGTCTTTCGCCAGCCACAGCTATGACGACTTCCATCTGCTGATGCCGTTGTTTGCCTGTCGCAAATGGAGCGGCACGCCAACCCCGCGTGAAGGGCAGGTGCTGAAATGGGCGCGTGTGAACCAGTTGCGCGACTTCCCGATGCCGCCTGCGGACATCCCGCTGATCCCGGTGCTGCGCGAACTGCTGTAGAGCATTAACTCACCGCAAAACATGCAAAAAGGGGACGGAAAACCGTCCCCTTTTCTATGTCATCAATCGGCGGGGCGATTAGTCCAGCGTACGCTCGACCTCTTCACGTTCGAAGATCTCGATCACGTCATTCGGACGGATGTCGTCGTAGTTTTCAAACGCCATACCGCATTCCTGACCGGACAGAACCTCTTTCACTTCGTCTTTGAAGCGCTTCAGCGTCTTCAGCGTGCCTTCGTGGATCACCACGTTGTCGCGCAGCAGGCGAACGCCAGCCGAGCGGCGGGCAACGCCTTCAGTGACCAGACAGCCGGCAACCTTGCCAACGCCCGATACTTTGAAGACTTCGCGGATTTCGGCGTAGCCGATGAAGTTCTCGCGAACCTCTGCCGACAGCAGACCCGAGGCCGCCGCTTTCACGTCATCCACAAGGTCATAGATGACCGAGTAGTAACGGATCTCGACGCCCTTCTGGTTGGCCGAGTTACGAGCCGAGGCGTTCGCACGCACGTTGAAGCCGATAACCGGTGCGCCCGAGGCTTCCGCCAGACCCACATCGGTTTCGGTGATCGCGCCCACACCATAGTGCAGCACGCGCACGCGGACTTCTTCGTTGCCGATCTTTTCCATCGCCTGAACGATGGCTTCGGCAGAACCCTGCACGTCGGCTTTGACCAGGATCGGCAGCTCGGCCACGTCCTTGTCGGCCTTCGCCTTCGCCATCATCTGTTCCAGCGTGGTCGCAGCACCGGCAGCGGCGCGTTTGTCCTTGGCGGCTTGCTCGCGATATTCAGCGATCTCGCGGGCCTGCGCTTCGGTGTCCACCACGTTCAGAACGTCACCCGCTTCGGGCGTACCGTTCAGACCCAAAACCTCGACCGGAACCGAGGGGCCAGCTTCTTTCACGCGTTCGCCATGATCGTTGACCAGCGCGCGGACCTTACCCCACTGCTCACCCACAACGAAGATATCGCCCTGTTTCAGCGTGCCGTTCTGAACCAGAACGGTGGCAACCGGACCACGGCCCACATCAAGCTGGGCTTCGATCACAGCACCCGAGGCCGCACGGTTCGGGTTGGCTTTCAGTTCCAGAATTTCCGACTGCAGCGCGATGGCTTCCAGCAGCTCATCCAGACCAGCACCGGTGATGGCGGACACTTCAACGTCCTGCACGTCACCCGACATTTTCTCGACGATCACTTCATGCTGAAGCAGCTCGGCGCGGACCTGATCGGGGTTCGCGGTCGGCTTGTCGCATTTGTTGATCGCAACGATCATCGGAACACCCGCCGCTTTCGCGTGGTTGATGGCTTCGATGGTCTGCGGCATGACGCTGTCGTCAGCAGCCACAACCAGAACAACGATGTCCGTTACCTGCGCACCACGGGCACGCATCGAGGTAAACGCGGCGTGGCCGGGCGTATCCAGGAAGCTCAGCGTTGCGCCGCTATCGGTGGTTACCTGATAAGCGCCGATGTGCTGCGTGATGCCGCCAGCTTCGCCGGCTGTGACTTTCGCATCGCGGATCGCATCCAGAAGCGAGGTTTTACCGTGGTCAACGTGACCCATGATCGTGATGATCGGGGCGCGGTCTTTCAGGTCTTCCTCTTTGTCCTCGACGGTGTCGATCACGTCTTCCACGTCAGCGTCAGACACGCGAACGATGTTGTGGCCGAACTCTTCGATGATCAGCTCTGCAGTATCCGCGTCGATGGCTTGGTTCTGCGTCACCATCATACCCATTTTCATGAGCGATTTTACAACGTCAGCAACACGCTCGGCCATACGGTTGGCCAGTTCCGACACGACGATGGCCTCGGGGACCTGAACGTCGCGGATAACCTTTTCCCGCTCGACCGATTCACCCATGGCTTTCTGGCGTGCACGTTCCTGCTTACGGCGCATCGAGGCAACCGAGCGCTGGCGACCGTCGCCACCACGCATTGCCTGGTTCACAGTCAGCTTGCCCGAACGGCGACCATCATCGCGGCCTTTGCCACGGTTCTGGCGGTCATTGGCACCACCACGATCGTCTTTCTTGCGCGGAGCGGACGACGTTTTGCCGGGGCCACGCTGTTCAGCAGCCTGAGCCGCAGCAGGATCCGCTGCCGGAGCAGGGGCCGCTTTTGCACGGGTCTTGGCTTCTTCAGCTTCGCGTTTCTTGCGGGCTTCTTCCTCGGCCTTGGCTTTCAGCGCTTCTTCGCGCTCGCGCTCGGCGCGTTCCTTGGCTTCGGCTTCTTCGCGACGACGCTTGCGCTCTTCCTCGCGGGCCTTTTCTTCGGCTGCACGCTTTTCAGCTTCCTCGGCTTCACGCGCCTTGGCAGCCTGAAGCGCCTTCATGCGGCGTTCCATTTCGGCATCCGAAATGCCAGCGGGACGCTTGCGCGGATCCCCGCCTGCGGGCGTCTTGCCTGCACCACCAGCTGCCGCACCCGGCTTGGGCACGACAACGCGCTTGCGTTTCGTTTCGACCACGACGTTCTTGGTGCGCCCGTGGCTGAAGCTTTGCTTCACCTGGCCGGGGCGGCTTCCGCGCAGGCCAAGGGTCTTTTTGCCGTCATTATCGCTCATCTGGTCTTCGTACCTTTCCGGCGAGCCTTCCCGCCGTCGTTGTCTTGCACAACACGCATCGCTGTCAGTTTCTGGGCTTCCTCTACAACACGAGAGGCCAAACCGCCAGACGATAGCGCGCCATGTATCACATTTTCACGTCCAAACGCCAAACCCAGCTCGTCGCCGGTCAGACATTCGATAAACCGTCCCTCTTCGCGGGGCGGTCTGAGTTTTGACTTGCCGCGCTCGGACCCGTCCGAGGCCTGGATCAGGACATACGCCTGATCTTTCATCAGCCAGTCTTTAACTTTCTCATACCCGGCGACCGCTTGACCCGCTTTGCGCGCCATCGCGATCAGATGCGTCACCCGATCCGCGTAGCTACGCTCGAGCAGATCGAGCAACCCGTCTGGCACGGTGACCTGCTTGCGCGCGGAGCGCGAAAACAGGCCTTTCTTAATCGCCGTGGCAATCGCCGCACGGTTGGCAGCGACATAGATCCCACGACCCGGCAGCTTGCCCAACAGGTCAGGCACCACCATGTCATCCGGCCCCACCACGAAGCGGATCAACCCGGCCTTTGGCTGGGTTTCACCGGTTGCGATGCAGCGCCGTTCGGGCTCTTCCGGCCGCTTTTTATGTCCACCACGCGTCATGCGTTGCCCTCTGAGGCCCGAGGATCAGGCCTCGGCTCCTTCTTCAGCGGCTTCAGCTTCTTCTTCACCTTCAGCAGCTTCTGCTTCCAGTTCAGCAGGATCGACCCAACCCAGAATGATACGGGCGGTCATAACCATGTCCTGAGCTTCTTCCAGCGTGATGCCGAATTTCTCAAGCGAGCCGTCATCCTTGATGCGTTCACCATCTACGGTGGTCCAGCCGCCGGCCAGTTCCCAGTCAGCGCAGGTCGCGAAGTCTTCCAGCGATTTCACACCGTCTTCGGCCAAAGCCTCAACCATCTGAGCGGTCAGACCTTCGAACGCGATCAGGCTGTCTTCGACACCCATTGCGCGGGCGTTTTCCAGCGCCTTGGCGGCCTGAGCTTCCAGATATTCGCGGGCGCGGGTCTGCAGTTCCTGTGCGGTGCCTTCGTCAACACCGTCGATCACCAGCAGTTCGTCCAGTTCGACATAGGCGACTTCTTCCAGGTTGGTGAAGCCTTCCGAGACCAATAGCTGGGCAAAGAACTCGTCCAGATCAAGGGTCTCCATGAACAAAGCGGTGCGCACAGCGAATTCTTTCTGGCGACGTTCGCTTTCTTCGGCCTCGGTCAGGATGTCGATGTCCAGGTTGGTCAGCTGCGATGCCAGACGCACGTTCTGACCGCGGCGGCCAATGGCCAGCGACAGCTGCTCGTCGGGGACAACCACTTCGATCTTGCCGGCTTCTTCGTCCAGAACAACCTTCGACACTTCAGCAGGCTGAAGCGCGTTCACAAGGAAAGTCGGCTGATCTTCGTTCCACGGAATGATGTCGATCTTTTCACCCTGCAGCTCGTTCACAACGGCCTGCACGCGCGAACCACGCATACCAACACAGGCGCCAACCGGGTCGATCGAACCATCATAGCTGATCACGGCGATCTTCGCACGCGAACCGGGGTCA
This sequence comes from uncultured Aliiroseovarius sp., assembly GCF_947492455.1. GTDB lineage: Bacteria > Pseudomonadota > Alphaproteobacteria > Rhodobacterales > Rhodobacteraceae > Aliiroseovarius. The sequence continues at coordinate 366,144 of NZ_CANLNB010000001.1, forward strand.
CGGGCCACGGCCTTGATCTCGATGATGCCGTCATAGATTTCCGGAACTTCCATCTTGAACAGCTCGGCCATGAATTCCGGAGCGGTACGCGACAGGAAGATCTGCGGGCCACGGGCTTCGCGACGCACGTCTTTGATGTAGCAGCGGATACGGTCGTTCGGGCGATAGCTTTCGCGGCCGATCTTTTCGTTGCGGCGCAGGATGGCTTCGCCAGCACCCACGTCCACGATGACGTTACCGTATTCTTCGCGCTTAACCTGACCGTTGATGATGGTGCCGGCACGATCTTTGAACTCTTCGTACTGACGATCACGTTCGGCTTCACGCACCTTCTGCAAGATCACCTGCTTGGCGGACTGGGCAGCAATACGGCCCATTTCGACCGGCGGAACTTCTTCGCTGTACACGTCGCCCACTTCGGGGTTTTCCATGTACTGCTTGGCCTGTTCGACGGTGAACTCGGCCTGATAGTTCTCCAGCTCGTCATCGGCGACAACGGTGCGCACGCGGGTAAAGGTGGCGCGGCCGGTCTTGCGGTCGATGGACACGCGAATGTCCATTTCCGCGCCGTAGCGCGACTTGGCTGCACGGGCCAGGCTTTCTTCCATCGCTTCGATGACCAGCGCGGGGTCGATCATCTTTTCGCGGGCGACGGCCTCGGCGGTTTGCAGAAGCTCAAGCTGGTTAGCAGAGGTAATTGCCATTCTCAGTCCTCCTCGGAACCGGTGATTTCTTGAATTTCATCAAATTGGGCTTCGTCGATCTGGCCCGCATCCTTGCGCTGACGCAGCGCCTCGCGGATCAGGTCGTCGGTCAGAACCAGCTTGGCATCGGCCAGCCAGTCAAAGTCGAGGCCAATGGTGACCTCTTCGCCGTGGTTCTCGATCTCGATCAGAACCTCGTTTCCATCCACGCCTGCAAGGGTACCCTTGAAGCGCTTGCGCCCGTCGATCATCTCGGACGTTTCGATCTTGGCGACATAGCCCGACCACGCGTCGAAATCTTTCAGACGGGTCAGGGGGCGGTCGATGCCGGGCGATCCGACTTCAAGCGTATAGTTGTCTTCGATCGGGTCTTCGACATCCAAGATCGCGCTGATCGCGGTCGAAATCTGGGCGCAGTCATCCACTTCGATCCCGCCTTCGGGACGCTCGGCCATGATCTGCAGTGTGGGCGTGTTGCCGCCCATCAGGCGCAGACGCACCAGTTCGAACCCCATGTCTTCGATCACGGGGCTGACAATTTCAGCCAGACGACGGTCAATCGCGGATTTTGCAACAAGGTTGCTCACACGTCTCTCCAAAACAAAAAAACGGGCCAGCGGGCCCGTCGGATTTTCCGGTGGAGCTTTGGGGGTGGAGGCCAAAGCACCGCTGTTGAAAAGGGATATAGGGGAAAGCGGGCGAGTCTGCAAGAGGCATAACCTGCGCCCCAGCTTCTACTCGGCACCCACTGCGTCGGTCGTTTTGCGCGGCCTGCGCAAGGCTGCTGGATTGCCCAGCACTAGCTGACCTTGCGCATCCAGAAAATACCCACGCGCGACCATCTTGCGGGCCACCAGCCCGGTCCAAAACACACCATGCGCAAAACCGACCAGGACATCGGCTGGATAGTGCCAGCCCGAAAAGAACCGCGAAAAGCTGAGCCCAAGCCCGATGCCAAGGATCAGCCAGACCTGCCGTGGATACCAAAGCGCGACGAACATGGCCGCAGCCCCCAACGTAGTCGAGTGGCCGGACGGGAAGCTGTTGAAATGCCCGCCCGAGAACGGGGCAAATCCATATGCACCCAGCTCTTCAAAGGCCATAGGTCGCGGGCGGCCGATCAAAAACTTGATGATCTGAACGGCAATGCCGGACAACAAGATCGCCAGAAAAAATAGCAGTACGACCTGAAGCAGCAACCGAACATGCTTGTTAGCTGCCTCGGTCCGCGTTCTTTTCAGGGCAACTCCAAGAACCGCAAAGCCCAGCAAGCTGCTGACAAACATCCAATCGCTGTTGCCAATCTCGGTGATCGCCAAAGCAAACTGCTTAACGCTTTCAGGCAACCCCATCCGCCATTCGGTCAGGGCCGAGTCCGCAAACAGCGCACACACGCACACCAAAGCATAAACAACTACAAGCTTTCGCGAGAACACGGGCTTCACTGACATCACTTACATCCCTCAATCGCATTCACGGGCTGATCCGGGGCCGCATAAAGCCGCATCAAGACCTCTCGCCCTTCATTGTAATTAAACCCCCGCACCTCGATGGCGTCCGCGACAGGCGGTAACTTGCTGGCGTCGATCCACGCAAGCTCGATTGCTCCGGTCGAGAGGGCGTTCCAGGCAGCATCATGGTCGAGTTTTTTCAAACCGGTGCCCAGATTAAACACGGCTGACGGCTCGTGATAGCCAGCAATGGCCAAGGACCGCCCCTCGCATCTGTGCTGCGCAATCGCCCAGCGCATGGATTCCGACGGAAACACCAAGCGCATTTTGGCCAGCATTCCGGACAATAGACCAATATGCATTACAACGGCCGATACCGTCAGCGCGGTGACCAGCAACTCGGGCGCAAGGGTTTTTCTGCGCGTGAACACCCAAAACCCAATGCCGCCTGCCACGATGAATGTCGCAATAAACAAGAGGGATTGCGCGCTTTCCGCCATGATGGGCAAGCCAATACCGATGACGGCAATCAGCGCAGCGCCCAGCACCCAGATGCCAATCCCCAGCCACCCAATCGCGCGCGCCGAGAAGGTGACAAGCGCGAGCGCTGCAAGGGCAATCAGGGCAGGATAGACCGGAAGCGTGTAGTGCAGCAGTTTGGTGGGCACCAGTTCCAACACCAGCCAGAAGGGCACCAGCCATCCGATCAGAAAGGCGATGTTGCGCTCGGCCCGGTTCTTGAAGGCAAAGACTGCGGCCGCCGGCACAAGCACCGTCCACGGCCAGAGCGTCAAAAGCCCGGTCAGAATGTAAGTGCCCGGAAACGCCCCGTGTTCTTCTTGTCCCGACGCAATCTTGGCCGAGAAATCCTCCCCGAGGGATGCCCCCCAGAACGCCCAATCGCTTTTGATCGTGATGGCAATGAACCAAGGAAGGGTCAGAGCAAGGAATGCCAATCCGCCCTTCATGGGCGACAGATCGCCCAGCCAACGCCACTCGCGTTTCGTTGCGCACAGCCACAGGATGCTACAGAGAACCGGGCCGAAGATGATCGGTCCTTTGATTAATACTCCGGCAGAAAGGCCAACCCAAAAAATCGCCCTTGTCCACCAACCGCTTGGCGTGCGCATCCAGATACGCGCCAACGCCCCCATGGTCAGGATAATGACCAGAAGAAGTGTTGCATCTGTCTTGGCCAATCGCGCTTCGATATTCAGGATGAAAAGGCCAGGCATCATTAAAGCGGCAGGCCCAGCCGCCTGCGCTCCGGTCAATGGCAGTAGCGCCCAATAAAGCGCAAGCCCAGCCAACACCGCAGCAGAAAACGAGACAATCCGATAAGACCATATCTGATCCTTTTCGAACAGATTGGCGGTGGTGCTTTGTAACCAGTAGATCCCCACCGGTTTCTTGTATCTGGTCCCATCTTGAAACCGGATGTCAATCAGATCGCCGCTGATCGCCATCTGCTTCGAGGCCTGCGCAAACCGCGCTTCGTCTCGGTCCGTCACCCCGATTGTCGACTGTCCCGGACCGAAGGCAACCACACCTAACAGGACCACGAGTGGCAAAACCAACCACGGCATTCTGAGATATTGGATCAGCCTGCTCATCTTGGATCAGGCGGATTTGCTCTCGTCCCCCATATCCGTTTTGCCGGGACGATAGATCAGCACCAGATTTCGGATATAGACGAAAAGGCCCATGGATTGACCGAGGATAAACACAACATCCTGTCGGTAAATCGCATAGGACAGCAGCAGCAACCCGCCAACGATGGAAATCCACCAGAAGGCTACCGGCACATAGGAATGGCCTGCGCGTTCGGACGCAATCCACTGCACGATGAAACGGGCCGAAAACGACAGCTGCGCGGTCAGGCCCAGCGCGACCCACCAGAACTCGGTCCAGCCATCAATGGCCAGAAACTGAAAGATCGCGTCCTTCATTCGGTCGATCCACCCTGCGCAAAGACCTGCACATCACCGCGACGCACTTTCTTGCGGCGACGGATCAGCCAGGATACGGCCATCAGATCCGAAATCCCCACAAGCGCGCGGTTCAGGTTGTTATACTTGGACTGTCCGGCTTCGCGGTGACGGTGGGTGATGTCGACATGATCAATCTTCCAGCCATCGCGCAGGAACAGCGCGGGCAGGTAGCGGTGCATGTGATCGAAATAGGGCAGCGCCAGAAACGCCTGACGGCGATAGGCCTTCAGACCACAGCCCGTGTCACGCGTCCCATCTTTCAAAAGCGCCCCACGCAGCCAGTTGGCGAACTTGGAACCCCAGCGTTTGGCCAGTGTATCATTGCGCTTGGCGCGCTGCCCGGCGACCAAGGCAAGATCAGGGTCAGCATCCACAAACTTCGCCAGAAGACCCGCGATCTGGTCGGGTGGGTTCTGGCCGTCTCCGTCCAGCGTGACGATGATGTCCGACTGCGCGACCAGCACGGCGGAATGCACCGCAGCCGATTGCCCGGCCGAGCTTGCATGCTGCACGATCCGCAACTTGGGGATATCCGCCTGCAGCGTCTTCAGGATTTCAAGCGTACGGTCATCCGATCCGTCATCCGTCACATAGATGGGCGGCTCGCCCAGATCCAAGGTGGCGGTATAGCATTCCCGCAGGAAGCCCTCGGCCACCTCTTCCTCGTTCTTCATTGGAATGACCAACGCAAAATCAAGCGTCGAGATACGGTCTTCCTGAGATGAAGATGTGTTCCCGGTCGTGGTCTGTGTCATGACGATAATCCCAATTCCACATAGCGGCACAACTGCCGATGGATTGGCCCGGGCTTACAATGGAACCATCACGATTGAAAGACATAATGCCCCTGCCTGCTATGAGGCGTGGTGAACCGCCAATTTCTCCATCGTGGTCACCAGCTCGTCCGCGATACCGCGTTCTGACAGGGCGTGACCAGCCAGATGGATCATCCGCAGATCGGACGCGGGCCAGCGGCGGTGCAGCTCCCACGACATTTTCGGCGGGCAGATCATGTCGTGACGGCCCTGCACAATCGTGCCGGGGATATGTGCGATGCGCTCCATATCGCGCAGGATCTTGCCGTCCTCATCCAAGAAGGCGCCGTGCCGGAAGTAATGGTTTTCCAGCCGCGCAAAGGCGCGGGCATATTCCGCCGGGCTGTCAATCGTCACACCCATATTGTGGATCGAGGCGAGAGCGTTTTCCCACCCGGTCCAAGCGCGGGCAAAGCGGGCTTCCTCGGCATAGTTGCCGGAAAAGAGGCGCCGGTGATAGGCGGTGATCATGTCGTGGCGCTCGGCCTCGGGGATCAGGGTCTCGAAACGATCCCACAGCTCGGGCCAGAACCGCCCAGCGCCGCCGCCATAGAACCAGTCGAGCTCGGATTTCGTGGCAAGGAACACGCCGCGCAGAACCAGATGCGCCACGCGGGACGGGTGCGCTTGCGCGTAAATCAAGGCCAGCGTTGCGCCCCAGCTTCCGCCAAACACGATCCAGCGATCAATCCCCAGCAGGGTGCGGATCTGTTCAATGTCGCGCACCAGATGCCACGTTGTGTTGTGGTCGATGCTCGCATGCGGACGCGACCGGCCACAGCCGCGCTGGTCAAACAGGATGATGTGATAGAGCCGTGGGTTGAAAAACCGCCGCATCGCGGGCGAGGATCCACCCCCCGGACCGCCATGCAGAACCACAACCGGAATACCGTCTGGATTGCCCGATTGTTCCACATAGATCTTGTGGCCGTCGCCCACATCCACCATATGCCGATCAAACGGGTCGATCGGAGGATACAACCTTGCGGCTGCGCTGTTTTTTCCTGCGGCCTTATCCATGAGACCTCTATATAATGCCCACGACGCGCCCGCCATCAGAAAGAAGGTATCCGATGACCGCCGATAACCAGACCACCGTCGATCCCGCCGAAGTCGCCAAGTTCGAGGCGATGGCCGCCGAATGGTGGGATCCCACGGGCAAGTTCAAACCACTTCACATGATGAACCCGGTGCGTCTGGATTATATCACAAACCAGATCGCTACCGAATTTGGCCGCGATCTGAACGATGTCGAGCCGTTCAAAGGCCTGCGACTTCTGGATATCGGCTGTGGTGGGGGGCTGCTGTCCGAACCCATGGCCCGCCTGGGTGCCACGGTGATTGGTGCCGATGCGGCGCCGCGTAACATTCCGGTCGCACAGCTCCATGCCGAGCAGATGGGGCTTGAGATCGATTACCGCAATTGCACTGCCGAAAGCCTTGCGGACGCGGGCGAGCAGTTCGACGTGGTTCTGAACATGGAAGTGGTCGAGCATGTCGCCGACCCGCTGGCCTATCTGACCGCCTGTCAGCAGTTGCTAAAACCCGGCGGGCTGATGGTGGCATCCACGATCAACCGCAATCCGAAAAGCTATATGGTCGCAATCATTGGCGCCGAGCATGTGATGCGCTGGTTGCCCAAGGGCACCCATGAATGGTCGAAATTCATCACCCCGGACGAGCTGGCCGATCTGATCGCTGCCGCGGGTCTGAATGTGGTGGATCGCATGGGCATGGTGTTTAACCCGATCGCGTGGAGCTGGTCTCTGTCGGCACGAGACCTTTCGGTGAACTACGCGATGACCTCGGTTAAGCTGAAATAGTCTCTATTCCGTGGGCCGATAGGCGGAAATCGTCGTTTCGGCCAAAGCAAACCCGGCGCGGCGATAGAGCCGCCCGGCATCACTATCGGCATTCGCCACAATCACCGGAAGCGCATCTGGCGCACGGGATGTGGCCCAATCCAGACAGGCGCACAAAAGCGCCGCGCAAATGCCTTGCCGCCGGTGATCCTTATGGGTCTGAACCGACTGATACCGGATCAGGTTTTGATCGTGGAAAACCCCCATATCTCCGACCAGCGTGTCCCCCTTGAACGCCCCAAACCATTGACCCAAGCCTTGCGCAATCAACGCCCGCCGCGTGGCGCTGTGTCCGGCCAAATACGTGTCTAATCCAGCCTCAGGCAGCCCATCTTCGATGTGATGCACCTTGGCAATCGCCTCGGATTGATGCCAATCACTTGGCGTTTGAAACGGGTGAATGGTGACGCCCGCAGGCGCAGCACCTCGACGCAGTGGTCCGGTCAGGGTCAGAACATCCGCCTCTTCGACCGTCAAGCCGGTTCCATCAAACATCGCCGCCATCTGCGCGCGGTCCAGCCCCGGAATGTCCCAACTGATGCAGATATGACGTGCCTCGGGAAGGTCGGCGTGGAATTGATCGAGATGCGCCTTGGCGCCGTCCAGCACGGTGCGGAAAATCACCCGATTGCCAAACCAGAAATTCGGCTCGTCCGGCGTGATCTGCACGAAGCGATCTTCATACGTTTCCAGCCTGTACTGGCCGGTTTGCACCAAAAGATCGGTGGTGAACTCAAGCGCGTTCATTCAACATCGCTAAGGATCTTACGCATCTCACGAAGAACCGGCAGCACATTGCGCACGTTTTCGGCCCCGATCTGGCGCACCATGTTCGAGATGATGGGCGTGATCGCTGCCAGCGCCGCATCGCGCGCCGCCTTGCCCGCGGGCGATATCGTCACGAATTTGCGCCGCGCGTCGTCCCAGTCGGGCCGGATATGCACATGCCCCGCCCATTCCAGCTTGTTTAGCGTGTTGGTCATCGCACCGCGCGTAACGTGAAACGATTTTGCCAGCTGCGCGGGGCTTTTCTCTTCCCCGACACGGGCCAAGTGATTCAGCACAGAAAAATGGCTCAGCTCCATCCCCTTGGGCAACGCCTTCGACAGACGGTTGCGTGCCAGCTGGTCAGCCATGAACATCTCGCTGAACAGGGCGACAGACAGGGTTTCGGCAGAGCTTTCGGACATCAGGGGCCTTTGAATTCTCGATCATGCGTCAGGGATGGGACGCGTTGGCGCGACCTTCCCACGTCTGCAAGGTCAAGATCAACCATTGTGATGCCCGGTGCGACACCTGCGTCGGCCAAAACTTCGCCCCAGGGCGAAACGACCAGCGAATGACCGTACGTGGACCGCTTCGGTCCGTGCTGCCCGCACATGGCAGGTGCCAGAACAAAGACGCCATTTTCAATCGCGCGGGCCCGCAGCAGGCTTTCCCAATGGGCCGCCCCTGTGACCGGCGAAAACGCGGCAGGTACGGTAATGATTTGGGCGCCCGCCTTGGCTAAGGCACGGAAAAGATGCGGGAAACGCATGTCATAGCAGATGGTCATACCAATCGGGCAGAATTCGGTCTCGGCCACGACGGCGCGGTCGCCGGGGCGATAGCCCGCACTTTCGCGATAGCTTTCCGTCTCGTCGATCTGCACGTCGAACATGTGGATCTTGTCATAGCGCGCGACAATGTCCCCAAGCGGAGAAATCATGAATGACCGGTTGGCAAAGCGCCCATCCGGGTCGTCGGTCTTCAGTGCAAGCGAGCCGATCAGCAGCCAAATGCCCAGCGCGTGCGCCTCGTATCGCAAGGCGGCGAGGGTGGGGTCATCCTGTTCGTGATGTAGAACGTCTAGCTGATGGCGGCGACTGGTCGAAATGATGTTCGACACTTCGGGCGTCAGAACAAACTCGGCCCCGTCTTGCGCTGCCTGTCGCACCATGTCGCGCAATGGTCCAAGGTTCGCGGCCGGATCATCCCCGGCCGTAAACTGGATCAGCGCGACGCGCACGGTTAACCCGCCAACAGCGGATCAAGCTTCCCGCTGCGCTCAAGATCATACAGGTCATCGCAGCCGCCCACGTGGATGTCACCGACAAAGATCTGCGGCACGGTGTGGCGGCCATTGGCGCGCGACATCATTTCCTGCTTGCGCTCAGGCTTCATCAGAACGTTGATCTCTTCAAATTCAACGTTCTTGCTGTTCAAAAGGCGCTTGGCGGCGTGGCAAAACCCGCAAAGCGGCGAGGAATAGATGGTGACAGGCTGCATCAGGGGCTCCGTACGGGGGATCTGTTGATAGGTTTACAGCCAGTTAGGCATCACGCGCAACGCGCGCAAGGGACAGCACCTTCACAGATGCGGCACCGGCACGAATTGCCGCATGCGCCGCCGCATGAAATGTCGCGCCCGAGGTCATCACGTCGTCCAACAAAAGGACATCACGTCCCTGCAAAGCTGCGCCGTGCTTGGGGTGTGGCGCAATCGCGTTGTCCATATTCTCGAACCGATCCTCTGCGCTCATCCCGTCATGCATGGCGGTGCGGCGCGGGCGGATCAGGGATTGTGGTACGTGCTCTAACCCGGTTTCGCGCGCCAACGCCCGCGACAGCTCGGCCGATTGATTATAGCGCCGCTTCAGCCGCCGGGTCCAATGGATGGGGATGGGCACGATCAGCAGGTCGTCCTGCAGGATATCCGCAGCCGCGCGGGCAAGCCACGGGGCAAAACTGCGGGCAAGCTCGGGCCGGTCTCCGTGTTTCAAGGCCAGGATCATCCGGCGGGCATTGCCGCGATAGAGCAGGGCGGATCGGCCCCGCGTCCACGGACGCTGCCACGTCATGCAGGCGTCGCAATGCACGATGCTGTCCTCATCTTCGCCGGGCAGGGGTTCACCGCACAGATCGCAAGACAACCCGCTGATAAAGGGCGTGTCCCGCCAGCAGTCCGGGCACAGCGCAAAGTCCGTATCCGTCGGCGCATCGCAACTGACGCATTGCGGCGGATAGATCAGATGCAGCGCTGATTGCATTTTCGCCCTTTCCAACTATGGTCCGCCGCCATGAGACTGCCTGACGACACACCGCCCAAGCTGATCAACCGCGCCCAACTGGCGCAAAACCGCCGCCGCGCGACGGCGGATGGTATGTTCCTGCAGGAATTGGCCGCGGATGAGGTGAAGGATCGCCTGACAGAGGTTAACAGAACGTTTACCAAACCCGCGATTGTCACCGGTTTCCCGGATGTGTGGGCCGAAAGCTTCCCCGACGCGGTGATCGTGCCCGATGACGACATCCTGTCGCTGGAACCGGGCGCGCATGATCTGGTGATCCACGGGCTGTCGCTGCACTGGGCCAACGACCCGGTGGGGCAGATCATCCAATCCCGCCGCGCGCTGATCAATGATGGGCTGTTCATGGGGGTGATGTTCGGCGGGCAAACCCTGTCCGAGCTCCGCGCCATTTTGTCCGAGGTCGAGGTCGCCCGCACCGGCGGCCTGTCCCCCCGCGTCGTTCCAATGGGCGAGATCCGCGACCTCGGCGCGCTGCTTCAGCGCGCGGGACTTGCGCTGCCCGTTGCAGACAGCGCATTGCGGCAAGTGACCTACGCGGACAGCTACGCCCTGATGCGTGACCTGAAAGCGATGGGAGAGCGAAATGCGCTGGATCAGAGACTAATTTCGTCCTTGAACCGCGCCTTCTTTGACGATGTCAAATCCCGCTATGCCCAGCACTTCCCGGCAGACGACAACCGCATCACCGCCAGTTTCGAGATGATCTTCCTGACCGGCTGGGCGCCCGATGAAAGCCAGCAAAAACCCTTGCGCCCCGGTTCCGCCGCCGCCCGTCTGGCCGACGCCTTGGGCACGGACGAGACCAAATTGTCCAATTGACCTAAAGTTTATACCCGTTAAGTGATCTATGACGCGAACAAGGACGTAGCCATGATTATGAAAATGCCCACGGATCACCCCAAAATCCCCGCCCGCAAAGTCGGCGTTCTGTTCGCCAACCTCGGCACGCCCGATGGATATGACTATTGGTCGATGCGCCGCTATCTGAACGAGTTCCTGTCGGACAAGCGCGTCATCGATTATCCCGCATGGAAATGGCAGCCCCTGCTGCAGACCATCATCCTAACCAAACGCCCGTTTTCCTCGGGCGAAGCGTATAAGTCGATTTGGAATGAAGATCTGGGCGAAAGCCCCCTGATGACGATCACCAAAGCGCAGATCACAAAGCTTCGCGCAGCGTTAGAGACTAAATACGGCGCCGAGGTCATGGTCGATTTCTGCATGCGCTATGGCAACCCGTCGACCAAATCAAAAGTGTCCGAGATGGTCGCGGCAGGCTGTGACCGCATCCTGTTCTTCCCGCTTTATCCGCAATATGCAGGCGCCACGATGGCCACCGCGAACGACCAGTTCTTCCGCGCGTTGATGGAGGAAACCTGGCAGCCCGCGTCCCGCACGATCGAGCCCTATTTCGACGATCCCGCCTATATCGACGCTTTGGCGCAGTCGGTGGAAAAGGGCTATGCCGCGATGGACAAAAAGCCCGACCTGCTGGTCGTGTCTTATCACGGGATGCCGAAACGCTATCTGATGCAAGGCGACCCTTATCACTGCCAGTGCCAGAAAAGCACGCGCCTGTTGAAAGAGCGTCTGGGTTGGTCCGACGACGCCATCACCACAACCTTCCAATCGGTCTTTGGCCCCGAAGAATGGCTGAAACCCTACACGGTCGAAGAAGTCGCGCGTCTGGCTGAAACCGGCAAGAAGAACATCGCGGTCATCGCGCCCGCGTTCTCGGCCGATTGTATCGAAACGCTGGAAGAAATTCAGGAAGAAATCCAAGAGGCCTTTATCGAGGCCGGGGGCGAAAGCTTCACCTATATTCCGTGCCTGAATGACGACGACGCCCATATCGACGCGCTGATTGGCGTGGCTGAACGCAATCTGGGCGGTTGGCTGAAATAAGCCCTCGCAGATCTGAATATACACCACTTCGCACAGGCCAATGCTTGTGCGCCGTGTCGCCCGTGTCCATATAGGATGAAACCGAATTTGGAGGCGACATGGCAGAAAGCGAATTTCCCGGCTGGCATGGCACGACGATCATTGGCGTGCGCAAAGGTGGCAAGGTTGTGATTGCAGGTGACGGGCAGGTCAGTCTGGGCCAGACCGTGATCAAGGGCACCGCACGCAAGGTACGCAGGCTATCCCCCGGCGGGTTTGATGTTGTGGCTGGATTTGCGGGCTCGACCGCCGATGCCTTCACGCTGCTGGAGCGTCTGGAAACCAAGCTGGAAGCCACACCCGGCCAACTGGCCCGCGCCTCGGTCGAGCTGGCAAAGGACTGGCGCACCGACAAATATCTGCAAAAGCTGGAGGCGATGCTGATCGTCACCGACGGCAAGGATTTGTTCGTGATCACCGGCGCGGGCGACGTGCTGGAGCCGGAACATGACGTGACGGCCATTGGATCGGGCGGAAACTTCGCCCTCGCTGCCGCGCGCGGCTTGATGGAGGGTGACTTGGACGCCGAAACCATCGCCCGAAAAGCGATGGCAATCGCCGCCGATATCTGTGTCTATACCAACGGAAACCTGACGGTTGAGGAGATCAGCCAATGACCGATCTGACCCCGCGCGAGATTGTCTCGGAACTTGACCGTTTCATCATCGGCCAGAACGACGCCAAGCGCGCCGTTGCCGTGGCGCTGCGCAATCGTTGGCGTCGCAAGCAGCTGTCGGATGACCTGCGTGACGAAGTTTACCCGAAGAATATCCTGATGATCGGACCCACCGGCGTCGGCAAGACCGAGATCAGCCGCCGCTTGGCGAAGCTTGCCCGCGCGCCGTTTCTGAAGGTCGAAGCCACCAAGTTCACCGAAGTCGGCTATGTCGGCCGCGACGTGGAACAGATCGTACGTGATCTGGTGGACGCTGCCATCATCCAAACCCGCGAGCATATGCGCGAAGACGTGAAAACCCGCGCCGAAGAAGCCGCCGAAGATCGCGTGATCGAAGCGATTGCCGGCTCTGACGCCCGCGACGCCACCCGCGAGATGTTCCGCAAGAAATTGCGCAGCGGTGAATTGGACGATCACGAGATTGAACTGGACGTCGCCGATACCTCAAACCCGATGCAGATGCTCGATGTGCCAGGACAACCGGGGCAGGGTATGGGGATGCTCAATCTGGGCGACATGTTCGGCAAGGCATTTGGCCAGCGGACGGTGCGCAAAAAGATGACCGTGCGCGACAGCTATGATGTGCTGATTTCAGACGAGGCCGACAAGCTTCTGGATGACGAAACAGTCACTAAATCAGCGCTAGAGGCGGTTGAACAGAACGGCATCGTCTTCTTGGACGAGATCGACAAGGTCTGCGCGCGTACCGAAAATCGCGGCGGGGATGTCAGCCGCGAAGGCGTGCAGCGTGACCTGCTGCCGTTGATAGAAGGCACAACCGTGTCGACCAAACACGGCGCGGTGAAAACGGACCACATCCTGTTCATCGCCTCGGGCGCTTTCCATGTCGCCAAACCCTCGGACTTGCTGCCGGAACTTCAGGGCCGTCTGCCGATCCGCGTCGAGCTGCGCGCGCTGACCGAAGAGGATTTCGTGCGTATCCTGACCGAAACCGACAATGCGCTGACTCGTCAGTACACCGCCTTGATGGGCACCGAAGACGTGACCGTCAGCTTCACCGATGACGGCATCGCGGCCCTGGCCAAGATCGCTGCCGAAGTGAACCAAAGCGTGGAAAACATCGGCGCGCGGCGGCTTTATACCGTGCTGGAACGTGTGTTCGAGGAACTCAGCTTCTCAGCCCCGGATCGTGGCGGCGAAGAGGTGGTCGTGGACAAGGCGTTCGTCGACAAACATCTGGGCGCGCTGATGACCTCGACCGACGTCAGCCGCTACGTGCTTTGATCTAGGCAGGGGCGGGTTCGTCAGCTATTCAGTAGCTGTATTTAAGGAGCCTGCCCAATGCATTCTCAGGTGCGCTTTCTGGTTTTTTCTATTGTTCTGGCGCTTTCCGCCTGTGCCCCACGCGGCACAATCACCCTTTTTCCCGGTGCTGGGCAGATCGGCGACGTGCAAAACATCTTTGTTGCCTCAACCCGCGAGCTTGACGAAGACGGCGCCCCGACCAGCAGCAGGGGTGGTGAACTGTTGTTCGGGCATGTTGGCGTTTCGATCCCGGAAAATCGCGAGCCGGGCGAGATCAACTGGCCCGGACGCAAGACCCCGGACCCCGCTCAGCATTTCCTTGTCGACAATTACGAACAATACACCTCGCGTCGCGCGTTCGAGGCCGCGATGGCGCGCGCCCTGCGCGGGCGGCGCGGGGAAGAGCGCACGGCGACCGTATTCGTCCACGGGTTCAACAACCGTTTTTCTGAAGGGCTGTATCGCTTTGCGCAGCTGAATGCGGATCTGGATCTGCCCTTCTTGCCGGTCCACTACTCTTGGCCCAGCGCCGGGCATCCTTTGGGATACGGGTATGATCGCGACTCAATGCTTTATGCGCGCGACGGGCTTGAAGCGACGCTGCGGTCGGTCTCGAAATCTGGCGTGGATGAGGTTTTGTTGGTCGGCCATTCGATGGGCGCGCTTCTGTCGGTGGAAGCCCTGCGCCAGATGGCAATTGCAGACGGCCAACGGGGGCTGGCCAAGATCGGCGGGGTCGTCCTGATTTCGCCCGATATTGATCTGGACCTGTTCCGCCAACAGGCCAAGCGCATTGGTAAACTGCCGCAGCCGTTCTTTATTTTCACGTCTTCCCGAGACCGAGCGCTAAGGCTGTCCGCCCGCTTGACCGGCCAGACCACGCGGCTTGGCAACAACACCGATGTCGCTGAATTGGCCGAGCTGGACGTGACCCTTGTGGATCTGTCTGCGTTTACAGATGGCGAGGCCGACCACAGCGTCGCCTTCGCCTCACCTGCATTTCTGCGATTGATCAACAGCATTCCGAACCTATCCGCCGCGATCAGCGCCAGCCCAACGGTCCAGCCGGGCCTGTTGCCGGGAACGATCTTGGTGGTTCAAAACGCGACACGCTTGGTGATCCCGAACAACGCGCCTTAACGCTGTCTGCGCAGATAGACGTAGTATGCACCTTGGCCGCCATGCTTCAGATGGGCTTCGGTGATTTGCAGGACGTGTTGGCGCAGGGGGGCGGTGTTCAGCCAATGCGGCACCTGATGACGTAGCACGCCGTGTCGCACCGGGATCGGCCCGCCCTCATCCTTGTGTTTACCCTTCCCGGTAATCACCAAAACAAGCCGTCGATCCGCATCGATCGCGTTCAAGATAAACCGCGTCAGCATCGGGTGGGCCTGCGCGATGGTCATGCCGTGCAGGTCGATCTTGGCCTCGGGCGACAGGCGACCCTTCTTCATCTTGCCAAAGGTTTTGCGGTCCATCGCCACCGGGCTGGACGCGATATGATCGCGCATGGATGGCGCCAGATCGTTCGGTTTTCCGGGTTTCTTCGCCCGCTCGCCCACGCGGAACCGCGGGTGCGTGACCTTGACCGGTTTGGGCGGAGGCTGAATGGGTTCAGGTGGAATAGTCTCTGTTTTCTCACGCGACGGCTTGGGTGGGCGCAGCCGGATCGTGCTGTCCGCCACTTTCTTCCACAACACCTTGTCGTCTTCGGTCAGTGTCTTGGGTCGCTTCGCCATGTCACTGATCCTCGGGCAGCAGCGCATAGGCGCGCTGGATTGGAAGCAGCACATACATGCGCCCGTCGTCTTTGATCTTGCCCGCCAGCTTTCCGGCCTGATCGCCGGTGCCCCAGAAAATATCCGCCCGCTGCGCGCCCTTGACCCGCGAGCCCGTATCTTGCGCGACCATCAGGCGGCGAAACGGCTCGGACCCGTCTTTTTCCAACCAGATCGGAGCGCCTAGTGGCGTGTATTTCGGATCAACCGCCAGCGACCGATGCGCCGTGATCGACCGGTTCATCGCCCCAAGCGGACCTTTGCTGGCCGAGACGTCTCCGATCTTGCGGAAGAACACATAGGACGGGTTGGACATCAGCAGATCATGCCCGGCTTCCGGGTTGCGCCGCACCCAGTTCTTGATCACCGCCTGCGAGACTTGGTGTTCGTTATAGACCCCGCGCCGGACCAGCTCTTTCCCCAGCGACACAAACGTGTGCCCGTTGGATCCGCCATAGCCCAGCCGAATGCTGCCACCATCCGGCAGTCGAATGCGGCCCGAGCCTTGGATTTGCAGGAATTGAAGATCGACGGGGTCCGCAACCCACGCGATTTCCAGCCCGCGACCCTTCATCACATCACCTTCTTCGATGGTCCGACGGGCAAGCCAGACCTGACCCGAGGCCTCGCGCGGTTTGGCGTAGACCGGATAACGATAGACCGAGGTCTGAACCCGCGAGCCTTTCAGCTCGGGTTCGAAATAGGCGGTGAACAGCGGGGCGTTGCCGTCTTCGATCAGAAGGGGGCGGAAGAAAAGCTCGAAAAAGGTTTTGCCGTCGTCCTGCGTCTGCGCCAAGGCACAGATCGGGCGCCATTGCGGGTCATCCAGATCACGGCAGGTGTCCAGAAATACGTGCAGGGCGTCTTGATGGTTGTCATCTTCCCAACCATCAAGGTCTTCAAACGGAACAAGAGTTACGCGCGCGTCATCCAGACCCGCATAGGCAGGCATGCCCAAAAGGGCCAGCGCACATGCCAGCCCCCGAAGCATCAGCCACCCGTGGCGACAAGTTGCCAGTTGGGGTTGTCCGAACCCATGATGCGGGCGAAGGTCCAGACGTCTTTCTGACGTTTGACCTCGTTCGGGTTGCCCTCGATGATGTCGCCGCCTTTGTCACGCACGACCGAAGTTAGCTCGCCCACAAATTTCACGGTGATTTCGCCTTCGCGGGTCGCGGTGTCGAACGCGGCTTCTTCCAGCTTCAGTTCGCGCACGCCAACAAAATTCGCTTCGACCGACAGGCCTTGAGCTTCGCGCGCCTCAACGACGCTGGCGAAGGTTTCGTACACTTCTTCCGACAGGAAGGGTTGGATCTTGGACATCTCGCCCGCTTCGAACCCCATCAGGATCATTTCATACGCACCACGCGCACCGCCAAGAAACTCGCCGACATTAAAGCCGGGTTCGTTGGTTTTCATCGCCGCCAGCGCTTGTGCCGAAGCACTACCCTCATCCGCGTGATCCAGAATGTCCCGATCCGGGCCACCTTCGATCACTTCAAGGTTGCTGCGATCCAAGCGTCGGTTGTCCTGACGCGGGACAACGGGTTTCTCGAACCCCTCGCGCGTGCCAAGCACATCGCGCAGGCGCAAAATCAAAAACAGGGCAATACCGGCCAGTACAAGAAGCTGGATCAGGGAAGAGCTCATGGATACCTCTTTTCAAGCGCCATATGGAAACGCGATCATCGAAGTCATATGTAGGTGCAGTACCGGGCCAAGTCCACCGGTCACACGAAAAGGAGATCACTTGCCATGTGGCTTTTTGCACTGTTCATCGCCGTTCCGCTGATTGAAATCGCCCTGTTCATTCAGGTTGGCGGTGCGATCGGGTTGTGGTGGACCCTTGGGATTGTGGTTTTGACCGCGATTGTCGGCACCCAATTGATGCGGGCGCAGGGGGCACTTGCGTTGTCACAACTTCGGGACAGTTTTGGGCAGTTGAACGACCCGACCGAACCGCTAGCCCATGGCGCAATGATCCTGTTTTCCGGCGCGCTTCTGCTGACGCCCGGCTTCTTCACCGATTTCGTAGGCTTTGCCCTGCTGATCCCCGCCGTGCGCAGCGCCGTGTTCAACTGGGCGAAATCGCGGGTGAAGGTTCAGACCTTCACAATGGGTGGCATGGCTGAAGAAGAAATGCGCCGCCGTCCGCGTCCTGAGGACGACGTGATTGATGGCGATTTCAAAGATGTGACGCCCGAAAAACGCCCGACCCATCCCGGCGTCGAAGGTCCGTCAGGCTGGACCAAACACTGAGGCTGAATGCTTCGACATGTAAATCTGTAGCCATGGGGTGAACTGATCTGGGTTTTCGGCGATTTTCGTCTCTAATTCACCACGATCCAGCCAATCCACTGCCTGAACCTCGTCCGGGTTCAGGTCCATATCGGGGCGCGTGTCGCAGTGAATGACGAACAGATCGACGACTTCGTGCTCGATCAGGCCTCCACCCACATCGGCGCGATATTCCAAGTTTTCGACCCAGACCGGATCGACGCCAGTGATCCCCAACTCTTCCTCCAGCCGGCGGATCGCGCAGAACCGCGGGTCTTCGCCCCAATAGGGGTGCGTGCAGCAGGTATTCGCCCACAGGTTCGGCGTATGATATTTCCCCGCCGCGCGTTGCTGGATCAGCACCTGACCATCGCAGATCAGAAACACAGACACGGCTTTGTGCCGAAGCCCTTTCACATGCGCTTCAAGCTTTTCGACCGGGGTCAGGGTGCCGTCCACCCAAGTGGGGATCATCGTCGTCATGACGCGCTGATAGCGTCAAATCCGCTCTGACGAAACCCTTAGTTGAGGGTCCCTTCCCAACCTGATAAGGACATTTCCGACAGATTTTCCTGAAGGAGACACCCATGGCCGACGAAGCCACCCCACAGACCGCTCCCACTCCGCCCAAGATGCAGGTTCTGGGTCAGTTCATTCGCGATATGTCGTTTGAAAACATTCTGGCGCAAAAAGGCATTCAGGGCGAAGTACAGCCCGATATCAGCGTCGAAGTTGCGCTGGACGCCAAAAAGCGCCCGACCGATCACCAGTTTGAAGTGATCACGAAATACACCATCGGCTCGAAAAACAAGGCAAGCGGCGAACAGCTGTTCCTGATGGAGCTGGAATATTCGGGCATCTTCCACGTGGAAAACGTGCCGGAAGAGCAGCTGCACCCGTTCCTGATGATCGAATGCCCGCGCATGCTGTTCCCGTTCGTGCGTCGCATCGTGTCGGACGTGACCCGTGACGGTGGCTTCCCGCCGCTGAATCTGGACACCGTCGACTTCCTGGCCCTGTACCGTCAGGAAATCGAGCGCCGCGCCGCGGCCGAACAGGCAAACGCTCCTGTGAGCTAAATCGAAGCCGATTTCATCCGCTCCAAAGAGCATCAGAAATCGCGTTCGAGATCTGCCACAGCTGATCGAGAGGCAGCGAATTCTGATTCCGATCAATCGGCTTCGATTAAGAAGTTACTGAAACTTCTTCCAAATTGCGCCGTCGCCCAGCTTTTCTACGAAAGCATCATGGGCGGCGGTTTCTTTTTCGTGGATCCGGGACGGCAGGGGTTCAGGACGTGGGCGCGGGCGCCAATCGTCGTTCGCACCACCAGAACCCGAGGTCGCCTGATTGCCCGCCAAAACAAGGTCGGGCTGACGACCTCCAATGAGCTCCAGATAGACTTCGGCCAGAATTTCACTGTCCAAAAGCGCGCCGTGCAGTGTCCGCGACGAGTTGTCGATCGCATAACGACGGCACAGCGCATCCAAAGACGCGGGCGCGCCGGGAAATTTGCTGCGCGCCATCGCCAGAGTATCCAACGCGCGTTCCCACGGGATTTGCGGCAGGCCCATCCACTGCAGCTCGGCATTCAGGAATTTCATGTCAAAGCTGGCGTTGTGGATGACCAGCTTGGCGTCTCCGATGAAATCAAGGAACGCCTGCCCAACCTCTTTGAAGATCGGCTTGTCTTTCAGAAGAACTTCGCCCGGTTCGGCGGGGCGGGGGCTGGCCAGCAGGTCGGGGCCGATGCCGTGCACGCCAAACGCCTCGTCCGGCATACCGCGTTCGGGGTTGATGTATTGGTGATACGTCCGCCCGGTCGGCATGTGGTTCATCAGTTCAAGACACCCGATTTCCACGATGCGGTCACCGCTTTGGGGATCAAAGCCGGTGGTTTCTGTATCGAGCACGATCTCACGCATCCAACTTCCCTTTCACATGGGCGATGACCTCGTCCACCGCGGCCCGCGCACCGTCCAATGTTTCGGTCGGAATGATCACATCCGCGCGGGCGCGTTTGTCGGCATCTGGCACCTGTTTGGCCAGAATAGTCTCGAATTGTGCTTCCGTCATGGTGCCTCGCGCAAGTACGCGTTCGCGCTGTAACTCAGCGGGGGCCGAGACCACGACGACCAGATCCACATGTTCATGCGCACCGATTTCAAACAGAAGCGGCATGTCCAGAAGAACGATGGGCGAGGTGCTGTTTGTCAGAAATTCCGCCCGGTCTTGTCCGACCAGCGGGTGGACGATCTGTTCCAGTTTTTTCAGTGCGCCCGCATCTTTCGACATCCAGTCTTTCAGAGCATCGCGGCTGACGGCGCCGTCGATAATTGCATCAGGACAGACCGCGCGGATCGGTTCGACCGCCGCGCCGCCCACATCATAGATGCGATGCACCGCTGCATCCGCGTCCCAGATTGGAACGCCGGCGTCCGCAAACATTTTCGCGGTTGTGGATTTCCCCATCCCGATCGAGCCGGTCAGCCCGATGATAAACGGCCCGCTCATACGCCCAGAACCGCGTGGCGCAGCGCATCATCGACGACGGGGCGGGTCCCGAACCAACGTTCGAACCCGGGAACGGCTTGGTGCAGCAACATGCCCAACCCGTCGACCACCTGACAGCCCGCATCCTCGGCCTGTTGCAGGAAATCGGTTTTGAGCGGCGAATAGACCAGATCATTCACGACCGCGCCGGGCATCAGCCCATCCAGCGGCACGCGGAAGTCGGGCTTGCCGGTCATGCCAAGGGACGAGGTGTTCACAACCGTGACCGCGTCATCCAACATATTGCCCGCCTGAACCCAGTCATACACCACGATCCGCGCACCAAATTCAGCGCGCAAAGCATCCGCACGGGCGCGGGTCCGGTTGGACAGGCGAATTTCAGGCACGCCGAGCTCGATGAGCGAGGCCAAAATGGCGCGCGCAGCGCCGCCGGCTCCGAAAACAGCAGCAGGTCCGGTTTCCGGCGCCCAGTCCGGTGCAGATTGGCGCAGGTTTTGCGTAAATCCATAGCCGTCGGTGTTGTCCGCGTGGATTTTGCCATCGTCACGGAAGATCAGCGTGTTCGCCGCCCCGATCAGCGCGGCGCGGTCAGTGACGATGTCGGCCAGCTTCAGCACGGCCTCTTTATGCGGGATCGTCACATTCAGACCGACAAACCCGGCTTTCGGCAGCGTGCGAATGACGGTTTCCAGATCGTCCGCTTCGACCCGCATCGGGATGTAATGCCCGGCCAGCCCCATCGTGCGCAACCAATGGCCGTGCAGCCTTGGGGACAGAGAGTGTTCGATGGGGTTTCCAATGACGCCCGCCAGGGGAATTCGTGTGTCGCTCATATCTTCAGATCTCCTCGCACGATCAGATATGACAGAAGCTCGGTCAGGGGCAAACCCAACACGTTGAAATAGTCGCCGTCCACCTTGGCAAACAGGCGTACGCCTTCTTCTTCCAGCTTGTAGGCGCCGACCGAATGGCGGATGCTGTCCCAGTTCCGCTCGACATAATCCGCGATATAGTCCGGCGAAAGCTCTCGCATCTTCAGGCGCACCAAGCCCACATGGCGCCAAATCGGCTTGCCGTCTTCGTAAAGCACGGCGGCAGAGAGCAACCGATGCACTTTGCCGGACATCGCCGCCAGCTGGGCGCGGGCCTCTTCTTTGTCTTTCGGCTTGGACAGCACCTTCTGTTCCAGCTCGGCCACTTGATCGCAGCCCAGAACCAAAGACCCAAAATGTTTCTCGCTGATCTTTCGGGCTTTGAACTCGGCCAGCGCATCAGCCAGATCGCGCGGGCTGGCGCCCTCAGCCTCTAATGATGCGCGGATCATCTCTTCATCGATGCGGGCGGGGATGATGTCGAAGTCGATCCCTGCGTTGCGCAACATATCGGCGCGGATTTGCGAGGCGGACGCCAAGATCAGGGAAGCGGTCATGTGATAACCCTGTGGAAAAACTCTGTGTAATCCTGTTCTGGAATCAGCAGATAACTCGGCCCTCGCCAGAACAGCTGGATAAGTCCCACCTTTACTAAGGCGATTTTCACAGTTCTTCCACTGTTGGTTTTTGCCTGTCGCACCCCGTGGGCGAATCCCCACCGTGCGATTTCATCCCTGCACTTATCCCCAGATGGTAAATGCGCTGATCCCTGTGAAACAAAGGCGAAAAGATTCCGTCCAGAATCCGGGTCGCCGCTTATCCACCTGTGAACAAGTCGCGGGACAGATCAATAATCCCCGTTATCCACAGGCCTAACAACAACATCATCTTTTCTTCTTCTTTATTTTATTTATGAAGATCGAAGCGGCATCGCATGTAAGAGGCTTAGAATGGGTGACTTTCTGTCAGACGCGTATTTCTGGACGAAATCGCTGCACATCGTATCGGTGATCGCATGGATGGCGGGCCTGTTCTATTTGCCGCGCCTGTTCGTCTATCATGTCGAGGTCGTGGGATCGGGCAATGAGACGGATGATCTGTTCCAAACGATGGAGCGCCGGCTTCTGAAAGCGATCATGAACCCAGCCATGATCAGCTCGTGGATTTTTGGTCTGTGCCTTGTGGCAACGCCCGGTGTGGTCGACTGGTCGCTGGTCTGGCCCTGGACCAAGGGGATCTCGATCATCGGTATGACGTGGTTTCACATGTGGCTGGCTGCACGACGCAAAGACTTCATGGCGGGCACCAATACGCTGACCGGTCGGCGCTATCGCATGATGAACGAATTGCCGACGCTTTTGATGATCGTCATCGTCTTCTCGGTCGTGTTCAAATACTGATTTTGTTGACTCATGCGCGTCCAGCGCGTATCTGAGCCTCTAAGCAGGCCGTCCGGCCATGTGTTTTTCCCAACTCGACATAGACAGCGCTCAGGCGCCGTCGTGATCTATTTCCGAGATATTCCATGTCTGAAAACCGTCTGAACCTATCCGATCTGAAAGCCAAGAGCCCGAAAGAGCTGGTGACTATCGCTGAAGAGCTCGAGATCGAGAACGCCTCGACCATGCGTAAAGGGGACATCATGTTCTCGATCCTGCGTGAACGTGCGGATGAAGAATGGATCATCGGCGGGGACGGGGTGCTGGAAGTGCTGCAAGATGGCTTTGGCTTCCTGCGCTCGCCCGAGGCAAACTATCTGCCCGGTCCCGATGACATCTATGTTTCGCCCGACATGATCCGTCAGTACTCGCTGCGCACTGGTGATACTGTCGAAGGCGTCATTCAAGCTCCCGGCGAGAACGAGAACTATTTCGCGATCACCAAGGTCGAAAAGATCAACTTCGGCAATCCGGAAGACGCGAAGCACAAGGTTGCCTTTGACAACCTGACGCCGCTCTACCCCGATGAGCGTCTGAAGATGGAGATCGAAGATCCCACCATTAAAGACCGTTCGGCCCGCGTGATTGATCTGGTTGCGCCGATCGGCAAAGGCCAGCGTTCGCTGATCGTGGCGCCGCCGCGTACCGGTAAGACGGTGATCCTGCAAAACATCGCCCACTCGATCGAGAAGAACCACCCGGAATGCTATCTGATCGTTCTTCTGATCGATGAACGCCCGGAAGAGGTGACGGACATGCAGCGCTCTGTCAAAGGCGAGGTTGTGTCCTCGACCTTCGACGAACCCGCGACCCGCCACGTGGCCGTATCCGAGATGGTGATCGAGAAAGCCAAGCGTCTTGTTGAACACAAGCGCGACGTTGTGATCCTGCTCGACTCGATCACCCGTCTCGGTCGCGCGTTCAACACGACCGTCCCGTCCTCGGGTAAGGTTCTGACCGGTGGTGTCGATGCCAACGCCCTGCAGCGCCCCAAACGTTTCTTTGGTGCGGCACGTAACATCGAAGAGGGCGGCTCGCTGACCATTATCGCGACCGCGCTGATCGATACCGGATCGCGTATGGACGAAGTGATCTTTGAAGAATTCAAAGGCACCGGCAACAGCGAAATCGTGTTGGATCGTAAGATCGCCGACAAGCGCGTTTTCCCGGCCATCGACATTCTGAAATCCGGTACCCGGAAAGAGGATCTTCTGGTCGATCCGAAAGACTTGCAGAAAACCTATGTCCTGCGCCGCATCCTGAACCCGATGGGCACCACGGATGCCGTCGAGTTCTTGCTGTCGAAGTTGAAGCAGACCAAGTCGAATTCGGAATTCTTCGACTCGATGAATACATAATATCAAACTAAAACAATAGGTTAGTCCAATGGACACAATCTATGCTCTTGCCAGTTCCCGCGGGAAAGCGGGTGTCGCAGTGGTCCGGATTTCCGGGCCACATGCGTTTTCAGCCGCGCGTATTTTGGCAGGTGATCTGCCTGCGCCGCGCCGCGCTGGGTTGCGCCGCCTGACAAGCGCGGACGGAGCACTGTTGGACGAGGCATTGGTGTTGCTGTTTGAAGCGGGCTCCAGCTTCACAGGCGAGGATGTGGTCGAGCTTCAGCTGCACGGGTCCACGGCTGTGGTTCGGGCTGTACTGGCCGAACTGTCAAAGCAGGATGGGTTGCGCCCTGCCGAGCCCGGAGAGTTCACTCGCCGCGCGCTTGAGAATGAATGCCTCGATCTGGCACAGGTGGAAGGCCTGGCAGACCTTTTGGACGCCGAGACCGAAGCACAGCGCAAGCAGGCCGTAGGCGTGCTGTCTGGCGCTCTGGGCGACCTTGCAGGCGCATGGCGTACCGACCTGATCCGCGCCGCTGCGCTGCTGGAAGCCACCATTGATTTCGCAGATGAAGACGTGCCCGTCGACGTCTCGCCCGAGGTAAATGTGCTGTTGGACACTACGTTGGACAGCCTGGAACGCGAGACCGCAGGGACACGCATTGCCGAGCGTATCCGAGAGGGGTTCGAGGTTGCCATCGTCGGTCGTCCTAACGCCGGGAAGTCCACGCTTCTGAACGCGCTGGCGGGGCGTGAAGCGGCAATCACCTCGGATATCGCGGGCACTACCCGTGACGTGATCGAAGTCCATATGGAGCTTGCAGGGCTTCCTGTGACGGTGCTGGATACGGCTGGGGTTCGGGACACCGAAGATCAGGTTGAGGCCATCGGCGTCGCCCGTACGCTTGAACGTGCGAATGCTGCAGACCTGCGGGTCTTTTTGCTGGAGGGGACCGACGATCAGCCTGCGATGGACCCGCTGAACGATGACCTCGTGGTCCACGGAAAGGCCGATCTGGGCGTCTCTGGTGATCTGGTCGTTTCGGGTAAGACCGGGCAGGGGATGGATCTGTTGGTGCAAAAGATCTCGTCCGTGTTGGAAACCCGCGTTCAGGGGGCCGGGATCGCCACGCGCGAACGGCATCGCATCGCGATGGAGCGCGCGCTGTTCTCTTTGGAAGATGCGCGAATCGAGGTACAACACGGCCCCGAACGCGCTGAATTTGCCGCAGAAGAGATCAGAACCGCCATCCGGGCCCTTGATAGTCTTGTCGGCCATGTCGATGTAGAGCATCTGCTGGACGAAATCTTTTCTAGTTTCTGTCTGGGAAAATAGCGTGTGCGTAGCGAAGGAGTGTTTCACGTGAAACATCTGGATTTCGATGTGATTGTTGTTGGGGGCGGGCACGCGGGTGCCGACGCGGCCCATGCTTCTGCGCGTATGGGTGCAAAAACCGCGCTGATCACTTTGCGCAAGGAAGACCTTGGCGTGATGTCCTGCAACCCCGCCATTGGTGGTTTGGGTAAGGGGCATTTGGTGCGCGAGATTGATGCGCTGGATGGGTTGATGGGCCGTGTCGCAGATCAGGCTGGCATTCAGTTCCGCCTGCTGAATCGTCGCAAAGGCCCCGCTGTTCAGGGTCCACGCGCCCAGGCAGACCGCGCAATCTATCGCAAAGCCATGTCGGCCGAGATCCTGTCGACCGAGGGTCTGACCCTGATCGAAGGTGAAACCACCGACTTGATCATGGACGGGGATCGCGTGTGCGGTGTCGTGCTGGGAGACGGATCACAACTGCATGCCGGCGCTGTGGTGCTGACCACGGGCACGTTCCTGCGCGGGATTATCCATATCGGCGACCAGCAAAGCCAAGGCGGCCGAATGGGGGATCGCCCCTCGGTCAAACTGGCGGAACGCATTGACTCCTTTGGTCTTCCTCTTGGCCGCCTGAAAACGGGCACCCCACCGCGCCTGAAGGGGCAAACGATCAACTGGGATATTCTGGCGTCGCAACCGGGCGATGATGATCCCGCGATGTTTTCCTTTATGAACAAGGCGCCCATCGCGCGGCAGATTTCCTGCGGGATCACCCATACAAACGCGCAAACGCACGACATTATCCGCGCCAATCTGGACCGCTCGGCGATGTATGGTGGGCATATCGATGGTGTCGGGCCGCGCTATTGCCCCTCGATCGAAGATAAAATCGTGCGCTTTGCAGACAAAGAAAGCCATCAGGTGTTCCTTGAGCCGGAAGGTCTGGACGATGACACGGTGTATCCGAATGGGATCAGCACCTCTCTGCCCGTTGAGGTGCAAGAGGACTATGTGCGCTCCATCGCCGGGCTTGAGCAGGTCGAGATCCTGCAGCCCGGCTATGCCATCGAATATGATTACGTCGACCCGCGTTCTTTGACCGAAACGCTGTCTTTGCGGGATGTTCCGGGGCTATATCTTGCGGGTCAGATCAACGGCACCACAGGATATGAGGAAGCCGCCGCACAAGGTCTGGTAGCTGGCACCAACGCTGCACTGGCGGTGCAGGGCAGGGATCCGGTGATCTTTTCGCGCTCGAATTCCTATATCGGGGTGATGATCGATGATTTGATAACCCGCGGCGTAACCGAACCCTATCGCATGTTCACATCGCGTGCCGAGTATCGTCTATCGCTGCGCGCGGACAATGCAGACCAGCGTCTGACACCCTTGGGGATCGAGCTTGGTTTGGTGAAAGATACGCGTAAATCTGCGTTTGAAGCGAAGCGTGACGCCTTGGCGTGTGCGAAAGAGCAGCTGACGCAGACGTCGTACACCCCACAAGATCTTGTGGGTCTCGATCTAAACGTACGTAAAGATGGTACCCGCCGCACCGCTTACGAGCTTTTGGCCTTCCCCGATATGAGCTTTGAAAAGCTGGTTCAGCTGGACGCAGCTCTGGATCAGATTGACGATGAAGTGAAGCTTCAGGTCGCGCGCGATGCGCTTTACGCGAATTATATCGAGCGTCAGCAGAAAGATGTTGAGGCGCTGAAGCGGGATGAAGCGCATGTGATTCCCGAGGAATTCGACTATTCATCGCTCAGCGGGCTGTCAAACGAACTCGCGTCGAAGCTTCAGGCCGCCCGTCCGCGTACTTTGGCCCACGCCAGCCGCGTTGAAGGGATGACTCCAGCCGCCTTGACGCTGCTTTTGTCGAAGATTCGCCAGTTCGAGCGGAAGCGCTCAGCATGAATCATGGCGAATTTCAGCGTCACGTCGATGTTTCACGTGAAACATTCGAGCGACTCGAGGCTTACGTCGCCCTGATGAAGAAGTGGAATTCGGCGATTAATCTGGTTTCGCCCAGTACGATCTCTGAAATCTGGACGCGCCATATTCTTGATTCGGCCCAGATATATGGCCTTGCGCCAGAGAATCCCAATATATGGTGTGATCTGGGATCGGGTGGGGGGCTTCCGGCGTTGGTCGTCGCAATCATGGCGAAGGAGGCCAACCCCGATCTTTCTGTGACTTGTATCGAAAGCGATCTGCGCAAGGCGACCTTTCTGCGGACTGTCGCGCGCGAGCTGGATCTGAAACTCTCCGTCCGCTCAGAGCGAATCGAGAAAGCCGCCCCGCAGAACGCCGATGTCCTGTCGGCGCGTGCTTTGGCGTCGTTGGATGCGCTTTGTGGCTTTGCCGAACGGCACTTGAAGCCCGAAGGCGTTGCCATTTTCCCCAAGGGCGAAAACTATCGCCAGGAAATCGACGAAGCCCTTGAAAACTGGTCGTTTCAGCTTGATACATATCCCAGCAAGACCCATCCATCCGCCGTTGTTCTGAAGATTAAGGAAATCTCACGTGTCTGACCCATTCCAAGTACGCGGGCCGAAGATTATTGCCATCACCAACCAGAAAGGCGGGGTTGGAAAGACGACAACAACGATCAATCTGGGGGCAGGGCTGGCCGAGGCCGGAAAGCGCGTGCTTTTGATTGATTTGGACCCGCAGGGCAACGCCTCGACCGGGTTGGGCGTTTCCGCCGACGATCGCGATATGAGCACCTATGACCTTCTGCTGGAAGAGGCGTCGGTGCTGGATGTCATTCAGAAAACCACCATCGACAATCTGCTGATCTCGCCCGCGACAACGGATCTGTCTTCGGCGGATATCGAGCTGGTCTCGAACGAAAAGCGCAGCCACCTTCTGCGCGATGCATTGCGAGATGTAGCGTTATCGCAGCTGAACATCGACTACATCTTGATCGATTGCCCACCGTCTTTGAACCTTCTAACCGTCAACGCGCTGGTCGCAGCGGACAGCGTTCTGATCCCGCTGCAAAGTGAATTCTTCGCACTGGAAGGGCTGTCGCAGCTTCTTCTGACCGTGCGCGAGGTGCGTACAGCAGCCAATCCCGATCTGCGAATTGAAGGTGTTGTGCTGACCATGTATGACAGCCGCAACAACCTGTCCCGTCAGGTCGAGGCGGACGCGCGCGAAAATCTGGGCGAGCTGGTGTTCAAGACCATGATTCCGCGCAATGTCCGCGTCAGCGAGGCGCCCTCTTTCGCGTTGCCGGTGTTGATGTATGATCCGACGTCCAAGGGCAGCCGCGCCTATCGCAATCTGGCCGCTGAACTGATCAAACGATAATCGGAGGCGAGTAATGAGCAAACCAACTAAAAATCGCGGCCTGGGCCGCGGCTTGTCGGCCCTGATGGCGGATGTTGTTGTCGATGAATCGCCGAAGGGGGCTTCGTCCGAACCGCGCCGTGCGGATATGATGGTTCCGATTGAAAAGATCAAACCAAACCCCGAACAGCCGCGCCGCACCTTTACCCAAGAGCAGCTGGATGATCTGGCGGCTTCGGTGAAGGAAAAGGGGGTTATCCAACCCCTGATCGTGCGCCCGCGCCCGGGTGCTGAAGGCGAATATGAAATCGTTGCGGGCGAACGTCGTTGGCGCGCGTCTCAGATGGCGAAACTTCACCAAATACCTGTAATCATTAGAGAATATTCAGATACTGAGGCGCTGGAAGTTGCGATTATCGAGAATATTCAGCGCGCCGATCTGAACGCGATCGAAGAAGCCGCCGGCTATCGCGATTTGATGGATCGGTTTGGACATACGCAGGAAAAAGTTTCTGAAGCTCTGGGCAAAAGCCGTTCGCACATCGCGAACCTTCTGCGCCTTTTGAGCCTTCCCGATGACGTTCAGGCCTTTGTGCGTGACGGGCAATTGACCGCCGGGCACGCGCGGACGCTGGTTACGGCGGATAACCCGTCTGCCTTGGCGCGCGAGATCATCAACAAAGGCCTGTCGGTGCGGGCCGCCGAGAAGCTGGCGAAGGGCGCTGGCGAAAGCAAACCGCGCACAGCAAGCCCGAAGGCCGAGAAGGACGCCGACACCAAGGCGCTCGAGGCGGATCTGTCTGCGGCGACGGGCATGAAAGTTCAGATCGACCACAAAGCCGGGGGCGAGGCCGGGACGGTCACAATTCGCTACCAAAACCTCGATCAGCTGGACGATATCTGCGGAAAACTGTCCGTTTAGTCCGGCAAAAGCTCTCGCAAAATACCATTCAATACGGGGCGGCCATTTTTGGTCGCCCTAAGTGTTTTCTGATCGACGGAAACCAGATCTAATTCGATTAAGTCTTTGATTTTATTCACATCTAGCTGGGCATTGAACTGGGTCTTCAGCCGCTCTAGATCGATCCCTTCAGTGGTGCGCAGACCCATCAAAAGGTATTCAGTTACCTGTTCAGAGAGGGGAAGAGGTGCTCTCTCGCGCTTGTCATCGTCCCCCAGTGCGTTTTCCAACCATTTGCTCGGCGAGAGAGGGGTTTCCGTTCCCCACCTGTTCTCGCCAAAGGACAGCCGCCCGTGCGCGCCCGGACCGATCCCGATCCAGTCGCCGCTGCGCCAATAGATCAAATTGTGCCGACTTTCTTCGCCGGGGCGTGCGTGGTTCGAGACTTCATAGGCGGGCAGGCCGGCGGCTTCGGTGGCGTACTGCGTGTGGAAGAACATGTCGACGGCCAGTTCGTCCTCGGGCAGGCCGGACAGCTTTCCTGCTTCGAAGCGTGCACCGAAGACGGTGCCGGGCTCGATGGTCAGTTGGTAAAGCGACAAGTGATCTGGCGCGAAACTAAGTGCGCGGTCAAGCTCGGCTTGCCAATCGGATAGGCTCTGGTCCTGCCGCGCATAGATCAGGTCGAAATTCACGCGGTCGAAATGGGTGCGGGCAATGTCGAGCGCGCGCAGACCCTCGTCGACCGAGTGCATGCGGCCAAGCCTGCGCAGGTCCGCATCGTTTAGCGCCTGAAACCCCATGGACACGCGGTTGACGCCAGCCTTGCGATAGCCCGCGAAGTTTAGCGCCTCGATCGAGGTCGGGTTGGCCTCAAGCGTGATCTCAATGTCATTGGCGAAGGTCCACAGGCCTGCCGCCTTGTCGATGATCGCGCCGACGGTCGCGGGGTCCATCAAGCTGGGTGTGCCACCACCGAAATAAATCGAATCCAGTACGCGACCTTGGGTTTCAGCCCCATAGCGCCCTAGATCTTTCAGATAGGCTGCCGCCCAGTCGTCTTGGTTAATGGATGCCGAGACATGGCTGTTGAAATCGCAATAGGGGCATTTGGCGGCGCAGAAGGGCCAGTGGACATACAGGCCAAAGCCCCCGATTTGCCAGTTCTCAAGCAAAGGCGCCCTTCACCAGCTTGGCAAACGCGTCGGCGCGATGGCTCATTTGGTGCTTCTTGTCGGGGTCCATTTCGCCAAAGGTGATGTCAAAGCCTTCGGGCACGAAAATCGGGTCATAGCCAAAGCCCTGATCGCCGCGCATGGGCCATGTCAGCGATCCTTCGACCTTGCCTTCGAAAACCTCGTCATGCCCATCGGGCCAGGCAAGGCACAAAGTGCAGCAAAAGCGCGCGGTGCGGGGCAGGGGCGCTTTCTTCTCTTCCAGAAGGGTCCAGGTTTTCTCCATCGCCATCGGGAAATCGCGCCCGTTCGGCGTTTCGGCCCAATCTGCAGTGTACACGCCCGGCGCACCGTCCAGCGCGTCGACCATGATGCCACTGTCATCCGACAAAGCGGGCAAGCCGCTTTCCTTTGCGGCAAAATGCGCTTTGATCCGAGCGTTGCCGACGAAGGTGTCTTCGGTTTCTTCCGGCTCTTCCAAACCCAGCGCGCCAGCCGAGGTGACGGCGATGCCAAAAGGCTCTAACAAGGCGGAAATCTCGCGTAATTTGCCCGCATTGTGGGTCGCAACGACCAGTTTATCGCCGTCAAACTTCCGCATTATGCTGTCGCCTGAAGCTGAGCGGCGACCAACTCGGACACGCCTTTGTCGGCTAGATCCATCAGCTGGTTCATCTGGTCGCGCGTGAAGGTCGAACCTTCCGCAGACATCTGCACTTCGATCAGTTTCGGGCCGCACATGACAAAGTTTCCATCCACGCCCGCTTCGCTGTCTTCCGGATAGTCCAGATCCAGAACCGGCTGACCCGCATAGATGCCACAGGACACGGCGGCGACCGGATCCATCAGCGGATCGGTGGTGATGTCGCCAGCCTTCAGCAGTTTGTTTACGGCCAGACGCAGCGCTACCCAACCGCCGGTGATCGCCGCACAACGGGTGCCGCCATCGGCTTGGATCACGTCGCAGTCGACGGTGATCTGACGTTCGCCCAAGGCCACCAGATCGATGCCCGCGCGCAGCGAACGGCCAATCAGGCGTTGAATTTCAACTGTGCGACCGCCTTGCTTACCGGAAGCAGCCTCGCGACGCATGCGCGATCCGGTCGAGCGGGGCAGCATGCCGTATTCCGCGGTCACCCAGCCCTTGCCGGAATTGCGCAGAAACGGGGGAACGCGGGTTTCCAGCGATGCGGTGCACAGCACATGCGTGTCGCCTACGCGGATCATGCAGGATCCTTCGGCGTGTTTTGTGACCCCGGTTTCGATTGAAATCGGGCGCATTTGATCTAAATCTCGACCAGAGGGACGCATGGCTTCTTCCTTTGTTTCCGCTTTGAAAGCGTGATAGCCATGGGTCCGGCAAAAAGGCAAGGCTAAGCTGATGGCAGACGCTTCTGATTTGATGGAAGACATGAACACCCGCTCGCGCGAGGTCTTCCGCTGCATCGTTGAAAGCTATCTGGAAACGGGCGCGCCGGTGGGCTCGCGCAGCCTGACCCGCAGCCTGACGGAAAACGTCAGCGCGGCGACCATTCGCAATGTGATGCAAGACCTTGAGTATATGGGACTGCTGAACAGCCCGCATGTCTCGGCCGGGCGGATCCCGACAGAGCTTGGCTTGCGGATGTTCGTGGATGGGCTGCTTGAGGTGTCGGACCTGACGACGGACGACCGGCAGAAAATCGATGCAACTGTCGGAAATGAAAGCAATATCAACTCGATGATGGACCGCGTGGGCGCGGCGTTGTCGGGGATCACGGCTGGGGCCAGCCTGGTTCTGACGCCCAAGCACGAAGCGCCGATCAAGCATATTGAGTTCGTGTCACTTGGCCCGGATCGTGCGCTGGCTGTGCTGGTCTTTGCAGATGGCCACGTGGAAAACCGCGTGTTTGAACCACCTGCGGGGCAAACCCCAAGCTCGATGCGGGAAGCGGCGAATTTCCTGAACGCATTGGCCGAAGGCCGCACGATTTCCGAACTTCAGCGCATTATCGCGACCGAAGTTGCCAATCGTCGGCAGGAACTTGATACTCTGGCGCAGGCTTTGATCGAAAGTGGTGCCGCAATCTGGGAAAACGAAGGGCAACCTTACGAGCGTTTGATCGTGCGAGGCCGTTCGAATCTGCTGATGGAAGACGGGCCTGAGGTCGATCTGGAGCGTATTCGCACCCTGTTTGACGACCTCGAACGCAAGCGTGATATCGCCGAATTCCTTGATCTGGCCGATCAGGGCGAGGGCGTGCGCATTTTTATTGGGTCCGAGAACAAACTTTTCTCACTTTCGGGTTCCTCTTTGGTGGTTTCCCCTTATATGAACGCTGATCGAAAGATCATTGGTGCTGTGGGCGTGATTGGCCCGACGCGGCTGAACTATGGGCGGATTGTTCCGGTGGTGGACTATACCGCGCAACTGATCGGCAAAATGATCTCGGATCGAGGATAAAGGCCGAGGATAGAGGCAAAGAACATGACGGACGCGAAAACCGAACGCGCTGAGGAACTGGAACCGGGCATCGACAAGCTGATGACCGAAGAAGTGACCGTTGAAGACGAAGTGAGCCTTGAGGACGAGCTGATTGCCGCACGTGCCGAGCGGGACGAGATGAAAGATCGTTTCATGCGCGCGCTGGCGGACGCTGAAAACGCCCGCAAACGTGGCGAACGTGACCGTCGCGAGGCCGAGAACTATGGCGGCTCCAAGCTGGCCCGCGACATGCTGCCGGTTTACGACAACATGAAGCGTGCTTTGGAAGCTGCAAATGAAGCCGGTGAAGCAGACAAGGCTCTGCTGGAAGGTGTTCAACTGACCATGCGTGCGCTGCTGGGCATCTTTGATAAGCACGGCATTCATCTTCTGGCGCCAGAAGTTGGCGATAAGTTTGACCCAGAAGTGCACGAAGCGATGTTCGAGGCCCCGGTGCCCGGCACCAAGGCGGGAGACATCATTCAGGTGATGGCCGAGGGCTTCATGCTGCATGACCGCCTGCTGCGCCCGGCGCAGGTTGGTGTGTCGTCGACGCCGAAATAAGGCTCTAATTCACCATAAAACGCTTAAAACGCCCTCGGATTTCCGGGGGCGTTTACGTTTCTGCCGCGATCTCTTTCAGCTCATACAGCAGGTTCAGCGCCTCGATGGGTTTCAGGTCATCAGGGTGGATATCCTTCAAGGCAAGCTCCAGGTCGCTCGGGCCTGTAGGCGCGGGTTGAACCGGTTCGGCAAGGGCAGAAAACAGCGGAAGGTCGTCGATGATGGCCTTCTGACCGGATCCTTCACGCTCTCCTTTTTCCAGCGCGTCCAGCACCACATTCGCGCGAGCGACAACGCTGTTAGGCAGGCCCGCCAGCTTGGCAACCTGCACACCGTAAGATCGATCGGCCGCGCCTTTGCGGACTTCGTGCAGGAAAATGACCTCGCCTTCCCATTCTTTCACCGCAATCGTCGCGTTTTCCACGCCGTCCAGCTTGTCGGACAACTGCGTCATCTCGTGATAATGCGTGGCGAAGAGTGCGCGGGATTTGTTGACGTCGTGCAGGTGTTCCAGCGTCGCCCAGGCGATGGACAAACCGTCATAGGTCGCCGTCCCGCGCCCGATTTCGTCCAGAATAACCAGCGCGCGGTCGTCGGCTTGGTTCAGAATGGCGGCGGTTTCCACCATTTCGACCATAAATGTCGAACGTCCCCGCGCCAGATCATCCGAAGCGCCCACGCGGCTGAACAGTTGCGAGACCAAACCGATATGTGCCGCTTTCGCCGGAACAAAGCTGCCAGCCTGCGCCAACAGGGCGATCAGCGCGTTTTGGCGCAGGAAGGTCGACTTACCGGCCATGTTCGGACCAGTCAGAAGCCAGACATCGGCAGATTTTGCACCATCCGCGAGGTCGCAATCATTGGCCACAAACGCCTCGCCCGACTTTCGCAGGGCAGCCTCGACCACGGGGTGACGTCCGGATTCCACGTGAAACACGCGGCTGTCATCGACGGTGGGGGCGGACCAATTGTCGGACCGTGCCAGATCGGCAAAACCGGTGGCCACGTCGATTTCCGATAGGGCGCGGGCGGTGTCGGATACCGCACCTACCTGATCCAAAATTGCGGCAGTTAGGCTGGAATAGAGCCGCTTTTCGATCTCAAGCGCTCGGTTGCCCGCGTTCAGGATCTTGGTTTCCATATCGCTGAGCGCCACTGTGGTGAAACGAACCGCATTCGCTGTGGTTTGCCGGTGGATATAGGTCTCGGACAGCGGTGGGTTTAGCATCTTTTCAGCATGGGTTGCCGTGGTCTCGATGAAATAGCCCAGCACGTTGTTGTGCTTCACCTTCAGCGAGCTGATGCCGGTGTGTTCGGCGTATTGGGCCTGCATCGCAGCGATCACACCGCGGCCTTCGTCGCGCAATTGGCGGGCCTCGTCGAGGTCCTGGTCATAGCCGGGGGCAATGAAGCCGCCGTCACGGGCCAGAAGTGGCGGTTCGGCGACCAGCGCTTGATCCAGAAGATCGATCAGATCGTCATGGCCGCGCAGGTTTTGCGAGGCTTCCGCCAGTTTGGCGGGCAGATCGGATTGCGACAGGCTGTCGGCCAGATCACTTGCAGCGGCAAGCCCGTTGCGAATGGCGCCCAGATCGCGGGGGCCGCCACGTTCCAGTCCAAGCCGCGATAGGGCGCGGTCGATGTCGGGGACGTTGCGCAGAAATTCGCGCGTATTCTCGCAAATTAGTCTCTGTTTCACCAGAAAACGTACCGCATCCAGTCGGGCGTTGATCTCGGAAAGGGTGCGCGAGGGGCTGGAGATGCGACGTTCCAACAAACGTCCACCACCAGCGGTCACGGTACGGTCGATCACAGACAAAAGCGATCCGTCACGCCCGCCGGACAGGCTGTGGGTTAGCTCCAGATTACGGCGGGTGGCGGCGTCGATCTGCATCGTGCCCTGCGCAAGCTCTTTAACGGGCGGACGCAACAGCGGCAGTTTGCCCTTCTGGGTGATGTCCAGATATTCGACGATGGCTCCCATCGCGCCCAGTTCGGCGCGTGAGAAGCTGCCGAACGCATCGAGCGACCCGATCTTATACAGATCCAGCAGCCGTTTTTCAGCACCCGTACTATCAAAGGCCGCGCGGCCCAGTTCGGTGGGGGATGCGCCAGAATCAGTCACTATTTCAGAGCAATTTTGATAATCGGCTTCGGACAACACAACCTCGCGTGGGGCAAGGCGGGCGAGTTCGGGGCCAAGACGCACAGGCGGGCAGGGCATGACGCGGAAGGCGCCGGTCGAGATGTCGACCCATGCTAGCGCGGCCTCGTCGCGCACGACGTTATAGGCGGCCAAGAAGTTATGCCGCCGCGCGTCCAGCAGGCTTTCTTCGGTCAAGGTGCCGGGCGTGACAAGCCGGACCACATCGCGTTTCACCACGGATTTCGAGCCACGCTTTTTCGCCTCGGCCGGGTTTTCCATCTGCTCGCAGACCGCAACACGGAAGCCCTTGCGGATCAACGTCAGCAAATAGCCCTCGGCCGCATGAACCGGCACACCACACATGGGGATGTCTTCACCCAGATGCTTGCCGCGTTTGGTCAGGGCGATGTCCAAGGCCGCGGCAGCCGCGACGGCGTCGTCAAAGAACAGCTCGTAAAAATCGCCCATGCGATAGAACAAAAGGGCGTCTTGGTAGCCCTCTTTGATCTCAAGAAACTGCGCCATCATTGGCGTGATCTTGGCTGGTTTATCGCTCACCTGCTGCCCCCCGGCGTTATGCTTTGCGACAGACTAGAATGTCGTGCGTCGGGGTGAAAGAGGGGTCAGGAATTTTTGCGGCGCGAGACCCAGTTCCAGCTGCTTTCGCACATCTCGTCCAGACCACGCTCGGCTTCAAATCCCAGCACATCGCGGGCCATGTCAGGGCGGGCGACCAAAGTGGGGACGTCGCCCGGGCGCCGCTGTGTCACGGCATACGGCAAGTCGCGCCCAACCGCGCGCTCATAGGCGTGTAGCATATCGTACACTGAGTAGCCCTGACCGGTCCCAATGTTGACGGTGTGACCCTTCTTGTTTTCAAGCAACGCGGTCAACGACAGTACATGCGCACGCGCCAGATCAGAGACGTGGATATAGTCGCGTACCCCAGTACCGTCAGGCGTATCGTAATCATCGCCAAAGATCGAAAGCTGTTTCAGTTCGCCCATTGCGACTTTGGCAATATAAGGCATCAGGTTGTTAGGAATATCGTTTGGATCCTCGCCAATCAGCCCGGTTTCATGCGCGCCTGCCGGGTTGAAATAGCGCAGAATACCAAAGGCCCAACTGTCATCCGAGGCCGCGACCTGTTCCAGCGTTTGCTCACAGGTCAGCTTGGTGAATGCATAGGGGCTGGAATAACTGCGGGGGTAATCCTCGGGGATCGGGATGACCTTGGGCTCGCCATAGACGGTGGCGGTTGATGAAAAGACCAGCGCACGACAGCCCGCCGGTTGCATCGCCTGAAGCAAATTCAAAAGGCCGGACACATTGGTTTGAATATAGTCCAGCGGAATTTGCGTGCTTTCACCAACGGCTTTAAGTGCGGCGAAATGCACTACGGCGTCGATCTTGTGGCTGTCAAAAATGCGGGCCAGAATTTCAGGATCCAGCACATCCCCTTCGTAACACGTGACAGGTGCGGCGGTGATCACTTCTAGCCGGTCAATTACATCGCGGCGCGCGTTTGAGAAATTGTCCAAGATCACAACGTCAAACCCAGCTTTTGTCAGCTCGACATAAGTATGCGAGCCAATAAATCCTGCGCCGCCGGTCAAAAGGACTTTTTGTGCCACGTGAAACCTCCAAATCTAATGACCGAGATATAGGATGGATCGGAGGGAAAGGCACGTAGGAATGATTTTCGGGTGTGAAATTGCGATTATTGCGGTGATCTTCGAAAATATTTTTCAAGAATTACCCAAAAACCCCCGATAAAAGACAGATTAATAGCCGAATACCGGTTGAGGCCCGGATTTTCCCCCTGTAAGGGTTTGACTTCGACAGAAGATGACAAAGGCCCCCGAAATGCCCAAAGCCAAGATCACAGATGAAGAGGCGCTTGCCTTCCACATTGACCCCACACCGGGCAAATTCGAGGTCACGCCGTCGGTCCCGATGACCACGCAGCGTGACCTGTCGCTGGCCTATTCGCCGGGCGTTGCGGTTCCCTGTGAGGCGATCGCCGAGAACCCGCAGACGGCCTATGATTATACCAACAAGGGCAACCTTGTGGCGGTGATTTCCAACGGGACCGCGGTTCTGGGTCTTGGCAATCTGGGCGCGCTGGCGTCGAAACCCGTGATGGAAGGCAAGGCGGTTCTGTTCAAGCGTTTTGCCGACGTGAACTCGATCGATATCGAGCTGGACACCGAGGATCCCGAGGCGATCATCAACGCGGTCAAGCTGATGGGCCCGACCTTTGGCGGCATCAACCTTGAAGACATCAAAGCGCCCGAGTGCTTCATCATCGAGCAGCGTCTGAAGGAAGAAATGGACATCCCCGTCTTCCACGACGACCAGCACGGCACGGCGGTGATCTGCGCGGCGGGCCTTTTGAACGCGCTGCACCTGTCGGGCAAAAAGATCGAGGATTGCCGCATCGTTCTGAACGGTGCCGGTGCTGCGGGCATCGCCTGTATCGAGCTAATCAAGGCGATGG
Organism: uncultured Aliiroseovarius sp.; assembly: GCF_947492455.1. GTDB lineage: Bacteria > Pseudomonadota > Alphaproteobacteria > Rhodobacterales > Rhodobacteraceae > Aliiroseovarius. The sequence continues at coordinate 404,505 of NZ_CANLNB010000001.1, forward strand.
GCGCGAAGCATGACAACTGCATCGTTTGTGATACCAAGGGCGTGATCTATCAGGGCCGTACCGATGGTATGAATCAGTGGAAATCGGCCCACGCCGCCAACACTGAACTCCGCACGCTGGAAGAGGCAATGGACGGGGCAGACGTGTTCCTTGGCGTGTCGGTCAAGGGTGCAGTGACGCAAGAGATGGTCGCCTCGATGGCCGACAACCCCGTCATCTTCGCCATGGCGAACCCGGATCCCGAGATTACGCCGGAAGAAGCCCACGAAGTGCGCAATGATGCGATCGTGGCGACCGGGCGTTCGGATTATCCGAACCAGGTGAACAACGTGCTGGGCTTCCCGTACCTGTTCCGTGGCGCGCTGGACATCAACGCGCGTGCCATCAATGACGAGATGAAGATCGCCTGTGCGCAGGCGTTGGCGGAATTGGCCCGCGAAGATGTGCCGGACGAAGTTGCGATGGCCTATGGCAAGAAGCTGACCTTCGGTCGCGACTATATTATTCCAACGCCGTTTGACCCGCGTCTGATCCACGTGATCCCGCCGGCAGTTGCTAAGGCCGGGATGGATACCGGCGTTGCGCGCCGCCCGATCATCGACATGGATGGGTACGAGCAAAGCCTGAAGGCGCGGATGGATCCGACGGCCTCGATCCTGCGCGGCATCACGGCGCGTGCACGTAAGAGCCAAGCGACGATGATTTTTGCCGAGGGCGACAACTCGCAAGTTCTGCGCGCGGCAGTTCAGTATCAGCGTAACGGCTATGGCCGCGCGCTGGTCGTTGGCCGTGAAGAGGATGTCAAGGCCAAGCTGACCGCCGATGGTTTGGGGGATGCTGTGCGCGAGTTGCGCGTGGTGAACGCCGCAAATACCGAGCATCTGGATACCTACAAAGACTACCTGTACCAGCGCCTGCAGCGCCAAGGTTTCGACCGCCACGACATTCACCGTCTGGCCGCGCGTGACCGCCACGTGTTTGCCTCGCTGATGCTGGCGCATGGGCATGGCGATGGTCTGGTGACCGGCGCGACCCGGAAATCGGCCTATGTGCTGGACCGGATCAACCACGTGTTCGACGCAACCGCCGCCGATGGCGCGGTGGGCGTGACCGCCGTTCTGCACAAAGGGCGCATCGTGCTGATGGCCGATACGCTGGTGCATGAATGGCCCGAAACCGAGGATCTGGCCAACATCGCAGAACGCGCTGCCACCGTGGCACGTGGTCTGGGGCTTGAGCCGCGCGTGGCGTTCGTCAGCTTCTCGACCTTCGGTTATCCGGTGTCGGAACGCGCCTCGAAACTGCACGAAGCCCCCGTGATCCTTGAGAAGCGCGGCGTGGACTTTGAGTTTGAGGGCGAGATGACCGCGGACGTTGCTCTGAACCCTGACGTTATGGCGCAGTATCCGTTCTGTCGCCTGTCTGGTCCGGCCAACATTCTGGTGGTTCCGGCCCGTCACTCGGCCTCGATCTCGGTCAAGATGATGCAGGAATTGGCAGGGGCCACGGTCATCGGTCCGATCCTGTCGGGTATTGATCAGCCGATCCAGATCTGTTCGACCAACTCGACCTCGAACGACATTCTGAACATGGCGATGCTGGCCGCGACCCGCTTGGGCAAGCGCTAATTCCGCTGGATTAGAGACTGAAACGGCCCGTGGGACATCCTGCGGGCCGTTTTCGTTCTGTGCAGGTTTGAACAGACACGTCGCTTATCGCGCTGAATTGTTTGGTGGCTTGGAGTCGCTATCTCTCTATGGAGTATAGGAGGCACCAATGGGTCAGCTTGTAGATGGCGTCTGGAAAGACGTGTGGTACGACACGAAGAAAACCGGCGGCACATTCAAACGCGAAGACGCGCGGTTTCGCAATTGGGTCACGGCGGACGGGTCTGCGGGCCCGACGGGCGATGGCGGCTTCAAGGCCGAACCCGGGCGCTATCACCTGTACGTCTCGCTCGCCTGCCCTTGGGCGCACCGCACCCTGATCTTTCGCAAGCTGAAAGGGCTTGAGGATCTGATCGGCATGACCGCCGTGCATCCGCATATGTTATCGAATGGGTGGGAGTTCGACCCCGCCGACCCCGACCCGCTGTTCGGGCACAGCTTCATGCATCAGGTCTATACTACCGACAAAGCTGACTACTCGGGCCGGGTGACGGTGCCGGTTTTGTGGGACAAGGTGCAGGGGCGGATTGCCAGCAACGAAAGCTCGGAAATCATCCGCATGTTCAACACGGCCTTCAACGGGCTGACCGGGAATACGCTGGATTTCTACCCTGAACCGTTGCGGGATCAGATCGACGCGATCAACGATGACGTCTATCGAAACATCAATAATGGTGTCTATCGTTGCGGATTTGCGACCACGCAAGAGGCATATGAACAGGCGTTTGACGCGCTATTCGCGGCACTGGACCGCGTTGAAACCATCCTATCCCAAAGCCGCTATCTGGTCGGCGGCCAACTGACCGAGGCCGATTGGCGACTGTTCACTACGCTGATCCGGTTCGATGCGGTCTATCACGGGCATTTCAAAACGAACCTGAAACGGATCGAAGATTTCCCGAACATCTCGAACTATCTGCGCGAACTGTATCAGCATCCCGGCGTGGCCGAGACGGTGAACATGCAGCACATCAAATCGCACTACTATTACTCGCACGACACGATCAATCCGACGCGGGTGGTGCCGAAAGGCCCGGCGCTTGATTTTAGCCGCCCCCATGATCGCGATCGGTTCTGACGCAGTTTGACTTGCGCGCCGGGACGGCCCTAGGCTTGTCCGATGCGGTATCTTCTGAACCATCTGCGTGGGCGGCATCCGCTGTGGCAAAGCTTCTGGGTGAATGGTGTCGGCGTGCGGCTGACGCTCTATGCCCTTATTTTGCTGGCTCTCAGCGCCGCCCCGATTTCGATCTTGGCGGCTGCGGCGCTTGTTGGCGCCGATGCATTGTGCCTGCTGTGGCAAAGCGTCGGCTATTTCCGCGCCGCTGACGCGCGCGTGCGCGATACCGGGTCGATGCTGCCCACGTGGGGCGGGATGATCGCCTTGGTGATCGCCGTGTTCGTCGTGGCGTCGCAATGGTGGGCCTTGGCTTTGGCAACGCGACCGGGCGAGGATGGCCCCAGTTTTGCCGAGCAAAAGGCGCTAGAACGGCAGGCTGAATACCAGATTGTGCGACAACTTGACGGAAACCTTCTATTCCAAGGGCAGATCGTGTTGGGTGTGACCAAGGCGCTGGACCGGGAACTGGCGCAAGGGCCGATCCCCACACGCATCACCTTAGCCAGTGACGGCGGCAATGTGTTCGAGGCGCGCGGGTTGGCGAAGCTGATCATGACACACGAGATTCAGACCCATGTGGAGGACACCTGCAGTTCGGCCTGTACGCTGGTGTTCATCGCGGGATCGCAGAGGCAATTTGGGCCGGATGCACGGTTGGGGTTTCACAGCTATCTGCTGGAAGACGCGCAGCGGCTGCCGGGATTTAATATCGAGGCTGAACAGGCGCGGGATCGGGCGTTCATGCTTGGGCAGGGAGTGTCGGCTGATTTCATCACCCGCGTGTATGAGACGCCCTCCAGCGATATCTGGTTTCCGGAACACGGGTTTTTACGCCAATCGGGGGTCGTGACACAGACCCCCTAAAACAGAAAACCCCGCCACAAGGACGGGGTTTTCAGGTGATTTAGAGACGTATTAGTCGATGATCGCGTTCAGCGTGGCCGAGGGGCGCATCACTTTGGCTTTCAGTTCGACCGAGGGGCGATAGTAGCCGCCGATATCGGCTGCCGGACCCTGCGCTGCGGCCAGCTCGGCCAGAATGGCTTCTTCACCGTCTGCCAGTGCCTTGGCAACCGGAGCGAACTCGGCCGCCAGATCAGCGTCGTCCGACTGAGCGGCCAGAGCGTCGGCCCAGTAACGGGCGAACCAGTAGTGGCTGTCGCGGTTATCCGGCTGACCAACTTTACGCGACGGCGAGTTGTTGTTGTCCAGAATGCCTTGGGTTGCAGCTTCGGCAGCGGCACCCAGAACACCGGCTTTGGCGTTGCCTTTAACGTCCGCCAGGAAGTTCAGGCTTTCACCCAGTGCACAGAACTCGCCCATCGAGTCCCAACGCAGGTGGTTTTCTTCAACCAGCTGCTGAACGTGCTTCGGAGCCGAGCCACCAGCACCGGTTTCAAACAGACCGCCACCTTTCATCAGCTTCACGATCGACAGCATCTTGGCCGAGGTGCCCAGCTCCAGGATCGGGAACAGGTCGGTCAGATAGTCACGCAGCACGTTGCCGGTGATGGCGATGCTATCGTTGCCAGCGGTGATGGTTTTCAGCGACTGCGCGGTTGCTTCGCGCGGGGCCATGATCTGGAACAGGTCGGCTTTGCCGGCAGCTTCCAGCGCGGGCTGAACGTATTTGATCAGCTCGGCATCGTGGGCGCGGTTTGCGTCCAGCCAGAAGATCGCTTCCGAACCGGTCAGGCGCTGACGGTCCATGGCCAGCTCGATCCAGTTCTCGATCGGCGCTTTCTTCACGGTGCACGAACGCCAGATGTCACCGGCTTCAACCTCGTGGCTGTGCAGCGTGTCGCCATTGGCGGTCACGATGCGGATGGTGCCATCGGCGGGCGCCTCGAACGTGGTCGGGTGCGAGCCGTACTCTTCTGCTTTCTGCGCCATCAGGCCGACGTTTGCGACCGAACCTGCGGTGGTTACGTCCAACGCGCCGTTGGCTTTGAAGAAGTTGATGGTTTCGTCATAGACGGTGGCGTAGCAGCGGTCGGGGATCACGCAGTTGGTGTCGCCTTTCGCGCCAGTCTTGTCCCAGCCTTTACCGCCCGCGCGGATCACGGCGGGCATCGAGGCGTCGATGATCACGTCCGACGGCACGTGCAGGTTGGTGATACCTTTGTCGCTGTCGACCATATACATCGACGGACGATCCAAGGCGGCGATTTCCGCGTTGATCTCGTCTGCGTTGTCCATGCTGTTGATGGCGTCCAGAACCGCACCCAGACCCGAGTTCGGCGAGCCACCGGCAGCGGCAATCGCGTCACCGTGCTTGTCCCAAACCGGACCCAGCCATGCTTTGACTGCGTGGCCAAAGATGATCGGGTCCGACACTTTCATCATGGTCGCTTTCATGTGAAGCGAGAACATGGTGCCGTCTTTCTTGGTGTCTTCGATGGCCTCGGCCAGGAAGGACCCCAGCGCTTTTGCCGACATGAAGGTCGCATCCGCGATGGTGCCTTCTTCCAGCGGCCAGCCGTCTTTCAGAACGGTGGTTGCGCCGTCTTTGCCGACGAATTCGATCTTCGCGTCACCTGCCTGAGCGGCGGTGATGGTGGCCGAAACTTCGTTGGCGTAGAAGTCGTTGCCCGGCATGGACGACACTTTGGTTTTCGAGGACGATTCCCAGGCACCCATCGAATGCGGGTTGTTCTGGGCAAAGTTCTTCACAGCGCGGGCCGAGCGACGGTCCGAGTTGCCTTCGCGCAGAACCGGGTTCACAGCCGACCCTTTGATACCGTCGTAACGGGCGCGGATGGTTTTTTCTTCGTCGGTCGTGGGATCTTCCGGATAGGACGGGATGTTGTAACCCTGACCTTGCAGTTCTTCGATCGCGGCAACCAGCTGCGGGACCGAGGCCGAGATGTTCGGCAGCTTGATCACGTTCGCGCCGGGAGTTTTCACCAGCTCGCCCAATGCAGCCAGATCGTCCGACTGGCGCTGATCGTCGGTCAGGTTCTCGGGGAAGGTCGCGATGATACGGCCAGCCAGCGAAATATCCGGCGTGCCAACGGTGATTCCCGCGGCGGAAACAAATTTGCGGATGATCGGCAGGAACGAGGCCGAGGCCAGCTCGGGCGCTTCGTCTACAATTGTATACAGAATGTCTGCTTGCGATTTATCGGTCATTTCAGGACACCTCTTTTTTCGCGGAAAACTTCGCCGGGGGGCCACTGCCCTGAACGGCGAAAGGTGAGATTTCCCCTTTCCCATACACAAAACCCGTGAAGAAAAAAAGGGCGGAGCGCTAACAGCCCCAAGAAAAAGGGTCGCAGCCTAAGCTACGACCCAATGAACTGCTTACAGGCGATCCATGATCGCTTCGGCAATCGACATTGTGTTGCCCGTGCCGCCAAGATCCGGCGTGACGCGGTCTTTGGCTTGTACGGTATCGATCACAGCTTTCTTCAGGCGCTGGGCGTCTTCGGGTTTGCCCACATGCTCCAGCATCAGGCCTGCGGCCATCAGGAAGGCACAGGGGTTGGCTTTCTGCTGGCCCGCGATGTCAGGGGCCGATCCGTGGACGGCTTCGAAGATCGCGGCGTCTTTGCCGATATTGGCGCCCGGGGCCAGACCCAGACCACCGACCAGCCCAGCGGCGAGGTCAGACAGGATGTCGCCAAACAGGTTGGTGGTGACAATCACGTCGAACGCGTCCGGGTACATCACCATCTGCATGGCGCAGGCATCGACGATACGTTCGTCGAAATCAACGCGGCCTTCATATTCTTGGGCGATCTTGCGGGCTTCCTCAAGGAACATGCCCGACAGCAGCTTTAGGATGTTGGCCTTGTGAACGATCGAAACCTTCTTGCGCCCGTTCGCCAGCGCATATTCGAACGCGGCGCGGGTGATGCGCTGGGCGCCTTCTTTGGTGTTGTAGCCAGTCGAGAAGACTTTGCCCTCGGGGTCGCCGTTGTGCTCCATATACCCTTCGTCCGAGATGTAATACCCTTCCAGGTTCTCGCGGAAGATCACCATGTCGACGTTGTCAAAACGGCCATCCAGCTTGATCGTCTTGGTCGGACGGACGTTGGCATACAGGTTGAACGCCTGACGCAGTTGCAGGTTGATCGACTTGAAGCCACCGCCAACGGGTGTGGTCAGCGGACCCTTCAGCGCCAGCTTGGTTTTGCGGATGCTGTCCAGCGTCGCTTCGGGCAGGGGGGTGCCGACGGCGTCAAAGGCGGTCATGCCGGCCTGCTGTACGTCCCATTCGAACGGGCTGCCCATCTTGTCGAGGATGGCAACAACGGCTTCGGTGATTTCGGGGCCAATCCCGTCGCCGGGGATCAAAGTGGCTTGGATCTTGGTCATGGTCTTCTCCATGCTGTTGAGCGCGTTTAGGGCTCATATAAACGGTATACAATGGAATACAATAGTGAAATGATATTCAGAAAGGTGAATAAAACAAGGCGTTTCCCCGTCATGCTACGCGCGACTTGCACCTGCGGGCAAGCGCGCTAACGTGGACAGGCAAGGAGGCGCCGCGTGACCCTATTCAATCTCGGATCCATCAACATCGACAACTTCTATCGCGTGCCGCATATGCCCGCGCCGGGCGAGACCTTGGCGGCGGAGGAGCACTCTGTCGGTCTGGGCGGGAAAGGCGCAAATCAATCTGTTGCCAGCGCGCGGGCTGGATCGCAGGTGCGCCATATCGGGGCGGTTGGCCCGGAGGGCGACTGGTGTGTCGAGGTGCTGGCACAGGCCGGAGTCGACGCGCGCCACATCACGCAAGCGCAGGCGGCAACGGGCCACGCTAATATTCTGGTGGATCCCGAGGGTGAGAACCAAATCATTCTCTATCCCGGCGCAAACCGTACGTTTTCACGTGATCATGTTTCCGAGGCTTTGTCCGACGCGGGGCCGGGGGACACTCTGATCTTGCAGAACGAAACAGCCCTGACGGTCGAGGCGGCAACGCTGGCCAAGTCGAAAGGCCTGCGCGTCATCTATTCCGCCGCACCCTTTGTGGCCGACGACGCGAAGGCGATGTTACCCGTCACGGATATGCTGGTGCTGAACGCGGTCGAGGCGCAGCAACTGACCGACGCGCTGGGCATTGGGCTGGCCGATCTTCCGGTGCCTGTGGTGCTGATCACCAAAGGGGCTGATGGGGCCGTATGGATGGAAAATGGCGTGGAAATCGCGCAGGTTCCAGCCTTTCCAGTCACGCCTGTGGACACGACTGGGGCAGGGGATTGCTTTATCGGCTATGTCGCCGCCGGGCTGGATCAGGGGATGTCACCCGAGGACGCTATGCGGTTTGGGTCGGCGGCGTCTGCCATCAAAGTCACCCGTTTCGGCACCGCAGATGCGATCCCGAAACGGGAGGAAGTGGATCGTTTTCTGCAGAAATAGGCTCTATTAGCCCTTCAGCAACTGCCCCAACCGCATCGCAATCGACACATCGCCGGATACTTTAATCTTGCCCATCATGAAGGCGGTCATTGGGTTCAAATCGCCCTTCATCAGCTTCTGCAAATTGGCATGCGACATGGAAATCGTACAATCCGCATCCGCATCCTCGCGCGAGACCACTCCGTCTTGCAGCACAATCACGCCGTCCTCACCACAATCTAACTTCAGGCTATCCTCGAACGACACCTTGGTTAGGCCGCGTTCGATCTTCTCGACGATAGGGGTCAGGGGCATGGGGGGGTCCTTAAGTAAAAACGCCCCCGCGTGATACGGGGGCGTTTTGAATTGGTCCACTGTGACGTGGCGCGAGCTTACTTGACGCGTTTGTTGCGCATCGCGATCAGCTTCAGACGTAGGGCGTTCAGCTGGATGAAGCCGGCGGCGTCGGTCTGGTCGTAGGCGCCCATGTCCTCTTCGAAGGTCACGTGCTCTTCCGAGTACAGCGAGTGATCCGACCAGCGGCCAACCACGCGGGCCAGGCCTTTGTACAGCTTCATGCGGACGGTGCCGGTGACGTGTTCCTGCGAGTGGTCGATGGCGGCTTGCAGCATCTCGCGCTCGGGCGAGAACCAGTAGCCGTTATAGATCAGCTCGGCGTAACGCGGCATCAGTTCGTCTTTCATGTGCATCGCGCCGCGGTCCATGGTGATCGACTCGATGCCACGGTGGGCGTCCAGCAGGATGGTGCCGCCGGGGGTCTCGTAGATGCCGCGCGACTTCATACCGACATAGCGGCCTTCCACCAGATCCAGACGGCCAATGCCGTGCTTGCGACCGTATTCGTTCAGTTCGGTCAGGATGGTCGCGGGCGACATCTTTTCGCCGTTGATGGCAACGGGGTCACCCTTTTCGAACTCGATCTCGATGAATTCGGGCGTGTCCGGCGCGTCTTCCGGGTGCACGGTGCGCTGATAGACGTAATCCGGTGCGTCCTCGGCAGGATCTTCCAGAACTTTCCCTTCCGACGAGGTGTGCAGCAGGTTCGCGTCGACCGAGAACGGCGCCTCGCCACGTTTGTCCTTGGCGATCGGAATCTGGTTCTTCTCGGCGAAGTCCAGAAGCTTGGTGCGCGAGCCCAGATCCCATTCACGCCACGGGGCGATCACGACGATCTCGGGGTTCAGCGCGTAGGCGGCCAGTTCGAAACGCACCTGGTCGTTGCCTTTGCCGGTTGCGCCGTGGCTGACGGCATCTGCGCCGTGCTCTTCGGCGATTTCCACCAGACGCTTCGAGATCAGCGGACGTGCGATCGAAGTACCCAGCAGGTACAGGCCTTCATACTGCGCGTTGGCGCGGAACATCGGGAAGACGTAATCACGGACGAATTCTTCGCGCAGGTCTTCGATGTGGATGTTTTCAGGCGCGATGCCCAGCATCTCGGCCTTCTTGCGTGCGGGTTCCAGTTCTTCGCCCTGACCAAGGTCAGCGGTGAAGGTGATCACTTCGCAGCCATACTCGGTCTGCAGCCATTTCAGGATGATCGAGGTATCAAGGCCACCGGAATAGGCCAGAACAACTTTCTTAGGCGCCTTTTGCGGTGCGGTATTGGACGAAATCATCGGTTTCCCTTTCACGAGCGTATCGCGCGGCGATTATATGTTTTTAAGGGAAAGAGCAAGGATGCGCGGGCGTGTTCTGCATGGAAAAGGGCGGCCCAATGGACCGCCCTTCGTAATTTTATGCGTAGTGGCGGATCGGATCAGAGCCCGAGGTTGCCGTGCAGCTCGTCCATGGCGGCCTCGTCGCCGGAAATGTCGCGGCCATCGGTCAGCGTCAGAAGCGAGTCGTGCTGGGCTGCTGCGGCGGCTTCAGCTTCAGCAGCAGCAGCTGCTTCTTCAGCTTCCAGACGTGCCAGCTCTTCTTCAAAGGCTTGGACTTCTGCAAGGTCATCTTGTGCAGCTGCCAGATCGGTTTCAGTCTGCGCGATCTCGCCGTCCTTGGTCGCCAGTTCGCCTTCCAGTTCGGTAACGCGGGCGGCCTCTTCTTCGGTCAGCTCGGTTTTCTCGTTGAGCGCATCAAGCTCGTCCTGAAGGGCGGTCTTTTCGCCGTTCAGTGTGGTCAGGTCGTCATTCAGCCCATCGACCGCTGCCTGAGCATCCGCTTCAGTGATACCCGGATCGTTTGCTTTATGGGCCTCAGTAGCAGCAGCTGCTGCCTCGGCTGTAGCTGCAGTTTCTTCTGCGGTGATCGTTGCGTCGCGATAGGCCGCAGCTTTACCAACGCGGCTGTTTGGGCTGGCAACTTCAAGAGCGCGTGCGCTTGCGTTCGAGGCATTCGCCCCTTTCAGCGTGCTGCGGACCGCACCATTTCCGTTCGAAGGCTTGGAGGGTTTGTCTGCACCTCGGGATTTGGCGCCGCGGTCTTTGTCTTTGCCGCCACCTCTTTCTTTGTCCTTGTCCTTACCTTTGGCGAGCGCAGGTTCGGCGGAGACAAGCATGATCGACGTGCTTGCAACGGGTACAGCAAGTGTGGTGACAAGTGCTGTCATGACGGCTTTGGTAAGTGTTTTCATTACGCTCTCTCCGTGAGTTCAGAGTTTGGGGGCCTCGCTAGGATAGAACAGGCACGCTAAAGGGTCAGGGGAAACTCGCAAGCATTTTATGTAAATATGCGCACAATTCCGCCGGGTTAGGGGTGACTGTTTCCAATCAGACACAACCTTAAGGCATCATTAAGGCGTCCGTTTGTGGGTTTGACTTGCCAAGCTGCACCACTTGATGGACAGATCACGCATGAACGATTTTTTGAAAAGAGCCCGCGTTGCCGAACAGCAGATGCGCGCATTGTTTCCCGCCACGCCCTTGCAGCGAAACGATCATCTGTCTGCGATGTATGGGGCCGATATCTGGCTGAAGCGTGAAGACCTCAGCCCGGTGCGCAGCTACAAGATCCGGGGCGCGCTGACGGCGATGGGCAAGGCCTTGGCCGCGGACCCGACGCGCGATCTGTTCGTCTGCGCCTCGGCGGGCAACCACGCACAGGGTGTGGCCTATACCAGCCGCCATTTTGGCGTGCGTGGTGTGATCTTCATGCCTGTGACGACGCCTCAGCAAAAAATCGAGAAGACCCGTATTTTCGGCGGCGACAACATCGAAATCCGCTTGGTTGGGGACTATTTCGACGACACCTTGGCCGCTGCTCAGGAATATTGCGCCACCGAGGGCGGTCATTTTCTGTCGCCCTTTGACGATGCGGATGTGATCGAAGGACAGGCCAGCGTCGCCGCCGAGATTGTGTCGCAGCTTGGCCGCGCGCCGGATCTTGTCATTCTGCCTGTTGGGGGCGGCGGTTTGTCGTCGGGCGTTACCAAGTATCTCAGCGCAACCGCGCCGGAAACCGCCCTGCGCTATGTCGAGCCTTTGGGCGGCGCCAGTTTGAAAGCGGCATTGGATGCGGGCGGGCCCGTGACCATGCATGCGGTGGACAACTTTGTTGACGGCGCTGCCGTGGCCCGGATCGGCGATCTGACCTTCGACGTTTTGAAGGATGTTGATCCGGCGCATGTACTCGACGTTCCCGAGGACCGCATTTGCCTGACGATACTGGACATGCTGAATGTCGAAGGCGTGGTGCTGGAACCTGCCGGTGCTTTGTCCATTGATGCGTTGAAAGACCTGAAAGACGAGATCAAGGGAAAGACGGTTGTCTGTGTCACGTCCGGCGGAAATTTCGACTTCGAGCGCCTGCCCGATGTCAAAGAGCGCGCCCAGCGCTTTGCCGGCTTGAAGAAATATTTCCTGCTGCGCCTGCCGCAACGCCCCGGTGCGCTGAAAGATTTCCTTCAGATCCTTGGTCCGGACGACAACATCGCCCGGTTCGAGTACATGAAGAAAAGTGCGCGCAATTTCGGATCCGTCCTGTTGGGCATCGAAACCAGCAAGCCCGAAAACTTCGACCTGCTCGAGCAGCGGTTGGAAGAGAGCGGTTTTGCCTTCTCGGACATTACGGATGATGAAACCATCGCTGAATTCGTGGTCTAGCAGGTCGCCAGAAACTCGGCCTTGGACTGGTCATAGGTGGTGAAAACCGGATCAAGCTGGATCTGGTGTGCCTGACCGTTTGCCGCGGCCTGTTCATTCTGTCCGCAGATCACAGAGAGATCCCGAAACCCCAAATTCAGGGCCGATCCTTTCAAAAAGTGCATATCCTGTTCGAACTGCGCGGGGTCTGGGCTGGATTTCAGACGGGCAATCACCTCGTCCACTTCCTCCAGGAAAATCTCGGCCACTTCGCCGAAATCCTCTTCCCCGATTTCATCTTTCAGTTCATTCACGCGGCCCCAGTCGATCATGAGCGGCTCCTATCTGTCCGCGGTGATCATGCGCGATGCAGGTTAACATACTGTTATAATTATAGATAAGGTCGAATTTTAACTTTAAAGACCTGTTAAATCGGGCGCCCTAAAGATGATCCAGAATATCGTATTTATGAAGAGTTCTCGGGGCAATCTTGGGCGTAGCAAAACCACATAACACTGAGGCAATCCGCGCAAGCACTGTGCAAAACAACGCAGTGCGGCCTGATTCGATTCAGCGCATCCTGGTCGTTGACGACAGCCGCGCCCAACGCAGCCTGATGTCGCGATCACTGGCGAAACAAGGCTATCAGGTGACCGAGGCCGGATCGGGGCTGGAAGCGATCAAGCTGTTCGCCGCGCAGGACTTCGATCTGGTCCTGAGCGACTGGATGATGCCCGGTATGGACGGGCTGGAGCTGTGTAAGGCTATTCGGGCGTACAATGCGAAGGGCTATGTCTATTTCATTTTGCTGACGTCGAAATCCGACAAAGACGCGGTGGCGCGCGGTTTGGATGTGGGGGCGGACGATTTCCTGGCCAAACCCTTCAATCCGGATGAACTGCGTGCGCGGATCGCGGCGGGTGGGCGCATTCTGTCGATGGAGCGGGAGCTTCAGGAAACCAACCGGCTGGTGTCCTCGGCGCTGGCAGAGCTGAAAACGCTCTATGATTCGCTGGATCGTGATCTGGTCGAGGCGCGGAAAATGCAGCAGTCCTTGGTGCGGGAATCGTTCCGCGACTGGGGCCGGGCGGAGGTGTCCGTGCTGTTGAAACCCTGCGGCCATGTGGGCGGCGATCTGGTGGGGTTCTTTGATGCCGGAAAAGACCACATCGCGTTCTATTCCATTGATGTGTCCGGGCACGGGATCGCCTCGGCGCTGTTGACTGCACGGCTTGCGTCCTACCTGTCCGAAGGGTCGCCCACGCACAACATTGCCTTAATCGAGCGTGAAGATGGCGACCACCGCCGCCAACCTCCGGAAATGGTCGCGACCCAGCTGAACACGCTTCTGACCAAGGACATGCTGTCCGAGCACTATTTTACGATGTTGTTTGGCTATCTGAACATGTCCACCGGCCAAGTCGAGTTCACCCAATGCGGGCACCCAAATGCTGTGATCCTGAACCGATCCGGCCGGGCGCAATTCATCGGAGATGGCGGAATGCCGATCGGCCTAATTTCGGCGGCAGAGTTCGAACGCCAAACCCTGAATTTGCACCCCGGAGAGCGGCTGATCTTCTATTCAGACGGCTTCACGGAATGCGAAAACACGCAGAAAGAACAGATTGAAGAACAAGGGTTTGGCGAGATCCTTGAACAAAACAGCGGTCTGACGAACGAGATGCTGTTTGACGCGATGGTCTGGGATCTGGATCGCTATGCCGGCGGGGAAGAATTCGGCGATGATCTGTCCTGTGTGATGGTGACTTACAAGTCCCCGACATAGGACCGGACGAAATGCCGATCGCCCGCGCTGTGCAGGATCTTTGCGGCGATGGGGGCGGTACTCCAGATCGGGGTATGGTCCGGTTCAATTGGTGCACCGATCTGCCGAACGGGGACTGCCAGAAAAATGTGGCAGATCTTTTCGGCCCACAGGTCGTATTCCGGCATGAAGGTGAACCGACGATAGGCGCCAAGTCGCACGGGATTGCGAATGGTCCAGCCGGTTTCTTCCATAACTTCGCGGTGCAGGGCGGCAATCGGGCTTTCCCCTGCATCAATGCCGCCGCCCGGCAATTGGTATTCGTCGAATTCCCCACCCTGATGAGTCAGCAGCAGATCCCGCCCGTGTACAAGGATGGCATAGGCCCCCGGTCGCGGAGTATAGGCCTGATTTCTTTGCTTCGGAGCGCCAAATCTGCGGATCATCCCTTTTCCATCCGGTTGCTGCCACCATATAGACGCGGTATGCCAAGCTGAACGCCGATAGGAAACCCCAATGACTCTTGGATCTCAAATCGCATGGGATGACACCATTCTGCCATTCCAACTGGACAACAGCGACATCCGCGGGCGTCTTCTACGCCTTGACGGAACGCTGGACACGATCCTGTCCCAACACAATTATCCCCCCGCGATCGAAGCGCTGGTGGCCGAAGCCGCCATGCTGACCGCGATGATCGGGCAAACGATCAAGCAAAGCTGGAAATTGTCGCTGCAAATCCGCGGTGATGGCCCCGCGCGCTTGATTGCCACCGATTACTACGCGCCGAAAAAGGCGGGCGAACCCGCCGAAATCCGCGCCTATGCCAGCTATGACGAAGAGCGTCTGGACCCCACCGGTCCCAGCTTTCCGCAGATCGGCAAAGGCATTTTCGCGATCCTGATCCAGCAAAAGGAAGGCCAGCAGCCCTATAAGGGCATGACGCCGCTTGCCGGGAATTCGTTGTCTGATTGTGCGCAGGCGTATTTTGCACAGTCCGAACAGTTGCCGACCCGCTTCCACCTGACCTTTGGCAAATCGGTCTGGGCCGGCGGTCAGGAAGGCTGGCGTGCGGGCGGCGTGATGCTGCAACACATGCCGAAATCCTCGCCCCATGTGGCGGGTGAAGGTGGGTCGGGCGAAGGTGGGCTTCTGGCCCCAGCTGATCTGCTGAACGACGAAGACAGCGAAAACTGGAGCCGCGCCAACATCCTGTTGGATTCCGTCGAAGAACTGGAGCTCGTTGGCCCCTCGGTTCAACCGACCGAGCTGCTGGTTCGCCTGTTCCACGAAGAAGCACCGCGCGTCTATGATCCTCAGCCCCTGACTTTTGGCTGCCCCTGTTCCGAACAGCGTGTGCGCGACAGCCTGTCGATTTATTCCGAGCGGGATATCGGCCATATGACAAATGACGACGGTCGTGTGACGGCCGATTGCCAGTTCTGCGGGGCGCATTACGATCTGGATCCGGCTACCGTTGGCAAGGATGCGAAGGGCGTGGATGGTGACAGCGCCTGATCAAATCGCGCGCCTTCGGGCGGCCCTGTCCCTGCCGGGGACGGGAAGCTCGGACTTTGATTTGTCGCCCGGCGTGAAGCCTTTGGCCGGGCGAAAACTGCGCCCCGCGGGCGTTTTGATGCCCTTTGTCGAAACCCGAACCGGGTTGGAACTGGTGCTGACCAAACGGTCCTCGGCCTTGAAACATCACCCGGGGCAGATTGCCTTTCCGGGCGGCAAACGGGACGAAATAGACACTGATATTCGTGCCACCGCCTTGCGCGAGGCGCATGAGGAAATCGGTCTGCAGCCCACGAATGTCGAGGTTCTGGGCCAATTGCCGGAGCACGAGACCGTCACCGGCTTCACCGTGACCCCCGTCTTGGGCTTGGTGACCACCGAGTTTACCCCAATCGTAGAACCCGGCGAGGTCGAGGAAGCATTCCGTGTGCCTTTCGACCACGTCGCGGACTTGGCCAAGTTCAGCAGACAAGGACGGTATTGGCAGGGTCAAATGCGCTGGTACGAAACTGTGCCGCTTGGCCCGTACTATATCTGGGGCGCAACCGCGCGGATGTTGCGCGCATTGGCCGAAAGGCTGGCGCAATGACGCGTATTCAGGGAGATTGGATCAACGACCCGGGCGCGCAGCGGGTTTGTGCCTTGCTGGCCGATGCGGGATATCAGGCCTATTTCGTCGGCGGGTGCGTGCGCAACGACCTGTTGGGGGTTGGGATCTCGGATCTGGACATGTGCACGGATGCGCTGCCCGCGCGGGTGATGGAGTTGGCCGAAGCTGCCGGTCTGCGTGCGTTGCCCACCGGGATTGAGCACGGCACGGTGACGATTGTCATCGACCATGAACCGTATGAGATTACGACCTATCGCAAAGACGTTCACACGGATGGGCGTCGTGCGGTCGTGGCGTTCTCGGACCGGATCGAGGATGACGCACATCGCCGCGATTTCACGATGAACGCGCTGTATGCCGATCCAACCGGGCAGGTTTTGGACCCGCTGGGCGGGCTTCCCGACCTGAATGCGCGCCGGGTGCGGTTCATTGATGATGCGGGCGAGCGGATCCGCGAGGATTACCTGCGCACACTGCGGTTCTTCCGGTTTCATGCGTGGTATGGCGATGAAACTGCAGGTATTGATCCTGACGGTTTGGCCGCCTGTGCGGCGAATTTGGATGGATTAGAGACGCTTTCGAAGGAACGTGTTGGGTTGGAGATGCTGAAAATCCTCTCCGCGCCTGACCCCGCGCCCGCGATGGCGGCGATGGCGCAGTCGGGCGTATTGGCGCGGATCTTGTCCGGTGCGGATGCCTCGAAACTGGCGGTTCTGGTGCATCTTGAGGCCGATCTGGCGACAGACCCGCTGCGCCGTCTAGCGCTGTTGGGTGGGCAGGGCGTCGCGAAGGCATTCCGCCTGTCAAAGAAGCAAGCAAAGCAGCTAGACGAGTTGCGCGATGGGATGGGGTCGTCCGCTTCGGTTGGCGAGTTGGCGTTCCGGTTGGGCGCCGACCAAGCGCGCAACATCGCGCTTTTGCGCGCTGTGATGTTCGAAATACCTCTGCCAGATGGGCTGGACACCCAGATTGACGCTGGAGCTGCGGCCAAATTCCCCATCAAACCTGCCGACCTGATGCCCGACTTTTCCGGCCCCGCGCTGGGCGAGAAACTGCGCGAACTCGAAACCCGTTGGATCGCGTCTGGCTTTACCCTGACGCGCGAGGAGCTGTTGAAATGAGTGACGTGACTCACACCATCACCCGTCTGGGTCATCTGGGCGATGGGATCGCCGACGGACCGATCTTTGCGGCGCGCACCCTGCCGGGTGAAGTCGTGCGCGGTGACGTTGTGGGCGACCGGATCGAGACGCCGAAGATCGTCACGCCCTCGTCCGATCGGGTCAAACCCGCTTGCCCGCATTACAACGCCTGCGGGGGGTGTTCGTTGATGCATGCCTCGGATGAGTTCGTGGCGGGATGGAAGACCGATATTGTCCGCACTGCGCTGAATTCCCATGGAATAGAGACTGATTTTAGGCCCATCCACACCTCGCCTGCGCGCTCTAGACGCCGGGCTGTGCTGTCCGCGCGACGGGGCAAGAAGGCGCCGATTGTTGGCTTTCATGGCCGCCGGTCTGGCACAATCACCGAGATTTCGGACTGTCATCTGATCCACCCCGAGATCCTGCAAGCCTTGCCCGCACTGGGCGAACTGACCGTGATTGGCGGCTCGCGGAAGGGCGAGCTGTCGATCAACGCGACGGTCTCGGACGTGGGTCTGGATGTGTCGGTCACGGGTGGCAAACCGCTGGACCGCGCGCTTGAATCCCAGTTGGGGCAGGCTGTACATCGGTTTGGTTTCGCCCACCTGTCGTGGGACGGCGAAGTGATCGCGATGGAAACCCCGCCGACGCAAAGCTTTGGGGCCGCCGCCGTGACGCCCCCGCCCGGTGCGTTCCTGCAAGCCACCCGCGAAGGCGAAGCCGCGCTTCTGGCTGCCGTGCGCGAGGCCGTTGGCGGTGCCGATCACATTGTGGACCTGTTTGCTGGCTGCGGCACCTTTGCGTTGCCCTTGGCGGAAAACGCCGTTGTGCACGCGGTCGAGGGCGAGGGCAGCATGTTGAAAACGCTGGATGCGGGCTGGCGGCACGCCAAAGGTCTGCACAAAGTGACCGTCGAAACCCGCGATTTGTTCCGAAACCCGCTTTACGCCGAAGACCTGACCCGGTTTGACGCCGCAGTCATCGACCCGCCGCGCGCTGGGGCCGAGGCGCAAATCGAACAGATTGCGGCGTCGGACCTGTCGGTTGTGGCAATGGTGTCATGTAACGCGATCAGTTTTGCGCGAGATGCCAAAATTTTGCTTGATGCAGGGTTTGAAATGGAGTGGTTACAGGTCGTGGACCAGTTCCGATGGTCCACACATACCGAGCAGGTGGCCAGTTTCCGGCGCAAATAAGTCGGACCTGCCCAATAAAACAACGGGTGCCCCATGAGGATCGTCGTCGCAATCGCAGCAGTGCTTGCCCTTCTTTTCACCGCGTCCTGCGGCGAGAAGGTAACCCGTTATGACGGGCCCGAGGTCACGCGGATCGTGGTGAACAAGGGTGCCCGGAAAATGTATCTTCTGCACGGCACCAAGATCCTGAAGCGCTATAATATCGACCTTGGCTTTGCCCCCAATGGGCACAAGCAGTTCGAAGGCGACGGCAAGACGCCCGAGGGGCGCTATGTCATTGATCGCCGCAATCCCAACAGCGCCTTCTATTTGTCGATCGGTATTTCCTATCCGAACCGGAAAGACGTGGCGTATGCCCGCGCGCGCGGAAAGCCTCCGGGGGGCGAGATCTTCATTCACGGTGGTCCGCGCCCCACGGATCCCAATGGTCCGGATTGGACGGCGGGCTGTATCTCGGTCACGAACCGCGAGATGCGCGAGATTTATACGATGGTGCGGTTGGGAACGGTCATCGACATCCATCCCTAAGACAAAGCCCGCCGAATTAGGCGGGCTTTTTTGTTGTATCGGAGTGGCTTAGGCGCCGGTTTCCAGAACCCACCAAATCTTGCCGTTGTCTTCTTGATGCCACGAGAACCCCATGTTGCGGGCACGCGGATCCATGATGATGCGGCGCGTGTCGGGGTTTGCCATCCATGCTGACAGGGTGGTCAGCTCGCTCTCGAAGGTCTCAGAAATCGTCTCGCCCAGATAAAGCCCCGGGTATCCCACGCGATTGGCGCGATCCAGCGGGGATGAGCCGTCCGAGCCGAAATGCCACGGGCGGTTTTGCACGGCCATATCCTGTGCGTGGGTCTTGGCGGCGGCGTTCAACTGGCTGTTCAGCTGTAAGGGCACAGCACCTGATGCTGCGCGCAGTTCATTTACAGAATCCAGCATCCGGTACTGGATACGCGAAGTTTGCGAGGACGAAATCCGGTAGACGCGTGTGCCGTCCCCGATATTGCCAGTGTTGGTCGTACAAGCTGTCAAAGCTGTTGCTGCGGCCAAGGCCAACAAAATCGCGCGCATGGGTACTCTCATCAAAATAATCTTGTTCAGGCGCTTCACTATAGACACTATGAAGCGAATTCAAACAACGGCTGCGTGATATTGCCGATTCACGCCGGTTTGAATTGCGACTGATGCTGTCGCGCAATATAGGATACGTGAATACAAGTTAGTTGATTGGAGTGGCGATATGAATGACACCCCCAAAACACAGATTGGCCGGCGTACATTTTTGACCGGTGTTGCCGCCGCTGCGGGTGGTGTGGCGTCGCCCGCACTTGCGCAGTTTGACAACTCGACCGAAGTTGAGCGTGACCTGACCGAGGTGGTGAAGCGGAACATCTCCAGCTTCCGCACGTTGGATTGGCAGCCCTATTTCAGCAACACCCGAAACGGTGTGATCTTGGTGGATATCAGCTCGCGCTGTTTGCACTATTGGTCCGAAGATCAGTCGATCTACCGCCTGTACCCGACCTCGGTCCCGCTGAGCGAAGACCTGACCCGGCGCGGTCGCACCAGCGTGATCCGTAAGGTGGAAGGTCCATCCTGGGCACCGACCCCGGCGATGCGCAAGCGGAACCCGGAATGGCCCGCCTTTGTTGGCCCCGGCCCCGACAACCCGCTGGGCACCCATGCGCTGTATCTGGGCTGGAAGTACTACCGGATTCACGGAACGCACGACACGCGCAAGATCGGGCGTCAGTCGTCAAACGGCTGCATCGGCCTGTATAACGAACACATCGCCGAGCTGTTCGCCCTGACGAAGAATGGCGCGCAGGTTCTGTTGATCTGACCGCAGGCCACGCCAGAAACGAAAAAAGCCCCGCAATCTGCGGGGCTTTTCTTTTGGTTGTGTGCCGGGATCAGACGCTTTCGTCGATCCACGACTGCAGGGCAGCTTTCGGCGCAGCGCCCACTTTGTTCGAGATCACCTGACCGTCTTTGAACATGAACAGCGCCGGAATGCCGCGCACGCCCATCTGAGCCGGCGAGTTCGGGTTCTCGTCCACGTTTACCTTCACGATTTTGACCTTGCCTTCATACTCGGTCGACAGCTCTTCCAGAGCCGGGCCGATCTGTTTGCAAGGGCCACACCATTCGGCCCAGAAATCGACCACTACGGGAATGTCCGAGTTGCGGACTTCTGCGTCAAAGGTGGCATCGGTGACAGCGACGGTTGCCATGTGTGTTCTCCTAAAAATTTGGTTGGACAGAACCTAGGTAGCCTGACCCTCAGCGTCAAGGCGACCAAATGCGTCATCGACAGTTTGGTCGTCCAAAGCCATCAGCTCGCGCGTTTGTGTCCACAGGATTGCGGTGTGCACGGGGCGCTCCGGATAAACGGCGCGCAGCATCCAGCGATAGGCGCCCAACTGGCGTAAAAGTCCTTCGGGCGTTTGGTCGGGGTGATCCGGAATGATGCGGTTGGATTTGAAATCCACCGCCAGCACGTGATCCTCGGTAACAATCAGCCGGTCGATAAAGCCGTGCAAGATACGCGCGGGATCATCCGGCAGGTGCCCGGTGATGGGCGCTTCGGCGATGCTGCGTTCGTCAAACAGATGCGCCAGCGCCGGGTCGGTCAGCAAGGCCGAAACCTCGTTGGTCAGCGTGTCGATCACATGGGGCTCCGCTGCATCCGCGCCGGTGGACAGCAGGTGCTGCGCGACGCCTGCCCAGCTTTCCGGGGCGACGTTCGGCAGATGCTCCAACAGCGCGTGAATTTGACGTCCGCGGATCAGCGGATCCTGCCCATCCGCCAGCTCTGCCTCACCGGGAAGCGCTTTCGCGCCGCCCAAATCGGACGGAGAGAGCGGTTTTGGTGCCGTCACAGGGGGCACGGCCTGCGTGGTCAACCATTCGGGCAGCAGGCTGCGCGCCGTATCCTGCGCGGAGGGGTCGTTCACCCCCGGTTCGGGCCAGTCGCCTGTGGCATAACGTTTACCTGTACCCGTCGGGAAGGCGCAATCGGCGCCGCCTGCGCGTTCCATCGCGGCCTCGGCCACGCGATACCATCCGGTCTCGGCTTTCCCAAGGTCCCCGGCTGCGGCAAGGATCAACCACTGTTCGGCGCGGGTCATGGCGACATAAAGCAGCCGGGTCCGTTCCTCGATCTCGGCCTCTTTCAAGCCCTCAGCCACGTCCTCAATCGCCTCGGTTCGGTCCGGTTTCGCGGGGAACCAGAAGGGCTGATCTGACGACAGTTTGCCAACCTGCGGCGGGTCCGAGGCGCGCCGCGCCGCCAGATCCGGCAGCAGAACAATCGGCGCCTCAAGCCCTTTCGAGCCGTGGATCGTCATCACCCGCACCAGATGCCCCTTGCTGTCCACCTGCCGCTTGATCGTGATGTCGCCGGTTTCCAGCCACGTGATGAACCCGGTCAGGCTGGGGATCTCAAGCCGCTCGTAGTTCATCGCCTGATGCAGCAGCGCATCAATGCCATCCTCGGCCTCTTGCCCCAACCGCGCGAGCAGCTTTTTGCGGCCGTCATGGCGGGTCAGGATCCGTTCCAGCAACTCATAGGGTCGCAGGAAATCCGCGCGGTCACGCAGGTCATGAAGTGTCTCTAACGTTGCGGAATATTGCTCTGACTGATCCGAGAGCGCCCGCCACAGGAAGGTCTTCTTGCCGCGATAATGGGCCAGTCGGAACAGATCGTCTTCGCTCCACCCAAACAAGGGCGAGCGCAAGACGGTCGCTAGCGACAGATCATCCTCGGGCGTGGCAAGGAAGGACAACAGCGCGGTCAGATCTTTCACTGCAAGTTCCGCCCCGATGCGCAGCTGATCAGCCCCGGCGATGGGAATGTCGCGGGCTTTGCAGGCGCGGATCAGCTCGTGGAACAGCTCGCTTCGGGACCGGACAAGAACCAGAATGTCGCCCGGATCGACGGGGCGTGAACCGCCCTTGTCATCGGGCAGGCGCTCTTCGCGGATCATCCGCTGGATTTCATCCGACAGATGGTCCGCCAGTTGCACCCGGTGATCACGCGGCGAGGGTCGATCGACCGGATCATTCCAATCGCGGTCTTCTTCGTGCTTAACCGGCTCAATCGACGGCCATAGATCCACGCGCCCCGGTTTGTCGCCAAAGAACGCCCGGTGCATGAAACCACCGCCAAGGCCCGACCGCCCTTCCAGCGCCATATCGACGAAGCCCAGCACGGCGGGCGAGGAGCGAAACGAGTATTCCAGCGGTTGAACCGCCAAGGCGCGCCCAACCTGCTGTAAGCGATCCGCAAAACTGTGCTGCATCCGCTGGAACTCGGCCGGTTCCGCGCCTTGGAACGAATAAATCGACTGTTTCGGGTCGCCCACCACGAAAATTGTGCGCTCCACATCGTCGCGGGCGCCTGACCCGGTGGTAAACTCGCGCGCAAGGCTGTCGATCACGCGCCATTGCACGGGGCTGGTGTCCTGAGCCTCGTCCACAAGAATGTGGTCGATGCCGCCATCCAGCTTGAACAGCACCCACGCGGCGACCGACGGATCGGTCAAAAGTCCACCCGCCTTCAGGATCAGATCGTCAAAATCCAGCCAGCCCCGCGCCAGTTTGGCGGCCTCATATTCCTGCACGAAAGCATGCGCGAAACGATAGAGAACCTGCGTCCGCCGCGCGTTATGCAGCGCCAATCGCTTGTGCCGCGCATCCTCAACCCGCGCCATCAGATCGTTCAACTGATCCATGATCGGCGCGCAGGCCCCAGATTGCAGTGCTTTGGTCGGAACAGACCCTATCTTGGCGGAAAACGGAGCAGATTGCTTCAAGAAGATCTTCTCGAGCCGCTGAAGAAGATCCAGATTTGGTTGGGCAAGATCCGCCCCCTGCAGCGTTTCAGAACGTTTCTGATCCTGCGCGCTGCCCGTAGCCGATCCCGCCCGGAACTTCGCCAGCACATCCAGATCATCCGGTGCAAAACACGTGTCCAGCAGGACGTCCAAGCTGTCGCCCGCGGCCACCCCAAACCAACCGCTGATCTGCGCCGCATCCTTGTCATCTGCAAACAGCATCCGGGCCGAGGTGATCCCCGCCGTTAGCCGCATCAGGTCTTCGCCCGTAAACAGCTGCGCCAGATCCTGCACCACACCCTTGTGCGGCCCGTCGCTCATCTGTTCCAGAATCGTGGCACGCAGATCGTTGGCGGCGCGATCGTCCATCTCGGTAAATTGTGGGGATACGCCCGCTTCGGTCGGGAAACGGCGCAAAAGCGAGGCGCAATAAGCGTGAATCGTCTGGATTTTCAACCCGCCGGGCGTCTCGATCGCGCGGGCGAACAGTTGTCGGGCCAGCGACAGGTCGCGCGCGCCTTCAACGCCCAGCTCAGCCAGGGCCTGTGTCAGGCTGGCGTCATCCTTCATTGCCCATTCGCCCAATCGCTTGAACAGGCGGTTCTGCATCTCGCTCGCGGCGGCCTTGGTGTAGGTCAGGCACAGGATGTTCTGCGGGGACACGCCGTCCAGCAACAGCCGCGCCACGCGGTCGGTTAGAACGCGGGTTTTTCCTGACCCCGCATTGGCCGACAACCAGGTCGAGGCCGAAGGGTCCGCCGCGCGGATCTGGGCGCGGGTTGCGTCGTTAAAGTTCATCGCCCAACCTCCGTGATCACAGGGGTGTCGCTGTCATCCCATTCGCCATAGCGTGCCAGATGATCATAGTCGCCCGCAAAGCGCTGCATATGCATGGCGCGGCGCGACGTATAGCCCTGCGCCTCATCATTGTAGGCTCTAATCAAGCCCAAAAGCTCGGATTTGATGGTTGCGATGTCGGCGGGCAACAGATCGGTTTGGACCTCTTTCTGCGGTGTCAGGCCGATATAGCTGACCAAGGACACAGGTGCGGCGTCGATGTTTTCGAACCCGCCAACTTCGGCAATCACAGCCTCGAGCAACAGCTGTTTGTCGAAGTTTTTTTGCTGCTTCTCGTTCGGAGGCGCGCCGGTTTTATAATCATAGATCAGCAGCGATCCATCCTGATGGCGGTCGATCCGGTCGGCCTTGGCGACCAGCTCGAAATCGGGGTCGTCAAATCGCGCTCGACCCCAAGTTTCGTTCGCCAGATTGGACGAGAACGCGCCGCGCGACAGCTCTTGTTGAACGAACCACGGCGCGATCCGATCAATCCGGGCTTTCCACAGGATACGAGTCGCAAGGTTGGGCACATGCTCGGCCAAGATATCATCCGCGATCTGGCATAGGCGCTCTTGTTCAAGCGCCGGGTCCGGGGCGTCGGGCAGCGACGAGACGTAGTTTTCGAAAACATCATGCAGCACGGTCCCGCGCATCAAGGCGTCCGATCCGCGCAGAAGAGGATCCAACGCACGCAGATGCAGCACTTTGTCTGCATAGATCGCAAAAGGGTCGCGGATCAGTTTGGTTACGCCGGTTGCCGACAGTTGCCGGGGACGTGTGGACAGGGGCGGGGATGGCGAAGGCCGCTTTTCTAGCGGAATAGTCTCGCTCGGCTGATCAATCTGACGCGCGAACTCCAGCCATTGGGTGCCCCGTGCACGCATTTCCTGTAAGGCCTGCGCACCGTCATCTGACATCCCGGCCATCAAGTTGCAGATGCGGTTTAGCCAGCGCGACGGGATGGTTTCGCTGTCCTCGTCCTTGACCGACCGGGTCAGGATCACCTCTTTCGTGGCGATGGCTTGCTGGAAATCATGCGCGGACAGACCCACGCGGCGTTCAGGCAAGGGGAGGTCCACCTGCATCCGCATTTGGCGGTTCAGCCACGGATCTGGGCCGGGTAGTTCGGGCCAGATCCCATCGTTCAACCCGGCAAGAATGACCCGATCCGCACCCTGCACGCGGGCCTCGAGCGTGCCCCAGAACATCACGCCGGGATGGGGGGTGTTGGGGTCGCGGACCTCGCCTTTTGATAGGATCGAGCGGAACAGATCGCGATAGGCGAGGGGAGAAAGGTCTCCTCCATGTTCAGCATTTTCTGCAAGGTTAGAGACGATTTCTTGGCACATCTGCCCCGCAGCGCGGTTCCAAAGTTCGCCCGTTCCCTCACCGTTCGGACCGCACGCGATCTCACGCGCCAGATCAAGATGGTGGGTTAGAAGATCTGGAAGGGGCAGCTCCTCCTCAAGCGGCGGGGCAAGGCAAATCGTGGCGACCCACTCGGCCCAGATCGCGCGTTCCGGTTCTTCCTCGAACGTCTGCGCCCAATCCAGAAGCGCCTGACGGTCGGGGATCGTGGCCGAGCCACGCAACACCTGAAGCTCAAGATCGCGGGTCCAGCGCAGATGATCCCCGCGTGTGTCCCCTCCCGTGTTGGTCAGCGGATGCTTGAGCAGCGTCAGCAGCCGATCAGCCGCGGGGGCTTCGCACATCATAAGCGTGATCTGGCGCAAAAAACGTCCCGGCGCGGACAGGGCAAGCGGGCGGCCTGCGCTGTCGTCCGGTTCGATGTTCCAGCGGTCCAAGGCGGCAGTGACCTGACGGGTCAGGTTTCGATCTGGCGTGATCAAAGCCACGCTGACCCCGTCTTTGACCGAGCGGCGGAGCAGTGCGGCGATTGCCTGCGCCTCGTCTCGCTGTCTCTGCGCCTCGATCAGGGTTAACCCCTCGGTGGCCTTTGTGATGCCTTCGAACCGGCGCCCTTCGATCTGCCATTGGTCCGTCACAGGGGCGGGCCGCAGCGCCAGCGAGATCAGTTTGTTGCGTTCAGGCGCGACGGGCGGCAGCTCTGTCCAGTTTTGAACCTCGCTTCGGGGTAAATCCAACTGTTTCAGAAGCGTGGCGAAGCGGTATTGCGGGTGATCTTCAGCCGACAGGGCGTCTTCTAAGGCGCTCCATGTGTGGTCTGGCAGGTCCGTGTCGAACCCCGGCAGGACCAATGCGCCCTGCGGAAGCTGCGCGACGGCGCGCATCAACAGCGCCGTGGTGCCACGCGATCCCGTCGAGCCGGCGATAATGATCGGGTGATCGGGGGGGGACTTCTGCCAGCCTTCGATAATCTTCGTTACCACCATCCGCTGCCGCGTTTCCGCGTCTGGGGCATGTCCGGCGCTGGGATCGAAGAACGGGTTGATCAGCGACAGAAACCGCAGGCTGCGGGCCCAGTGTTCGGACATATCTTGGACATCAAGCGTCTCTAACGCAGCGGGATTCACGCCTTCGCCGTGCATTTCGTCCATCAGCTTTGCCACGCTATCGGCCAGATCAAACGCCGCGCTTTTTGGGGCAAGGTCGGGTTCTTGTTCGAGCAGGGCGAGGATCAGCTGGTGCAGTTCAAGCTGGCGTCGCAAGGGGGCGACGGCGGTGGGGATCGAGCTGTCCAGCGGCATCTGCGCAAGGTCGGTGATCAGTCGCAGACGCGGTACGAAACCGGGCTGATCGTCAAACAGGCTTTGTACGCGGTTCAGCATGCGGCGGGAGTTCACGAACAATTCGACCCGTGCCATGTCATGCGGTGGGCTGCCTTCCATGCGGCGGCGCAACCCGTCGACCAACGCCTTGGGAAAGTCGACGCCGAGCGGCACACCGAAGACGCGCGATTTGGACGAGGACTCAAACATCGGCACCCTCCAACATTTTCTCTGCCAATGTGATGCCGTCCGGATGCCCGACATCACACCATGCGCCTTGATAGGGCAACCCGAACAGACGATCTGATCGGCGAATGGCATCCCACGCGACGTTTAGCGAGAAGACGTCCTCATCCACCTGCGCCACCGGGTGCGACTTGATGATCTGACACCCGGTATAGACCAGCCCCTGCCCGCGCGTGAGCTGCCCGTCTGGAGCGATCGTAAAGTCGCCTTTCCCGAGGTGACCGATGGCGTTTTCCGGCGGTACTAGCAGCATCAGGGCGTCCATGCGGTCAGGATCCCAGGCGTGAAGAAGCATCTGCATCGGGTTGGGACCAGACCAAACCGCATCGGCGTTGAGGGTGAAAAGAGACGCAGTTTTATGCAGTGTTAGAGCCTGTTTTAGACCTCCGCCGGTCTCAAGCAGTGTGTCTTCGTGCGAAAAAACGACGTCTCGATCCGCCAAGTGCGTATGGATCTGATCTGCCAGATAATGGGTGTTCACAATGATCTGCGAGACGCCGTCAGCTTCGTCCACAATATCCAGCGCGTGGTCCAGAAGGGGCTTCCCGGCGACCGGGATCATCGGCTTTGGCTGCGTTTCCGTCAAAGCGCCCATGCGGGTGCCGCGCCCGGCGGCAAAGATCATCACTGTGTCGGGCATGGCTGTCTGAGCCTTTCAAGGTGGCTAGGGCTGGGTTCAGGTAGGATCGCGTTTAGTTGGGTGCGTAGTTTTGCAAGCGGCGGGTGGCGAAGGTCGTCTTGCAGCAGGGTCCAGACGCGCGGGATCAGGTCAATATAGTGCGGTTTGCCCATCTGCTGCGACAGTCGCGCGAAAATGCCGAGGATACGCAGGTTGCGCTGTACGGCGACCAGATGGAACTCGTCCTGAAAGGCGGTTTGATCAAGCCCGCGCCGCTTTGCGAAGGCCTTTCGCGCCGATTTGGCCAGATCGACCGACACATCGCGCCGCACATCACGCAGAAGCGACACAAGATCGTAGCTGGGCAAGGTGTTCACCGCGTCCTGAAAGTCCAGAAGCCCGACGCGAGCGGTGCCCCCCCGATCTGGCAGCCAATGCAGGTTCTGTGCGTGGAAGTCGCGCAGGGATGTGCACAGGGTGGTGTCGAAGGGGGTGAGCGCCTCTTCGATGGCACCCAGCGCATCGCTCATCACGGCGGCAGGCTGGGGCGCATAGTGTAGGAAGGCCAGGTCGCAGGCTTGCGCCATGTCGCTTATGCCATAGCTGGCGACCGGCGCGGGCGTGGCGTCCAGAATGGTGTGAATTGCATCAATTGCGCAAGAATAGAGACTGTTTTCAAGCGAGGGATCGGTTTGGATCAGCGAGGCGAAATCATCGTCTCCGAAATCCTCAAGCAGCAGGAACCCGCTTTGCAGATCCGCCGCATAAATTGTCGGTGCAGACAGGCCAAGCCCCGCAAGATACTGCGCGATATCGACGAAGGACTGCATCGAGCCACAGGTCGATGGCGGGGCGTCCATCAGGATCGCGGGGCGGGTGCCCTGTGCGCGGAAATACCGGCGGGAGGAGGCATCCCCGGTCAGGGGCCGAAAGGGCGCATTGGCCCATTCGGTCGTGGTCAGAAACTGGCGGCGATCCTGCGCGCGGTCATCGCTCATGGCAGCGCCTTTTCGATGCGGGCTTCCCACTGCTCGGCGGGGCCCGAAATCCGGACGTGTCGCAGATCGGGGTCATCGGACGCGCCGCCTGTCGAGAACTCCAGCGACAGCGCGTTTTGCGGCAGCAGCTCACCCAGGCGGTCGGGCCATTCGACAAGGCAAATCGCGGTCTCGAACGCGTCGATCAGGCCCAGCTCTTCGACTTCGTCCGGGTGTGTCAGGCGGTAGAGATCGGAGTGCCAGATCTCGCACAACGTGTCGTCATAGGTCTGCACCAGCGTGAAGGTGGGCGAGGGCACGTCCTCGGCCAGACCCTGCGCGGCAAGGCGGGATTGGATCACCGCACGGGCGAAATGCGTCTTTCCGGCCCCGATCCCGCCAGACAGCAGGATCACGTCGCCCGGTACCAATTGGTGGGCTAGGGCTTCGGCAAAAGCGGTGGTCTGATCCGGGGTGGAAAATGCAAGATCATGATGAAAGGCGTGCGTCATGGCACGAGTTTTAGACGCCCTGCGCGTCGGTGCAAGGGTGGATCACCTCACCTCGTGTCAGGGGGTCAGATGCATGGCGGAATTCGGCGCAGGCTGAAACTCGCGCTGGGCGGGGCGGACGTGGAAGCGGGCCATTGTGGCGCCACGCACCAAGGGGACGAAATGGCATTCGACCTGCCGTCCATCCAGAAGGGCGATATGGTCGGACCACGTTTGACGTTCGCCATGGGCGGCCACGAATTCTTTCAGCATGCGCCAGACCGGCGTGTCGCCCGCGGTGCCGCGCCAAGTGCGGATCGCGTCGCCCAGATTGATATCCTCAAGCGTGGTGGACGGATCATTGCCCCACAGCTTGGTATAGGCCGCGTTCGACATGGACAGCACCCCACCGGGCGAGAAGATGGCAATCGCGTCCTCGATACAGTCCAGCGCGGATTGGCCCATCTCAAGCTCGCGGCGGAAGCGGCGGGTGAGCGAGATTTCGGACGTAATGTCTTCGAACAGGAAGGCCACGGCGCCATCCGGATGCGGGCGCCCGGTAATGCGATAGGTCTGACCGGTGGGCAGGGACCACGTTTCCTCGTAGGTGCCATTCACCGCGGCACTTTCCAGATCTGACATCTGTTGCCGCCACGAGACATAATCCTTTGGTTCCGGCATCATCCGCTTCTCGCGCAGGCGGTCGAGGAAGGTAAACAGCGTGGGTTTGCCCACAAGGAACGAAGCATCCAGCGCCAAAATATCGGTCAGGGCCGGGTTGAACAGGGTCAGCTGCCGTTTGCGGTCGAAAATGGCCAGACCGATGGGAAGATGCGCAAAGGTTTTGGTCAGGGTCGAGACGAACTCGGTCCGTGATTTTTCGGCATTTACCACGCGATCCACGGGGATGGCGGTCAGCAGGGTCTCGGTCCCCAAGGGGGCGTCGTGCAGCTCGAACCAGTGGCGTTCACCATCGGTGGGCAGCTGGACGGCCACGCGGCGCGGGGTTTCCAAGTTTTTGGCATCTTCAAGCCGGGGCCGATCAAACAGCTTTTGCGGGGGCCAGCTGGCGACCTCGTCCGAGGTGTCGGGGTCGGCGGCCTGATCCAGATAAGTCTTGTTGGCCCATGTGATTTTGCCGTTTGCGTCTTCGCGCCACATCATGACGGGTGCGTGATGCGCAATCGCGCGCAGCCCGTCCAATTCGTCCCGCATGGCGTCAAAGCTGACACGGTCGACAATCGGATCGGCGCCCTCGGTGCCAGCGGTTACCAAGTGGATCCGCGCTAGCCCGTCGCGCCATTCCGCGTCAATGCGATGCGCCCCGTCAGTCGAGGGGATCGAGAGCGTGCCAAGCTCGGCCAGTTCGCCGATCTGGTTGGACAGGTTGGGAAAGCGCGCCTCCAGGACTTGTGATAGATGCTGCCAGTCAGAGCCGGAGTTGTGCCGCGGAAGCGCATCCAGAATCTGACGCCCCGCCGGGGTCACATCTGTCAGCATCTGATCATCGAACAGAAAGACGACGCTGTCTTTTTCCTGCGAGGTCCGCTTGCGCAGCTTTCGATCCCGCGCCGGGTCCAGCACGGAAAGAATGTACAGCGCCGCGATCGAGATTGTGAGGGCCGTCAGCACCAGCCCCACCGCGTAAAGAGTATTCATCATGTCCACACCTGTCGTTTCGGCGGTCTGCCACCCGCGTTATCAACGGATTAACCTTAGTCTGGTGTGGTTAATGAAGGTTTAATCAAGGTGAACTGCTTGATTCTACGGGGTTTCTAGCCCGCATCATGGGTGAAATGAATATTCTCGCCCAGCGCGCCGCTTGTGTCTGTCGCTTCCAGCCCACGCGTGCCACGCCGCCATTCCACCTGTGCAATCGCGCCCGATTTCTCGCGCGGGTGGGGGCGGCCAGTATAAGGCGACGAGGCATTGGCGAAATGCAACGTGGCGCCGGTGCGTTCCAGCAGTGTCTTGGCGATGAACAGGCCCAGCCCCATGCCTTTGTACGCCTGCCGTTGGCCATGCTCGGCCTGCGATTTGCGGCGGCGGATGAAGGGGTCTCCGATCCAGCCCAGAACTTGCGGGGAATACCCTTTGCCGTCGTCCAGAATGCGGATGGTGATGCGCTCGTCATTCCAGCACAGCTCGATCCAGACCTTGGTCGAGGCGAAATCCACTGCGTTCTGGATCAGGTTGCGTAGCCCGTGAATGATCTCGGGGCGGCGCATCAGGATGGGCTGATCCAAGGGATCGGCCTCGATACAGGTGATCTCAATCTCAAGCGCCTTGCCGCGCTCGCGGTGGGGTTCGGCGGCCTCTTCGATCAGGGCGATCAGGGGGGCGTGTTTGACCAGCATGTCGTCTTTGCCGGCGCGGCCCATGGATTGCAGAATATCCCGGCAACGGTCGGCCTGCTCGCCGATCAGGCGGGCGTCGTCACGTAGCTCGTCATCGCCGTCCAGTTCCTCGACCAGCTCGGACGAGACCAGCTTGATCGTCGCCAGCGGGGTGCCAAGTTCGTGTGCGGCAGCAGCGACCACGCCGCCCAGATCGGTCAGGTTCTGCTCGCGGGACAGGGCCATTTGGGTGGCCAGAAGCGCTTCGGACATCGAGCGCATCTCGGACGAAATCCGGCGGGTATAGAGGCCAATAAACCCGACCGAGATCGTGACCGAGACCCACAGGCCAAAGACGAAAAGGTCCGGCATCTGCAGAACGCCCGTCGCAGTCTGAAGCGGAATATTGACCCACGTGACCAGACTGGTGGCCGCGATGGCCACAGCCCCCACCATAATGGTCGAGCGAGTCGACAACGCGGTCGCGGCAACGGTTACCGGGGCAAGGATCAGCACCATGAATGGGTTGTGGATGCCGCCGGTCAGCAACATCATCAGGCCCAGTTGCAGCGTGTCGAAGACCAAAATGCCGGTGGCCTGACGTTCGTTCAGGCGGGTGTTGCGCGGAAAAAGCGTGCTGGAGACAAGATTGGCGATCACCGCAATCCCGATGGCGGCGGCTACCAATCCGAACGGGATCTGAACCGTAAAGAACTGAACTGACACGGCAATTGCCGCGATCTGACCCGCGATCGCCGCCCAGCGCAGAAGGATCAGCGTGCGCAGGCGCACCCAGCTGCGTTGCTGGCTTCCAACGGCGGCATCAGTGGCCGGGTCTGTTTGCTGTTCCACCATTTGTGATCAGGGCTAATTGCTTTTTCGGTTGCGTCAATGTGTTCTCTTGCTAGTCGTGACGAAAGGCAGGATCAATGCCTGCGCGAACAAACCGGAGAATTTCTATGCAACGCATCATTGCTGTGACGGCCGCAACGGCGATTGTGGCACTTGTCGGGGTGACGTGGTTTGTCACCAGCGGGGAAGAGGATGCCTTTGCCGAATGTCGTGCAGGCGCCATCGGAACCGGCGTTGCGTCGATCGGGGGTCCGTTCGAGCTGACGGATGAAACCGGCGCTCTTGTGACCGAGAAAGACGTGATTACCAAGCCGACGCTGGTCTATTTCGGCTACACCTTCTGCCCCGATGTCTGCCCCTTGGACAATGCCCGCAATGCCGAAGCGATGCGCATTCTGGATGGTCAGGGTTATGACGTGCAGGCGGCCTTTATCTCGGTCGATCCAGAGCGCGACACGCCCGAGCATCTGGCGGATTTCACCAGCTATATGCATGACAACATGATCGGTCTGACCGGTACGCCCGAGCAGGTCAAAGCGGCCAGCCAGGCCTACAAGACCTATTACCGCAAGCAAGAGCCGGAAGAGGGGCAGGAAGAGTATTATCTGATTGATCACTCGACCTTTACCTATCTGATGTTCCCGGAAACCGGGTTTGCAGATTTCTTCAAGCGGGACGAGACGCCCGAGTCGATGGCCAAGCGGGTCAGCTGCTTCATTGACGCGGGCGCATAGCAGGCATCGTAGCGTCAAAATTGACCTTACGGTCATTAGTACCTACCTATCATGATGCAGACGCAAACCGGAGGTTGCTGCGATGACCACTGAGGAACTCAAGCCGATTGGCGAAGACGCGTCCCTGTTGTTGGTAGACGACGACGAACCGTTCCTGCGCCGCTTGGCGCGCGCGATGGAAAAGCGTGGCTTTTCTGTTGAAACTGCAGGATCTGTTGCTGCGGGTAAGGCCATCGCCACCGCCCGCCCGCCGGCCTATGCCGTGGTGGACTTGCGGCTTGAGGATGGCAACGGGCTGGATGTGGTGGAAACCATCCACGAGAAACGACCGGACTCCCGGGTTGTTGTTCTGACCGGTTATGGCGCGATTGCCACCGCGGTTGCAGCGGTCAAACTGGGTGCGGCGGATTATCTGTCGAAACCTGCAGATGCAAATGACATTACCGCTGCTCTGCTGGCCATGCCAGACGAGCTTCCGCCGCCACCGGAAAACCCCATGTCCGCTGACCGCGTCCGGTGGGAGCATATCCAGCGGGTGTATGAACTGTGCGACCGCAATGTTTCCGAGACCGCGCGCCGTCTGAACATGCACCGCCGCACGCTTCAGCGCATTCTGGCCAAGCGCAGCCCGAAATGAGGCTTCTCGCGGGCGTGATGGGCCTTGCGCTGCTGTCCGCCTGCGTCCAGCCCAGCGCGCCAACACCTACGCCGCGCCAAGCCGTCAGTTTTTCGCCCGACGCGCAGGGGCTGGCCGTTCTGCCCAGCAATCAGCGTATTGACTTCGGACGCTCGCCCAAGGGCGTAATCCCCGCCCTGACCCGAGAGCTTGGCCACCCAACCACCTTGCCTTTAACCGGTTGCCCGACAGGCATCACGCAACGCCTGCGCTGGGCGGAGCTGGAACTCAGCTTCACTCCCGAGCGGTTCGTGGGGTGGAAACGTGGTACTGACCAGCGCGGCCGCGTCTGCGCCTAGGCGTTTTGGGCTGGAATAGTCTCTGACGTGACTACCCCATCCGCTCCAACAGGCGATTGTGGCGCGCGGTGAAATCGGTGCGGACCTCGGCGGGGGGGCGCAGGGTGATGTCCAGCCCCTTGGTGATGGTGGGATCGGGCACGCCAAAGAACTTCCCGGCCTCTTCAACACTGAAACCGGCGATCTGCGTGGCCTCCAAAAAGGCCGAGATCCTGTCCGCGCGCTTAATGGCCTTTTTCACCGCCACAGGGATCTTCGCGGGCAGGCTAAAGCGGATGTGGATGGCGGCGGTTAGGCGGTCGTCCAGCTCTCCATACCCCGCACCGACCGAGGCTTTCACCGGCGAGATCATGTCGCCAATCACATATTCCGGTGCATCATGCAGAAGGGCAGCCAGCTGCCATTTTACCGGCGCTTTGGGGTTCATCCGTGTGTAAAGCGCTTCGACCAACAGCGAATGTTCGGCGACGGAATAGGGGAAGTCGCCAAAGGTCTGCCCATTCCAGCGCGCAACGAAGGCAAGGCCGTGGGCGATGTCCTCAATTTCAATGTCGACGGGGGTCGGATCCAGCAGATCCAGCCGCCGACCAGAGAGCATCCGTTGCCATGCGCGGGGTTTTGCGGGCATTTTCGGTCCTTCCTGCGGGTTTCGCAACGCAATGTCGCCTTTTTCACGGGCAAGTCAATTGGCCTTCATTGCGTGTTCGTGGTTAGAATGCTACGGCACGCGCAACAGTAACGGGATCAGGATCGGAGAAACACCGTGACCCAGGATTATATCGTCAAAGACATCGCTCTGGCCGAGTTCGGCCGCAAAGAGCTGGACATCGCTGAAACCGAAATGCCGGGCCTGATGGCCCTGCGTGAGGAATACGGTGAAACGAAACCGCTGGCAGGCGCACGCATTGTCGGCTCGCTGCACATGACCATTCAGACCGCGGTTCTGATTGAAACGCTGGTCGCGCTGGGCGCCGATGTGCGTTGGGCCTCGTGCAACATCTTCTCGACCCAAGACCACGCGGCTGCTGCGATTGCGCAGGCAGGCGTTCCGGTCTTCGCCATCAAAGGCCAGTCGCTGGAAGAGCACTGGGACTATCTGGACCTGTCCTTCCAATTCCCGGACGGCCCGAACCTGATCCTGGACGATGGCGGCGATGCGACGCTGTACATCCTGCTGGGCGCGCGCGCCGAAGCCGGTGAAGATCTGGGTGTTCCTGGGTCGGAAGAAGAAACCGTCATCCACGCGCAGATCAAGAAGCGCATGGAAGCCAGCCCCGGTTGGTTCACTAAGATGCGCGACCAGATCAAAGGTGTCTCGGAAGAGACCACCACCGGTGTGCACCGCCTGTATGATCTGGTTAAGAACGGCCAACTGCCGTTCCCGGCGATCAACGTGAACGACTCGGTCACCAAATCGAAGTTCGACAACAAGTACGGCTGTAAGGAATCGCTGGTCGACGGCATCCGCCGTGCCACCGACACCATGATGGCCGGTAAGGTTGCCGTGGTTTGTGGTTATGGCGACGTGGGCAAAGGTTCGGCCGCGTCGCTGCGTGGTGCTGGCGCCCGCGTGAAAGTGACCGAGATCGACCCGATCTGCGCGCTGCAAGCTGCGATGGACGGGTTCGAGGTGCTGACGCTGGAAGACGCTGTCGCAGACGCCGACATCTTCATCACCACCACTGGCAACAAAGACGTCATCCGCATCGAGCATATGCGCGCGATGAAGGACATGGCGATCGTTGGCAACATTGGCCACTTCGACAACGAAATTCAGGTGGCAAACCTGAAAAACCACAAGTGGACCAACATCAAAGACCAAGTGGACATGATCGAGATGCCCTCGGGCAACCGCATCATCCTTCTGTCGGAAGGCCGTTTGCTGAACCTCGGCAACGCCACAGGTCACCCGTCCTTCGTGATGTCGGCCAGCTTCACCAACCAGGTTCTGGCTCAGATCGAGCTGTGGACCAAAGGTGATGAATACAACAACGACGTCTACATCCTGCCCAAGCATCTGGACGAGAAAGTCGCCCGTCTGCATCTGGACCGCATCGGCGTGAAACTGTCGTCGCTGAACAAGGAACAGGCGGATTATATCGGCGTGTCGACCGAAGGCCCGTTCAAGCCGGAACACTATCGTTACTGAGCCAATAAGGTATCAGAATGGAAAAGCGCCGCCCGGTTGGGCGGCGCTTTGCGTTTTGGATGTGTGTAAGGGGCGTTGCCCCTCGCGGCTGCGCCGCTCACCCCAGGATATTTCCGACAAGAAAAAGAGGGGGTGCGACACGTGATCAGAGGTCTTCGCCGAACCCAAAGTTCTCGGTCACGTAATCGATGTCTTTGTCGCCACGACCAGACATGTTGATCAGGATCGACTTGCCCGGATGTTTCGGGGCTTCGCGCATCGCGAAGGCAACCGCGTGGGCGCTTTCGAGTGCCGGGATGATGCCCTCGGTGCGGCTGACGGTGAAGAAGGCGTTCAGCGCTTCTTTGTCGTCACAGGCGGTATAGTTCGCCTTGCCGGTGCGATAGAGGTGCGCGTGCTCTGGCCCGACACCCGGATAGTCCAGACCCGAGGCGACGGTGTGCACGGGGGCCGGTTCGCCGTTTTCGTCCTTCAGAACCATCGTGCGGAAGCCGTGAATGTCGCCGTCTTCGCCGAAGGTGATGGTCGCGGCGTGTTCGCCCAGTTTCGACGAGGTGCCCATCGGCTCGACGCCATAAAGCGCTACATCGTCATCGTCGATAAAGCCCGAGAACAGGCCCATTGCGTTCGATCCACCGCCCACACAGGCGGCAACCATGTCAGGCAGACCGCCGGTCATCTCAAGGAACTGTTCGCGGGCTTCGACGCCGACGACGTGCTGGAAGTCGCGAACCATCATCGGGAACGGGTGCGGTCCCACGACCGAGCCAATGGCGAAGAGCGCTTGGTCGGCCTGCTCCATGTAGCTGCCGAAACAGCTGTCCACGGCCTCTTTCAGCGAACGGCCACCAAAGCCCACGGGAACAACCTCGGCGCCCAGCAGCTTCATGCGGGTCACGTTGGGGGCTTCTTTGGCGATGTCGATCTCGCCCATGTGGATTTCGCATTCCAGACCAAAGTAAGCGGCGGCAGTGGCCAGCGCCACGCCGTGCTGACCGGCACCGGTTTCGGCCATTAGCTTTTTCTTGCCCATGAACTTGGCCAGCAGACCTTCGCCCATGCAGTGGTTCAGCTTATGCGCACCAGTGTGGTTCAGGTCTTCGCGCTTGGCATAGATCTGAGCGCCACCGCACTGCTCGGACAGGTTCTTCAGATAGGACACCGGGGTCGGACGGCCCTGGAAGTGCTTACGGATGTGGCGCAGCTCGGCGATGAAATCTGCCGACTTCGAAATCCGGTCATAAGCCTCGCGGATTTCTTTGAAATGCGGCTCCAGCGGGGGCGGCAGCATCGCGCCGCCGTAGTCGCCGAAATACCCGTCACGTGTCGGTGTGGATTTAAGATAAGACGCCATTCCTGTGTTCCCTCGTGTCTGTTTTGTCCACGGGATGAGACAGGGAAATGCGCGGCGCCTCAAGCAGAAAGTTGCGGTTTACAATGAATATCTAGAATAAAATTGCGGCCCGGCGTGGGCAGGGCCGCAATTCAAGGAGTTTCAGCCTATTCAGCTGGGAATGCGCAGGTTCTGACCCGGGTAAATCAGGTCTGGATCCTTCAGCATCGGGGTGTTGGCTTCAAAGATGTCCTTGTAGCGCGCACCGTTGCCCAGCGTCTTTTCAGCAATCGCCCACAGGGTGTCGCCCTTTTCAACGGTGTGGAAGGTCGGCTCGTTGTCCAGATCGGCTTCAACCTCGGCCACACCTTCGACGTTGCCCACGGCCAGGATGACCTTCTCGCGCTCTTCCGCGCTTAGGTTTTCGCCACCTTTGACGGTGACTTTCTCGCCCTCGACCTGAATATCCAGACCCGAGGTGTCGATGCCCAGATCGGCGACTTCCTTGTTCAGGCTGTCGGCAGATGCGGCTTCGTCACCACCGAACAGCGATTTACCAGCACCTTTTACGAAGCTCCAAAGACCCATTGTTCTCTCCTAAAGCAATATGTGTCGCCGCCATCCTGTGCCAGATAGGCGGAAAAACATAGGGGGAAAGCTGCGGCAAACTTTTCCTTTGTGGAAATCCTGAATGCGCCTAGAGTTTCGATGAAAATCATTGAACGTCCATAAAATTGGGAGACACAGATGGGAAAGCGTGACGACTTGATCGCGAAATATGCAGATGATCTTAAGAACAAATGCGGCATGACGCCGGATATGGATCTTCTGACCAAGGTGACAATTGGCTGTGGCCCTGCGATTTACAATGACGATGCCTCGACCGTGGCTGCGACGCAGGAAAGCGAGCTTGAGACCGTCAAAAACAACTTCCTGATCAAGAAGCTGGGTCTGGCTGATGGCCCGCAGTTGATGGACGCGATCAACGCCGTCATCGACACCTATGGCCGCAGCGAGCGCAACAAGTACCGCGCCGTTGTGTACTACATGCTGGTGAAGCATTTCGGGAAAGAAGCCGTCTACGGCTAAACCGCCCAGACACCTGACCTTTTCAAAGCGCGGCCTTCGGGTCGCGCTTTTTGAGTCTTTAACGGAAGGTGAACGTAAACCACTGCAATTGAACGGTATTTTACGGTCAATTCAATTGCTTGGGGGCGCAACCTGCGCTAGCTTCATCTACGAAGACCAGGACGGTCGGACCTTTAATTCAGAGACACGTGCGGTGCTGAGGGAGCACGTGGGGTGAGGAAGGGGTCCGAGACGTCGGGCCCCTTCTTGTTTCTCACATCACGCCCAGAACCAGCCCGATGATGGTGCAGCCCCCAACGGCATAGCCCCCATCCATCCAGATCAAGGATTTTGACCGGTCGCTGAACATGACGTTGTTGATCATCCACGGCGCGACGACGAACAATCCAAGCCCCAGCCCGGCAATCAGGCTTTTGCCCGCGCCATCAATGCCCGCCATGCTGAACATGTGCCGCATCATTCCAGCAACAACTAGCGCGCCCACGAAGGCCACGATATAGGGTTTCGGGTCGGACGCGTTATGGGGTTTGCCCGCGTCATCCGTTTGGATGCCCGCGGCGACAACCCATTGTTTCGACAGCGCCATATACCAGACCGCGCCGAACGCATAGCCCGCGATGGCGGCGACGATGACTTCCAACATGTGATTTCCTCCTGTTCGACTGGGTTCATGCGACCAGCCGGACAGGGGGGTTGTCAAGCGTCGCCCGCAAGCTCCAACACGATGGCCCATTCGGCCTCGGTCACCGGTTGGACGGACAGGCGGGTGTTGTTGACCAGCACCATATCGGCCAGACGGGGATCGTCTTTACACATGGCCAGCGTCACCGGCTTGGGCAACGCACGCACCGCTTTGATGTCCACGCAATCCCAGCGTTCGTCGTCGGTCGTGCTGTCCTGATGGCTTTCCGCGATCACCTCGACGATGCCGACGATCTCTTTTTCTTTCTGCGAGTGGTAGAAGAAGCCAAGATCGCCGATTTTCATAGCGCGCATGTGGTTGCGCGCCTGATAGTTGCGCACGCCGTCCCATTCCTCGCCCGCGTCACCTTTGGCGACCTGTTGGTCCCAGCTCCAGGTCGAGACTTCGGATTTGAACAGCCAATACGCCATTAGCCGACCACCCGGTTCCACTGCTCGATGCGCACGTCAGCAAACAGACCGGCCTTGGCATAGGGGTCGCCGTCCGCCCACGCCTGCGCGGCGGCCATGTCATCGACGTCCAGCACCAAAAGCGATCCGCACATCATGCCGTCGGCATCCAGAAACGGGCCCGCCTGCGCGACCACGCCGGTGTCCTTGATATAGGCCAGATGCGCCTCGCGGTTGGCTTTGCGGGTTTCGATGGCACCGGGTTTGTCAGTGCAGATGACGGCTACGAGCATTCATTCCTCCTTGAGCGGCCGTGACAAGAGCATGTCGACAGCTTCGTTTATGGTCAGTTGATTGTCCAGCACGGCGACGACCATCTGCGCGATGGGCATCTCGATCCCGGCGATTTGGGCAGCGTTAGAGACTGCTTTTGCAGTTGCGCGCCCTTCGACGGTGGTGCCTTCGGGCAGGGGATCGCCGTGACCAAGCGCCAGTCCAAAGCTGTAGTTGCGCGATTTCTCGGACGAGCAGGTCAGGGTTAGATCGCCAAAGCCCGACAGCCCGGACAGCGTTTCCGGCTGCGCACCTTTCAGGGCGGCATAGCGTTGCATCTCGGCATAGCCACGGGTCATCAGGGCCGCACGGGCGCTTTCGCCCAACCCTGCACCGATGGCGATGCCGCAGGCGATGGCGACGACGTTTTTCAAGGCGCCCCCGATCTCGACCCCGATCAGATCTGTTGAGCGATAGAGGCGGATGTTGTTGGTGGACAACGCGGCTTGCAGTGCTTCTCCGTCCTCGCAGGCCAAGGTCAGGGCCGTGGGAAGGCCAGCCGCAATGTCGACTGCAAAGCTGGGTCCAGACAAGATCGCTGGCGTGGCCGAGGGACAGGTGCGCTGAATGATCTCAGCCGGACCAAGCCCGGTCTGCAAATCGACGCCCTTACAGCAGGCCACCAGCGTTTTGCCTAGAAATAGGGACGCGTTTTCTTCCAGAAACCCGGCCAGCTTCTGCATCGGGACGGCCAATAGGATGATGTCCGAGGTCTGCACATCCTCGATCCGCTCAAGCACGGTTAGGCTGTCGGGAAAGGTAAAGCCGGGCAGGCGGCGGGTGTTTTCGCGGGCAGTTGCCATGTCGCCCGGATCGCGCGCCCATAGGCCAACGGCGCGACCGCTTTGCGCCAAAGAGATGGCCAAAGCCGTACCAAATGCGCCTGCGCCCAGAACCGAAATGCTCATGCTTTTGCCCCCTTTTTTCCTGATCCCAACATTGCAGGAGCGCGCTGGTCAAGCGGCCATCGCGGGCGGGCTTGCAAGGACATATCGTCTTGCTGCCCTGCGCGGAAGCGTTCGATCCCGGCCCAGGCGATCATCGCGGCATTGTCGGTGCACAGCGCCAGCGGTGGGGCAAGGAAAGTAGTGTCGTGCTGTGCACAAACAGTCTCTAACTCGCCCCGAATGGCCATATTTGCCGCAACGCCCCCGGCCACGGCCAAGGTGGGCTGGGCGGGGGTCAGGGACAGGTACTCTTTCAGCGCACGGCGTGATTTTTCGGCCAGAACATCTCGCACAGCGGCTTGGAACCCGGCGCACAGGTCCGCGCGGTCCTGAACGCGCAGCCCGCCATGTTCCGCCACCAGCCGGTCGCGTTCGCGCAGCAGCGCGGTTTTCAGGCCCGAAAAGCTCATATCACAGCCGGGGCGATCCAACAGCGGACGCGGGAATTTGAAGCGTTTGGGGTCGCCCTTCTTCGCCTCAGCCTCGACCGAGGGGCCGCCGGGTTGGGGAAGACCCAAAAGTTTGGCGGTTTTGTCGAAGGCTTCGCCCGGGGCATCGTCGATGGTGCCGCCAAGACGGGTGAAATCCTCGGACCCTTTGGCGATCAGGAACTGGCAATGCCCGCCCGAGACCAGAAGCATCAGATAGGGAAACGCCGCCTGATCCGTCAGGCGCGGGGTCAGGGCGTGGCCAGCAAGGTGGTTCACGCCGACCAGCGGCTTGCCCGAACCGATCGACAGCCCCTTGGCACACATGACACCCGCCAGCACGCCCCCGATCAGGCCGGGGCCTGCGGTGACGGCGATGGCGTCGACCTCGGACAAAGCCATATTCGCCTGCGTTAGAGCCTGTTCCACGCAGCTATCCAGCTTTTCGGTATGTGCCCGCGCGGCGATTTCAGGTACGACACCGCCGAAATCTGCGTGCAGCTCGGTCTGGCCAGCCACCACCGACGACAGCACTTCGGGCACCTGTCCCGGCACATGGCGGACCACCGCCGCAGCGGTATCATCGCATGAGCTTTCCAGCCCAAGAACGGTAAGGGGTTGATCAGTTTCAGTCATCACGCTTGCGATCTGTTGCGGGAACGGGTCGGTTGGGGGTAACACCTAGACAGTTCGCAGACAATCCCGGCCCGAAACATGCCCAAGCTTCCAATCCTTGTCCTGACGCGCCCAACGGCGGCGGCGCAGCGGTTTCTGACGCAGGTCGAAGCGGCGCTGGGGCAGGAAGTGCCGCATGTGATCTCGCCCATTTTGCAGATCCAGCCGGTTGGGGAGTGGCCCGACCTGTCTGAGGTAGAAGTCATCCTGACCTCGGAACACGCGGTGCGGGGGGATTTGACCGGCATCACCGCCCATTGCGTGGGCAGGCGTACTGCCGAGGCTGCAGCCGCGCAAGGCGCGCAGGTCCAAACGGTTGCGGTGAATGCCGAAGCGCTGTTGCAGAAGCTGGGTGCGCAACCGGGCAACTATGTGCATCTCTGTGGCTCGCACAAAGCGGTCGATATCTCGGCCCGTTTGACCGTTGCAGGCCTGTCCTGCTGCGACCATCAGGTCTATGCGCAGGTGGCGCAGCCCCTGACCGATACCGCACGCGCGGCGTTGGAAGGGGAAGACCCCGCCCTGCTTCCCCTTTTTTCGCCACGTTCGGCGCGTTTGGTTGGGGAAGCCATTGCGAAACCGGCTCGGCACCTCCAAGTCATTGGTATGAGCGATGCGGTCGCAGAAGAATGGCGTGTGGTGACTGGCGAAACCGCCGAAATCGCCGACGCGCCGACCGGTGATGCGATGGTGAG
Source organism: uncultured Aliiroseovarius sp. (assembly GCF_947492455.1). GTDB lineage: Bacteria > Pseudomonadota > Alphaproteobacteria > Rhodobacterales > Rhodobacteraceae > Aliiroseovarius. Next base: position 447,251 of record NZ_CANLNB010000001.1, read on the forward strand.
CGGGATTGTCGCAGCGTTGCGTGGTCACGTCGCTTGAGCCGCACCAAGGCAAGGGGTAGGCTGTTCTACGCAGCTGCAGCATTTTAAAGCAAGATTCGAGGGGGTCCTGATTTTGGCCAAGTCTCCGAAAACAGCCAAGGAAACGGTAGAAACGGCGGAAGACGCCGTTGTCGTTGAAGAAACCAAGCTGGACGAGGACCAGGATACACCTCCTGAAAACCCGACCGAGGATGCGCCCGCAGCGGAGTCTGAGCAGGATGACGCTGTGATTTCCGACGAGGCCGAGAGCACGGACGGCGAAGATTTGCCGAAGGACGAAGCTGACGCCGAGGAGCGTGTCGAGGAGACCCCGGAAGAGGTCGAAACCCCGGACGAACCGACCCCAGCCCCGGCTGACGCAGAACCCAAGAAAAGCGGATCTGCTTTTGGTCCGATGGTGCTGGGTGGCGTGATTGCTGCAGCCCTTGGATTTGGGGCCGCCCAGTTTGCGGGTCAGTGGTCTTTCGGACAGCCAGAAGAAGATCCGATGATCGCTGAAATGGCTGCGCTTCAGGATCGGATTGCCGGTTTGGAAAGCAGCACCGCCGCGCAGGGCGACAGCCTGAGCGCCTTGGCCACGGATGATGGGCTGGATCGGCTGCGGGACGAGACATCAGGCACGATGGACCAGCTGCGCACGCAGCTTGACGGGATGACCGCCAAGCTGGACGAGCTTGAGAACCGCATTCACACGGTCGAAAAACTGCCTCAGGGCTCGGGCATGGAAGCTGCTGCGGCGGCTGCGGCAGCCTATGAGCGTGAATTGCAGCAGATGCGCCAGATGCTGGATACCGAACTTGCGCGGATCACTAGCCAGAAAGAAGACGCGCAGACGTTGGAAATGTCCGCTGCTGAAACGGCACGGGCAGCAGCAGCACGTGCCGCGATGGCGCGGGTGCATGCAGCCCTTGAAACCGGCCAACCCTTTGGGGACGCACTGTTTGATCTGACGGAAAACGCAGGTGTTGAAGCGCCCGATGTGCTGTCGGCTATTGCGGCGGATGGTGTGGCCACCCAACAAACACTTCAGTCCAGCTTCCCGGAGGTCGCCCGCGCGTCGCTCGATGCGTCGATCCGCGCCGCTGTGGAAGCGGGCGAGATGGATCGCGTTTCGGCCTTCTTCCGCACACAGCTGGGCGCGCGGTCGCTGGAACCGAAAGAGGGGGACGATCCCGACGCCATCCTGTCGCGCGCTGAAGCCGCGTTGAAAGCCGGGCAGCTGGACACCGCACTAACGGAACTGGCCGCCATGCCCGCCGCCGGACAGCCCGCGCTGGCCCCGTGGATCGCTACCGCCACCGCGCGTCGCGATGCCTTGGCCGCCGCCGCCGATCTGTCCCAGCACATGAACACGAACTGAGGAACCGCCGATGCTTTGGTCTTTGATTAAGATTATCCTGTTCATCGCAGCGATTGCACTTTTGACGGTGGGCGCTGGGATCCTCATGGAAACCGAAGGTGGCGTGCGCATCGCCATCGGCGGGATCGAGTTTAACATGGAGCCCTTGCAGGCGGTTATCGCCGGGGTGCTTCTCGTGATTGCGATCTGGCTGGCGCTGATCGTGTTCGGACTGGTCGTTGCTTTTGTCCGCTTTGTGAATGGCGACGAAACCGCGATTTCGCGCTATTTCGACCGCTCGCGTGAACGTAAGGGCTATGAGGCGCTGGCCGAGGGTATGATGGCGATTGCCTCGGGCGAAAGCTCGACCGCGATGTCGAAAGCCGCCCGGGCCGAGAAATATCTGCGCCGCCCCGAGCTGACCAACCTGCTGACCGCGCAGGCGGCCGAGATGTCGGGCGACAAGCGCAAGGCGGCTCAGGTCTATAAGCGGTTGCTGAAAGATGAACGCACGCAGTTTGTTGGCGTGCGCGGGATCATGAAGCAGAAGCTGGAAGAGGGCGACACCGAGACCGCGATGAAGCTGGCCGAGAAAGCCTTTGCGCTGAAGCCGCGTCACACTGAAACGCAGGATGTGTTGCTGGGCCTTCAGGCGCAAAACAACGACTGGGCCGGTGCGCGCAAGACGCTGGGCGCCAAGCTGAAATACGGCGCCCTGCCGCGTGACGTGCACAAGCGCCGCGATGCGGTTCTGGCGCTGTCGGAAGCCAAGGGCGTGATGAAGGAAGGCAATCCGATCGAGGCGCGTGTCGCCGCGATCGAAGCCAACCGCCTGTCGCCCGATCTGGTGCCCGCTGCGGTGATGGCAGCGCGTGGCTATATCGCCGACGGCAAACCGAAATATGCCGCGCGCGTGCTGGTCAAGGCGTGGTCGGCGCAGCCCCACCCGGATCTGGCCGCGGCCTTTGCCGACATCGCGCCCGACGAAAGCCCCGCCGAGCGGATCAAGCGGTTCCGTGCCTTGACCAAGCATCAGGACGGCAACCCCGAAACCCGCATGCTGCTGGCCGAACTGAACATCGCAGCCGAGGATTATCCCGCTGCCCGCACCGCACTGGGTGATCTGCCCGATGCGATGCCGACCCAACGTGCGCTGACGCTTTTGGCGGCGATTGAACGGGGCGAGGGTGCCTCGGATCACGATGTGCGCGCCACACTCGCCCGCGCAGTAACCGCGCCGCGTGGGCCTCAGTGGGTCTGCGAAAGCTGCAACCATGTGCACGCTGCGTGGCTTCCGGTTTGTAACAACTGCGATGGCTTCGACACGCTGGCGTGGAAACAAGCGCCCGAGGCTGAGGGTGCGGTGCCATCGGGCGCCGAGATGCTGCCTTTGGTCGTCGGTGACGCCCCGGTGGATGCGGTTGAAGACGCAGAAGAGCTGCCCGATGAAACCGCCGTTCTGGACGGTGAAGTCGTGAAAGAGGCGGACGACAAGCCCGCCGCATAAAGATCAGATCAGGCGGTACCACTTGGTCGCCGCTTGATCCTGTTTTTACGGCCCATCCCGAACGCCATTTTTGCTTGCGCAAAGATCGTGTCGCGTCTAAAACCCCCAACGCTGCGAGGCGGAATTCGCCCGGCAGCCAGTGCGCCTCAATAGCTCAGCTGGTAGAGCAGGTCCTTCGTAAGGACAAGGTCGGGGGTTCGAGTCCCTCTTGAGGCACCACTTCTTCTATTTTTTGGGTTTCCTTGGAATTGGCGTGCGTGCCCAATTCCATGTCGAAGACTGATCCATGCAAGATTGCAGAGCTCTTTTCCTTGCGCATGCATATCGGACCCTTTTCACAACAAGTCCGGACAATTGCTGCGCCATCTCTGCCAGTGCTTGACACCTGCAACAGCTTTTCGCTTTCTGGTTCGGACTGCGCGCACAGCGCGATTAAGACCAGAAATTTAGTTTAGAAAAGAGGCCCCTATGATCCGATTTGCTGCAACCTGCCTGTTTGTGTCCACACTTCCAATGATCGCGCAGGCGCAAGAGGCGCGCAATTGGCAGCAACAGTGCGTCTCGACAGCGCGTGGGGCCACGTTGGTGTGTCGGGCGACGCAGACCGTGATTGACGCGCAAAGCGGCGCGCCGATCGTACGCAGCACGGTTGTGACCTCGGAAGAGTTGGACGTTCCGGAACATGCGCTGTTGTCGGTTGAGTTGCCCGTCGGCGTGCACATCCCGACTGGTGTCACCCTTGGCAACATCACCTTGGCGCTTGAAACCTGCGATACCGCGGCCTGCTATGCGCAAACGCCGTTCTCGGGCGAGATTTCAGAGATGTTTCTGGCCGGAGGCGAGCAGCCGCTGACCTTCCGGATGGCGCCTGATCAGGACGTTAGCTTTACCCTTCAGCTGGATGGGTTTGCGCAAAGCTTCGATGCAATCAAACTGGCCGAATAAGCCAGTCTAAAGCGCGCCACCACGACGCGGCGCGCTTTAAAATGCGTGTTCGAACCGGAAGCCAAAACTGTGTGAGGTCGAGTTGCCCAGCCAGCGCCGCTCGGCCACGATTTCAGCCGAGGTGAGCGGCGCGAATTCCAGCCCGACGGATGCTTCGACCGCCCAGCTATCTTCCAGCGCATCTGTCACAGTGAACGGATCAGAATCCGTGGGGCTGGCGACGAACCGACCGACCGAGCTGGCCGAACGGTTGCCCAGATACGTTTGACGCGACAGCTTCAGCCCGCCGGTGACTGTGGTGCATTGCGCGCGGCAGCCGTCCTGCATGGGGCCGTCAAAGCCCAGCTCGATGGACGGTGTAAAGACGACGAACCAGTCCGCGCTGTGTTCCAGCGCCAAGGCCAGATCTCCGCCTGTTTCGCTGGTTGCCTGCGCGGATGTTTTGCCAAGGCTCAGATGCGCGCCGGGGCGGACGAAGAGGCCTTGGGCCAGATCAAACTGTTTTCCGGCTCTCACGGACAGCGCAATGCTGGAGGTGTTGAGTACACCTTCCGTTTCGCCCCCGATGAATGGGAAGCGTGTGACGTCCGAGCTTGCCTGACCAGCGGCCAAACCGAAGCCCCAGTCGACCCCATACCGCGCCACATCATAGCTCAGCCCCAGCCTCAGGTGACGCCCAGTTGCACTGGCGCCGGTGTTCGTGTGCCCGGTCCCGTGTGCGCCGAAATCGAACCCAAAGCCAAGCCGGGCGCCGCTGTCCAGAATGCGCGCGGCGCTAAGCTGCCCAGACGCGCGCGCGGTGGTCTGATCCTGATATTCGACATCTCCGCTGCGGAAGCCCTTTTCGCTGCCGAAGCTGAAGGTCAGGCAGCTGGACATTTCATCCGACATCTCGCAGCGTCCAAACCGTTCTGCAAAGCCCAGTAGCCCGCGGTGGTCCGAGGCTTTGCGCGCGGCATAGACGTCGGCGTTCATCGTGTCATAGAGCGGGGGAAGAAGGCTTGCTTCCGGCACCCAGAACAGTGCCTGTGAAAGCCCTTGCAATCCGGTCGGCGCGCCATCCACAAAGGCCGCGTTCAGATGCTCGCCCAGCGAGGTTTCGTTGCGATTAAAGTTGGCGTCCTCTGGCGCGAAGTCCACCTCCCATTCCACCGCCAGCGCGTTCGCAGACAGGGCGGTGATCTGGTAATCGACGATTGCGCTGGGCGCGATATCAAGGGTCAAACCGCCCATATCCGCACCGCCCGACGCGCTCGAGAACGTGGCGCGCGAAATGCCCGACCGCAGATGCGTTGCGTTATAGGTCAGGACGGACAGCGTTCCGTCCCAATTGGCTGTCCCGGTGTTGATTAGGTGGTCCGCAGTCCGGGTGCCGAAATCAAGGTCGATGAAGGTGGTTCCGGTTGTGGTCTGCTGGAAGTCCCCTGTTAGGTACAGGTCGTCCAGAGTGGCCGGGCGCGCGACCGGGTCATAGGCTGCAATCAGTGCGGCGTAGTTCAGGTAACCAGTGTCGCCAAACGACAGCTCGCCCGCGTTTCGCAGCAGTCCCGAGGCGCCAGCGCTGCTGTCATGCAAATGCGATTGCGCGCCCAGCAGCATCAGACCGCCGTCTTGGTTGTCGAACAGGTTCTGGCCGGCGCCCAGATCGAACGTGCCGACGAAAATGCCTGCGTTGGTGATCACGTCATTGCCGCTTTGGGCCTCGATCACGGTGGCGTCCAATCCACCCGAGGACTGTAGCTGCCCTTCGTTGGTCAACGAATTGTCGGTGCCGCCGACCAAAGACACCGTGGCCGTGTCCGTGCCGCCGGTGACAGTCGAACCTTTACCGATGCCGATCTCGACGCGGTTTGCAGGGCCGCCGATGGCCGTGGTTTGGGCAAGGATCGCATGGGCGCCTTTGCCCAGAACGGTGATGTCCCCCGAATAGTTGACGGTCACGCTGCCCGAAGGCGCGCCGTTTCCGTCAAGCGCGGTGGCAAAGATGCCGTGGGCGCCATCGCCTGCGGTGATGATCGTGCCGGTGTGATCCACAAGCACGTTGCCCGCGGTCCCGACTGCACCTGTGCTGCCGACCAGCCCCCTGCCGTCACCGACCTGGCCCAACAGGCCGCCACCGCCGCCGACCGACTGTGCGAAAATTGCCGTCGCGCCGTCGCCCAGCGTTACAATGGCGCCGTTGCTGATCACGGTGACATCGCCACCATTGCCGCCTGCGCCACCCGAGGCGCCAAAAGCCAGGGCGTCTGTGTTTTCCTCGCCAGCTACGCCGCGGTCGACATTGCCAGCCATGCCGCCGCCGCCGCCCACAGATTGGGCGAAGATGCCATAGCCTGCGGTTCCAGCGGTCAAAATCAGGCCATCATTCGTGACAAGAACGTCTCCGCCATTGCCGCCAGCACCGCCCGAGCCACCCAGCCCGATGGTGCCCGTTTCGCCCACGGCGCCATAGCCGCCAAGGCCACCGCCACCGCCGACGGATTGTGCAAAGACCCCAATGGCCCCTTCGCCCAGTGCCATCACGTTGCCACGGTTGGCCACGGTCACCAGACCACCATCCCCGCTGGCGCCACCGCGACCACCGACGGCGATCTCGAACCGGCTGACGCCGTCTTCTTCGTCTTCCGCCTCTGGGGCTTCAGGTGCCTCGGGCGGTTCGGGGGCAGGGGGCAGGCCCGGGACGTCCGGCGCCTCGGGAAGATTTGCGACCGCAGGCAGGCCAGGCAAACCGGGCAGACCCGGAAGCCCGGGTACCGTGATGCCATTCAAGCCCGGCAGACCGCCCAGATCCTTCAGGCTGGGCAGGTCGGGCAAGTTGGTGAAATTGGGCATCGTGGGGAGGCCCGGAAGACCCGGTGCGCCGGGCAGGCCGGGTGTGGAGCCAACCGAGGGGAAGGCCGGAAGGGCAGGGATTGTCGGCAGATTTGCAACCAGATCGCCACCAATGGCGACCAGTTCGTCGATGGTGGGCTTGCCGTGCTCGCCATGGCCACCGACTCCACCGCCGCCGCCCACGGATTGCGCCATGATCCCGAACGCATTCGCGCCATAGGTCACGACCCAGCTGTCATTCTCGACATTTACGTCGCCGCCATTGCCAGCCGCGCCGCCGTCACCGCCCATCGTCAACACGCGCGAGCGGTTCTGCGGGCCGTCCGGCTGGTTGGTGTCTTCCTTTCCAGCAAAGATCGTGACGGCTTTCGAGTTGCCACCCGCGCCGCCGCCGCCGCCGATGGACTGCGCCATAACGCCGTGCGAACTCAGGCCGAATGTGTTCACAACTCCGTCGATGTCGACGTTTACCGCGCCGCCATGTGCGCCGGTCCCGCCTTGACCGCCGATCCCGACGGCCACCGCAAGATTGCGGGCGGGATCGCCGTTCTGACCGTTCGCGGGGGTTGTGGCGCGTGTCATGGCCAATGCCGACCCGCCTGCACCACCACCGCCGCCAATCGACTGCGCCAGTACACCTTCCGAGAACGCCCCCGTGGTCAGAAGATATCCCGCATGGGCCACATGGACCGCGCCGCCGATATTGCCTACACCACCTGCACCACCGATGGCGAAGGCGTATTGGTTCGTATCGCCTCCGCGTCCCATCGCTGCACTGCCGGAGAAGCCACCCGCGCCACCACCGCCGCCGATGGACTGGGCTTGGATGCCACGGCTGAAAATACCTTGAGTGTATAGTGCAGCGGTGTTGGTGACCGAGACCCGGTCTGCAAAGCCGCCATCGCCGCCGTCGCCGCCCAGCGACAGACCAAATGCAGTGCTATCCGCCCCCGAGAAGGCAAGCGACAGGGCTTGGTTGGCTGTACCGCCGCCACCGCCGATAGATTGGGCCAAGATTGCATGAGAGTTCGCCGCCAGCGTGGTAATACCCGCTTGGTTCTGCACTTCGACGGTGCCAGCGTGGTTGCCGTCGCCTCCGGACCCGCCAAGGCCCACGAAGAATTGCTTCGCGCCCGACCCAGCTTTCTTCGCAACGATGCTGCCCGCCACGGCCTGTCCGCCGTTGCCACCGCCGCCGCCGATGGATTGGGCTGTGATACCGTGACTACGTGTGCCACCGGTCGAGATCGACGCCGTGTTTGTGACGGAAACGCCCGAGGCATAGCCGCCCGTCACGCCTGATCCACCGCCTGCCAGAGCCAGTTGTGTTGCTTCATTATCCAAGGCGAAGTTGAACGCCATCGCGCCGCCGCCCGAACCGCCGCCGCCGCCCAGCGACAGCGCGCTGATGCCGATCGCATCTGCGCCACGCGTCAGGATCGCACCGTGAGAGGCCACGTCTACCGTGCCGCCAAAATGCCCGGTGCCACCATTGCCACCCAGCTGCAGGTTAAGCGTTTTGCCATCGTCGAACGATCCGGCAAAGGCGCCTGCAAAGCCGCCGGTGCCGCCCCCGCCGCCCACGGCGTGCGCCATGATGCCTCCGCTGCCATCCGCGGCTGTGTCGATCACGCTGTTCGACACCACCGAGACCGCGCCGGAATGTCCGCCGCTGCCGCCCGTGCCGCCAAGCGTCACCGCAACACCATTGGATTTCGAGGACAGTGCCAGCCCGATATTCACCCCGGCATTACCACCACCGCCGCCAATCGACCGCGCCACGATCCCGGCTGCGTTCACGCCTTGCGTGACGACATGTCCGTTCGACACGATCCGCACATTGCCCGCGCGCGATCCGGTGCCGCCATCGGCGCCCAGTTGCAGCGACAGAGCGTTCGATTTCGACAGCGCACCAGACAGGTGCAAGTTCGCCGAGCCGCCGCCACCGCCAATGCTTTCCGCCACGATGCCCGCGCTGCCTGCGCCGGCTGTGTAGATGTTGGCGTGCAGCTCTTCCAGCGTGACGGCGCCACCAGCGCCGCCCGATCCGCCGCGACCGCCCATGGTCAGGCTCAGCCCGGCACCGCTGGTGCCCTGCGCGGCCATTGTGAAGCTGCCATTGCCACCTCCGCCACCGATGGATTGCGCGCGGATCGCGGCCGCGTCATCGCCGCGTGTGTATATGCCGATCAACGCGCCCGCCGCGCCGACTTGCCCGGTGACCGTGCCAGCATTGCCGCCAGCCCCGCCGCTCGAACCCATGGACAGGCTGCCGCCAGCCCCTTTGTTGCCGCCGCCCGCGATGATGTAGGATCCGTTGCCGCCGCCGCCGCCAATCGATTGCAGTTGCACTGCGTCGGCGCCTTGGCCGTGTGTTTGCAAGAGCGTGCCACCGCCCACGGTTCCGGTTTGGATCAGCGCCACGTTGCTGCCTGCGCCGCCGATGCCGCCAGTGGCCCCGATGGTCAGGCTGGCCGCGGCCGATCCAGCAGCCCGCAGCGACAACGTGCCGCCTGCCATGCCGCCACCACCGCCGACGGATTGCGCCAAAAGCGCCTGCGCGCCTTCACCGGATGTCGAGATGCTGCCCGAATTGGTGACGTAGACTGCACCGCCATTGCCGCCATTTCCACCGCTGCCACCCAGTGCAAGGGTCAGCGCATTGCCCGAGGTCGCCGACAAGCTGCCCGCAGACCCCGCCGTGCCGCCGCCACCGCCGATGGACTGTGCGACCAGCCCGCCCGCGCGGTCACCCAGCGTGAACAGGTCCCCGGTGTTGTAAACCGTCACCAGCCCGCCCGCGCCGCCGCTGCCGGCGTTGCCACCAAGGCTAACGGTTGCCGCACGGCCTGAACTGGCCGTTCCGCCCAGCGTGAAGCCGCCATTGCCGCCCCCGCCACCGATGGATTGGACGCGCAGGGCCGCGCTGTCATTGCCATAGGTTCGGATTTGCGCGGTTTGCGTCACCGAGACGCTGCCGCCATAGGCGCCGCCCGATGCGCTGCCGCCCAAGCGCAGCGAGGCCGAGTTGCCGCCGCCTGCCAGACCTGCGGACATGCCGCCATTTCCGCCGCCGCCGCCGATGGACTGCGCTAGCAACCCGTCTGACTGCACGCCGCCCGTTGTGATGTCGCCAGTGTTCGTCACCTCGACCGAGCCGCCTTGCACCGCACCTGCGCCAGCACCTCCAATGGTCACGCCCATGCTGGCAGATCTGGCCAGCGTGCCGCCGATGGTGAAGCCTCCGTTTCCGCCGCCTCCTCCGATCGACTGCGCCGCAAGGCCCATTGCGAAATCACCCGCTGTGATGATGCTGGCTGCGTTGGTCACGCCGACAAAGCTACCCGCACCGCCTGCGCTGCCGCGCCCGCCGATGCCCACATTGGCAGAAGCGGTTCTGCTGAAGCTGCCAGTGATGGCGAAGCCACCGTTGCCGCCGCCTCCGCCAATGGATTGCGCCAGAATACCGGCCGAGTGATCGCCCAGCGTCAGCAGCTGGCCTTCGGCACTGACCTGCACCGATCCGGCCGATCCGCCAGAGGCACCTCGCCCGCCAAGGGCGAAGCCTCCGTTCGCGGTCGAGGACACACCCGCCTTGGCCGAGAAGCCGCCATTGCCGCCGCCACCGCCGATGGATTGCGCAAGGATCGCCCCCGAGAAGCTGCCTGCAGTGCTGATGTCTTTATAGCTTTCCAAGGTCACGCTGCTGCCCGCGCCACCTGCGCCGCCCGCACCACCCAGCGCCACGTTCAACGCTGCCGTGCCTGCGTTCAGGCCGCCCGAGACTGCAAAGCCGCCATTGCCGCCGCCGCCGCCGATGGACTGTACTGACAGACCCGTGGCGTGATCGCCCAGCGTGGTGACCGATGCGCGGCTGGTCAAAGACACGGTGCTGCCATTGGCGCCCGTGCCGCCGGATCCGCCCATCGCCATGCCCGCGGTAAACGCGCTGTTCGAGGCATCCGCCCCGATGGCAAAGCCGCCATTGCCGCCGCCTCCGCCGATGGATTGCGCAAGGACGCCGACCGAGCCGTCGCCTTCGGTGCGGATGGATGTGTCAAACGTCGTTGTGCCCAGCGAAACCGCGACCGCGCCACCGATCTGGCCATTGCCACCCGATCCGCCCATCGCCAGCGTCGCCCGGTTGCCGCCAAAGCCGCCGGACAGGGCGAAGCCGCCATTGCCGCCACCGCCACCCACGGATTGCGCCACAAGACCGTGGGACATGTCGCCTGTGGTAAGAATGCTTTCGGTTACGCTCGCGGTGACATATCCGCCGCGACCGCCGATGCTGGCAGAGCCGCCGAAGGCCATCGTCGCGCTGCCGGTGCCAGCATTCGCGCTGGAGGCCGAGAAGCCGCCATTGCCGCCACCGCCACCGATGGATTGGGCAAGAATGGCCGTCGAGTTGTCGCCATAGGTTTCGATGTTGCGATCCGGAATGGCCGAGTTCGCCACGATGACGTCAACCCGTCCGCCATGTCCGCCAATGCCTCCAGCCCCGCCGAAGCCCAGCCCGACCGAGCCCGTCGCTGCAAAGCTGCCCGAGCTGGACATGCCACCATTTCCGCCGCCGCCACCGATGGATTGTGCCACCAGCGCATTGGCGTTGTCACCAAAGGTCCATGCGCCGTTCGAAGCGCGCAGATCGACCCGTGCGCCGTTGCCTCCGACGCCGCCGGATCCCCCGATGCTGGCGGTTGCGCTGGCGGTGAAGCTGGCCGAGGCGCTGATCGCCATGCCGCCGTCTCCGCCGCCGCCGCCGATGGATTGGGCCAAAACGCCAGTCGCGCCGTCGCCTTGTGTCAGAACCAGCCCGGCTGCGTTGGTCCAAACGTCTGCGCCATGACCGCCGCCGCCGCCACGTCCACCAAGGGACAGGCTGCCTGATACGGTTCCAGATAGCGCGCCTGCGATAGCCATGCCGCCACGACCACCCCCGCCGCCAATGGATTGCGCCACAAGGCCCGAGGACATATCGCCCGCCGTGACAATGGCGCCATTCGCGGTCACCGACACGCGCTGGGATGTGCCGCCATCGCCGCCTGCTCCGCCAAGGGCGACCGACAGCGCCCCTTTGCCCGAGGCACCTGCCGCAAGGGCCATCCCGCCATTTCCGCCGCCGCCGCCAAGCGATTGGGCCAAGATCCCCGTGGCGTGGTCGCCTTGGGTGCCGATCCGGTCATATGTGGTGACGGTGACGGTCCGTCCGCCGCCACCAGCACCTGCGTTGCCGCCCACGGCCACCGACAGACTGCCCCCGCCACTGGCCGCACCTGTAACCGCGAAGCCGCCATTGCCGCCGCCGCCGCCGATGGACTGCGCCACGATCCCGTGGGCGCCGTCACCTGCGGTGTCGATTTGACCGCGCGACGTCACCGTGACGTGGCTGCCATAGGTGCCCAATGCGCCGCTGCCGCCCAAGGCCAGAGATCCAGCCCCAGCGCCGCCAAAGCTTTGCGCCATCGAGTGCCCGCCATTTCCGCCACCCCCACCGATGGACTGCGCTACGATGCCCGAGGACATCAGCCCGGCAGTAGCAATGTTTCCGTGGCTGTCGACGTTGACATTTGCGCCGTTTCCACCACGTCCGCCGCTGCCACCAAGCGCGAAGCTCAGGCTGCCGACGCCGCTCATGGCACCTGCGAATGCGAAGCCACCGTTCCCGCCTCCGCCGCCAATGGACTGCGCCAGAATGGCCGAGGAACGGTCCCCGTAGGTGAGAAGATTGTTATATGTCGTGACACTTACGTTTCGCGCTTGGCCGCCTGTCTCGCCCGATCCGCCCAGCGCGAAGCTGAGGGCGCCGGTTGTGGCCGCTGATCCCGAAATCGCATAGCCGCCGCTACCTCCGCCACCGCCCAGTGATTGCGCGCGGACGGCGCTGGACCAGTCGCCTTCGGTCCGGATGTTGCCGCGATAGGCAACGTTCACGCTGCCTGCGCCGCCTCCGACGCCGCCATTGGCGCCGATCGCAAACGCGACTGAAAAGCCTGCACCGAACGAACTGGACTTCGCCCCGCCGCCATTGCCGCCGCCGCCGCCGATGGACTGCGCCAGAATGCCGTCCGCGTAATCTCCGCGTGTGGTGATGTTGGCCAACCCGCTAAATCCGCCGGTGTTCGTGACCTGAACAGAGGACCCGTAGCCGCCAAATCCGCCGCTGCCACCCATTGCGAAGGACGCAAAGGCGCCGCTTGACGTGGCCGAGCCGCCGGTGCCTCCGCCCCCGCCAATGCTTTGTGCCGAGATCCCCGTGGCATAGCGCCCCCAAGTCGAGATCAGGCCGTCATTGTGGACGTTGGTGCGTTCGCCATTCCCACCAGCTCCGCCACGCCCACCGATGGCCGCCATGCCACTGGCATTGCCGCCGTGACCGCCCCCGCCGCCGATGGATTGGGCGAAGATGCCGATCGCGTCCTGCCCGGCCGTATAGATAGCGCCTGTGTTTACAACAGTAACGACACCCGACGACCCGGCCGAATTGCCGGCGCCCCCAAGCGCGCCCGCACCGTTGGCATTGCCGCCTACGCCGCCGCCACCGCCAATGGATTGCGCCAAAATGCCGTGGCTGCGTAGCCCCCAATGGGTGTTGATCGTGCCGCGGTTGGTTACTGAGACGCCCCAGCCATTGCCGCCCAATCCGCCGGTACCGCCAATGGCATAGGCCCCATCCGCCGCGCCGCCCGCACCGCCGCCACCGCCAATGGACTGTGCCAAGATCCCGACCGCATCATAGCCGCCCGAGGTGTTGATCGAGGCGTTGTTCGTGACGGTCACGCCGCGCCCGTCACCGCCTGACAGGCCATTGCCGCCTGCCGAGAACAGATAGCCGCCCGACCCGCCCGACCCTGCAAAGCCACCAATGGACTGCGCCAGAATGCCGTTGGCGCCCGCACCGCGTGTCACGATGCTGGCCCAGTTTTGGTTGGTTACCCGCACGAAGTTCCCACGCGAGGCGGAACCACCTGATCCACCAGAGCCGTACACCCAGCCACCGTTCCCGCCCAGACCGCCACCGCCACCCAGCGATTGTGCCACGATCCCTGAGGATCGGAACCCATAGGTGCTGATCGAGGCCATGTTGTTCAGAACAACGTATTCGCCGCGCCCACCGATGCCGCCACGCCCGCCGCCGCCGAAGAGCGTCCCGTTGTGCCCGTTGCCGCCATTGCCACCCTGACTGCGCATCAGGATCCCGGCTGCATCTTGGCCATGCGTGGTGATACGGCCCTGGATGATTGCACCAAGCGTACCGCCGCGCCCACCTGGCCCTCCGGACGTGCTGTCGCTTGATCCGCCGGATCCGTGTCCCCCCGCGCTTGCCATGACAACGCCGTGCCCGCGGTCCCCGGAGGTTACGATCTGGAACACGTTGCCAGCCGCCCAGTTTGCGTATTGGGCATTGGTACGGTCATGACCGAAGTCATGCACCGTGTCGTCGTAATAGATCGCCCCGTCGCCCGGACCACGTGTCGGGAAAGAGTTGTCGATCCGCAGGGACAAATCGCTTCCAGAGAAGCCGAAGCGCTCATCAAGGTAGGGGAAGTTCAGATCCCCTTGCATTAAAAACGCACCATACGAGCTGAGCTCAACCGCAGAGGCGCCGACACCGTTGGCGCCAATGTATCGACCAGCCCCATCCGGAAGAAGCCGTGCCTCGAAATCGTGGCCATAGTCTAGATATGGCTGCGCATAGGTGAGCAGGCGAACGGCCGAGATGTTGTTGGTTACAATCGGACGATCTAGATAGGCGATCTCGATTTCCGAGAATGTGTTCGGATTAAAAGGATTGACCAGGTGCAACCCGGCCAAGGGGACATAGGTGAATGTTGGAAAGTGAACGCCGTTTGATTGATTGCCTTCGCAGAAAACCTCGACAATCGCACCCGAGACAGGATTGCCGTCATCCTCGATACACGGATCATTGGCCCAAGCAGGGGCGCCAACCAATGCATGAAGCCCGGCCAGAAGGCCGAGTTTGGAAACATAACATGTTAATTTAATGCCAATACCCAAGCGAAGCCCGGACACGCGCAGAAAACGTGAAATCATCTATCTATTACGTAGAGCACCCACGGCAGTTAATCTGCACTTAAGGTCACCCTTCCCTCATAACGTGGTGCGAGGTTAGAGACGCAGTATTTCCCTGTCAACAAGCCTAAAAATAGACATAAAATTGACAGTTTTCCCGTCGGGTGAGAGGGGGTGAGGCGGGTGTCATCAGCCAATGAAAAAGGGCGGCTGGTTCGCACCGGCCGCCCTTGGTCTTTTCGGATCGCGTCAGATCAGAACGTATAGTCCAGACCGACGGTTACACCCAAAGCGTTCCAATCGGTGCCGCCGTCCATGAAGACTGCGCCGTTGATCAGCAGGTTGTTGTCGGTGGCATAGTCCAGACCGATTTCAATCCGGCCCGAGTGGCCTTCGGTCACCACCGCAGCGGCACCGCCATTGCTGACATCGAAGGTCCAGATCGACGAAGCGCTAAGGTTTGCCGTCAGAGTCGCGCCGTTGCCTGCATCGAAGCTGCGCGAAATCGTCGGGCCGATCTCGAACGATCCAAAGGATGTGCTCATCGGGGCAACAAGGATATTGTTGCTGTCCAGATACGCATCAGAGGTTTCCTCGAACCAGGACAGGCGTGCTTCGGGTTGGATGGTCAGATCGCCGACCTGAAAATCACCAATCAGGGCAGCGGTGGCCAGCCAGCGTTCCGCGCTCACCGTATCGGTGTAGGTCCCGAAGGGCGAAACGTCGTTGGTCGAGCGACCCCAAGCGACGCGGGCATCGAAATACAGGTTATCCTGAATGCGCTTGGTCACGTACGGGCCAACCATAAAGCCGTTGCCCGAGATCTCGGCGCCGCCACCGCTCAGGCGTGCGTTGTCGAGCTGCAGGCCCAGACCGATCAGAAGGTCAGGGTTCACCAGACGGTCAACACCCATGTGGATGATGTTGAAGTTACCATCCATGTTCCCAGCCGAGAACTTGGCATGCGCGGCTTCGATCCACAGATCATAAGGCGACGTCCGAGCAATGGTGTTGGAGGCCGCCAGGAAGGTGCCACCAGCAGCAGCTTCGCCTTCGGGTGCGGCGCTGTTGCGGCTGGCAACGTCACCTGCGGCACCAGTATTGCGGCTACGGCTGTTCAGACGGCCAACGCGGCGTTCAAGGTTCGGACCGTTTTGCAGGATCAGACGGCCACGTGCCTCGGACAGCGTCGCAACAAGTTCTTGCGCTTCGCCAGCGGGGTCGATGACGTTGATATTGATGAACCGCGATGTCGCACAGGACCCAACGTCACAATAGGTCGTGATAACAATTTGGTGCGCGCCGGGCGCCGTATTGGCGGGAATAACAACCGATGTGTTCACTGACCGTGTAACGGTGCCATTGACTGACGGCTCCGAGCCAGAGGCCAGCAAAGTTACGCCATCAAGATAGATTTCCCAAGGCGCGGGCGGCGCATGTCCTGCGTGCCAGATCTCGTAGTCAAACCCGATGTCAATCGTGTCACCAGCAATGCCCGTCGTGGTCGAGCTGGTGACGTTTTCCATCCCGTAAATACTGTGCGCATCCGCGTTGGTCGCGCCGAACAGGCCAACGGCCATCACTGCGGCAAGCATGCGCATCCCTTTGAACAAGCTGGACAAACCCTTCCATCCCAGCACGTTCATTCTTTGTTTTGTGGCCATCCCCTAGCTACTTGTGGCTCAAATGTGTGCCGTTCGGCGTAAAAAATCAGGCAGCCAATGTGACAGAAAATCCGAGGTGAGCGTTAGTTCTTGGTGCGCTTCTGAAGGCGCAGCTTGCTTTCTTGCCCGGAAAATGTTGTCAGATTTGACGTATTGCCCTAGGGTCAATCTTTAATAATTTTTTCTTAACAGTTGAGGAAAAGTGGATCGAGATTCCTAGCCGAAAGACTAAAAATCTCCGCATGGGTATTTATGATACAGTTATAGTTACCTATAGCAGAACTTGCAAAACGCAACGGAACTACCGGTAGAGCGCCAGTTCGGGATGAAACCCTTTTTGGCCGATCTGGGTGGTCTATTTGACGCGAGTCAGGTCCCAAAATGCACCTTCGCGAAACATCCGCAGCACAATCGGGGCCGATTTAGGGGCTGAAATCCCAACGGCGGCGAATTTGTTAGGAGGTGTGAACTGCAGGTCAAGGTCGGTCTGGGTGGTGCCATCCACCAGCAGCGCGTCGATGGTGATGTTCTGTGCGTCGCGCGGCTCCAGATTTAGATCATACAGATAGATCGCGATTTCGTCGTCTGACCGGACCAGCTCGATATGGTTGTGCTGGGTCACATGCACCACGCCACCATTCTTCCCGTTGTGATCGGGGCTTTATTGCGCGATGGCTGCACCAATCATGAACTGAGAGAATACGAGTGTTGCGAACAGTTTCGTGATCTTGGGCAGGAACATATCTGGTTGGTCTTTTCTGTTTAAGGAGATGGCACATCAGCTTTCGAACGGCCCGCGCGGGCATACATCAAACTCCACACAATCGCGGCGAATGTCGACAGAAAAGTCTGGGTCTGCGGATTTCGGTCCGTGTGTTGCGTCACAGAGCATCAGCCTGCGTGGCCTCGGGCGCTGCAAGACACACTTTCACGCCGCCCAATTCGGATTGATCCAGCGACAGGGTGCAGCCATGGGCCTGTGCCATGCGCTGTGCAATGCTCAGCCCCAAGCCCGTGCCCGGCTGTTCTGGGTCCAGTCGCGCCCCGCGTGCCAGCACCGCATCGCGGTCTTCCTCGGGGATGCCGGGGCCGTCATCTTCGATGCACAAGCGCACACCTGTGCCGTCCTGTTCGCCCCGCACGGCAATGCGGCTGTCCGACCACTTCACCGCATTGTCCAGCAGGTTGCCCAACAGTTCGGTCAGGTCGTACTCGTCAAAGGGCAGGTACAGGGGGCGGGGCAGGTCGATGTCCCACTGAATGTGCTCGGCACCGGGCTGGCGGCCAAGTGCCTTGTGCAGGCGGTCAATGATCGGACCCGCGTCGCAGTTCAACAGCGCCTGCTGGCTGTCGCGGGTCGAGGCCAGCTCCCGTTCGACAATGTGCTGAATGCTGGTGATTTCCGTCATCAGATCATCGGCAAGCTTGTCTTGGTCCGCGCGCCGCACCTTGCGCTCGATCCCGTGCATGATTGTCAGGGGGGTCTTCAGGCCGTGGGCCAGATCCCCCGCGCGTGAGCGCGCGCGCTCCAGCGCCTCGGCGTTGACGTTCAGAAGTTGGTTTACCTCTTCGACCAGCGGCAGAACTTCGGAGGGATAATCCGACGACAACCGCCCGTTTGGGGTGTGCGAGACGCGGGCGATCTCGGATCGGATCTTTTGCAGCGGGTTCAATCCAAGGCGCACTTGGAACCAACTGGCGATCATCAAAAATACGCCCAAGACCCCCAGCCAGAAGACCGAGTTCGTGGTGAAACGCGCGACCGACATATCCAGATCCGCGCGGTCGATGGCCACTGCCAGAAAGACCTCTTTCCGGGTCTCGCCTTCGCCCATCGTGATGATCCAGTTCGCGACTGCGACTGCGTCTCCGGTTCCGGTCACCACATCGATATACGAGATCACGCCAGCGGTTTGCGGGCGGGTCAGTTCCAACGGCGCGGCCCAGAAGGATGGCGACAATAGCGGTTCGGCGTCATCGATCTGCACCTGCCAGTAATATCCGGACAGCGCCTGATTAAAGCGCGGGTCTGGAATCGGAGTGACCTCGATCGCGCCCTCGGCCGTGGCCGAGACATTCCCGCTGAGTTGGATCAGATAGGTCTCAAGCTCGTCGCGCGCGCGGTCTTCGAAATAGAGGCGGAACAAGAAGTTGAAGACAATGGCCGTGGCCACCAAGGCAATTGCCGTTGTCATGGCGGCTGCCAACAACAAGCGAAGGCTGAGGGACAGCTTCATGCCTCGTCCCCGGCGATCATGTACCCAAACCCGCGACGTGTCTCGATCACACCGCCGCCAATCTTGCGGCGCAGGCGCCCGACCAGAACCTCGACCGCGTTGCTGTCAGGTTCCTGATCTCGGTAATAGATGTTCTCGACCAGCTCTTCCTGTGTCACCACCTCGCCGCGATGGTGCAAAAGATAGTTTAGCAGGCGATATTCCAAGGGCGTGACCTTCAACGGTCGCCCGTCGACTGAAACGCGCATCTGCCGCAGATCAACGCGTAGCGACCCGGCCTCAAGGATCGTAGCTTTCTGCCCGCTGGACCGGCGCAACAGGGCGCGCAGTCGTGCGACCAGTTCTTCCATCTGGAAGGGTTTGCCCAGATAGTCATCCGCCCCGGCGTCGATGCCTTCGACCCGCTCGTTCCAGTTGGCGCGCGCGGTCAGCAGGATGACGGGCAGGTCCAGCCCCTCGTCCCGCCAAGCGCGCAATACGGACAGGCCATCGCGCTTGGGCAGACCGATGTCGAGAATTGCGGCGGCGTAGCTTTCGGTACTTCCCAGAAACCAGCCCTCTTCGCCATCATGTGCGATTTCGGGGATCAGCCCCTCACCTTCCAGAACATCGGCGATCAGCTCGGCAATTTTCTGTTCGTCTTCCACGATGAGGATACGCATTCAGCACTTCCGTATGCTTGTGAT
Source organism: uncultured Aliiroseovarius sp. (assembly GCF_947492455.1). Classification (GTDB taxonomy): domain Bacteria; phylum Pseudomonadota; class Alphaproteobacteria; order Rhodobacterales; family Rhodobacteraceae; genus Aliiroseovarius. The sequence continues at coordinate 466,534 of NZ_CANLNB010000001.1, forward strand.
CCGCCCAGAACCCGCATCGACCGAAACCGACACCACCGCGCCGGACTGGTCCACGATCAAGACCCTAAAGTTTGCACGCTGTCCTGTGTCAGAAAATCCGACCTGTAGCAACTTTCCGGGCTGCTTGGATTGTACATTCTTCAAGACCTCTTGTAGCGGTCGCGCCTCGCCACGCGCAATCGCGCGTTGGGCGCGTTGATAGTCTTTACGTGAAATCTGGGCGTCGCCCGGCATGGACGAGCTTCGGCAGGTGCCCGGACCGCTGGGGCCGCTTGGAAGGCTCGCACCCGGACCGCTGGGGGTGCTAGCTGCGGAAGGTGCAGATGCTGGGCTGGCTGGGGACGGAGACGAGGCTGGGCTGGGCGACGAGGAGGAGCTTGAAGACGCGTGCGCCTGACTCAGCCCGACCAAGCTGGGCGCCATATAGGCGCTGGCGGCCCCAAGCCCCAATCGGATCAGCGCAGCGCGGCGGGATATGCGCATGCTGCGGTTCATTGTGCGGCCACAGTGTGGGGAACGGGGGTGATCAGTCGCGCCTGTGTCAGACTGCGCATCAGGTTTTCGCTATCCGCGGCAATCTGGTCGACGGGCACGTTTGGGAACGCTTCGGACAGGATCTCGACGACTTCGCCCAGATCGGTCGGTTCTTCCAGCAGGTCCCAGATCGCGGCCGAGACCGGGTTCAGGCGGAAAATGCCGATGCCCGAGCCGTCGGCCAGAAACGCTTCGTCCCCCACCACGCTTTCGGTCACACCTTCGGCCTGTGCGTAACATAGCTCTTTCACGAAGGCGATTGCGGGATAGATCGGCTGGTCCAGCGGGGCCTGACGGTCATCGCGCGCAAGATCGGTCAGTTGGGCGGCGGGCAGGGTCGCCAAATCGGGATGCGCGGACAGATATGCGGCAGCCTCTTCAGCGCAATGGTAAGTCAGCCGATAGATCGGCAAGTGGCGCGTTAAAAGGTCGATCGAGTGCAGGATCGCCCCGGCATGACGCGTGCGTGCGAAATTCTGAGTGATCAGGCTGGCCAGCGCGTCCTCGCGCGCCATCGGGCTAAGCTGTGGCGGCTGCGGATCGTCGCTGCGCTCAAGCATCACCATAGCGCCCAAAGGCAGCGCCTCGCCCCACGGGGCAACGGGCGCGTTGGCAAGGTACTTGTACTGGCGGTTCGACAGGCCTTGATCTTGCGCGACATCGGCATGAAAGGCGTCACTGAAGCCATCAGGCAGAGGCAGACGTAAGCGTGGCTGAATGCCGTTCGCAATGCCCACACAGCTTTGGGTCGTCGCATCTACGCGGACGGGCAAAAAGTCGTCGGAATACAAGGGTTTCCCCAGACGCGCCAAAGCAATCGCAAGAGTGCTTTTTCCGGCGCGTCTGGCATTTGGCATCACCACAAGACGCCCATGAAACTCGATCGCTGCGGCATGCAGACACAGAAGATTCGGGTCGGAGCGAAGCCGCTCCCACGCCATTTCAGCGACGATATCGCAGACCGTGTTAACCCCGTCCCATATCTGCACCGTGTCAGGCTGATCCGCATGAATCACCTCCCAATGGTCTGGCCCGGCAGGGCGGATCGTTATGAATGGCGGCTCAGTTGGGGGCGTTGTCAGAATGTGGTGTGGCCAGGCTGTCAGGATTCTGGGCAGCATCACTGCGATTTCGTCCGCGTTTTCCAACGCGACCGGATGGGTCAATCCCTCGAACTGAATATATTGCGGTTCCACCACGTTCCGCTCCTACTTGTCACTTATAACAACAGCGTTTTTCCCCCGCGCGTCAACGCAATCTGACCTGCCCACAAGTAGCTTGCGGGCAGGTCGACGATCAGGTGGGGATGACCCGTATCGCGGATTAGCTTTGACAAACCTTAACACCGTCTTCGCGGGTTACGACGGTGCCCCCACCTGCTTCGCATTCCTCAGCCGTTACCACTTCGGGGCCGCTGGGCTCGGACGGAGCACTGGGTTCCGAGGGTACACTGGGTTCGGACGGTGCACTGGGATCAGACGGCGCGCTCGGATCGGAAGGTGCGCTGGCGGGCGACGGTGCGCTTGCCGGCGACGGAGCCGAAGATGCGTGGGCAGCCGACAGCGTGGTCAGTGCAGGTACGGAATAGGCGGCCAGTGCCAGCCCACCAATGCGGGTCAGCGCCTTGCGCCGCGATACTACCTTGTCGTCTTCTTTGGTCATGTGCTCTGTCCTTTTCTATTCATTCCGGCGCGATTGATTCGGGCGCCTCAACCCTTGATAGCGGTTTGGGTGCGTCAAATGCCTGAATAAGAGTGTCAGCGTTTTGTCAGGTTGCGGGCAAGGGCCAAGTAAGAGCCCACGTTTGGTCGGTGCCAAAAGCGGGGCCAGAATTGCGCATGAATTTTACGGGTAGAATGGATCGCCACTGCGGCCTGCGCCGGTTAAGCTGCCCGGAATGGAAACGCTTTCAATACTCTTCGTGCCGCTCTCGCTGATCGCAACTGCCGTGATGGCGGCGTCCGCGGCCATTCAGGCGCGCCGCTTTAACCTCGATTTGTTCGGCGCGACCGTTTTGGGGGTCGTCACCGCTGTTGGCGGCGGCACGCTGCGGGATCTGCTTTTGGGTCTGACCCCGGTGTTTTGGATTTCCGACCTACGGTTTCTACTGGTGGCGGTCCCGTCATCGCTGCTGAGTTTTGTCATCGCGGCCCGCATGCCAACGGGCAACGGGCGGCGGCTTGCCCTTCTGATGTATCTGGATGCGGTCGGGCTGGCGCTGTTCACCCTGACCGGCGTTCAGGTCGCGCTCGAGGCGGGGGTGGCGCCAGTTCTAACCATTGTTATCGGATGCGTAACCGGCACCGCAGGCGGCATGATCCGCGATCTATTGTGCAACATCACCCCAAGCGTTTTGCGCGAAGATCTCTACGCCACGATCTCGCTGGTCGGAGGCGCCGCCTATCTGGCGTTCTCGCAGTTTCTGGGGGAAACGATGGCGACACTTGTCACATTCGGCCTCATCCTCCTCGCGCGCCTTGTTGTGCTGTGGGTGAACCCTCCGAAGCCGGATGACGAAGCGTCCCGGAGCTAGTCCACGCTCCGTTCCCCAGGCCGGTGCGTTACGCGGTTTCTTCCAGCACTTTGCGCGCCGCGCGGAAGCATTCCAGCGCTTGTGGCACACCGCAATAGATCCCGATCACGTGGATAATCGCGCGGATTTCTTCCTTGGTGACGCCATTGTTGATCGCGCCGCGGCAGTGCAGCTCCCATTCGTGCATCTTGCCCAAAGCGCCGATCATCGACAGGTTCATCATCGAGCGGGTCTTGGCGTCGATCACGTCGTCGCCCCAGCCAAATCCCCAGCACCACGCGGTCATGGCTTCCTGAAACGGGCGAGTAAAATCGTCTGCAGCGGCGAGGTTCTTTTCCACATATTCGGCACCCAAGGTGCCTTTGCGCTGCTCTAGTCCCTTCAGGAACAGGTCTTCGTCAAACGTGCTCATCTCTTAGCCCTTCAATTTGATTGCGACATTTTTTGTCTGCACATAGTTCCACAGCGCCTCGCGCCCTTTTTCGCGACCATAGCCGGATTTGCCGTAGCCACCGAAGGGTGTTTCGACGCCGCCTGCGTACCATTCATTGACGAACACTTGCCCCGCACGCAACTGACGCGCGGCAGAAGTGGCACGGTCGAGATCGCTTGTGAAGACGCCGCCGACCAGACCATAGGGCGTGCCGTTGGCAATCTGGATTGCCTCGTCATCGTCGCGGAATTTCAGGACGGACAGGACCGGGCCAAAGACCTCGTCATTGGCGATGGTCATGTCGGGGGTGACACCCGTCAAGATGGTGGGTTCCAGAAACGCACCGGGAATGTTCATCTTGCGGCCCCCGGTTGCAACGGTGGCCCCGTCCGCTTTCGCGGCTTGGATCATGCCCGCCGCCCGATCCCGCTGTGCTTCGGACACCATCGCGCCCATCGTCGCCCCAAACTCTGGCTGGTCGATGCCGGGTTTGACGGTGAGCGACTGGGCAACACCGACCATACGCTCGACCAGCTCGTCGTGGATGCTATCATGCACGATCACGCGGCTCATGGCGGAACACACCTGACCGGCGTTGAAGTAGATGCCCCAGCGGACGTCATTTTCGAACGCGTCCAGATCGGCGTCATCATGCACAATCGCGGCGGATTTCCCGCCAAGTTCCAGCACGCAGGGGACGACATTCTTGGCCGCAGCCGAGGCAATGGCAATGCCCGTGGGTACCGAGCCGGTGAAGACGATCTGGTTCACCTCGGGGTGGGCCGACAGGGACGCGCCGGCTTCTTGACCCAACCCACAGAGGATGTTCACGGCGCCCTTTGGCAAGCCTACCGCCTCGGCAGCATCCGCGAACCATGCATTGCTCAGCGGCGTTAGCTCGGGCGTCTTGATCACGCAAGCGTTGCCGGTGGCCAAGGCTGCCGACAGCGACCGGGCGGTCATTTCCACGGGATAGTTCCACGGGATGATCTGCGCCGAGACACCGAAGGGTTCGTAGGTTGTGAAGTCGAAATATCCTTTCCCCAGCGGGATCGAGCGGCCTTCGACGGTTTCGGCCTGATTGCCGTAATACTCGAAATAGCGCGCCGCGCCCTCAACCTCGATCCGGGCTTCCCACAGCGGCTTGCCCTGTTCCAGCGTCAGAACCTCGGCGATCTCGTCGATGTGGGTCAGCAGATAGCGGCCCATCGCCTGCACCATCCGGCCACGCTCGACCGGGCGCAGATCGGACAGGGCGCCCGACAGATGCACACGGCGCGCAGCCATAACGGCGCGGTCCACGTCGCCCGCATCGGCCAGCGCCTGCTCGGCCAGCTTTTCGCCGGTGCCGGGATTGATCACGTCGATCCGCCCCGCGCCGCCGTCGACCCACGCGCCGTCAATGTAGTTTTGCCAATAGGTCTTCATTTTGGGTCTCGTCCTGTTTGGGCGCGTCGCGCGTTCCTATTCCGGGCCATCCACGGCCTCGCGCATCCACTGATGCAACGCGGCAATCGAGTGTTCCGAGCTGACCCCGCAGGCAGGATCCAGCACCAGAGGGCCGGGGCGATAGCCGCGCGACTTCAGCCCGCGCTGCACACTCTCCACCAGTCGGATGTCCTCTTCAACCGTGGTGTCTCGATCCTGCACGGCAAGCCCGCGGATCACGTCACTTTCGGCGCCGTCGGGCGTGTACCAACCGCGCCAGACGGTGCAGTTTTCGGGCCCATCCGCGCGCCAGTGATAGGTGTTCAGCACATTGCCCGGATAGCACTGGAACGAGAACATGGGCCACAGGAACCAGCTTTGATAATCCCCCGCGTGGGGCACCGAGAGGTCCACGGGATAGGTCATTTTGTCCATCGACTGGCATTCGGTCGTGTGGCGCAGGACATAGCCGCCGCCCGCATCCGGTTGGATGTCATAGGTTTCCGGCTTGATCACGCCCTCGGCGAAAGTCGCATGGTTCATCGGGCAGTGATAGCACTCGGAATAATTTTCGACCGAGACCTTCCAGTTGCAATTCTCGGGCACCTCGACCCATTCCAAGGGCGCCAGCGCGTCGACGTTTGGGACGAAGGCGGCGATTTCTTCCCGCACGCCGGGGAACCAGTCGTCCATCGGCGCGGCATCTTCGTCGAGATTGACGAAGAGAAAGCCGTGGAAATCCTCGGTCTGGACCTCGGTCAGGCAGATCTCGGACCGGTCAAATCCCGGAACGGATTTGATGTTCGGACCCGCCCGCAAATGACCGGTCAGCTCGTAGGTCCAGGCGTGATAGGGGCAGACCACCACGCGGGTGTTGCCGGTGCCCGTGACCATCTCGTGCGCGCGGTGTTGGCAGACGTTATAGAAGGTGCGGATCACCTCGTCCCGGCCACGGATCGAGAACAGGCTTTGGCCTGCGATCTCGAAGGTGAAATAGTCGCCGACATTGGGCAGCTGGCTGGCATGGCCCGCGAACTGCCACGTTCGTGCAAGCAGGCCGGACATCTCCTGCGCGTAAATATCCGGGTCGGTGTAATAGCGCGCGGCCAAAGACCTGATGGGTTCGGTCATGTCTTCTCCTCGTGATACAGTCCCAACTGGTGGCGACGGGTGTGGAATTTCTCGACCCGCTCGACGATCTCGTCGCTGGCGACGGCGATGACGAAGGACAGCAAGGTTTCAAGCAAAGCGATGATGCTGACCGAGGACGGGAAGAATTGCGGCGTGTCGACCGAGACCACGAAGCCATGATCTGCCAGTCGCAGGATCGGGCTGGCGGGGCTGTCTGACAAGGCGACGATGACCATGCCTTGTTCCCGCGCGATTTCGACGGCTTTGACCACTTCGGTTCGGTAGGGTTTGCAGGTGATCGCGATCAACACGTCGCTTTCATCCGCCCATGCCAGATCATCCACAGGGGTCGAGCCGGGGCGCGGGATGGCGTGAAACTCTTTCATGCCGGTCGAGGCCAGATAGGTAAAATTGCGCGCGATCGAGTTATTGACGCCCACGCCAAGGGTGAACACGTTGCGCGAGGCCCAGATCGCCTCGGCGGCTGCTTTCAAGTCATCGGTCGAGATGCCTGCGAAGGTCTCTTCCACATTGCGCAGCACGTCCTGCACCATGTCGGCATACAGTCCGCCCAGATCGTCAGATTTGCGAATGTCCTGAAGCCAGCGCGCGCGATCAGGGAAGTCCGCCGCGCCGCGTCGGATTGCATCGCGGAAGGGCGCGCGGAAATCTTCGTAGCCCTCAAAGCCCACCTGCCGCGCCATGCGCACCACGGTGTTGGGTTTCACATTCGCGGCTTCGGCGATTTCGCGCACGGTGGACACCCCCACATCGCGGGGGTTTTCCAAGACGTAAGTGGCCGCCTTGCGTGCTTCGGGCGTCAGCTCGGACAGCTCATCGGCCAGACGCTCGAGAATCGTGTTTGATACATTTGTCCCATTCATGATTGACGATGGTATTTTTGTTTGCTTAGCCTGTCGAGAGGAAAAACGACTCGAAAAGGATGTTGTCGTGGCTGCAGAGTTTCCATCCCACGCACGCGTGGTCATCGTCGGCGGAGGCGTCATGGGCGTCGGGCTGGCCTATCATCTTGGGCATGAGGGCTGGGGTGAAGATACGGTGCTGCTTGAAAAGGCCGAGCTGACCTCGGGCAGCACGTGGCACGCCGCTGGGCAGATCACGCATTCGACCTCGTCCTTCGGGCTTGGGAAGTGCGTGGACTACAACATTGGTCTCTATTCCGGCGGGTTGGAGGCCGAAACAGGCCAGCCTGTGACATGGCACGGCTGCGGGTCGTTCCGTCTGGCCTATACGGAAGACGAAATGGACTGGCTTCGGCATACGCTGTCGGTGGGCCGCTCGCTGGGCTTCAACATTGAACTGGTCGGGCCCGAGAAAGTGGCCGAGCTGCATCCGTTCTATAACCTCGACGGTGTTCTGGGCGCGCTGCACACGCCTGATGATGGGCACGTCGATCCGACCAACGTCACAATGGCGATGGCGGCGGGCGCGCGTCAAAAGGGCGTGCGGATCATCCGTCAGTGTCGCGCCACCAACATCACGCAGGCCGACAGCGGCGAATGGGTGGTCGAGACCGAGAAAGGCACGATCACCTGCGAGCATGTCGTCAATGCGGGCGGCACCTATGCGCGGCAGATGGGCGAATGGTCGGGGCTGCAATTGCCCATGACCTCGATGACGCACCACTATTTCGTCACGGACGAGGTGCCGGAGTTCCAAGACCTCGACACCGAACTGCCGGTCATTCGCGACGACAAAAAGGTCTCGGGCTATATTCGGATGGAGCAGAAGAAAGGCCTGATCGGGATTTACGAGAAAGAGAACCCGAACTCGGTCTGGCATGACGAATGCCCGTGGGAATACGAGAACTGGCTGTTCGACGCGGATTATGACCGCGTCATGCCGTATCTGGAAGAAAGCCTGAACCGGATGCCGATCTTTGCCAAGCTGGGCATTCAGCGTGATGTGCACGGCGCGATCAGCCACCCGCCAGATGGTAACCCGCTGATCGGTCCTGCGCCGGGGGTGCGCAATTATTGGTGCTGTTGCGGAACGCAGATCGGTATCGGCTGGGGCCCCGGCCTGACGCGCGAGTTGGCGCGGTGGATGGTGCATGGGGCGGCGGATATTTCGATGCGCGAGTTTGATCCGCGTCGCTTCGGCAGCTACGCCACGAAGGACTGGCAGGTGGTGAAAGCCGAGGAGGATTACTGCCTGCGCCACGAAATCCCCTTCCCGCATTTCAACCGTCTGGCCGGACGTCCGATCAAGCCGTCCCCCCTGCATGACCTTCTGAAATCCAAAGGTGCCGTGCATGAAGAGGTCTATGGCTTCGAGCGCCCGCGTTTCTTCGCGAAAGGGATCGAGCAGCGCGACCATTATTCCTTCAACCGCTCCCCCGTCGACGACATGGTCGCGGCCGAGGTGAAAGCGGTGCGCGACGACGTCGGCATCATGGATGTGACCGCCTTTACCAAGGTGCTGGTCGAAGGGCCGGATGCTTATGCGTTGCTGGACCGCCTGACCGCGAACCGGATGCCGCAGAAGGTCGGCTCGATCACGCTCACCCACATGCTAAACCGCGCCGGGCGGATCGAGTTGGAAACGACGATCGTGCGGATGGCTGAGGATCGCTTCTATCTGGTTTGCGCCGCCTTCTTTGAACAGCGTCTGCTGGACCACCTGAACCATCAGCGCACGGATGAAGACGTAGCGATCACCGCCCTGTCGTCCGATTGGAGCGCCCTGTCGCTGAACGGGCCAAAGTCGCGGGACGTGTTGGCAGCCTGCACCGATGCGGACCTGTCGAACGGGGGCTTCCGCTGGCTATCCGCACAGGAAATCACTGTCGCGGGCCACAGGATCTGGGCCTTCCGCATGTCCTACGCGGGCGAGCTTGGCTGGGAATTCCACATGCCACACGCCGCTTGTCTGGATGTCTACACCGCGCTTTGGGCTGCGGGCGAAGCACATGGCATTGCCGATTACGGCAGCTTTGCCATGAACGCGATGCGGATGGAGAAGGGCTTTAAGGGCGCGGGCGAGTTGACCAACGAAGTCACGCTGGCCGAGGCCGACGTGCTGCGCTTTGCCCGGACGGACAAGGACTATTTGGGTCGGGACAAGACCCTGAACACCGACCTACCGTGGGTCTGCGCCTATCTAGAAATCGAGCCTGACGGCGTAGCTGACGGTCACGGCGGCGAGGCGGTGATGCTGGACGGGCAGGTGGTTGGCTCCACCGCGTCCGTGGCCTTTGGGCCGACGGTCGGGAAAATCCTGGCCTTTGCCTATATCAAGCCCGACGCCGCCACCCCCGGCTCGGCGCTTGAGGTCGTGATCCACGGCACCCCCCGCGCGGCGCGCGTGTTGGGCGAACCCGCCTATGATCCCGAAAGCCTGAAGCCAAGGATGGACGCGTCATGAAGATCTCTCGTATCACGCTGTGGTCGGTCGATCTGACCAGCCATGAAACCTACTACATGGCCGAGGGCAAAACCTGCGATACGGTCAAAAGCCATGTGCTGTGTCTGGAAACGGACACCGGCCTGCGCGGCTGGGGCGAGGTCTGCCCGATCCCGCATTACCTACCGGCCTTCGCGGATGGCGTCCCCAGCGCGGTTCAGGAAATGGCGCCGGAAGTCCTTGGCATTGAACCCTTTGGTGTCGACGCGCCCATGCGCAAGCTGGATGCGTTCCTGCAAGGGCATTTCCATGCGAAATCCATTGTCGACATGGCACTGTGGGATCTGTTCGGGAAGGCGACCGGGCAGCCGCTTTATGCGCTGCTTGGCGGGCGGACCCAAGCGGATATGCCGCTCTATCATTCGATCACCTGCATCGCGCCCGATGACATGGCGCGGATTGCGCGCGAGGCCTATGCCACGGGCATCCGCCAGTTTCAGGTCAAGCTGGGCGCCGACGGCGATTGGCAGGCCGATGCTGAGCGGTTGACCAAAGTGCGCGAGGCGGTGGGGGACGGTCCCTTGGTCTATGGCGACTGGAACTGCGGGGCGACCAAGTTGCAGGCCACGCGGACCGGGCGTGCGGTGGCCCATCTGGACGTGATGCTAGAGCAGCCCTGCAAAACGCTGGAGGATTGCGCGGCTGTCCGACAGGCAACTGGCCTGCCAATGAAAATCGACGAGGGCGCCTTCGATCTCGCGTCGCTCATCCGCGCGCACGAACTTGGTGTGCTCGATGCGGTGGCGCTGAAACTGTCGAAGTTCGGCGGGCTGTCCGCCATGCGCCGCGCCCGCGATCTGACCGTGCATCTGGGGGCGGAAATCTGCGCCGAATGCACCTGGGGATCGGACATCGTGACGGCGGCGTCGCTGCATTTCGCCGCCTCGACCCCGCAGGGCGCGCTGCTGAATACCTGCGATTTGTCGTCCTATGTCGGCCCGCGCATTGCGCCTGATTGCACGACCCGCAAGGATGGGCGCATCGCCCCGCCAGAAGGCCCAGGGCTTGGGGTGACGCCCGACCCGGACATCCTTGGAACCCCCATTCTTGAGCTGGAGTGACCCATGCAGAAACTGACCTCTCAAGCTGATTGGATCGCCCGCGCCCGCGCCGTGTTGCCCGCTGGCGGCTTTGGAAACTTCGACCCCGGCATTGTCATCGCGCGCGGGGAAGGAAGCCATGTCTGGGACGAGGATGGGAACGAATATATCGACTATCTGATTGGCTCTGGCCCGATGCTTTTGGGGCACGGCCACCCCGAGGTGATCGAGGCCGTGCTTCAACAGCTTCCCCTTGGCATGACCTTCTTTGCGAACAATGCAAAAGGTATCGAACTGGCCGAGGCGATCGTCGACGCGGTGCCCTGCTGTGAACAGGTGCGGTTCGTCGCGTCGGGTGGCGAGGCCGACATGTACGCCATCCGCCTTGCCCGCGCCTATACCGGGCGCGACAAGATCCTGAAGTTCGAGGGCGGCTATCACGGGATGAGCGCCGAGGCACAGATGAGCCTTGCCCCCGAAGCCCGCGTGAATTTCCCCCAAGCCGTGCCCGACAGCGCAGGCATCCCGCAAGGGGTCGCCGACCAGATGTTGATCGCGCCCTTCAACGATCTGGCCGCAGTCGAAGCGCTGCTGACCGAACACAACGACGTCGCTGCGATCATCGTCGAGCCTCTGCAACGGATCATTCCCGCCGACCCGGGCTATCTGCAAGGGCTGCGCGATCTGTGTGACAAGCACAGCGTTCTGCTGATTTTCGACGAGATCGTTACCGGCTTCCGGCTGGCCTATGGCGGCGCGCAGGAACGCTATGGCGTGACGCCTGATATCTGCACCTTGGGCAAGATCATCGGCGGGGGCTTCCCCCTGGCCGCGCTTGGCGCCAGCGCCGAGATCATGCAGCATTTCGACAAGTCTATCGTCGGCGCGGAGAAGTGGCTGATGCAACTGGGCACGTTGTCGGGGAACCCCATCGCCTCGGTCGCGGGGCTGAAAACGATGGAGATCCTGCGGCGCGAGGGCAGTTATGATCGCCTGCGCTCCATCGGGAAACAGCTGCAAGACATGCAAACTGAGGCGTTGAGCGCGGCGGATATTCCGCACCAGATATGTGGGGACGAGACCCTGTTCGACATCTTCTTCACAAGCGGCACCTGCCGGGACTACCGGACCGCCAAACACGATGATCCGCAGCGCAACGCGACTTACAACGCGACGCTGCGACGTCATGGCATCTTCAAGTCTCCGGGCAAGCTGTACCCGTCGCTGGCGATCACCGAGGCAGATCTGGAGCAGACCCGCATTGCCGTTCAGGCAGCGGTACAGGCGATCTGCTCTGAGTAAGACCGCCGCCGGCACTCAAAGACCTGCGCTGCTTCGTTTCCCATTAGGAGGCAAGCAGAGCAGGTCGAAAAATCACGCTTAGAAGTGATCGCCCGTGCCGACCCGAACGATTCTGTTCGCTTGCTTTTGAGTGGTGGAAACGGCGGGTAAATTGCCCAAGAATGCCCTTAAGGATTAGCAACGGTACGCAAATCAGACCGCAAGCTCGGGTAAGAATCTAATCTTAAGGAGGTTCAGTGGTGAGCCGTGAAGGATTCGAACCTTCGACCCACTGATTAAAAGTCAGTTGCTCTACCAACTGAGCTAACGGCCCACTCTGTGAGCGCGGTGACTAAAGGGAGTGGCGGGTGGGGTCAACCCCAATTTCGAATGAATCTGCACGATCTCTGGCAAAAGTTTTGCCAAGGGCTTATATCGCGGCTCATGGCGGATGCGCAGACTCATATGAATGGCCTTGAGTTCATGAAATGGCATGGGGCGGGCAATGACTTCGTGATGATTGATTCACGGGGGCGCGATGCTGTGGTGACTCGCGAATTGGCGGCTGGGTTGGGCGATCGCAATCGCGGCGTTGGCTTTGATCAGCTGGCTGAGATTCGCAGCTCGGACGTGGCGGATATTGATCTGGATTTCTGGAATTCGGATGGCAGCCGGGCCGGGGCCTGTGGAAACGCGACCCGCTGCGTGGCGCGCTATATGATGGACCAGACCGGCAAGGATGCTTTGACCATTCGCACCTCGCGCGGTGTACTGGAAGCACGCGCTGACGGAGATCTGGTGGCTGTGAATATGGGACAGCCTCAGCTGACATGGGAAGAGGTGCCTCTTTCGCAGGATGTGGACCTGCAGCACCTGCCGCTGGACGGCGATCCCGTCGCCGTTGGCATGGGCAATCCGCATTGCGTGTTCTTTGTGGACGATGCCGAGGCGGTCGATGTCGCCGGGATCGGACCGGGCTTTGAAACTGACCCGCTGTTTCCCGAAGCCACCAATGTTGAATTCGCCGAAATCCGGTCGCGGAACGAGATTCGCATGCGCGTCTGGGAGCGTGGCACGGGGATCACTCTGGCCTGCGGCTCGGGCGCTTGCGCGACCGCCGTTGCCGCCCATCAGCGCGGTCTGACCGGCAAGCGCGTGCGGATGGAGCTGGATGGCGGCTGGCTGACGCTGGATTGGCGCGACGATGGCGTTTGGATGACTGGCCCCACCGCTTTTGTTTATAGCGGCCAGCTGACGCAAGCCTTCCTGAAGGGTCTGTAAAATGGGCGCGAAACCCCCAATTTTCGCGACGCTTGGCTGTCGCTTGAATGCCTATGAGACCGAGGCGATGAAACGTCTGGCCGATGAGGCAGGCGTTGAAGGCGCCGTGGTGGTGAACACCTGCGCCGTGACGGCTGAGGCCGTGCGCAAGGCCCGTCAGGAAATCCGCAAGCTGCGGCGCGAAAACCCGGACGCCAAGGTGATCGTCACCGGCTGCGCGGCGCAAACAGAACCCGAGACCTTCGCCAACATGGACGAGGTCGACGCAGTTATCGGCAATCACGAAAAGATGTCACCCGAGACCTGGGCGGGCCTTGCCCCCGACCTGATTGGCAAAACCGAGCGCGTGCAGGTCAACGACATCATGTCCGTGACCGAAACCGCCAGCCACTTGATTGATGGGTTCGGCACGCGATCCCGCGCCTATGTGCAGGTTCAGAACGGCTGCGATCACCGCTGCACGTTCTGCATTATTCCTTATGGCCGCGGAAATTCCCGGTCGGTGCCTGCGGGCGTCGTGGTCGATCAGATCAAGCGCCTTGTGGATCGTGGCTTTAACGAGGTCGTCTTGACCGGCGTGGACCTGACCAGCTGGGGTGCCGACCTGCCCGGAGAGCCACGCTTGGGCGATCTGGTCATGCGCATCCTGCGACTGGTGCCGGACCTGCCGCGCCTGCGCATCAGCTCTATCGATTCGATTGAGGCGGATGAGAACCTGATGCTGGCGATTGCGTCCGAGCCGCGCCTGATGCCGCATCTGCACCTCAGCCTTCAGCATGGGGACGACCTGATTCTGAAGCGGATGAAGCGTCGGCATCTGCGCGACGATGCGATTGCCTTCTGTGAAGAGGCGCGCAAGCTGCGCCCCGGCATCACATTTGGCGCCGACATCATCGCGGGCTTCCCGACCGAAACTGACGCGCATTTTGAAAACAGCGTGAAGTTGGTCGAGGACTGCGATCTGACATGGCTGCACGTCTTCCCGTACTCGAAACGCGAAGGCACGCCTGCCGCGAAAATCCCCAATACCGTGGATGGGAACGTGATCAAGGCGCGTGCGGCGCGTCTGCGGGCGGCGGGGGATGCTCAGGTTCAGCGGCATTTGCAGGCGCAAGTCGGGCAGGAACATCAGATCCTGATGGAGAACCCCACGATGGGCCGCACCGCCCATTTTGCCGAGGTGATCTTCACCACGCCAAAGGAAGAGGGCGCGCTGATCACCGCCACGCCCACGCGGATTGTAGACAAACAGCTGGTTGTCTGACGGTCCGCCAAATTGGACTACGTGCCTTTGCTCAGATCATTCAGGATCAAACACGTAGTCGTGTGCCCCGAGTTTCATTGACTGCTTGTAGCCATATTTTGCAAGGAATTTTGAGCCAGATTCGTATTCACCCTTGTGCGCGCGCAGTTCGATCCAGATTTTGGGCCGCGCTTCCTCAAGAGTTTTCACTGCGCCAGAGAGAACTTGGACATGCATGCCTTCAACATCCATTTTCAGGAAGTCCACTTTGCCGTCTGATTGCTCTTTGATCACGGAATCCAGTTTGCGCATGGGAACTTCACCACGCGGATCCTCGCGGAATGTCGTGCCCCCGGTGTTGTTCTGGCCGAAATGTGAGATCGACCCGGTGCCTTCCATGCTGCCCAAAAGGCAGTTCACAATTCTTGCGTTGTTCAGCTTATTGAATTCTAGATTGGTGCGCAGGGTTTGCGATGCAGTTTGCTGAGGCTCGATCGAAACTAAAAGGGAAGGCCCAAAAAATAGACCAAAATAAACGCTGTGATTTCCTATGTTTGCGCCGACATCATAGATAATACTGCCCTTTTTTATGTCCGTGGAATCGCGCAAATGGTCAAGCAGGCGACTTTCATAGAACTTTCCCTTTCGGATAATTTCTTTTTGAATGTAATCCCGTTGGGCCAAAGGAAGGCTCATCCGAACGTGGCGATCCATGTGCAGAAACTCGTAAATGTGACCGTCCTCAAGTTGTGCGATCCGCTGCAAATGTAGCATCGCCTCGAGAATCTGGGACATACGATTGGTGTTTTCCATGATTACACCAAGTTTTTCATCTAGTTCGTTCATTATTCACCTAAGCTGTTTGCTTTACGCCCCGAACAACAAGGAGTGGGCGGTTAGATGAGCTATAGCCTGTGTGACTGACAATGAGAACAACCATAGACGACAGTGAGCATCGCAAGGCACTCACCACAACACAGATACCACGCGGATTGTAGACAAACAGCTAGTTGTCTGATCACCTGTCCTCAGCACCGCCAGAGGACCCGCCATGCACCCGAACCCTGTTTTTCGTCGCAGTCAGCGCGAGCAGAACATCGCTTTCGCCCAGACCCGCGCCTTTGGCACGCTCTGCGTGGCGAGCGCCGCGCCGCTTCTGTCCCATATCCCGTTTCTGTTGTCCGATGACGGCACACTGGCCGAGTTCCATCTGGTCCGCTCGAACCCTATCGCGCGGGTGGGCGAGATGAAGGCCGTGATCGCGGTGACCGGGCCCGACGGCTATGTCTCGCCCGATTGGTACGGGGCTGACCAGCAAGTGCCCACATGGAACTATGTCGCCGTGCATCTACGCGGGCGCTTGGTGCCGCTGGAACACGACGCTCTGCATGACATTCTGGTCCGCCAATCCGCCGAGTATGAAGCGCGGATCGACGGCAAAGCCCCGTGGACCTTCGACAAGATGACGCCTGAGGTGGTGACCAAGATGGAACGGATGATCGTCCCCATGCGGCTTGAGGTCGAGACCATCGACGGCACGTGGAAACTGGGCCAGAACAAGGACGATCCAGTGCGCGAAGCGGCGGCCGCGCAGATGCATACGGGCTTTGGGCAAGAGCTTGCCGAAATCGCCAAGCTGATGGGTGATCCCCCCGCGTAAGTGGACATAAGCCCCCAGCCCACCTACATTTCTATATAAGGAGGATCCTATGGCCTTACCGCTTGCCCCAATTGCCGCCGTCGCGCTGCGCTATGGCGCTGTCGCCCTGACCACCTATGCCATCGCCCGTTCGGTCGAACGTGGGCGGCGGGATCAGCGTCATGAAGATGCCTTGGACGAGATGCCCGAGGGGCTGACTGCGCGGCGCGAGAAAACGGAAGACAGCGAGCAAGTGAACGCCACCGCGCGGATGCGCCGGGTGATCCGTCTGGGGGAAAACGGACCGGGGGTCGAGATTGACGCCGTCGGCCTGACCCGCATTCGCTTTCGAAAGGTATAGGCTATGCAACTGATCTCGTCCGTGACGTCCCCGTTTGCGCGCAAGGTTCGTGTGCTGTTGCAAGAAACCGGTCAGGCGGATGACGTGGAAGAGATCATGGCCGCCACCCTACCCACCGCCCCCGACCCCACGGTGACGGCGGCGAATCCGCTGTCGAAAATCCCGGCTTTGATCCGGCCCGACACCCCGACGCTCTATGACAGCCGGGTGATCACCCGCTTTCTGGATGCCCGCAGCGGCGGGAAACTCTATCCCGAGCACCAAATCTGGGACGTCCTGACGCTCGAGGCGACGGCGGACGCGATGATGGATGCCGCCGTTCTGATGACCTACGAGTTGCGCCTGCGCCCCGAACCGATGCGGTTCGAGGACTGGATCGAAGGCCAGTGGGGCAAGATCGAAGGTGCGCTGGATGCGCTGAACACCCGCTGGATGAGCCACCTGTCCGGCCCGCTGGACATGGGCCAAATCGCGGTCGGCTGCGCGCTGGGCTATCTGGACTTCCGCCACGACGCCCGCGGCTGGCGTAAGGGCCGAGATGCGCTGGACGACTGGTTCGCCGTGTTCTGTGAGCGCGACAGCATGAAGGCGACGAAGCCGGTGTAACGGGTGGTGCAGAGGGTCACGCCTGACCCTGCGTGGGCGTTTCGCTGCGGCGTAGCTATATGCGGCGTCGCGTTTCTTGAAATTTTGCATCTGTGCGTGGCCTCGCAATACGCCCTCCCGGGGGGAGGGTCGGGCGTGGCCCGTGCGGTGCACGTGCCGGATTTATCCCCAAACGACTCACGCGCCAAATCGTCGCGTGCGGTTTGACTTAAGTCATGGGCGTGGGACTAGGTTTGGGTAAAATTATCCCTGACATTCTAGATGTTCGCGCCAACAGTGCAGTTGCAGCATGTTTTCAGGGTACCATATCCTTGAAAACCGACACCTGCGCCCTAATGACTTCTGGACTGAGCGCGTTTCCTTAGCTAAACAGCCGCGAAACGGACCGCTTGCAAAGGCGGTCTTCAGTCGTGTCGGTTGCCATAATGCAACCTAGCTAGGGAGATGCGCTCGTGTCACACGCCGACGACCACGAAGGAACCCGCCGGGATTTCCTTTACTATGCGACCGGTGGCGCCGCAGCCGTAACGGCTGGTGCTGCTGTTTGGCCGCTCGTCAATCAAATGAACCCCTCTGCCGATGTTCGGGCGCTCAGCTCGATCCGCGTGGATGTTGCTGACGTTGCCGTCGGCAGCCAGATCACCGTGAAATGGCTGGGCAAGCCGGTGTTCATTCGCCGCCGTACTGCAGAAGAAATCGAACAGGCCCGCGCGGACAACACCGCAAACGACCTGATCGACGCGTTTGCGCGTAACGACAACCGCGATGCGGCCCTGTCGGCAGACGACCAAAACCGTGCGATGGACGAAGCTGGCGAATGGCTGGTGATGATGGGTGTGTGTACCCACCTTGGCTGTGTGCCTCTGGGCGACGGCGCTGGCGAGTACAATGGCTGGTACTGCCCGTGCCACGGGTCGCACTACGACACCTCGGGCCGTATCCGCAAAGGTCCGGCACCTGAGAATCTGCCGGTTCCGCCTGCAGAATTCGTCGACGAAACGACGATCAAGCTGGGCTAAGGGAGGCTTACATGTCTGGAATTCCTCACGATCACTACGAGCCCAAGTCGGGCTTTGAAAAGTGGCTGCACGAACGTCTGCCCGTTGTAGGTCTGGCCTATGACACGCTGATGATCCCCACCCCGAAAAACCTGAACTGGTGGTGGATCTGGGGCATCGTTCTGGCGTTCTGCCTGGTGCTGCAAATCGTTACCGGCATCATCCTGGTGATGCACTACACCCCGCATGTTGATCTGGCCTTTGCGTCGGTTGAACACATCATGCGCAACGTGAACGGCGGTCACATGATCCGCTATATCCACATGAACGGCGCGTCGCTGTTCTTCGTGGCTGTTTACATCCACATCTTCCGCGGCCTGTTCTACGGTTCGTACAAGGCGCCCCGCGAAATCACATGGATTGTAGGTATGCTCATCTACCTGATGATGATGGGCACCGCGTTCATGGGTTACGTTCTGCCTTGGGGTCAGATGTCCTTCTGGGGTGCGACGGTTATCACCGGCCTGTTTGGCGCCATCCCCTTCATCGGCGAGCCGATCCAGACCCTGCTTCTGGGTGGTCCTGCCGTGGACAACGCCACGCTGAACCGCTTCTTCTCGCTGCACTACCTGCTGCCCTTCGTGATCGCCGCGCTTGTCGCCGTTCACATCTGGGCCTTCCACACCACGGGCAACAACAACCCGACCGGTGTTGAGGTTCGCCGCGGTTCGAAAGAAGAAGCCAAGAAAGACACCCTGCCGTTCTGGCCCTACTTCGTGATCAAAGATCTGGTCGGCCTGGGCATGGTTCTGATCATCTTCTTTGCCGTTGTTGGCTTCATGCCCAACTATCTGGGTCACCCCGACAACTACATCGAGGCAAACGCTCTGGCGACGCCGGCACACATCGTTCCCGAATGGTACTTCCTGCCGTTCTACGCGATCCTGCGTGCCTTCACCGCTGATGTTTGGGCTGTACAGTTCGTCAGCTTCATCACCGGTGGCATCGTTGACGCGAAGTTCTTCGGCGTGCTGGCCATGTTCGGCGCCATCATCGTGATGGCTCTGGCACCGTGGCTGGACACCTCGTCGGTACGTTCGGGTCAGTATCGCCCGGCCTTCAAATGGTGGTACCGCCTGCTGCTGATCGACTTCGTCGTTCTGATGTGGGTTGGCGCTCGTGACACGAACTTCCCGCATGACTGGATTTCGCTGATCGGGTCGACCTACTGGTTCGCCTACTTCCTGGTAATCCTGCCGCTGCTGGGTCTGTTTGAAAAACCGACCACGCCTCCGGCAACGATCGAGGAAGACTTCAACGCCCACTATCCCGGCGCAGCCGAGTGAGAGGATTGAGAACAATGATCAAACAACTCACAGCATCCGCTATCGTCGCTTTGGGTCTCGCCACTGGCGCGGCTCAGGCCGCTGGCGCAGGCGGCGAAGTCCATGACACGGCCTTCTCGTTCGAGGGTCCGTTCGGCAAGTACGACAAAGAACAGCTGCGTCGCGGCCTGAAAGTGTACACCGAGGTCTGTGCGGCCTGTCACGGTCTGCGCTATGTCCCGCTGCGTACCCTGTCGGACAAAGGTGGCCCCGAGTACACCGAGGACGAAGTACGCGCCTACGCCGCTGAAAACTTCACCATCTACGATCCGGAACTGGATGACGACCGCGCCCGCGTGCCGGCTGACTTCTTCCCGACCGTTGAAGGCGAAGGCATGGGTCCCGACCTGTCGCTGATGGCCAAAGCCCGCGCTGGCTTCCACGGCCCGGCCGGCACCGGCATCAACCAGCTGGTCAAAGGCATGGGTGGCGCTGAATACATCGCCTCGTTCCTGACGGCCTTCAACGGTAAAGAGCAGGAAGTCGCTGGTCAGTACCTGAACGGCAACGACGTGTTCCCGGGTGGCTGGACCTCGATGCCTCCGCAGCTGGAAGATGGCACCGTCGAATTCGACGATGGCCACAACAACTCGGCCCATCACCTGGCCGAAGACGTTGCAGCCTTCCTGATGTGGACCGCCGAGCCCAAGATGATGGCCCGTAAACAGACCGGCTTTGTTGCTGTTCTGATGCTGGTCCTGCTGACCTCGCTTCTGTACCTGACCAACAAGAAGCTTTGGGCTCCGCACAAGGGCAAAAAATTCGACGCATAAGCGTTAGATTTGATGGAATAGAGAAGGGCGCCTTGGGGCGCCCTTTTTGCTTTTGATGGCTCACTTCGTGAGCCTGAGGGGCGCTGCCCCTATGACCCAAGCCTGCGGCTTGGTTCCCCCCCGAGGTATTTACGGCAAGAGGAAGAGCTGTTCGTTTGTGCGACGTGCCGTCCATCGCAATCCACAAACAGAAGGTCGTTTCTTCCCAAGCCCTTGGGTGCGTGGTTGGGCAATCTGCCTGTAGGCAATTGGACCATGACAGGGGCACGATATGGCAGACGCAAAACCGATCATCGGATTTCTTAATCCGCAGCCTTATATGCAGGATGCGATTACAGATATGCGCAGCCGGTTGGACGTGCGCATTCTGTCGCCGGAAACGTGGGACGAGGGTGAGATCAAGTCGCTAGCTGACCAATGTACCAGCGAGGGCGTTCAGGCCGTTGCCGGATTTGCGCAGAAAGACGCGTTCCACCATATCCTGATCAACGAGCGTCTGGGCAATCCGACGATCTCGCGCCGGGCGTTTTTGTACTGCATGAACAAATACCTGATGCGCACGCTGGAAACCGATCCGTTCTGGTTTGCGCCGATTGATCCGCTGGCGGAGAGCGATGACGAGATCATCGCCAAGATCGCGGAATGGCCGTTCATGTTGAAAAACACCTCGTTGTCGCTGGGGCGCGGGATTTTCAAGATCAAGACGCCGGACGATCTGCGCGCCGTTCTGGCGGATTATCGCGCGGACACCGACCTGCAGGATTTGATTTCCTTTCAGAACGAGCATTTCTCGGAAGGCATCCCTGTGAATCAGATGCCTGAAGTTGTGCCGCCCTTCCTGGCCGAACATCTGGTCGATATGAATACGGCCATCGAGTATTGTTACGAGGGCTATATCACCGCCGAAGGTGAGGTGGTGCATTATGCCCTGACCGAAGAGGTCTATTTCGCCAACCATCAGGCGCTGGGATACCTGACCCCGCCGCTGTCTTTGTCATCTGAGCAGACTGCCGAAATCGAGGCCTGGGTGAATGACTACATGGGCAAGATGTCGGATTTGGGCTATCGCAACCAGTTCTTCAATCTGGAATTCTGGATCATGCCCGACGGCACCATTGCCCTGACTGAAATTAACCCGCGCGCGGCCCATAGCTATCATTATAACTATCTGTATTCGTTCGGGTCGTCGCTGTTCGAAGATAACCTGACGCTGGTGGCAGATGGGGGCAAGCTGCCCGATACGCCGTGGCGCAAGTGGCGCGATGGAGAGGATTTCAAATACACCCTGATCGTGCTGATCACCGCAACCCAGACCGGCCCGGTCGAGGATATTCTGGACTATGACTATGTGGCGCATCTGGAGCAGAACGAGGGCATCCTGATCCGTCATACTCGCCAGCGTGACGACATCTTGACCGAGGGCGATATGACCGCGGCAGGCGTGATGTTGCAGCAGCTCTGGGTCTCGGGCGACACGGCGCAGGAACTGATCGCGAAAGAACGCGAGATCCGAGCCAAGATCTATCGCCAGCCGCAAGACGGGTGTGAGTATCCTGATTACTGGACCGAGTAATCCCGGCGTAGGGATTAGGGGTTTGACGGGAGAAAGAAGGGCGCGGCAGAGCGCCCTTTTTTGTGGTCGGTTTAAGACCGGGAAGTATCCTCGCTGCGGGACGATCCGGCGATTATTTACCTGAATTTGCGCCGATCCAGCATCTGGGCGTAGAGTAAGGGCATGACACCTCAAGCAAATACATCCTGTATGAACAGCCTGGTATCTTCGGAAAAGCTTTACCTCATCAAAGGTCTACTCGCTTTTCTGGTAGCATTTGCAGCAGCCCCCGCCACTGCAGCCGATGCTATGAAAACATTCAAAAAGTGGTCGGTTTTCGTTGAGGTCACACCCAAACCAAAGACTTGCTGGGCTGCGACAAGGATATTGCGTGATCCGGAGACCGGTCAAAACTACTTCTTAGCAGTGACGAGGTTTCGGGGGATAAGGGACCCTCAAGTGTCGATCTATTCGGACAAGAGAATGCGGAAGTCTTCTGCGATTTACTTAGAAATTGCTGGCCGAAATTATCGTATGCGCTCTGACGGGATGAGCGCTTGGCCAACACAAAATGCTGATAAGAGGATAATCTCGGAACTACTGAAGGTTTCGCAAGCAAAGCAACCGAGTGAACGAATTGTTTTTGTAGGTCAGAAAGGCGTTATCCGTGTTCAGGTTAGAATCGATGGATTTGCTCAAGCAATGAGCATCGTAACGAATAAATGTGCCCGCCCATAGGCTCGGCAGGCGTCACCGAAATCTAGCAGCGCTGAACGCCGGACAAGGCTCATAGTGACCCTTCCTGCAGCCCCCCGCCCCTGTCTTGGCAATGGGCCTGATGACAAAGAAGGGCACCCGAGGGTGCCCTTCTTGTGCCGCGGCAAGGAGAGAAATTTTCCCTGCCTTGAAGTACTTAAATCAATTCGTCCAGTTGGCGATCACGTCATATCCGTTGGGCGATGGGGTCGCCTCAAGCAGATCCGAAAACTGCGCCCATGCGGCGGCGACGGCCTCGGCATTGGCGTTGGATATCTCTTCGCTTTCGACAAGCGCGACGACATAGCCTGTTCCGTCCTCGTTCATCACAGCGACGAATTGCAGCATGCCGGGCATCGCCATGATCTGAGACTTCATCGCGTTCAGCTTCTCGGTTGCGGCATCTCGGGAACCAGATTTCATTTTGTATTCAGTAACACGTGCAAACATAACTCCCTCCTAAAATAGATTACGGCCCGAAGGCCCTGAAGGGGCAGAGGATACCACAAACGGGGGATTCTCTCAAAAATGGGCGGGTTTCAGTGTCCCACGTAGTCCCGCGTTACCTCTAGAGTGTTGGTGAAAATCTGGACCGTTGCGACGGGCGTAAGTGCCTGCTGACCGCGCTTCTGCTCCTGACGAACAAGAAGCTCTGGGCACCGCACAAGGGCAAGAAATTCGACGCATAGGCGTTGGGTTTGAGGAAATAGAGAAGGGCGCCGCAAGGCGCCCTTTTTTGTTGTCGGGTGTAGGTCAAGCAATGCCAGCTTAGCGAGCATTGCCGCCATTGTCCGCAGCAGGCAAACGCGTGACTAGAAATACATATAGTTGCTATTGACCGCAGATTTTCGACCGGTAATTGTACCACCAAAACAAAAGACTGCTTAGAGAATGTGTGGTCAAATTTACATTAGGCGATTGATAGTTAGGAAATACTTATGATGAAGTGGATCTTGGTTTTTGGTTTTGCGATTTTTGGAACCTCTGTCCAAGCAAATGATTGGGAAGCAGCTGAAGCTGAATACAATAGATCCTATCTTAAGGTTGAAGGGTGCTTTGCAAACAATCGCACTCAAAGGGAAGTTTGCGTGATAGCGGGCATTCAAGAGTGTGTGAATGACTTGGAAGCCGTCCTGGAAAGCAAAGGAATCCTCATACCTGGAGGAGCCGAATTGTCTCCCCACGAGTACTGCAATTACATCGGCCTCGAACGCGCGGATGAACATCTGAACAGTGTTTATCAGCGCATACTGACGCAAGGACCAGTGCACCCTCGCAAAGAGGAAGGGATCGCTAGTTTGCGCTCTGCTCAGCGGCTCTGGATTAAATTCGCTAATGAAATGTGTTCCGAAGAGAACATTGTCGGTTGGCACGCCGGTGGCTCGGGATGGGGTGCAATAACAGCTGAATGCACGACGCGCCTTTCAATCCAGCAAGCTGATCACTTGGAGCGCTACTTCTCCATCAGTAACTGAGGCGTCACCTACCCAAATACTCCCGCATCACCTCGGGCGGGCTGGCAAACATCTCATCCGTCGCGACGGGGGTATGGGCCTGCCCATCCGCCACCAGCACCACCTGATCGCAGAGCACGCGGGCGTCTTCGGGGTCGTGACTGACCATCAGAAGGGTGGCGCCGGTCTCGTCCAGTAGCGTGCGGACCAGTTCCAGCATTTCCGCTTTCAGCGCGGGTCCGAGCGCGCCGAAGGGTTCGTCCAGCAGAAGCACCGGGCGGTCGCGCAGAAGCACACGGGCCAGCGCCACGCGGGCGATCTGACCGCCGGAAAGCTGCGCGGGTTTGCGCTCGCCCATGCCCTCCAGCCCCACGCGGGTCAGGGCGCTTTCGACACGGGCGTGGTCGTCGGACGACAGCCGCAGGTTTGGGCGCAGACCGAGGCCGACGTTTTGTGCAACGGTGAGGTGGGGGAACAGGTTGTTGTCCTGAAACACCATGCTGATCGGCCGCGCAGCGGGGTCTTTGGGCATCGCTGTGTCGTTCCAGCGGATCGAGCCGCTATCCATTGGCTGGAACCCCGCGATGGCGGCCAGTAGCGTGGATTTCCCCGCACCCGAGGGACCAAGCACGGCAACGCGTGCGCCGGACGCGATCTTGAAGTCTCCAGCAAGACTGAAATCGCCCATCTTGATGCGCATGTTGTCAACGGTCAGCATTTACGCGACCTCCTTTATCAAACAGCCAGAACAGGCCCAGCGAGAGGGTCAGCAGCAGAAGGGCGGCGGCGGCGGCGTCCTCCATCCGGTATGCGGCCATCAGGCGGAAGAGCTGCAATGGCAGGGTGGCGTTATCGCCGTCGGCAAACAGCGCGATGACGCCAAGGTCGCCCATCGACAGGGCCGCGGCCAGTCCCAGTGCAAACCCCATCGGGCGGCGCAGGCGGGGCAGCCACAGGTGACGCAGGCGGGTCCAGCCGGTCATGCCAAGACCATCGGCCAGTGGGCCGAAGTCGCGTTCCACGGCGGCCAAGGCCGGCACCAGCGCGCGCAGGGTGAAGGGCAGACTGAGGGCGGCGTTCACCACGGCGGTGATGGGCAGGGCGAGGTCCGAGGGTTTCACAAAGGGGAAGGTGATGATGAACAGCCCCGTGCCGATCACCAGCGGCGAGGCGGCAATGGTCAGATAGCCCAACGCCTCGACCACGCGCGAGTTGTGGCGGACGGCGAGGGCAGCGATGGGCAGGGATAGGGCAAGGGTTAGCGCGGCTGATACGAGTGCGACGATGACAGATCGTAGGGCCGCGCCAAAGACGACGTCGGGCAGGTGCAAAAGGCGTGGGAGGCCATCGAGAACGACCATGCCCAGCGGCAGAAGTAAGAAGAGTGTAGCAAGCGTGATTGCGGCGATGTCCTGCACCAGCAATGCGGGCCGGTCGTCCCAGCGGGTGACGGCGCGGTCCAGCCCTGCGCCCATGTCGGACGGCATGGCCACACGTAGGGCGATCAGGGCCAGCGCTGCACCCAGCCCGAACTGTACCAAAGCCAGCAGCGACGCGCGGGCAAGGTCGAAGTCGAAACGGAAGGCCTCGTAGATTGCAAGCTCCACGGTGGTTGCCTTCGGCCCGCCACCAAGGGCCAGCGCCACAGCGAAGGACGTCAGGCAGATCAGGAAAATGACAAGGAACGCGCCCGGTACGACCTCGCGCAGCATGGGGCGTTCTAGCGTGCGGGCGATGTCGGAGGGGCCCATGCCGAGCGAGGCTGCGAGGCGGAAGCGCTCGGACGGGATGGCGAGCCAGCCCTGAAGGATCAGGCGGGTAGCCAGCGGCAGGTTGAAGAACACGTGGGCGAGGATGACGCCGTGATAGCCATAGACGGATATCGGTTCGATCCCGAACAGGCCTAAGATTTGGCTGATCAGACCCGTGCGGCCAAAGACAGCGATCAGGCCCAGAATAGCAACGATCACGGGCAGAATGAAAGGCGCCCCCAGAAGGGTGATCAGCACAGAGCGACCGGGGAAGCTGCGCCGCGCCAGTGCGCGGGCGACGGGGATCGCCAGAAGGATGCTGAGCGTGGCGGATGCAGCGGCCTGCCAAAGCGTGAAGCGAATGGCAGCCCAATCGGCTGGGCCAAGCCTGCCCGCACCCTCGGCCCGCATCGCAACCGCGACCAGCGTGCCAAGGGTCAGGCAGACCACCACCCCAAGCGCCAAGACGCCTAGGATGGTGGTGGAACTTATTTGGACGCTGCGGCGAGCCATTCGTCCAGAGCCGGCTTGCGGATTGCCTCGGCTTCTTCTTCGCTGAACACCAGCGCCTTGGCCGGCACGGGTAGACTGGCGAAGCCTTCGGGCAGCTTGTCAGTTGCCAGTTTCGACGGGAACGACCAGTTGGTGGTCGCGATGCCGGACTGGAATTCTTCGCTTAGCACATAGGCCATGAAGGCGTCGGCCAGTTCAGGCTGATCGGTGTTCGCGATTTTGCCCACAAGGTCGACGAACAGATAGTGGCCTTCGTCAAAGATCGCGGCGGACTTGGTCAGGTCCTCTTCCGCGATGATGTGGTAGGCGGGCGAGGTGACGTAGGACAGCACCATATCGGCTTCGCCGTCGGTGAACATGCCGTAGGCCTCGGACCAGCCTTTGGTGACGGTCAGGATCTTCGGGTTCAGCTTGGCCCAGGCCTCGGAGGCCTTGTCGCCATAGACCGATTTCACCCACAGAAGCAGCGCCAGACCCGAGATCGAGCTGCGCGGGTCCTGAATGACGATCTTGGTGTCGTCTGGCATCGCCAAGAGCGCGTCAAAGCTGGTCGGCGCGTCGGTGATCTTGGTGTTGTCATAGATGAAGGCGGTGTAGCTGTAGTCGAACGGCACGAACACGTCGTCGGTCCAGTCGACCGGCAGGGTCAGGCCGCTGACGTCCAGACCGTGCGGGGCAAACAGGCCCGAGGCACGGGCGCGTGCAGTCACGTCGGTGTTCAGGCCGATCACAACGTCAGCTTCGGTGCGCTCGCCCTCCAGCATCAGGCGGGGCATCACGTCGCCGGTGACGAATTCCAGATCGCAACCGCACTGGGCTTCAAAGCCCGCCTCGATCGAGGGGCCGGGCCCCCACTCGGATGCGAAATAGTCAGGAGCATAAACTTGCAGCACGGGTTTATCCGCAGCCATGGCAGCGGTCGTGGTCAGTGCAAGTCCTGCGACAAATGAAAGGGCTGTCTTCATTGGGTCCTCCATATGCGCCGAACGGATGGGGGCATTTGGGGATGTCCAAATCACCTTCCCTCCGCCGGTGTTAGCCGGTTCAGGTTCTACGGGTCCGCGCCGATTGCGCATCTCAGCTGTGGGATCACAGCACCCCGAGGTGCCTCGTACGTGCACAATGCGCAGAAGAATGGCAAGCAGATTTGGCGGGCGCATTTGCGCAAGCCCGACCATTCCAGCGCAACCCCATGAAAAGAAACCTCATTTGCCCTAAGGCCTGTTTTGCGAATTCGTAGGGCCAGCCGAGCCGCATCTGTAAACGCGCGAAAATGCATAGCGGCATTGCCCTTGACCCACAGGACACAATCAGCAATGTGATCGCTAACACCTTCAGCATCGGAGCGGTCCATGCCGGACACATCTCAATCCCCCCTGCGCGGGCTTGGTTTCGCCTTTGCAGCCTTTGGGCTGTTTGCCACTCATGACGCGGTGATCAAGCTGCTGGGCATGCAATTTGCCGTATTCCAGATCATCTTTTTCGCGATGCTGTTTGCCTTTGTTCCCATGTCGATCATGATGCTGGCGGACCGTCAGGTGGACAATTTCCGCCCGCATCACCCGTGGCTGATCCTGATCCGCTCGGCGACGACGGTGATTGCCATGTCAGCGGCGTTCTATGCCTTCACCGTGCTGCCGCTGGCCGAGGTCTATGCCCTGCTTTTCGCCACGCCCCTTCTGATTACCGCCATGTCGGCATGGCTGCTGGGCGAGCCCGTGCGCGGTCAGCGTTGGGCGGCGGTGATCGTCGGCCTGATTGGCGTGCTGATCGTGTTGCGCCCCGGCGTGACCGTGATCTCGTTCGGACATATCTGCGCGCTGATCGCGGCCTTCTGCTCGGCGTCGGGATCCATCATCATGCGCAAGATCGGAGGAGAGGAGCGGACCGCCGTGATGATCCTCTACCCGATGCTGTCGTCCATTCTGGCGATGGGGCTGATCCTGCCCTTCGTCTATGTGCCAATGCAGATCGTGGATCTGGGCCTTGCAGCCAGTGTCGGGGTCATGTCGGTCTTCGCGCAGATGATGATCATCGTCGCCTACCGTTCGGCCCCCGCCGCGGTGGTGGCCCCCACGCAATACAGCCAGATCCTGTGGGCGACCGCCTTCGGCGCGCTGTTCTTTGATGAACTGCCGGACATGTGGGTGGGCGTCGGTGCCGCGGTGATCATCGCATCGGGCGTGTTCATCGTGTGGCGCGAAAGTCGCCCGTCCGTCTCGGTCCGCAACCCGATCCTGCGCGATCCGAACCCGCGCTATGACGCTGGCCCCACGCCGAAGCCAAAACACCGCAGGCCGCAACAAAGCGAAAGCTAACGCCTTGGGGCGCTTCCCTTTCGTTTCCCCCTTCGCTATCACGCTTGGGAATGAAGGAGCGCGCCCATGTCGATGAACAGCTTTGGTCATATTTTCCGTGTCACCACTTGGGGTGAAAGCCACGGACCCGCCTTGGGCGCGACCGTCGACGGGTGCCCCCCCGGTGTGCCGCTTGAGGCCGAGATGTTGCAGGTCTGGCTGGACAAGCGCCGCCCCGGTCAGAACAAGAACACCACGGCCCGGAACGAGCCTGATCAGGTGCGCATCCTGTCAGGTGTGTACGAGGGGCAGACCACCGGCACACCGATCCAGCTGATGATCGAGAATACCGACCAGCGGTCGAAGGATTATGGCGAGATCGAAAAGACCTTCCGTCCGGGTCACGCTGACATCACCTATTGGCAGAAGTACGGGATCCGCGATCCGCGTGGTGGCGGTCGCTCTTCGGCCCGTGAAACAGCCGCGCGCGTGGCCGCAGGTGGCGTTGCCCGCGAGGCGCTGAAAGCGCTGGTGCCGGGGTTGGAGATCAAGGGCTATATGACCCAGATGGGCGAAAAGCATCTGGACCGGTCGAAGTTCGATTGGGACGCCATCGACAACAACCCGTTCTGGCTGCCCGATGCCACTGCCGTGCAGGAATGGGAAGACTATCTGCAATTCCTGCGCGTGAAGGAAAACGACTCGGTCGGTGCCGCGGTCGAGGTCGTGGTGCGTGGTGCGCCTGCCGGGCTGGGAGCACCCGTTTATGCCAAGTTAGACACTGATTTGGCCGCCGCGATGATGTCGATCAACGCCGTGAAAGGCGTCGAGATTGGCGAAGGTATGGCCGCTGCTGGTCTGCGCGGGACGGCGAATGCGGACGAGATTTCGATGGGGCCTGACGGGCCGGTTTATGCCTCGAACCACGCGGGTGGTATTCTTGGCGGCATCTCGACCGGGCAGGATATTGTGGTGCGCTTTGCAGTGAAGCCAACCAGCTCGATCCTGACGCCGCGCAAGTCGATCACCAAATCGGGCGAACCGATTGAAGTGATCACCAAAGGCCGTCACGACCCCTGCGTCGGCATCCGCGCTGTTCCGGTGGGCGAGGCGATGGCCGCCTGTGTGATCCTTGATCACCTGATGCTGCACCGCGCGCAGATCGGTGAAGGTCCGCGCGGCCAGATTGGTTAAGGCTCCCGCCCCATCAGGCTCATCTTCGATGATCCCTCTGGGTTGGGGGGGCCGCGCTGATGCGCGGCAGATTCAATGCCTTCGGCGAGGATATTTGAGACAAGAAAAAGTCGTTAGGCCGTCGCGGCAGCCAGCGCTGTGTCCATTAGCGCTTTGATGTCGGCTTTCGATGTGCCTGCTACGATGCGGCCCAGTTCGTCCTCGCCTTTTAGGACAACCAAGGTTGACCGGCGCGGGATGCGCAGGGAACGGGACAGTTTCGACTTCCCATACTTGTCCCAGTCGACATTGATGAAGGTGATGTTTTCCTCATAGGCGGGGTTCTCGGCCTTCAGGGCCTTGATCACGCGTTCTTGCGCCGCGCAGGTCGTGCACCAGCTTGCTTTGAAGTCCAGAAACACGGTTTCCCCGTTTGCCAAAGCCTGTTCGACAAGGCCACGGGAATAGTCCATCGCACCTGCGCGCGCTAAGGCGGGGGCAAGCGATACGGCGGCGGTGAGGGACAGGAAATCTCGTCGGTTCATGGTGGTCTCCTTTCAGAGGGATACAGAGAGGTCATTCAGCCAGGCGGGCAGGTTTTGCACGGCCCAGGCTTCGAGTGTGTGGTGAAAGCGGAACAGGATGGCGGTGCCGACGGCGACAAAGATCACGCCCATGATCGGGCGGGATTTCTGCGCAATCCGCCGCATTAGAGCCTGTCTGCGCATAATCGCAGCCCGCGCGCCATAGCCCAATGCGATGATGATCGTGGATACGCCTAGGGCAAACATCAGCATGATCGCAGCGGCCCACGGGATCGACTTGCCTTGCGACGCCAAAGAGATTGCGCCGCCTAAAGTGGGGCCGATGCAGGGGCTCCAGACCGCGCCAAGCAACATGCCGCCGAGGAACTGGCCGGACAGGCCGGTGCGGTTCACATCATCCAGCGAGCTGTCTGCTTGGGACGAGAAACCGGCGGTGGCTGTCGCAAACCGTTCGGACAGGACCGGGGTCATCAGAATCAGGCCAAAGCCGACCATCAGGATGGCACCCGCTTGCGCGACCATGTCCTCGGTCAGGCCGATCGTATAGCCCAGCACGGTGACCAGCAGACCAAGAGTGACGAAGGATACGCTCATCCCGGCGGCGACGGCCAAGGGGCCAAAGCGGCTGGCTTGCAATGCGGTGGCCAGCACGATTGGCAGCACCGGCAAGACGCAGGGATTGATCAGGGTCAGAAGCCCGGCCAGATATCCAAAGACAAGTTCCATGCTTGGAATGTGTTGGAAATCGCCGCGAAAGTCATCTCACGAAGCGGGCAAGGGGCTTCACGTTGCTGTGGGGTTTTGTTTCGAAAGCTGCACCGCAAGGATGCCGACCGTGATGATCGCCACGCCGATGAAATCCACCATGCTCAGCGCCTCGCCCAGCAAAAGCCACGCGATGGCAACGCCAAAAAACGGGTTCAGGAAGTGGAACGTGGCGGCTTTGACCGCGCCAATGCGTCCGACAAGGGCGAACCAGATCCACGTGGCCAGCAGTCCGGGCACCAGAACGGTATAGGTAAAGGCCATGCCAAGGCGCATGCTGGGCGTGAAGGCCGGGCTTTCCAGAAACAGCGCCGCGACGAACAGCGCGCCGGAGCCCACGAACATTTGCAGCCCGACGATCATCATCAGATTGCCGCCCGAGGATGCCGTGCGGACCGACAAGGTGGCAGCGGTCAGCGCGGCGGCGGCCACGAAGCACAGGATGACGCCGGTGATGTCCACGCCACCCGACAGGCGCGAGCCCATGATCAGCGTCACGCCGACGACGCCCGCAAACAATCCCGCGACGGCCATCGGGCGCAAACGGTCGCCCAGAAGGATCCACCCGGCGAAGGCCACCATCAGTGGCATGGTCGATGCGATGATCGAGGCAAGCCCCGCCTCGACCCACTGCATGGCGACGAAATTTAGACCCAAATACAGGGCATTTTGGCAAAATCCGAAGATAATGACGGCCTGCCACTGGTTCCGGGTCAGACGCCAGCTTTGCCCCAAGGCACGCGCGATGATGACGCCCAGCAGACCCGAGATCAGGAACCGAAGCGACAAGGAATAGAGCGGCGGCGCTTCGGACACGATAATCCGGGCCGAAGTGAAGGCCGAGCTCCACATCAGGGCGAAGGCCAGCCCCATGAAGATTGCGCGCAGGTCCATGTCACCTCCAAATGAAAAGGGCCGCCAATCTGGCGACCCTTTCCGAATTCTGGCAGCGGGGCAAGGCCCCTTGTGACCAGATCAGCCGTTTACGCTGTCTTTCAGCGCTTTGGCGATGGTCATCTTGACGACCTTGTCGGCTTCTTTCTGGATCTGCTCGCCGGTGGCGGGGTTGCGCACCATGCGTGCCGGACGCTCGCGGCAATAGATTTTGCCAACGCCGGGCAGGGTCACAGCGCCACCGCCCGACACTTCGCGGGTGATGATGTTGATGATACCTTCCAGGGCACCAGCTGCGGACTTCTTGTCCGAACCCATTTCTTCAGCCAGAGCGGCCA
This sequence comes from uncultured Aliiroseovarius sp., assembly GCF_947492455.1. Taxonomy (GTDB): domain Bacteria; phylum Pseudomonadota; class Alphaproteobacteria; order Rhodobacterales; family Rhodobacteraceae; genus Aliiroseovarius. The sequence continues at coordinate 498,664 of NZ_CANLNB010000001.1, forward strand.
CCAGCTGGGTCTTGGTCATCGGTTTCGACATGTATAACACTCCTCACAATTGCCCATTTCTTGGGCTTCATTGCGGGCATTTAACTGTATGTAGCAGGGCGACACAATCGTTAGTTGGCCCTATTTTCCTAGGAAATAGCGCTTTTTCGCCAAAAAATAGCGTGGCTTCCCCGGGGTCAGGTTTGAATTCGCCATCATCGGGCTGATTGTCCCTGATTTACAGGAATGCCGTTTCTTCGAAGCTACGCAGTTTCCGGCTGTGGATACGTTCGATTGGCATGTCGCGCAGGGTCTCCATCGCGTGGATGCCGATCTGCAAATGACGCGCCACCTGGGTCTTATAGAAATCGGACGCCATACCCGGGAGTTTCAGCTCTCCGTGCAGGGGTTTGTCGGATACACAAAGAAGCGTGCCATAGGGCACCCGGAAGCGAAAACCGTTCGCGGCGATGGTGGCACTTTCCATATCCAACGCAATGGCGCGGGATTGGGACAGGCGCTGAACGGGGCCGCGTTGGTCGCGCAATTCCCAGTTGCGGTTATCCAGCGTCGCGACGGTGCCCGTCCGCATGATGCGCTTCAGGTCATAGCCTTCATATTCAGTGATCTTCGCCACGGCCTTTTCCAGTGCGATCTGGATTTCTGCCAGTGGCGGGATCGGAACCCAGATCGGCAGGTCGTCGTCCAGCACCTTGTCTTCGCGCAGATAGGCATGGGCCAAAACGAAATCGCCAAGCCGTTGGCTGTTACGAAGGCCCGCGCAGTGGCCAACCATCAGCCACGCATGCGGGCGCAGCACTGCGATATGATCGGTTGCTGTTTTGGCGTTTGAAGGACCGACACCGATGTTGACCAGCGTAATCCCAGACCCATCGGGGCGCGTCAGGTGATAGCTGGGCATTTGCGGCAGTTTTTCCGGGGTCGGCAGATCCTGATCAGCCTCGGTGATCCGATGATAGCCCGGACCCACAAAGGCCTCGTACCCGCTGTCAGGATCGGCGAGCATCTGGCGCGCATACGCCTCGAATTCCTCGACATAGAACTGGTAGTTGGTGAACAGCACGTGGTTCTGGAAATCCTCGGGCATGGTCGCGGTGTAATGCGACAGGCGGGCCAAGGAATAGTCCACGCGTTGCGCGGTGAACGGGGCAAGAGGCGCTGCACCACTATCGTCCAGCTCAGCCACGCCATTTACAATGTCATCATTCGTGGTCGACAGGTCCGGCACGTCAAAGACATCGCGCAGCGGATAGGTCATGGCCCCTTCCTGCGGCACGGTGATGTCCGGGTTGCGCGACACGGCGAAATGCACCGGGATTGGCGTGGTCGAGTACCCAATCTGCACCGGAACACCGTGGTTTTGCATCAGAAGTGCGATTTGCTGTTCCAGATAATTCGCAAACAGGTCCGGGCGGGTGATGGTGCTGGCATAGGTGCCGGGGGCGGACACGTGACCGAAGCTTAGACGGCTGTCCTTCTGCGCGTGGCTGGTCGTGGTCAGGCGAATCTCGGGGTAGAAGGCGCGAAAGCGGCTGGGGGGTTGTTCGCCGCTGGCGTTCTGCTCGAAGGTTTCACACAGAAAGGCGCAGGCCTTTTCATAAAGCGATTTCAGCTCGTCCACCGCCGCCTTGGGGTCGGTAAACACCTGATAGGCGCCGCCACCGGGGCTGACCACGGGGATAGAGGGTGCGCTGGGGGTCATTAATTTTCCTTCAACAAATCGGTCAGTTCGAATTTGGTCACATCCACCAATCCCAGATCAGAGATCCGTAACTCGGGGATGACAACCAAGGCCAAGAAGCTGTGTTGGATCGAGGCATTATTCAAGGTGCAGCCGCAGACTTCCATCGCGTCGATGATGCTCTTGGCCTTTTCAGCGACCTCGGTCGCGGGGGCGTCGGACATCAGGCCTGCGACGGGCAATTCGACCAAGGCCAGCTCTTTTCCGCCTTGATAGACACACATACCGCCGCCGACCTCGGCTAGACGATTGGCGGCAAGCGCCATGTCCTCGTGAGACGTTCCGACCACGATCATGTGATGGCTGTCATGCGCTACGGTCGATGCCATGGCCATCTGGCCCGTGTACCCGAACCCGTTCACGAACCCATTTACCACGCCGCCGGTGCCCTTGTGGCGCTCGACCAGCGCGACCTGCGCCACGTCCTGCGCTTCGTCCGTCTGAACGATGCCGTCAGACACCGAAAGGTCACGGGTTAGAGCCTTCGTGGGCGCTTGGTTCTCGACAATGCCAATGACCTTCGCGGTAACCGAGTTCGCCCCTTCGGGCGCTTTCACGATGAAATCTTCCGGCACGATGGTCTTGCCCATGTGCATGGTGGCCTTCGCGTGGGCGGGCCAGTCCAGATGCGGGCAGTCGACGGTGATCTTGCCGCCCTCGGCCACGCTGACACCACGGGCGAAAACGCGGTTGATCGGCAGGGTGGTTAGATCGTCGGTCAGGATCACATCAGCGCGTCTTCCCGGTGTAATAGAGCCTAATTCACGCTCTAACCCGAAATGCGTCGCGGTGTTGATCGTTGCCATTTGCAGCGCCACCAAGGGATCGCAGCCATAGCTGATCGCATAGCGCAGGGCGCGGTTTATGTGGCCTTCTTCGACCAATGTTCCGGAATGGCAATCATCGGTGCAGATGATGAAATTGCGCGGGTCCAGACCCTTTTCGGTTACGGCGGTGATCTGCTTTTCAACGTCAAACCAGGCCGAGCCCAGCCGCATCATCGACCGTATCCCCTGACGGACACGGGCAATCGCGTCAGCCTCGCAGGTGCCTTCATGGTCATCCGCTGGCCCGCCCGCCGCATAGGCGTGGAAATTCGGGCCCAGATCGGGGCTGGCATAGTGCCCGCCAATGGTCTTCCCGGCGTTCTGTGTCGCGGCCATTTCCGCCAGCATCTTGGGGTCCGAGTTGATCACACCGGGGAAGTTCATCATCTCGCCCAGCCCGATGATGCCGGGCCATGTCATCGCCTCGGCCACGTCCTCGGGCGTGATTTCGAAGCCTGTCGTTTCCAGCCCCGGCGCAGACGGAGCACAGGACGGCATCTGCGTATAGATGTTCACAGGCTGGATCAGAGCCTCATCATGCATCAACCGCACGCCTTCCAGCCCTAGCACGTTCGCGATCTCGTGCGGATCTACGAACATGGTGGTGGTGCCATGCGGAATGACAGCGCGGGCGAATTCGGCAGGCGTCAGCATCCCGCTTTCGATATGCATATGCCCATCGCATAGGCCGGGGATCAGATATTGCCCGCCCGCGTCGATGATGTCGGTGTCCGGCCCAATACAATGGCTGGCGTCTGGCCCAACATAGGCAAATCGCCCATCGGCCATGGCGACCTGCCAATCGAGAACTTCGCGCGTGTGTACATTCACCACGCGCCCGCCTTTGATAACTGTGTCTGCTGCGTCGCGCCCTGCTGCGACGGCAATCAATCGCGTCGCACTTTCGGGCCAAGATTTACGAATTGGTCTTTCCATGGATCAATTGTTCCGAAATCTTCTGTTAGCGCAACCCCCTATCCGGGCCCGGCGATTTTGCGCTTTTAAATCGCGCGCGGGCGGCGATACTGCGCGCATGAAAAAGACACTCTTTGTATTCGGATATGGCTATTCCGCGCGCGCACTGGCCGCTGAGTTGCCCGGCGATTTCACTGTAATCGGTACCTCGCGCGAGGCGGGGCCGGAAGTGATCCAATGGCCGGGCGCGGATATTTCGCAAGCGCTGTCGCAAGCGACGCATTTGCTGATTTCGGCAGGCCCCGATGGGGACGGAGATCCCGTTTTGCGCCGGGTTAGAGACGAAATTGCCGCCCTCGCCCCGCAGTTGGAGTGGGTCGGCTACCTGTCAACGACCGGTGTTTACGGCGACCATCAGGGCGGCTGGGTCGACGAAGACACGCCGCTTGCGCCGTCCACGCGGCGCGGCAAACTGCGCGTTCAGGCCGAAGCCGACTGGCAGGCGCTGGCCGCTGAGGCCGGATTGCCCCTGCACATCTTCCGCTTGGCCGGTATCTATGGCCCCGGGCGCGGCCCGTTTTCCAAGGTGCGCAAGGGGACCGCGCGGCGGATCATCAAGAAAGATCAGGTGTTTTCGCGCATTCATGTCGCGGATATCGCGCAAGTGCTGGCTGCGTCCATCGCGCAGCCCAATCCAGGGCGGATCTATAACCTTTGCGATGATAACGCCGCCCCGCCCGAGGATGTTCTGTCCTATGCGGCCGAGCTTCTGGGTCTGCCCATTCCCCCCGCTGAGGACTTCGAGACCGCCGAAATGACCCCGATGGCGCGCAGTTTCTACGCGGAAAGCAAACGGGTGCGGAATGATCGAATTAAAGACGAACTGGGGGTGAAATTGCGCTTCCCCGACTATAAGTCCGGTCTAGCCGCCCTCATGACGCAGGAGACCCCATGACCGCCACCTCTGATCTGCCCAATACCTTGCGAACACGCGTTCAAGAGGTGGTCGAGCGACCCATTGCGCAGAACCTGATCATCGGCGTCATCTTGGTGAACGCGGTCACGCTGGGGCTGGAAACCTCGCAAACTGCGATGGAGGCGGCCGGTGGCCTGATCACGCTGCTGGACCACATCTGTCTGACCATCTTTGTGCTGGAGCTTCTGGCCAAGATCTTTGCCTATCGCCTGCGGTTCTTCACAAGCGGCTGGAACCTGTTTGATTTCGCTATCGTCGGGATCGCGCTGGTGCCGGGGGCGGGAAGCTTCTCGGTCCTGCGGGCGCTCAGGATCCTGCGGGTGCTGCGCGTCGTCTCGGTTGCGCCACGCCTGCGCCGCGTCGTCGAAGGGTTCGTGACCGCGCTGCCCGGTATGGGAAGCGTATTCCTGCTGATGGCGATGATTTTCTACATCGGTGCGGTGATGTCGACGAAACTGTTCGGCGCAACCTTCCCGGACTGGTTCGGATCGCTGGGGCAATCGGCCTATACGCTATTTCAGATCATGACGCTCGAAAGCTGGTCCATGGGCATCGTGCGCCCAGTGATGGAGGTGCACCCCTATGCGTGGCTGTTCTTCGTACCCTTCATCCTGCTGACCACCTTTGCGGTTGTAAACCTGCTGGTGGGTCTGATCGTGAACTCGATGCAGGACGCGCATCATGAAGAGGACGTCGCCAAAACTGACAGCTACCGGGATGACGTTCTAACCCGCTTAGACGAGATCGAGCGTCTGATCCGAGAGAAGCAATAAGGGGCTCTGCCGCTCGCGGGTTCCCCGCTCACCCCGAGGTATTTTGAACAAGAAAATAGAGGCCCAAGCTCTGCTCATTTTCTTGTCATAAGTATCTCGGGGGTTTGGGGGCAGCGCCCCCACAGGCTCACATCGTGAGCCACCCCCAAGCCTGACGACCGAAGGGAGGCAAGGCGCGGGAGCACCATTGCTGCGGTTACCTTGCTTTCTCGAAAACGAAAATATATCCGGTCGAGATGGTCCACAAACCTAGTGTAAGCATTAGAAGCATCAGGCGAAGAACATAGATGATCAGGTTGGGCTGATCGGGGATATACTCCACAAAATTCCAGCCATCTGCATTCTCATCCATAATTGCCTTTTGGATCTTCCCCTTCGAGCTTCCAGCGATTAGCCCGATCAATCCTCCGGCGAAATTGACTCGTGTAACTTTATTTATGCGATTCATAAGAGCTTCTCTCAATTAATAGTGGAAGCTATGCCTAGTCACCCTTCAAAGGGTGTCAAGCCCGCTTTTCGCCGATTTGCGCAACGCCCAGAACGTCCAGCACCTTGGCTTCGATATCCTTGGCCGACAGCTTGGCGTCTTCGTACATCCGCGCAGGCGATGCGTGGTCGATGAACGTGTCGGGCAGGACCATCGAGCGGAATTTGAGGCCTGTGTCGAACACACCTTCCTCTGCCAACAGCTGCGCCACGTGGCTTCCGAACCCGCCGACGGCTCCTTCTTCGATGGTGATCAGGGCTTCGTGGTTTTCGGCCAGCGACAGGATCAAATCGCGATCCAGAGGCTTGGCGAATCGAGCGTCGGCGACGGAGGGTGTGATGCCGCGGGCAGACAGCGCCTCGGCGGCGGCCTCGGCCTCGGCCAAACGCGTGCCGAAGGACAGGATTGCCACGCGCGCGCCTTCGCGGATCATGCGGCCCTTGCCGATTTCCAGCACCTCACCCTTCTCGGGCAGTTCAACGCCCACGCCTTCGCCACGCGGATAGCGGAAGGCCGAGGGGCGGTCGTTAATCGAATGCGCGGTTGCGATCATGTGCATCAGCTCGGCCTCGTCCGCCGCAGCCATCAGCACCATGTCGGGCAGGTTGGCCAGGAACGCGATGTCGAAGGATCCGGCATGGGTCGCCCCATCGGCGCCGACCAGACCTGCGCGGTCGATGGCAAAGCGGACGGGCAGGCGTTGGACGGCCACGTCATGCACAACTTGGTCGTAGCCACGTTGCAGGAAGGTCGAATACATCGCGCAGAAGGGCTTCATGCCTCCAGCGGCAAGCGCGGCGGCGAAGGTCACGCCGTGTTGCTCGGCAATGCCCACGTCAAAACAGCGCGAGGGATAGCGTTCCGCCATCAGGTTCAGCCCTGTCCCGTCCGGCATTGCGGCGGTGACGGCGCAAACTTTGCCGTCCTCGGTAGCGAGCCGTACCAGCTCTTTCCCGAAGACCGAGGTATAACTGGGCGCGTTCGACGGCGCCTTGTGCTGCTTGCCGCTGGCCACGTCGAACTTCGCGGTGGCGTGGCCACGGTCGCGGGCGGCCTCGGCGGGGGCATAGCCCTTGCCCTTTTTGGTGATCACGTGGATCAGCATCGGGCCGGTGGCGCGGTCGTGGACGGTGCGCAGAACTGACAGAAGGCTGTCCATGTCATGCCCGTCGATGGGGCCAACGTAAGAAAAGCCCAGTTCCTCGAACAGGGTGCCGCCGACGGTCATCGACTTAACCATTTCCTTGGCCCGGCGTGCGCCTTCCTGGAAGGGTTCGGGCAGCAGGCTGACCGCGCCCTTGGCGGCGGCTTTCAGCTCTTGAAACGGTTCTTCGGCGTAAAGGCGGCTGAGATAACTGGATAGTGCGCCCACGGGCGGGGCGATCGACATGTCATTGTCGTTCAGGATCACGAACAGGCGGCGGTTCAGGTGGCCTGCGTTGTTCATGGCTTCGAACGCCATGCCCGCCGACATCGAGCCATCGCCGATCACGGCCACAGCGTCGCCAATCCCATGTTCCGGCGCGCCGCCAAGATCGCGGGCGACCGAGAAACCTAAAGCGGCTGAGATCGAGGTCGAGCTATGCCCCGCACCAAACGGGTCAAACGGGCTTTCCGAGCGTTTGGTGAAGCCAGACAAGCCACCTTCGCACCGCAGGGTGCGGATGCGGTCGCGACGTCCGGTCAGAATTTTGTGCGGATAGCATTGGTGGCCCACGTCCCAGACGATCCGGTCTTTCGGCGCGTCAAAGACCGCGTGCAGCGCTACGGTCAGCTCAACCACACCCAAACCCGCGCCCAAATGCCCGCCGGTTTCTGAGACGGCCGAGATCGTCTCGGCCCGGACGTCATGCGCCAGCTGTTCAAGCTCGCGGTCCGACAGGGTTTTCATGTCGGCGGGGACTGCTACGCGGTCCAGAATCGGTGTTTCGGGTCGGTCAGACATAATTGCCCCGTTTGCCTATCTATCGCGCTGGATAACGAAGCGGGCGGCCTCTCGCAAGGTATCGGCATCCTCACCATAGGGGGAAAGTGCGTCACAGGCTTGATCTACAAGCTCTTTTGCGCGGGTCTTTGCCGCTTCTAGCCCCAAAAGCGAGACGAAGGTGGCTTTGCCTGCATCGGCATCTTTGCCAACGGCCTTTCCGACGGCGGCGGCGTCGCCTTCGACGTCCAGAATGTCATCAGCGATTTGGAAGGCCAGACCCAGCGCTTTGGAATAGTCCCGCATCGGCGCGATATCCGCCCCCGCTAGAACCGCGCCTGCTTCACCAGACCAACGGATCAGTGCGCCGGTTTTTCCTGCCTGAAGCTCGGTGATTTGGTCCAAAGTCAGCGGGACCTCGGCAGTTTCGGCGGCGATATCCAGCGCTTGACCATGCACCATGCCCACTTGACCGGCCGCAATCGCCATAGACTGAACCAGTGGCACACGCGCGTCGCCCACATCGTCATGGGTTAGCAGCTCGAATGCCAGTGTTTGCAGGGCGTCGCCCACTAGAACGGCGGTCGCGTCGTCCCATTTCTTGTGCACGGTCGGCAGACCGCGCCGCAGATCGTCGTCATCCATGCAGGGCATGTCATCATGGACCAGCGAATAGGCGTGGATCGCCTCGATCGCGGCAGCAGGCCACAGGGCGCGGGCCTCGGCCACGCCGTGAATCCGTGCGCCTTCCATCACCAGAAAGGCGCGCAGCCCCTTACCGCCCGCGGTGGCATAGCGCATCGGTTCCGCCAGTGCGCCTTTGTCAGAGATCGCAGCGTGCAGATGCGCCCGCGCAGCCCGCGCGGTGTCGTCCAGCCGTGATTTGAACATTTACAGACCTTCGACGGGGGCTGTCCCCGTGGGGGTGCCGTTCTGGTCCAGCGTGATGGCGGCGACCTTTTCTTCGGCCTCTTTCAGCTTGGTTTCGCAGCGCGCCTTCAGTTCGGCCCCGCGTTCATACAGCTTGATCGAATCTTCAAGCGCCACGTCACCGCGTTCCAGCTGGCCCACGACGGTTTCAAGTTCCCGCATGGCCTCTTCAAAGGACATTTCGCTTACTGGTGTGTCGCTCATGCGCCGCGCTCCATCATCACGTTGATATAGGCCCCGACGCTGTCGCCGAGGGCTTCCAGATCATAGCCGCCCTCAAGCGACGATACCACCCGCCCATCGCAGCATTTATCCGCCAGATCGCAGATGCGATGCGCCAGCCATGCGAAATCGTTGGTCTCCCAGTGCAGATTGGCCAGCGGGTCGCGGGTGTGGGCGTCAAACCCGGCGGAGACCAGCACAAGCTGGGGGTTATAGGGCTCGATCTCGTCTGTTAGCACGCGGTCCCACGCGTCTCGCATTTCCGCGCCACCGGTGCCGCTTTTCAGGGGAAGGTTCAGCACCTGCCCAAACGCGCCTTTTTGGTGGATGCCACCTGACCCCGGATAGAGCGGCATCTGGTGCGACGACACAAACCGCACCCGGCTTTCATGCCACAGCACATCCTGCGTGCCATTGCCGTGGTGGACGTCGAAATCCAGCACCGCCACACGGTCCAGCCCGTGGGTATTGGCTGCATGGATGGCCGCAATGGCGACGGTGGAAAACAGGCAGAAGCCCATCGGTGTCGCTTTCTCGGCGTGGTGACCCGGGGGGCGGCAGGCGATGAAGGCGTTTTGCGCCTCGCCCGCCATCACGCGGTTCACGGCGTCGATATTACCACCGATGGCCCGCAGGGCGGCTTCGAACGATCCGGGGGCCATGAACGTGTCGCCATCCAGCTGCGCCCAGCCCTCGACCGGCTGCGCATTCTCGATCCGCTCGAAATAGGCGCGGGAATGGCCAAGGCGCACGTGGTCCAGCGACGCAACAGGCGGTTTAGGCCGGATTAGAGACTGAAACTGGGGGGCGGACAGGGCGGTTTCGATTGCTTCCAGACGCGCGACCTGCTCGGGATGGCCGGGCGGGGTGATGTGGTCGAAGCAAACCGGATGGGTGTAAAGCAGCGTTGTCATGGCGCGACGCTAGGGCAATAGTGACGCAACAACAAGAGAGGTTCCGATGCGCTGGATCATCCCGTTTCTATTGGCCGCATCCCCGGCATGGGCCGAGGGGTTTTCGATGCAGATCAGCGGTGATTTCACCGGGGATGGGGTCGAGGATCACGCCGCGCTGATGGACTTCGGACGCACCGGCGATGCCGACCTGCTGCTCAAGCTTGGCGGAGGTGAGACCTTGTGGGTGCAGGACGTGGTCTGGGTTGGAGGGATCGGACAGCAGCCTTCGCTGACCGTCACGCCGAATGGCTCGCTTCAGGTGATGTCCCACAACAGCGCCATTGGCCGGAACAGGTGGGAGCAGATTCATACGCTCGCATGGCGCGACGGGGCGATGCGGATCGCGGGCTATACCTATCGTTGGTATGACACGCTGAACCTTGATGATATCGGCAGTTGCGACCTGAACCTGCTGTCCGGAAAGGGCGAGGTGTCGACAGGGCAAGACAGCGCAACGCGCGTGATCTCGGTCATGACGCCGGCCTATCCGATCCAACACTGGATCTACGATATGCCGCCAGAATGTGCCGCTCTGCTGGAATAGACTCCCGTTTTGCATTTCCTTGCCAGAAATATCCTGGGGTGAATGCGCGCCAGCGCAGAGGGGCAAAGCCCCTACAGGCTCACGAAGTGAGCCACCGATGCTTAATCCGGCGCCAGCATATACCCCGCCCCGCGGACCGTTTGCAGGTAACGCGGTTGTTTCGGATCTGCTTCCAGCTTGCGGCGCAGGCGGGTGATCTGCACATCCACCGCGCGTTCCTGCGCTTGCCCCTGATCGCGGCCCAATTGTTCCACCAAGGACGCGCGACTAACCGGTTCTGACGGCGTGGCCGAAAAGATCTTCATCAGCTGGTTTTCCGTGGCCGTCAGGCGCACCAGCTCTTCGCCGCACCACAGTTCGCCGCGTTCGATGTCATAGGTTTTGTCGCCCAGGGTCAGGGATTTCGGGCTGGCCTCTTCCGAGGCAGCGGGCATGCGCCGCAGGATTGCGTTGATCCGCAGCAGCAGTTCTTTCGGCTCAAACGGTTTCGCCAGATAGTCATCAGCGCCGGCTTCAAGGCCTTTGATGCGATCCTCAGTCTCGCCTTTGGCGGTCAGCAGCAGGATCGGCGTTGTCAGCGTCTCGCGCAGGGATCGGGTCAGGCTGATCCCATCCTCGCCCGGCATCATGACGTCAGTGACGATCAGGTCGAAATCCAGCCCGGCCAGCAGGCGGCGGGCATGGGCGGCATCCCGGGCCGCGCTGACCCAGAAGCCATTGCGCACCAAAAACTTCTGAAGAAGCCCGCGAATGCGTTCGTCGTCGTCGATGATCAGCAGATGTGCTTCGGGCGCGTCAGTCATGTCTGCTTTCCTTCATCCGGGTGAAATGGCGCTGCATGTCGGTGTCCATCATGGCCTCAAGCACGGTGCGGAAACCCTGTACGGCCTCGGGACCGGCCTCGCGATAGGCTTGGCGCATCCGTTCGCGCTGGGCGTCAGAGAGTTCTTGCTCCAGCGCGGTGCCGTTCTCGGTCAAAAACAGGTTCCGTTCACGCTTGTCGCGGGTGCCCACGCGGCTTTCGACCAGCTCGTCTTCGATCAGCGTCCGCAGCACGCGGTTCAGCGACTGCTTGGTCACACCCAGAATGGACAGCAGATTGTTCACCGTCGTGCCCGGCGCGCGGCTGATAAAGTGCAATGCGCGGTGATGGGCGCGGCCATATCCGTATTTGTTCAGAATGCGATCAGGATCCGCCGTAAAGCCGCGATAGGCAAAGAACATCGCCTCGATGCCCTTGCGCAATTGCTCGTCCGTTAGGAACAGAAGGCTTTGTCCACCGGGGGACTGGCGTTCACTCATGACGACCTCATCACAAATCATGTTACAGTTTCCAGTTTTATGTCAGTGTTGTTGACTTTCCAAGAATCAATTGTTAGCGATTTGCGGATTTCGCGAAATATTATGTCCGATGCGGACCGAATTCGCGCAACAAATGGAAAAATGCTGCGGAAGTGACTGCGGCTCAGAACTGGAAAGGACGGAAACATGAGCGGATATGATGATCGCGACGGCAAGATCTGGATGGACGGCCAATTGGTCGAATGGCGCGATGCGAACGTCCACATTCTGACCCACGCGCTGCACTATGCCTCGTCGGTGTTCGAGGGCGAGCGCCTGTATGACGGCAAGATCTTCCTCAGCCGTAAGCACTCAGAGCGCCTGCTGAAATCGGGCGAGATGATGGATATGCCGATCCCCTATTCGGTGGATGAAATTGAAGCCGCCAAGCAAGCGGTTGTCGAGGCAAACGGCCTGACCAATGCCTATGTGCGCGTTGTTGCGTGGCGCGGGGCCGGTGAAGACATGGGTGTCAGTTCTGCCAAGAACCCGGTTCGTATGGCGGTGGCTGCGTGGGCTTGGGGCGATTACTACGGCGACGCCAAGATGAAAGGCGCCAAGCTGGACATCGCCAAGTGGAAGCGTCCGTCGCCCGAAACCATCCCGACCGCCGCCAAGGCCGCTGGTCTGTACATGATCTGCACCATGTCCAAGCACGCGGCCGAGGCCAAAGGCTGCTCGGATGCGCTGTTCATGGATTACCGTGGCTACGTGGCCGAGGCGACCGGGGCCAACGTCTTCTTCGTGAAGGACGGCGAGGTGCACACCCCGATCCCCGACGCGATCCTGAACGGCCTGACCCGTCAGACGGTCATCGGCATGTTGAAAGAAAAAGGCATCACCGTGCACGAGCGTCACATCATGCCCGAGGAACTGGCCGATTTCGAACAGTGCTGGCTGACTGGTTCGGCCGCCGAGGTGACCCCGGTTGGCCAGATCGGCGACTACACGTTTGAAGTGGGCGCGCTGACCCGCGACATCGCGGAAAGCTATGAAAAGCTGGTCCGCAGCTAACGCCGTTTAATGCTTTTTGAACGCCCGTCTCCTAGGCTGATGCCAGTCAAAGGGGGCGGGCGTTTGCTGTCCAGAAATCTCAAAATCCTGATCGCGATCATTGTCGTCGTGGTGCTACCCACTGCGGCGGCGCTCACGTGGTATTGGGTGACCAAAGATCCAACGATTCGCCCCTTGGGCATCACCAAGCGGGCGCTGGTCGAACGCACCGCCCAGGACGGGGCGCTGTTGACCATCGTGATCCGCTTCGATCCTGACCAAGACGGCAAAGCCAGCGACGCATTGGGCGCGAATATCGTGCGCGCTCTGGAAGCGAAGGGCGTGATTGGCAGCGTGAAACGCTTGCCCATGCAGGGACAAGAGATGACGGTGACCTATTTGGTCGGCGCTTCGACTCTTGGACCGTATTCAGCGTCGCACGCCTCGTCCGGGATCAACGCGGCGGTGGGGGCCTATCGCATGGTCGTGCCGCCTGAAACGCCCGGCAACTAAACCCCTCGCAGTCGCGCCTTGGCCCAGCGTGCCGCATCAGCCACTACAGGGTCCGGATCGCCCAAATGTGGCTCTAACGCAGGCAAAAACGCGGGATCGTTCGAGTTTCCGACGGCATAGAGCACATTGCGCAGGAAGCGGTCCCGCCCAATCCGCTTGATTGGACTACCCGAGAATTTCGCGCGGAACGCGGCATCATCCAGACCCATCAAGTCGGCCAGTCTCGGGGCCAACAGATCCTCGCGCGCGGCATAGCGGATTTCCTGTGCCTGAGTGGCGAACTTGTTCCACGGACAGGCGGCAAGGCAGTCGTCGCAACCATAAATCCGGTTGCCCAGCTTCGCGCGCAGTTCCTCGTCCACCGGGCCTTTGTGCTCGATCGTCAGATAGGAAATGCAGCGCCGCGCATCCAACTGAAACGGGGCAGGGAAGGCATCTGTCGGGCAGGCGTCCAGACAGGCGGTGCAAGACCCGCAATTCTCGCGTCCCGGCGCGTCCGCAGGCAGCTCCAGCGTGGTAAAGATCGCGCCCAGAAAGAACCAATTCCCCAGCTCGCGTGACAGAAGGTTGGTATGCTTGCCCTGCCAGCCAAGACCAGCCGCCGCGCCCAAGGGCTTCTCCATCACCGGGGCGGTATCAACGAAGACTTTAATCTCGCCCCCGAAGCGCTCGATCATCCAGCGCCCCACGCGCTTCAACCGCTTCTTAACGATGTCATGATAGTCCTTGTTCTGCGCATAGACGCTGATCGCCGCGCGATCTGGCTGGCCGATCACCTCCATCGGATCATGATCCGGCGTATAGGGTTCTGCCAGCATGATCACCGACCGCGCCTCCGGCCACAACGCCGCCGGGTTGCCGCGCCAATGCATCCGCTCGCCCATCCACGCCATATCGCCATGCCGCCCCTCGGCCACGAACTGCTCCAACCGTGCGGCAATCTCGGGCACCGTGTCGGGCCGACATACGCGCGCTAATGCAAAGCCCTCGGCCTGCGCCTGCGCGATCATTTCGTTTTTCTTGTCAGAAATATCCTCGGGGGGAGAGCCGGGTTTACCCGGATCGGGGGGCAGACGGCCCCCCTGCGGCGGCTTGCGCTTCAAAAGTCCAGATCCGCGTAATGCGCGGGCTGGGGGAAGCCGGGGATCTGGTCGGCCAGGATCGAGCGGAACGCCGGGCGGGATTTGATCTTGGCGTACCAGTCGCGCACATTCGCATTTCGGTTCCAGTCCACGTCGCTGATATAATCCAGCGCCGACAGATGCGCAGCGGCGGCAAAATCGGCCAGCGACATCTCGTTCCCTGCCAGCCAACGGCGCTGATCCAACAGCCACCCCATGTAATCCAAGTGATACTTGATCGCCTTGGCGCCCGCTTTCACGTTCTTGCTTTCGGGATATCCGGTGCCCATGACCTTTTTATTCACCCGCTCATACAGCAGGTTCGAGGTCACCTCGTTATGGAACTTGTCGTCAAACCAGCTGACCAGCCGACGGACCTCATAGCGCCCCTCGGGGTCGCGGGGCAGAAGCGCGGGGTCGGGGAACTTTTCTTCCAGATATTCGCAGATCGCCGCGCTTTCGGTCAGTAGCCGCCCGTCGATTTTCAGGATCGGCACCTTGCCCGCCGGGTTGCGGCGCAGAAACTCGGGGTTCCGTTCCCAATAACGCTCTTCGACAAGCTCGACCTCGACCTTCTTTTCGGCAAGGGACAGCCGCACCTTGCGGCAGAACGGGGACAGGGGAACGTGAAAAAGGCGGTTCATGTGCAACTTCTGGTCTTGGAGTATGCCCCGTATTGCCCCGAACGCGCCACGGGATCAATCCTCGAAGCAGCTTGAGCGCCCATCCGCACGGATCGTGGCCGCTCCGTCCATGATGGACTGGGCGCGCTTGCGCACGAATGGGGACGGACGCGAGGCCGAACGTTCCTTGGGATTGGGAAGAAGGGCGGCCAGTCGGGCGGCCTGTGTGGCGGTCAATTCTTCGGGGCCGACACCGAAATAGTGGCGCGCGGCGGCTTCGACACCGAAAACGCCTTCGTCGAATTCGGCGATGTTCAAATAGACCTCGACGATCCGGCGCTTGGTCCAGACCAGCTCGACTGCGGGGGTCAGCCCGGCTTCCAGCGCTTTGCGCAGCCACGACCGCCCATGCCACAGGAAGGTGTTTTTCACGACCTGTTGCGTCAGAGTGGATGCTCCGCGATTGCCGCCATCCTCGATCGCGGCGCGGATCGCGCCCATGTCAAATCCCCAATGCTGGCAGAAATTCGCGTCTTCGGCGGCCACGACGGACCGCGCCATGACCGGGGCAATTTCATCCAGATTAACCCATTGCCGATCCACGTCCCCAAGCCGCATCTTTTCGGTGACGATATAGGGCGTCGTCAGCGGGTTGATTACAGTGCACGAGGTGATGGTCAGGCCAACAAGAATCACCACAGCCAAGACCCCACGACGCAGCCAGCGCAGCGGTTTGGACCACTTGCGGGGTTTGGACGTGCCTGTCTTCGCCTTAGGCGCCTTTTTGGCGCTGGTTTTCTTTGTTGTCTTGCTCTTAGCCACGCCGGATGTTCCCACAAGGGGGGTGAGGGGTCAATGATTTGGCAGCTTTGTGTGCGGGGGATTACCGATAGGTTGCGGCGGTGATGAACTCGGAAAATGCCTCGCACCAGATCAGCACCGTCGTGTAGTCCTCAAGCACCACACCATCGGGGATATCCAGAATGAACCCTTCGAAGGTTTTGACGGATCCGATGACTTGTGACTGCGCCTTCAGCGGCAGGAATTCTGCCTCATCACTGACGAATTGCGGCACCAGATAGGCCATGTAATCCGGCCCAGGGGCCAAGGCGCCTTCGTGGACCATCTGCGTGGTGGTCAGGCTGATCGTGCCTTCGCCCCAGTGGAGCAGATCGCTGCCTGGAAGATCGCGCGTGAAGGTGCCCTGATAGACCGCATCCTGCGCCATTTCCTCTAACACCGACGCGTCAGGCGAGGGCGGGGCCGTCAGGATCGGCAGCAGGTAGATGCCAAGCGCAAAGCCGATGGCCAGCGCGGCGCCATGTGTCACGGTTGCAAATATGAGGCGACGCATAGGGGTCCCTTCTGAAATCAACTTGAAAACAGGCTAGTGCGCAACGGGTGCCAGGTCCACCGCGCTGTTGCCACCTAGGCCCCAACAAAAAACGCCCGCGAAAGTCGCGGGCGTTCTGTGTCTTGTTCGGGCCGAGGTTACTCGGCCGGGATGGCGTCGGCTTCCAGCGACAGGGGCGCCGGCAGCTTGTCCAGCATCTCTTTCGGGCAGATCTGCAGAAAGTTGCCTTTCTCGCTGTCCCAGTGGCGCAGGATCTCGGTCGCCTTCTGGCTGCGGGTTTCCTCAGCGTGGCGTTCGATCAGGCCTTTCAGCTCGGCTTCCCAGTGATCGACGGTGACCGGGCAGGTCACAAGGCTTTCCATGTTCATATGGTCCTGAGCCTCGCCATCCGGGTCGTACAGGTACGCCATACCGCCCGTCATGCCCGCGCCGAAGTTCGAACCGATCGAGCCAAGGATGACGGCGATACCGCCAGTCATGTACTCACAGCCGTTCGAGCCACAGCCCTCGATCACCACTTTCGCGCCCGAGTTCCGCACCGCGAAACGCTCGCCCGCGCGGCCTGCGGCGAACAGATAGCCGTCGGTCGCACCGTATAGAACCGTGTTGCCGATGATCGTGTTGTCCGAGGCAACCAGCGGGCTGACCAGCGGCGGACGCACAACCACGGTGCCGCCGGAAATCCCCTTGGCCACATAGTCGTTCGCGTCACCCGACACTTCGATCTTCAGTCCCGGGGCCGCGAAGGCACCCAGCGACTGACCGGCCGAGCCTTGCAGCTTCACCGTCAGGTGATCGGGCTGCAACGAGTTGCGCATACCGAAGCGCTTGACGATGTGCGACGAAATCCGCGTGCCGACCGTCCGGTGCGTGTTCTGCACCGTGTAAGACAGCTGCATCTTCTCGCCATCTTCCAAGAAGCGCTGCGCGTCGCGCACGATCTCGGCGTCCAGCGTGTCCGGCACGGCGTTGCGTGCGCGGTCGCGGTTGTACTCGATCTTGTCCGCGCCATCGACCACCAGCAGAAGCGGGTTCAGGTCGAGGTCGTCCAAGTGAGCCGACCCACGCGAGACCTGCGACAGAAGATCCGCACGGCCAATCACTTCGTCCAGCGAACGTGCGCCCAGCTCGGCCAGGATTTCACGGACTTCCTGCGCGTAGAAGGTGATCAGGTTCACAACCTTGTCGGCATTGCCGGTGAACTTGCCGCGCAGCTCTTCGTCTTGGGTACAGACGCCAACGGGGCAGGTGTTCGACTGACACTGACGCACCATGATACAGCCCATCGCAATCAGGGCGGCGGTGCCGATGCCGTATTCCTCGGCACCCATCATCGCGGCCATCACGATGTCACGACCGGTGCGCAGACCACCGTCGGTCCGCAGCGTGACGCGAGACCGCAGGTTGTTCATGGCCAGCACTTGGTGTGCCTCGGTCAGACCCATTTCCCACGGCAGACCCGCGAACTTGATCGACGTTGCGGGCGATGCGCCCGTGCCGCCATTGTGGCCCGAGATCAGGATCACGTCGGCCTTCGCCTTCGCAACACCAGCCGCAATCGTACCAACACCAGACGATGCAACCAGTTTCACCGTCACCTTACAGCGCGGGTTGATCTGCTTCAGGTCATAGATCAGCTGCGCCAGATCCTCGATCGAATAGATGTCGTGGTGCGGCGGCGGCGAGATCAGCGTCACACCCTTGGTCGAGTGGCGCAGACGGGCGATCAGGTCGGTGACCTTCATGCCGGGCAGCTGGCCACCCTCACCGGGTTTCGCACCCTGAGCAACCTTGATCTCAAGCTCTTCACACTGGTTCAGGTATTCGGCGGTCACACCGAAACGGCCCGACGCCACCTGTTTGATCTTGGCCGACGGGTTGTCACCGTTGGGTTCCGGGTGGAAGTGTGCGGGATCTTCCCCGCCTTCACCCGAGTCCGACTTGGCGCCGATGCGGTTCATTGCAACGTTCAGGGTCTTGTGTGCCTCGGGCGACAGCGCCCCCAGCGACATGCCCGGCGTCACGAAACGCTTACGGATCGCGTTGATGCTTTCCACTTCCTCGATCGGAACGGCTTTGCCCATCGGTTTGATGTCCAGCAGGTCACGCAGATGGATCGGCGGGTTCGCCTGCATGCGGGCCGAATACTGCTTCCACATCTCAAACGAGGCGCGGTCACAGGCCGACTGCATCAAGTGCATGGTCTGGGCTTCCCAAGCGTGCGTCTCGCCCGAGCGGCGCGCCTTGTAGAAACCACCCACCGGCAGCACCTTGTCGCCACCGCCGAAACCAGCGGCGTGGATGTCTTCCAGTTTCTTCTGGATACCGCTGACACCGATGCCCGAAATGCGCGAGGTCATGCCGGGGAAGTATTCCGCAACCATGGCACGCGACAGGCCGACGGCCTCGAAGTTCAGGCCACCGCGATAGGACGAGATGACCGAGATGCCCATCTTCGCCATGATCTTCAGCAGACCTTGGTCGATGGCTTCACGATAGCGGCTGACAGCTTCGGTCAGCGAGCAATCCAGAAGGCCACGCTCGATACGATCGGCCAGCGAATCCTCGGCCAGATAGGCGTTCACCGTGGTTGCACCACAGCCCACCAGCACCGCGAAGTAATGCGGGTCGATACATTCGGCCGAACGCACGTTCAGCGAGGTAAAGGTCCGCAGACCTTTCTTCACCAGCCAGCTGTGAATGGCCGAGGTCGCAAGGATCATCGGCATCGCCACGCGGTCTTCGCCCTGTGCCTGATCGGTCAAAACAAGGTGACCAGCGCCCGAGCGCACGGCCTCTTCCGCTTGCGCGCGGATGTCTTCCAGCGCAAGGCGTAGCGCGGCCTCATCGCCACCTGCCGGGAAAGTACAGTCGATCTCGGTCACCGAGGACTCGAAGGATTCGATCAGCTTCACGAACTGTTCGTTGCCCACAAAGGGGCTTTCCAGCACGACGATCTCGGTCTGCGCACCGCTTTCATCCAGCACGTTCTTCAGATTGCCGAAACGCGTCTTCAGCGACATCACGCGGTATTCGCGCAGGCTGTCGATGGGCGGGTTCGTAACCTGCGAGAAGTTCTGACGGAAGAAGTGGCTGAGCGGGCGGTACTTGTTCGACAGAACAGCCGACGGGGTGTCATCACCCATCGACGCCAGCGTTTCCTTGCCGTCTTCTGCCATCGGGGCCAGAATTTGCTCCAGCTCTTCCAGCGTGTAACCGGCAGCCACCTGACGGCGGCGCAGTTCGTCACCCGTGAACAGCGGCTTTTCTTCGATCTGCGACAGGCTTTCTTCCATGTCGTTGATCTTTCCAACCCACTCGCCGAACGGCTGTGCCGCGGCCAGTTTGTCTTTGATTTCAACGTCGTGGTACAGCTTGCCTTCTTTGGTATCCACAGCCAGCAACTGACCCGGGCCAAGTGCGCCTTTCTCGACGACCGAGGCTTCGTCGGTGGGCACCATGCCCGCTTCCGAACCCGCGATCACCAGACCGTCACCGGTGACGACATAGCGCATCGGCCGCAGACCGTTGCGGTCCAGACCGGCGCAGACCCAGCGACCATCGGTCATCGCCAAAGCGGCGGGGCCGTCCCACGGTTCCATCACCGAGTTGCAGTAGGAATACATGTCTTTCCACGCCTGCGGCAGGTCGATGGCCTGCTTGGACCAGCTTTCGGGCACCAGCATGGTTTTCGCCATCGGAGCCGAGCGGCCGGCGCGCACCATCACCTCGAACACGGCGTCCAGAGCAGCCGAGTCCGACGAGCCTCCCGGAACGATCGGCTTGATGTCTTCAGCAAGGTCACCAAAGAACGCCGAGGCCATGCGGATCTCGTGCGATTTCATCCAGTTCAGGTTGCCTTTCAGCGTGTTGATCTCGCCGTTATGGGCCAGCATGCGGAAGGGCTGGGCCAGCCACCACTGCGGGAAGGTGTTGGTCGAGTAACGCTGGTGGTAGATCGCGAAGGTCGACTTAAAGCGTTCGTCCATCAGGTCGGGATAGAACACCGCAACCTGCTCGGCCAGCATCATGCCTTTATAGATGATCGAGCGGCAGGACAGCGACGCGATATACAGGCCGCTGATCTGGGCCGCGTTGGCGGCTTTCTCGATCCGGCGACGGATCACGTACAACTCGCGCTCGAACGTCTCTTCATCGACGCCCTTCGAGTTCGAAATCAGGATCTGCTCGATCTCAGGGCGCGTGGCGTTGGCCTTGTCACCCAGACAGTCGATGTCCACAGGGACGTGGCGCCAGCCGTAGATATAGTAGCCCATTTTCAGGACTTCGGTTTCCACGATCGTCCGGCAGGTTTCTTGCGCGCCGAAATCGGTGCGGGGCAGGAAGACCTGACCTACTGCGATCAGTTGATCTTCGCGCGGTTCGTGGCCCGTGCGACGGATCTGGTCATAGAAGAACGGAACCGGGATCTGCACGTGGATACCCGCGCCGTCACCGGTCTTGCCGTCAGCGTCCACAGCACCGCGGTGCCAAATGGCCTTCAGCGCGTCGATACCGGCTTCGACCACCTTGCGCGACGGTTTGCCGTCGACAGCAACCACAAGACCCACACCGCACGAGCTATGCTCTTCTTCTTCGCGATAGAGGCTGTGTTCGTTCATAAAGGCGCGCTTGGCTTCCTCGCGGCGGACCCAGTTTTCATCATATTTCGTCATTTCGGTTCTCCTTGCGGATGGGCGCGGGCGGCCCGAATTTGGGGTGGCCCGGCTGGCCCTTGAATGTGATTACTCGGCAGCGACTGCGGCGGTTGCGTTCAGGCTGTCCAGAATGTTGGCGCCTGCTTCGCGGCCGTCACGGATGGCCCAGACGACCAGCGATGCACCGCGCACGATGTCGCCCACGGCCCAAACACCGTCCAGGTCGGTCTTGTGGGTGCCAAAGGCTGCTTTCACGGTGCCCCAGCGGGTCACGGGCAGGTCCTGTTCGCCCCAGAGGGTCGGCAGGTCTTCGGGCTCAAACCCAAGCGCCTTGATGACTAGATCGGCGTCTTCGGTGTAATCCGAGCCTTCGATCACTTCCGGGCTGCGACGGCCCGAGGCATCCGGTGCGCCAAGGCGCATCTTCTGCACGATCACGCCGTTCACAGGATCGCCCGTGAAGCCTTTCGGAGCCGACAGCCAGACGAATTCCACGCCTTCTTCCTCGGCGTTTTGTGTTTCACGCTGCGAGCCGGGCATGTTGGCGCGGTCGCGGCGGTACAGACATTTCACCGACTTGGCGCCCTGACGGATCGCGGTACGGACACAGTCCATCGCGGTGTCACCGCCACCGATAACCACGACGTTTTTGCCTTCAGCGTTCAGCTCGCCGCTTTCAAACTCGGGCACTGTGTCGCCAAAGCTCAGCTTGTTCGAGCAGGTCAGATAGTCCAACGCCGGAACGATGCCGTCAGCGCCAGCACCCGGCCCCGACAGGTCACGGCCTTTATAGACGCCGGTGGCCAGCAGAACGGCGTCGTTCTGGGCGCGGATGTCTTGGAAGGTGATGTCTTCGCCGACATTGCAGTTCAGAACGAAGGTAACGCCTGCGTCTTCCAGCAGTTTCACACGGCGCATAACAACGTCTTTTTCCAGCTTGAAGCCGGGGATGCCGTAGGTCAGCAGACCACCTGCGCGGTCATGGCGGTCATAGATGGTGACTTTGACGCCCGCGCGTACCAGTACGTCAGCCGCAGCCAGACCACCGGGGCCTGCGCCGATGATGGCGACTTTTTCCGAGCGATCCGCAACAGGGGTGATGTCTTCGACCCAGCCGTTTTCCCAGGCGGTGTCGGTGATGTATTTCTCGACCGCGCCGATGGTGACGGTGCCGTGGCCCGACTGTTCGATCACGCAGTTGCCTTCGCACAGACGGTCCTGCGGGCAGATGCGACCGCAGATTTCGGGGAAGGTGTTGGTGGCCTGGCTGATGGCATAGGCTTCCTTCAGGCGGCCGGTGGCGGTCATGCGCAGCCAATCGGGGATGTTGTTGTGCAGCGGGCAGTGCGACTGACAATAAGGTACGCCGCACTGGCTGCAACGGCTGGCCTGCTCTTCGGCTTTCTGCGCTGCGAATTCGGCGTAGATCTCGTTGAAGTCTTCTTTACGGGTTTCGGCGGTGCGTTTTTCGGGCATGTCCCGATCGACCGACACGAATTTCAACATAGGCTGCTTTGCCATCCTGGCTCTCCCTCGGCTGGCCCGTTTTCGGGCAGACTCTTGGCTTGGAGTTTGGCTTGTAAGGGGACTCGTCAGAAATGAAAAGTCAATAATGCTTACCTAAATGCGAAAATATGGAGCGAATTGCAAGAAATCTTCGCCACATCGTCAAGAATTAGGTCAGTAAAGCATACCTATAAAGCCTCTTCCCTTTCCGGACCGCTGCTTTAGCTTGCCGATGAGCTTATTTCCAAGGAACCGCGCATGTCGCTTGCCCACATTCTTCTGGTCGCCATCATACAGGGAATCACCGAGTTTTTGCCGGTTTCTTCTTCTGGTCACCTCGTTCTGGTGCCCCATCTGACCGGGCTGCCGGATCAGGGTCTGGCGATTGATGTGGCGGTGCATGTGGGCACGTTGGGTGCGGTGATGCTGTATTTCTGGCGCGATGTGCGGATCGGTTTGGCCGGCATCCCGCGGATGCTGACGGGGCGGATCGACACGCCGGGCGCGAAGCTGGCGTTCCTGTTGCTGATTGCGACGATTCCCGCCGTGATCCTTGGGCTTGTCTTTAAAGTGACTGGACTGAGCGACCAGATGCGCTCGATCAAGGTTATCGCTTGGACGATGATCCTGTTTGGTCTGGTGCTGTACTGGGTTGATCAGAAGGGCAGCGTTCAGAAACGCGCCGACGATTGGAGCTTACGGGATGCGGTGATCATGGGCCTATGGCAAGCGTTGGCGCTGATCCCCGGCACGTCGCGGTCGGGGGCCACGATCTCGGGCGCCCGGGCGTTGGGGTACGAGCGGTCGGACGGGGCGAAGCTGGCGATGCTGATGTCGATCCCGACCATCATCGCATCGGGCGTGTTGCTGGGGGCCGAGGTCGCGGCCACCGCAGATGCGCAAGTGGCTCGCGACGGCGCCATCGCTGCGGTGTTTTCTTTCGTCGCGGCGCTTCTGGCGCTCAGCTTGATGATGCGTCTGCTACGATCGGTCAGCTTCACACCTTATGTCATCTACCGCCTCGCCCTAGGCGTCGTGCTGCTGGGCATTGCATACCTGTAAACGAAAAAAGGCGCGGAAACCCCCAGCCCATGCGATAAATGTTGAAACTGCGCCGTTAGGAAAAAAACGGAGCAAAACCACAGCCGTTTACTAAATCGGTGCCAGCCAAGAAAAGTGGGCGGCCCGATATTCCCCACACAATACTTCGGGCCGCAAAATCTTGCGGCCCGATCAAACAATGTCTCAGGAAATAGACACATTTCTACCTTGGTCGAGTATGATATTCTTTAATCGACCCGGCGAATGCGCCCTCTATGGCACCGATTTTAGCTTCTAATCATCTGTTTGCGTCGAAGTTCGGATCTCGTGTCGTACCACGAACCCTTGGTCCGGAACCTGGTCGTAGATCAAGAAGGGCGGATGAACTTTGTGTTGCCATGCCCGGCCGAATTCGACAGCACACGCAGCTGGCGCTGCCGGAAACACTGACAGTTCTACGCCCATCCCGTGTTGATCTTTGATGGCGTCGAATGTCTTACCGACGAGTTCCCGAAAGCGAGAGAGATCATCCTTGTTGCGAAGCTCAGAAGCACCCAGCCTGCTGCTCCGGATCTCCCAGATTGAAACCCGATCATCAGGCAGCGCCTGGGTGACACGGTCGTCTGTGATGTCCGCGGTTACAGAAATTTTCAGCGCTACTTTCTTGGTGTCAGTTGTCCCAGGGATACAGGTGAATTCGAGAGGGTCACGATCGTTCGGCCAGACCCAGCCCGGCGTCGGTTCCCGGTGTCGCCCGTAGACCGATACGGCTGACAGGTCCGAAAGCAGTCGGCCGAGTTCTATGAGGACGGGCATTGGTGCGAAACCGAAGACCGCGAGATGTTCCAGATCATCGTCTGCGAAACGCCCGTCGATCTCCCGCTGGATCTTTTTGCGAAGTGCATTGATGACGACGGGGTAATAGTCTGGATCACTGTCCTTCTGCGCAATGTCCCGGATTTTGATGTCGATGGGACGCCGATCTGCTGGGGTAAACTCTGGTCTCAGGGCCTCGATGCAGTCGCGGAGCGGAACGGCTGTCTCGTTGTCGCCGATCGCAGCAGCAATCCGAAGGATATGGGCGGGCGTTGCATTCGGGTTTTCGAGTAGACGCTCGGTCCGTTCCTCGTTGGCACGCTTCATCTCGCGCAAGACCTCTACGGTGTAGCGGTCGATCTTGGCGCGATCGTCGATCTCGCGGTGATGCGGATCGCACATCAACATCAGGTTCTCGGGATCGTCCGCGAGCTGGTGCGAACGGACCGGATGGCCACGTTCGCCGCCCGGGTCAGAGGCTATGATATGAGCCAGGTAGGCATGGTTCTTCGCCAGGTCACCCGTCACAAGGTCGCCGTCGAGGCGCTTACCACAGCCGTGATACTGGCATCGCCCGGCAGCACGGCCCCAGACGAGAATTCTTGTCTTTTGCGATGGACTACGCCCTCGTGCCATCCGGAGCCTCCTGTTTCTGCCTGAGGATCTCGCCCACGGAGATCGGACCCGGCGCGTTCGAGCCGCGCCAGACGCCGTCGAGATGCCAAATTTCATAGAAATGAAGCCACTCGGACGCCCATGGGACAATCCGGTCGGCTATGAGCATGGTGCTGTCCCATTCTCCAGCATCAGGGTCAAACAGGCAGAGCGCCGAGTCTGCGGGGGTTTGATGATCATAGTTCAGGTGCGGAAGATCGATGAAATCGGTCCCCAGTCGAGGCGCTATTGGCGGATCCAGGACATGGACCAAGGGTACGGCTTTCGGGCTCTGCCATTCCCAGAGTACGGCGACCTTGTATTTCATCTGGAAACCCCTGAGAGGCCCGACCCACGCTATGAAACGACCTTCGCTCACCATGCGCGGTTTGAGGTCCGGCCAACGGTGCTCCATACGGTTGATCTGCACCTGAGCGGAGCGCGGCTTCCTGGGCTTGGTCTTCATTTGCCGCGGTGGCCGGGATGGAAGTGGTGGGCAGGGGCCTTCGATACTTGGGTTGCCTTTTTCGGGGTAGCCGCGATAAGGGCGGGATTAGCCACAAACCCCTTGTTGTGCTCGTAATGAGCAACGCCGGCGGTCGAGGAAAGACCATCGATATAGGCCCGAACTGCCTTCTCGCCCACCCGTTCGCCAAACAGGTCGTCGAAGATCTTGCGCGTATCCGACAGACTGGAAGACCGTGCACGAGCCAGTTCTGCTACCAGATGGCTCAGATCCATCCGGAAGAGTTTCATTTCACGGGTATGTTTCGGCCACCGGTCGTTGAAATTCTCCTCCCAGAGCGCGGGATTGCGTTCTTCCGGACGACGACCGCTTTCCAGCGCGACTGCCATGCGCCTGTCGAGTTCTGCGGCGTAGCTTTCAAGTTGCGCGCAAATCCCGAAGGGGGACAGGGGAACCTCGGCGGCGATCTTGGACAGATAGACTGACACCGGACGCTTCTCGTCCCGGTTGGCGTAGCGCAGGTTGAGGTATCGCTTCATGAGCTTGAGGGCGATGACCTGCGGTGCATCCCGAACCGGATCAATGGGCTCGGGGAGTGCGTCTATGTCTGCATCGGCCATGATTGTGCCGGGCACCAGGCGATCCTTCATCTGCAGTTTCGATCGCACATCGCGCACATGATCCTGGAAGCTCTGGCTCGGCATCGTGATGCGTGCCCTGAAGTCTTCCGCAAAGCCGTAGGGATTCACGCGGAACCGTTCATCACGTCCTTCGTCGGGGCTGTGATAGATCTCACCGACACGTTCGCGCCGAGGAACTCGGTCCGGATCCATCGGGGTGACGTCCAAGTGCATGAAGGCGAACTGTAGCTGGATGCAGCGTGTGCAGCGTTCAATTTTCTTCACGTCGGGAAAGCCCTCGAAGGCGGCGTGAAGCTCGTTGAGCACTTGTCTCGGCGTCCATCCGACCGGGGTGCGGAATTCGAGGATGGCGTCCAGATCGAATCTGTCGTCGTCTGCGCCATGAACGATGGTGGCACCGATGGAGCGGGAGCCTTGAGGATAGACGAGCGCAGACTCCATATATCGGCGGATTGGACTGTTCGGCCGTTGGAGATGCTCTGGGATAAGGTTATAGCGCCTCGAGGCGACCCGGTTGTCTCGGTCGCTCAGTTCCATTTCGAGAACTGTCCCCAGCAGTAGGGCATCGAGTTGTGGTGCGGTATCGTCAAGCGGCATCGGCAAGGCCTCCTTCAAAGTGGTGCCCGTTCGATTGCCTCCCTTCAACCATACGCGCTAACAACCACAATATATGGCCGCCCCCGGATTGTTTCAACACTACAAGATGTTTTTTGTTCCCGGTATGTCCCAGCATTGCCGAACGTAGCACAAAAATAATTTGAAACCTGTTAGCGCCACCTTTTCGGCCGCCAATTCAGGATCTCCTCGACCTTGACCGGACCCTTGGCGAGCTTGAAACGTTTGGCTGGGGTTTCGCCCTTGCCGTCAGCCTTGATGTGGTTGGTGTAGGCTCTGAGGATCGTCAGCAGCTGATGGACTTGAGTTGCCCCTCAGACTCTCGTTCGCAGAGGAAGCCTTGGTATTGGCGATACAGGAAATCGATTTTTTCGTAATTGCCTTCGGACACAGGTTTGTGACTTCTGCAACGCCCCTGATGGGCTTTTTCGTCACCAACTCCATGAAAACGGTCCTGACCTTTTTTCGGCTTGCGCTGCCTCTTGAAGGACGAGGTAGCGACGTAGATTAACTTTCCCAACTACTGCATTTCCGACTAATGTTGCTGCGGGAAGTTCGGAAAAGATCATTTCGATCAAGATTTTGCCCCGGGCACAGATCCTCAACGATCTCTTCCATTTTGAATTTGGCTAAACTTTTCTCGGTGCTGATCAGTTGCAATTTAGTAAGAGATTTCAGTTGCAATCGCCTCCGCTTGCTTCAGCACGATTTTCACTGCATCAGTCGTCAGATCAGGCGGATAGCCATGGCGTTGCAGGATTTTCTTTACGGCGATTCTCATCTTGGCCCGCACATTTTCGCGTCGCCACCAATCTGCGCCCGCGTTGCTGCGGACGGTTTTCACAAGCTCTGTGGCAATAACCTGAAGCTCGCTATTCGACATGATCTCTACTGCGCTGTCGTTCTGTGCAAGGGCATCATAGAACGCTCGTTCGTCTGCGGTCAGGCCATCCTCGGGTTCGGCGCGCAGGTCCTTGGCAATTTCGATGAGCTCCTGGATGATCTGAAGAGCGTCGACACTGCGATTGTGGTATCGCGCAATGGCTTGCTCCAGGCGGGTCGAAAACTCTTCTTTCTTGACCACATTGCTGCGCGTTCTGGTGCCGATCTCTCCATTCAGAAGTTTTTTCAGGGCTTCGACCGCGAGGTTCTTGTGCTTCATGTTTTGAAGCTCGATCATGAACTCTTCCGAGAGAACGCTGATGTCCGGTCTGTCGAATCCGCAAGCTTCCAGAATGTCGACAACCTCAGTTGAGGCCACCGCGTTGTTGACGAGTTGCTGGATGGCGAAATCGGATCGCCCGCTCTTCTTCCCTTTGCGGTCTGCATCCAGCTTCTCGATGCCGGTTCTGACAGCGGTGAAGAAGGCGACCTCGACTGCATGATCCGTGGCTTGAGGGCTGCCTGATGCCAGCTTGAAGGCTTTCACCAGTGCAGCAACCGTATCCTGGAACCTCTTTACCGAGGCACCTTCGTCCTCGACGCCCTTGTTCAGGATGTGCTCAATTGCCGGTGGCAGGATCCTCAGGCGATCTTTCGGTGAGCCATCAAGTGCAAGGGCATAGTCGAACCCAAACAGCTGCTGGCGGGAAACATCGAGGGCATCCAGGAACGCGGAAACGGCTTCGGCCTCGCTGACACCTGTCTGCGCCTGATCAGATTGAGAGTAGTGCGCGAGCGCATTCTTAAGGTCTGAGGCAATTCCGATGTAATCGACAACCAAACCCGCTGGCTTGCCTTTGAATACGCGGTTCACACGGGCGATGGCCTGCATCAGCCCATGGCCCTTCATCGGCTTGTCGACATACAGCGTATGCATGCAAGGCGCGTCAAAACCAGTCAGCCACATGTCCCTGACAATCACAAGCTTGAGCGGATCAGCCGGATCCTTGTATCGGTTCCGGATGGCTTCCTGCTTCGTCTTCGAACGGATGTGCGGCTGCATCTCGAATGGATCTGATGCGCTACCGGTCATGACAACCTTCACCTCACCAGTGTCATCGGTATCTCCGTGCCAGTCCGGGCGGGCGGCCACGATGCGATTGTAAACCTCAACGCAAATTCTCCTGCTCATGCAGACGATCATGGCCTTGCCGTCAATCGCCTCAATACGGGCATCGAAGTGCTGCAGGATGTCGGAAACGACAGCGTCGAGCCTGTTGTCAGCCCCGACAAGGGCTTCCACCTGCGACCACTTCTTGGCCACGGCATCTGCTTCGTCTTCCTCGAGCTCTTCGGTCGCCTCGTCAAACTCCTCGTCGAGTTCGTCGGCGATGTCTTCGTTAAGCTCGATCTTCGCAACACGCGCCTCATAGTAGATCGGCACCGTGGCTCCATCTTCGACCGCTTGGGCAATGTCGTAGATGTCGATGTAATCGCCGAAGACACCACGCGTATTCGCGCCAACCAATTCGACCGGTGTGCCTGTGAAGGCCACATAGACGGCATTCGGCAGGGCCTGGCGCAGCTGATAGGCGAGGCCGTATTTCACATCGCCTTCCTTGGTCATCTTCGCGTCAAACCCGTATTGGGTGCGGTGCGCTTCATCGACCATGACGATGACATTCGAGCGATCCGTGATTTCGGGGAACACACCGCCCGCATCCGGCCGGAACTTCTGAATGGTCGAGAAGACAACCCCGCCGACATCGCGGTCAAGCAGCGACTTCACATCGCTGATGCTGTCGGCCTGCACTGGTTCCTCGCCCAGAATGTCCTTGCAGCGTGCGAAGGTGGCGAACAGCTGATTGTCCAGATCGTTGCGATCCGTCAGCACCAAAAGGGTCGGGTTCTCAAGCTGCGGATCATGCATGACCCGACCGGCAAGGAAGGTCATCAACAGCGACTTGCCCGAGCCCTGCGTGTGCCAGATCACGCCCGCCTTGCCATCCTGCCCACGGGCGCCGGCGATGGCATCCATGGCTTTACGCACGGCAAAGAACTGGTGATAGCCGGCGACCTTCTTGATCGGGCCTTTACCCTCATCCTCGAACACCACGCACCAGCGCAGCAGGTCAAGCAGGGTCTGGCGGTTCAGGAGGCCGCGCGCCAGCGTTTCGAGCGCAAGATCGGTGCCCGCAGGCACCAGCGTTTCGCCGTCCAGCGTGCGCCAGGTCATGAACCGGTCCAGATTGGCCGAGAGCGAGCCATAGCGCGCGGTGAACCCGTCGCTGATGACATTGAGCAGTGTCGTGCGGAACAGGTCGGGGATGTCGGCCTTGTAGGTTTCGATCTGGTTGAAGGCTGCCTCGATGTCCTTGCCTTCGGTGCCTTTCAGCTCGATCACCACAAGCGGCATACCGTTGAGGAAGAGAACCACATCGGGAATGCGCGGCGCCTTGCCGACCACATCCACCTGATTGACCGCGCGCCAGTCGTTGTTCTGATCGTTCCAATCGACCAGATGCACAACCGCGCCGCGCTCTTCGCCGTCCTGCACATAGGTGGCTTTGACGCCTTCGACCATCAGCCGGTGAAGGCGGCGGTTTTCCTGCACCACATCGGTGGTGAACACCACATCGAGCACCTTCTTTGAGGCATCGACCAGGGCGCGTTCCGGTAGATCGGGGTTGATGGCCCGCAGGGCGTCCATAAACACCGGCTCAAGGATGGTATCGCGGTAGCTGGCGCGGAGGGCAGGCGCGGTGTCGGGCGCAAGTTGCGCCCCATGCATCAGCTGGCAACCCAGATCGCCCATTTCTTCCATCAGGAAGTCTTCCAGATCCGCCTCATTCAAAAACGCCATCACATCACCTGCAAATTCTCTTTTGGGCACAGAGCCCGAATACGGAGGGGCAGCCGCATTACGCGACCGCCTCAACCTGCTCTCTGGCTTCGCCCACGCGCAACTCACCAGACATCAGGCGCGGCAGGAGCGTGTCGCGCAGGGCGGCAAGGGTTTTGTTTTCCTCCGACAACTGACGGACTTTTTCAAACCAAGGAGAGATCAGCTCATCAAATCTGGAATGAACCGCTTCGCCAGCGAAAACATACGGAATCTTTTTCATATTCCCCTGATTCAACTTCAGCTGAACAGCGCCTGTAATAAACGCTGAGATTTCAGTTGCATCAAATAGACACTTCAATTGCTCTACGGAGAACCTCTTCCCCTTCAGAACATGTGCATGGTTGTTCACCCAGCTTTTCCCCCAGATATACTGGGTAAACGGCTTGCCTTCCCCGTCTGCAACAGATCCATCCTCACCAACCAGCAGCAGGACTTCGTCAAACAGGTGGTCGTCGACATGATCCATTACGGATGTCGCACCGTAGTATGGAATATCACCTTGTCTCTCAAGCCTTTGAGCTTTCGACAAAGGGATGCGCTTAGAATCCAAAATCAGGAGCTCTCGTCCGATCGTGCTATCCTCCCACCCCGTCGGCAGGCCCTCTGCGTCGAAGCTGTCGGGGAAGAGGGCAGCGGTGGCAGCGTCCATGTGGGCGGGGGCGCGGCCCGACGCCTTGGCGTGGACGGGGTCGAAATCGACGAACCAAGACCGATACAACGCCCGCGCCATCTCTTCCAAAGTCGCCGCCGTCTTGCGGTTCACCTCGATCTTGTCATCCAGCACCCCGAGGGTAGCGGCGATCTCGCGTTGAGTTTCGATCGACGGAAGCTCGAACTCAAATTCAAGTATGTTTCCACCGCTAATATGCGGAACCACGCTACCGGTAGAAATGTTGTGAACATGTTCGGTAAAGCCTTGAGAACCAATAAGGTAGCGTAGGTAGCCTGCGCTCAACTTCTCCGTTTCACGAAAACGCGCCACCCGCTGCACAAGAAGAGACGGTAAATCATCTTTGGAAACTGCCGAGTATTTTAGGCCCGCTTCGATCCATGGACGATCCATAGCGAGAACCACATCACCTTCTTTCAGATGATACTGGGACAGCTCATTGGCCAACGGTTCAGGCCAGTATTTCGCAGTTTCCCAGCGCAAGAAGCCCTGACCAATATTATCACCACGCAGAAGTTTTAGACCCTGCCCATCTTTGGAGTAATCTTTACTCTTAAAAGGAAAACCAGTTTGGAAATCTACAACATCACCCAATTTGACGGAAACGGCACTCATACCAACGCCCCCAACCGATCCTCGATCTCCTTCTCCAGCCGTTGCCCTTCGGCAAACTGCTGGCGTAGGGCACCCATTAACCGGGTGAATTTTTCTTCGAAAGGCTCGCCGTCGTCCTCGACCTCTCCGGCACCGACATATCGGCCTGGGGTGAGGACGAAGTTGTGCTTGGCGATTTCCTCGGTGGTGGCTGATTTGCAGAAGCCTGCCACATCTTCGAATGCGCCTGCGTCCGGCTCACCACGCCATGCATGGTAAGTGCTGGCGATTTGTTCGATCTCCGCGCGCGACAGCTCTTTCTGCTTACGCGATCCGGGCACCAGCGCGCCCATTTTGCGGGCGTCGATGAACAGCACCTCGCCCCGCCGGTCGCGCAGCTTGGCGTCTTTGGCCACGCCATTGGATTTGTCTTTGGCGAGGATCCACAGGCAGGCCGGAATTTGCGTGCCATAAAACAGCTGCCCCGGCAGGGCGACCATGGCATCGACCGCGTCGCCTTCGACCATAGCGCGCCGGATCTCGCCCTCGCCCCCCGACATGGACGACATCGACCCGTTGGCCAGCACTACACCGCCAATGCCAGACGAGGACAGGTGCGCATGGATATGCTGAAGCCAGGCAAAGTTGGCATTGCCCACCGGCGGTGCGCCAAAGGCCCACCGCGCATCCTCGCGCAAGAGATCGCCAGACCAGTCCGAGATGTTGAACGGCGGATTGGCGAGGATGTGGTCGAATCGTTCATCCGGGAAGGCGTCCTTCAGAAGAGTGCCCTCCGAGTTCCAGCGGATTTCAGCAAAGATGCCGCGGATGGCAAGATTCATGCGCGCCAGACCATAGGTGGTGTGATTGCGTTCCTGACCGTAGATGGCAATGTCGTTCTTCTGGCCCTTGTGGGCGTCGATGAATTTTTCCGACTGCACAAAGAAACCACCTGTGCCGCAGCAGGGATCATAGACTCGGCCTTTGGTCGGTTCGATCATCTCAATCAGTGTATCGACGACGGGTTTCGGGGTGTAGAACTCGCCCCCGCGCTTGCCTTCGGCGGAGGCGAATTCACCGATGAAGTATTCGTAGACCCGACCAATCAGATCGAAGTCTTCTTCACTGCCGGACAGTTTGAAGTTGGTGAAGAGGTCCATCAGGCCCGACAGCATGCCACGGTCCATGCTTTCCTTGCCGTAGACCTTGGGGAGCGCGCCTTTCAGGCTTTCGTTGTCGGCCTCGATCGCGCGCATGGCATCGTCGAGCATCACGCCAATCTCGGGGCTCTTGGAGTTCTTGGCCAGATAAGACCAGCGCGCCTTTTCCGGCACCCAGAAGATGTTTTCGGCCAGGTATTCGTCGCGGTCCTCGGGGTCGGAGTATTCATCGGCAGCGAGCTTGTCATGAAGTCGCTGAAACGACTCGGAGACATAGCGCAGGAAGATCATCCCAAGCGCCACATGCTTGTATTCGCCGGGGTCCATGTTGCCCCACATCTTGTCCGCTGCGGCGAACAGGGTTGTTTCAATGCTCATTTTGCGTCCTCAAAAAGTGCCGTTTCTTGCAGGGTATATGGGGGCAGAACCCATTTTCCAGAAACCGATTTTCCCAAATAATCAACGCAACCATAGCGTGATGATGGGATGATGCAAACCATTGCATTTCGGGCGAAAATCATGAGTAGGACAGAAGATCGCGGGCATAGATCTTCCCCTTTGCCAAACCCAGTCGCATTGCGGGCGTTTGGCCGTCGCCGTCTCGCGGAACCAACATGTAGTTGTAGTAAAACCGAAGGATGGCGGCCATCTTGGGAACCATCTCGGGGTTGTAGAACGAGTAGGCATGCCAGATGCGTTGATCGTTGGATGCCGTGGGAACCCCGCGCTCAAAAGCCGGGACACGCCTCCTGGCCAAATTGAAGTATGAATCCACTGGGTGAATGGTGGCGCTTGAAAAGAACTTCGCCAATCCGTCCCAGCCCATGTCATCCAAATCAGTCTTGAGACGGATGGTCTTGAAGGGCTCCGATTTCGTGTGGAAGGGCCACGGCACTCCTGACTTGGCAAGCTTTGCGGCTCTTTCGGCTGGAGAGAGCGTTCGATAGTTTTTCCACAACAGGATGAGGGTGATTGCCTGGAAGTCGCTCAAATGCGGGAAATCAGCTTTTACCAAGGCCATGTTTTGGGTTTCGGCAGCAATGGCGTTGGTCAGCATGGCTCTGCCCCGCGACGCCAAGGCTTGGCGATCATCGTTGATCATCCCCTTTTTGAAGCTGACCTCCGCGACATTCACGCGACCGGCTTTGATGGCCTCAACATTCAGAGCGCAAACGGCCGCGGCAAGCCCAGCCTCGTCATCAAGGCAATAATTTGCGGTTTTGAACCGGTCTCCGATCAGTTTCTTCACCAGCATCATGTGTGCAAACTTGAATGCATCGCCGCGGACCCTGCTTCCATGCCCCGGAAGCCGCAACTTGCCGGCAGTGGCGATGTCATCCTTGGAAAATCGTGCGCCCTGTGAGCGCATTAGGGAATCCTGATACTCCGACGCCGCCCAAAGCCTTGCGTGTCTGCGCATGCTACGCGGCAAGCCGAAATCCCCGCAGTTTGCCATCGCGCTCTCAAGGTCTTCAGGGGAGATCGCTGCGTCGTAGTCAACGGTGGAGGCCACCACGAACTGAGAGAATTTATGGACGGTTGCCATATGCAACAGCGGAATTGTCCCACGCCGCTGCTTGACAGGCCAGTTGACCAATATTGTCTGGATGTCGGTCGAGAAAAATGGCTTCCGATCTTCAAAGCACGCATCAAGGCGCTTCTCTCGCTCCTGAGCAAAGGCGACCGCCTGCCGGTAGAGGAAATCCATCTTGCTGTGGATCTGCTTCAAGCTGACATCATGGATTTCACAGATCCGGCTCAAGGGCACCTTGTTCACCAAACACTTCATGATCGCACCAGTGTCATCCGTCGACTTGTGCCGCCTTGTGGGTTTGCCGACCGAAAAGGTCTTTTTGCAGGCTTTGCATTGATACCGGGGATCACCCTTCGCCGTTTTTCCGAAGGACGAGTAAGAACTCGGGCTAAGGGAAATTTCCACACCATGGTTCTCACAGGCCAGATTTTGGCAGTGTTTTCCGTTTGTTCTCCTATTCAGGCGGCGCAGTCTCCAATACTCTTCAGCCAAGGCACGGTTGGATTTCACGATGTTGGATCCGCCACATGAAGGGCAGAAGTAGGTTCGTTCCTCGCCCGCGCCGCTGATCTTCCCTCGGTCACCCGATGGATTGGGTTTTCCCCTTCCATCAAGAGGATCAGGTAAGCGACCGAAGGCTTCGCAGAGCGGGTTTCTGCAGAAGTTGACCGAGAATCCACCGGGGGTTGTCGGAAGTCTTCTTTTTGCAACTCTCGAAGATTTCTTCGAGGCCTTTCCGGCAGATTTCTTCACACTCTTCTTAGCCACGGCCCTGCCCACAAAAGGTAAACACCCCGCCAGATTACTGACGGGGCGCAGAACTTTCAACATTTACCGCATGGGCTGGGCGGAAACCCGCGCCTTTTTCTAACTGATGAGCCGTCGGCTTAGCCGTCGGTGCGCAGGTTCTTGGCTGAGTTCTGGATCGCAGCGTACTGACCGCCAGCGCGGAAGCGCCACAGATAGTCCGGCAGGATCGCGGCCATTGCACGCGGGGTGATGCCCAGATCAGCAAAGCCCTTGGCGTCTTCGGCAACCACGTTGTCGTAGCCAAGGTTGGTGACCTGATCGCGCGTGAGCGGCGATGCAATCAGTCCGCCCGAGATCCACTGGATCATGTCAAAGATGCCAGCCTGAATGCGGGCGATGCCAAAGGGCAGGTTCAGAACCAGACGGCGGCGCTGTGTCACGTTCAGCATCCGGTCAATCGACTCGCGCAGGGTTTCCACGTCGGGGCCACCCAGTTCATAGATGCCGGCCTCGACCTGACCCAGAACGGCCATCTCGGCGGCCTTGGCCACGTCATCCACGTGCACCGGCTGGAACTTGGTGTTGCCGCCGGTGATCGGCAGGATCGGCCCAAAACGGGTCATGTTGGCGAAACGGTTGAAGAACTGGTCGTCGGTTCCGAAAATGACCGAGGGGCGCAGGATCACGGCGCCGGTGAAGGCGGCCTGAACGTCTGCTTCGCCTTGCGCCTTGGTGCGGGCGTATTCGCTGTCGCTGTCTGCATTCGCGCCGATGGCCGACAGCTGAACCAACTGGCCCACGCCTTCTTCGGCTGCGATGCGGGCCACCCGGCCTGCGCCGTCATGATGCACCGCGTCGAAGCTGTTCTTCCCGATCGAGTTCAGAACCCCCACGCAGTTCACAACCGCATCGGCTCCTTGCAGTGCCGCACGGACCGAGTTGTCATCACGGATGTTGCACAGGATCGGCTCGACCTGACCGACGGCACCATAGGGTTTTACGAACAGCGCTTCGTTCGGACGGCGCACGGCAACGCGGACGCGCCACCCCTGCTTGGCCATGCGGCGGGCGATATAGCGCCCGACAAAACCCGAACCGCCATAAATCGTAACCAGCTTGGACATGGAAGCTCTCCTTGAATTCCTTGGCTTTTGCATAGCTTTCAAAGCGCGTTTCGGCAAGGCGCAAACGGAATCGCAGAAAAGCGAAGAAATGCTGTTGACACTCCCAGCCGGTCACACTAAATCCCCCCTCACCAACCCGTGCCCAGATGGCGGAATTGGTAGACGCGCTAGCTTCAGGTGCTAGTGTCCGTATGGACGTGGAGGTTCGAGTCCTCTTCTGGGCACCATTAAATCCCCTATAAATCATTGATAAATAAGGGATTAGCGCCCGTTCCAGGTTGTTTTGCATACACGTTTGCCTACACAAATGGGTGAAACGATGCGGAACGTGACTGTGAAATACATCAAGCAAGATCAACGAACCGGAAGCTACGTTTACCGGCGGCGAGTTCCTAAGATACTCGAAGGGATGGTTCGGAAGCGTGAGTTTATTACCGTTATCGGGAAATCTCTGGACGAAGCGATGGTACGATACGGTCAGGTTCACCAACGTATCGAGCACATGATCAACCTTGCAAAGAATGGCGTAACGGGTCTTTCCCCGTCAGAACAAGCAAAGCAACTCGCTTCGCTGCTGGAAACCTGGGGAGCTGACCCCCGCGGACCTGGCCTCAGTCCCAACGAGCGCACTTGGCGGGAAGAAGAGGCGGGCAAGCTGGTGGACAAATATCAAGACCCCGAAACTGGCAAGTATGTCGGAGTGCCAGAGTACGAGGGAGCCCTGGCATCGGCCCTTTTGTCCGGGGTTGAACAGGAAACCCACGAGGTTACCGTAACGGATGCTTTCAAGTTTTACCTGCAAGAGAAAGAGCACAAAATCCCCGAACAGCGAAAGAAGCAAAGGCAGCGCTTCGAGCGGTCGGAGAAGAACCTCACGGCTGTCCTCAAAGGCGACCGAAATCTAACTGATGTTAGCCGTGCGGATGCTAGAGCTTGGCGTGACCAGAGAGTAAAGCAGGGTGTTGCTCCGGGAACTATTCGGCGTGAGCTCAACGATATTCGCGCGGTCTTCAACTTGGCAAACAGCGAGCTAGGGACGGGCAATAGCAACCCTTTCAGTGGTCTCAAGCTGAAGTCCTCGCAGGTTTCCCGCCAAGACCAGCGGCTTCCATTACCACCGGAAGTGCTGAGTGGGGTCTACGCTGATCTTTCTGTTTCAAGGTCTAAAGACGCCAAAGCTTTGTCGAGGATTTGGTGCTTGTTGGATTTTACAGGAGCAAGACCGTCCGAAGTGAGGCTTCTGACTTTCGAGGAGTTCGTGCTGGACGCCGCGGTGCCCTACATCCTGATCCAGGTACGAGAAGACAGGACCCTGAAAACAGGCTGGTCCTCACGCAAAATACCTCTTGTTGGTGACGCCTTGGAAATCGCCAAGGGCATTGCCTCGGAAGGGGTAGGTAAGGACTACGTGTTCCCACGGTTTGCAAGCGCGGGTGGCATGGATCGCTTGTCTACGGCTCTGACAAAGCTAGTTCGCAAACACAGCGAGGACCCGAGGCATGTCCCCTACAGTCTCCGGCACAACATGAAGGACCGTATGCGGCTGGCAGAGGTCTTTCCTGAAACTGCAAGAGCGATAGAAGGACACGCGATTAGCGCTGGGCAGGACGGGTCCTACGGTGGTGAATTTCCGCTAGAGAAGAAGCGTGACGCACTGTTGGCAGCACTGTATGGGTATAGCCCTAGAAGAGGCGTTTTAAGTCAGGATTACTATTATTTACAATAACTTATAAGCATGTCAATTCGGGCTTGTGAGGCGATTTCCAAGCGACTTGTGCGATGTTGGTCAAGCTTAGTGAAACTCGGGTATCACAGATTGGAAGGTTTGCTGAAGGTATTGTGCGCTGCGTGAGCAGAGCAACGCTGCAGAGTGACTTTGGGTGTGCACTTGAACTGTTTTTAAAGCGCGGTCTTGTTTGCAATCTATT
Source organism: uncultured Aliiroseovarius sp. (assembly GCF_947492455.1). Classification (GTDB taxonomy): domain Bacteria; phylum Pseudomonadota; class Alphaproteobacteria; order Rhodobacterales; family Rhodobacteraceae; genus Aliiroseovarius. The sequence goes on from NZ_CANLNB010000001.1 coordinate 536,848, forward strand.
CGGAAGGCGAAACTTAATCTTCTTCAGATTGTCCAAGTGAGTGATACTTCTAACTCGTGGTCAAAAGCGGGAAATTTAGGTGGTGGCATAAATGGGGATACTGTACCTTTGGGCCACTTGAATTGAGAGGCTTTTCGAATGTTTGCAAACTTTGATCCCCTAAATGTCACGGACACCGCGCTGCCAGACGAAAGCGTCGTTCTCAAACGTACAAAACGCAGCATCCATTCGATTCTCCATTCTTATGTCGGGTGGTATGACCCATTCGCTGAGCTCATACAAAACGCACTAGATGCGGTTGATAAACGGGCTCAAAAGGAGGAGTTCTCCAAAAAAATCAATATCATAATTAATGAGAAAGAGAACCAAATCACGGTTTCCGACAATGGTGTGGGTTTGGATGAGAGCGCATTCTACAAGTTCCTTGCCCCACATGAATCGTTCAAGGAAAAAGGTGAACGGGGTAGTAAAGGAGTTGGCGCAACCTTTCTTGCGTATGGTTTTAACTATATTCGGATAGATACCAAAACGAAGCACTTTAGCGCCCACGGAGAGATGGAAGATGGGCGAAACTGGCTGCACAATGACAATGCCAGTTCAAACCCAGAGGTATTTCCCACAACTGAGCCACTTATTGACGCTGAGTTCGATGGGTTTTCGTCAGGGGTTTCTATTACTATAAGATTTGACGAAACTACAAAGCCATCAAAGCTGTCGTGGCCTGGGCTAAAGTCAGCTGAGATTTGGTATATGGCCTTGTCAGTTAAGACTGCGCTTGGTGCTGTCGCACAACAATCCAAAGTAAATATTTCGATTAGGCACATAAGCAAATCGGGCGACGAAACGGTGATTGCGAAAGAAAAGACGGGTTACCTTCCGCCTCACACCCATGTCAAGAAAGTGGTGGATTTCGATACTGCTATCAAACTGATTGACGAAAATGTGAAGAGGAAGGGCGCAGCGGCCAAACTGCCTGCAAAAGTTAGAAATCTGGACGCTGTTTCGATTTGTTGGAGTAGTAAGGAGATTCTGGAAAAGATCGACGGCCTAGATGATGAGGACAAAGCTTTCTGTATTAAGCATGATGTCAATATCATCGCATCGTTTATGTCAGGTGCCAAAATATGGCGGCGGTTCGCAGAAAAGCAGTTTGGTTATCGATCTACAGCGAAGATTTATGAGCCTGGGCTTCAGCTAGCAGCAGATAATATGCCACAAGGAGATATGCTACAAATTCCTTTGGTACGTTATACTGGTAGGCAAAACCAAGTACACATTGCTATGCACTTCAAGGACTGTGTTGTAGATCTTGGGCGAAAAGGTTTTGACAAGTCGTTCGTTGATTTTGCGAAAAAATTGTCCCGATTACTTCTCGAAAAAAACTTTACTAGAATACGTGATTGTCTTCGAAATGAAGATAACAAAAGTAAGAATCTGATCAAAAGTGATAAAGTAGATGGCTGGAAGAAGCAGCTTGAACAGCACGAGACTAACGCCCCTTTGCTTCTCAGAAATGAAAATTTTTTCGTGCCAGTAAACGAAATTTCAATTTCTGCTGAGCCATCCAGGGAACAAGATGTCATTGCGCTTTTCAATCAGTTGATTGCGGGTGGAGTAGTGCGCGGGATCAAGGTGGTTGGGACCAATGAGATGAGTACCTATGATGGCGCATATCGGGTAAAGGTCGGTCCAGATTTCGAAAATCACGTCTACGATGAGAAAGCCAATCCTCTAGGCGTAACAGATGATATATCTGCAGACTTTGAAGAGGATCATCCTGACGGATTTCTTTCTAATAAGCTTAAGGTCCTGGAATACAAATATTCATTGGATGGGTTGGTTTCCGACCTCACCACTGGCGACAAGCAAGCTGCAGATATCGATCTAGTGATCGCATGGGAGGCGGGGGAAGACTATATACAACTATTTGGCCTTACCAGTCTTCTTATTGATGAAGGAAGTTCAGACCGTGAGTACCACGGCATAACCCATACGCTTTCAGACGAACACGGCAATCACGTTATGGATGTAATCTTACTACGAGATCTAATCGCATTTTTGAACGATCCGGAAACCGAAGCTGTACGCCAGGCAGAGTATGAGAGTTAGTGGCTGCAAGAGCCATGAATGGTTGGTTTAATGAGCTGCATTGCAAAGTCTCCTGCGATCGAATGACATAAAAAATCCGCTTCCTACTCCCTACACGCCGTCAGAGTAAGCCGCTGAGATGGCCTGGATCGCCCGATTTGCCTCCCAATTTTGGTGCCCTAAGAATTAGGGTATCCACTGAGTTCTCAGAAAGTCTATATCTTAAGTTACGAAAGGAATTGTTCTCACTAGAAATCACCCCCAATGGGGTTATTTTCCTCAAGGTCAAATTCTTCCAAGAGGCTTCGCCCAGCACCATTCAAAGCGTCCCAAAAGGCATCACTTTCAATCATCCTTGAAGGCAGTGCAGGAGAGATGATTTCCAGCGCTCTCGCCACAACGCTTGGGTTATCCACGGCTTTCCCTCCGAGGGCTTTTCCGATCCGTTCAGCCCAATCCTGTGCCATCGCTTCGGCAGCGCTTTCGGAAAATTCCGAAAAGGTCTTGCGCTTGTCTGTATTGCGTGACCAATCCCAACCTTGATCAATCATTTGACTGGTTGATATCCCTCGCTCCCTGAGACGTTTTAGCACCCCTCGCATGATTGAGATTTGCTGCTTCGAAACCCCGGACCACTTTACCAACTCAGCAATAGATCCAGAACCTTCGCATACCATTTTCCAAGCAGCGTTACCTTTCTCCGCCCTGGTGATTGTGATCTTCTCGCGCCCATTCAGCTTAGAAGCTGCCCCTATTGCTTCATTGAGGGGCATACTCGGGTGTGCCTCCACGGGAACTTTTATGGTTGTCTCTCCACGGGCCTCTCGAAGGCGATAGGCAGCGGCTCTGTGGTGACCGTCAATAACGATCCATCGTGTGCCACTCCACCAAACATGCACCCGTTCCCCAAGCGCTGTATTGTCCAAATCGTGACTAATCTCTTCCGCCCTGTCTGCGTCAAGGCCATCTAATCGAACTTGGAAAACCTCAGGTTCCGTTTGAATGTCCTCCAGGGGAAGGGATCGGGGAATTTTGGGGGGTGGATGGGGGTTGTCTGTCTTCTCTTGGCTTAGCCGTTTCAGTGCAACGCTGGGCGTCTCGGACATGTACAGTGTTCTCGCGGTCTCAGAATGGTGTTTGGGATCGTGTAAGGTGTTTTGAGGTCGATGGCACTGATTAAATACAGATAAGACAAATGCTTACATCGTCAATCCCCACTTGTTCAGGATTGCTTCTGCCTTTAAGGGATCCTCTTTGATGCGAAGTATGGTTTGACGGGACAATGGCTTGGAGCCATCAGCGGCGGTCGCCCTTGCAATGGCTGTCGGCCCCTTGTCTTGGTTCAGCATTGTTGTCACAATCTCAAACTGCTTGCGGGTGAAGCTGGGCTTGCGCCCAAGGTATCGCTCTTCCTTCTTTGCTTTCTCAATTCCGACCTTCTGGGCCTCCTTAGTGGCCTCGGCTTGGGCCTGAGCGGTAGCAGCCATGAAGGCGATTAGAGCGTCCCTCACGGCTTCCTGCATGGGGTCCTTGGTGGCTCCGTCGAAGGTTAGCCCATTGATCACCGTCTTGATGACTACCCCTTTCCGCATGAAGTGGCGGATCGTGTCGGTTACATCCTGGTAGTTCCGCCCCAAGCGGTCCACCCAGCGGACCAGCAAGGTGTCACCTTCTCGGAGGATGTCGAACAATCTCCTCCCTTCTGCTCTCTCGCTAAGGATAGTCGTAAGGCCCGAGGTTTCTTCATCCATCACAACGTCATCAATGTGAAACCCAGCGGCTTCTGCTTGGGCTCGTTGGATGTCGGCATCTTGGTCCGAGGTGGAAACTCGTGCGTAGAGAATGGTCTTTGTCATATCGTCTCCAAGGGTGTCCGTATGGAATATGTCCGGAAGAAATGTTGTCCGTAGATGAATGTCAACCCATACGGACACAAAGCAGCACCCAGCTAATGTGATCATAGAGGTATACCCTAGCGGACAAAGGGAAAGGCCGGGCGGGAACCGTGCCTGGGTCGTATTCCTCCTATGGGGCAACCTAATTAGTAAATGCATTTTGCACCCGCCAGACCCCAGGGTCCCAGCAAGAGACCAGGGAGGTCTCTCACACAGAGTAAAAGACCCCGGAGGGTGGGGCAGATGCAGAGAGGGGATGCGCTAGGTGGCCGGTAGGGAGGGGGTGCGGGGGGAAATTCACCGCGCTCGATACCGTAGAAGGGGTCTCAGAATTTTGACCCCAAAAGTTGCCTAAAAGTACTCTGATCGCGGCTGCTTGTTTCGCTCCAATGCAACTGAGATTTGGCAGTTTCGGCTGGATACTGCTTTTCCGCAACGTAGTGGACCCGCTTCCCTAGAGGGCTGTGAAGTGCAGCCATTCCGTATCTTTCGGGATACTTGCAAGGGCCGAAGAACAATAGAAAATGTCTGTATGCCTGAAATGAGGTGTAGATCTTGTCATTGTCGAGCTGTTATTTCTGATCGACGATAAAATCTAACTAGTGGCCCTATTCTTCTCCGCCACAAAGTACTCATAGGTTTCCTTTGCAAAGCTCTCAAAGTGGTCCTTCCAGCAATCCCTACCTATGAAGTCTCTGAAATCTTTGATGGCTTCGTTGCAGTCAAGAAACGAGCGCAATATTCCATTCCCGAATCCTTTTACTTGAGGAATTTCTTCTCCCACTGTACCTAGTTTTTCCCGAATCCAGGTTTGGTCTTCGATAGATGCAATAGCTCCCAATGTATCCGTGTCTATGCCTTTCTTCACATCAAAGAACTTCCAGAAGCAATCTGCAGCCGTGTACTCTCCATCGGGTTCGAGGCAATCGAAAAGGGTATTGAATGCTCCCTCTCCGTAACACGCGCAAACCCGGCGCTGGTGTTTCTTTAGGATGCTAGGCGGGATCAGATTCTCCGTGGCCCTTGCAGGTAGTTCGAAGACCCCCCCGACAAATGTCTGCCTTTCAGCAGCTCTCTCTAGCTTCCGTGCGGTTTCGGAAGGGGGCGAAGTTGGAGCCTTCTTATCGCTATCGTGTATAGTTACGATCACCTGCCTCATGTCGAGATAGGTATTAAGTCCGTCAACTATATCCCCTCCTCCGCCATGCTCGGGGCGGAAGTGAAAACCGTTCAGTCCATTTGGCCAGATAGAAGCGCTGAACAGTGTTCTAAAGAAATCGCCGTCATTTTTTTGATTCTCAACCAAAAGCAGTGCTTCGTCAAAAATCCTACTTCGGAGAAACGCCTTGTGACCGATTGAATATTTTCTCTCCGGAGTTTCCGTAAGCTGATCGTCTCCCAGACAGACAGTAAGTGAGCAATCTACCAAACTCCGTAGTTGTTTCTTCCGCGTGTACTGATGCTTCAGGTGTTTTAGGTGTGCCTCTTCTCTGGAACTCAGTTGCAGGTTGTCCAAACCCCACTGGCAGGTGTGTCTTCCAAGTACTACTAAATGATGTCCACGATAGCTCGCACGGAGGAGTTCGGAGTATAGATCGCCAAGCTCTGAAGTGGGTTGCTCATTAAGTTCGTGAGTAGACGCATCAAATATAATCAGCATTAGCCATCGTACTCGAAAAAACCATAAGGCCAGTTAACTAGTGCGCCTTCTTCATCAAATTCAGCAACCTCAAGTTGACCACCTTGAGATGTCTGGGGATCGTCAGAGAACACCACTACTTGTACGTCATGGCGGCTAATCGCTCCTTCCCCGATCAATTCTCCCAGTCTATTAATTAGAGCTTCGCTGTGTGTCTCTACCAGAAGGACAAGTTGCTCCTCACCCCGTTCAAATTCAACTAGAGCTTCGACAAATACATCAGCAAGCAGAGCTTGGTGCGCGGGATGAAGGTGCAATTCTGGCTGTTCAATTGCGAGGGCCTTATAGCTTAGCTGGCTGTCGTTTCGGCTCGAGAACCTCGACCGCCGATTGTATTGCATCCACCAGATTTGCGCCAGAACTGGGAGCACTTGAGAAACCCCATACCCTGTATCGACGATGTTAATTTTTTGGTTGGCCTTGATAAGCTGAATGCTGACTTGACCTTCAATCGGGCGGACTGTGACGCCGTACCCGAATGCTTTTTCAACCCAACTAGAGAAATCAGCCAGTTGGTGTTCTGGCAAAGAAGCTAAGAACATTGGCAAGTTATTACCGTCTGAGGATATCTCAGATATTTCGAGCTCTTGCTGGCGATAGTAGCGTTCACTTCGAGCTCGCGCCGGTCCAATGTACCTGACCTCTGAAAAGAAATCGCTTAAGTCTTCACCGATGGTATTGAGGAAGCGAAAGAGGTGATTTGCTTCACACAGAGCTGAGATAAATCGTCTGGTGTCCTCCCTTTTTCCTTGAGCCATCTCATCGTAAAAGTTCCGAAGTCCTTGTGTGTGATTGAACCGTATATGCTCTTCGCACACGGCTTGAGATAGCTTCGGATATCTTAGAATCCTATTTGCCTCTCGTGTTATCGTGTTGGTTGAGAAGCGAGCATTCAAGTTGCTTTTAAGAATGTCTCGGACCAATCGCGAGAACTCGTTGGATCGGGTTGAAAACTGGTACTCTCCAGATTTACTTGCACGGAAGAATACCGGGCACTCAAAAAGGCTTCCCGAGGGGACCAGGATCGATGTGTCTTGGCAAAGCCCCTCAATGGGCAAGCCATTCGCGACAACTTTAGAAACGACATGATTGATAGGGTCTATTTCCAGCTTCAGAGTTGAATCCTGTGACGGCAGTGAGATTGTTATGCTGTTGAGTACGGTGCTCTCACTGTTTGACGAAACTTCGTACTCAATCCAGATTTTATCCGCTGAAAACGAAGGACCAAGGGAAGTTCTAGAGCTGTATAGTCTTGGTGTAGGCTCGGGGCGGAAACTTCCAGCGTATTCCTCTACGAGAAACGAGAACCGAATGTCTTCACGGGTGTCCCCATCCGTTACAGCACTTCGGAAATCCCCGAAATCCACATGATCACCGTACCACAACACAGGAGCGCTGGACCGGGTTTCAAGGGTCTGTCGGAATAAGGGAAATGTTCGGAGAAATGTGCTTTTCCCCACGCTGTTCTTTCCAACTAGCAGCGTGATTGGACGAATTTCAATAAGCTTTGTTTGCTTTAAGCTTCTAAGATTTTCAATTGCATACGAAAATTTCATACTGCCAACCTCGGCTATCTCTTGCATTGGACCAATAGCCAAACAGAGGCCGCTTAACAAGCTATGACAGAACGCGCTAGGGAAATGTTCTCTTAGGTAGATTGAATAGCGCCGGTAGATCCCGAGCTGTTTCAGCTAGCACTACACAATTCACTACACAAAGCGAAATCACACCAGTATTATCTCTTTGAAAGCAAATACTAAGCGTGTTGCGGATAACCTCTTCTGGGCACCATATCTTTCCCATAAGATACTGTAGTTAAACGAAAAGCTGCTCTGCGGGCGCCGATCCGTAGAACAAATCGTTGAACAATTCCTGCGAGAATGGATTTTTCGCTGGGTTTGAATCATTGAATGATTGGTTGTTCGAATACGTTCAGTGTTCGATCAAGCCAGTATTCAAGAACACTCTCTTATCAATTGCGGCTATTTGGTCCGATAGGCGCTGACGTCTAAAAGTCGGCGCCAGAATTGATCATATAATAGTTGTTGTGTGCGAGTTGAATTCTCCCGTATCTAGATCACATGACAAGCGCCTTATTCTATAAGTTCAAACGCGTGACAGATGTTCCGCTCCAACACTTTCAAGTGTTCGGAGAACGTCGGACGGGTACAAATTACCTTGATCGGCTCATCAAGGATAATCTGAGCATTGAACCCACAAATAGGTATGGATGGAAACACGGTACGATTTCTATGCCTTGTATTGCGGCGCATGGACTGATCGTTGTGGTTGTTCGAGATCCCCTTACATGGCTCTCCAGCCTCCACAACCGCCCTTTCACAAAGGCAAATTCAGGGCTTCCGTTTTCAGAATTTCTGCGTACCGAATGGTATGATGAATTCATTCCCAAGGACTTCGGCCATGCGCGTTGGGGCTATTCTGGAATGGTCCGCGCCTCGCATGTCCCAAATCAGGTCGATCGCCACCCGATTACCGGTAAACGCTTCAAGAACCCTTTGGAATTGCGTGTTGTCAAAACGGCTGGGTTTCTGGGCTTCCTTGAACGGGAATGTAACGTCGCCGTCGTTGATTACCGGTATATCAACACGGACCCGGCTGGCTTCATCTCTCGTCTTTCGGATGACTTCAGCATTGCAAAGACGACAGATTTTGAGAGGCCAGACCGCGTAGGTGCCTTAGGTACAAACCAACCAAGAAAGGCGCCCACAGACATCTCTGCCGAGGACATGGACTTCATCCGTACCGCGCTGGACCAAGTGCAGGAAACCTTTCTTGGATATGCCGATGACCTATACAGGTAACTCGAGTGAGGAATTGAGAAATTTTTCAAGCCGCCCAATGGCGCTGTTGGAAACTCTTACTGGATAGATGCCTCTTCCGCGATTTGGCGGGATTTGTTCCGGCCCTTCATACTCGTAGTCCGTCAGGATTTGCTGGTACTGCGTGCTGGACGTATTCGCGAGCCCCATAAAATCCGCCCAACGAATGGTTGCTGTTTGCAGTGTGCCGAGCTCGAAACACTGGGTCGTCTGGGCGGCAAACATCATATTTGTAAAACCTGCACCATGAGCGCCAATTACAGCTTCGGCACTGTTCATGGCAGCAGCTTGCTCTCTGAATGACAGGTCCTCAAAAGCCAGCGGTTCGAAATTGAGATCCCTCAACATTCTCAGCAGGGCCGCTTCATTTATGATAGATCGGTCATTGCTTGCATCCCCTTTGCGTCCAATCCAGATGCGTTTCGGGAACGACCTGTCACTTGCAGGCTGATCAAGAACATGACGCCGAAGCGCTCGAAAGCTCGATAGAATGGTATGCGCACCAATGGTAGGTAGCCCTGATTTACTGAGCAAGTTGGAATAAACTGGCGCATCGGTAGAGCCAGCCAACTGTGCTGGATTAAATGCAAACAAAGCGTTGAACATTATAACTGCACGATCTAGCTCCAATGGTCCCCTACGGAACCGACACCTTCCCAACAACTTGGGGAAGAGCTCGGCAATGAACCTCTCTGCAAACGCGGCCCTTCGCCTTGGCTTGCAGAGTATGATAATCGGGCCTTGAAGTTCAGAATGCCGGTCTAGAATGGATAGCGGGGCGAGAACTTCCCTGGTGAAGTGGAAAAAGTTTTGAATATTCGTGATATCTAAGACGATCGGCACGTCATGTGGTAACGTGTTTATTTGCGGAATATCAAAGACCTCTTCGCCACAAAGAAACTCTTCATATCGCCGTGCCCACTCGTCAGCATCACCACCGTTGTGTTTCCAGCCTTTAAAGCTTTCTGACAAGGCGCGACTACCTGACCCCTGAACCATTATTGCACGTTCTCTAACCAGAAACTTTCCATCCCTGGCAGAGAGATTTTCTACCAGAACTGGTGTTTCCGGGACCTCGAACGTGTTTGAAATCCGTGCGTACGCACCCCGCTGCGCCAAGGCCCGCCGCCACTTGCGAGTAATAATTCTTTCATCAGCGATCACATGCGATCCTGTTACCGCAGGCTGAATAGCCCGCCAACGTAGGTCGTCGTCAAAAATGCGCCAGATCCCTTGATCACGACCTGGTCGAAAAAAACAAGTAAGTGGGTCGAACATTGTGGTCAGTTCCTACTGTATCGAGGAAAAGTTGTACTAGAACCTTTTACCGGCAAATCGGTTGTTTCTCATTAATAGGCGATACATCGAATTCAACACCATGTCTCGACATAACGCGAAACTTAGGCCAAAAGGGCTTCCCGCCTAATCCTTCGCTCCAATACATTCCCATACCTCGCCCTTCTGGCGTTCTGAAAGCGAGATTGACGACAGTTTATTCCTAAGTGTTCGTTTTCGCGAAACAGGGTGGTACCGGGCCACCATCTTACACCGCAATGAAAACCCGCGTTTGGTGGGCACCAGTTTCTGGGAAAAGATTGAGTGCTGAGTATTCCAATTGGGTGCAGTCAACCTTATGGCATCGACGGGTACCAGTTTTTGTTCACCCAAATCCGACATGGCAGCAGAGGCCGTGGGTGATTAAACACTTGTTTAATTCAGCCTAGATGCATGATAACGAGAGCCATCGAGCATTGTGAATTATTCGGGCAGATTGGATGACTTTACCAGCGATCGCCACGATGTGGACCGGACGGCCGCTTTCGTGGATAGAGCAACTAAGCCTTTGTTCGTTCTTGGCGGTTGGGCATCGTGTAACACTGTATACCTATGGCAAGGTCGAAGGCGTCCCGAAGGGCGTGACTGTGGCTGACGCATCCGAGATCTACACGCCGCCCGAGGAGATCCTCAAGAACACTGGCCCATCCATGGTCGCAGATCTTTTTCGCCTGTATCTCATGCAAAAGACCGATGAAATCTGGGTCGATACCGACATGGTCGCGATCAAGCCGATGACGCTTACGGGCAACGGTTTCGCTGTTGGGTATGAAGCGCCGAACAAATCCATCTGCAATGCGGTTTTGCGTACCCCCAGAGACAGCGCATCTATTCAACAGCTAATCCACTATGTCGAAAATCCGCATAACGACCCTCAGTGGCTGCGCCCGGTTTTGCGTGCGCGATTGGCGGATGCCCCGAAACGAAAGCTTTTGACCAGATTGTATAAGATAAAGCGATCTTCAATGGGGCCATTGGCGGTTGGTCATGCGCTGAGGGACACGGGTGAAGTATCTGAAGTGCGCGCGCGTGAAGCCTACTATTCGGTGCCGTGGCAGTTCTGTGATGTGCTTTTCAATCCCTATGGTGGGACCGAGGGATGGATGTCAGAGGAAACCGAAGCGGTTCACCTCTGGGCGCATGCTTTGTCCAACTATCACAAAGTGCACAGGCCTCATCCAGAGAGCTTTGTTGGCAAAGCCCAACAGGAACTAAAAATTGACGTTTCACATTTGAAACGGCAGCAATTGATCTAAGATCGACCTCTGATGATCGTTTGTCATAGCCATAGGATCAATTCACTCGGTGCAAAGAAGACAGCATGCTGAAATATCCTAATAAGATACCGAACCGGCATGGAAAGGCTGACTGATGCGAATAACCTCCGTCACGTGTATGCGAAATGAAGCGCAGTTCATTCTTGAGTGGGTCGCCTACCACCGGATGATTGGAATCAATGATCCCATCGTGTTCTCGAATGCCTGCACTGACGGAACCGACCTGATGCTTGAACGCCTCGACGAGATGGGGTTGATCCGGCATTTGCCCAATCCCACCATGATGACGGGTGGCAGAATGCATATCATCGCCGCGCTGCGTTACCTGAACACAGGAAACCGGCTTGCGCGGTCGGATTGGGTTGTCTCGATGGATGTTGACGAGTTCATTAACATTAAAGTGGGTAACGGGCATCTGGAAGATCTTTTCGATGCAGTGCCCGACGCAAATCTGATCTCGTTGTCACAGCAGAATTTTGGCCATGGCGGCAAATTTGACTATGTTGACGATCTGCAAATCTCGCAGTTCGAATATGGTTGGGACTTGGAAAGAAGCTATACGCGCAACCTGAATCGCCGCGGAACAAAAACTCTGACCCATCAATCGTCTCGCCCGACATCATGGGGAAATCACTCGCCTGTTTTTGCTGCCGATCAGTTAGAGTACCTACGCCCTGTGAATGGGTCCGGAGAAGACATTTCGCATGTCAACATGACGAATACAGTAAAAGCACTGATCACCCCGAATTACGGTTTTGGTCTGGTTCAGCTCAATCACTATGCTGTGCGTTCGATTGATAGCTATCTTCTGAAAGTGGCTCGCGGCTCTTCTGCGCATCCCGACCGGCCGTATGAAATGACGTATTGGCGCAAGTACGATCACAACGATCATCATGATCAGTCTATCATGCGGCACGCAGATGATCTGGAAACCGCCAAGAAAGACTTGCTTCGCGATCCAGAACTGAAACAACTGCACATGGCGGCGGTTGAGAACGCGCATGGGCTGATCGCTGAGCTGAAGGAAAGCGAGCAGGTTCGGTCATTGCTGAACCGTATCCGGCGCTATACTCGGCGAAATCCTGGCCTTCTTGCAGCGCCGAAAGAGGCGACACCCGCCGCCGAGTAATCCGCGTTGGGCCACTGCCCTATAGCGAAATCTCGGCATCGGGCAAACAGTCGTCTACCCACTTGTTGTCCGTTGCGTAGCCAAGCTTGATCAGTGCATCGCCATATTTCTGCGCATAGATCTCGGCGACTTCGCGGGGCAGCTTGCTGCGCCATTGCTCGCGTGCGCCGCTGGCGACGTGTGTTTTAACTTTGCGCGTCCGGTTCGCGCGGTCTGAGATCCCGCCGAACAGGCTGTTGTTCCAATAGGATTGAACCAAGGCATCCGTATCGAACCCATCAACATTCATCATCTCGACGGCGGCACGGAAACGCGCGCAGTCATGATCTTCGATCAATTGCTCATAGCGAAGATCCACCACGTTTTGGTGCCCGTATGGCCACGCCATCATGTCATTTAAAGTGCCCGCGTGCTTCCCATCCATCTCGAACAGCATTTGAGAGATACGGTCGGGCTCTGCAGCGATCTTCTGATGGTAGGACGCACCGCCGAATTTCGGTCGCGCACGGTAGAGCCACGCCTCGTGAGAATGATTGGGCTTCAGGTGGTATCGGTAGCCCGAGATCAAGACATCGCGCGGATCGCGGATCACATGGAAGAAGCGCGCCCGCGGATCGTCGTAGAACTGCGTTGGGAAACGCGAATCCCAACTGACGCAAAGCGCCGGGCCAGTCTCTGGAAGGGCTTCCGCAAGATCGGTTTTCGGCGACATTCGTACAGTGGTGATGTCGTTGGGATCAGTGTACTTCCTGAAGGTCCGGCGCATCCAAATGGTGCCCGTTTTGTGATGCGTCCCAACACAGAGAAAACGCGGCCTTCCGGCGCCTTGGTCATTCGTAGAGGTCACAGTTAAATCCTCAAATTCTGGCAGCAGTAATCAAGACGCTGGTTTCCGCGTTCCGTGCTGAGATAAATTGGCGTGGTATGCAAAGGCACGACCTTGCACCCCCCTCATGCATTGTCTGGGAGCACCCCAGTGTCCACGAACTCCTGATATTCCGGCATGTCCAGCTGATAGTCCAAGGCCCGGCGTGCACAGTAATGGCTTGCGCGTACCAACGCTGCCAGATCGGCATCTTCCAGCCAGCTGTTCATCAGAGGTCGAATGCCATCGGTTCGGATCGAGCTGTCGGGGTTCGTGTTGATATCGTACCTCCCGAAATACTCCATATCGATCCGATCTTTGTTTTTTGAGTTGGCAGTGCCGCGCAGCCGCTTAAGCAGAAATTCTTCCCGGCTTTTAATCGCATAGTGGTTCACCTGCGCGCCTTTTCCGGTCACGTTATCTTTGCTTCCGCGCCAGCCCTTTTCCAGAATGCGCCCGCCCATCGGGCGCCCGTCGGCATTGGTCCAGCGCGCCATGTCGGAGGTAATCTCGCGGTGCTTAAGGAACTTCGGGCGGTGTACGCCGAAGAAGTCAAAGACCTCGGGGCGAAACAGGGTCTTGAAGCCCCAAACCAACCCGTTCTCTGGTCTTTCGAAGGTCGATCCGTGCGTGAAGCGCTCGGTGACAAGCGTGCTTTCGTCCCAGTGTGCATGTCCGGACGAGCCCATCAGTCGCCAGTTGATCGAAATGGCATCCGGGGCACCGCAGTTTTCGATCAACGCATCAACACTACCGTCGCCAACATGAACATTCAGGAATTCGTCGGCATCGACAATCAGGACCCAGTCTGCGCTGCGGACCCAAGGCATCTTATTTGCTCTTGAATAAGCAGACCGCTGTGGGTCCATCCGCGGACCTTGCGGGTTGTCGAAGTGTCGGATCACGCCCATCTGGTCCAATCGGTTCAGGATCAGATTGGTGCCATCGGTGCAGTCGTTGGAGAAGATGCAGAAATCATCGATGCCGATCGAACGATGATAAGCGAGCCATTCCAGAATATAGGGGGCCTCGTTTTTCATCGTGGATACAAGGACTTTGCGTCCTGCGTTAGGAAGGGGGGCTGTGCCTGTCATCTCTGTCCTCATCCATTCGAGGTTTCGGGCGTGTCATCAGGCTTTTTCGGTGCCTGTGAATCACCTTTTTCCTGCCCCGTCTTTTTAATGATCTTGTTGAAGGTCTCTACCTTTCGCACCAGCCGCGCCACCTTCGGATCATCTTTGTCCGCAGCCTGTGCCGCTAAGAGCATCTTTTGCGTTCGCTCTTTGGCGAGGGGCACGCCCAGACCGGCAGCGGCCTCGTTTAAGCCGGCGTCGGGCTGAAGGAAGGGATTTTGGGCCAGATTTTCGCTCTCGTCGTTGCCACGACCGGTCAGCTGATTGGGGTCGAGGGTTTTGTCCGGGTCCTGCCCGGCAAGCTTCAGAAGCTCGCGCCGTGTCTCGCCCTTCTTTGCGGTCTGGGTTTGCGAAATCATCTTGGCGATCTCGGCGTCCGGCACGCCCTGCTTTTGCAGCTCTACTACCTTCGCCTGCCATTCTTTCGGCAGGTGCTGGACAAAGAGAACCTCGTCCAGCCGGTCGATTGGAACCTCAGAGGCCTGCTTCAGTTCGGTTAGCCAAGGGTCGTATTCGCCGCTTTCACGCAGCATGCGCACACGGCCTTCGTGATATTCCAAAGCTTTGTCCTGCAACTCGCGCATGACCGGGTCAGAAAGGATTTCTTGCATCTTGCGCTTGGTGCCGCGCAGATGACGAAGCGCATTGGTTGCTTCTTTTTCGTTCCGGTCAAACAGCGCGAAATAGGCGGCGTTATACTTGTCGGGCTTGTTGTTCACGTTGCCCCGAACGCGCCGCAGCAGGTAGGCTTCGTAGGATTTGACCGCATAGTGGTTCAGTTCCACCCAGTCATAGCCAAGGGTCGGTTTCGTCGAGCGCCACCCCGAGAGCGAGAACTCATCCGGCATCGGTTTGCCTGATCCGTTCAGCCACAACTGGTCCAGCATCAGCTTTGCATTGGCGGGCTCTTTCCGGGCCTTCTTAATGTGCGGCCGATGGATGCCCAGCTTCATATCGCGATAGGGGCGAAACATGGTTTTGACCCCCCATCCCTTGCGGAACTTGTCAGGCGCGCCATGCGTGTAGGTTTCCGTCACCAGCCCCGGGTTCCAATCTGTGACGCCGTTCGAGCCGAAGAACCGCCATGTGATGGCAATGGCGCTGACGTCATCACCGATGCGATCTGCTAGGTCTGACACCCGACCACGCCCGACCTTGATGGATACGAACTCGTCCGCGTCCATCGTCAGGATCCATTCGCTGTCAAGAACCTCAGGGTTCTTTGTTCCCAGCATCAGGGCGTGCGGTTGCGGCTTGCTGCCTTCAGGCACATCGTTTCGGAAATGCTGAACCCATCCCAGCTCTTCCAGACGGATCAGCATGTCATCCGTGCCGTCGCTGCAATTGTTGGTGTAGACGACAATGTTATCGAAGCCGATATGCTTGTGATACGCGACCCATTCCACAAGCGAATGGCCCTCGTCCTTCATCATGGACATAATCGTAAATCGGTGCTTGGGCATGCGCCCTCCATCTTTATACACCCGAGCAAACCAGTTCGATTGCGCAAGTCAGTTTGTGTAAGTGTATGTGGTCGCCTGTAAATCTTTTGGAGCAGCTTAGCCCTCTAGCCAGCCAATAGACTACCAGACTCAGTTTAGATGTCCACAGATGCAGCTGCCCCAGCGATGAAAGACAGAGTTTTGCAGGTCGACATCTGGAGTTGACCGCCTGGTTGCGCTCGGATCGCTGAAGGACAGGGAAATATCCCCCGAGATCAAGGCATTGGAGCGATTCGCATTGGTTCATTTGATGGGCGTAAATGTGGCGCCGGTGGACCAGTGATTCTGCTTTTTAGGGCAAGCGCGATGTAATTACCTGTCCAAAAGTATAGGTGGTCAGTGGAAATGCCACAATTTGCGCACAATCCCGGCACTTTTTTCCTTCTTACCGGCAAAGTTGCCCGTTAAGGTTTAAAGCGTATCGAGTTTTCTTAATCTTGAGCAGGTATAATGAATATTCGGACCAAAAACAAAATTATGAATGAAGATGGATCTGCAACCGTCGAGACGGTTTTGTGGTTGCCCGTGCTGTTCATGATTTTCGTTCTGATCGTCAACGCGTCCTTCGTGTTCTACAAGCAATCGATCGCGATGCGCGTTGTGCAGGATGCCAACCGCGCGTTGTCGGTGGGGCGTATCGGAGGCGGGCTTGATAAGGCCGCGGCCGAGGCTGCCACGCAGACCTATATCAAAAACCGGATCTCGGGCTTTGCCAGCAACGGGACAGTCAAGACCACCATCGATTCGTCGACCGGGGTGATCACCACGACGGCGACAATTCCAGTGTCAGATCTGGTCTTTAATGGAAGAATCAACCTGCTTGAGGGCTTCTCAATTTCTGCTTCATCGCAGCATTTCGTAGAGTATTGATGTGACCGCCATGACCCATACCACTTTTGCACTGAACCGCATTCGCCACTTTAGAAAAAACGAAAACGGAGCCATCACGATTTTCGGATTGTTCCTTTTTGCCGCGATCGTTCTGGTCGGGGGGCTGGCGATCGACATGCACAACCTGATGACCGCGCGCACGCAGTTGCAAATCTCGGCCGACCTGACAGCGCATGCCGCGCTGTATCGCCGTGATTTTGAAACTGATCCTGCAAAGGCGAAGATTCAGGCGCTGGCGTTGGCCGAGGCAAGCATGCCGAAGTCGGCCTATGGCACTGTCATCGAAGCAAAAGACATCACCTTCGGCAAATGGGACCCAACAACCGAGACATTTACCGCTAGCCCGAACTCGCGGTCGGCGGTGCATGTCTATTCGACGCGCCTGAATTCGAAGTCGAACCCGGTGTCGACCTTCGTCCTGCGTGTTTTGGGCTTTATTAACTACGACATGTCGGTTCAGTCGGTGTTCGTCACCTTCCGCCCGACCTGTTTCCGAGAAGGATTCGTCGCAGAGGATCGCATCGATGTGCAGTCGAACAACGCCTATAAGAACGGGTTCTGTATCCATTCGAACGACCACGTGTCCTTGAACAACAACAACTCGTTTGAAACGGGCACCATCGTTTCGATGCCTGACATCGGGGATGTTGATTTGCCGTCTTCCGGCTGGGAAAAGAACGTGGGTCTGCAACAAGCACTGCGCGAAGGCTATTACCGGATGCGCCTTATCAACAAACTGCACATTGCCATTCAGGGTTTGAGAGACCGCGATCCCGACTACCTGCCGGACTTCATTGATCCGTTGGACTCGGTTAAGTACCTAACTCTTAAGAACAACGACAAACTTATGATGTCGGATCTGACCAAGGATCGGGTTCACGTTATCGGTTGCGGTAAGAACGGTGTGCTGACGATCGACGAGCCGGTGGCCATCGACAGTGTGGTGATCGTGACTGATTGTGTAATTAAATTCGGTCAGGCGCTGAAGATCACCAACTCGGTGATCGCAACGACCAACACGGATCCCAAATCCATCAATTCGAGCTCTAGCTTCACATTGGGCAAGAATGATGGTTGCGCAGATGGTGGTGGTAGCGTGTTGATGACCATGGGAAGTGTGTCGGTTGCCTCGAAAATCCATGTGTATGGTAGCCAGATTATCGCCAAAGACGATATCACGTTCACCGCGAACGCGAATGGGATCGAGGGCGCGTCCTTCATCGCAGGTGGCGAAATTGACGGGACCGCGAATGGTGATATGGGCTTCTGCGGCACCGGGATGACCAACATCTTCGAAGCCGAATACTTCCGTCTGGCTTATTAAGATCATGCTTTGAAGAACCGGTCGGATGCGTTGCATCTGGCCGGTTTTTTCGTGCCTAGTCGCGACCCTTCGGCGCTGGGCCACGATAGGCGGCGGTCAGTTCGTCCGGCACTTCCGATCCATCTTTCAGGAAGGGTAGGATGCCGCGGCGCATCGACCGCCCGCGTCCCGCTTCGATCTGGGCGTCAGACTTGGTGACGCGCTGGCTCATCCGGCGGCCCCATTGGCCGAGCATGTCGTACAGGCGGGCGATCTGGTCCTGGTGCGCGTTCCCACGCGCCAGATCGTTCAGCTCGTCCGGGTCGGTCTCCAGATCAAACAGCATCGGGCGCAAGCCGCCTTCGGCATGCATCAGTTTGTAGCGCCCGTCAAAGACCATAAACAGCCGCGCGTCGCGGGGGCTGACGCCCAGCTTTTCGCAGACGGGCGTGGACGAATAGTCGTACTCGCTGATCGCGAAGTTGCGCCAGTTTGGCGTTTCACCGCGCAGCCACGGCATCAGGCTGCGGCCTTCAAGGATGTGATCGGCCACGTCCCCGCCAGCCACCTCGACAAAGGTGGGGGCAAGGTCGATTGCCTCGACCAGCGCGTCGCAGGTTGTGCCGCGCGTCCTGTCCGCCGACGGGCGCGGGTCCGCGATGATCAGCGGCACTTTCACGGACGGCTCGTGGAACAGATCCTTCTCGCCCAGCCAGTGGTCGCCCAGATAATCCCCGTGGTCCGAGGTCAGGACGATCATCGTGTCATCCGCCTGTCCGGTGGCGTCCAAGTGATCCAAGATGCGGCCCAGATGATCGTCGCATTGCTTGATCAGACCCATATAGGCGGGGATCACCTTGCGGCGGACCTCGTCCTGTTGGAAGGCGGCGGCGATCTTGTTGTGCATGAAGGCGTCAAAGACGGGCTGCGCATCTTGTCGTTCGCCGTCCGAGCGTACCGCCGGGGGCACATCGTCCGGCCCGAACATGTCGTGATAGGGCGCGGGCACGATGTACGGCCAGTGCGGCTTGATATAGCTGACATGCGCACACCACGGCCCCTTGGCCTGATCCATGAAGCGCAGGGTTTCAGATGTCAGCCACGCGGTTTCGCTGTCTTCTTCGCGGATATTGGCGGGTTTGTCGGCATTGTCGAACATCCAGCCGCTGGCAATCTCGCCATCCTCAACACCCGCATTGGCGTTCACTGACCACGGATTTTCGGCCTCGTAGCCCTTTGATTTCAAATAAGCATTATAGGGCGAGTGCTTTTCGTCATAGAACCCGTCTGGCCCCTCGGCCCACAGCCCATCATCACGCACCCAAACGTCAAAGCCACACTCGGCCTGACGCGCGCCGATCACGCTGTCAGGCGCGATGCCAAGGCGTTTCATGCCCTCGGCATCGACCTTCATATGGGTCTTGCCCAGCAGCCAGCAATCCATCCCGGCCTCGCGCAGGTGGTCGCCCATCGTGTGTTCACCGACGCGCAGCGGGAAGCCGTTCCACTGCGCCCCGTGGGACGAGGCATAGCGCCCGGTATAGGTGCTCATCCGGCTGGCGCCACAGATCGGCGACTGCACATAGCAGTTGGTAAACCGCACCCCGCGCGCCGCCACGCGGTCGAAATTGGGGGTCTTCAGCGTCGGGTGACCGGCACAGCTGAGGTAATCAAACCGCAGCTGATCATACATGATGAAAAGAATGTTCATGCCTGTCCTCCCGTGACGTTTACGGCACGGTAGGGCAGGGGAGGCCGATCAGCAATGGGCGATCAGATTTGGCGGCCTTGAAGCAGCCGCGGCAGGTCGCCGGTCAGGCCAGCGGCCTCGCGGATGAAGTTGCGGCGCAGGCCGGGCATGGCGTTCACCGCGCCCAGCCCGATGTCGCGGGCCACGCGCAGGATCGGATTGTCGTTCGAGAACAAGCGGTTGGTTGCCTCGGTCATCATCACCATCTGGGACACGTCCCAGCGACGCCATTGCTGATAGCGCTCCAGTACATCCAGACGGCCAATGTCTTCACCACGTCGACGGGCCAGGGTCAGAACCTCGGCCAGCGCGGCCACATCCTTGAGGCCCGCGTTCAACCCTTGCCCCGCAATCGGGTGCATCCCGTGGGCCGCGTCGCCAACCAAGGCCAGACGATCCGCGATAAAGCTGTTCGCCACTGTCAGGTTCAGCGGATAGGTGAACCGCTTTCCGGCCAGGCTGATCTCGCCCAGGAAGGACCCGAACCGAGGGCGCAGCTCTTCCAAATACCCTTCGTCGTCCAGCGCATGAATCCGCGCGGCTTCGTCATGTGTTTCGGTCCACACAATCGAGCATTGATTGCCCGGTAACGGCAGGATCGCCAAGGGGCCGGCGGGCATGAAGAACTGATGAGCCACGCCGTTATGCGGCAGCTCGTGATCAATGGCGCAAACCAAGGATGTCTGTCCGTAATCATGCCCGTGCCGCTTGATGCCCGCGCGTTCACCCGTTCCAGTCCTACGCCCGTCACAGCCGACAACCATCTTCCCGGTCAGGCGCTTGCCGGATGCCAGCTCCAACGTGACCGAGGCAGGGTCGATCACCTGATCCACCACCGTATCCTGATCAATCAGCGTGACATTCGGATGCGCCTCGACCGCGTCCAAGAAGGCGCGGGATAGGAAGCGGTCCTCGACCATGTATCCCATCGGGCCTTCGTCGATCTCGGCGTGGTCGAACTCCAGCACAAACGGGCCGGGGCCTTCACCGGGGCGACCGTCGGAAATGCGGATGTCCAGAAGCGGTTGGGCGTGTTCCGAAACCTGCGGCCAAACGCCAAGCGCCACCAGCAGTCGTTGCGATGCCAAAGCCAGCGCATAGCCGCGCCCGTCAAAGTCATCACCCCCGCGTGCACCCTTCGGCAACGCATCAATCATGGTCACCTTAAATCCGGTGTCCCCAAGGGCCAGCGCAAGGGCCGGGCCGTTCAGGCCCCCACCCACGATCAGGATATCGGCATCATGTGTCATACCCTCTTTCTGCCCCCGCTGTTTGGGATTGTCCATGCGTCGTCCTGTCGTTACCGTCCATCGGACAGGGAAAAACGGAGGCTGGGATGAGCAACGCGTGGCTGACCATGAGCATGGGTGATCTGGGCCGGGGGATTGCGGCGGGGCAGATTGACCCGGTGGATCTTACGCGCACCTATCTGGACGCGATCAAAGCCCATCCATTTGGAGACCGCATCTATGCCCGGCTGACAGAAGAACGCGCCATGTCCGAGGCGCGCGCCGCATCAGTACGCGCGCGTGTTGGGCAACGTTTGGGTCTTTTGGACGGTGTGCCAATCAGCTGGAAAGACCTGTTTGATACGGCGGGTACAGCGACCGAATCCGGCTCTGCTCTATTGAAAGACCGCGTGCCGTCAGCGGATGCCGAGGTTTTGCGCAACGCGACCGCCGTCGGGATGATCTGCCTTGGCAAAACGCATATGAGCGAGCTGGCTTTTTCCGGCCTTGGCTTGAACCCCATCACCGCGACCAGCCCCTGTGTGAACGATCATGACGCCGTGTCGGGCGGTAGTTCGTCTGGCGCGGCGACCTCGGTCGCGTTTGGCCTTGCCCCGTGTGGGATCGGGTCGGACACCGGGGGATCGGTGAGGATCCCCTCGGCGTGGAACGATCTGGTTGGGTTGAAGACGACCTCGGGCCGGGTATCGCTGAAGGGCGTGGTGCCCTTGGTGGCCAGCTTTGACACGGTTGGCCCCTTGTGCCGCACGGTCGAAGATGCCGCCCTGATGCTGGCCGCGCTGGAAGGCAGGGCGCCCGCCGATCTGCGCGGGGCATCCTTGAAAAACACGCGCCTTCTGGTGCTGGAAAACGGGTTCGAGGGCTGCCGGGACGAACCGCTGGCCGGGTTCGACAGTGCGCTGGGCCGCATCATGGACGGCGGCGCGACGGTCAAACGTCTGCACCTGCCCATCGTGGACGAGGCGCTGGCCATGTCCGGCGTATTGTTCACCACCGAGGCATACGCTACGTGGCGCGAGGAAATCGAAGCCCAGCCCGATCTGATGTTCGGCGAAATCCGTGAACGGTTCATGGCGGGCGCGTCCTTCTCGGGTGCGGATTTTGTGGCGGCGTGGCAGCGGCTTGACGAGATACGCGCCGAATTCCTCTCCGAAATCGCCGGGTATGACGCGGTAGTCCTTCCGACCTCGGCCATCATGCCGCCCAATGTGGATCGCCTGATGTCGGACCATGACTACTACGTCGAAGAAAACCTCTGGGCGCTGCGCAATACGCGGATCGGGAACTTGCTGGGCCTCTGCGGGCTAAGCCTGCCGACCGGGCTGCCCTCGACCGGGATCATGCTTCTGGGCGCGCCGATGGGCGAAGAACGCCTGCTGCGCCTTGGTGCTGCCTGCGAGGCCGTGTTGTCCTAAAAGCCACAACCAGCCCGCCCAAGCGTCGATTTTTACGGCGAAATTCTGGACCAGCCGGGATTTGCAGGCTATCGTCATCGGTAACGGGGCGACATGATCCCGAAAACTGAGGCAGTATAAAGACGTTCCAATGACGTTTCCCGAGCGGTATTCCGGCTTGCCCGAGTATGCATTCCCGCGTTTGCGGACCCTTCTCGACGCTCATGCGCCGGGGGGCGAGGTCATGCATATGACCATTGGCGAGCCCAAGCATCCTTTCCCCAGCTGGGTTCCTGAAATACTGGCCCAAGCCATTGATGGATTTGGGAAATATCCGCCGAATGACGGTGCGCCCGAACTGCTGAATGCGATCTCTGGCTGGCTGGATCGCCGCTATGGCGTGGATGTTCCTTCCGATCAGATCATGGCGCTGAACGGCACGCGCGAAGGTCTGTTCAACGCGTTGATCGCGCTGTGCCCCGAACAGACGGCGCGTGGCGAAAAGCCCGTCGTTCTGATCCCGAACCCGTTTTATCAGGTCTATGCGGTGGCCGCTGTGACGGTTGGCGCGGAACCCGTGTTCCTGCCCGCGACCCCCGACAACAACTTCCTGCCGGACTATTCGAGGCTGCCGCCTGAGATCCTGAACCGGACCGAGGTCGCCTTCATCTGTTCGCCCACCAACCCGCAAGGGGCCGTGGCGGATCGTGACTACTGGGCCAACCTAATCGCGCTGGCCGAGAAGTATGATTTCAAGATCTTCGCCGACGAATGCTATTCCGAGATCTATCGCGATACCCCGCCCCCCGGCGCGCTTGAGGTTGCCCGCGAAGGCGGTGCGGATCCGGAACGCGTGACGATTTTCCATTCGCTGTCGAAACGCTCGAACCTTCCGGGTTTGCGCTCGGGCTTTGTGGCTGGCGGCCCGGAAAGCATCAAGCGGGTGCGCCAATTGCGCGCCTATGCGGGTGCGCCGCTGCCCCTGCCGCTTCAGCGCGTGGCCGAACGGGCGTGGACCGACGAAGACCATGTGATCGAAAACCGCCGGCTGTACCAAGAAAAGTACGCCATCGCGGACGAGATTTTTGCGGGCGTTCCGGGCTACAGGCCCCCGGAAGCCGGTTTTTTCCTGTGGCTGCCCGTCAATGACGGCGAAGAGGCCGCGATGAAAATGTGGACCGAGACCGGCGTGCGGGTTCTGCCCGGCGCGTATCTGTCGCGGGATGTGAATGAAGAAAACCCTGGCAAGGGGTTCATCCGGGTCGCCATGGTGGCCCCAAAAGAAGACATGACGCGTGGTCTGAACCAGATCCGCGACGGTCTGTATAAGTAAGGACGAGGTGGTATGGCGTATCAGGCGAAACAACGAGATCCGATCTTTGACAGCACCACGCAGGCGGTGTTGGAACGACGCGGGAAAGAGCTTTTGGGCATCGGACTGATTGCCCTGGGCATCGTGATTGCGCTGATCCTTGGAAGCTACTCGCCCGAAGATCCGGGCTGGATGTCGGCCACCGATACGCCTGCGCAGAACGCGCTTGGCCGGATTGGTGCCTTTATCGCCTCGCCTCTGTCTGTCATTTCGGGCCTTGGGTCTTGGGCCTTGCCGCTGATCCTTGTGGTTTGGGGCCTGCGCATGACCTTCCATTTCGGGGAAGAGCGCGCCATGGGCCGTCTGATCTTCGCCCCGATCGCCGTGGCGCTGTGCTCGGTCTATGCATCGACTTTGGTGCCGGGCGCGGGCTGGACCCATTCCTTTGGTCTGGGCGGTCTGTTCGGTGACACCGTACTGGGCGCGATGCTGTCGGCCCTGCCGGTCAGCGCGGGCACTGGGCTGAAAGCCATGTCGGTCATCGCCGCAATCGCTGCCATCGCCATGACCATGTTTGTCCTCGGTCTGGACCGGGCTGAATTGAAACGCATCGGCCATTTCCTGGTGGTTGGCGTCATCATGACCTATGCTGGGCTTGCGTCCCTGTTGGGTAAGGGTGCGAAAGGTGCCGCCAGCGGAGCTGCCGCCACCGCCCGCCACATGCAGGATCGCTACGCCGCCCGCAAAGAACAACAGCAGCTGCAGGACGAGTATCAAGAGCTGTACGAGGAAGAGTTCCCCTCCCCGCCGCCCCTGCGCACCGCACGCGTTATGCGCCCGGAGCCGCCGATGCATGCGGCCCCTGAAGTCGTGATGCACGAAGAACCCGCCCCGGCCCCGCAGAAACAAGGCCTGCTGGCATCCCTGATGCGCCGCAACGTGGAGCCCGAGCCCGAATTGGTCGAACCCGCTGTTTTCGAAGGGGAAATCCCGGAAGAGCTGGGCGGCGAAGATCGCATTCGTGCCAAGATCGCCTCGGCGCTGAAGAACCGTTCGCGCCAGATGCCGATTGCCAATCCGATGCGCGCCGAGCCTCCGCTGGAGCGCGCCGTGTCGCGTCACCGCCGCAGCCCGGATCCGATGATCTTGGACACCTCGATGCCGGCCGAGCCCGACATGGCGGTGCCGATGGAAGACCCCTATGCCGCGCCGATTGTCGAAGCGCCGATGGCTGATTTGGCCGAAGACGACGACATGATCGTCGAAGATCTGATGGCTCCGTCCGCAGAGCCCGAGGCACGTGTCTACACGCCTCAGCATTCGGGCTTCACCCAGCCTGCCAAGAAGGTTGTGCAGCACCCGCCGAAGAAACCGACCCAGCCGTCGACCCGTGCAAAGGCAGAAGCCCAGCCTGCGCTGAAGTTCGATGATGCCCACCCCGGCTACGAGCTTCCGCCGCTGAACCTGCTGGCGAACCCCGCCTCGATCGAGCGTCATGTTCTGTCGGACGAAGCGCTGGAAGAAAACGCGCGGATGCTGGAAACCGTGCTGGATGACTATGGCGTGAAGGGCGAGATCGTCTCGGTTCGCCCCGGCCCCGTCGTTACCATGTACGAATTGGAACCTGCGCCCGGCCTGAAAGCCAGCCGCGTGATCGGTCTGGCCGACGATATCGCGCGTTCGATGTCGGCCTTGTCGGCGCGTGTGTCGACCGTTCCCGGCCGCTCGGTCATCGGGATCGAACTGCCCAATGAGCGCCGCGAGATGGTGTCCTTCCGCGAGATCCTCTCGACCCGCGATTTTGGCGATGGCAACCACCGTCTGCCGCTGGCGCTGGGCAAGGATATCGGCGGTGAGCCCGTCGTGGCGAACCTTGCCAAGATGCCTCACCTGCTGATCGCAGGGACCACCGGATCGGGTAAATCCGTGGCGATCAACACGATGATCATGTCGCTGCTTTACAAGCTGACGCCGGAAGAATGCCGGATGATCATGATCGACCCGAAGATGCTGGAACTGTCTGTCTATGACGGCATCCCGCACCTGTTGTCGCCCGTTGTGACCGACCCGAAGAAGGCGGTCGTCGCCCTGAAATGGGTCGTGGGCGAGATGGAAGAGCGCTATCGCAAGATGTCCAAAATGGGCGTGCGCAACATCGAGGGCTATAACTCGCGCGTCGCCGACACGTTGGCCAAAGGCGAGATGTTCGAACGTACCGTTCAGACGGGCTTTGACGATGATACCGGCGAACCGATTTTCGAGACCGAGGAATTCGCCCCCGAAAAACTGCCCTTCATCGTCGTTGTGGTCGATGAAATGGCCGACCTAATGATGGTCGCGGGCAAGGAAATCGAGGCCTGCATCCAGCGTCTGGCCCAGATGGCGCGTGCATCCGGCATTCACATCATCATGGCCACGCAGCGCCCGTCGGTTGACGTGATCACCGGCACGATCAAGGCCAACTTCCCCACCCGGATTTCGTTCCAGGTGACCTCGAAAGTCGACAGCCGCACCATTCTGGGTGAACAGGGGGCCGAGCAGCTTCTGGGCATGGGTGACATGCTGTACATGGCTGGCGGTTCCAAGATCACCCGCGTGCACGGCCCGTTCGTGTCGGACGAAGAAGTTGAAGAGATCGTTAGCTATCTGAAAAGCTTCGGCCCGCCCGAATATGTGGGCGGCGTGTCGGATGGCCCGTCGGAAGACAAGGCCGACAATATCGACGCGGTTCTGGGGCTGTCGACCGGTGGCAACACCAACGGCGAAGACGCGCTGTATGATCAGGCCGTGGCGATTGTGATCAAGGATCGCAAATGCTCGACATCCTACATCCAGCGCAAACTTGGCATCGGCTATAACAAGGCCGCGCGTCTGGTCGAGCAGATGGAAGACGAAGGCCTTGTGTCCGCGTCCAACCATGTCGGCAAACGCGAAATCCTTATTCCAGAACAGCAGTAACGCCCCGCCCGGACAACGATCCGGACAGCGCCG
This sequence comes from uncultured Aliiroseovarius sp., assembly GCF_947492455.1. Taxonomy (GTDB): domain Bacteria; phylum Pseudomonadota; class Alphaproteobacteria; order Rhodobacterales; family Rhodobacteraceae; genus Aliiroseovarius. Next base: position 563,502 of record NZ_CANLNB010000001.1, read on the forward strand.
TCCCTTCGGGGGCGGCGCGACTTTCAACGACAACAAACGACAACACAACTGAGGCAAACCCATGATTCAACGTCGTCACACTACCGACCGTATGAGCCAAAGCGTCACCCATAAGGGCGTCGTCTATCTGGCCGGTCAGGTCGGCACCCCCGGCAACAGCGTCGCCGAGCAGACCCGCGAATGTCTGGAACAGGTCGAGAAGCTGCTCGAAGAGGCAGGTTCCTCGACCAAGCACATGCTGCAGGCGATCATCTGGATGGCCGACATGAAAGACTTTGCCGAGATGAATAAAGTCTGGGATGCATGGGTGCCGAAGGGCCATGCGCCTGCACGGGCCACCGGCTCGGCCGATCTGGCCACGCCGGATCACAAGGTCGAAGTGATCGTGACCGCCGCGGTTATCGAGTAACCGCCCACCTTGAAAGGCGCGTTATCGCCTATCATCTACTGTTCGGGCTTAATTTCCCCGTATCAAACGGGATAAGGTAAGCCCGAGCAGTAAAGGTAGTATGAATGACCCCCTTGCGTATGACTTTCGCCGCACTGGCCCTGATGGCCACGGCGCTTCCGGCTCAGGCCGATAAGATCAGCCTGAACGCTATTTCCAGCTATTTGAACGGTCTGAGCACCGCCAGATCGCAGTTCACCCAGATCAATGATGACGGCACGATCTCGACCGGGACGATCTATCTGAAACGTCCGGGGCGCGCGCGGTTTGAATACAACCCGCCGATGGATGCGCTGGTCGTGGCGGGCGGGTCTCAGGTTGCGATCTTTGACGGAAAATCCAACGCAGGGCCACAGCAATACCCGCTGAAACGCACGCCGCTGAACTTGATTCTGGCGCGCAATGTGAATTTGGGTCAGGCCAATATGGTGGTGGGTCACAGCTATGATGGGACGGCCACAACGGTTGTCGCACAGGACCCCGAGAACCCTGATGTTGGGACGATCGAGCTGAAGTTCACGGCGAACCCGACCGAGCTGCGCCAATGGATCATCACCGACAACGCGGGATCGCAGACAACCGTTCTGTTGGGTGAGCTTGAGAAGGGTATGGACCTCCGTGCGTCGCTATTTTCGATTACCGCCGAGGTCAACAAACGGTCACGCAACTAGGCGAGTTCTTGGAAAATCTGACCCGGGTTTGCCGGGTCAGACTCTGTCTTAGCGGCAGTTTGCCAGCTGGATTTGATACATGATCGAGCGGCTTGCGACCTCGTCCGCCACACGGACCAGCCAGGATTTCGACTTATAGCTGCCGCGCAAATATCCGGTCCGACCCTCGTGATAGGCCAGATACTGGTTGCGCGCGTCATGCAGCGGGATGCCGGTGACCTCGGTCGTTTTGGTCATGTACCAGCCCATGAAATCCGTCGCGTCTTGGATCTTGGTGCGTTTTGCGCTGCGGCCGCCTTCGGCCCGCTGGTATTCCTTCCACGTGCCGTCCAGCGCCTGCGCATAGCCATAGGCCGAGCTTTGGCGCCCCATGGGCAACACGCCCAGCACGTATTTCACAGGTGTGCGCGCATCGTGGACGAACTTCGATTCCTGATAGATAACTGCCATCTGGACGTGAACGGGGACATTCCATTTCCGTTCTGTCTTCTTCATGGCGCGCAAGATTTTGGGCTGCTGCCGAACGATGCTACATGCATTGTCCAGATTGCGCGGGGCCTTTGAGCCCCCGCCACATGACGCCACGAACGCCACGACCATGGTCGCGAGAATGAGTTTTTTCATCTGCCTACTGCTCGTATGTTTTTTCGCTATTCTAGCGGATTTTAGGGCCCGTGGGAATCACCTGATCCGCCTTTTTCGCACCCGCGGCACATCTTTGCCGGTCGGCTGAAAACCGCGCCTTCCGGGGGCGTGATGCCCAAACTGTTTCCAAAAAATCCGGCCCAGTTGCATGGACAATCCAAGGTGTTCGGCGTTAGTGATGGGACAAGGTTGGATTAATGTTGAAGACACACGCGAAATATCATCTGGGCCAAGTTGTGCGCCACCGGAAGCATCCCTTCCGAGGGGTGGTTTTTGACGTAGATGCGATTTTTTCCAACACCGAGGAATGGTACGACGCCATTCCCGAAGACAGCCGCCCGTCCAAGGATCAGCCGTTCTATCACCTGCTGGCCGAGAATGACCAAAGCTATTACGTGGCCTATGTGTCCGAGCAGAATCTGGTCGAAGATCACTCGGGCGAGCCGGTCGAACACCCTGATCTGCATGATCTTTTCGGCGATTTCGAAGACGGCCAGTACCCGCTTCAGGTACAGCTGAACTAATCAAATTTCCGCGAATTACAACGCAGTTGGCCTCTGGGCCAGCGCGCTGGTTTGATCGCTTCTTACCTCTCAGAATGGGTGCGCATGGCCCCAAATTCAGGCCTGTTCCTCTGCAGGTTTTGGGATCTGGAAGGACAGGATATTTCGCCCATCGCGCCGTTCATACTGAAGGCCATCGGTCAGCTCTTGCACCAAAAGCCAGCCGAATCCCCCCTCGGGCAGATCGCCCGTTTCGCAGGCCAGATCATAATCGACCTGCTTGTTGGGCAGATCTGCGGGCAAGGGCAGCCCTTCGTCCTGTACCAGAACGCGTAGCCCAGTGTCTGATGGATCGACCGACAACCGAATGTGGCCCGACGGGTCTTCCTGATAGGCGTGCTCGACAATGTTGTTCAGAACCTCGGCCAGAACAATTTCGACCACCGATTTTTCATCGTCCGACAGGGTCAGGGAAAGCACCTTCCCCAAGGCCTGTCGCACAGAAAAGTTGTCGCTTGGAAAGTCCAGCTTCAGGCATTGATCCGAATGTGGCGTCGCCGCGTTCTGCAAGTCTGTGCACTCCTATAGCGCGGGTGTGTCAGCTTGCGTTGGCAAGGCCGCCATCAAGGGCCGCATCTACGTTGTCATGGATGGTAAAGACCGAGTCCATACGTGTCAGTGCAAAGACTTTGCCGACGGTGTTGGACAGGGCGGCCAGTTCAAAGCTGCGCCCGTCGGGCACTTGCTTCATGGCGGCGACAATCGCGCCAAGGCCGCTTGAGTCGATGAAGTCGACTTTCGTCATATCCACGACCACGCGCTGCGGGCCATCCGACGTCATGTCGCGCATCTGATCCTTGAACTTGATGGCGATGGCGGCGTCAATTCGACTGTTGTCTACGGTGATCACTCGGGCCTTGGGCCCGTCTTGATAGGTCAGTTGCACGGGATCGCTCCTTCCTCGCGGTTAGTAGAACTACAGTCTAGACGGCGATCCTTACCATTCGGTAAGCGAGTACGGGAAAAGCACAGGTTGGAGGCTAAGATGAAAAACGTGGTTATCGCAGGGGCGGCGCGCACCCCCATGGGCGGATTTCAGGGCGCATTTTCGGGTGTGACGGCTTCCGAGCTGGGCGGCGCAGCAATCAAGGCCGCTTTGGAAGATGCAGGGGCCGAGGCCAGCCAGATTGAAGAGCTTCTGATGGGCTGCGTTCTGCCCGCCGGTCAGGGTCAGGCTCCGGCGCGTCAGGCGGGCTTTGCTGCCGGTCTGGGCAAAGAGGTTCCCGCCACCACGCTGAACAAGATGTGTGGCTCGGGCATGAAGACCGCGATGATCGCGTATGATCAGGTCGCGCTGGGCGGCACCGACATTATGGTCGCCGGCGGTATGGAGAGCATGACCGAAGCCCCCTATATCCTGCCGAAAATGCGCAGCGGTGCGCGGATCGGCCACGGTTCGGTCGTGGACCACATGTTCCTGGACGGTCTGGAAGACGCCTATGACAAGGGCCGCCTGATGGGCACCTTTGCCGAGGATTGCGCCGAGAGCTTCCAGTTCACCCGCGAGGCGCAGGATGAATACGCGCTGAAGTCGCTGTCGAACTCGCTTGAGGCACAGAAATCCGGCGCGTTCGAGGGCGAGATTGCCCCCGTCACCATCAAGACCCGCAAGGGCGATGTGGTCGTTGGCGAAGATGAACAGCCGGGCAACGCACGCCCCGACAAGATCCCGACCCTGAAGCCTGCTTTCCGCAAGGATGGTACCGTGACGCCGGCCAACAGCTCGTCGATTTCGGACGGGGCGGCGGCGCTGGTCGTGGCATCGGAAGAGGCCGCCACCGCAGCAGGCCTGAAAATCCGCGCGCGGATCATGGGTCACGCCAGCCACGCGCAGGAACCGAACCTGTTCACCACGGCGCCGGTGCCTGCCGCGCAAAAGCTGCTGGATCGTTTGGGCTGGACCAAAGACGACGTGGATCTGTGGGAAGTGAACGAGGCGTTCGCCGTCGTCCCCATGGCCTTCATGCATGAAATGGGCCTGTCGCGCGACATCGTGAATGTGAACGGCGGTGCCTGTGCGCTGGGTCACCCGATCGGTGCTTCGGGCACGCGCATCATGGTGACGCTCTTGAATGCGCTGGAAAAGCGTGGTCTGAAACGCGGTGTGGCCGCGATCTGCATCGGCGGTGGCGAAGGCACTGCCATCGCGATCGAACGCGTGTAAGGTCACACAGACCTGCAAGATTAAAGCATTCGACCTTACAGGTGAGGCGCGAATACCCTGCCATGCTTCGCATTCTCGGGACATTCGCGCCGCAGAGAGTTAGGTTGAAGGTCGGATGCTTTCGGGCGTGGGTTTCCGCGCCCTTTTCATTTGGAAGACATGATGAAAATCAACTACACCGAGACCGCCCAGATCATCGCATCCCTGACGGAAGGGGAAACCGACGAGGTCGCCCTGATGGCCACCGTCACCTGCGAGCTGCATCACGCCGATGATCGGTTCGACTGGACCGGTTTCTACCGCGTGACGGAACCCGAGATGTTGAAGATCGGGCCGTATCAGGGTGGGCATGGCTGCCTGCAAATCCCGTTCTCGCGCGGTGTGTGCGGCGCGGCAGCGCGCACGGGTGAAGTGCAGTTGGTCGATGACGTCGACGCCTTCCCCGGCCACATCGCCTGTGCCTCCTCGACCCGGTCTGAAATTGTTTTGCCGGTCTGGAACGCTGATGGCGCGCTGATTGCGGTGCTGGACATCGATAGCGATCAACCCGCCGCATTCACGAAGGAAGACGCTGACGCGCTTGCGAAAATCCTGTCGGACACCTTCGCGCGCTAGGATTTTTCCTGGGCGAAACTCTGAAAATTTGACCCGTTTGGCGGCCTGAACACGACAATTTCCCGTCGCAATCAGGCTTGCCACGAATCACTTTTGCGCCTCAGTATGAAAAAAATGGTGAAAATTTCACGATAACATTCATGCGGAGGTCACATGCTACACAGCGATCCACAGCACCTGAACCGGACAAGTCTGGGGGCTGATATTCGGGCCTTGCGCAAATCCCGCGGCATGACCATCGCTGATCTGGCCGAGGCCTTGGGGCGGTCCATCGGGTGGCTCAGCCAAGTGGAACGTGACAAATCTGACCCCTCGATTTCCGATCTGCGCGCCATTGGCGAAGCGCTGGGTGTACCCATGTCGCTGCTCTTCGCGCACAAATCCTCGCCCGCGGGCGAACAGGGGCGGGTCGTACGCGCCGGCAATCGCCGTCCGATGGGGGCCAGCCATGAAGGATTGCGGGAAGAGCTTCTGTCCCCCGACCTGACCGACGATTTCGAGATGGTGCACTCGACCTTCGCGCCGCATTCCAAAATGCAGACCCCCGCCAGCCGCCCCACGCAAGAGGTCGGATACATGGTCTCGGGCAAGCTGGACCTGACCATCGGCGGGCGCAGTTTCACCGTGCAGGCGGGCGATAGTTTCCGCATCAAGCACGAGGCCTATGACTGGGCGAACCCCTATGACGAACCGGCCGTTGCGATCTGGGTGATCGCGCCGCCGGTCTATTAAGGGGGCGATGATGATCAAGGGAAGCTGCCTGTGCGGCGCCATCACGTTTTCCACCGACGCGACACCGGAAGGTGCCTCGATGTGCCATTGCAGCCAATGCCGCAAGCAATCGGGTGGCATCTGGTCCTCGGCCTTCGTGCCGGAGGCGGCTCTGACCATCACCGGCGAGGTGTCGTGGTACGAAGCCAGCGATACGGCGAAACGAGGATCCTGCCCAACTTGCGGGTCCTTCCTGTTCTGGAAAGCCCATGACGAGGACACGATCAGCTTTGCACTGGGCGCGGTCGATGGCCCCACCGGGCTGAGGTTGGAAAAGCACATCTTCACGGCGGACAAGGGCGATTACTACCAGATCGCCGATGGCCTGCCGCAGAGGGATTAAGCCATGCTAGAGACGCTTTTCCTGATGGACCCGTGGGTCATTGCCACCTTTATCGGAGCCTCGATCCTGCTTTACCTAACGCCCGGCGCGGACATGATGTTCGTGATCGCCAGCGGCATCGCAGGTGGACCGAAATCGGGACTGGCGGCCACTGCAGGCGTGATCTTGGGCGTCGCCTGTCAGGTCATCCTCGCCGCCGCCGGACTGGCGCTGCTGATCGCGGCCTCTCCTATCGCGCTGGACGTGATCCGCTATGCCGGGGCCATCTATCTGACATGGCTTGCGTGGCACAGCTGGCGCAGCTCGGGCGCCCCGGATACCCGCAAAGGTCGCGCTGATCTGTGGCGCGCTTTCCGCCGGGGCCTTGTCACCAACCTTCTGAACCCCAAGGTGATCTTGTTCATCCTCGCCTTTCTGCCGCAATTCGTGGATCCCGAGATTGGCCCGGAATGGCAGCAGATCCTGATCCTTGGCATCATCTTCGCTATTGGCGGCTTCATTGCCGACGGGCTGATCGGCATCTTCGCCGGTTTGGCCGCCGACAAGGTCCGCAAATCCACTCACACCATGAACAAACTGTCCGCCGTGATCTTCGGAGCACTCGCCGCACGGCTGGCATGGAATTGACCAACAGGAGACCCAAATGTCCGACTTCCCCACCAAAGCACGCGTCGTCATCATCGGCGGCGGTGTTGTCGGCGCCTCGACGCTGTATCACCTTGGCCTGAAAGGCTGGACTGACTGCGTTCTGCTTGAAAAGAACGAGCTGACGGCAGGGTCCACCTGGCATGCTGCAGGCAACGTGCCGACGTTCTCGACCAGCTGGGCGATCATGAACATGCAGCGCTACTCGACCGAGCTGTATTCGCGTCTGGGCGAAGAGGTCGACTATCCGATGAACTATCACCAGACGGGTTCCATTCGTCTGGCCCACACCAAAGAGCGGATGCAGGAGTTTGAACGCGCCTGTTCGATGGGCCGTTACCAAGGCATCGAGATGGAGATGTGGACGCCCGAGCAGGCGAAAGAGCGTTATCCGTTCCTTGAAACCCACGACCTGATGGGCGTGCTGTGGGATCCGTCGGATGGCGACATCGACCCGGCGCAGGTCACGCAGGCACTGGCCAAAGGTGCGCGTGACATGGGACAGAAGATCCTGCGCTTCACGCCCGCGACCGGTGTCACCCAGAAGGAAGACAAAACGTGGATCGTTCACACCGAAAAGGGCGACATCGAATGTGACTATGTAGTCAACGCCGCCGGGTATTACGCCCAGCGCGTGGGCGAGATGTTCAAGCCTTACGGCGGACGCACCGTGCCGATGATGGTGATGGAGCACCAGTATCTGCTGACCGAACAGATCCCCGAAATCGAAGCATGGTCCAAGGAACATGGCGGTAAGCTGCCCCTGATCCGCGACGTGGACGTGTCGTACTATCTGCGTCAGGAAAAGCACGGCTATAACCTTGGCCCGTACGAGCCGAACTGTAAGGCGCACTGGCTGGGCGACGACAAAATGCCCGACGATTTCAGCTTCCAGCTGTGGCAGGAAGATCTGGACCGGATCGAGGATATCGTCGTCGATGCCATGGCGCGCGTGCCGCTGATGGAAACCTCGGGCGTGTCCAGCGTGATCAACGGCCCGATCCCCTACGCCCCGGACGGTTTGCCCCTGATGGGTCCGATGCCCGGCGTTGAAAACGCGTTCGAGGCTTGCGTCTTCACCTTCGGCATCGCCCAAGGTGGTGGCGCGGGCAAGGTCATGGCGGAATGGATCGTCGATGGCGCGACCGAGTGGGACATGTGGGCGGTCGATCCGCGCCGCTACACCGACTACACCGATCAGGACTATTGCGACCAGAAGGGGATGGAGGTCTACGGCAACGAATACGCCATGCACTTCCCCCACCACGAATGGCCTGCCGCGCGCGACAAGAAACTGTCGCCGGTGCATGACCGCGTGATCGCCGCTGGTGGCGTCATGGGTGCCTATAACGGTTGGGAACGCGCCAACTGGTTCGCCCAAGACGGCGACGATACCTCGCTTGAAGCGACGCATACATGGGGCCGCTCTGGCCCGTGGGAGCAACGCATCAAGGAAGAATGCGAAGCCGTGCGTGACGGTGTGGGCGTTCTGGACTTGCCGGGCTTCTCGCGTTTCGTTGTTAAAGGCGACGGTGCCGCCGAAGCGTTGCGCGGTCTGGTCACTGGTGGTCTGCCCAAGATCGGACGTATCAACTTGGTCTATATCGCCGACAATCGCGGTCGCATCCTGACCGAGATGTCGTGCATGCGTCTGGGTGAAGACGATTTCGTCATGATCACCGCCGCCACGGCGCAATGGCATGACCGCGATATTCTGGTGCAAGCGATGCCTGCGACTGTCACGGTCGAGGACATCACCACCACTCGCGACACGCTGATCGTGACCGGGCCGAAGTCGCGCGATCTGCTGGCTGGCATGTCGGATGCGGACCTAAGCCTTGGCTGGCTGACCCATCAGGCGGCCACCGTGGCAGGCAAACCCGCGCATCTGGTGCGCGTGTCCTTTGCGGGCGAACTGGGCTGGGAGGTCCACGCTCTGAACGACGATATGCCCGCAATCTATGATGCAATCGTCGCTGGTGGCGCCAAGCCGTTTGGCATGTACGCATTGAACAGCTTGCGTCTGGAAAAAGGCTATCGCGCGTGGAAGGGCGATTTGTCGACCGACTATTCGCTGCTGGAAGGCGGGCTTGGCCGTTTCGTCAAGCTGGACAAGCCGCAGGACTTCCCGGGCAAGGCCGCAATCCAGAACGAGATGCAGCAGGGCGTGAAGAAGTCCTTCGTCACCCTGACGGTCGAGGCTGGCGACGCCGACGCGCCCTATATGTCCTGCATCTGGTCGGGCGACGAAATCGTCGGCGAAACCACCTCGGGCGGGTGGGGCCATCGTGTGAACAAGTCAATCGCGCTGGGCATGGTCCGCACTGAGCTGGCCACCCCTGGCACCGCGCTTGAGGTCGAAATCTACGGCGAAAAGTTCAAAGCCGTGGTGCAGGAAGACCAACCGCTGTGGGATCCGGCAAACGAGCGTCTGCGCGCCTGATCGCATGAAAAAACTGCCCCGCGCGCACCAAGATGCGCGGGGCCACCAACAGGGAAGGAACAGATGATGAAGGACATGATCCAGCATCCGATTCAGGTGGATATCCTGATGTCAGACGGCTTCGTCTTGACCGAATTGTCTGCCATTCTTGAACTTCTGCGCATCGCCAACCGCGTCACCGCGCGCCAGGTGTTTCGCTGGCAAAACCGCTCGCGTCACGGCGGGGCGATCAGCTGCCGCGCCGGGATCGACGTGGCGACCCATCCGTTCTGCTCCAAGCCGTCCGCGCATTACGTCTTTGTTCTGGGCAACTCTGACCCGGACGCGAAAGAGCTGTCGCTGCAGAAAGAAATCAAAGCCTATCAATGGGCTGGCGCGCGCGTGATCCTGCTATCGGAAGCCGCCAGCCGCCACATCGCCGAGACCGGTGAACAAACGATGAGCCACACCACCCATTGGGAAAACCGCGCGGTTCTGAACGAGCGCGGCACGCCGGGCGTGGGATCTTATGCGCTGGTGGCCGATGATGGGCGGATCATCACCTCGGCCGGGATGGGATCGACCCATGACCTTGTGCTGGCGCTCTTGGGTAGCCACCTGTCCGCAGCCTCGGTTGCGACGGTTGCTGACATCATGCTGCACGAGAAGATCCGGACGTTCTCGACCCTGCAACCCTTTGGTGGGAAAGAGCTTTCTTTGACGGGGAACCGCGCATTGGATCAATGCGTTGAACTGATGCAGGCCAATCTGGAGGAACCCCTGCGCATCTCGGAACTGGTGGCGCTGCTGGGGATTTCTGAACGCTCTTTGGAACGTCACTTCCGCGCGCATTTCCATACCACGCCCAACGCGTACTACCGTGAACTGCGCCTGAACCACGCCAACACGCTGCTTCTGAAAACTGCGATGAGCGTCCGCGATGTCGGGCTGGCCTGCGGTTTCCCCAACGGGTTCTCGTCGCTGTTCCGCCGTCATTTCGGCGTAACCCCCATGTCGCTGCGCAAGACCGGAAACTTGCCCGCCTATAATAACTGATTTCCGGCAATTTTGTCGGAAACAAGATGTTTGGTCGCGACGGCTCGTGCAACGTTCGACCCGAATCCATCAAGGAGTGATGCCATGTCCCTGCCCACACAAGCCCGCGTTGTCATCATCGGTGGCGGCGTTATCGGCTGCTCTGTCGCCTATCACCTGACCAAGCTTGGCTGGAAAGATGTGGTATTGCTTGAACGCAAGCAGCTGACGTCTGGCACAACATGGCATGCCGCCGGTCTGATTGCCCAGCTGCGAGCGACGGCGAACATGACGAAGCTGGCGAAATACTCGCAGGAACTCTACGGCGATCTGGAAGCGGAAACCGGCGTTGCCACGGGCTTCAAGCGTGTGGGCTCGATCAGCGTGGCGTTGACGACCGAGCGGATGGAGGAGCTTGCCCGTCAGGCCGCCATGGCCCGCGCCTTTGGCGTCGACGTGGAAGAGATCACGGCTGAAGAAGCTCTGTCACGTTACGAGCATCTGAACATCGACGGCGTGGTCGGTGGGGTATGGCTACCGAAAGACGGACAGGGTGATCCTGCCAACATCGCATTGGCGCTGGCCAAGGGCGCACGTCAGCGTGGTGCGACCGTCAAAGAGCGTACCAAAGTGACCGGCATCCAGCGCGACGGGCGCAAGGTGACGGGGGTCGAATGGGCCTCGGACGACGGGAAAGAACAGGGCAACATTGCGTGCGACATGATCGTGAACTGCGCTGGTATGTGGGGCCATGAGGTCGGCCGCATGGCTGGCGTCAACGTCCCGCTGCATGCCTGCGAGCACTTCTACATCGTGACCGAGGGCATCCAAGGCCTGCAACAGTTGCCCGTGCTGCGCGTGCCGGACGAATGCGCGTACTACAAGGAAGACGCGGGCAAAATGTTGCTGGGTGCGTTTGAACCCAACGCAAAACCGTGGGGCATGAACGGCATCGCCGACACGTTCGAATTCGATCAGCTGCCCGAAGATTTCGACCATTTCGAACCCATTCTTGAAGCCGCCTGTAACCGCATGCCGATGCTGGCCGAGGCGGGCATCCACACCTTCTTCAACGGCCCCGAAAGCTTCACGCCGGACGATGCCTATCACCTTGGTCTCGCGCCCGAGATGGACAATGTCTGGGTCGCAGCGGGCTTTAATTCGATCGGTATTCAGTCGGCGGGCGGCGCAGGTATGGCGCTGGCGCAGTGGATGGAGGACGGCGACAAGCCTTTCGATCTGGGCGACGTGGACATCAGCCGGATGCAGCCCTTCCAGGGCAACAAGCACTACCTGTATGAACGCTCGAAAGAAACGCTGGGCCTGCTCTATGCCGACCACTTCCCCTTCCGTCAGAAAGCCACAGCGCGCGGCGTGCGCCGGACACCGTTCCATCACCACCTGAAGGAACAGGGCGCCGTCTTTGGTGAAATCGCGGGCTGGGAACGTGCCAACTGGTTCGCCAACGAGGGTCAAAAGGCCGAGTACGAATACACGTGGGGCCGTCCGAACTGGTTCGACAACGCTGCCGCCGAACACAAAGCGGTGCGCGAGAATGTTGGCATGTACGACATGACCTCGTTCGGCAAAATCCGCGTCGAAGGCCCGGATGCCGAAGCGTTCATGAACTATGTGGGCGGCGGCGACTATTCCGTGCCCAATGGCAAGATCGTTTATACCCAGTTTCTGAACCGTCGCGGCGGGATCGAGGCCGACGTGACCGTCACCCGCCTGACCGAGACCGCCTATCTGGTCGTCACCCCCGCCGCCACACGTCTGGCCGATCAGACATGGATGCAGCGCCATGTGGGCGATTTCCGCGTGGTGATCACCGATGTGACCGCGGGCGAAGGTGTCTTGGCCGTGATGGGTCCGAACGCCCGGAAACTTTTGGAAAAGGTCAGCCCCAACGATTTCACCAACGCCACCAACCCCTTCGGCACCGCGCAAGACATCGAGATCGGCATGGGCTTGGCCCGCGCCCACCGCGTGACCTATGTCGGCGAGCTGGGGTGGGAGATCTATGCCTCGGCCGACATGGCGGGACACGTCTTTGAGACCCTGTTTGACGCGGGGCAGGACATGGGTCTGAAGCTTTGCGGTATGCATATGATGGACAGCTGCCGGATCGAGAAAGGCTTCCGCCACTTCGGTCACGACATCACTTGCGAAGATCACGTGCTTGAAGCGGGGCTTGGCTTTGCCGTGAAGACCGACAAGCCGGACTTTATCGGACGCGACGCCGTACTGGCCAAGAAGGAAAGCGGGCTGGAAAACCGGATGGTGCAGTTCAAACTGACCGACCCCGAGCCGCTGCTTTATCACAACGAACCCGTCATTCGCGATGGCGAGATTGTGGGCTATCTTAGCTCGGGTTCCTACGGCCACCATCTGGGGGCCGCGATGGGCATGGGCTATGTCCCGTGTAAAGGCGAAAGCGCTGCGGATGTTCTGGCGTCGAGCTATGAAATCGACGTGGCGGGCACCCGCGTGAAGGCCAAAGCATCACTGAAGCCGATGTATGACCCAAAATCGGAAAGGGTGAAGGTGTGACGTTTAACGATCAGCCCGAACTGGACGGGGATACGCTGCGCTTGCGGGGCTTGCGGGAAGAAGACCGCGAGGCCCTTTACCAAGCCGCCAGCGACCCCGAGACATGGGCGGGTCACCCTGCCAAAGACCGCCATATGCGGGATGTGTTTGATCCCTATTTCGACATGCTGCTGGCGGCGGGTGGGACGTTGATTGTCTTTGACAAGTCGCGTGATCGGGTCATCGGGTGTTCGCGCTACTATGTCGGCCCCGATGCGCCGGACGACATTGCAATCGGCTTTACGTTCCTAAACCACCGCTATTGGGGCGGCGAAGTGAACCTGCGCATGAAACAGTTGATGCTGGATCATGCCTTCGCGCATTTCGACCGCGTCTGGTTTCACATCGCGCCCGATAATATCCGCTCGCAAAAAGCGACGATGAAGATCGGTGCGGTATTCACCAGCGATGAGGAACTCGACCTGTCAGGCAGTGTGCTACCTTGGAAATGCTATCGTCTGGATCGGGCGGCATGGACGCAGGTCAAGGCGAACCGGCTTGATGGGTGAAGCATCACGGGTCGTGATGTATCGTTTCAAAGAAATCGCTCTATCCAATGCCATCATGCGCTTGCATAAAGGCTGGGTGAGGAGCGCGACATGGCTGTGACATCAAAACCGGAAAATGTGGATACGCCGCAAGGGCTTGCCTTTGCGATCACGGCTTACGTGCTGTGGGGGTTCCTGCCGCTTTATCTGAAGCTTTTGACCCATATGCCCGCGACCGAGGTGCTGGCCCATCGCGTGATCTGGTCCGTTCCCGTCGCAGGTGCCGTGCTGTTCGCCATGGGCCGCACGCGTGACATTAAGGCCGTTCTGACCGACCGCCGCAGCCTGCTGCTTGCCTTGGTGACGGCCACGCTGATTTCGGTCAACTGGGGCATCTATATCTGGGCGATTGGAGCCGAACAGACGGTCGAGGCCGCGCTGGGCTATTACATCAACCCGCTGTTTTCGATCGTGATGGGGGCCGTGCTTTTGGGCGAGCGTCTGTCGCCTGCGCAATGGGTGGCGGTGCTGTTGGCAGCGTTGGCGGTGATTGTTCTGACGGTGGATGCGGGCCGCCTTCCGATGGTTGCACTCAGCCTAATGCTGACATGGGGCTTTTATGCCTATTTCAAGAAATCCCTGCCCATCGGCCCCAATCAAGGCTTCCTGCTTGAGGTGCTGATCCTGACGCCCCCCGCGTTGGCCTATGTCGTCTGGCTGGGCGTCACCGGGCAGGGGCATCTGTTCACCGGAGTCTGGGACACGGCGCTTTTGATGGGCTGCGGGCTGGTCACTGCGGTGCCGCTGATGGTCTATGCGAACGGCGCGAAGCTGCTGCGTCTGTCGACCATCGGCATCCTGCAATATATCGCGCCCACGATGATCTTCCTTGTGGCCGTCTTCATCTTCCGCGAACCGTTCGGAGGCGCCAAACTGATCGCCTTCCCGCTGATCTGGCTGGCGCTGATCGTCTACACCACTGCGCTGTTTCGGCAGATGCGGCGCAAGCGGTGACTTGCGGCGCAGGGTTCCAACCGCTATCCCGCGCGCATGTCGTCTGAATACACCCCGCCTCAGGATCCGCTGGTCATCCTGCATCACGATCACGAGCTTCTGTTCGTGGACAAGCCCTCGGGCTTGTTGTCGGTGCCGGGGAAGGGCGAGCATCTGGCCGACTGCCTGATCGCGCGTGTTCAGGCCGTGTTTCCCGAAGCGCTGCTGGTGCATCGGTTGGATCGCGATACCTCGGGCGTGATGGTCTTTGCGCTGACCCCCCACGCGCAGCGTCATCTGGGGCTTCAGTTCGAGAAACGACAAACCAAGAAAACTTATCTGGCGCGCGTCTTTGGTCGGGTCGAGGACCGTGAAGGCACCGTCGATCTGCCCCTGATCGTCGATTGGCCCAACCGCCCTAAGCAGCATGTGGATTTCGAGAACGGAAAGCCCGCGGTGACCGATTGGAAAGTCCTGCGATATGAGGACAACGCCACCCGGATGCGCCTGTTCCCCCAGACCGGTCGCAGCCACCAGTTGCGCGTGCACATGCTGGAACTCGGCCATCCCATTTTGGGCGATCCGTTTTATGCCACAGGCGCGGCGCTGGACGCCCCGCGCCTGATGCTGCACGCCGAAAGCCTGCGTCTGCGCCACCCTGACGGCGGAAAGGGGATCACCATCAAGGCGAAATGCCCGTTCTGACGGCTTGACCTTGGGGCAGGAAGTCTTGCCCAGACCCGCGCTTCCTGTTTGACTGGCACGACCTGCGAAGGAGGCCCCAATGCATCAGCCCGTCATTTCCGGCACCGGCGTTTTCACGCCCGAACAGATCATCACGAACGCCGAACTGGTGGAGGCGTTCAACGCCTATGCCGACAAGTTTAATGCGGCGCATGCCGACGCCATCGCGGCGGGCGACGTGGATGAGATGGGCCATTCCTCGGAAGAGTTCATCGTGTCGGCCTCGGGCATTCATCAACGCTATGTCATGGATAAAGCCGGGGTTCTGGATCCCGATGTGATGCATCCGACCTTGCGCGAGCGCGCGGATGACGAACCGGGGATCATGACCGAAATGGGCGTGGATGCCTGTCGCAAGGCTTTGGCACAGGCCGGGTGTGACGCGGCAGATGTTGACCTTGTGATCTGCGCGGCATCGAACCACGAACGCGCCTATCCGGCCATCGCGATTGAAATCCAACAGGCGCTGGGCGCGGGTGGCTTTGCCTTTGACATGAATGTCGCCTGTTCGTCTGCCACTTTCGGCATCCAAGCCGCCGCCGACATGATCCGCTCGGGATCAGTCAAACGCGCATTGGTGGTCAACCCCGAGATCTGCTCGGCCCATTTGGAATGGCGCGACCGCGATTGCCACTTCATCTTCGGGGACGTGGCGACAGCGACCCTGATCGAGCGCAAGGAAGATGCCAAAGGCGATCATTTCGAGATCCTGTCGACCCGCTGCCTGACGCAATTCTCGAACAACATTCGCAACAACAACGGCTTCCTGCGCCGCACCCGGGAAGAGACCGCGGATCTGCCCGATCGCCGTGACATGCAGTTTATGCAGAATGGCCGTAAGGTGTTCAAAGAGGTGCTGCCGATCGTGTCAAAGCACATCTTGGGGCACATTGCGGATATCGGTGTGCAGCAAGATGATCTGAAACGGCTGTGGCTGCATCAGGCCAACAAGTCCATGAACGACTTCATCGGGAAGAAAGTGCTGGGCCGCACGCCCGAAGCCGATGAGCAGCCCAATATCCTTCAGGACTACGCCAACACCTCGTCCGCTGGGTCTATCATTGCCTTCTCGAAATATTCGGATGACTTGGCGCCGGGAGACACTGGCGTGATCTGTTCCTTTGGCGCCGGGTATTCGGTCGGGTCGGTCGTGGTGCGCCGTGCCTGACCTCAGCGCACGATGAACTCTGCATGAAGCGCGCCCGCCGCTTTGATGCTTTTCAAGATGTCGATCATGTCGCGCGGGGCCACGCCCAAGGCGTTCAATCCGGCCACGAGCTCGGACAAGGACGCCCCGCCGCTAACTTCGGCCAGCCCGATGCCCGGCTCTTCCTCGATCGCGGCATTGGTGCGCGGCACCACGATGGCCTCGCCGTCCGAGAACGGGTTGGGCTGCACCACGATGGGTTGCTCTTGAATGCGGAGGGTCAGATTGCCCTGCGACACCGCCACCCGACTGATCCGCACATCTTCACCCATGACAATGGTGCCTGACCGCTGGTCGACAACCACCTTGGCGCGGCGCTCGGGCTCGACGCCGATGTTTTCGATGGTTCCCAACGCATGTGCAGGAGAGATCGCGCGCGTTGCGGTGATGTCGACCACCACCGTCCCGCTGTCCAGCATGCGGGACACCACACGACCATATTTGCCGTTGATGGCTCGCTCGATCCGTTCGGCGGTGGTGAAATCGGGTGTGCGCAGGGCCAGACGAATGGATTTTAGCTTGGTGAAATCAAAGTCAATCTCTTGCTCGACCCGCGCGCCGCTGGGGATCACGCCGCTGGTAGGAACGCCCTTGGTCACCGACGCGCCATCCCCTTCGGCCGTTGCGCCGCCTGCGATGACAGTGCCTTGACCGACGGCATAGATTTCGCCATCTGCGGCATTCAGGGGCGTCATGATCAACGTCCCACCCAACAGGCTTTTCGCGTCCCCAATCGCCGAGACCGTCACGTCAATCCGGGACCCCGCGCGGGCAAAGGGCGGCAGAGAGGCCGTGACGAACACGGCCGCCACGTTTTTAGGCCGGAATTGCTCCCCGGTGATGTTGACGCCCAGCCGTTCCAAGATGTTGGACATAATGTCTTCTGTGAAGGGCGCGTTGCGGATGCCGTCCCCGGTCCCGTTCAAGCCGACAACTAGCCCATAGCCCACAAGGTCGTTGCCGCGCACCCCGTCGAACTCGACCAGATCTTTGATGCGGATCGAGTTCGCATTGGCGGCGGTCGCCAAAGCGAAAAGCGCTATCAGGCAGGCAAGCAGGTGTTTCATCGCATGTAATCCGTGAAGCTGAGTTTCGAGAGATGCGCGGTGGTGGTGTAGAGCGCCTCGAGCTGGCCATAGAGCTCTTCCAGCCGTGCCGCGGTGTCGAACGGATCCGCGGCGGTCAGTTCGTTATAAGACAGCTCCAGCGCGTGTTGTTCGGCGGTGTTGTGCGCCATCGCGTTTTCGATCCGTGCCTCCACCGTGCCGACCCGCGCTTGCAGCATCGTGGTGTCATCGACCGCGCTAAGAAGCGCGTTGGATGACATCTCGGCCAGAGATTTCTGCTGGTCCAGATCCCCTGAAAGCGCGCCCTTGGCCAGTACGGTAGTCTTGGCGATTGCGGACAAAAGGTTGCGTACCTCAGGATCATTTGCGCGGACGGGCAGGGTGGCGGATTCGCCGTTGCCCAATCGGATGGGGCCATAGCTTTCATCCGCCCCCAAATAGCCCAGCGTTTCAAACCCGCCGCCGGGCGTGTTGAACCAATCATCGATTGCCGCCGAAACGCCTGCCGCTGTCACTTCGCCCGCGATGGCGGTCATCAGTTCGGCAATGATCGTGTCAGCATCAGCAAGGGCGGGGCCGTCTGTGGCCGCGCCCGCGAACAGCGATCGCCCGCCCGCGCCTGCGTTGAGCTTTGAAATGATCGAGGCAAATTTTTGCTCTGCATCCAGTGCCGTGGTTTGCAGCATGGTCACGTTGTTTGCGCTGCGCGCCGCGATCAGCCCGCTTGAGAGGTCCTGCGCCTGCGCATTAATAGTTGTTAACGCGGCCTGAGTGGTGTCTGCCATCAGCCGCGCCTCGTTCGTGGCTTGCACATGTGCGGACATCAGTTTCAGGCTGTGTTCAAGCCCCGCGATTGCACCGAAGCCGCCCGTGTTGTGTGCCCCCAGATCCGTTTTTCGCCCAGTGGACAGCTCGGTGCTGAGCCGCGTCAGATCCTGACGCAACTGCGCGCTATGTCGCCGGGTCAGGAAGGTGCTGGCCATGTCGCCGAAAGTGGAAATGCTCATCCCGCGCCCCTTACATACCTAACAGAAGTTGCAACATTTCGTCGGCAGCTGTGACGACCTGAGCGTTGGCGGCGAAGGCCTGTTCGATAACCATCAGCTTCTGCATCTCGGCATCCGTATCGACACCCTGCGCCAGTTCCATCTCGCGCAGGCTGTTGTTCTGCGCGACATCAAATCCCAATTGAGCCTCGCTGTGAGACAGGTTTGCAGCGACCGTGTTAAGCAGATCAGACGCTAACCCAGCCGAGGATCGGGCCGCGCCGGAAAATCCTCCGGACGCGGTGACCTTGGGGGTGTCCAAGGCGTCGACCAACTGGCCGAGAAGCGTGGCATTGCCGACATTGCCCGGCACTGCGGCCCCCAGCCCATCGCGAAGTCTCCAAATGGCTCCACCCTGCGCGGGGTCCACGGCGGCGTTTAAGGTCAGGCGACTGCTGAGGGCGATTTCATCCGCAGGATCAAACGTCGCGCCCGCATCTGTAAACAGACCCGGCGCCCCCGGTACGCGCGTCGCATCCAAGGCCGGGTCCTGAAAACGTTCAACAAGATCGCGGGCGAAGGCATCAAGCTGTTCTTGCGCGCTCACCGCCAGATCGTCGCGGACCTGAAAATGCGCCGCCAATGATCCGCCTGAGATCGCGTTGCGGTCCGCCGTAGTGTCAATCGGCTGGCCGTTAATGGTCAGCCCGGACAAAGCACCACTACCCAATGTCATCTCGGGGACGATTGTGTTGACGGGCGAGAATCCCAGTTCGGCGGCGCGCCCATCCAGCAGAATGGCCCCGCCGCTCGAGATCAGGGCAACTTGCCCACCATCGCGCGGGACCTGTTTGATCGGGATGATCGAAGACAGCGCGTCGATGGCCTGCTGTCGCTGGTCCATCAGGCCCGAGGGATCCGCGCCGCGCACGATTGCGGCCTGAATCTTTGTGTTCAGGTCCTGCACGTCCTTCAGGCCTTGGTTCAGTTGCGCGACTTCTTGCGCGATGGCTTGATCCGCGGTCAGGCGTGCGTCCTGAATGTGATCAGACGTGGCTTTCAGATGAGACACAACATTGCGGGCTGCGTTCAGGCTGGCATTCAGGGTTGCCTCGCTGTCGGGGCGGGCAGCGGCCTCGATCAGGGCGGCCTCGAACTGGGCCATGCGGCCCGAAAGGGATCCCGGCTGGTCGGGGGTGCCAATGGCTTTTTCCAAACCTTCCAGAAAGCCCGACCGCGTGCTTCCGTGACCCAGCGCTGCGTCCGACAAACGGCGGTCGCCCAGAAGACGTTCGTCGACGTGGCGGGTGACGCCCTCGATCACGACCCCCGACGGCGCGCCGCCCAGCGTGCGCGATGACAGGCTGAGCGACCGCACGCCATACCCATCTGTCGTCGCATTGGCGACGTTGGACGAGACGACATGGGCCGCGCGCGCGTTGGCGCTGAGGCCGGTCAATGCGTTGTAGAGGGCGCTGTTGAGGGTCATGGCAGGTTACTTCTGGTTCCCGATCAGCGTTTGATGTTGGTGGTTTCTTGCAGCATCTCGTCGACGGTCTGGATCACCTTCGCGTTCGAGCTATAAGCCCGCTGGGTTTGGATCAGGTTGGTCAGCTCGCCCGCGACATCGGTGGTCGAACCTTCGCGCGCAAAGCCAACGACTTCGCCCGTCGGGCCGTCACCGGCATCCCACATGAAGAACGAACCGCTTTCGGGTGACACCTGATAGGCTTGGTTCGAGATCGAGGTCAGGCCGTTCGGGTTCGACACATCGACCAGCGGCACCTGATAGATCGTGCGGATGAACCCGGTGTCATAGGTGGCTTTCAGGAAGCCATGTTCGTCGATCTGCACCGCGGTCAGGTTGCCCACCGGCGAGCCGTTCTTGGTGATGGCCACGGGGGCAAAGCTATCCGACAGTTGGGTCAGGCCGTTGGGGTCGCCGATCCCGCCGATGGTTAGCGACAACGGACCGCCTGCAACGGTCAGGTCCAACGTCCCGGCGGCGGCGTCATAGGCGCCGCCGGACACGACTGTGACCGAGGCGAGCGTACCGCCATCGGCGCGGCTGTCATCGAAGACCAGCGTGTATTCCCCGATCACCGCCCCACCCGAGGCGCTGTCGGTGATCTGCATGGTCCAAGTATTCGAAGATCCGGTGCCCGGAACAGAGGGGGTAAAGCTGAAGTCCAGTGTCTCAGATGTGCCGAGGTTGCCGAAATATTCGACCGACAGCGGCAGTGGGGTGCCGGCAGCGCCTGCCTCCGTCTCGACCGCGGGCAGATTTACGCCAAGCTTCATGTTGGTGGTCGGGTCGCCGGCGGTTTGGTTTGCGTTGATGACGACAGGTTCCAGCCCCACGCCCGTGTCGCGCGGATAGGTGCCCACATTGCCGTCTGCGTCTGCGGGCCAGCCCAATAGGACAAGCCCGGTTTCAGTTTTTAGGACGCCTTCGGAATCGGTGCGGAACGAACCGGTCGTGGTCATCATCATCGGCCGTTCGCCGGGGTTTGAATCGGCGTAGACCTCTTGCGTGACGGGCAGCATGCCGCGCCCGCCAACCGCGATGTCCATCGGATTCGAGGTCGAGATCAGCGGGCCATGCTCGTCGATCAATCGCTGCGTGGTCGTACGTACGCCGCCCGCCGAATAAGTACCGGATCCGGAATGCCCACCGATGACAAGGCTTTGGAAATCAGCCGTGGCCCGCTTGTAGCCAAATGTCGAAGAGTTCGCGATGTTGTCAGAAATCGTTGCCAATTTCGTTGCATGCGCATTCAGCCCGGACACGCCGGCACTTAGTGAGGAGGAAATCGTCATGGTGCGCCTTTCTGCTGCATCTACCTCTGGTCCGGGACAGAGTGGACCGGGTGTCCTTAACAGCCGCCTAATAGGCGCGAGATTCGCGACGATTTCCCCTTAGCTTATGATTTCGTTACCTTTTCGAACGCAGCAGGATCAGCTCGATCCGGTTGTTGCGCGCGGCCATCGGGTTGGGTGTGACCGGTTCATGATCCGCGTGCCCGGTGACGCGCTGGACTTTATCGGGGGATTCGCCCAGCGATTCGTACAACCTGCGCACCGCATCAGCCCGGCCCGAGGACAGCTGCCACGCGGTGTTTTCAGCCACGACGACCGGTTGCGTGGCCACATGCCCTTCGATCGCGACACCGTTTTTTGCCAGGTCGAACACCTCGGCAATGGTTGTCAGGATCTCTTCCAGGATCGGTGTGGGCGTTGTGGTCCCCGCATGGAACAGCGGGGCGTGATCCAGCGCGAAAATCTCGACCAGCAGGCCTTCGTCGGTCACGCGGGTCACGATATGGCGCCGAAGCTGGTCGCTGGTCATGCTTTCGCCGGACCGGCTGAGCAGCATCTCTTCGACCTCTTTCAGCTTGGCGGTTTCCTTTTCGCCGCTTTCGCCGGAACTGTCGGCCTGATTTCCGTCTTTGGAGGCTGCAGGATCACGCGGAACGCCGCCTGTGCCGGTTTGCGACAGGCTTTCTTCGCTTAGCACGCTGTCGCCCCCGAAAGACCCGCTGCCACCGCCCGACACGCGGGTGATTGGAATTGTTGGACTGAAATAATCCGCGATCCCCTTGCGCTGCTTTTCTGTGGTCGCGTTCAACAGCCACATCAGCAGGAAGAACGCCATCATCGCGGTCACGAAATCCGCATAGGCCACTTTCCATGCACCACCATGGTGACCATCACCGCCACCCTTTTTGATCTTCTTGATAATTACCGGAGCTTGTTCATTCGAACGCATCCCACCACCTCATTTTTCACCCAAGGTCAGGGATAGCAGCACCAAGTTTCCATCGGCTTAACTATTCAAATTGTTGCGATTTCATTACTTCTCATGTGAAGCATCGCTTTTTCTTGACTTCGTTTCACATGCAACGATATCATTATCGCGCAACAGGATGGCCCATCTGGGCATTGAAACGGATCGACTTATGAACAAGCATAGCCCCTCGCGCGAGATGCAGCGCGCGGTGTCAGCCGTTGGCACCGAAACGCATTACATGCCCGGTTGGGCGAATGATTTCGAAACCGAGGCTCTGCCCGGCGCGCTGCCGCAAGGCATGAACAGCCCGCAGAAATGCGAATATGGCCTGTATGGCGAGCAGCTGTCCGGCACCGCTTTCACCGCCAACCCGCCCGAGCGCACCTGGACCTATCGCATCCGTCCGTCGGTGAAGCACTCGGCCCGCTACACCAAGATCGATGTGCCCTATTGGAAATCTGCGCCATGCGTGGATCCGGACGTGATTTCGCTGGGTCAGTACCGATGGGATCCGGTGCCGACGACTGAGGGTCTGAACTGGATCACCGGTATGCGCACCATGACCACGGCGGGCGATGTGAACACGCAGGTCGGTATGGCCAGCCACGTCTATTTGGTCACCGAGTCGATGGTCGACGACTATTTCTTCTCGGCTGACAGCGAACTGCTGGTTGTGCCGCAGGAAGGCAAGCTGCGGTTCTATACGGAACTGGGCATCATCGACCTTGCGCCGCAGGAAATCGGCATCATCCCGCGTGGGCTGGTCTATCGCGTCGAGCTTCTGGAAGGCCCCGCACGCGGCTTCGTCTGTGAAAACTACGGCCAGAAATTCGAACTTCCGGGACGTGGCCCCATCGGCGCGAACTGCATGGCCAACCCGCGTGACTTCAAAGCCCCTGTTGCGGCCTATGAAGACCGCGAAGTGCCGTCGACCATCACCATCAAATGGTGCGGTCAGTTCCACAAGACCGAGATCGGCCAGTCGCCGCTGGACGTGGTCGCGTGGCACGGCAACTACGCGCCTTACAAATACGACCTGACCACATACTGCCCGGTCGGCGCGATCCTGTTTGACCACCCGGACCCTTCGATCTTCACCGTGCTGACAGCGCCCTCGGGTCAGCCCGGCACCGCGAACATCGACTTCGTTCTGTTCCGCGAACGCTGGATGGTGGCGGAAAACACCTTCCGTCCGCCGTGGTATCACAAGAACATCATGTCCGAACTGATGGGCAATATTTACGGCCAGTATGACGCCAAGCCGCAGGGCTTCGTCCCCGGTGGTGTGTCCTTGCACAACATGATGCTGCCGCACGGGCCGGATCGTGATGCTTTTGAAGGCGCCTCGAATTCGAACCTCGGTCCGGAGAAGCTGGACAACACCATGTCCTTCATGTTCGAGACCCGCTTCCCGCAGCATCTGACAGCCTTTGCGGCGAACGAAGCCCCGCTGCAGGACGATTACATCGACTGTTGGGACAGCCTTGAGAAGAAGTTCGACGGGACGCCCGGCAAGAAATGATGAAACTGTATGGATACTGGCGGTCCACGGCGGCCTATCGCGTGCGGATTGCGCTGAACCTGAAAGGGCTCAGCGCCGAGCATGTCTCGGTCCATCTTGTGAAAGATGGCGGGCAGCAGCACGCGGAAGATTACGTGGCCAAGAACCCGACCCATCTGGTGCCCTCGCTGGAACTGGAGGACGGCACCGTCCTGACCCAGTCGCTGGCGATCATTGACTATCTTGAGGCCGTTCAACCGGACCCGGCGCTTCTGCCTGCCGATCCGGTCGCCCGCGCCAAGGTTCTGGCCGCAGCCCATGTCATCGCGATGGACATCCACCCGGTGAACAACCTGCGCGTGGCGGGGCATCTGGGCGACAGGTTCGGTGCGGATGCCGAGGCCAAACGCCAATGGATGATCCACTGGATGGACGTGGGCTTTGCCGCCCTTGAACAGATGGTCGACAAGGACAGCACATTTGCCTTTGGCGACACGCCGACGCTGGCAGACATTTGCCTTGTCGCACAGTACTATAACGCACGGCGCTGGGGGGTCGATCTGACCGCCTATCCGCGTCTGACCGAAATCGAAGAAACCTGTCTGGCCCTGCCTGCTTTCGCCGATGCGCGACCCGAGGCACAGCCAGATGCCGAGTGAGGATCACATGAGCCAACTGAAAAAGTCATGGGTGGACAGCGCGAACTCTGCCGAGACCCCCTTTCCCCTGAACAATCTGCCGTATGGTGTATTCTCGACCGCCGATAGCGAGCCGCGTTGTGGTGTCGCCATCGGGGATATGATCCTTGATATGCAGGCCGCTGAAGAGGCTGGCCTGATCGAGATCGGGGACGAGCCCGTTTTCGACGTTCCCTTCTGGAACGAGCTGATGGAGCTGGGTTCGGACGCATGGGCCGCCCTGCGTGCCCGTCTGGAGCAGTTGCTGGCCGAAGGGTCGACCGAGCGTGACGCGGTTGAACCCCTGCTGGTTGCCCAAGCCGAAGCCGAACTGCACATGCCGTTCCTTGTCTCGGAATACACTGACTTCTACGCCGGTCGTCAGCACGCCGCGAACATGGGCGCGATCCTGCGTGGCTCGCCCGATCTGCCCGCCAACTGGCTGCATATTCCGATCGGCTATAACGGTCGTGCGTCGTCCGTTGTGATCTCGGGCACGCCGATCCACCGCCCGAACGGTCAGCGCAAAGCGCCCGACGCCGAGATGCCAAGCTTTGGCCCCTCGATGCGTCTGGATATCGAGCTGGAAATGGGGGCCATTGTTGGCAAACCCTCCGCGTTCGGTCAGCCGATCACCGTAGACGAAGCCGACGACATGATCTTCGGCTATGTGCTGCTGAACGACTGGTCCGCCCGCGATATCCAGGGCTGGGAATACCAACCGCTCGGCCCGTTCCAGGGTAAAGCCTTCGGCACCTCGATTTCCCCGTGGATCGTCACCGCCGCCGCTCTGGAAGAGTTCCGCGCCCCCACGCCGGAACGCGAGAAAGAGCTGCTGCCCTATCTGGATGGCACCAAAGACGGTCTTTACGACATCGAGCTTCAGGTACTGATGCAGCCCGAAGGCGCCGACAAGGCAAGCGTTGTGGGCGAAACCAACTACACCCGCATGTATTACTCGGCCGCCGAACAGCTGTGCCACCACGCGATTGGCGGCTGTGCGATGAACGTGGGCGATCTGCTGGGATCGGGTACGATCTCGGGTCCGACGAAGACTGAATATGGCTCGCTGATGGAGATGAGCTGGGCAGGCCGCGAGCCCTTCACGCTGGATACTGGCGAAACCCGTACATTCATTGAAGACGGCGACACCCTGACCCTGCGCGGTGCCGCCAAAGGTGACGGCTTCCAGATCGGCTTTGGCGATTGCGTCGGGCAGATCCTGCCTGCCGTTAGCTGGCCCAAGTAAATGGCGGTCTGGGCATCATCCCCCTGCGCTTTGCCATTCGAGGATCGCCTCGGATGGTACCAGCAGCATGATGATGTTCAGCGCCAGTCCATCGCGGATCAGGAAGGTGGTCAGCACTTCAAAGCCCACGATGATCAGGATGCTGAGCCAGACGGGCAGACGAAGTGCCAGCCAGAAGCCAAGGAACATGGCCGCCAAATCCGCGGCCGAGTTCACCACGCTGTCGCCCCAATATTCGCCGGACACGGTGAACTCGCGATAGCGCTGGATCACGGCTTCGGTGTTTTCGGCCACCTCCCACGCGCCCTCGATGATGGTGGACACCAGCAGCCGCCAGCCAAGGGTAAAGCGGCGCATGAAAAGGAAGGTCGCGCCGTAGAACAGGATGCCGTGGATCAGATGGCTGGGGGAATACCAGTCCAGCAGATGCTGCGAGCCCTGACCGCTGTCATCTCCGGCATACCACAGCAGGGTATAGCCGCAGGGACATGAGAAATTACGACCCATTGCCAGCAGGGTGACCAGCGTGGCGACGGACACAAACACAACGCCCCAATAGGGCAAGAAACGACGATCAAACATAAGGGCAAGGGATCACCAACCCGCGCGCTTGTCCAGAAAGGAAAACCGGACCATGGCAAAGGCATTCGCGTCGCAAGGCGACATGACCGAAAAGAAAATCACCTTCGACCAGATCGGTGACGGGCTGTATGCCTTCACCGCCGAGGGCGACCCGAACTCGGGCGTGATCATTGGCGATGACAGCGTCATGATCGTTGAAGCTCAGGCGACCCCGCGTCTGGCCAACAAAGTGATCGAATGCGTGCGTTCGGTGACCGATAAGCCGATCAGCCACTTGGTTCTGACCCACTATCACGCCGTACGCGTGCTGGGTGCATCGGCATATGGTGCGGATCAGATCATTATGGGTGACCAAGCCCGTGCGATGGTTGTGGAACGCGGTCAGGAAGACTGGGACAGCGAATTCCAACGCTTCCCGCGTCTGTTCGAAGGCCACGAATCAATCCCGGGCCTGACCTACCCGACCACCACGTTCTCGGATGACATGACCGTCTATCTGGGCAACCGCCGCATCGACCTGATGCATCTGGGCCGCGCCCACACGTCGGGCGATATCGTGATCCACGTGCCGGACCAGAACGTCATGTTTACCGGCGACATCGTAGAAGATCACTCGGCTTGCTATTGCGGCGACGGTCACTTCTCGGATTGGGGCGACACGCTGGACAACATCGCGTCCTTCGACGTGGACGCCATCGCGCCGGGCCGTGGTGGAGCACTGATCGGCAAAGAAGCCGTCGAGCGCGCCATCGAAAGCACCCGCGACTTCGTTTACAGCACCTACGCCCCGGCCGCCAAAGTGGCCGCCCGTGGTGGCTCGCTGAAAGAAGCCTGGGATGCTGTCCGCGCCGAGTGCGATCCAAAATTCGCAGACTATGCCATCTACGAGCATTGCCTGCCCTTCAACGTCGCCCGCGCCTATGACGAAGCGCGCGGCATCGACACCCCCCGCATCTGGACCGCCCAGCGCGATCTGGAAATGTGGGAGGCCCTGCAGGGCTAAGACCTTTGGGGTTCGGCCACGAGGGTCGGACCCCACACGAAACGCGCGCAGCCGGAGGAGAACCCGATGTTCGACGATAGATACACGCTTGCGTACAAGCGCTATCCTTATAAGAAATCTGCCGATCAGGATGCGGCCACGCCCGTGCGCCA
Source organism: uncultured Aliiroseovarius sp. (assembly GCF_947492455.1). Taxonomy (GTDB): domain Bacteria; phylum Pseudomonadota; class Alphaproteobacteria; order Rhodobacterales; family Rhodobacteraceae; genus Aliiroseovarius. The sequence continues at coordinate 590,855 of NZ_CANLNB010000001.1, forward strand.
TCCGGTCGTGGTTATGGGAGGAGGACCCATCGGTGTGGCCACAGCGCTGGACCTTGGCCGCCAAGGCATCCCGACGCTGGTGCTGGACGACCACGAAGGCGTCGGCATGGGTTCGCGCGCGATTTGTTTCGCCAAGCGCTGCCTTGAGGTTGCGGGCCGTTATGGCTGCGGCAAGCCGATGGTCGACAAAGGCGTTGTGTGGAACATCGGTAAGGTGTTCAACAAGGACGATCAGGTCTTTGAATTCAACCTTCTACCCGAAGAAGGTCACGAATACCCCGCCTTCATCAACATGCAGCAGCCCTATTATGAAAGCTTCCAGCTGGACCGCTTTGAAGAGCTGCAGAAGGACGGCGCGCCGATCGAAATTCGCGGCAAGAACCGCGTGGATTCGGTCGAGGTCCATGACGATTACGTCACCTTAAATATCATGACCCCGGACGGCCCCTATACAATCGAAGCCGATTGGCTGATTGGCTGTGACGGGGCATCCTCGCCCCTGCGCACGATGCTGGATCTGGACTTCACCGGGAAGGTCTTCCAAGACAGCTTCCTGATTGCTGACATCAAGATGAAGAACGACGATTTCCCGACCGAGCGTTGGTTCTGGTTTGAACCCACCCATGGTGGCGGCGCGTCGACCCTTTTGCACAAGCAGCCCGACGATGTCTGGCGCGTTGACTTCCAGATCGGCTGGGATGTCGACCGCACCGAAGAGATGAAAGAGGAAAACATCCGCCGTCGTCTGGACGCCTTCCTTGGCGAAAACGTGCAGTACGACATGGTCTGGTCCTCGATCTACACGTTCCAGTGCAAGCGCATGGACAGCTTCCGCCATGGCCGCGTGTTCTTTGCCGGGGACGCCGCACACCAAGTGTCGCCCTTCGGCGCACGTGGCGCAAACTCGGGCATGCAGGACGTGGACAACCTGGGTTGGAAACTGGGCATGGTTATGCGCGGTGAAGCACCCGACAGCCTGCTGGATACCTACAACTACGAGCGTATCCACGGCGCGGATGAGAACATCCTGAACTCGACCCGTTCGACCGACTTCATCACTCCGAAATCAGAGATGAGCCGTGTCCTGCGTGATGCTGTTCTGGACCTGTCCGAGAAGCACGAATTTGCCCGCCCGATGGTGAACTCGGGTCGCCTGTCGGTGCCCTGCACCTATGATGGCTCGCCGCTTAACTCGGCCGATGCGCTGGACGGTCCCGCGCGGTCGCGTCCCGGTTCGGTCTGCCCTGATGCGCCGCTGGGGGATGACTTCCTGCTGAACAAGCTGGGCGACAAGTTCATCCTGCTGACCATCGACGCTGACGCCCCCGACATGATCGAGGAAGCCGGCATCAAGGTCGAGCGTCTGGCCCTGTCGACTGCTGACGACAAGACGGGCGCTCTGCGCGAGCGGTACTTGGGTGACAACGACAAAGCCGTCTATCTGATCCGCCCGGATCAGCACGTCGCGGCCCGTCGCCCCAGCTTTGATGAAAACCAGATCCGCGCCGCGATCCGTCGCGCCATCGGTAAGGAGTAAGCCCCATGACTGATCTGATCCTGACCCCGAACATCGACGGTGTGGACGATTTCTATGCCGAGCTCATCGCCGCGCATGAAGGTCTGTCGAAAGAAGACAGCGACGCCCTGAACGCACGCCTTGTGCTGGTTCTGGCCAACCACGTGGGTGACCGCGAGGTGCTGAGCCAGGCTCTGAAAGCGGCCGAGAAGTAAGGCTGAACTTTCAGTCTGTGGACACAAGAAGGGCCCGTGCATATCTGCGCGGGCCCTTTCGTTTGCTTATTCTGCTGCGACCGCGCTGGGATCGGCGGTGGTACGCAGATACGGCAGCTTGATGTCGATCTCGCCAAATTTCTCTTTCGCGGCCTCATCGCTGAGCGACAGGGCGACGATGACGTCCTGACCTTTGACCCAGTTCGCCGGGGTAGCGATCGGTGTGTTGAAGGTGGCCTGCAGGCCGTCCAATGCGCGCAGCACCTCGGCGAAGTTGCGGCCCACCGACATCGGGTAAGTCATGACCAACTGCACCTTCTTGTCAGGCGAAATGATAAAGACCGACCGGACCGAGGCGCTGTCAGCCGCAGTGCGCCCGTCGGGCAGATAGGCTTCGGCGGGCAACATGTCGAACAGCTTCGACACGGCCAGATCTTCGTCTGCGATGATCGGGAATCCTGCTTTCGCGCCCGAGAAGCCTTCGATGTCGGCTTTCCACGACACGTGCTCTTCTGCGCTGTCGACGGACAGGCCAATCACCTTGGTGCCGCGCTTTTCCCATTCATCAGCCAGTTGCGCGACGGCGCCGAACTCGGTCGTGCAAACCGGGGTATAGTCTTTCGGGTGCGAGAAAAGGATGGCCCAGCTGTCGCCAATCCAGTCATGAAATTTGATTTCGCCCTGATCCGTTTCGGCAGTGAAATTCGGCACGATATCGTTGATGCGCAGTCCCATTCGTCGTTCTCCTATAGATGTAAATTCTGCTTAAAGAACAGGTAGGTTTCTTGGCTCAGGATGAAAGTCTGGTGCGACAGTTTGATCCAACTTGATTTCATCTGAATAATTTGATCAAATTATGATTCCACGGGTTGCGCAACCCGCGCCACGGTGCCACAGTGCCCGCAAACCCGTCCAAGGAGTCAGGAATATGATCGAGAAACGCGACTTTTACATCAACGGCAAATGGGTCGCCCCAGCCGCCGCCAACGATTGCAATGTGATTGACCCTTCGACCGAAGAGGTCTGCGCGGTCATCTCGCTTGGTGATCAGGCGGATACGGATGCCGCCGTGGCCGCCGCCAAGGAAGCCTTCAAGACCTGGGGCTTTTCATCCAAGGCCGAGCGTCTGGAGCTGATCGAGAGCATTCTCGAAATCTACAACCGTCGCGCGGAAGATCTGGCCCAAGCCATGAGCCTTGAGATGGGTGCGCCGATTGACCTGTCGCGCAGCTCGCAAGTGGGCGCGGGAAGCTGGCACATCAAGAACTTCATCCGTGCCTTCAAAGATTTTGAATTCGACAAGATGCTGAGCGAGCGTGCCCCGAACGACCGTCTGCTCTATGAACCCGTTGGAGTAACCGCGCTGATCACACCGTGGAACTGGCCGATGAACCAGGTGACGCTGAAGGTTGTGGCTGCCGCCGCCGCTGGCTGTACCATGGTTCTGAAACCTTCCGAAGTCGCGCCGCTATCCTCGATCGTCTGGTCCGAGATCATGGACGAAGCCGGCACCCCTGCTGGTGTCTACAACATGGTGAACGGCGATGGTGTGGGCGTTGGCAGCCAGCTGACCTCGCATCCTGACGTGGACATGGTCAGCTTCACTGGTTCGACCCGTGCAGGCATCGCGATTTCGAAAGCGGCCGCCGACACGATCAAACGCGTAGCGCTGGAACTGGGCGGCAAAGGGGCCAACATCCTGTTTGAAGATGCGGATGAGAAAGCCGTGAAGCGTGGCGTGCTGCATATGATGCAGAACACCGGTCAAAGCTGTAACGCGCCGTCGCGCATGCTGGTCCAAAGCTCGATCTATGATCGTGTGGTTGAAGAGGCCGCCGAGGTTGCAAACAAGGTGCAGGTCGGTCCCGCATCCGAGGAAGGCCGCCATATCGGCCCCGTCGTGAACGAGCTTCAGTGGAACAAGATCCAGGATCTGATCCAGAAAGGCATCGACGAAGGCGCGCGCCTTGTGGCCGGTGGCACCGGGCGTCCTGACGGTCTGAACAAAGGCTACTTTGTGAAGCCCACCGTCTTTGCCGACGTGACCAATGACATGACCATCGGCCGCGAGGAAATCTTCGGCCCGGTTCTGTCGATCATGAAGTTCGACACGGAAGAAGAAGCCATCGAGATCGCGAATGACACCGTCTATGGCTTAACCAACTACATCCAGACGCAGGACGGCGCCCGCGCCAACCGCGTGGCCCGCCAGATGCGCTCGGGCATGGTCGAGATGAACGGCACCTCGCGCGCGGCAGGCTCGCCCTTTGGCGGCTACAAGCAGTCCGGCAACGGGCGCGAGGGCGGCATTCTGGGGATCGAGGACTTCTTGGAAGTCAAAGCCGTGTCGGGCTGGTCGAACGACTGACCCGAACCACAGACTGAACACATGCACCCCCGGCCGGTCCGGGGGTGTTTTTTGTCCAGATCGTTTGATTTCAATCATAGCTCGCGCCGCTGCCACATGGCTGTTACATCTTTGGTATGAATGCATAACCCAACGCGCGACACAGGAAGGGGCATATGACCGATACGCTTGGAAAGCTGTTCGGCTATTTGGGCGGGACCGCCCGTGACCTTGCTCCGATCCTTCTGATCGTGGGCTTCTTCCAGCTTGTGGTCTTGCAGCAACCGATTGACAATATTGGGCAATTCGCACTGGGCTTCCTGTTCGTCCTGTTGGGCCTGACGGTGTTCATCCGCGGACTCGACATGGCGCTGTTTCCACTGGGCGAGGCGTTGGCGAATGCGCTGGCCCTGCGTGGTTCACTGCCACTTTTGGTCCTCTTTGCCTTCAGCCTTGGCTTCGGTACCACCGTCGCCGAGCCCGCCCTGATCGCTGTAGGCGCCGAGGCCGCGACTGTCATGTCCGAGGCGGGCGTGATTGGTCAAAGCGAGGCCGAACTGAGTTTCATGGCGACCGCTCTGCGCTATACCGTGGCCGCGTCCGTCGGCGCATCACTGGTCTTGGGCGTCTTTCGCATCCTGATGGGCTGGCCGATCCAATGGCTGATCATCGGAGGCTACATCTGTGTGGTGGTTCTGACTCCCATCGCCCCGCGCGAGATTGTAGGGATCGCCTATGACAGCGGGGGCGTCACGACCTCGACCATCACGGTGCCGCTGGTGACGGCGCTGGGTGTCGGTCTGGCTTCCGTCATCAAGGGCCGAAACCCGATGATCGACGGGTTCGGGCTGATCGCCTTTGCCTCGTTGATGCCGATCATCTTCGTGTTGTTGTTCGGATTGGTGGTGGCGACATGATCACGATCCTGACGGACCTTTTTTGGACCTTCCTGAGCGTTGTGCGCGACGTGCTGCCGATCGCGGCGGTGCTACTCTTGTTCCAGCTCGTCATCCTACGCAAGCCGATCCCGCATCCGCAGAAGGTCGCCGTGGGCATGTTCTACGTGCTTCTAGGGCTGGCGCTGTTCCTGTCAGGGCTGGAGCTTGCCCTGTTCCCGCTGGGCCGCGAGATGGCCGCACAACTGACCGACCCGTCCTTCCTTGGCATCGAACCCGGCGGTGTCGTTCAATGGCTGGACTATTACTGGGTCTATATCTTCGCTTTCGCCATCGGCTTTGCGACGACCATCGCCGAGCCGTCCCTGATTGCCGTCGCCTTGAAGGCGCAGGAGGCCTCGGGTGGCGCGGTCAAGGCGAATGGGCTGCGGATCGCTGTGGCCTTTGGGGTTGCTATCAGCCTTGCGGTGGGGACGTTCCGTATCGTGACGGGTACGCCGCTCTATCAATACATGATCGTGGGCTATGTGATCGTGGTGATCCAGACGCTGATGGCGCCGCGCATGATCATTCCGCTGGCCTACGACAGCGGCGGGGTGACGACCTCGACTGTGACGGTGCCTTTGGTGGCGGCCCTTGGGCTGGGCCTTGCCAGCACCGTGCCGGGGCGCAGCCCCCTTCTGGATGGGTTTGGCCTGATTGCCTTGGCCAGCCTATTTCCCATGATTACCGTGATGGGCTATGCCCAAATCAGCAACTGGCTGTCGCGCCGCAAGGCCGATCAGGACAGCCAAGGAGAGAACCATGAAGTTTAAACTGATCATTGTGATGACACAGGATGAACTGACGGACACCGCCATCGAAGCGGCCCGCGAGAAAGGCGCAACCGGGTGTACCGTCATCACCTCGGCGCGGGGCGAAGGGTTGAACCCAACAAAGACCTTCTTCGGTCTGACTGTGGGCGGTCAGCGGGATGTGATCCTGTTTCTGGTCGAAGAACACCACAGCCGTCTGATCCTTGAAAGCATCGGCGCGGCCTGCCGTTTTGACGAAGATCCCGGCACCGGGGTCGCCTTCCAGTTGGATATCGAGGATGCGATTGGTCTGTCGGGTCAAATCGCCTCGATCCAAGAGGAAATCAGCAAGGAGGACTTGTGATGGACGAGAACACGAAAAAGGTCCGGGATGTGATGCAGGGCACGATCTATATGATCAGTGGTCTGGCAACTGTGCGCGAAGCTGTGAACGAGATGGAGGCCAAGGGCGTCACTGCGCTGATCATAGAACGGCGGCACGAAGATGATGAATACGGCATCGTCTCGATCGATATGATCGCTGAACGGGCGATCGCGCTGAACAAGTCGCTGGACCGCACCAATGTCTACGAGGTGATGGACAAGCCCGCCCTGACGGTCTCGGACCACATGGCGGTTAAATACGCCGTGCGTCTTCTGTCGCGTCTGGATCACCGCCGCGCCTTGGTGATCGAGCACGGCAAAGCTTGCGGGCTGGTGACGCTGCGCGACATGGTGCTGAGCTATGCGAAGGCGCAAGACAGCTAACACGCCCTTGAGCATCTCAAACGAAAATGGCCGGCATAATCGCCGGCCATTCGCATATTCAGACTAAGCGGTGTGGCTTAGTTCGCGTTCATGCGGTCGTTATGCTCGCGCAGGGTGTCCGAGATGATGGCGTACCATTCACCCGACTCACGCATCTCGTTCAGACCTTTGTTCATCATGGCGACGTACTGACGGCCGAACGGGTTGGTGCGGTGCACAAGGAAGGCCAGCGACGACAGGGTCGACACGAAGGGGTTCTCGACCAGATCGTTCTGGGTCAGGCCCATTTCGCTCATTGTGTCAGCAGCGAGCTGAACTTCGAACGAAGCAGCGTCGGCGGTGCCGTTCAGAACGGCGTCCAGACATTCACGCGCGGTGGTCGGGCGGACCACATTCACGTTGTCTGCGTTCAGACCTTGCTCTTCAAGGTCGATCATGCTCCAGCCGTCCATACGGCAGATCGTGGCGCCTTCAAACTCGGCGAAGGTGGTCGCGTTGACATATTGGCTTTCCGGCAGAGTGTAGAAGCCGCGTACGGTGTCATAGACGGGCACGGTGGCGTAGAACTGCGTGCAGCGCGTGGTGGTTTCTTCCGACCATTCATAGGAACGGTTGGTACAGTCGGGCATGGTCCAGGCAACCGACACGTCGAATGCGCCCAGCGGCAGCAGCGTGCTGAGGTGCGCGCCCCAGTCATCCACGAAGCTAACCGAGTAGTCGCGCGAGTTGCCGGCGCGGTGCAGGCTGGTCGTCGCGATACGGGTCATGAAGCCACCGCCGTTCAGCGATTCGTCGGTGAAGGGGGCCCAGCCGTTGCCGGTGACCAGACGGATCGGAGGCTCATAAGCGTTCGAACGGCGGGTGTTCTGGAAACGGTTTTCCTCGGCCGCGATCACTTCCTGTGCCGAACGACCGTCGGGCAGGCTGCCATCCTCACAGGGCATGGCCAGCACCAGACCCGGTTCCAGGTCGTTGGGGTTGCTGACGATGTTGCGGTTCGCGTTGAAGATCTGCTGGTAGTTCGAAGTGCCATAGGCGGTGATGGCGATGGTCGCCAGCGTGTCACCGTCGGCTACGGTATAGTTGGTACAGGCCTGCTGAGCGCTTGCCATACCGGCCGACAAGGCGACGGTAGCGGTCGTCGCGATTGCAAGCTTCTGTGCAGTTTGTTTAAACATTTCCTATCCTCCAGGTATTCTTATCGGCCCGGAAAGGCCTTAGCTATTTTCCATTTGATGGCGCAAAGCGGTGGACACGATGTCCCGCCATTCGCCAGATTGTTGCATGATGTCCAAACCCCGGTTCAGGATCTCGAGCACAGCTTCCCCGTCGGGATTGTCCACATGGGTCATGACGTTCAGACCCTTGATCGCTGCAAGGTTGGGGTTTTCGATGATTTCGTCCGTGTAGCCGAGGCGGCTGATGGCCTCGACGGCGAGGTGCGCTTCGATGGCGACGATGTCGACAGTGCCGTTGGCAACGGCGTCAAAGCAGGCGTCGGGTTCTGTAGGCCGGACCAAGGTGATGGCCGGTTCATACAGGCCAACCGCGTCCATGTGGCTGAGCGACCAGCCTTCGGGACGGCAAATCGTGGCGCCCGCGAAGTCTGCGTGGCTCATGGCGGTTTCGTAGCCCGAGCCATTGCGCGCGAAATAGGTGTCGACCACCTCGTAGAACGGGTTCGAGAAGTTATAGGTCTCGCAGCGCGCGCGGTCGCTTGACGACAACCCGTCCGCGTCTTCGCAATTCGGGCGCGACCACGGGAATGTGCCGTCGAACGCAAGGGTCGGCATCAAAAGGTCCAGATGCGAGTTCCAGTCGTTCACGAACTGGATCTTATAGGCCTGTTCCGGCGCGGCACGCAGAAAGGCGGTTTCAACCAGCTTGGTATAAAGCCCGCGGTTGGGCAGCGCTTCGTCGGTGAAGGGTGAATAGTTTCCGCCGGTGATCAGCAGAATCTGGCGCTCGTCCACGGGCGAGGTGCCCGGCTTGGCGGCCTTGCGGATCAGTGCAGCCCCTTCGGCGCGGGCAGCTTCGATCGCAGCAGCGGCGTCAGCTTTCGCGGCCGCGACAGCCTCGGCGGTGGCTTTCTGCGCTTCTGCGATGGCGGCTTCGGCGCGGGCTTCGGCTTCGGCGATCAGCTCTGCCGACATCTCGCGTGCCATCTTCTCGGCTTCGGTCAGATCTGCGGTGTTGGCTGCCGAACGGTTCGTCGGGCAGGGGATCTTCAGAGTCATGCCCACGCGGATGATGTTGGGGTCTTTCCCAATGGCATCTTTGTTCGCGTTATAGATCTGACGGAAATCCGTGCTGCCGAATACACGCAAAGAAATCTCGCGCAGGCTGTCGCCGCGTTCGACCACATAATTCGAGCAAGCCTCTTGAGCAACGGCGGAACCAGCCATTGCAGTTAGGGCGAGACCAGAGGCGAAGAAGAGGTTTCTCATATTTGTCGTGGGTCCTCAGTTAGAAGCGTGGTTTCAAATATTCAGGGGTTTGATCACAGCGATCGTGATGTTGTCTTGGTCCGGATGGGCCTTGGCGCGCAGGGCCTGCACAAGGGCCACGGCAAGGTCGCGGGCGGGATTGTCTTTGTGAGCGATGGCAAGAGACTGGATCTGGTCATCGTCCAGATACTGAAGCCCATCGCTGGCCGCCAAAATCACGTCGCCCTTGGCCAGTTCGACCGGCGCGTCCGGGCAATCCAGCTTGGGCACAGGCGCGCCCATGATGACCGAGGTCAGCTGATTGCGGTCGGGATGGGAGCGGGCCTCTTCCTCGGACAGGGTGCCATCTGACACCTGCGCGTCGATCATCGGGGCCATCGAGTGGTCCTCGTTGATCTGCATCATGAACCCGTTACGACACAGATAGAGCGGCGAATCCCCGACGGACACCCAGTTCAGATGCTTGCCGCGCAACAGAACGCCCAGAAGGGTGGACCCCATACGCAGGTCAGAATCGCTTTCCTCAAGATAGGCCGCCACGGCATCGTTGGTGCGCAGCGCGATTTGCGTCAGGTTTTCCGTCACCTGATCATCCGCGCAGCCACCGTTTTCCAGAAGGCCATCCAGTTCCGTCTGCCACGTAGCCTTCACCAGGCCCGAGGCAACGTCCCCGGCATCGTGTCCGCCCATGCCGTCCGCGACGACGACATATCCCGAATCCAAGGCATCGAAGAAACGCGCAGCAATTGCGTCTTCCTGCGTGTCACGTTTGCCCTGATCCGCCACGAGGGCGATGTCATATGCCGGGTTGGCCAACATGCTTAGGCGTCCTGCCAGTCAAAGCTGTCGTCGCAGAACGCGACAAAGCGCAAGGTGGTGTCGCTGATGCGGATCATGTCGCCATTCGACAGGGGAACAGTGCTGAGCACCGGACCACCGTTCAGGCGCACCAGATTGGCCTTGCCTCCGTGACCCAGATAGCAGGTGCGGTCTTCAGCGTTGTAGGCCACAACCGCATGCCCGGCGCGCGAGATGCCATTGTCGCCAAAGTCCAGCTGAACCGCCTGATCGTCGTTGCGACCGATCTGCGCCAGACCTTCCACCAGCGCAAAGCTGGTGCCGCGACCCGGGCCTTGGGTGATGACCAGCCAGCCCACCGGGAAGGAGTTCTGCGCGACCACCTGCTTGGCGACCGGAGCGGCCTCCATGCTTTCTTGCACGTGCGAGTCAGGGCGTTCGAAGCCCAAGAACGTGGTTTTCACACGCTCGCTGCGGTCCGCCGCGGGGGCGGGGGCAGCGGGGGCCGGTACGGGCTCGGGCGCGATCTCGGCTTGCGGGACTTCGGCCACTTCCAGTGTTTCGGTCATCGCGATGCCAGGGGTGCGTCCGGGCAGATCTTCGGCCAGAATCGTGTTCACGATGGCATCCGCATCCGCGTCTGCGGCGTCGTTTTCAACAGCAGGGGCAGGTTGGGCCGCCGGGGCAGGCTCGACCTCTGGGGCTGCTTCGGCCACGGGGGCCTCTTCGACTTCGATCGGGGCGATCTCTTCGGCCGCAACCGGTGCGATGTCTTCAATCGGCGCGATATCCTCGGCGCGGATTTCGTCGATCTGGATGTCTTCCACGGGTTCTTCCGCGACCGCTTCGGGCTCGGCTTCCGTGGTCTGGTTCCCTCCGGCCAAAGCTTGTCGAAGGGCGTTCAGGTCCGCAATTGGCTCTTCCGAGGCTTCGTCACGATCTTCCTCGTGCGATTCGTCCTTGTTTGCGTGTTTAGCGCTACCTTCAAGCAGCCGGCTCAGCGGGCTTTTATATTTGAACATGGCAACTTCACCTTTCACTCTCTTCGCCAAGACTGGGGCTTGGTCTGTGACGTCTCATTCCAGCCGGACAGTACGCCCAGACAGAGTTTGATGTGGATACTCGGTTACTTGCTAAATACTGCGGCGGATCCAACATCCGCCCGGGCGCGTCGGCCCGCAGAGAACACTTTCTGGCAGTCAGTTCATTGGGTCGTGTCAGGTTCTCCCTGCAAGTTGCATGGTGACCTGAACCTCGGCGCCGTTGCGCAGGGCAGTCAGGCGTGCTTGGGACACACCGTCGGCGACAAGGGTTTCAAGAATACGATCAAGGCTTTGGATGGCGTTGATCTGCTGGCCGGTCGTGTCTTCCGACAACAGGATGTCGCCTACACGTAGGTCGCCGGCAAAGCCTTCGGGCAGGCGCGTGACACGCACGGTCCAATTGCCGTTGTCTGCAGTGTTTGAGGTCAGCGTAACGCCGTTCTCAAGACCGAAGAAACGGATCGCGGGCAGCGCAAGCAAGCCGTTTACCGGCAGCGCACTGCCATGCTTGCGATAGCGAGCGGCAACGCGGATATAGCCATCTGGGTCAACCTTCACGTCGTCCAGAACGCGGTTCACGAAGCTGGCGCTGCTGGTAACCGGGTCGCCATTGATCGTGAAGATCACAGTCCCACGAGAGACCCAGTCACCGATGATCGACATATCCCGCTTTGTATCGACGCCTGAAATCGCGACGGCGCTGCCAGTGGATAGGCGACGTTCACTGGTCGCGAAGGGGAGTTCGACATCCCAGTGACCGAACGCGATTTGCTGTTCCAGCAGATCCGCGGCCGCAACCGGGGTCGGAGCCGGGGCGGGTGCCTCGGTGATCGCAGTTTCCTCGGTGGCGGGCTCTTCGGTCGCAACAGGAGCCGTTTCAGCAACGGGTTCAGCTTCCGGTTCTGCTGCGGGTTCGGGTTCTGGCGTCGCCGGTGCCGGAGTGACAGCGGCCACTTCGACCGGTGCCGCAGTGTCAGCCTCGTCCGAGCCGCTGAAGGCGAAGTATCCGCCCGCGCCAAGCACCAGAAGCGCGACGACGCCAGCGATGGCCTTGCCGCCGCCGCCCGAACTGCTTTTGACAACGGTGACCGACGGATCGCTTTCCGGTTGCGCTGGCGTTAGCCCTTCGGACTTCGCGGTCGTCGCGACATCATCATCGCTGGACAGCAGCGCAGTGACGATCGCCTCGGCGTTCTCGTTGTCCGCTTTCTTATCTTCCGGGCGCTCCAGCGCCACGATGACCGAGCTGGGGCGATAGCCGAATTCCTCGAACACAACGGTCGGTCCGCGGAACATGCGCAGCCATTCCAGCGCCGATTGCGGGCGGTTCACGATGTGCACTTCCATTGCCTTGTCCAAGGCGCTGAGGAAGCCTTCGGGATAGCCCTCGAAGCGGCCCGACAGCGGAACATAGGGGTCGTCTTCGCCTGCGTTGAACGCATCCAGACGCGACTTGCCGTCGATCGGGCGCTCGCCGCTGATGGCGTGGTACAGCGTGGCGGCCAGCACATACAGGTCGCTGGTTGCGTCCTGATCGGCGCCACGCGCGTAGAATTCATGCGGAGAATATCCGTCTTTGATCACCCGCAGCGTCAACAGCGCCGCCGAGCGGTTCGCCGCCCGCTCGCGCGCCGCGCCGAAGTCGATCAGAACCGGCTGGCCGTCTTCGTCGATCAGGATGTTGTCGGGCGAAATATCGCGGTGCAGCATCCCGTTGTCGTGGATGAACGACACAGCCGACAGCATCTTTTCCGTGACCTTCACGATGAAGTCCGGCGTCACGTCGTTGTTTTTATCTTGAACGTAATCAAGCAGATCGCCGCCATTGATCAGGTCCATCGCGATATAGGCGGTCTGGTTGTCTTCGAAGACCTGATGCACGTTTACGATGTTCGGGTGAACCAGACGCGCGTGGTTGCGGGCTTCCTGAATGAACAGCCCGATGATCGATCGCAGATCTTCTTCATAGGCGGGGTCCGAGGCCTCGACATTGTTGCCGACACGGCGGCACAACGCGCCCGGAAAGCATTCTTTGATGACGACATTCCGGTCCAGACTGTCACGCGCCAGATAGGTGATGCCAAAACCACCGTTGTTCAGAAAACGAAGGATCTCGTACTGGTCGCGCAGCAGTTTTTCACCGGGCTGCAACGCCGCAATCTGGGGGGGTTCATTTGTCTGCCCCGATGCCTGATTCTGGCTCATTTAGTCTTACCTGCGTCTTTTTTTTCTGGCAGTGGGATTTCCCAACCGCGGGATCAATTTAACAAGGTAAATTCAACCGGCGGTGCCACTGAAGTTAGACTTAGGAATTGAGACCAAACTGTGGCACCCGCATGGCTTCGCTATGACTCGGGGCGACAAAGTTGGGGATGTTACCTCTTTGTTGCTGATTCGAAGAAGGTGTGCAGGGCGGTAGCTGTACGAAGGGCGAGGAATCCACAACGATCACGGTAAATCCGCTAGGAATCCGCGGGACATGAGAACGGTGATTCCGCTAAAGGTTGAGGCGATTCTGTGGATAACTTGAAGGAAGCCGCAGCTACGCGTCTTTGCCGCGGGTTCCGGCCCAAGACAGGTTGTCGCTCAGCTGGGTCATCACCTTCAGGACCGTCTCGGTCGCGTGCGGGGTGTCTTCGAATTGCATCAGGGTTAACAGGTCCGACGCGTTCTCGAACTCGCCCACGATCCACTCGGCCGAGGAGTCGATGCTGCTGCCGGGGTCCAGTTGTTCGGTGAAGTCATCGACCAGCTCTTGGCAACGTTGCAGCAGGTCAGTGATTTCAAGATCAGGGGTGTCGCGCAGTTCGGTCAGCAACTCGCGCAATGCGTCTTTCCAGTCGTCCAGCAAGGGGTTTTCCAGATCGGTGTCTTCCGGTTCTGGTTCAGGCGCAGCCACAGCCGTTTCCGCCGCAGCGGCCGCCGCCGCCGCGACAGCTGCCGCGGCTTCTTTCAGGTCGGCCCCGGCGGGCTCTTCTGCCACGCCCAACGCGGCCAGCGCCGGGGTGAGTGTGGTCTCAAGGTCTTGGCGGGCTTTCTCAAGGTCCCGCGTCTTGCGCGTGGCGGCCAGCCCCAGAACACGCTGCGCCAGATCTTCACCGCCGCATTCAGCCCAAAGGTCGAAATCCGGCTCCGGTTCTTGCGCCATCGCCTGAACGGCGACGGGCGTCCCGATGGGCACAACGGCTTGGAACATCCCTTCGCTGTCACGCTCTAGATGCGGCACCAACCGGGGCAGAGATTCCCGTACGGACGTAAGGTCGGTATGGGTCAAGGCCAGCAGGCTGTTGTCCTGAAGGTCTTTCGAAACATGCGACCACAAGAACCGTTCCGTTTCCCGCCACGCATTGGTGCCGTTGGTGCACCAGATCGCGCAATCAACGAATTTCAGCAGCTCAAGCGTCTGCTTATAGCTTTCATCCAGAGCGCCCGAGCCGGGCAGGTCAAACAGCACGAGTTCTTGCAAGGCATCAGACGGCAACCCGACCGAGATGAACTCGGGGTCGTACCCGGCCGCTTTTTCCAGATCGACGCCGGGAAAGGTTTCAGGGGTCTTTTCCCACCAGCCGACCGTGGTTTCAGGTTCGGCGGCGTATTTCACGATCACCAAGGGCAGCTTCAGGTGCTGCGGACCGGTGGGCAGAATGTCGGTGCCTGCCAGCATGTTCGCCAGACTGGATTTCCCCGCCCCGAATTCGCCCGCGAAGCCGATGGTCACGGCGCTGGTCAACTGTTCGATATGGGCCTGCGCCAAACTGCGCATGCCATCCAGCGGAGCCGATCTTGGCGCGGCCTCGGTCTTCGCGAGAAACGCTTTCAGTTGACCAAGAACTGATTCTGTTTCTGGAAAGTTGATCACGTTACCGCCTCGAGTTGCTGTACAGGTTCGATACCCTCTTCGAACAACTCTTCCAACTCATTTGCAAGCCTCTTGGCATTTTCCAAGGCGGCGTGTGCATCAGGACGCGATGCGGTTTGGGTTGCGTCCAGCTCTTCAAAGCGGGTCGCAAGTACGGCCAGATGATGCTCCATCACCGTGTTCAGACGGCTTGTCAGATCCAGGTGGAACTGGTTCACAAGATCGGTTGCGATGGACTGGAACTCGTGCGTGATCATCTGTTCGCCGCGATTGACGACGGATTGTTGTTTCAACAGACGGGCCAGCCACGAGACGCGCAATTCTACCGTGATGCCGCGGGTTAGGATGCTGGTGTCGGGGCGGTACCAGCGCAGCGCACTGGCATCCACGTTCAGCGGCGCGTCGGCGGTTGCGGCACCGTTTTCGGCCAAAGCCGCGTTCGATTGCATGTCCAACGCGAACAGCTCGTTCAGCATTTTCTGGCGCTGGGCATGGGCTGCGTCCAGCAACCGCTCGCGCATGGTCTGGCGTAGCGCGCCAAAGTCCAGCTCGGTCGCGCCACCCGCTGACAAAAGCGGCGATACGCCATCCTCGCCCCGCACCACGGTCGAGACGGTCGAGCGCACGATGGCATCAAGTTCTTGCCGTAACGCGGCCATGTCGGTCTCGGCGCCCGTGGTCAGGCGATCCTTGGTATCGAGCACAAGCTGGCTAAGCTGCGCGCGGGTTTTGTCTTCGGTCCGTGCAAAGTGGGCTTCTGCGGTGTCGTCGTCGACGATCTTCAGATGCACGCGGCGCCGTTCCAGTTCACTGTTGGCGAAGTTGCGCAGATGCTGGGCGGCGATGTGAATGCGTTCGCTACGCGGCCCCATCGACATCTCGCGCATGACGTGGCTGCGCAGGTCCGGCAGGCCCGAGGCAATCATCGCGGCCAAACGCAGCGCGCTTTCGGCGGCACCTTCTTGCTTGGTTTGCTTCAGCCGTTCAACGCCCTCAAGGAAGCGCTGCATTTTCTTCGGATGGGCCTTCAGCCACGCCAGAATCTGGTCGTGGTCAATGCCGGTCGCGTCCCCGGTCAGCGCATAGTGGGCCCATTGCGCGCTGCCCATCAGTACGGTCATGCGGCTGCTGTCCAACGCGCGCTCAAGTCCTGCGTGGACATCGGCATGCACGCTGGCGGCATCCTCGACCCCGCGGTTCAGCTCGTCCACCCGGTTCACAAAGACCACCATCTGCCCCAGCTCTAGCGCCTGCATCAGTCGGAACAGTTTCAGGTCTGCCTGCGACAGCGCCTGATGCGCAGACAGGACCACGACGAAGAAGTCGGAGTTGCGCAAATACTGGTGCGAGATCTCTTCCCGGATCAGCAGCGGGTCATTGATGCCCGGCGTGTCGGTCACCGTGACAGGGAACGAGAAATGGCCCTGCTCGAAAAACACCTCGGCCTTGCGGGTCAGATCGCTGTAATAGGGCGCCGCTGTGCCGTCGGTCTGCGTGGGTTCGTCTTCGGGATCGGCGCCAGCGCTGACATAGCGGGCCAGATCGTCCTGCGTCAGATCTTCCAGGTCATGGGACGTGCCCAGCAGGTCTTCGTACCGATCTCCAAGTCGCGCCTTCGCCCGCGTCTTCATCGCCTCGATCTGCTCTTCGATGATCTGGCGCTTATAGTTGTCTTCCGCATCCGGAAGCAGGTCGCGGATTTCGTCCCCCTCGGACAGAAGTGCCTGCCATTGGGCGTTGTCGAAGAAGTGGAAAATGCCCCCGTTGGTGCGCCCGGATGGGTGCCCG
This sequence comes from uncultured Aliiroseovarius sp., assembly GCF_947492455.1. Lineage (GTDB taxonomy): Bacteria > Pseudomonadota > Alphaproteobacteria > Rhodobacterales > Rhodobacteraceae > Aliiroseovarius. Next base: position 607,326 of record NZ_CANLNB010000001.1, read on the forward strand.
AAATGCATGTCGGTCACAACAGTGGTCCACGGGTTTACATCCGATGGCAGGAAATTCGCCTGCCCGGTAAAACCATTGATCAGACGCGATTTGCCCGCCTTGATCTGGCCCACGAAAGCGACGCCGGGTTTTAACGATTTGAGGTCCGTCAGGATGCGCGAAATGAACGGCTTGGCTTCATCGCTAGCCGTTTGCGACATCTGTTCGGCGATCCGAACCAGCTCCTGTCGGCGTCCCTCGTCCATAATTTTTTTCCAACTCGTTATTCAAAGCAAACTGCAAACCCAAATCCCAACGTGGGAAGCGGGCGTTTCATAGTATTCAGCTAAAATTTTCGTTCGAAGTCAATGATTTCCACAATTGTACGGCCGAACCCAACCTACGCGTGTGGTGGGCCGTCATCGTCGTGGAATCGGTGTCGCGGCAAATGGTCAAACTGGGCATATCCTGCCCCTGCGCCCGCAAGATAATCAGCTGCGGACCCGAATCTTCTTCGCCGCTGTCGGCATCCCACGCGGACAGGTCTTCCATCAGCTGCTGAACGGCGTCCAAATTCTCGGTCAGGATCCCGTCTGGACCGGCAACCGTGGCGTCTGCATGGTTTACCAAGATCCGCAGATCGCTGACCTTCGTTGCGTTCTCGAAAAACTGGGCGGCGATGCTGTCACCGATATCGCTGGGCGTGGGGGCAGTCGGTTCCGGCGCTGGAGTCGCGTGCTTGGCGACGGGAATCTCGACCTCGGCCTCGATGGCTTCCGGGCCCGAGGGTTCCGACGGCGTGGGCGGCGGGCTCATCGGTTCCAGCGCGCTGATGGCGGCGTCGATGTCAGACATTTTCAGACCCGTGGCGACGATGTCTTCGCCATCCTCGGGCGGGTAGCTGGTCACGCGCACGCCCGAGCCAGAACATACCATGCTGAGGATTTGCGCCACGTTCTGGGCCGTGGTTTCTGGCGGGGTGGCCTGCACCCCGTCCATCACGGCCCCGGTCATGTCGGCCACGCGACCTTTGCTGACCGCCAAAACCACCCCGTCATCCTGATCATTTGTGATCTCGACGATGCGGGGCAAAAAGGTTGTCCGCACGACAGCCAGCGCCGCCATGCTGCGGGCTTCGGGTGTGTCTTGAGACAGGGAAATGCTTTGGTTGCGCCGGGGGTTTGCCTCGTCCACGATGCGTTCGAGCTGATCAAGAATGTCGGATTGGATCACAGTCATCTTTATCTACACCGCAGCCGAGATGAGTTTCAGGTTCGCCGCGGATTTGGCCAAAGCCAGCCCGACATTCGCGCTGTCGTCCGAGACATAGCAGATCAGATGGTCCGGCTGATCAGGCCGCCTCAGCAACAAATACAGGCGCTTGCCCGAACAGATCGCAATCTCGCCAAATCCCGCGCCCTGGGTGTTTCCGCCCGAAAGCAGCTCTTCCACGGCGCGCACACCGCGCCCCATCAGCAGGCTGGCGATCGAGGTCGACATGGCTTCCAGCGCGGCGATGCTGTCATCATCGCGCCCCTGCACACCCAGAAGAAACCCGGTCTGCATGTCGACATAGCCGGCCGCGACGCAGTTCGGAACGGTTTGCATGCCCGCTGAAAGCGCGTCGTCCAAGGACAAGGTCGCGTCAGCCAAAGTGGTGTTATGTATCATCTGTTTTACAGTACGTGCCAGACAGTGTCGCTGTCAGAGGCCGTGTCGCTTAGGGATTGCAGGGAGCCTTCAGACTGTTGCGCGTGGTGATCACGGGCGCGGTTGTCAAAATGCGTCAGGAAATTCACGATCTCCTCGTGCAAATCATCCGGGTGGTCGATTTTTTCTAGGGTCGACAGGTGTTCGGACCATGCCTCTAATGCACTCAGTGGCTTGGTTTCCGGCATGCTGAAGACGGGCTGGTTTGCGGCTAAGGCGATGGCTTCGGCAGACGGCGCAGCCTCGGCTTCTTCCGCATGATCTTCATATTCCTGCCCGCGATCCGACACCAAATCGGTGATCGACGCGATCAGATTTTCCGTGTCTTCGGCGCCGGTCTCGTCGCTCTCGGAGGCGTCGACAGGTGCCGGTGGGTCGTCGGTGGCGGCCGCGTCCAGAAGTTCAAGCGGTTCACTGTCTTCGGCCTCGTCAGCCTCGACCGTTGAGCCTACCTCGTCCTCGATCTCGGCGACGTCTTCGTCGCCCCACTCCGACGTGGGCTCGGCGGCGATTTCCTCGGGCTGTTCGGGGATCTCATTCACCAAGGTCAAGGTGTCGGACTTGTCCTCCTCCGCATCTGCGCTATCGGCAACATGGAAGACGGATTTCAGATCTTGCCTGTCTTGGTCGTCGGGCGTGTCGGTGTGCACCTGCGCGCGCAACTTGTCGGCTTCGTCCGCCGCAATGCGCTGGCGGGTCTCGGTCGTGTCTCTGTCCCGCGCCGCCCGGCGCGGGCGGGCAGGGCGGATGTTAACCACGTTCGAGGTTTCTGGCGCCATCGGAGCGGGCGCTGGATCGTCCGCGACGGACATAACCGGCGGGCTCCAGATCCGGGTCGAGGTCTCCTCGCCCAGCTGCAGCGCATCAATCGCTTGCTCTTCGGTCGAGCCGTCTATCTGATAGCGCGCCAGCATCTCGGCGCGTGCGGCCATGATGTCGGCGGTGATGGTCAGGAAGTTGTCGACCAGCTTGCCGCCGCCGCTTCCGGTCCACAGGTGGGCCTTATCTTCATTGTCGCGGGCAATGATCGCATCGCGGGCGGAAATCATGATCGTGCGGCGGAACATGTCGCCCGCTTCACGATTGATCCGGCGCAGCACCTTGGCCTGATCCGTTTCGTTCAGCGCGTCCGCACGCGTCACCAGCAGAAGCGAGTTTTGACGCAGGCGGTTGGGCAGCGAGGCCCACGTCGCGCGTTCGGTTTCACGCCAGGCTTGGGTCGAGTGAGTACACCACAGCACGCCATTGGCCTGTCCAACCGCACGGCGCCAAACATCTTCCGAAATCTTCGGGTCCGAGATGCCGGGCGTGTCGATCAGGTCCACGGCTTCCAGAATGTCGGCTTCCAGATAGACCCGCACGAAATGCGCGCCCTGCACGCCGACTTCGCCAATCTTGCTTAACTCAATGGTCTCGCGACTGCCGTCCAAGTTCTGTACATAGGAGGGCTTGTTGCCCCACGAGAACCAGATGGGTGGCAGTTGCGTTGCCGTGACCTGCGTGGGCAGGGTTTCTTTCTTCAACAGGAAGTTCAGAAGCGTGGATTTACCTGCGCTGAATTCGCCCATCAGGGCGAAGACCGGTTTACGGTGCGACCAGCGCTTTAGACGTTTCCATTGCTCTGCTGTGACAATGCGCGGGGGAATGTGATCTTTCATTGTATCAGGCCGCCTCGGTGCCAAGATCCTTCAGGATGTCTCCCAAAAGTTCATCCGGGGTTTTCGCGGCCTTAAGGCCAGCCGCTTTCAAGGCTTCTTCGTCCATCTGCGCTTGCGCCGATTGCGAAATTCCCAGAAGTGTTTCTTGCTGCTCTACCATGAATTCTGCCAGCGACGCGCGGACGTTTTCCAACACGGCTGCGATCTGGTTTTCTTCGATGTCCTTGGTGATCGAGCTGGCCTCGGACGCCACAAGCCGGGTGTAATCCGCAGCGTAGGAAGCGGCACCCCGGCGGCGTTGCCACCAGCGACGCCACCATGTGCTTTGCAGGTCCAGCGCGATTGTGCGGCCAATGGCAAGGGGAGGCGGGACGTTGGGCACGATCGGCGGTTCGATCGCGAACTCGCCCAGATGCTGGCCCAGCATGTTGCGGTACACGGCCTCGATATCATGGGCTGCAGAGGCGTACAGCGCGCCCACCTCTTTGCGCATTGCGCGCGCGAAGTTGAAATAGGCGGATTTTTGAAGCGCGCGGAATCCGGCGGGATCGTATTGCCATGTACCGTCTTCGCCATGCTGCTCGATATGTTCAATCAGCGATTCGGTTGCGCGTTTGATGAAGTTTTCTTCGGTGCGCGCCAGCCGCTGCATCACCTTATCGCGGAGTTTCCCGGTCAGCTCGGTCGCGCGGTGTTCATAGTCGTTTGCAACGGTTCGGATCGCGTCTTCCGGCGTTTTGCCGTCCAGATCATAGACCATCGTGCCCGTGTCAGTCAGCGTCTTCGCGACCGAAGTCGCGCGGATCTGGCTGGCCATGTTGCGGGCCCGATTGCGGACCTTGTTGCACAGGCGTGCGCCTGCGCCTTCGGCGATGCGTTCGTTGATCGACAGCAGCAGGTCCGGCAGACCCGACAAAGCCCAGATATGTTCCAGCTCGATGTTTTCGCTGTCGAACCCGGCAGCCACGCACAGCTTGTTCAGCGACGATGCTGCGTGATCAGTCAGCATGCTCGAATCGCCCGTTAGCGCAGCTTCACCCCACAGGGCGCTGCCAAAGATCACACCCGCTTCGGTGTTGATGCTGCTTTGCTTCAGCATCTCGGTCACGCGGTCGCGGATTTCCGGGACTTCGCGCACCGGGTCATGCAGTTCGTCGATGCGGTTGATGAACAGGATGATCTGGCGGTTCTCAAACTGCGAGATCATGCGCATCAGCGCCAGATCCATCGTGGTCAGGGCTTGGCTGGCGGCCATCACGACCACGCAGACCTCGGACCCGCGCAGGCTGCGCAGGGTGATCTGCTCGCGGACCATGAAGGTATCGTTCACACCCGGCGTGTCGCTGAGGTTGATCGCCATCGGGTATTGCGGGATGTCCAGATACAGCTCGGCCGTTTTGGTCACATCCGCGAAACGTCCGCTGTCGGCGCTGATATCCGGATCGTCTTCGTCACCCATGCAGACATAGCGCTGCACCAGATCGTCGTCGAAATAGTCATACGAGTGGCTTTGACCCATGATCAGGTCGAAATGCTTGCCCAGACGCTCTTCCGAGCGGGCTTTCATATCTTCAACCTGTTTGCGGATGTCGTCCATTTCGTCATCCGCACCGGCACGGTGGGCCAGTTCGCCCAGACGCCCGCCACCGGCGGTCAGGTTCTGCCATTCGTCGTGGTCGAAGAAGGTAAACTTGGCTTTCGTGTCGCCCGGCGTACGGGTGTTCACGTGCAAGGTGGTCGCGACCGAGGTCCACGGGTTGACGTCCGACGGCAACAGACCGGGGCGTCCTGCCATGATGTTCACAAGCGACGACTTGCCCGCCTTGACCTGACCCACAAATGTCACGTTTGCGGTGAATTCGTCCATCCGCGATTTCAGTTTGGCCAGCCGGGCCGAACTGCGTGCGTCCGCAATTGCCGTCAGCTGGTCAATCGTCGCGTTCAACCCGCCGAACGCATCGTTCAGCGGGTCCAGTGCTTCGTTGCCTGTTGCGAGTAGGTGTATGTTTCGTGCCATGGCTTAACCCTCGGTACCGTTTAAAACATTTCTCAGACCGAGTTCTGTTTGTAGCTGTCCTGCAGGCAGGTTCGATGGTGTGTCGATCAGCTCGACCAGATCGATGACATCCAGTATTAACTGCATTTCATGTGCCGCCTGTCCGATGTACCCGTCTGGGATATCTGCAAAGACTTGAATGGTCTGAAAGCGCTTGCCGTCTTCCAGTTTGGCGACCTGTTCGCCTTTCGGAAAGCCATCCGCTTTGTTGGCAGGAAGTGCCATCTTGGGATTGGCAAGCATGTAATGATCCCCGTGCTTGGTCTCCAGCGATACACCAAAGCCGACATGTGGATACTCCGCGCTAAGATACTGCAACCTATCGCTAAGCCCTTTGCGCATGACAAAGGCGGCATTGGCCTGAATATCAACAACTTTGGACGTAGCGTGCACGGTGAGGTCCTCGGCATTAGGTAGAGTGGGGTACCAGGTTGACCTCAAGTAAAGAAGAGGTCGGGGACTCATTAATATACATCCCAATGAGTCTGCCCCAGAACGGGGCCTAATTGAGACACAATTGAGAGTTGTTTAGGCCGGAAATGGGGCGCAATTATGGCGTAAGGAAAATGCTTTTGTTTCCACCGTTAAGGGAGCGTGAACGCCGCCACAAATCTGCGGAAACTTTTAGCTAGCCCCTCTTTTCGCGCGCGGAATTGCTGGAAACACAAGGAATTAAGGCAAATTCGGAAAGGGATTCGCCGTCGAGCAACGATTCGCTTGCTGCTGACTTGCACGATTTAAGGGCTGAAACGCGCTATGCGACTAAACGGGGTTTTCGGATCAGGTTGAGTTGCCTGGGTACAGGAATGTGTGAAGGATGGGAAAGGACATTGCTTCGGACCTCGAAGAAGCAGCAGATTCGCCCACAATCCTGCCGCAAAGGCTTGTGCGAGCACCCGTGGCGCCAAACAACCTTGCGATGAAAAAAATGCCGCCGTTTGATCTGCGACAAATTGCGCTTCCGTGTGGTCAGCTAGGTAATTTGCGAATCCACCACATGAGGCTCTCACATGACCAAGTTGTATCCCGCACTGGCAGCACTGCTTCTCTTCCCCGGTTTGGCGGGTGCAGAAGGCGATCCGGCCAAGGGCGAAAAAATGTATAACCGTTGCTCGGCGTGCCACGCTGTCATCAGCCCCGAAGGCGAGGTGCTGGTCAAAGGCGGCATCACCGGCCCGAACCTGTATGGTGTCGTTGGCCGCGTGGCTGGCACCGAAGGCGACTATCGCTATGGCAGCGAACGCCTGCCGGTCGGCATGTTTACCGATGACATGATCCGCGCGGGCGAAGAGGGTTTGGTTTGGACCATCGACAATCTGGTCGAATACACGAAAGATCCGATTGGCTTTATCCGCACCTTCCTGGACGATCCAAAAGCACGCCCGAACATGGCCGTGAAGCTGCGCAAGGGTGCCGAAGATATCGTCGCCTATGTTGCGACGTTCTCGGACGCGCCTGCGGAGTAATGTCGGGGCAGGGGCCGCCCTGCCTGCAGACCCTAAAACAACAAAAGGCCCCGCGAGGGGCCTTTGTCATTGGTCGGGCTGAGAGGATTCGAACCTCCGACCCCCTGCTCCCGAAGCAGGTGCGCTACCAGGCTGCGCTACAGCCCGACCGTGGCGCGTGAATTATACCTCGTTGGGCTGATTTGCAAGCGCGTTTTCCACACGGAAAGACCTTATCGCGGCTTCTTGTGAACTTAGGCCGATTGGGACAGAGTAAAGTGAAACAAAAAGGGGTAAGCCCTTGCAGGTCTACTATGCCATTGGTGGTGTCGGAATGTTCCTGGTCGGGATGGAGATCCTGACCAACGCACTGCGCGACGCCGCTGGATCGAATCTCCGCCGCATGTTGGGCCGCTTCACCACCACACCTCTGCGTGGCGTGCTGACCGGAGCGCTGGGCACCGCCGTCATCCAATCCTCAAGCGCGACCACGGTGTTGACCGTGGGGTTTGTTGGCGCTGGGCTGTTGTCGATGGTGCAGGCGCTGGGGATCATCTATGGCGCCAATATCGGTACGACGGCGACGGGATGGCTGGTGTCGCTGGTTGGGTTCAAGCTGGATCTGGACATTGCGGCGATGGCGCTGCTGTTGCCTGCCAGTCTTCTGGATCTGCTGGGCAAGTCGATGTGGAAGCGGATCGGGCGTGGGCTGGCGGGGCTGTGCCTGCTGATCATCGGGCTTGAGATGATGCAGACGGGCCTTGGCGGCTTCAAGGATTCGGTGACGCCCGACATCCTGCCCGGCAGCGGGATCGGAGGGCTTCTGTTTCTGGTTGGCGTCGGGCTGGCTATGACCATCGTCATGCAATCCTCAAGCGCTGCAATGGCCTTGGCGCTGGTGCTGCTGCAAGGCGGCGCGATCGAGCTGGTGCAGGCCGCAGCCCTTGTGATTGGTATGAATATCGGCACCACCTTCACAGCCATTCTGGCCTCGGTCGGGGGCTCGCTGCCGATGCGGCAGACGGCGATTGCCAACCTGATTTTCAACTGCGTGACGGCTGGGTTTGCTTTCCCGTTGCTTTTGCTGTTTTTGCCGATGCTCAGCGGGCTAGCGCACAGCTTTGACGACCTCACCGCGCTTCTGGTGTTCCACACCGGGTTCAACCTGATCGGCGCGGCGGCGTTCCTGCCCGTGACGCCCAAATTTGCGGCGATGGTGGCACGATTGGTGCCCGAGAAAGAGGAAGGCAAGCTGATCGCTCTGGATCGCAGCCTGCTGAAAGATACAGACGCGGCGCTGGTGGCCGCACAGGGCGCCAGTGAAAAGATTGCCAACAGGCTGTTTGACGCCTTGGGGCAGGCGATGAACACACCTCCGGATTATCGCGGTATCTCGGCCCTTGCCCCATGTCAGGACGCGATCGAGGAGCTGTCCGAATTTCTGTCGCATATCCATCCGGAGCGGGACAATCAGGTAGAGGAAGAGACCTACTCCGCACTGCTGCACCAGACAGATCACATGGCTCGCCTGATCAACCGGGCCAGCCGAACCACCCATGTAAGCGAACTGCTGGATGACCATGTCCTGCGCCGTCCGACCCTAGCGCTTGGGGCGACGTTGCGACGTTTCGCAGACGCCGCGTTCGACCCGCGCGAGGCCGCACGACTGACCCGCCTGCATGACATCGTCAAGCACCGCAAAAGCAAGCACCGTCGCGGTCTTTTGCTGGGCGAACATGCGGGGATATATGATCTTCAGGACGTGTTTGCGCATACCGATGCGATGCGCTGGTTGGACCGTAGTCTGCACCATGCCGAACGTGTCGCCCATTATCAGGCCATCGCGCGGCGGGGGTTCCCCTCGGCCCCGGAAAAGGCCGAAGGGAAAGAGATTTAGAGGCTGGCGTCCAGCGCGGCGATAACGGCATCGCCCATTTCGCTGGTCGAGACCGGCTTTACGCCTTCTTCGTTCAGCAGGTCGCCGGTGCGGACACCGTCAGCCAGAACTTTCTCGACAGCCGCTTCCAGACGATCGGCTTCTTCGCCCATGTCAAAGCTGTAGCGCAGGGCCATCGCGAAGCTGAGGATACAGGCGCAGGGGTTGGCTTTGCCTTCGCCAGCGATGTCCGGAGCCGAACCGTGGACGGGTTCGTACATGGCTTTCGGGCGGCCGTTCTCCATCGGAGCACCCAAGCTGGCCGAGGGCAGCATGCCCAGAGAGCCGGTCAGCATGGCAGCGCAATCCGACAGGATGTCGCCGAACAGGTTGTCGGTATAGATCACGTCAAACTGCTTGGGTGCGCGGACCAGCTGCATGGCGCCGTTGTCAGCGTACATGTGCGACAGCTCGACCTCGGGGTAATCCTTCGACACCTCGGTCACAACATCGCGCCACAGGATACCCGATTCCATCACGTTGGCTTTTTCCATCGAACACAGACGCTTGTCGCGCTTCATGGCCAGTTCGAAAGCAGCACGTGCGCCGCGTTCAATCTCAGCTTCGGTGTAGCGCTGGGTGTTCACGCCCACGCGCTGACCGTCGACTTCGGAGATGCCACGCGGCTCGCCGAAATACACGCCCGAGGTCAGCTCGCGCACGATCATGATGTCCAGACCCGACACGATGTTCTTTTTCAGGGACGAGAAGTCGGCCAGAGCGTCAAAGCACTGCGCGGGGCGCAGGTTGGCGAACAGGTCCATTTCCTTGCGCAGGCGCAGCAGGCCGCGCTCGGGCTTCACCGAGAAGTCCAGATCGTCATACTGCGGACCGCCTACGGCACCCAGCAGAACAGCGTCGACTTCCTGTGCTTTCGCCATGGTTTCGTCGGCCAGCGGCACGCCGTGTTTGTCATAAGCGGCACCGCCCACCAGATCCTCGCTGACATCAAATGTCACGCCGCGTTTCGCGCCGATCCAGTCGATCACCTTGCGCACTTCGGCCATCACTTCCTGACCAATGCCGTCGCCGGGCAGAATAAGCAGAGAGGGGTTCGTCATGGGGGCATTCCTTGCACTGAATTCGTCGCAGATGGGCCTAGCCTGACGCGGGCGCAGGGTCAAGAAAACAACGGCTCAAAACGCAATATCGACCCAGACAAGCCGGTGACGGGACGCGGTTTCGACCGTTTGCGCAAACGGATGGTCGGGTAGGGGCCAGATGACGCCGCTGTCTGTTACGCGCAGGCGGGCGTCGGGCAGCACATAGCTGACCCGCAGATTGCCCGGTTTTTGGTCCGGCCAGTCGGCGGTATCCAGCGCCGGGTCGGCGCGATGGTCTGTATCTGCGGCGGCTGCTCCCCCGGCGCTTTGCGGGCGGGGGTCTTGCAGCTGCGGGTGTCGAAGAAGCGTTTGGATCGCCTCGTGGCGCCCGTCTCCGTCCAGCGCGTCTAGGTTGGCGTTCCCGGCAATCACCACGGGGGCGTCTGGGGCCGGGAAGGGCAGGGCGCCGTTCAGATACTTGGCCCAGAAGGTGACCTCGTCATGGTTGCGGCGGCCATTGCGATCTTCGGGCCCGTCGAAAACGGGCGTGTTGGCGTGGAAGGTCAGAAGGTGAAACGGAGGGGTGTTTTCGGGGCGCAGCTCGATGTCCCAATGGGCCACGCTGCTGAGGCGTTGGACCGTCAGTGCTTCAGGTGTTGGGAAGGGTGTTTCATCCGGGCCGGGCAAAAACGCGCCGGGCAGGTCTGTCCACAGAAGGTCCGAGAAGTCGCGCACGTCCCCAATCGGCACCCGTGACAGTACCGCCATGCCGCCTTCGCCGGTGTAGCGGCCATAGCTTTGCATGTCCTCGGGCTCGGCCAGACGACCGTCGCCATCCACATCAAACCCGGTGTCGATCCCTGTATTTGGGGCGGCGGCGAAGCTGTGGGGCATCGGGTGGCCCGCAGACGTCAGAACATTCTGAAACGCGGCCAGCGCATGGCCTTCCAGATCGTAGTCAAATCCCTGAAGTGCCAGCACATCCGGCTTGGCCTGCGCAATCACCTGCGCCAGCGCCGCGATCTGGGGATCGTCCTTCAGGATGTCCCTTAAAAGCAGCCCCGGCCCCTTTTTGCGGATGTCGGCGTGATAGGTCGCGATGCGCAACACTTCGGCCACAGCAGTGCAGGGAGCAAGCGCCAGCCACAGCGCCAGAAGGGTTCGTTTCATGCGGTGACAGGTTGTCCGTTGCGGGCCGGAACCCCGTTCCTCTCGCGCACTGTGCTGACCATCCGGGCCACGCGCAGCATGGCAATTCCGCGCATGAACAGGCTGGCGGGCAGGAAGGCCCATGCGGCGACGGTCCAGATCAGCGTTTGGGTTTCGATGGTCTGGAATGCGCCAAACAGGGCGGCAGTTTCGACGACGATGATCGGCGTGACGAACGGCAGCAGGAATCCAAGGGCAATGTTCCAGCGCGCATCCCGCTTCAGGCGGCGTACGATATCGCCGCTGCGAGTGGGGCTGAAGGTGGGCAGATTGACCCACAGGTTGAAGTTTTCCGACCGGAAGAAGGGCCAGTTGCTGAGGCGCAGCGCGATCAGGAAGACCGCGATGGACACAAGCGAGATCAGATAGCTCATCCCTGCAAAGGCGCGCAGTTGGACCAGATCCGCGAACGAGGCATCCGCAGGCAAAAGCGAGACAACCGCGTGCACGGGGCTGTAGGGGAAATCAATCGCCTGCCCGATCAGGATGCCGATCGACGTCAGAAACTCGACCGCGATAGACGGGTCGGTCTGCGAGCGGGCGATGATCGACAGGCACAGGATCGAAGCAAACAGCGACAGAAAGCGGATGCGGTTGAAAGGAGGGGCGTTCCGAAATTCAACGATGCTGGGGTAGGGTGTGGCGTATTCGAACATGGTCAGGGCGGCGGCAGCCAAAGCCAATATGGCCACAACTTGCCCACCTTCGGCGCTTACTCCTGGGACCAGGACCGAAGGTGTTGCGACCAAAATCACCATAAGACTGGCGCGCACGATGGCACCAAGCAGTCGTCTAACCATGCCTCTTCCTCCGCTATACGGACGGTGCGGTACATGCCGCATCCTTGTTCCGCTGCTTGTCCCCTCGCCAGGGTCAAACCAGGGTGGTTTCGTCAAGACTGCGCGGGAAGTGCACGGGGCCGCAAGGCTTTGCGTACAATTCGAGGGAGTTTCGCCCCAAAAAGGCCACAAATGATGCTGGAATGCACCAGATTGGCACAAAAAAAGGGCCAATCGCGCGGATTGGCCCTTACTTTTAGTTGATTGGCGACAATCAGACCCAGGGACGGGCCGCCGATGCCTTGGCTTCGAAAGCGTCGATCGAGGCTTTCTTTTCCATGGTCAGACCGATGTCATCCAGACCTTCCAGCAGGCAGTGTTTCTTGAACGCATCCACTTCAAACGCGATGGTTTCGCCGTCCGAGGTGGTGATTTCCTGCGCTTCCAGATCCACGGTCATGCGGGCGTTGGCGCCCTTTTCCGCGTCGGCCATCAGCACATCAACTTGTTCCTGCGGCAAGACGATCGGCAGGATGCCGTTCTTGAAGCAGTTGTTAAAGAAGATGTCTGCAAAGCTGGTCGACACCACGCATTTGATGCCGAAGTCAGCAATTGCCCACGGGGCGTGCTCGCGCGAGGAACCACAGCCGAAGTTGTCGCCAGCGATCAGGATCTCGGCATTGCGGTACTGCGGTTTGTTCAGCACGAAATCTTCGATTTCGGTGCCGTCGCGGTTGTAGCGCATCTCGTCAAACAGGTTCTTGCCGAACCCGGTGCGGGCGATCGACTTCAGGAACACTTTCGGGATGATCATATCCGTGTCGATGTTCACCAGCGGCATGGGGGCCGCGATACCTTGGAGTTTTTCAAACTTTTCCATTTTGCGGTCCTCTTAGATCAAGTCACGAACGTCGGTCAGCTTACCGGTCAGCGCGGCAGCGGCGGCCATTGCGGGCGACACCAGGTGGGTGCGGCCCTTATAGCCCTGACGACCTTCGAAGTTGCGGTTCGAGGTCGAGGCGCAGCGCTCGTTCTCGGACAGCTGGTCGGGGTTCATCGCCAGACACATCGAACACCCTGCCAGACGCCATTCAAAACCGGCGTCTTCAAAGATCTCGGCCAGGCCTTCTTCTTCTGCCTGTGCGCGGACCAGACCCGAACCGGGAACGATCATGGCGCGCATGCCGTCTTTGATCTTCTTGCCTTTGACCACATCGGCCACGGCGCGAAGGTCTTCGATACGACCGTTGGTGCACGATCCGATAAACACGGTGTCGATTTCGATGTCGGTCAGTTTCTGGCCCGGGGTCAGACCCATATAGTCGATCGAGCGTGCAGCTGCGTCGACCTTACCGCCTTCAAAATCCGATGGGCTGGGAACAACGCCCGAAATCGGCAGAACGTCCTCGGGCGAGGTGCCCCAGGTCACAACCGGCTCGATTTCTTCGCCTTTCAGCGTGACGACCTTGTCGAAATGCGCGCCTTCGTCGGTGAAGAGCGTCTTCCAGTACTCCAGAGCCTGCTCGAACTGTGCGCCTTTCGGGGCGTGCGGGCGGCCTTTGACGTATTCAAAGGTGGTCTCGTCCGGCGCAATCAGACCCGCGCGGGCGCCGCCTTCGATGGCCATGTTACAGACGGTCATGCGGCCTTCCATCGACAGATCGCGGATCGCTTCACCGCAATATTCGATGACATAGCCGGTGCCGCCGCCGGTGCCGGTCTCGCCAATCACGGCCAGCGTGATGTCCTTGGCGGTCACGCCCGGCTTCAGCTTGCCGGTGATCTCGACCTTCATGTTCTTGGACTTTTTCTGGATCAGCGTCTGGGTGGCCAGAACGTGTTCCACTTCCGAGGTGCCGATGCCGTGGGCCAGTGCGCCAAACGCACCGTGGGTCGCAGTGTGGCTGTCGCCGCAGACAACGGTCATGCCGGGCAGGGTCCAGCCCTGTTCCGGGCCAACGATGTGCACGATGCCCTGACGGACGTCCGAAACCGGATAGTAGTGCACGCCAAACTCCTTGGCGTTCTTGTCCAGAGCAGCCACCTGAATGCGGCTTTCTTCGGTCATCTGCGCCGGGTCTTCACGGCCCGCAGTGGTCGGCACGTTGTGGTCCGGCACGGCGATGGTTTTGTCCGGTGCGTGCACCTTGCGGCCGGCCATGCGCAGGCCTTCAAACGCCTGCGGGCTGGTCACTTCGTGCACCAGATGGCGGTCGATATACAGCAGGCAGGTGCCGTCTTCAGCTTCGTGGGCTACGTGGGCATCCCAGATTTTATCATAGAGTGTCTTCGGGGCGGTCATGTCGCTCTCCGTGGATGGTCAAAGGTGTGATGTGTGACAGGGATCATCGGCCCGATTACAGGCGATGAGCAGCCACCCGTGCGGGTGGCAACAGCTTATAGTCGGGCGAGCACAGCGTTCTGGGCGCCGTAAAAGCGCCACGGCAAGAACGCGTGGTCATCCATGTCAAAAATCCGAGTCATGGCGCTGAGATAACCGTTCCCGCCCTTCAGGGCAAGGGGCGAGGCTCTGGACCTTCCGCATGGGACCATGCCATGCTGCCAAAAAAGGAGAGGGAATGGAGCAGGATCCCACAGCAGAGGTCAAACCAGAGACGCCCGCAGAACCCGCGGACGCGGTTGGGCCGTCCCTGACCGAACAGCTTTGGGCGCTGTGGGAAGACGGCGGCGACTTCGTGATCAGCCTTGGCCAGACATGGCGCTTGTATCAGGTTCTGATCATGTTGGGGCTGGCGGCGACGGCCTATATCATCTCTCGGCTTCTGCTTCCCAAGGTCGAAACATGGCTACGCGCCCGCGAAGGGTGGTCCAAACGCAAGCTGCGCTTTGCCATCCACCTGCGTAATCGCATCGCGATGATGGCCTATATCGTGCTGTCATGGGGCACCGTGTCCGTGATGCGCGAGGTCACATGGCCGTCGCGCAGTTACCTGATTGCGCTTGTGGCAACGATGGTCACCGCGTGGCTGCTGGTTGGCCTTGCCGCCTTTGTCATTGAAAACCGCGTGATACGGCGCATCGCCATGTGGGGCATGTGGGTCTATGTGACGCTCTATTTCCTTGGCATCACCGAAGAAACCGCCAGCGTTCTGGACAACCTCGCACTTGAAGTCGGGGACTTCCGCATTTCGCTTTGGACGATCCTGCGTGTGGCGGTCATCCTTGGCATCCTCTTTGCGTTGGCGCGGATGCTCAGCCGCGGGTCTGCCGCGCGCATTCAGGAAAATGACGACATCTCGCCCTCGATGAAGGTGCTGGCGGTCAAGTTCCTGCAGATGGGGCTTTATGGCGCCGCGTTCTTCATCGCGCTGAAAGCAGTGGGCGTAGATCTGACCGGGCTTGCCTTCCTGTCCGGTGCCATTGGTCTGGGCCTTGGTTTTGGTCTGCAAAAGGTCGTGTCGAACCTTGTGTCCGGGGTGATCATCCTGCTGGACAAGTCGATCAAGCCCGGCGACGTGATCAGCCTTGGCGACACGTTCGGTTGGATCGAGCAACTGGGCGCGCGCTATGTCTCGGTCGTCACGCGCGACGGTCGTGAATACCTGATTCCGAACGAAGACCTGATCACCGGGCAGGTGGTGAACTGGTCGCACACCAATGCCTTCGTGCGCTTGGATATCTTCTTTGGTACGGCCTATGGCGACGATCCCCATGAGGTCCGCCGTATCGCGATTGAGGCCGCCCGCAGCGTGGACCGCGTGCTGAGCTTCCGACCTCCGGTCTGTCATATTGTGGGCTTTGGCGACAGTTCAGTCGACTATATCCTGCGCTTCTGGATCGACGATCCATCCGGCGGGCTGACCAACATTCGTGGCAATGTCTATCTGGCGCTGTGGGATGCGTTCCACGAGTACGGCATCTCGATCCCGTTCCCGCAGCGCGAGGTGCGGATGCTCGAGGATGCAGGCCCTAAAATCGATCCGTGACCTGTTTACACACCCTTCACGTCTCCTTGAAACACTGTGGATTGAGCTTATCTGCTCGCGGTGTTACGATTCTTCTATGCCCAGCACCGGGGCGGAACGGTGTGTAATGTTAGGAGGACAATGTCCTGTCTTTGCAAACAGAGGCTGCATCAGGCGCAGCCGCAGGGGATCCCGAAATGACGGCTAACCCCGGAAAAACCGCCAGCGAGCAGATGCTGGCCCTTGTCCTGAAGTCCCTTGAAGATGACAAAGCCGAAGGCGTTGTGGTGATCAGCCTCAACGGCAAGTCGCAGATGGCCGACAACATGGTCGTGTGCTCGGGCCGTTCGACACGTCAGGTGGCCGCCATTTCCGAAAAGCTGACTGATAAGCTGAAAAAGGAAATGGGCGTCTTCTCGAAACTTGAAGGTAAGGGTCAGGGCGACTGGGTTCTGATCGACGCGGGCGACGTGATCGTCCACGTGTTCCGACCGGAAGTGCGCGAGTTCTATCAACTGGAAAAGATGTGGATGGAACCCGGCGCAGCAGACGCCACGACCTGATCAAGGGGGCGATATTATGCGCGTGCATGTCTGCGCGGTCGGACGGCTGCGCAAATCGCCCGAGCTTGAGCTGATCGACGACTATGCCACCCGGTTCGATCGGACCGGGCGGGCACTGGGCCTCGGACCCCTTTCAATCCACGAAGTCGAAGACAAGAAGGGCGGCGGCATGTCTGCCGAAGCGCCCCTGTTGGAACGTGCCATTCCCAAAGGTGCGCTGATCTGCACCATGGATGAGCGCGGCAAGGTCATGTCCTCGCCCGATTTCGCCAAACTTCTGGGTCGTTGGCGGGACGAAGGGCGTCAGGATGTCGCCTTTGTCATCGGTGGGGCGGACGGCATCGACCCATCCCTGCGCGCCAAAGCGGATGCCAGCCTGTCTTTCGGCAAAATGGTCTGGCCCCACATGCTGGTCCGCGTGATGCTGTCTGAACAGCTCTATCGCGCGGCAAGCATTCTGGCGGGCAGCCCGTATCATCGGGTTTGATCTGGTCCGAAATCCCATAAAATGCGCTGAGGGCATCGCCTGTCCGCGGGCGGAAGCGAAGCGCCCGCCCGTTTTGCCAAAGGCAAACCTATGGTTTGACGGGGCGGACGGGCGCTGCCCGGCGGTGCCGCCGGGCGGTCTGTCATCTGTCCTCCGCTCTTCTATTGCAATCACCTTCCAGTGATCCCGCACCCGCGCCCTTGAACCTTCGGCCAATGCCCCGCACCTTCCTTACAAAGAAGGACCGCGCCCATGCCCCGTTTGCCTGAAAAGCCCGACAGCGATTTCGACGCCCAGACCCGCGCCGCATTTGACCAGATGGCCGCCTATGGCGCGTTCGAGAACTGGTCTCGGGTCGCCGCCCATAACCCGCCCGTGCTGGAACAGGTGGGGGCGATGTTGACCGCGTTGCGCGATGGCACGACCTTGCCTGCGCGTCTGTCCGAGCTGGCGATGGTCACCGTGTCCAAGATCAACGCCTGCGACTATTGCACCACGAACCACGGCCCCAAGCTGCAAGTCACCGGCCTGAGCGCCGAGGGGATCGAGCGACTGCCCGACGTCGAAAACCATCCCGAGCTGACCGCGCTTGAACGCCATGTGGTCCTCTATGCCGAAGCGGTCACCACCCGCCATGGAAAGATGCGGGACGCCGAGGTCGAGGCCCTCCGCGCCCATCTGTCCGACGCTCAGATGGTCGAGCTGACATGGCGCATTGCCCTGACCGGCGCCTTCAACCGGTTCAACGACGCACTGCAGATCGCGCCCGAGCAACGCCGGGCCGCGCCTCAACCGTTGCACCTGCCCCCATGACCCCATAGATAGAAGGCGAGCAGACAGAGGACCTTGCCATGACTACCCCGAAACCCGTTGTTTTGTGCATTCTGGATGGATGGGGTCTGCGCGAGGACACCGCCTTTAACGCGCCCGCGTTGGCGAAGACGCCGAACTTTGATCGGCTGATGGCGACCTGCCCGAACAATACCCTGATCACCCACGGCCCCGATGTGGGTCTGCCCACCGGCCAGATGGGCAATTCCGAGGTCGGCCACACCAATATCGGCGCAGGCCGCGTGGTCGCGATGGATCTGGGGCAGATCGATTTGGCGATCGAGGATGGCAGCTTCTTTAAGAACGACGCGCTGCTGGATTTCGCCGCCAAGGTCAAAGCCGCAGGCGGCACCGCCCACATCGCGGGCCTTGTCAGCCCCGGCGGTGTGCACAGCCACCAAGATCACCTTGTCGCAGCCGCGAAAGCACTGACCGAGGCCGGTCTGACCGTCGCTATTCACGCCATCACCGATGGTCGCGACGTCGCCCCGCAATCCGCCCGCGAACAGCTGGCTGCCTTCCAACAAGACCTGCCCGAGGGCGCGCGGATCGTCACCCTGTCGGGCCGCTATTTCGCGATGGACCGCGACAACCGGTGGGAGCGTGTCTCGCTGGCCTACAAGGCCATCGCGCAAGGTGACGGAAAGATCTTCAGCACGGTCGATGCGGCGATCTCGTCTGCGTATAACAACGAAACCACGGACGAATTCATCCGTCCGGTGATCATTGACGAACATGCCGGTCTGCAAGATGGCGATGGCCTCTTCTTCATCAACTTCCGCGCCGACCGCGCCCGCGAAATCCTGCGCGCCATTGGCGAGCCGGGATTCGCAGAATTCGACGTGGGCACCCGCCCGACCTTGTCCGCTCTGCTGGGCATGGTCGAGTATTCCGACGCACATAACGGCTATATGACCACCTGCTTCCCGAAGCGCGACATCGTGAACACGCTGGCCGAATGGGTCGCCAAGCACGGCAAAACCCAGTTCCACACCGCCGAGACCGAGAAATATCCGCATGTCACCTTCTTCCTGAATGGCGGCAAGGAAGACCCGGTCGAGGGCGAAACCCGCTATATGGCCGCGTCGCCCAAGGTCGCGACCTATGACCTTCAGCCCGAGATGTCGGCCCCCGATGTGACCGAGCATTTCGTGCAGGCGATCCATGACGGCTTTGACCTGATCGTCACCAACTTCGCCAACCCCGACATGGTCGGCCATACCGGGGACCTCGACGCGGCCATCGCGGCTTGTGAAGCGGTTGACGATGGCTTGGGGCAGGTGATTGCGGCTTTGGAAGAGGTCGGCGGCGCGATGATCGTCACAGCCGACCACGGCAATTGCGAGACCATGTGGGATGACGCCACCAACGGCCCGCATACTGCGCACACCACCAACCCGGTGCCCGTTGTTCTGATGGGCGGACCGGAAGGGGCGTCGCTGGCACACGGACGTTTGGCCGATCTGGCCCCCACGGTTCTGGAACTGATGGGGCTTGAGCAACCGGCCGAGATGACCGGCGAAAGCCTGATCCGTTCGTGATCTTGCGCCGCGCCCTCCAGCCCCTTCTGGCGGGCCTTGCCTTGGCCTGCGCGGCCGGGCCGCTGGCGGCGCAATCCGATCCGACCCTGACCGCCCGCGCGGCGATGGTTCAGCTTGAGGTCGCCACCCAAGCCCTGCAAGACGCTGAGAAATCCGGGGATCGCATTTCGGCCCTGACACAAACCGTACAAGCGTATGAGGAAGGCCTGTCCGCCCTGCGCGACGGGCTGCGCCGGATTAACCTGCGCGAGGCAGCGCTGGAAGCGGCGTTCGAGGCCGAGCGCGACCGTCTGGGCCAGCTTCTGGGTGTGCTGCAAACCATCGGAAAAGCACCCGAGCCCGCGCTGTTGATCCACCCCTCTGGCCCCCTTGGCACCGCGCGGTCCGGCATGATCCTGTCCGAGGTGACGCCGGCCCTGCAAGCGCAGGCCGAAGACCTGCGCGCCCGTTTGGAAGAGCAACGCACCCTGCGTGCGCTGCAGGAAAACGCGGTGGAGACGCTGCAAACCGGCCTGACCGGCGTGCAGGAAGCACGGTTCGAGCTGAGCCTTGCGCTGGCCCGCCGCACCGAACTGCCCCGCCGTTTCGTCGCGGACAAGGCGCGGATGAAAACCCTTGTGGAAAGCGCCGACACGCTGGCCAGCTTTGCGCAAGGTCTGATGTCCGACCCGAAAGCCACTGCCAGCGCCACCGCTCTGCCTGATTTCGCATCGGCGCGCGGGCGGCTCGCAATGCCGGTTCTGGGCCGTGTTTTGCGTGGATACGGTGAACGCGACGCGGCAGGCATTCAGCGCCCCGGCTTGATTGTCGCCACGCGCCCCTTGTCGATCGTCACGACACCGTGGCCCGCCACGATCCGGTATCTCGGCCCGCTTCTGGACTATGGTAACGTCGCCATTCTGGAACCCGGTGACGGGTACCTTCTGGTGCTGGCCGGGCTGGGACAGCTGTACGGAGACATTGGTGAGGTACTGGCCCAAGGTGCGCCTGTCGGGCTGATGGGCGGGGCCGATCCGGCGGCCAGTTCAGGCGATGATCAAGCGTTTTTGATCGCTGCGGAGGAAGGAACTGGCGCAGAACGCTCGGAAACGCTTTATATAGAGCTAAGATATGACGGAAAGCCCGTGGATCCCACGACTTGGTTCGCGGCAGGCAAGGAATGATGGAATGAAAAAATTCGTGATGGCCGCGCTGGGCGGAACCTTGGCAGGCGCCATTCTGACCACACAGGTTGCCGGCCCCTTGGTCGCGCAGGACGCCAGCGAAAACGCTTCGGTGTACGAGCAGCTTGACCTGTTTGGCGACATTTTCGAACGCATCCGCGCGCAGTATGTGGAAGAGGTTGAACCCGGCGATCTGATCGAGGCTGCCATCGACGGTATGCTGTCCTCGCTTGATCCGCACTCCAGCTATTTGTCGCCCAAGGATGCTGCCGACATGCGCGTGCAGACCCGTGGGTCGTTCGGCGGTTTGGGCATCGAGGTGACGCAGGAAGAGGGCTTCGTGCGTGTCGTCTCGCCGATGGATGGCACCCCTGCCGATGACGCAGGGATGGAGACCGGCGATTATATCACCCATGTGGATGGCGAAAGCCTGCTGGGTCTGACGCTGGACGAGGCGGTGAACAAGCTGCGCGGTCCGGTCGGGTCCGAGATCATCATCACCGTGGTCCGCGAAGGCGTGGACGAACCCTTTGACGTCTCGATCATCCGCGACACCATCAAGCTGACCGCCGCCACGGCACGCACCGTGGGCAACACGGTTGTGCTGCGTGTCACCACCTTCAACGATCAGACCTATCCCAACATGGCGGACGGTCTGGCCCGCGAGGTCGAAGCGCTGGGTGGCTTTGAGAATGTCGAAGGCGTGGTGCTGGATCTGCGTAACAACCCCGGCGGTCTGCTGACCCAAGCCATCGCCGTGTCCGACGCCTTCCTGAACAGCGGCGAGATCGTCTCGACCCGTGGCCGCACCTTGGAAGAAAGCGAGCGTGTGAACGCGCAAGCCGGCGATCTGGCCGAAGGCAAACCCATCGTGGTGCTGATCAATGGCGGCTCGGCCTCGGCGTCCGAGATCGTCGCCGGTGCCCTTCAGGACCATCGCCGCGCCATTGTCGTGGGCACGAAAAGCTTCGGCAAAGGCTCGGTTCAGACAGTGATGCCCGTGGCATCCGAAGGCGCGATGCGCCTGACCACCGCACGCTACTACACCCCTTCGGGCCGTTCCATTCAAGCGCTGGGGGTGTCGCCCGACATTGTGGTCGAACAGCCCCCCCGTCAGCCTGAAAGCGAAGATGCGGACGAGGATAACGGCCGTCAGCGCAGCGAAGCCGACCTGCGCGGCAGCCTGAACAATGACAGCCTGTCCGATGACGAACGCCGTCAGATCGAAGAAGAACGCGAAGCCGCCGAAGAGGCCGCCAAGCTGCGTGATGAGGACTTCCAACTGTCCTACGCCGTCGATCTGATCAAGGGTTTGGCGACGATCAAGACAGACGACTGATCTCTGTCGCATGAACACCAAGGGCCGCCCTCTCGGGTGGCCCTTTTCCTTTTGCGCGCCTCTCGTTAGGGTCGCAAAAAACGACGAGGCCCCGATGACCCCCGAAGAGATTTTAAAACTTCCGTATCGCCCCTGCGTGGGCATCATGATCCTGAACACAGACGGCAAAGCTTTTGTCGGCCAACGTCTGGACGCGCCCAAGCTGGGCACGCAGACCGCGTGGCAGATGCCTCAGGGCGGGGTGGATGATGGCGAAGACCCCCGCGACGCCGCTCTGCGCGAGCTGTGGGAAGAAACCGGCATCACCTCGGATCTTGTGACGATCGAGGCCGAGCTGGACGACTGGCTGCCCTATGACTTGCCCCATGACATCGTGCCCAAGATCTGGAAGGGACGCTATCGCGGTCAAAAACAGCGCTGGTTCCTTCTGCGCTTCCACGGCGACGACGCGCAGGTGAACATCGAAACCGACCATCCCGAATTCAGCCGTTGGCAATGGATGGCCACAAACGAGGTCGTCGATAATATCGTGCCCTTCAAACGCGAAATCTATGCCAAGGTGATGGAAGGATTTCAGGAGTATCTGTGATGCGTGCTTTGTTCCTGGCGATTGTGATGGCGGTGCCGACCACCGCTTCGGCCCTGTCGTGTCGGCCCTACAACGCCATCGCCGCGTTTAACGATGCGGCAGACTCGGATGACGCCTATGTGGTCGCCCACGGCACGCTGCGCTTCGATGAAAGCAAGCTGCCCAAGGTGGATTGGGACCATCAGGAAGACGTCAAACCCGACAACTTCCTGACCGGACGCATCGACGGCCAAGCCCTGACCCGCGCGGGCTTTACCGCGCAGTTCGTCCGCGACATCAACATCAACGTGATGTGCGCGGGCCCGTGGTGTTCGGGGTTGAGCAATGGGGCAGACTATTTGGTCTATCTGAAGAAAGTGGGCGACGGCTATCTGCTGGAGGTCAATCCATGCGGCGGCTTCGCCTTCCAAGACCCCGACGACGACATCCTGTCCAAAGTCACCGCCTGCATTCAAGGCAAGCGCTGCGACCCGGAATTGCCTTTCCGTTGACCATATCGGGCAAGGCGCGCTTTCACCCTTCGCAAACGCGCGAAACCCTCTATAAGGGCGGCAAATCCATGCTGCCCGGAGGCCCCCATGTCCTTTGATCGTTCCATCAAGATCGCCCCGTCGATCCTTTCTGCTGATTTCGCCAACTTTGGCCAGGAAATCCAAGCCATCGAAGCGCAAGGTGCCGACTGGGTACACGTGGACGTGATGGACGGCCATTTCGTGCCGAACCTGACCTTCGGTCCGCCCGCCGTGAAAGCCTTCCGCCCGCATGTGAAAACCTTCATGGACGTGCACCTGATGATCGCCCCCGTCGATCCCTATATTCAGGCCTATGCCAACGCGGGCGCCGACATGATCGTCGCCCATTACGAGGCCGGCCCCCACCCGCACCGCACCCTGCAGGCCATCAAGGCCACTGGCGCCAAGGCGGGCATCAGCCTGAACCCCGGCACCCCGGCATCCGTGATCGAACACCTTCTGCCGCTTTGTGACATGGTGCTGGTGATGAGCGTGAACCCCGGTTTCGGCGGTCAGAAATTCATCCCGTCCTCGGTCGAGAAAGTGCGCCAAGTGCGCGAGATGATTGGTGACCGTAACATCCACATCCAAGTGGACGGCGGCGTTGATCCCACTACCATCGGCCCGCTGGTCGAAGCCGGCGCGGATTGTTTCGTCGCAGGCTCGGCCGTGTTCAAAGGCGGCTCGGTCGACACACCCGAGGTCTATGGCAACAACATTCGCGCCCTGCGTGACGCCGCTGCGGCCGTGCAAGGCTAAGCTCTTTTTCTTGTCGGAAATATCCCCGCCGGAGGCTTAAAATCCCCCGGCGGGACACGTTCTCTTTTTGCTAGAACAACACATGCGAATGTGACAATCTATCCGGAACTGATTTCCGGAGGATCCCATGTTTCGCATCACCACCGCCATCCTGACCTGTCTTGCCCTGCCTGCGCTGGCGGACGAAGACATCGCCGACCAGTACCCGGACTCGGTCCTGTATGAAAAACCGGTCGAGGTGATCCCGAATGTCTGGTCCGCCATCGGTGCGACCGCGCCGCCCACCTATGAAAACGTGGGTCATAACAACAACTTGTCCTTCATCGTAACCGGTGACGGCGTGATCGTCGTGAACGCGGGCGCGAATTATAAACTGGCCGAGGCGCTGCACACCGAAATCAAAGCCATCACCGACCAGCCCGTGAAGCTTGTGATTAACGAGAACGGGCAGGGCCACGCGATGTTGGGCAACAACTATTGGATCAATCAGGGGGTCGAGGTGCTGGCCCATGTGGACGCAGCCCACGAGTTTGAAGAATACGCGGGGCAGCTGTTTGAAGGCATGAAGCGCTATGCGCAGGAAAACTGGGAAGGCACCGAGCCGATGGGCCCGACCCGCACGTTTGAGGAAAAAGAGGTCATCACGATGGGCGATAAAACCATCGAGGTGCTCTACTCCGGCCCCGCCCACAGCCCGGGTGACATTCAGGTCTGGATCCCCGAAGACAGCCTGATGATCGCGGGCGACATGGCGTTCCACAACCGCATCCCGCCGATTTTCGAAGACACCTGCACCAGCTGCTGGATCGAAACGTGGGAGACCGTTTTTGCCCCCATCGGCGCGACCTATGTGATCCCCGGCCACGGCTATCCGACCAACATGGCGCAGGTTGAGGCGCATACGATCGACTATCTGAAACACCTGCGCGGTGAGGTTGGCAAACTGCTGGACGAGGGCGGCACGCTGGACGAAGCTTATTACGTCGACCAATCCCCTTTCGAGCACCACGATACGTTTGAAGAACTGGCCACCAAGAATGCCGGTCAGGTCTATGCCGAGATGGAATTCGAATAAACGATGCAGGTAAGGGGCTCTGCCCCTCGCGCTGCGCGCTCACCCCGGGATATTTCTGACAAGAAAATGCGGCGATGGATCAGGCGTTTTGGATGAGCCCGTTCATTAAGACGAGCGTCGCAAATCCATCCGGCACTTGCCCATTCGCGCTTTGATAGGCACGGAGTGCTGCACGCGTATTGGGGCCGGTAAAGCCGTCTGCCCCTTGCGTGTCATACCCGGCAGCCGTCAGGTGTGTCTGAAGCTCGGCCATTTGGCTGCGTGTCAGGGGCGTCAGGCCCTCGGGGCAGGGGGTGATCTTGTCCCGCGATCCGGCCAGACGGTCGGACAGGTGCCCGACGGCAATGCCATAGGCCTCGGCCCGGTTATAGGTCAGGATCACGTGGAAGTTGTGGTTGACCAGAAACGCCGGACCCGCTGCGCCCGAGGGGCACAGCACCGAGGCATCTCCGTAATCCGGCAGCGCGGTTCCTTCCATCGTGCGCACTCCGAAGCCATTCCAATCGGCAATGGGCAGGCGGTGTTCGGGACCGGTCTGTGTGAAATCAAACCCGTCGGGCAACAGGACCTCGATCCCCCAAGGCTGGCTTTCATGCCAGTCATGCTGGGCAAGGTAATTCGCGATCGAGGCCAGCCCGTCGGTCGGATCGTTCGACCAGATGTCACGCTTGCCGTCCTGATCGTGATCCACTGCGAAGTTCAGGAAGCTTGAGGGCATGAACTGCCCATGCCCCATCGCCCCGGCCCAAGATCCGAGCATCGCATCGGCACCCACATGGCCCCCATCGATGATCGACAGGGCGGTGGTCAGCTCGGTTTCAAAGAAATCTGCGCGATGGCCGTTATGGGCTAGATTGCCCAAGGCGGTCAGAACGGAATGTTCGCCTCGCACGAGGCCATAGTTGGTCTCGACCCCCCAGATCGCCAGAATGACCTGAGGGTCCACGCGGTACGCTTCGGCGATGTCGTTCAAGATTTGCCGCTTGTTGCGGAACGTGGCGCGGCCTTTGCTGACCCGATCCAGAGTGACGACGCGATCAAGATATTGGGTGATGTTCAGCGCGAATTCAGCTTGATTGGATTGTTGTTCGTGAATGCTGGGATCCAACACCAGATAGGGTTTCGCGCGCTCAAGCGTCTCTTGTGAGATCCCCGATTGCGTTGCCTTTACGATGTAGCCATCCCGCCACTGATCAAATCGCTTTTCCGCGTCACCCACTACGTCCGTCACAATCGTCCTCGCCATCCCAACCGGCGTCACCGCCGGGATCGTTTCACCTTTCGATTGAGTTTGGCTTTTTTCCGCGCATTGTTCACGGGTTTTCTGCGTCCAGATTTCCCCCCCTTGCGGGCGGATGTGCGGGGCAGTTTGCGGCCTTCTACTTCCAGCAGTTCCAGTGCCAGCCCGCCGGTGGTGGGGATCGCCTCGGTCAGGCGCACGACGACGCGTTGGCCCAGTCCAAGGGTGAAGTTCGAGCGCTCGCCGGTCAGGGTCTGATCGTCGGCGTTGTAGCGGAAGTATTCGTTGCCCAGCGTGCTGAGAGGTACCAGCCCATCCGCGCCGCTTTCATCCAGCTTCACGAACAGTCCAAACCGCGCAATGCCAGACACGCGGCCAGTGAACTCGCCGCCCACGCGTTCGGACAGATAGGCCGCCAGATAGCGGTCGGTCGTGTCACGTTCCGCCAGCATCGAGCGGCGCTCGGTTTCCGAGATATGCTTGGCCGTGTCTTCCAGCCCGGAAATATCCTGCGGCGACAGTCCGTCATCGCCCCAGCCATGGCCGGACACCAGCGCGCGGTGCACGATCAGGTCGGAATAGCGCCGGATGGGTGATGTGAAATGTGCGTAGGATTTCAGCGACAGCCCGAAATGCCCGAAGTTTTCGGGGTAGTAATAGGCTTGCGTCATCGACCGCAGGGTTGAGATGTTGATCAGTTCGTCAAATTCGCTACCCTCGGCCTGCGCCAGCAGGTTGTTCAGGTGCCGTGTCTGCAAAACCTGCCCCTTGGCCAGCGTAAAGCCGGATGCCTGTGCAACCTCGCGCAGGGCCTCCAGTTTCTCGGGGCTGGGTTCCTCGTGCACACGGAACAAAAGCGGGCGCTGCAGGCGCATCAGCTCTTCCGCGGCCGAGACATTGGCAAGGATCATGAACTCTTCGATCAGCTTATGCGCGTCGAAGCGGTCGGCGAAGTCGATCGAGGCAACCTTGCCGTCCTCGCCCAGCACGATCTTGCGTTCGGGCAAGTCCAGATCCAGCGGCTGCCGTGCCTCGCGGGCCAGCTTGGCGGACCGGTAGGCGGCGTAGAGCGGCGCAATGACGTCGTCCATCAGGGGGGCGCATTTTTCGTTCGGTGCGCCGTCTTGGGCGGCCTGCACCTCGGCATAATTCAAGGACGCATGCGATTGCATCAGCCCGCGAATGAAGCTGTGGCTTTTCTTGTTGCCCTGCGCGTCCAGCACCATACGCACCGCCAGACAAGCGCGCGGGACGCCTTCGTGCAGGCTGCATAGATCGCCTGACAAACGGTCGGGCAGCATCGGCACCACGCGGTCAGGGAAATAGCTGGAGTTGCCACGCTTGCGGGCCTCGTTATCCAGCGCGGAGCCGGGCGTTACATAGTGCGCGACGTCGGCAATGGCGACCCAGACCACGTGCCCACCGGGGTTCTTCGGGTTGTCGTCGGCATGGGCATAGACCGCGTCATCGTGGTCGCGTGCGTCCGCTGGGTCGATGGTGATCAGGGGCAGGCGGCGCAGATCCTCGCGCCCTTTCAGGCCTGCGGGTTTCTGCGCGTCGGCTTCTTCGATCACGCGGTCGGGGAAGGCGTCAGGAATGCCGTGCTGGTGGATCGCGATCAGGCTGACCGCCTTGGGCGCGGTCGGATCACCCAGACGAGCCACAACGCGTGCGCGGGGCAGGCCCATGCGTGCCTTGGGGCCCGAGCGCTGCGCCTCGACCAACTCGCCATCCTTGGCGCCGTCTTCCGCGCCGGGAGCAACGATCCATTCCTTGTCGGCACCTTTGTCGATGGGCACGATGCGCCCCCCTTCCGAGCCTTTGCGGAAGATGCCGAGAATGCGTTGGGGATTGGTGCCGATGCGGCGGATCAGGCGACCCTCATAGGCGTGATGCTCGTCCTTTACCTCGGTCAGGCGAGCGAGGATGCGTTCGCCTTGCGCCAGTGCGGGGTCGCCATCCTTGGCCACCAAAAGTACGCGGGGTGCTGCGCCTTCGCCAGTCCATTCGGTCGGGTAGGCGAACAGATCGCCGTCCGCGTCCGGCCCTTCGACGCGCAAAACAGACACGGGCGGCAGCTTGTCCGCATCGCGATAGGTCTTCTTGCGTTTCTGTAGATGCCCCTCGGCCTCGAGTTCCTTCAGGATGCGCTTCAGGTCGATCCGGGCCGCGCCGCGAATGCCAAACGCCCGCGCGATGTCGCGCTTGGCGGTTTGGGTCGGGTTCTCGGAAATCCAGTCCAGAATGGCCTTCTTGGTGGGCAGTTTGCTCATGCGAAATAGTCCTGGATGATGCGGCTGTAGATGGATTTGAGCTGCGGGATCAGGGCGACTTCGACCCGTTCGTCCACCGCATGCATGGTTTTCCCGACAAGGCCGAACTCGACCACAGGGCAGTGATATTGCACGAAGCGTGCGTCTGACGTGCCGCCCGATGTGGACGCCTCGGGCACCAGCCCCGTTTCGGCTTGTACGGCGTTCGAGATTAAGTCTGACAACTCACCCGGAGGCGTCACGAAGCTTTCGCCCGAGACCTTCACGACCATCTCGATATCCACGCCCGTGTCCTTGCCGACGCGCTCGGCTTCGGCCTGCAACCACTTGGTCAGGCTGTCCGAGCTATGCGCGTCGTTGAAGCGGATGTTCACTGTGGCGCGGCTTTCGGCGGGGATCACGTTGGTGGCTGGGTTGCCAGTGTCGATGGTGGTCACGGCCAGCGTCGAGGCGTCGAAGTGATCGGTGCCTTTGTCCAGCTCATGCGCGGCCAGATCGGCCATCAGGCGGGCCAGCGCGGGCACTGGGTTCAGCGCGCGATGCGGATAGGCCGCGTGGCCTTGCACACCGCGTGCGGTGAAGTACGCAGTCATGGACCCGCGCCGCCCGATCTTCATCATCTCGCCCATCTCATTCGGGCAGGTGGGTTCGCCGACGACGCAATCGGTCATCTTCTCGCCCTGCGCTTCCATCCAGTCCAGAATGGCGACGGTGCCGTCGGTGGCTGGACCTTCCTCGTCCCCGGTGATGGTGATGACGAGCGATGCATCCTCGGGCGCATGGCGGGTGAAATCAACGGCGGCGGCCACCCAAGCGGCCACGCCCGATTTCATGTCGGTTGCCCCCCGGCCATAGAGGTATCCGTCGCGGATCTCGGCCCCAAATGGATCAACACTCCACGCGTCGACATCGCCCACAGGGACCACATCGGTGTGGCCGTTGAAGCCCAGCGTGCGCGCGTTCTTGGACCCCCAACGGGCAAACAGGTTGGACACCTCGCCCCGGTCCACGCGGGTGCAGGTGAAGCCCGCGCCGGTCAGAATGCCCTCTAGCAGCGTCAAAGCTCCGCCTTCGTCCGGCGTGACCGACGCGCAGCGCACAAGTCGTTGGGTCAGGTCCACGGGATCAAGCGGGGCAGGTTGGGTCGTCGTCATCACATTCTCCATTCCACCCACCCTTAACAGGTGCCGCGACCGGTGGAAACGGCCCTTGCCCGCGAAACCCCGCCCGTGAAGGGCCAATGCGCGCTGTCACGCTGGACCCTGCGCCACGTGGCCGCTAACCTGCCTGCATATTGCAACCCCTGATTGGAGCGCCCCATGCGTAAACTCCTGTTCCTTCTATGCCTTTTGCCGCTGTCTGCCTGTGTTGACATGGATTTGACCCTGAAGATCGATGGCGACAACGCGACCGTCTCGTCCACGGTGACGATGGGGCCTGAGGGGTATCAGATGATGGCCTCGAGCGGCGAGGACATGTGCGAGGACGGTGTCGCAACGACGTTGGACAATGGCGACTATCAGTGCACGACCGAGATGACCGGCACGATCGACGAAATGATCGCTGAGTTGGAAGCCGCGGAAGAGGGTATGGACCCCGACCAGACCGCCAAGATCGAGAAGCTGGAGGACGGGAATGTGCGCGTCTCCTTCGATCTGGCCGAGATGAAGGCAAGCGTGGCCGAAGGCGGGATGGATCCCGGCATGCTGCTGATGATGCAGCAGATGTTGGTGGGGCGGAACCTGACCTTTACGATCGAAGGTCAAATCGTCGAAACGAATGGCACGCTGTCGGACAGTGGCGATATGGCGACACTGATCATTCCCTTGGACAAGTTCGCGATGCAGGATCCGTCGATCCCGGACAGCTTTGTCACGATCGTAACGCCCTGAGGCGTTAGCCGATCAGCGACGCAATGACGCCCGGCAATTCGTCGGGCGTTTTCACGTGGGCATCCGCGTCCGACATATCGTCCTGCCCGCCATAGCCCCAATCCACCGCGATGAACGCCATGTTGTTGGCGCGGGCGGCCTTCAGGTCATAGTGCCGGTCCCCGATCATCACGCAGCGCGCAGGGTCGTCGCCGATGATCGTCAGGGCGTGGGCCAGCAGCTCGGCCTTGTCATTGCGCGTGCCGTCCATCTCGGGTCCGAACTCGTGCGCCATGTGTTTGGACAGCCCGAAATGCGCGGTGATCTTGCGGGCATAGGCATGGGGCTTCGCGGTGGCGATGCTCATCTCGTGGCGCGTCGACAGATCGTCCAGCACGGGCAGAATGCCGTCATAGACGGTGCAATCATACATGCCGCCGCCGTGATTATAGTACTTGCGGTAAGCCTCGAGCGCCGCGTCCGGGTCGGGGGCGCCGAGCTTTTCAAAGCTCCACAAAAGCGCGGGGCCAATGACCCATTCCAGATCATCTGCGCTTGGCGCGGGCAGGCCAAGATCCTGCAGCGCCTTGATCACGCTGCCGGTGATGCCCGGCTTGGGATCCGTCAGCGTGCCATCCAGATCCCAAAAGATCATTGCAGGGGCCTTTTCTCGTCATCAAAGAACGGGGTCATCTGGGCGACGATCACGCTGTTCTCAGCCAACGCGCGGCCCATCAGTTTGCGTTCCTCGGCGGGGATGTCGTGGCCCTCGGCCAGACGGTCATCCAGAGATCCGTATCCGCTGACATCCAGCGGGGCCAAATCGGCCTGCTTCAGAATGGCGACGGTCTCGCGTACGGCTTCGGCTTCGTCCACGCCGGAGGCATAGCACACCAGCGCAGCCCCCGTTGCGCCCTCGGGCAGGCCGTCATCGTCTTTCCGTCCCACCTCAACCAGCAGTGTATACACTTTGTGAGGCTTCTTGGTTTTGGTTGTCTTGGTCATGAAAAAAGGGGTGCCAGAACGCCACGGAAAGCACAAGTGTCAAACGCTAACAGTTGGCACGTTGCGCCGGTCGCGGTATGTGGGAAGTATAGTTTTGGGGAAAGCGCGATGATTGCACAAAGGCTCCGCCACTTGGCCGCTGTGTGTCTGGCAACGATCTGTATGGCCACAGTGTCATATGCTCAGGCAACTGATCTTGAATTTGTGACGGTCGAGAGGCCTCCTTTCGCGATGTCCGGAGAGGACGCGCCGACGGGCTTTGCCATCGACCTGATGACCGAGATTGCCGCCGAAATGGGGCAGATCGTGAGCTTCGAGGTCGTCGACAGCTTCCCTAAGATGTTGCAGATGGTCGAAACTGCGCAGGTCGATGGGGCAATTGCCAATATCTCGATCACGCGCGACCGGGAAAGCCGTATGGATTTCTCGCAGCCGATCTATCATGGCGGCCTGCGCATCATGGTGCCGCGCGATCAAGACGGGGTCAGCATCTGGTCGACCCTGATCAGTCTTGATCTGGCGCTGGCCATTCTGGCCGCTTTTGCGCTGCTTCTGGGTGGCGGGATGCTGATGTGGTTCTTTGAACGCGATAAGCAACCCTATTTTGAAGGCAACGCCAAACAGGCCATGTTTCCTGCGTTCTGGTGGGCGCTGAATCTGGTGGTGAATGGCGGCTTTGAAGAGCGTATGCCGCGGTCCATCTTTGGGCGGCTCTTTGGCACGTTCCTTGTGATCTCAAGCCTGTTCGTCGTGTCGGTCTTTGTGGCACATATCACCGCGTCGATCACGGTCAGCGCGATTTCGGGGTCGATCCATTCGGTGACGGATCTGGACGGTAAGCGCGTGGGCACGACCGATGGCTCTACCGCGTCGATCTTCCTTGAGGATCGCGGCATGGTCTATTCGGGCTATGACTCGCTGGACACGCTGCTGGGCGACTTTGAACAGGGCGAGCTGGACGCCGTCATCTTCGACGGTCCCATTCTGGCCCACTACGCCCAGAATGAAGGCGCCCGTTATGGCGAGGTGCTGGACAGCGTGTTCCGTCCGGAAAGCTATGGCATTGCCCTGCCCACAGGCAGCCCGTTGCGCGAAGACATCAACGTCGCGCTGCTGCGCCTGATCGAAACCGGCGTCTATTCGGATCTGTCCGTAAAGTGGTTCGGCGGCCCGCGATAATCATCGCATGACCGCCGAATGAAGCTGTCCGGCCCAGCAAGGTGCGGGCCGGATTATGTGTCAGATCAATCGCGCAGCAGGTCGTTGATCGAGGTCTTCGAGCGGGTCTTGGCATCCACGCGCTTGACGATCACGGCGCAGTAGAGGTTGATGCCGTTCTTCGAGGGCATCGAGCCCGCAACCACAACCGAACCAGCAGGTACTTCGCCATACATCACTTCGCCGGTCTCGCGGTCGACGATCTTGGTCGACTGGCCGATGAACACGCCCATGCCCAGAACCGAGCCTTCGCGCACGATGCAGCCTTCAACGACTTCCGAACGCGCGCCGATAAAGCAGTTGTCTTCGATGATGGTCGGGCCGGCCTGCATGGGCTCCAGCACGCCACCGATGCCAACGCCACCCGACAGGTGCACGTTTTTACCGATCTGAGCACACGAACCAACGGTGGCCCAGGTGTCGACCATGGTGCCTTCGTCAACATAGGCGCCAAGGTTTACGAAGGACGGCATCAGAACCGCGCCGGGGGCGATATAGGCCGACTTACGGACGATACAGTTGGGCACGGCGCGGAAGCCTGCCTCGGTCCATTCAGCGTCACCCCAGCCTTTGAACTTGCTGTCGACCTTGTCCCACCAGTGACCACCCTGCGGGCCGCCATCCTGCTGTTCCATGTCTTTCAGGCGGAAGCCAAGCAGCACGGCTTTCTTCGCCCACTGGTTCACGTGCCAGTCACCGCTGTCCTGCTTCTCAGCAACGCGCAGTTTGCCGCTGTCCAAAGCGTTCAGCGTTGCTTCGATGGCTTCACGAGTTTCACCGCCGGTGGACGGGGTGATGGTATCGCGTGCCTCCCAGGCGGCTTCGATGGCGGCTTCCAATTGGGCGTTCGACATGTCGGTATCTCCGTAGGCGCGTAAATGTTCCACATGGCCTATAAGGCCCACGACCCTTTTTCGCAACGATGATTGGGCCGGGTGCGCTCATCTGCGGCGACAAGCGCCCCCCAAGCGACGTTTTCATCGCGCGAAGGTGACCATCCGGCACTGGTCCTTGCGGCGTAAAGCCGCTACGCCTTGGGGTAGAGACGCAAACTGTGACAGGACCAGTGCCATGAAAGACGACCGCAACCACCCGCTTCGTGACAGTCATCAGGACCGCGAAGCCGCCAGCCATACGCCGGATACGCCGCAGACCCGCGCGCCTGCCTATAAGCTGGCCTATGACGATCTGGATTTCATGTGCCGGGACGAACTGCGCCCGGTGCGCCTTCAGCTGGAGCTTCTGAAGCCCGAGCTGATGATGCAGGAATATGGCGTGGAAAGCACCGTGGTGCTGTTCGGTGGCGCGCGCATTCCCGAGCCTGCGAAGAAGGACGATGCCCGGACCAAAACACTGGCCGACCTGTCCAAGTTCTATGACGAAGCGCGCGAGTTTGCGCGTCTGCTGACTCTGCGCTCGAAGGTGAATAATCACCGCGAGAATGTCGTTGTCACCGGCGGCGGCCCCGGCGTGATGGAGGCCGGCAACCGCGGCGCAGAAGACGCGGGCGGTGTGTCCATCGGTCTGAACATCGTGCTGCCGCATGAACAGGCACCGAACGAATACGTGACGCCCGATCTGTGCTTCAACTTCCACTATTTCGCCATCCGCAAGATGCATTTCCTGATGCGCGCCGAGGCGATTGCCATCTTCCCCGGTGGCTTCGGCACGCTGGACGAGCTGTTCGAAAGCCTGACCCTGATCCAGACCGGGCGCATGAAGAAAGTCCCGATCCTTCTGTTTGGTCGCGAGTTTTGGACCAAGATCGTCAATTGGGAGGCCCTGTCCGACGCCGGCACCATCAGCGCTGAGGATTTGGACCTGTTCAAATTCGTCGAAACAGCGCAGGAAGCCGTGGACGCGATCGACAACTGGCCAAGCCGCGACGCGCGCGAGGAGCTGCCGGGTCGGTAAGTGCAAGCACGAGATGACACATGACGTTCGATAGCTGGACCCTCTATATCGGAACGGTGTTGGCACTGATGATCACGCCGGGTCCTAGTCAGCTGTTGATGATGTCAAACAGCGGCGCGCATGGCTTTCGGCGCGCCTTGTCTACCGCGTCCGGGGACCTCTTTGCCAATGCGCTGCAAATGCTGGCGGCGGGGCTTGGACTGGCGGTCCTGATCGCGGCGTCCGCCACTGCGCTGACCGTCATAAAATGGGCCGGTGTGGCTTATCTTATATGGCTCGGCATGCGCATGATCCTGCGGGCGAAACCGGGCGGGGCGGGGATGCAGGACACGCATAGTTCCGTGTCGCTCTATGCGCTTTGGATGCAAGGGTTCCTGACATCGGCCGCAAATCCGAAAGCCGTTGTGTTCTTTGCGGCGCTGTTTCCGCAGTTCATTTCGGTAGACGGAGCCTTTTGGCCGCAATTCCTGATTCTGTCGGCGACCTATATCATCATGGACGGGATGTTCCTGTCCGCCTATGGGCTGGGTGCAAGCTGGATCGCGTCGCGTTTCAAAGGGTCGGCAAAACTGTGGATCGACCGGATTGGCGGCGGCTTCATGGTTTTGGCGGCTATTCTTCTTGGCTTGAAATCTGTAGTGCAGCAATAGGCACCTCATTAGCAGCGCGCAGTCGTCTTTCCAGCAAATACCAGAGGCTCAGTTCCGATGTCGAATGAAGACCAGAAAGCACATCCCCCATTTAACATTGATGAGGAGCGCCCCTCGGATTGGTTCGAGCCCCTTTATTCCAACGCCGACCAGCAGGGTAACGGTGTGCCTTGGGCCAACATGGCGACCCATCCATCCTTTGCGCGCTGGCTGAAGGGGCAATCAGTTTCTGGGGGTGGTCGGACTGCGCTGGTGGTTGGCTGCGGTATGGGCGACGATGCCATCACGCTTGAGGATCTTGGCTTTGCGGTCACGGCGTTTGATGTCTCGGCCACCGCGATTGAGTACTGCAAGACGCGATTTCCTGAGTCGAATGTGAACTTCTTGCAGGCGGACCTGCTGGAAGATCAGCCCGATTGGCGAGGTGCTTTTGATTTCGTGCTCGAGATTTTCACGGTGCAGGCGTTGCCACCGAAATACGAAGCGCAGCTGATCAAAAGCATCTCGGATTTCGTCGCACCCGGTGGTACGCTGCTTGTGGTCGCCGAAGTCAGCGACGCGCCGCGTGATTTTGCGAAAGGCCCGCCGTGGGTGCTGACCCCCGATCACGTTGAGGCATTTGTCGCTTGCGGGCTGGAACTAGTTGATACGACAACCGAAACCCGCAGCGCGCATGTGGGCAAGGCGACGTATGTGAGTGAGTTTAGAAGGCGGTAAGCCATCGCGGGACTGACCGTGTGGACCGTTAACCGCTGATCAGCTCTTTCGCGTTCTTGATATGCCGTTCGATCATGCGCTTGATCTTTGTGTTGGACGGCACCAAGGCCGCTGGGCCTTGTTGAGCGATCCGTTCCAGCACCTCGGGGAATAGGGTCTCGATTTCCTCGACCGCCTCGGGTGACAGGGATTTCAGCGCCTCCGGCCCGGTAAATAGGCTTTCGGCAGGGGCGCCATTTGCCAGCAGGATCTCGTGCTCATCCAGAAGAATGTGGAAATACTCCAGCGCGCGGGGCTGCTCTTCAACCTCGATGCCCGTGCAGCCGACAAGTTTGATGGCGGGGATCAGCACCTCTTTCGTGCCAAACATGCGCTCGGCGACCTTGGATCGGATCAGGATCCGGTGCTGACGGCTGACCAACAGGTCGCGTTCCGGCAGCTGGTGGCCCAAGGCGCCAGCGCGAATGCGAACCGGGCAAAGCTTAGGCGCAAGGAGCAGTTCAAACTGAGACACCTGACGGCGCCCAATCCAACGGATCGTACGGCTTTCGCCCTTGTCCGTCAGAACCTGATCCCCTTCGTTGAGGGTCTCAATCGGTTGTTGGCCATTGGGTGTTGCTATCAATGTTCCATTCGCAAAGCACACAACCGCCGACACATCCCCTTCGAAATGGTTCGACATGCCCGCGCGAATGTCTGTGACGTTCTGACCAACGGTGAATGTCGTCGTTCCATCCGTGGAGTAAAGGACGCCTGACGTTCCCCCATCTTGATACAAGTAGGTGGTATCGCCGATATCATTGCCGTCCCCAGATACGGCTGCATCCCATTCGTCATTCGAAATAAATCCGTCACCGTCCAAATCATCGACGGTAATGACCACCTCGGTGGTGTTGACAGAATCTACATACCAATCACCGGTTGACTTAGAAACATATGCAACAGTCCCCGGCGGAAACGTAAGCGTTAATAACGCCATGTTTATACCCCGCACACACACACTCTCTCTGGGATTGAGCCCACCTCTCCCCAGCACTCAGAAAGTCGTTATATTTAGCCAATTGGATTTGAGTCTGTCAAATTTCCCTTAAAAATAAGCTAATGTGCGTAGGGAACTCGCGAAACGAGATTGGTTTTGGGTGCGTTCTGTTGGGCGCGACTGCGTACATAACGCACGCCCGAAACGCACAAAGCGCAGGACCTGCCCGCGCTCTGCCATGTGCCTATGATGCTTGATTATCGGTCCTGTCAGCCGGCCAGCTCGATACAGGATCCGTGGTCGGTGTCGTTTACCAGCCCTTTGACAAACATTTCATAGGTCAGTTTCCCGAAGTCGATCGTGAAGGTCAGCACTGTGTCATCGTCGATCACCAGAAAGGTCTCGGCGGCAAGATCGTCGTTCTTGTCGTGCAACCCGTGCAGCACCTGTGCGTCCTTGGATAGGACGGGGGTGTCCAGATGGCCGTGGCGTCCTTCTTCGTCCTGCCACAGCTTGATCACGCTGCCATCTTCAACCGAGGTGCATTCGAACTTGCGGCCCGCGGCAAAGGCGTGGCTGGCGGTCAGAAGGATCAGGCTGCAAAAAACAGAGGTTTTCATCAGATTTTCCATGGGATTGGTGCAGGCATATGGGGTCGGACGCCAAGGGGCGTCGCGACGGGCATGCAGGTGGTGTCAGTTTATGTGTTCGCGTTTCTCAGGCGCATGCGCGCCCGATACTTGAGACCGTTAAATATCCCAAGTCGCGGCAAGTCAACTGCAGGCTGTGTAAAAATTCTGCAAACAACCTTGAGAGGGGAGTTACCCTCTCAGACCGGCCTCGGCCTCGATCTGCTTGCGTGATTTTCGGGCGCGTTCCGTGGCTGATTTCAGCTGACCACAGGCGGCCATGATGTCCTCGCCTCGCGTCTTGCGGATCGGGCTGGCGTAACCGGCCTGATAGATGATGTTCGCGAAGGCGCGGATGCGGTTGTTCGACGAGCGCTTATACGGCGCGCCGGGCCATTCGTTGAACGGGATCAGGTTGATCTTGGCCGGGATGTTGTGGCGCTTGATGTGCTCGATCAAGCGATGCGCGTCTTCGTCACTGTCGTTCACGCCATCCAGCATCACGTACTCAAAGGTGATCCGTTCGCTGTTCGAGGCTTTCGGATATGCGGCCAGTGCGCCCAACAACTCTTCGATATTCCAGCGCTTGTTGATCGGGACCAGCACGTCGCGGGTTTCGTCTGTGGTGGCGTGGAAGCTGATCGCCAGCAAGCAGCCGATTTCCTGCGCCGTGCGGGCGATTTCAGGGACAACGCCAGACGTGGACAGAGTGATCCGGCGGCGTGACAGCTGGATGCCCTCGGCGTCCATCGCGATCTTCATCGCGTCGCGCACGTTGTCGAAGTTATACAGCGGCTCGCCCATGCCCATCAGAACGATGTTGGACAGCAGGCGCGTTTCGTCTTTCGGCGCGCCGGGAACGGGCCATTCGTCGAGATCGTCGCGGGCCATCATGACCTGCCCGATGATTTCACCTGCGGTCAGGTTGCGCACCAGTTTCTGCGTGCCGGTGTGGCAGAAGGAACAGGTCAGGGTGCAGCCAACTTGGCTGGAAATGCACAGCGTGCCACGGCCCTCTTCGGGGATATAGACGACCTCGACCTCATGCCCACCAGCGATGCGGCAGAGGTATTTGCGGGTGCCGTCCTCAGAGACCTGACGCGTCACGACCTCGGGGATTTCAATGACGAAATGCTCGGCCAGTTGGGCGCGATAGGCCTTGGCCAGGTTGGTCATATCCGCGAAGTCGCGTTTGCCCCACTGATAGATCCACTGCCAGATTTGGCCGGTGCGCATCTTGGCTTGCTTTTCGGGCGTTCCCATATCGATCAGCGCGTCGCGCATCTGGTCGCGCGTCAGCCCCACGAGGTTGCGCTTGCCACCTTCGTTGGTCTTGCGGGGGATGGTCATTACATCCTGAGTGATCGGGGCCTTGGGGTCCATGTCGCGTTCCTTACCGTGCAGGGCGGCAGTCTATAGGGCAACATATATAGCTTGTCACGCGAAGGTTTTCACCCCCGCGTGACAGATCGCTTTAATCGGTCGCGATTAGTTGGCGCAGCGCTTGCCCGCTTCATCCACAGCGGCGGTGAAGCCCAGCAGGCTGAACGTGTCTTCGGTTTTGGTCCCGCGCGAGGATTGCGCCGACAGAACAGCCTTCGCGCCACCCTTCATCGACTTGATGATCTTCGCGTCATCGGCGGGGCTGGCGGCCCACGCCCATTCGCCGTCAGTGAACAGCTGATAGCTGTTGCTGCCGATGGTCATATCCACGGTCGAGCCGGGCGCGAACGGGTAGCCGCCGGTGAACGACACTTCGCCCTTCACGTTGCTGCCGGGGCGATAGCTGACGAACAACAGGATATCGCTGCGTTTCACCGCAACGGCACGGCCGTTCTTGGTGTTCACGGTTTCCTTCGGGCTGGAGACGCTCCAGCACTCGGTCGGGTTATTTTCGACGAAAACGCTCCAATCGGTGTTTGCCGACACCCGGTTCGAGCTTTCTTGTGCCATGACACCTGTCGCTGCCATCGACAGGCCAATGGCACCAATTGCACCCAAGATCAAACGGTTCATGTCTAATACAGCCTCCGCTGCCTCTGCCTCGGACCGTTGCGCTGTCCCGGCCATCTTAAGTGGCTCTTGACCAAACCGCTCAGGTCGTTTCCATGTCTGCACGCGCAGTCTAGCGCCAAAGGACAGGGTAATGAAAGCCCCGGTGGCGGATTTCCGCGTGTTTCCCGGGTGAAGGAGAACGATATGAGCAACGCAGAACGTCTGGTCGAGGTCTGGCGCGGCGACATTCTGGAAAGCCAGCACCGGGGACATGCGGTTGTGGTCGATAAAACCGGCGCGATTGTGCATGCGTGGGGCGATCCTGATCAGGTGATTTTGCCGCGCTCGTCTGCCAAGATGTTGCAGGCGCTGCCGCTGGTGGAAAGTGGGGCGGCGGACGCGGCTGGGCTGACGACCGAACAGTTGGCCCTGTCTTGCGCCAGCCACCAAGGTGCCGCTATTCACACCGTCCGCGTATCGCGCTGGTTGGCGGATATGGGGCTGGGCAATGACGACCTGCGCTGCGGCCCGCAATGGCCTGCCGACAAACCTGCCAAGGTGGGGTTGATCAAGACCGATGACAGCCCCTGCCGCATTCACAACAACTGCTCGGGCAAGCACGCGGGGTTCTTGACGCTGAGCCGCCACATGGGTGTAAGCGATCCTGAATATGTCGAGGTCGACCACCCCATTCAGGTGGCGATCAAGCAGGCCTTTGAAGAGGTCACGGGTGAGGTCAGCCCGGGCTATGGCATCGACGGCTGTTCCGCGCCGAACCACGCCAGCACCCTTCTGGGGATGGGTCGTGCGATGGCGGGATTTGCGAGCGCGACCGAGGGTGGCGACGCGCGTCAGAAGGCCTCGGTCCGTCTGCGCGAGGCGATGATGTTGCATCCCGAGCTTGTGGCTGGCGAAACCCGCGCCTGTACCGAGCTGATGCGTTCTGCCCCCGGCAAGGTGGCCCTGAAAACCGGGGCCGAGGCGTTCTTTGTCGCAATCATCCCCGAGCTTGAGATGGGCGTTGCGTTGAAGATCGAGGACGGCTCGACCCGTGCGTCCGAATGCGCGATTGCGGCGATCTTGGTGAAACTGGGCGTGCTCGATCCGGCGCATCCGGATGTGAAGAAGCGTCTGAACCCGGATGTGCTGAACTTCGCAGGATTGAACACGGGCTTCATCCGGCCGAGTGCGGCTGTCTTGGCTGTGTAAGGGGCTTTGCCCCCGCGTGAAGCCCGTGCGGGCTTCACGCTCCCCCAGGATATTTGGGACAAGAAAAAGCTAGAGAAGGTCGGTGATCAGCTTCAACGCCATGGCGGATGAGGCGATCACCAGAAGCGGCTTGATCAGGCGCGCGCCGATGCGGGACGCCAGGGAGGAGCCTACGTAAGCGCCTGCCATCTGTGCCGCGCCCATGGCTAATCCGATCATCCAAAGCGGTGACAGCACCAGCAGGAACCCGGCCAGCCCGCCCACGTTCGAGGCGAAGTTAAGCAGTTTCGTATGCGCCGTCGCTTTCAGGATCCCGTGGCCCGCCATGGCCACAAAGGCCAGCATGTAGAAGGCACCTGCGCCCGGTCCCAGCAGGCCGTCATAAAAGGCGACAAGCGGAACGAAAGTCAGCGCGAACAGAGCTGGTGTCAGCCTTTGGTGACGATCCACGTCGTCCAAGCCGGGCTTTAGCGCGAAGAAGAGTGCGATTGCCACCAGCAAAACGGGCAGTACCATGCGGATCAGCTCGGTCGGCAGGGCGTTGACGGACAGTGCGCCCAGAAGGGCGGCGACAAAGGCAATGAGGGCGGATTTCGCCTGCCTGCGCAGGTTCACATGGCCTTTGCGGGCATAGGTCACCGCTGCCATGCCCGCGCCGAACAGCCCCTGCACTTTGTTGGTGGCCAGCGCCGTCACAGGCGGTACGCCAGCGATCAAAAGGGCAGGGAGGGTGATCAGGCCGCCTCCGCCTGCGATGCTGTCTATGAACCCGGCCACGAATCCAGCGGCCAGAAGGAAGAGCAAGATTTCCGTTGAAAACTCAGCCATCTACGAAGTCTGACTGCGCGTATCCTTGGATATACAGAAGCGCGGTCAGGTCGCCGTGGTTGATGCGAATATCGCATTCTGCCGCGACTGACGGTTTGGCGTGCAGCGCCACGCCCGCGCCCGCCAGACCCAGCATGCCGAGGTCATTGGCGCCGTCACCCACGGCCATCACGTCGTCATGGGACAGGCCAAGGCGGGCGGTGATCTCTTTCAACGCCTGCACTTTGGCTTCGCGACCCAGAATGGGCATGCCTACGGTGCCGGTCAGTGCGCCACCCTCGACGTTCAGCGTGTTGGCGCGGTTTTCGTCAAAGCCCAGCGTGGCGGCGACATGGGCGGTGAAGGCAGTGAAGCCGCCGGACACCAACGCCGCATAGGCGCCATTTGCTTTCATCGTCGCCAGCAACGCCTTACCACCGGGCATCAAGGTGATGCGATTGGCCAGCACGTCGCCGATGACGCTTTCCGGCAGACCTTTCAGAAGGCCGACGCGTTCGGTCAGGGCACCTTCGAAGTCCAGCTCGCCATTCATGGCGCGGGCGGTGATGTCTTTCACGCGCTCGCCGACGCCTGCTTCGTCTGCCAGTTCGTCGATGCATTCCTGCTGGATCATGGTCGAGTCCATATCCGCCAGCAGCATCTTCTTTTTGCGCCCTTCGGCAGGCAGCACGATCAGGTCGACGCCCATTTTCTGCAGATCATCCCACACGTCC
Organism: uncultured Aliiroseovarius sp.; assembly: GCF_947492455.1. GTDB lineage: Bacteria > Pseudomonadota > Alphaproteobacteria > Rhodobacterales > Rhodobacteraceae > Aliiroseovarius. The sequence goes on from NZ_CANLNB010000001.1 coordinate 649,167, forward strand.
CACTGATTGTCGGGCAGCGCGTCCAGCGAAAATTCGGCCGCTTCGTCCGGGGCCAGCCACTCGGCGTCCCCACCACCCCACGCGTTGCGCAGGTTTTCGACCAAAGCGGGCTCGAGGTTGCGGGCAGAGGGCGATGCGATCAGCGTGGCGATGTACATGGGCGGGCCTTTGTTGGGCAAATTGAAGCTGTCCGTTTCATGCGGCAGATCGCGCCTGTTTCACAAGGCCGAATCCATAAAATTGGCGATCTGATGGCGCGAATTCCCAGTCTCCGGACGCGACGCAAGTTTCCGATAGTGGTCATTTTGCGCCCGTTTTCGACCCATCGAATGTCAATTCCGACGCTTTTTTGCTTGTGCAGCATCAAAACGCGCCTTACTTCGGTCAGTGGGACACCCCTCCCCAACGAGGGGCGATTTATCTGGAAGGGTAGCATCGATGGCTATTTCGAAACCGGCAACGCGGCCGGCTAACCCGCGTTTTTCCTCTGGCCCCTGCGCCAAACCCCCCACATGGAACCTTGATGCCCTGGCCGACGCCGCCTTGGGTCGCTCGCACCGTGCCGCCATCGGCAAGGACAAGCTGAAAGCGGCCATTGAAGGCACGCGCGAAGTGCTGGGCATCCCCGCTGACTACAAGATCGGCATCGTTCCCGCGTCGGACACTGGCGCGGTTGAAATGGCACTGTGGTCGCTTCTGGGCGCCCGCGGGGTCGAGATGCTGGCTTGGGAATCCTTTGGATCTGGCTGGGTCACCGATGTTGTGAAACAGCTGAAGCTGGACGCCGTCGCCAAGACCGCTGATTACGGCCAACTGCCTGATCTGGCATCCGTCGATTTCACCAATGACGTTGTCTTTACCTGGAACGGCACCACCTCGGGCGTGCGCGTTCCGAACGGTGACTGGATTGCCGATGACCGTGAAGGTTTGACCATCTGTGATGCGACTTCGGCCGCGTTTGCGATGGACCTGCCGTGGGACAAGCTGGATGTGACCACCTTCTCTTGGCAGAAAGTTCTGGGCGGTGAAGCCGCGCACGGCATTCTGATCCTGAGCCCGCGTGCCGTTGAGCGTCTGGAAAGCTACACCCCCACATGGCCGCTGCCGAAGATCTTCCGCCTGACCAAAGGCGGCAAGCTGATCGAGGGCATCTTCACCGGCGCGACGATCAACACGCCGTCGATGCTGGCGGTTGAGGACTATCTGTTCGCCCTCGATTGGGCGCGTTCGGTTGGCGGGCTGGAAGGTCTGATCCACCGTGCAGACGCCAACACCAAGGCCGTCGCTGATTTCGTCGAGATGCGTGACTGGGTCGACTTCCTTGCCGAGGACGCGACCACGCTGTCGAACACCTCGGTCTGCCTGAAGTTCACCGACGACCGCATCAAAGATGGCGCAAGTTTCGCCAAGGCCGTGGCCAAGCGTCTGGAAGCCGAAGGCGTGGCACTGGATGTTGGCGCCTATCGTGACGCCCCTGCCGGTCTGCGCATCTGGTGTGGCGGCACGGTCGAGACGTCGGACGTCGAGGCCCTGATGCCGTGGCTGGATTGGGCGTTCAACTCCGAAATCGAAGCTCAAGCCTAAGAGACTGTATCGCCCGGCGGACACGCCGGGCAGCGCCCGACCCTCCCCACGGGAGGGCGCTTCGCACCCACCCAGGGTCAGGCGCAGCCCTATCCAATCTTCGGCCCCTCGTGGCCCCCGACATAAAGGACCAAACACATGGCCCCCAAAGTACTCGTATCCGACAAGCTTTCGGAAACCGCCGTTCAGATCTTCCGCGACCGTGGCATCGAAGTCGATTTTGAGCCCAACCTTGGTAAAGACAAGGACGCTCTGGCTGCCAAGATCGGCGACTATGACGGTCTGGCAATCCGCTCGGCCACCAAAGTGACCGAGAAAATCCTTGAAGCTGCGACCAACCTGAAGGTTGTTGCGCGCGCCGGCATCGGTACCGACAACGTCGACAAAGTTGCTGCCTCGAAAGCCGGTGTGATCGTGATGAACACGCCGTTTGGCAACATGATCACCACCGCCGAGCACGCCATCGCGATGATGTTCGCTGTGGCGCGCCAGATCCCCGAAGCATCGGCCTCGACCCACGCGGGTAAGTGGGAAAAGTCGAAATTCATGGGTGTTGAACTGACCAACAAGACGCTGGGCGTCATTGGCGCAGGCAACATCGGTGGCATCGTCTGCGACCGTGCGCTGGGTCTGAAGATGAAAGTGGTCGCCTATGACCCCTTCCTGTCGGAAGAGAAAGCCGCCAGCATGGGCGTTGAAAAGGTCGAGCTGGACGAGCTTCTGGCCCGCGCTGATTTCATCACCCTGCACGTGCCGCTGATCGACGCGACCCGCAACATTCTGAGCCGCGAGAACCTGCTGAAAACCAAAGCTGGCGTGCGCATTATCAACTGTGCCCGCGGTGGTCTGGTGGATGAAGAGGCTCTGGCCGACCTGCTGAAATCGGGTCACGTGGCCGGGGCTGCCTTCGACGTGTTCGCCGAAGAGCCCGCAACTGAGAACCCGCTCTTCAACTTGCCCAACGTCGTCTGCACCCCGCACCTTGGCGCGGCAACGACCGAAGCACAGGAAAACGTGGCGCTGCAGGTGGCGGAACAGATGTCGGATTACCTGCTGACCGGTGCCGTTCAGAACGCCCTGAACATGCCGTCCGTCACCGCTGAAGAAGCCAAAGTTATGGGCCCGTGGATCAAACTGGCCGAGCATCTGGGTGCGTTCGTGGGTCAGATGACTGACGAGCCGATCAAGGCCGTGAACATCCTTTATGATGGTGTTGCGTCGGAAATGAACCTGAAGGCGCTGGACTGTGCCGTCATTGCTGGCCTGATGAAGCCGCAGACCCCGGACGTGAACATGGTGTCGGCACCTGTTGTTGCGGCAGATCGCGGCATCAAGACCTCGACCACCACGCAAGCCAAGGGTGGTGCGTTTGACGGTTACATCAAGGTGACCGTTGTGACCGAAAACCGCGAGCGTTCGATCGCTGGTACGGTCTTCTCGGACGGCAAGCCGCGCTTCATCCAGATCAAAGGCATCAACATCGACGCCGAGATCGGCAGCCACATGCTCTATACCACCAACGAAGACGTGCCGGGCATCATTGGTACACTGGGTAAAACCATGGGCGAAAACGGCGTGAACATCGCGAACTTTACCCTGGGCCGTAAGGAAACCGGTGGTGACGCCATTGCGCTTCTGTACGTGGATCACCGCATCTCGGACGACGTGCTGAACACGCTGCGTGATACTGGCCTGTTCAACTCGGTCAGCCCGCTTGAGTTCGACGTTTAAGCGTCAATCAGACAACGGAAAGCCCCGGTCCTTCGCCGGGGCTTTTCTTTTTGGGCCATATGCCTAGGGTGGCCGCAGAAGAAGGAGCACCCGCCATGCGCGCCTATGCGATCGGAGACATTCACGGCCATCTGGACAAACTGGGAGCCGCCCACGCGCTGATCGCCGAAGACCGCGCGCGCTGTGGCGATACGGATGCGCCCGTTGTGCATATCGGAGACCTCGTCGACCGTGGCCCCAACAGCCCCGGCGTGATCCAGTTCCTGATCGACGGACGGGCGCGTGGGGAAAACTGGGTGGTGCTGAAGGGCAATCACGACCGCATGATGGAGATGTTCCTGCGCGAACAGCCCATGGTCGATACCCAGCTTTTGTATGACTACAACTGGCTACACGCGCGGATCGGCGGGATCGAGACGCTCGCCAGCTATGGGGTCGAGGTGCCAGATGGCATCCGCACCTATCAACTGCACCCCAAGGCACGCGTAGCTGTGCCGGAAAGCCATCGGAACTATTTGGCGAACCTACCGTCACACTACCGTCTGGGCGACCTGTATTTTGCCCATGCAGGCATCCGTCCGGGCGTGCCCTTGGATCAACAGACCGAGGACGACCTGTGCTGGATTCGCAAGGAGTTCCATCAGTCCACCGCCGACCACGGCCCACTCATCGTGCATGGCCACACGCCAGTGGACGCGGTCACGCATTACGGCAACCGCCTGAACATCGACACCGGCGCCGGACACGGCAAAGCCATCTCGGCCGTGGTGATCGAGGGGCGGGATGCGTGGGTGTTGACGGGTGAGGGGCGGGACAAGGCCGTGCGCGAGGCGCCCTTGTTCCGGTTTTAGGTGGAATTTCTGACCAGTTCTAACAGGGGCTCAAACGCATACATTGCGGGTCGCCGCCCCGCAGATGGGACAATCGTTCTAAGCAATCCGTGCTCTACCAAACTGCGCGTGAAACGGTTTGCAGTCGGCGCGGGAATACCGCTGGTGCTGGTGAAGACGTTGTTGCGGAAATACGGGTTTGCGAAGGCGAAATCCAACGCATGGTTGGACCATTGGGATTTCAGAACTTCTCGGAATTCTTCCCGCATTTTCTCGTACAGCGCCTGAATTGCTTCAGCCGTTTCCAAGTTCTCAAGCGCCTGCGCGTTCAGTGCTTTCAGGAAGAACACCGCCCATTCGGTCCAATCTCCATCAGCGGAAACGGCGCGCATGCGTTCTATGTACTCATCCTTGTTTTGTTCGAAGTAGCCACTGACATAGAAATGGGGTTGGCTGATCAGGCCGAGCTTCCAGAGCATCAGGGTGATGAGCATTCTTCCGACACGGCCATTCCCATCCTCGAACGGGTGCAGGGCTTCGAACTCGACATGTGCAAGTGCAGTGCGCAGAAGTGGGATCTGTTTGTCGGAGGCAATGAACGAGATAAGTGCTTCCATCCCGCCGGGAAGGCTTTGCGGACTGATCGGGATGAATTGAATCCTCCGCGTGCCTCGGTCCCCGATATAGTTTTGTTCGGTTTTGTAGGATCCGGGATGCTTTGAGGCCCCACGCCCGAACGCAAGCAAAGTTTGATGCGCCGTCCGAAGCAGGTGTTCAGAGATGGGCCTGCCTTCGCTAAGCGCTTGCTGCGATTGCCTGAGCGCACGCGCGTATAGAGAGACTTCAATGGTCTCACTGCGTGCCAGCCTATGGGCATCGGCCTCTCCTGATTGGGCGTCCGCTTCAAGCTGCATCACCTCGTCAATGGTCGAGATAGTTCCTTCCATGCGTGACGAAACAACAGCATCTCTGGTACGCAATGGTGCGAGGAGGATTTCTGAATTCAGCATTCCGGCCAACATTTGATCGTATCTGGCGAGGGATGCTGTGGCTTCGGTGAGTGGTTGAAGAAGCTTCTGCAGATCTAAGTCCTGAGGGGGGAACTGATCATAGTGGTATTCGACTGCGTCGCTTAGTTCGATTGCGGCTTTGTCGATCATTTTCTAAATTCCATGACGCTCAATCTGCTTTGATGTAAACGTATGAGGCGAAATTGGCTTAGTCAATCAATATTCGCACTCTGTGATCGGCAAGATGTGTTGTCGCGCACAAACGATGTTCAAATAAGTTTGTTCGTCACTAAGCGGGAAAAATGACTCACAAAAAAGCCCCGGTGTTTACACCGGGGCTTTCTGTGTCGAAAGACGAAAATTTACTCTTCGTCTTTTTTCTTTTTCGGCTCAGGAGCAACCTCTTCGCCGGTTTCCTGATCGACAACTTTCATCGACAGGCGAACTTTGCCGCGGTCATCGAAGCCAAGCAGTTTGACTTTGACTTCCTGGCCTTCCTTCAGAACGTCCGACGGATGGTTCAGGCGGCGGTTTTCGATCTGGCTGACGTGCACCAGGCCGTCGCGCTTACCGAAGAAGTTCACGAAGGCGCCGAAGTCGACGATCTTCACAACTTTACCGGTGTAGATCGCGCCTTCTTCCGGCTCGGCGACGATCGCGTGGATCATCTCGTACGCCTTGGCGATGGCGTCGCCGTTCGGCGATGCGATCTTGATCACGCCGTCGTCGTTGATGTCGACCTTGGCGCCCGACACTTCAACGATCTCGCGGATGACCTTACCGCCCGAGCCGATCACTTCACGGATCTTGTCGGTCGGGATGTTCATGGTCTCGATGCGCGGAGCGTGAGCCGAGAATTCCTGACGGCCTTCGGTCAGGGCTTTGCCCATCTCGTTTAGGATGTGCATACGGCCATCCTTGGCTTGTGCCAGGGCTTTCTCCATGATCTCGGGCGTGATGCCTGCGACCTTGATGTCCATCTGCAGCGAGGTGATGCCGTTTTCGGTACCAGCCACTTTGAAGTCCATGTCACCCAGGTGATCTTCGTCACCCAGAATGTCGGTCAGAACAGCATACGAACCGTCATCTTCCAGGATCAGACCCATGGCCACACCTGCAACCGGCGCTTTCAGCGGAACAGCGGCGTCCATCATGGACAGCGAGCCACCACAAACCGACGCCATCGAGGACGAGCCGTTCGATTCAGTGATCTCTGACACCAGACGGATGGTGTAGGGGAAGTCGGTTGCCGACGGCAGAACAGCCTGCAGCGCACGCCATGCCAGCTTGCCGTGACCGATTTCACGACGGCCCGGAGGGCCAAAGCGGCCAACTTCACCAACCGAATACGGAGGGAAGTTGTAGTGCAGCAGGAAGTTCGACTTGTAGGTGCCGGTCAGCGCGTCGATCATCTGTTCGTCGTCGCCGGTGCCCAGAGTGGTCACAACCAGACCTTGGGTCTCGCCGCGGGTGAACAGGGCCGAACCGTGCGTACGCGGTAGGATGCCAACCGAGCTGTCGATGGCGCGGACAGTGTCCAGTGCGCGACCGTCGATACGCTTGCCGGTTTTCACAACGTCGCCACGCACAACAGCCGATTCCAGCTTCTTCAGAGCGGTGCCGAGGTTTGCGTCCTCTTGCTGCTCTTCGGTCAGCGATGCGATGATTTCTTCCTTGGCGGCAGCAACAGCAGCAACGCGTTCCTGCTTGTCGGTGTTGCCATATGCAGCGCGGATCTTGTCTTCGCCAGCGGCTTTGACAGCCTCGTACAGCTCCGAGTAGTCAGCAGGCTGGAAGTCGAACGGTTCGTTCGCGGCTTCTTCGGCCAGTTCGATGATCAGGTCGATCACCGGCTGGATCTGCTCGTGGGCGAACTTCACGGCGCCCAGCATTTCGGCTTCCGACAGTTCGTAGGCTTCCGATTCCACCATCATCACGGCGTCTTTGGTGCCGGCGACAACAAGGTCCAGACGCTGGTCCGGGTTGTTGCGCAGATCGTGCATGTCGTCGCAGGTCGGGTTCAGGATGTATTCGCCATCTTCGAAACCAACGCGGCAAGCGCCGATCGGGCCCATGAACGGAGCGCCCGAAATGGTCAGAGCAGCCGAGGCAGCGATCATCGCAACCATGTCGGGGTCGTTAACCAGGTCGTGCGACAGCACGGTGCAGATCACCAGAACTTCGTTTTTGAAGCCGGGAACGAACAGCGGGCGGATCGGACGGTCGATCAGGCGCGAGGTCAGCGTCTCTTTTTCGGTCGGACGGGCTTCACGCTTGAAGAAACCACCGGGGATTTTACCAGCAGCATAGTATTTTTCGTTGTAGTGAACCGTCAGCGGGAAGAAGTCCTGACCGGGCTTCTGCTGGCGCGCGAAGGTCACGTTGGCCATAACGGAAGTCTCGCCCAGAGTGGCGATGACCGAACCGTCGGCCTGACGGGCAACCTTACCCGTTTCCAGAGTGAGGGTTTCTTCGCCCCACTCCATCGATTTTTTAGTTACGTCAAACATCATGTTTTCCTAGTTGGAAGCACTCCCGGCCCTCCGGGTCTTCCGTTTTCATGGTGGCCCCATTGCCACCGACCCCTCTACCTTTTTCATGCGCCGGGGTCGAAGCGTCACGTCTCAGATGCGTGCGCCTTACAGGAAAACAAGGGGTTTGGAAAGCAAAACCGTTAGCGCTGCTGCGCCCTAGCTGTGGCGGCGGCGCGGGTGCTTGGTGATGCCAAAGGCCTTGCGGGCGGTGACAAGGCGCAGATCCTCGGGGTCCATGCCCATCGACAGGATGGTTTCACGGTCAAAGCGTTCGCGCGCGACCTGCGCGTCGTGCTTGGTGCCGAACAACCGGTCGATCCAGTTCATGCCAAAGCTGACATGGAAGGTGGCCTCGTGATCTTGAAAGTGATGCGCCAGATGGGTGCGCGTCACGCGTTGTCCGAACCAGCCTTTCGGCACGTTCAGATGCGCCAGCGTGTGACAGTATTCATAGAAGGTGAAAGCGCTGACCGAGCCGACAAACAGCGCCACATAGGCAAACAGCGCCGCCGGTCCCAGCCCCAGAACGGGCCACAGGACAAGCGTGTGCAGAACGAACGAGATCGTGCCGAAGCGCAGGGGGTACCAGTGATCGCCGCCGGTGAAGAACTCGGGATCGTTCGGGAACTCGTGGTGGCCGATATGGCTGCGGTAAAGCTCATTGAACACGCCCTGATCGGTGGGCGGCTCGCGATGCAGCAGAAAACGGTGCATGGCGTATTCGACAAAGAACTGCGCCAGAACGCCATAGGCGATGGCCAGCAGAAGCCATGGCGTGAACCAGATCCCCAGCACAATCAGGCCCGAAAGCCAGAACGGAAACAGCCGTTGCAAGCTTCCCATGTTCATCAGGACGCGGATGGTTTCTTTCATCGTTTTCTCCTCACCTGACATAAGGTGAGCGATGACCGCCGGTCATTTCAAGCCAGACCACACGTAAAGCAGGAAGTGTGTTTGGGGCGGACCCTCAAAAGAAAACGCCCGCCTTTTGCAAGACGGGCGCTTCTGTCCAAATGGATCCGGTCTTAGCGACGCAGACCCAGACGCTTGATCAGGTCCTGATAGCGTGCTTCGTCTTTCGCACGGGTGTAGTCCAGCAGCTTACGACGCTGGGCAACCATTTTCAGAAGACCACGGCGACCGTGGTTGTCTTTCTTGTGCGTTTTGAAGTGCTCGGTCAGGGTCGCGATGCGCGACGACAGGATGGCAACCTGAACTTCGGGCGAACCGGTGTCGCCTTCTTTGGTGCCGAATTCCTTGATCAGGCGGTTCTTTTCTTCAGCAGTAATCGACATCGGGGTCTCCTTCATAGGTTAGAGTGGATGGCGCAGGCCGGGATGTCGTCCAGCAAGGCCCATGGAGATACCCGCCATTTTCAGGCGGATGGGGGCGTATAGAAGGATTCTGCCCTAAACGCAAAGGAAATCGCCAAGACCCTTATTCTGCGGGTGGGGCGACCTGAATTTCTTCGATGATCTGGCTAGCCCAGTCGCCCAGAACGGGGATGAAGTCGATCGAGCCCAGCATATAGATCACCCAAGACACAAGGATCGTGGCGCCCAGCACGGACCCCAGGCCAAAGGCCAGTCCGCGATACAGTTGAAACATGCCCAGTTTGAACAGGCTGTCATGCAGGCGAATGAAGCGGTGGTTGTTCATGCGCTCGACCTCGGCCCGAAGCGCGCGCACCTCAAGCGAGAGCTGTTCCTCACGCTGGGTCAGCGGGTCGGTCGCGTCACTGTCCTTTTCTTGCATCACTAGTTCCTTGTTTTGCGCAGCGGCGCAGTCGTTAACACTTTGTTAACTTTGGGTTTGAATAAACTTGTCCGCAAATACCCGCCAAAGAATGCGTGGTGTTTCATACATTCGCAAGCGGTGATCGTCATGATTGTGATGATTGTTAAGCGGGCAAGGAAAAACGGGCGGCGTATCGAATGCTATTTGGGTTATTGTTTCTCAGCCTCCTACCGGTGGTAGTTCTGGCGGACAGCTTCACCGATGACATAAACAACGATCCCGAAGGAAACGGGGGCGGTGATGACCTCGTGGGCGAAGTGGGGGGTGCAATGTCATCTGCGGCCAGCGACGCTCTGACACCCAATGACGGTTTGGGGGATGGCGACAGCCCCGACAAAGATCAGACCTTATTGGATCAACTTCTTGGCTCTGAGACTGATGCCCATTACGGGCGCGAGAATCTGGACAGCTTTGTGTCCGAAACGACCGAGCATATGCTGACCGCCGGGGACGATGACGTGACCCTTGGCACATCTGGTGCCGGGGCCGATCCAGGCGCAATCACAACCTTCCGCGGCACGCCTGTCATAACCGGCGATGGCCCGGTCGACGTGGTTGATGCGGGTGCGGGCGATGACACGGTCCGGGCGGGCGATGACGCGGCCTATGTGTTTGGCAATGACGGGGACGATACGATCATTGCGGGTGGCGGTGCGCTTGCAGCCTTTGGCGGGCAGGGTAACGACACTCTGGACGGATCAGGCAGTATCGACAGCTATCTGGATGGCGGGTCGGGCGACGATGTTCTGACTGGTGGCACCGGGGATGACCAGCTGTTTGGTGGCGGTCATGAACATGAGCTATTGGGCGATCTGGACACCACGGATAACGACATTCTGGATGGCGGTGACGGAGATGACGTCCTGAAGGGCGGGCTTGGCGCCGATTGGCTGATCGGTGATGACGGCGACGACGTGATTGATCACTTCGGCCACGCGATGGAAGAAAGCGGTGCCGAGCAGCACGACTATGCTTGGCACAATGACCATGCATCTGATGTGTTGGACGGAGGCGACGGGAACGACACCTTGATCTTCGGGGCCTCGGATGTGGCAACCGGCGGTGACGGCAACGATATCTTTTGGCTGTATCCCGATGGTGAAGATGGAATGCCGGTGGCTCAGGTGACCGATTTCGAAACGGGACGCGATTTCCTGCGCATCTCATTGGACGAAGAAGAGGGACACGCGGATCTGACCTGCGAGGTGCGCCCGTCGGATGATGGAAATGACGGCGTGGTCACGGTTGGTGGTCAGGTGGTTGCCATCCTTCAAGGCGCTCCGGATGCGACCGTGCACGACGTCTATGTCGAAGTCCGCGAAAATATTTTCGCTTAAGCTGCGCGGTTAGAACCAGCGTTCCGGTTTTTGGGCATAGGCGATGTAGAGCGGGTGCTTCGGGTGCCCATCCTTGGTTAGACCCAAATGAAATGTCGGTTGGCTGGCTTGCCGAAGAAGCGCCTCAACTTCCGGCCCGCGCGACAGATGTGCGCCATGGGTGCCCCAGCCACAGATAACCTGATCGGCCCAGGGGCAACTGTTCAGAATGGCGGCGTCATTCGCCGGACCTATAGGATCCGCTGCCGCCCGCATCTTGCGCGGATCTGTGTCACGCCATGCGAAAATATTGGTCACCCGAAACGCCCCAAATCCCAGTGTGCGGGCACGGCGTTCGCAGCGCTCGACCGTCGGGTCGTTCTGCACTTCGGTTGCGGTTGATGGGTTCAACATGATGAACAGCGCCTTGCGCCCGGCGGGCTCCCACACACGCGTCAGCGTATAGCGGTATTTTTCGCAATCCGAGTAAACGGCCGTGGAATGGGCGTCGCCCTTTTGAAATTCGCGCGTGATCATAGATGCTTTCTGCGGTCATAGCTGACCCTTGGCAACCCCTTGCGTCGCCGCAAATTTGGGCGGAAGGTGAAAGAAAACGGAGCAGACCATGCTGATATCCGAAGTGATCCGTAAGAAACGCGACGGCCAGATCCTGAGCGACGCCGACATCACCGCGATGGTCGACGGTATCGCCGGGGGCGGGGCCAGCGACGCGCAAGTTGCAGCCTTCGCGATGGCCTCTTGGCTGAAGGGCTTGTCACCGGACGAAACCGCCGCACTGACCTTGGCGATGCGCGACAGTGGTGATGTGTTCAGCTGGCCAGATATGCCCGGTCCGGTGGTGGATAAGCATTCGACCGGGGGCGTCGGCGACAATGTCAGCTTGATGCTTGCCCCGATACTGGCCGCCTGCGGGGCCTACGTGCCAATGATTTCGGGTCGCGGGTTGGGGCACACGGGCGGCACGCTCGACAAGATGGACGCCATCCCCGGCTATACCTCGCAGCCGGACAATGCGTTGTTTGATCGGGTGGTGCGTGATGTGGGCTGTGCCATTATTGGCCAAACCGGAGACCTCGCCCCCGCCGACAAACGCCTTTATGCAATCCGGGATGTGACGGCGACGGTGGAAAGCATTCCGCTGATCACCGCCTCGATCCTATCGAAGAAACTGGCGGCGGGGCTGGAATCGCTGGTGATGGATGTGAAATTCGGCAACGGCGCGTTTATGTCGAATTTCGACGATGCGCGCGATCTGGCCGCGTCCATCCAGCGTGTGGCGCAATTGGCGGGGCTCAAATGCCATGCGCTATTGACCGATATGAACGAACCGCTGGCGGACGCCGCGGGCAATGCCGTCGAGACCTTGAATGCGATTGACTTCCTGACCGGGGCACGTCGCACCCCTCGGCTGGAAGACGCCGTTACCGCCCTGTGTGCGCAGATGCTGGTTGCGTCTGGTGCCGAAACGGACGGGGCTACAGCCAAGAAACGCGTGCGCGATGCGCTTGAAAGCGGTCGTGCCGCCGAGAAATTCGGGCAGATGGTGGCCGCGCTGGGTGGTCCTTCGGATATTATCAAACGCCCCGAAGCGCATCTGGCAACAGCGCCGGTGATCACCGAGCTAAGTGCGACGGAAGCGGGATATGTCAGCGTCATCGATACTCGTGAGGTTGGTTTGTGTGTGGTCGAACTTGGCGGGGGCCGCCGCCGCGCAGCTGACAAGATTGACCCGGCAGTGGGCCTGACGCGGTTGGCACCTCTTGGGGCGAAACTGGAAAAAGGCGATCCGATTGCAGTGATCCATGCGGCCTCGGACACGGATGCCGAGGCAGCGAAGGCGCAACTGTTGGCGGCCTATAACATCGGCGACGCGCCGACGCCCGGACCTGTGGTGGCCGAGATCCTGACCTAAGCGCCGCCCGTGCCGCAGGCACGGGCCACCCCCAACCAGCACGGCCCGACAGGGCTGGTGCTGGGCGGGAGTGCTATGTCACGAAGCTACAGGCCCAGAACGTCCAACATATTGTATTCACCGGGCTTTTTGTCTTGCCCCCACAGGGCAGCTTTCACGGCACCACGGGCAAAAATGGCGCGGTCGGTGGCCAGATGGCGCAGCACGATGCGCTCGCCGGGGGCGGCAAACATTACGTCATGTTCGCCTACGATGTCGCCACCGCGCACCGCGTGAAAGCCAATGTCGCCGCGTTTGCGGGCGCCGGTGATCCCGTCACGGCCACGGTCCGAGACCTCGGCCAGATCCACACCGCGCCCTTCGGCGGCAGCTTCACCCAACATCAAAGCAGTACCCGAGGGCGCGTCGACCTTGTGGTGATGGTGGGCCTCGATGATCTCGATGTCGAAATCCTCGTCCAATGCGGCGGCAACCTTTTTGGTCAGCAGTGTCAGAAGGTTTACACCAAGGCTCATATTGCCAGCGCGCACGATGGTGGCATGACGTCCGGCCAGAGCGACCTTTTCCAAATCTTCGTCGGTCAGGCCAGTGGTGCCGATCACGTGGACGGCGCGGGCTTGGGCGGCGATTTCGGCCATGTCCACGGTCGCCGCAGGTGCAGTGAAGTCGATCACCGCCTGCGCCTTGGCCATGGTTTCCAGCGCATCATCTGTGACGGCGACACCCACGGGCTGGCCGCCCATGCATTCGCCCACGTCGCGTCCGACCCAGTCATGGCCGGGGCGTTCCAGTGCGCCCACAAGGCGTGCCTTGTCATTGGCCAGCACCTCTTTGATCAGCATTTGGCCCATGCGGCCTGATGCGCCCATCACTACAATGCCCGGCAAATCGCTCATGTCTGGTCTCCGAATTTCGTTTGGGGCTGTCTAACCCGAGTGCGCCCGCTTGGCAAAGCCCTGTTGCGCCCAAGCGCATCAAGGAATACATGGCGGATATGGCAAAGAACCGTTTTGAAGACCAACGTGGCCCCAACCAGCGCCAGCTGCGCGTGGCTGAACTGATCCGCCGGACCCTGTCCGAAGCCCTGATGCGTGGCGATGTGCACGACCCTGACCTGTCGCGCATGTCCATCACCATCGGCGAGGTGCGGGTGACTGCGGACCTGTCGATTGCGACCGTCTATGCGCTGCCTTTGGGTGGCAAAGGTGGGGACGAGGCTGTGAAGGCTTTGGCCCGCAACAAAGGCGAACTGCGCCGCATCGTCGGTCGCGCGATCAAGATCAAGCACACGCCGGAACTGCGCTTCATGGTGGACGAGACCTTCGACCAGATGGATCACACCCACCGCCTGTTGCAGCAGGAAGATGTGCAGCGTGATCTGCGCAAATCAGACGATGAGGCCGGAGAAGACTGATGGGACGCCGCAAGAAGGGGCGCGATATCCACGGCTGGCTGGTCGTGGACAAGCCCGCTGGTTTCAGCTCGAACGCTGTTGTGAACAAGGTGCGCTGGGCGATGGATGCCAAAAAGGCGGGCCATGCGGGCACGCTTGACCCGGAAGCGACCGGCGTGCTGGCCGTGGCTTTGGGCGAGGCGACGAAGACCGTCCCCTATATCACCGACGCGCTGAAGGCGTATGAGTTCACCGTGCGTTTGGGCCAAGCGACCAACACCGATGACGCCGAGGGCGAGGTGATTGCCGAAAGCGACGCGCGCCCCTCGGACGAGGATATTCAGGCCGCGCTGGATCAGTTCACCGGCGACATCATGCAAGTGCCGCCGAAGTTTTCCGCCGTAAAGATTGATGGCGAGCGGGCCTATAAGCTGGCCCGCGATGGCGAGGATGTGGAAATTGCTGCGCGCCCGTTGTGGGTCGAAGAGCTGGTGATGGTGTCTCGCCCGGATGCCGATCACGTCACGCTGGAAATGACCTGCGGTAAGGGCGGATACGTCCGCTCGATCGCCCGTGATCTGGGCGAGGCGCTGGGCTGTCATGGGCACGTGCGCAATCTGCGCCGGATCTGGTCGGGGCCGTTTGACGCGGAAGATGGTGTGAGTATCGAGCTGATCGAAGAGCTGGCCAAAACCGGAGAGTTGGACGCCTATCTGCGCCCGCTTGAGGAAGGTTTGCAGGATCTGCCCGAGCTGAAAGCCAGCGCCGAGGGTGCGACGCGTTTGAAGCATGGCAATCCCGGCATGGTTCTGGCGTCAGACGTGGAGTATGGCGACGAAGCCTGGGCGTCTTACGAAGGCAAAGCGGTTGCCGTCGGCACCTATCGGTCTGGCGAGTTGCACCCCAGCCGCGTATTCAACCAGTAGCGCTCCCGCGCCTTTGTGACCTGACGGTCAACAGGCTTGGGGGTGGCCGCGCTGACGCGCGGCGGATTTCATGCCTTCGGCGAGGATATTTCTGACAAGAAAATGCGGGCGAGAGGCCATCGATCAAAAGTCGATGGCGATGCCTTTCTTTTCCCAATCTCCGAAACGGACGGGTTCGGGGCCGTCACGGCCTCCGTATTCCTTGGGTTGGGCTTTGGCCTCGGCTTCCGCTTTCTTGCGGCGCTCTTCAGCTTCGGCCAGCGCGCGGATGGCGGCGGGGGGAAGCTCGCGCTTTGGGGTCTCGGGCGCAGCTTCTTTCGATTGGTCGGCCTTGGGGCTATCGTCTGACATGCGGCGCTCCTTGTTTCGGTGTTGGGGATGATATAGGGCGCATTGCAGCGAAACGCAAAGGACGTGAGATGAGCAACCCGAAAGACGTGCGGCATGTGGTGGTGGACCTTCTGGATGATGTTGCCGTGGAAAAGCGGCTGTTGTCCGAGGCCTTGCCGAAGCGTCTGGCGAAGCTTCCTGCCGAAGATCGCGCACGTGCGCAGCGTCTGGTGATGCAGACCCTGCGGGGCATGGATCGCTGCGACCGGATGCTTGGGCCGTTTTTGCGCCAACGTCCTGTGCCACGTGTGTTGAACATTCTGCGGTTGGGTGTGTCTGAGATTTGCAATGGCGGCGCTGCGCATGGGGTGGTGAATGCCTGTGTGGAGATCGCAAAGGCGCAGTCCGAGACGGAGCATGCACGCGGTTTGGTGAACGCTGTTCTGCGCAAGATTGATCGCGAGAAGGCCAAGTGGGACACGCTGCCCATTCCGCGTCTGCCCAAGTGGCTGCGTAAGCCGTTGTTGGCAGATTTCGGGAAAGAGGCGGTGGCCGCGATGGAGGCTGCGCAGTTTGCAGGCGCTCCGGTAGATTTGACGGCGAAGGGTGATGCTGCCGCGCTGGCTGGGGCCGTGACGGGCGAGATGTTGCCAATGGGGTCGGTGCGTTTGGCGGAGGCCGGGCAGATCACCAACCTTCCGGGCTATGCCAAAGGCGATTGGTGGGTGCAGGACGTTGCCGCCACCTTGCCCGCCAAGGTGTTGGCTGCGCAGACAGGCGAAACGGTTTTGGACATGTGCGCCGCGCCTGGTGGTAAAACCATGCAACTGGCGGCGGCGGGAGCGAATGTCACCGCCTTGGATGTGTCCGAAGGCCGGATGAAGCGGGTGGAAGAGAACTTGGCCCGTACCAAGCTGGCGGCGGAACTTGTCACCGGGGACGCGCTGGAATTCGAAGGTGGGCCGTTTGATGCGATCCTGCTGGATGCACCCTGTACCGCCACCGGCACCATTCGCCGTCACCCCGATTTGCCTTACGCCAAGGATGGCAGCGAGTTTCCGGGGCTGTTCGAGCTTCAGGAATACATGATCGACCGGGCGCTGGGGCTTTTAAAGCCGGGCGGACGTTTGGTCTATTGCACCTGTAGTCTGCTGATTGATGAAGGCGAGGAACAGGTGCGCGACGCTTTGGCCCGCCACGAGGGGTTGGAGGTCGATCTGGAGGCGTTGCGTCTGCCGGGCGTGGACCCCGACTGGATCGGCCCCGAAGGGCTGCGCCTGTTCCCGCATTACATGGCGGATCAGGGCGGCATGGATGGGTTCTTTATCACCTGCCTGCGCCGGAAATAATCACACGCCCATGATTTCGTCATGACAGGCGCGGGTCGCCTTGGTATGCTTTGCCAAAGCCCACTTAGAGGGGCAGGTCGAAACGACCACGAGCAAATGACATGAGGCGAGGCGCGCTGTGGCTCCACAGATCGGTTCTTCCGGGTTAGGCACCCGATTTTCAAATCGTTGGCACGCAAAACGGGCGGCGCGGGCGCGGCCTGCGGCGGGATTTGTGTCGCAACCCGAACCGCGCACGATCGGATCGTTTGCGCGCGGTAAGCAGCTTTTGGCGGGGAATTTCTTGTTCGCGGGGCATCTGGTGAATGCGCCGGATCACATGTTGTGGGACATTCCTCCGCCCAATCCTGCCTTCATCGAAGAAACTCAAGGCTTTGCGTGGCTGGATGATCTGGCCAGCGTGGGCGACGCCGAAGCGCGGGAGCGCGCGCAAGAGTGGGTGTTTGGCTGGATTGACGCCTATGGCAATGGACGCGGTGAAGGGTGGACACCGGATCTGACCGGGCGGCGTCTGATCCGCTGGATCAACCACGCACTGTTTCTGATGCGGGGCATGACGTCCGAGCAAAGCAAGTGGTTCTTCCGATCCCTTGGACAACAAACCCTGTTTCTGGCGCGCCGTTGGCATGGTGCCACACCCGGTCTGCCCCGGTTCGAGGCGCTGACAGGTTTGATCTATGCCGGGTTCAGTCTGACCGGCGTCGATGTCCATGTGGATGGTGCCATTCGCGCTTTGGCGAAGGAGTGCGCCGATCAGATTGATGATCAGGGCGGTATCCCGACCCGGAACCCTGAAGAACTGCTGGAAGTCTTCACCCTTCTGAACTGGGCCGCGCTGGCCTTGCGCGAAAGTGATCGCGAACCTGAACCCGCCCATCTGGAAGCGATCAACAGGATTGCCCCCACCTTGCGCGCGCTGCGGCATGCGGATGGCGGGCTGGCGCGCTTTCACGGCGGTGGGCGCGGGCTGGACGGCCGTTTGGATCACGCGCTGGCGAGTTCAGGCGTGCGGGCTGGCGTGAACGAGGGGTTGGCGATGGGCTATGCCCGTCTATCCGCCGGGCGTACCAGTGTAATCATGGACGGCGCGCCGCCGCCTGCCGGGAATGCCTCGGCCAATGGCCACGCGTCGACCTTGGCGTTCGAGATGACCTCGGGTCGGCGCCCGGTGATTGTGAACTGCGGAACCGGTGTGCAATTTGGGCCGGAATGGCACAAGGCGGGGCGCGCCACGCCGTCGCATTCTGTGTTGGGTGTGACGGGCATGTCGTCCTCGCGGCTGTCTGCGCCACAAGTTCTGGACGGGATCGAGCGGACCTTCCTGGCGCAAACCCCAAAGCAAGTGCCGCTGGAACCTGTGGTCGGTGTCGGAACGAATGGCGTTGTTGCCGCGCATGACGGCTATGTCGCGTCTCACGGCCTGACCCATATGCGCACGTTGGAGCTGAACGTGTCAGGGCGCGAGCTGTCGGGCGAAGACACGCTGGCTGCGGTCACGGATGCGGATCAGGAGGCCTTCGACACCGCATTGGACGATACCTCGCTGCAAGGTGTGCCGTTCACGGTGCGATTCCACCTGCATCCCGAGGTTGACGCGACCCTTGATATGGGCGGTACGGCGGTGTCCTTGGCGCTGCGATCCGGCGAGATTTGGGTGTTCCGCTTCGAAGGGCGGGGTGAACTGATGCTGCAAAGCAGCATTTATTTGGAAAAGTCGCGCCTGAAGCCCCGAAAAACAAAACAAGTGGTTCTCTCGGGCGTCGCAATGGACTATGCGACACGCATCCGCTGGACGCTAGCCAAGGCGCAAGACACCCCAACGGTTTTGCGTGACCTTGAAACGGGCGACCGGGCGGAGCTGCCAAGTTAACAGACTTCAGGCCTTGGGGGGCCAACTGACATGACTGACCTTCATCCGGTGCGCCGTGCGCTGATTTCCGTATCCGACAAGACCGGCCTGATCGAATTGGGCCAGGCGCTGGAAGCCCGCGGGGTCGAGATCCTGTCGACCGGCGGCTCTGCCAAAGCCCTGCGCGACGCTGGCGTCGCCGTGAAAGACGTGGCCGAGGTCACCGGCTTCCCCGAGATGATGGACGGTCGTGTAAAGACGCTGCACCCGATGGTACATGGTGGCCTGCTGGCGCTGCGTGACAACGACGCGCATGTCGCCTCGATGCAGGAACACGGCATCGGTGCGATCGACCTGTTGGTGGTGAACCTCTATCCGTTCGAGGAAACCGTCGCCAAGGGTGCTGACTATGACACCTGCATCGAGAACATCGACATTGGTGGCCCGGCGATGATCCGCGCAGCGGCCAAGAACCATGCGTTTGTGAACGTGGTTGTAGATGTGCAGGACTATGACAAACTGCTGGGCGACATGGATCAGCACGGTGGTGCAACCTGCCCGAAATTCCGCCGCAAGCTGGCTCAGACCGCTTACGCCCGTACTGCTGCCTATGACGCAGCCGTCTCGACTTGGCTGGCTGGCGCGCTGGAACTGGAAGCCCCGCGTCGCCGCGCCTTTGCGGGCGAGCTGAAGCAGACCCTGCGCTATGGCGAAAACAGCCACCAGAAAGCGGCCTTCTATACCGACGGGTCAAACCGTCCCGGTGTTGCGACTGCAACCCAGCTGCAGGGCAAGGAACTGTCCTACAACAACATCAACGACACCGACGCCGCGTTTGAACTCGTCGCCGAGTTTGACCCTGCTGTCAGCCCCGCCGTTGCCATCATCAAGCACGCGAACCCCTGTGGTGTGGCCCAGGGTGCGACGCTGGTCGAGGCCTATCAGAAGGCATTTGACTGCGACCGCACCTCGGCCTTTGGCGGCATCGTTGCGCTGAATCAGCCGCTGGACGCCGAAACCGCCACCAAGATTGTCGAGATCTTTACCGAGGTCGTGATCGCCCCCGGTGCGTCTGATGAAGCCAAGGAAATCTTCGCGGCCAAAAAGAACCTGCGTCTCTTGCTGACCGACGGACTGCCCGACACCCGTGCGCCTCTGACCGCTTATAAACAGGTCGCTGGCGGTGTTCTGGTGCAGGACAAAGACGTGGGCTATGTCGGCATGGACGACCTGAAAGTGGTGACCGAGAAAGCGCCGAGCGACGAACAGATGAAAGACCTTCTGTTCGCGTGGAAAGTTGCCAAACACGTCAAGTCGAACGCCATCGTTTACGTGAAGGACCAAGCCACCGTGGGTGTCGGTGCGGGCCAGATGAGCCGTCTGGACAGTGCCAACGTCGCCGCCTCGAAGGCCGAGCGTATGGCAGCCGAACTGGGTCTGGACGAAAGCCTTGCGAAAGGCTCGGCCGTCGCATCGGATGCGTTCTTCCCGTTCCCCGACGGTTTGTTGGAAGCGGCTGCCGCAGGTGGCACCTGCGTGATCCAGCCCGGTGGCTCGATGCGCGATCAGGAAGTGATCGACGCGGCGAACGAAGCTGGTTTGGCCATGGTCTTCACCGGCATGCGCCACTTCCGGCACTAAGCCCATGATGCGCGTGATTGGCATATCCGCACTGGTTGCGTTCCTGCTGGATCAGCTGACCAAGTATCACGCGTTGTATGTTTTGGATCTGGACCGCGTTGGCGTGGTCCAGATCTGGCCGCCTTATCTGGTCTATCAAATGGGCTGGAACACCGGCATTAACTTTGGCCTCTTTGGCGGTTCGGACCCAAGCGTCACCCGCTGGATCCTGATCGCAATCGCTGTGATCATCGCAGTTTGGGTCGTCTGGTGGGTCGTGAAAGAGCAGGTCGGCAAACTGGGCCAGATCTCGGCCGGGTTGTTGGTGGGCGGCGCGCTGGGTAATGTTTTGGACCGCATCTATTACGGCGCGGTCGTCGACTTTCTGAACACGTCGTGCTGCGGAATCCAGAACCCCTATTCCTTTAATGTCGCGGATATTTTCGTCTTCGCGGGCGCCATCGGACTGGTTCTTTTCGCCTCGTCTAACAAGACCCCGTGACGCGGCTTTCCGAATGGGCTAATAAACCCATAGATTACCTTGGGGATTGGACGTGGAATGCGTGTTTCGTCTGTTAAATTTCTGACTATTGGCGCCATGATTGTTGGGCTGGCCGCCTGTTCCAAAGGCGAACCGTCGCTGATGAACCTGCGTGCAACGCAAGATGGCCCGGACGAGTTCGCGATTCTGCCGACGAAACCCTTGGAAGAACCGAAGAACTATACCGATCTGCCCACGCCCACTCCGGGTCAGTCGAACCTGACCGATCCGACACCGCAGGCAGATGCGATTGCAGCGCTGGGCGGCAATCTGGGGTCGGGTAAGTTGCGCCGCGGAGAAGGCGCGCTAGTTAGCGCGGCCAGCCGTTACGGCGTGTCGGCAAATATCCGCGAGGTTCTGGCTGCAGCAGATCTGGAATGGCGCAAGGACAACAAGGGCCGCGTGCTTGAACGTCTGTTCAACGTGAACGTCTATTATCGTGCCTATGAGGCGATGCATTTGAACCAGCATCTGGAGCTTGAGCGCCTGCGCCGTCTGGGCATCTGGACCCCGGCCGCCCCGCCCGAGGTGGTGACCGATCGCTAATCCACGACAGAATGGGGCCTTCGGGCCCTTTTTTTGTTCTGGACCGGTCGCTGGGTTAACCTTGATCACATGTTCGTTGCCAAGGCTTGAAGCAGGGGCTGGGGTGGATCATTTTAATCCGACATGGAAGGAGCATTACATGCGTTTCATTCTTGCAGGATTGCTGGCGATTGGGCTGGTTGCGCCGGCGTCGGCGAAAGATGATGTCAGCCATTTCACACTGGATAACGGGCTTGAGGTCGTCGTGATCGAAGACCACCGCGCGCCAGTTGTGGTCCACATGCTGTGGTATCGCGCAGGTGCTGCAGACGAGGCGCCCGGCGTCTCGGGCGTGGCGCATTTTCTGGAACACCTTCTGTTCAAAGAGACCAAGAACTTCGAGGCCGGCGCGCTCAGCCGAGCGGTGGCCGAAAACGGCGGGTCGGACAATGCGTTTACCTCGCAGGATTATACGGCTTATTTCCAACGCGTCGCCGCGGACCGTCTGGGCCTGATGATGGAGATGGAATCAGATCGCGTACGCAACCTGATCCTGTCCGAAGATGACATCGCCACCGAGCGTGACGTGATTTTGGAAGAACGCGCGCAGCGGACCGATAGCGATCCAAGCGCCCTGTTTCGAGAGCAGCTGAATGCCGCCGCCCATCTGAACCACCCCTATGGCATCCCGGTCATTGGCTGGCGCCACGAGATGGAGAGCCTGTCGCGAGCCGATGCTCTGGCCTTCTATGAAAAGTTTTATGCGCCCAACAATGCCATACTGGTCGTCGCTGGTGATGTCGTGCCAGAAGAAGTTCTGGAACTGGCCAAGACACACTACGGCCCGTTGGCACCTACGCGTGATCTGGGCGAACGCGTGCGCGTACAGGAACCCCCGCAACTGGCCGAACGCCGTATTCGCTTTGCCGATCCGCGTGTCGCGCAACCCTATGTCCTGCGCCGCTATCAGGCGCCCGAGCGTGACCCTGGTGCGCAGGAAGAGGCCGCCGCGCTGGTCTATCTGGCCGAGATCCTTGGCGGCAATGGCGCGACCTCGGTCCTTGGACGGGCGCTGCAGTTTGATGAACAGATCGCAGTTTATGCAGGGGCGGGATATCGCTCGGTCTCGTTGGATGACACCAGTTTCTCGTTGATCGTCGTGCCCACCCCGGATGTGTCTTTGAAAGACGCCGAAGCCGCCTTGGATCGCGAGATCGCCGCGTTTCTTGATAACGGCATCGACCTCGAGCAATTTGAGCGGGTGAAGTTCCAGATTCGCGCTGATGATGTCTATTCGCAGGATGATGTGTACGCACGGGCAGAGCGGTACGGCGAGGCGCTGACCTCGGGGCTGACGATTGAAGATGTGCAGGCGTGGCCCGACGTGCTTCAAGCGGTCACGCCGGAAGACGTGATGGCCGCTGCGCGCGCGGTGTTTGATGATCGCAGGGCTGTCACCGGATGGCTGGTTCCCGAAGGCGGAGAGGACATGTAATGAAACGGATTGTTCTTGTTTTAGCAGGGTTGATTGCCCTGACCTTTCCCGCCCGCGCCGAGGTCGCCATTCAGGAAGTCACCTCGGATAACGGCCATGTGGCGTGGCTGGTCAACGAACCGGCCCTTCCCTTCACTGCGCTGGAAATCCGCTTTCGTGGCGGAACGGTATTGGATCGCCCGGGCAAACGTGGGGCCGTGAATTTGATGGTCGGCCTTTTGGAAGAAGGGGCTGGTGATATGGACGCGCAGGGCTTCGCCGAAGCGCGTGAAGCTTTGGCGGCGTCGTATGGATTCGATGCTGGGGAAGACAGCATCGGGATCTCGGCACAGTTTCTGACCGAAAACCGCGATCAGGCCGTTGCATTGCTGCACGAGGCGCTGACTGCCCCACGGTTTGATGACACGGCGGTTGACCGGGTGCGTGGGCAGGTTCTGTCGCATCTCGCGTCCCGTGCGACCGAGCCGCGCTCGCTTGCCGCAGATGCGTTTGATGCAGCGGCGTATGGGGATCATCCCTATGGCAGCTATGATGGCGGAACGGTCGATAGCGTCACGGCGTTGACGCGCGAGGACATCGTGAACGCCTATCGCGACACGATTGCGCTGGACCGCATCTATGTGGCCGCTGTGGGCGACATCACCGCAGAAGAACTTGGCCCGCTTCTTGATCAGCTGTTTGACGGCTTGCCCCAAATGGGTGCCACCATGCCGGATCGGGTCGCGTTTGGCCTGCCCGGCGGTACCACTGTCGTGCCCTTTGACACGCCGCAATCCGTCGCATTGTTCGGCCATACTGGTATCAAACGCGACGATCCCGATTTCTTCGCTGCCTATATCGTGAACACGCTTCTAGGCGGGCCAAGTTCTCTGTCCCGCTTGATGCATCAGGTCCGGGAAGAGCGCGGGCTGACCTATGGGATCGGCTCGTATCTGGTGCCCGTCGACTGGACCGAAAGCGTGCTTGGGCAGTTTTCCAGCCAGAACGCCGTCATAGGAGAGGCCATCGACGTGGTGCGTGATGAATGGGCGAAGATCGCCCGCGACGGCATCACACAAGAAGAGCTGACCGCCGCCCAGACCTATCTGACCGGATCGTATCCGTTGCGGTTTGACGGCAATGCCAACATCGCCAACATCATGGTGGCGATGCAGATGGAAGGGCTGCCAATCGACTATATCGCGACCCGGAATGACCAGGTCATGGCCGTCACGTTGGACGAGGCAAACCGCGTCGCATCCGAGCTGTATCAGCCCGATGCGCTGCACTTTGTGGTAGTCGGTCAGCCCGAAGGTGTCGTGTCGAATTAAGCCGATTTGCGCAATGGTCGAATCGGGCGCGCATATGCTAGTTCTTGTGGTATGCCCGGAGATAGCCCCCATATAAGCTCGGATCAGCCGGTCCGCCGCCCCGTTATCCGCCAGCTGGATGACGCTGCAATCAACCGGATTGCGGCGGGCGAAGTGGTGGAACGTCCGGCCTCGGCGGTAAAGGAACTGGTGGAAAACGCCATCGATGCAGGCGCCACACGGATCGAGGTCGCCTATGCCGATGGCGGCAAGACGCTGATCCGTGTGACAGATGATGGCTGTGGCATCGCGCCCGATGATCTGGCGCTGGCCATGTCGCGCCATGCGACCTCGAAAATCGACGGGTCGGACCTGTTGGACATCCACACCTTTGGCTTCCGGGGCGAGGCGCTGCCTTCGCTTGGTGCCGTTGGTCGCCTGACCATCACCTCGCGCGCGCAGGGCTTTGACGCGGCGGTGATCCGCGTGGCGGGCGGGCAGATGGACCCGGTGAAACCGGCGGCCCTGTCCGGTGGCACGGTGGTCGAGCTACGCGACCTGTTCTACGCCACGCCCGCGCGTCTGAAGTTCCTGCGTACCGACCGGGCCGAGGCGCAGGCGATCTCCGACGTGGTCAAGCGCCTTGCGATGGCCGAGCCGCAGATCGGCTTCATCTTGCGAGACGTGTCCGGTGGCGGCGAAGGTCGTGTCACCTTCCGCGCGGACCCGGAAACCGGTGATATGTTTGATGCGCTGTCGGGCCGTTTGGCGACCATTCTGGGCCGCGATTTCGCCGAGAACGCCATCCCGATAGATGCCGAGCGCGACGGGCTACGGCTGGCTGGTTTCGCCGCCCTGCCAACCTATTCTCGCGGCGCTGCCGTGGCGCAGTTCCTGTTCGTGAATGGCCGCCCGGTGAAAGACAAATTGCTGACGGGTGCGCTTCGGGCAGCCTATTTCGATTTCCTGTCGCGTGACCGCCACCCGGCGGCGGCGCTCTTTGTCAGTTGCGATCCGCATCTGGTCGACGTGAACGTCCACCCCGCAAAATCCGAGGTCCGTTTCCGCGAACCCGGCACTGCGCGCGGGCTGATCGTGTCGGGCTTGCGACATGCTTTGGCCAACGCCGGCCACCGCGCGTCCACGACTGTGGCCGGCGCGACCTTGGGTGCCATGCGCCCCGAGCCGACCGAACCCCGTGTCTATCAGATGGACCGCCCCAGCCTTGGCGCGATGCGGTCCTCCTATCAAGCGCAGATGCCCGCGCCGGACACGCCGGGCTTTGCCGAGATGTCCGCGCCCTCGGCCCGGTTCGATCCGGTGGTCGAGCCCGAACAAGACGCCCCGCAAGAGGCGCTGCCCTTGGGGGCTGCCCGCGCGCAGGTGCACGAAAACTACATCATCGCCCAGACAGAAACGGGCATGGTGATCGTCGACCAGCACGCGGCGCATGAACGTTTGGTTTATGAGAAACTCAAACGCCAGATGGCGGAAAACGGCGTCGCCCGTCAGGCCCTTCTGATCCCCGAGATCGTCGAACTGTCGGCGGGCGATGTAGCGCGTTTGCTTGAGGTCGCAGACAACCTCGCAACCATGGGTCTGGTCATCGAACCCTTCGGCGGGGACGCCGTCGCCGTGCGCGAAACCCCCGCCATTCTGGGCGAAATCAATGCCACCGCGATGATCAAGGACGTGCTGGATGAACTCACCGATCTGGGCGACAGCAACATGGTGCAGGCCAAGATCGAGGCTGTGCTGTCTCGCGTCGCCTGCCACGGCTCGATCCGGTCCGGCCGCTGGATGCGCCCCGAAGAAATGAACGCCCTGCTGCGCGAGATGGAGGCCACGCCCCATTCCGGCCAGTGCAACCACGGGCGCCCCACTTATGTCGAGCTGAAGCTCGCTGATATCGAAAGGCTGTTTGGACGCACATGATCCAGATCGGTGACACGACATATGACCTCTCTGACCCGCTGGTGTTGTTGACGCTGGGCGGCATCGCGCTTGCGGTTCTGATGTTCATCCTGCTGGTGGTGGTCTTGCGCCGCGCTGGCCGTTCGACCCGCGTGGCCGAGGATCTGGCGCTGCAGATGGGCGGTCTGGGGCAGGCCGTGCAGGTGCTGGGCGCCGGGCAGGATCAGCTGTCTGGTGGGCTGCGCACCGTGTCGGACGCGCAGGCCTCGGGCCAAGCGCAGGTGCTGCAAGCGATGGAGGCCCGCTTGGCCCATGTGCAGCAGCAGATGAATGATCGGCTGCATGACAACGCGATGAAATCTGCGCGCGCGATGTCCGAGTTGCAAGACCGGATGAAGGAAAGCTTGCAGGGCAATACGGTGAAGACCACCGAAAGCCTGACGCAGCTGCAGGAACGGCTGAAAGTGATCGATAAGGCGCAGGACAACATCACCCGCTTGTCGGGCGACGTGTTAAGCCTTCAGGACATCCTGTCAAACAAGCAAACCCGCGGCGCGTTTGGGGAAATCCAACTGACCGACATCGTGTCGAAGGCGCTACCGAAGGACAGCTATGACCTGCAGGCCACGCTGTCGAACGGCAAACGGGCAGACTGTCTGATCCACCTGCCGAACCCGCCCGGTCCCATCGTGATCGACTCGAAATTCCCGCTGGAAGCCTACGAGGCGCTGCGCCGAGCAGAAACGCAGGAGGCGCTGACGCTCGCTGCCCGCGCGATGAAAACCGCCGTGCGCGCGCATATCAAAGCGATCTCGGAAAAGTACATCATCGAGGGCGAAACCGCCGACGGCGCGCTGATGTTCCTGCCGTCCGAGGCCGTCTATGCCGAGCTACACGCCAATTTCTCGGAGGTGGTTCGCGAAGGTTTCGAGGCCCGCGTCTGGATCGTCTCGCCCACCACCTGCATGGCGACCCTGAACACCATGCGCGCGATCCTGAAAGACGCGCGGATGCGCGAACAGGCCGGCGCGATCCGCAAAGAGCTGCACCTGCTGTCTGCCGATGTCGGGCGACTGGGCGACCGTGTCGCGAACCTCGACCGGCATTTCCACCAAGCCGCGAAAGACATCTCCGAGATCAAGATCTCGGCCGAGAAAGCAGGCAACCGCGCCAAACGGCTGGATAATTTCGATTTCGAAGAGGTCACCGACGAGGACCAGAATGTGGTGCCGATTGGGAAGGGATAGTGACTTAGCATTGCAAAAAAGACAAAACCCGCCGCATTGCGACGGGTTTATCTTTCTTTATGCGATGAGGGGAGGCATAGTGCCCGCAATCTCAAAGCTCATGCTGTATATACAGCTGCGTATATTAACTGTCAATGTATCCACCGTTCACACCTGACGAAGAACATCACCTGCCGAATGTGCTTTCAGCTCCTAGATTTGCCACCTATCTGAGAGCAACTGGGAATGACAGAACGCAGGCCTTAAGCTTATACCACTGGAATTTACAGATTTCTGCTGCGTTTCTAGTACCTTTGCATGTTCTGGAGGTCACATTGCGTAATGCAATAGTTGAGGCCATCGAGAACGTTCACGGCGGAACTTGGCCGTGGACGCAAGGTTTCATCCGCTCACTTAAGAGCCCTCCTCCTCCCGCATATAGTCCGAAACGTGATCTCTTATTATGTGCGGAGCATCAGCAAACAGCAGGCAAAGTCGTGGCTGAACTCAAGTTCGTTTTCTGGGAGAGGATGCTAACGAAGAGTCATCAAAGTAGGATATGGGAAACGCAGTTTTTCCATGTATTTCCCGATGCGCCGCGGGGAGTCGCTTCGGCAAGGCGACGATCAGAACTCAGAACCGATATAGAAGAAATAAGGAAGCTCAGAAATCGTATAGCTCACCATGAGCCAATATTCCCGCGTGCGCTTAACGAAGATTTTGGGCGCATCATGCGTTGTATTCACTGGAGGTGCGAAACAACTGCTCGTTGGGTCAAAGAGGTGCAAAACGTGAGCTCCTTTTTGAGTATAAGACCCGAGTTCTAACTATCGGGAAGTTCTCCTATACAACGCGCCAGCCACACCAACCTTGACGGATCACTAAACAGATGCTGGTCTACTCCCAACGGATAGGACACGGACCGCATGACTGACCGCCCCTCTTTTGACGCCTACAAACCCGCCGAGATTGCCGAGTTGATCGAGACGGCTGGGGTGGCGAAAGCTCATCTTCCGTGGAAGCAGATGTTGGTTCTGGCGATGCTGGCCGGGGCGTTTATTGGGTTCGGGGCCGCGGCTTACACGATGGTGATGACTGGGGTGGACGCGAGTTATGGTCCGGCGCGGTTCTTAGGCGGGGTGGTGTTTTGCCTTGGGCTGATCCTTGTGATCGTCGGCGGGGCTGAGCTGTTTACCGGCAATGCGTTGATGATCATGGCGACGGTGGACGGCAAGATCTCGGTCCATGAACTGTTGCGGAACTGGGGCGTGGTCTATGTCGGCAACCTAATCGGGGCCGTGGGGTTGGCGGTCGCATTCGGCCTGTCGGGGCTGCTGGATGCGCCGATGGGCGCGACGGCGGTTAAACTGGCCGAGGCGAAGGCGAATCTGCCGTTTTTCGAGGGCATCATGCGCGGCGCGTTGTGTAATGCGCTGGTCTGTTTGGCGGTTTGGCTGACCTTTGCCGCGCGTACCGCGGCAGGGAAGATCCTTGCAATTATCTGGCCCATTTCCGGTTTCGTCCTGCTGGGGCTCGAGCATTCGGTCGCCAACATGTACTTCTTCCCGCAAGGCTGGGCGGCAGGGGCCGAGGTGAATATCGGCGGCGCCTTGTCCAACATGATCAGCGTGACGATCGGGAATATCCTGGGCGGCGGCGCGGGTGTCGCGCTGGCCTATCAGTTCGCGTTCCACGGGCCGAAGTCGGGCTGAAAACCAAGCAGCTACTTGTCCTTGGAGTCCAGCGGATCGGCGCACAGATATTGCTGCCCATCCGGTAGCCTGCACAGGTTTTCATAGAACTCGGGGTCAAGCGTGCCATAGCGGGGGATCAAATGCTCGGCATCCTGCCGATCCAAGTATCCGCTACAGGCTTCGATGTAATAGCGGTCCTTGCGCGCGTCCGATGCGTACCACTGATAAAACGCATAGGACACCGCCAGCCCTTCGTCCTGCGTGGTCTTCAGGGTGTCTTCGAAGGCAGCAGCAATATCCGTATGAGAGGCCCAGTTGGACAGCGCGCTCCACACGGCGTCTTGGCCCTGTTCCTTCATATGCCACGCGATCAGCAGGGACACGGCGCTGGCGTCCGCCTCAAGCGCGAAGGTCGCCCGCGCATATTCCTTCATGGACAGGTTGTTGGTCGGGCACATGGCATAGGTGAACTGCCAGAGGTGGCGCAGCTCGTGCAGAAGAATGCCGATCTTCAGATCACTCGGAACGGCTTCGCTTATCACGATCTTGTCCTGCTCGACGTCCAGATAGCCAAGGGCGTAGTTCATCTGGTCGGAAAAGCACAGCTCGGTCTCTTCGGATTGGATGATCTCATGCAGGAAGGGAAAATCCTCTGCGATCGGACGCACATTATCCAGCAACTCGGACAACGCTTTCTGGTCGTCCGTCTGGGGCGCCGGATGGTGCAGGCCAATACAGGTTTCCCCGGCAGAGGCGGCTCCGGCCCCGAGAAGACCGGCCAAGATGACTGTGGTAAGACGCAGCATGGACGGAATGGTGTCCGCTATCCATGCAGTTGTCCAGTGTTGCACGGGTTGGCCTATCCCTCGCGCGTTTCGTTCAGTTCCATATGTCCGCCTGACTTGCTGAAGACGCGGCGGAGCATTGGTTCGAAGAACTCCAAAGGCTTCGTAGGATAATCCGGGTCGAACGAGTTCTGGTCGTACTCGTGGCAGAACTTCACACAGGCGTCATAATGCGGGCTGTCTTTGTATTTCTCGCGGGCGTGGCGGTCTCCGCCAAGGTGGTGGTTGTAGTAGTAGCCTTGGAAAACGCAGTGGTGTTTCAGGATCCAATGGGTGCGCTCGCTCACATAGGGTTTCACGATGGCGGCGGCCAGTTCGCCGTGGTTGAAGGGCGACAGCGTGTCGCCCAGATCGTGCAGAAGGGCGGCGATGACAAGGTCTTCGGGTTCGCCCGCTTCATGGGCGCGGGTCGCAGACTGCAACGAGTGCTGGTAGCGGTTGATCGGATAAGGGGTGTCTTCCTCGTCCAGTTCTTTCAAAGCGACGAGAAGCCGGTCGGCGACGGCGTTCGCATAGGCCTCGTCATATTCCATGACGGCAAGGAAATCTTCCTTGGTGGCGTTTTCGAAACTAGTCCATTTCGGCTTTGGTTTGTCCAGCATGGCGGCCTCCCTTTTGGGGAAGCCTAGCACGGCTTAACCGCCATGCTGGTCATTTTGCGACGTCGCGATCAGGCGGTGTGATCCACTACCGCCACATGCTGCGCCAGTTCGTTTACGTGGCCCATCCATGTCTCGATCAGTTCTGGATCGGCGGTGGCGGCGGTGACGCCGGCGGGAGCTTTGCCGTCAAGGATCATGTCGATGGCCAGTGACACAGGGGTCGAGACCAGACGTGCCATGGCGGTGCCACGGTCATCGCCCCACGCGTCCATCACATAGGTTTTGTGATAGGCCTCGGCCCCGTCTTTTTCAGCCTTCAGCGCGACGCACATGATAACGCGGTCGGGTTCGCCGTCGTCATACGAGTTTTCATCCCAGAATTGGTCAGACATCTCTTTCAGGCGGGCGTCGCCTGCTGCACCTTCCAGCGTTTCAACTTCGGCAAACACATTTTTCCACGCGTCGGCCCAACCGTTCAGGCGCAGGGTGCCGCGTACGAACAGGTCGACGTCCCAAGCAGGGTCGAACTTGTAGTCTTCCATGAAGGGGAGCGAGTCGCGGTTTGGATAGACCTCGAAGCTTTCGGTCTGCTGCAGAGGCGCGTCATAGCTGCTGATCGCATCCCACGGGCGGGCCACGTCGAAGGGCGCACCGTCTTTGATGGATTTCGAGGGCGAGCGCAGGGCTTTCAGCACGCCCAGCGGCGACCAGCTGAACTTATATCGGAACGGGTTCGGGATCTTCGGTACACCGCCGCAGTAGCTGATGAAGCTCAGCTTATTGGCCGCGTCATAGGCGTCCGAGGCGCGGTAATCTGCGACCAGCCAGTGGGCCATCAGGTGGTCGATGCCCGGGTCCAAACCGATTTCGTTCACGCAGGACAGACCGGCCTCTTTGAAGGCGGCGTCCAGCGCTTTCATCTCGGGCGCGATATAGCTGGACGACACGAAATGCGCTTTGTTTTCAAGGCAGAGCTTTGCGACGGGGACGTGCAGATCACCGGGAAGCATCGACACGGCGATGTCACCGGGCTTTAGCGCCTCGGCCAGAGCGTCCAACGAAAACGCACGGATGTCGTCGGTCAGATCGCCCACGGCTTCCTGTGCTTTCTCGACGGTCCGGTTCCAGACGGTCACCTCGCGCCCGTTCTCGATCAGGCGACGCAGGCCGGGGATGGCCGACAGGCCGGTGCCACACCAGTGGATTGTCATAACAGGGCTCCTTTTCAGCCGAATTTCAGTTTCGCGATGATGATCGAGCCGACCAGAGCAATCGCGATTGCGTTGGCGACAACCATGGGCCACGCGGCCAGCATGACGCCGTAGATAAGCCAGAGCGTGACCGACAGAAGCACCAGCAGGTTGGTCGACAGCGACAAGTCCTTGGTCTGCCGCGTGCGCCATGTGCGCAGGGTTTGCGGCAGCCAGCAGATTGTGCTGACAATGCCTGCAAGGGTGCCGATCAGCGTCTCCATCAGATGTCTTCCATGTGGGTGCGGAAGGTCTGTTCCGCGCGGCCCCAGACGCCTGATGTCAGGTCGGTCAAGGTTTCGAGCGAGGCCAGAAGCTGCCCCGCATAGTCGATCGAGCTTTCCAACGGCAGCATCGAGGGCAGGTTGTCGATCGCCATCACGTCCAACACGGGCTCATCCGCCACGCGCAGGGCGGGCGCGTCCCAGCTGGTTGCTTTGTTATAGACCGGCACAGGGTTGTAATCGCTATCCGGATCGCAGGCCACGTCACCAATGGCGGTCAATTTGCGGTCGGCGTTCAGCGCATCCTTGGGGACGAACACCGGAGTCTGCGGGCCTGCAAGGATGCAGTTGATGAACAGGTCGTGGTCCAGAATTTCCGGGAACGGGCCACCATGTGCGGTTTCGGCCATGTCCCATTTGGTGACGGTGACGCCCATCGCCTCCATCAGGTCAGAGGCGCCGGTGCCGACGCGACCCAGCGCACCGATGACGATGGCGTTCGGGCGAGCGGCGCCGGTGGCGTCCAGTTCGGCGCGCAGCTCGTCCATCATGGCGTCTTTGTTCTTGTAGGCGCCGACAGGACCGCAGAGCTTGCCGTGCTGTTGCGCCGCCCACGCTTTCAGCGTGACAGCCGCACCGGCGAACCCGGCCCAGTACCCAAAAGCGGCCACGCGGCGGCCCGTTTCATCCACCAGATATTCAAGGTCATAGAGCGT
Source organism: uncultured Aliiroseovarius sp. (assembly GCF_947492455.1). Lineage (GTDB taxonomy): Bacteria > Pseudomonadota > Alphaproteobacteria > Rhodobacterales > Rhodobacteraceae > Aliiroseovarius. Next base: position 681,690 of record NZ_CANLNB010000001.1, read on the forward strand.
CCCGCCGCCCGCCTTGAAGCGCTCCAACAGCGCCCGGCCCGAGTGCTGGCCTTTGAAGGCGTGGCCGAACATGATGTGGCGGTGGGGCAGGGAGGTGCCGTCCTCGGGCAGTTCCTTCAGGCCGAAGATGATCGCGTCCAGCGGCGCGTCGGGCCAGCTGTTTTCCGCCGCGATTTCGCAGCCCGCTTCTTTGTAGCCGTCAATGCCGATGGCGCGGACCGAGCTTTCTTCGACCGTCACGCGGATGCCTGCCTTGATCAGCGCGGCAGCGCCTTCGGGTGTCAGCCCAACCCGGTCTTCGTTTTCACGTTGCTCTGCACGGACCCATAGATGTGTCATGAGGTGAACTCCTTCGAAATGCGCCCTTAGAAATGGGTCTGCGCGTGGTGGCGGTCTTTGTGTTCCAGATGTGGAACCGCGTTGAACTGGGTCAGCGTCAGCCCAGCGGGCATAAGACGCATCCGGTGGATCGAGCTGTTCATGATCGGCAGGATCGCACGGGTGAACGGGCCAAGATCAAGCCCCATCACCACCCGCGTCGCCATGCCGATAAACCCGCCGGAGGTAAAGATAATCGCGTCCTCGCCACTTTCGGCAATCTCGTGAATCACCTCGGAGACGCGGGTTTGGAAATCGTGGAATGTCTCGGGAGCGCCTTCAATCTTGCCTTCCTGCCAGGCGGCGAAGGTCAGCGGCAGGTGGTCGATGAAATCACCGTGCCCGGTGGGGTGCGGGATGCCGAACTGGGCGTGCATCCGCTCGGACAGATCGAAATAGCGGACCTCGTCCAACCGTGCGTCGGCGGTGAAATCCTCGGCACCCCATTCCTGCGCGGTTTGCTGGTGGCGCGTCAGCGTGCCCGTGTAAACGCGGGCATATCGTTGCCCCGTGTCGCGCATATGTTCGCCAAGCCACCGCGCCTGCTGACGGCCCAGTTCAGACAGCCGGTCATAGCCCGCTTCATCGGTGGCGGTGTTGTTCGCTTGTCCGTGCCGGATCAGGGTGATGGTGGTCATTGGCGACTCCTTTCCGCCCATTGCTAGAAGATTGGATCCAATTCGAAAAGGGGGGCTGGCGCAAAAACGATGCCTTGCGTCGGGAATGGCGAACTGACGTCGCGCATTGCATGGTTTATACTGGCGTTTGAACGACGGAGGAACGGATGACCGACGGTATCAAATTTACCCTTGATGGGCGCGAAGTTGTGGCCCGCGAAGGCGAAAGCATCTGGGATGTGGCCAAGCGTGAAGGCACGCTAATTCCGCATCTGTGCCACAAGGATGTGCCCAACCTGCGCGCCGATGGCAACTGCCGCGCTTGCGTGGTCGAGATCGAGGGCGAGCGTACGCTTGCCGCGTCCTGCATCCGTCAACCGGCTGAGGGCATGGTGGTCACCACCGACAATGCCCGCGCCAAATCTGCCCGCAAGATGGTGATCGAGCTTCTGGTCGCTGACCAGCCGGAAGAACGCCACGACGCTGCCGCGCATTTCTGGGATATGGCCGACCTGAACGGTGTCGAGCAAAGCCGCTTCCCGAAGATGGATGAAGGCCGCGTGCCACTGCTGGATGACAGCCACGTCGCGATGAGCGTCAATCTGGACGCCTGTATTTCCTGTAACCTTTGCGTGCGGGCCTGCCGTGAAGTGCAGGTGAATGACGTGATCGGCATGGCCGGTCGCGGCCACGATGCCTTCCCGACCTTCGACATCGATGACCCGATGGGGGCCTCGACCTGTGTGGCCTGTGGGGAATGCGTTCAGGCTTGCCCGACGGGTGCTTTGATGCCCGCCAAGGTGCAGGACACCGCGGATTTCGACAAGGAAGTCGAAAGCATCTGCCCGTTCTGCGGCGTTGGCTGTCAGGTCAGCCTGAAGGTCAAAGGCGACAAGGTTGTCTATGCCGAAGGCATCAACGGCCCCGCGAACGAAGGCCGTCTGTGCGTGAAGGGTCGCTTTGGCTTTGACTACATCAACCACCCACATCGCCTGACCAAGCCGCTGATCCGTAAGGAAGGCGCCGAGAAGGGCATGAACGTGGACCCGGCCAACCCGCTGACCCACTTCCGCGAAGCCACCTGGGACGAAGCGCTGGACGTGGCTGCCAAAGGCCTGATGAAGCTGCGCGACGAACACGGTGGCGAGGCTGTGGCCGGTTTCGGCTCGGCCAAGTGCACCAACGAAGAAGCCTATCTGTTCCAAAAGTTCATCCGTCAGGGCTTTACCCACAACAACGTCGACCACTGCACCCGTCTGTGCCACGCCTCGTCGGTGTCGGCGCTGCTGGAGAACGTCGGTTCAGGCGCTGTGACCGCGACGTTCAATGAAATTGAGAACGCGGATGTGGCGATCGTCATCGGCTCGAACCCGATTGAAAACCATCCGGTTGCCGCGACCTATTTCAAGCAGTTCACCCAGCGTGGTGGCAAGCTGATCGTGATGGATCCGCGCGGCGTGGGTATGGGCCGTTTCGCAACGCACCGCTTGCAGTTCAAGCCCGGCGCGGACGTGTCGATGCTGAATGCGATCATGCATGTGATTGCCGAGGAAGGCCTGCAAGACGACGCTTATATCGCTGAGCACACCGAGAACTGGGAGGCGATGCGCGAGCATCTGAAAGCCTTCTCGCCGGAAGAGATGGCGCCGATCTGCGGCATCGACGCGGATGAGCTTCGCGCCGCCGCCCGCACCTTTGCGAACGGCAAGAACGGCATGATCTTCTGGGGCATGGGCGTCAGCCAACACGTCCACGGCACCGACAACTCGCGCTGCCTGATCGCGCTGGCGCTGATGACCGGCAATGTGGGCCGCCCCGGCACGGGTCTGCACCCGCTGCGGGGCCAAAACAATGTGCAGGGCGCGTCGGACGCTGGCCTGATCCCGATGTTCTATCCGGACTATAAATCGGTGAAGGACGAGGGCGTTCAGGCGCTGTATCGCGACGTTTGGGGCGTGGACGAGCTGAACCCGAACCCCGGCCTGACCGTGGTTGAAATCATGGATGCGGTTTACGATCGCAAGATCAAAGGCATGTATATTTTGGGCGAAAACCCGGCCATGTCCGACCCGGATGTGAACCACGTGCGTGAAGCGCTGCGCCGGATGGAGTTCCTTGTCAGCCAAGACATCTTCCTGACGGAAACCGCGGGCTACGCCGACGTTGTGTTCCCGGCGGCGGCACTGGCCGAGAAGACCGGTACAACCTCGAACACCAACCGTCAGGTGCAGATGTGCCGCCCGGCCGTCCCCGCGCCCGGAGAGGCGATGGAAGACTGGCAGATCACGACCGAGCTGGCGAAACGGATGGGCATGGGCTGGACCTATGATCACCCCAGCCAGATCTATGCCGAGATGGAACTCGTGATGCCGTCGCTGGCCAACATCAGCTGGGACCGTCTGGAAAACCAGAACGCCGTGACTTATCCGTCGCTGTCGCCCGAAGATCCGGGTCAAGCCGTTGTGTTTGGGGACAAATTCCCGCGTGAAAACGGGCGCGCGCGTTTTGCCCCGGCCTCGATCATTCCGCCGGCCGAGACCCCGGATGACGAGTTCCCGATGGTGCTGACCACCGGCCGCCAGCTTGAACACTGGCACACCGGATCAATGACCCGCCGGTCCACGGTGCTGGACGCGATCGAGCCCGAGGCGAACTGTTCGATGAACCCGAAAACCCTGCGCGAGATGGGCGTAGAGCCCGGCGACATGGTTCGTCTGACCACCCGTCGCGGCACCATCGACGTGATGGCGCGTGCGGATTATGCGGTGGCCGAAAACATGGTGTTCCTGCCCTTCGCCTATGTGGAAGCCGCAGCGAACCTGCTGACCAACCCGGCGCTGGACCCCTATGGCAAAATCGCCGAGATGAAATTCTGCGCAGTGAAGGTCGAAGTCCCGGCCCAGATCGCGGCAGAGTGACCTTCTCTACAGATCATGTACAAAGGGCGTCCCACCCGGCGCCCTTTTTCTTGTCTTAAATATCCTGGGGTAGCGTCAAATCGCAGATTTGGCGCAAGGGGCAACGCCCCTCAGGCTCACGAAGTGAGCCACCAAAGCCTAACGCGCGCCCTGCATCCACGCCTCGATGGTGGCGATTTGGTCCGTATCCAGCAATAGCCCCAGTTTCGAGCGCCGCCAGACCACGTCCTCGGCCCTTTGGGCGTATTCCTTGTCCATCAGCCAGCGCAGCTCGGCCTCGGTCAGGGTGGCGCCGAAATCTAGGCCCAAATCGGCCAGCGACGTTGCGTCACCCAGAATGTCCTGCGCCTCGGTCCCATAGGCGCGGACCAGACGTTTTGCGTGGCGCGGGGTTAGGAAGGGGTAGGCCGCGTTGATTTCGCCGACCAGCGCGTCGAAGCCGTCAACCGGGAAGTCCCCGCCGGGCAGGGGGACGCCTGCGGTCCACTTGTCGGGTTGCGGGCCAAGCACCGCGCCGATCTTGTCCAGCGCGCTTTCGGCAAGGCGGCGATAGGTGGTGATCTTGCCGCCGAAGATGTTCAGAACTGGTGCGTCCCCAACCGAGTCCGTCCGCAGCACATAGTCGCGGGTGGCCGCCGCCGCCGCCGCGCCTTCGCCATCGTTGAACAGAGGACGTACGCCGGAATAGGTCCAAACCACATCGTCGGCTGCAATCGGGTCCTTCAGATACCCGTTGATGAAGGCGATCAGATAGTCGCGCTCGGCTTCCGTGCAATGCGGGGGCGTGTCGGCATCCACGTGATCGGCATCGGTTGTGCCGATCAGGGTGAAGTCGGTCTCGTACGGAATGGCGAAGATGATCCGCCCGTCTTGCCCCTGGAAGAAGTAGCATTTGTCGTGGTTAAACAGACGCTTGGTGATGATATGGCTGCCGCGCACGAGGCGAATGTTGGCGGGTGCGTTACTGCCAAGCGTGCCGCCCAAGACGTCGGCAATCCACGGGCCCGCAGCGTTGACCAGCATGCGTGCGGTGACCTGTCGGGCCGCGCCCGTGCCGGTGTCGGCTAGGGTGACGCGCCAGCCGCCGTCTTGCGGTTCGGCTTTCGTAACCTTGGTGCGTGGATTGATCTGAGCACCCCGCGCTTCGGCATCGCGGGCGTTCAGGACGACCAGCCGGGCGTCCTCGACCCAGCAATCCGAATATTCGAAGGCGGTTTCGAACATGGGATTCAGGGGCTGGCCTTCTGGCGCGGTCTGCAAATCCACGCGGGTGGTGCCGGGCAGGATCTTCCGTCCGCCCAGATTGTCATACAGAAAGAGCCCCAACCGCACGAGCCACCCGGGCCGACGGCCCTTCATCCACGGCATTACCGTGTTCAATAGCCGCGACGTGGGCGTCGAGCTGTCGAAGCGCATCGAGGGATGATAGGGCAGCACGAACCGCATCGGCCACGAGATATGCGGCATGGCGCTGAGCAGCGTTTCGCGCTCTTTCAACGCCTCGCGGACCAGACGGACCTCGAAATACTCCAGATAGCGCAGCCCTCCGTGGAACAGTTTGGTCGACGACGACGAGGTCGCGCCGCCGATATCGCCCATTTCGGCCAGACAGACGGACAGGCGACGCCCAGCGGCATCGCGGGCAATGCCGCAGCCATTGATGCCACCGCCGATGATCAGGAGGTCGAAGTCGCTTTGCATATTGGTCTCATTGGTGAGTCGCGTTTACGCTGACCTTGCGCGAGAATGATGACAAAGAGAAGGTGTATAGGTTCGTAAATTTTCGTTTGTTGCGAAAATGTGATCGAGACTCTGGATTTCCGACGCGAATTCGGGCCATATGACGGAAAAACGAACATGAGGGCGCGATGAGCACCACCTTGCGAAAATCCGAGATCCTGAACATCGCCCGCCGGGAAGGCAAAGTGACGGTCGACCGTTTGGTCGAGCTCTTGGGCGTGACGCCTCAGACCATTCGCCGCGATCTGACCGAGCTGTCGGACGAAGGCGCACTGGATCGGGTGCATGGGGGTGCGGTGCTACCGTCCTCGACCGCGAATATTGGCTATGACGCGCGGCGGCAGTTGAATCAAACCGCCAAGGTCGACATCGCGCGCGCCTGTGCGCGGCAGATCCCGAATGATTGCTGCATCTTCCTGAACATCGGCACCACGACCGAGGCCGTCGCGCAGGAGCTTTTGCACCACAAGGGGCTGTTGGTTGTGACGAACAACATCAACATCGCGGTGATTCTGTCGGCGAACCCGGACGTGCAGGTGATTGTGTCAGGTGGCAGTCTGCGCCGGTCGGATGGTGGGCTGGTGGGCGAGCTGGCGACCGACCTGATCCGCCGGTTCCGGTTCGATATTTCGGTGATCGGGTGTTCGGCCCTGAACGAGGCTGGCGATATGCTGGACTTCGACCTGCATGAGGTCAGCGTCAGCCACACCATCATGGCGCAAAGCGACAAGGTGTGGCTGGCCGCAGATCACAGCAAGTTCGAGCGCAAGGCGCCCGTGCGGATTGGCAGTATGGCAGATGTGGACGTGATCTTTACCGATCAACCCTTGCCAAAGGACTGCGCCGCGCTGTGTGACAGCAGCGGCACCAAAGTCACGCTGGTCTAGCCCCAGCGCACGTCGCCCAAGAAGATATAGCCCGCGCCATAGATCGTCTTGATCAGGCGCGGGTTTTTCGGGTCTTCGCGCAGTTTTGTCCGCAGGCGCGAGATGCGGACATCCATCGCGCGGTCAAAGCTTTCACCCGCCACGCCGCCCAGTGTCTCTTGCATTTGTGCGCGAGAAATCAAACGCTTAGGCGCATCGAGGAACAGGCGCAGCACCTCGCCTTCAGCATGCGAGAACGCGGTTTCGGTGCCGTCTTCGTCTTCCAGAACATAGCGGTCGAAATGGGCGGTCCAACCGTTGAAATGCGCCGTGTTCGAGGCCGTGTTGCCCGGCTTCTGATCGCGCAGACGGGCGCGGACGCGGGCGACAACCTCGGCCGGTTCAAACGGTTTGATGATGTAATCATCGGCGCCCAGCTCCAGCCCCGTCACGCGGTCCTGCACAAGCGTACGGCCCGAGATGATGATGATCGACGCGCCGCTTTCCAGCGCCAGACGGTGCACCAAGGTCAGCCCGTCGCGGTCTGGCAGGCCAAGGTCCACAAGACAGACATCGGGCGACATGGTGTTCAGCGCGGCCTCGAATTCCGTCGCGCGGGCGAAAGCCGCGGTGCGAAACCCGGCCTCTTCCAAGGCATGAGACAGCATGCGGCGAATTTCGGGTTCGTCATCCAGAATGGCGATCATGTGTTGCGTCACGATGGAACCTCTTGCGACAGGAATGTGGCCAGCTCACCGGTGGTGAATGGCTTGGGCAGTACGGGGAACCCGGCGTTCTTGCGGCGCGGGTCGTCGATCGGCAGGGATGTCATCAGCAGCATTGGCACATCCAACCCGGTCTGGGCGAGCGCGGCCAGAAACTCGGGCCCGGTCTGCGCGCCTTCCAGTATAACATCAGACAGGATCAGGCCCAGCCCCTCGATCCCGGTCAGGGACAATGCGTCCTCGGCCGAGGTCGCTTCGATCACCTGATGGCCCATGCTGATCAGCATTTCGCGGACGGATGTGCGGATGGCCTCGCTGTCTTCGATCAGAAGGACAAGGCGGGGCGAAATGGGTTGCGCCGGTATGCGCAGAGGCAGGCGCATGGACACCACGGCACCGCCAGTGTCGGCGCTATTGAAGATTTTGACTTGGCCACCGGCAACCTTGGTCTGATCATAGACCATCGACAGCCCTAGCCCCGATCCCTCGCCGCCTTTTGTGGTGAAAAACGGGTCCAGCGCGTGCTCGAGCGCGTCTTTGGTGAAGCCCGGCCCAGTGTCTGTCACCCGGAACTCGATCCATGTTTCCCGGATCGGGCGGGCGGTTAGATGGATGTCACCACCGGTTTCGCCAAGAGCATGCGAGGCGTTGATGATCAGGTTCAGAAGGCCGTCCTGTACGGCACCAGAATCAAGGACAACACGTTGATCCAGATCGAAGGCCTCGACCTTCAGGCTGATGTTTGCAGGCAGGGTCGGCCCCGCAAGGCTTTCCAGCCCTTTCAGCATGTCGGGGACGTTTACCGGCTCCATATGCACATCGCGCCGACCCGAGATCGTGGCGATGCGTTCCAAAAGCGTGCCCCCCCGGCGCACGGCGGCGTTGGTGGCTTGGACCAGTTCCAGCGCGTCGTCGCCAATGGGCATCTGCGCCAAGCGGCTTTGCAACCCCATGATGATGGTCAGCAGGTTCGAGAAATCATGCGCCACGCCGGATGTCAGCTGGGCGGCCAGTTCGCGTTTGCGGGTCTGGGCGAGGGCGGCGCGGGATTGCGCTTCTTCCGTGACGTCCATCGACAGGATGTAGACGCCGGTGATCTGATCGTCGCCCTTGTCGGGGGTCAACGCCACACGGATGCGGCGGCCTGATGTTTCGTGCGTGAACTCGAACACGCTGCTTTCGCCCTTAAAGGCGCGGGCGAAATAGGGGCTGATCCGAGCAAATGCCTCGTCCCCCAGCGCTTCGCTGGCATGTAGGCCCAAAAGGTCGGTGGGGCGCCCAGGAATAACCTTGCCCAAACGCCGGTTCGAAAACGTGTAGTGCAGATCGTGATCAATGCGCGCGATATGGGCGGGCATCATTTCGGCGGTCAGGCGGGTGCGGCTTTCCATCAAGGTCAGCTGCCGCTTGGTTTCCTCCAACGCAGTGTTGGCCGAAGCCAGCGCCCGGTTGGTTTGGCCCAGCTCCTCGGTATAGGACAGAACCTGATCGGACAGCTCCTCGGACCGGGCGCGCAGAAGCGACTCCTGGCGTTTGATCGGTGTGATGTCGGTGTAGACGGTAACCCAGCCCCCCTGCGGCAGCGGGTGGCCTTCGACCGAGATCACTCGTCCGTTGGCGCGGGTGCGTTCCATATAATGGGGCTCGAAATCCAGTGCCTGATCGACGCGCGACTGGACGAAGAGGTCGATATCGCCCACAGCACCATAGTCGCCGCGTTCAGCAAGATAGCGGATGGTCTCGGAAAAGGACGCACCAGATTTCGCAAGGTGGTCCGGCAGGTCGAACATATCCTGAAACTGGCGGTTCCCGATGACCAATGTCAGACGTCGATCATAGATTGAAAGCGCCTGTTGGATCAGGTTCAGCCCGGCTTGGGTCAATGCGGCTGTTTCTGAAGATTGTAGTGGCAAGCAATCCCCTCCTGACCCTATCGCTAGCACCTGATTTGCCTGTGGAAAAGAGGAATGACCCCCGCTGAAAGGATTCATCTGAACCTGTAACAATTCGATAGGATTGGGAAAAAGTGCCGAAACCTTTGACGGCGAGATTTTTTTCGTCAGGGTTGTCGAACAAGATTCGTCCGGCAGCCACGTACGTCGGCGGACCGACGGTGGGAGGAAAATTTGGCACAGGAACTAGCCCCTGCAGGCGCATTTGCTTCTATTCCGGCGCTGCTTGCGCGGAATGTGAAGGAATATGGAGATCGCCCGGCTTATCGGGAGAAAGAATTCGGGATCTGGCAAAGCTGGACCTGGGCGGAGGCCGCTGAAGAAATTCAGAACCTCGCCATGGGTCTTTTGGCTTTGGGGATCAACCGTGGAGACCACGTGGCCATCATCGGCCGCAACCGTCCGGCCCACTACTGGGCGATGGTTGCCGCACAAAAGGTAGGGGCCGTTCCGGTTCCGCTGTACCAAGATGCGGTTGTGGACGAGATGGAATACGTATTGGAACACTGCGGCGCACGTTTCGTCGTCTGTGGTGACCAGGAACAAGTCGACAAAGTGATCGAGGTGCAGGACAAGATCCATCACATCGAACACGTGTTGTACTATGACAAGCGTGGCCTGCGGAAATACGACCACAGCCACCTGCACTGGTATGTCGACATTCAGGAAGAAGGCCGCGTGGCCCATGCCCGTCTGGAAGACGAGATGGCCGCCCGCGAAGCCGAGCTGGATTATGACAGCACCTGCGTGATGCTCTATACCTCGGGCACCACGGGTCGCCCCAAAGGCGTGGTTCTGTCGAACCGCAACATCATCGAAAGCGCAAAGAACTCGTCCGAGTTCGATAATCTGGGTGTGAACGAAGACATTCTGGCCTATCTGCCGATGGCATGGGTGGGTGACTTCATCTTCTCGCTGGGTCAGGCCATGTGGACTGGTTTCTGCGTGAACTGCCCGGAAAGCGCCGACACGCTGATGTCGGACTTGCGCGAAATCGGGCCGACCTACTACTTCGCCCCGCCGCGCGTGTTCGAAACGCAGCTGACCAACGTGATGATCCGCATGGAAGACAGTGGCGACCTGAAATACGCCATTTTCCATCACTTCATGGACTTCGCAAAAGGTGGCGCCGGTGAAAAGCACGGCATGCCGAAGCGCAAAGTCACCACCCAGAAGAAAACTCTGGAGCAGAAGATCCGTCACGGCTTCAACTATGCGATGGGCATCGGCTTTGCGGCTGAGACCATCATCGAAAACGGCATCCGTCTGGCCTTTGCCAAGCTGCGTCACGGCAAGAACGTGCGCAAGCACTTCAAAGCCAAAGACCCGATTGGTCTGAACCTGTATGGCGGCGCGCTGAAGGAATACTTCAAGTACCGCTGCGGTGACGTGCTGGTTTACGGTCCGCTGAAAGACACGCTGGGCTTTGGCCGCATTCGTGTTGGCTATACCGCTGGTGAAGCGATTGGTCCGGAAATCTTCGCGTTCTATCGCTCGATGGGGATCAACCTGAAGCAGCTGTACGGTCAGACCGAAGCGACCGTGTTCATCACCGTCCAGCCGGATGGCGAAGTGCGCAACGACACCGTTGGTGTGCCTGCTCCGGGTGTGGAAGTCCGCATCGAAGACAATGGCGAGATCTTCTATCGTTCGCCGGGGACCTTTGTTGAATACTACAACAACCCGGAATCGACAGCAGACACCAAGGATCCCGAAGGTTGGGTTGCAACCGGTGACGCTGGTTTCTTCGATAAGAAGAACGGCCACCTGCGCATCATCGACCGTGCCAAGGACGTGGGCAAAATGGCTGATGGCCGGATGTTCGCGCCCAAATATGTTGAGAACAAACTGAAGTTCTACCCGGACATTCTGGAAGCAGTTGTCTTCGGCAATGACCGCAACATGTGCACGGCCTTCATCAACATCGACCTGACCGCCGTTGGCAACTGGGCTGAACGCAACAACGTGGCCTATGCCTCGTATCAAGAACTGGCTGGCCACCCCGAGGTGCTGTCGACCATTCAAGAGCACGTGGAAACGGTCAACAAATCGGTTGCTGAAGACGAGATGCTGTCGGGCTGTCAGATCCACCGCTTCCTGATCCTGCACAAGGAACTGGACGCAGATGACGGCGAGATGACCCGTACCCGTAAAGTACGTCGTAAGATCGTGGAAGAGAAATACGCTCCGCTGATCGACGCGCTGTATGGCGGCAAGTCCGAGCAATATATCGAAACCGAAGTGACCTACGAAGACGGTCGCAAGGGCTCGATCAACGCCACCCTGGAAATCCGCGATGCGGTTGTGGTGGGTAACACTCAGGGGATGGCGGCAGAATGACGACCGATATGAACGCCGACAGCTACGTCACCGAAGACGGGCGCACCATTGGCCCCGTTGTCATGGACCTTAAAAACATCACGCTGCGTTTTGGTGGTGTGGTTGCGATCAAGGACATCAGCTTCAACATCCGCGAAGGCGAGATCCGCGCGATCATCGGCCCGAACGGTGCTGGTAAGTCCTCGATGCTGAACGTCATCTCGGGGTTCTACAAACCCCAAGAAGGCGAGGTCTGGTTCCGCGGGTCGAAACGTCCGCAGATGAAGCCGTACCAAGTGGCCCAGCAGGGGCTGGCACGGACCTTCCAGAACATCGCGCTGTTTGAAGGCATGACCGTTCTGGACAACATCATGACCGGTCGCCTGAACAAGATGAACGCCAACCTGTTTCAGCAGGCCATCTGGAAAGGCAAAGCCGAAAAGGAAGAGCTGGAGAACCGCGAAGCGTGCGAGAAAGTCATCGACTTCCTTGAAATCCAGCACATCCGCAAAACGCCTGTTGGGCGTCTGCCTTACGGTCTGAAAAAGCGTGTTGAACTGGCGCGTGCCTTGGCTGCTGAACCGTCGCTGCTTCTGCTCGACGAACCGATGGCCGGCATGAACGTCGAGGAAAAAGAGGACATGTCCCGCTTCATCCTCGACATGAACGACGAATTCGGCACCACCATCGCCCTGATTGAGCACGATATGGGTGTTGTTATGGACCTGTCCGACCGCGTCGTCGTCATGGACTACGGCAAGAAAATTGGGGACGGCACACCCGACGAGGTGCGCAACAACCAGGATGTGATTGACGCCTATCTCGGCGTGTCACACGACTAAGGGGGGAGACTATGCCTGAACAACTACTCTTTGCGATGGAAGTCACCCTGAACGGCCTGATGGCCGGGGTACTTTACGCACTCGTCGCGCTGGGCTTTGTCTTGATCTTCAAGGCGTCCGGTATCTTTAACTTTGCCCAAGGTATGCTGGTAGTGTTTGCCGCTATGACCTTGGTGGGCGTGCAGACGGGGCAAATCCCCTTCGCGCACCTGATCAACACGATCTTCGGGACCAAAATCCACCACTTCGGATGGACCGTGCCGACGATCCTCGCCATCATTGTGGCTGGCGCAGCCATGGTATTCGTGGCTTGGGTGATCGAGAAATACATCCTTCAACACCTGATCGGTCAGCCTGACATCATCCTGTTCATGGCCACGATCGGCATGTGGTACTTCATGCACGGTTTCGCACCGCTGATGTGGGGGTCTGAAGTGATGAAGCTGGACGTAGGTCTGGCGCAGGGTATCAACGAAACGATTGATACGACTACCTATGGCTGGTTCGGCTATGGCTTCTTTATCGACAACCTCGATATCGTTGCGGCCATCGTTGCAGCCCTTCTGGTGACCGCGCTGGTTCTGTTCTCGCAATACACCAAGCAAGGCCGCGCCCTGCGCGCCGTGGCGGATGATCACTCGGCAGCTCTGTCGGTCGGTATCTCGCTGCGCTTCATCTGGGTACTGGTCTGGTCGATTGCTGGCTTTGTGGCTCTTGTCGCCGGGATCATGTGGGGCTCGAAATCGGGCGTTCAGATCTCGCTGGCCGAAGTTGCACTGAAAGCTCTTCCGGTTCTGATGCTGGGTGGCTTCACCTCGATCCCGGGCGCCATCATTGGCGGTCTGATCATCGGTGTAGGCGAGCAGCTGTTCGAATTTGCCATCGGTCCCCTTGTGGGCGGCGCAACCCAAGCCTGGTTCGCCTATGTGCTAGCACTTGTCTTCCTCATCTTCCGTCCGCAAGGGCTGTTTGGTGAGAAAATCATCGAAAGGGTCTGATCAATGTTTTACCGCGAAGCTGGTGATTTCAAAACGTCCTACCGCGACGACAACCAGACCTTTCCGATCCGCCTTGATCGGGCCGGATACTGGATTGCCCTGTTCGTCGCATTCTGTGTGATCCCGTTCTTTGTGAACGACTACTGGGTGAACTCGATCTTTGCTCCGTTCTTCATCTACGCCATTGCGGCGCTGGGGCTGAACATTCTGACGGGGTATGCCGGTCAGGTCTCGCTGGGTACGGGTGGCTTCATGGCCGTGGGCGCCTACGCTTGCTATAAGCTGATGGTGGCCTTCCCCGAGATCAACATCGTGTTCCACGTGTTGATCGCAGGTGGCATCACTGCCGCTGTGGGTGTGGCCTTTGGTCTGCCGTCGCTGCGCATCAAAGGGTTCTACCTTGCGGTTGCAACGCTTGCCGCTCAGTTCTTCTTGGTCTGGCTGTTCAACAAGGTGGCGTGGTTCTACAACTACTCGGCCTCGGGTCAGATCAACGCCCCTGAGCGTACCGTGTTCGGCGTCATCGTAACTGGCCCCAATACCGAAGCCTGGGCGAAATATATGATCTGCCTGGTGTTCCTGGTTGGCGTTGCTTGGGTTGCACGCAACCTGACGCGCGGCATGACGGGCCGTAAATGGATGGGCATCCGCGACATGGACATCGCAGCCGAGATCATCGGGGTGAACCCGCTGATGGCCAAGATGTCGGCCTTCGCTGTCTCGTCCTTCTTTGTAGGTATTGCGGGCGCACTGTTCTTCGCCGTCTATCTGGGCGCAGCAGAAGCAGGTGAAAGCTTCGGTATCACCAAGTCGTTCCTGGTGCTCTTCATGGTCATCATCGGCGGCCTGGGCTCGATCTTCGGATCCTTTGCTGGCGCGGCCTTCATGGTCCTGATGCCGGTTGTCCTGAAGAACCTTCTGGTTGGCACGATGGGTTGGCCCACTGAAATCGCTGCCGAGCTGGAGTTCATCATTGTTGGTGGTTTGATCGTGATCTTCCTGATCCTCGAACCCCATGGTTTGGCCCAACTGTGGCGTCTCACGAAAGAGAAGCTGCGCCTGTGGCCCTTCCCGCACTAAGCGGGTCAAAAGATCCGGACATCCGGCCAGAGGAGGGTCGGGTGTCCAAACGAAGCGTTGCCCAAAAAGGGCACACTATTTTGCTAATCTAGGGAGGAAGCAAATGACTTTTAAACGTGTTGCCGCGGCGTCTGTAGCCGCACTGATGGTAGGCTCGCCGGTAATGGCGGATCTGGTATTCCCGTCGCTCAGCTATCGGACCGGCCCGTTCGCTGCTGGCGGCATTCCTTATGCTGACGGTTTTGCCGACTACATGACCCTGCTGAACGAACGCGACGGCGGCATCGGTGGTGTAGCTGTTCAGGTTCCCGAGTGTGAAACCGCATACAACACCGAAAAAGGTGTGGAATGCTATGAATCGACCAAAGGCATGGGCGCTCTGGCCTATAACCCGCTGTCGACCGGTATTACCTATCAGCTGATCCCCAAAGCGACCGCTGACGACATCCCGCTCTACACCCCTGGTTACGGCCGTACCTCGGCTGCAAACGGCAACGTGTTCAGCCACGTGTTCAACTTCCCGGCCAACTACTGGAACGGTGCATCGGCTGCGATCAACCACGTGCTGGACCTGAACAACGGCGACCTGAAGGGCAAGAAGATCGTTCTGCTGCACTTCAACGGCGCATACGGTAAAGAGCCGATCCCGACCCTGACCAAACTGGGCGAGAAGCACGGCTACGACCTGACCACCATTCCGATCGACTATCCGGGTCAAGAGCAGAAAGCTCAGTGGCTGCAGATCCGTCGTGAAAAGCCCGACTACGTTCTGTTCTGGGGCTGGGGCGTGATGAACCAGGTTGCCATTCAGGAAGCCGCGAACATCCGTTACCCGATGGACCAGTTCATCGGCGTATGGTGGTCGGGTGCCGAGCATGACGTGAAGCCTGCTGGCGAAAAGGCCACCGGTTATAAGGCGATGACCTTCCACGGTGTTGGTTCGGACTATCCGGTCTTCGGCGACCTGCAGAAATACGTTGTAGACGCTGGTAAAGCAGCTGGCGACGGGTCCAACGTTGGTACCGTTATCTACAACCGTGGTGTGTACGCTGCGATGATGCTGGCTGAAGCCGCGAAGAAGGCTCAGGAAATCCACGGTGTAGCAGACATCACCTCGGCTCAGATGCGTGACGGTCTGGAGCAGCTGGAAATCACCAACGCACGTATGGCTGAACTGGGCATGGAAGGCTTCGGCCCCGAGTTCAAAGTGAGCTGTGCAAACCACGGTGGTCCTGGCGCGATTGCGATCCAGCAGTGGGATGGCGCTGCCGGCAAGTGGTCGCTGATCTCGGACTTCGGCGCTTCGGACATGGACGTGATCCAGCCGCTGATCGACGCTGACTCGGCTGCTTACGCGGCTGAAAACAACATCGAGCCGCAGTGTAACTAATACACCGGCACACGTCCGGGCCTTCGGGCCCGGACGACCCCTAGAAACGAATACGAACAGGACGACCTGATATGCTGGACACTGTTAAGACCGAAGAGACCCTGCTTGAGGTCAACAATATCGAGGTCATCTACAATCACGTGATCCTCGTGCTGAAAGGCGTAAGCCTGTCTGTTCCCAAGGGCGGCATCACCGCACTTCTTGGTGGTAACGGCGCAGGGAAAACGACGACCCTTAAGGCCATTTCGAACCTGCTTCAGGCAGAGCGTGGCGAAGTGACCAAGGGCACGATTGACCACATGGGCGAAAACATCGCCGAACTGAACCCGGCCGCTTTGGTGAAACGCGGTGTTATTCAGGTGATGGAAGGCCGTCACTGCTTTGAACACCTCACCGTGGAAGAGAACCTGCTGACCGGTGCCTACACCCGCACCGATGGCCGCGCCGCGATCGCGAAAGACCTGGAAATGGTCTATGAATACTTCCCGCGCCTGGCCGAACGCCGCAAGTCGCAGGCTGGCTATACCTCGGGTGGTGAGCAGCAGATGGTTGCCATGGGCCGCGCAATGATGTCGCGCCCCGAGATGATCCTGCTGGATGAACCCTCGATGGGTCTGGCCCCGCAGTTGGTGGAGCAGATCTTCGAGATCGTGAAACGTCTGAATGAAGAGCAGGGCACGACGTTCCTGCTGGCTGAACAGAACACCAACGTGGCGCTGAAATACGCCCACTATGGCTACATTCTGGAAAATGGCCGCATCGTGATGGACGGCCCCGCCGCCGAACTGCGCGAGAACCCGGACGTTAAAGAATTCTACCTGGGTATGTCGGATGAAGGTCGTAAGAGCTTCCGCGACGTGCGCTCGTATCGCCGCCGTAAGCGTTGGCTGGCCTAATCAGGCCCGCCACCCACGGCGACCCAACTTTATCATGATTTAACGCCGATCCCGGTCGGCGCAGACAGAGGTTTTGCTCATGTCCAACTATTTTGATGCGCTCGAGACCCGTTCGGAAGATGAACGCGCCGCTGGATTGGCCGCGTCCCTACCCGAGCAGATCGCACGCGCCAAGGCACTGTCCGGCTATGCCAGCCTTCTGGCAGATGTCGACGCGGCAGGCGTGACCTCGGTCGAGGCGCTGGCAGCACTGCCGGTTCTGCGCAAGTCCGAGATCGGCAAAGCACAGGCGGCGGACGGCCCGCTGGGTGGCTTTGGCGGTCTGCCGACGCATGAATTCGCGCATATCTTCCAAAGCCCCGGCCCGATCTATGAACCCGGTGGGGTTGGCCATGACTGGTGGCGCATGGGGCGTTTTCTGAACGCTTGCGGCATCGGCAAGGGCGATATCGTTCAAAACTGCTTTGGCTATCACCTGACGCCCGCTGGCATGATCTTTGAAAACGGCGCGCGCGCCGTTGGTGCGGCTGTTGTGCCCGCCGGCGTCGGCCAGACCGAGCTTCAGGTTCGTGCCGCTGCTGACATCGGCACCACGGCTTATGCCGGGACGCCCGACTATTTGAAGATCATTCTGGATCGTGCGGATGCGGATGGCGTGAAGCTGAAAATCACCAAGGCCGCCGTGGGTGGTGGGGCGCTGTTCCCCAGCCTGCGTCAGGAATATGCCGATCGCGGCATTACCTGCCTGCAAAGCTATGCAACCGCCGATCTGGGCAATGTCGCGTACGAATCTGATGCGATGGAAGGCATGATCGTGGACGAAGGCGTTATCGTCGAGATCGTCCGCCCCGGCACTGGCGACCCCGTTGCGCCGGGTGAAGTGGGCGAGGTCGTCGTGACCACGCTGAACCCCGACTACCCGCTGATCCGTTTCGCGACTGGCGATCTGTCCGCCGTGCTGCCGGGCGTTAGCCCCTGTGGCCGTACCAACATGCGGATCAAGGGCTGGATGGGCCGCGCCGACCAGACCGCCAAGATCAAGGGCATGTTCGTTCGTCCCGAGCAGGTCGCTGATTTCGTCGCCAAACACGCCGAGATCGCCAAGGCCCGCGTCATCGCAACGCGTGAAGGCGAAATGGACGCGATGACCGTTCAGGTCGAGGCCGACGGTGGTGACGCCAACGCCTATGCCAAATCGGTGGCGGATACGCTGAAGCTGAAGGGCAAGATCGAACTGGTCGCGCCGGGCAGCCTGCCGAATGACGGCATCGTCATCGACGACCAGCGCGTCTACGACTGAGGTATACTTACGGTTTCCTCCCGGATGGGGCTGGGGCAACCCGGCCCTTTCTGCGTTTCTGGAATCCGCCCAAGATCACGCAACTCCAAACCCCAAACACAAAAAAGCCGCCCAGTGGGCGGCTTCTTCTGTAACGCTGCTGAAGCGATCAGCCCTGACGGGCTTTGAACCGGCGCTGCGTCTTGTTGATCACGTATACGCGGCCTTTACGGCGCACGACGCGGCAATCGCGGTGACGGTTTTTCAGCGAGCGGAGCGAGTTGCGAACTTTCATGGTCCTTCTCCTTCTACGCGGCGCTGCGGTTGCGCCTTGGCTTCAGTTATACCTTCTGACCTTTAGGTCATCTGGCGGTTCATGGTGGGCGATACTGGGATCGAACCAGTGACCCCTTCGATGTCAACGAAGTGCTCTACCGCTGAGCTAATCGCCCGAAAATCTGTGTCGAAACAACCCATTCAGGCCGATCCAAACGATGAGACGCGGGAAACCCCGCGCCGGTCCGCGTTGCTATAAAAGGAGTCGGGGCCGCGCGCAAGGGCTTTTGGCAAGAGTTTTTTACTTTATAAAGAGGTTAGGAGGCAAAGATGCAGTCGCAGCCATTTTCGTTGTATCGTCCACGGTTCGAGGACACGAGCGTCGTTTTTGCGTCGCCCCATAGTGGATCGCACTATGACGAGGCGTTCCTGAATGACACGATCCTTGATGAACGCACGATCCGATCCTCGGAAGATGCCTATGTGGACAGGCTTTATGCCTTCGCGACGGAATGCGGTGCGCCGTTCTTGTGCGCCAATACACCCCGTGCCTATGTGGATTTGAACCGCGGTGCGGATGAGCTTGATCCCGCGTTGATTTCGGGACTGCGGCGTTCGACGCTGAACCCGCGTATTTCATCCGGTCTGGGGGTGATTCCCCGCGTGGTGGCTGGCGGGCGGGCGATCTATCGCGGCAAGATGACCCTTGGGGCCGCACAGAAGCGTCTAAGCGCCCATTGGCATCCCTATCACAATGCCCTGCGCGAGCTGATGGACACGAACGTGTCGCGTTATGGGCAGGCGATCCTGCTGGACTGCCACTCCATGCCGCACGAGGCATTGTCGAGTCTGCGTCGCAGTGCCTCGGATATGCCGGAAATTGTATTGGGCGATAGATTCGGGGCCTCGGCCAACGCGGAGATTGTTGATGCGATCGAGGCCGCATTTCAGGACGCGGGCTTCCGCACCGCGCGTAACATGCCTTTTGCGGGCGCGTTCATGGTGCAGCATTATGGTCGCCCGCAGGCCGGGCGCCATGTGGTGCAGATCGAGATCGACCGCTCGCTTTATATGGACGAGGCGTCGATCACGCCGAACTATCGCTTTTCCGAGGTGCAAACCCGCCTGCGCACCGTCATTGCGCAGATCGCCGACATTGGACGGCGTGATGCGACGCTCGCGGCTGAATAGCCCCTAGCGCAGTCCGCGCCCCTTTTTGATCGCATCTTTCCCAAACCGCGCACGGATGGCGTCGGTGGCCTTTTCCGCCTGACGCCGCTGTTCGGCGTTTGGATCCAGCAGATCTTGCGTTGTGTCTGTCTGGGTTGCCGGGCCGATATGGCTGAGGCCGACCCCGATCAGGCGAAACGGCCCTTTGTCCAGCACTGTGTCCAGCAACGCGCGCGCGGTGCGATAGATGCGATCGGCACTTTGGGTCATGTCACCCAGATTGCTTTGGCGGCTCAGCGCGCGGAAATCAGCGCGTTTCAGTTTCAGCGTCACAACCTGCCCTGCCATGTCTCGCGCCTTGGCCCGGTCCGAAACATTTTCGGCCAGACGCCACAGGTGGCCGTCCAGCAGGTCGGGGTTGGCCGTATCCTCGAAAAACGTGGTTTCGTTCGAGATCGACTTGATCGGCGCATGGGCGGACACGCGCCGTTTGTCCTGTCCCCGCGCCAGATGCCACAGCCGTTCGCCCATACCGCCGAAGCGGGCCACAAGGTCCCCTTTATCCCAGCGCAACAGATCCTCGAACGTATGCACGCCTGCCTTGTCCAACTGCGCTTGACTGACGCCGCCCACGCCCCAGATCAGGCCCACGGGCTTGTCGCGCAGGAAGTCCATCGTCTCGGCCTTGCCGATCACCGAAAACCCGCGCGGTTTGTCCAGATCGGACGCGACCTTGGCGAGAAACTTGTTATGGCTCAGGCCGATGGACCCGGTCAGGCCCAGCTCGTCCTCCATCCGGTTGACCAGACGCGCCAGCATCACCGCTGGCGGGGCGCCGTGCAGCGCAGCGGTGCCGGTCATGTCCAGAAACGCCTCGTCCAGTGACAGGGGTTCAACAGCTGGGGTCAGCTCGTCCATCATCGCGCGGATTTGTTTGGATACGGCCGCGTAATGGCTGCCGCGCGGGCGGATCACCACGGCGTCGGGGCACAGCTTCAGCGCCTGAAACATCGGCATGGCCGAGCGGACACCACGAATGCGCGCCACATAGCACGCCGTCGACACCACGCCTCGCTTGCCGCCGCCAATGATGACCGGCTTGTCGGCCAGCTCGGGATTGTCGCGCTTTTCGACCGAGGCATAGAACGCATCGCAATCCATATGTGCAATCGACAGGTCAAACAGTTCCGGATGCGACAGCACGCGGGGGCTGTTGCAGGATGGGCAGCGGCGGCCCGTGTCGAACTGGGTCAGACATTTGCGGCATAAGGACGGCATGGCGCGAAATTAGCGGATGCGGCGGGTGGGGAACAGGCCTAGTCTGACGCCATGAGCACAGACGACTTCATGGGCGCGAAACTGGTCCTGCTGATTGGCGGGCAGCTTGTGACCCTTTTGCGGGATGATCGTCCGGACATACCGTTCCCCGATATGTGGGACATGCCCGGTGGTGGGCCAGAGCCCGGCGAAACGCCCGAGGACTGCGTGCTGCGCGAGACGTTTGAGGAGCTGTCTTTGGTGATTACGCCCGATCAGTTGATCTGGAAGCAGCGCTTTGAAAGCCCGCATGAACCGGGTCGTTTTTCGTGGTGGTTCGGGGCGGTTCTGCCTGAGGGTTCCGAGGCGCGGATTCAGCTCGGAAATGAAGGCCAATGCTGGCGGTTGGCGCCCCCCGAAGACTGGCTTTCCGACCCGCGTTCCATCGCGCATTTCAAGCCGCGCGTGCAGGCAGGTCTTGCCGCGCTTTCGCGCATTAACAGTTGAAATTCGGGCATTTCATCCCCATCTATCAACCAATCGTGGACAGTGAGAGGCTTTCTTAATGGATGAGATTTTGAACGGTATCGGCGGCGGCAACATTGTATTGCTCCTGCTGGCCGCATTCTTGATTTTGACAGTTTTCCGGGGCGTAAAGATCGTTCCGCAAAGTGAAAAATACGTGGTCGAACGTTTCGGCCGTTTGCAGTCGGTCCTTGGGCCGGGCATCAACTTTATCGTTCCGTTTCTGGATCGCGTGCGCCACAAGGTGTCGATCCTTGAGCGTCAGCTTCCGACGGCAAGCCAAGACGCCATTACCTCGGACAACGTGTTGGTGCAGGTCGAGACTTCGGTCTTTTACCGCATCCTCGAGCCGGAAAAGACGGTTTACCGTATTCGTGACGTCGACGCGGCGATTGCGACCACAGTTGCCGGGATCGTGCGTGCTGGAATTGGCGAGATGGAGCTGGACGAAGTTCAGTCCAACCGCCAGCAACTGATCTCGCAGATCAAGCAACAGGTGGCGGATGCCGTGGATGACTGGGGCATCGAAGTGACCCGCGCCGAGATCTTGGACGTGAACCTTGACGCGGCCACCCGCGAGGCCATGTTGCAGCAGCTGAACGCCGAACGTGCCCGCCGTGCGCAGGTGACCGAGGCCGAAGGTGAACGCCGCGCGGTCGAACTGCAGGCAGATGCCGAACTGTATGCCGCCGAACAAAGCGCCAAGGCGCGCCGCATCACCGCAGATGCCGAAGCCTATGCGACCGAAGTCGTGGCCAAGGCCATCAAGGAAAACGGCATCGAAGCCGCGCAATATCAGGTCGCCTTGAAACAGGTCGAGGCCTTGGCTGCCGTCGGTGCTGGTGAAGGTAAGCAGACTGTTTTGCTGCCTGCCAACGCGCTGGATGCCTTTGGCGATGCGTTTAACATGCTGAAAGGAAAAGCGTGATGCTTTGGTCTGTCTGGTGGGCGTGGATCGGTGGGGCGATCGCGCTTGTGATCCTCGAAATCCTCGCGCCTGGCTATATCTTCCTGGGCTTCGCAGTCGGCGCAACGGCGGTTGGCGTGCTGCTGGCCTTGGGCGCCAGCATCGGCCTGCCAATGCTTCTGGTGATCTTTGGCGCGGTATCGCTGGGATCTTGGCTGGTCCTGCGTATGGCCTTCGGGGTGCGCAAGGGACAGACCAAGAAATGGGACACGGACATCAACGAGATGTAGGGCCCCGCCAATGGCTAGAACGAAAACACCCCGCTCTGATTAGAGCGGGGTGTTTTGTATTTAGATACCTGCCAGTTCCGTCAGCACCGCCTGTGCCGCGGCGCGGGGGTCGGGGGCGTTGCGGATCGGGCGGCCCACCACGATGTGATCGGCTCCGTCCTTGATGGCTTGCGCGGGTGTCGCCACGCGTTTCTGGTCGCCCAGTGCGGCGCCTGCCGGGCGCACGCCGGGGGTGACGATCAGCTTGCCCTCTGCTTCGGGCAGGGCGCGGATCAGTGCGGCTTCTTGGGGCGAGGCGATGACGCCGTCAGCACCCGCCTCCATCGCACGGGCTGCGCGCTCCAGCACCAAATCCTGCACGTTGCCCGGCTTGATCAGGCCCGCATCCAGATCCGAGCGATCCAGCGAGGTCAGGATGGTCACGGCCAGGATCTTCATGTCCTTGCCACCTTTGCCCTCGGCAGCGGCGCGCACCACATGCGGGTCGCCGTGGACGGTCAGGAAATCCAGATCGAACTGGGCCAGACCACGCACCGCAGCTTCGACCGTGTTGCCGATGTCGAAAAGCTTCATGTCCAGAAAGATCTTTTTGCCAAGCTCGCCCTTCAGCTCGTTCGCCAAAGCCAGCCCGCCACCGGTCAGCATCCCCAGCCCGATCTTGTAGAAATTCACCGCATCGCCAAGCGTTTCGGCCAGTTTCAACCCTTCCAGCGCGTTGGGCACATCGAGGGCTACAATCAAACGATCATCGGTCATGTCTGGGGTCTCCGTTCCGGTTCGCGCGTTCCTACGCCGATGCGGCAAAAAACGCAAATCTGTCGCGGGGGATCGCCTTGAAACTCCCCCCGAAACCCCCAAATTAATCCTGAGGCCCAATAAGATGTGCTGCAAGGGCGGGCATCTAAACGTAAGGGCGCTTGAAAAGGAGAGTGACATGGATTTGTCGAAGTTCACTGAACGGTCGCGCGGCTTCATTCAGGCTGCACAGACCATCGCCATGCGCGAAAACCACCAGAGACTGGTTCCCGAACATTTGCTGAAAGCCCTCATGGATGACGAAGAGGGCATGAGCGCCAACCTGATCACCAAAGCAGGCGGCGCGCCCGATCGCGTGCGGGCTGCTGTGGATGCGGCCGTTGGCAAGCTGTCCAAGGTGACGGGCGATGGCGCGCAGGTCTATATGGACAACAAGACGGCCAGTGTGATTGACGAAGCGCAGAAGCTGGCCAAGAAGGCTGGTGATAGCTTTGTGCCGGTTGAACGGCTGCTGACGGCGTTGGCCGTGGTGAAATCCGGTGCCCGCGATGCGCTGGATGCTGGAGCCGTCGACGCCAAGAAACTGAACGCCGCGATCAATCAGATCCGTCAGGGCCGCACGGCCGACAGCGCCAGTGCGGAAGACAGCTATGAAGCTTTGTCGAAATACGCGCGCGACCTGACCGAAGCGGCTGCTGAGGGCAAGATTGACCCGATCATTGGACGTGACGAAGAAATTCGCCGCACGATGCAGGTGCTGTCACGTCGCACCAAGAACAACCCGGTTCTGATCGGTGAGCCCGGCGTGGGTAAGACCGCGATTGCCGAGGGCTTGGCCCTGCGCATCATCAATGGCGACGTGCCGGAAAGCCTGCGCAACAAAAAGCTGATGGCGCTGGACATGGGTGCCTTGATTGCCGGTGCGAAATATCGCGGTGAGTTCGAAGAGCGCCTGAAGGCCGTTCTGAACGAAGTCACCGATGCGGCCGGCGAAATCATCCTGTTCATTGACGAAATGCACACGCTTGTGGGCGCCGGTAAGTCGGATGGCGCGATGGATGCGGCCAACCTGATCAAGCCTGCGCTCGCGCGGGGTGAACTGCACTGCGTCGGTGCCACGACGCTGGATGAGTACCGCAAATACGTGGAAAAAGACGCGGCGCTTGCCCGTCGCTTCCAGCCCGTGATGGTCGAAGAGCCGACTGTGGAAGACACAATCTCGATCCTGCGGGGCATCAAAGAAAAGTACGAGCTGCACCACGGGGTGCGGATTTCGGACAGCGCCTTGGTGGCCGCGTCGACCCTGTCGCATCGCTATATCACCGACCGATTCCTGCCGGACAAGGCCATCGACCTTGTGGACGAGGCAGCCAGCCGCCTGCGGATGGAAGTGGACTCGAAACCGGAAGAGCTGGACGCTCTGGACCGTCAGATCCTGCAAATGCAGATCGAGGCCGAAGCGCTGCGCGTTGAGGATGACAAAGCATCGAAAGATCGGCTTCAAAAGCTTGAGGCCGAGCTGTCGGACCTAAGCGAGAAGTCCGCGAGCCTGACCGCCAAGTGGCAGTCCGAGCGTGACAAGCTTGAGGGCGCACGCGAGTTGAAGGAACAGCTGGACCGTGCCCGTGCCGAACTGGATGCCGCCAAGCGCGAAGGCAATCTGGCAAAAGCTGGCGAGCTGTCCTACGGCGTCATTCCGGGTCTGGAAAAGAAGCTGGAAGAAGCCGAAGGCGCCGAGGCCGAGATGATGGTCGAGGAAGCCGTGCGTCCGGAACAGATTGCGTCTGTGGTTGAACGCTGGACGGGCATTCCGACCTCGAAAATGCTGGAAGGCGAGCGCGAGAAACTTCTGCGCATGGAAGAGGAACTTGGCCGTCGCGTGATTGGTCAAACGTCTGCTGTGACCGCGCTGTCCAACGCCGTGCGCCGCGCGCGGGCTGGCCTGAATGACGAGAACCGCCCGCTGGGCTCGTTCCTGTTCCTTGGGCCGACGGGTGTCGGTAAGACCGAGCTGACCAAGGCCGTGGCGGACTTCCTGTTCGACGACGACAGCGCGATGGTGCGCATTGATATGTCCGAGTTCATGGAGAAACACGCGGTCGCCCGTCTGATCGGTGCGCCTCCGGGCTATGTCGGCTATGACGAAGGCGGCGTGCTGACCGAAGCCGTGCGGCGCAGGCCCTATCAGGTCGTGCTGTTCGACGAAGTCGAGAAAGCGCACCCGGACGTGTTCAACGTGCTGTTGCAGGTCTTGGACGATGGTGTCTTGACTGACGGGCAGGGGCGCACCGTGGAATTCAAGCAGACGCTGATCATCCTGACGTCGAACCTTGGCGCGCAGGCGCTTAGCCAGCTGCCGGATGGGGCCGATGCCTCGGACGCGAAGCGTGACGTAATGGACGCGGTGCGGGCGCATTTCCGCCCCGAGTTCCTTAACCGTCTGGACGAGACGATCATCTTCGACCGCCTGACCCGCGAGGACATGGACGGTATCGTCGAGATCCAGCTGGGCCGCCTGACCAAACGTCTGGGCCGCCGCAACATCGCGCTGGATCTGGATGAGGCCGCGATGAAGTGGCTGGCGGATGAGGGCTATGACCCAGTCTTCGGTGCTCGCCCCTTGAAGCGCGTTATCCAGCGGGCGCTTCAGAACCAGTTGGCCGAAATGCTGCTGGCCGGTGATGTGATGGACGGAGATACGATCACCGTCAGCGCAGGCGCCGACGGGCTATTGGTTGGGGATCGAGTGTCGAGCTCGAACCGGCAACCGCCCGAGGATGCGGTGGTGCATTAACCTGAAAAACAGAATGAGCCCGCTTTCCGGCGGGCTCTTTTTGTTGGAATAGAGGGCGTGAATCCTCGGCAAAAACCGAAGAAATCCGCTCTGCTATTGAATAACAAGCGCTGGGGGAGTTAGCTGGAAGGGTACAGTTTTGCACAAGCGACAGGGCAATGCCGTCGCTGAGTGGCAAAAGGAAATAGCTGACGCACATGCTATGGGCATAGCAGCGGCGCGCAGAAAAGGAGCAAGACCATGAAAATTCTGACAACGGTGGCGGCGTCTGTTCTGATGGCCTCTCAGGCCTTCGCTGGGTCGTACGAAGTAAGATGCCAGACGACGTCTGTCCCTTACGAAGAGACCGTCAAAGGCGGAGAGCCCGAAAAAGTTATCGGGGGTGCGCTGATTGGTGGCGTGATCGGTAAAGTCGTCACAGATGACGCCGGGGGCGCGGCTGCCGGTGCGATCATCGGTGGCGCAATCGGACATAACAACAGCCAGCAGACGGTCACTAAATATAAAGAGGTCGAGACCTGCCGGAATGTTTTCATCCCCGAGCAGATCACAGATGCAGACGTGATTACGCAGGCGGTCGTTGACCTGAACAGCGGTCGGCCCGTCAGTAAAGAAATGACAATGGACGTGCAGTACACGATTGGCGTTGCGTATGACGGCAAATGGGGCCCGATGTCCCGGCGTGCTGCTGCTGAATATCTGGGCAACCTGACGCCCACCACGCAACCCTCGGCGGATTTGTACTCGCTGGTTGTGAATGACGTGGTCATCGTCAGCTCAGCCGACGCAAATTCGATCGACGAAATTTCCAAGGCTTTGATGCAAGCGGGTGTCGAATCGCAGATTTTCGTCAACCTGCAGTGATCCGTCTGAAGTGAACGGTTTTTGGCTGAGAGATTGCTCGCAGACCCAGCAACAATTTGCGCCCGCCGATTTTCACCGGCGGGCGCTTTCTTTTGTGAGTGGTGGGGTGGGGAATTAGGTTTCGTTGGGGATCAGGCCTGCCTCTTGCGCGGCGGCCAGTTCCTCGGCGTCCAGCACGCCGTCATCATTGGCGTCCGCGGTCGAGAACGCCTCGGGGGTGACGTCCGGATACATGGCAACGGTTTCTTCGATCGTCACCATGCCGTCGCCGTTCGCGTCCAAGCCTTCCGCGAAGGCGGCGGTGGCGGCGGTCAGGACGATGGCGCTGGTCAGAGTTGCGAGTTTCATGTGTAGCTCCGTGAGTTTTGGTATTCGATTTGCGTCTGAATGAACGCAGAGGCAGAGAACCACGGGAAAACGGGCAGCACAGCGTCCATCGACAGAAGGGGCCGAAACCAGCAGAGCGCCGCGAATTTTGCATCTACCCATAGGCGAGGAATGGGTCATGCAAGGGGGGGCGGGCCGAAGGTGGCGAAGCTTCTCCGATGCTGCGCGCGGATTTCGGCGGGGCTTTGCCCAGAAAACCCAGACTGTGCTCCTCGGCGGATTCTGTCCGTCCCGAATCCCCCCACATAAATGTCAGCGCCCGTGACTTTCCCTTCCGGGCTACTGCGCTACACTCGGCCTGAAACGGAGGGAACGGTATGCAGTCGATGTTCTGGGCAATCGAGCTTCTGGCTCAGGTGTTGATCTTTGCGGTGGGGGTGATCCTCGCGGTGATCGCGGTACTTTATATAATAGACCGTCTGCAGACCCATGACGCGGTGCGCCGGAACTATCCGGTGATCGGGCGGTTCCGGGCGCTGTTCTCGAACCTGGGCGAGTTCTTTCGGCAGTATTTCTTCGCGATGGACCGGGAAGAGCTACCGTTCAACCGGGCGCAGCGCCATTGGGTCGAGCATACGGCAGCGGGCAAGGGGAATACTCTGGCTTTCGGGTCGACCCGGAACCTAAGCGTGGTGGGGACACCGATCTTTGTGAATGCGGCGTTTCCCCCGCTGGACACGCAATTTGCCCAGACCGCGCCGATGATCATCGGCCCGCAGGCCCGCACGCCGTTTGAAGCGAAGTCGATCTTTAACCTGTCCGGCATGAGCTACGGCGCGTTGTCCCGTCCGGCGGTTGAAGCCTTGTCGATCGGCACGGCCAAGGCGGGTGTCTGGATGAATACCGGGGAAGGGGGGTTGTCGCCCTATCACCTGACAGGCGGAGGGGACATCGTGTTCCAGATCGGCACGGCGAAATACGGCGTGCGCGATCATGACGGCAATCTGTCTGATGAGAAGTTGCGCGAGGCGGCCGCCCATCCCGAGGTGAAGATGTTCGAGCTGAAGCTGGCGCAGGGCGCGAAGCCGGGTAAGGGGGGCATTCTGCCGGCCGAGAAGGTTTCGGACGAGATTGCGAAGATCCGGGGGATCCGCGTGGGCGAGGCCTCGATTTCCCCCAACCGTCATCCCGAGATCGACGACTGGGACGATCTGCTCGATATGTTGACACATATAAGAGAGATCACCGGAAAGCCCGTGGGCTTCAAAACCGTGATCGGCGCCACCCAGCCCTTTGAAGACCTGTTTGACCGGATCGTCGCGCGCGGGGCCGATGCCGCCCCCGACTTCATCACCATTGATGGCGGGGAAGGGGGCACCGGCGCCGCGCCCATGCCCCTGATGGATCTGGTCGGCATGCCGATCCGCGAGGCCTTGCCGCAGATCGTCGACCTGCGTGACGCGCGGGGGCTGCATGAGCGTATCCGGATCATTGCCTCGGGCAAACTGGTGAACCCCGGCGATGTAGCTTGGGCGATTTGCGCGGGCGCGGATTTCGTGGTCTCAGCGCGGGGCTTCATGTTCTCGTTGGGTTGCATTCAGGCGTTGAAGTGCAACAAGAACACCTGTCCGACGGGCATCACTACCCACGACCCGCGCTTCCAGAAAGGTCTGGTGCCCGAGGATAAATGCGAGAAGGTCGCGCGCTATGCCAAGGGCATCGTGAAAGAGGTCGAAACCATTGCGCATTCCGTGGGCGTTGCCGAACCGCGCCAGATGCGTCGTCGCCACGTACGGCTGGTGCAGGACAGCGGGCGCTCGGTCCCGATGAACGAGATTTATCCCTCGGTCCAGCTGCCCGCCGAATGAATTGTTACAATCCTCTGGCGCGGACGTGAGCCATTGTGCTTTGGCTTTGCGCACCCGGCATCTTAGATCAGAATAAGATCAAAAGACGAGGTGCCCGTGATGGCCTATAAGAATGTGCTGAAATACTCGGACGTGACGCCCAAGGCGGATTACATGAATCGCCGCCAGTTGATGGGCGGTGCCGCGGGATTGTTTGCCGGTATGACCATGGGTCCGGCGTTGGCCGCTTCGAAGTATTCGACGGATGCCACGCCCAACACGTTCGAGGAAATCTCGAGCTACAATAACTTCTACGAGTTCGGCACCGGCAAGGACGATCCCGCCCGCTACGCCCATCAACTGACAATTGACCCGTGGTCGGTGCAAATCGACGGGATGGTCGATAAGCCGGGCAGCTATGGGCTTGAGGATATTCTGGCGAAGGTCAGCCAAGAGGAACGCATCTATCGCTTCCGCTGTGTGGAAGCGTGGTCGATGGTCATCCCGTGGTACGGGTTTGAACTGAACCAGTTGCTGGATATGGCAGGCGTGCAGTCGGGCGCAAAATATGTGGCGTTTGAAACGCTGGTCCGGAAAGAGGAAATGCCGGGCATCCGCACTGTGAATGTCGACTGGCCCTATCGCGAAGGTCTGCGTCTGGACGAGGCGATGCACCCGCTGACGATCATGGCCACTGGCATCTATGACAAGCCCATGCCGAAACAGAACGGCGCGCCGCTGCGTCTGGTGGTGCCGTGGAAATATGGCTTCAAGTCGATCAAGTCGATCGTGCGCGTCACCCTGACGGATAAGCAGCCGCAAACCACGTGGAACATGCTGCAGCCGCGCGAATACGGCTTCTATTCAAATGTGAACCCA
Organism: uncultured Aliiroseovarius sp.; assembly: GCF_947492455.1. Lineage (GTDB taxonomy): Bacteria > Pseudomonadota > Alphaproteobacteria > Rhodobacterales > Rhodobacteraceae > Aliiroseovarius. Next base: position 711,582 of record NZ_CANLNB010000001.1, read on the forward strand.
GAAGTCAGCCACCCCCGCTGGTCGCAGGCCACTGAACGCACCATCGGTGGCGGTCTGTTCGCCAAGCGCAAAGAGACGCTGATGTTCAACGGATATGAAGACGAGGTCGCCGGGATGTATGCCGGGATGGACCTGGCGAAGAATTACTGATGCAGATCGAGCGCATCTCTGAGCTGACCTGCCCGCATTGCGGACACATGTCGCGCGAAGAGATGCCCGATGACGCCTGCATGTTCTTTTATGAGTGCAAGGGCTGCCATGAAGTCCTGCGCCCGAAACCCGGCGATTGCTGCGTGTTCTGTTCCTATGGCACCGTTGCCTGCCCCCCAATCCAAAACGGAGAAAGCTGTTGTTCGTAAAACTTGCTGACCATCTGAACCAAGGCCTGCGCAAGCTGCCGATCTGGGCGGTCTATGCGGTTGGCCTGATCTGGCCGGTCTGGCTGTTCTATCTGGCGGCCACGGGCGCGATGGGCATCGACCCGGTCAAGGAGCTGGAGCACGAACTGGGCGAGCTGGGATTGCAGGCGCTGATCGTCGGGCTGGCGGTTACACCCCTGCGGGCGCTGACCGGTGTGAACCTGATCCGCTTCCGTCGGGCCATCGGGGTGCTGACCTTCTATTTCGTGGCAGCGCATCTTCTGGTCTGGCTGGTGCTGGATGTGCAGATCCTGTCCGAGATCTGGAAGGACATCTTGAAGCGTCCCTATATTACGGTCGGCATGGCAGCGTTTGTGCTGATGACGCCCTTGGCGATCACCTCGAACAATTGGTCCGTCCGCAAGCTGGGCCCGCGCTGGCGCAAGCTGCACAAGCTGGTCTACCCGACCGCGGGGCTGGGCGGCATCCACTATATAATGGTGGGTAAGACGTGGGAGGCTGAATCGCTCCTCTATATGGCTGTGATTCTGGCGCTGCTGGGCTGGCGGGTCCACGACTCGCGGAAAAAACAGCGGTCGCGGGCGATTCATCAAAGAAATTCGGCGCGACCAGCCTAGAATCCTCCCGAAATACGAAAGTGACTCGGAAAAATGCCCGGCGATTCATCTGAATCGGCCGGGCATTTTCGTTGAATCGGTCTGTTCGGGTATTCGAGTCTGTGGATAACTGACGGTGCGGCAGAAAACTTGCATTTTCGACGCAAACATTATTGCGCGGAAACGGGATTTTCCTTGCCATAGATTGCGCAACATCCCGTTTTTTAAGGAAAAATCGGGATTTTCGAAAAAAATGCAGATTTCTTGAAAAAAGCGCTTGCGGCTGTCGGTGAGTAACCTTAGAACCCACTTCACCGGCGGCGCTGAGGCGCACAACGGGAC
>NZ_CANLNB010000002.1 GCF_947492455.1 uncultured Aliiroseovarius sp.
ACGGTAACGATGGTCGGCATCTTCACCTTGATGGTCTGCAGGCCGCCGTCGACTTCGCGGGTCACAACAGCGTTGTCACCGTCGATGTCCAGTTCCGACGCAAAGGTGCCTTGCGACCAGCCCAGAAGGGCCGACAGCATCTGGCCGGTGGCGTTCATGTCGTTGTCGATGGCTTGCTTGCCCGCCAGAACCAGACCGGGCTGCTCTTCTTCAACAACTTTGGCCAGGATCTTGGCAACGGCCAGCGGCTCGATGTCGTTGTGGACGTCGTCCGCAGCGTTCACCAAGATCGCGCGGTCCGCACCCATGGCCAGAGCCGTGCGCAGAGTTTCCTGAGCCTGCTTCACGCCGATCGACACGACGACGATCTCGTCCGCTTTGCCGGCTTCCTTCAGGCGGATGGCCTCTTCGACGGCAATCTCGTCAAAGGGGTTCATCGACATTTTTACGTTGGCAAGATCGACACCGGTCCCGTCCGCTTTCACACGAACCTTCACGTTATAGTCGATCACGCGCTTCACAGGCACTAGCACCTTCATTGGCGTGTATCTCCTTGTTTGTTACCGAGTAGGTTCGGGGGTGTCCCCCCGATAGTCATAGAAGCCGCGTCCGGCTTTGCGCCCGACCCAGCCTGCTTCCACATATTTCACCAACAGCGGGCAGGGGCGGTATTTGGTGTCTGCCAGCCCGTCATGCAGCACGTTCATGATCGCCAGACAGGTGTCCAGACCGATGAAGTCGCCCAGCTCCAGCGGGCCCATCGGGTGGTTCGCGCCCAGCTTCATCGACGCATCAATCGACGCGACCGATCCGACGCCTTCATACAGCGCATAGCACGCTTCGTTGATCATTGGGATCAGGATGCGATTGACGATAAATGCCGGGTAGTCTTCGGCGCTGGCGGCGGTTTTTCCCAGACGTTTCACCACGTCCATGAGGGTCTGATAGGTCTCGTCCGAGGTGGCGATGCCGCGGATCAGTTCGACCAGTTGCATCAGTGGCACAGGGTTCATGAAGTGAAACCCCATGAAGCGTTCCGGACGGTCGGTCTTGGCCGCCAGACGCGTGATCGACAGAGAGGACGTGTTTGTGGTGAGGATCGTGTTTTCCCCAAAGACGACGCCAATCCGGCAAAGATCTGGTTCTTGACGTCCTCACGTTCCGTGGCGGCTTCGATCACCAGATCAGTGCCGCCCAATTCGCCCAAGTCCTGTGTGGTACGAATGTTGGCCAGTGCCTCTGCACGTGCGTCTTTGCCGAGCGTGCCCTTCGACACCTGACGCGCGGTGTTCTTCTCGATCCGCGCCATTGCGGCGGTCAGGGCATCTTCCGAAATATCGTTCAGAAGAACCCTGTACCCGGCAACGGCAAAGGTATGGGCAATCCCGTTGCCCATCTGACCCGCGCCGATCACACCGACAGTCTGAATGCTCATTTGCTTACCCTGCAAAGCTATAGGCGGTTTTCACGGTGGTGTAGAACTCTGCGGCAAAGCGCCCCTGTTCGCGCGAGCCATAGCTGGAGCCTTTGCGCCCACCAAAGGGCACATGGTAGTCGACGCCAGCGGTGGGCAGGTTCACCATCACCATGCCAGCTTGCGACTTGCGCTTGAATTCACGGGCGAATTTCAGGTTCGAGGTGCAGATGCCCGAGGACAGGCCGAACTCGGTGTCGTTGGACACGGAAAGCGCCTCGTCGAAATCTGCGACCTTGATGATCGAGGCGCAGGGTCCGAAAATCTCTTCTCGGCTCGAGCGCATCTGATTGGTGGCCCCGACAAATAGGGCAGGGGCTTGGAAGAACCCTTCCGTGTCGCGGTTCAGACGGTCGCCGCCAATCACGTCAGCCCCTTCGTCGCGGGCCAAGTCAACATAGCCGAGATTGCCGTTCAGCTGGTTTTCAGACACCACAGGTCCGATCTGGGTGGCAGCATCCAGCGGATTGCCCACGGTGAGCGCCTGCATTTCCGTCGACAGTCGATCTACAAACGCGTCGTGGATACCCGCCTGAACAATGATCCGGCTGGAGGCCGTGCAGCGCTGTCCGGTCGAGAAGAAGGCGCCATTCAAAACGGTCGACACGGCGATATCCATATCGGCATCGTCCATGATCACCATCGGGTTTTTTCCACCCATTTCCATCTGCAGCTTCTTCATGCCGCGCGCGGCATCCACGGCCATGTTCCGGCCCACCGGTACCGAGCCAGTGAAGGTGATCGCATCCACGCCGGGATGGTCGACGATGGCTTGCCCGACAACGGACCCGCGCCCCATGACAAGGTTGAACACACCGGCCGGAACGCCCGCCTTGTGCAGGATCTCGGCCAGAACATGTGCCGAGCCGGGTGTCAGGTCGGCGGGTTTGAAGACCACCGTGTTGCCGTAGGCCAGGGCGGGGGCGATTTTCCACGCGGGAATTGCGATGGGGAAGTTCCAAGGCGTGATCATGCCGACCACACCGACCGGTTCGCGCACCACGTCCACGTCCACATCCGGGCGGACCGAGGCGATCGCATCGCCCGCCACGCGGATCGCTTCGCCCGAGAAGAACCGGAAGATCTGCGCCGCACGGGCGGTTTCCCCGATGGCTTCCGCTAGGGTTTTGCCTTCCTCGCGGGCCAGAATGGTGCCGATCTCGTCCTTGCGGGCGAAGATCTCGGTGGCCACGGCTTCAAGGATGTCCGACCGCAGTTGCGGCGAGGCATTGGCCCATGCTGGCAAGGCTGCATTTGCTGCAGCCACCGCATCGCCAACCTGATCAACCGATGCATGGGCATATTCGCCAATGACATCCGATAGGTCTGCAGGGTTGAGGTTCGGGGCGGCATCCACGCCGTCCAGCCATTCGCCGGCAATCAGGTTCTGCTTCATGGTGGCTCTCATTTTATCTGATAGGGGAGGGACCTCACACGAGGTCTCATACACGGGCGGTGACAGCCCGAGCGGATCGAGATGGGATTTCATCAATCACCGGTCGCCACGCGGTTGAGGCGACCGGTTTTTCTTGTGCGCTTGCGTTACGCGAACGCCTGCAGGCCGGTCTGTGCACGGCCCAGGATCAGGGCGTGGACATCGTGGGTACCTTCATAGGTGTTCACCGTTTCCAGGTTCACCATGTGGCGGATCACGTGGAAGTCCTGGCTGATGCCGTTGCCGCCATGCATGTCACGGGCGTGACGGGCGATCTCCAGCGCCTTGCCGCAGTTGTTGCGCTTGATCAGCGACACCATTTCCGGTGCGGCTTTGGCTTCGTCCATCAGGCGGCCAACGCGCAGAGCGGCTTGCAGGCCCAGCGAAATCTCGGTCTGCATGTTGGCGAGCTTCAGCTGGAACAGCTGCATTTGCGCCAACGGCTTGCCAAACTGCTTGCGGTCCAGACCGTATTGACGTGCGCCGTGCCAGCAGGCTTCGGCTGCGCCCATGGCGCCCCATGCGATGCCATAGCGGGCGCGGTTCAGACAGCCGAACGGACCTTTCAGGCCTTCAACATCGGGCAGCAGAGCATCTTCGCCCACTTCGACATTGCTCATCACGATCTCACCGGTGATCGAGGCACGCAGCGACTGTTTGCCTTCGATCTTCGGCGCGGTCAGACCTTTCGTGCCTTTGTCCAGCACAAAGCCCTTGATCTTGCCGTCATGGGCGTCCGACTTGGCCCAGACCACAAACACATCCGCGATCGGCGCATTCGAGATCCACATTTTCGAGCCGTTCAGCACATAGCCACCATCAACCTTCTTGGCCGTGGTTTTCATGCTGCCGGGATCCGAGCCCGCATCGGGTTCGGTCAGGCCAAAACAGCCGATCCATTCGCCCGACGCCAGCTTGGGCAGGTACTTGGCGCGCTGCTCTTCGGTGCCGTAGGCATAGATGGGGTACATCACCAGCGACGACTGAACCGACATCATGGAACGATAGCCGCTGTCCACACGCTCGACTTCGCGCGCGACCAGACCATAGGTTACATAGCCTGCGCCAATGCCGCCGAACTTCTCGGGGATGGTGGTGCCCAGAAGGCCCATCTCGCCCATTTCGCGGAAGATTTCCGGGTCGGTCTCTTCCTTGGCAAAGGCTTCGGTCACGCGCGGGAACAGCTTGTCCTGGGCGTAAGCACGTGCGGCATCGCGCACCATGCGTTCGTCTTCATTCAGCTGATCTTCCAGCAGGAAGGCATCATCCCATGCAAAACCTGCAAGTTCGGGACGGGATTGGGGGGCAAGATCTTTCGCCATATCTTTGTCTCCTTATTCCGCCGCGACGGCGGTTTTGCTAATTGCAGCCTCGATCGAGGCTTCAATGATGTCCAGTGCTTCGTCGACCTGCTCCATCGGCACGGTCAGCGGCGGCAGAAGGCGCACAGCGTTGGCGCGCGTGCCACAGGGTAGGATGATCAGGCCACGTGCCTCGGCTTCGGCCACAATGGCCTGAGTCAGCGCGGGATCAGGGTTGTTCGTCTCGCGGTCGGTGACAAGCTCGAAGGCAATCATAGCACCAAGGCCGCGGACATCACCAATGGCTTCCATGCCCTGACGATCCGCCAGCGTGTTCAAGCGCGCTTTGATCTTTTCACCGATCTCGGTGGCGCGATCACACAGGTTTTCTTCCTCGATCACGTCAAACACAGCGTTGGCTGCGGCAACCGCCAGCGGGTTGCCCGCATAGGTGCCGCCAATGCCGCCCACGGGGGCTGCGTCAACGACTTCGGCCCGGCCAGTGACTGCCGAAAGCGGGAAGCCCCCTGCCAGACCTTTGGCCATGGTGACCAGATCTGCGGCAACACCTGCATGTTCAAATGCAAAGAGCTTGCCGGTCCGCGCGATCCCTGCCTGAACTTCATCCGCGATCAGGATGATACCATAGTCGTCACAGATCTTGCGCAGCGCGCGCAGGAACTCGGGTTGTGCGATGTTGAAACCGCCTTCGCCCTGTACCGGCTCGATGATCATCGCGGCAACGCGCTCGGGGTCGATCGAGCTTTTGAACATGTTGTCCAGCACGGCCAGCGACTGTTCTACGGTTACACCGTGGAACTCGTTCGGGAAGGGGGCGTGCAGCACTTCCGGCGGCATCGCACCGAAGGCTTTCTTATAGGGATTCACCTTGCCGCACAGTGCCATGCCCATCAGGGTACGACCGTGGAAAGCGCCCGAAAACGCGATGACGCCCGAGCGGCCAGTATAGGCGCGGGCCATTTTTACGGCGTTCTCAACCGCTTCGGCGCCCGTGGTCACCATCATGGTTTTCTTGGCGAAATCACCCGGGGTCGAGGCGTTCAGGCGCTCGGCCAGTGCGATGTAGCTTTCATAGGGCGCCACGTGAAAACAGGTGTGGGTGAAGGCCTCAGATTGCTTCGCAACGGCCTCCATCAGCTTGGGGTGGCGGTGGCCAGTGTTGTTCACCGCAATCCCTGCGGCGAAATCGATGAAGCGCTTGCCATCTGCATCCCAGAGTTCTGCGTTATCGGCGCGCACGGCATAGATGCCACGGGTCGCTACGCCATTTGCAACGGCTGCGGCGCGGCGGGATTTAAGTGTCTCAGTGTTGCTCACCAGAGTCTCCTCCAACGTGATGGAATCGGATGTCGATTCACAAGTTCATTGATTCTGACATCATGTATTGCTCAATTTATTGAGCATTGCTAGAGGTAAGTTGGACAAACTTCGCTGAATCGCTCAATCTGAGTAAAAGCGATGAAAGGACCAAAACTATGACGGAAGAATTTGACGTCGGCACCCGTTTGAAGCAGCTTAGGTTGCAGTTTAATATGTCTCAACGGCAATTGGCCGAATCTGCGGGCGTGCCCCATGGGCAGATTTCCATGATCGAAACCAATCGGTCCAGCCCATCCGTTGCGAGCTTGCGCAAAATACTGGGCGGATTCGGCATTTCGATGTCAGAGTTCTTTGAGCCCGACGCGCCTACGTCCTCGCAAATCTTCTTTACCCCCGCTGAACTGCGCGATCTGACGTCTCTGCTGTATCAGGGCAACGACGCCGCGCAGAAGAAGATCACGCTGAAGCAGGTGGGGGATGCCAAATTGCATGGGTTGCAAATCCTGCATGAACGCTATGAGCCCGGCGCCGATACGGGTGAAACCATGATCGAACATGACGCCAATGAAGGCGGCATCGTCATTGAAGGTGAACTGGAGGTCACCGTGGGGCAGGAAACCCGCGTGCTGAAGGCCGGTGACGCCTATCTGTTTAATTCGCGCGAACCGCACAGGTTTCGCAACATGTCTGACCGGGTGTGCAAGGTGATCTCGTCCTGCACCCCGCCCTATCTGTAAGGACCCAATATGACCCCTCTTGCTGGACTGAAAGTTGTAGAACTGGCCCGCATCCTTGCTGGCCCCTGGATCGGTCAATCGCTTGCCGATCTTGGTGCCGAAGTGATCAAGGTGGAAAGCCCAGCGGGGGATGATACGCGCAAATGGGGACCTCCGTTCATTGAGCGGGACGGTGATAAATCCGCCGCCTATTATTACGCCGCAAACCGCGGCAAAGACTGCGTGACCTGTGATTTCCGCACGCCGGAAGGGCAGGAGCAGGTGCGCGAACTGATCAAGGATGCCGACATTCTGATCGAGAACTTCAAGGTCGGCGGGTTGGCCAAGTACGGGCTGGACTATGACAGCGTGAAAGAGCTGAACCCGCGTCTGATCTATTGTTCGATCACCGGGTTCGGACAGGACGGGCCTTACGCCAAGCGCGCGGGGTATGATTTCTTGCTGCAAGGCATGTCCGGGTTGATGTCGATCACCGGCGAACCAGAGCGTCAGCCGCAAAAGGTCGGCGTGGCGGTTACTGATATCGTGACCGGGCTTTACGGCACCATCGGCGTGTTGGCCGCGGTCGAGCAGCGCCATCGCACTGGACGGGGGCAACATATCGACATGTCTTTGCTGGACTGCGCAACGGCGATGCTGGCCAATCAGGCGATGAACTTTCTGGCGACCGGGGAAAGCCCTCAGCGTCGCGGAAATGCGCACCCGAATATTGCGCCTTATCAGGTGCTGCCCACGGCGGATGGTCATTTCATTCTGGCCGTTGGGAATGACGGGCAGTTCCAGCGTTTCTGCGATGTCATTGATCGCCCGGATCTGCGCGACAATCCGGATTTCGCCACCAACCAGCTGCGCGTGGAAAATCGGGATGTGCTGACCATCGAGATCGAGCGGGAAACGCAGAAGTGGCTGAAGGTCGATCTGCTGGAGGCGCTTGAGGCGGCGACGGTGCCCGCCGGTCCGATCAACTCGGTCGGTGAGGCGTTTGACGATGCGCAGATCCAGCATCGCGGCATGCAGATCACCCCGGAAGGCGTGCCGGGCGTGCGTGGGCCTTGGGTGTTCTCAGACGCCGAGCTGGCGCTGGACAAGTCGGCGCCCGTGCTGCCGACCTCCTGAGCCAAGAAAACTGAACAGATAGGGCCGGGTTTCTACCCGGCCTTTTTTGTGGCCGCTTCAGGCGGAACACCGCGGTCGATGGCGCATTCAGAAGAAAAAAAGCCGCCCAAAGGGGCGGCCAGTTACGGGAATTTCTGTGAAATGCGCCAGACGCCGCCGAGAAGCGGCGCCTGATCGTTTCGCGTTTAGAACAGCAGACTTGGTAGCCACAGGGCGATCTGCGGGAAAGCCACCACCAGCGCAAGGCCGATGATCTGCAGCGCCACAAAGGGCAATGCCGCCTTGTAGATGTCCCCAATGGTGATCTCGGGTGGCGCCACGGAGCGCATGTAGAACAGGTTGTAGCCGAACGGTGGCGTCAGATAGGCCGATTGCATCGACAGGATGAACAGCACCGCAAACCATGTGGTGTCATAGCCAAGTTCGCGCACGATCGGCACAAACAGCGGCACGGTGATGAACACGATGGCAAAATCATCCAGAAACATGCCCAGCACGAAATAGGTGGCCAGCATGGCGATGATCACCCAGATGGGGGACAGGTCGAAATCCTCGATCAACTCACCCACGATCTGTCCTGCGCCCAGACCCACATAGATCTTGGAAAAGAACACCGCTGCGATGGTGATCCACATCAGCATCCCCATCAGCTTGGTGGTGGTCAGCATCACGTAGCGCAACATATCCCAGTTCAGGCGTCTCTGAATGGCGGCGATCACCAGTGACCCGAAAGCACCAATCGCAGAGGCCTCGGAAGGCGAGGTTACGCCGCCGATGATACAGCCCAAAACCGTCACAATCAGGATGCCCGGCGCGATCAGAAAGCGCAGCGATAGGATCTTCTCTTTCGCGGTGAATTGCTCTTCGGCGGGCGGACCCATCGACGGGTTGATGCGACAGCGCACCAGAATATAGGTGATGTAGATCCCTGCCAGCATCAGGCCGGGAATAAGCCCCGCAGCAAAAAGCTTGCCTACCGAGTCGCGCGACAGGAAGGCGTAGATGATCATCAGAACCGACGGCGGGATCAGAAATCCAAGCGCGCCACCTGCCATGATCGTCCCGGTGACCAATTGGCTGTCATAGCCACGTTTCAGCATCGCTGGCAGGGCAATGATGCCCAGCGATACGGTGGCTGCACCCGACACACCCGCCATTGCGGCAATCAGCGCGCAGATGATCACGGTGCCAATGCCCAGACCGCCGGGCAGACGACCCATCAGTTTGTGGATCATCTCGAACAGGTCATCCGTGATGCCAGAGCGTTGCAGCACCAGCCCCATGAAGATGAACATCGGCAGGGCGACAAGCAAAAAGTTATCCATCGCCGAGAAGGTCGACGACACCAGAAGGTCCAGTCCGCCATCGCCATAGATCAACCAGGCGCTGCCTACGCCGCAAATGGTCAGCGCCCAAGCAAGCGGTGCACCCAGCGCCATAAGCCCGAGCATCGAAAGAAACATGATCGCAGTGATCGTGAGGGGATCCAGGTCCGCCATATCTTCACTCCCTGACAGGGCCTCCCGCCCCGCCCAATTGAATTAGTCTTGTGCCTCGGGGATGTATTCCGGGTCGGTCTCTGAATCGTCTTCACCCTCGCGCGGGTCTTCAAATTCGATGCCTAGCATGGTCAGAAACGCGCGTACGAACTCGGCAAGGTTCTGAAGCCACACCAAGCCAACCGCGATCGGAATGACCGTCTTGATGGGGTATAGTGCGGGCTGCCAAATCGACTTGTTGGAATACTCGCGCACGGCCCAGCTTTCGGCGGCGAACTCGACCGCCATGACGAAGAAGATCCCCATGACCAGAAGGCCGATGGCAAAGACGATCACGTCACAGGTTGCGCGTGTACGCGTGCCCAGCATGCCCCAGATCACTTCCGAGCGCACATGGCCGCGATGGCGCAGCGTGAAGGCACCCGCCAGAATGCAGAACCCGCCGTAAAGCATGGTCGACATTTCATGCGCCCAGATGGTTGGCGAGTTGAGGAAATAGCGAGCGATAATCTCCAGCATCAGCACGGCGATCATCGCAAGCGTCAACCAAGAAATGGCCCGCCCGACGTACTCGGACAGGCCATCTTGAATGACAAGATATCTTGTCACCCAAGCCATTACAGACGGCCTTGGGCCTTCGCATTGGCGACCAGAGCGTCAATGAACTTCTGGTTGCGCGGGCTGCGAGCGGCTTCTTCCTGCCATACACCCTGAGCGGCTTGCGTCAGAGCTTTCGAGTCTGCATCCGGCAGAGTGGCGTACTGGAAGGTGCCTTCAGCAACGCCTTCGTTGCCGTCTGCCAGCCACTGGTGGATGTCGTCAGCAAACTGCTGGATCGCAGTTTCCAGGATCTCTTTGTGTTCGTCCGACAGGCTGTTCCATGCTTCGGGGTTGGCCAGGAACGTTTCGGTCCAGCCCGGCATCAGCATGTTCATGAAGGTGTAGTTGGTTGCGGTTTCGTGCAGCTTCAGCTGTTCGTACTCAACCGGACCACCGTAGATAGCGCCGTCGATCACGCCGGTCGACATGCCGATGTAAAGCTCTTGTGCGGGCAGGTAGACGGTCGGAATGTCAAATGCTGCCAGAACCTTCGCCACGTTCGAGGTTGCGCGGATCTTGCGGGTCTTCAGATCGTCCAGCGAGGTCACCGGCTCTTTGGTCAGCAGGTCGTAGTTGTGACCATAGCCCTTACCCAGATAAACAGTGCCAGCTTCGGCGTAGGCTTCGGTCAGCAGGGCGTCCACTTCGGCGCTTTCAAACAGACCCTTGGCTTCTGCAACGGTTGCCCAGGCACCCGGAAGACCGGCTTCGATGTTGCCCACGTCAATCTGACCCGACCAGTAGCCGCCGGTGCCGTGCACGATGTCGACGGTGCCTTTTGCCACGGCGTCAGCAAACTGGTCCGACGCGACCAGCTCGCCACCACGGAAGTACTGGATGCGCAGCGTGCCGTTCGATGCTTCCTTGACGGCGTCGCGGAACTTCTTGGCAATCGGATCGATCTCGGTGCCATAGAAGGTGTGGAAGCGCAGGCGGACGGTGTCAGCGCTTGCGGTCGTGGCAACCGAAGCCAGCGCTGCTGCACCTGCCAGTGCGCCAAGAGCGGCGCGACGCGTGAAGGTCGTGAAAGTCATTAGTGTTCCTCCTAAAGCGGCACATTCATTCGATGTCAGTTGCTGTGCCGGTCCCTCAATGGGGGTTGTTTCCTTACGTCAACGTGGCTAGCGTTCTACAGCATGAAACATGGTGATATCAACAATTATGAACGCCAAAATGCGGATCATGGTCAAAATATAAAGCATATATAATGCTCGGGGGGAGGGTTGAGAGTTTATTAAGTGTTTTAAATGAACGTGTTAAGGGGTTTCGAGCCTCTTTGTGTCACGGTCTAAAACTCAGGAAACTGAGCGATAATGATCTGCAATATCAAGCGCTAACGGCGCAGAAAAACACACATCGCACTGATTCGAGATTGGCCTCGTGGCTGGCGGTTGGATCTGGCGAGAATGAGAGGACCCCAACGATGACATCAGGAAAACCAACCCTAAATGGGTTGACCGAGATCTACCGTTACTTGCGGCGGAATGAAACGCCGATCTATGTGATCATGCCTACGCCATTCAACTTGATGGGGCTGGATCAATGGGTAGGTGGGCTCGAGTATGTGAACTACTTCGACATCTTTGATGGCCGCCATCCTCGTATCTTCCTGCCGTCACAAACAGGCCCACAGGATTTCCGCTCGATGGAGGATGTCGGGAACTATCTGGTGGACCATCCAGAGTTCAGAGACCGGGTAAGCTCGAGCGATCCTGGCATGGCGCTATTTGTGCAGTTTGACGAGACGACAGAAGAGTTGTGCGAGGAGGTTGGGCTGACCATCGCGCTGCCATCGAACGAGCTGCGCAACAGATTGGACAGCAAGATCGAAACGACCCGCCTTGGGAACGAGGCAGGCGTCGCTAGTGCCCCCAATATCATGGGCGAAGCCAACACCTATGGCGATCTCACCAAACTGGCCGAGCGTGCAGGTCTTGGAAGCGACCTGGTGGTGCAGACGCCTTACGGAGACAGCGGGCGCACCACATTCTTCATCAAGTCGAAAGAGGACTGGGAAAAGCACGCGTCCAAGATCGTTGGGCAGTACCTTAAAATCATGAAGCGCCTGAACCACCTGCCGGGCACGATTGAAGGCTGCGCGACGCGCCATGGTGCGTTGGTTGGCCCGGTTATGACCGACATCACCGGGTTCGAGGAAATCACACCTTATAAAGGCGGATGGTGCGGGAATGACATTTCGCCGGCCATTTTGCCGGACGGCGTCCCCGAGAAGGTTCGGGATATGGCGCGCAAGTTTGGCGACCGTCTTTATGCGGAAGGCTACAAAGGCGTTTATTGCATCGACTTCCTTTTGGATACAGACACCAATGAAGTGTATCTGGGCGAGCTGAACCCGCGTATTTCGGGGGCGTCACCGCCCACCAACCTGATCACCTCGACTTACGGCGGCTGCCCGCTCTTCTTGTTCCATCTTCTGGAATATATGGATGTCGACTATGAGATTGATATCGAAGAGGTTCAGGCGCGTTGGAACCACTATGATCACTGGACACAGCTGATCCTCAAGCAGACTGAAGACAAGGTCGAGCTGATCACAAAGGCGCCTCAATCCGGGATCTGGCAGATGGATGAGGATGGCGAGATCGACTTTCTTCGGCCGAGCTATAACATCAATGCAATTGGTGGCGAGGACGAGGCCTTCTATCTGCGCGCTTATGGTGTCGGCGAGTACTGCTATCACGGCGCAGATCTGGGATGCCTTCTGGCGCGTGGCCGGATGCAGTCGGATGATCGCGAGCTTCTGGAACGGGCGAAGCAGTGGAACGCTGCCATCAAGGCGCAGTTCAAAAGCGTACCACTTTCACCGAATACGCATGTGTCGCTGCCAAGTGACATGACGGCCGGGAAATGGTTCTAAGCCGCGCCGTAAACGTACCTGACTTTCGGCTTATCGTTGCGGCCCTGCCTCAGGCGCCGCGACAGTCACCGGATCCAGCTCGTTGCGGACCCAAAAATAACGGAAACCTTGCTCTCTCAGCCAGGTTTCCAACCTGTCCAGGCTTCCCCATTCGCGCCGCAATCCCCGGGCGCTTTCGACATAGACCCAGCTGTTGTCGACCAGGAAATACACCGTCCAGGTATTTGGGTTCTTTTCCTGATCTCCAAACCCGCCACCTTGGACATGCCGCTCGGTGCGCACCACCACAGGGTAGTGGGTGATACGATAGGTGGCCAGCAGTTCGGGCAGGTCGTTCTGACGGACTGAGGTGTTGGGTTCTTGGGCAGGTAACATGGCGCCATAATCGGCACCGCGCATGAAATGTCAACGCGGGCAAAAACGGGGAAAGCTTGACATCATGGTCTATGGTGTTAGACAGCAAGTGATCGTTCTGCATGCTCAGAGGCTTTGACATCATGCACCTCACCTTTCGCAGCCTACACGAAGACGTGCCAGGAGAAGCCTGGCGTCGCGTCGTGTCGCATGGCTGGCCGGGGTGGAGCGAATGGTTCAACGCGCGACGTGGCAAGCTGCTCCAATCGCGAGAGATTGACGTCCGTCGCGCGGTCAGGCGGCACATGCCGGAATATGAAGCGCTCTGGGATGATCTTAATCAGGTCAGCGATGCAGATGACGATCTGGCGCTGTTTCTCGGGTTTTGGTGTCCACCAAGGTACTTGGTGAATTGTTCACAAGCCGTGGTGATTGACGATGATGGGCCATTCTTGATCCGAAACTACGATCTTGATCCCGCGCTGAACGAAGCCACCTTTCTGACGACAGGATGGCGCGGCACCAAGGTCATGGGCATGGTCGAGGCCATGGCAGGACTGGCCGACGGGATGAACGAGCACGGGCTTGCCGCCTCGTTGACCTTTGGGGGGCGGATCGAAACGGGCAGGGGGTTTGGCATCCCCCTGATCATGCGCTACCTGCTGCAAATGTGCCGAAATGTTCAAGAGGGCGTTGAAGCACTGCGCGCTGTTCCCTCGCACATGTCCTACAACATTACATTGGTTGACGCGTCCGGCGATTGGGCAACCGTTTTTGTCGCGCCGGATCGACCGGCGATTGTGCGCAAGCAGCCCTGGGCAACCAACCATCAGCTTGGTGTGGAATGGCCACGTCACGGCCGGATATCAAACACGATGGGCCGCGCAGAGCACTTAGGGCAGCTTTTGAAAGATCGCGGTACCGATGCCACCGTCTTGACCCGTGAGTTTCAACAAGAACCGGTTTTCAGCACCAACTACAGTCAGGGTTTTGGCACTGTCTATACGGCAGCGTACCGCCCTGTCCAGCGAACGTCCGAGCTGCGCTGGCGGGATGGGACCACGATGCACAACAGCTTTCAATCTTCGAAGCATGACAAACAGGTCGAACAGCGCATCTCGTATTCTGACAAGGGATCCTATGCTCCGGCCGCGTCGGGCGGTCTTAGTGGGGCCAAATTGCCCGACTGGTTTGGCACTTTCATCAACGACGTCCGCGCCCCTGCAGATGAAGAAGAAAAGCTTCGACTGGCAGCCTTTTGGAGGCGCAATCACCTAGGGGAAGACCATGGATGGTTAAACCTTACCCCGTGTTCAGCAGATAAAACTGAGGAGGACAGTTAATGTCTCGTTTCGCCATTGCCGGCATTCAAATGCACATCACAACACACCGCAATATCGAAGAAATGCGCCAGCGCATGGAGATCTTGTTTCACCTGTATCCGTGGGTGCAGATGGTTGTGTTCTCGGAACTTGCGGCACACGGACCGGCAATTCATGCCAAGCAACCGGCAGGCGGCAGCTTTGAACGCGAGTTTGCCGAAATGGCACGCCGTTACGACACGTGGCTAATCCCCGGGTCTTACTTCGAGGAACTGGATGGCGCGGTCTACAACACCACCCCAGTGTTCAACCCACAAGGCGAGGTCGTCACCCGGTATCGCAAGATGTTCCCGTTTACGCCTTATGAAGAAGGTGTCACGCCCGGACGCGAATTCTGTGTCTTCGACGTTCCTGATGTGGGCCGGTTCGGCGTGTCCATCTGCTATGACCTCTGGTTCCCCGAGGTTACCCGCACGCTGACCTCGATGGGGGCCGAGGTGATCATCAACCCGGTGCTGGCAAGCTTTGTGGATCGACCTGCGGATCTTGCGATTGCACAGGGGTCGGCAGCGATGTTCCAAAGCTACATCTTCCACATCAACGGTCTGTTGGCGGGTGGTAACGGCTATTCGATGGTGATCGACCCGGCCGGGCAGATCCTGCACCGCGGGAATGTTCAGGAAGAGATGATCCCGATCGAGGTGGACTTCGAACTGGTCCGCCGCCAGCGCCGCAACGGCATCCTGAACATGGGGCAGCCTCACAAAAGCTTCCGCGACTGTGCCGTGGACTTCCCCGTATATCAGCCCGGTTTTGACCGGACGTATCTTGATTCACTTGGGCCGCTTCAGAAGCCCGGTCGCCCAACAGGGCCAAATCTCGTCACGCCCTTGCCCGAGGCACCGACGAAAAAAAGCAAACTGAAGACTGGTTGACGGGCGCGGAACGCACCTGTGAACCACGCTGTAAAGGAAATACCATGACGAACTCCAAAGCCAAAATTCCGACAAAACCCAAAGGTTTCAACGCCATCACGGCCGCAATCTCGGTCGCTAATGTATCCGATGCCTTGGCCTTCTACGGCGAAGTGTTGGGTGCTGAAACGGTCGATGCCCTGACCGTGCCCGGCACTGAAACCGTGGTACATGCAACCGCAAAGATCGCGGGTACGACCATTGTTCTCAGCCTTGACGAAAATGCGCTGCCCCACTCTGGGACCGGCCATGTGACGCTTTACCACTATCTTGAGAACGTCGAGGAAGCTTTCGAGCAGGCGATCAACAACGGCGCCGTCGTCGTGTCGCCCGTCGCTTTGACGTGGTGGGGCGAACTGAGCGCCACGGTCATTGACCCGTTTGGGGTTAAGTGGAGCTTTGCGGAACGCACCGAGACACTGACCAAAGAAGAACGTCAAGAGCGCTTCGAAGAGCTGTACGCAACACCTGTCGTTGACGTCGTCGTCGATGTTGATCCCGCCAGCATTGCGATTGAAGCTCCTGCGATGGGCGCGGAAGACGCTGCGATTGAAGCGACCAACTAATCAAGCTCCTTCACACCAGTTCAAAGACCCCTTCCATGATCATGGCAAGGGGTCTTTTTGTAATGTCGGACCTAGCTGCAGGTTTTGTGGGGCTCAGCTTCGTGAAACGAGCTAGGGACGGGCAGAGCGCTAATCGAGCGCCCTGCCTGCCTCTATCCTCAGCCTCTACTCTAGATCAAATTTTAAGCTGAACCGTGCCGCTGCTCTGGCCCAGTGGCGCCGACCTCGAGCGGACTAAGGGGCAGCGTCCCTGTCCGAATTAAGGCTGGTTTGAACTCGTCTGACAGTACCGCCTCCCACCCACGTCGCAATTTTTCCGTAAGAATTGGTTTTGATTTCTGTCGTCAATTCAGCCGGTTGTGGGGGCTGAGATTCACCGTCGGGATTTCCCTGTTCATTATTGGAAGCCTCGGCACCTGAATTGTCGTGGTGGGTTTTGGCAGGATCTATCCCTGATAAGGGGCGATTTACTAGGGCTGTTGCGTAAACCGAGCGAGCAGGTGTCGGTAGCGATGCGGCGAGAGGGCACCCGAACTACCGGCACGGCCTTTGGGCGACTGACGTGCTCGGAAAGGTCAGACTGATAGCTTGCTCAGGTCTAAGCGTCTGAGAGTGCGTCCATTTTCTTCGCCAGCTTAATATCTAGGTCCGTAAGGCCGTCGACGTCGTGGGTTGTCAATGTAACATCAACCGTTCGATAGACATTGAGCCATTCCGGATGATGGTTCCACTTCTCACACCAAATTGCGACGCGAGACATCCAGCCCCAAGCCTCGACAAAATTTGGAAAGACATAGACTTTCCGAATTGCATCGCGGTCTGAGACCGTGGTCCAACCGGTTTCTCCCAAGGGCAAAAGATGTTCCTGACGCTCTTCAGGTGTCAAAATATCTGCCATGTTCAGCTTTCCTCCACGCTTAAAAGTATAGCGAGTAACTCAGACGACGGAACTCTAAGCCCGCTCTGGTTCATTGATGAGGGCTAACGCGATTTGGCGCTTTTCAATCTCGCCACAGGCAGCAAGCTGTGGGCAGCGTCGCGTCACGACCTACGCCAAAAGCAGCATCTGAATGTCGGCGACATTTGTTCCGGTCGCGCCGGTTTCGAGCAGATCGCCTGCCGCTGACAGGGCTTTATAACTGTCATTATTTGCCAGCAGAGCATGCGGGTCTAATCCCGCAGCGCGAATGCGTGCGGTGGTGCCCGCGTCTGCAAAACCTCCTGCCGCAGAGGTTGGCCCGTCGCGCCCGTCGGTGCCGCCGCTGAGAAATAACCACGGGCGTTTGGGCATCTCTTGCGCGCGCAGGGCGATCCGCAGGGCCAGTTCCTGATTGCGTCCGCCCCGGCCCGTGCCGGTCAGCCGCACGGTGGTTTCGCCGCCGAACAATAACGCGCAGGGACCGTCTGTGACCGGGCTGTGCATGATCCGCTCGGCCGCGCTGGCCACATCCCCGACCAGTGCGTCAGACACGATATGCGCGTCGAAAGACCGGCTGGCGTCTTTCAGCGCAGCCTCAAGGCTCATCCGGTTTGATCCGATCAGGATATTTTTGGGCAGTGGTGGCGCTGGGACAGGGGCCACGCCGT
Source organism: uncultured Aliiroseovarius sp. (assembly GCF_947492455.1). GTDB lineage: Bacteria > Pseudomonadota > Alphaproteobacteria > Rhodobacterales > Rhodobacteraceae > Aliiroseovarius. Next base: position 17,185 of record NZ_CANLNB010000002.1, read on the forward strand.
CCTCAAGCCGTGCCCGGATCGCGCCCGGAAGCCGCGCCCAGATCCCGGCCTGTATCGCGATTGTGCGGGCGTCTTCTCGGGTTCCAATCGGAGCAACGGTCGGCCCGCTGGCCACGGCGCGCAGATCGTCTCCGATGACGTCCGACAGAATATAGGCGGTGACCGGGGCAGGGGCGGCCAGCCGCAGCAACCCGCCACCTTTCAGCTGGCTGACCTGTTGGCGCACAAGGTTCATCTGGGTGATGTCAAGCCCCGCCCCCAGCAGCAGCCGGTTCAGCGCGGCCTTGTCCTCAAGCGAGATGCCAGCCAGCGGTGCAGGCAACAGTGCCGAGCCACCGCCCGAGATCAGGGCGATTACCCGGTCGTTTTCGTGCGCGGTGCGCAGCAGGTCCATGACACGTTGTCCGGCGGCTAATCCTGCGGCATCGGGCACCGGATGGCCCGCACGCAAGACGGTCGCGCCGTCCAAATTTGCTGTGTTTTCGTGATGGGTCACCGCCAAGGCGACACGAGGCCCGCGCACATGGTGCAGGGCCTCGGTCAACATGGCAGGCGCGGCTTTGCCGATCGCAATTAGAATGCAGCGCCCACCATCAGACGGCACAGGGAGAGGACGTGCCGCCAGTTCTTTTCGCAAAGCCAGCGCCGGATCTGCCGCCGCCACCGCGTGATCGAAAATCTCTCGCGCGCGGGTGCGCAGGGCAATGGTGTCCAGCGCCATGACAGGTCAGCCCGCAGCGATTTGCTGGGCTTTTTCGACCAGCACTTCGGCCTGACGGATCGAGGCATAGTCGATCAGGCGACCGTCCAGCGACACCGCGCCTTTGCCTGCCGCTTCGGCCTCGGCCATTGCTTCCAAGATGCGCTTGGCTTTGGTCACCTCGGCGCCCGAGGGCGACATGACCTCGTTCGCCAGTGCGATCTGGCTGGGGTGAATGGCCCATTTACCTTCGCAGCCCAGAACGGCGGCGCGTTTGGCCGCAGCCTTATAGCCTTCAGGATCTTGGAAATCCCCAAACGGGCCGTCGATGGGGCGCAGGCCGTTGGCGCGGGCGGCGACCACCATGCGTGCCAGCGCATAGTGCCACATGTCGCCCCAGTGGGTCATACGTGCGCCGTCGTCCATCGGGTCGGTCAGCACCGAATAATCCGGGTTCACGCCGCCGATGATGGTGGTGCGGGCACGGGTCGAGGCTGCATAGTCTGCAACGCCAAAGTGCAGGCTTTCGTTGCGCTTCGAGGCGGCTGCGATCTCGCTGACATTTTGCATGCCAAGCGCGGTTTCGATGATGTGTTCAAACCCGATCCGCTGCTTATAGCCCTTGGCGACTTCGATCTGCGTGACCATCATATCAACGGCATAGACGTCCGCAGCGGTGCCCACTTTCGGGATCATGATCAGGTCAAGGCGTTCGCCCGCCTGTTCCACCACGTCGACCACATCGCGGTACATATAGTGGGTATCCAGCCCATTGATCCGCACTGACATGGTTTTGTTGCCCCAGTCGATGTCGTTCAGCGCCTCGATGATGTTCTTACGGGCTTGCTCTTTTTCATCCGGCGCGACCGCGTCTTCCAGATCCAGAAAGATCACGTCCACGTTGGACTGTGCGGCTTTTTCGAACATGCCGGGCTGGCTGCCGGGTACAGCCAATTCAGAGCGGTTCAGGCGGCCGGGCGCCTGGTCTACGGGAAAAAAGCTCATGGTTGTTGTCCTTGGTTTGGTCGTGAGAGGGTCAGATCACGCGGTCGCGGGGATCGCGGCCGTGGAAGAAGTCGTCGAGGTTGTCGAGCACACGGAATCCCATTGCCTCGCGCGCTTCACGGGTGGCACTGCCTAGATGCGGAAGCATCACCAGATTGTCGCATAGCAGAAGGCCCGGGCTGATGCGCGGTTCGCCATCGAAGACGTCCAGCGCGGCACCGCCGATCAACTCGTATTGCAGGGCTTGGATCAGGGCGAACTCGTCAATCACCTCGCCGCGCGCGGTGTTGATCAGGAAGGCCCCGGGCTTCATTAGGTCCAGCCGTCTGGAGTTGATCAGGTGGCGATTTTCGGCCCCCCCCGGACAGTGCAGCGACACGAAGTCGGATTGCGGCAGCAGATCGTCGATCGTGTCGACCTGGGTGGCATTGCACTTGGCCAGCACCTCGGGCGCAATCTTGCTGCGGTTATAGACGACGATGTCCATGCCAAAGCCGTGATGCGCGCGGCGGGCCATTTCCTGCCCGATACGGCCAAAGCCGATAATGCCCAGCGTCTTGCCGCTGACCTTGGTGCCGATCAGATGCGTCGGGCGCCAGCCGGTCCAACCGCCCGCCCGCAGCTCGCGTTCGCCTTCGCCGGCACGGCGTGCCACCATCAAAAGCAGCGTCATAGCGATGTCTGCCGTGCATTCCGACAACACGTCTGGCGTGTTGGTGACGGTCAGGCCAAGATTGCGCGCAGATGCCGCGCAGATGTGGCTATAGCCCACGCCGTAATTGCCCAGAATGCGGGTCTGTGCGCCGGGGGCATCCAGCGCCTCGGCATTCAGGGTGTCGGTCACCGTGGGCAGCACCGCGTCATAGCGTTTCAGTGTCTCGCGGATTTCGCCCGGCGACAGAGGTTTGTCGCCGGTGTTCAGGTGAAGGTTATAGTTCTCGGCCAGTTTTGCTTCGACAGCGGCTGGCCAGCGGCGGGTCACGAAAACTGAGGGTTTGATCATCGCGCAGCCTCCATCGCACGGGCAATGGTTTCCCCGATCACGGCGGGGTTTTCGGCCACGGTGACACCTGCCGCGGAGAGGATCTCGACCTTCTCGGACGCGCTTTCGCCAAAGGCCGAGATGATCGCGCCCGCATGGCCCATCGTGCGCCCTTTGGGGGCGGTCAGACCCGCCACATAGGCCACCACCGGCTTGGTGATGTGGTCGCGGATATGGTCCGCAGCCTCGGCTTCTTGCGGGCCACCGATTTCACCGATCATGGCGATGATATGGGTGTCCTCGTCCTTCTCGAACCGTTCAAGAATGTCGCGGAAGCTCGATCCGTTGATCGGGTCGCCCCCGATGCCGACCGAGGTCGACACACCGATACCGCGTTCTTTCAGCTGTGCGGCGGCCTCGTATCCCAGCGTGCCCGAGCGGCCGATGATGCCGACATGGCCGGGCAGATAGATATGGCCGGGCATGATCCCCAAAAGCGCCTTGCCGGGGCTAATGGTGCCCGCGCAGTTCGGGCCGGTCAGCAACATGCGCTTTTCCTTCGGATAGCGGTACATATAGCGCTTCACCCGGATCATGTCCTGCGCTGGGATGCCGTCGGTGATGCAGACACAGTAACGGATGCCCGCATCGGCAGCTTCCATGATCGAGTCTGCCGCGAAGGGGGGCGGCACAAACACCAACGAGGCATCGGCCCCGGTGGCCGCGACCGCTTCTTTCACCGTGTTGAAGACTGGAACGCCTTCCACGGTTTCGCCGCCTTTGCCGGGCACCACGCCACCCACGACATTGGTGCCATATTTGATCATGTCCTTGGTGTGGAACCGGGCCATGCGGCCCGTGATCCCTTGCACAATTACACGCGAGTCACGGTCAAGAAGAATGCTCATTTCACGGCCCTCATTCTGGTGGCTTGGGTTAGATCGTTTTGCCACGCGCCCACGGCGCGTTCGGCGGCTTCCATCAGGGTAGTGGCGCGGATGATCGGCAGGCCGGATTTGGCCAGGATCTTCTGGCCCTCTTCGACATTGGTACCTGCAAGACGCACCACGACCGGCAGGTCGATCTCTAGTTCGCGCAGCGCCTGAACCACGCCTTCGGCAACCCAGTCACAGCGGTTGATGCCCGCGAAGATGTTGACCAGGATCGCCTGCACGTTCTTGTCGGACAGCACCAGACGGAATGCTTTCGCCACACGCTCGGGCGAGGCACCGCCGCCGATGTCCAAGAAGTTCGCGGGCTCGCCACCCGCCAGCTTGATCGTGTCCATCGTTGCCATCGCCAGACCGGCGCCGTTCACGATGCAGCCGATGTTGCCATCAAGACCGACATAGGACAGGCCCCGATCCGCCGCGCGGCTTTCGCGCGCGTCTTCCTGGCTTTTGTCGCGCAGCTCGGCGATTTGGGGGTGCCGGAACAGCGCGTTGTCATCGAAGCTCATCTTCGCGTCCAAGGCGACCACGCGCTGATCTCCGGTTACCACCAGCGGGTTGATCTCGACCATCGTGGCGTCCAGATCGCTGAATGCGGCGTAGCAGCCTTGCAGCGTGCGGACCATGTGTGGCACCAGACCAGCTTCAAGCCCCAGCTCGAACGCAATCTCGCGTGCTTGGAAGTCCTGCAGGCCGACCGCAGGCTCGACGATCGAGCGTACGATGGACTCGGGCCTTTCAGCCGAGATCTCTTCGATCTCCATGCCGCCTTCGGATGAGGCAACGATCATCACGCGCTGGCTTGAGCGGTCCATCACGAAACCCAGATAGATCTCGCGGCCGATCTGCACGGTGCTTTCGACATAAACGCGGTAGATGCCTTTGCCCTCGGGGCCGGTCTGGTGGGTGACCAGATTGCGGCCGAACATGTCGTCGCAGGCTTCGTAGATTTCGTTCTCGGTATCACACAGCTTGACGCCGCCAGCCTTGCCGCGCCCGCCCGCATGGACCTGCGCTTTGACGATCCATTTCTCGCCGCCCAGTTCGCGGGCGCGATAGGCGGCCTGCTCGGGGCTATAGGCTAATGCGCCGGACGGCACCTCGACCCCAAAATTGGCCAGGATTTCCTTGGCCTGATACTCGTGGATATCCATGGGTTCCTCCTCCCTGAATGGTCCTAGTCTTGGTCTGTGCGGCGCTCCCTCCTCGAAGCACCGCGCAAGTTGGCGTGTTAGGCGGCGACGCAGGTGCCGTAGCGGCTGTCCAGAAGGGCGTCGATATTGCCCTGATCCACCTCGGCGCCCAGATCACGCATCGCCTCCGCAAAGAGCCTTACAATCTTGGTAATCACACCACGGTCCAGCAGGTTCAGAATGCCAATTCGGACCTGAACGGGGGCCGAAAGCGTCGGCCAGATGCCGAAACCCTGTGCGCGGCAGTTCTGCACCAGCTCCATTTCGCGTCCTGCAAGGGCAGGGGGCAGGTTCAGCACCACAAGGCTGGTCATGTTCGACGTCACCTTGCAGCCCATGGCGGTCAGCGCCTCGCGCAGGACGGCTTCGTGGGTGCGATACAGGCGGGCGCGTTTGGCCAGACCTTCTTGCAGCGCAAGGCGCAGGCTTTCGTGGAAGGCCGAGACTGCATAAGCAGAATGGGTGCGGTGATAGGTGCCTTTCTCGACGTCTTGTCCGTCGACGATGCCCCAGTGGCGGGCTTCGAAGATCGGGTTGTGGACATAGCTATAGGCCCCACGGGTTTTCAGCGCGTCGATATAGGTATCGGTAAAGCTGACCGGCGCATAGGTCAGGGGCAGGCAGCACAGGCCCTTTTGCGGGCATGACGCCCAGCCAGCGACGCCGGGAAAGTCGTCAATCGCGAACTCTTCGACGCCCAGCGACGATACTGCATCAATCAGGCCCATTGCGCCGTGGCGTTCGCACGCGTCCGAGAAGCCGCGCAGGTCGTTGATCCGACCCGATCCGGTTTCCCAATGCGCCATGAAGGCCCATTTCGGCTTGTGCTCGGCCAGCGCGGCCTCGACCATCTCGCCGGTGACCGAGGTGCCGTGGGGGACGTCGATAACGACCACTGATGCGGCCTGCGGGTTCAGCGGGTTGGCTTCATGTTCCTGCGCGGTCGCCGCCTTGATGTGCAAGGTCTGCGCGTCGATGCCCGAGAACGTGCCGTTCACGAAGGCGACAACGGTGTCGCCCGGCATGACGGCGGCGAACATGGTGTCCAGACCGCTCCAGCCTGTACCGGCGACAGCGAAGGTGTGGGTGTTCTGAGTGCCCCACAGGCGGCGCAGCATATGCTTACATTCGATCATGCCGCGCAGCACATCGCCCTGCATATGGTCGGCCATTCCGGCGCGGGAAAAGGCGGCCAGAACGCGCGCGTCGGTGTTGCCCGGCCCGGGGCCTGCGGCGAGCGTCTCGCTGATTTCCAGTTGCGGATAAATCTGCACTGTCATGGTCATTGTCCTTGGTTGATCGCTGCGCGTTTGCGCCTCTGACGTGATGTTGGCCGTCAGAAAACCGATCCTTGCCAGGTCCCGCAACGTAACTTACTACTGGTTTTGGTATCTAAATGGGTGGGGAAATACCTACCCGTTTGTGTAAGGATACCGCAGTATACCGCAGTTTGACCTACCAAAATGGGTAGTTTGTTGTGAATTCATGTGAGAAATCAAATGGCTGATCTTCCAAGTGCTCCGATCGACATCATGCTGGCAGATGGCAATCCGCTGGTTCTGACCGCGATGTCCGAGTTGTTCGACCGAGATCCCCGATTCTCGCTCGTGGCGACCTCGGCCACGGCAGAAGGCTTTCTGGGCACGGCAATGCGGGTGCCGGTGCAGGTGGGCGTGGTAGATTGGAATCTGCCGGTCATTGGCGCGGCCAAGCTGATCGAAGTCCTGCGCGAGCAAGACAACACGCCACGCTTCGTGGTATACGGAGACGCGGGGGGCGATACCGCGCGACTGGCCATGCAGGCCGGGGCGGCAGGCTTTGTGGCGCGTTCGGGCGAGGTGGCAGGCCTGCTGGATACCTGCGCCGAGGTCGCTGCCGGCAAGATGGTCTTTCCGTTCATCGACGTCCGCGAAATGCAGCAAGATCCGATCCACTCCTTGTCGCGAAAAGAGCGCGCCATGCTGGAGGCACTGGCAAAGGGCTTGTCCAATCGCGATCTGCCCAAGGATCTGGGGATTTCGACCAACACAGTGAAGTTCCACCTGTCGAATATTTACGAGAAGCTTTCGGTCAAGAACCGTGCCCAGGCGATTGCCTATTACTATTCATCTCAATTCGCAGGCGGGTCGCGCTAAGTCCTTCTATCGTCGAAATGTCATCTTGGGTGAACGGCGCATTAGGGTGCGGTCGCAAGGAAACAGCTAGAGGCGGGCAGGGCGGTTGCGAAGCTTGCAGAAAAACGCATCTGCCAATGCCACTATCTTTGACCTCTTCAACTCAGTGCGCAGTTCGGGTCAGCCCCGAGTGTCTCAAGAGTGGCGACCTACAACTGGCAAATTGGGTCGCGTTCCAGTTCCTTTTGCGCAAAGGGGCGCAGATCCGAGAACGTAACCGGCACATCCGTTGCAGACGCGCTGGCTCCGTTCTGACCTCCGGGTATACGAGTGCCGTTGGGTAGCAGAATTTGGGTCAACTCTATTGTCCCGATTTGCTTGATCAACAGTTCGTACATGTCCGTGTAGCTGACGCCTGCCCACAGCGCCGCGTCTTCTGGCAACAAGTTAAGGTAGCTAAGGCTAAACTTGAACTTCCCGTTGCGAAATCCCAAGTCCGTGATCCGTTGTTCTGTCCTGAATGAATGGACATCGCCCGGCGCCTATCCACGCACTTATAATACTGTCGGCCTTCGTCAGTGTACTGGCGTCATTGCCAGGAAGACCTTGAAAGCAGTTTTCGACTTTTCGTCATGTCGAATGGTCGGATCTTCCTAAAGCTTCACAGTGTCTGACCTGTTTCAATGCGAATATCGTTTTGATTTAAGGCCCTGTTTCCAGATCTTTCAGCGAAAAAGAGCCTTGAACGACGTCAAGGCTCTTTTCGATTTCTGGTTTGGCTGGGTTACTTGCTGACCCAGACCTCGACCCGGCGGTTCAGAGCGCGGCCGTCTTCCGTGTCATTACACGATGACGGTGCAATTTCGCCAAAACCCATAACCTTGATGTTCAAACCGTTCAGTTCGCCGTTTCTAGCGGCGGCTTCAACCTCGCTGCGGGCTTGGTTGGCGCGGGTGACTGACAGAGACTGGTTGCGACCAAACGCACCGACCGAGTCCGCAAAGCCAACCAGAACGACGTCCGAACCTGCGGGCAGGTCCTTCAGATATTGCACCAGACGCGGCAGTTCCCCGCGGGCCTTTTCGTCCAGACGGGCCGAACCTGTTCCGAACCGGAACGTGGTCGACAGACGGTCATACTTACCGATGGCGTCCAGCATATCGTCGGCGACCCGGGCCTCGGCGCCGGGCAGCGTGGCCGTTTGCAAAGCCGCCACGCGGGCGTCAGAGGGGCTTTGAACGCGGCGGGCGACGTCGAGGTTTACCAGACCCGCCTGGGCAATCAGGGCGTCAGCCTCTTCCGAGGTTGCAAAATCTAGGATCTGCTTGGCATCGGCGTTCAGTGTGTCCCCGCGGTTATACAGATACAGGCGGCGTCCAAGCGAATATTCTTCGGTCTTGGCCGAGAACGCGTCAGGAGAGGACGCAATCCCACACGCGCTGACCAGCGAAATCGGCTTTAGCCCTTCAAGGCTGGCATAGCTGACATAGCCGATGGCGCTTGGGTCCTGTTTGATCATCTCGACCACATCCGCAGCACTTTCTGCAACGGCTTGGTTGCTGCCAGATGCGCTACCACCTTCAAGAACGCGGTCCTCGAAGAATGCGCGTGCGTCTGACTCCGCACCTTGCGAGATCACTTTGATGGGGCCGCTCTGGCTGCTGATCTGCGACCAATCGGTGATGATGCCGCCATAGATCGCGCCCAAATTCTCCATCGAGATCTGATCTAGCGCATTGTCGGGATGGGTGACGATCACCAGGTTATCAAGGGCGATCAGATGCTCTTGATCGGCGCTGACCAGGTCCCCGGCGCCGGCCACAGCGAAGGAAGCAACCTCGGCGGGCAGGGCGTGCCGTGCGGACATTGCGATCTGTGCTTGACCATTTCCAAGGTCCTGAATGGCGCGCTGGGACGATGCCGAGGCAATCAGGTACGCGCCCAAGCGATCACCGTTGCCGCCATCGGAAATCAAGCTGGCCACCTTGCCGTCTTGATCCGCGCTGTCGGTGACTTCGACCACGGCGCCTTTCGAAGCGGCGTAGCCACTGATCAACAGCGGCATCATTTTCGCACCGATCAGATCGGGACCGGAAATCGTAAAGCTGATCTCGATCGGTGTGTCATCGCGCGCCGCGCTGGTGTCGGCGTCCGCGCTGTCGACCTCGATGATTTCCGAACCGATGGTGGGGCAGGCAGGGCCTTCGCATTTCACGGTACTTGCGCTGACACGCAGTTCACCAAGATTGGTTTTGATGACGTATTTGCCGTTGGTCACTTCAACCAGATCGCCCACGAATTTCAGATTTCCGTCAAAGGATGTCAGGGTCACGCGGGGGTCATCCGCGTTAATCTTGATGTTCTCTGGGATGGTTTCGGCCTGCTCAAGCGACTCGACAACAACCTGCGGGCAGCCGCCCCCGACACAGGTCACACTGTTGGTCGCGATCTGCAGATCACCCAGCTGCGTGCGCACAATATAGTTGCCATTTTCGATGGCGATCAGGTTGCCTTCGAACTTCAGCGCGCCATCAAATGATTGCAGCGAAACCGGCCCCCCTTTGAAGTCCGCGGGGGTACTATCGGCGCTGGCAACCTTGGTTGCGGGTTCCTCGAGGACTGGGCAGGCATCGCCCTCGCAAACCACGCCATCTGCGCCAATTGCGATATTTCCAAGATTCGTGTTCAGGATGTATTTACCGTCTTTGAATTCGATCAGTTCCCCGACAAATTTTAACGTTCCATCGGCTGATTGAAGCGTAACGTCAGAGGCAAAAGCAACGGCAGGCAGCTGCAGTGCTCCAAGAATGGTGGTCGTCTTTAAAAAGCGCTTGATGGTGCCAAGTGTGACCATTTTCACGGCAATCTCCTCTGATTGTTCTTATAAAATACAGACCTTTAAGTGGTAAAACTTGATGTGGCCCATAGCTGCTTATGTCGGTTGCTTCGGCATTTTGTAGGCCGAAAGTTTGAAGTTTGGTAAGCACTATATTTGGACAAAATGGGGCAATAATCGGGCATTGTTTCCGATTTTTTTACGCCGAGGACGCGAATCAGGCGACTTCTATAGGTGGTATTCATATAGTTTGACCTGAAAATAAGTGTCGTTGGGTCAATCAACGTAGACTTTTGGTCAGGGTGTTGAAATTTTTATCCGTTAACAGCGGAACAATCCGGGCCTTTCGCCATAAATTGTCCACATTCATCACCAAACATCACATGTTAACCTACCCCGCTGAGTGACCCCTTTTCGGGTGTGGATGAGCACTGTGTATGAGTGTTCGTGATGTGAGTGCCTCGCCCAGTCAGTACTTGGGACATTAACATTAGGAGATACACATGCGCTCTGCGTCATCTATTGCTTTTCGAATGCTCGCCGGTCTGGGTTTGGCAGCAACGCTTTCATTGCCGGTATCGGCGCAAGAGGTTTTTATCACCCAAGAGCTGCCGTTCTTTGAATTCGACAACGGGGTCGAGTTCCACGTCATCGAACGAAATCAAGACACAGACGCGACCATTCCGGATGCTTTCGCCAAGACCTCGCGCAAATGTCCGCCGTTCTGTATCGAACCGATGCAGGTTGCCGAAGGCGTCACGACCCTTGGAGAGCTGGAGCTTCTGAAGTTCCTTGAAGAGAAGGTGCAGGACGGCAAGGGCGCTCTGATCGACGCCCGGGTCGAGACCTGGTATCGCGGTGGCACCATCCCCGGATCTATCAACATCGCCTTCAACCTGTTTGAAAACCCGGAAGAGAACCCGTTCCTTTCCCCGGTGCTGCAGCTCTTCGGTGCTGTTCAATCCGGTGACGGGTCGTGGGATTTCACCAACGCCAAAGAACTTGCGCTGTTCTGCAATGGCCCATGGTGTGGTCAGTCGCCACGCGCGATCCGCAATCTGCTGTCGATCGGGTATCCAGCTGAGAAGCTGAATTATTACCGTGGTGGTATGCAGGCATGGCTTAGCCTTGGCATGTCCGTCCACGTTCCGGAATCGAGCTGATGAAAGCAGGGCATATGCTAAATACCCTAAAGTACTTTGCCGTTATCACAGCGATTTCAGTTCCGGCTGCAAGCCACGCGCAGGTGATGGCGCCGTCCATCGCCCAGCCGCAGGGGCAGGTGGTTCAGGCTGGCTATGATGATCTGAAAGAAACCGAGAAACGCCGCTTGGATTTCTACGCGCAGAAGATCGTGATCGAGATTTTGGCCACGGTGAAGGCCAATGAAGACGGAGATACCGCCGGTTTCAACAAGCATGGCAATGCGATGAAGTCGACTGCGGAACGCTATCTTGAGGCGGCCGAGAAGGCAGGTTTGACAGAATCCGAGGCTGATTTCGTATTCCATCAGCATCTGATCACCGGATATGAAGGCCCTCTCCCAGCCTTCATGGTAACCAGCACGGGACCAGCGGGCATTCGCGCGCTGATCTCTTTGCTGGTTCCAGAAACCAGTGTGTCCGAGACCGACTATCTGGATTCCATCCGCAATGCCGGTGGCGATACCTTCGGAAGCAACTAAACCCCACCGGGCGCGCAGAACCTGAATTGGAGGGGCTGCGCGCGCGGTTTGTTGCTTCTGGACCAGACTGCCAGTCAGGGCTTGATCCGGGCCAGAACCTAGGCAGCACCAACCATTCTATGACAAAGCCCCCGCATAAACTATGCAGGGGCTTTGTTTTGTGCAGTGTCCGCTGTGTTAGTTGGCGGTTTCCGGTGCATAGGTCATCGACACGAACCACAGGCTGTCGTTTCGGGTGACCGCGAAGTTGTACTTGGTCGTACCGGTTTCGATCTCGCGGCGCAGGATCTCGGCCATGGCGGTCTCGGTCTCGATCGCCTCGTTTCCGGGCATCAAGGCCACAATGCGATCCCCCGGAAGCAGCCCCGTCTTGCCGGTGCTCGTGCCGTCGACAACGGTGGTGACCCAGACGTCGTTTTGAAGCTGTGTATGGAAGCGCAAGCCGTTGGGCAGGCTGGTTTCCTTCAGGGCCGGCAGGGTTATGTCTTTCGACGACACGACCCCGACATCGCTTTCGAACGAGAACGTGGCCGTCACCTGATCGCCCGCGGCATAGGCAGCGGTTTCGCTGATGATCTGCGGGATTTCGGTCAGTGTTTTGACCGCGATACCATTCACAGATGTGATCCGCTGGCCGGGGTTGACTTGGTCTCCGAATGCGCCGCCTGCAAACAGGACGACATTGGGATCCGACAGGTTGGGAAGCACGGGGAATTCGACGACATTGGCCGTGCGAACCCCGAAGATTTCTTCGACTTGCTCGGCCGCCATGATGAGCGGTTCGGGTTCGGGTTCCGGCACCGGTTCGGGTTCGACCACAACCGGGGCAATCGGCTCGGCTGCGGCGAGCTCAATTGGTGCGCTGGCCGTGTCTGCTGTTTCGTCTGTTTCAGCTACGTCCTGAGATGCGGGAACACCGTCTTCTGCCTGTGCGAGCACGGCCTCAGGTTCCGCAACTGGTTCTACAGGAGCTGCGGGTGTCAGATCGACCGCCGCTTGGGCGGCCATCTCATCCGCGCGGCTTGCGTCCGCTGTCGGTTGAGGGGCAGGGGGCGTGGCTTCGGGCTGTTCGGTGACGGCGCCCGGAGCCGGAGCTGCCTCGGCGATCTGAGTGACCGGCTCTGAAGTGGATGCGGTTGCCGCTGCCGCGACCTGAGCATCCGCCACAGGCGTCGCATCCTTTGAACTACCCATCATGAAGAACCCACCAGCGCCGACAGCAACCAATGCAAGTGCGCCAAAGACCACGGCCTTGTTGCCCCCACCGGATCCATTTGTCACCACCGTGACGGAGGAAGTATTCTTCGGCGTAGTCTGGGTCAGGCCTTCACTGCGCGCGGTTGTCGCGACATCTTCATCACCGTTTAGCAGAGCGGTTACGATGGCTTCTGCGTGCTCGTTTGCTGGTTTTTCTTCAGTCCGATCCAGCGCCACGATGACCGAGCTTGCCTTGCCGCTGAACTCTTCGAATTGCACATCGGGCCCACGGAACATGCGCAGCCACTCAAGTGCGGATTGGACGCGGTTGACGACATGGACTTCCATCGCTTTGTCTAGCGCTTCAAGGAAGCCCTTGGGATAGCCCTCAAATCGTCCAGTCAGCGGCACGTATGGGTCAGGCGTGTCATTGTTGAAGGCATCCAGCCGCGACTTCCCGTCGACCGGGCGCGCGCCGCTGATGGCGTGATAGAGCGTGGCCGCCAGAACATAGAGATCGCTTGTCACGTCCTGTTCCGCGCCACGGGCATAGAATTCATGGGGCGAGTATCCGTCTTTCACCACGCGCAATGACAATAGCGCAGCCGAGCTTCCAGTCGTCAGCTCGCGTGCCGCACCGAAGTCAATCAGCAGCGGTTCGCCATCTTCGTCAATCAGAATATTGTCGGGCGAGATATCGCGATGAAGCATCCCGTTATCATGGATGAAGGACACCGCAGACAGCATTTTTTCGGTCACGCAGACGAAGAACTCGGGCGAGGTATCGTTCCGTGTGTTCTGCACATAGTCCAGCAAATCTCCACCGCGGATCAAGTCCATCGCAAGATAGGCGGTTTGGTTGTACTCAAAGACCTGATGCACATTCACGATATTCGGATGCACCAAGCGTGCGTGATTGCGCGCTTCTTGGATGAACAGACCGATAATGGCTTTCAGGTCTTCCGCATATTCCGGGTCAGCGGCTTCCACATTGCTACCCACGCGACGGCACAGGGCGCCGGGGTAGCATTCTTTGATGACCACCTGCCGTTCCAGGCTGTCGCGCGCCAGATAGGTGATCCCGAAGCCACCACTGCTGAGAAAGCGCAAAATCTCGTACTGACCGTGAAGCAATGTTTCACCGGGCTGCAGCACGTCGACCTGAGGGGTTTGTACATCTTTACCAGTGGCCTGGGTTTGGCTCATTGAGTTGACCTGCATCTTTTAATTTTCGCGCAATAGGAGTCAGCTTGTGACTGTTTAGAACTTGGTAAAATGCAACCACTAGTAATTCATATAACTTAACTTGTGAATTTAGACATAAATGCGGCAGAGGCGTGGATTCGGTATGACTCTGCGTAACAAAGAGGTGACGGGTAAGTCATTGTTGCGCTAACAGAAAATGTAACCCAAAGGTCAGTTTTGGTCCGACGAGAGGCTAACCAGAGCCTACGCCATACCCGCCAGCAGCTTATACCGGCTACGCCCGCTACTTATTTCAGAAGTAGGCGCGAGGTTCCGGTGGAACGTCGCAAGCCACAAAAGAAAAGGCGACCTTGGGGAGACACGAGGTCGCCTTCTGGTTTAATCTCCGGGGCATGAAGGGGTGAGCCTATTCCGGCAGTTCCTTTCCACTTCCACCAGCTTCAGACGGCATGTCGTTAAATTTCGGAAGGCCATCGTGCATGCGCAGGACGGTCTCGGCATAGTGAACATGCAGGGCGGGTTGGAACTCCAGATCCGGCAACATGGCGGCATAGATGTCGACCAGCCCCATCTCAGGGTGGTCCGTCATCAGGTGGCCACCGCAGGATGTGCAGTATTTCCGGTGGCTTTGAGGGGTCTTGCAATAGGTCGCTATGTGTTCTTCGCCTGATGTGATGGTCAGGCTGGTAGGATCCCACAGCGAGAAGGCATTGACGGGCGCTGCCGACCACGTTCTGCACGATGTACAGTGGCAATAGCCCATCCCAGCAGGGGTGCCTTTGACTGTGAAGGTGACTTTTCCGCAGAAACAGCTTCCGTGATAGGTTTGATCTGACATGGGAATTCTCCTTTTCTGTGGTTAATCGGTGAAGGTTGCGGGCGGTTGCGCTGCGCGGTTGACCGACAGGCTGAAGACATCCGGGCGGGCATAGTGGCCGGCCACGTCGAACTTGCGACGCGAGGCGCGGGCCTCGGCGGGATCGATATCGGCCATCAGAAGGCCTTTTTCGCGATGCATCGGGCCAGCCATCACGCCGCCGAACGGCTTGTAGATCACGGCGTCGCCGGGGTTCACCCATTCGTCCTTATTCGGGAACAGCTCGTCGAAATGAGGGATGTCGGTTGGGATATCCGCAACCTCAAGCGCGGTGGCGCAGCCGATCACCCAGCAGCCGCCTTCGCGTGCGATATGCTGCATCGTTGCCTGCCATGTGTCGCCGCTGTCCCATGTGGGCGCGACATAGATGTCGATGTCTTGGGCGTACATCGCGAAGCGCGCCAAGGGCATGTAGTTTTCCCAGCAGATCAGCGCGCCGATCCGGCCCACGGCGGTGTCGACCACCTTCAGGCCCGACCCATCCCCAAACCCCCAGACCATGCGTTCCGGGTTGGTCGGCATCAGCTTGCGGTGATTGTTTGCGATGGTGCCGTCCGCATCGATGATCACGCAGGAATTATAAAGGGTCGAGCCTGACACCGCCCCGTCCAACTCCTGATACCCCGCGACAATCACTATCTCGTGCTCGCGTGCGGCGTCTTGCAGCGGGGTCATGCCGCCGTGGCTCAGGTCAATGGAATTGGCCTGCATGCGGGTAAACAGCTCGTCGGTTTTTCCCATGCCCGCGCCGGGCGGCAGGCGCCAGACGAAGGTGGGATAGCCGGGGAACCAGGCCTCGGGAAAGACGATCAGCTTGGTGCCGTCAGCGGCGGCCTTTTCGATCAATCCGACAGCGCGTTCCATGCTGGCGGCCAGATCAAGATAGACGGGCGGTTCTTGAACAACTGCGGTTTTCATTGGATGTCCTTTCCATTGCGGCCCGAGACGACGACCATTTCACAGGGGCCGACAAAGCCGTTTTCAGTTTCATAAGCAGACAAGGCGTCTGCGATTTCGTCCCAGACGCTTTCCTGTTCCGCGCTGCTGAGGCCCGACAGCATCTGGTGCAGCGCTCCAAAGCTTTCTTTCTCGAACCGCAAACAGTCCGCGGCATGGGGCAGGCGCAGCGGCGCCTCGATCACACGTTCTTCGATGTCGTCGAACCCCGCGGTCTGCAGTACGTCTGCCAGCACGCCTGCGCCACCAAGGCTGAAGGGGCCGGGTTGTCCGGGCAGGGGCGGCGGCAGGGCCGCGCGTTCGCGGATGATCGACACCGGGGTCGAAAAGAACCCGTTGCGATCCGGCGTGGAGTAGACCATCGCCGCGAACCGCCCGCCGGGTTTCAGCGCCCTGCGGATACGCCCCAGTGCGGCTTGTTGGTCGGGGAAATAGATCAGGCCAACACGCGAGATCGCTGCATCGAATGAGGCTGCGGGCACGTCCAGAACCTCGCCATCAGCAACCAGAGTGTCCAATTGGTCATGTCCAGCAGCGCGCGCGTTCTCGGCGGCGAACTCGAGGATGTTTTCCGAGATGTCGGTGGCCAGCACCCGGCCCGTTGGACCAACCCGCGCGGCAGCGACAAGGGATTGCTCACCAGCCCCTGCGGCCACGTCCAGAACATGGCTACCATGCGAGATCGCGGCCATATCCAACATGGCCTCGGTCGCTGGTCCCAGCCATTGGTTCAGAACTCGCCCCCAGTCATTCCACGCTTTTGCAGCGTCCTGCCACTGGGCGTGCGTTGTTGTCTTGTACGTTTCTGCATTGAACGCGGTCATCCTGTGTCCTCCTGTCAAAACTTGTCTGAAAGCTTGCAAAACAGGGCCGAAAAAAGTCCCGACGGTTTTCCAACGGTTTCCCGATTTTTGCGCTATGATGAAAAAAAACCCATGAAAGCGAGCGCTTATGCCGTCCTCTGCAGATCATCCCCAATACGTTGTGCTGGATCACATTGTGACGCCGGACACCAACGAGATCGCGTTGGGGGATCAGGTCACACGCCTTGAGCCGAAGTCGATGGAGGTTCTTGTTCACCTCTTCGCCCATGCTGGCGAGGTCGTGTCGCGCGATCAGCTTCAGGATGCGATCTGGGGCGATGTGATTGTGGGGGATGACAGTCTGACAAACGCGATCATCAAGATCCGCAAGGCGTTCAAGGATGACGCGCGCGATCCCCGCGTGGTCGAAACCATCCCGAAACGGGGGTATCGGTTGATTGCCGATGTGTCACCGTTTGTGCCGCAGCTCACAGTCAGGGGGAAATCGGGAAGCGTTCTTGTCGCAGGCGCAGGACTGCTCGTGGCGATGGCCGGGATCTTTGTCTCCTTTTGGGCGCCAGATGACCCAATCCCTGAGGTCGTCGTACGGGCCGATGACCGTGTTCATGTCGCTGTTGCGCAATTTCAGAACATCAGCGGAGACCCCACGCAGGATTACTTGGCGCAAGGTGTTCAGCAATCGGTTCTGACCGGGCTGGTCGGAGTGCAGCAGATCGCGGCGTCTCAGTTGGGCACCGGGGCAGCCGCTGACTATTATCTCGAGGGCAATGTCCTGCGCGCGGGCGAGCGCATTCGGATCGACACGCGGCTCAGCGATGCCGAAACGGGGGTCATCCTGTCGACCCAGCGCCATGATCGTGCTTTCTCGGATCTGCTTGAGGTGCAGGCTCTGATCGAGGCGGATCTGGTCGCGGCCTTGGCGCTTGATATCGATCTGGCGCATCGGACCGCGCAATCGCGGGGGCTGACCGACAGCATCGAGGCCTATGATCTGTTTCTGCAGGCCCGCGCGGCGCTTCTTCCGCGTGATCCGCAAAGCAATACCCGCGCCCGCGCACTTTATCAGCAAGCCATTCAGCGCGATCCCAGTTTTGCTCGCGCGTATGGCGGCCTGGCGCTGACCCATGCCGCCGATTTTCGCAACGGGTGGGTGCGTGACACCGATCATGCGCTGCAACAAGCACAAGCGATGGCCGAGACCGCGCTTGGGATCGATCCCAATTTGCCGGATCAATACTGGGTCATCGGGTACGTCCAGACGCAAAGACGCAATTTCACCGCGGCTGAAGCTGCCCTGAACGAAGCCCGGAAACGCGACCCCGGATACGCCGATGCCTTGGCGCTGCTTGGGGGCATTCGGACATATACGGGCCAGCCCGCCGACACGGTGCCCCTGTTGCGTGATGCAATGCGGTTGCGGCCCGATGCGGGCTATCTCTATTTCCTGTTGCTCGGGCGCGCGTATTACTTCCTTGAGAACTGTGCGCAGGCACAGATCAATCTGGGTGAGGCCATCACGCGAAATCCGTCGAATACAGAGGCGCGCCTCTATTCGGCCGCGTGCATGGTAAGGCAAGGGGATGTCGAGGGCGCTGCGTGGGAAGTGGAAGAGGTTCTAAGCATTGACCCCGCGTTCTCGATCAAGGGGTTTTGGGCGACCTACCCGATGACCGCGCAGGCGCAGATTGCGGCGCTGACCTCGGATCTTGGTAAAGCTGGCCTGCAATAGGGCTTGCCTGCAAGGTAGCGTTCCCGTTGAGCCCGCAATAGAGATTCACGTTCGGCTACAATATCTTGTGTATATTTTCGCCTGTGCGTGGAAATATTCAAAGATGTTGCAATTTCACATTCTCCGTGTTTCACTGTTGGCGCAGCTCGGAGCAGTGACGCCGAAAGGTCGATACATCCGGGAAATCAGCCGCGAGGGCTGGTGACTGACCGTGAAACCGAAGATCCGCGGTCCTTCAAGTCGAAAAGATCTGGATAGGGAAAAACCCCCAAATGAAAAAAACTGTCAAAGGTGCACTTGGTGTAGCTGGTGCTTTGTTTGCGTTCAGCCAAGGCGCAGCAGCGGAGGAATGCGGCAAGGTTTCCATTGCCGAAATGAACTGGGCCTCGGCCGAGTTGATGGCGAATGTTGATGCCATCATTCTAAGCGAAGGCTATGGATGCGATGTCGAGAAAGTGCCCGGTGCCACCACCACCACATTTGCCTCGATGAATGAAAAGGGCCAGCCCGACGTGGCCCCTGAACTTTGGACCAACGCGGTCCGCGAGCCTCTGGCTGTGGCCACAGGCGAAGGCTCGATGGTTGTCCTGAACGATGGCCCAATCACCGATCTGGGAGAGGGCTGGTGGATTACGCCTGCCTTTGCAGAAGCCAACCCGGAGCTGAACACGGTCGAGAAGGTTCTGGCGCGTCCGGACCTGTTCCCGGATGTGGAAGATCCGTCGAAAGGGGCGTTTGTTACGTGCCCGGCGGGCTGGGGTTGTCAGTTGACCAATGCCAACCTGTTCCGCGCCTTTGGCATGGAAGAAAAAGGCTGGGTTCTGGTTGATCCGGGTTCGGCCGCAGGTCTGGACGGTTCGATGGCGAAAGCCGCCGAACGCGGCGAACCTTGGTTTGGCTATTACTGGTCGCCCACCGCTCTGATCGGCAAATACCAGATGGTGAAACTTCCGTTCGAAGCCGAATGGGGCGGATCGGAAAACTGGGATGGCTGCATGGTGAAAGCCGAGCAAGACTGTGCTGACCCGAAACCGTCGTCTTGGACTGAAAGCCAGGTGTCGACCGTTGTGACCGATGATTTCGTTGCGAACTCGGGCCCGGCGCAGGATTACTTCAAGGCCCGCGTATTCCCCGGTTCGGTGATGAACGAGATGCTGGTCTTCATGACCGAGAACCAAGCCACCGGTGAAGACGCCGCCTATGAGTTCCTGGCAACGCACGAAGACCTGTGGAGCACTTGGGTGCCTGCAGATGTGGCAGAAAAGGTCAAAGGCGCGCTCTGATCCCTAAGGGTCGCGCAGCCGATTTGATCATTGCCGAGGGCATTTTGCGTGTCCTCGGCGAATGCATGAACAAGCAAAAACATACAGGGGGCAGGACATGGAGTTTCTGACCGAATTCCCGTCACTTGGGCGCAAGGACCTGAGTGCGCTCAGACGTGCTATCGACGGCACGTTCCGCGAGTTCACCCGCGCATGGGGTGAAACAATCGAGGCGATCTTCTATCCGCTTCTGAGATTTCTGGTCTGGTTCGAGGATCTGCTTCTGGCCACACCTTGGCCGATTATCATCCTCGTCCTGTGCGGCTTGGCTTATGCCGGCGCGCGGTCATGGAAAATCACCATCGGGGCAGGGGTCTGTCTGATGGTCATTGGTTTTTTCGGCATGTGGGAAGACACGATGTCGACACTTGCAATCATCTCGGTTGCGACCTTCCTGTGTATCCTCGTGGGTATCCCGCTGGGTGTCATGATGGCCCGCTATGATCGTGCGCAATCAATCATCACCCCCATCCTTGACGTGATGCAGACGATCCCCAGCTTCGTTTACTTGATCCCCGTCGTGATGCTTCTGGGCATCGGTAAGGTGCCGGGGCTTCTGGCGGTCTGCATTTATGCGCTGCCGCCCATCGTACGCCTGACAAATCTGGGCATTCGCCTTGTGGACAAGCAGGTGATGGAAGCTGCGGACGCCTTCGGTGCCTCCTACAAAGAGAAGCTCTTTGGAGTTCAGATTCCGCTGGCCCTGCCGAATATCTTCGCCGGTGTGAACCAGACCATCATGATGGCCCTGTCGATGGTCGTCATCGCGTCGATGATTGGTGTGCAGGGACTTGGCGTTCCGGTTTTGCGCGCGATTTCAAACCAGTATCTGGCGCTTGGCTTGATGAACGGTCTGGCCATCGTAGCGCTGGCCATCATCTTTGACCGCGTCAGCCAGACCTATGGCAAACGCCTGCAAGCCTATCGGGAGACTGGCCATGACTGATGACATCAAGATCTCGATCCGCAACCTTTATAAGATCTTTGGCAACAATCCTGCCAAAGCGATGGAGCGGGTGCGCGAGGGGCTGTCGAAGGATGACCTGCTTGATCAAACCGGCCATGTGTTGGGGTTGAATGACATCTCGCTTGATATGCATGATCGTAAGATCCAAGTGGTGATGGGCCTGTCGGGGTCGGGGAAATCGACGCTGATCCGTCACCTGAACCGCTTGATTGATCCCACAGCGGGCGAGGTCATCGTGGATGGAGAAGACGTCTTGGCGATGGATGAAAACCGTCTGCGCGATTTGCGCCGGTTCAAAATGTCCATGGTGTTTCAGAAATTCGCGCTTCTGCCGCACCGCACGGTTCTTGAGAACGCCGAATACGGGTTGCTCATTCAGGGGATCAAAGAAGACGAGGCTGGAAAACGGGCACGCCATTGGCTCGACCGTGTGGGGTTGACGGGCTACGAGGATTACTATCCCGGCCAGCTGTCTGGCGGTATGCAGCAGCGTGTGGGGCTGGCCCGCGCGCTGGCGACGGATGCCGACATCCTGTTGATGGACGAGGCGTTCTCGGCGCTGGATCCGCTGATCCGCATGGATATGCAGGGGATCCTGTTGGAGCTTCAGGAGGAGCTGCACAAGACCATCGTCTTCATCACCCACGACTTGGACGAGGCGCTGCGACTGGGCGATAATATTGCCATCCTACGGGATGGGGCGTTGATCCAGACCGGCGACGGGCAGGACATCGTGCTGCACCCGGCGGACGACTACATCGCGGACTTCACCCGCGAGATCAACCGCGCCAAAGTGGTGCGCTTGCGCGCGCTTCAAAAGCCATTGAACGGGGCGGCTCCGGCGGGGGATGCACTGGCGGATAGCATGGTGCTTGAGGACGCCCTTGAAGTGATCGCAGGCGCCGAAGGACATATCGTTCCGGTGAAGGACGAACAGGGCAAAGTCACTGGACAGGTTCATCTGGCCGATGCGGTGGCTGCGATGCACGCCTGACTTTGCATTCTGAAAACGCGAAAGGGTGGCCAGTTCAGCCGCCCTTTTTTATTATTGGGATCTACTTGCCCTTCCAGACGGGATCCCGCTTCTCGGCAAAGGCCCGCGCGCCTTCAAGCTGGTCTTCCGAACGATAGAGTTTTTCCACCGTTTCAAACTGGCTTTTGGTGATCTTGTTGAGCGCATCTTGGAACTTCATGTCCTCAGCCTCTCGCACCACTTCCTTGATCGCGGCGTAGACCAGCGGCGGGCCTGAGGCCAAAAGCTCGGCCAGTTTGCGGGCCTCGGCCATCAGGTCAGCAGCCGGGTAGACATGGTTGATCATGCCCCAGCGCGCGGCTTCCTCGGTGTCGATCCAGCGGCCGGTCAGAAGCATCTCCATCGCGATGTGATAGGGGATCCGCTTGGGCAGTTTGATCGAAGCCGCATCCGCCACAGTCCCCGACCGGATTTCCGGCAAGGCGAAGGTCGCGTGGTCTGCCGCAAGGATGATGTCTGCCGACAGCGCCAATTCCAATCCGCCACCACAGCAAATCCCGTTCACCGCGCAGATCACCGGCTTGTTCAGCCCGCGCAGCTCTTGCAACCCGCCAAAGCCGCCGACGCCATAGTCTCCATCCACAGCATCGCCGTCCGCAGCAGCTTTCAAATCCCAGCCGGGGCAGAAGAATTTTTCGCCCTCAGCCGTCAGAAGCGCGACGCGCAACTCGGGATCATCGCGGAACGCGGTAAATACGTCGCCCATGATCCGGCTGGTGGTCAGATCAATCGCATTGGCTTTGGGGCGGTCCAGCGTGACCTCAAGAATGTGGCCATTGCGCGTTGTGCGAACGGGGCCGTCAGTCAGATTGGTCAGGTCGGTCATGTTTCTCCTCCGGTGCGGATCAGGGCATCTGCGGCCACGGCACGATCGGCCATCACCATCAGCGGGTTAACTTCAACTTCGGCCACGGGATTGGCCATCACATAGGACTGGATTGCGTCCACCGCGTCCAGCACCGCGTCCATATCGGCAGGCGCCGCGCCGCGATATCCGGCGAGCAAAGGCGCGATTTTCAACTGCTCCAGCGCCGTGCGAACGTCATCACGGTGGACGGGCAGCAGAAGGGAACGGCTGTCCTTCAAGATTTCGGTCAGCGTGCCCCCAGCCGCCACTGTCAGCACATAGCCATGTGCCGGGTCATAGGTTACGCCCACAAGCAGCTCTGCCAGCACGCCGGTCAACATCTCTTCCACAAGGTAGCTGTCGGTGGGCATTCCGCGTGCGGCGTCTGCGACGGCTTCGGCGCTGGTCAGGTGTAGCGCGACCGCACCGGCCTCGGTCTTGTGGGCGATGCCTTCGCCTTTCAGAACGACCGGGAAGCCCAAGTCCTTGGCGGCCTCGGCGGCAGCGTCGGGCGCGGGGACACGCTGTGCGCCGGGCACCCGCAGTCCAAACTCTGCCAACGCGGTTTTTGCGTCGGCTTCGGACAATGTCGTGCCTTCGTCCGCTGGTGGCTCCAGAAACAGGGGCGTGGCCTGCGCCGGGGGCAGGTTCGCTGCCAGATCAATCGCGGCCATCGCCTCGGCCATCCCCGAAAATGGTACGATCCCACGCGTCATCAAAGTCTGTGCGACATCCTCGGGCATAGTATCTGTCAGCGAAGCCAGAATGCCCATGGGGCGCCCGGTGGCGTGCATGGTTGCTTCGACCGCATCTATCACCTTGTCCCATTCGGCACTGTCACAGCGATCAGCGCGCGGGAAGTCCAGAACTACCACGCCAAGTGACAGATCTCCCTGCATAAGCGCCGTAAACGTTGCGGTCATCGCGGCGACATCGCCCCAGATATACGTGTGGTAATCCAACGGGTTGGCGAGCGATACTTTGGGGCCAAGTGCCGCGCGCAACCCGTCTGATTGGGCAGGCAGAAGGGCCGGGAAATCGATGCGAAGGGCGTGCGCCGCGTCCGCCATCAGGCTGGCCTCACCGCCCGAGCAGGAAGCCGAGGCAATTCGGTTGGAGGTAAGCGGTCCGGTGACATGCAAGAGCTTCAGCGCCTCAAGGAAGGCGGATAGGTTGTCCACCTGACCAATTCCCAGACGTTCCAGCATCGCGCGCGCGCCTGCGTCGCTGCCGGCAAGGGACGCGGTGTGCGAGATCGTGGCGGCCCGCGCTTGATCTGACCGCCCGACTTTCAGCGCGATAATGGGCTTACCAAGTTCGGCCGCGCGCTGCGCCAGCGCCTCGAACGCGCGCAGATCGCCGATGCCTTCGATATGCAGTCCTAGCGCGGTAACGCGGCTGTCTTCTAGCAATGCTTGCCCGATTTCGGCCAGCCCGGTTTGCGCCTGATTGCCCGCCGTGACCACATACGCCACGGGCAGGCCGCGCTTCTGCATGGTCAGGTTGATCGCGATGTTCGAGCTTTGGGTGATGATCGCCACACCGCTCTCGCATCGCGTCACACCATGTTGGTCGGGCCATAAGGCGGCACCGTCCAGAAGGTTCAAAAATCCGTAGCAGTTGGGGCCGATGATGGGCATGTCGCCCGCGGCATCCAGAAGCGCGCGCTCAAGGTCTGCACCGTCGCCAAGTTCGGCCTGCGCCTCGCGGAACCCCGAGGCAAAGCAGATTGCGCCCCCCGCGCCAGCGGCTGAGAGCGCTGCAATTGCCTCGATGGTCACATTCCGGTTCACGCCGACAAAGCTTGCATCTGGAGCCGAGGGCAGGGCTTCGATCGACGGGTAGGCGGGCAGCCCGCCGACCTCGGGTTTCGTCGGGTGGACGGGCCAGATCTCGCCCTGAAAGCCCACCTTGCGGCATTGCTCGATCACATTGGCGCACCAGATTCCACCGCCGATCACGGCGATGGAGCGCGGGCGCAAGAGGCGATTTAGTGATCTAGACATGAAATCTCCCACCCGTTGCTACATGGCGAAGGGGCGCTGCCCCTGCCGTGAATTCTGACGAATTCCCGCCACCCCGGGATATTTTAGGCCAGAAGAAGCAAGGTTTTGTTAACCAGGGTCTGTCACAGTCGGACTGCGGTACAGGCGGGGACGCCGATGACCGCGCCAGGAGAAGCACAGGATGCTTCATTGTGCAGGAGAGCTGTTGTGGCTCTCCTGTTCTTCTTCTGGCCCTAAATATCCTCGCCGAAGGCATTAAATCTTAGGCTCCAAGCGGCCGAAACAGGTCACGGCTGATGATGTGGCGCTGGATCTCTGAGGTGCCATCCCAGATCCGTTCTACGCGGGCATCGCGCCAGAAGCGTTCGATGGGGAAGTCGTCCATTAGACCCATACCGCCGAACACTTGCAGGCTGGCGTCGGTCACGCGGGCGAGCATTTCCGAGGCATAGAGCTTGGCCGAGGCAATCTCGCGGTTGGCGGGCAGGTTCTGGTCCAGCCGCCACGCGCCCGACAGGGTCAGCCATTCGGCCGCGTCGATTTCCGTGATCATGTCGGCGATCTGGAAGCTGACGCCCTGAAACTTGGCGATGGGCTGGCCGAATTGCTTGCGGTCAGCGGCGTATTCTACAGCCAGATCGAAGCAGCGGCGCGCACGCCCCACACAGAAGGCGGCGACGGTCAGGCGGGTTGCATAGAGCCATTCGTTCATGACCGCAAAGCCACCATCGACCCCGCCCAAAACCTGTGCGTCGGGCAGGCGACAATTGTCGAAATCCAGCACATAGTTCTTGTAGCCCCGATGGCTGACGGACTTGTAGCCCTCGCGTACTTCAAAGCCCGGCGTGCCCCGATCGACGAGGAAACATGTGATGCGTTTCTTTGGTCCCTTGGGGGTGTCGTCTACGCCTGTGGCGATGAAAACAATAAAGAAATCAGCATGTTCAGCGCCAGATATAAAGTGTTTTGATCCGTTCAGAACCCAGTCACCGCCATCCCGTACAGCATTGGCTTTCATGCCCCGCACATCCGATCCTGCATCCGGTTCGGTCATGGCGAGTGCATCCATCTTTTCGCCCCGTACAGCAGGCAGCAGATAGCGTTCGCGCTGCTCGCCCTCACACGCCATCAGAATGTTCTGGGGCCGCCCGAAGAAATGGGTCAGTGCCATAGAGCCACGGCCCAGCTCGCGCTCGACCAGCGTGAAATCGAGGTGGGACAGGCCCGCGCCGCCGACCTCTTCCGGGAAGTTGCAGGCGTAGAAGCCCAGATCGATGCACTTCTGCTTGATTTCCATGCCCAGCTCATGCGGCACCTGACCGGTGCGCTCGACCTCGGCCTCATGCGGGTAGATCTCGTTTTCCACAAACGACCGCACGGTCGAGACGATCATTTCCTGTTCGTCGGACAATCCGAAATGCATCACGCGTCTCCTTTGGCGTGCAGTTTGGCCAGGGCCTCGACCCGTGCTTCAACAGCGGGGGCAGGCGGGCAGGATTTGCGGGTGTTCAGGTCCACATGCAGCAGGAACTGGTCGCAGGTGGCCAGCGTCCCACCGTCCGAGGCGCGTTTCATTTCGTGCCAAAGACGCAACTTCTTGCCTTCGCCCAGCGTGATGGTGCTGTCGACATAGAAGGCATCGCCCGCGTGGCATTCATCCAGATATTTGATGGTGGTTTCGGCAGTGAAATAGCTGAGACCGCCCGCGATATAGTCTGCATCCGCACCCACATGGATCATCACGCGGTCTGCGGCATCGGAAAACACCTGCCCATAGCGGCTTTCATTCATGTGGCCGTTATAGTCGGTCCAGTCGATGGGGACGTCACGCGACATGGTGCGCAGGGGGGCATCGTCGGACATCTCGGGGAACAGCGCCGCTTCGTGGGTGCGGATAACTTTGCCCGCGCCGGACCCTTGCCCGCGTGCCTTCAAGGCCCGCATCATCGAGACGAGGTTGTCATCCCGCAGGCGCTCCAGCTCGCGGATCGAGAGGTGGCCGGATTGCGCGTCAGACTGGCCTGCGATCAGGTCGACAAGTTCTTCGGTGAACTCTGGCACGTCCATCAGCTTGGTCCAGGGCCAGCTGAGGCAAGGGCCGAATTGCGCCATGAAATGCTTCATGCCGGCTTCGCCACCTGCGATGCGGTATGTTTCAAACAGCCCCATCTGCGCCCAGCGAAGGCCAAAGCCCATGCGGATCGCCTCGTCGATTTCCTCGGTCGTGGCGACGCCGTCCTTTACCAGCCACAGGCTTTCGCGCCAGACGGCTTCCAGCAGGCGGTCCGCGATATGGGCGTCGATTTCTTTGCGGACGGTCAATGGGAACATGCCAATCCCGCGCAGAACATCGGCCGCGCGGGCGCAGGTGTCTGCGTCGCCGACCAGCTCGATCAGCGGCAGAAGGTAGACCGGGTTGAACGGGTGGGCCACAACGGCGCGCGCGCCTTTCTCATTCAATTCCGAGGGCTTAAAGCCCGATGTTGACGAGCCGATGATAGCAGTGTCTGGGGCAAGTTCGGTCAGGCTCGCATGCACCTTGTGCTTCAGATCCAGCCGTTCCGGCACACTTTCTTGCACCCAGTTGGCACCCGCGACAGCCTCGGCCAGATCGCTGTGATAGGTGAGCGTGCCCTCGGTTGGCAGCGCCGTGTCGTAGAGACCGGGCAAAGACCTCCGCGCATTCGCCAGAACCTCGCCGATTTTGCGTTCAGCCTCGGGATCGGGGTCAAAAACCGCCACATCCCATCCGTTCAAAAGGAAGCGTGCGGCCCATCCGCCGCCAATCACGCCACCGCCAATAATCGCTGCTTTCATTGTCATCTACCCAACTAAGCTTTCTGTATGCCCGTCCACGGCCAAGGCCTGACCCGAGACTTTGCTGCTGGCGTCCGAGGCCAGGAACAAAGCTGTATCGGCCAGATCATCTGCCGTAACCCATGTTTTCATTGCCACGCCCGTGACGTAGCGCTCGCGCAGCTCATCCGGGTCCAGTCCATGCGCTTCAGCTTCGCGCGTGATCACCCGTTCCATGCGCGGGCCTTCGACAGCGCCTGGGCAGAGTGCGTTCACGCGGATGCCGTAGGGGCCGAGTTCCGACGCCAGCGTTTTCATCAACCCAATCACGCCCCATTTGGCCGTCGCGTAGGGCGAGCGCATTGGATAACCCCAGAGCCCTGCGGTAGAAGAGGTTAGAAGCATGCTGCCACTACCTTGGTTCTTCATGTGACGCGCTGCCCAGCCACAGGCCAGAAAGGCACCGTCCAGATTGGCTGAAAGGCAGGCCCGCCAATCGTCCAGCGAAAGGTCTTCGATCGCACCTGCGGGGCCACCCGTGCCAGCATTGGCGCACAGCATATCGACACCACCCCAATCGCGGTCGAGCGTGTCAAACAGCACTTTCATCTCGTCCGGCTGGGTCACATTGGCCGCAACAGCGATGGCGCCCGGCAGGGCATTTGCTGTTTCGTCCAGGGCCTTTTCGTCCATGTCACAGATCGCGACATTGGCCCCCGCGGAATGAAAGCGGCGGGCGAAACAAGCGCCAATTCCGCTGCCACCTGCCGTGATCAGGACGCGTTTGCCCTCAAGCCCGTTCATACAGGGGCTCGTTTTGTGAGGCCAAGTTTCTTGCGCACCTCGTCGGGACCGATGATGCGCGCGCCCATGCCCTCGACCACGCCGCGGGCGCGTTCGACCAGTTGGGCGTTGGTGGCCAAAACGCCTTTGTCCAGCCACAGGTTGTCCTCAAGTCCGACGCGCACGTTGCCGCCTGCCAGAACAGCGGCCGCCGCATAGGCCATCTGGTTGCGCCCCAGCGAAAATGCCGAGAAGGTCCAATCGTCTGGCACGTTGTTCACCATCGCCATGAAGGTGTTCAGGTCATCCGGTGCGCCCCACGGAACGCCCATGCAGAGCTGCACAAGGGCGTTGGGCTCCAAGATGCCTTCCTTCACCAGTTCCTTGGCGAACCAAAGATGGCCGGTGTCGAAGGCTTCGATTTCCGGCTTCACGCCCAGATCGGTCATCATCTGGCCCATGGCGCGCAGCATGCCGGGGGTGTTGGTCATCACGTAATCCGCTTCTGCGAAGTTCATCGTGCCGCAATCCAAGGTGCAGATCTCGGGCAGGCATTCGGCCACATGGGCCACGCGTTCTTCGGCGCCAACCATGTCGGTGGCCGCGGCGTTCACGGGGAAGGGCGCATCAGAGGAACCAAAAACGATGTCCCCCCCCATGCCCGCGGTGAGGTTCAGGACCACGTCGACGTCTGCGTCGCGAATGCGGTCCGTGACCTCCCGATACAATTTCAGATCGCGCGAAGGGGTGCCGGTTTCGGGGTCGCGCACGTGGCAGTGGACAACGGCGGCGCCCGCTTTTGCCGCCTCGATCGCGCTGTCCGCGATCTCTTTCGGGCTGCGCGGCACATGGGGTGAACGATCTTGGGTCGAGCCCGAGCCGGTCACGGCGCAGGTGATGAAAACGTCTCGGTTCATGGCAAGCGGCATCTTGGTCCCTCCTGATGCGGAATTTCACCTGTTCATCACAGGGGGAATTGACGGATATATCTGTGCGGAATTAGATATAAATATGCAGATTTGGTCAAAATCCGACTCCAGAACGCGTGAAATTGCGTTTCTTTTGTTCGACAGGTTCTCGAACCTCGCGCTGGCAAACCTGTTGGAGCCGTTACGGGCAACCAACACGTTGTTGGGGCGCGAGGCGTATCGCTGGCGCATTGTCACACCGGATGACGACGTGGCACATACCTCAAGCGGGTTGCCGATCATGCCCACCGCGCGGCTGGCGGACATTGACAAGGGGGACGTGGTTTATGCCGTGGCCAGTTATGACCATGTTCGCCACGCAACTGCGCAAACACGCAAGGTTCTACGCGGCTTGGCGGGGCGATTCTCATCTGTGGCAGGGGTGGATGCCGGGTGCTGGTTGTTAGGGGCAGCAGGGCTGCTGGATGGGTATCGTGCAACCATTCACTTTGATCTGCAGGACGCCTTTGCCGAACAGTTCACCGACATCGAAGTCGAGCGGGCGCGATGGTTGCAGGATCGTGACCGGATCACCTGCAGCGGGGGGATGGCGGCGTATGAGCTAACTTGCGAATTGATCGGGCAGGATCACGGTGCTGCAATTTTGCTAGAGATCAACCAGATGTTCATGTCCGAGAACGCCACCGCGCCGCAGATTGTCGCGCGAGCGCGTTCGGATCGCCGTGTGGACACATGCTTGCGTGCAATGGAAGCCAATATAGAGGTCCCGCTGACCATTCCTGCATTGGCGCGACTGTCGGGCTGTCGGCAGCGAGATCTCGAGGCACGTTTCGAACGCCACTTCGGGGCATCACCCCGCAAGGTCTATCGTCGCCTGCGTCTGAACGCGGCGCGGCGGATGTTGGAAGCGGGTGGATTGTCGGTTGCGGAAGTGTCGCTTCGATCAGGGTACGCGGATGCCAGCGCCTTTGCCCGGGCGTTCCGGCAAGAGTTCGGATTGACGCCATTAGGGGTTGCACGGGGTGAACTGGTCAGGGCAGGGGTGTCACGCCGATGATCGCGCTGTGGACGTGCAAAAGCAAAAGATAGATGACGATGCCAATGCAGAGGCGTATCAGACCGGATCCTGTGATTGTGACGTCTCGCTGCGTGTTTGCAAGATGCTGCCAGGTCTCGATGCCCAGAAGTCTTTGATTCCGTTTGTCGATAATCCGGTTTCCAAGGAAAGAAAAGCTGGCAAATAGGCCGAAAAGTATCACATGTGCCAGGTTCCCATTGGGGATCAGGTGACCCAACGCCCAAAGTAACAGGGCGACCAACAGCGGGTGGCGTGTCCACCCGACGATTCCGGCGGCGTGCGGGTTAAATGTGTGGTTGTTGCGGCCTCCGAAAGACAGCGGGTTAGGGCGTGCGATGGCAAGTGCCGCGATAGTGACAGACACAGCCATCGCCAGAAGCGTCACGTGGTTCTGCCACGGCGCCCAAGGCCACAGCTCGACAATCGGGGCGCGATTTGCCGCGTAGATCACGAAGCTGAGCGCCCCGATGGACAGCGCTGAATAGCTCAGCGTGAAGCCACGCGCGCCCAGATGCGCGACGACCCTCGCCTTGTTCGCGGGCCGTACGGGGATCGAATGTGTCAGGAAAAACACAAGGATTGCAATGATGTAGATGGTCCAACCCAGCATGAATGGCTCCGAGAACAATCAGGTCAACCGCGACTTGCCTTGCGCTAGCGCGTGGTGCGGAACTCTTCAAGGAAACTGGCACATCCCGTCAATGCGGCATAGTCGTCTGTGACAAGGCGGATTGGAAACTGGTCCAGAAACGGACCAAACCGGCCCTTGTCATACCACGCTGCCTCGAAACCCGTTTGATCCAACCACGGTGTAATCGCCCGAGACATCCCGCCCACCAGATAGATCCCGCCAAAGGGCAGGGTGGTCAGGGCCAGATCGCCCAGAACGGTGCCAAGGATGCAGCTGAACAGGTTGATCGCCTCTTTCGCCTGGTCGTCACCCGCCTCGGCGTCGGCAAAAACCTGTGCGGATTTTGCGCCGACCGGTTGGCCCGCGCGATGGCAGATCCAATCATGGCAATGTCCAAGCCCGCGCCCGGACAGCGCGTCTTCGATTGCGGCGTGACTGAAACGGCTGCGCAGATACTCGGAAAAGGCAAGCTGATCAGCCGTGCTGACAGGCAGTGTGGCATGGCCGCTTTCAGCTGGCGGTACAAGCCGCCCATCTGGTGTGTGATAGGCCACGGCCGAGTTGAACCCGGTGCCGATACCGACCACAAGACGCGCGGCCTCGGCGCTGGCGGTCTGTCCCGTTCGGATGACCTCGACATTGGTTGGGTCCAGCGCCCCAGTCGCATGGGCCTGCGCTTGCAGATCGTTCAGTACATGCGCATCCGGTGCGCCGGTCGCCTGCGTCAGAGACGCACAATTAATCGACCAGTCCAGATTGGTCAGGCGCCCGTCGCCATCGCGCACAGGCCCGGCGATGGCGACGGCGGCTTGCTCGACCATCACCGAGTCCTGACTGTCCCGGTAAGCGGACAGGATGTCTGTTAGGCTGTTATGGTCTGCATTGGCGAATTTGCGAATGCTGTCCGGCAGAACCTGCCCATCGCGCGCGATGGCAACGCGGGTGTTGGTGCCGCCGACATCCGCGACGATCGAGTGGTGGGGCATTAGCTGTTCAAAGCCTCCATGTTAGCGCAAACGATGCCTTCGGATACCGGTTTAATGACGTTCAGTCCACATGTATCAGGCCAAATCTTGGTGCTTATCCCATCGCCCACTCGTAAATGTCCAAAAGAGATCAGGTGAAATAGCCCTTTCAGGCGCACCTTGCGACATAGCGTTCTCGACCTATTCCAAGTGTGCAGCCAAAAAGGCGACGCGGCCTGGATCGGACCGCGTGTCGCCTGCCAGAGGGCTTCTTGAGCGTCTGCTGCGCAGTTTGACGTAGAACGTATTGACGAAAAACCCCTATAGATAGAGTGTGGGGGTGCGTTTATCGGAATAGGCGAGGGGCTGCCCGGTTTAGGACACCCTCTCTGTTCAGGTTTTCAGCTCTTAAGTTCGAAGAAGTCTCGGGGGAACATTGTGAAGAAGGTTTTGTACGCAAGCGCTGGCGTGCTGGCTTTGGCGGGCACTGGATTGGTCTATGGCTGGCTGACCTCTGAAACGAGGAACGAGGGGGAGGAATGGGCACGCCATGAGGCATCGGGGGGCGAAGATCTGTCACACGAGACGATTACCGTGCTTGGCCCTTGGCTTGGCCCGGACAAAGCTCAGTTTGAAGCTGTGATTCATCATTTCGAAGCCGCCACTGGTGCCGATGTGCAATATTCCGGATCGGACAGTTTCGAGCAGCAAATCGTGATCGACACTGAGGCTGGCAGCGCGCCCAACATCGCGGCGTTCCCGCAACCGGGGCTTGCCGCGGATCTGGCCGCGAAGGGCTATTTGTCAGCATTGCCAGACGGCACGGCGGATTGGGTGCGTGACAACTATGCGGCCGGTCAAAGCTGGGTGGATCTGGGCACCTATGCCGGGAAAGACGGCAATCCCGCCCATTATGGATTCTTCTACAAAATCGATCTGAAGTCTCTGGTGTGGTACGTGCCCGAAAACTTCGAGGATGCGGGCTATGACGTGCCGCAATCGATGGAAGAGCTGAAGGCGCTGACCGATCAGATCGTGGACGATGGCGGTGTGCCATGGTGTATCGGTCTGGGGTCTGGCGGGGCGACTGGCTGGCCTGCGACGGATTGGGTCGAGGACATGATGCTGCGCACCCAAACGCCTGCGGATTATGACGCGTGGGTCGCCAATGATCTGAAATTCGACGATCCCAAAGTGGTCGCCGCAATCGAAGAGTTCGGCGCGTTTGCCCGTAATGATGCCTATGTCTCGGGCGGGGCGGGGGCGGTGGCCACCACCGACTTCCGCGACAGCCCGCAAGGTATGTTCGCCTCGCCACCGCAGTGCTACATGCACCGTCAGGCTAGCTTCATCCCCAGCTTCTTTCCGGAAGGCACCAAGATTGGTGTGGACGCGGACTTCTTCTATTTCCCCGCTTACGAGGGCAAAGATCTTGGAAAACCTGTCTTAGGTGCGGGCACTGTCTGGGCCATCACGGCGGACAGTAAGGGCGCGCAGGCCTTCATGGAATTCCTGAAATCCCCCATCGCGCACGAAATCTGGATGGCGCAGACCGGGTTCCTGACCCCCCATAAAGGTGTGAACACCGATGTCTATAAGGACCCAACCGTCGCCAAGATGAACGACATCCTGCTGAACGCAGACACGTTCCGCTTTGACGGGTCAGATCTGATGCCGGGTGCGGTTGGAGCAGGCGTCTTCTGGACCGGGATGGTGGACTATGCGGGTGGCAAGGACGCGGCAGAAGTTGCGGCCTCGATCCAGTCCACTTGGAACTCGATCAAGTAATCTGGACCTAAGCAACTCACCCCCGGCGGCAAGGTCGCCGGGGCGTATCATCCACACCGAAGGGCCAGCGTTTCGGTTGGAAAGGGGGAGACATGCAACAAGCACTCTTCGCGCTGTCGACGATCATCATCGGTGTATTTGGCTGCGTCGCCTATTTCTACTTCTCAAATCTTCTCCTTGACCGGATGTGTCCGGCAAAAGGACCCAATGCCGGGCGCAACATCAACCGGGCGAATGCCATCCGCCCTTGGCTGTTCGTGTTCCCAGCGCTTGCCATCCTGTCGATCTACCTGCTGTATCCGGTGTTCTCGACGGCCTATTTGTCACTGCATGACAGTGGAGGAGACTTCATCGGTGTCGGCAACTACACATGGCTGGCTCAGGACGAAAAGTTTCGCGAGAGCCTTGTGAACAACCTGATGTGGTTGCTTGTCGTTCCCGCGGCCTCGACCTTCTTCGGACTGGTGGCGGCCGGACTGACGGACCGCATCAAATGGGGGCAGCTTGCGCAAAGCCTTGTCTTCATGCCGATGGCCATCAGCTTTGTCGGTGCGGCGGTGATCTGGAAGTTCATCTATGACTATCGCGGCGACAATCAGGGCGAGCAGATCGGTCTTCTGAACGCGCTGGTTCAGGCGTTCGGCGGCGATCCACAAGCATGGATCACGCTGCCGTTTTGGAACAACTTCTTTCTGATGGCGATCCTGATCTGGATCCAGACGGGCTTTGCCATGGTGATCCTGTCCGCCGCCCTGAAGGGCATCAGCGAAGAAACGATCGAGGCCGCCTATCTGGACGGCGCAAGCCCGCTTCAGGTCTTTTTCAAGATCAAAATCCCACAGATCTGGGGCACCATCGCGGTGGTGTGGACGACGATCACCGTGACCGTCCTGAAGGTTTTCGACATCGTCTTCGCGATGACCAACGGCCAATGGGGCACACAGGTTCTGGCCAATCTCATGTATGACTGGATGTTCCGCGGGTCGCCTGATTTCGGGCGCGGCTCGGCCATCGTGGTGGTAATCATGCTGTTGGTCACGCCGGTCATGGTCTGGAACATCTACAATGCACATAAGGAGTCACGCTGATGGATATGGCAGGAGGTAAATCCCGCCTGACATGGGCGGTCAACCTATTCGCAGCCCTGCTGGTGCTGCTGTGGATCATCCCGACGGTCGGGCTTTTGATCAGCTCGTTTCGGGATCGGGACGCGATCTCGACTTCGGGCTGGTGGACGGCTTTGTCTGCGTCGGAAAAGAACGTGATTGAACGCGCCTTGGCACCGGATCAGGCCAAGCCCGAGGGCGATCTGTGGGTACTAGAAGGGCATGTGCTTGAAGGGCAGGGCGTGACCGTCACGGCCTTCGGCATCACCTCGAAAGAGCCCGTGGCCTTTACCCCCGGAGACACCGCCACCCATGCGCGTGGGCACAAGATCACCGTGCGGGCGGACGGGCGCTATCGCATTGAATACGCAGAAGAACCCAGTGAAAGCCGCGGGCAACGTCTGTTCGTGCGGGCCGAGACGCCTCCGGGCTTTACCTTGGACAACTACCGCGAGGTGCTGTTCGCCGAGGGTATGGGGCGCTCGCTTCTGAACACGCTGACTGTGACCATCCCCGCCACGATCATTCCAGTGCTCGTCGCCGCCTTCGCTGCCTACGCGCTGGCGTGGATGGAGATGCCGGGCCGTGCGCTTCTGGTTGCCGCCGTGGTGGGCTTGCTGGTCGTGCCGCTTCAGGTCGCCTTCATCCCGCTTCTGAAATTGCATATCGGGATTGGGCTGGGCAAAGGCTATCTGGGGATATGGCTTGCGCATACCGGGTTCGGATTACCTTTGGCGGTCTTCCTGTTGCGCAACTATATGGTCGGCCTTCCCGGCGAGATTATCGAAAGCGCTCGTGTCGACGGCGCCACCGATTTCCAGATCTTCCGCCGCATCATCCTGCCGCTGTCCTTCCCGGCGCTGGCCTCCTTCGCGATCTTCCAGTTCCTGTGGGTCTGGAACGACCTGCTGGTCGCCAAAGTGTTCCTTGGCACTGGCGAAGATCAGGTCGTTATGACCGGACGCATCGTGGACCTTCTTGGCTCGCGTGGCGGAGACTGGGAGATCTTGGCGGCCTCGGCCTTTGTCTCGATCGCCGTGCCGATCTTGGTTTTTTTCTCGCTTCAACGCTATCTCGTGCGCGGGGTGTTGGCGGGATCTGTGAAGGGGGCGGCAGTGTAGCTATGGCACATCTGACACTTTCTGGTCTGACAAGATCTTTTGGTTCGGAGGTTATCCTGAACGACATTGATCTGGATATCCAGACTGGCGAGCTGATCGTCTTCGTTGGACCTTCTGGCTGTGGGAAGTCTACGCTTCTGCGCATGATCGCGGGGCTCGAGAAGATCACAGATGGCACGTTGGAGATTGATGGGCAGGTGATGAACGACATACCCCCCAGCCAGCGCGGCATTGCGATGGTGTTCCAGTCCTACGCGCTCTATCCGCATATGACGGTGCGCGACAACATGGCGTTCGCTCTGAACATCGCCAAGAAACCGAAAGCCGAAATTGACGCCGCCGTGGACCGTGCCGCCAAGGCTTTGCAGTTGGAGCCCTATCTGGATCGTCTGCCGAATGCCTTGTCCGGCGGGCAACGGCAGCGGGTGGCGATTGGGCGGGCGATCGTGCGCAACCCAAAGGTCTATCTGTTTGACGAACCGCTCTCGAACCTCGACGCCGCGCTTCGCGTCGCGACCCGGATCGAGATCGCGCAGTTGAAAGAGGCAATGCCCGAGAGCACCATGATCTATGTGACCCATGATCAGATCGAAGCGATGACGTTGGCTGATCGCATCGTGGTTCTGGCCAACAAGGGGATCGCGCAGGTCGGCAGCCCTCTGGAACTGTATGAACGCCCCCGGACCGAGTTCGTGGCGCAGTTCATAGGCTCGCCCGCGATGAACCTTCTGCCGGGCAAGATCACCGCGACCGGTCCCAAAACCGAGGTTACACTGGATGCAGGTGGCGTCGCGGTGACCGAGATTGCAACCACGGACACCGACATGGGCCGCGCGGTCAATCTGGGCATCCGCCCCGAGGACTTCGTAATCGCCGACGGCGACGCGATCTTTGAAGGCGAGGTCGAGATTTTGGAAGCACTGGGCGAAGTGTCGCTGCTCTATCTTCCTGCAAACATGTCGGTGGGCGAGGGCGCGGTCAGCGCCAACCAGACCCATCTGATTGCAAAACTGCCCGGCATCCATGACGGGTTGAAAGGCCAATCTGTGTGCCTGACGGCAGATCCGGCGAAGCTTCAGATCTTTGCGGACGGGATCACCATGCGCCGCTAAGCCCCATCCGCGCTTGCCCATCCGCGCCCCTGTTGATATTGCGAGGGACGAGATTTCGGACAGGGAACGAACCCATGCGGGCAGAGGCTCAGAACAACGTTGATGCAATCGAGAAATCGCTGGCGCTTTTGCGGCAGCGGATCGGTTGGGACACGGCTGAACATCGGTTGGAGGAATTCAACGCGATGACTGAAGACCCGGACCTGTGGAACGATCCCGACCGGGCGCAGAAACTGATGCGCGAGCGTCAGGCGCTGCTGGACAGTGTGAACAGCTATAAATCCATGGCGCAGGACCTTCAGGACAATATCGACCTGATCGAACTTGGCGAGATGGAAGAGGATGACGAGGTTGTCGCGGATGCAGAATCCTCGCTGAAGGCTTTGGTCAAGAAAGCCGCCGCCGCCGAGTTGGAAGCGCTTCTGGACGGCGAGGCTGACAGCAATGACACCTTCCTTGAAATCAACTCGGGCGCGGGCGGCACGGAAAGCTGTGACTGGGCCTCGATGCTGGCACGGATGTATGTTCGCTGGGCCGAAAAGCATGGTTATAAGGTCGAGCTGCAGTCGGAAAGCGCGGGCGAAGAGGCGGGGATTAAATCCGCCGCCTACAAGATTTCGGGGCACAATGCCTATGGTTGGCTGAAGTCGGAAAGCGGTGTGCACCGTCTGGTGCGGATTTCGCCTTACGACTCGGCGGCCAAACGGCATACGTCCTTTAGTTCGGTCTGGGTGTATCCCGTGGTCGACGACAACATCGAGATCGAGGTGAACCCCTCGGACATTCGCATCGATACCTATCGTTCATCCGGCGCGGGTGGTCAGCACGTGAACACGACGGACTCGGCCGTGCGGATTACCCACCTTCCGACGGGGATCGTCACGACCAGCTCGGAAAAATCGCAGCACCAGAACCGCGACATCGCCATGAAAGCGCTGAAATCGCGCCTCTATCAGATGGAGCTGGATCGCCGGAACGCCGCGATCAACGAAGCGCATGAAAACAAAGGCGACGCGGGCTGGGGCAACCAGATCCGCTCGTACGTGCTGCAGCCCTATCAGATGGTGAAAGACCTGCGCACGGGGCACGAGACGTCGGATACCAAGGGTGTGCTGGACGGCGATCTGGACGCATTCATGGCGTCGGTTCTGGCACAAGACGTGGCCGGCAAATCGCGCTCCGAGGCGAACGCCGACGACTAAGCCCACACTGAGAGACAGAATTAGCCCCGGTCAGGACCTCTGGCCGGGGAATTGTTTTTTTAGGGCGGAAAAGATTAACGCATTCAGAAACTTGACGGATGCCAATTCACCCGCAACACTCGATCTGCGCGCGAAAACAAAAATAAGACACGTGCAGGGAGGAAAAATGTCTGACGCAACCACTTTGGAGGCCTCGTCGCCGCCAAGTATTCAATCCATTTCCATTTCGGATGTGCTGTCAGCCTTCAAATCAGGACTTCAGGATTTTAAAGCCGCACCAGCCTTCGGGCTGTTTTTCGCACTGTTTTTCGTGCTGGGTGGCATTGTTCTGCTTCTTGAGTTCAAGGTGATGGATCAGAGTTATTGGATTATTCCAGTCGCCTTTGGCTTTCCGTTTCTTGCGCCCTTTCTGGCCGTCGGCCTGTACGAGGTCAGCCGCCGTCTGGAAACCGGCGCGCCGCTCGACTGGGCGCAAATTCTGGGCGTGGTGTTCAATCA
Organism: uncultured Aliiroseovarius sp.; assembly: GCF_947492455.1. Lineage (GTDB taxonomy): Bacteria > Pseudomonadota > Alphaproteobacteria > Rhodobacterales > Rhodobacteraceae > Aliiroseovarius. The sequence goes on from NZ_CANLNB010000002.1 coordinate 55,623, forward strand.
GAAAGACCGGCAGTTCCCGTCGATCGCGATGGTGCTGATCATGGGCTTTCTGTTCTGGATCTTCGTGGCGCATATCGTGTTCATGCTGTTCATGGGGCTACAGCCCATGACAAATATCACGTCGAACTGGCAGGATGCGCTGTTGAACACCAACGGGATCACCATGCTGGCTGTGGGCACCGTCGTTGGCGGCATCATGGCGTTTGTGGCCTTTGCCCTGACCGTGAGCAGCCTGCCGATGCTCTTGGATCGCGAGATGGATTTCATCTCGGCCATGATCTATTCGTTCCAATCCGTGGTGCAGAATTTTGTGCCGATGGTGTTTTGGGGGGCTTTGGTCACGGTGTTGATGGTATTGGCGATGGTGCCGCTGTTCTTTGGCCTGTTCATCGTGCTGCCCGTATTGGGGCACGCAACTTGGCATTTGTACAAGAAGGTCATGGCCTTCGAGGACTAACACAACACAGCCCTAGAATAGCAAAGGCCGCCCATCGGGCGGCCTTTGTTTTTTGAACAGTCCGGGTGTTCCCAGGCTTAGGCTTTTTCAGCGGCTGCCGCCGGGGCAGGGGCTGCGGCAGGTTGAACCTTCTTCGCACCACCCGACAGCGGATCGTCCTGACGCTGTACCGAGCCTTCAAAATGCGCACCGCTTTCGATGGCGATGGTTTTGTGAATGATGTCACCCTCGACGCGTGCAGTGGCGGTCAGGCGGACTTTCAAGCCCCGCAGGCGGCCAACGATTCGGCCATTGATCACAACGTCATCGCCAACCACTTCGCCGCGTACGGTGGCGCCTTCGCCAACGGTCAGCTGGTGGGCGCGGATGTCACCTTCCACGGTGCCTTCGACAATGATGTCGCCGGTCGACTTGATGTCGCCCTTGATGACGATGTCAGACGACAGGGTCGATGCGGGCGGCTTGGCTTTCGGGGTCGAAGACGGCACGGGCGGTGTCGATGCCTTGGGCGGGATCGCCGGTTTCTCGGCGGTGGGTGCCGCTGCTTTGGTATCCTTGTCGCCAGCCTTGGGGCCGGGCTCGTTGATCTTGCTTTTAGAAAACATCGCGTGCTGCCTTGATATAGATCATGGGGTTGATCGGACGTCCGCCCACGCGCACTTCATAGTGAAGATGCGGCCCGGTCGAGCGTCCGCTGTTTCCAATATCACCAATTCGATCCCCGCGCGAGACCCTTTGTCCTTTCTGCACATTCATGCGCGACAAATGGGCGTAACGGGTTTCAACGCCGAACTCGTGTTGGATCTTGATAAGCCGGCCATAGCCCGAAGACCAACCAGCGTGAATGACGACCCCATCCGCCGGTGCATAGACCGGGGTGCCGATGGGGGCGGCAAAATCTGTGCCATTGTGCATGCGTCCCCAGCGGGCGCCAAAGCCCGAGGTGAAACGGAAGTTTGATTTCACAGGCATGCCAAAAGGCATCTTCTGGGCCGCGATGCGATAGATGTTCATGCGATCCAGTTCACCCAAAATGCGGTTGGCGCGTTCGGTGTCAGGATCGGGTGCCCCGCCGCTGGTCGACAGGATCAACGGGGTCAGCGGGCCGCCCTGACCGGAATAGCCTCGGCGGATCTGGCCCAGAATGCTGTCGACGGGCATGCCGGACTTAGCAAGCATTTTGTCCAGCGGCTCAAGCGAGATCGACACGGCGTCTTCCAACTGGCGGAAGATCTGGTCGTTAAGCTCTTCTTTCAGGCGCGCCTCGTACATCATATCTTGGGCGAATTTCTCGGCCTCGGCGGCGCTGGCGGCAACCTTATCGCGCTCGGCGGCGGTGCGGGCCAGTTCTTCAGTCATGAAGGTCAGCGTGGCGTTGCTGGCGATGGCGGTCGCGCCCGGGGCGGCATTGTCGGCGTTTTCACGTGCCTCCGCGAGCACTTGTTCCAAGCTGCCCTTCGCCTGATCACGTTCGCCGATGGTGCGGCGCAGGGTCGACTGAATGACGCCGATCCCAGTTTCCAATTCGCGGCGGCGCTCTTCGGACGCCAGAAGCTCGCTTTGCATTTCCGAGATCTGCGACAGCGCCAGATTGAAGCGTTCTTGCGCCGCAATCGCTTCCGAGGTGCGGGCGTCGCGTTCTTCGGACAGGGTTTGCACGCGCTGTTCGTAAAGCTGTTTGTCCCGCTGCGCTTGGTCGCGCAGGTTGCCCGACCCAATCGAATCCATCAGCAAAACGGCGGTGGCGATGATCGACCAGGCAAAGAAGGCGGCAGACCCGGTCCAGCCAAGCGCCTGCGTCAGCGGCGTCAGTCGGATGAATCGCGTGCCATCTTCCGATCGCAGGAACAGGCGCTGCTCGGGAAAAACCCGCTCGAGCAGATGATTGGTCTTGGCGATCAGATGGTTATGCAATGCGCAAACCCCAGTGTCTTCCCTACGTCCCTTGTCTGCGGCGAATGAGTGCTCTTTCCGGCGCACCGTCAGACCCGAGGTGCTTAGCGTGGAGCCTTCAATCACGCAAGAAAATTTGGGAAATTCATCGGCTTGTCGCGCGGAAACGGGCAATTTTCTGCCGATTTTATGAAAACAGGGCAGGTCTCATACGGTCAGGAAATCCTACCCTGTCTGTTTTGGTGCCGAAAAGGGCGGAATTGCTCTACTTAGGCGGGAGGTTTTGCGGTCTAGCGCGGGGTGCCACGCTGGCGGTTCGGCGTTTCCTCGGCCAGTGGCCAATAGAAGTCTGGTGGTAGGCCAGCTTCTGCCCGTTTCTCTTCATTGAAAGGCGGTTTCAGCGCCCCGTGGAAATAGGTACGCACCAACTCGTGGAACGTCTCTTTCGGGTCCAGTTCGTGTCGCCCGCAAAGGAAATGAAACCATTTCGAGCCATAGGCCACATGCCCGACCTCTTCGGCATAGATGACCTCAAGGGCGGCGACCGTATCGTCCAACCCGGCCTTCTTGAAAATGTCGATCATACCGGGTGTCACATCCAACCCGCGCGCTTCCAGCACCATGGGAACCACCGCCAAGCGACCCAGAATGTCTGTGGCCGTATCCTCGGCTGCCTTCCACATGCCCGCATGGGCGGCCAGTGCGCCATAGTGGCTGTCCAGCGCTTCAAGGCAATCGCTTACCAAGTTGAAATGCTTGGCTTCTTCGTCAGCGGCTTTCACCCAGTCATCATAGAACCCCAAGGGCATCGGAGTATCAGTAAACCGCGCGATGATGTCCCAATGCAGGTCGACGGCATTCAGTTCGATATGCGCGACGGCATGCAGCAGCGCGATCTGACCTTGGCGCGATCCGGGGCGGCGGCGGGGCACGTCGCGGGGGTCTTTCAGCTCGGGCTTGTCGGGGCGGGCCGGGAAGTCCGGCGGCGTCGCGTCACCAATGACCGAAGCCCGATCCTGCAAGGGTGAGGTGATCTGCCCAGCCTCCCGCGCCGCGAACCATTCCGCCGCATAGCGTCGCGCCAAAGCGGTCTTTTCACGGCCATCGGCGGTGCGCAGCACCTCGTCCGCCATCTGCGCCAAGGGTTTGGAAAGATCTGTCATGCCTAGCCTACCAGTTCGCGGGCGGCGTCCAGAACGGCCCCAGCGTGCTCTTTCACCTTCACCTTTTCCCACACCTGCGCAATGCGGCCATCGGCGCCGATCAGGAAGGTGGTGCGGGTGATGCCCATATAAGTGCGGCCATAGTTCTTCTTCTCGCCCCATGTGCCATAGCGTTCGCAGACGTCGCCCTCGGCATCGGACAAAAGCGGAATGCCAAGCGCGTGTTTGGTGCGGAAGTTCTCGTGTTTTTTCAAGCTGTCTTTCGAGATCCCTATGACATGTGCGCCAAGCGCCTGAAACTCGGGCAGAAGGGCGGTGAAATCCAGCGCCTCGGTGGTGCAGCCGGGGGTGTTGTCCTTGGGATAGAAGAACAGAACAACAGGCGCACCCGCGAGGTCAGACAGGGAAATGGGCGCTCCGCCATCCTGCGGAAGCGTGAAATCCGGCGCGATGTCGCCAATTGCGGGCATGGTCTGGGTCATGTTTCTAGCGTTCCTTCCATTGAGCCGTTAGAGCCTTAACAGGTTCTGCGCCAGCACGAGGTGTTTTGCGGTATTGCACCGGTCGAAGCGAGAGAAATCGGGTACTTACCCCTATTCAAGCCTTTCGCCGCCGCGTTGTTTTGGGCAGAATGATGGAAAATACAGGGGGCTGCAAGAGCCGGTCCGACAGGCAAAATGACCAGTGAAAAAACGCCAGAAGATGACCTGACTGGCGTACCCCCGGAAGGTGGTGCGCCAAAGGCGGCGTCACGTGGGTCTGATACGCCCGAGGATCTGTCGGTTGAGCAGGCCGAGGCTGCGGTGCTGGCCGCCAGCGCGCGCAGGTTGCCGCTGCGTGGGTTGATTGAGCAGGCATTGTTGCACGTGCGGCGGCCGCTCGGAGCCAGAAACCTTGCCAAACCTGCGCCCAAAGAGCCTGCCGTTGCGAGGAAAACGCCCCAAGACCTACAGCCTTCGAAGAGCGATGCGCCAAAGGCGGCGCCGCTTGATGTCGTCCCGTCCCGTGAGCCCCCCGGGGAAAGCGCGGCGGCGCAGGTCTCAGCCCCGTCCGCATCGGACCGCACGTCATCGCGTAAACTCAAACGCCGTATGGGCGTTTGGACAATCTTGATGTTCGTGGCCGTGGCCCTGTTCTTGGTGCTGGTGTCCATGTCGGCCACGGGCCGGGTCATTGCGATGCCGGATTGGGTGGCGCGGACAGTGGAGGAGCGGTTGAACGACCAATCCGATGCGGTGACTCTGTCGCTTGCGCGGATCGAGTTGGGGGTTTCCGGAAACGGTCGGCCCCGGTTGCGTTTGGTGGATCTGGGCGTGCGCGACAAAACTGGGTTGGAGATCGGTCGTCTGAACGCGGTCGAGGGCTCGGTTTTTGTCCTGCCCGTGCTGTCAGGCCGATTGGAGCCCGCAACGCTTGAGCTATCCGGGGCGCAAATCACCGTGCGGCGACAAGCTGATGGTGCATTTGCACTTAGTTTCGGGCAGGGGGTTGGGGCAAGCGGTGACTTCGCAAGCGTTCTTGACCGTATTGACCAGGTCTTTGCTGGCGGCGCCTTGTCTCATACCGACGAGATCCGCGCCGATGCCCTGACCATCACACTGGAGGATGCACGCACCGGACGGATCTGGCAGGTGACGGACGGGGCTTTGGTCATCACGCAGGATGCCGATTACGTCAGCATGTCGGTGTCTTTTGATGTCTTTAACCAAACCGAAACGCTGGCCGAGACCGTGCTAGAGTTTCGCAGCGCCAAAAACTCGTCTGCTGCCGAATTCACGGCGCGGTTCAAGAACGCGCTGTCGGCAGATATCGCCGCGCAAACGCCGCTTTTGACGTTTCTTGGGATCGTGGATGCGCCAATCTCGGGCGAGTTGTTGACGGTGGTCGACGACGAGGGGGCGGTCTCGGATCTGGCGGGATTTTTGGAGTTTGGCGCGGGCGCGATTTCCCCGAATGGCGGGGCCAAACCCGCCCGATTTAACGGTGGCCGGGTGTATATCGACTATGACCCCGAACGGGAGCGCATGGATTTCTCGGAAATGTCGCTGTCGTCGGATTGGGTGCAGGCCAGCGCCGAGGGGCACGCCTATCTGCGTGGGTGGGCCGGGGGCTGGCCGACCGAGATGATCGGGCAAATCCAACTGTCCGAGGCGAAAGTGAATCCCTCTGAATTGTTTGAAGACACGGTCCTTTTGGGGCATGGGGGGGCAGATTTCCGGCTGCGTTTGGATCCGTTTGAGGTGGATATCGGGCAGGCCTATGTCACCCATGAAGATCGCCATATCGCGGGTTCAGGGCGGATCGCGGTCGATGGTGGAGCGTGGTCCTTGGGTTTTGACAGCCGGGCCGAGAAGGTGACCCCGGATCAGGTGGTCGCCTTGTGGCCCGAGGCGCGCAGTGCGCGTGTCAGGACATGGATCCGCGACAATGTCTCGGGCGGGCAGTTCCATGATGTCGCCATTGCGTGGCGCAAACGAGGCGACGCGCCCGCGCACCTGAACCTCTCGGCGTCCTATCAGGATATGATGATCCGGGCGGTGAAAGACATGCAGCCCATCGAGAGCGCGGATGGGCGTCTGGTGATCGAGGGTCGCCGCCTGTCCGTTGTGGCGGATCGGGGTGTTGTCCACCCGCGCAGGCCAGATGGGCGTATTGCTGGGGTTCTGGATGTTAGCGGGACGACGTTTGTCATTCCGAAGATGGGTAAACCGCGCCCGGCAGATGCGGATCCCAACCTTCCCGTGCGCCCCGTGCCGGCCGAGGTCGATCTGTCCGTCTCGGGACCCGTGACGGCGGCGCTTCACCTTTTGAATTCGAAGCCGTTCCAAGTGTTTCGAACAAGCGATGGCAAGATGGGGCCGGAGATGGCCACGGGACGTGCGACGATCCGTGGACGAGTTGACGTTCAGATGCAGCCCAAGGCGCCCCGTAGTGCCATTAAGTATGATCTGAGCGCTGATCTTCGAGATGTCGAAAGTGCCAAGATCATTCCGGGCCACGCGCTGAAACTGCCCAACGCGACGATGCGCTTTGATGGGGCCGGGCTTAGCCTTAAAGGGCAGGGTACCCTGTCTGGGCTGCCGGTCTCGGGCCTTTGGAAGCTGCCATTCGAAGCTGGTAAAGCAACGGGCCCCTCGACCGTTACGGGGCGTTTCCCTTTGAACACCCAGATGCTTGAGGTCTTCAAGGTCGGCCTGCCCGAAGGCACAGTTCGCGGCGAAGGACGTGGCGACTATAAGATTGTTTTGAACACGGATGCTCCGCCCCGGTTGACGCTTGAGGGCGATTTAAACGGCGTGGGATTGTCCATTCCGTCTTTGGGATGGTCCAAGTCCAAAGATGCAGATGGGCAGATCACTCTGACGGCGGATCTGGGCACGGCACCGCAAATTGATCAGTTGGCGCTTACGGCTCCGGGGCTTTCTGCAGCGGGGCGGATCAACCTGCATCCAGACGGTGGATTTGACACGGCCGTCTTTGACCGAGTCAAGCTGGGCGGATGGCTGGATGCCCAAGTAACGCTGACCGGGCGTGGCGAAGGGGTGCCGGTTGCCGTGACCGTCAATGGCGGCACGATTGATCTGCGCGGTGCTTCGGTCGGGGCGAACCGCGGCCAAACGGCGTCGCAGGGGCAAACGCCGATCGACCTTAGGCTGGACCGGCTGATCATATCTGAGGGAATTGTATTGACCCCGTTCGAGGCGGTTCTGACCAGCGGCGCGACCGGCTTGTCAGGACAGTTCGAAGGGCGCGTTTCGGGAAAGCCGGTCATTCAAGGCGTCGCTGCGCCTCAACCGAACGGCACCGCGTTTCGAATTAACGCACGAGATGCCGGTGCGGTCATGCGCGAGGCGGGGCTATTCAAATCCGCCAGAGGCGGAGATATGGAGTTGATCCTGACCCCTGCGGGCGGGAAGGGTGTGTATGAAGGCAGCCTGAAGATCACCAATAATCTTGACGTCCACAACGCGCCAGCAATGGCCGAGCTTCTTTCCGCGATCTCGGTCATAGGGTTGTTGCAGCAGCTGGGCGGGCAGGGCATACCCTTCACCGATGTGGATGCGCGGTTCCGACTGGATCCTGAAAAGGTCACGATTTATGAAAGTTCGGCCTCGGGGCATTCGATGGGGATCTCGATGGACGGATACTATTATCTCGGGACCGAGCAGCTGCGCATGCAGGGGGTGATTTCTCCGTTCTATGTCGTGAACTCGGCGGGCCAGCTTTTTGCGCGCAAGGGGGAAGGGCTGATCGGATTTAACTATCAATTGGGTGGAACTGCATCTGCGCCAGATGTTTCGGTTAATCCATTGTCGGTGTTCACGCCGGGATTCTTCCGCGATATTTTCCGCCGTGACCCGCCGCCGCGTCCCGAATGATTGACCTTTGTTCGGATCAGACCTATGTGCGCGGCCATGAAACTGAGTGATTTTGACTTCGACCTGCCTGAAGAGTTGATCGCGACACGCCCCGTGCGGCCGCGCACCGCGAGCCGTCTGTTGGTGGCGACACCGGACAGACTGACCGACGCCCATGTGGGTGATCTGACCGATTGGCTGCGTCCAGGGGATCGGCTGGTTCTGAATGATACCAAGGTGATCCCCGGGCGTCTGTTCGGCACGCGTACCCGTCCGGGGCAAGCGCCCGGCGAAGGTGTTGCCAATATCGAAGTCACGCTTCTGTCGCCGGATGGGCAGGGGCAGTGGCACGCGATGGCCAAACCGCTGCGCAAGCTGAAAGAGGGCGACGTGATCGCGTTCTCGGACGCGCTGAGCGCCGAGTTCCTCGGACGCGACGACGATCAGGCTGTACTGCGTTTCAATCTAGAAGGTGACGCGTTTGACGAGGCAATTGCCGAGGCGGGCAAGATGCCCTTGCCGCCTTATATCGCCGCGAAACGCGCGGCGGACGAGCAAGATAATGAAGACTATCAGACGGTCTTTGCCCGCAACACCGGCGCGGTCGCTGCACCCACGGCGTCGCTGCATTTCGATGAGGATTTGCTGGCAGAAATCGAAGCGACGGGTGTCGATCTGACCCACGTCACACTACATGTCGGAGCAGGCACCTTCCTGCCCGTGAAGGTCGATGACGTCTCGAAACACAAGATGCATGCCGAATGGGGCGAGGTCAGTCAGACCGCGGCGGATCAGATCAACGCGACCCTCGCCGCAGGTGGTCGTGTGATCCCTGTGGGTACCACCGCGTTGCGCCTGATTGAAAGCGCAGCGGTGGCGAAGGGGCAGATCGCGCCTTGGACCGGCGAAACCGATATCTTCATCACGCCGGGCTTCGAATTCTCAATTGCCGCCGGGCTGATGACCAATTTCCACCTGCCGAAATCAACGCTGATGATGCTGGTCTCAGCGATGATGGGGACCGAGCGGATGCGCGATGTGTATGCCCATGCGATCGCTGAAAAGTACCGCTTCTTTTCTTACGGCGACAGCTCGCTTCTGCTGCCCAAGGGGGCGTAGAGGCCGGAACGCGACCCCGTAAGGTCGCGAAAAAGCGTTTTCCGGACAGCGCCTTCGGCTACACTGAACCTCTTAGATTTGCGGAGGGTCGCATGCTTCAGGTTCTGGCAAGCTCTTGGGCGCTGTTGTTGGGCGTCATGCTTTTGATGGTTGGCAACGGTGTGCAGGGCACGCTGTTGGGTATTCGTGGTGGGCTTGAAGGCTTTTCAACCTTCGAGCTGTCGCTTGTCATGTCCGGCTATTTTGCGGGCTTCCTGTTCGGATCGCGCATGGCGCCGACCATGATCCGACGTGTTGGCCATGTTCGGGTCTTTGCGGCACTTGGGTCCTTCATCTCGGCCGTTCTGATCCTGTACCCGGCAATGAACGATCCGATTGCCTGGACGCTTCTGCGCGTCGTGGTCGGGTTCTGCTTCTCGGGCGTGTATGTCACTGCCGAAAGCTGGCTGAACAACGCTGCTGACAACGCGAACCGCGGCAAAGCCCTGTCGCTTTATATGTTTGTGCAGATGGTCGGGATTATTGCGGCACAGGGCCTGTTGGTACTTGGGGATCCGCAGGATTTCATCCTGTTCATCATCCCCTCGGTGCTGGTGTCGATCGCTTTTGCGCCGATTCTTTTGTCTGTGAACCCGACCCCTGCCTTTGAAACCACCAAAGGTCTGAGCCTGCGCGAACTCTATACGATTTCCCCGCTGGGCTGCGTTGGCTTTTTCCTGCTTGGCGGCGTGTTCTCGGCGCAGTTCGGCATGGCCTCGGTCTTTGGACAACAAGCAGGGCTGAGTGTCGCGCAGATCTCGGGCTTTGTGTCGACCTTCTATATTGGAGGGCTGGTGCTGCAGTATCCGATTGGCTGGATCTCGGATCGGATGGATCGCCGTTTCCTGATCCTCATCGTCACGGCGGTGGCCGCCGGGGCAGGGTTCCTACCGGTGTTTTTGTCGTCAAACTATACCGTACTTCTGGCTGCGGCTTTCCTGATGGGCGGTATGACCAACCCGCTGTATGCATTGCTACTGGCCTATGTGAACGACTTCCTCGAACCTGATGACATGCCCGCCGCCTCGGCCGGTCTGATCTTCATCAACGGGATTGGGGCCATTGCAGGTCCGATCATCTCGGGCTGGGTGATGGGCGTGGTTGGTCCAAGCGGTTTCTGGTCCTACATGGCTGTCTTGCTTCTGGCACTTCTGGCCTATGGCCTGTGGCGCTCGACCCAGCGGTCGGCACCTGCGCCGGAAGATACCGGTGCATTTGTGACCATGGCGCCTGCTGCCTCCCCCGTGGCAGTCGACATGGCGCAGGAGTTCTGGGCCGAAGAGGCAGAAGCAAGCGACGAAGACGAGAGCTGATCGCAGGGCTTGCAGAGTTCACCCGGCCCGTTAGGGTTATCGGTACGGGAGGACTGCATGGCAACTGCACAGAACATCATTCGTTTCTGGGTCGACGATACCGGGCCCGAGGGCTGGTATAACGGCACGGAAGAACTGGATAACGCCATCCGCGACAGATTCCTGCCCAGTTGGGAGGCTGCGCGCACCGGTGCGCTGGACCACTGGCAAGACACGGCTGAGGGCGCGTTGGGCTTTCTGATCCTGACCGACCAGTTCCCGCGGAATATGTTTCGCGGCGATGCGCGGTCCTTTGCGACGGACACAGCAGCGCTGGCTTGTGCCGAACGCGCAATCGACAACGGGCTGGATTTGCAGATCGATCTGCCCACGCGGCAATTCTTCTATATGCCCTTCATGCATAGCGAAGAGATGGCGATGCAGGACCGTTGCATCGAATTGATGCAAGACCGCATGTCTGATCCGCGCGGGGCAGGGGATACGCTTCACGCCCGCGTCCATCGCGAGATCATCCGCCGTTTTGGCCGTTTTCCCTATCGAAATCAGGCGCTTGGGCGCGACAGCAGTGCGGATGAGGAGGCATTTATCCACGATGGCGGTTATGGTCACATCCTGCACGAGCTGCAAGGCGACGAAGAATAAAAGCGGATTTTCCGGTTTTCGCTGAGCGAATAGCAGGGTTTCGCTGAGGTAATTGATCCGTTGAACAAAATAGTTTAATGCCAAACTATCTTGATGAGGAGGAGCCACCGATGGCAGGACAAAGTTTTGATACGATCGTAATCGGCGCAGGGCCGGGCGGTTATGTTGCAGCCATTCGGGCCGCACAACTGGGTCAGAAAGTGGCCATCATTGAACGCGAGCATCTGGGCGGCATCTGCCTGAACTGGGGGTGTATCCCGACCAAGGCGCTGTTGCGCTCGGCCGAGGTGTTCCACCTGATGCACCGCGCCAAGGAATTTGGCCTGTCCGCTGGCAACATTGACTACGATCTGCCCGCCATCGTGAAACGCTCCCGTGGCGTCGCTGCTCAACTGTCGGGCGGCATTGGCCACCTGATGAAGAAGAACAAAGTCACCGTGGTGATGGGCGAGGCGACGATCCCCGCCAAGGGCAAGGTCTCGGTCAAGACCGAGAAAGGCACCGAAGAGCTGACCGCCAAGAACATCGTTCTGGCCACCGGCGCCCGTGCCCGCGAACTGCCCGGGCTGGAAGCTGACGGCGATCTGGTCTGGACCTACAAGCACGCTTTGAATCCGCCGCGCATGCCGAAGAAACTTCTGGTCATCGGTTCCGGTGCAATCGGGATTGAATTTGCAAGCTTCTTCAACACCTTGGGCGCAGACACCACCGTGGTCGAAGTGATGGACCGCGTGCTGCCCGTGGAAGACGCCGAGATCTCGGCCTTCGCCAAGAAGTCTTTCGTAAAGCAAGGCATGAAGATCATGGAGAAAGCCATGGTCAAGCAGCTGGACCGCGCCAAAGGCAAAGTCACCGCCCATATCGAGGTTGGCGGCAAGGTCGAGAAGCAAGAGTTCGACACCGTCATTTCCGCTGTTGGCATCGTTGGCAATGTGGAAGGTTTGGGTCTGGAAGCGCTTGGTGTGAAGATCGACCGCACCCACGTTGTGACCGACGCCCATTGCCGGACTGGCGTGGATGGTCTTTATGCGATCGGTGACATCGCCGGTGCGCCGTGGCTTGCCCACAAAGCCAGCCATGAAGGCGTGATGGTGGCCGAGCTGATCGCCGGTCTGCACGCTCACCCGGTGAAACCGGAAAGCATTCCAGGCTGTACCTATTGTCACCCGCAGGTCGCCTCGGTCGGTCTGTCGGAAGCCAAGGCGAAAGAGCAGGGTTATGACATCAAGGTCGGTCGCTTCCCGTTCATCGGCAACGGTAAGGCCATTGCCATGGGCGACCCTGAGGGCATGATCAAAACCGTGTTCGACGCGAAAACCGGCGAGCTGCTGGGCGCCCATATGGTTGGCCCGGAAGTGACCGAGATGATCCAGGGATACGTGGTCGGCAAGACGCTGGAAACCACCGAGGAAGAGCTGATGCATACGGTCTTCCCGCACCCGACAATCTCGGAAAGCATGCACGAGGCTGTGCTGGACGCTTACGACCGCGTCATCCACATGTAAGGTGCTGTGAATTAAGAAGAAAAGGCCGGGTCAATCGCCCGGCCTTTTTTGCATTTTCCGATGGATCACGCCGCGACTTCAAGCCCTGCAAGCGCGTCCAGAATGCGACTCCAGCCTCCGTTATGATCATCGCGGCTCTGTTCTGACGGGAAGCGGACGTGGCGCAGGGTCAGGTCGGTGCCGCCATCTTTCGGCGCGAAGTCGAGCGTGACGAGCGAATCCTCTTGGCTGTTTTGTGAGACCCACGTGAAGGCCAGTTGGTTGGGGCGGTCGATCACGCGATACGCGCCGGTATGGGGCAGGTCACCTGCTTCGGGTACACGCATCATGATCAGGAATTGGCCGCCGACCTTTGGGTTGACCTTGGCTTCGGTAATGGTCACGCCCGGGCCAGGCACCATGAATTTGGCCAGCAGTTCTGAGTCCAGCCAGGCGTCAAAAACGCGCTCGGGTGGGTGCGGGATGTGGCGGGTGATTTCCAGGGAAAGCTCAGTCATTGTCGTCCTCCTTCAGGGCAGCTTCAAGGGCGTCTAGGCGCAGCGCCCAGATCGACCGGAGTTCGTTAAACCATTGATCGACAAGTGAAAGTGGGCCCATCTGAACCTCGATCAGATGTTCGCGCCATTCGGTGCGGCGTGTCACCAGCCCAGCGGTTTCCAGCACTTTGATGTGCTTCGAGACCGCGTTCAGACTGATGTCAAAACGCGCGGCGATATCGGTGATCCGAAGCGGACCTTCCTGAGCAAGCAGTGTCAGGATGGACCGGCGTTTAGGGTCTGACGCCGCTTTCAAAACCGTGGACAGAAGGTCCGTATCATTTCGTTCAACCATATGGATGAATAACACTGTGTGATTGCTCAGTCAACTGTTGGGGTGAATGAATTTTGGGCAAAGAAAAACCGCGCTTGGCAAAACCAGCGCGGTTCTCATTTCGTTAAAGGGAAGGGTGTCTTAGCGGGTGATTTCTCCACCGGCTTGATGCCAGTGACCCAAGCCGCCGATGTTATAGACCTCGTCAAAGCCCAGGCGTTTCAACACCTGCGCACCTTGCGCTGAACGTGCTCCGGATGCGCAGTACAGCGCCACGGGTTTCGAGGTGTCGATGTCTTTGTTGAAGTCCGGGCCTTTCGGGTCGCACTGAAACGGCATCACGGACAAGGGCACCACCACAGCCCCCTTGGCTTTGCCGGTCATCTGCACTTCGCCATGGTCGCGTACGTCGATCAGGTTGATCTCGCCTGCTAGGACTTTCGCGACCGCCTCACGCGGGTCCATCTTCGCCCCGCCCATCATGAAACCAAACATGTCATGCTCCTATTTCGCTTGCGCGTCTTGAGAAGGGATATAGAGGACAGCGCGTGCAGTTCAACTCTTTCACGGATTAAATATTCAAGAAAAGGAATGTAATGTCAATCCCGTCAGTGGCTGTCAGCTTGTTCTTGTAATGTTCTAACTTTTCGATTGTCTCGCCGCGGCCTTTGCCCTAACCGTTAGGGAAGTGTGAATTGGGGGTCAGAATGGCCGAGTTGAAAGAAATCCAGGTCCGCGGCGCGCGCGAGCATAACCTGAAGTCCATTGACGTGGATATTCCGCGCGACAAGCTGGTGGTGATCACCGGTCTGTCGGGGTCTGGTAAGTCCTCTTTGGCGTTCGATACGATCTATGCGGAAGGGCAGCGGCGTTACGTGGAAAGCTTGTCGGCCTATGCGCGCCAGTTCCTTGATATGATGGAGAAACCCGATGTGGATCACATCGCGGGGCTGTCTCCGGCCATTTCGATTGAACAGAAAACCACGTCCAAAAACCCGCGTTCGACCGTCGGCACAGTGACCGAGATCTACGACTATCTGCGTCTGCTCTTTGCCCGCGCGGGGACGCCCTTTTCGCCCGCCACCGGCCTGCCCATCGAAGCGCAGCAGGTGCAGGATATGGTGGACCGCGTGATGCAGATGGAAGAGGGCACACGCGCCTATCTGCTGGCCCCGATCGTGCGTGACCGGAAGGGCGAATATCGCAAGGAATTTCAAGAGCTTCAGAAGAAGGGCTTCCAGCGCGTCAAAGTGAATGGCGAGATGTATGAGCTGGACCAACCGCCGACGCTCGACAAAAAATACCGCCACAATATCGATGTTGTTGTGGATCGTGTGGTCGTGCGCGAAGGGATGGAGCAACGTCTGGCGGACAGTTTCCGCACCGCGCTGGATCTGGCGGACGGGATCGCCCATTTCGAAACTGCCCCGCGCGAGGGCGAGCCGGAGGTCATCACCTTCTCGGAAAATTTCGCCTGCCCGGAAAGCGGTTTCACCATTCCCGAGATCGAGCCGCGACTGTTTTCGTTCAACGCCCCCTTCGGGGCCTGTCCAGAGTGCGACGGGCTGGGTAAAGAGCTGTTCTTTGACGAACGCCTTGTGGTGCCGGACGCCACGCTGAAGGTGTATGACGGGGCATTGGCGCCGTGGCGGAAGGGCAAGTCGCCCTATTTCCTGCAAACGATTGAATCGATTGCGAAACATTACGAGTTTGACAAGAACACGCCATGGAAAGACCTGCCCGCCCATGTGCAGCAGGTGTTCCTCTATGGCTCGGGTGAAGAAGAGATCAAGTTCCGCTTCGACGAAGGCGGGCGTGTCTATGAGGTCACGCGCAGCTTTGAAGGCGTCATCCCCAATATGGAGCGCCGCTATCGCGAGACGGATTCGAACTGGATCCGCGAGGAATTTGAACGGTATCAGAACAACCGCCCCTGTGGGGCCTGTGGTGGGTATCGCCTGCGGGACGAGGCATTGGCCGTGAAAATCGGCTCGGGCGACCAGCTTTTGCATGTGGGGCAGGTGGTCGAGATGTCGATCCGCGAGGCCTTAGCCTGGGTCGAAGACGCGCCGAACCATCTGAGCGCGCAGAAGAACGAGATTGCGCGGGCCATCCTGAAGGAGATCCGCGAGCGTCTGGGGTTCCTGAACAATGTGGGTTTGGAGTATCTGACGCTCAGCCGCAATTCAGGCACACTGTCGGGTGGCGAAAGTCAGCGGATCCGGCTGGCCAGCCAGATCGGTTCGGGCCTGACGGGCGTGCTTTATGTGTTGGACGAGCCGTCCATTGGATTGCACCAACGCGACAACGACCGGCTGCTGACGACGCTCAAGAACCTGCGCGATCAGGGCAACACGGTGATCGTTGTGGAGCATGATGAAGAAGCGATCCGCGAGGCAGATTACGTTCTGGATATCGGCCCCGGTGCTGGGGTTCATGGCGGCGAAATCATCGCTCAAGGGACGCCCACGGACATTGCCGAGAACGAGAATTCGATTACCGGTCAGTACCTTACAGGCGTACGCGAGATTGCCGTGCCGAAGAAGCGGCGCAAGGGGAACGGCAAGAAGATCACCGTGAAGAAAGCCACGGGGAACAACCTGAAGAACGTGACCGCCGACTTCCCGCTGGGCAAATTTGTCTGCGTGACCGGCGTGTCGGGTGGCGGGAAATCCACGCTGACGATTGAGACGCTGTTCAAGACCGCTTCGATGCGCTTGAACGGGGCGCGCCAGACGCCAGCGCCTTGCGAAACCATCAAAGGGCTTGAGCATCTGGACAAGGTGATCGACATCGACCAGCGCCCCATTGGGCGTACGCCGCGCTCGAACCCAGCGACCTATACCGGGGCGTTTACGCCCATTCGCGAGTGGTTCGCAGGCCTGCCCGAGGCCAAGACCCGCGGCTACAAGCCGGGCCGGTTCAGCTTCAACGTGAAGGGTGGCCGGTGCGAGGCCTGCCAGGGCGACGGTGTCATCAAGATCGAGATGCACTTTCTGCCCGACGTTTATGTGCAATGTGAAACCTGCAAGGGCGCGCGCTATAACCGGGAAACGCTAGAGGTGCAGTTCAAGGGCAAGTCTATTGCTGATGTGCTGGACATGACTGTCGAAGACGCGCAGGAATTCTTCCAAGCCGTGCCCTCGATCCGCGACAAGATGGATTCGTTGATGCGCGTCGGATTGGGCTATATCAAGGTCGGTCAGCAAGCAACGACCCTTTCGGGCGGCGAAGCGCAGCGGGTGAAGCTGTCCAAAGAGCTGTCGAAGCGCTCGACCGGTCGAACGCTCTATATCCTCGACGAACCCACCACCGGCCTGCATTTCGAGGACGTGCGCAAACTGCTTGAGGTGCTGCATGAGCTGGTGGATCAGGGCAACACGGTCGTGGTGATCGAACACAATCTGGACGTCGTGAAGACCGCGGACCACATCATCGACATTGGACCGGAAGGCGGCGACGGTGGGGGCACGGTGGTGGCCAAAGGTACACCCGAGCAAGTGGCGAAGGTCGCGGAAAGCCACACCGGGCATTATCTGAAGGATATGCTGCGATAAGTTTGGGCATGTGAGGCAGATGGCAGTGGTAAGGGTTTTCCGATGAGGCAACTTCGATACGTGCATCTGCACCTGGGCGCACACCGGACCGGCTCGACCGCCTTTCAGATGGTCCTAAGTGCCAATGCGGCAGCACTTCAGGCACAGGGGTTGCGCCTTGGTTTTCCAGAACGTAGCCGCGTCCCGAATGGGCAGTTGCGCGCACATCTGGACCACGCAGCGTTGGAGGGCCCAACTCAGCTGAGAACGCAGATTGCGAAGAACCGCGCTGATCTCGCGCCGGTGCTGGGTACGGGTGAGTATCATCAGGCACTCTTGTCAGAAGAGAATTTCATCGGGGGCATGATATCCTTCGAGCAGGGGCGGTTTTATCCCAATGTGCGCGAACGGATGCGCCTACTAAGGATGGTTCTTCACCCCGCGGCAATTGGCAACGTCATGTTGATGATCCGTTCATATGACACGCTGTTCGAATCCGCTTTTCGAAAGAGGGCTGAAACCCATGTCATGCCCAGCTACGAAGATGTGCGCCATCGTCAGGCAAATTTTGAAGGCGGTTGGCCTGCTGTGGTCGAGGCCATCTTGGCTGAACTCCGGCCCCAAAAGCTGTTGGTGGTTCCGTACAGGCGCAAGCGTGATGACCTTGCGCTGCTTGGACGGCTCTGCCCCCATCTGGATATGGCCGGTCTGACGCCCAGCGAAGGGCGCACGAATATAAGCTTTCCGGATGCAGCCTTGTTCGAAATTCAGCGCCAGCGGCGGGCTGGGAATAAGCTTTTCTGGGACGAAAAACGCGCAATCTATGATGCATTTGCGGACAAGGTGGCGGAGCGTCCGTTCGTGCAGTTGCACTCTGACCACGCGAAGAATTTGAGGGCGCGGTATCTGTCCGACCTCGCACTTATGCGCCAGCGTTCAGACCTCACGCTTGTTGAAGACTGAAACGCATAAAAGCAAAGAAGGCCAAGACAGGATTGCCTTGACCTTCTTCTATACAGCGGGCTGTGCTTAGCCGTCGAAATCGACTTCTTGCACCAGTTTCAGAGCCTCGGCACGGTTGCCGGCGACTTCCATCAGGTTCACGCCGTCTGCGGTGAACTCACCCCAGCTGGTCACGACGGCATCTGCCTGCGTGCCCGGTGCGATCGGGTATTCATAGTTCTGCGAGGCATAGATTTCCTGCGCTTTTGGCGAGGACAGGAATTCCATCAGTTTGATGGCGTTGTCCTTGTTCGGCGCGTGCTTGGCCAGCGCCATGCCTGACAGGTTCACGTGAGTGCCCGAGCCTTCGAAGACCGGGAAGATGACGTTTACACTGTCGGCCCATTCTTTCTGCTCTTCATCGGCCAGCATTTTGCCCATGTAATAGGTGTTGCCGATCGAGATGTCGCATTCGCCTGCCCAGATCGCCTTGACCTGCGCACGGTCGTTGCCCTGCGGTTTGCGGGCGAGGTTGGCTTTCACACCTTCCAGCCATGCAGTAGTCGCGGCAGTGTCATGGTGGGTCAGGTGGGCCGAGACCAGCCCCAGCGTATAGCTATGAGTGCCCGAGCGGGTGCAGATGCGGCCCTTCCATTTCGGGTCGGCAAGGTCTTCATAGGTGGTGATTTCGCCCTCGGCCACGCGGTCTTTCGAGGCATAGACGATACGTGCGCGCGAGGTCAGGCCGAACCATTGGTCGCCCGGATCGCGGTAAGCCGCGGGGATGTTGGCTTCCAGAACGTCCGACTGGACCGGCTGGGTCAGGTCCGCTTCGACCACGCCTGCCAGACGCGAGATGTCGACCGTCATGATCAGGTCAGCGGGGCTGCGTTTGCCTTCGGCCTGCAGGCGTTCAACCACGCCTTGTTTCAAGAACGCCACGTTCACCGTGATTCCGGTGTCTTCCTGAAACGCGTCCATCAGGGGTTGGATCAGCTCGGGCTGGCGGAAGGAATAGACATTCACTTCGTCAGCGCTTGCGGCGGCGGGGGTTAGGGCTGTGGCGCCAACAAGGGCCATGGCAAGCGTGCGAACAGATTTCATCGCGCGGATCTCCTTTGGTTTCGATGGGGCGCTTAAACCCGAGTCTTTCGCTCGGGTCAATACCTGATAAAAATAATCGGGGAAAATGTCGCAGGTTATTGCGCAGCCCGTTCAGCGGCTTTTTCGGCCTCCCAAAGCGCGTCCATTTCTTCCAGATTGGATTGCTCGGGTGTTTTTCCCTCGACAGCTAACCGGCGCTCGATTCCCTTAAAGCGCCGTTCGAACTTCGCATTGGCGTGGCGCAGCGCTTCCTCGGGCTCGACATCCAGATGCCGGGCGAGGTTGGCGACGACGAACAGCAGATCGCCGATTTCTTCGCGCAGCTCGTCTTGTCCCAACGTATCGCGGGCCTCGGCCACTTCGCGCGCTTCTTCGGTGATCTTGTCCAGAACCATGCTGATCTCGGGCCAATCGAAGCCGACACGCGCGGCGCGTTTTTGCAGCTTTACCGCGCGCAGCAGGGCGGGCAGGCCAATGGCCACGCCGTCCAAGACGCCTTGCTGGGCTTTCGCCGCGCGTTCGGCGGCTTTGATGGTTTCCCAGTCGCGGGTCTGCTGTTCGGCCGACTTGTCGCGGTTTTCGTCCCCGAACACATGAGGATGCCGCGCGACCATCTTGTCCGACATCGTGTCAGCCACATCGTCAAAGCTGAACAGGCCCTTTTCTTCGGCCATTTGGGCGTGGAAGACGGATTGGAACAGCAGATCGCCCAGTTCGCCCTTCAGTTCATCCCACGCCTCGCGCTCGATCGCGTCGGCGACCTCATAGGCTTCCTCGATCGTATAGGGCGCAATGGTGCGGAATTCCTGCTCGATATCCCACGGACAGCCCGTGTCGGGATCACGCAAACGGCGCATGATCTCGCGTAGGCGGTCCATGCCGCCGTTCGGGTCGTGTACAAGCTGGTCGGACGTTTTGGTCATTGCATTTGCCCCGTATTCAGGAAACCTTCGACCCAATTCAGGAGGGCCCCATGGCTGTTATCAACCGTATCGCTGATTTTGACGAAGATATGAAGGGCTGGCGCCGTCATCTGCACCAGAACCCCGAGTTTGGGTTGGAGTGTCACCAGACAGCGGCGTTTGTTTGCGACCGCCTGCGGGAATTCGGCGTGGATGAGATCCACCCGCAAATCGGCGTTTCGGGCGTGGTGGCGATTATCAACGGGCAGGGGGATGGCCCGACCATCGGGTTGCGCGCCGATATGGATGCACTGCCGATGGAGGAGCTGACAGGGCTCGACTATGCCTCGCAGAATGAGGGGCTGATGCATGCCTGCGGCCATGACGGGCACACCACGATGCTGCTGGGGGCCGCGCGCTATTTGGCCGAAACGCGGAATTTCAGGGGGCGGGTGGCGCTTATCTTCCAGCCCGCCGAAGAGAATTTCGGGGGCGCCAAATACATGTGCGACGAAGGCATGATGACGCGTTTCGACATTTCCGAGGTCTACGCCCTGCACACCATGCCGGGGATCGAGCTGGGTCATTTCGTCTCTACACCCGGCCCGATGATGGCGGCGGTGGATACGCTGCGTGTGACGGTAACGGGCGTCGGCGGGCATGGGGCCTATCCGCATGAATGCGTGGACCCGATCCCGGCGATGGTCGCGATGGTGCAAGCGCTGCAAACCATCGTCAGCCGCAACCTACGTCCACTGGACGAACTTGTGGTCTCGGTCACGGAAATCCATGCCGGGACGGCGGATAATGTCATCCCCGAAAGCGGTTGGTTCGGCGCCACGATCCGCTCGTTCACGCCTGAGGTGCGCAAGATGGTCGAAACCCGGATTCGCGAGATTGTGGAAGGCCACGCAGCCAGTTTTGGTGTGACAGTCGATATTGATTACGAGCTTGGCTACCCGCCGATGATCAACACCGCGCCCGAAGTGGAGAAGGCGGCCGATGCCGCGCGTGAGATTTCGGGGGACGATCGTGTGGACGATGCCTCGGGTCGCGAGATGGGGGCCGAGGACTTTGCCTACATGCTGGAAGAACGCCCCGGTGCCTATCTGTTCCTCGGGCAGGGCGAGGGGCCGGGGGTGCATCACCCGAAGTTTGACTTCGATGACGAGGTCGCAGCCTATGGATCCAGCTTTTTCGCCCGTCTGGTCGAGCGGCTAAATCCGGTCGCATAAAATATGATCAAATTGCTGGCGTCGTGCGGTAACCTGTGCTAGGGATCCTCCAAACAAGGAGGTCAAAATGGCATTGGAAGACGCCGCCGAACAGGTGGATACCGCGATCACACGCGAAGGATTTAAAGGGCTTTCCTTTGAAAACACCTTTGGGGGTGTGCGGTCCTTCCTGCGTCGCACCTACACCAAGGACTTGTCGGATGTGGACATCGCCGTCACGGGGATTCCATTTGATCAAGCGGTGACAAACCGCCCCGGAACGCGCCTTGGCCCACGCGCCATTCGCGATGCGTCGAGCCTGCAATCTCCGGATCCCGCCTATGGCTGGGGCTTCGATGTTCTGTCGGAGTTTGCGGTCGCGGATTACGGCGATCTGGCCTTTGATTATGCCCGCATCGATCAGTTTCCGGCGGTGCTTGAGGCGCACATTACCTCGATCCTTGACCAAGACGCGGCCTGCCTGACGCTGGGTGGCGATCACTACATCACCTTCCCGATCCTGCGGGCGCATGTGAAGAAGCATGGGCCGCTCAGTCTGTTGCAGTTTGACGCACACACGGACACGTGGCCCGATGATGACATGAGCCGGGTGGACCACGGGACCATGTTCTATAAAGCGGTGAAAGAGGGGCTGATCGATCCCAGCCGTTCGGTTCAGGTGGGGATCCGCACCACCAACGAGGACACGTTGGGTGTAAACATCATCGACGCGCGCGAGGTGCATGAAACCGGCCCCGCCGCAGTGGTCAAAAAGATCAAATCCATTCTGGGTGACAACAAGACCTATTTGACCTTCGACATCGACGGCTTGGACCCGGCTTTTGCGCCCGGAACGGGCACGCCCGTGTGGGGCGGTCTGACCTCGGGCCAGGCGTCGATCATCCTGCGCGATCTGGCTGGGATCAACGTGGTGGGCGGCGATGTGGTCGAGGTGTCCCCTCCGTTTGACACGACCGGCGCCACCGCAATTGCCGGCGCGCATATCGCGATGGAGATCCTGAACCTCTGGGCCTATAACAGGCGCAAATAGGTTTTCTTTCAGAAAGATAGCAAGCAACGCCCGGAACGGTTTCCCCCGTTTCGGGCGTGTCATACTTGACGTTATGTCATACTGATCTGGGGGCTGTTTCGGCGCGTATCCGTCCTATATCTGGCCGGTCAAAGTCCTAGGAGCAGCCCCCCATGAAATTGATCCTCATCCTGATCGCCGCCCCGGTGATCCTTGCCTGCGCAGTAGCGATCTATGCACGGCTAACCCCGATTGATGCGGATCGATTTACCTCGACGCCCGGACCCGATGTGGTAGGCGTTCACAAGATGCCGGGCGGGGCGAAATATGTCCTGCCTCTGTCTGATCTTCCAAAGGATACCGTCGCCAAGCTTCTAGACATCGTGCGGCAGACCCCGCGGACGACCGAAGTCGCCACAGATACCGGCAACAGCTTTGTAACCCGCACGCGTGGGTTTGGTTTTCCGGATGTGACGCGGATCTGGCTGGAAGATGACAACTTGCACATTCATGCACATCTGGTGATTGGCAAATCAGATCTTGGGGTCAACCGCGACCGGGTTGGGCAATGGAACGAAACACTGCGGGGTTCCCTGCGCTGACACACACCCTTCGCCCGTTTCGCGCCACATTGGGACGTTCAGGCTCATCTCGCAGCGGGCCATGAAGGCACGCCCATCGACGAATAGGCAGATCGACTGGCCCAGCTCGACCCGGCCACCGGTGCTGTCGGTACAGTAACAGTCTATCACTTTGCCTCCGGGCCCGGTCACATCGGCATGGACCGGCGCGGCAATCATCAAACAGGCAAGCGCGATACGATACGTCATGGGCGCAGTCTAGCATGCCCGCGCCCCTTGACCAAACTCCCGTAATCATAGACACCATCCCCATGGTTCCTATGGAAAAACTCAACGCGATCACCGAGCGCTTTCAGTATCTCGAAGCCCGTATGGCCGAGGGCCTGTCGGGCGATGAAATTGCAGCTCTTGGACGCGAATATGCCGAGCTGAAGCCGGTGGTGGATGAAATCGCCAGCTATCAGCAGCTTCTGGATGACATCGCCGAGGCCGAGCTGATGATGGACGATCCCGACATGCGGGAATTGGCCGAGGAAGAGCTGCCCGCCCTGCGCGAACGCCTGCCCGAGATGGAGCAATCCATGCGGCTGGCGCTCTTGCCCAAGGACGCAGCCGATGCGCGCCCGGCGATGATCGAGATCCGCCCCGGCACAGGTGGGGACGAGGCGGCCTTGTTCGCCGGCGACCTTCTGCGGATGTACCAACGCTATGCAGAATCGCGCGGCTGGAGCTTTGATATTGTGGAGCAAAGCCTGTCCGAGCTTGGGGGCATCAAAGAGGTCACCGTCCATGTGAAGGGCGAGGGCGTCTTTGCACGGCTGAAGTACGAAAGCGGCGTGCACCGTGTGCAGCGCGTGCCGGAAACCGAAAGCGGCGGGCGGATCCATACCTCGGCCGCGACAGTGGCGGTGCTGCCGGAGGCCGAAGATGTGGACATTCAGATCGAACCCGGTGATCTGCGGATCGACACGATGCGGGCGTCTGGCTCGGGTGGTCAGCACGTGAACACGACGGATTCGGCGGTGCGGATTACCCACCTGCCCACGGGGATCATGGTGGTGAGTTCCGAGAAATCGCAGCACCGCAACCGCGAGATCGCGATGCAAGTTCTGAAGACGCGGCTTTACGATCTGGAACGTCAGCGCGTTGACAGCGAACGGGCGGCGGATCGGAAGTCTCAGGTCGGGTCGGGCGATCGCTCGGAACGGATCCGCACCTATAACTTCCCACAGGGCCGCATGACGGACCACCGCATCAACCTGACGCTTTACAAGCTGGATCAGATCATGGGCGGCGATCTGGACGAGATTGTGGATGCGTTGACCGCCGAAGCCCAAGCCGCGCAACTGGCGGATCTGGACGCGTGACGACCGGGGCGGTGCTGCTGGCCGGGGCCGTTGCGCGGTTGCGCGAGGCCGGGATCGACGATCCGGCGCGGGATGCACGGATTCTTCTGGCCCATGCGTTGGGAGTGGATCGCAGCCGCCTAACCTTGGTGATGCATGACGACGTGACGTACGATCAAGCAGGTGCGTTCGAACGGGCCATCGAGGCCCGCCTCAAACGCCAGCCCGTCGCGCAAATCGTCGGACAGCGCGCGTTTTACGGGCGCGACTTCATTGTGACACCCGACGTGCTGGATCCTCGCCCAGATACCGAGCTTTTGGTTGATCTGGCTCTGTCGGCGCCATTTGAATCGGTTTTGGATCTTGGCACAGGATCGGGCTGTATCCTGTTGTCATTGCTGGCAGAACGCCCCGAAACCATTGGGCAGGGGGTGGACCTCTCTGAGGCGGCGCTGGACGTGGCCCGCCAAAATGCCAATCAGCTTGGCGTACAGGATCGTGTCACGTTGCATGAGGGGAGTTGGTTCGCCCCGCTTGAGACCACGTCACGCTTTGACCTGATCGTCTCGAACCCGCCTTACATTACGCAGGATGAGATGGTCGAGTTGTCGCCCGAGGTGCGCGATTGGGAGCCACATATGGCTCTGACCCCCGGCGGTGACGGTTTGGACGCCTATCGGATCATTGCTCAAGCCGCGCCCGAATATTTGGCTAAGTGCGGGCGGTTGCTGCTTGAAATCGGGCACCTGCAAGGTGACGCCGTGTCCGCGCTTTGTCGTTCTGCCGGGTTTTCAGATGTCACGGTCCATCAGGATCTGGCAGGGAAAGATCGCGTTGTGGCGGCCTTGGGGTTTCAAAGGGCGTAACCTTCAGTCTGTGTCCTAAACCCTGATAATGACGCAAAATACCGCCAAATCGGGCAAATATTCCACATAAGGCTTGTGTTTTCCCGGGCCACATGGTTAGCAAGTGTAGCAGCGCCGCAGTCCACTTGGACCGCCGCTGTGAACAAGCCCTAAAAATCGGATCATCCGGCTGCCACGCAGCCCTTGACCGAGACAACAGCGCGGCGATGGCCGCAAGACTGTGCTGAGACCGGATACTTACTTATGAGATCGTCGAAATCACGTTCGCGCAACAAGTCGAACCGCAACCGGAATAACCCGGGGAACATCATCAACCGTGTGTATGATAGCTCGGGCCCGGAAGGTAAGGTGCGCGGTACGCCGCAGCAGATTATCGACAAATACAACCAACTGACACGCGACGCGTTCCTGTCGAACGACCGTGTGGCCGGTGAGAACTTCCAGCAGCACGCAGAACACTACACCCGCCTTCTGGGTGAAGCGCAGCGCGAGATCGAGGCGCGTCGTCAGCAAGCTGATCAGCAAAACCGCGAGCGCCAGCAACGCGAGAAAGACGCCCGTGCCGAACGTGCCGAGGCGCAGGCAAATGCCGCAGCCGAGCAGCCCGTGCCGGGCGAAGGCGCGCAGCCCGATCTGGCAGACGCACCGCAGCCCGATATTGCCGGTGATGATGATAACGGTCTGGTCGAGACGCCTGAAAGTAAGCCGCGTCGTCAGCCGTCGCGCGCCCGCAAGCCGCGCAAGCCTGCCCGCAAGGACGAGGCTTCGGAAGCAGACGCAAAACCTGCGCCTGAGGTAACAGATCCGTCGGGTGAAGCTGCCGAGTAATTCGCCATCTAACTGGCCATAAAAAAACCCCGGCTTGGCCGGGGTTTTTTGTTTCTATCAGAAGGGTTTAGTCCGTTCCGCGATAGGGCTCTACATACTGCAGCGCCATGTCCCACGGGAAGAAAATCCAAGTGTCCTGGCTGACTTCCGTGATGAACGTGTCCACCTGTGGGCGGCCTTTGGGCTTGGCGTAAACGGTCGCAAAATGTGCCTTTGGGTACATCTCGCGGACCAGCTCCAGCGTTTTTCCGCTGTCGACCAGATCGTCGACAATCAGGATGCCTTCTCCATCGCCCATCAGCTCGGCATCCGGTGATTTCAGCACCTGTGCGTCCCGCTGCTGATCGGCTTTACCGCCGCCGGCATGATAGGATTTGACGCTGATCGTATCCACAGTGCGGATGTCGAGCTCGCGGCTGACGATCATCGCGGGGGCCATACCACCACGGGTGATCGCGACGACAGCGCGCCACGCACCATCATCCGGGCCCTGACCGTCCAGACGCCATGCCAGCGCACGGCTGTCGCGGTGGATCTGATCCCAGCTGATGTGGAACCCTTTTTCGTGCGGCAGACGATGATCGCTCATGCTGTGCGCTCCTTATTTGCGGCCGGTGGTCACGTCGATGTCAGGCGCATCGACGGCCTTCATGCCGACCACGTGATAGCCAGCATCAACATGGTGGGTCTCGCCGGTCACGCCAGCACCCAGATCCGACAACAGATACAGGGCCGAGTTGCCCACGTCGTTGATCGACACGTTGCGGCGCAGGGGCGAGTTCAGCTCGTTCCATTTCAGGATATAACGGAAATCACCGATGCCCGAGGCAGCCAATGTCTTGATCGGACCGGCAGAGATCGAGTTCACGCGGATGCCGTCCTTGCCCAGATCCTCGGCCAGATAACGTACCGACGCCTCCAGAGCGGCTTTGGCCACGCCCATGACGTTATAGTGCGGCATCACCTGCTCGGCACCGTAATAGGTCAGAGTCAGCATCGAGCCACCATCGGTCATCAGATCGGCCGCGCGGCGCGCAACAGCGGTAAAGCTGTAAACCGAGATGTCCATGGTCATGCGGAAGTTTTCCGGGCTGGTGTCGACATAGCGGCCGCGAAGCTCGTTTTTGTCTGAGAAACCAATGGCATGGACGATGAAGTCCAACTTGCCCCATTTCTTCTCGAGCTCGGCGAACAGCGCATCAATCGACGCCTGATCTGCCACGTCGCATTCCAGAACAATGTCCGACCCAAGCTGGTCAGCCAGCGGTCCAACGCGCTTCTTCAGTGCTTCGCCCTGATAGGAAAAGGCAAGCTCGGCGCCGGCGTCGGCACAAGCCTTCGCAATTCCCCATGCAATGGATTTATCATTTGCGAGCCCCATGATCAGGCCACGCTTTCCCTTCATCAATTCGGTCGACATAATTATTCCTCGTCCCGCGATACTGCGTTAAGACCGTTTAGGCGATTGACGGTACGTCTTCAAGTCCGGCATGGCGCTATGTGCTTGTGAAATGGCGGGATTTGGCCAACCTATGATAGGCGGCTATGCGATCGTGGGCCGAGTGAGAAGGAATGCAAATGTCTGAACGTGACGGAATTTTTGCGGGGGATGACCCGTTTGCAATTGCACGTAACTGGTTGGCCGACGCCGAAAAAAGCGAGCTGAACGATCCGAATGCGATTGCGCTTTCGACCGTTGATGCCGACGGTCTGCCAAATGCGCGGATGGTGCTACTGAAGGACATCGAAGACGACGCGTTCGTTTTTTATACGAACTATGGCTCGGTCAAAGCGCAGGAAATCGAACAGGCTGGGAAGGCTGCATTCGTCATGCACTGGAAAAGTCTCAGGCGTCAAATTCGCGTGCGTGGAACCGTAACTCGCGAAGAAGGGGTTCAGGCCGACAATTACTTTGCGTCACGTTCTCTGAAAAGCAAACTCGGAGCCTGGGCGTCGCGGCAGAGCCAACCGCTGTCGTCCCGCGCGAGTTTGATGGCCAAGGTGGCAAAGGTCACTGCACAGCATGGACCGACACCTCAACGGCCCGAATTTTGGGGCGGATACCGCATTAAACCAAGCGAAATCGAGTTTTGGGCGGATGGGGCATTCCGCTTGCATGATCGCTTTCGCTGGACGCGGACAGGACAGGATGAAAACTGGAAGATCGAGCGGCTGAATCCCTGAAAATATTGCCGCTTTTTGGCTCTACCTATCCAAAAATACAGGGCCGGAGGGCTTGCGTCGACCGTGCAAACGCCCCAATAGTAAATATGGGGACGAAATGTGCTAGAGGTTGATATGTCGCAGATGGGTGATGCCCGCGCGCCAGAGGTGGTGCAAGGGCAGGTCAAATGGTTCGATCCGAACAAGGGGTTCGGGTTTGTGGTTGCGAATGAAGGTGGGGCAGATATTCTGTTACATGCCAATGTGTTGCGAAATTTTGGCCAAAGCTCTGTCGCAGACGGATCTAGCATCGAAATCACCGTTCAGGCCACCGATCGTGGCTATCAAGCGATCAGCGTTTTGTCGATTGCGCCCCCAGAAGGGGACAGCATCCATCAGCTGGAAGAGATTGTGGAAGGGCTGGTCGATCCCGACAGCATCGGAGATATGGAACCTGCCCGCGTCAAATGGTTCGACAAAGCCAAAGGATTTGGGTTCGCCAATGCATTTGGCAGCTCTGAAGACATTTTTGTGCATATCGAGGTTCTGCGCCGCTCGGGTCTTGCGGACCTGCAACCGGGCGAGGCGATCAGCATTCGCGCGGCCGATGGTAAGCGCGGCAAAATGGCGGTGTCCGTGCATGCGTGGGATGCGGCTGTCGACGACGGGCCCGCTTCTTGACCCTTTCCTTGCGCGCGGCCGTGATTGCGTGTTGCGCAAGCGTCGGCGCAACCGGGGCTCTGGCGTCGGATTGCCAGCTTGATCGCATCTCGATCCGCGGTGACTGGGGGCAGGCGTCCTTCACGATCGAGGTCGCCGACGACCCCAATGAACGGGCGCAAGGATTGATGTTTCGCGAAACCATGCCCACGACCCACGGCATGCTTTTTCTGTTCGAGGCACCGCAGCAGGTCGGTTTCTGGATGAAGAACACGCTCATTCCGCTCGACATGCTGTTCATTCGCCCTGATGGATCAGTTTCCCGCATTCATGAAAACGCGATCCCCCATGACACAACCCTAATTGACGGTGGGCCGGGTGTCAGCGCTGTGTTGGAAATAAACGGCGGGCTGGCTGCGCGATTTGGCATCGGTGAGGGCAGCGAACTGCAGCACCCGGCTTTTGATCAGGACGTGGCAGTCTGGCCGTGTGACGCGCCCATTTCGGATTAATCGACCAACATTGCATTTTGTCGGGATTTCTCTCTTTTCATTGCTGATGCACATCGGTAAGGAGGGGGCGTTCGGGACGTAGCGCAGCCTGGTAGCGCACCTGTTTTGGGTACAGGGGGTCGCAAGTTCGAATCTTGCCGTCCCGACCACTCTTCTACAAAAAGAGTTCGTCGTTTGAGATCTCCGCAAGGCGAGGATGCCACTATATGTGGTGACCTCTCGGCGATTGGATCCCCGCGTCATTCCCTTAGACCGCCAGTCAACGTGCCCGCAAGTGAGTCGGAATTCGGCGGATGTGGTCGCCCAACACGCGTAGATTCGACGCGCGTTTTGCGAAATCGAATAATGCTGTATCGCAGCATTGGGGCATGCCCATTTTTTACGCTATGGCTTGTGGTGGATCGTATCACTTCAAGCAACATATGGTGTTCGGTGCGTAAGCGGGCCAATTTGCTAGCAAAATAAGGATACACGCAAAGGTAGTATTAACCGAGAATCAACCAACACACATCCGGGCGCGCGCGCGGCCACCTGCGTCAACAAAAAAGAGTTGGGGATATCTCTGAATTTGTCGTTGACGGTATAGGGCGGTCTACGCCAGATTGTGGGGGCTAGTCGAAAGGGCCACAATATATAGTGGCTCGCGGTTGGTAGGGTGAAACAGGGGACCATGCTTCGATTTTGAAGTCTCAAGGGTGCGACGCTTTGAAAGCGTGCGGCGCTCGACGGTATTCCTGTGTCCTATCCGCAGCCACTTCGACTAGCACGAATTTGATGGAAAAGGGCAGATCCCTTGCGCTGACGGGCCGCAGGGGAGAACTACAGGGACTGGACAGGGCACAATGAAGATTGAACGCAAATTCACAAAATCCGGGCAGGGCGCATATTCCGAGCTGGACTTCACCACCACAGCATCGGAGATCCGCAACCCGGATGGCACCATCGTCTTCAAACTGGACGAATGCGAAGTCCCCACAAGCTGGAGCCAAGTGGCCTCGGATGTGATTGCGCAGAAATATTTCCGTAAAGCGGGGGTCCCCGCTGTCCTGAAGAAGGTGAAGGAAAAAGGCGTTCCCGAATTCCTGTGGCGCTCGGTCCCGGATGAAAAGGCCATGGAAGATCTGCCCGAAGAAGAACGCTTTGGTG
The DNA here is from genome assembly GCF_947492455.1 of uncultured Aliiroseovarius sp. GTDB lineage: Bacteria > Pseudomonadota > Alphaproteobacteria > Rhodobacterales > Rhodobacteraceae > Aliiroseovarius. Next base: position 85,752 of record NZ_CANLNB010000002.1, read on the forward strand.
GCGAGACCTCGGCCAAGCAGGTGTTTGACCGTCTAGCTGGCGCGTGGGCCTATTGGGGTTGGAAGGGTGGTTACTTCACCACCGAAGAAGACGCCCGTGCCTATTTCGACGAAATGCGCCACATGCTGGCCAGCCAGCGTGCCGCGCCCAACTCGCCCCAGTGGTTCAATACAGGCCTGCACTGGGCTTATGGCATCGATGGTCCGGCACAGGGCCACTATTATGTCGACCACAAGACCCGCAAACTGACCCGCTCGAAGTCTTCGTATGAGCATCCGCAGCCGCATGCCTGCTTTATCCAGTCGATCGGCGATGATCTGGTGGGCGATGGCGGCATCATGGACTTGTGGGTCCGCGAAGCGCGCCTGTTCAAATACGGCTCGGGCACCGGCACCAACTTTTCGTCCCTACGCGCAGCGGACGAACCACTGTCGGGTGGTGGCAAATCCTCGGGCCTGATGGGTTTCCTGAAAATCGGTGACCGCGCTGCTGGCGCGATCAAGTCGGGTGGCACCACCCGTCGCGCGGCCAAGATGGTAATCGTCGATGCCGACCACCCGGATATCGAGGAATACATCAACTGGAAGGTCAAGGAAGAGCAGAAGGTGGCCTCGCTGGTCGCTGGCTCGAAGATGCACGAACAGCATCTGAACCACATCTTCGCTGCCATCCGCGCGTGGGACGGCAAGGAAGAGGATGCCTATGACCCGAAGGTCAACGAGACGCTGAAAGATGCTGTCCGTTCGGCGAAAAAGGTCGCGATCCCCGAGGCTTACGTCAAGCGCGTGCTGGACTATGCCAAGCAGGGCTTTGGCTCGATCGAATTCCCGACCTATGACACAGACTGGGACAGCGAGGCCTATGCCACCGTCTCCGGCCAGAACTCGAACAATTCGGTCCGCGTGACCGACAGCTTCCTGAAAGCTGTTGAAGCCGACGCCGATTGGGAACTCATCCGCCGCACCGACGGCTCGGTCGCCAAGACGATCAAAGCGCGCGATCTGTGGGAGCAGATCGGCCACGCCGCATGGTCCTGTGCAGATCCCGGCATCCAGTACCACGACACAGTTAATGCGTGGCACACCTGCCCGGAAGACGGCCAGATCCGCGGCTCGAACCCGTGCTCGGAATACATGTTCCTGGACGACACCGCATGTAATCTGGCCTCGATGAACCTGTTGACCTTCCTGAAGGATGGTCAATTCCAGGCCGAGGATTACATGCACGCCACGCGCCTGTGGACCATCACGCTGGAAATCTCGGTCATGATGGCGCAGTTCCCGTCGAAAGAGATCGCGGAATTGTCTTATGTATTCCGCACCTTGGGTCTGGGCTATGCCAACATCGGCGGCCTGCTGATGAACATGGGCTATGGCTATGACAGTGACGAGGGCCGTGCGCTCTGTGGTGCGCTGACCGCGATCATGACCGGTGTAGCCTATGCGACCTCGGCCGAGATCGCCAGCGAACTGGGCGCCTTTGAGGGCTACGAGCGCAACAAGGACCACATGCTGCGCGTCATCCAGAACCACCGCAACGCAGCTTACGGCGCCAGCGAAGGTTATCAGGATTTGGCTGTGAAACCGGTTCCGCTGGACCTGAAAAACTGCCCCGATGCCAAACTGGTCGATCTGGCTATGGGCGCGTGGGACGAAGCCTATGCACTGGGTGAAAAGCATGGTTATCGCAACGCGCAGGTGTCTGTAATTGCGCCCACCGGCACCATTGGTCTGGTGATGGATTGTGACACCACCGGGATCGAGCCCGACTTCGCGCTGGTGAAGTTCAAGAAGCTGGCCGGTGGTGGCTACTTCAAGATCATCAACCGCTCGGTGCCGGCTGCTCTTGAGAAGCTGGGCTATGACAGCGCGCAGATCGAAGAGATCATCGCCTACGCCGTCGGTCACGGCACCATGGGCAACGCCCCTGCGATCAACCACACCACCCTGATCGGCCACGGTTTTGGCCAAAACGAAATCGAGAAGATCGAGGCAGCTCTGCCATCGGCCTTCGACATCCGCTTTGTCTTCAACCAGTGGACCCTGGGCGAAGAGTTCTGCACCAACGTTCTTGGCATTCCAGCGGACAAGCTGAACGATCCCGAGTTCAACCTGCTGCGTCACCTTGGCTTCACCCGCAAGGACATCGAAGCCGCGAACGACCACGTTCTGGGCACGATGACGCTGGAAGGTGCGCCGTTCCTGAAGGAAGAGCACTATAACGTCTTCGACTGCGCCAACCCGTGCGGCAAAAAAGGCAAGCGTTTCCTGAGTGTTGATAGCCACATCCACATGATGGCCGCTGCGCAGTCGTTCATTTCGGGCGCGATTTCGAAAACGATCAACATGCCCAACGATGCCACGATCGAGGATTGCCAGAAGGCCTATGAACTCAGCTGGTCACTGGGTGTGAAGGCCAATGCGCTCTATCGCGATGGCTCGAAGCTGAGCCAGCCTTTGGCAGCGGCCCTGGTCGAGGATGACGAAGAGGCAGAAGAAATTCTGGCCTCGGGTTCGACCCACGAAAAAGCCGTGACGCTGGCCGAGAAGATCATCGAGAAAGTGGTGATCAAAGAGGTCGCACGCGGTCGCGAGAAGCTGCCCGAGCGCCGCAAGGGCTACACTCAGAAAGCCATCGTCGGCGGTCACAAGGTCTATCTGCGCACCGGCGAATACGAAGACGGCAATCTGGGCGAGATCTTCATCGACATGCACAAGGAAGGCGCTGGCTTCCGTGCGATGATGAACAATTTCGCCATCGCCGTGTCGGTCGGCCTGCAATACGGCGTGCCGCTGGAAGAGTTCGTGGACGCCTTCACCTTCACCAAGTTCGAACCGGCGGGCATGGTTCAGGGCAACGACTCGATCAAGAACGCGACGTCTATCCTGGATTATATCTTCCGCGAACTGGCCGTATCCTATCTGGACCGCACCGATCTGGCACATGTGAAACCGCAAGGGGCCACGTTCGACGATCTGGGCCGTGGCGAGGAAGAGGGTGTATCCAACGTTCAGGAACCGTCCGAGAGTGCCGCCACCAAGTCCTTGGAAGTGCTGAAGCAAATCAGCTCGACCGGCTACCTGCGTAAGCGCCTGCCGCAAGAACTGGTGGTGCTGCAGGGTGGTGCGGAAGCGGGCGGGACCGTTCTGACCGGAACCGATCCCGTGGCGACCTTGAACACGTTGGTGCCGGAAACGGCGGGTGGCGACACCGCTGTGGTCGAGATGTCGGTGACCGAGACCTCGGTTTCGACCGGGACCGTGAACACCATTGATGCACGCACCAAGGCCAAGATGCAGGGCTACGAAGGCGATCCCTGTGGCGAGTGCGGAAACTACACGCTGGTGCGCAATGGCACCTGCATGAAGTGCAACACCTGTGGGTCGACCACGGGCTGTAGCTAACGGTTTCGTCTGGGCCGCCGTGTCCCAAGTGGCGGCCCGGGCAAGGTTAGGGTGGGTACGGGGGATGCCCGCCATCCTAACATGGGGCAGGTGCGCTTGCCCCCGACACAGGTAGGGCCGCAGGCAAACAATCTGAGCGGTACCAATGATGAGCCCTATCAGTGAAACTGGGGTGCCCGCCGGGCACCCCGTTTTTCTTTGTGGCTCAAGATGAACAGCGCGCGGCCTCTTTACGATAGGTCATGCTCGACAGAGGTGATCAATGTCATAAAACTGAGACATCTTAACAATATTGGATACGATAGCCAATATTCCGAGACGCCGAAAACAGCTCGGCAGGCAGGTGTGGATTAACAAGTGAAAGTGGGATCAATGCTGGGTTTGGCGCTGTGGTATGACGATGCGAACGGAAATGGGCTGATCTGGTGTGAAGATCAGGGCGCGCTGGCGTGTATTCGCCCGCAATACACCGTTCTGGATGGCATTGACACGCTGGAACAGGGGCAGCTGATCCGTTGCAAGGTCGCCAAGCGCGAGACGCATCGTACGGTCGTCATCGTCTCGGGTGTCGAGGGCAGCATCCCGCCGGAAGATCTGCGTGACATCCTTGCTGAGCAAAAGAAAAGCGCGGGGCGCCCATCCTTGCGTGTGGTGGCCTAGGCCTTCCGAGACCCCAACAAAAAACGCCCGGTCGCAACTGCAACCGGGCGTCTGTTTTTTCTAAGCGCTGGTTTATACGCCGCGGGGCAGGGCGGCGACACCCGTACGGGCGACTTCGCACAGGCCCAGCGGGCGCATCAGTTCGGCAAAAGCGTCGATCTTCTCGGTCGTGCCGGTGATCTCGAACACGAAGCTGTCCAGCGTGCTGTCTACGACATTGGCGCGGAAGATGTCCGCCAGACGCAACGCCTCGACGCGCTTGTCGCCCGCACCTTCGACTTTCAGCAGCGCCAGTTCACGCTCGACCGCCGGGCCTTCGACCGTCAGGTCATGCACTTCGTGCACAGGGACGATACGGCCCAGCTGTGCCTTGATCTGTTCGATCACGGCGGGCGTGCCGGTGGTCACGATGGTGATGCGCGACAGGTGACCTTCGTGATCAACCTCGGCCACGGTCAGGCTTTCGATGTTATAGCCACGGCCCGAGAACAGACCGATCACGCGTGCCAGAACACCCGCTTCGTTGTCCACCACGCAGGCCAGCGTGTGGCGTTCGATGATGTCCGAGTTCGGGTCGCGTAGGTCATAGGCCGACTTGCGGGAAGAGCCTTTTTTGATTTTTAGTGCAGACATTTAGAGGCCCTCCTTAAACCAGTGTTGCGCCAGCGGCACCGATGACGCCCTGCGTCTCGGCTTCGCCCATCAGCATGTCATTGTGCGGTGCGCCCGATGGGATCATCGGGAAGCAGTTGGCGTGTTTCTCGACCAGAACGTCCAGAATGAACGGGCCGTCATAGTCCAGCATTTCCTGAATGGCATCGTCCAGCTCGGCCGGGTCAGATACCTGACGGCCTTTACAGCCGAATGCCTCGGCCAGCTTCACGAAGTCCGGCAGGCTTTCCGACCAGCTGTGCGAATAGCGCTCGCCGTGCAGCAGTTCTTGCCACTGGCGCACCATGCCCAGACGTTCGTTGTTCAGGATGAACTGCTTGATCGGCGCGCGGAACTGAACCGCGGTGCCCATTTCCTGCATGTTCATCAGCCACGAGGCATCGCCCGCCACGTTGATGACGCAGGCGTCCGGATGTGCGATCTGCGCGCCCAGCGAGGCCGGCAGGCCATAACCCATCGTGCCCAGACCACCCGAGGTCAGCCAGCGGTTCGGATCCTCGAAGCCCATGAACTGCGCAGCCCACATCTGGTGCTGGCCCACTTCAGTGGCCACATAGCGGTCCTTGTCCTTGGTCAGCGCCTCAAGACGTTCCAGCGCGTATTGCGGTTGGATGACGTTGTCGGTGTTGCGATAGGACAGGCAGCGGCGTTCTTTCCATTCGGCAATCTGCTGGGTCCATTTGGCCAGACCGTCCTTGTTGGTCTTGCGTCCGCGCGCCTTCCAGACCTTCAACAGGTCTTCCAGAACGTGGCCCACATCGCCAACGATCGGCAGGTCCACGTGCACCACCTTGTTGATCGAACTGGGATCAATGTCGATATGCGCCTTTTTCGAGTTCGGGCTGAATGCGTCAAGGCGGCCAGTGATCCGGTCGTCGAAACGTGCGCCAACGCAGATCATCAGGTCACAGTCATGCATGGCCATGTTGGCTTCATACAGGCCGTGCATCCCCAGCATGCCCAGCCACTGTTCGCCCGACGCCGGGTAGGCGCCCAGCCCCATCAGGGTCGAGGTGATCGGGAAGCCGGTTGCGTCCACCAGCTCACGCAGAAGCTGGCTTGCCGCAGGGCCCGAATTGATTACGCCACCACCGGTATAGAAGATCGGGCGTTCGGCGGTTTCCATCAGTTCGGCCAGCTCGGTGATTGCGTCGATGTCACCACGCATCTGCGGCTGATAGTGGCCCGTTTCGGTCTTGGCGGGCGGCGTGTAGTCGCCGGTGGCGAACTGTACGTCCTTCGGAATGTCGATCAGCGTCGGACCCGGACGGCCCGAGGTCGCCACATGGAACGCCTGATGGATGGTTTCCGACAGCTTGTCAGTCTCTTTCACCAGCCAGTTATGCTTGGTGCAGGGGCGGGTGATGCCCACAGTGTCGGCTTCCTGGAACCCATCGGTGCCGATCATGAAGGTCGGAACCTGGCCGGTCAGAACAACCAGCGGGATCGAGTCCAGCAGCGCATCGGTCAGGCCGGTCACGGCGTTCGTCGCGCCGGGGCCGGAGGTTACCAGAACAACGCCGGGCTTGCCGGTCGCGCGGGCGTACCCCTCGGCGGCGTGCACAGCGCCCTGTTCGTGGCGGACAAGGATGTGACGAATGTCATTCTGCTGAAAAATTTCGTCATAAATCGGTAGGACAGCGCCCCCGGGATAGCCAAAGACTGTGTCCACACCCTGATCCTTCAGGGCTTGAACTACCATTTTCGCTCCGGTCATCTGACGTGTCATCTTCTTCTCCGTTCCACGTGCGCTTCTCACAAAAAAGCCCCCGATTTTCTCGGGGGCGCATGGGGTTCCAATATGGTTCCGTTACCGGCCCATGCGCCAATTTCCAACAAGTACTAGGACGCTGCGCATTGCAGTATTTCCCGTGTTCTTGCCCAAGGGGATCCTTGAAGGCTTCTTCAATATGTGCGCGGGACATTATGAGGGGTGGAGGGGGGCGTCAACAGCGAAAGCGCGTAGAAAATGTCGCGGAGGTGAATTTTTTGTAATTTTCGGTCTTGTTGGGGTGGGTTGGGCGCAATTTATGGAAATTTGGGCCGTGTGCGCACGACATTCCGCCATTTTTACCGCAGGAAACTGTGCAGATGCAGCAAATCACAAAGCTTTGGCACCCAATCAGGCGTCGCGATGCACTTTGCTGGCGGTGTCCGGCAGGGTGATGCTGGCGACCTGTTCAGCGATGGGATCGGTGGACAGGGGGTGCAGCTCGGCCGAGTAATCCTCGTCCGTGATCAGCGGGGTCCAATGGTTGTCGCGGTAGATTTCGATGGACGAGAACGTGGCCTTGTAATCCATCTTCGGGCTGCCCGGCACCCAATAGCCCAGATAAACGTAGGGCAGGCCCGCCTCGCGTGCGATGTCGATATGATCGAGGATCATATAGGTGCCAAGGGATTTGCGATGCCAGTCGGGATCGTAGAAGGAATAGACCATCGACAACCCGTCTTCCAGAACATCGGTCAGACAGACCGCGCGCAAGGGGCCGGTGGCGTCGTCGCCCGGATGCTGATCCGGGCCGCGCTCGGCATATTCAATCACGCGGCTTTTGATCGGGGTTTCCTCGATCATCGCGGCGAACTCGAACACATCCATATCCGCCATACCACCTTCGGCGTGGCGCGTGTCCAGATAGCGGCGGAACAGCTCGTACTGGTCTTCGCTGGCCCATGGGGCCCGCGCGCGGCGTTCAAGGATCGCGTTGCGCTTGGCGGTGCGGCGCTGGCTTTTACTGGGTTTGAAGTCGGCCACCCGGATGCGCGCGGACAGGCAGGCCGAGCATTCGGCGCAGGACGGACGGTAGAGGACGTTTTGCGACCGACGGAACCCTTGCTTAGACAGGGTGTCGTTCAGTGTCTCCGCATGCTCACCCTGAAGGGCCGTGAACAGCTTGCGCTCCATGCGCCCATCCAGATAGGGGCATTCCTGCGGAGCAGTCACATAGAACTGAGGGGCAAGCGGAAGTGTGTGGCGCATGGTCTCTCGTCATCATGTCAAATCGGAACGAGCCTAACGCGACCATGCGGTTGCGGGCAAGCCCCCGTTAACTGTCAGGGTAAACGGGGGCTTTGTTTGCTTAATTTGGCTTAGCGACGCTCGGCGGCGCGGTTAATGGCGGCGGTGCCCAGAACCATGTCGCCAAGACCCTGACCGCGCGCGGTGGTGAACATCATCACGATCGAGATCGTCTGCAGCACGAAGGTCGACATCGACAGGTAATAGCCCAGCGTGTGCAGGGCGGCGGTCTGGCGATCAAAGCGCTGTCCGTCATGACGGCGCAGCTCGATCGCGGTTAGGCGCATGCCAAGGGTCGCGGATTTGTTGGTCAGGGCGGTGGTGCGATAGACAAAGCCAACCGCCAGATACACCAGACCCCACAGGAAAAAGCCGATGCCGAAGGTCAGCAGCCCGATGACAAAGCAGATGGCAACGATCAGAGCCACGTCGATGACCCACGCCAGCAGGCGCTTTAGCGTCACGTCCTGATAGAACTCGGCCTGCGTGTCCGGGTCCGGCAAGCCCCAAAGGCCTGCGCCGTTGGAATTGCTGCGAGGATCATAAGAATGGGTCATGTCGGTAGGTGCATCTTTCTTGGGTCATGCAGAACCCGGCCCCTAAGGATAAGGGCCGGGGGGAAGGCGAACTCTTGCCTGTTTTACTTCTTTTTGCGCTTGGGTTCATCCAGGATTTCGACATCCTCGGCCACGTCCTCGACGTCTTCGTCGATGTCATGTTCGTCGATATGCGAATTGCGAGCAGCCTCGGCGCGTTCTTCCATGAACTGGTCGAATTCGGACTTGTCCTTCGCGGCGCGCAGACGCTCAAGGAAGGCTTCAAAGGCTTCCTGCTCGCTCATCAGGCGGCGCAGCGTGTCGGCCTTGTAGGCGTCAAACGCGGTGTTGCCCGAGCTTGCGAACCCGTGGCGGTGCGACATGTGACGGTCCTGCCAAGTCTGACTGTCGTGGTGACGGCGGTGGGAACAGGATTTCGAAAACATGCGTTTGCTCCAGATCATATATGCAAGAAGGGCAAGGCCGACGGGCCAAAAAAGGATGAAGCTGACGACCATGGTGGCGATCCAAGCGCCTTTACCACGTGCGTCCAGCCACGCCTCGGCGCGAGAGAACCAGCCACGGGGGGTGGTTTCGTAGTGGGTCGTGTGGGCGGCGGTGTTCATTAGGGTCTCCATCGTGCTGACTATGAGTTGAATGTGAATGCCTTTCACATGACTAAGATGTGGGAGTTTCGGGGGTGGGTTCAAGGATAAATGTGAAAGTATTTTACATTATTTTATTAGGGTACTGAATACAAACGAAAAAAGCCGCCATCTCTGGCGGCTTTTCGTGGGGTCTTTGGGGGGTGTTTAGCTGCGCGAGCCAAACCACATACGGCTGATAAGCCCGTCTTTCAGCTTGAATTGGTGATACGCCCAACCCGCGATATGCGCCAGAATGGTCAGGGCCAGAAGCTTCGAGATAACGCCATGCGCCGTGCGTGGGGCAAGGTCGTCAAAGCTCTCGGGCAGGGGCGTGTCTGCGCCGAAGAACACGATGTCGGGCAGGCCGGCGCCGATCGAGATGCCGATGCCGCTGGCGACCATCAGGAAGATCAGGATGTAGAGCACCCAATGCGCCGCCGTGCCCGCGAGGTTCAGGATTCCGCTTCCGGTATCGGCTTTCGGCGGAGGCGTGCTGCGCAGGCGGGTGACAAGCCGCACGATCATCAGAACGCCGACGATGATGCCAATCGACATATGGCCACGCAGGCTGAACATTTTGTCCGGGTGATCATTGGGCAGGGCCGCAAGCACATTCGAGCCCATGACCAAGGCGATGATAATCATCAGGGCAACAAGCCAGTGGATGGCGACAAGGAGGGGGTGATAGCGTTTCATGGCTTTTCTCATTCGCTGGATAGTGATGTTACGATACTTGCAATTGCAAATATAGCAAGCAGAAATTTGCAATTGCAAATGTTGTCACCTATGTTATGGCCAAATGCCGCGATAAATCTGCCGAGATGTGACCATGAACAAACCAGACTCTGTGCACCCAACCCTATGCGATCAAGCGCATCAGACGCGTACGACCAGCGCAGGGTGGATGTTGCAGCGGTTGGCCTGCATGACGGAAACCCGGATGCAGGCGCGGCTGAAGGCCCACGGGTTGAAGATGGACCACTTCATCGTGCTGATGGCGCTGACTGAAAAGGAAGGCGCAAGCCAGACCGACATCGGCGAGGGGCTGCGGATCGCGGGCTACACAGTCTCGCGTGCTCTGGATGCGTTGGAGGCGCGGGGATTGGTCGCGCGCAAACAGGATGAACAGTCTAAGCGCACGCATCGTGTGTATCTGACAGACGAGGGCCGGGCGCTGATGCCCTCGATCTTTGGCATCATCGGTGAGCAGAACACAGAGATGCTGGATCAGCTCTCGCTCGATGATCAGCGTGAGTTCCTACGTCTGCTGACGCTTCTGACCCAAGCCGCCGGATCGGGCTGCGGCTGACGCTCAGGTGAAATCGCCCGGCTGCGCGCCGCAGATACGGATCAGATCAGTGGGTGCGGCGGGGAACACGTGCCGCGGTGTGCCTGCTGCGGCCCAAACCTCGTCAAATTCCAACAGACGTGCGTCATAGAAGGCGCGGACCGGATTGGTCAGCCCAACCGGGGACACGCCGCCGATAGCAAATCCGGTCTCGGCGCGGATCAGTTTCGCATCCGCCTTGCCCAAAGGCTCGCCCGCCAAAGCCGACGCCTTCGCAGCATCCACCTGATTGCCGCCAGCGGTCAGAAACAGCACCACATGGCCCGAGGTCTCGCCACGAAAGATGATCGATTTGGCAATCTGGTCGATCTCGCAACCGCAGGCGCGGGCAGCATCTGCAGCGGTCCGGGTGCCGTCGGACATCTCGACCACGTCCGTGGCGATGCCCGCGTCTTCCAGCGCGGTTTTGACCCGTTTCAGGCTTTTGGACATGGTGGCTCCTATCGTCGGCGTTTCGCCTGACCCTATCCAGTCAAGTCTAATGGTCGCAAGCTGCTTTCCCATGTTGACCCGCCCCGCCGCCCGGCGCAATTTGCGCATATGAGCCAGAATACCTTCGCCGCCCGCATCACCCGCACCCCCATCGCTTACGAGGCCGAGCCTGCCGCCGACATTGATGCGCTTTTCGCAGATCTAACGCCTGAGCTGCGCGGGGTGCTATCGGGGACGGCAGGCTGTTCGCCCTATCTTAAAGGGCTGATGGAAAAACAGGCCGACTGGCTGCGTGAGGCGCTGAGCATCGCGCCGGAAGACGCGATCACGGCCGCCATGCAAGAGATGAACCGCGACAGCGACAGCGCCTTGCGCAAATCGCTGCGGATCGCCAAGCAACGCATCGCGCTTCTGACCGGGCTGGCTGATCTGGCCGGGGTCTATCAGCTAGAACAGGTCACCGGCGCGCTGACCGATCTGGCGGATTTTGCCACCCACACGGCGATGACCTTTCAAGTGGGCAACGAAATCCGGCGCGGCAAACTGCCGGGGATGACCGAGGACGATGTCGAGACCGCAGGCGGCATGGTTGCGCTGGCGATGGGGAAGATGGGCGCACACGAGCTGAACTACAGCTCGGACGTGGACCTGATCATGCTGTTTGACGACAGCCGGTTCGAGGGCGACGATTTCCACGAGGCCCGCGCCAGCCATGTGCGCGCCACCCGCAAGATGAGCACCATGCTGTCTGAACTGACCGAAGACGGCTATGTCTTTCGCACCGATCTGCGCCTGCGCCCGGATCCGTCGGTCACGCCGGTCTGTGTCTCGATGGAAGCGGCGGAACGCTATTACGAAAGCCTTGGCCGCACATGGGAACGTGCGGCCCACATCAAGGCGCGCCCGTGTGGTGGCGATATCGCAGCGGGCGAGGCCTATCTGACCCGCCTACGCCCCTTCATCTGGCGTAAGCATCTGGATTTCGCCGCCATTCAAGACGCCCATGACATGCGCCTGCGCATTCGCGAACATAAGGGCCTGCATGGGGACATTACGCTGCCCGGCCATGATATGAAGCTGGGGCGTGGCGGCATTCGCGAGATCGAGTTCTTCACCCAGACCCGCCAGATCATTGCGGGCGGGCGCGACGAAGGTCTGCGGATGCGGGGCACGGTGCCTGGGCTGGCGGCCTTGGCCGCGAAGGACTGGATCCCCACGGATGTGGCTGAAATCCTGACCCGCCACTATCGCTTCCACCGCGAGGTCGAGCACCGCGTGCAGATGTTCCGCGACGCGCAGACCCACAACCTGCCCAAAACCGAGGACGAGTTCGACCGCCTGGCCCGGATGATGGGCGAAGGCGATACCGACGCGCTGAAGACCCGCATTCATGATGCGTTGGCCGAGGTGCACGAGGTCACAGAAGGCTTCTTTGCACCGGATGGGTCCACCGCCGACACTCGTGAATTGTCTGAAAGCGAGGCCGAGATTGTGGCGCGTTGGGAAACCTATCCCTGCCTGCGTTCGGCCCGCGCGGTCGAGATTTTCAACCGTCTGAAGCCCGATTTGCTGGCGCGTCTGGCGGACGCACCGCGTCCCCATGATGCGCTGATCCAGTTTGATGGCTTCCTGAAGCGATTGCCGGCAGGCGTGCAGCTCTTCTCGCTGTTCGAGGCGAACCCGACACTTGTCGATCTGATCGTCGACATCGCCGCCACGGCGCCCGCACTCGCCGCCTATCTGGGCCACAACGCGCAGGTGTTGGACGCGGTGATCGGCGGCGGGTTTTTCGAGCCGTGGCCCGGCGGCGACGCGCTTGAGGCAGAACTGACCGCGCGGCTGGCGAAGGCGCCCGACTATGAGGCGAAACTGGATGGCACGCGGCGCTGGATGAAGGAATGGCATTTCCGCATTGGCGTGCACTTCCTGCGCGGTCTGATCCATGCGCGCGAGGCTGGGGCGCAATATACCGACTTGGCGGACGCGGTGATCCGCGGGCTTTGGCCCGTGGTGGTCGACAATTTCGCCCTGAAGCACGGCACGCCTCCGGGGGCTGGGGCCGCGATCATCGGTATGGGATCTTTGGGGGCGCGGTCGCTGTCTGCGACCTCGGATCTGGATCTGATCATTATCTATGACCCGCAGGGCGAGGATATGTCGGATGGGCGCCGTCCCTTGGCAACCCGACCTTACTATGCGCGGCTGACACAGGCCTTCCTGACGGCGCTGTCTGCCCCAATGGCGGAAGGGCGGCTGTACGAGGTCGACATGCGCCTGCGTCCATCTGGGCGGCAGGGGGCGGTCGCGACCTCGATCGAAAGCTTCAAAGCCTATCAGCGGGATGAGGCGTGGACGTGGGAGCATCTTGCCTTGACCCGCGCGCGGGTGGTGACAGGGCCTGAGGGGTTGACCAATGACTACAACGCCGCGCGGGCCGAGGTTCTCGCCTTTGACCGTGACCCCGCCAAGGTGATCCATGACGTGATCGAGATGCGCAATCGCATCGCGGACGCCAAGCAATCGGGCGGGGCGTTGGATGCCAAGTTGGGTGAAGGCCACCTGCAAGATGTTGAGCTTGTCGCTCAGGCCGCAGCCCTTCTGTCCGCCGACACGCCCCGCGAACCGGACCGCCAGATCGCGCAAGGTGTCGCCATTGGGTGGTTTTCTGACGCGCAAGGGCGCGATATGGCCCAATCTCACGACCTAATGTGGCGCTTGCAGGCCGCGTCCAAACTGCTGTCAGACGGTCCTTTGGACCTTGAAGCTTTGGGGCAGGGCGGTCAGGATCTGCTACTACGCGAGACCGGGGCGGAAAGTGAGGCTGCCCTGATCAAGGATCTAGAGGAGAAGGCGCGGGCCGCAGCCCTTGCCATTGACGAGGTGCTGACAAACCCACCAGGGTGATGCACGCCGGAGGGAAGTATGACTGATCTTATGACAGCAATCGATCCGCGGGGCCTGATCCGTGACAGCTATGTGATCGAAGGGATCACGCCCGGCGAATGCCGCTCGATCTTTCTGGATTGGGCATTGTTTGACGATCACGAGATGACGCAGGAAAAACGCATCGAAGCCTTGCTGGATCACTATGGGGAGGCAGAGCCTGACCATCCCATGACGCATGTGTTGCGCGATGCCTTGGTGAAAGCCGATACGCCCAAGCGGCGCGGGGGACGTGCGGGGCGCGTCGGGTAAGCAGGCAAATCCATGCGGCGTTATCAGTTTGGTAATGCTCATCTGAGATGCTGCATGCATTATGTTACGCAGAAATGCTTTACTTGTTTCTTTCTTTTGCTGTCTTTGGGGCACCGAAGCGCAGGCGAAGGACACGCGGATCTGCAATGACGTCTCGGTGCTGCAAAAAGCGAATGCGCAGGTGCAGGCAGAAGGTCAGCTAGCAGATCCTGGAGCCACACAGGGCGTGATCACGTCCCTTTCACAACGGCTGAAACGGGTTCGTGCCTATAACTTACCGGCAGGGGTGACCAGCAAATCGGATGCGCTGGGTAAGGTCTCGACCGCGTTGGATCAGGCCGTTGCACGTCCCGATGCGGAGGCATTGTTCCATGCCAACCTGTTGTCACTCCGCACTGATCTCGAGCTGATCACGGTCATTTTTGGATGCGATTACATTGTCTCGACCGGGGGTGGACCTGACACCAAACCGCTTGCGATCCGGCATATTCCCACTGCCGGTCAAGAGGAAGAAGGCGGTGTCGGCACCGCCAGAAATCCGATTGTGTTGAGCGGCGGTTCGCTGGGCCTTCTCGCTGTCGTGGCAGCAATCTTGGCCCGGCTTGGGTTTCGCGGTCGCGCCAAGCGGGCGGTTTGCAATACACCTGTGTTGGTCAGCATCGAGAAGGGATGCACGAAGACACGGATCGTCGACATCAATCGGAACGGCATGAAGATCGAAGCCGCCCCGATCCATATGCAGGATGATTGTGTAGATCTCTATTTCTGCGGTCATCGTCGCCGTGGAAAGATCAGATGGAAGAACGAGTATTTTGCAGGGATCCTGTTTCAAAAACGCATTCCACAGGCTGCGGTGACTGATGTGGTCGAGAAAAGCCAATCCTCTATGGAAAACAGCGGTTTAGAGAGGAATGCACCGCCCTGCTATCACGATGATTGTCAACATGGCTGCAGCAAGCATTGCGCCAGCGCGATGTCCGAGCGTATGGAGAAAGAGCAAGACCTGCCCGTTCAGGCGCAATAGCGTCAGCGCCGATCTTGTGTCCAAAGAAAAACGCGCCCGTTTCCGGGCGCGCTGTATTTCAGAAAGCGGTTTACGCTTCGATGTGTTCTGCTTCCTTAGGCAGGATCAGGTTCAGGATCACGCCGGCAACACCGGCAAGGCCGATACCGGCCAAGGTAAAGCCGCCGCCGAATGGGATCGACAGACCCCCGATGCCGATCACCAGAACGGTCGAGACGATCACCATGTTGCGGCTATTGGTCAGTGCATCCGCACCAATCCGCGCCAGTACGGTCAGGCCCACCACCGTGACCATGCCGAACATCAGGACCATGATGCCGCCCATGACGGGCATCGGAATCGTACCCAACGCGCCCGAGACTTTGCCCACGAAAGCCAGTCCAATCGCGAAGATCGCAGCCCAGGTCATCACGGCCGGGTTGAATGCGCGGGTCAGGGTGACGGCGCCGGTGACCTCGGAATAGGTGGTGTTGGGGGGGCCGCCGACCAGACCGGCGAACACGGTGGCCAGACCGTCACCCAGCATGGTGTTCTGGATGCCCGGCTCTTTCAGGTAATCCTTCTTGGTGACCGAGCTGATGGCCATGACGTCTCCGAAATGCTCAATTGCAGGTGCAATGGCGACGGGCAGGATGAATAGAATGGCAGCCATGTTGAACTCGGGCGCGACGAAGCCGGGAACGGCGAACCACGCCGCGTCTTGGAAGCTTTGGAAGCTCACAAGGCTTTCACCGGTGATGGCGCCCAGGATCAGCGCGGCAAGGTAGCCTGCGATGACGCCGAAGATGATCGGAACCACCTTCACCATGCCGCGACCGCGGATTGCGATCAGCATGGTGGTTCCCAGCGAGACGGCGGCCAAGATCAGTGCATAGGGTTTCGGCATGATCTGCGTGTCACCTGCAAGCCCCGTTGCCATGTTGATGGCCACTGGTGCCAGCGCCAGACCGATCACCATAATCACCGGGCCAACTACGACGGGCGGCAGATAGCGGTGCAGCCAGTCCGAGCCCCAGATGCGGATGGCAAAGCTGATCACCACATAGAACAGGCCCGCGGCGGCAAGCCCGCCCAAGGTGGACGGAAGGCCCCAAGTCTGTACGCCGTAAATGATCGGGGCGATGAAAGCGAAGCTGGAGGCCAGAAACACCGGCACTTTGCCACGTGTGACGATCTGGAAGATCAGCGTGCCGACGCCTGCGGTGAACAGCGCCACGCTGGGATCCAGCCCCGTCAGCAGGGGCACCAGCACAAGCGCCCCGAAGGCGACGAACAACATTTGTGCCCCCACAAGTGCCTGTCCGGGCCCGAATTTATAGTCGGTCTGAGTGATGTCGCGACTCATTTCCATGTCCCTTATTCAGAATTTTCCGCTGTTTACCGATTCCCAGCGGAAGCGACAGCCGAAAAAGGGACTGGAGGGATCAGGCGTCCTCGGCTGGACGCATCATTAGCCAGATGAGCGAGGCACCGGCCAGCGCAAGGAAGGGGACCATGGCGATGTTCACCGCGCTCCAGCCTTCGACGGCGGACCCGCCCGAGCAGTTCATCAACCCGCCCGAGGCCAGCGAAGCCACGGTCACGCAGCCAAACACGATCATGTCGTTCATGCCTTGCACGCGGCCGCGCTCTTCAGGTGCATGGGCGCCTGCCAGCATGGATGTCGCGCCGATGAAGCCAAAGTTCCAGCCAACGCCCAGAAGGATCAGCGCGATGAAGAAGTTCTCCAACTCGACCCCTTGCAGGGCGACGAGGCCCGCTAGGCCCAGAATGGCCAGCCCGGTCGCGATGACGATGCGCGTGCCGAAGCGGGCAATCAGGTGGCCGGTGAAGAAGCTGGGGACGAACATGGCCAGCACGTGGGCGGTGACGATGTTGCCCGCCATGTCGGTCTCGAACCCGCAGCCCACAACCGCCAGCGGGGTCGAGGTCATGACCAGGTTCATCAGCGCGTAAGACACCATTCCGCAAATGATTGCTACAGCAATCACCGGGTCGCGCAGAAGCTCCATCCGGGTACGGCCCTTGGGCGCGTCTGCGTGCGGTTTTTCAGGCTTGGGGATGTCCAGCCCTAGAAACAGAAGCGATCCCAGAAGGTTGATCGCGATGATTGTCAGATAGGCCCCAAGGAAAGGCACGACCATCGCGTCATTGGTCAGGTTGAACAGCTGCGGCCCGATGATAGCCGAGGCCAGACCGCCCGCCATCACATAGGAAATCGCCTTGGGCCGGAACGCAGCCGAGGCGGTGTCGGTGGCCGCAAAACGATAGAAGCCCTGTGCAGACTGATAAAGCCCCATAAAGAACGAGCCGATCAGGAAAATTGTGAAGTCGGACTGCATCAAGCCATAGGCACTGATCGCCGCACCAATTGTGCCGCCCAGCGTGCCCAGCCAGAACCCTACGCGGCGCCCGAAGGTTTGCATGACCCACGCGACGGGGTTGGCAAAGATCATTGATCCGCCCACCATCAGGGAAATTGGTAGGGTCGCCCAGCAGGGGTTCGACGCCAGCGATTGCCCCGCCAGACCCGCCATGGTGAAGATCATCGGCATCTGCGCGCCAAGAATGGCCTGCGCAAGCACAAGGATGGTCACATTGCGCTTGGCGCGGGCGTCGTCGGCTGGGGTAAGGGTCGCATCGGTCATGCGCATATGCGTATCCATGCATACGGGATTTGACCAGAGCGAAATTGTACCCTTTTCTGTGGGCGGATGTCGCAGTTAGGCCCGGTCTATTAGATGCGCGAAACTGCCCGAGACGTGGCCCTCGATCAGCCCCATTGGCGCCAGCGCACGACCCTCGGCGTCTGCGGCGTCGAACAGCGGCGCGCCTTCAGCCAGAAGCGTGGTGGCATAATGGAACTCGTGCGCGTTCCAATGTCCAGCGAATGGACCCTCGGCGGCGTGCAATGCCCGATATCCAAGATGCAGTTTGCGTTGTGCAAAGCTGGTCTCCAGCCCCAAAAGCCCCAGCATCTCGTGACGTTCACCATTCTTGTCGGTGATCGCGCGGCCTAGGGTCATGTAGCCGCCGCACTCGCCATAGATCGGGCAGCTGGCCGCGCGCATGCCTTGTTTGAAGGTCTCTGCTGCCGCCAGTTTGCCTGCGTGAAGCTCAGGGTATCCGCCGGGCAGAAAGATGAAATCGGCGTCGGTGGCGGGGGCCTGATCTGCCAGCGGCGAGAAGGGCAAAACCTCGGCCCCGGCGGCGCGCCAGTCGGACAGGATGTGCGGATAAGCAAAGGCAAACGCCTTGTCCGAGGCAACCGCGATCCGCTGGCCCGGAGGTGTCAGGCGTGTCGCAGCGCCCGGCGCGTCCGTCGTGTAGCCCGCCAATGCGACCAGCGCGTCAAGGTCAATCGCGGCCTCGACTACATCCGCGACGCGGTCCAGATAGGCCTGCAGATCAGGATGTTCCTCGGCCTGAACCAATCCCAAATGGCGCGAGGGGTGTTCTAGCCCTGACTGACGATACACGGCCCCCAGCACCGGAATCAGGCTGTCTTGCAAGCTGGCGCGCAGCATCGCCTCGTGACGTGGGCTACCGACATGGTTCAGGATGACGCCGGCGACGCGCACGTCGGGATCGTGTTGGGCAAATCCATTCACCAAGGGCGCGACCGAATGGGCCAGTCGGGCGCAATCGACCACCAGAACAACGGGAAGCCCGAATGTGCGTGCCAAATCTGCGGTTGCGCCACGCCCTTCGGGCGGCGCGCCGTCAAACAAGCCCATCGCGCCTTCGATCAGCAAAAGCTCGGCGCCAGAGCGCGCCAGATCATGCAGCCGCGCCGGACTCATCGCCCATGCGTCCAAATTGGGGCACTCGCGCCCACAGGCGGCGGCGTGAAAGCGAGGGTCGATATAGTCCGGGCCGGATTTCGCCCCGCTGACATCGACGCCCCGTCGCGACAGGGCGCGCAGAAGGCCAAGGGTCAGGGTGGTTTTCCCGCTGCCGGACGAGGGCGCGGACAGAATCAAACCGGTTGGTGCGGACATCAGCGATCCTCGGCCGGGCGGCCACGCCCCAGCGGATCGGTATTGCGCGGTTCCAGACCGGCCGCCAGCGCCTGCCAGTCCAAGGCCTGCCGCATCAGAACCGCAAGGCCCACGCAGATGATGGCGGGTGCGCCGATACCTTCGCGTGCAGCGTCCTCGACACAGGTGCCAAGGGTGGTTTCCAACACGCGCTGGTCAGGCGTCGTCGCGTTCGAGGTAATGGCGACAGGTTCATCTTCCC
Organism: uncultured Aliiroseovarius sp.; assembly: GCF_947492455.1. GTDB lineage: Bacteria > Pseudomonadota > Alphaproteobacteria > Rhodobacterales > Rhodobacteraceae > Aliiroseovarius. Next base: position 104,931 of record NZ_CANLNB010000002.1, read on the forward strand.
CGCGACCGGCAGAAATAAGCTCGGACCGGATGCGGTCCAGATGCTTCATGCCCATGTAAATCACGATGACTTGCGAGCCACGCGCGATGGCGGGCCAATCCAAGGAACCGGTGGCATTGCCGGACTGGTCATGACCGGTGACGAAGGTCACGGATTGGTTCACATCGCGGTGCGTGACCGGGATGCCTGCATAAGCCAGCCCGCCGATCCCAGCCGAGATGCCAGGGATGATGCGGATCGGTACGCCATGTTGCACAAGGGTCTGGCCCTCTTCCCCGCCGCGCCCAAATACAAAGGGGTCGCCGCCCTTAAGGCGCAGCACGCGTTTGCCGTCTCGCGCCAGATCCACCAGCTTCAACGAGATATCGCGCTGCTTGGCCGACGGCTTGCCGCCGCGCTTGCCTGCATAGATTACCTCGGCCTCGGGGCGTGCCCAGCTGAGGATTTCCGGCGAGACCAGTGCGTCATGCACAATCACATCGGCCTGCATCAACGCATTCACCGCGTGAACCGTCAAAAGGCCGGGATCCCCGGGGCCAGCACCGCACAGCCAGACCCAGCCGGGTTCAAGCGTTGGCCAGTCGTGGCCGGGCAAAACAGGGACGGTATAGGTGTGCGAGTCAGTCATGCGCCCCTTATGCACCCGTTGGGCGCGCTCGAAAAGCGTAACTGCGACCTCACAGAACGGATTGGCGGCGCGGATTTGCGTGCGTATAGTCGTTAGGATGGAAAAGATTGACCCTCAGAAACTGCGCCGTGGCTGGACCACGGGCGCCTGTGCCACGGCCGCGGTGAAGGCCGCGTTGGATGCGCTATGGGGGCAGGGTGCGCCCGCGCGCGTAACCATCACGTTGCCGCGTGGGGAAACGCCGGATTTCCTGATCTACGATCTGATCACCGGCGATAACTGGGCGGAAGCGGCGATCGTGAAGGATGCAGGCGACGACCCGGACGTGACCCATGGCGCGGTGATCCGGGCGCGTGTCGCGCCTGCGAAACCGGGACAGGGTGTGTTCTTTGTCGCGGGCGAGGGCGTTGGCACGGTGACGAAACCCGGCCTGCCGATCCCTGTCGGGCAACCTGCAATCAATCCGGTGCCACGCCAGATGATCAAAGGCGTCGTGCACGAGGCCGCGGCGAGCTATGATCAAGCCGCGGATGTGATCGTCACCATCTCGGTCGAGGATGGGGCGGCGCTTGCCGAGAAGACGTGGAACCCGCGGCTTGGCATCAAGGGCGGGCTGTCCATTCTGGGCACCACCGGCATTGTGCGCCCGTTTTCCTGCGCGGCGTGGATCGCCTCGATCCATAGGGGCATTGATGTGGCGCGCGCTGAGGGGCTGACCCATTTGGCGGGCTGCACCGGGGCGACCTCGGAAAAGGTGGTGCAGGGGCTGATGGGCCTGTCTGACGGGGCGATGATCGACATGGGAGATTTCGCGGGCGGGATGCTGAAATATTTGGCGCGGAACCCGATTGACAGGGTGACCATAGGCGGCGGCATTGGCAAGCTGACCAAGCTGGCGCAAGGTGCGCGGGATTTGCATTCGGGGCGCAGTCAGGTGGACTTTGATGTGCTGGCCGAGTGGTTGGACGATCCCGAGGTTGCGAACATGAATACAGCCCTGCAAGCATATGAAAAACATGGGCAAAAAATGTCATCGATGATCGCCGAAAAAGCGAAGTCCCAAGCCGTCGCGATTCTGCGCGCTGCGCCGATTTCGGTGGACATCGTGGTGATTGACCGAAAGGGCGATATCATCGCGCAAGCCCTGTGAAAATCCTGCTGCTGGCTGGAACCGGCGAGGCACGCGCCTTGGCAAAGCTCTTGGCGGATCAAGGGCAGGATGTGCTGGCCTCTTTGGCAGGCGTGACGCGTGCCCCCGCGACCTATCCCGTTCCGACACGCGTGGGTGGCTTTGGTGGTGTGGCTGCACAACGGGACTTTGTGATCACAAATGGATTTAATGCCGTCGTTGACGCTACGCACCCGTTCGCGGCGCAGATTTCTGAACGCAGCTTCCAAATATGCAAAGTATTATCAGTGCCTTATCTTCGGCTGTTAAGGCCAGAATGGCGTGCGGAAAGTAGCGACGACTGGCAGTTGACCGACCATCCCGAAGCGGTGTCAGAACACATTCCGACGGGCGCGCGGGTGCTGCTGGCGACCGGGGCGGCTTCGGTTTCGGATTGGGCAGATCTGGCCGAGGGGCGCACACTGTTTTGTCGCCGCGTGGATGCGACCGACGATCCTTTTCCCTATGAGGGAGACTGGATCGTGGGGCGCCCGCCATTCTCGTTGGAAGAAGAGTTGGACACGCTGCGCAGTCACGGCATCACACATGTGGTCAGCAAAAACGCGGGCGGGCCGACCAGCGCCAAGCTGTTGGCCGCGCGCCAGCTGGGCTTGCCCGTCGTGATGCTTAACCGCCCCGCCTTGCCTGATTGCGATTGCGTGGAAACCCCTGAAGAGGCGCTGGCATGGCTGACGGCCCTGAAACACTGATCCTCAGGCAGGACTGCCTGCAACGCGAGGCCGCCGCGCTGTGCCGGATCGAGCCGCGGTTCCGGCCCGTTTGGGATCATCTGGACGAGATCCCGCTGCGGCTGCGCCCGGATGGGTTTTCGGCACTCATGTTTGCCATCGTGGGGCAGCAGGTCTCGACCGCATCAGCAGCTGCAATTTGGCGGCGGGTGCAGGAGGCTGGATTAGATGACATCAGCAATGTTGCCCGCGCCAGTGATAAGGATCTGGCAGATGTTGGACTGTCGCGTCCGAAAATCCGCTATACCAATGCTTTGGCCGAGGCGGGGATCGATTATCCCGCGCTGCACCACTTGCCGTCCGATCAGGTGATGGAGATTCTGACCGCCGTGCCGGGGATCGGGACGTGGACGGCCGAGATCTATGCGCTGTTCGCATTGGCCCGCGCGGATGTGTTTCCGGCAGGCGATTTGGCCCTGCAAGAGGCGGCGAAACGGCTGTTTGATCTGCCCGAGCGGCCCAAAGAAAAGGCGATGCGCGCGATGGCGCGGGACTGGTCCCCCAACAGGGGCGTTGCGGCGCGGTTGCTCTGGGCCTATTACCGCATGGAAACAGAACGCGAAGGGATAGGCGAATGACCCGCATCTTGGAAAGCAAACGGCGCGAAGCGGCCTCGGGCACCACGAAATCGGTGGTGGTGTTTTTGCACGGCTATGGCGCGGATGGCGCCGACCTGCTGGGGCTGGCCGATCCCCTGTCGCAGCACATGCCCGACACGACCTTCATCGCCCCTGACGCGCCCGAGAAATGCCTGGGCAACCCGATGGGATACCAGTGGTTCCCGATCCCGTGGCTGGACGGTTCGTCGGAAGAAGACAGCATGCGTGGCGTCGAAATGGCGACCGGCGACATTAACGCTTTCCTTGATCAGGTGCTGGAAGATGAAGGCATCGAACCCTCGCAACTGATCGTGTTCGGCTTCTCGCAAGGCACGATGATGTCCCTGCGTGTGCTGCCCCGTCGGGACGAGCCGATTGCCGGGCTGGTCGCGTTCTCGGGCCGGATGCTGGAGCCGGATCAGTTCGCCGAGAATGTCGTGTCGAAACTGCCGATCCTGCTGGTCCACGGTGATCAGGACGACATGGTGCCTCCAGGCCATTTCAGCGAAAGTGGCGAAGTGCTGCAGGCTGCTGGGTTCGAGACCTACGGCTTCATCATGAAGGGCACCGGGCATGGGATCGCGATGGACGGTCTGTCGGTTGCGCTGAGCTTCATGCTGGACAAGCTGGGGATGGCCCCGGCCGAGGCTGCCAACTGATCACGTCTGGCGCACCGCCTGTCACATCCCTGAGATAATCCGATGTTATCCCGTTGATGACCCCATATGTTGGGGTTGTCAGGTTGTCTTATCAATATATAGTCAACCTATAAGCATGGGGCGGGTGTCCCGCCCCGACAACCGATTGAGGATGTATTACGGGCGAGGATTGGATGCGTCATGGACGGAGACTTCAGAACTGACTTTGTACGCGAAGGCGGGGGCGTCAAGCAGCGCGCCGCCTTGGTGCTAAACGCGGATTTCAGGCCTTTGTCCTATTATCCGCTGTCTCTGTGGCCCTGGCAGGAGGCCGTGAAGGCGGCGGTGCTGGATCGGGTCAATATATTGGCTGAGTATGACGAGGTGGTCAGAAGCCCGTCGCTTGAGCTGAAGATCCCCTCGGTCGTGGTTCTGAAAGACTATGTGAAACCTCAAAAGCGCGTGGCCTTCACGCGCTTTAATTTGTTTTTGAGGGATGAATTTTGCTGTCAGTACTGCGGGGCGAAGGGGGATTTGACTTTTGATCACGTGGTGCCGCGGGCTGCTGGCGGTGTGACCAGCTGGGAAAATGTGGTGGCGGCCTGTCAGCGGTGCAATTTGAAGAAGGGCTCGAAACCCTTGCGGCACTCGGGACTGAGCCTGCGCAAGCCTGCGCGCCAACCCACGGCAGAAGAGCTGCGCAATGTCGGGCGCAAGTTTCCCCCCGGCCATTTACACGACAGTTGGATGGACTTTCTGTACTGGGATACAGAACTCGATGCCTAATCTGTCGGATTTCGCATGACGGCGTGGATGTGACTCGCTAGCGTCCTCTTACACAACAGAGAGGCCGCCATGTCAGATCCGTTTTTCACCCCCGTTTCAGGCTTTGATCTGCCGCGTTTCGCTGGCGTGCCGACCTTCATGCGGCTGCCTTATGTGGATTTTGACCACCCGCGATTCTCGGATGTGCAGGTTGGCCTGATCGGTGCGCCCTGGGATGGTGGTACCACCAACCGACCCGGCCCGCGCCACGGCCCGCGCCAATTGCGCGATATGTCCACCATGATCCGGGCGCAGAACGGTGCGACCGGCGTGCGCCCGTTCGAGGTAATGAACTGCGCGGATCTGGGCGACGTAGCCCCGAATCCCGCGGACGTCATGGACAGCCTGAAGCGGATGGAGGCGTTCTATGCCCGCGTCCACGCCGCTGGCATCCGTCCGCTGACCGGAGGGGGCGATCACCTGTGTACCCTGCCGATTCTGCGTGCACTGGCCAAGGACGGGGCGGTTGGGATGGTGCATTTCGACAGCCACACGGACCTGTTCCACTCGTATTTCGACGGCACCATGTACACCCACGGCACGCCCTTCCGCCGCGCCGTGGAAGAGGGGCTTCTGGACCCCAAGCGCGTGGTGATGATTGGCATTCGTGGCACCGCCTATGACAATGAAGACCGCGACTTTGCCGACAGCGTCGGCATCCGCGTGATTCCCATCGAAGAGTTCCACACCCGCGGGGTGGATGACGTGATGACCGAGGCCCGCGAGATCGTCGGGCAGGGTGCCACCTATGTCAGCTATGACATTGATTTCGTTGATCCCGCCTTCGCGCCCGGTACCGGCACGCCCGAGGTCGGTGGGCCGAACTCCTATCAAGCGCTTCAGGTCGTGCGCGCCTTGCAGGGGTTGAACATTATCGGCGCTGATCTGGTTGAAGTCTCGCCACCGTTCGATCCCAGCGGAGCGACTGCTTACTTGGGCGCATCGATCATGTTCGAGCTTCTATGTGTGATGGTGGGCTGATCCGCCATCCTGACCGACTTTGCTTGTGACGCGCCATAAGGATGCTAGACTTATGCGAACGAAGCGGTTAGAAGGCCGTGAGTGAAATAGTTAGCGCTAACATAACTGGAGTTCCTGATGGTCTCGCGTGTTATTCCGGTCGATCCTTTTGATCTGGTCATTTTTGGTGGGACGGGTGATCTGTCGCGTCGCAAAATCCTGCCCGGTCTGTACCGGCGCTTCCGTGATGGTCAGATGCCTAAGGGCGCGCGCATCATCGGTGCTGCGCGTAGTGACATGGACGACGACGGCTTTCGCGATTTCGTGGAAGAGGCCGTGCGTAGCTTTGTATCCAAGCGCAAATGTGACCCCGACACGCTGGCGGCGTTTCGCGAGACGCTATTCTATGTGCAAGTGGACGCCACGGGCGATGACGGCTGGGCAGAGCTGAAAGCCAAAAGCAAGTTGGACCGGGTACAGGCCTTCTATTTCTCGGTCGGGCCCCGTTTGTTTGGTCCCCTTGCGGAACGCCTTCACACGAAGGGGATCGCAGGGCCTGAGGCGCGGATCGTGGTCGAGAAGCCCTTTGGGCATGACATCGAATCTGCCCGCGCGCTGAACGCCACGCTGGCCGAACATTTCGACGAAAGCCAGATCTACCGCATCGACCATTATCTTGGAAAAGAGACGGTGCAGAACCTGATGGCACTGCGCTTTGGCAACATGCTGTTCGAGCCGCTTTGGAACGCGCAATACGTGGACCACATCCAGATCACCGTGGCCGAGACCGTCGGCGTCGAAGGGCGGGGCGGGTATTTTGACAAATCGGGCGCGATGCGCGACATGGTGCAGAACCACCTGATGCAGCTTCTGTGTCTGACCGCGATGGAGCCGCCCTCGAAATTCGATTCGGATGCGGTGCGGGATGAGAAGTTGAAGATCATCCGCGCTTTGGATCCTGTCGCGCCGGAAGACATGGTGCGCGGTCAGTACGCGGCAGATGACGAGGTCGCGTCCTATCTGACGGATGCGGAAGCCGACGCCAGTGACACGGAAAGCTTCATTGCGATGAAGCTGCACATCTCGAACTGGCGCTGGAACGGGACGCCGTTTTACCTGCGCACAGGCAAACGCCTGAAGGCGCGGATGTCCGAAATTGTGGTGCGGTTCAAAGAACCGCCGCACTCGATTTTCGAGGCAGACACGGGCCAGTCCGCGAACGAGCTGTCCATTCGTCTACAACCCAATGAAGGCATGGACTTGAAGGTCACAATCAAGGAACCCGGGCCGGGGGGCATGCGCTTGATCGACGTGCCTTTGGACATGACCTTTGCCGAGGCATTGGGGGAAGAAATCGCCGATTCTCCAGATGCTTATGAACGTCTGATCATGGACGTGATCCGCGGCAACCAGACGCTGTTCATGCGCGGGGACGAGGTCGAGGCCGCATGGGCTTGGACCGATCCGATCATCGAAGATTGGGAACGTCGCCGCGACAAACCGATCAGCTATGACCCGTTCTCGACCGGGCCGGAAGAGGCGCTTATGCTGCTTCATAAAGATGGCCGTCGCTGGAGGGAGATTCGCGAATGAACCTGATCGAGTATGCAGATCGCGACATGATGATGCTGGACTTGGCCGATGTGCTGGCGTCTGAACTGACCCAAATGCTGGACCATGAAGAGCGTGCATCGCTTGCAGTGCCGGGTGGCACGACGCCCGGGCCGGTATTCGACGCACTCAGCGCGGTGGATCTGGATTGGGCGCGCGTCGATGTGTTGCTGACGGACGAACGCTGGGTGCCGGAAAGCAGCCCGCGCTCGAACACAGCACTTCTGCGATCGCGCCTGCTGGTAGGGCACGCTGCCAAAGCCAATCTGGTGCCGCTCTATGCCGACAATTCGCGCCCGGAAGACGCCTTGCCCGATCTGTCGCGCGGGGTCGAAGCGCTCACGCCGATCTCGGTCGTGCTGTTGGGGATGGGCGAAGACATGCACACGGCCAGCCTGTTTCCCGGCGCTGATCACTTGGACGAGGCGTTGTCTCGTCACGCGCCGCCCTTGCTGCCGATGCGTGCGCCCGGCGCGGATGAACCACGTGTGACGTTGACCGCGCCGATTTTGAACGGGGCAATGTCCAAACATCTGTTGATCCTAGGCACGGCGAAGCGTGATGCGCTGAACAAGGCGATGGCCGAAAAACACGCCCGCCTTGCACCGGTGAAGGCCGTGATGTCCGATATGACGGTGCACTGGGCAGAATAAACGCGGGCGAAGGCCTGCACCGGGGAATATTATGACCATTGATAAGCTGATTGCGCATAACAAAACCTTAGCTAACACGCGTCTGACCGACCTGTTCGACGCCGACCCTGACAGGGCGACCAAATATAGCTCCGAGGCTGCGGGCCTGTATTTCGATTGGTCGAAAACGGGGCTGGATGATCAGGCGGTTGAGTTGCTGTTGTCCCTTGCGGATGACGCTGGGGTGGCGGCGCGGCGCGATCAGATGTTCGGTGGTGCCAAGATTAACGACACCGAAGGTCGCGCGGTGCTGCATACAGCCCTGCGCGCGGGCCCCGAGGCTAAGGTCTTCGTGGATGGCGAGGACGTCATGCCGGGTGTCCGCGACACGCTTGCACGGATGCGGGATTTCGCCACGCGCCTGCGCGCGGGCCAGATCCGTGCGCCGGGCGGGGGGCGGTTCCGGGATGTGGTGAATATCGGCATTGGCGGCTCAGACCTTGGTCCGGCGATGGCGACGCAAGCGCTTTCACCCTACCACGACGGGCCGCGCGTGCATTTCGTCTCGAACGTAGATGGGGCGCAGATTTCAGATGTCTTGCGCGGGCTGAACCCAGCGGAAACGCTGATCATGGTGGCCTCGAAGACGTTCACCACCATCGAGACCATGACCAACGCCGCCACAGCGCGCGACTGGCTTCTGCGGGATGTCCCTGCGGATGCGGTTGGTTTACATTTCGCCGCGCTGTCCTCGAATCTCGAGAAAACGGCCGAGTGGGGCATCGCTGATGAACGTGTCTTTGGGTTCGAGGACTGGGTTGGCGGGCGCTACTCCATGTGGGGGCCGATTGGGCTGTCCTTGATGATCGCCATTGGGGCTGACAGGTTCGATCAGATGCTGTCCGGCGCGCGCGCGATGGATCAGCACTTTCAGACCGCCGAAGGTCGCGCGAACATGCCGCTGATGCTGGCCTTGGTCGGGTTCTGGCACCGTCAGGTCTGCGGCTATGCAACCCGCGCCGTGCTGCCGTACGAGCAACGTCTGGCGCGTCTGCCCGCCTATCTTCAACAGCTTGAGATGGAGAGCAACGGCAAGCGCGTGGCGTTGGACGGGACGGCGCTGGACCTGCCGTCTGGCCCCGTGGTCTGGGGCGAGCCGGGCACCAATGGCCAGCACGCCTTCTATCAGCTGATCCATCAGGGTACCGACATCATCCCCTGCGAATTCATGGTGGGGGCAGAAGGGCATGAACCTGATCTGGCGCACCAGCATCAGCTGCTGGTGGCCAACTGTCTTGCGCAGTCGCAGGCCTTGATGACAGGCCGCAGCCTGTCCGAGGCGCGTGCGTTGATGCAGGCAAAAGGCTTTGACGGGGACGAGCTGGAGCGTCAGGCCGCCCACCGTGTCTTCCCCGGAAACCGCCCCTCGACCACGTTGCTCTATTCCAAGCTGACGCCGGAGGTTCTGGGTGCCATTATCGCGCTTTATGAACACCGTGTGTTCGTGGAAGGGGTGCTGCTTGGCATCAACTCGTTCGATCAGTGGGGCGTGGAACTGGGCAAGGAACTGGCCGTTGCCTTGGCGCCGGTTCTGAGCGGAGACGCGTCGGCGGATGCACTGGATGGATCTACGCGCGCTCTGATTGAGATGTTAGGTGAATAGCGCCTAATAACCCTTTGAAAAACAATCGCTAATTAGGCAGCGCTCGCGTTCCCATTGGCATGCGCCAGCAGGTGAATTGCGTCGTAGACTTGCGCCCGGATTGGCTCGGCTTCCATCAGCACTTCGTGCTCGCAGCCGTGCATCAGATCCAGCCGACCGTTACGCCACCGCCCCATCAAGTCTTGGATCGGGTCCGCTTCCACGATGCGCTCTTGCGTGCCAAGGAAGGTCACGGTTTGCATGCTGGGTGCGGGCAGCTTCATCAGCTCGGTGGTTTCGCGCAGGGCGGCATAGAGCCAACCTGCAGTCGGGCCACCCAAGGTCAGTTCGGGACGCGCGCTGGCTTGCAGTTGCATCAGCGCGTACATCTCGGGATCGGTGGTCAGCATGTTGTCTTCAAACGGCTGAATATCGACATAGGTCTTACGCGCGGTGCCGGGGGTCAGCATCAGCTTCCACGGGGTCTGGTGCAGAGCCCAGGACACGCCCCAGGCAATGGGACGCAGGGCCGAGGCAATGGTGATACCCCACATAGGCGCGCTGAAACAGGCACCCTTGACGTCCAACCCCTCGTGCAGCGACCGCAATCCGATGCAGCCGCCCATAGAATGCCCGACAAGAACGAAGGGGCGGGGCAGGTCGAGGTCTTCGGCCAGCGCCATCATCGCGGCGACATCCAGCTGGTATTCCGAGAAATGCCCGACATGGCCCAGCAGGCGGTCCTGATCTGCGCGATCCGACAGGCCTTGCCCGCGCCAATCGACGCTGAGCGTGGCGAAACCACGCTCCGCCAGTTCGGCGGCAATCAGGCCATATTTCTCGATATATTCGGTGCGGCCGGGGAACAGCAGCACTGTCCCGACCGGGCTAGCAGTCGGTGCGGCAGGCCACAGCCCGAGCCGGATCCGCACACCATCTGACGTCTCACGCCAAAAGGCCCGCCCTTCGGCGGGTCCTTGTGCAATGTCGTCAAACAAAGGGGCGTCAGAGGTGCTCATTCCGCAGATCCTTGCCGAATTTCAGAGGTTTAGGCCAGAACAGCGCCAAGCTGCATGGCAAGACCCATGTTGCCGTCCACAGCCAGTTTACCGGTCATGAAGGCGGTGGTCGGGTTCAGATCGCCCGACAGCATGTCCTGAAACACGTCGGCATCGGCGGTCAGGGTCACGTCAGCGTCATCGTCGCCTGCGCGTACGCCGTCGGCGTCGATGATGATACCACCTTCGCCATTAATCACAAACTTGGCAGTGCCGCCGTCAAATCCGCCGCCGACTTTATCGCTCAGTGCGGCCACGGCCGTGTTGATTACGTCGCTCAATTCTTGTCCTCCAAAATTGGCCCTTAGGGCATGGGTGTCCCGAGCATGCTAGTTCAAAGTTTCCGCGCACGTAAACCTGTTTTCGTGCAGTCGACGCAAGGGAACGTGCAGTTTCCACCAATGATGCTCGCAATACACACGCGAATGTGCCTGTTCTCAGTGGGTTTTGCACGCTACCATTCCCTATGCGCATGTTTTCGCTGATCTTGCTTCTCACGCTATTCGTCGGGATCGTCCCGCCGAGTGCAGCGGTTGCGCAAGATCGCGAAGAACAGCTGGATACCCTGTTTTCACAGCTTCAAACCGCCGATGACAGCAATTGGCAAGCGCTGGAAAACGAGATTTGGGAGCTGTGGTCGCGCTCGGGGTCTGACTCGATGGATCTGCTGTTGCAGCGTGGACAAAGCGCGATTCAAGCAGGAGACCTCGACGGTGCCATCGCCCATCTGAGCGCGCTGACAGACCATGCGCCCGAGTTTGCCGAAGGCTGGAACGCCCGCGCGACGGCCTTTTACCTGTACGGAGAGCTTGGCCTGTCCCTGAATGACATCGCGCAAACCCTGTCGCTGGAGCCGCGCCATTTCGGGGCGCTGACCGGGTTGGGCTTAATCCTGGAAGAGTTTGGAAATGACGCCCGCGCGCTCGAAGCTTATCGCCACGCCCTTGCTATACATCCGCACAGTGACGACATAAAAGGCGCCGTAGCCCGTTTGGAACAAAAACGGGCAAAGGATATTTGACCGCCCGCGCCGGGCGGCGCTTTGAAAGGGCAGAGCATGGTTTCCGACTGCGCGCGAAGTGGCCCACGGATCACTGCCGTTCTGGGGCCGACCAATACCGGCAAAACGCATTATGCGCTTGAACGCATGCTGGGGTATCGCACCGGCGTGATTGGCTTGCCATTGCGCCTTCTGGCGCGCGAGGTCTATGACAAGCTAGTCAGCCTGCGCGGCCCCAATGCGGTGGCACTTGTTACCGGAGAAGAGCGCATCGTCCCCGACCGCGCTCAATATTGGGTCGCAACAGTCGAGGCGATGCCGCTGGGTCTGGGCGCCGACTTTGTTGCCATTGATGAAATCCAGCTCTGCACGGATGCCGAGCGGGGCCACGTCTTTACTGACCGCCTGCTGCATATGCGCGGCACGCAGGAAACCCTGTTCATGGGCTCGGACACCATGCGGCCTGTGATTGCGGGGCTGATCCCCGACGTGCAGTTCCTGCGGCGCGAGCGATTCTCGGAGCTGATCCACGCCGGATCGAAAAAGCTGAGCCGGATGCCGGGGCGCTCTGCCATTGTGGGCTTCTCGGTCGATAACCTCTATGCCATTGCAGAACTGATGCGCCGCCAGAAGGGCGGGGTCGCAGTGGTGATGGGCGCGCTTAGCCCACGTACGCGGAATGCGCAGGTTGAGATGTACCAGAACGGAGACGTCGACTATCTGGTGGCCACGGACGCCATCGGCATGGGTCTGAACCTGGATATCGACCACGTGGCGTTCTCGGCGCTGACCAAGTTCGACGGCCACCGGATGCGACCACTGCTGCCCAGCGAACTGGCGCAGATTGCGGGCCGGGCAGGGCGGCATATGAACCATGGCTCGTTCGGGGTGACGGGCGAAGCGCCGCTTCTGTCGGAAGAGGTTGCGGATGCGATCTGTTCGCACCAATTCGCACCCGACAAGAAGATATTCTGGCGCAACCGCGATCTGTCCTTTGGCTCGGTATCCGCTCTGATCCGCTCGCTGGAAGCACCGACCGGCAATGACTGGCTCACCCGTGGACGGGATGCGGATGACGTTATGGCGCTGAAACTTCTGGCCAAGGATGCCGAGGTCACGGCGCGCGCCAGTGACGGGCGGTCTGTGTCGCTCTTGTGGGAACTCTGCCAGCTTCCCGATTTCCGGGGCATCAGCCACGGTGAACATGCGGGCCTGATCACCCAGCTTTTCAACGATATCCACCAACATGGCCGGGTCAAACGCGACTGGTTTGCACGGCAGGTCAAGCGCATTGACCGCACGGATGGGGATATTGACGTGCTGTCGAAACGCTTGGCCTATATCCGCACATGGACCTATGTGGCGCAACGCCGCGACTGGTTGGACGATGTTACCCATTGGCGTGGCGAGACTCGTGCTGTAGAAGATCGCCTGTCGGATGCGTTACACGAGCGTCTGACCCAAAGATTTGTTGATCGGCGCACCAGCGTTTTGCTGCGCCGGTTGAAGCAGAAGGAGAGCCTTGTGGCTGACGTGAACGATAAAGGTGAAGTGACGGTAGAAGGCCAATTCGTTGGCCGATTGGAGGGGTTCCGGTTCAGCCAGGACGCCGCCCAGACACCGGAAGAAGCCAAAACCCTGCGGGCTGCCAGCCTGAAGGCCTTGGCGCCGGAATTTCACCTGCGGGCCGACCGTTTCTATAACGCGCCCGATACCGAGATGGACTTCACCGAACAAGGTGGCCTGATGTGGGGCGAGCTTGCCGTGGGTAAGCTGGTCAAGGGCGACGACGTGGCCAAGCCGCGCGTGCAGGCTTTCGTCGATGATGAAGCGGGCGCGGATGTGGCCGAGAAAGTCACCCGCCGCTTGCAGCACTTCATCGACCGCAAGGTTCAGGCGCTGTTCGAACCGCTGAGTGCAATTGAGAAAGACGAAACTCTGACCGGCATGGCCCGTGGCTTTGGTTTCCGTATGATCGAAAATCTGGGCATCATCCCGCGCGATCAGGTCGCTGGCGAAGTGAAGGATCTGGATCAGGACGCCCGTGGCGCGCTGCGCAAGCACGGTGTGCGCTTTGGTCAGTTCACCATCTTCATGCCGCTTCTGTTGAAGCCCGCGCCAACGCGTCTGCGCCTGGTGCTGGACAGCTTGTGGAAGGGTCTGGCTGAGTTTCCCGAAAGCCCACCCCCCGGTCTGGTGACGATCCCCGTGGTCGAAGGCGTGGACCACTCGGCCTATCTGCTGTCGGGCTATCGCCCAGCAGGCGCCCGTGCGATCCGAATCGACATGTTGGAGCGTCTGGCCGACCAACTCCGCGTGGAAGACAGCCGTGGTGGCTTTGAAGCCAAGGCCGATATGCTGTCGATCACCGGCATGACGCTGGAGCAGTTCGCCGATCTGATGCAGGGTCTGGGCTATAAGGCCGAGAAGGGCGAGCGCGAGAAGGTCAAAGCGGTGGTTGAAACAGCGGACGCATCTGCCGAAGCACCCGCGGAGGCTCCTGCCACTGAAGAGGCACCCGCTGACGTTGCGGCTGAAGCGACAGATGCACCCGCAGAAGACACCGGTCCCGAAATGGAAGCCTACTTCACCTTCACTTGGGGCGGCTTTGGTCGCGCCCGTCAAGGCGGTGGTGGTAAACCGCGTGGCGAACGCGGGCAGGGCAAACCAGGCGGCAAAACGCGTGGCGATCGCTCAGGCGGCAAGCCCAAGCGCGGCAAGGGTCCGAACAAAGGCCCGCGCGACATGAAGCCGAAAAGCTATCAGTCCGGCCCTAAGAAGGAAAAAGCCATCGATCCGGACAACCCGTTCGCAGCGGCCCTGATGGGTCTGAAAGACAAGGGTTAAGCCGCGATGGCGGATGCACAGGGGAAGGGCGGAACACCGCCCGCCCCAACCGGATCGAAAATGCGTGTGGACAAGTGGTTGTGGCATGCGCGTTTTTTCAAGACCCGCGGACTGGCCAGTAAATTGGTCTCGGCCGGACATGTCCGGGTTAATAGCGATAAAATCGCGAAAGCCTCTCATGGAATCACAGCGGGCGATGTTCTGACCTTTCCGCAGGCTAAACAGGTGCGCCTGATCCGTATTCTGGCCCTGTCAACGCGCCGTGGCCCGGCACCGGAAGCCCAAGCGCTGTACGAAGACCTTGATCCGCCCGCCAAGCAGACGGACAATGTTCCGCAATCACAAGCATCTGCGCTAAAAATGGTTGGGAAGGGGCGTCCGACTAAGAAAGATCGTCGCATCTTGGATCAAACCCGCAGGACTATGCTTGATTGATCCGGCGCGCTGTCCTAAGTGAAGCCGAGACCAAATTGAAGGTGCCACAATGACCTATGTCGTCCAAGACAACTGCATCGCCTGCAAATACACCGATTGCGTGGAAGTTTGCCCCGTAGACTGTTTCTATGAAGGTGAGAACATGCTGGTCATCCACCCGGACGAATGCATCGACTGTGGTGTGTGTGAACCGGAATGCCCGGCCGACGCCATCCGCGCCGATACCGAGCCGGGGACGGAAAAATGGGTCGAGTTCAACCGTAAGTACTCGGAACTGTGGCCGGTCATCATCGAGCGCAAAGATCCGCTGCCGGAAGCTGAAGAGCGTGATGGCGAAGAGGGTAAGCTCGAGAAATATTTCTCGGAAGCACCAGCTGAGCAGTAAGGTCTGTCTGCCGTAAGGCGGGCAACATCTGCACCTGCGGGCAGAGTTTGACCGATCGGTCAGGCTTCTGCATTGCAGCGCTTTTCTATACCTGATTTTTATGGTATACTTATTCCAAATCTTGGGTCGATCATGACGCCCTGTACCTGAGGCAGGGCGTTTTATTTCGGTGAGTCGTGACATTTTGATGGCGGGCTAACGGCGCCGCCACCCATTTTTGTCTGACCCCGCCAACCATGACACCCGACTGTAACAACAACGCGAAGGATCGCATACATGAGCAAGAAGAAACTGGATTTCCGCCCGAACGAATACGTAGTCTATCCCGCCCACGGCGTTGGACAGATCGTGTCGATCGAAGAGCAGGAAATTGCCGGGATCGAGCTTGAACTGTTCGTTATCTCGTTTGAGAAAGACAAGATGACGCTGCGGGTGCCCACCAACAAAGCCACCGAAGTTGGCATGCGCGGGTTGTCCAGCCCGGACGAGATTTCCAAGGCGATGACCACCCTGAAAGGCAAGGCCCGTGTGAAACGCGCCATGTGGTCGCGCCGTGCACAGGAATATGAACAGAAGATCAACTCGGGCGACCTGATCGCCATCGCCGAGGTTGTGCGCGACCTGCACCGCACGGATGATCAGCGCGAGCAGAGCTATTCCGAGCGTCAGCTGTATGAAGCAGCACTTGAGCGCCTGACCCGCGAAGTCGCTGCCGTGGGTGGTGGTGACGAGCTGGCCGCACAGAAAAAGGTCTCGGACGTTCTGATGTCGCGCGCTGCTGCTGCGTAAGTCTTTCATAAGTCTTGAAGAAAGCCGTCTGCCCCAAGGTAGGCGGCTTTTTCTATGCGATCAGGCTGACCATAACCGCCAGTCCGATGATCTCGCTGACTTGTTGTGATGCGCCCAACACGTCGCCGGTTTGCCCGCCGATCTTGGTGTTCGCCAAAGCAGCCAAGGCAAAGGCGCCAAGGCCGACATAGGCCAACACCGGGAACAGCGCATGTGGCATCAGGGTCAGCACCACGAGCGCTGTCACACCACACGCGATCCAAGCGGTGCGCGCGGGCGGACGTCCCACTTGGCTGGCCAGCCCCGCGCCGCGCGCGTTGGGAAGGGCAGCCATCAGAAGCACCATAGGAAGGCGACTGCAGACGCCGATGACCACCAACGCGGTCAGCGCGCCGGGGGCGGTCAGCACAGCAGCAAGGGCCGTCGCACGCAGCCCCAAGGACAGCACCAGTGCGATCACCCCATAGGCGCCAATCCGGCTGTCCTTCATGATCTCGAGCCGCCGGTCGCGCGCGTACCCGCCCCAGAAACCGTCGGCGACATCGGCCAGACCATCCTCGTGCAGGGCGCCGGTGACCATGATTTGCCCCAGAAGCGCCAGACAGGCTGCGAAGAGCGGTGGAAGGCCGACAGTAACGGCACCAACACCCAAACCCCAGCCGATCAGGGCAGGGACAATCCCCGCCAATGGCCACGCCCAGGCCGATCGCGCCGCCCGCTGGGTTGCCAGCGTCGTGTCCACTCGTATCGGTAGACGGGTCAAAAGCCCAATCGCCGCTGGGATATCCGCAGGATGCAGGATCGCCGTCGATCTGTCGTGTTTCGTCATATTTGGTCTTTTGCAGTCTGGTTGCAGTTCAATCCCATCGGTAAAGAGGGTGAGGAAATGAATCAATCAAGGAGTCTCGCCATGTCGCAACAGCCATTCTCGACCCTGGCCGAGTTCAAGGCGCTGCTTGAGGCGGCGAACGGGCCGGATACGGCGGCGATCCAAGCGGCGGAAGAGCGGAACGGCCAGCTGACCAAACCGCCGGGAGCGTTGGGCCGGTTGGAAGAGCTGGCGATCTGGGTGGCGGGTTGGCAGGGCAATGGTCGCCCTGAGCTGAACGCGCCTCAGGTTGTAGTCTTTGCGGGCAATCACGGCGTGACTGCACAGGGCGTGTCGGCTTTCCCGGCGGAAGTGACCGAGCAGATGGTTCTGAACTTCCAGCATGGCGGGGCGGCGATCAACCAACTGTCCAAAGCCGCTGGCGCGCAGATGGACGTCCATGCGCTGGAGCTGGACCGCCCGACCGGCGATTTCACGCAAGGCCCCGCGATGAGCGAGGACGAGGTCGTCGCAGCCCTTCTGGTCGGTTGGAATGCGGTCAGCGATAGTGCCGACCTTCTGGTGACCGGCGAGATGGGGATCGGTAACACGACCTCTGCTGCCGCGCTGTTCCTGGCGCTCTATGGCGGCGAGGCCGAAGACTGGGTTGGACGTGGCACAGGCGTGGATGATGACGGTCTGGCGTTGAAGGCCCGCGTGATCCGCGAGGGGCTGGCGGCCAACGCCTCGGCCGCTGGAAACGGGCTGGAGGCACTGCGTTGTTTGGGTGGACGCGAGGTGGCGGCAATGGCTGGTGCCATGGCGCGTGCGCGTGTGTTGGGCGTGCCGGTGATCATCGATGGCTTCATCTCGACCGCGGCGGCTGCCTGTCTGCTTGAGGCTGTGCCGGGTGTGCTTGACCACGCGGTTGCGGGCCATGTCTCGGCCGAGCTGGCCCATGCCAACGCCTTGGAGCGCATCGGCAAAGCGCCGCTTCTGTCGCTGGGGATGCGTCTGGGCGAGGGGTCCGGTGCAGGCGTCGCGATCAACATCCTGAAAGCCGCCATCGCGTGCCATTCGGGCATGGCGACCTTCGCTGAAGCAGGCGTGTCGGACGGCTAATCGCCTCTGACTTTGAATAAAAACGGGCCGAAGCGTGACAGCGTTTCGGCCCTTTTTTGTCTGATCACATCACCCGAAGGGCAGGATGTTCAGCGTCACTGTCCGGCCGCCCTTTTGATAGATCAGCTTGGTGGTCGAGATCGAGACGACCTTGCCGCCGTCCAATCGGCTGCCCACGCCAACCTTCACATAACGCCCCGAAGGCATACGCACCAACGCACGGCGGGACGAGGCCGGGCCGTAAATCCCGATCAGGCTGACCTTCCGCAGGTTGATGGCATTCTTGATCGTCGCTTGTTTAGCCACCGAGGCCCGTGTGGGAATTGCAGGACCCGTGGTTTGCGGCGCCGCTGCGACAGCGACGCTGCCATCCGATGCGTTTCCATTCGGGCGGGCCTGCGCCACGATGCGCGAAAAGTTCGAGGGGCGCGCTTTGGGGGCCGTCGAACGGGACACGGCCAGAGCGGTCGGTGCGATGCCAGCCGCGGCAGCGTTTTCGCCCGACAGAGCCGCGGCAATGGCATCCGCCTGCGCTTGTGCCTGTTCCTGCGCCGCCGCTATGATCGCGTCTGGGCGACCGCGCGGGCGCAATTGCGCCAGCTCGGTGCGCGTACGGCCCCCGAGCAGCAGGCGCTCGTTCCCTTCGGTAATCCCATCGGGGCGGGCGCGGGGGCGGATCGTTGGTGCAGCGTCGACCGCTTCGGTTGGCGCGTCTGTCGCGTCGTCCGTCGCAGTCTCGTCCAAGGCTGTCTGGCTTTGCTCGGGCCGTGGGGCTGGGGCAGGGATCACATCCGGGCGGCCTGCGATGACCACCGCACCTTCCGGGGTCAGCGCGCCCTCGGGTGTGGCTTCGACAAAGCCGCGTTCATCCAGATTGAACACGGTTCCAAGCGGCGGCGGCGCGGTAGTATTCGGAAGCGGCCCCCCCATCTGATCTGCCCGAAACGGGGTCAGGGCGACCGCATCATGACCCACCGTTTGCGGGTCGATCGAGGCCACATAGAGATCATCAATCCGGCCCGTCGTCGCGTCGCTCAGCGGTTCGGGCGCGCGCTGCCAAATCCCGGTGGCTGCATAACGCGCCTGCGCGGCTTCTTCGGTCAGAGGCTCGGGTAGTTGGTTGTCCAGCGCCTCGTCCCCCTCGACAAGCGAAGGATCGATTAGCGTGCTCTCTGCGCCGAATACCTCGTCTTCGTCAGCCTCAGACTGGTTGGATGCGATGGCTGCTTCAAACTGGTCGATCTGGCTAGAGTCGCGCGATGTATCTGTGTCTGACAGAAACAGCATGGACCAGAGAACCAAAATTCCTAAGAACGCCAACAGGCCGAGAATAAGGTACAGCGCCAAGAAGCGCGGCTTGCCGCCAACCTGCTGCGTCTTGCGCGCGCCAAATACGGTGAGCGCCTCGGCCTCTTGCGACCAAGTGCCGGCTTCGTCCGCGGATGGGGTGTTGCCTTCGGCAAGCGGAGGCGGCGCGACGGCGGTGACCTGCGGCTCAGCAGGGGGCACCGGCTTGCTGCGCCCCTTGCGCAACAACTGCCCCCCCAATTGGGACAAGGCCGCCGCGCGACCAGGTTTCTGATCGAGCTCTGCCGTAGCGCTGTGGCCGGAGGGCGCGGGCGGAATTGTACTGGCCGCTTGGCCTACCGGAGCGCTGGAAAGCTCGGGCGCGGGTTTCGCCTTTTCCGTTTTGGACGGTTTCGGGTCCGTCTCGAACGCAACAGGCGCGGTCACAGGTACGTGGACCGTTGATGGCGGGGCGGGCGGAATGGCGGGCTTGTTGGTCTCGGAGGCGGGCTCGGAGGCTGTTAGGCTAAGGGATAACCGCGGCTCAGCCGGAAGTGGATCAGTCTCAGGAGGCGCTTCAGCCGGCGCTTCCGGGGCGACCTCAGCCTCGGCGTCGGCGGTCCGGGTGGAGGAAAAGCCGATAACGGGCGCCTCGGGCTCTTCCGGTTCAGGCGCTGGCGCTTTGGGGACGACCGGATCGGCGACGGGTTTGTCCACCGCATCGCGTTTGGGCTTGGATTTTTTCTTCTTTTTGGCAGGGCGTGGCGTCGGCGCGTCTTTCACGTCTCCTGCCGGCTCCTCTGGTGTCGGCGGGAAGGGGGCAAGCTCGGGAATGTCGCTGGTCGTTGGGGCGACAGGTGGTTCCTGTTCGGCTTGTTCAGCGGCTGGCGGCGGTGTCGGATCGTCCTGCGTTAAAGGCGCTTCTTCTTCGACAGCCTCGATCATGACCGGCTCGGTATCCAGAAGCTTGGGAACTGGGTACGCGTCACGGTCCAGAACCGTTGTGCTGCCCTCCAAAGACCCGAAATACACCTCGCCCGAGAACGCACCTTTGGGACGTGCTACGAACCCCAGCGGGTTCATCGCGTGGTCTTGCGCAAAGTTCAAAGCCTCGTCCAGCGTGTCGCGAGCGACAACGGCCACATGGACCATCGCCTCTTCGCTGTCGTCAAGTTGCCAGTCAAAAACCAGATCCTCGACCGGATATGGGGTCAACCCGTCCAGCCCTTCGCGAATGCGCGCCTCGCGCGTGATGTCATCGGGGCCGGGGGCGGTCATCGAGGTGAAGAGGATCTGCGTTCCGGGCACGATCAGCTTGGTGGCGAACACACCCGAGCTAAGTGTCGTGGCGGTGTCGCGCATCGCCGTTAAAGCCGCGCTGAGGTCGGGATCGTCCAGGGCAACCTTGCCCACAAGCTGCCAGCCGTCCTTGCCGCGATGGACAAGACCGATCCCATCGGGATTAAGATCAAGCGCAAAGCTTGGTTTCATGCAGCCCTTGTCCCCTCGAAAATACCTGAAGTCAGGCATACCTTTTGCGGCCTTACAACCGCCGAATACGTGATTGAAACTACAGCAGGAATTTGCTCATGGAAAGGGGGCGTGCGGTCGCGCCCTTGCCAGTGGCGAAAGACAGCGCAATCTGTTGGAAAAAGGAGCTTAAGATGCGGAAACTTTTATCCATTATCGCGATTTCCATTGCCGCAGCAGGTGTGGGCCATGCCGAGATTGCAACGGTCCCGCAACTGACCGTGACCGGGCAGGGCGTGGCGCAGGTCGTGCCCGATATGGCGCGGGTCAGTCTGGGCGTGAGCGAGCGGTCGGACGATGCAGGGCAGGCACTTGATGCGGTCGCCATGTCTATCGCGCGCATGCTGACTAAACTGACCGAGGCGGGTGTGGCCGAGCGCGACATTCAAAGCACACAAGTGAACCTGTCGCCGCAATATGACTACAACCGCAAGAACAACGGCGCACCGGTTCTGGTGGGATTCGTGGCCAGCTCGACCCTGTCGGTGAAGGTGCAGGATCTGTCGACGCTTGGGGCAATTATGACGGCCGTGACCTCGGTTGGCGCGAATGAAATCCACGGGTTGCAGTTTGACGTGAAGGACCGTGTTGGCGCTGAAGACAGTGCCCGCGCGCTGGCCGTGAAGGACGCGATGCGCCGCGCCACAGTGTTGGCTGAAGCTGCGGGGCTGAAGCTCGGATCTGTTTTGATGATGCAGGAAGGCGGCGCGTCGCCCGGGCGTCCGGTCATGATGGCGATGGAGCGCGTTGCGGCAGATATGCCCATAGCCGCTGGTGAAATGGGCATCAATTCCAGCGTCACGATGGTGTTTGAGTTGGTTGAGTAAGCCACCCTAAAGTGCTGAAATAAAAAGAACCCCGCCAACTTGGCGGGGTTCTCTTGTTTCTACTGTGACGGTGTTTACGCCGTCGCAGCCGCCAGCGCCTGATCCAGATCGGCGATGATGTCGGCTGCATCTTCGCTCCCGATCGAGATGCGGACCACATTCGGGGCCGCGCCTGCAGCAACCTGCTGCTCTTCGCTCAGCTGACGGTGCGTGGTCGAGGCCGAGTGGATGATCAGCGACCGCGTGTCGCCAAGGTTTGCCACGTGGCTGAACAGTTTCAGGTTGTTGACCAGCTTCACACACGCCTCGTAGCCGCCTTTGACGCCCACGGTGAACAGCGCACCCGGACCTTTGGGGGCAATCGCCTTGGCACGGTCGTGATAGGGCGACGAGGGCAGGCCCGCATAGCTGACGCTTTCGATGCGGTCGTCAGCCTCCAGCCATTCAGCGACCTTCTGGGCGTTCTCAACGTGCTTCTGCATGCGCAGCGACAGCGTCTCGATCCCCATCAGCGTATAGTGCGCGCCTTGTGGGTTCATGGTCATGCCCAGATCACGCAGGCCAATCGCGATGCCGTGGAAGGTGTAGGCCATCGGGCCAAGCGCCGCGCCGAAGGTCAGGCCGTGATAGGCTGGTTCCGGCTGGCTGAAGGACGGGAATTTGTCCGAGGCCATCCAGTCGAACTTGCCCGAATCCACAACGCAGCCGCCGGTGACGGTGCCGTTGCCGGTCAGGTATTTGGTGGTCGAGTGCACGACGATGGTTGCACCCATCTCGATCGGGCGCACCAGATAGGGCGTGGCCGAGGTGTTGTCGACGATCAGCGGGACGCCAGCCTTGTCTGCAATCGCAGCCATGGCCGGGATGTCGGTCGGCACGCCTGCGGGGTTCGCGATGCTTTCGCAGAACACGGCGCGGGTGTTGTCGTCGATGGCGGCTTCGACAGCGGCCGGATCGTCGAAATCCACCAGCTTGGCTTCCCAGCCGAAGCGTTTGAAGGTCTGGGTAAACTGGGTGACGGTGCCGCCATAGAGCTTGTTCGACGCCACGATGTTCAGGCCCGGGCCCATCAGCGGGAACAGCGCCATGATCTGCGCGGCATGCCCGGACGAGCAGCAGAAGCCGCCTGCGCCGCCTTCCAGCGCCACGATGCGGTTGGCCAGCGCGCCAACGGTCGGGTTGGTCAGGCGCGAATAGATATAGCCTACCTCTTCCAGGTTAAACAGACGCGCCGCGTGGTCTGCGTCTTGGAAGACGTAAGCGGTGGTCTGGTAAATCGGCACCTGACGGGCGCCGGTGGCGGGATCAGGTTCGGTGCCTGCGTGGATTTGCAGCGTGTCAAAGCCCTGTGGGCGTTCGTCGGACATGGTTCTCTCCCTCATTCTTGGTCGCGGGAAGGCTAGGGCATTGCGGCGCGGGCATCAACGACCAAGCGGACTGGTTTGCGCAGTATTTTCCGATCAAGAAAGCTGGTCGCGCTGCATCTTCGGACTGGTCCAATTTCCCAAAACTCGTAAGCTGCGCAAAACACTGTTCCGGAGGCCCGCATGCTGACGCCCTTTCACCTTGCCATCAACGTGACCGATCTTGACGAAACCCGCGCGTTTTACGGCGGTGTTCTGGGCTGTGCCGAGGGACGCTCGACCGACACATGGGTCGATTACAGCTTCTTTGGGCATCAGCTCAGCCTGCATCTGGGGGCGCCGTTTGCCACCGCGAACACCGGAAAAGTCGGCGCACACATGGTCGCCATGCCCCATTTCGGCGTGGTGCTGGCTTATGACGACTGGCGTGCGCTGGCGGACCGGCTCGAGGCCGCGGGCACCGACTGGGTCATCGCCCCCACGGTGCGGTTCGAGGGAGAACCGGGTGAGCAATGGACGATGTTCTTTCGAGACCCCTCAGGCAATCCGATTGAGGTGAAAGGGTTTCGGGATATGGACGGGGTGTTTGCGGGGTAGGATGGAATCTAGCTGTGTTTTATGCGGGCCCGTCTTCAACGCGCTTCGCTGTCGCCTTTGCAGTATACAGTGCGATAACTGCACCTAAGGAGGCTCCTAAGAACAACTTGAGTGTATTGGGGGCATTTGCGAGACTGGCAACTACCGTGGCGCCTATAATCGAACCACCGACGGCTGCTGTCACTTGACGCGAGGTGACTTCGAGTCCCAACACGTAATTTTTAAAGTGCTCACAATTGTTTGACGATGCGCAATATTTCCAGCTATCGATTTGCTCTCGGGCTAACTTCAAAACCTCACTCACAGGGCGTTTGTTTTCCGTTTGGACTACGTAAGTGTTTCTTTTTCCAGCGACGATGTCATATGGCTCCTCTCGGACAGTGCCATTTCTTTGCGTTGCGGAAATAAGCATCAGCTTTCCGGCGGCGCACCTGCGATCACTGACCACTGAATAATGCTGGTATGCTCCCATATCTGTTACGACTACATCGCCTGCAGCCCATTTGTTCTTTTGCACGGTTTGATTCTCCAAATTTCCGAAAGCAATTTTAGCGACCATTGGTCGGTCAAAAATCTACCTATGGTAATTTTAGTGGTAATCAAGCTCTTGCGGCAAACTTCAGAGAAATTTGTAGTGGATTGATGCTACGAGAAACCAATTGCCCCCCTCACCGCATCCAAAACCCTTCGCGTTTGATCTTATTGCGAATGGCCTGTTCTTTACGAGGCAGGTTGTCTTGGTCAAACAGCGCACGGACTTTCTGGCCGCGTCCCTGAAAGATCATCCGTTTCATCGGGTCGTATTCTTTCAGAACCTTTTTGATCTTGTTCGGGGCGGTGGCGGCTTCGATCACCTCGATCGCGCGGTCGCTTTCTCGGGCATAGGCCAAGGGCAGGATGCGCCAGTGACAACTGATATCGCCGTCCAGACCGTCCAGTTCCGGTCCCGGACGCCCGCCACCAAAGCTTGAGATCACAAGGGGCAGTGCGATTTGATCCAGCCAGGGATAGAGCGTCTGGCAGACCAGTTCTTCGGGGCCGTCATGGTGGATCGCGACGGCGTAGTCTTTAAACCGGCGGCCAAATTCGCGCGGGCAGGGGCCAAAGAACCAGCCTGCGTTGAAATACATATAGCGCTGCCAATATTCGTCCGGCTGGCTCAGGTCCAAAGACGCCTCGAAATCCAGCCCGAACTTGTCATAGAGCGACTTCCACGTCTGGGTATAGCCCGGCCCGTAAAGTTCAATCGTGGGCCACGTATTCTCGCGTTTCATCGAGGCCGAGGGGCGTGTGTAGGGGATCGGCAGTTCGGACAGTTTGCCGGTGATCACCGTGTCGGTGTCAAAGAACAGGAACGGCTCGCCTTCGGGTAGGGCCAGCAGCGCTTCGATCTTGTTGCCATTGGGATAGTGATGGCCGAACTCATTGCTCTCGAAGGGCACGATCTCGGCCCCCAGCATTTCCAACGTCTCGCGGATATGTGGCTTCAGGCGCGGGTCGTCGGGCCACAGGTCTCCGGGCTGCGGTTCGGCGACCAGCAGGCGCCCCTGAAAAGCCGGGTCGCTGTGGCGCAGGCTGGCGGCAAACAGGATCGCCTCATAGGCCAGACGGCCATCCTGCGCGACGATGACAACATTGGGTGCCGTCGTGGTGGGCATCTCTGCCGGTTCCGAGGTTTTTGTCATCACTGCTTTGCCCGCGCTGTTCTTTCGGGCAGTATAGTCAGGAATGAAACGAGTCTGGAAGAGCGCAGGCGGGTTTGCAGGCGTGTCTCGGGCGATATTTAAGGGACGAGTTGATGCGTAAATTTCTTGCGATGACAGCGCTTTGTGTCGGGGTTGCCGCCCCCGTGGCCGCACAGAACTTCACCACAGCCGCCGAAGTGCGCCCGATCTTGAATGCCACGCAGGCAAATTGGGTGGCCGTGCGCGAGTTCGATGGGCAAGACCTATTGTATTTCACCCATCTTTTGGCGTGGCGTTGTGGACTTGAGGCTATTCATTTCAGCGTGAACGGTGGCGAGGAAACGCAGTTCGAGGCCGAGCCCTGTTACGAGGATGAACCGACGCCCAACGGGCTGAAGGTTACCGATATTCTGCCCTATCAGCAGTTCGCGCTTCAATCGGTGGAGACCGTCGAAGTCCGTATCGTCTATGATGATGGGGCCGAGACCGTGGCAAAGTTCGACCGCGCCCAGATCCAGATCCCGTAAGCGTTAGACGTTCGGTGTAAAGCGCCCGAAATGCCCTGCTTGGAATGCCAGCGGGGCGCCGGGGTCCAGCGTGACGCGCAGAACGTCTCCGATCATGATCGAATGATCGCCGCCGGGGTGGACCGTGTGGGTTGCGCATTCAAATCGGGCCAAGCAGTCCTCGAACAGCGGCACGTCATGTGCGCCGTTTATCAGGTCTACCGGTGAGAAATCCGCACCGTTCATGGCGAAGTGACGCGCAAGCTCGGTCTGGTCTTCTTTCAAGACGTGAATGGCGAAGTGCGAGGCCGCGACAAACGCGTCGTGGCGCTCGGAGACATGGGCTGGGCACCACAGGATCAAGGGTGGGTCCAACGAGACCGAGGTGAAGCTGTTCACCGTCATCGCAATCGGGCCGGTGTCAGACGCGGCGGTCACAACGGTCACGCCCGTCGCAAACTGCCCCAAGGCCTGACGGAATTCACCCGCGTGGTCCGGGCTGGGGGTGAAGCTGCTCATCGGCAATCCGTCCTGTGTTCGCGCATCGGGGCAGGGGGCTGACGGTCAGCGATACCCTGCGGTTCGGCGCGGACACTAACCCGAGTGAAACAGGGTGGAAAGGGCGAAAAGCGACGTTTGTTGGGGGGATTGCTCACTCGGCCACGGCAAAACCTTGGATCAACTGGCGCAGGCCAAGCCAAGCGCCTGCGATGATCGCCAGAAACGTCACAGGTGCCCCGTAGTACAGGATCGAGAACGCCGACAATCCTTGCCCGATCGAACAGCCAAAGCCGATTACGGCGCCGAAGCCCATGATCACCGCGCCACCAATCTGACGCTTCAGCTCGCGCGGGTCTTCGCAGGCTTCCCAGCGGAAATGGCCCTTGAACAGACTGCCGATGAACGCGCCCGCTAGCACGCCGACGACGGACCCGACGCCGAAGTTCAGGTTGTTGCCCGACGAGGTCATCAGATAGATGATCATGTCGCCCAACGGGGCCGAATAGGTGTGGCTTTCCACCGGGATGGCCGAAAACCCGTGCTCCAAAATCCACGCTGTGCCGCCCCAGCCAATGACGACCGCAATGCCGGCGATAACGGACCAGAAAAGTTCGAGCTTAGCGTGGCGTAGCTCGGGATTTGCCAGCATAGCGAGCAACAAGACCAGACCCGCGCCTATCCCAACCGAGGCTGCCGACAGGCCGCTCAGGCGTTCAACGGCGAAAGCAAGCGAGGGCAGGGCGGTTTCATCCACCGGGTTTTCAGGGAAGATCGACACGCGCAGCCCGGACAGAGGTCCCGAGATCGCGACATAGGCCGATAGCCCCATCACCAGCACAATGACGAAAGACCGAAGATCTCCGCCCCCCAGACGGGCCAAGGCGCCGAAGCCGCAGTTGCCGGATAAAGCCATGCCATAGCCAAACAGAAGCCCGCCAATGATCGAGGCCATCGGGTTCCAACCGATCCGCAGATAGGTCGCCTCGGCTGCGGGCAGGTGTCCGGTTGCGATCAGAAGGTGGCTGCCGATCATCGCGACACCGATGGCCACGCCCCACATGCGCATGCGCAGGCCCGAGCGCGCATAAAGCGCGTCCTCGATGGCGCCCAATGTGCAGAAACGGCCCAAGCGGGCGGCAAGTCCCAGAAGGATGCCACCGATCAATCCAACGATTGCGGCTAGTGATGCGTCGCTGATCCAGTCGTACATGGAACCTCACAATTCCAGTTGGCGTTGGACAGGCTTGCGAAAGGGGTGGCTGTTACTCAGCCGCTTTAGGAAGTTCCGAAGCCGATGGTGTGTCGATCGAGCAGAACAGCTCGTAGATCACTTCCAAGATACGCCGCGGACGATCATCTGTCAGCGAATAATAGATCGTTTTGCCTTCGCGACGCGGCGTCACAAGACCTTCAAGGCGCAAACGGGCCAGCTGTTGCGACACGGCGGCCTGACGGGCGTGCAGCAGCTTTTCCAGCTCGGTCACGGATTTTTCGCCTGTTACCAGGTGGCACAGGATCATCAAGCGCCCCTCGTGGCTGATCGCCTTGAGAAGGGTCGATGCATCGCACGCGCTGGACATCATCTTGTCCAGCTCTTCGTTTGACATGTCTTCCTTGATAACGGGCAGTGCCATGTGAACAGGTCCTTGTGGTCCATTACTGTTACTGGCCCCCTATTAATAGGAGGCAGGTTCATTTGCAATCGTTGTAACAGTCAGATGAACAAGACGTGTTCTGACTGCAATACCGTTGAAACTAAGGCGCTCGGCGCGGTTTAGCTTCCTTCTTGAACGACCGTTGGCGTGACGTAATCCGTGTTCTCCAGAAGCATCTGCTCCAACAGACCCCAGAAGAAGTCCTCGCCCGGATAGCCCTGAAGGCGGGCAAGTTCCTTGCCGTCTTCAACCAGCAGGAAAGTGGGCGTAAAGACCACAGGGCGCGCTGGCATCACACCAAGCGTGCCGGGGCCATCCGATCGTTTCAGGTCATGCAATTTCACTTTGCGAAGCGGCGCATATTTGCCTTCCGAGGTTTTCGGATAGATCTCGCCAAGTTCGCTTTCCCATTTTGCGCACCACGCGCAGCCGGGCTCTTCGACCATGATCAACTCGGCAGCCTGCGCGGCAAATCCGAACCCAATCAGGGCAGTAGAGAGCAAACTTAAAGTAACTTTCCGCATCCCGGAGCCCACTTCTTGACAATTGGTTGACCTTCGTTTCATGCAATAGATAAATTGAATATGTTCTAATTTCAAGGAAGCCCTGATGCTCGATATATCCTTTGCCGGAGCGGCGCTTGCGGGGCTTCTGTCGTTCTTCTCGCCCTGTATCCTGCCGATGGTGCCGTTCTACCTGTGCTATATGGCTGGTCTGTCGATGACCGAACTTACAGGCGAGGGCAAGATCAATCCCGGTGCTCAGCGCAGGCTTGTCATCGCGGCCATCGCCTTTGCGTTCGGTGTCACATCCATTTTCATGCTTCTAGGGCTCGGGGCCACGGCTTTGGGGGCGGCTTTTGCGCAGTACCAGCAGGAACTCAGCTATCTGGGAGCGGCCGTTTTGGTTCTGTTCGGGCTACATTTTCTGGGCATCATGCGAATCCCCTTTCTGTATCGCGAAGCCCGACTGGACGGGCCCACGCAGCCGAGCTCGATTCTTGGTGCCTATCTGATGGGACTGGCTTTTGGATTTGGCTGGACACCCTGCGTCGGCCCTGCGCTGGCGTCGATTCTGATGATTGCAAGCGGGATGGGCGATCTGATGCGCGGTACGCTTTTGCTGGCTGTCTACGGTCTGGCGATGACGATGCCCTTCGTTCTAGCGGCCATGTTTGCGCGCCCTTTTTTGGCCTGGGTTGGGCGCAATCGAAAGTACCTGCCGTGGGTTGAGAGGGGCATGGGTGCCATGCTGATCCTATTTGCGATCCTGATCGTCTCGGGGCAGGTCAACCGGATCGGGCAGTGGCTTCTGGAAGCCTTTCCTGCGCTGGGAAGCGTTGGCTAAGTATGCTTTTCGATAAGTTTTAGAGATTTTGAGAAATAACACGCTAATTTGAGGGGGATCTATCGCAACATAATAATAATTCAAATAAAGGAATTTGATGTTGCGAAACTTGCTTCACATGCGTAGTTTGGCCGGACAACGGTTACGGGAGGAAACATGAAGCGGACAACGATCTCGCTTTGCACCCTGCTTATTGCAGGGCTGGGAGCGGCAAACGCCGAGACGGTGGCACCCACCGCCGTCGCATTCGAAGAAGGGGCTGTGGCCCAATCGCTGACCGGCGTTGCAGGGGATCCTGCGGCAGGCGCCACGGTCGTATCGACAAAATCGCAAGGCAACTGCGTTGCTTGTCACGAAATCACAGATTTGGCTGACGTGCCGTTCCACGGCGAAGTTGGTCCCATGCTGGATGGGGCAGGCGATCGCTGGAGCGAAGCAGAGCTGCGCGGCATCCTTGTGGACGCGAAAATGACCTTTGATGAATCGGTCATGCCATCGTTCTACAAGACCGAAGGCTTCATTCGCCTTGGCAAAGCCTACACTGGTAAAGCCCATGAAGGTGACGTCGAACCTCTGCTGACGGCTCAGCAGATTGAAGATGTTGTTGCCTATCTGATGACGCTCAAAGACTGAGCGGATCGGGGCTAAGAAATACACTCACAGGAGACTAGAGATGAAATTCACTCGACGTGATGCTCTGGCACTTGGGCTCGGCGCGACTGCCGTTGCCATGTTGCCGATGCGCGCACTGGCAGCTGCAGACGAGGCCGTTGCGGCCTTTACCGGCGGCGCTGAAACCGGCGAAGGCGGGATCACCCTGACCGCGCCGGAAATTGCTGAAAACGGCAACACTGTTCCGATTTCGGTCGACGCCCCCGGCGCTGTATCGATCCTGCTGCTGGCTGCTGGCAACCCGACCCCGGGTGTCGCCCAGTTCACCTTTGGCGAGGCTGCCGGTTCGCAGGCCGCTTCAACCCGCATTCGTCTGGCTGGCACGCAGGACGTTGTTGCGATTGCCAAAATGGCAGATGGCAGCTTCGTAAAAGCGTCGTCGACCGTAAAAGTCACCATCGGCGGCTGCGGCGGCTAAGTTAGGAGATCAGAGATATGGCAAAAGGTGCAAAACCCCGCGTAAAGGTCCCCAAGACGGCTGCTGCCGGCGACGTTGTGACCATCAAGACCCTGATCAGCCACAAGATGGAATCGGGTCAGCGTAAGGATAAAGAGGGCAACCTCATCCCGCGTTCGATCATCAATCGCTTCACCTGCGAGTTTAACGGCAAGTCGGTCATCGACGTGACGCTGGAGCCCGCAATCTCGACCAACCCTTACGTCGAATTTGACGCCAAGGTCGATGAAGCCGGTGATTTCAAGTTCACTTGGTACGATGATGACGGGTCTGTCTATGACACGACCAAGTCGATCGCTATCGGCTGAGGAATGCGCAGGGAGGAGAACATAATGAAAAAAGGCATCGCAGCACTTGTAGCTGCCTCGACCATCTTCGGGGCAGCCGCCGCAACAGCCGATGAAAGCGCTGAACTCACCATCAATGGCGAGATCGATATTGTCACCAAAACCGCCGCACCCGCGCATCTGTCGGATACGCTGGACGAGGTTCTGTCTGGCTGGCGTTTCCGCTCGGATCAGACACAGGAAATGCAGATGGACGACTTCGACAACCCCGGCATGCTGGGCGTCGAAGCGGGCATCGAGATCTGGAACACTGTTGACGGGTCGAAAGGCAAATCCTGTGCGGATTGTCACGGTGAGCCCGAGGAGATGGCAGGCGTGAAAGCCGTCTATCCGAAGTGGAATGATCAGGCCGAAACGGTCCATACCCTTCAGATGGCCGTGAACAACTGCCGTGAAAAAGCCATGGGTGCCGAGCCGTGGAAGTATGATGCATCCGACGCGATCAACATCGAAGCCCTTCTGGCGTCGGTATCGCGCGGCATGCCGGTGAATGTGGCCATCGACGGTCCGGCGGAAGCCATGTGGGAACTGGGCAAAGAGCTTTATTATACCCGCACTGGTCAGCTGGAGCTGAGCTGCGCCAACTGTCACGAAGACAACTATGGCAACATGATCCGTGCCGACCACCTGTCGCAGGGTCAGATCAACGGTTTCCCGACCTACCGTCTGAAAAACGCCAAGCTGAATGGGGTGCATTCGCGCTTCAAAGGCTGTGTACGTGACACGCGTGCTCACACCTATAGCCCGGGTTCGGAAGAGTTCATTGCTCTGGAACTGTACGTCGCCTCGCGCGGCAACGGTCTGTCGGTCGAAGGCCCATCGGTTCGCAACTAAATCACAGACCCCGCCCGGGCGTGTGCCGGGCGGGGTTTTCTTTACTCGAACACATTCAAACCTCGGCATGAGTGAGGCGTGCAGGGGGATGAAAACCAAGGATAACCGCTCATGATTTCTCGCCGCGACTTTCTTCAGGTCTCGATGGCTGCGTCTGCGCTCTACGGCGCGTCGGGCTTTGGCAACTGGGCCAAGCTGGCCGCCCAGCAGGCGCTGACCCAAGATGACCTTCTGAAGTTTGATACGTTTGGCAATGTCAGCCTGATCCACATCACTGACATCCACGCCCAGCTGAAACCGATCTATTTCCGCGAGCCCGAGATCAATCTGGGTGTCGGCGCGGCCAACGGCCAGATGCCGCATGTGACCGGCGCGGATTTCCGTAAGGCTTATGGGATCGAGGATGGCTCGCCCAATGCGTATGCCCTGACCTATAACGACTTTACCTCGCTGGCGCAGGCCTATGGCAAGGTCGGCGGCATGGACCGCGTGGCAACCGTTGTGAACGCCATTCGCGCCGACCGCCCCGATGCGCTGTTGCTGGATGGTGGTGACACCTGGCACGGCTCGTATACCTGTCATCACACTGAAGGGCAGGACGTCGTCAACGTGATGAACGCGCTGAAGCCTGATGCGATGACCTTCCACTGGGAGTTCACGCTGGGCACGGAACGCGTTGAAGAGATCGTTGGTAACTTGCCTTTCGCCGCTCTCGGCCAGAACATCTTTGACGCCGAGTGGGACGAACCCGCCGAGCTGTTCAAGCCTTACAAGTTCTTCGAACGCGGTGGCGTGAAGGTGGCCGTGATCGGTCAGGCCTTCCCTTACATGCCCATCGCAAACCCGCGCTGGATGTTCCCGGAATACTCGTTCGGCATTCGCGACGAAAACATGCAGGCGATGGTCGACGAAGTGCGCGCCGCAGGCGCCGAGCTTGTCGTCGTCCTGTCGCATAACGGGTTCGACGTGGACAAGAAAATGGCCGGCCGCGTCAAAGGCATCGACGTGATCCTGTCGGGCCACACCCACGACGCGTTGCCCGAGCCGGTACAGGTCGAGCAGACCTTCATCATCGCGTCGGGCTCGAACTCGAAGTTTGTCAGCCGCGTCGATCTGGACGTGCGCGACGGCAAGATGATGGGCATCCGCCACAAGCTGATCCCGATCTTCGCCGACGTCATCACGCCGGACGCCACCGTCACAAAGCTGATTGACGACCAACGCGCGCCTTATAAGGCCGAGCTGGAAGAGGTGATCGGGCACACCGATACGCTTCTGTATCGTCGTGGCAACTTCAACGGCAGCTGGGATGACCTGATCTGTGACGCGCTGATCAACGAGCGTGAAGCCGATATCGCCATGTCCCCCGGCGTCCGCTGGGGTCCGTCGATCCTGCCGGGTCAGGCGATCACGCGCGAAGACATCTGGAACGTGACCTCGATGTCGTATGGCGAGGCGTATCGCACTGAAATGACTGGGGAATTCATCCACACCATTTTGGAAGACGTGGGCGACAACCTGTTCAACCCGGATCCCTATTATCAGCAGGGCGGTGACATGGTCCGCATCGGTGGCATGGGCTATCGCATCGACGTGTCGAAGCCGCAGGGTGAACGCATCACCGACATGACCCTTCTGAAAACCGGCGAGAAGATCGACCCTTCGAAGACCTATGTGGTCGCGGGCTGGGCCTCGGTCAACGAAGGGACGGAAGGGCCGCAGATCTGGGATGTGGTCGAAAGCCACATCAAGAAACAAGGCACCATCAAACTGGACCCGAACAACTCGGTCCAGGTGGTGGGCGCGTAAGTCATTGAACACCCGTCGTCGGGCCTGAAGGGCAGGGCGGCGGAACATTTTTAGCCAAACAGCCAAATAGGAGGTTTGACATATGTCGACTGAAACCAAAGGCACCGGGACCTCGCGTCGCGGTTTCCTGAAAGGGGCCGCCGCGACGGGCGCTGCCCTGGGCGCCGCTGGTGCGGCCCGCGCCGAAGGCGATCCGCTGATCACCGAAGTACAAGAATGGGCATCTGGTCTGGGCGAGGGCGTCGACGCCACGCCCTACGGTATGCCGATCGAATTTGAGGGCGACGTGATCCGTCGCAATGTGGAATGGCTGACCGCCGATACGATTTCCTCGATCAACTTCACGCCGATCCACGCGCTGGACGGCACGATCACCCCGCAGGGCTGTGCGTTTGAACGCCACCACTCGGGCGCGATCACGTTGAAGAAAGAAGACTACCGTCTGATGATCAACGGTCTGGTCGATACGCCGCTGGTGTTCACCTATGAAGACCTCGAGCGGTTCCCGCGTGCGCAACAGACCTTCTTCTTGGAATGTGCGGCCAATACCGGCATGGAATGGGCGGGCTCGCAGCTGAACGGCGCGCAGTACACCCACGGCATGATCCACAACATGGAATACACCGGCGTAACACTGCGGACCTTGCTGGAAGAGGCTGGTCTGGACGCCGCTGGCGATCTGAAAGACAAATGGGTTTACGTCGAAGGCGCCGATGCCTCGTCGAATGGCCGCTCGATCCCGATGGAGAAGGCTCTGGACGACTGTATGGTCGCGTTCAAAGCCAACGGCGAAGCCCTGCGGATGGAGCATGGCTATCCGGTGCGTCTGGTTGTGCCCGGTTGGGAAGGCAACATGTGGGTCAAATGGCTGCGTCGGATTGAGGTGATGGATAAGCCGGTTGAAAGCCGTGAAGAGACCTCGAAATACACGGACACGCTTGAAGACGGCACAAGCCGCAAGTGGACTTGGGCGATGGACGCGAAGTCTGTTGTCACCAGCCCCAGCCCGCAGATGCCGATCAAGCACGGCAAAGGCCCGCTGGTCATCACCGGTCTGGCCTGGTCTGGCCGCGGTGCAATCACTGCTGTCGACGTGTCGCTGGATGGCGGCGTGACCTGGCAAGAGGCGCGTCTGGCCGAACCGGGCAAGCCGATGGCGCTGACCCGCTTCTATCTGGACATCAACTGGGATGGATCCGAGATGTTCGTTCAATCGCGTGCGATGGACGACACTGGCTATGTTCAGCCCACCAAGGCGCAGCTGCGTGAAGTGCGTGGCCTGAACTCGATCTATCACAACAATTGCATCCAGACGTGGCACGTCAACGCAAACGGGGAGGCAAACAATGTCGAAGTTTCCTAAATTCCTGATGGCAGCTTCTGTTGCCGCTTTGACCGCCGCCCCCGCGATGGCTGAAAAGCTGGGCCTTGGCCGCGCTGCGACCGAAGCCGAGATCGCGGCGTGGAACATTGACGTGTTCCCGGACGGATCGAACCTGCCCGCAGGTAAGGGCGACGTCTGGACCGGTGAAGAAGTCTTCGCGGAAGCGTGTGCTGTGTGCCACGGTGAATTCGCCGAAGGTGCGGGCAACTGGCCGAAACTGGCCGGTGGCGCGGACACCTTGGACCATGAAGATCCGCTGAAGACGGTTGGTTCCTACTGGCCCTACCTGTCGACCACGTTCGACTATGTGCGCCGCTCGATGCCGTTTGGCGCAGCCGGCACGCTGTCAGATGACGACGTCTATGCGATCGTGGCCTA
Organism: uncultured Aliiroseovarius sp.; assembly: GCF_947492455.1. Classification (GTDB taxonomy): domain Bacteria; phylum Pseudomonadota; class Alphaproteobacteria; order Rhodobacterales; family Rhodobacteraceae; genus Aliiroseovarius. Next base: position 140,007 of record NZ_CANLNB010000002.1, read on the forward strand.
TATCCTTTACTCGAACGATCTGGTCGACGACGATTTCGTCCTGTCGAAAGAGACGTTTCTGGATGTAGAGCTGCCGAACGCCGAAGGCTTCATCGTTGACGATCGTGCGGACACCGAATACGGCACATTCACCAATCGCTGCATGAGCGATTGTAAATCCGGTGCTGTCGAGATCACCGCCACCGTGGTGTTCCCGGGTGATCCGAACTCGGGCACGGATGCGACGCCGATCAGCCAGGCTGTGATGGGGACGGCTGCTGCCGCTGCCGCGCCTTCCGAAGCTGAAGTCACTGAGGCTGCAGCGGAAGAGCCTGCCGCGGATGAAGCCACAGCACCTGCCACTATGGAACTGGATGCCGAACTGGTCGCCAAAGGCGAGAAGGTCTTTAAGAAATGTAAGGCCTGCCACAAGGTTGGCGACAAAGCCAAGAACGGCACCGGTCCGATCCTGAACGGTGTCTATGGTCGCGCCGCGGGTACGGTTGACGGGTTCAAGTACTCGAAACCGATGCTGGCCGCTGCTGAAGGTGGTCTGGTTTGGGACGAGGCTGAACTGTCCGGCTATCTGGCCAACCCGCGCAAATACATGAAGGGCACCAAAATGTCCTTTGCGGGTCTGAAAAAGGACAAGGACATCGCTGCGATCTTGGAATTCCTTAAGTCGCACAGCCAGTAAGCTTACCACTCACGTAGCTAAAAAGCGGGCGTTGCAGATAATGCGGCGCCCGTTTTGTTATTGCGCAACATAATTTCCGCTTATGCATGCATTTGTATATGATTATTATTGAGTGGATGAGGCTTGCCGTTTAAAGTGTCCGCATGAACTGGATTAGAAACGCTGCGACTGGGCTTGCGGTTGCGATATGCGCCTCAACGCCTTCTTTTTCCAATGAAATCGGCAATGCCGAAGATGGTGAAAAACTCTGGAAAGAATGCAAGTCTTGCCATGCGGTTGGCGAAGGCGCCAAGAACCGTGTAGGGCCCCATCTGAATGGAATTTTCGGTCGTCGGGCAGGATCGGAAGAGGGGTTCAAATACTCCAACGGTCTGGCACGCATGGGCAAAGACGGCCTGATTTGGGAGTTCGATCTTCTGGATCGCTATATCGAAAACCCGAAGGCGTTCGCGTCCGATACACGCATGTCCTATCGCGGTTTGAAAGACGAACAAAAGCGGGCTGACCTGCTGGCTTTCTTGCGCCGTTACTCGGACAACCCGGGCGACATCCCGGAAGCTGCGCCCACCGTGGCGGGCACCGACCACGAAGTTGATCCGGCCATTTTGGCCATTCAGGGCGACCCGGAATATGGCGAATACCTGTCGTCTGAATGCACGTCGTGTCACCAGTTGACCGGCGATAACGACGGTATTCCGGGCATCATCGGCTGGCCTGCCGAGGATTTCGTGATCGCCATGCATGCTTACAAGGACAAGTTCCGCCCGCATCCAGTCATGCAGATGATGGCCGGGCGCTTGTCCAATGACGAGATTGCGGCTTTGGCAGCTTACTTTGAAGTTGTGGAGCCGTAATGTGCTATAAATAGATTACACTCAATCTATGGCACGCGAAGGTAGTGCGCTTACACAGCCAAACAGGGAGGAAAATATGAAGATTAACAGACGTTTGTTCATGGGCGGTGCGGCCGCCGGTGCAGCGGCGACAACGCTTACGGCGCCGATGGTGCATGCGGCAGGCCACGGCAAACCGAAGGTTGTTGTTGTTGGTGGCGGCGCAGGTGGTGCGACCGCGGCGCGCTACATCGCAAAGGACTCGAAGGGCGAAATCGAGGTCACTTTGGTAGAACCCAGCCGCAGCTATTACACCTGCTTCTTCTCGAACCTGTATATGGCGGGCTTCCGCGAGCTGGGCTCGATCGCACATAGCTATGGCAAACTGGCATCGGAATACGGCATCAACGTCGTGCATGACTGGGCCGTTGGCATCGACCGCGAGGCACGCACTGTGTCGCTGGCTGGTGGCGCCACGCTGAACTATGACCGTTTGATCCTGTCGCCGGGCATCGACTTTGTTGATGGTGCCGTTGAAGGCTGGGATGTCACCCATCAGAATGCCATGCCGCATGCCTATAAGGCTGGTTCGCAGTCCGAACTTCTGAAAGCGCAGGTCGAGGCCATGCCGGAAGGCGGCACCTTCGCGATGGTGGCACCGCCCAACCCGTTCCGCTGCCCTCCTGGCCCGTATGAACGGATTTCGATGATCGCGAACATCCTGTCGAAGAAGAACCCGACGGCGAAAATCATCATCGCGGACCCGAAAGAGAAGTTCTCGAAGATGGCGCTGTTCCAAGACGGTTGGTCGCGTCATTATGACGGCATGATCGACTGGATCGGCGGCGATTTCGGTGGCGGAAATGTGTCCGTAAACCCGCATGACATGACGGTTACCATCGACGGTGAGGAGACCAAGGTAGACGTCTGTAACGTCATTCCGGCGATGAAAGCCGGTAAGATCTGTGACATGGCAGGCATCACCGAGGGCAACTGGGCACCGGTCAACCCGCACACGATGCAAAGCCGCGTGGACGAAAATATCCACGTTCTGGGCGATGCCTCGTCGCAGGGTGACATGCCGAAATCGGGCTTTGCCGCCAACAGCCAAGCGAAAGTGGCCGCGATGGCGGTGCGTTCGGCGCTGACCGGGTCGAAACTGTTCCCAGCCAAGTTCACCAACACCTGCTGGTCGCTGATCAGTGATGAGGACGGCGTGAAAGTGGGCGCAAGCTATGAAGCCACGGACGAAAAGATCGCCAAGGTTGACGGCTTCATCAGCGCCGTGGGCGAAGACGCGGAACTGCGTCAGGCCACCTACGAGGAAAGCGTCGGCTGGTATGCCGGGATTACCTCGGACATGTTTGGCTGATTACCTTGCCAATATTCGCATGAGCGAATATGTTGAGATCAACGCGGGGTCCGGTTGTCCGGGCCCCGTTTTTGTAAGGGGCTTCGCGCGAACGGCCCTCAATTTAGGAGGAATACACATGCGCAAGATTCTTGGAACACTTCTGGTCGCCACTGCGGCCATTTCCGCCCCGGCTTTTGCGGACGGTCACGGTAAGCAGATGAGTGATCACGCCGTCACCTATGCGTTCAATGGCGACTTCGGTGATGCGACATTCGCGGTAGAGACCGCAATCGTGGGGCAGGGGCTGGTGATCGACTATGTCAGCCACACGGGTGATATGCTGGAGCGCACCAAGGGCGATGTGGGCTCGGACGTAACGATCTTTGAGGCTGCGGACATCTTCCTGTTCTGCTCGGCCAAAATCAGCCGCGAAGTGATGGAGGCTGACGCCGCCAACATCTCGTTCTGCCCCTACAGCATTTTTGTGACCGACACGAATGGCGAGGTGCGTGTTGGCTATCGTACCTATCCAGAAGGCGAAATGCAGAAAGTCCAAGCGCTTCTGGATGGAATCGTGCAGGAAGCAATCTCCGAGTAACGTCGATTTGGCTTGAAAACCAAGGCCCCGCGTGTCGCAATGACGCGTGGGGCTTTTGCTTGACGCAAGGTCGAGAGAAAAAACATTCAAAAAAGTGAATGTAACTCTTGTCCTGCCCGAATGAGCGCCCTAAGTTTAACACGCGAACAGAAATCCTGGTGAGGCATGACATGATCGAAACTGAATTCACACCGCTGGCAGCATCGCTCGGAGGCGCCTTGATTGGCTTGGCCTCGGTGCTTCTGATGTGGGTGCGCGGCAATGTTCTGGGGGCGACGGGCATTCTGACCGGTTTCATGCAACCCAGCAGCTCGGCCGACTGGGCGTGGCGTGCGGCCATCCTGGCGGGCATGGTCACCGGTCCGCTTGTCTACCTGTTCATCGCGGGGGAGTTTCCTGCAATCCAAGTGCCCGTCAGCAAGCTGTCCATGATCATCGGCGGCGTCATTGTCGGGATCGGCGTGACTTACGGGTCGGGCTGTACCTCGGGTCACGGTGTCTGCGGCATGTCGCGCCTGTCTCCGCGCAGCTTCGTCGCCACGCTTAGCTTTATGGCCGGGATCACCCTGATGGTGTTCGTCACCCGCCACATCTTTGGCCTGTAAGGAGGGACCGATATGCACTTGGTAGTCATCTATGCGATCGGCTTGATCTTCGGCCTTGGTATCTCGATCTCGGGCATGGCCAACCCGGCCAAAGTCCTGAACTTCTTCGACTTCGCAGGCATCTGGGATCCCAGCCTGATCTTCGTGATGGGCGCGGCCATTCTGGTCACGGCGCCGGGCTATTTTCTGGTTCTGAAGCGCCCAAAGCCGGTTTTCGGCAATGGCTTTACCCTGCCGGGCACCAAGCTGATTGATCGCCGTTTGATCGGTGGATCCTTCACCTTCGGTCTGGGCTGGGGGCTGGCTGGCTTCTGTCCCGGTGCCTCGCTTCCCGTGATCTCGACCGGCAATTCAGACGTTCTGATCTTCACCGCCTCATTCATCGTGGGCATCTTCATCGCCCGCTTCATGATCCAGCGCAGCGCTCAACAGCGCGACGCCGCAACAGCAAGCTAACTCCGGATCCCATTCCGGGCCCCAAGGAAAGGACATGTCATGACTGACTATCCCGTAAACACTGACCTGATCCCCGAAGTGAAAGCCTTCTTCGAGCCGGATTCGAACACGATTTCCTATGTGGTCAAAGATCCGACCTCGGATGCCTGTGCGGTGATCGACAGCGTCATGGACATCGATTACGCCGCCGGCCGGATTTCCTATGAGCACGCGGATGAGATCATCGACTATATCCAGTCCGAAGGTCTGAAGCTTGAATGGCTGATCGAAACCCATGTCCACGCCGATCACCTGTCTGCTGCGCCCTATATCCAGCAAAAGCTGGGCGGCAAGATCGGCATCGGCAGCCAGATCACTGTTGTGCAGGACGTATTCGGTAAGGTCTTCAATGAAGGCACCGAATTCCAGCGGGACGGCAGCCAGTTCGATGCGCTGTTCGAGGATGGCGACACCTACAAGATCGGCAATATGGACGTGTTTGCCATGCATACGCCGGGCCACACGCCCGCCTGTATGGTGCATGTGATCGGGAATGCCGGATTTGTGGGCGACACGCTGTTCATGCCCGACGGCGGCTCGGCTCGTGCTGATTTCCCGGGCGGGGATGCGGGTGTTCTTTATGACTCGATCCAGAAGGTTCTGGCGCTGCCCGACGAAACCCGTCTATTCATGTGCCACGATTACGGCCCCAATGGCCGTGACATTCAGTGGGAGACCACCGTGGCTGATGAGAAAGAGCACAACATTCACGTTGGTGCCGGGAAGACTCGCGAAGAATTCGTGAAGTTCCGCACCGAGCGGGATGCGCAACTGGATATGCCGCGCCTGATCATTCCTTCGCTTCAGGTCAACATGCGTGCGGGCGAAATGCCCCCCGCAGATGAGGACGGAAAAACCTTCCTGAAGGTTCCCGTAAACGCGCTTTAAGAGGTTCAAATGCAAACCAAGAAACTGGATGACGCCATCACGGTGGCCTATCAGATTGCGGTCGAGGATGTGCAAGCCATCCGCGATCAGGGGTTCACCGTCCTGATGTGCAACCGCCCGGATGGCGAGGATCCGGGGCAGCCGCTTTGGGAAGACGTGAAGTCTGCCGCCGAGGCAGTGGGCCTGAAGACTGCGTTCTTGCCGGTGGCCTCGCGCGACGATGCGATCGCCATGAAAGAGCCATTTAAGGCGGCAATGGACGCAGCGGACGGTCCGGTCTTTGCCTATTGCCGCACTGGCACACGGTGCGAAATTTTGTGGACGCTCGCAAACAGCTGATCCGGGGTGGCGCAAGCCAATCCCACTGAAATAAACGGAAATTTGCCATGAATGCGATCAAGGCTATGGCGGCGCGCGGCGCTGCCCTGGGACAATTCGTGCCTGTGTTAGACTGGGGGCGCCGCTATGATCAGGGGGCGTTCTCGGCCGATTTGCTGGCGGCGGTGATCGTCACGATCATGCTGATCCCGCAGTCCTTGGCCTATGCGCTTCTGGCCGGTCTTCCGGCCGAGATGGGGCTGTATGCCTCGATCCTGCCCTTGGTCGCCTATGCGATCTTCGGCACGTCGCGCGCCTTGGCCGTCGGGCCGGTCGCGGTGGTCAGCCTGATGACGGCGGCCGCCGTTGGAAACCTCGACCTGCCCAGCCAAGCCGACTATATCGCTGCGGCCATCACGCTGGCCTTCCTGTCGGGGCTGATCCTGCTTGTCATGGGCGTGTTCCGGTTGGGTTTTCTGGCGAACTTCCTAAGCCATCCAGTGATTGCTGGCTTCATCACGGCCTCGGGTTTACTGATCGCCACCAGTCAGTTGAAGCACATTCTGGGGATCGAAGCGCATGGCCATTCGCTGATCGACCTGTTCGGGTCGCTGTTCGTGCATTTGGGTCAGACCAATCTGATCACGCTGGTGATCGGCGCAGCCTCGGTCGCGTTCCTGTTCTGGGTCCGCAAAGGGTTGAAGCCGTTTCTGATGTCCTTGGGTCTTGGTAATCGTCTGGCAGATAGCTTGGCGAAAGCTGGCCCGGTGGCTGCAGTTGTCGCGACCACGCTGGTCAGCTGGGGCTTTGATCTGCAATCGAAAGGCGTCGCCATCGTGGGCGACGTTCCGCAAGGCCTGCCGCCTCTGACTTTACCCAGCTTTGACGCGGATCTATGGACCAGCCTGTTTGGCTCGGCGCTGCTGATCTCGATCATCGGGTTCGTTGAATCGATTTCGGTTGCGCAGACGCTGGCGGCCAAGAAACGACAACGCATCGTTCCGGATCAAGAGCTCGTGGGTCTTGGTGCGTCGAACATCGCGGCGGCCATGTCTGGTGGCTATCCGGTGACCGGGGGCTTCGCCCGCTCGGTGGTGAACTTCGATGCCGGGGCTGAAACCCCTGCCGCCGGAGCGTTCACCGCCATCGGCATCCTTCTGGCCGCCATGTTCTTGACCCCACTTCTGTATTTCCTGCCCAAAGCCACGCTGGCCGCGACCATCATCGTGGCGGTGCTGGGGCTGGTGGATTTCCACATCCTGAAAGCCACTTGGCGCTATCACCGAGCGGATTTCACCGCGGTTCTGGCGACGATCCTGCTGACCTTGGCTTTCGGTGTCGAAATCGGTGTCTCTGCCGGCGTCGTCCTGTCGATCGTGCTCTATCTCTACAAAACCTCGCGCCCGCATATCGCCGAGGTCGGCCTGGTCCCAGGCACCCAGCATTTCCGCAACATCGACCGGCACAACGTGTTGACCCACCCGGAACTGGTGACCCTGCGGCTGGACGAAAACCTCTATTTCGCCAATGCACGTTATATCGAGGATTACCTTCTGGCGCGCACCGGTCGCGGAGGCCTGAAACACGTGGTCCTGATGTGCTCGGCGGTGAACGAGATCGACCTGTCTGCGCTTGAAACGCTCGAGGAACTGGACCGGCAGCTCTCGGACAGCGGCATCACGCTCAGCCTGTCCGAAGTCAAAGGCCCCGTCATGGACCGCCTGCAGCGTACGGATTTTTTGGATCACCTGTCCGGTGATGTCTATCTGACGCAATACGCGGCGATGCGCGCGCTGGGACCGGTGACCTAAAGGCGACGCTGCGTCATCTGGGGCAGGGTGGTCGGATTTATTGAACGCTTGTGCAATTCTTGCTAGGGCCGACCCAACAGTTACGGAGGGTTCCCCATGCAGATTTCTGAGAACACCGTTGTCACCGTCTCGGGCGGGGCATCTGGTCTGGGCGGCGCAGTCGCCGAGGCGTTCGCCGCCGCAGGTGCCAAAGTTGGCATTTTCGACCTGAATGAAGAGGCCGGACAGGCCATGGCCGAAAAGCTGGGCGGTGCGTTCGCGAAGGTCGACGTGTCAGATGCCGCATCGGTTGCCGAAGGCTTCAAAACCCTGCGTGCAGCGTTGGGGCAAGAGCGTGTGATGGTGAACTGCGCAGGCATCGCACCCGCCGCGAAAACCCAGTCGAAGGGCGAACCGCATGACGCAGGCCTCTATGCCAAGGTCATTGGTGTGAACATGATAGGCACCTTCAACTGTGCTTCTCAGGCGGCAGCGGGCATGGCGATGGCCGACCCCGTCACGGATGATGGCGAACGTGGCGTAATCGTCAACACCGCCTCGATCGCGGCGATGGACGGCCAGATTGGCCAGTTGGCCTATGCGTCCTCGAAGGGCGGCGTGGTGGGCATGACCCTGCCCATGGCACGTGACCTAATGCGCGACGGCATCCGCGTGATGGCCATCGCACCGGGCATCTTCAAAACGCCGATGGTCGCCGGTCTGCCGCAAGAGGTTCAGGACAGCCTTGGTGCTCAGGTCCCGTTCCCCTCGCGTCTTGGTGACCCGGCCGAGTTCGCCGGCATGGTGCGCCATATCGTCGAGAACTCGTTCCTGAACGGCGAAGTGATCCGTCTGGACGGTGCCGTGCGCATGGCGCCGCGCTAAATCCAATTAGCCGGGGGCGGTCGACCGCCCTCTGGCATCCCGCGCGCGGATCGCCTATGTAGCGCGCGATGACTACGCATTCGACCATACGCCAAGCAGCCCGCCTGTCCGTCGCCCCGATGATGGACTGGTCCGACCGCCATTGCCGGTATTTCCACCGGCTGATGAGCCGTCACGCGCTGCTCTATACGGAAATGGTCACCGCACCCGCTTTGGTGCGGGGTGGGGCGCTGCATCTTCTGGATTATAATGCCGAAGAACACCCCGTGGCTGTTCAGCTTGGCGGCTCGGACCCGAAGGAACTCGCCGCGGCCACGAAGCTGTGTGTTGAGCGTGGCTATGACGAGGTGAACCTGAATGTGGGCTGTCCCTCGGACCGGGTGCAGTCGGGTACCTTTGGTGCAGTCTTGATGCGCAACCCGGGATTGGTGGCGGACTGTATGGCTGCCATGAAAGACGCGGCGCAAGATATTGAAGTCACAGTGAAATGCCGTATCGGTGTAGACGAGCAAGAGCCCGAAGAGGTACTGCCGGACTTCCTTGAAACGGTCCAAGCCGCGGGTGTGAACCGCTTTACCATCCACGCGCGCAAAGCCTGGCTTCAGGGGCTCAGCCCGAAGGAGAACCGGGACATCCCCCCATTGGACTATCCGCTGGTGCACCGGATGAAAGAGGCCTTTCCGGATCTGCATCTGTCGATCAACGGTGGCATCACGACGCTCGAGGAAACCCGCGCGCATCTGGACGTCATGGACGGTGTGATGATCGGCCGAGCCGCCTATCACGACCCGGCAACCGTGCTGCTGGACGCTGATCAACAGATCTTTGGCGACACCACCCCCGGACGCTCAGCGCATGAGGTGGTCGAGGCGATGTATCCCTATATCGAAGCGCGCTTGGCCGAAGGCCTCCGTCTGCATTCGATCACTCGCCATATGCTGGGCATCTTCACGGGCCGCCCGGGCGCCCGCAAATGGCGGCGCATTCTGTCAGAAGGCGCGCCGAAACCCGGGGCAGGGGTTGCGTTGGTCGCCGAAGCCCTGTCATCTGTGCCAGAACACGTCCCTGCCGACTGAGGCCGTCTATGCCTGATCTCTCACTCCTTTTGCCCATGACCGCGCTTTTGGCCGCGATCGGGGCTTTTGCGGGTGTCTTGGCCGGGCTTTTGGGGGTTGGCGGTGGGATCGTGCTGGTGCCCGCATTCTTCTACGCCTTCTCGGCGCTTGGCTATGGCTCAGACCAACTGATGCAGATCTGTCTGGCGACCTCTTTGGCGACGATCATCGTGACGTCGGTCCGTTCGGTCTTGTCGCACAATGAAAAGGGTGCCGTGGATTGGGATATCCTGAAGGGCTGGGCGCCGGGGATTGCCGCGGGCGCACTGATCGGTGTGATCATCGCCTCGGGCCTGAAATCCGTTGTTTTGCAGGCGATTTTTGGCGTTCTTGGCCTGTGTATCGGCGCGTATTTGGGGCTTGGCAAAGCCCATTGGCGGCTGGCTGAAGATATGCCTAAAGGCCCAAAAGTGGCCATGCTCGCGCCCGTTCTGGGTTTCCTGTCAGTCCTGATGGGGATCGGAGGCGGCAGCTTCGGCGTGCCCCTGATGACCCTGCACGGACGGCCCATTCACCGGGCTGTGGCGACCGCTGCGGGATTTGGCGTGCTAATCGCCGTGCCCTCGGTTCTCGGGTTCCTGTTTGTCCAGATCGACCCAGTGGGACGGCCCCCTTGGACCATCGGCGCCGTGAACATGCCGGCCTTCGTCTTGATCGTGTCGATGACCCTGTTCACCGCACCCTTGGGCGTAAAGCTGGCTCATGCAATGGATCCGAAGCCACTTAAGCGCGTATTTGCCGTGTTCCTGACACTCGTTGCGTTGAACATGCTGCGGAAGGCTTTGGGATGGTAGATGCCCTGCGCTCGGCGTTTGACCAGAACGGCTGGGTCAAGTTTGACTACGACGACGCCGTCGCCGCGTGGGTGGATCACGTCACACCGCTGGCGCGTGAAACGCGCAATGATCCCGACCAGATCGCAAAATGGCTGCGCGCCAATGGCACATGGTTTGTCGGCGTGAACGCCATCGCCAATGACGGGCAGGGACGTATCGGGGATGGGCCTGCGCTGACCGGCCAACTGCGTGATTTTATCGAGGCCCGTTTTGGGTGGCATGACTTGGACCGGGCGCAGGTGTCGATCACCTATCCCGGCTACCCTCAGAAAGACCCGCACGAGACCGATGCCGGGTTTCGCTATCGCCGCGACCGCGATGCTGCGCACTTGGACGGGTTAAAGCCCGAGCTGCCGGGCGGCGGGCGCTGTGTGGACGAGGCGCATGCCTATGTCGTCGGCATCCCCCTAAACCACACGGATGACCGCGCCAGCCTGTTGGTTTTGTGGGAGGGCAGCCATCTGATCATGCGGAAAGCGATGCAAGAGGTGTTTGCGGACGTGCCCGCCGAGAAAATGCGCCGGCATGACGTCACCCAAGCCTATCAGGCGGCGCGGCGCGAGGTGTTCGAGACCTGTCCGCGTATCAAAGTTCACGCCACGCCCGGCGAGGCCTATTTGCTGGATCGCTTCACGCTACATGGGGTCGCCCCGTGGCAGGATGGGGCAGAGGCCCCGGCCGAGGGCCGCATGATCGCCTATTTCCGTCCGGATCTGCCCGGCGGCGTGTCCGACTGGCTTACCCGGCCTTAGTGGCCCCGTCCGCCGTCAATGCGGCAATCACCGCGGGGCTGAGCGGGCGTTTGGTCTTGCCGTCCTGTTCCAGCGTGACAATCACGGTCTCGCCCGAACAGCGCAGCTCGCCTTCAACCCAGACGCCGTATTCCAGCACGAACGAGCTGTTGCGGAAACTGGTACAGCGCGCCGTGACGACGAAGGTTTCGCCCAGAAACATCGGCTTGAAGTAGCGGGCTGCGTTGGTGGCCAGCACGACCTGCGGATCGTCTTCCGAGTCGTAGCTGGTGACCGCATGGGCGTGGAAATAAGGGATGCGGATGTCCTCGAACCAGCGCAGATAGACGATGTTGTTCACGTGGTTCAGCGCGTCCAGCTCGTGAAACCGCACGCGGTCCGCTTGTCCGAAATTCCAACCCTCGGGCACGCCCGCGCGTTGCAACTGCTGTGCTGTCAGCGGTGTGACAAGCGGAGGGTCTGTGTGGACGAACATGGAAACCTCGACGGGTGGCGCTGGGGGGAAGGCTTGGAGCGGGTGAAGGGAATCGAACCCTCGTCGTCAGCTTGGGAAGCTGCTGCTCTACCATTGAGCTACACCCGCCTTACCCCTTGAGCTAAGCCAAGGGGCAGGGAATTTCAAGCGCTTATCGGATTTAGCCCCGGCGACGACGTCGGCGACGGCCGCCACCTTCTTCCTCTCCGCCACCCGTGTTGAAGCTGGGCTCGGGCAGGTCGACGACCGAGCGCAGGATCGGGAAGGGATCGGCCGAGTTCGGCATGGCCGAGGCGTTGACGAAATGCTCTTGGAACTTCTCTTCCACAGCGGTTTCGATCTTAGTGATTTTGCGGACGGTGTCCTCGATTTCGGCCCGTGCGGCGCGGTTCAGAAGCGCGATGCGCGCGCCTGTGCCCGCAGCGTTCCCCGCCGAGGTCACCTTGTCCAGCTCGCAATCCGGGATCATGCCCAGCACCATCGCGTGCTTGGCCGAGATATGCGCGCCAAACGCGCCCGCCAGCACCACGCGATCCACTTTGTCGACGCCGCGTTTGTCCATCAGCAGGCGTGCACCGGAATAAAGCGCCGCTTTGGCCATCTGGATGGCGCGGATGTCGCCATTGGTGACGGTGATCGGCTTCTGATCTTCGTCCCCATCCCACAGGAGATAGGCATTGGTGCGGCCATCTGCAATACAACGCTCGGTCCCGGTTTGCTCGGCCGAACCGATCAGCCCGCCTGCATCCACCAGACCAGCCAGACGCATCTCGGCGATCACCTCGATAATACCAGAGCCACAAATGCCCGTGACGCCAGTCACAGCGGTCGCGGCGGCAAAACCCTCTTCATCGGACCAGATGTCGGACCCGATAACTCGGAAACGGGGTTCTTTGGTGACGGGGTCGATCTCGACGCGTTCGATGGCCCCGGGGGCGGCACGTTGACCTGCACTGATCTGCGCGCCTTCGAAGGCGGGGCCGGTGGGCGAGGAACAGGCCAACACGCCGTCCTTGTCGCCCAGCAGGATCTCGGCATTGGTGCCTACGTCGACGACTAGTACGAGGTCGTCGGACTTGTCCGGGGCTTCGGACAGGGCCACGGCGGCGGCATCTGCTCCCACATGGCCCGCGATACAAGGCAGCATGTAGAGACGGGCGAGGGGATGGATGGTCAGATCCACATCCATCGCCCGCAAACGCAGCGCGTCCGAGGTCGCCAGCGCGAAGGGCGCTTGCCCCAGCTCGAACGGGTCAATGCCAAGGAACAGGTGGTGCATGACCGGATTACAGACCACGACCACATCCATGATCAGGTGCTTGTCGATCTCGGCATCCGCGGCGATCTGGGTGAAAAGCGCATTCATCCCTTCGCGCACTGCATCGGTCATTTCTTGTGCGCCGTTTGCGTTCATCATCGAATAGCTGACGCGGCTCATCAGATCTTCGCCAAAGCGGATTTGCGGGTTCATCAGACCTGACGAGGCGACAACCTCGCCGGTTGACATGTCACAGAGATGCGCGGCGATGGTGGTCGATCCAAGGTCCACAGCCATGCCATAGACGCTGCCTTCGTGATAACCGGGCCAGACATGCATGACGCGGGGCGGGTTTTCTTCGTCTCCCAGATGGACCGCGACGGTGACCTTCCATTCGCCTTTGCGTAGGCAGGGTTGTAGCGACGAAAGAATGTGAAGATCAGCTCGTACGCCTTTGATCTCCCACTGTTTTTCGAGTGCGGCTACAAGGCGTTCCAAATCGCCCGAGGGTTCGTGCATGTCGGGCTCTTCAACCTCGACATAGAACAATTTCACGACCGGATCCAACGTGATGTCTCGGGCCTCGGCGCGTTTGCGGACCACCTGTTTGTGGACCTGGCTTTCTGGCGGCACGTCGACCACGACGTCGCCCTGCACCGTGGCTTGACAGCCCAGTCGACGGCCCTTGGGGAGGCCGCGAATATCGTCATAGCGCTGCTCGACCTTGTTCCATTCCGACAGGGCGTCCTCTTCGACGGTGACGCCGTGCTTTGGAAACTCGCCAAAGCTGGGGGTGACCTGACATTTCGAACAGATGCCACGCCCACCACAGACCGAGTCCAGATCCACGCCCAATTGGCGGGCTGCGGTTAGAATGGGGGTGCCAACCGGGAAGCGGCCCCGTTTGCCCGAGGGGGTGAAGATGACCAAAGGATCCTGAGACATTGCGCGCGTCTTTCCTGTTGATTTTCCATCAATTTAGGCGACACACCGGCATGCGCAATGCCTGCTTGCGGCATAAATGGACGGGAAACGCCGTTTTTTGTCTGTGCTGGGCAATCAGCGCTCTTGTTCTGCCAGCCAATCCAGAATTTCGGCACGATCCCCGTCCAAAAGAGGTGCAGCGCCGGGATCCTGTGTGTCGTCCAGGCTGCTCATCTTGATCGGATTTCCTGCTGCGATGAACGGCTTGCCACCATCCGGGGCGGGCAGGTGTTTGACCATGTTGCGCGCCAGGATTTGCGGGTCTTGCATGGCTTCGGCGACGTTCTGAATTGGTCCGCATGGGATACCTTCTGCGGTCAGAAGCTCAAGCCAATGCGCGCGTGATTTTCCAAGGGTTACGGTCTCGATCCGGCGGCGCAGAAGCTGCACATTTTCACAGCGGGCGAGGTTGTTGGCGAATTCGGGGCGGGTGGCCCATTTCGGTTTGCCAAGCACATTGCACAGCTTCCCGAACAGAACGTCGTTGCCGCAAGCGATGACCATCAATCCATCGGCCGTATGATAGGTCTCGAACGGGGCGATAGAAGGGTGACGGGCACCGGAGGGCTCGGGCGGCGTGCCGGTTTCGCCGGTGATGGCAATCGCGTGTTCGATGATCGCCAACTGGCTGTCCAGCATCGCCACATCGACTTTCTGCCCCTTACCGGTCTTTTCACGCTGATAGAGCGCGGCCAGAAGCCCGTGGCCCAGAAACATGCCGGCAACAATGTCGCCGACCGAGGCCCCAACCCGTACGGGTTCGCGGTTCTTTTCGCCAGTGATCGACATGACGCCTCCACGCGCCTGTACCACCATGTCATAGGCTGGTTTTAGGGCGTCGGGCCCCGTGTGGCCAAAGCCCGAAACGGCGCCATAGATCAGATGCGGGTGGCGTTTGGACAGGGTGTCATAGCCATAGCCCAGCCGCTCCATCACGCCGGGGCGGTAGTTCTCCATCACCACATCGACCTGCGCCAGAAGCCGTTCGAAGACGGCGCGATCCGCCTCGTCCTTCAGGTTCAGGGCAATTGATTGCTTGTCGCGGTTGATCGTCGCAAAATAGGCGCTGTGCCCGTCGCGAAATGGCGGGAAATGCCGCGTGTCATCGCCGGTACCGGGCTGCTCGACCTTGATCACCTTCGCCCCCAGATCCGACAGGATCATCGAGCAATAGGGTCCCGCCAGAACATGGGTTAGGTCCAAAATTGTGATCCCTTCAAGCGGAGGGCGGTTGGGTTTCGACACGATCAATGTCCTTCTGTTCGCAGCGTTCTGGGACAGATAGCGCTCTCGTTATGGTGGTTTCCTTGCGGGAAATCAAATCTCTGGACCAGTTTTTGCATCCGCTCTGTAACATCCGCGCAAAAAAAAGCCCGCGACAAGCGCGGGCTTTCTTTGGGGTAAACCACCATTACATGGGGTTGCCCATTTTGTCATAGGTCGGCTCGGCGACGACCATGGGCTCGGGCTCGGGCTGGGTGGCGCAAGCGGCAAGGGTGGTCATCGCAACCAGAAGAAGCGTAGCGGTAACTTTCATGGATTTAACTCCGGCGTTATAGATCTAATTCGTGCGTTAAAAGCCCCGTGGTCCCCGAAATAAAATGTCCCGGGACGGAACAGCGAACAAGGTTGATGATAGGCAAGTTCACAGATGACGCAAGCCAGAGCGGCGTCAAAGCGCGTTTTTTCCATGATTTTTGTGGATTTGGCACACATCAAAAGGAAAAGGCCCACCAAAATGGCGGGCCTTTGCATGTGTTTTATGTATCAGCCTTAGCCGCGACGGCGACGGCCACCGCGGCGGCCACCAGCACCACCGGCTTCGCCAGCAGGCTTGTTGAAGGCGATCCAGTTGGCGCCACCTTCGTCGTTGTTGGTCAGGAAGTTGGCGGCGCGGATGGCCTCCATTTCCTTACCTGCACGCGGCTTGGTCGAGCCCAGGTTGAAGATCTGGCAGATGGTTTCGTCATCCATGTCGTCCGGGATGATGATGCCCTTGGCTTCGATCTCGGCGCGTTTCTCTGCGAATTTCTTCGGACCCAGCGGGATTGCGACCGGGTTCATGATCGCCGAGGTCATACCGGTGGCCATGGCCATCGGCAGGAAGGCGTTGTTGATGCCGTGACGGTTCGGCAGACCGAACGAGATGTTCGACGCGCCACAGGTGGTGTTCACGCCCAGCTCGTCGCGCAGACGGCGGTTCAGTTCGAAGACCTGAAGGCCGGCAGTGCCCATTGCGCCGATGGGCATCACCAGCGGGTCAACCACGATGTCGTGGGCGGGGATGCCATAGTCAGCTGCGCGTTCCACGATTTTCTTGGCCACCGCAAAACGCACTTCCGGGTCTTCCGAAATGCCGGTGTCGTCGTTCGAGATCGCAACAACAGGCACGTTGTACTTTTTGACCAGCGGCAGAACCATTTCCAGACGCTCTTCTTCGCCGGTGACCGAGTTCAAAAGAGGACGCCCGTTGGCGGCTTCCAGACCTGCTTCCAGCGCGCCGGGAACCGACGAGTCGATGCAGAGCGGGCAGTCGGTGACAGCTTGCACGGTCTCGACCAGTTTGCGCATCAGGTCGGGCTCGACAAAGTTGTTGTCGGCATAACGCGGGTCTTCGGCCATTTTGTTCGAGAACACAGCGCCCGAGTTGATGTCCAGAATGGTCGCGCCAGCAGCAACTTGTGCCAGAGCGTCGGCCTCAACGCGGCTGAAATCGTCGCGCTCCAGCTCTTCGTTCAGGATTTTGCGGCCAGTCGGGTTGATGCGCTCGCCGATCACGGAAAACGGCTGGTCAAAGCCGATGATCGAAGTCTTGGTCGCGCTTTCGACGATGGTACGGGTCATTCTTGATTATCCTTTGGTCGCGTTGACGGGGGCGGTGTTGTCTCCGCCATGCTCGATGGCCCAGTTGGCGTTGGTCTTGATCCCGCCCAGCGGGAAGAAGTGCACTTGGGTGATGTTGAAGTCGGGGTTGGCAGCTTTGTGCAGCGCCAGATCGTTCAGAACCTCGGTCGGCTCGTGCGGCAGAAGCAGCTTCGACACGTCCTTGGCGCGCTTTTGCAGCACTTTCAGGGACGGACCCACGCCACAGGCGATGGCGAACTTGATCATGGTCTGCAGTTTGGCCGGACCCGCGATGCCGATATGGATCGGCAGGTTCATACCACGCTCGGCCAGCTCGTTGGCCCATTGGATGACGGGCTCGGCCTCGAAGCAGAACTGGGTGGCCAAAGCCATCTCGGCGTCAGTGCGTTTCGAGAACTCTTGCTTCCAGTCCAGCGCCGCATAGGTGTTGGCACGACCGCCATTGGGGTCGATGTCCAGGTTCGGCTCGGGGTGACCGGCAACGTGCAGGTTGGTAAAGCCCGCCTGATCGAACAGGCCGGTTTCCAGCAGCTGCATCGAGCTGTCGAACTCGCCATGGGGCTCGGCCACGCCACCAGCCAGGATCAGGCCCTGTTTGACGTCAGCTTCACCTTGGTACTGGGCAATCCAGTCGGCCAGAGTGGCTTTGTCTTTGATGATACGCGCCGGGAAATGCGGCATCGCGTCGAAGCCTTCTTCCTTCAGGCGTTTTGCGGTGGCGACCATGTCCTCGATCGGCGTACCTTCGATATGGGCGATATAGACACGCGTGCCTTCGGGCAGAAGATCACGGAAGTCTTCAACTTTGCCTGCCGTGCGTGGCATGACTTCAATCGAATAGCCCTTCAGGAAGGCCTGAAGTTCGGGGGATGCGGCATTGGCCTGACCTTCGGTCGGCTTCTTGCGGAAGTTCAACAGCGCCATGGCTGCCTCCTTGATAGAGGGTGGGATCAAGCCCATCCGTCGTTGCCAATCAGAGCGCGCAAACGCTCGTTGTCATATTCCGCGTCCAAACGCGCAGCCTCGGCCGTCGCGATCTCTTGCGGGTCACCTTCGACAGAGAAGGGGTCAGCCTTGCGCCATTCCGCCAGATAGGCGTCGCTGTCTTTCGCGTTCACCTTCATGGCGGCCCGGTCAATGGCCTGTTCGAACCGCTCGGGCAGGGGGGCTTTGGTCCCACGGCGCCCTTTGCCCACGATCACCTGGGCGGGGATATCCCTCCAATAAACGATGGTGACGTCTGGCATTGCGATTCTCCCTTTTCTTCGTCCTCTATTCGTAGTCGCGCATGACCCGTGCCTTGTGTCGATTTTCGACACGCCGCGTTTCACAAGCGACTTCACAGGCTTCACGGGGGTCGCGTTCGGACGTTCCGCGCCAAAGGCATACGAAAAACGAGCGGCAGAGGCTATGCCACGCGCCGTGAAAACCTTTCATGTTGATTATGACATGAGAGCGTTACATTTGCTGTCCGCAGGGATTGCCAGCACCGGCCATGCACCCTATCTTGAGGGTAACTTGAAATGGAGGGCGTAACCTATGACGCCCAAGCGTCCCAAAGGTGCGGGCGCGTTCCCGAAAGCGGTAGAGACCCCCGCGCCATCCCCCGTGGATCCGGCCAGCCTGTACGCGGCTCTGGACCTCGGCACAAACAGTTGTCGCATGCTGATTGCCCAGCCAAAGGGCAGTCAGTTTCATGTCGTGGACAGCTTCTCGAAATCCGTGCAATTGGGCCGGGGGCTTGAAGCCTCGGGGCGGCTCAGCCGTTCATCTATGTCGCGCACCATTCAGGCACTACGGATTTGTCGCAAGAAACTGATCAAGCATGATGTGAAGCGGATGCGCCTTGTCGCGACCGAGGCGTGCCGCCGTGCGACCAACGGCAAGGCCTTCATGGCCAATATCCGGCGTGAAACCGGGTTGGATCTGGAAATCATCAAGCCCGAGGAAGAAGCGCGTCTGGCCGTGGTGTCCTGCGCGCCGCTTGTGTCTACCAAGACCGAACAGCTTTTGGTCGTCGATATCGGCGGCGGCTCGACCGAGCTTGTCTGGATCGACCTGTCGAAAGTCCCGCCGCTGGATCGCGCGCAGTCTATCATGCGGATGGGGCGCGGGTTTTCGGGCGGCGTTGGCGACTTCCCGGCCGCCAGCGTGGTCGACTGGATTTCCGTCCCGCTGGGCGTGGCGACATTGCGCGAGATGTTTGATGATGTGGAAGACGACGCGGGCCGCTATGCCCTGATGTCGGTCCATTTCGAAGAACAACTGGCCGAGTTCAGCCCCTTCCACCACGAACCCCCGCGCGAAGGGTTCCAGATCATCGGTACCTCGGGCACGGTCACGACCGTTGCCGCGACCCATCTGGGGCTACGCCGCTATGACCGCACCCGTGTGGACGGGCTGCGGATGACGTCCGAACAGATCGAGCGCGTGATTCAGGGCTATCTGGCGATGGGGCCCAAGGGACGGCGGGTGAACTCGCATATCGGGCGGGATCGGCAATCGTTGATCATGTCCGGATCGGCGATTTTGCAGGCGCTTCTGCGCGTCTGGCCGACAGATCGCTTGTCAGTTGCGGATCGTGGCCTTAGAGAAGGCATCCTTTATTCTCAAATGTCCTCGGACGGCGTGTTGGAAGGCGGACCTTTCTGATGTCTCAAGACGGTGGTAACTCCGGCGGCTCCCAAGGGGGCGGCAACAAGTATTCAAAGCGCACGCGCAAAAGCTCGGGTCGGGGGCAACGCGATCTGACGGTGAAGGTAAAAACCGCGCGGGGGCGGCGTAGTTCGTCGACGCGGTGGTTGCAGCGTCAGCTCAATGATCCCTATGTGCAGCGTGCGCAGGCCGAGGGCTATCGCGGCCGCGCGGCCTATAAGATCATGGAGTTGGATGATAAATTCCGGTTCCTCGTGAACGGCGCACGCGTGGTGGACTTGGGCTGTGCGCCGGGGGGCTGGGCACAAGTCGCCGTGCCGCGCATCAACGCGTTGGGCGAGAAGTCCGGCAAACGCATCGGCACATATCTGGGCGTCGACCTGCAAGAGGTCGAGCCGCTGGCGGGTGCCCGGTTCGAACAGCTGGACTTCATGGAAGATGACGCGGACCAAGTGGTGCGCGAGTGGTTGGGTGGCAAAGCCGACGTGGTGATGTCCGACATGGCGGCCGCCAGCTCGGGTCACAAACAAACCGACCACCTGCGCATCATTTCGCTGTGCGAGGCCGCAGCCTATTTCGCCTTCGACGTGCTGGACGAAGGCGGCACCTTTGTTGCCAAGGTGCTGGCAGGCGGGGCTGAAGGTGAGCTTCAGAAACTGTTGAAGACCAAGTTCAACAAGGTGATGAACGTGAAGCCGCCGTCCAGCCGCTCGGACAGCTCGGAAAAATTCGTGGTCGCGATGGGCTTTAAGGGCTGATCTGTCCCTAATTTACAGGGGTGAGCGAAAACTGTGCGTTACGTCAACGGCGCGCGCTGCCCTTACTCTGTCGCCTTTTGAATAGCAGCCGGATGTCACATCTGACACAACCGGGCCAAACTGAACTGACGTCCCGCCCAAGTGTCGGGAAAAACTGGAAAGGTGCAACATGCGCGCACAACCTCAAGCCAGCCATTTCATCAACGGCGCCTATGTGGAAGACACGGCCGGAGCTGAAATCGACGTGATCTTCCCGGCGACGGGCGAGGTCATCGCGAAACTGCATTCTGCAACGCCCGCGATCATCGAGCAGGCAATCACCTCGTCGCTGGCCGCCCAGAAGGACTGGGCCGCAATGACCGGGACCGAGCGGGGCCGCATCCTGCGCCGCGCCGCTGATATTATGCGTGAACGCAACCATGATCTGTCGGTTCTGGAAACGCTGGACACCGGCAAGCCCTATCAGGAAACCAGCGTGGCGGACGCGACCTCGGGCGCGGATGCGCTGGAGTATTTCGGTGGTTTGGCTGGGTCGCTGACCGGTGAACACATCCCGATGCCGGACGGCGATTTCGTCTATACCCGCCGCGAGGCGCTTGGCGTTTGTGTGGGCATCGGTGCATGGAACTATCCGACCCAGATCGCTTGCTGGAAGGCAGCGCCTGCGCTGGCTTGCGGCAACAGCTCGATCTTCAAACCGTCCGAAACCACGCCTCTGTCGGCGCTGAAAGTGGCCGAGATCCTGATCGAAGCGGGTGCGCCTGCGGGCATTTTCAACGTCATTCAGGGTTACGGCGATGTGGGCGCCGCGCTGGTCACCGACGACCGCGTGGCGAAGGTTTCGCTGACCGGATCCGTGCCGACGGGCCGCAAAGTTTATGCTGCCGCCGCCGCAGGTCTGAAGCATGTCACGATGGAATTGGGTGGCAAGTCGCCCATGATCGTCTTTGATGATGCCAACGTGGACAACGCCGTGTCGGGCGCCATTCTGGGCAACTTCTATTCCTCGGGTCAGGTCTGCTCGAACGGCACGCGCGTGTTTGTGCAGAAAGGCATCAAGGAAGCCTTTCTGAAGCGTCTGGCCGAACGTCTGGACGGCGCTGTGATTGGCGACCCGCTGGACCCGGAAACCTCGTTCGGCCCGATGGTCAGCGAAGGACAGTTGAACATCGTGATGAACTACATCGAGAAGGGCAAGGAAGAGGGCGCGCGTCTGGCCTATGGCGGTACGCGCATCGACGGTGACGGCTTCTATCTGCAGCCCACCGTATTCGCCGACGTAACCGACGAAATGACCATCGCCCGCGAGGAAATCTTTGGCCCCGTGATGTCTGTTCTGGATTTCGAGGACGAGGACGAGGTCATGGCCCGCGCCAATGATACCGAGTTCGGTCTGGCCGCTGGCGTCTTCACCAACGACCTGACCCGCGCGCACCGCGTGGTTGCTGGGTTCGAGGCCGGCACCTGCTATATCAACACCTATAACGACGCGCCGGTCGAGGCGCCGTTTGGGGGCTCGAAAGCTTCGGGTGTGGGGCGCGAAAACTCGAAAGCGGCGATTGAACATTATTCCGAGTTGAAGACGGTCTATGTCCGCCTCAGCGATCTGGAAGCACCGTTCTAAGGCGCTGCAATCACATTAGAAAAGCCGCCCAGCCAAATGGCTCGGGCGGCTTTTTCAATTTTAGTGGTCGTTTTTGCGATCAAACTGCATCAGCGCCAGCGCAAGGCCCGAACAGATCGTGACGCCGGTCATCAGGGGCAGGGGCGTGCCGTTGAAGGCCAACCCGATGGGCGCAGCAATCGCCATTGCCGCCACGGTTGGAAGCGCGCCGATGATCGCGCTTGCGGTTCCGGCGACATGGCCAAGCGGTTGGATCGCCAGCGCGTTCAGGTTGCCAAAGCTCAGCCCGTTCAGGAAGAACAGGGTGGTGGCCCAGAGGCAGAAGATGACCAGCGCGCCATGTCCCTGTGGTTCGTACATGCACCAGAAGGTCAGGGTCAGACCTGCCAAAACCGTCTGCGTGGCAAAGCCCGCTTGCGCCAAGCGACGCATGCCGATCCGCATCACCAGCCGTGCATTCAGAAGGCCGGAAGCCGCCGAAAACACTGTGATCAGCGCAAAATAGACCGGCCATTTCGTGCCTGCCCCTAGAACGTTGACAAAGATCTGCTGGGCAGAACTGATGAAGGCGATCAACTGGGCAAAGGCAAAGGTAATCACGCCCATATAGAGCAGCGTGACACGGCTTTTCATAACGATTGCAAAGGCTTCCAGTGTCGGTCGGGGCGACAGGGGGCGGCGGCGTTCAGGTGCCAGCGTTTCGGGTTGGCGCAGAAGGAACCATGTCAGAATGGCGATGGCCACTACGATATATGTGGTGAACATGTGCCGCCAGCCAAAGCCCAGAACGATCCATTGGCCAATCAGAGGGGCAACGGCCGGGACGAGAACAAAGAAGGTAAAGGCCATCGAGTTGACGCGCGCCATCTGGCGCCCTTCGTACAGGTCTCGGGTCATCGCCATGGCACAGGTGCGCGGGCCAGCGGCGCCCAGACCTTGGATGAAACGCCAGAACAGAAGCGCCTCAAGCGATTGCGCCCAGAGGGCCGCGAAGGCTGCGAACATGTACAACAACATGCCCAGCGCCAATGAGCAGCGGCGACCGATCGCGTCAGACAGGGGGCCGAAAATCAACTGCCCAGCGCCCGCGCCAATCACGAATGAGCTGATCAAAAGCTGCGCGCGGTTGACGTCTTCGGGGACGAGAAGGGAGGCGATTTCCGGCAGCGCGGGCAGGATCGAGTCGATCGAGAACGCCACCATCGAAAACAGGGCCGCCATCAGCAGCACGTATTCGCGCAAGCGTAATGGCTCGACCGGAGGGTTGGCTATCAACCTCACTGAATGGGCGTCCCGCTTTGATCATCGGCAGTGTCCAGTTGCGCCATGATGTCGTCAATGACCTGCTGCCACAGTTTAATCGGTTGCGCGCCCGGCACCACATGCTGGTTCGCGATCACGAAGGTCGGGACCGAGTTCACACCCTTATGGCGCGCATCCATGTCGCGGGCCAAAAGGTCGCTTGCATCCGCGGACGAGGCCAGAAGCCGCGCCACCATCTCGCGCTCCATACCGGCGCTGGCGGCGATGTCGCATAGGACCTCATTGTCGCCAAGATCACGTCCTTCGACGAAATAGGCACGGAACAGGCGGTCGACCACCGCGTTTTGTTTCCCCTCAAGCCCCGCCCAATGGATCACGCGATGTGCGTTCATTGTGTTTGGCGTGCGCTTGATGGCTTCCAGATTGATCTCGACCCCCGACGCGGCGGCTTCTTCGATCACTGGCATATAGGCTTTCACGGCCTTTTCCTGACCACCAAACTTGGTTTCCAGATAGGTGCGTCGATCCATGCCTTCGGGCGGCATTTCCGGGTTCAGCTGGAAGGGATGCCACTGCACCTGAAACGGGTGATCAGGGCGGCTTTCCAATGCAAAATCTAATCTCGCTTTTCCGATGTAGCACCAGGGGCAGATCGGATCAGAGAAAATGTCCAGACGGATCATATGATACTCCTATAGCGGTTAGCTCTATCTGGGATTGATAGGTTTGGGAAGAGGTCAGGTGATATCTTTGTCGGTCTGGTCAACCAACAGGCGTAAAGTGGCGCGCGACAGCTTGTTATTCGTCGAGCGTGGCAAACTGTCGATCGGCCGGAACAGGCGCGGGCATTTATAGTGGGCCAGAAGGGCATGGGCATGTCGAGACAGCTCGTCGTCAGAAAGGGGGTCTTCTGTGGGGATATAGAAACACCCGATCACAGATGCATCTGCCTTCACGGAAACTTCAACACAAGCTGCCTCGCTGATGCCGGGGTGCTGGGCCATCACGGCCTCGACCTCGATCGGCGAGACGCGATAGCCGCCCGCGTTCATGATGTCGTCCGAGCGGCCTTCGTAGGTGAAAGCGCCGGTGTCGGACATCGAGGCGCTGTCACCGGTCAGGAACCAGTCGCCCTGAAACTTCGCGGCAGTGGCCTCGGGCGCGTTCAGGTATTCCAGCATCAAGCCGGGGTCGCTGCGGTGGATGGCAAGAGTGCCTGCGGTGCCCAAGGGAGCCGGTGCGCCGTCTGCGTCCAGCACAGCCAAGTGCCGCCCCGCCTGTCCAAAGCCCAGCGCGCCGTCTGGCGAGGGCCGTGTGGGCGATCCCGAGATGAAGGTCGAGCATTCGGACATGCCGAAGGCTTCATGAATGGGGGTGCCTGACTGCTCCTCCCACCGGGCGCGGGTGAGGTCGGGCAGTTTCTCGCCCGCCGACAGTCCATGGCGCAAGTTGGGAAGCTGGGGCAGATCGCTTTTCAGCATCTGACGATAGACGCCGGGGGCGGCTGCGAAGATGGTGACGCACTCGCGGCTGAGTAGTGCGGACAGATCGTCTGGGGTGCTGCCTGCCGCTGGGATCAGCGCGGTCGCACCGACAGACCACGGATCCATCAGCCCGGTGCCCAGCGTATAGGTCCAGTTGAACGCGCCTGCATGCATCACGCGGTCGTCTTCGGTGATCCCGTACCAACCATCCCACATCATCTGTCGCGCCCAGATTGCGCGGTGGGCATGTAGCACGGCGCGCGCTTGGCCCGAGGTGCCCGAGGTGAAGATGATATAGGCGGGGCGCTCGGGGTTGCCTTGGTGATAGGGCGCCGGGGGGAGGTCGGTGAACCCATGCAGCGTCTCTGTGTCGATCACCTTGCACGGCGCAGGCGCGGGTAGGGCGATGCCGGGATCTGCGATGATCAGCGCAGGTGCGACCAGATTGGTCATGCGCGTGATCTCGGTTTCGGTCAGCTGGGACGAGCTGGGAATTGGGACAAGCCCCGCGGCGATGGCGCCCAGAAAGCCCAGCGGGAAGTCCACTGTGTTGCCAAGGCGCAGCAGCACGCGGTCTCCGGGTTGCAGACCTTGGTTCTGAAGTCCTGTTGCCACGCCCAGAACTGCGCGTTCCAGTTGGGCATAGGTCCATGTCGCGGCACCCTCTGTCTCTGCCGAGACGATCCTCAACGCCACCTTGTCGCCCAACCGATCTGCATGTTGCAGCACGTATTCCGCCATGTTGAATGGCGTTGGCGCGGGGGCAAGCGGGGAGGAGGGCGTGAGTTCCGAGATCATCGTTCTGATGTGCCAAGGGATGGCCCCAGATGCAAGCCGCGTGGTTGCATCAGCGCAGATTGTCTGTATGGAGGGGGTATGACGAAAGCCGACCAACCCAGCCTGATCAAGCTTGCCCGCGAAACCGGGGAAGACTTGCCCGATCCCAATCCGTTGAACTTGGGCGAACGTGTGCGCGAGCTGCGCAAGTCGCGCGGCTGGACGTTAGAGCAGGCGGCGGGGCAGGCGGGCCTTGCACGCTCGACTCTGTCGAAGATCGAGAACGGTCAGATGTCGCCCACCTATGAGGCGCTGAAAAAGCTGGCCGTGGGGCTTGAGATCACAGTGCCGCAGCTGTTCACCGCGCCGAAGTCTGCGCAGGTGTCGGGCCGGATGGCGGTGACCAAATCGGGCGAAGGCGCGTCGCACCCCACCACAACCTACGAGCACGAGATGCTGGCAGGCGCACTGACGAAAAAGGCCATGCTGCCCTATCGCGCCCGCGTCCGCGCACGATCATTTGACGAGTTCGACGGCTGGGTCCGCCATGACGGCGAGGAGTTCCTCTATGTCCTAACCGGCGCGATCCGCCTGATCACCGAATTCTATGAACCGGTCGAGATGCGGCGCGGGGACAGCGCCTATTACGATGCCTCGATGGGGCATAACGTGATCTCGGTCAGCGAAGAGGATGCAATGATCCTGTGGGTGACCTCGCTGACCTAAGGGTCAGGTGCTGGGAAACCAATGGCGGGTGCGGTTGGCAATTGCCACCAGCGACAGCATCACTGGAACTTCAACCAACACACCGACGACAGTGGCCAGCGCTGCACCTGAGTTCAGGCCAAAGAGCGAAATCGCCACAGCCACAGCCAATTCAAAGAAGTTCGACGTGCCGATCATGCAGGCCGGGGCCGCGATGTTATGCGGCAGCTTCATGGCTTTCGCAGCACCATAGGCGATGGCGAAAATGCCGTAAGTCTGGATCAGCAGCGGCACGGCGATCAGCACGATGGCCAGCGGTTTCGCCAGAATGGTCTGCGCTTGAAAGCCAAACAGCAGCACGACGGTCGCCAGCAGGCCCACCACGGACCACGGTTTCAGACGTGCCAGAAAGCCATCCAGCGCGGCGGGGCCTGCCTTAATCAATCGTGCGCGGGTCACGATGCCAGCCGCGAGCGGCAGGACAACATACAGGATGACAGACAGCAGCAAGGTCTCCCACGGGACAGTGACGTCCGAGATGCCCAGAAGGAAGGCCGCGATGGGGGCGAAGGCGAAGATCATGATCACGTCATTCACGCTGACCTGCACCAGCGTGTAGGCCGGATCGCCCTTGGTCAGTTGGCTCCAGACAAAGACCATCGCCGTGCAGGGCGCCACGCCCAACAGGATCATGCCCGCGATATATTCATTGGCGGTTTCAGGCTCGACCAGACCGGCAAAAATTACGCGGAAGAACAGCCAGCCAAGGGCTGCCATGGTGAAGGGTTTGATCAGCCAGTTGATCACCAGCGTCAGCACCAGCCCTTTGGGGCGGCGGCCGATATCTTTGATCGACGCGAAATCGACCTGCACCATCATTGGATAGATCATAACCCAGATCAGCACGGCGACCACAAGGTTCACCTTGGAAATCTCAAGCGCTGCGATGGTTTGGAAAAGACCGGGCATCAGGTTGCCCAGGAATACGCCCGCGATGATGCACAAGGCGACCCAGACGGACAGAAAGCGTTCGAAAATACCCATGAGACCTCCGGGCGGCAGATGATCGCGTTGCGCGATGCCTAGCCGCCGCCCGGAGTCAGTTCAACTTTATTCTTCGTACCACCAGATTTCCGGCTGGAAACCAAGATAATCGCCATACATCGGGATGCGGGCGGGGAAGTGCAATTCCTTGGCGTGGGCGACATGCGACAGTTCGCTATAGCCCAGCGGAATGACGAAACGGCTGGCGGTCAGAACGCGGTCCAAGGCCTTTACGGCAGCGCGGAAGCCGTCTTGATCCTCGGCAGTCAGCATGGCGTCGATCAGCGCGTCGATGGCCGGATTCTTCACGCCCATCCAGTTGCGTGAGCCTTCGGTGTCGGCGCTCTCGCCACCCCAGTAAAGCTTCTGTTCGTTGCCCGGAGACAGCGACAACCCGCGCCAGTAATAGGCCATGTCGAAGTCAAACGCGGTGGTGCGTTCCTTGTACTGGGCGCTATCGACCGAGGTGATCGTTGGCGTGATCCCCAGACGCGACAGCGCGGCCGAGAAGATCTCGATCTCTTGCCGGTTTTCATCGGCACCGGACTTCAGCAGGATCTCGAAGGTGAAGGGCTCGCCTGCGGCGTTCTTCATCACGCCGTCCTGCACGGTCCAGCCAGCCTCCTCCATCAGACCCATCGCGGTACGGATGCCCGCGCGGTTGCGTTCGGAGCCGTCCGATACAGGCAGGCTGTAGCCCTCGATCGCGCCGGGGGGGATATCGCCGGCCAATCCGTCCAGCAGCGCGCGCACTTGGCCTTGGGCTTCCTCGCCGGGGGCCATGCCCAGAACCGAGTTGTGGAAATAGGACTGGATGCGGCGCTTCGTGTTGCCGTGGATCGTCTGGTTGATGAATTCGAAGTTGAACGCATGGATCATCGCGTCACGAACCCGAATGTCTTGGAAGACCGGGCGACGGGTGTTCATAACATATCCCTTAATGCCGGTCGGGCGCTGATGCGGGATGTCGGACAGAACAATGTCGCCCGATTCAACTGCCGGGAAGTTGAACTGCGTGGCCCATTTATGTGCATTGGTTTCACGGTGGGTGTTGGATTCACCAGCTTTGAACGCCTCAAACGTCACGCCGCCGTCGCCGTAGTAATCAAAGCGGATTTCATCCAGATTGGCCTGACCTTTCATGAAGGGCACGTCCTTGCCCCAGTAGTCGGGGTTCCGTTTCAGGGTCAGATAGCGACCGGGCTCGAAATCGCCAATCACGTAAGGCCCCGAGGTGATGGGCAGCACATCCACACCGGACTCGTCGAAATTCGCGGCCTCCCACTGGGCTTTCTTCAGGATGGGGCGCATGCCCAAGATTAGGGGCAACTCGCGGTCTTCGGTGTTGAAGGTGAACTTGATCGAACGCGTGCCGGTTTGCTCCATCGTTTCGATCTTGTTCCATGCGCCGTGATAGCGCGGGTGGCCCTTGGTACCGAGCGTCTCATACGACCACATCACGTCGTCCACGGTGACGGGCGTGCCGTCCGAGAACGCAGCCTCTTCGCGCAGTGTGAACTCAACCCATGTGCGGGCGTCGTCGGTCTCGATGGTCTCGGCCAGCAGGCCATAAAGCGTGAAGGGCTCGTCATAGCTGCGGCCCATCAGGCTTTCGGCCAGCATGAAACGCAGCTGCCACGGCGTGCTGCCTTTGCGGATGTAGGGATGCAGGCTGTCAAAGCTGCCAGCCTCGGCAAACACGATGCGGCCCCCTTTGGGCGCGTCGGGGTTCACATGGGGCAGGGCGGTGAAATCAGCGGGCAGGGCGGGGTCGCCATACATCGCGATGCCATGCTGCGGTTCGGCCTGTGCGGCCAGCACCGTCGACAGCGTCACAACACCCGTTGCGATCATCCCGCGAAGCTTCTGGGTCATATTAGTTCTCATTGCGAAACAATCCTTCACGTCCCTGATTTATCTGGGGAAACACTAGAGGTGGAAATCCGCCTTTTCAAACTTTTAGCTTGGATAAAGGCGCCTAACCGCTTATAAAGAATGCACTGCTCGATAGGTTTCTTGCCTGTATGAAACCTGCCTCAATAACTTTACGCCCGCCTTGTGCGGGCGTTTTTTTTATGGCGAATCCGGAATGACGTGATCGCGCAGAGCGCGTTGTGAGCTGGATGAAGAATCGGGTGATTCCAAAGGTAACTTTCCCCGCGTGAAAGCACTGGTGCCTTGGAATCCTTGCGTTATGCTGCACCGCAACAGATTTATGCTTGTGGATAAGGAGCCCCAATATGGCCATCACCATGTCACTGGAAGGCAAAGCAGCCGTCATCACCGGATCAAACTCGGGCATCGGCCTTGGGGTCGCCAAAGAATTGGCGCGTGCAGGCGCAGATGTCGTACTGAACTCGTTCACCGATTCGCCTGAAGATCATGCCATTGCCGCCGAGATCGCCGACGCGTTCGGCGTAACCGCGCGCTATATTCAGGCCGACATGTCCGATGCCGAGGCCTGCCGCGCCCTGATCGAAAAAGCCGGGCGCTGCGATATCCTGGTGAACAACGCCGGCATTCAGCATGTCGCCCCGGTCGAGGACTTTCCGATCGACAAGTGGAACGCGATCATTGCGATCAACCTTAGCTCGGCCTTTCACACCACTGCCGCTGCTGTTCCAATGATGCGTGCAAATGGGTGGGGGCGCGTGATCAACATTGCCTCGGCACATGGTCTGACCGCGTCGCCTTACAAATCCGCTTACATTGCTGCCAAGCACGGCGTGGTCGGGCTGACCAAAACGGTCGCGCTGGAAACCGCCGAGGATCCGATCACCGCGAACGCAATCTGCCCCGGCTATGTGCTGACCCCGCTGGTCGAAAGCCAGATCCCGGATCAGATGAAGACCCACGGCATGGACCGTGATCAGGTGGTGCGTGAGGTCATGCTGGCCCGTCAGCCGTCGAAGGACTTCGCCACGGTCGAACAGATGGGCGGCACGGCGACCTTCCTGTGCTCGGACGCGGCAGCACAGATCACTGGCACGACGATCTCGGTCGATGGTGGCTGGACGGCGCTGTAAGCATGGCCTCGCCCAAGCGGATCAACTTGGCCCTGCAGGGTGGGGGCGCGCATGGTGCCTTCACGTGGGGCGTGCTGGATTGCCTTCTGGAAGATGAAGGGATCGAAATCGCCGCAATCTCGGGCACGTCGGCGGGTGCCTTGAACGGCGCTGCCGTAAAGGCCGGGTTGGTTGCGGATGGGAAGGGCAATGACCGGGATGCGGCGCGCGCGTCTCTGGATGCGCTGTGGAATCGTTTGGCGGGGGTGAATGACCTGCGCCTGACCACATGGTTTGCCCAGTTCGCCCCGCACAGCGACCTGATCAGCCAAGCGTTGGAAGCGACGCCGGTTTTCGCGTGGGCCGATATGGCCAGCCGCGTGGTTAGCCCTTACGCCTATGGTCCGTTCTATGCGAACCCGCTGAAATCGGTGGTGGAGGCGTTCGACTTCGATCAGGTCTGCGCCGACACGGGTCCGCAACTGCATGTCTCGGCCACCAATGTGCGGACAGGTAAGATTCGGGTGTTTCAAGGCGACGAGATCTCGACCGAGGCGATCCTTACCTCGGCTTGCCTTCCAACCTTGTTCCAAGCGGTCGAGTTAGAGGACCCGAAGACCGGCAAGATCGAGGCCTATTGGGACGGTGGCTATACCGGCAACCCGGCGCTGTTCCCGCTGTTTGACCGCGCGCTGCCTGCCGATGTGGTCGTGGTGAACATCAATCCGCTGTTTCGACCAGACGTGCCCACCACCGGGCAGGACATCCAGAACCGCATCAATGAGATCAGCTTTAACTCGTCGCTCCTGCGCGAGTTGCGGGCGATCAGCTTCGTGAAGCGGTTGATTGCCGAGGGGCAGATGTCCTCGGACAAGATGCGGGACGTGCTGGTGCATATGATCGCGGATGACGCCTTGATGCGGGATCTGTCCATCGCGACCAAACTGATCCCGACCGCCGTGATGTTATCGCGTTTGAAAGAGGCTGGGCGTAAGGCTGCCGAAGCCTTCCTTGCCGCGCATCGTAGCGACCTGAACACCCGCAGCACCGTCGATCTGGAAGAGATGTTTGGTTAGTGGAGCGTGCCGTTTGCGACGCCCAGCAATAGCTTCGCCGCAATGGCCCACATCACCACGCCAATGATCACGTCAAGAACCCGCCACGAGGCGGGTTTTTGCATGATGGGGGCCAAGAACCGCGCACCATAGCCGAGCGAGAAGAAGAACACGAAGCTTGATAGTACGGCACCCGTGCCAAAGGTAATGCGGGTTGGCCAGTCAGGATATGACGTCGAGATCGCGCCGATCAGGCCCAGCGTGTCCAGATAGACATGCGGGTTGGCCCAGGTAAAGGCCGCCGCGATGGCCAGAGTGGCCCACAACCCGCGCGATTTTCCCGCGATCTCCATCGCGTAGTTGCCTTTCCACGCCGCCATGAACCGCATCAACCCGTAGACGATCAGAAAAGCGGCCCCGGCCAGTGCCATGACAGTGGGTAAGGACGGCATCGCCTCGACCAAAGCGCCAAATCCGGCGACGCCTGCGGCAATCAGAAACGCGTCCGACGCCGCACAGAACAGGCACAGCCAGAAGACATGCTGCTTCATCAGCCCTTGCCGCAGGACAAAAGCGTTCTGCGCACCAATCGCAAGGATCAGGGAAAACCCGGTGGCAAATCCGGTCAGGGCAGGCGCGATGGTCATTTGGCGTTGGGTGTTTCAGCCGGCGGTTGGCTGGGGTCCTTCGAATTGGGATAGACAAGCCCAGCCGAGATCACCAGCTTGGCTGCATCCTCGACCGTCATGTCCAGCTCGATCACCGAATGGCGCGGGACGAACAGCAAGAAGCCCGAGGTCGGGTTCGGTGTCGTCGGCAGAAAGACCGAGATGATGTCCTCATCCACCGGAATGCGCATGTCGACCTCGCCCTTGGCTTTGGTCGAGATAAAGGCAATCGCCCAGATTCCTTTGCGCGGGTACTCGACCAGACAGGCCTTGTCGAACTTGGTGTCGGTCGACTGGCTGAACACAGTCTCGGCGATCTGCTTCAGACCGTTGTAAAGCGAGCGTACGACCGGCATGCGGTCCACGATCCCTTCGCCCCAGGACAGGAATGATCGACCAATCAGGCCCTTGGTGATCCAGCCCACCAGCACGGTGAAAATCAGGAACACAACGACGCCCAGACCACGCACGTTGACGCGGACATCTTCGCCAAACAGCATCTTGAACCAAGCGCTGTCACCAAAGAGCCAGTCAATCAGGGCATCCGGTTGATAGGCGGCGGGTACAAACGGCAGAACCCAGCTGTCGATCCAGCCCACGAAGGTCCAGATCAGCCAGATGGTGATGGCAATGGGAACCACGACCACAAGGCCCGCAAGGAAGTTGTTGCGCAGGCCGGTAAAGGGGCGCCACTTGCGCCTGTGATGGTCGTCCTGATCGTGCATGAAGGTGGGTTCCCGTATCTTCTTGCGCGAAACTTATGTGCTCGGGGTGAAATCGGCAATAGCCGTAACGTCAATTTGCTCTGTTCAGTATCTTGTGAAGCTGGGATTTTCAGGGGCTTAGGCGTGCGGTGCGCGGGTTGGGGGTGGACGCGCTGTGACGGAACCGCATATCACTTTCCTAAGTGACCTATTCAGAAAGTAGCCGACCCCCGATGACCGCGCCCAGCCCGATCGCCGTAAATGACCTGACCGAAGCCCAGGCGAAAGACGAACTTGCCCGGTTGGCCGCGCTTCTGGCCGCTGCCAATCTGGCCTATCACGGCAACGACGCGCCCGAGATCTCGGACGCGGAATACGATGCCGCCAAACGCCGAAATGCTGATATCGAGGCGCGTTTTCCGCAGCTGAAGCACTCCGACAGTGCCACGGATCAGGTGGGGGCCGCGCCCTCGGACGGATTTGGCAAGATCGCGCATGAGGTGCGGATGCTGTCTTTGGGCAATGCGTTCAGCGACGAGGATGTTTCGGAGTTCGAGGGGCGCATCCGGTCGTTTCTTGGGCTTTCTGCCGATGCGCCGCTGGCTTTGACCGCAGAGCCGAAGATCGACGGGCTGTCGCTGTCGATCCGCTATGAGTATGGAAAGCTGGTCCATGCCGTGACCCGTGGTGACGGATCGGTGGGCGAGAACGTCACGGAAAATGCACTTACAATCAAAGATATACCGCAAGTTCTTGAAGGTGCTCCCGAGGTGCTGGAGGTGCGGGGCGAAGTCTATATGTCCCACGAGGATTTCGCGGACCTGAACGCCCGCTACACGGCGCGCGGCGGAAAAACCTTCGCAAACCCGCGCAACGCGGCTGCGGGGTCATTGCGCCAGTTGGATGCCTCGATCACCGCGGATCGTCCGCTGCGTTTCTTTGCCTATGCATGGGGCGCGCTGTCGGCGCCGTTGGCCGAAACTCAAATGGGTGCGATTGAGCGTCTCGCTGCGCTCGGTTTTCAGACCAACCCGCTGACCCAGAAATTTACCGATCTTCAAGACCTTCTGGCCCACTATCGCAGCATCGAAGCACAGCGCGCCACGCTGGGCTATGACATTGACGGAGTGGTCTACAAGGTGGACGATCTGGCGCTTCAGGCGCGGCTTGGCTTCCGCTCGACCACGCCGCGTTGGGCGATTGCACACAAGTTTCCCGCTGAAAAAGCGTGGACGCGGTTAGAGGCGATCGACATTCAAGTCGGGCGCACCGGCGCGCTGTCTCCGGTTGCGCGTTTGCACCCGGTCACTGTGGGAGGCGTCGTCGTGTCGAACGCGACGCTGCATAACGAGGACTACATTGCTGGCCGCGACAACACCGGAGCCGAGATCCGGGGCGGCAAGGACATCCGTGTCGGCGACTGGGTCGAGGTCTATCGCGCGGGTGACGTGATCCCCAAGATCTCGGACGTGGACCTGTCAAAACGGCCCGACGACGCGCAGGTCTACGAGTTTCCTGATGTCTGCCCTGAATGCGGGTCAGACGCGATCCGCGACGAGGGCGATGCGGTGCGCCGCTGCACGGGCGGCATCATCTGCCCCGCGCAAGCCGTTGAAAAGCTGAAGCATTTCGTCTCGCGCGGGGCGTTTGACATTGACGGTTTGGGGGCCAAACAGGTCGAGATGTTCTATCACGACGACGTCCTGCCAATCCGCGAACCCGCCGATATATTCACGCTGAAAACCCGCGATGCGGGGCAATTGGCACGGCTGAAAAACCGCGATGGTTGGGGCGAGAAAAGCGCCGTGAAGCTGTTTCAGGCAATTGAAGAACGGCGTGTAATCCCCTTGAATAAAGTGATTTTCGCGCTTGGCATTCGGCATGTCGGCGAAAGCGCCGGAAATCTTTTGGCGCGCCATTATGGCACATGGGAGGCGTTCGAGACCGCTGTGACCGCCGCGACGCCGGGCACGCCGGAATGGGACGATCTGGTGTCCATCGACGGCGTGGGCGCTGTGATGGCGGGGTCGCTGGTCGCGGCCTTTGCGCAGGACCGCGAGCGCGCCTCGATCGACCGCTTGGTGGCAGAGTTGGACGTACAACCCGTTGAAGCGCCGAAAACAGAAGGCAGCCCCGTTGCAGGCAAGGTCGTTGTCTTCACCGGCACGCTCGAAAAGATGACCCGGGCCGAGGCTAAGGCCCGCGCGGAATCGCTTGGGGCAAAGGTGTCGGGGTCAGTCTCGGGCAAGACCGATCTTCTGGTGGCCGGACCGGGCGCGGGATCGAAGACCAAAAAAGCCGCCGATCTGGGGGTTGAAACCATCGACGAAGACAGCTGGCTTGAGCTGATCGGAGACGCCTGATGTCCACCCGGCCCGAAATCCTGTTCCCTCTGTTCGCCAAGCTGGAAACGCTGGGTGGGATCGGGCCGAAGACTGCCAAGTCTCTGGAAACGCTGGGGATAACCCTACCACGTGATCTTCTGTTCTGGCTGCCCCACGCGGGGATTGATCGGAAATTCCGAGCTTCCGTGACCGAGGTTCAGCCGGGCGACATGGCCACGGTCGAGGTTGAAGTCGGTCCGCATCGCCCCGGACGGTCGAAGAACGCGCCCTATCGGGTCGAGGTCTCGGACCCTCTTACGACGTTTG
Organism: uncultured Aliiroseovarius sp.; assembly: GCF_947492455.1. Classification (GTDB taxonomy): domain Bacteria; phylum Pseudomonadota; class Alphaproteobacteria; order Rhodobacterales; family Rhodobacteraceae; genus Aliiroseovarius. The sequence goes on from NZ_CANLNB010000002.1 coordinate 175,127, forward strand.
AGCTGGTGTTTTTCCACGCCAATACACGCTGGCTTGAGCAGCAGCTACCAGTGGGTGCGAAACGTGTGATCTCGGGCAAGGTTGAGCACTTCGACGGGCGTGCGCAGATCGTGCATCCAGATTTCATCCTGCCGCCGGGCGAGGTCGGGCAGATACCTGATTTCGAACCGGTTTATCGGCTGACGGCGGGGGTCACTGGCAAAACAGTGATCAAGGGCGTGGGCGATATTCTGACCCGTCTGCCGATGTTGCAGGAATGGGTCGATCCCGCCTTGAAAGAGCGCGAGCACTGGCCGGACTGGCACGAGGCGTTACGCGCGGCCCATACACCCGAAGGCCCGGACGATCTGTCTCCACAATCACCAGCGCGGCGGCGGCTGGCCTATGACGAATTCTTCGCCCATCAACTGACGCTCGCCTTGGCCCGCGCGACGGTTCGGCGCGGCAAAGGGCGCGTCAGCATCGGCACAGGCGCGTTGCGCGACAAGGTGCTGGCGGCGCTGCCCTATACCCCCACCGGCGCTCAATCCCGTGCGGTCGAGGAAATCGCCGCCGATATGGCGGCTGGTACCCGGATGAACCGGTTACTTCAGGGCGATGTGGGGGCGGGAAAGACGCTGGTCGCGCTGTTGTCTTTGCTGATCGCGGTCGAGGCAGGCGGGCAGGGCGTGATGATGGCGCCTACGGAAATTCTGGCCCGGCAGCACTTGGAAGGGTTGCGCCCACTGGCCGAGGAAACTGGTGTGGTGGTTGAGATTTTGACCGGCCGCGACAAGGGGTCCGAACGTCGTCGCAAGCTTGAGGCGTTGAAAGACGGCAACATTCACATTCTGGTCGGCACCCACGCGGTGTTCCAAAAAGATGTGGAGTTTCAGGACCTTCGTCTTGCCGTCGTCGATGAACAGCACCGGTTCGGTGTGGCCCAGCGGATGGAATTGGGGGCGAAAGGTACGGCGTCGGATGTGCTGGTGATGACCGCCACGCCGATCCCGCGCAGCTTGGCGCTGGCACAATACGGCGACATGGATGTCTCGGTGCTGGACGAGAAGCCACCGGGACGCAAACCGATCAAAACCGTGCTGATTAACACCGGACGGCTGGACGAGGTGGTCGAACGGTTGCGCAGCGCGATTGCCGATGGCGCGCAGGCCTATTGGGTCTGCCCGTTGGTCGAGGAAAGCGAGGTCATGGACATGACCGCTGCCGAGGAAAGGTTCAAACATCTGCGCGCCGCCTTGGGTGAAGGTGTCGTCGGTATGGTGCACGGTCAGATGGCCGTCACCGAGAAAGACGCCGCGATGGCCGATTTCGTCGCAGGTAAGACCAAGCTCTTGGTCGCCACCACGGTGATCGAGGTGGGCGTGGACGTGCCCAATGCCTCGATCATGGTGATTGAACGGGCGGAACATTTTGGACTGGCGCAGTTGCACCAGTTGCGCGGACGCGTTGGGCGCGGGCAGGCGGCCTCGACCTGTTTGCTGATGTATCAGGCCCCGCTGACCGAGGGTGGTGAAAAGCGTCTGTCGGTCATGCGCGACACTGAAGACGGGTTCGTAATTTCCGAGGCCGATCTGGAAATGCGTGGCGCAGGGGACGTTCTGGGCACCGCACAATCCGGTCTGCCGCGCTTCTGGGTCGCGGATCTGGAACATCAGGCGGGACTGATGGCCGTGGCGCAAAAAGACGCGCGTTTGTTGCTTCAGCAGGACCCGGATCTGAGCAGCCCGCGGGGGCACGCCGCCCGTGTTCTTCTGTGGCTCATGCGACAGGACGAAGCGATCCGTTTGATTTCAGTGGGTTAGCGCTTATGTTCTCAAAAGTTCACAAATGTTCTTAAAAAGTTCTTTACAGAACGGTCTTCGATATGCGAACAAAATAGCAACACGGATGCAGTGACACACACTGCCCAGAAGACAGAGAGCAGGAGTAACCCCATGTTGAACGATGTCAAAATCGCATTGTCCCGGTCCTCGACCACGATTGTCTCGGACACGCTTGGGGCGATTTCCTTGCTTGTGCTGCTTTTGGGTGCGCTGCATCTGCCCGGGATGATTTGATCCCACACAGTTTCTGCCTGCGGATGGTCTGATCCAGCATCATGTCCCAAAGAAGCCTTCTGTCCCGAAGCCTTCACGATGCCTTCGACGGAGTACCGCCCGTCACCTGCCTGTCGGAATGTTTGCCTCTTCCCGACGCTATTTGGATGACCCGAACCGCATCACTTCCGCCGCCTCCCTGCCAGGAGCGCGGCGGTTTTTTTATGCGTTTGCTTTGGCGTTGTCGAAGGCCTCGATGGCGGCATTGAAGGCCAGCAGGATCGAGGCGTGGCGGTTCTTGAATTCACGCGCGGGCTGCAGCACTTCATAGCCGTCGAAAGGGGCCGTGGGGACGGGGCCAGCGTCTTTCAGCATAGCAGTGAGTTCGTCGCGGCCTCGTTCCAACGTGGGGCGGTCCAATCCGATGATGACTTTGCCAAGGATCGACGCGGACGCCTGGCCTAGGGCGCAGGCTTTGACGTTTTGCGAGTAGTCCGAAATGTGATCCCCGTCGAGTGTCAGCGCTGCTGTCACGGTCGATCCGCAAAGCGGCGAGCGGGTTTTGGCCTCGCCCTGTGGCGCCTCCAACGGGGCCTGATGCGGGATCGCGGCTGCCAAGGACAGGATCTGCTTGGAATACAGCTTGATCAGGTCAGTATCGCTCATATCCGGGCCTTTCGTCGGGCGTTCATCCGCTCTACATAGAAGCGCAGTACCGGAAAGAAAAGGACAGGCCATGACATTTGATGCGAGCCAGCTGAAGTTTGACGACAAGGGTCTGATCCCGGCCATCGCGCAGGATGAAGAAACCGGTGAGGTTTTGATGATGGCGTGGATGAACCGCGAGGCGGTGGAGAAGACGCTGGAAACACGCCGCGTCACCTATTGGTCGCGCTCGCGTCAGTCCTTCTGGATCAAGGGCGAAACCTCGGGCCATGTGCAAGAACTGGTAGATTTCCGGTTTGATTGCGACAAAGATTGCCTTCTGGTGCTGATCCGGCAGACAGGGGCTGCTTGCCACACCAACCGTCGGACGTGTTTCTATACCGCCGTGCGAGACGGGGAAGAGGTCGAGCTGATGGCGCCGATGGCGTGATATCGCGCCGGGGGTTTTGCCCCCCGGACCCCCGCAGGATATTTTGGACAAGAAAAAGAGAAGCTTACAGGCCCACCATCTGGCGGATGTCTCCGGGTGTTTTGCCCTCGGCACGATAGGTTGCGATGGCGCGTGCGTCGTCCCGTTTGGCAAGGCGTTTGCCGTTCTCATCGCGGATCAGGCGGTGGTGGTTGTAGATGGGTGTAGGCAGGCCGAGCAGTTTCTGCAGCAGAACGTGGATATGTGTGGCGGGCTGGATGTCTTTGCCGCGCACCACATGGGTAATGCCTTGGGCGGCGTCGTCCAATACCACGGACAGGTGGTAGGAGCCGAGGAAGTCGCGGCGGGACAGAACAATGTCTCCGACCTCTGGTACCATGTCTTGGGCAGGGGTGCAGACGATTCCATCTGTTCCCGTCGATTGTTCGGTGTAGCAGAGTTCTGGATGGTTAACCGCGTCGAGCGCGTTCTGCATGTCCAAGCGTAGGGCTTGGTGCTCGGGAAAGGCCGCGCGGCGGTCGGTCTTTGTGCGGCAAGTCCCCGGATAGATCAGCCCATCGGGGCCATAGGCGGGTTCAGCGCCTTCTTGAGGGGCGCTGGCAGCGGAGGCGATATCGCGACGGGTGCAGGTGCAGGGGTAGAGTAAGCCACGGTCCCAGAGGATGTGGAGCGCTTTCTCGTAGTCTGACAGCCGGTCCGACTGGCGCATGGGCGTGTCGTCCCACGTGATGCCGAGCCATGTCAGATCGTCATAGATCTGCTCTTCCCAGTTTGGGCGGGAACGGGTACGATCGATATCTTCGATCCGCAGCAGGAATTGGCCCCCAACAGAACGCGCCATGTCATGTGCCAGTAACGCAGAATAAGCGTGGCCAAGATGCAGTGGGCCAGTGGGGCTGGGCGCAAATCTGGTTATGAAGTCAGTCATTTGCGCGCAGCCGTCATGAGAAGTTCGTCAGCCAATCCGACCATTCCACTTTGGCGCGGTCGGTATAGGCTTTGTAGCGATCCTTTCGCCCGCGACGTCCGCCTTTCAGCCCGTCAACCGGCCGGAAGAGGCCGAAATTCACGTTCATCGGCTGGAAGGTTTTCGCTTCAGCCCCACCGGTGATGTGGTGGATAAGTGCGCCCATTGCGGTGTCTTGCGGCACAGTAGGCAGGTCAAGGTCGAGGATCTCGGCTGCGGCCAGACGACCAGCCAGCAGACCCATCGCCGCGCTTTCCACGTAACCTTCGACGCCAGTCACCTGACCCGCAAAACGCAGGTTCGGGCGGGACTTCAGGCGCATCTGGTTGTCCAGAAGCGTAGGCGAGTTCATGAAGGTGTTGCGGTGGATGCCGCCCAGACGCGCGAAGGACGCGTCTTCAAGGCCCGGAATTGTTTTGAACACCTCTGCCTGCGCGCCGTATTTCATCTTGGTCTGGAAACCCACGATGTTGAACAGCGTCCCAAGCGCGTTGTCGCGGCGCAGCTGCACAACGGCATAGGGCTTGTTTTCAGGGTCATGGGCGTTGGTTAAACCCACCGGCTTCATCGGGCCGAAGCGCAGGGTTTCGCGGCCGCGTTCGGCCATCACCTCGATCGGCAGGCAGCCGTCGAAATAGGTGGCCGTTTCGCCCTCGTGGAACTCAGTTTTATCGGCGGCCAGAAGCGCGTCGATAAAGGCTTCGTATTGGTCCTTGGTCATCGGGCAATTCAGATAGGCTTTACGCTCTTCCTCGGTCTCGCCCTTGTCGTATCGCGACTGCGCCCAAGCTACGTCCATATTGATCGTGTCGGAATAGACGATGGGGGCGATGGCGTCGAAGAAAGCCAGCCGCTCGGCACCAGTCTCGCGGGCAATTGCTTCGCCGAGCGCGGGCGAGGTCAGGGGGCCGGTTGCGAAAATCCAGTTGCCGTCCGTTGGTAGCTCCGAGATCTCGCCATATTCCACGCGGATGTTGTCGCGGGCGCGCAGCTTTTCGGTCACGGCAGCGCTGAAGGCATCGCGGTCCACGGCAAGCGCGCCGCCAGCGGGCAGGCGGTGCTGATCGGCGGTGGTCATGATCAACCCGTCGGCCTGGCGCATTTCCCAATGCAGAAGGCCCACGGCGTTTTGTTCGTCATCGTCCGATCGGAAGGAATTCGAGCACACCATTTCAGCGAAATCGCCGGTTTGGTGGGCGAAGGTTTCCACCTGTGGGCGCATTTCATGCAGCACCACGTCCACACCCATATGCGAAGCCTGCCAGGCTGCTTCCGATCCGGCCATTCCGCCGCCGACGATATGCAAAGTCTTGTCTGTCATGCCCCGCAGATAGGGCATCATTTGGAAAAAGAAAAGCCCGCCATGGGGAATGGCAGGCTTTTCCGGGTGAGGGAAAATTCACCCGTGCCCCGGAAATCGGGGACGCCCTTTCTGGTCTTTGGGGTGGGGTGGACCAGAAAGGATTTGCTGTTGAAAACACAGACCTATTCACATTGCAGTCGGCAATCGAACGTCTGGTAACTCGTCAAATATGAAGTTGTTCTTTGATCCTAGTGAGCGCGTTAGGGTTGTAGACAATATATGGGCAATTGAGGCAAAAATATGAAGATGTGTGGCGAAATTGTGTGGTGAACTCTAGCTGTAGCTGAAATTCAACACTTCTATACGCTTTGCAGCGGTGGGGTTTAGAGTCGGGAGGGCTGCATAAGATCCCACGGGTTTCCGTGCAGATCTTCAAAGACGACAACCTTCCCATATGGTTCTGAACGCGGGGCCTCGCGGAAATGCACGCCCGCATGTTGCATCCGTGCGTACATGCCGTCGAAATCATCGGTAAACAGAAAATGCCCAACGCGCCCACCGGCTTGACGCCCGATGGTGTCGGCCTGTTCGTCCACTGCCTTGGCAATCAGAAAAGCGGTTTCTGCGGTGGGGTGAGGCGCCATGCGCACCCAGCGTTTGCCACCGCCCATGTCCGTATCTTCCAATAACACAAAACCCAATGCGGACCGAAACCACGCGATGGCAGCGTCATAGTCGTCCGTCAGAAAGGTGATCAAGGCGAGGCGATTTGTGGGGTGGCTCATGGGTGCTCCTGCTATCTATCTAAGAAGAAAGACAGCAGGAGTGTTAGTGTGCAAGCCCCGATCATCGGGGCTGAGGGCGAGCTTTCGAGAAGCTGACCGGTTTAGAAGAACAGCGGCAGACCGTCGTACAGGTCGTAGGGACCGAAGGCGCGTTCGGTGGTGCGCAGACGACGCTTGCCGGTCTCGAAGGTCAGCGACATGCTGACTTGGTTGATGTGGCCAGTTCCCATGTCAAGGCGTCCGACAGAGACATCGAACCACGTATCCTGAGAAATCATGTACCCTGCACCCAGTTCAATTTGGGTGATGTCTTCCGGGCCAAAATCCAGCCAGTTCACGCCAGCGAGTACACGCATGTTCGGACGGACGTTGTATTTGCCGGATAGGTTGACACTGTTGAGGCCATCAAAATGCATATAGTCCAGCGAAACCTCGTATTGTTCGGTTTCACGTTCAAACCCGACCTCAAAGATCGTCTCGTCTTCGTCTACCACGCGCACAACCGAGGCATAGGCAGTATATTCGCCTTTGCTGTACTCAGCGAAGGCCTGAGCGAAATCAGTGCTGCCACCGTCAAAGCTGAACCGCGAGGCCGCCAGACCAAACGTATAGTCGTTCAGGCGGTATTCACCGCCAATCATAAAAGTTTCCAGATCGTCGGAGGGACCATCTGAAAAGCCTGATCTGCTATAGCTGCCAAGCAGTGTGAAGTTCTGTGTGAAAGCGTAACCTGCAGAGATGGTGCCTTGGATTAAGCTAGTATTTGGTCCACCACTACTGATACGCGTAACGTCCAACTCCAGCCCATAGGTCAACTTGCCGTTTGTGCCTTCGTACCCCAAAGTGCCGTTCGTTTGGCTGAGCGAACCGCCGTCGGCGCTCCAGCGGTCATAGCTAAGTGCGCCGGACATATAGTTGGTCTCGGCCAGCAGCGGTGCGGCACTCAGCATCAATGCGGGGAGGGCAATGGTAATCGTTTTCATATTAATCTCCGTAATTTCTGTACCAATTGAAATGATTCTGGCGGCTATACAATAGGTGGTGAAATGCTTCGCGATCTGGGAGTGCAGCTGTGGCGGTGTGGACACATTCAAATATGAAAAAGCCCGCCAGATCAAAGGGATCGGCGGGCTTTTAGATGGTTTGAAAGGGGGTTAGCTGTCGTCGCTATCCGCCTCGTCCTCGTCCGAGCTTTCGACGATCCGCGCGACTGAAACGACTTCTTCGCCTTTGCCGGTGTTGAAGACCTTCACACCGCCTGCGCCGCGCGAGCGGAAGCTGATGCCGTCTACGGGGCAGCGGATCGACTGGCCTTTCGAGGTCGCCAGCATGATCTGGTCAGCGATCTCGATCGGGAAGCACGCGACGATGTCGCCGCCCTTCATCGCGGCTACACCTTGGCCGCCACGGCCGCTGACGCGGTAATCGTGGCTGGACGTCAGGTTGCCGATGCCAGTTTTGTTGATCGTGACCAGCAGATCATTGGCGGCCAGCATCTCTTGATAGCGCTCGTCTGCCAGATCGCCGGATACTTCTTCGCCCGAGTCTTCGTCAGCATCGCTGCCAAACTCGCCACGGAAGCGCTTGATGAACGCGCCGCGTTCGTCCGGGGTGGCATCGAAGTGGCGGATGACCGAGGCCGAGACGACCTCGTCCCCGTCATTCACCAGCTTGATGCCGCGCACACCGGTCGAGGACCGCGAGTTGAACACGCGCACATCCGTGACCGGGAACCGGATGGCACGCCCGCCGGAGGTCACCAGCATCACGTCGTCGTTTTCATCACAGATACGCGCGTTGATCAGGCGGGTGCCCTCGTCGTCACCTTCGAACTTCATCGCGATCTTGCCGTTCGACTTCACATTGGTGAAATCCGACAGGCGGTTACGACGGACCGAGCCTTTTGAAGTGGCGAAGACAATCTGCAGATCGTCCCATTCTTTTTCGTCCCGATCGACGGGCAGAATGGCGGCGATCGACACGCCGGTCGGGATCGGCAGGATGTTCACCAGCGGTTTGCCCTTGGCGGTGCGACCGCCTTGGGGCAGGCGCCATGTCTTCAGCTTGTAGGCCATGCCGTCATCGGTGAAGAACAGAAGCTGCGTGTGGGTGTTGGCCACGAAGAGGGTCGTGATGACGTCCTCATCCTTGGTCTGCATCCCCGACAGACCTTTGCCGCCACGCTTCTGCGCGCGGAAGTCCGCCAGCGGCGTACGCTTGGCCCAGCCCGAGGCGGTGATGGTGACCACCATATCCTCACGCTCGATCAGGTCTTCGTCGTCCATATCGCCCGACCAGTCCACGATCTGAGTGCGGCGCGGCACGGCGTAGGCGTCTTTCACCTCGGTCAATTCGTCCGAGATGATCGACATGATCCGCTCGCGCGAGCGCAGAATGTCCAGATAATCGCGGATCTTGGCGGCAAGTTCTTGCAGCTCGTCCGTGACCTCTTTCACACCCATCGCGGTCAGACGTTGCAGGCGCAGTTCCAAAATGGCGCGGGCTTGCGTTTCGGACAGATTATAGGTCCCGTCCTCGTTCATCTTGTGGGTCGGATCGTCGATCAGCTGGATATATTCCGCGATGTCTGCCGCGGGCCAGCGACGGGACATCAGCTTGGCGCGCGCATCTGCCGGATCTTGTGAAGCGCGGATCGTCGCGACGACCTCGTCCACGTTTGACACAGCCACAGCCAGACCGCACAGGATGTGGCTGCGTTCGCGTGCTTTGCGCAGTTCAAACGCGGTGCGGCGGGTGACAACTTCTTCGCGGAAGGTGATGAAATGGCTCAGGAAATCGCGCAGAGTCAGTTGTTCGGGGCGACCGCCATTCAGGGCCAACATATTGCAGCCAAAGCTGGTTTGCATCGGCGTATAGCGGAACAGTTGGTTCAGCACGACCTCGGGTGTCGCGTCGCGCTTCAGCTCGACCACCACGCGGACACCGATCCGGTCGCTTTCATCCTGAACCGAGGAAATGCCCTCGATCTTCTTCTCGCGCACAAGCTCGGCGATCTTTTCGATCATCGAGGCTTTGTTCACCTGATAGGGGATCTCGTCCAGCACGATGGCGTAACGGTCCTTGCGGATCTCTTCCACGCGGGTTTTCGCGCGGGTGATCACACTGCCGCGACCCTCTAGATAGGCTTTGCGCGCACCGGAACGGCCCAGCATGACACCACCGGTCGGGAAATCAGGGCCGGGGATGTAGTCCATCAGGCCTTCGGATGTCAGGTCCGGGTTCTCGATCAGCGCCAAGGTGCCGTCGATCACTTCGCCAAGGTTGTGTGGCGGAATGTTCGTGGCCATGCCCACCGCGATACCACCCGCGCCGTTGACCAGCATGTTGGGGAAACGGGCGGGCAGGACGGTCGGCTCAAGGTCCTTGCCGTCATAGTTGTCGGTGAAGTTGACCGTGTCTTTTTCAATGTCTGCCAGCAGCGAGGCCGCAGGCTTGTCCATCCGCACTTCGGTGTAACGCATGGCCGCCGGGTTATCCCCGTCCATCGAGCCGAAGTTACCCTGACCGTCCAGCAGCGGCAGCGACATGGAAAACGGCTGCGCCATACGCACCAGTGCGTCATAGATCGCACTGTCACCATGCGGGTGATACTTACCCATCGTGTCACCCACCGGGCGGGCGGACTTGCGATAGGGTTTGTCATGGCTGTTGCCGGTCTCGTACATCGCATAGAGGATGCGGCGGTGCACCGGCTTCAGACCGTCGCGCAGATCCGGGATGGCCCGGCTCACGATCACGCTCATCGCGTAATCGAGATACGAACTTTTCATTTCCTCTTCGATGGAAATCTGGGGGCCGTCATAGACGGGGCGCTCGGGCAAATCGTCCATGTTTTCCGGGGTATCAGGGGTATCTGTCACGTTGTCCGCCGTTTTGGTGCGTTTCACACTATATATAGGTCAGGCCACCTTAACAGAACGCTCGATATGGGGGCAACCAAAAGGGGCCATTTGATGCGATCTGCGGGCGATTTTTTGCGGGAATTCCCGCGCTTTGGCCCCTTGGCTTTCCCGGCGGCTAAGGCCATTATCGCGCAAACGCGAAACGGAGAGCCAGATGTCCAAGCCCCGCAGCATTTTCGAGGAAGTCAGCGACACCAAAGACGAGGTGCGCGACACCCCAAAGACCGGCGCGATTGAACGCGGATCGGGCGGCGGTGGCGCGCGTGGGGCCATCCGGCTGTGGTTGATGCTACTCTTTGCCTTGGTGGCCATCATGGTCGTCGTGGGCGGTCTGACGCGCCTGACCGATTCTGGCCTGTCGATCACCGAATGGGCGCCGTTCACCGGGGCGATGCCGCCGATGGATCAAGCCGCGTGGGAGGCCGAGTTCGCCAAATATCAGCAGATCCCCGAATTCAAGCTGCAAAACAGCCATATGGATCTTGAAGCCTTCAAGACCATCTATTGGTGGGAATGGGGCCACCGCCAGCTGGGCCGCTTCATCGGTTTGGTCTGGGCCATTGGCTTCTTCGGCTTTCTGGCCGCCCGCAAGATCCCCAATGGTTGGACAGGGCGGTTGCTACTTCTGGGCGCGCTTGGTGGGCTTCAGGGGGCGATTGGCTGGTGGATGGTGTCTTCGGGCCTGACGGGGGATCGCGTTGACGTTGCCTCGTACCGATTGGCAACCCATTTGGGGCTGGCCTTTGTCATCTTGGGTTTCATCGCGTGGTACATCCTGCTTCTGGGCCGGAAAGAGGCCAGTCTGATGGCCGCCCGCCGCCTGCGCGAGCGCAAGCTTTTCGGCATGGGCACGGGGCTGTTGCATCTGGCTTTCCTGCAGATCCTGCTGGGCGCCTTGGTGGCGGGCATCGACGCTGGGCGGTCCTTTGTGGATTGGCCGTGGATGGCGGATCAGTTCTTCCCGCCAGATGCCTTCGACATCACGCCCCTCTGGCGCAACTTCTTTGAGAACGCAGGGCTGGTGCAGTTCATGCACCGTATGGTGGGCTATCTGCTTGTAATCTTTGCAATTGTCGTCTGGCGAGTCTCGCGCAAGTCGGGCAACCAGATGGTCCGCACGGGCTTTACTTTGGCCTGTCTGATGGTTGGTGCGCAGGCCGTGCTGGGCATCGCAACTGTGCTGCAGGCCTCGCCCTTGCACGTCGCCATCACCCACCAGATCGGCGCGATGCTGGTGTGGGTTCTGGTCCTGAACGCCCGGTTCCTTGCGGGCTATCCGGCTGAACAAAGCATTCGGAGCTGATCATGAGCGCATTTGACGATCTGATGGAATTTGCCCGCGATACGCAGGCGTTGGGCGAAGTAGCAGGCCGTTTGGGCTGGGATCAGGAAACCGTGATGCCCGAGGGCGGCGCACCGCAACGGGCCGAGGAAATGGCCGCGATGGAAAAGATCCTTCACGCCCGCCGCAACGATCCACGAATTGGCGAGTGGTTGGAGGCCATCGACGAAAGCGCGTTGGATGATGCAGGCCGCGCCCAGATCCGTGAAATCCGTCGTGCACGCGACCGCGCTGCGAAAGTGCCTGTGGCGCTGGCGGCAGAACTGGCCCGTGTCACGTCGGCTGCGCAGGGCAAATGGGCCGAGGCGCGCGCCGCGGATGATTTCGCCGCCTTCAAGCCGGTTCTGGAAGAAGTTGTGAAACTGCGCCGCGAGGAAGCCAGTGCTCTGGCCGATGGCGGAGACCTGTATGATGCGCTGCTGGAGGATTACGAGCCGGGGATCACGGGCGGCGACATCCAGACGCTCTTTGACGCGATGCGACCGCGTCTGGTGACCCTGCGCGACAAGGCACTTGGCGCGGCCAACCAGCCCGAAATTCTTGTAGGCAACTGGGCCGAGAAGAAACAGTTAAAGCTGTCGACCAAGCTGGCCAAGAGTTTTGGGTATGATCTGAAGCACGGGCGGATCGACAAGGCGGTGCACCCGTTCAGCTCGGGCTCAGGCTTGGATGTGCGGATCACCACGCGGACCTCGGAAGGGGATCCGTTCAACTGTTTCTATTCCACGATTCACGAGGTCGGGCACGCCTGCTATGAGCAGAACATCGACAACGCGTATCTGCTGACGCCGATCGGGCGCGGCGCGTCGATGGGCGTGCATGAAAGCCAATCGCGTATCTATGAAAACCAACTGGGCCGCTCGCGTGCCTTCACCGGCTGGCTGTTTGACCAGATGGAGAAACGCTTTGGAAAGACGCCGGCCAGCGATGCGGATGCGTTCTATCGCATGGTGAACCGGCTTCAGAAGGGCTTTATTCGCACCGAGGCCGACGAAGTGCAGTACAACCTGCACATTATGCTGCGCTTCGATCTGGAGCGTCGCCTGATCGGCGGCCAGTTGGATGTGGCGGATCTGGAGACTGCGTGGAACGAACGTTTTGCAGCGGATTTCGGGTATGCGGTCGACAAGGCGTCAAACGGCGTGTTGCAGGACGTACATTGGTCCGTAGGCCTGTTCGGCTATTTCCCGACCTATGCGCTTGGCAATATTTATGCGGGGTGTCTCTATGACGCGCTGAAGAGCGATCTGCCTGATCTGGACACGAAGTTGGGGCAGGGGGATTCGTCTGCAGCCACGTCTTGGCTGGCTGACAAGCTGCAACAACATGGCAGTTTGCGCACCCCGCGCGCGACGATTGAGCACGCGACGGGCAAACCGGTCTCAGTTGAGCCATTATTGGCCTATCTGGAAGACAAGTTCGACGGCATCTATTTCGGTTAACCTTTCCCTCGAATGTCAGCGGGTTGCCGGAGAAACTTCATCCGATGATCATTGATCGCCGGCCTCTGGGGCTTTGGAATTGTCGGCGGAAACACGCGCGTGCCTAGGGTGTGCGCTTTGTCACACTCACCAAAATGTTGCAGTAAATGTGCAAGTAGTGCTGGATTTGGTCATTGGTTCTGTTCAAGGTCGAGCTTGCCTGAGGGGGGCAACTTTGGTCGCTGACGCCAAAGACACAAATTGTAAATGTTTGTGCCTTTAAGTTTGCGATCGATGGAGGTTTATGGATGACCACGCTCTCTGGTCCGGGCGGTATTCGTACACTTGGACGTAAAATACTTGGTGCAGCCGGTTTGGCCGCGCTCGCAAACTTTGCCGTGCCAAATGAAGGGTTCTCTAGCGGATCCGATTTCCTGAAATCACGCGGGCTGGGGGCGGCCCCGCCGGGGGCGCAGCGCCTGTGTTCGACCTATAGCTGGGCCTGTGCACGCGGTTCGTCAAATGGTTCCGTAACCCGGGGCCAAATGCAGGTTGTGCGCGCGGTAAACGCGAAGATCAATCGTACCACCCGCGGCATTGAAGACAGTCAGCAATATGGCGAGGCCGAGCGTTGGGCCATGCCCACCAGTCGCGGCGGCGATTGCGAAGATTACGCGCTGGCAAAAAAGCGGGCTTTGATTGACAAAGGGATCGATCCTCAGCGCCTGTTGATCGCGACGGTTCTGGATCGACGTCGTCGCCCGCATGCAGTGTTGATTGTGCGCACGGAAGACGGCGACATGGTTTTGGACAACGTCACCAATTCGATCAGGAACTGGCGGGATACGCGCTATGTTTTCTTGCGGATGCAGGATCCGAACCGGCCTTCGCGCTGGGTGAATGTCATTGCAGGTGGATAAGCAGGGCTGAAGCCAGCCTTGGATAGTCGAATATTTTAGCCCGGCAAGTGTAGTCATCTTGCCGGGCTAAGTTTTTTCGATTTCTTCTCGTCACCTTCAATTAGGAGCGCGAGATATCAGCGGTCATCGTCGGAATGGTCCGATCCACCGGGCACGCCATCGCCACCGCCGGTGCCGAAGCCATTATTACCCTGCGGGCCACCGCCACGAACGTCATCGTCGTCGCCATCGCCGTCACCATCGCCATCGCCGTCACCGTCGCCATCGCCGTCACCGTCGCCATCACCGTCGCCATCGCCGTCACCGTCGCCGTCACCGTCACCGTCGCCGTCGCCATCGCCGTCACCGTCGCCGTCACCGTCGCCGTCGCCGTCACCGTCGCCATCGCCGTCACCGTCACCGTCGCCATCGCCGTCGCCATCGCCGTCACCGTCGCCATCGCCGTCACCGTCGCCGTCACCGTCGCCATCGCCGTCACCGTCGCCGTCACCGTCGCCATCGCCGTCACCGTCGCCATCGCCGTCGCCGTCGCCATCGCCGTCACCGTCGCCATCGCCGTCACCATCGCCGTCGCCATCGCCGTCACCGTCGCCATCGCCGTCACCGTCGCCATCGCCGTCACCGTCGCCGTCACCGTCGCCCGGTACGTCATCATCATCGTCGTCCCGTCCGTCTTCATCTCTGTCGCGTCGCGGAACAGGTTCTTCAATCGTTGCAGTCGGCAACGCGAGCAACGCATCGGCGAAACCTGGGCATTGTTCGGTGACATCCGCCAAAATTGTCAGGAAGTCATCCTGACGCTGGATGTATCTAAGCATCTGCGTTGTCACGATTTTACATTCACAAAGATCTGCTGGATTGAGCGATAGCTTTGCCGTCGCCAAATTGCAGCTCTTTTGCGCGTGTGCGATTTGTGTGGATCCACCCCATACCGCACCAGCCATTATTAGCGTGGCCAGCGCTGTCTTATGTTTAAGCATTTTTCACCCCTCTTAAACATTTGCTTCAAAAAATCGTTGGTCGAAAAAGACACAAACTTTAGTCAAATAATGTTCATTTTGACACAAAATCGGAGGAATTGCCACACATGAGTTCTAAATGAGGCGGAAATGGGGCTAAGGCAGTCTGATTGCAGTGAAAAACAGTGCGCATAGGCGATCAATAACTGCTGGTGGCGCAGTATTGTGCGTTGCGAAAAGGGGGGAATCTGGAAAAGAGTCGTGCGTCTCATTTCGGTGAATGAGCGCTAAGTGTTACTGGGATTGGGATCTCAGTCCAACGTCTCTTTCTCTAAAAGCTGCCGAAGCATGTCACGCCCGCGCGCTTCCGCACGACGGATGCGGACGGCGGTCATGAAGGCTTCTTCCAATGTGGTGGAAGACGCACCGATGGTTTTCTTCACTTCATCCACCAATGCGTCATTTCCGGTCATCCGTGCGGCATCAAGAACTTCCTGAGCCAGCTTGTCGGCGACTTGTTCCAGCAGGTCCATGATGGCCTCAGCGCGTGGTCTCGGTCAGGCGACGGCGGACATATTCGTCCACATGGGTGATCATTGTGTCCATATGGTCGTCTTCAAAGAAGTGACCCGAGCCCGGGATTTCTTCATGGGTGATGGTGATGCCCTTCTGCTCATGCAGTTTGTTGACCAGCGTATGGGTGTCCGCCGGCGGGGCCACACGGTCGGCGGTGCCGTTGATGATCAGACCCGAGCTGGGGCAGGGCGCCAGGAAGCTGAAGTCATACATGTTCGCGGGCGGGCTGACCGAGACGAAGCCGGTGATTTCCGGACGGCGCATCAAAAGCTGCATGCCGATCCATGCCCCGAACGAAAAGCCAGCAACCCAGCAATGCTTGGCGTTCTGGTTCATCGATTGCAGGTAATCCAAGGCCGAGGCCGCATCCGACAGCTCGCCCACGCCTTGGTCGTATTCACCTTGGCTGCGGCCCACACCACGGAAGTTAAAGCGCAGCACGTTGAAGCCCATGTTGTGGAAGGCGTAGTGCAGATTATAGACGACCTTGTTGTTCATCGTGCCGCCGAATTGCGGATGTGGATGCAGGATGATGGCGATGGGGGCGTCTTTTTCTTTCTGAGCGTGATAGCGGCCTTCAAGTCGGCCCTCGGGGCCTGCAAAAATCACTTCGGGCATCTGGTCTGGGCCTCTTTTCGTTTGTCTGGGGTCGCTCGCGGCCGGGAAACCGGTTTTCTTGACGCTGGCTGACCCGCACCATAATACGGAGTTGGTGATCTGAACGCGGCGGGACCGCAGTGTCACCAGTCCTAAGTGACCTAGTGGTCAGGGCCGAAAAGGTCAATGTTTTTGCAGGGGGAACGGTATGAAGCTGTCCACAAAGGGCCGATATGCAATGGTTGCGCTGGCGGATCTGGCGATGCAGGACGAAGGCGCGCTTCTGTCGCTGACCGATCTGGCCAAACGGCAGGACATTTCACTTCCTTATCTGGAACAGCTTTTCGTGAAACTGCGTCGCGCCGGACTGGTCGATAGCGTCCGTGGGCCGGGTGGCGGCTATAAGCTGGCACGGTCGGCGTCTGACATTCGTGTGTCTGAGGTACTGGAAGCGGTGGATGAGACCGTATCCGCCATGCACAAAGGCGCGGGCGCATCCGGGGCGTCCTCGGGCTCGCGCGCGCAATCCATGACCAACCGGTTGTGGGAAGGTCTGTCGGCCCATGTCTACGTGTTCCTGCACCAGACCCGCCTGTCGGACGTGGTGAAAAACGAACTGACCCCATGCCCCGCGGTCCCCACGCTGTTTTCGGTGGTGGACGAGGATTGATCCGTGGAGATCTCAAATCTCGTCGCGCTACAGCAACAACCAGATGTCCTTTATTTGAATGGTGTTCCATGTGAACTGCCTAGATGGGCGTCCATCGAGGACCGCAAAGACCATGTTCGGGCGTGTGTAAATGCACTTACGTTCGCCGAAATGACGGCAGAAGAGCTGCATATTTACTTTACGCGTCACAGTATAAACGCTGCTCTTACATGGAACAGGCAGCAATCTCTGATAGGCCGCGTACTGAACCGTCTTACCGTACCTCGCCCGGGTTATGCGAAGATAAACGGGCGCGTGCTTTGGCAGGTTTATGAAGAGCTCGGTGCGCAGGCCGGCGAGGCCTTTGCGGCAAGCGCAGAATTGTATCTACGTGCGGATATTGTTGCCAAGATCGCCACTTTAATACAGCCAAAAGGAGCAGACCAGTGAGCCGCGTGTATCTGGATTGGAACGCCACGACGCCTTTGCGGGCCGAGGCCAAGGTCGCGATGATCGAGGCGATGGAGCTTGTGGGCAACCCGTCCTCGGTCCATGCCGAGGGCCGCGCAGCCAAGGGGCTGATCGAACGGGCGCGCAAAGATCTGGCGGCGGCGCTGGGGGCTGAGGGCGCGGATATCATCTTTACCTCATCCGCGACCGAGGCTGCGGCGCTGGCTTTGGCCGGGCGGGGTCTGTCTTGCGCGGGGATTGAACATGACGCCGTGCGGTCGTGGTGTGTGGAGGACCTGGAGATCGACGCGCAGGGTGCTGTGAGTGTTCTGGACCCAACACACAGCACGTTGCAATTGGCGAATTCCGAGACGGGGGTGATCCAAACCCTGCCCGAAGGCGTAGTCATGACAGATGCGACGCAGGCCTTTGGCAAGATCCCCTTTGCCTTCAACTGGTGCGGGGCAGAGATGGCGATCGTGTCGGCCCATAAGCTGGGTGGGCCGAAGGGTGTTGGCGCGTTGATCGTGAAGCGCGGCACCGATATCGAGGCGCGGATCAAAGGGGGCGGGCAGGAAATGGGGCGCCGCTCGGGGACCGAGAACGTCATCGGGATCGCTGGGTTTGCCGCTGCGGCCACCGCCGCGCAGAAAGATTTGGAGGCCGGAACATGGTCGAAGGTCGAGAAACTTAGAAAGATTCTAGAAAACACCATTGCGGAATCGGCGAATAAGACTATTTTTGTCGGGAAAGACGCGAACAGGCTTCCCAACACCTCGTGTTTCGTCACTCCGGGCTGGAAAGGTGAGACGCAGGTGATGGTGATGGACCTGGCCGGATTTGCGGTTTCCGCGGGCTCGGCCTGTTCATCAGGGAAGGTAAAAACCAGCGCTGCTTTGGCGGCAATGGGATTTGACCGGGATCATGCGGGATGCGCTTTGCGCGTCTCGCTTGGCCCCACGACGAGTGAGGATGAAGTCCGGGCCTTTGCACAGGCCTGGCTTCGCGAACATGAGAAATTCCGCGCGCGGGGACGCTGATCCCCTGACGGATTGAAAGGATAAAAAGTGGCCGGTTTGGACGAGCTGAACGTCAAGGAAGGCGTTGAAGAAGAGACCGTGGAAGCGGTGAAATCCCTTGCCGGGACTTACAAATACGGCTGGGAAACCGAGATCGAGATGGAATACGCCCCCAAAGGCGTGAACCCTGATATCGTCCGACTGATTTCCGAGAAAAACGACGAACCCGAATGGATGACCGAATGGCGTCTTGAAGCGTTCGCGCGGTGGGAAAAGCTGGATGAGCCGAGCTGGGCGCTGCTGAATTACCCGGAAATCGACTTTCAGGACCAGTATTACTATGCCCGTCCGAAATCGATGGAAGAAAAGCCCAAATCGCTGGACGAGGTCGATCCCAAGCTGCTGGCCACCTATGAAAAGCTGGGCATTCCGCTGAAAGAGCAGATGATCCTGGCGGGCGTCGAAGGCGCCGAGGATATGCCCGCAGAAGGCCGCAAGGTCGCTGTGGACGCGGTGTTTGACTCGGTGTCCGTGGGCACCACGTTTCAGTCTGAGTTGAAGAAGGCTGGCGTCATTTTCTGTTCAATCTCGGAAGCGATCAAAGAGCATCCGGAGCTGGTGAAGAAGTATCTGGGTTCGGTGGTTCCGGTTTCGGACAACTATTATGCGACGCTGAACTCGGCCGTGTTCTCGGACGGTTCGTTCGTATACATCCCGCCCAACACCCGCTGCCCGATGGAGCTGTCGACCTATTTCCGCATCAACGCGGAAAATACCGGCCAGTTCGAGCGCACGCTGATCATTGCCGATAAAGGCAGCTATGTCAGCTACTTGGAAGGCTGTACTGCGCCGCAACGCGACACCGCGCAGTTGCACGCTGCTGTGGTTGAGATCATCGTCGAAGAAGACGCCGAGGTGAAATACTCGACCGTTCAGAACTGGTTCCCCGGTGATGAAAACGGCAAGGGTGGTATCTATAACTTCGTGACCAAACGCGCGGATTGCCGTGGTGACCGCTCGAAAGTGATGTGGACGCAGGTGGAAACCGGATCAGCGGTGACGTGGAAATATCCGTCTTGCATCCTGCGCGGTGCTGAAAGCCAGGGCGAGTTCTACTCGATCGCGATCACCAACAACTATCAGCAGGCAGATACCGGAACCAAGATGGTGCATCTGGGCCGCGATACGAAGTCACGCATCGTCTCGAAGGGTATTTCGGCAGGTAAGGCTCAGAACACCTATCGTGGACTGGTGTCGATGCACCCGAAAGCCAAGAACTCGCGCAACTATACGCAGTGCGACAGCTTGCTGATCGGCGACAAATGTGGGGCGCACACCGTTCCGTATATCGAGGTGAAGAACAACTCGAGCCGCGTTGAGCATGAAGCGACGACATCCAAGGTGGACGAGGAACAGATGTTCTATTGTCGCCAGCGGGGTATGGACGAAGAAGAGGCCGTGGCCCTGATCGTCAACGGCTTCGCCAAGGAAGTGCTACAAGCCCTGCCGATGGAGTTTGCCATGGAAGCTCAACAGCTTGTGGCGATCTCGCTTGAGGGGTCGGTGGGATGATCATCACCACCACCCCTTCGGTCGAGGGGCACCCGATCACCAAATATCACGGGATCGCTGTGGGCGAAGCCATTCTGGGGGCCAACGTGTTCCGGGATGTGTTCGCCGCGATCACCGACATCGTGGGCGGCCGCTCGGGCGCGTATGAACAAGAACTTGGCAAGGCCCGTCAGGTGGCCTTGGACGAACTGGAAGAACGCGCTCGGTCGATGGGCGCCAATGCGGTCGTGGGCGTGGACCTCGACTATGAAGTGATCAACAACATGCTGATGGTGTCGGCCTCGGGCACGGCTGTCACTGTTTCGTAAGGACGATAAAGATGCTGAAAATCAATAACCTGCACGTCAAACTTGAGGAAGAAGATAAGCAGATCCTCAAGGGCGTGGATCTGGAAGTGCCGGCTGGCAAGGTGCACGCAATCATGGGGCCGAACGGCTCGGGCAAGTCGACCTTGTCTTATGTGCTGTCGGGCCGTGATGGCTATGAAGTGACCGAGGGCGACGCGACGCTGGACGGCGAAGAGCTGTTGGACATGGAGCCGGAAGAGCGCGCTGCTGCAGGTCTGTTCCTGGCCTTCCAATACCCGGTCGAGATCCCCGGCGTGGGCAACATGACCTTCCTGCGTACCGCCGTGAACGCACAGCGCAAAGCACGTGGGGAAGAGGAAATGTCGGCCGCTGACTTCCTGAAATTCATCCGTGCCAAGGCAAAAGACCTGAAAATCGACGCGGACATGTTGAAGCGTCCGGTGAACGTGGGTTTCTCGGGCGGTGAAAAGAAGCGTAACGAGATCCTGCAGATGGCGATGCTGGAACCCAAGATGTGCATCTTGGACGAAACGGATTCGGGGCTGGACGTCGACGCGATGAAGCTGGTGTCGGAAGGCGTAAACGCGCTGCGCGACGAAGGCCGCTCGTTCCTTGTCATCACCCACTATCAGCGTCTGCTGGACCACATCAAACCCGACGTGGTGCACATCATGGCCGCTGGCCGCATCGTGAAATCGGGCGGCCCCGAGCTGGCGCTTGAAGTTGAACATAACGGCTATGCCGACATTCTGGCGGAGATCGACGCATGAGCACTGCTGTGAAATCACAGGCAGCTCTGATCAGCGCGGATGCGCGCCCGGCCTCGGGGGCATGGGCGGCGGATGCGCGTGCAGATGCTGCAAGCCGTCTGGCTGCGATGGGTTTGCCTACGCGCCGCGATGAGTATTGGAAATGGACCCGACCGGACAGCCTGGTCAGCGCTGTGGCGGATGCCGCAGAGGTTCTTGATTATGAAGGTGAAGAGCCGCTTTTTGACGACGTTGATCGCCTGAAAGTCGTATTCGTAGATGGTGTGTACGATGCCGAGGCTTCCGATGCACTGGAAGGTGAAGGGCTCGAGATCGAGCGTCTTGCGGATGCCGCAGCGAAGGATATTCACTGGGCCAAGGATCTTTACGGCGTTCTAGAGGCTCGCGGACAATCCCCCGTCAACCGTCCCTTGGCTGTGCACAACACGGCCACGGCGACCGATGGTGTCGTGATCCGCGTGACCGGTGCGGTCAGCCGCCCTGTGAGCTTGGTGTATCGTCACGAAGATGCCTCCTCTGACGCGATCCTGCACAGCGTCGTTCGGTTGGAAGAAGGGGCCAAGCTGACCTTGCTTGAAAACGGTCCTGCGGCTGCGCGCTTCTCGAATGTCCTCGAGGTGGATGTCGCCAAAGGCGCCGAGTTCCATCACGTTCGCGCCCAAGGCCGTGACCACGAGCGGCAGGCCATCACGCACATGTTCTCGCAGGTCGATGCAGAGGCTGTATTCAAAAGCTTCACGATGACCGTGAACGGCAAGCTGACACGCAACGAATGCGTGATCGATATTGTTGGTGACAATGCGGTTGCACATGTCGCCGGTGCAGTTCTTGGTGACGGTGCTGCGGGCGACTTCCATCACGATGACACCGTGTTCATCACCCATTATGCCGTAGCCTGTGAAAGCCGTCAGGTCTTCAAGAAAGTTCTGAAGAACGGCGCGAAGGGCGTGTTCCAAGGCAAGATCCTTGTAAAACCCGACGCGCAGAAAACGGATGGCTATCAGAAGTCTCAGTCGCTTCTTCTGGATGATGACGCAAGCTTCCAAGCGAAGCCCGAGCTTGAGATCTACGCTGATGACGTAATCTGTTCGCATGGCTCTACCACCGGTGCGATTGACGAAGAGGCGCTGTTTTATCTGCGCTCGCGTGGCGTTCCAACGCCGATCGCGACTGACCTTCTGGTTCTGGCCTTCCTGGCCGATGCCATTGAAGAGATCGAAGATGAAGACATCGCTGCCGAAGTCACCGGGCGTCTAGACGCTTGGCTGGCACGCCGCCGCGACTGATCTGAAGGTGTGTTAGGTGTCGGTCCTGCAAGATATGGTGAGCGCCTATCGCAGCCCACGCGCGGTGTTTCGTCGCCGCGTGGGCGATGGCACCCCGCGTGAAGACAGGGCGCTGGCGGTTTTGATGTTCGCCTGCGCGCTGGTCTTTGCCGCCCAGATGCCGCGTTTGGCGCGTCAGGCGCATGAAACCGGGGAAGAGCTGAACATGCTGTTGGGGGCGACCCTGCTGGGATGGCTCTTCATCATGCCCTTGGTGCTCTATGCGCTGGGGACAATCAGCCACGTGATCGCACGGATTGTTGGCGGCAAGGGCAGCCCCTATACCGCGCGCTTTGCGCTGTTTTGGGCGCTGCTTTGCGCGGCCCCTGTTTGGCTGCTCTGGGGGCTTGTTGCGGGCTTTATTGGGCCGGGTGTCCAATTGTCGCTGGTTGGCCTTCTGGCCCTTGTGGTGTTCCTCTTGTTCTGGTCTATCAATCTGCGTGAGGCCGAACGTGGCCCGGTCGAGACAAACAAGGCAGAGTGATGCAGTTCACCCCCGGATATCTGTTTGGAATGGCGCTTCAGACCGTGCCCGAGCCGCGCAAGGTGGCGCGTGATCTGTTCGATCTGGGGCTAAATCGCGAGACCCTTTGGACCGCGCTGTTGTTGATGGTCGTTCTGGCCACGGGCCTTAGCGTCATCGCGGATATCCTGTTCCCGATTGATGCCCAACTGATGGGGCCGCTTTTGTCGAACCCGGCCACCTTGGGTCTGGTCGAAGGCGTGGTGATGTTTGGCCTTGCCATGGCAATCCATGTGATTGGCCGGCTGATGGGCGGGCAGGGCACTTTAGAGAACGCCATCATGACGGTTGTCTGGATGGAGTTCGTTTTTCTGGGGCTTCAGGTTGTCACCGTGATCCTAACGCTGATCGCGCCGGCCATGGCGGCGCTGTTGATGTTCGCCTCGGTCTTTTTCTTCTTCTGGGTGCTGACCCATTTCACGGTCGAAAATCATGGGTTTCAGTCGGCGGGGCTGGTCTTCACCTCGATCCTGATTTTCATGGTGCTGGCCGTGTTTGCCCTGTCCTTCATCCTGGTGCTTCTCGGGGTCGAACCCATCGAATTGCCCGCACAATGATCGGAGCCGTTCATGTATGATATCAACAAGATCCGCAGTGAATTTCCGATCCTCGCGCGCGAGGTGAACGGCAAACCGTTGACCTATCTGGACAACGGGGCGTCGGCGCAGAAGCCGCAGGTGGTGATCGACGCGATTACGCGCGGCTATGCCGAAGAATATTCCAACGTGCATCGCGGGCTGCATTACTTGTCGAACCTCTCGACCGAGCGTTACGAAGCCGTACGCGGGATCGTGGCGAAATTCCTGAATGCAGGCTCCGAGGATGAGATCGTGTTTAACTCGGGCACGACCGAAGGGATCAATCTGGTGTCCTACGCATGGGCTGCGCCGCGGATGCAGGCAGGCGACGAGATCATTCTGTCCACGATGGAGCATCACGCCAACATCGTCCCATGGCATTTCCTGCGCGAACGTCAGGGCGTGGTTCTGAAGTGGATCGACCCAGAGCTGGACGGATCACTGGATCCGCAAAAAGTGCTGGATGCGATCACGGATCGGACCAAGCTGATTGCGATCACCCAGTGCTCGAATGTGTTGGGCACCGTGGTGGATGTAAAAACGATTTGCGCGGGCGCTCGTGACAAAGGCGTTCCGGTGCTGGTCGATGGTTCGCAGGGCGCGGTGCATATGCCCGTCGATGTGCAGGATATCGGGTGTGATTTTTACGCGATCACTGGGCACAAGCTCTATGGCCCGTCGGGGTCCGGCGCGATCTATATCCGAGCGGATCGTCAGGCCGAGATGCAGCCGTTTTTTGGCGGTGGCGACATGATCAATGAGGTCACGAAAGACGCCGTGACCTATGCCAAGCCGCCGCTGAAATTCGAGGCTGGCACGCCGGGGATCGTCCAGACCATCGGAATGGGGGCAGCTCTGGAATACCTGATGGATCTGGGTATGGAGAATGTCGCAGCGCATGAGGCGTCTTTGGCGGCCTATGCGGCCGAACGGTTTGCAGGGCTGAACTGGGTGAACGTGCAGGGGCACGCGCCTGGCAAGGCGGCGATTTTCTCGTTGACCATGGACGGTGCCGCGCATGCGCATGATATCTCGACCATTCTGGACAAGAAGGGCATTGCCGTGCGAGCCGGGCATCACTGCGCGAAACCCCTTATGGAACATCTGGGTGTTGCGGCGACCGCGCGTGCATCCTTTGGACTTTATAACACCAAGGACGAAGTAGACACGCTGATCGACGGGTTGGAGCTGTGCCACAAGCTGTTGGCCTAGGCTGTCTATGGCTCACGGTGTGAGCCTGAAGGGGGCGTTGCCCCCGTCTGAGGCCTGAAGCCCTCAGACTCCCCCAAGGTATTTTGGGCAAGAGGAAGGGGGATTAGTCATCTGCCTTGATCAAGCCAAGCCCGCGCAGATAGATGCCGATCCCGCTTTCCAGAAGTTCTTCAGGTGGGAAGGGGCTTTTCTGGCCTGGGCTGCCGCGGCCAAACAGTTCGACCACTCCGTGGCTCATGGCCCAGATATGGGCGCTGACCATGCGAGAGGGCGGGCGTTTGTCTGCGGGCATGTTCTCGGTCAGTTTATCGGCGGCTTTTTCCAGCACGCCCATGGCACGGGATGAGACCATGGCAAGTTCCGGTGAGCGATTGACCGAAATTCCGCTTTCGAACATCGAGATATAGTGACCCGGATATTTGCGGGCGAAGGCCAGATAGGCGCGGCCGGTCGCTTCGAAGCTGGCGAGGGCCGAGGGTTGGCCCTTGTCATAGGCATATTCCATCAGGTCCGCGAAGATCTCATAGCCCTGACGTGCCGCTTCGGCGATCAGGTCCTCGCGGCCTGCGAAGTGGCGATAGACGGCCGCGGGCGTCACGCCCGCCTGTTTGGCGGCCTCGGACAGGGTAAAGCCTGTCGGGCCTTTTTCCTCGATCAGGGCGAGGGCCGCGTCGACCAGTGCCTGACGCAGGTTGCCGTGGTGATAGCCGCGCTTAGGCATCGTCACCATCATTCCAGAGGTCTGGACCGCCGCAGATCTGGTCATCCGGGGCGCTGGCGACATTGCTGTCTTTCCCTGCGTAGTCAATGCCTTGCAGGACGGCCTTCAGCGCAGAAAGGCGCGCGCGTTTCTTGTCGTCCGAGCGGATGACGGTCCACGGGGTCTTGGCGCGGTGGCTGCGGTCGAAGGTTTCCTTGATCGCGCTTGAATAGGCGTCCCAGCGGTTCAACCCTTCAACGTCAATCCAGCTGAGCTTCCATTGTTTCAAGGGGTCTTTTTCGCGGGACAGGAAGCGGCGCAGTTGTTCCGCGCGTCCGACGTTCAGCCAGATCTTCACAAAATGAATACCTTCGTCGACCAGCATGTCCTCGAACTCGGGCAGTTGGCGGAAGAAGGCCTCGCGTTGGGTGTCTGTGCAGAAGTCAAAGACCTTCTCGACCACGCCGCGATTATACCAGCTGCGGTCGAACAGAACGATCTCACCTTCGGTGGGCAAGTGTTTGACATAGCGCTGAAAATACCATTCGCCGGCCTCGCGGTCCGAAGGTTTGGACAGCGCCACGACGCGCGCGACCCGCGGGTTCAGGTTCTCGCGGAAGCGCTTGATGGTGCCGCCTTTGCCGGCTGCGTCACGGCCTTCAAACACCACGACCACGCGTTTACCCGTTGCCTTCACATCGGCCTGCAACTTCACCAATTCCAGCTGAAGCGCCTCAAGCTCGGCCTCGTAGACTTTCTTGTCGATCGGCGTCTCATAGGGATAGCTGTCCGACAGAATGTCCTTCTTCGATCCATTCTTGATGGCGTCGCGCACCGCGTCAGGGGCGGTCGTGCGAAAGAACTCGGAAATGGCGCCGTCAAAGGGCAATGACATAGGCAAACTCCTGATTTCACACCAATATGGGGGCCGAAGAGGCGTTTGGCAATCAGCTTAGACGCGGCGGTCCTTCACGGCCTGACCGATCTGATTGATGTCATAGGGCGTGGTCAGATACATTTCCGAGATCCAGTTCTGGTACAGAAGATGCGCGTGGCTGCGCCAGCGGTTCTCGGGCGGCTGCGTGGGATCGTCGTCTGGGTAATAGTTCATCGGCACGTTGATCGGCGCGCCCTTGGCCACGTCGCGGTCGTATTCGCCTTTCAAGGTCAGATCGTCATATTCGAAGTGGTTGAAGATATAGAGCGCGCGATGGGCTTTGTCTTCGATCAGGCAGGGGCCGGTATCGTCCGAGCCAAGCAGGGTGCGCAAGCCAGTAGCGGCGTCAACCTCGTCTTGCTTCATCTCAGTCCAACGGCTGACAGGAACCACGCAACTGTCAGAGAAACCACGCAAATACGGGGACGAGGGCTGAAGATTTCGTTGGGGGAAACAGCCAAATGCCTTTGCGTCGAGCAGGTGCTTTTTCACACCGTGGAAGTAATAGATCATCGCCATGCCACCCCAGCAGACGCCGAAGGTGGAATGTACGTTGGTCTGGGTCCAATCGAGGATCTGGGTCAGCTCATCCCAATAGGTGACCTCTTCAAAAGGCAGGTGTTCGATGGGCGCACCCGTGATGATCAACCCGTCAAACTTTTGATCCTTAACTTCTTCCCACGGCTGATAGAAGGCGCCGATATGGGCCTCGCTGGTGTTTTTCGAGGTGTGCTCGGACGGGCGCAGAAGCGTCAGTTCGATCTGAAGCGGATGTGATCCGATCAGGCGGGCGAACTGGGTCTCAGTCTCGATCTTTTTGGGCATCAAGTTCAGAAGGGCGATCCGCATCGGGCGGATGTCCTGCTTGGCGGCCTGATCCTCGGGCATGACCATCACGCCTTCGTCCTTCAGCACGTCTACTGCTGGCAGGGTCGAGGGGATCTTGATGGGCATGGAACCGGTCCTTTTTCGTTCGTTAAGGGGTATAGATGGGGTGCGATCAGCGCGCGTCAATGGCGGCCGAGATCATGCGGTCGAAGTCTTGCGGCGTTTTGATCTGCGCAACTTCGTGGGCGCAAAGCGACACGCCGTAGCGCGCCATATGTTCGTAGAGCGGCTGACGATGGTTCAGCGCCTGCGCATAGGTCCAACGGATGAAGGCATCAGGATCAACGTCATCTTCTTTCACATAGAATTCGCTCAGGTATTCATCCCAGACGCGTGCCAGAAACTCGGGCTGATAGGCCATCGGTTTGGGTGCCCGGTCAAAGCGTTCGACCAGCTTTTGCGTATGCGCCTCGTCCCCGCGCAGCCAGACCAGAAGGCAATGCTTGCTGAGTTCGGACAGAAGGGCGTCGTGCTCGCCCAGGGCGGCGTCGATCCATTCACAGATCGAGCCTCCGCTGTCGCAGATGAAATGCGGATAGCCATAGATGCGCTCGGCGCGATCAATGAAGGAGGCGGTGTCCATAAGGGCCGAGATCTCGGCCGTTTTGAACTGATCTTGCCTGCGGCGATATTCGTCGATCGGCAAGCCGCCTTTGTTCACGTCACCGGGTTTGCCCAGATAGGTCGCTACGGGCGTCAGGTTTTCAAAACTGATCTTAGAGGTGATGCGGATCGAATCCGACATCAGAAGCTCACGCAAGAAGGGGACCTTCATCGCCTCGGCTTTGAAATTGTCGGCGATGTGCTCGCCCATGTAGCGGGTGCCAATGCGGTAATCGATTGAATAGTGGAACCAGTCGCCCTGATCGCGCAGCAGGTTGGACAGGTATGTCTTGCCAAGCCCCGACATGCCAAAGAAAAGCACCCGCTTATGCGTTGCTGACTGCCAGTCCGCTGAGGATTGATAAAGCATGCCTGTCACCTTATGTTTCGGCCCTTTGGTAAATGCCTGAGGCAACGGGGTCAAATGCTTCTGTTACAAAAGAAAACGCCCCACCAAAGGGCGGGGCGCATCGATAGGAATTTGATCGTCAGATCAGAAGGCGATCCCGACGCTGAGGCCAGCGGACAAGGCGCTGCCTTCGAAGGGAACTGGCCCTACGGATTTTTCGGCGAACTGGGTGTAACGTACGCCGCCCGAGATCTTGATGTCACCTGTGGTGTACGAGGCACCAAGGCCGACCGACGTAGCCGAGCCTGCAGGGGCAAGGAACGTGGTCCCGGTATCCGCGCCGCCGCTATAACCCAACGTCAAAGCAACTGACCAGTTATCGTTCAGCTTGCGGCCAACGCCCAGTTCATAGGTGGTGACGTCATCGACGAAATCAACCCAGTCCACAGCACCATTGGCGCTGGTGGTCGACAGGGTAATCCCATCATACTTGGCGTGCCGGACCGAGCCGAACAGCAAGGTGTTTTGCGCGATACCCGTCTGGAAATCCAGGTTGAAAGCTTCGGGCATCGACACGGTGCCAGTTGCGGCAGCAGGTCCAAGCGTTGCGTGAATGCCGGAAAGTTCATGATCGACACCAGTGAAATAGGTCAGGGCCACACGCAGTGCAATTTCGGGTTTCTCGTAGGCAACGCCCGCCACGCCGCCAAGTTCGTTGCCAGTTTCGGCGATAAGAAGGCCACTGGTTGTCAGAATCTCACCCGAGATCTTTTGCATGAAGGCACCACCATGCACCGAAAAGCCGTTGCCCATTTCATAGCGCAGGATACCTGTCAGCTGCTGGCTGTCGATGAACGCATAGCCGCCCGCTGCGGGGCCGTCGATATACTGAACATCTGCGCCATAGGGCTGGTCCCAGATCAACGCGAAGCTCAGGTTGTCGTTGAACTGATGTTTGTAGCCGAACGAGAAAGTCGAGAACGGTACGGCAGATTGAGTGACGCCAAAGGAGTCACTGGTGATGTCCGGGCTGACGTTCGCCACGCCAAACTGGAAATAGTTACCTTCTTCGAACAGCACGCCGATGTCCTGGCCCGAGCGGTCAATGCCAGCCTGCGCTGCTGTCGCCGCGACGGTCAATGCTGCCGCGATCGTTAGGGTTTGTTTTTTCATGTCTCCTCCCTGGGACGTTATGTGCAAGAGCCGTCTCCTCCGGGGCGGCCACATTGGAGAAAACGTATTTGCAGCCGACTTCTTGGGTCAATCTTTACCTCAGGTCATGTGACGTCAGGTCGCAAAATGTCCAATTGGAGATGTGAAATTGACACGGTTTTGCCGGAATTACTTTGCGTTTCCAAACGTTTGAAGGTCTACGCAGTGCGTCTTTTTTCAGACGTTCTGATGCTGACGATGTTTGCTACGATGATAACTAGACCACCGACGATCAGCGCGACACTGATTGGCTCGTCATAGAACACAGCCCCCGCAAGTGCGATCAGTGGTAGGCGGGTGAAGTCGATCGGGATGACGATAGATGCGGGGGCGAGGGACAGCGCTTGTGTCAGGCAGGTATGGGCCAGCAATCCAGCGCAGCCAATAACGAAGAGCCAGAGAATGTTCGAGCCCTGCGGGACGGCGATGGACCCGTCAACACCTGCGCAGATCAGGCCAAGCCCCAACTGCATGCTGGTCAGCCAAAAGAGGATCGACAGGGTGGAATGAGTACGGGTTAGTTTGCGGGTGAAGACGGCTGTCAGTGCGAAACAGATTGCAGAGGCCGCCGCCGAAAATGTGCCCGTCGACGCCGACGGTTCAGATAGCGCTGATGCGGTGATGATCAGGATCCCGACAAAACCGCTGGCAACGCAGAGGAGCTGCGGCATCGTCAGGCGTTCCCCCAGCAGCATTGGGGCCAGAAACACGACCCAAAGCGGAGATGTAAATTCCAACGCGAAGACTTGCGCCAATGGGATCAGGGTCAGCGCGTAGAACCACAGGTTCTGCCCTGCGAAATGCGCCAGATTTCGGGTGAAATGCAGGCCAAGGTTCCGGCGCGAGACCAAGTGCCAGCGTCGCGAGACGGTTAGGACGGCCAACACGATGCTTAGCCCGACCGCAGACCGGTACATCATCAACTCGAACGTATCCAGTTGCAGGCTGACTGCCCGTCCAGCCATTGCCATGACAGAAAACGAGCCAATGGCCCCGGTCATCCAGATGGCGGCGCGGGCGGTTGGGGTCACGCAGGAACCTCGGTCACGGTGTAGTGGCGTGGGATGCCCGCGGTGATGGTTGCCCAGTCCGAGGTTTTCATGCGCGCCTGATGCGCATCAAAGGCAGTGCGATCCGTAAAACGTTCCGAGACATTGAAGCGTCCGGGATGGCAGCGGTCCTCGACCACCAGAAAGGACAGGCAGCCCGGTTCGGCGCGGGTCAGTTGGATATGGGCGGGCAAAGCGGCGCGGACGGCCTCGCGCCGATCCTCGGGAAC
Source organism: uncultured Aliiroseovarius sp. (assembly GCF_947492455.1). GTDB lineage: Bacteria > Pseudomonadota > Alphaproteobacteria > Rhodobacterales > Rhodobacteraceae > Aliiroseovarius. Next base: position 205,426 of record NZ_CANLNB010000002.1, read on the forward strand.
GTCGATATAGCCGGTCAAAACGATATTGGGTGCCTGTGTCATGCCCCAAGGGCTAGCAAGCGGCGGTCGCCTTGGCGAGAGAAAAAGAAAACGCCGCCCAATTGGACGGCGTTTGATGTGATCGGTGCGGTAGCCCTCGGCTGCGGCCTCGGGCGTTCGGTGCTGAAATCGATTCACTGGATCGATTTCCGACCTTCCAACCTTCAGGCAAAGCCTTCAGGTGTTCGCATCTCAAATTAGTCCACTGGACTAATTTTCCCCTTCGGGTCGGTGCTCACTCCCATTCAATGGTCCCCGGAGGCTTCGAGGTGATGTCATAGGTACAGCGGTTTATGCCCTTCACCTCGTTGATAATCCGCGTGGCGGTTTCACCAAGGAATTCATGGGTGAACGGATAGTAATCCGCCGTCATCCCGTCGACCGAGGTCACCGCGCGCAGCGCACAGGCGTAGTCATAAGTACGTCCGTCACCCATCACACCTACGGTGCGGACGGGCAGGATGGCCACGAAGGCCTGCCAGATTTCGTCATACAGACCATGCTTGCGGATCTGATCGATATAGACCGCGTCGGCTTCGCGCAGGATGTCCAGCTTCTCGCGGGTAATCTCGCCCGGGCAGCGGATCGCCAGACCCGGTCCGGGGAAGGGGTGACGGCCGATAAAGCTGGCGGGCAAGCCAAGTTCATGACCCAGCGCACGCACTTCGTCTTTGAACAGCTCGCGCAGCGGCTCGACCAGTTTCAGGCCCATCTTTTCAGGCAGGCCGCCCACATTGTGGTGCGATTTGATGGTGACCGAGGGGCCACCCGAGAAGGACACCGACTCGATCACATCCGGATAGAGCGTGCCTTGGGCCAGGAACTCGGCGCCCTCAATGGTGTCAGCGTGTTTCTGGAACACATCGATGAAGAGCTTGCCGATGATTTTACGCTTGGTTTCCGGGTCGGACTGGCCTTCCAACTCGCCCAGGAACAGGTCGCTTTCATCTGCGTGGATCAGCGGCAGGTTATAGTGCTCGCGGAACATCGAGACAACTTCCTGCGCTTCGTTCTTGCGCAGTAGGCCATGGTCGACGAAAACGCAGGTCAGTTGATCGCCAATCGCTTCGTGGATTAGTACGGCAGCAACGGACGAATCGACGCCGCCCGACAGGCCACAGATCACTTTCTTGTCACCGACCTGTTCGCGGATCTTGCGGATCATCTCTTCACGATAGGCGCCCATGGTCCAGTCGCCCGCAAAGCCTGCAATCTTTACGAAGTTTTCGTACAGTGTGGCGCCGTTCGGGGTGTGGTGCACTTCGGGGTGGAACTGCACCGCATAGAAATGACGGTCCATGTCGGCGGTGATGGCGTAAGGCGCGTTAGGCGAGGTGCCGTAGACCTCGAAGCCCGGAGCGATCTCGCTCACGTGGTCGCCGTGGCTCATCCAGACCTGCTCGTCACTTTCCAGGAACCAACCGCGCAGAAGGTCGATATGCTCGCCCTGCGGGGTGACATAGGCACGCCCGAATTCGGCGGTGCCGTGGCCGCTTTCGACCTTGCCGCCCAGCTGGGTCATCATCACCTGCTGGCCATAGCAGATGCCCAGAATGGGCAGGCCCATCTCGAACAGCTCTTGCGGTGCGCGCGGGCTGCCCTCGCGGGTGACGCTGTCGGGGCCACCAGATAGGATCACCGCTTTCGGGCCCATCTCGCGGATGAACTCGGCGGTTACGTTCTGGTAGGGGTGGATTTCACAATAGACATTCAGCTCGCGCAGGCGGCGCGCAATCAGCTGCGTCACCTGGCTTCCGAAGTCGATGATAAGAAGGCGGTCATGGCTCTGATCTGTCATGTTGACCGATTAGGGCAGGGGGCGGGTTTACGCAAGCCCCAAGCCCATCAAGACAGAACAAATCCGATATGATCAGAGCGGCGAACTGTCGCCTTGGCACCATTGCGGCATCAAAACCGTCGCTTTTGCCCAATCATGCACAGCGCACAGGACCGACACTCACCAGAAAAAAGAGGTAACGCGCATGACACCAGAAGCCATTACATTGGACGTGGCCGCCATCAACCTGACGGCGGCAGTGATATTCGGGGCCCTGGTTGGGTCCGAGCGGCAGGTGCGTCAGCGCATGGCCGGTCTGCGGACCAATGCGCTGGTGTCCCTCGGGGCGGCAGGATTCGTCGTCTTTGCAGCCCTCTTTCCACACGAAGTCAGCCCGACGCGCGTTGCGGCTCAGGTTGTCTCTGGCATTGGCTTTCTGGGGGCGGGCATCATTTTCCGCCACGGTTTCACAGTACACGGGCTGAACACGGCGGCGACGCTTTGGTGCTCGGCGGCGATCGGCGTGATGGCCGGGGTAGGTGCCATCGCGTTTGCTGCCTTAATGTGCGGCTTGATCATCTTCGTAAACCTTGGCCTGCGCCCTTTGGTGAAATTCCTGAAGCGAAAAACGCGCGCGGGGAAGCCATTGCTGTTGGAGTTCCGGCTGTGGATCTCCTGTCGCTCGAAGCATGAAAACAAGGTGCGTTCGACTGTCGTGCACAAGCTTGCCCTGCCGGGGCTGGCGCTTGTGTCAATCGATGCGACCGAAAGCGGCGAGGACAGCACGCTTGAGGTGCTTGTGAATGTGGAAGACAACAGCGATAGCCTGATCAAAACGGCTGTCGCGCCATTGATGCTGGATCCGAACATTCGGTCACTGTCATGGGAAGCTGCCAACGACGACTAGCAGGGCATGCCATGGCCCACGTCTGCGTGGGCCATGGACGAATGTGTTAACTTAGAAGTGGTAGTTTACGCCAACGCGCGCCGTGAAGAACGCACCTACGCCATCATAGCGTTCGCCGCCGCCTGTTCCGAAGTCCAGTGTTCCCAGGTCCACATAGTTTGCTTCGCCGAAGATCGAGATATTTGACTGCAGCATGTGTTCGACACCAACACCTGCTGTAAAACCGATGTTGGTTTCGGTGACCCCTTGCTGAGCGCTGTTGTAAATCCCGCCCACGTAACGCGCGGCGGCCAGACCTGCGGTGCCATAAAACAGTGTTTTACCTTCGTTGGACAGCTCGCCGTACCGACCGCGGAGGGTGACAAGCCCTTCGATGTCGATGTTACACTCGCCGGTTCCACATCCCCACGTGTCACCCCAAGTTCCGACGGGTACTTCCCCGTCAACACCTGTGGATGCGCCAATGTCAAAACCGTAAACAGTGTTTCCATTTTGATAGTTGCGGCCATAATGCAGGCCGATCATTGCGCCGTTCACGGGTATGTTTGGTCCATCCTCGTTCAAAGCGCTGACGCCTTGGTCGTACATGCCGGAGCCATAGCCCAGGCTCAAACCGCCATAAGAGCCGGACCAGTCGGCCGCTACCGCGGCAGGAGCGAGTTCGGCTGCTGCTTCGGTCATGGAACCCGCTAGGGCGGGTGTGAAGCTGGTTGTCGCAAGAAGCGCAGCAATACAAAGTTTGGTTTTCATGGTGTCCCTCAAATAAAATAGATGTGAGCAAAGCAGCACTCGTTATTTGATCCCCGTATCTTACGTAGGGGCAGTGCAGGCAAGAAAAGGTTAACAAAATGTAAACATAAGAAGGTACCTGTGTCGTTGTCGCGACACAATACTTACGCTCGCCATCATGGGAGGCGATGAACACCTACTAAATCCTGACGCTGCTAAAGGTGAAAAACGTCAAAATTGTCGGAATGTCGTTTTTGCCTCTGCATGGCCGTTTGGGGACAGCTTTACGCGCCACGCTCACCTATCAAAGATACAACAGGACAAATAGGAGGTTTCCCATGGCCGAGGCTCGAACACGCCGCCGTGGTGGCGGAGGTGCCGCCCGTCGCGCTGAACGCACTGCTGTCAGTTTCGAATGCGCAAAGTTCATCACGCGCAACATCCCGAATCTCGAGATCCTCAATGAAGAGGCGATGGAGATCATTGAATACAACGCAGAAACCGTGCTGGAAGAGGTTGGCGTCAACTTCGTCGATAACCCCGCCGCGCTTGAGCGTTGGAAAGAGGCTGGTGCCGATGTGGAGGGCGAACGCGTGCGCATTCCGCGCGGCCTGGCGCGCGCGCTGTGCAAAACTGCTCCATCAAGCTTCACCCAACACGCCCGCAACCCCGAGCGGAACGTGGAAATTGGTGGCAAGAACATGGTTCTGGCCCCGGTCTATGGCCCGCCCTTCGTGCGCGACGCAGACGGCGGTCGCCGCTATGCCACGATCGAAGATTTCCGCAATTTCGTGCGTCTGGGCTATATGTCCAAATGGCTGCACCACTCGGGTGGCACCGTGTGCGAGCCAACCGATGTGCCGGTGAACAAGCGTCACCTGGACATGCTGCACGCTCACATGACCCTGTCGGATAAGCCCTTCATGGGTTCGGTCACCGCGCCAGAACGTGCGCAGGACAGTGTCGACATGTGTGGCATTCTGTTTGGCAAGGAATTCGTTCAGCAAAACACTGTGATGACCTCTCTCATCAACATCAACTCGCCGATGCAGTTCGACGATGTGATGATGGGCGCGCTGGAAGTGTTTGCCGCCAACAACCAAGCCTCGATCATCTCGCCCTTCATCGTGGGCGGTGCGATGGCGCCGGTTTCGGTTGCAGGCACGCTAACACAGGTTCTGGCCGAGGTTCTGGCCGGTGTGGCCTATAGCCAGCTGATCCGGAAGGGCGCACCTGTGATTGCAGGCACCTTCGTTAGCTCGATCGACATGAACTCGGGCGCGCCGACCTTTGGTACCCCGGAAGCTGCCAACGTTACCTATGGTGCGGGCCAGCTGTTCCGTCGTCTGGGCCTGCCCTATCGTTCGGCCGGGTCGTTCAACGGCTCGAAACTGCCTGATGCACAAGCCGCATACGAGACCGCGAATAGTCTGAATATGGGACTTCTGTCCGGCGTGAACTTCATGCTGCACTCGGCCGGTTGGCTGGAAGGCGGTCTGGTCGCCTCGTTCGAGAAATTCGTGATGGACGCCGACCAGTTGGGTGTGCTGCACGGCATCGCCAAAGGCGTCGAAGTGGACGAAAACGCACAGGCGATGGACGCAATCCGCGAAGTGGGCCCGGGCGGCCACTACTTGGGCTGCGCACACACCCAAAAGAACTTCAAATCGGCCTTCTGGCGTTCGGAACTGCTGGACTACAAGCCGTTCGAGACCTGGGAAGAGGAAGGCGCACGCGATACGCAGGCGTTGGCCACGGCAAAGGTTAAACAGATGTTGGCGGACTATCAGGAACCGGCACTGGATCCGGGGATTGCAGAGGGTCTGAAAGACTATATCGCCGAGAAGAAAGCATCGATGCCGGACGCGTTTACCTAAACGCAGTAACGTTCAGATTGATTAACAATCCGGAAAGGGGGCTTAACGGCCCCCTTTCTTTTTGTACGTCAAAGATGAACTCTTATGCCTGATTAAAGCTGCGCGGCAGAAGTTGAAGCTCGGCCAGAAGGGCGATCAGAACTTCGACGTGACGGGCGCAGGAATAAGACGCGTCACCGGATTTGCGCGTGTCTTCCATTTGTGCCTCTGTGATCAAAAGTCCATCAACTGCCTGCGCTGGAGACGGCATTGAATTTGTTTTCATAAGCTTTTTCAAATCTTTGTCACGATCATACTCGCTGAGACCAAAACGGGCGGCGCGCACCAGAAGACGGGGACGGCGCAGGGATTTCAGCATGTCGGTGGTCGATGTCATAAGAGCCTCGCTGTTGTGATTCAGCGTCATGATGACTCAACCTAAGGGGGTGTTGCGTTTCCAAAACCTGCCGTACGCCAGCGTTAATAGTTGTTATCATTTCAGAAACTAGTGTTGAGATGCGATGGCAAGGTTAACGAACCAGTAACCATAAATCGATAGGTCTGTTCGGCTCGATAACAACCGGTGGTTGCGCGGTCGAGAGGTTCGCTACGTGCCACGGTGTTTCAATCTGGAAGGGGCGTAGATGCACAACTCAATCGGGACCGAGATCAACTGCAAATCCATTATGAATTGGTTGCCCAACGAGGTTCACACCTATCTGAAACATACTGAAGAAGGCGAATCCATCCGTGCAATCGCACGAGGAATGGGTGTCCATGCTTCAACTGTTCTTCGGCAGGTGCGCAAGACCGAAGCGCGACGCGACGATCCGCTGGTGGATTCGTTGCTGACGCGTCTGGGGGACGAATTGCGCGATGGTTCAGAGCAAAAGGCGCCGTATTCGTTCGATGCCGCTGCGAATGACCCAATGACTCCGCACCTAACCCGCGTGCTTCGTGCATTGCTGGCACCTAATACCAGTTTGGTTGTCGGTGAAGGCGTAGAAACGGCAGTGGTCTTGAAGACCAACCCAGACGGGGATCCGGCAGCCGTCGCCAAGGCCCCAATCAAGGTGGTCGAGCTGATGGCCCTGCTGGAATGGATTACGGGCGACGTCAAAGGACGCGTCGTGCGCTATCAGATCACGCAGGCGGGTCGGCAGGCATTGAACAGGTTGCTGGCGCAACAGGAAACGCTGGCGACCGGATTTGCCGAAAGCCAGGCAGGGTTCTTGGCGGGAAGCAGTGCGGTTCATCCCTCTAAACCGCGCACGCCTCGCAAGAAACCGCGTGCTGCCGGGGCTGAGACCCCTGTCAGGGTGCTGGCGCGAAAACGTGGGAACGATAAGCCCTATCTTGGAACGGATCTTGTGCTTGCAGCCGAGCGCCTGAACCGGGATTTTGCCCTTGGTCAGTTCGAACATTCCGAAACGCAGGGGGGCTGGGCGGTCTGGATGCGGGACGCGGACGCAGTCGGCGCCAAATATCCCAATGCCCACAACTCAGATCGAAAACTTGATGCACGTCGCCGGTTCGCCACCGCCATCAAGGCCATTGGACCCGAACTGGCAGAACTGGCGGTCGCGGTTTGCTGTCACGAGAAAGGGATGGAATGTGTGGAACGTGAGTTGTCGATGCCCGCGCGCTCGGGCAAATACATGCTGCGGATCGCGTTGAAATACCTCGCGCGCCATTACGATAGCCAGCCCGGTGAAGATCATGAACTGATTTACTGAGACGAGTCACTGATTTACTGAGACGAGTCTAGGCCGTGGGAGCGGTGGTGACGATTTGAATGTCGATGTCCGGGCAGGACTCGGTGATGTCGTCGATGATGATTTGCGGATCCGGCAGGTCAGGCACCAACACAAGGTATCGACCGGTAAAACCAGCATGGGCGAGCCTTTGACTGATGTCCAAGCAATCCCAGGAGCCGCACACGAAGGTTGAGATCACGACGTCCGGGGCGAGTGCAGCAAATTCCGCGTCGTCCAGCTGTTCGAAATCGTTGCAAGACATAAACATCTCCTGCTCGGATGTTTCATCCAAGCAGGCCAATTCCTTGGCGGGGCCCAGCAATAGGATCTTCGACTTTGGCTGCACGATCTGCCTTCTATATAATACGGCTTGTTTGCTTAGGGTTTTCATAATCAGTGAGTGGGTCGAGGGGAAGCATATATCACCGCCTAGAGCACCAGCAACGCGCCATATAAACTATAGCGAGACTTAAAACATTTATTGACCCAGATCGGTTGACGGTTCATGTCTTGCGGGATTGCAATCAGATGATCTGGCGAGAAGGCAGAACAGGATATGGTCGCCCACAGTATGCTGGATGCTTTACCAATCCCGGCGATTTTTATCGGCGAAGATAGTCGAGTTCGTCGCTCCAACGAACAGGCGCGGGCGTTGTTGAATATGCAAATCGACGGGCGCCACTATGTGACCGCGCTGCGCCAGCCATCGCTTCTGGAGCAGATTGAGAAAACCATGGCCGACGGCACGGATGGTCAGGTCAACTTCATCCACACGGAAGCTGGGCGCGAGGTCGTCTATGAGGTTCACCTCGGGCGGGTCGTCACCGAGGACCTGCAGGAAAATGGTGTGCTTTTATCCTTCATGGACGTCAAATCGCATGAAGAAGCTGGCCAGATGCGCTCAGATTTCGTGGCGAATGTCAGTCACGAGCTGCGCACGCCACTGACGGCCCTGACTGGATTTATCGAAACGCTGCGTGGCCCTGCACGAGACGATGCCGACGCGCGGGACCGTTTTCTGGGCATCATGGAAGACGAAGGCAAGCGGATGAATCGCTTGGTTGCCGATCTTCTGTCGCTGAGCAGGGTCGAGGATATGGCGCGTATTCGCCCATCGGACAGCGTGGATCTCTGCGCGGTGCTGAACTCAATCCGCAACGCCTTGTCACAAACGGCCGAAGAGCGGGGTGTCACTGTATCGCTCGACTCGCAGCTTGAACCGCCAGTTTTGGTTGCGGGCGATCTGGACCAACTGGCGCAGGTCTTCACCAACTTGATCGAGAACGCGATCAAATATGGGAGAAGAGATGGAAGCGTGATCGTCACGGTCTCGCGGATCCCAATGTTTCCTGCCTTTAAGGGGCCAGCAATTCGCGTGTCCGTGCAAGATGATGGGCCGGGCATTCCGGGGCACCACTTGTCGCGTTTAACCGAGCGGTTTTATCGCGTCGACAATCATCGCTCGCGCGAGCTGGGTGGGACCGGGCTTGGGTTGGCGATTGTGAAGCACATCATCAATCGTCATCGAGGACGGTTGCGGATCGAAAGCGATGTGGGGCAGGGCAGCACGTTCTCGGTCCTGTTGCGTGACGATCTTTGACTTTGTGACACCTGCTTCAGCAGCGAAATTTTTATTATTTTCAGTTTTTCCGGCGAAATTTGCCCATTGTCACACGGCTGTTACAAAACATTCACAAAAGCTTTGATCAGCGGCGTTAGGACGGCGCCAAGACGTCCAAGGGGCGTCACAATGATTAAACAGGAGTTATCCATGTCCTTCGTGAAACTGACCGCCTCGAGCCTGGCGATTGCTGCCGTTTCCGCAACCGCTGCCACCGCCCGTGATCAGGTGCAGGTTGCTGGTTCCTCGACCGTACTGCCCTATGCGTCGATCGTCGCTGAAGCTTTCGGCGAAAACTTCGACTTCCCGACCCCCGTTGTAGAATCGGGCGGCTCGTCGGCTGGTCTGAAGCGCTTCTGTGAAGGTGTTGGCGAAAACACCATCGACATTGCCAACGCATCGCGCGCGATCAAGGACAAAGAAATCAAAGCCTGTGCCGAAGCTGGCGTGACCGACATTGTCGAAGTCCGCATCGGCTATGATGGCATCGTATTTGCCTCGCAGATCGACGGCCCGGACTTCTCGGCGTTCGAACCGGCAGACATCTACAACGCTCTGGGCGCTCAGGTGATGGTTGACGGCAAGCTGGTCGACAACACGCACAACCAGTGGGCTGACTTCAACGCCGCCCTGCCGGCCGTTGACATCGCGGCCTTTATTCCCGGCACCAAGCACGGCACCCGCGAAGTGTTCGAAGTGAAGGTGATGGAAGCTGGCTGTAAAGCCACCGGCGCTTACGACGCATTCCTGGCGATTGCCGAAGGCGACGACGACAAGGCCAAGGGCAAAGCCGCTGCCAAGATGTGCTACAAAGTGCGCACCGACGGCAAATCGGTTGATATCGACGGCGACTATACCGAAACGCTGGCCTCGATCGACGCAAACAAAGACGGCATCGGCATCTTCGGTCTGGCTTTTTATGAAAACAACACCGACACGCTGAACGTTGCGACCATGTCGGGCGTCGTACCCTCGACCGAGACCATCGCAACCGGCGAATACCCCGTCTCGCGTCCGCTGTACTTCTACATCAAGAAAGCCCACATCGGCGTGATCCCCGGCCTGAAGGAATTTGCTGAATTCTTCGTGGCTGATGAAATTGCCGGCCCCGATGGTCCGCTGGCTGAATACGGTCTGGTTGCAGATCCTGAACTGGCGGCCACGCAGGCTGCGGTTGCGGATGAAGCTGTCCTGACCAACTAAACGACTTCGGTGGCGCAGCGCACAACGCCTTGCGCCACCACACCCTTTCCGCAGGTCGGGGCAAAGATCTGCATCTCTGCTGCATGAGCGTTCAATGTCTGCATTCTGGCTACTTATGATCATCCTGGCGCTGGCCGCCGTGGGGTTCATACTGGGACGAAGCCGCGCCATTTCCTCGGTTCAAGGGGATCGGCGACAGCTTCACTCTCTTCCAAATTACTATGGTTTCAACGTTGCGATGCTGGCCTTTGTGCCGGCCGTTCTGGTCTTGGGGGCGTGGGTGATCATCCAGCCCATGATGATCAGTTCGCAGGTCTCGACCCACATCCCCGCAGCGCTTTATGAAGACGCCGGTCAGCTGAACCTGATCATGAGCGACGTGAAGCGCGTGGCCGAGGGGCTGGACGTCGCCATCGCACAAGGCGTGATGACCGCCGACGAGGTGAGCCAGCTAGACACCGAGACGACAGATGTCCGCGCAGTGCTGGGCAATGTTGGTGTGGCCCTTGGCAGCGATGTGGACCCCTCGGTCCTGAAAGCCGCGCAAGAGATGCGCGCGAAGACCACCAGCGGCAACCTGTTCATGACCATCGTGGTGTTGATTGCGGCTGCAGCTGGCTTTGTCATGGCTTTCATGCAGACGCACGGAGACTTTCGCGCCCGCAACGCGGTCGAAGGCGGGGTGAAAGCGCTTTTGATCGCCGCCGCGTCCATCGCGATCCTGACCACCATCGGGATCGTTCTGTCGCTGATCTTCAACACCATCAGCTTCTTCGGGATGTTCCCCGCAAGCGACTTCTTGTTTGGCCTGACGTGGTCGCCGGAAGGTCGTGGCGGGTCCGAGCATCTGGGCATTTTGCCGCTGCTGTGGGGCACGATCTATATCTCGATCGTCGCACTGCTGGTGGCGGTTCCCATCGGCTTGTTTGCCGCCGTCTACCTGTCGGAATATGCCAGCCGCACAACCCGCGCCTTCGCTAAGCCGCTGCTCGAGGTTCTGGCCGGGATCCCGACCATTGTTTACGGTCTGTTTGCCTTGACCGTGGTCGGCCCGCTTCTGGTGAACTTCTTCGGCGCAGATGGTCTTGGCTGGATGCAGGGTGCGCGTTCGGTCATGACGGCTGGATTGGTCATGGGCATCATGCTGATCCCCTTCGTGTCCTCTCTGTCCGATGACATTATCAACGCGGTGCCGCAGGCGATGCGCGATGGCTCTTACGGGCTGGGCGCGACGCAATCGGAAACCGTGAAACAGGTGGTTCTGCCTGCAGCGTTGCCGGGTATCGTGGGCGCCATTCTACTGGCGGCTTCGCGTGCCATCGGTGAAACCATGATCGTGGTGATGGGGGCAGGGGCCGCGGCCCGTCTGGACCTGAACCCGTTCGAGGCCATGACCACCGTGACCGCCAAGATCGTCAGCCAGTTGACCGGCGACAGCGACTTTGCCAGCCCCGAAGCCCTTGTGGCCTTCGCCCTTGGCATGACCCTGTTCCTTCTGACCTTGGGTCTGAACGTCCTTGCGCTCTACATCGTGCGCAAATATCGGGAGCAATACGAATGAGCGACGCAAGCCTTCAAAACGGCCCCGAGATGGGCGCGCCGACAACCAAAAGCTCGATCCTTCAGCTCGATCAGCGCACCAAGAAACGTAACGCAGCCGAAGCACGCTTCCGCGCCTATGGCATCGCTGCCATCGCCGTGGGTCTGGTGTTCCTCGTTGTCCTGATCAGCTCGATCATCTTCAAAGGTGTGGGCGCGTTTCAGCAAAGCTTCATCACGCTGGATGTTGAACTGCTGGAAAGCAAGCTGGACAAGTCCGGCGAGCGTGACATCGAGAAGATCAAGAAGGTCACGACCTTTGGGTATAGCCCGCTGATCGAAAACGCGCTGAAAGCCGCGATGGAAGAGGCGGGCATCGAGAACCCATTCGCCAAGGGCAAGGACCTGCGCAAGATGCTGTCCTCGGGTGCTGCGGCCGACCTGCGCCGCTTTGTGATCGCCAACCCGGATCGGATCGGCGACACCGTACAGTTCCGCCTGCTGGCTTCGTCCCGTGTAGACGGCTATCTGAAAGGTCGCGTGACCCGTGAAAGTCTGGCCCGTGACAAGAACCTCACCCCGGTGCATCTGGATGTGGTGGATCAGCTGAAAGACGCAGGCGTTGTGGCGAAAAGCTTCAACCTTGGTTTCATCACGGGTGCAGACGCGTCGGAAAGCCGCCCCGAGCAAGCTGGGATTGGTGTCTCGATGCTGGGCAGTTTGTATATGATGCTGGTGGTGCTTGCCTGTGCGCTTCCCATCGGGGTCGCCGCCTCGATTTATCTGGAAGAGTTCGCGCCGCAGAACTGGATCACTGACTTGATCGAGGTGAACATCTCGAATCTTGCTGCCGTGCCGTCCATCGTGTTCGGTATTCTGGGTCTGGCCGTGTTCATTCAGTTCGCGCATCTGCCGCAATCGGCCCCGCTGGTCGGTGGTCTGGTGCTGACCCTGATGACGCTGCCGACGATCATTATCTCGACCCGCGCTTCGCTGAAATCGGTGCCACCCTCGATCCGCGAAGCGGCTTTGGGTGTTGGCGCCTCAAAGATGCAGACCGTGTTCCACCATGTGCTGCCGCTGGCCATGCCGGGCATCTTGACTGGCACGATCATCGGTCTGGCACAGGCACTGGGTGAAACCGCACCGCTGCTTCTGATCGGGATGGTGGGCTATATCGCCTCGAACTATCCCGGCGGGATCATCGAAGGCTTCATGTCGCCAAACTCGGCCATGCCGGCCCAGATCTATGAATGGGCAAAACGCGCCGACCCTGCTTACTATGAGCGTGCCTGGGGCGGCATCATCATCCTTCTGGTCTTCCTGATGACCATGAACATCATTGCGATCATTCTGCGCCGCCGTTTCGAGCGCCGCTGGTAAGAAGGGCTGCAGACATGAATGATATGACGAAAATCGAAAGGGCTCTTGAGATGAAAGATATGAAAATCTCGGCCAAGAATGTGCAGGTCTATTACGGCGATACGCACGCGATCAAAGACGTCTCGGTCGAGATCGAGGACAAGACGGTTACCGCCTTCATCGGCCCGTCGGGTTGTGGCAAGTCGACTTTCCTGCGGTGCCTGAACCGGATGAATGACACGATTGATATCTGCCGGGTCGAAGGTGACATCCTGCTGGATGGTGAAGACATCTATGACAAGCGCGTTGACCCGGTGCAGTTGCGCGCCAAGGTGGGGATGGTGTTCCAGAAACCCAACCCGTTCCCCAAGTCCATCTATGACAACATCGCCTATGGCCCGCGTATCCACGGTCTGGCCCGTAACAAGGCCGAGCTGGACGAGATCGTCGAGAAATCCCTGCGCCGTGGCGCCATCTGGGACGAGGTAAAAGACCGCCTGCACGCCCCGGGCACCGGTCTGTCGGGTGGTCAGCAACAGCGTCTGTGCATCGCCCGCGCTGTGGCGACTGAACCCGAGGTTCTTCTGATGGACGAACCGTGTTCCGCGCTGGACCCTATCGCGACCGCACAGGTCGAGGAACTGATTGATGAGCTGCGCCAAAGCTACTCGGTGGTGATCGTGACCCACTCGATGCAGCAGGCCGCACGCGTCAGCCAGAAGACCGCCTTCTTCCACCTTGGAAATCTGGTGGAATATGACGACACGACCAAGATCTTCACCAACCCCGAAGATCCGCGCACCGAAAGCTATATCACCGGCCGTATCGGCTAAGGTTGGCCCCTCGGGGCAGGAGAAAAGACATGATTGATCAACATATTGCATCCGCTTTCGACCGCGATCTGGAAGAAATTCAGGCCCACCTGATGAAGATGGGCGGGATGGTCGAAACGGCGATCCGCGATGGCGCGAAATCGCTGAAGGGTCGCGATGAAGAACTTGCCGAGGTCGTACGCAAGAACGACAAGAAAATCGATGCACTGGACATGCAAATTCAGGAAGAATGCGCCCGCGTACTTGCGCTGCGCCAGCCGATTGCCTCGGACCTGCGGACCGTTCTGACCGTGATGAAAGTGGCCGCGAACCTGGAACGCATTGGCGACTATGCCAAGAACATGGCCAAACGGACCACGGTTCTGGTGCATATGCAGCCCATCGACGGGGCCTCGGGCGCGATCAAGCGGATGGCCAGCGAAGTGCGCCAGATGCTGACCGACGCGCTGGATGCCTATATCCGCCGCGACGAGGAACTGGCCCAAGATGTGCGTCACCGCGATCTGGAAGTGGACCAGATGTATAACGCGTTGTTCCGCGAATTCCTGACCTTCATGATGGAAGACCCGCGCAACATCTCGTCCTGCATGCACCTGCATTTCATTGCCAAGAACATCGAACGTATGGGCGATCACGTGACCTCTATTGCGGATCAGGTGATCTATTTGGTTAGCGGCGAGCTGCCGGAAGATGCACGCCCGAAAGGCAACTCGGCCAATTACGAGATGCCGGAGGACGGTGACGACGAGGCCGAGGCATGAGCACTGATAAACCCTGCGTTCTGCTTGTGGAAGACGAACCGGCGCAGCGCGAAATCTTGCGCTACAACCTGACGTCCGAAGGTTATGACGTCACGCTGGCTGAAAACGGCGATGACGCGCTGATCCTGGTGGACGAGGTCATGCCGGACCTGATTTTGCTGGATTGGATGCTGCCAGGTGTCTCGGGGATCGAGATTTGCCGTCAGATCAAAACTCGTAAAGAAACCCGGACTATTCCAGTGATCATGCTGTCCGCACGATCTGAAGAGGTGGATCGGGTTCGAGGTCTGGAAACCGGAGCGGATGACTATGTGGTTAAACCCTATTCCGTAGGGGAGCTGATGGCCCGTATCCGCACACAGCTGCGTCGAACCCGTCCGGTGTCAGTCGGGCAGAAGCTTGAATACACCGACATTGTTCTGGACGGCGAAAGCCACCGCGTGACGCGGGCAGGGGAGCCGGTAAAGCTGGGTCCGACTGAATTCCGCCTGCTGACCACATTGATGGAAAAACCCGGACGTGTCTGGAGCCGCGAGCAGCTTCTGGATCGCGTCTGGGGCCGCGATGTCTATGTGGACACACGCACCGTGGATGTCCATGTGGGGCGCCTGCGCAAGGCCTTGTGCCGCAACGGGGGCGACGATCCTTTGCGCACGGTTCGAGGTACCGGTTACTCACTGGGCTGAGCATCTAGTTCGGCCCCATAAGTTTCACATCGTCTCTTCAGTGCTGCTCTGAAAACGCTTCAGCGCAACGATTTTCTGTGTGCGTTTATGACGGAAGAATAGAGTTTGAAAACAATATTCTAGCCCGGCAGCAGGCGTTTGCACGCACCCGGTTCATTCGCGCGATAGATGTGCAACGCACACTACGCGTAGAAATTCGCTCAAAGTTTAGCTATCCTTTTAGATGGGGATTTAAATGGGTATGCGATGCTAGGGGATGTCGAAGAGCGTTCGCGTTTTGAATTACAGTATCTGAAACACGCCAGATTTGGGCGCAGAACGCTCCGCGCAGTGGCCGGGACGGTGCTGGGATGACCGAGCACGCGTTCAAATCCTGGGCCTCGTACGAGCTTGCGCCACCTGAAGAGGTCTTCAATAGCGACGCTTGGCTTGTGAAGAAATGCATCGACATCGTTCAAAACGCGGACATTCGAAGCTGGGAAGACGCCAAGGCCTATGGGCGCCACAGTTCTCATTTCTGCGCGACACTGGTCGTCAGGTCCGCGCTTGGGGTGTCAGCGGCCCTTAAGGGGCTGCAATCTCCGGACGCGCAGGACGTTACTACACGAGCCCGCTATGCCGAAAGGCTTCGTGTTGCATCCACGGCCTTCGGGCAAGCTAAAGAGCGCATGTTGGCGTTTGCTGCCATGGCAGAAGCAAACCGTTCAGCATTGGGTGTTCCGGTAAAACAGGGATCTGAATCCACCGCCAAGCTTGAAAATGGACGCTGTGCAGCGAAGGAGCTTGCCAGAGCGCGGAAAGATCTGGCGGACAGTTTGGTCGAGCGCGTGCAGAAAGACGCCAATGCGATTTGGAAGCAAAACCCGACATTAAGCAAACGGGCCATGGCGGACTATTTGGCGCGCATGGGGAAGGGGCAGGGGCTTTCTGCGGGGACCATTCGTCAGCGGATTAAGCAGCCGAATGACATGTAACTCACTCTGCCAAGTGCGTCTGTTCGGGTGGAGTGCCAGATGAAGCATCTGGATGGCCTATTACCCTTCCAAATAAGGGTAAGTGGCGGAGAGACAGGGATTCGAACCCTGGGTGGGCTTGCACCCACAACGGTTTTCGAGACCGCCCCGTTCGACCACTCCGGCACCTCTCCGCGGGGGTCTGTGGAGGGGGAGATAATTGGACCGCGCGGCATGTGCAACCACTTTTTTCACCTATTTTCAAAATGCTGGGGAAAACGTGATCGGCAACAACTTGGCAAGGGGAGTGCCCGGCGCTAGTCTTGGGGCGATAACACAGTTGGATAGCACATATAACCTCATGATAGTAAACAGAATTATAAGTTTTGCAGCGGCCATTCTAGTGACCGCTTCGGGCGCTTTCGCCAGCGACGAAGATCAGATCCGGGACTTTCTGGAGATCACGGGGTTCGATGTCGCGATTGAATCGATCCAGTTGGGCGCGATGGCGGGGCCGGGAATGACTGGGGAAGACCCTGAAGTCTTTGGTCGCCAATGGCAGGACTTGGCGCGCGAGGTGTTCGAGCCTGACGCGATGGTCGAAGACGCCATCGAAATGCTGGCCGCGGTATTGCCACAGGACGTGCTGGATCACGGCATGGCGTTCTACGAAAGCCCGCTTGGGCAACGGTTGGTCGAGGTCGAAAACGAAAGCCATATGACGGATGACGCGGTGAAATACACCGAAGGCGCCGAGATCGTGGCGGACCTTTTGGAAGCTGGGGATCTGCGCGTACAGCTTTACAAGGCGATGGGGGATGCGATTGGCTCGACCGATGTTGCGATCCGCTCGTTGATCGAAATTCAGGTGCGCTATTTGATGGCCGCGATGGCGGCGGGCGCAAGTGATCTGGAGTTGGACGAGGATGATCTGCGCGGCATCCTGCAAAGCCAGTCGGACCAGATGCGCGAAGGGATCGAAGAGAATTCTCTGATCGCGAACGCCTATGCCTACCGCGCCATTGGCGAGGCGGACCTGATCGACTATCTGGCCGCGCTGCAAGACCCGCGCATGGGGCAGGTCTATGAAATCCTGAATGCGGTTCAGTTCGAAATCATGGCAAATCGCTATGAAACCATGGCCAGCCGTCTGGACGAACTGGCGCCCGAGACCGAGTTGTGATTGGGCTTCCTCAAACCCTGCGCCGCTTTGGTGCGCTGCTGTCGGTCATCTGTGCCGTCAGCGTGGATGTCGCCACGGCGGCAGACCAATCCCAACGCACGGACGCTCAACAGTTCGAAGAGCTTTGGACCCTTCTTGGCATGCCCGAGATGGTCTCGATCCTGCATGACGAAGGGCTGTCGATGGCGCTGGCCTCGGACATGGACCTTCTGGGGCGAGAAGGGGGCCCACGTTGGGAAGGCGCGCTTCAGGCGATTTATGACGAGCCAACCCTGCAGGGCGAGCTTCATGCCCAGTTTGAGCAGCAATTGGCAGTTGGTCAGATTTCAGCCCTGTGCACATTTTACGAAGACGCCGAGATGCAAGAGATCGTCCAACACGAAATCGCCGCACGCCGCGCCTTTCTGGATTTGGAGTTTGAACAGCTTGCCCGTGAGCGGTGGTTGCAGGGGGACATGTCGGACAATCTGGACGACACGATCCGGCAGTATGTGGACGTGAACGACCTGATCGAACTGAACGTCATGGGGGCGCTTAATTCGAACTACGTCTTCCTGTCGGCACTAAATCAAAACCTGCCAGAGGCGGTCGGCCAGATGAGCGAGCAGGATATCCTGACCCATGTCTGGTCGCAGGAAGCAGACATTCGCACCGACACAACGGAATGGATCTTCGCCTATCTGCACACGGCCTATGCGCCCATCGACGACACTGCGCTGGCGCGTTATGTGGCGTTTTCAGACACACCCGAGGGTAAAGCGCTGAATCAGGCATTGTTTACGGCCTTTGACGCAGTCTATCTGCGCCTGTCCAGCGATTTGGGCCGTGTGGTCGGCGCCATGTCCCGCGAGGAAGAGCTGTAAGGCTTAGGTATACCCGTCGTCGATTTTCGCCAGCCCGTCCAGCAGTTCGGTCAGGTGCTCGGCATAGGGTTCCCACTTGCCGACCGAGCTTTTGTAAAGCGGTTGGCGGACCTGTGCGACGGACAGGGTTTTCACATCGCGTTTGGTCTTGTGGAAGTCTAGACAGGCGTCTTCCCACTCCAGATCACAGAACTCCAGAAGCTTGCGGATCTCGGTTTCCGGATCGTCGACCAGCGCTTCGTACGAGATCTCGTAAATCCGATCTGGAGCCAGTTTACGCCAGAGGTCAAGATATTCCGTGTACAGGCGATAGGTTTGGACCAGTGCTGCCTGAGAATAGCTGTAAAGGTGCAGACCAGCCACAAAGCGGTTCTTGAAGATGGACCACAGATTGTCCCGCGGGTCGCGCCGCAGCGCTACGATTTTGGCCTTCGGCATAGCCAGCCAAACCAGAGGCGCAATCTGATAGGTCGAGATGGTCTTATCGGTGATCCGATCCGCATCGGGCAGGCGGGTGTCGATGGCGCCCTGATAGGCGCGGCCAAGCGCGTTGAATTGCGCGTCGGTCATATCCCCAATATGCCCGCCCGCTTGGGCGACTTTCGCAACCTGCTCAAAACCCAGCGGATGAAAAATGCCCAGCTCATCTCCGCCCGTAACAGTCGAGTGGCTGGCTAGGATCTGTTCGACCAGCGTGGTGCCGGACCGGGGCATCCCTGTGATGAAGATCGTGTTGTTCTGATCATAGCCGCAGCTGCCAATGCGCTCTGGATCAAACCCCTTTAGAAAAGCCTTGAAACGATCAAAGTCGCCTTGTTCTTTGGTCATATCATGGGGGTGCAGACGGGACACCACCTCGTTCGCGCGCGACAGGTAGGTCCAGACGGCGTCAGTCTCTTTATGGTCTTCCATAACCTTCGCAAGGCCATACCCAAGGTCGATCCGAGCCTCATCGGGAAGGTCAGGATGATCCCAGAGCTCTTTCATCTCGTCGATCAGCGGGTCATCTTTGTCAAGCTTACGACCCTGCGCGACCATGCGATACACCCCACCCGATCGGGCCCCGCGGGCGATGGCATCGCGCAGCACTTTTTCCGCGGCTTCAAAGTCCCCGCTGCGTTGAAGAAGGTTGGCGGCCATTGTTACGACACGAAGGTGGTTTGGATCGGCCTCAAGCGCCGCATCGATGGCCTTTCGCGAGGCCTCGGAGTTCCCCAACAGGTTTTCCGCCATTGCACGCAATGCCAGCATCTCGCCAGTCGGGGCAGATCTGGCAGCCAGCGCGTCCAGATCTTCAATCGTTCCGGCAGCATCTTCCAACGACAGACGCGCCTTGGCACGGGTGAACAACCCGGCAGCATTATCAGGAGCCTGTTTCAGCAGCGCATCCAAACACTCAATGGCCTCGCGCGGGGCATTGATGTCGGTGTAGAGCAAACCAAGGTTGCCAAGAACAATTGGGTTGTCGGGAATGACCCGACGCGCGTGTTCCAAGGCTTTGCGGGCCTCGTTGCGTCGCGCCTGTTTTATAAGGAACTGTCCATATTGCGCCAGCGCTTCACCGTAATCAGGATCGGTCGTCAGGGCAGTTTTAAAAGCCTCTTCGGCTTTGTCAGCCTGCCCCAAGGCGGCAAGCGCAACACCGTGCAACATCGAGATGACCTCGTTCGGGCCACGTGCCAGCAATGCGCGCGCCTGTGCCTCGGCAGCTTTGACACGACCAGCGTTCACCTGAGCGGTCAGCGCGTCGATTTCGGCCTTCGACGCGGTTTTGCTAACGCGTTTGGTGCTGGAGCCAGACCCCTTCAAAATCGTCGTCATTCGTTGTAGTTCAGCCGCTGGCAATTTTGCTTTCTTCAACTGTTTAGCGACTGCCTTCCGGGTGGCCGGATCCTGTGACAGGGCGAGATTGATATAGGCGCGCCAGACTGTGATCTCGGCCGGGGCGAGGCGCACGGCTTGGCCATACGCTTTAAGCGCCGCGTCGGTCTGCCCCATCTGCTGATGGAGTTGCGCAATCTGGAATGGAACCTCGGCCCTGTTGGGGGCCATGGTTTGCAGCTGTTTCAGAACCTTCAGCGCTTCATCTGGCTTGCCCGACCGCGCAAGAGTACCTGCTTTTTGAAACAGGGCAGGGATCTGGTTTGAGTTCAAAGGCAGCATGTCGGACCCGTTTCGGCTGGAAAGGCGTTTACTCATTGGCTATTACGACCGGCGAAGACCTGCAAGGCCCAGCCGGTGTCCTTGAAAATAAGCGCGGTGCGCCTGTGTAAAAGTCTTGACTTTCAGCCTGATCCACCCGATAAGCCGCCATTCCTGCCGGGATTTTCCTGTGCGGGGGTTGAAAACTATGTCCAAAACGAAAGTGGCGGGCGCGCAGTTCGAGGCAATGGAAGGGATGGGCCCTTCGACAAACGCCGGATTTACCCGGGGCCATAGGACGCGGATTATGAAGGAAGATCAAATGTTTGCGGTTCTGAAAACCGGCGGCAAGCAGTATAAGGTCCAGGCTGGCGACGTTCTGCGCGTTGAAAAGCTGGCGGCCGATGCTGGCGAGACAGTCCAGTTCAACGAGATTCTGATGGTCGGTTCGACTGTTGGTGCCCCCACCGTAGAAGGTGCTGGTGTACAGGCAGAAGTCATTGACCAGATCAAAGGCGAAAAAGTCATTCACTTCGTGAAGCGTCGCCGTAAGCACAGCTCGAAGCGCACCAAGGGTCACCGTCAGCAACTGACGCTGCTCCGCGTAACCGACATCCTGGAAAAGGGTGCCGACAAGTCGGGCGTGAAAGCTGCCATCGGTGCAGGTTCGGTTTCGGGTGCTGCTGTTGCAGCGGCTGCTCCGGCCAAAGCGCCTGCAAAGAAAGCAGCTTCGAAGAAAGCCGCCAAGGCAGAAGCACCCGCCGGTGCTGACGATCTGAAAAAGCTGTCGGGCGTTGGCCCCGCGCTTGAGAAGAAACTGCTGGAAGCTGGAATCACCACCTTTGCTCAGATCGCCGCTTGGGGCGAAGCCGAGATTGCCGAGTTCGACGAGAAACTGTCGTTCAAAGGCCGTATCGAGCGTGAAGGCTGGGTAGAGCAGGCCAAAGAACTGGCCAACGGCTAACAAGAGCTAAGGAGAGATAGCATGGCACATAAAAAAGCAGGCGGTTCATCCCGTAACGGCCGCGACTCAGCCGGTCGTCGCCTTGGTGTAAAGAAATACGGTGGTCAGGTTGTGATCCCGGGCAACATCATCGTGCGTCAGCGCGGTACCAAGATGTGGCCGGGTGAAAACGTGGGCATGGGCAAAGATCACACCATCTTTGCAACCAGCGAAGGCACCGTCAAATTCCACAAAGGCCTGAAAGGCCGCACCTTTATTTCGGTTCTCCCGGTGGCGGAGGCCGCAGAGTAAGCCGAAACCTAACGAGGTTGTGAAATTTCAGGGGCCGGCTGTGATAGCCGGCCCCTTTTCTTTTTGTTTTCAGTACTTACTTGCCTGTTCATCCAACGTTCACACGAACGCCCTAAAAGCGCCGAAAACGCAGGTTATGCGTTGGTCTTCACGGGAAGAACGGGCGGTGCATTCAGTGCTTTTCAGAGGAGGGAAAGCCATGAAGCATGTAGATATCAGAACCCAGCCGATCATTCAGGCGGAGCGTTTTGTGCTGCGCCCGGTGCGGCCCTCGGATCTTGGGGCATTGGTCCTGTCTGTGTCGGACAAACGGGTGGCTGAGGCCACGCGCTCGATCCCGCATCCCTTGCCGCCCGGCGTGACCGAGGCGTTTATTGACCGCGCCATGGCCGAGGATCGGAACGAGGATGTCTGGGTTATGGACGGTCTGAACGAGGATCAGGATGACGTTCTGGGCGTGATTACGCTGAACGCGCTGGATCGCGGGCAGAGCCAGCTTGGCTATTGGGTGTCGCCGGGGTTCTGGAACTCAGGCATCGCCTCCGAGGCTGTCTGTGCGCTGATCGAGGCGAACCCGCAGGCCAACAGCACCATCTTTGCGGAGGTTTTTCAGGATAACCCGGCCTCGGCCCGTGTCCTGACCCACGCGGGGTTCGAATATATTGGCGACGCGGAAAGCCATTCGGTAGCGCGCGGCGCCAATGTGCCAACCTGGACCTACATCAGGAAGATGGCGTAACACATTGCCATGGAACAGAATATCCAGATCAGGACGGAACGGTTTGCGCTCCGCCCCCTGACGCCGGATGACGGCGATCAGGTCGTCGCGCTTCTTGACGATATTGAGGTGGCGCGCTGGCTGACGGTTGTGCCGCATCCCTATACGCGGGCGGATTTCGATGGGTTTGTGGACTACCTCGCCAACACCAATCCGCTGGGCGGCTTGGCCATTGACGAGGATGGCGAGGTTCTGGGCGTGGTTGGTCTGGACCCGACACTTGGTTACTGGCTGGGGCGCAAGCATCATGGCCGGGGCGTCATGCGGGAAGCGGCGAGTGCGCTGATTTCGCATGTGTTCGCGACCGCGGATCTGGACCAAATCGGCTCGGGCCATTTCCCCGGCAACCATGCGTCGCGTGCGGTATTAACGGGGCTGGGGTTCCGGGACACCGGGAAGACTGAAAACGCGCATTGTGTTTCGCGTGATTGCGATGAGGTGCTGATCAAGCTCAGCCTGTCGCGTGCGTATTGGGAGGCGCGCGCGCAATCGCCTGATTTCCCACTTTCGCGACCAAAAAGCTGATCCAATTGCCCTTGCTGCAGGCTCTGGACTTGAGCCTCGGCCAATTTCCCTCTATCGCCTGTGACATAACAGAAAGGCGCGCGTCATGAAGTTTCTCGATCTAGCAAAGGTCTATATCCGGTCCGGTTCGGGCGGGTCTGGCTGCGTGTCGTTCCGGCGCGAGAAATATATCGAATATGGCGGGCCGGATGGCGGCGACGGCGGGCGCGGTGGCGACGTCGTGGTCGAGGTGGTTGACGGCCTGAACACTCTGATCGACTTCCGCTATCAACAGCACTTCTTCGCGGGCAATGGCCGCCCCGGCATGGGCAAGCAACGCACCGGCGCGGATGGCGAAGACATCGTCCTGCGCGTGCCTGTGGGCACTGAAATTCTTGACGAGGACGAAGAGACCGTCATCGCTGACCTGACCGAAGTGGGCCAGCGGATTGTCATTGCCAAGGGCGGTAACGGTGGTTTCGGCAACCTGCATTTCACCAGCTCGACCAACCGCGCACCACGTCGTGCCAACCCCGGTTTGGCTGGTGTTGAACGCACGATCTGGCTGCGCCTGAAGCTGATCGCGGATGTGGGCCTTCTGGGTCTGCCCAATGCGGGTAAATCGACCTTCCTTGCCGCGACTTCGAACGCGCGGCCGAAAATTGCGGACTATCCGTTTACCACGCTGCACCCGAACTTGGGTGTTGTCGGCGTCGACGGGGTCGAGTTTGTGGTCGCGGACATTCCGGGCCTGATTGAAGGCGCGTCCGAGGGCAGGGGGCTGGGCGATTTGTTCCTTGGTCACGTCGAACGCTGCGCGGTGCTCCTGCATCTGGTCGACGGCACTACCGAGGACGTGGTCGCCGACTGGCAGACCATCATTACCGAGATCGAAAACTATGGCGACATTCTGGGCGATAAGCCGCGCGTGACTGTCCTGAACAAGATCGACGCGCTGGATGACGATGAACGGTCCGAGAAACTGGCCGCGTTAGAAGAAGCCGTCGGTGGTCCGGTGATGTTGATGTCGGGCGTGGCCCAACAAGGTACCACGGATGTTCTGCGCGCGCTGCGCACCGAAATCTCGGAAGATCGCATTCGCCAGAAGCCGCAAGAGGAAGAAGAGACGTGGCAGCCCTAAGCACGGCAAAACGTGTCGTTGTCAAAATCGGCTCGGCACTGTTGGTGGATGCAGAAACCGGTGCGCTGAAGGCGGATTGGCTTGGCTCGCTCTGTGCGGACGTGGCTGCTTTGAAGGCGCGTGGCGCGGATGTGGTGTTGGTCTCGTCGGGCTCGATCGCGTTGGGCCGTGGCGTGCTTGGCCTGCCGATGGGCGCACTGTCGTTGGAGCAATCTCAGGCGGCTGCGGCTGTGGGTCAGATACGTCTGGCGCGTGCCTATGAAGAGGCGTTGGCCCCGCTGGGTGCCACCACTGCACAGGTTTTGGTGACGCTGGAAGACAGCGCGGATCGCCGTCGCTATCTGAACTCGCGCGCGACGCTGGAAACACTTCTGTCGCTGGGCGTGGTGCCGATCGTGAACGAAAATGACACGGTTGCGACTGACGAAATCCGCTTTGGTGACAATGACCGCTTGGCCGCGCAGGTCGCTGTGACCATTGGCGCGGACCATCTGGTGCTCTTGTCGGATGTGGACGGGTTCTATTCCGGCAACCCTAAAGACGACCCGACGGCCACACGCTTTGACGTGATCGACCAGATCACCCCGCAGATCGAGGCGATGGCGGGCGATGCCGGCACCGGCCTGTCAAAGGGCGGGATGAAGACCAAGGTCATGGCCGCGAAGACCGCGACCGGGGCCGGGTGTGACATGACGATCACCGAAGGGTCTCGGATGAACCCGTTGACCTCGTTGATGGAAGGTGCGGCGGCAACGCTGTTCACCGCACGCACCACGCCGAAAGCCGCACGCAAGCATTGGATCGCGTCGATGAAACCTCAGGGCGTGCTGGTGCTGGATGATGGCGCCGTGCAGGCACTCCGATCCGGCAAGTCGCTGTTGGCGGCGGGTGTCACGGATGTGATTGGCGCGTTCATGCGGGGCGATCCCGTCGATATTCAGGGCGCGGATGGCACCCATTTGGGCGCGGGGTTGGCGGGCTATACGGCAGACGAGGCACGCGCCATCAAGGGCCAGCGCTCCGACCAAATCGAACGCATTCTGGGTCACCCGGGCCGCGCGGCCCTGATCCACCGGGACGATATGTCCCTTTAAAGACAATAAGTTACAAAACCACCTTACTGGAGAAAGCAAGATGAGCGACGACATCAAAACCATGATGACCGACATTGGCACCCGCGCCCGCGCGGCCGCACGTGACCTTGCTTTCGCACCAGCCGAGGCCAAGGAAAAGGCCTTGATGGCCGCTGCCGATGCCTGCTGGGACCGTCGGGATGACATTATCGCCGCCAATGAAAAAGACATGGAGTTTGGCCGCAACAAAGGTCTGTCGGACGCGATGATGGACCGTTTGATGCTGGACGAAGAGCGCATCAAAGGTATGTGCGACGGGCTGCGTGCTGTGGCCGCGCAGGATGATCCGGTGGGAGAAGTGATCGAGGAATGGGACCGTCCCACGGGCCTGAACATTCGCCGCGTGCGTACCCCGTTGGGTGTAATTGGTGTGATCTACGAAAGCCGCCCTAACGTGACCGCAGATGCGGGCGCGCTGTGCCTGAAGGCCGGGAACGCGGTGATCCTGCGGGGCGGTTCGGAAAGCTTCCACTCCGCAGGGCTGATCCATGAATGCCTTCAGGACGGTCTGCGCGCTGCCGGTCTGCCCGAGGACGCCATTCAACTGATCCCGACCCGTGATCGCGCCGCGGTCAGCGAGATGCTGACGATGACCGACTATGTGGACGTGATCGTCCCGCGGGGCGGCAAAGGCCTTGTGGGGCTGGTCCAGCGCGAGGCCCGCGTGCCGGTGTTCGCGCATCTGGAAGGGATCGTGCACATCTATATCGACAAGGATGCGGATGCCGAGAAGACCCGTAAGGTCGTAATGAACGCCAAAACCCGCCGGACAGGGATTTGTGGCTCGGCCGAGTGTCTGCTGATCCACCGCGATGCACAGGATCTGGGGCAGGCGGTGATCGACGATCTGATGGCCGCCGGGGTTGAGGTGCGCGTGGGCGAAGGCCTGACGGGTAGCGTTCCTGCAACCGAAGACGACTGGGGCCACGAGTATCTGGACAGCATTATTGCCGCCAAGCTCGTCGATGATGTGGACGGCGCGATTGATCACATCAACCGCTATTCCTCGTCCCACACGGATGCGATCATGACGGAAGATGATGCGACTGCGGATCACTTCTTCACCCGTCTGGACAGTGCGATCCTGATGCGCAATGCATCGACCCAATTTGCCGATGGCGGCGAGTTTGGCATGGGGGCCGAGATCGGGATTGCCACTGGTAAGATGCACGCGCGGGGGCCGGTGGGCTCTAAGCAGCTGACATCGTTCAAGTATTTGGTCGTCGGCGACGGCACCACACGCGCCTAAATTAAAAGCCGCCCTCAGGGGCGGCTTTTTCGTTCAGAAGGTCAGGCTGATACTCTGGTCAGCGATCTGGACTAAAGCCGTTCGGCCCTGTCGTTGCAGCTCTGGCCGGATCAGCGCGAAATGGACATGGGCAGGCGGCACCTCGAGATCGGGTTTGGCTTCGGACAGCAGGCCCCAAAGATCGGGGTTGATGTTCAAACGCTCGCCGTGCGCCAACATCTGCCAGCGCCCATCAGTGCGCGTGACAGCCAGTTCACCACCCCACGGCATCGCGCTTTCAAAGCATTGCAACGCAAGGAAGGCCAGTTTCACTTCGGTTCGGGGCAGATCGCCCGTGGGCTGCCAGTCGATCTTGGTCTTGCGCCCATCTACACCGGGCGCCAGCACCGCGCGGATTTCTTTTTCGGACAGAGACTGGCCCTCATTCGCGGCGCCAAATGCCACACGGAAAAAACGGATCCGAAGGTTGGCATTGGTCACGCTCTCTGCAATCAGCGCCATTTCCGGACTGTCGCCCATGCCAGAGAGCTGCAACAGCTCTACCCCATTGCCGATTGCGCCTAATGGGGAGATAAGGTCGTGGCAGATACGGGATCCGATCAACGCGGTCAGGTCGCGGTCTTGTTTGGTCATGTTTGAAGCCTGATAGGGAAGAATGTCATGGGATTGGGATCACTTCTTGAGCCGGGAATGCTGGTGCGCCACCCCGAAAAACCCGATTGGGGGCTGGGGCAGGTGCAATCCAATATTGGAGGGCGCGTCACGGTAAACTTCGAACACGCCGGGAAGAAGGTGATCATGATTGAACATGTTGACTTGATGCCTGTATTTACGCCTCCTGAACGCTAAGGTGCCGCGCGGATGCCCATTGTGCGTCCGATGTCTGAGCCATATGAGCTGAACAAGGTTATCAAATGGTTAATTGTCCATGACTGCGCCCGAATTTGAACTGAGACTGGCCCAGAGTGACGCAGATCTGATCGCAGCACAACGGCTGCGTTACGATGTCTTCGTGCGCGAGCTGGGCGGAGACGGGCCTTTGGTGGACCACGAGAACGGGTTGGAACGTGATGCGTTTGATCCGTTCTATGACCATTTGATCCTGTTTGACCACGCGCGCGAAGGATCCCCTGCGGTCGGGGTCTATCGGCTGCTGCGGGGCGAGAAGCTGAACACGCCCGACGGCCCAGAGCGTTTTTACTCCGAGGCCGAGTATGATTTGAGCGTTCTGAAAGCCTCGGGCCGAAAGCTCTTGGAATTAGGGCGGTCTTGCCTACATCCGGACTATCGCGGCGGGCCGGCGATGATGCATCTGTGGGGCGGATTGGCCCGCTATGTGGAAGAGCACGGGATCGAGATCCTGTTCGGCGTGGCCTCGTTTCATGGGACGGATATTGGCGCACTGAAGGCGCCTTTGTCCCTGCTGCATCACCGGCATCTCGCGCCCGAAGCCATTCGGGTGCGCGCCCAGCCAGATGTGTATCAATCGATGGATCTGATGCCGGAAAGCGAGATCGACCGCCCCGCCGCCATGCGCGCGGTTCCGGCACTGATCAAGGGCTACCTGCGTCTGGGTGGGTTCGTGGGTGAAGGCGCGTTCATTGACCATGTCTTCAACACCACCGATGTCTGTCTGATCATCGACATGTCGCTGGTCAATGACCGGTCGCGCGCCATCTATGCGGGGGGCAAAACATGAATGCAACGTGGCAGGGCGGGCACGAGCCGCACGCGTTTCACCCCACGAAATTAGAGTATCTGCGCATTGTTCGGCGTGGATTACCGCTTGGTATTCTGGTTTTCGGCGGGTTGATCTTGCTGCTTCTGGTGCGTCTGTTTGAACGCCCGATCTTTGGCACGCAGAGGCCCATCACGCCGCACATCACACAGTTTGTCTGCCGCAACGCCTTTCGGATCCTTGGGATTCGCTTCGCGACGACCGGAGAGCCGATGCAGCAGAAAGGCGCGGTGGTGGCCAATCACGCGGGGTGGCTGGACATCTTCTCGCTCAATGCCCGCAAACGGGTGTATTTCGTGTCGAAATCCGAAGTCGCGGGTTGGCCGGGCATTGGCTGGCTGGCGCGGGCGACGGGGACGGTGTTCATCAACCGCGACCGGAAAGAGGCACAAAGTCAGATCGAGGTCTTTCGCACCCGTCTGATGGCCGGGCACAAGCTGCTCTTTTTCCCGGAAGGAACGTCTTCGGACAGTCAGCGGGTATTGCCGTTTAAATCTACGCTCTTCGCCGCGTTCTTCACGCCGAACTTGCGGGATTTCATGTGGGTGCAGCCCGTCACGATCCGCTATTTCGCACCGGAAGGCCATGATCCGCGGTTCTATGGCTGGTGGGGGGACATGGAGTTCGGCCCGCATTTGCTCCAGACCTTGGCTGTCAGGCGCCAAGGGCGAGTCGAGCTGGTTTATCACGCTCCGGTCAAGGTCTCGGACTTCAAGGGCCGAAAAGAATTGGCCGCCCATTGCGAGGCGGCCATTCGTGAAGGTCTAGGGGATTTGAACGTCGAACGTTAACCGTCCATTGCGGCCAGCAAGCGGCCCAGCGTGGCCGAGGGATCCTCGGTGCGCCAGATTTCCTCGCCGATGGCGAAAAAGTCGGTGACGGGGGCGAGGGCGCGGATCGTGTCTTCGTCCAGC
The DNA here is from genome assembly GCF_947492455.1 of uncultured Aliiroseovarius sp. Taxonomy (GTDB): domain Bacteria; phylum Pseudomonadota; class Alphaproteobacteria; order Rhodobacterales; family Rhodobacteraceae; genus Aliiroseovarius. Next base: position 234,349 of record NZ_CANLNB010000002.1, read on the forward strand.
GCGCCTTCAGCAACCACGGGCACTTCGATCATCTGGCTCCACCAGGCAAACAGGTCATGTTCCGCGCGGGTGCCATCGCCAAGGGGCGTCGATCCGGCGGGGCCAAAGCTGACGTAATCCGCGCCGGTTTCGCCTGCATTCATGCCGTCATGGCGCGAGGCGGCGCAGTAAGCGCCCACAATGGCGTCAGCCCCCAGATCGTCGCGGGTCTTGCGCACGCGGCGCGCGCCATCGCCCAGATGCACACCGTCCAGACCCAGTCGTTCAACCAGCAGCGCATGTTCGGCGATTACGATCGGCACGTCGCGGGCATGGGCGACTTCGCGACAGGCGTCGGCGGCGCGCATGATGCGGTCTTCATCCGTGGTGGCCAACGACAGGCGCAGGCAAGCGGTGTCATAGGTATCCAGCACTTTGGCCAGTGCGGTCGGGAAACGCGACAGCTCGATCTCGGGCGGGGTCACCAGATACAGCTGGGGGCGGTCCTGTTCAGTGTCGGCCATCTGCGCGATCCTTCTTCTTCTTTCTGACAGGCTTCATAGCCGGGTTTGCCGCTATTGCAAGCGTAGGCGTTACTTTGCGGGCAGAGAGGACACGAAATCCACGGCCAGCCGCAGTAATTCCGCGCGGGTGTCGTCATCTGCCATCGCCTCTTCACCGGCATCAATGAAGCCACCCATCGGACGCCCGGTGAAATCCATCTTGCGTGCGCCGGGCAGGGCAAGCGCGGCAGCTTCGTGCTCTTTTCCAACCCGGTACATGGCGCCGTCTTTATGCACGCCACACAGCATGTTGCCGTTCAGCATGAAGGCAATACCGCCGAACATTTTCTTTTCCATCAGATCGGGCCGTTCGCCTAGATCGTCTTTCAGGATTGCATAAAGACCGCTGTCATAAGCCATGGGAAAGCTCCTGCTTGCCGAATGATCCTGCTCAGCGTATCACGCGCCCGAGCAAATGAAAGAGACTGCCGCAATGGATACCCCCGAGACCCAACTGGGACCTCAGCCTGAAATCGTTCTGGTCCGCCCTCAGATGGGGGAAAACATTGGTGCCGCCGCGCGTGCGATGCTGAATTTCGGGTTGGAACGCATGCGGATCATCAACCCGCGTGACGGGTGGCCGAACCAAGCCGCTGTGGCAATGGCGTCGGGTGCGGGGCGGGTTCTGGATGCGGCGAGTGTTTATGACACGCTGGCGGACGGGATCGGCGATTGCGATTATGTCTATGCCACGACGGCGCGGTCGCGTGATCTGGCGAAACCAGTACTCAGCCCGGAACGTGCCATGGAAGAAGCCCGCCAGATGCGTCTACGGGGCAAGAAGGTCGCGGTATTGTTCGGGCCAGAGCGCACCGGGCTGGAAAATGACGAGGTTGCGCGGGCGAATGCCCTGATCTCGGTTCCCGTGAACCCGGAATTTGCCTCGCTCAACCTTGCGCAATGCGTGTTGCTGACCGCCTATGAATATCGCCGCCAGACCCATGAGACCGCGCATCACGTGATGGAATGGGCCAGTAGCGAACCGGCCAGCGCGATTGAGGTCGAGAAGCTGGCCGAGCACTATGAAAAGCGGTTGGACGAGGCCGGGTATTTCTATCCCGAGACCAAGGCCGAGGTGATGAAGATTACCCAACGCAACATGTGGAGCCGCCTGAACCTGAGCCGCCTGGACGTGCAGATGTTCCACGGCATCCTGCGTCAGCTGTTGCGCAACAAGGACTAGTCCGCGCGGCGGGCTGCCGCGATCCACAGCGCCATAAAGACCAACGAGCCAACGGCGTTGAAGTTGGCCATGGTGATGTCCAATGCCTCGATTGGGATCATGTCGGACAGGCGCCACGGGATTTCGTCACAGCGGACCAAGGGGGCTGCTTGGATCTGCGCCAGCAGGTCGTCGACCGACAGGTTGCCCACGCCGCCGCCGGTGCAGGACGACGGGCCCTCCCAAAGTTTCCGTTCAACGCCCGAATGGTAGATGCCAAGTCCGGCGGATACGGCCATGTTCAAGGCACCCACCCAGCGCAAAAGGCGCATCTTGGTGGCCAGTGCGGCTCCGCCCAGTGCGATCGCAATCGCATGGGGCCAGCGCTGCCACAAGCACATTTTGCAGGGCGCATACCCCAAGGACTGGAAGATAAACGCGCCCACCAAGATGCTGGCCGACGCCAAGGCAGCGGTGACGATCAAGGATTTGGTCGAAAGACGATCAAGCAGGGTCATAGGAACTTCACCAGATAGAAACTGCCGACAAGCAGGATGCAGAAGATGGTGAACAGCAGGCCCAGCCTGCGTTCAATGAAGTGGCGGATTGGGGCGCCGAACTTCCACAAAAGCGTAGCTACGATGAAGAAGCGTAGTCCGCGTGCAATAATGCTGGCCACCATGAAGACGGCGAAGTTCAGACCCGTTGCACCCGACAGGATCGTGATAACCTTATAGGGGAAGGGGGTCACACCCGCGATCAGGACAGCCCAAGCGCCCCATTCGTTATAGCGCGTCGCGAACTCGTCGAAATAAGCATCCTTGCCGTAGAATTCCAACACGGGGCGTCCGACGGTCTCGAACATGCCCCAGCCGATATAATAGCCGAACATGCCGCCCAGTACGGATGCGACCAGCGCGACGCCAGCAATCACAAAGGCGCGCGAGGGGCGGGCGATGATCATGGGAATCATCAGAACATCTGGCGGGATTGGAAAGACCGAGCTTTCCAGAAACGCCACCACCGCCAGCGCCCAAAGCGCGTGCGGCGTGTTGGCCAGTCCCATTGTCCAGTCGTAAAGCCGTTTGATCATGCTCGTGCCCTTTTTAGTTGTTCCTGTCGAAACATGCGAGTGGCCCGAGGTCAAGCAAGCTGTTCAATCTGAGCATGTTTCGAGCGGCGAACTGAGCGGGACTGGGCATTCGGGGTGGTGGCGAAACGTGTTGTATTTCACTGCATCGACACATTCACATCAGCCATTTCGTGATTCTTTTGCAATTTTGTACATGATCCACTGTACCTTTTCGTTTCAGGCGAGCCCCAGCGAGCCCGCCACAAAAACCGTAGAAATACCCTGCTTTCAGATATAATGTTGCGAACGCAACGAAAAATGAGTACATAAATTTCAGCGACAGGATCAACAAAGCCGACCGGATGGTCGAATAAGCTTGCACGAGTCAGCCGACCCTGTTTGTATTGTCGTCAATTGCCGAGGAAGGAGCCTTGGCAACTGTAATATACTCGCGTTGGGAGGAAGCGAAATGAAACTTACCATGAAAGCCACCTTGGCCGGTGCCTTTGCACTTGGACTGAGTGCAACCGCCAGCTTCGCACAGGACGTCACGCTGCGCTGCCAGCACTTCCTGCCGCCGAAGGGCTCGACCCCGCTGTACTTCATGGCGCCCTGGGCCGAGAAGATCGAGAAAGACTCGGGTGGTCGCATCAAGGTTGAACTCTATCCGGCAATGCAGCTGGGCGGTAAACCGCAGGCTCTGTATGACCAGATCCGCGATGGCGTTATTGACTGTGGCTGGGCTCTGCCCGCCTATACTCCGGGCCGTTTCCCGGAAGCTGAAGCCTTCGAACTGCCCTTTATGACCTCGCGCAACGCGGCGGCCTCGTCGAAAGCGGCGTGGGAGTTCTCGGAAAAGTACCTGATGGAGCGTATGGGCGACGTCAAACTGCTGGCTGTGCACGTACACGGCCCGGGCGTTATCCACAAAAAAGGCGAGCCGGTCATGGCTCTGGCCGACTTCGATGGTCTGAAACTGCGCGGTCCGTCGCGTCAGGCAAACACCCTGTTTGAAACGCTGGGCGCAACGCCGGTTGGCATGCCGCTCCCGACCTTCCCGGAAAGCCTGTCGAAAGGCGTTGTTGAAGGTGGTGTAATTCCGTGGGAAATCGTACCGCCGCTGAAAGTGCACGAACTGGCTGACAGCCACACCGAGATCCCGGGTGACCGTTCGCTGTACAACACCTTCTTCATCTGGGCGATGAACAAAGACACCTATGCCGGTCTGCCGGATGACCTGAAAGCTGTCATCGACGCGAACTCGGGTCTGGAAGCCTCGGCTTGGGCAGGTGCTTCGTTCGACAAAGGTGACGTGATCGGCCGCGAAATCGTCGCTGGCACCGACAACAAGATCCACGAACTGGACCCGGCTCTGGTGGCTGAAATCCGCGCCATGGGCGACAAGCAAGTTGAAGCTTGGGCCGCTGACATGACCTCGAAGGGTCTGGACGGCGCAGGTATGGTAGCACTGGCAAAAGAGCTGGTCGCGAAGTACTCGGACCAGTGATCTGGTGACACACACAGCTCCGGGCGGCCTGATGGGCTGCCCGGAGTTTTTCTTTCTAGCATAGGCATCTTGGCCTGTGCTGAACGGTTAGAAGGGGGAAAGTCGTGGCAATCGCGAAATCTGCCGAGCTCCGGGTGGGGCGTATCATGGAATTTCTAAGCCGCTGGATGGCGTACTCGGGGGGTGCCGTTCTGGTTGGCATCGCGATGACCACCGTGGTGTCGATCATCGGACGGGCATTGTCGGGCTATGGCCTGTCGCCGGTCAAAGGTGACTTTGAAATCGTCGAGATGGGCTGTGCCGTCGCCGTCTTTGCCTTCATGCCGTGGTGCCAGTTTAAACGCGGCCACGTGACCGTAGACATTTTCATCACCCGCCTGCCTGAGCGCATCCAAGCGCTTTTGGGCTTCATCGGCGACGTATTCCTGACCGGGGCAGCCTTTATCATCCTATGGCGCCTGTGGTTGGGCTTTGGCGAAAAGTTCCCCTTTGGCTCTGACGCCTTCCGCAGCGTATTGGGCATGGGGTCGAAACCCTTCTTTGCCGAAAGTACCTACGAGTTGGAAGTCCCCCTGTGGATCCCCTTCGGCCTGTGCCTGATCGGCGCGGCGTTTTTCCTCGTGGTCGCCATTTATACCACATGGCGATCCTTCAATTGGGTGCTTGACGGCAAGGAGCAGCACGTATGACCGGTATCGAACTCGCAATCGTCGCCTTTGCGCTGATGCTTCTGGCGATCTTCCTGCGCCTGCCGATTGGGCTTGCGATGGGTCTGACCGGTTTCTTCGGAATCTGGTACATGATGGGCCGTCCCTCGGTCACGCTGAGCCAGTTGAAAACACTCTCGTATGACACGTTCTCAAGCTATTCGCTGTCGATCGTGCCGCTGTTCCTCTTGATGGGGCAGTTCGCCACCAAGTCCGGCATGTCAGGCGCGCTGTTCAATGCGGCCTCGGACTGGCTGGGGCACCGCAAGGGCGGCGTGGCAATGGCGGCTGTTGGCGCCTGTGCTGGGTTCGGCGCGGTCTGCGGGTCGTCGCTGGCAACCGCCTCAACCATGGGGCAGGTGGCCTTGCCTGAGATGCGCAAGCGTGGCTACTCGGATGCGCTGTCGACTGGCGTTCTGGCCGCAGGCGGCACGCTAGGCATCTTGATCCCGCCCTCGGTTATTCTGGTGATCTATGCGATCCTGACCGAGCAGAACATCGTGAAGATGTTCATCGCGGCGCTGGTGCCGGGTATTCTGGCGGCGCTTGGCTATATGTTGACCGTGGCCGTTATGGTGCGCATCAACCCGGACAGCGCGACCACGGCGGAACGCGTCCCCTATGCCGAGCGTTTCAAGACGCTTCTGTCGATCTGGCCGGTTGTGGTGATCTTTGGCCTCGTGATGGGCGGGATCGCGGGCGACTGGAACTGGTCGAAAGTGGGCGTGCAAGCGCTGTTTACCCCGACCGAGGGTGCTGCCGTAGGTGCCGTTGCCACTGGCCTGTATGGTGTGATGACCGGCGGTCTGACCTGGAAAGGCTTCTTGGACAGCGTTCTGGCCACCGCGCAATCCACTGCGATGATCTTCTTCATCGTGCTTGGCGCGCAGATCTTCAACTCGTTCCTCGCCTTCACCCAAGCGCCGCAAATGCTGGCAGACTGGGTGTCGGCCCAAGGTTACGCACCGCTTCTGGTCCTGACCATGATGCTGATTGCCTATCTGGTCTTCGGCTGCGTCATGGACAGCCTGTCGATGATCCTCCTGACCATCCCGATCTTCTATCCGATCATCGAGGTTCTGGACTTCGGCCTGACCCCGGAAGAGGCCGGTATCTGGTTCGGTATCCTTGCCCTGATCGTGGTTGAGGTCGGATTGATCACCCCGCCGGTTGGGATGAACCTGTTCATCATCAACTCGATGGCCCGCGACATCCCGATGAGCGCGACCTATCGCGGCGTTGCCCCCTTCGTTTTGTCCGACCTGATCCGCGTGGTGGTTCTGGTAGCATTCCCCGGGATCACGCTGTGGCTGGTCGGGGTCTTGTTCTGACGACAAAAAATAGCACGGGGCAGGGGCGGAAATGCCGTTGACCTTGCCCCGTGGCTTGGATATCCAAACCGAACAGTGCCCAAGTGGCGGAATGGTAGACGCAGGGGATTCAAAATCCCCCGCCTTCACGGGCGTGTGGGTTCGAGTCCCACCTTGGGCACCACTTTCCCGCCGAATTCGTGATACATGACTGCCGGTGGCTGACCGGAGCATGCTATGCGCAAAACACCTAAAGATCTCAATCCGTTGGCCCGTGCGGCCGAGCTGTTGCACCACCGCGGCCAAGGCCTGTCCAAGGGCGATCCTATTGCGCTGCCGATCACCACGAGTTCGATGTTTCATCTGCCCGGAGATCCCGCTGGCACACCCGGCTATGGCCGTGTGGACAATCCCACGTGGGAGGCGCTGGAAGACGCGCTGGCAATCTTGGAAGACGCGCCCTGCGTCGCGCTTCCGTCGGGGATGGCGGCTATCTCGGCGGCGTTGTTTGCCACGCTGGGGGCGGGCAAGCGCCTGTTGGTGCCCTCGGACGGGTATTACGTCACCCGGGTGCTGTCGTCCGAATTTCTGGCCACGTTTGGCGTAGAGGTCACCGAACGCCCCACCGCACAGTTTGCCGAGGGCGGATTTGCCGGGTTTGACGTAGTGTTTATCGAGACGCCCTCGAACCCCGGTCTCGACCTGTGTGATCTGCAAGCGATCTGTGCCGAGGTGCGCGCGGCAGGCGGGATCAGCATCGTCGACAACACAACATTGACCCCGTTTGGACAGCGCCCACTGGATCTTGGCGCAGACGTGGTCGTAGCCTCGGATACCAAGGCGCCGGGTGGGCATTCGGACCTTCTGATGGGCCATGTGGCGACCCATGATGAGGCATTGCTGGCGCGGGTAAAAGATTGGCGAAAAATGTCCGGCGCAATCCCATCTCCGCACGCCGCGTGGGCGCTCTATCGTGGGCTTGAGACGCTGGAACTGCGCTTTACCCGTATGTGCGACACCGCCGAGGTGATTGCCCCTGTTCTGGCTGCTCATCCTGCCATTCAGGCGACGCGCTTTCCGGGCCTTCCCACCGATCCATCGCACAATCTGGCAACAACACAAATGGCCCGTTTTGGCTTCCTGATCGGCATTGATCTGGGCTCTGAAGAGCGTGCTGAACGCTTTATTACGCAAAGCCACTATCTGCGCCCCGCGACCTCGTTTGGGGGCGTCCACAGCTCAGCCGAGCGGCGTGCGCGCTGGGGGGATGACGTGCCTGATGGCTATGTGCGCCTGTCTGTTGGGTGCGAGCCACCGGAGGTGCTGTTGAAGGATCTGACCGATTCCCTTGATCAGCTTGACGGCTAGACGGCCCTGCCTTTTTTGCGCCGCATTTCTTTTAAATTGGACGCTTCACTCTACCGGAGATCAGCGACGTTATGAGTAGATCAATACATGCGCGTGGCAAGATCGTGAAAGGTGAACACGTTTGTGTGGAACTTCGCGCGTTTCAGAAACGATCGGCAGTTGCGTATTACGGCTACGCAGGATTGGCCGCACCTTGAAGCTCTAATATTTAACGCATAAACAGTGGCTTGCGCTAGAACGCTTGGACCCAATGGTCCTTCCTGAATCTTAACGAGCGCACATGAAAACCAAAAAACCGGTTTCTTTGCCGCTGTTTCACACTTTAGGCACGTTCTTCCTGTAAATTCCCCCTAATGAGAGCTGGAAAAACAGCTACCCAACCATCAAGACGAGTTACGGCGAACACTTTGGTATTTCGTGATTTCAGAATTGAGGACGACTTGAGCATATCGTGGCCGGGGGTGCCGGCTGTCGGGAATGACACGTCCGTTTCGACGCAAAATGAATCGCGTCGTGCGACCCTGAGCGGGGTGCTGTCTGGCATTTCTGCCAATACGATGGTTGAAACGGCACGCGGAGCAGTGCCCGCACGGGCGCTTCAGGCCGGAGATCAACTGCGCACGCTGAAAGGGCGGTTTGCTCCCATTCGCTGGTTGGGCCACTCGGCCATGTCCAAGTCCCGAAACACCGCGCCGATCCGTTTCCCCGAGCTTTCGGGTGGCCAGACCGGCGCGTTGCTGACTCCTGGAACATTGGTTCTGGTCGACCACCCGTTCTGTGAAATGCTGACAGGCGAAGCACAGGTGGTCTGCACCGCCGACATGCTTTCCGAGTTCGGGCAGGCAAAGGCGGATACGACGGTGTCGCCCATGATGGTCCACATTCTTCTCGACAAGACCGAGATGATCCGCTGTGGCGACTATTGGGTAGAAAGCCTGATCCCCGAGATTGAGCTGATCCGCCGTGACGCACCAGACGTGGCCGATGAAATTCTGGACGCGTGTCCCAGATTGCGCAGCCGCCAAGGAATTGCCTCTTATCTGCGGGACCATCTGGTGATTGATCGGCGCGAGGCGAGCGTTATTTTCTCGGGTGCGTAAGCACGCCTTCTTCCCAAACTGTCCAATCCTCGGGCGTGTCCAGATCCCGCACGGCGTTCTGGCCGGGCAGGGGATGCAGGTCGACGGGCTCGGTCTTCAGCAGATCCCGCGCTCCAATATCTCCGGACAAAGCCTCGAGTTGGGAACGGTAGCGCGCCGGAAAGATCACCGGATGGCCCGGTGCCCCCGCCTCGGTCGCAGCGCAAAGGATCGTTTTTCCGTCAAATCGGGCCATCAGGGCGCGCAGATCGTTCGCGGTCACATCGGGCAAGTCAGACAGCAAGATCATAATGCCTGCGATATCATCGGGCAGCACGCGTATGGCGGTTGAAATGCTGTCACCCATGCCCTGTGCCGTACCGGAGACCTGCACGGGGGTGCCAGAGGCTTTCGCGACAAGCTCGGACTTCTGAGGGTCCTCGGAGATGGCCACAAATGGCACAGTCCCAGCAGCACGAATTGTGTGGATGCGGTTTTCTAAAAGGCGCTCCCCGCTTGGAAGGCGCCTCAGAAGTTTGTCCTGTCCCATGCGGCGGGACTGACCGGCGGCCAACAGCACAATCGCTATATTGGCCGCCGTCATGGTTTACTTCTCGGGGATCAGGCCACGCGGGCTGAACCGCAGAACCAGAAGCAGCACGATCCCCATCGAGAACAGGCGCATATGCGCCGCGGAGTCGATCAGGTGGGCTTTCAACGCCGAACCATCGTCTAGCCCCATCGTCACGACCGACATCAGCCAGTTGCCGATGGGCTCAACCTGGATCCACAGGAACCAGATCAGGAATGCGCCCAGAACCGAGCCTAGGTTGTTGCCCGATCCGCCGACGATCACCATCACCCAGATCAGGAAGGTGAAGCGCAGGGGCTGATACGTGCCCGGCACCAGCTGGCCGTCCAGCGTGGTCATCATCGCACCTGCCAGACCGCAGAGGGCCGAGCCAAGAACAAAGATCTGCAGGTGGCGTTTGGTGACGTCCTTGCCCATAGCCTGCGCCGCGACCTCGTTATCCCGAATGGCGCGCATCATGCGGCCCCAGGGCGAGTTCAGCGAGAGTTGCGCAAGAATGATCAACGCCACCAGAACGACCGTGAACAGCGCTGAATAGGACAGCTTCACCGCAAGGGTCGACGCCGTGGTGACATCCAAACCAAGGCTATCCGCGCGGGCCACGAAATCAGCGCTCTGCTGCAGGTCAACCTCGTAAGGAACCGGGCGGGGCAGGCCGATCACGTTCTTCACGCCGCGGGCCAGCCAGTCTTCGTTCTTGATGACGGCAATGACAATTTCCGAGATCCCAAGCGTCGCAATCGCCAGATAGTCAGAGCGCAGCCCCAGCGCGGTTTTGCCGACGACCCACGCTGCACCGGCGGCCAGCAAGCCCCCTATGGGCCATGCCAGAACGGTCATATAGCCATGCGCTTTGTAATTCTCCGGACCGCCGGGGTTCAGGCCGCCAAGATACCCGGTTTGCGCGGGATTGATCGCTTCGACACCGGCGACACCCGCATCAAAGATATAGCGGTAGACGAAGAACCCCACGATCAGCGTGGCCAGTGTCGCCAAGGTGCGGTTGCGGCCCGCCGCCATGCGTGTGCGCAGAAGCACCGCCGCAACAACCGTGGCGGCGCCAACCAAAAGGCCGAAAACGATACCCACGCCGCCTTGGCTCCACGCGCCGGGCGTGGTGGGCATGGACACAAGCACGGTGGCCAAGCCACCAAGTGCGACGAAGCCCATGATACCGACGTTGAACAGGCCCGCGTAACCCCATTGAAGGTTCACGCCCAAAGCCATGATCGCGGAAATCAGCGCCATGTTCAGGATGGTCAGGGATGCGTTCCAGCTGCCTGCAAAGATCCACCAATCGGTCGATCCCTGAAGGATGAACAAAAGCGCGACCGCGCCAAACAGAAGCGGCGTACGAAGAGATTGGCTCATACCGATTGCCCCTTGAATAGACCGGTGGGTTTGAACAGCAAAACGACGATCAGGATCACGAAGCTGACCGCGAATTTATAGTCGGTGGACATCAGCTGAACGAGGCCCGACGGTTCCAGGCTTTCAGGCAGCAGATAGACCGCGACTTTCTTCCACGCATAAGTGATCGTCACCTCAGAGAACGCAATCACGAACCCACCCGCGATGGCGCCTAGTGGGTTGCCCAGACCGCCAACGATCGCCGAGGCAAAGATGGGCAGCAGAAGCTGGAAATAGGTGAAAGGTTTGAAGGTCTTATCAAGCCCATAGAGCGTGCCCGCGATGGTAATCAGGGCGGCAACGATGATCCATGTGATCATCACCACGCGCTCGGGGTTGATGCCTGACAAAAGCGCCAGATCCTCGTTGTCGGAAAACGCCCGCATCGACTTGCCGGTGCGGGTGCGGTTCAGGAACCAGAACAGCGCAACAACCACGATAATCGCGGTCACGATGGTGATGCCCTGCGAGGTTTTGAAGGCCAGACCTTCGTTCAGCCCCGTGGCGTTCTTGAAGTCACGTGCGCGGATGATGAAGCGCTCGCCATCGGCAAAACGTTGATCACCCGGCCCGATGATGAAGCGCACAACGCCGTTCATAATGAACATCACACCCATCGAGGCCATGACGAACACGATCGGCTTGGCCTTCACGCGGCGGTAAAAGCGGTACACGACGCGATCGGTTGCGATCAGCAAGAGCGCGGTGAATAAGATCCCGAAGGGCAGGGCCAAAAGCGCGGTCGGCAGCGGATGGATCGAGATACCCATCGACTGGAACCACCAGGTAAACAGGATCGTCACCATCGCTCCGAAAGCCATCGTGTCGCCATGGGCGAAGTTCGAAAAGCGCAGGATGCCATAGATCAGCGTGACCCCAAGCGCGCCAAGCGCCAGCTGGCTACCATAGGCGATCGCGGGGATCAGTACAAAGTTGGAAAGCGCGACAAGCGCGTTCAGAAAGTCCATTCTTAGCCTCCCAAGAACGATTGGCGGACTTCGGGGTCGGCCAGAAGGTCTTTGCCCGATCCAGTATGCGCGTTGCGTCCCTGTACAAGGACATAGCCTTTGTCAGCGATTTCAAGTGCTTGACGGGCGTTTTGTTCGACCATCAGGATCGAGATACCGGTGCGGGCGACCTCGATGATGCGGTCGAACAGCTCGTCCATGACGATGGGGCTGACGCCCGCGGTGGGCTCGTCCAGCATCAGAACCGTCGGTTTGGTCATCAGCGCGCGACCCACGGCCACCTGCTGACGCTGACCGCCTGACAGTTCGCCCGCGGGCTGGTTGCGTTTGTCGCGCAGGATCGGGAACAGCTCATAGACCTGCTCGATGGTGTCCTGAATGTCATCCTCGCGGATGAACCCACCCATCTCGAGGTTCTCTTCCACCGTCATCGAGGTAAAGATGTTGTGGGTCTGCGGCACAAAACCCATGCCCTTGCGCACCCGCGCCTGCGGGGACAGATCAGTGATGTCCTCACCCCCCAGACGGACCGAGCCCTGACGCAGGTTCAGCATCCCGAACACCGCTTTCATGCCAGTGGATTTACCTGCGCCGTTAGGGCCGACAATCACGGCAATCTCGCCCTTGTCGACAGCAATGGTACAGTCGTGCAGGATGTCGGGGCCTGATTTGCCATAGCCGCCGGTCATGCTGTCGCCGATCAGGAATGCCTCTTGCGTATGCATTTCGTGGCCGGTTCCCGTGGCGGACACCAGCGTCCCTGATCCCTTTGGATTGACGATAGAGGCATCTTTGTTGCCACGATCATCCTGATATGGATTCCCGCTCATGCGCCCACTTTGTCCTTATTTTTCAAGCCGGTGCCCAGATAGGCCTCGATCACCTGTTCGTTGGCCTTGATCTCGGCCAGAGTGCCTTCCGCCAGCACTTTGCCTTCGGCCATACAGATCACGGGGTCACAGATCTTCTCGATGAAATCCATGTCGTGTTCGATGACCACGAAGGTATAGCCGCGCTCTTCGTTAAGACGTTTGATCGCATCCGCGATGGTGTACAGCAGCGTGCGGTTCACCCCGGCACCAACCTCGTCCAGGAAGACGATTTTCGCGTCCACCATCATGGTGCGTCCCAGTTCCAGCAGTTTCTTCTGCCCGCCCGAAATCTCGCCTGCGCGCAGGTCGGCGATGTGCGAGATCGTCAGGAACTCCAGAACCTCATCGGCCTTTGCTCGCAAGGCACGTTCTTCGTCCGCGATACGTTTACGGCCAAACCACGTGTTCCAAAGCTGTTCGCCCGACTGACCGCCGGGGACCATCATCAGGTTCTCGCGGCAGGTCATCGAGCCGAATTCATGCGCGATCTGGAAAGTGCGCAGAAGGCCCTTGTGGAACAGCTCGTGCGGGGGCAGGCCGGTGATGTCTTCACCCGCCATGGTGATCCGACCCGAGGTCGGCTTCAACACGCCCGCGATGACGTTAAACAGCGTCGTTTTTCCCGCGCCGTTGGGGCCGATCAGTCCGGTGATGGACTTATCCTGGATGGTCAGGGTTGCCCCATCGACGGCGCGAAAGCCGCCAAAATGCTTGTGGACATCCTCGATGACGATCATTTGTATTCTCCTGCCACTTTAAGTTTATGGCGTAACTTACGGAAACAGCCCGGAAAACTCCGGGCTGCTTCGTGATTATGTGGGTCGGTTTAGTGGAAGCCGACTTCTTTGAATTCGCCACCTTCGATGACGACTTCACGGTAGCTACCGCCGCTTTCACCGGCACCGATCAGCTCGACGTCCGAACCACCAACATAGTCGATGTCGCCACCGTTCGACAGGATTTCCAGCGCTTTGGCCAGTTCACCCGGTCCGATCGGCTCACCCGGAGCGTTGGCAACTTCCAGAATGGCTTTCGAAACCGAGGCACCGTCCGTGGCGCCTGCTTTGTGCATGCCTAGCAGCAGAACAGCAGCCGAGTCGTAGCCTTCTTTGGCGTAGACCGAGCCACCGTCAATACCGGCTGCTGCCAGCATCTCTTCCAACTTCACGGCGCCGTCGTTCTGCGATGCAGGGTGCTGGCCGAAGCTGCCGTCCAGATCCGTGCCGAACTTGGCGGTCAGAGCGTCGGTGACCATGCCGTCGGGCAGGACAAACGTGTCAAACGCGCCGCTGTCCAGTGCGCCTTGGATCACGCCTGCACCACCTTGGTCTGCATAGCCCGCAACAACCAGTGCATCACCACCAGCCGAGGCCAGCGCGCCAACTTCAGCCGAGTAGTCGGCTTTGCCGTCTTCGTGGGCGGCGTTGATGGTGACCGCGCCACCAGCAGCTTCGAAAGCTGCAGCAAAGCTGTCAGCCAGGCCTTTGCCGTAGTCGTTGTTGGTATAGGTCACGGCAACCGAGTTGATGCCTTTGCCCATGATGATGTCCGCCATCAGTTCACCCTGACGGGCGTCCGAGGGGGCCAGACGGAAGAACAGGCCGTTGTCTTCCAGCGTCGACAGGGCCGGCGAGGTGGCCGAGGGCGACACCTGGGCGATACCGTTCGGCATCGACACGCCGGTCAGAACGGCGCCGGTTGCGCCCGAGCACATGGCGCCAACGATGCCGGCAACGCCTTCACCGGTCACCAGACGTTCAGCTGCAGCGGTTGCAGCTGCCGAATCGACACAGGTCGAGTCCGCACGCACCGGCATGACAGCCTTGCCGCCCATGAACTTGCCGCTGTCGCTGATTTCTTTGATCGCAGCTTCAGCACCACCAGCAATCGGCGGGGCCAGAGATTCCAGAGGGCCGGTGAAGGCCAGAAGAACGCCGATCTTGACGGCATGATCGTCAGCAAACGCAGCGCCGCAGGTCAAAGCAGAGGCTGCGGTTGCGAGCAGAAGTTTTTTCATTTTGTGTACTCCCAATTGGAAAATTCCGGTCTCGACCCTAGGCGCGGACATCGGAAAAGAAAAGGCCGAAGCAGGCGATTTGCTTAAAAAAACGCCAGTATTTACGGGCCGTCAGGATCCGGTCGCAGCAAGGTGTAATAGTCGCTGTCGCACCATTCTCCATTGATCTGGATTGTGGCGCGCGCGGAATGCGTCAGCTTGAATCCGAAATGCGTCAGCAACCGTGCTGATGCCGAATTTCTGGGGTCAATTTCAGCAGTGATTTCATTTAGATCGGGGAAGCGCTCCCAAGTCGCTGAGATAATCGCCTCGAGCGCTTCGCGCGCTAGGCCTTGCCCCCAGTATTCAGGATGCAGGATGTAACCAACTTCCGCGATGCGCCACAGCCCGGCTTTTCCAATCACTTCACCGTTCCGTTCTAAGACGAATTCCAAACCGGTTTCAGCAGACGAGGCGATCATACCATTCAGGGTCTTTTCCGTTTTGGAAAGATGGTCGTGTGCCGAATGGCTCCAATACCTCATCGCATCTGGGTTCGAAAATACCTGATTAAGAGCCGTCAAGTCTTCGGGCTTTGGCGGTCGGAGTAAAAGTCGGCTGGTTCGCAGGATCACGCAGGTTTAGCCCCACGGCTGCCGCGTTCACGATAGGGCGTGGTGTCATAATGCGACCGGTAGCATTTCGAGAAATGCGAAGGGCTGGAGAAGCCACAGGACAGGGCCACGTTGATCACGCTCATATCAGTCTGCATCAGCAGGTTGCGCGCTTTTTGCAGGCGCAATTCCATGTAATAGCGCTTGGGCGAACGGTTTAGATAACGACGGAACAGTCGTTCCAGCTGACGTGTGGACATGCCTACCTCACTGGCCAGAACCGAGGGCGAGATCGGCTCTTCGATATTGGCTTCCATTTTACGGATCACATCGGAAAGCTTGGGGTGTCGGACTCCGATGCGGGTGGGCACGGAAAGGCGCTGGCTGTCGCTTTCAGTGCGGATCGTCGTATAGATCTGTTGATCGGCCACCACGTTGGCCACGTCTTCGCCCTGATCCTCGGCGATGACCTTTAGGATCAAGTCAATCGCTGCAGTACCACCTGCCGCCGTCATGATCTTGCCATCAACCACGAAGACACGTTTGGTCAGCTCGACCTCATCGAACTCTTCGGTGAAGCTGTCGTGGTTTTCCCAGTGGATCGTTGCGCGCTTGTCATTCAGAAGTCCGGCCTTTGCCAGAATATGCGCGGCGGTACACAGACCTGCGATACGCACCCCGCGACGCGCTTCGCGCCGCAACCAGTTCAACAGTTTGGTGCTGCATTTGCTTTGCACGTCGACGCCAGACACCAAAACCAGCGTGTCATCACGGCGGAGTTCCTCAAGCGGGCCATCGGCCAGAAAGCTGGGACCAGCAGAGGAGGTAACTTCTCCGCCGTCTTCGGACAGTATCACCCAGTCATAAAGTTTCGTCCCGCTGGCACGGTTTGCGATCCTGAGCGCATCAACAGCGCCCGCGAAACTTAGAAGGGTGAATCCGTCAACAAGAACGAACACAAACCGATGCGTGGCTTGTGCATTCATCTCTGACAGTTTGGCCATCCGACTCACCCTTTTCTTCATGGGTTCTATAAAGGTAGCGACGAATTCAGCAGGTTTAGAGGCCCGCAGCAAGTCGCTTTTTTGCCGATCATAACTTAGCAATGCTAATACGACAAACGATGGGAATTTTCCGTCACATTCCTGTTTCACAACTCTGTTTGCACGTAAACGCCGGACAGGATAGAAGGGGCGTCGCCCCATATCGCGGGCGAAGACAGACAGTTTACGGAGAAAATCATGACGGAGTGGGACAAGTCGACCTGGCGCAACAAGCCAAGGGTACAGATGCCAGACTATACCGATCCGGCCGCACTGGCCGAGGTCGAGGCGCAACTTGCAAAGTATCCGCCCTTGGTTTTTGCCGGCGAGGCCATGCGCCTGCGCGAAGAATTGGGCCGCGCGTCGCGTGGTGAAGCGTTCCTGCTGCAAGGCGGGGACTGCGCTGAAAGCTTTGCGGATTTCTCGGCCGATGGCATTCGCGACACGTTCAAAGTGATGCTGCAGATGGCGATGGTCCTGACCTTCGGCGCCAAGGTGCCGGTGGTCAAAGTAGGCCGTATGGCCGGTCAGTTCGCCAAACCGCGCTCGGCTCCGACCGAGACCGTGGATGGCGTCGAGCTGCCCAGCTACCGCGGTGACATCATCAACGAGCTAGACTTCACCTCGGATGCCCGCATCCCGGATCCGCAGAAGATGCTGCAGGCCTATACGCAATCGGCGGCGACGCTGAACCTGCTGCGCGCGTTCTCGACCGGTGGTCTGGCGGATGTGCATCAGGTGCACAAATGGACGCTGGACTTCACCGCCTCGGGCGAGGCCGAAAAGTACCGCGCGATGGCCGAGCGTATTCAGGACAGCCTGGATTTCATGCAATCGGCTGGTGTGACCGCCGACCGTATGCACACGCTGCAGACCGTAGATTTCTACACCTCGCATGAAAGCCTGCTTCTGGAGTATGAAGAGGCGCTGACCCGTCTGGATGCCACCACCGGCAAGACCGTAGCGGGTTCTGGCCACATGCTGTGGATCGGCGACCGTACTCGCCAGCCCGACGGCGCACATGTGGAATTCCTGCGCGGCGTGATCAACCCGATCGGCCTGAAATGTGGTCCGACCACCACCGCGGAAGATCTGAAGATCCTGCTTGAGAAGCTGAACCCGGAAAACGAAGCAGGCCGTCTGACCCTGATCGCTCGCTTTGGTGCGGGTAAAGTTGGCGAACACCTGCCGCGCCTGATCAAGACCGTGCAGGAAGAGGGAGCCAATGTCGTTTGGTCCTGTGATCCGATGCATGGCAACACGATCAAATCGGCCTCGGGCTATAAAACCCGTCCGTTCGACAGCGTGCTTAAGGAAGTGCAAGAGTTCTTCGCCGTCCACAAGGCCGAAGGCTCGGTCCCCGGCGGTGTGCATTTCGAGATGACCGGCTCGGACGTAACCGAATGCACGGGCGGCGTTCGTGCTGTGACCGACGAAGATTTGTCGGATCGTTATCACACCGCATGCGACCCGCGCCTGAACGCCAGCCAGTCGCTGGAACTGGCCTTCTTGGTCGCAGAAGAGCTGTCGGCCCGCCGCAATGGTGATGCCTTGGCCGCCAAAGCCAGCTAAGCGTCACCATAGATCGAAAAAGTAAACGCCCCGGCAATATCGCCGGGGCGTTTCTATTTGCCCGAAGCAGTGCAGAACGCCCCTTGCTCCCACATACAGGCAAAATTAGTTGGACGTCACCAGTTTCAGATGTGCCCGTTGTTCTGATTTCCCCGAACCAGATTGGTCCATTTCTGTGCGTATGTCAAAATGTCGCTTTGCCTCGGCAAAGCTGCGAAATGTCTCGTCACCACCAGGAATAGGTTCGCGATAGACATGCCCCTTGTGAAGGCCCGGGCTGGTGCCCAAGCGCAGATCAAGCGTTTCTTGCGCACGCGTCGCCGCGCTTTTGCCCGCGTCATAGGCGTTCCGCGAGGCCGTCATCGACGCGGTTGCCTCGGCCTTCACGATGATGGCACTGGTGTCCACAGAGCGGATCGAGAACCGATGCGGCCCGCGCTTCAGGTCCCCATCGACCTGCAACGCGCCAAGAACCCGTGTAATTTCGCCGTTCTCATCACGCAGAGGCAACATCACCATCTGCGCCTCAATAGGCTTGCGGAACGCACCCGGTGCTGTGGTCAAGGACAGGGTAATCTGCGCGGGCATGTCAAATAACGCCTCAACTGCGCGGTGCAATTCTTTACGCGCGTCGGCCTGAAAGAAGACCGAGATCGGCATGCCGCGGACCTCCATGTCCATAATGTCATTCAGATGCTGCCCGGCCAGCCGAATACGGGCCAGCCCCGGAGCGATCTTTTCAAGAATGAAGGCTTCGTGCAGAGCACCCGCCATACCGCGCGGATCAACCTCTTGCCGGGTGGGGCACAGGCGCCCGTTGCGCAGCGCATGCCAATAGGCTTCGACCTGTGCAATCGCCGGATAGGTTTTGGTCTGCCGGGCCGACAGCAGCGAGACAACATTCCCGTTACGCAAATACTCGATCTTCATCTCTTTGTTCCCGACAGTGTGGTCCCGTTTTGGATCCGCCTGATCCTTGTTCAATTGGTGACCGTTTGTTAACGAATACGTAGGTAATGCTTACCGATGTCTTAATATGTCACATTCTGATCGAATTTGGCGGAAAATCTTATCAAATGGTTAACCACCCATGATTTACTCGATGACCGGATATGCCAGCGCAACTGGTGAACTCAACGGATTTACCTGGGTTTGGGACCTTAGATCGGTAAATGCGCGCGGGCTGGATATCCGCCTTCGGCTGCCTGACGGGTTGGACGGGGTCGAGGATACGCTGCGCAAGGCGTTGAAACAAAAGATCGCGCGTGGGAACGTCTCGGTCACGTTGCGCGTCTCGCATCCAGAGGACGACGGGCAGTACGCGGTGAATCCGGAACGACTGGGGCAGGCGATCTCGCACCTTCTTGCGATCTCGACCGAGGCTGAAATGCGTGGGCTGGCGGTGACGCCGGTGTCCCCGGCCGATATCGCGCAGCTGCGCGGGGTGATAGAGGTGCGGGCCGCAGATGCTGACAGCCGCTCGCCGCTGATCGACGCCTTGAAAGCGCAGATCCCCAGTTTGGTCGACGCCTTCGTGGCCGCGCGTCAAGACGAAGGGCAGGCGCTGTCCGAAATCCTGTCGGGGCAGGTCGATCAGGTGGATGTACTGGTCGGGCAGGCGGAAGCGTTGCTGGACGAACGCTCTCAAGCACAAGCCGACGCGCTGCGCACGGCACTGGCCCGTGTCATGGACGCAGTTGAAGGCGCGGATGAGGACCGTGTGGCGCAGGAGCTGGCGCTGATTGCCGTGAAAACCGATGTGCGCGAGGAACTGGACCGGCTGCGCGCCCATATCACCGTTGCCCGTTCGCACCTGACTGCAGGGGACCCCGCAGGCCGCAAGCTCGACTTCCTGATGCAGGAATTCAACCGCGAGGCCAACACCTTGTGTTCCAAGGCACAATTTAACGAACTGACCCGTGTAGGGCTTGACCTGAAGCATGTGATTGATCAGATGCGCGAGCAAGTTCAGAACGTGGAGTGACCCCATGAGTACCCCAGAAAATCGTCGCGGCCTTCTTATCATCCTGTCCTCGCCATCCGGCGCGGGGAAATCGACGCTGGCCAAGCGGCTGATGGAATGGGACCCGACGCTCAGCTTCTCGGTCTCGGCCACCACCCGCGCGCCGCGTGACGGCGAGGTCGACGGCAAGGATTACCACTTCGTTGAAGAAGCAAAGTTCAAGGATATGGTGATCAAGGGCGAGATGCTGGAACACGCCCACGTTTTCGGGAACTTCTATGGCTCGCCCGCCGCACCCGTCCGTGAGGCAATTGAAAGCGGGAAAGACGTGCTGTTTGATGTCGACTGGCAGGGCGAGGTGCAGATCCGCAACTCGTCCATGGCATCGCATTCCCTGTCGATCTTCATCCTGCCGCCCTCGATCACCGAACTGCGCGCGCGTCTGGTGGGTCGTGGTCAGGACAGTGACGAAGTGATCCAGAAACGGATGCAGAAAAGCTGGGACGAAATCAGCCACTGGGGCAGCTATGATTACGTGCTGGTGAATGACGATCTTGAGGCGACGGCACAGAAGCTGATCACCATCGTTGAAGCCACCCGCCAGCGCCGCAACCAGCAGCCCAGCCTGCTGGACCACGTGCGCAAGCTGCAAGCCGAGTTTGAGGAGGGAGACGCATGATTTACGAACTGGACGGGATCGCCCCGGACATCGCCGAAGACGCGTTCATCGCACCCGATGCCAACCTGATCGGCAAGGTGCAGATCGATTCGAAAGCCTCGGTTTGGTTCGGTTCGACCCTGCGGGGCGATAACGAGCTGATCCATGTGGGTGCGGGCACCAACGTGCAGGAGAACTGCGTCTTTCACACCGACATGGGCTTTCCACTGACCATCGGCCAGAACGTCACCGTAGGCCATAAGGTGCTGCTGCACGGCTGCACCATCGGCGACAACACCTTGATCGGCATGAACGCCACCGTGATGAACGGCGCGGTGATCGGCAAAAACTGCCTGATCGGGGCAGGAGCCTTGGTGACCGAGGGCAAGGTGATCCCGGATGGGTCCATGGTTCTGGGCGCACCGGGTAAAATCGTGCGCGAGTTGGATGCAGCAGCGATCAAGGGGCTCGAGGCCTCGGCGCTGGGGTATCAGGCGAACGCGGCGCGCTTTTTGAAGGGGTTGAAGCCGGTTGGTAGCGGTTGCTGCTAGAACAGCAGTTTTGAGCCCTCCTTACTGAAATACTGTGGTTTAGCTAGCGACCGCTTTTAGCGCAGTCATGCACGGCCATTTGGTCAGTTTGGTTGTGATACAAGCTGACTGATAACGCAGACGAGCAAGTCACCTCGAACAACGCAGCTTTAAAGAAATGTCATGTAAGCCTAAGTTGTATGTTTGTCGGGACGATTTTGGAGAAGCACCATGCAAACATTGTTGGTTTTTGTGGGGCTTAGTGGTCTCATATGGGGCATCAGAAAACTAGGCAAGCCTTGGCGGCAGTACCATGAAGAGAATATTGCTCCACTTGAAAAGGACCTAGCGTCAGCTCAAGCGCGACGCTCCGTCAAGGAGAATGCCCGAATGCAGGCTTTTGACAACGCCGAACTCTTCTCGAGAGATTTTCAAGCGGAGGTCAGGAAACATCAGAGGGTCAAGAGCGAAGCCTACGACGAACTTAACCCACTGCGGGACAGGAAGTCTGAGCTTCACAATGAAATGGACGATGTGCGTTCAAATCTAGACAGCTGGCATCGGCGTTCAAAGAGTTTCTTTGGAAACAAGAGGCGGAAGATCAAAGATGACAGTATCCTTGGGTGGTTCGGCCTTGAACAGACAATAGCTCAAAAGGAGCAGTTTGAGAATCGCCGTGAAGCCATTTCTTCGGAAATCCGCAACCTGAAGGACGAGATGTCAGACATCTATGAGAGTCGGATCAAGCCAGCCAAGGAAGGTTTAAAGGCAGTCTTTGATGACCAAGAACACTTTAGGCGCTTGCGGCAAGATGGTCTGAACGAGCGATATTTTCGCACTGAGGTGAAAAAGTTGGATTCGGAGATTACTCAAATCGGAATTGAGGTAGAAAGTTTGAAAGCGGCAATCAGGAATGTGACCGAAGCCTATAAAGATCAGCAAAAATCGCGCCGCAGTTAAGTTGGAGCTAGTGGTAACAGGCGAAAAATCGAAGCGGCAATTCTACGTAATCTAGTCATTGGGATGCCAAATACAGACGGCAGCGTCGTCCCGCAAAGCAGACCCTGATCCAAGCCACGTTGTCCAAACTGAAAAAGGGCCACCCAATCGGGCGGCCCTTCGTCATTCAGTAAGCCAATCGCTTATGCGACAGCTTCTTTGGCCTCTTTCAGCCATGCCAGTACGGTTTCTGGTGCGCTTTCGCCATAGGGGTCTTCGCCGTGGTTGTCGCAGCGGCCCGGCTCTTCGAACCATGCTTCAACAACACCGTCGTTGATGACGGCAGCATAGCGCCACGAGCGGGCGCCGAAGCCCAGGTTGTCTTTCTGAACCAGCATGCCCATCAGGCGGGTGAACTCGCCCGAGCCATCGGGGATCACTTTGACGTTTTCCAGCTCTTGGTTGCGGGCCCAGGCGTTCATGACGAAGCTGTCGTTGACCGACATGCAGTAGATCTCGTCGATGCCTTCAGCGGCGAAATCGGCAAAGCCGTTTTCGTAACCGGGCAGCTGATAGGTCGAGCAGGTCGGGGTGAACGCGCCGGGCAGCGAGAACAGAACAACGCGCTTGCCTTTGAAGTAATCGTCCGAGGTCATGTCCTGCCAGCGGAACGGGTTCGGCCCTTCGATGCTTTCATCACGAACGCGGGTGCGGAAGGTGATGTTGGGGACGGTAACGCCTGCTTTCATTGGGAAAATCCTTTACTGTCTAAGCGCGTGGCTGGGAATCGCTTCGCGCGTTGATGGAAGGATTAGAACGATTCCAAATGACGCTCAACGGGGTTTTTCTGCACCGCGTCATTTTGGGTCGTTCCGGCGTTTGGCTATGCGCCCACTGCATATCTGGAAAACAAGCTTTGAAGGTGACTTGGGGGCACGGGGCGCTTATATAGGTCAGAACTACTGGCCCGGAGGAAAGCCATGCGTGATCTGAAAATCCCTGAAAGCCGCCACCCTGAAAAGGCGCATCGCAAGGATAACGCTCAGCCCAAGAAACCCAGCTGGATCCGGGTGAAGGCACCCGGCGGCAAGGGCTATGCCGAGACGCATAAGATCATGCGCGAGAACAATCTGGTCACCGTGTGTGAAGAAGCTGGCTGCCCCAATGCGGGCGAATGCTGGAGCCAGGGCCACGCCACCATGATGATCATGGGCGAGATCTGTACCCGTGGCTGCACCTTCTGCAACGTGGCCACCGGCAAGCCGGATGATCTGGACGCGTTCGAGCCGGGCCGTGTGGCGCATGCGGTGAAGAAACTGGGCCTGAACCACGTTGTTATCACCTCGGTGGATCGTGACGACCTGAAGGATGGCGGGGCAGAGCACTTCGCCCAGACGATCCGCGCCGTGCGTCACCAATCGCCCGATACGACGATCGAGATCCTGACACCGGACTTCCTGAAATGCGAGGACAGCGTGCTGGAAACCGTGGTTGAAGCGCGTCCAGACGTGTTCAACCACAACCTCGAAACCGTTCCGGGACTGTACCCCGAAGTGCGCCCCGGTGCGCGCTATTTCCACTCGCTGCGTCTGTTGCAGCGCGTGAAAGAGCTGGATCCCTCGATGTTTACGAAGTCAGGCATCATGGTCGGGCTGGGCGAGGATCGCCAATCCGTCATGCAGATCATGGATGATATGCGCGCCGCGGACATCGATTTCCTGACCATCGGGCAGTATTTGCAGCCCACGCCGAAGCATCACGCGGTCGAACGCTTTGTGCATCCAGACGAGTTCAAGGATTACGAAACGGCGGCTTACGGCAAGGGCTTCCTGATGGTGTCCGCGACCCCGCTGACACGCTCGTCTTATCATGCGGGCGATGACTTCGAACGCCTGCGTAAGGCACGCGAAGAAAGCCTCGCAAAGGCCTGAAATTAAATAACTTAAGGTCTTTTTACGCGCTCGACTTTCATCCAGTCGGGCGCGCCGAAGAAATGTTCAACGGCGAATATGGCCAAGCAGATTGCGATCACGGTCAAAACGAGCGCCACCCGTTTGGCCGAGGGTGGATTGCGCGCCCACTTTGCCATCCGAAGAAGTGAACGGGGGTACATGCTCAGCTCTCGCCGTCTTGGGTGTCCAGAAAGCGTACCTTGCCGATATGGGGCAGGTTGCGATTGCGTTGGGCAAAGTCGATGCCGTAGCCCACAACGAATTCATCGGGGATTTCGAACCCGGTCCAGTCCGCCTTCACATCAACCTCGCGCCGGGACGGTTTGTCCAGAAGGGCGATGGTGCGCAGCTTGGCTGGGCCTTTGGTCTTCAACAGCTTAATCACGTGTTGCAGGGTGAAACCGGTATCCACGATATCCTCGACCACCAGCACATCGCGCCCGGCAATTTCGCCGCGCAAGTCCTTGAGAATACGGACTTCCCGGCTGCTTTCGGTCGAGTTTCCGTAAGAGGACGCTTCCAGGAAATCGACCTCGACCGGCAGGTCCAGTTCGCGCACCACATCTGCGATGAACACGAACGAACCCCTCAGTAACCCGACAACAACCAGTTTGTCGGTACCATCGAACTCATCGTGGATCTCTTGTGCCAGTTCTTCCACCCGTGCCGCGATTTGCTTGGCCGAGATGAGCGTATCAATGACATATGGTCGCTGAACCATTGCTTCCCCCTTGATTCTCGCCTGCATTCCTAAGACATGTGCGTCTGACAGAGAAGGAAAAAGCCCAACATGCCCACACATGGCGAAAAACGCGTGATGCCCTATACGGCCGAACAGATGTACGATCTGGTGGCAGATGTTGGTCGCTATCCCGAGTTTTTGCCGTGGAATTCGGCCGCAAGGGTGCGCCGGGTGGTGCCGCTGGATGACGGACGGCAGTTGATGGAAGCGGATCTTGTCATCAGCTTCAAAGTCTTCCGCGAACGCTTTACCAGCCGAGTGACCTTGGATCAGGCGGGGCAGCGGATTGATACGGAATATCTGGATGGGCCGTTCAAATATCTGAAATCCTTCTGGATCTTCAAAGATCATCCGCAGGGCTGCGAGGTCGAATTTTTTGTGGATTTCGAGTTCAAAAGCCCGATGCTGCAAAAGGTGATCGGCCTTGTCTTCAACGAGGCGATGCACCGGATCGTGGCGGCGTTTGAAAAACGCGCCAAGGCGCTCTACGGCAGCTGATCAGCTGATCAACAGCGCCGCGATGGTGATCAGGGCGGGCAGGGCTTGCACCTGAAAGATCTTCTTCGACGCGGTCGCCGCGCCGAAAATGCCCGCGACAGCAACACAGGCCAGAAAGAACAGCGCAACATTCTGCGCCCAAACGGGATCAGAAATCAGGCGCGACCAGATCAGGCCTGCGGCGAGGAACCCGTTATAAAGCCCCTGATTGGCGGCCATCGCCTTTGTCGGGGCAAACAGGTCGCGCGGGAAGCTGCGAAAGACCTTCGGGCCTCGGCTTTCCCACGCGAACATCTCGAACCACAGGATATAGAGGTGAAGTGCTACGATCAGCAGGATCAGCACGGTTACCAAAACACTCATGACCTAGTCCTTCTCGGCAAGCGGATGGTGGGTGAAGACCAGCTCGCGCAGGCGTTCTTCCAGAACATGCGTGTAGATTTCGGTGGTGGCAAGATCCGCATGGCCCAGCAGCGCCTGTATTGACCTGAGGTCAGCGCCATGAGCCAGCAGATGTGTTGCAAAAGCGTGGCGCAGCCGGTGGGGCGTGACGTCGCCGGGTGACACGCCTGCAGCCACGGCGATGTCCTTGATGATCGCGTAGAACCGGTGACGGGTCAGATGGCCAGAGGCGCCCGTGGAGGGGAATAGGAAGGGCGAGGGCTTTGCGCCTTTCTCGATCCGCGCGGTGTCTTCGGCAGTGTCGCGAAACTCCAGCCAGTCAGACAGCGCGGCGCGGGCCTCGGACGACAGAGGCACCAACCGGTCCTTGTCGCCTTTCCCTCGGATCAGAAGAAGCTGGGGATCGCCGCGCGCAGCGGAAACGGGAAGGGACACAAGTTCACTGACGCGCATCCCTGTCGCATAGAGCAGCTCCATCAAACAGATATTGCGCAGCCGGTCTGCATCCGTGCGTCCCATGGCGCGGGTGGCGCCCAAAAGCGCCTCTACCTGCTCTTCCGAAAGGGTTTTCGGCAGCGATTTCATCTGCCCCGGCCCGCGAATTTTCAAGGCTGGATTGTCCGTACGCCAGCCCTCTTCATAAGCGAAGCGAAACAGTTGCTTGATCGAAGACAGCCTGCGCGCACGGGTCGAGGCCGCTAAACCCTGCACGTCGCAATCGACCAGATAGGCTTCGATATCCGCGCGCGACAGGTCATCAAACCGTTTTGATTTGTCCTCGATGAACTCGGTAAAGGCCTTCAAGTCACGTCCATAGGCCAGTCGCGTGTTTTCTGAAGCCCCTAGTTCGGCCGCCTGCGCATCCAGAAACGCCGAGATCCAGCGCGTGTGGTCGGGGGTCATCCGCGCCTCTCGAGGATCAGAACCTCTAGCGCGGCTTGGCGCGCAACACGTTCCAGACCGATCTGGCGGAAGAAGGCCAGCGCATCGGCGATCTCATCCAGGTTGCCGTGGGTGCCGCTTTCATACAACGTAATGGCGCGCAGGATGGCTTCGCCCATCCGGTTGCTGTCCATCAGAGATTTCAAGCGCACCGGGATATCACGCGCGTTCAGCCCCTCAACAACTGCCCGCGATGTCGCGTTATAACCCGTCGCAGTTTGCGTGTTGCCCAGAGCGATTGCGGTCAACAGCGCTTCTTTTCCTCCGTCGTCGCGAGTTGGCCAAGAGGTTGCGAACTCTTCGCTTTTTGACGATAGCAGCCCCAGAGACAGCGCAACTTTACGGGCGTCACGATCTTGCGGAATGTGCGATATCAGACGCCCACCGAACAACTGTGCGAAGGGGACTTCCAACGCGGCGTCCTCGATCTGCGGCCAGAGGGTGGTCAAGGATGCGCTTAGCGCGGCTTCGTTGCCGCTGCTCAGGCTCTGTTCAAGCCGGCGCACGCTCTGCATCCGGTCCCAAATCCCGCCCGAGGCCGCAGGACGGCGTTCAGTATAGAGCCCCAGCAGTTGGTTCGGCGTGGCAGCCCCCACACGGGCCAGACGCTCGGCTGCTTCAGCACGCGCTTTCCAGCCGATATTGGCGCGCAAATCGGCCTGCGCGAAGGCCAGCGGCAGGTTTCCGGTCGGGATATGCTCGCCAATTGCTTCGAACATGCGGAAGGTCAGGGGGGTCAGATCATGCGGGCGCCGCAAGGGAGGCTCGCCTTCAAACAATTCAGGATCCAGAAAACGCGCCAGCAGCGCGTCCTCGAAATCCGAAATGTACCCCAGAGCGCGTCCAGTTTCGAGCGTCAGGACTGCTGCGTCCCATTCGCCAGACCGGGCCAAGCAGAAGACACGCGCGGTGAAGGTCGGGCTGAGGTCAGGAGAGTTCGTCAGGATCTCGCAAAACCGATCCTCGGTGCCAAGAAGCAGTGCAGTGTCAAAGCCGCGACGGAACACGCGCGGATTACTGGTTCCGGCCCGGTTTAACAGTGCCTCAGCCTGATCCAAGGCGCCGATGGACAACAGCCGATCGACCCGTGCCATGAACAGGCGATCATCGCCGGTGCGCGCGCCTTTGGGTGGATTGAGCTCGGCCAGAAGAAGCGTGTTCAGCAGGTCCTGCATCGCTGGATACAGGTACAAAGGCATGTCCGTGATGCGCCGCGCCAGATCATCCGGGCGGGAACTGCCCCACAAATCGCGCGAAAACCCTGTGGTCGCGCTGGACAACAATCCAACGGCGTCCAGCACCGGGGTTTCCAGAAGGCTCATCGTGACTTGGGCAACCGATGCGCCTGTCGTCACGTCTGGTTCGTTCGGGTCAGGAGGCAACACCGCGCTATCGATGGACGGGGGCGGAAGGGCGACACTGTCAGACAGCCAGCCGATCGCCGACATGGGCGCGCCATGTGTCACCTGCGCCTGCGCCAATCCAGCAGACTGGACAATAGCCGCGCTTAAAAACGCGGCTTTGTAGAATTCTTTAATCGCCATTCAGCGTCACAGTGGTGCTTTGCGGCGTGCTCGGAGGCGACATATCACCCAGATAGGCATAGCCCGACAGCCCAATCACGCCCAAAATTGCCAGAAAGAACACAAGCTTGATCAAGCGGATCCGCATTGAGAGTCACCTATTTTTCTGCCTCGGTCTTCGTTTTGCTGATTTTATATATGGTATTTTCCGCAAGATCACGCCATTCAGGAA
The DNA here is from genome assembly GCF_947492455.1 of uncultured Aliiroseovarius sp. Taxonomy (GTDB): domain Bacteria; phylum Pseudomonadota; class Alphaproteobacteria; order Rhodobacterales; family Rhodobacteraceae; genus Aliiroseovarius. The sequence goes on from NZ_CANLNB010000002.1 coordinate 262,544, forward strand.
AGAAATCTGAATTTGGGCAAGTGGGCGCCGCTTTGGCATTCAAATTAAAGAAATCCATCGTCATGGTGGGCATGATGGGGGCGGGGAAAACCGCCGTCGGACAGGCGCTGGCCGCCCGTCTAGAAGTTCCGTTTCTGGACAGCGATGAAGAGATCGTGCGCGCGGCAAATATGTCGATCGCCGAGATCTTCGAGCGCGACGGAGAGGCGTTTTTCCGCGACCGCGAGACCGAGGTAATCGGGCGGCTTCTGGATGGTCCGCGGGCAATTCTGTCGACCGGAGGCGGGGCTTTCATGGCCGAACGCAATCGGACCATGATCAGCGACCGGGGCGTCTCGCTTCTACTACGCGCGGATTTGGAGCTGCTTTGGAACCGGGTGAAGCATAAGGACACGCGCCCGCTGCTGCGCACACCAGACCCAAAGGCCACGCTGACCGAAATTTACAACGCCCGCGTGCCGGTTTACGAGCTGGCAGATGTGGCTGTGGATGCCCATCCTGATTATACCATCGCGCAGATGACCGAGGCGGTGATCAAGGTTCTGAAGACCCGCCCGGATGTGCTTGAGGAGATCCCCGCATGACCACCGTTCACGTCCCCTTGGATGATCGCGCCTATGACGTCCGCATCGCACCGGGTCTGATTGCACGCGCTGGGATCGAAATCGCGCCCTTGCTGCCGCGCGCGAAGGTCTGGATCGTGACAGAAGAAACGGTTGCTGGGCTGCATTTGGACGCGTTGAAAGCCGGGCTGTCGGCCGAGGGGATTGCCTCCGAGGCGCTGATCCTGCCGCCCGGGGAAAGCACCAAAAGCTGGCCCTATCTGATGCAGACCGTCGAATGGCTGCTGGAGCAAAAGGTCGAGCGCAAGGATGTGGTGCTGGCCTTTGGCGGCGGCGTGATCGGAGACCTTGTGGGCTTTGCCGCTGCGATCCTGCGCCGTGGCGTGCGCTTCGTACAGCTGCCGACGTCTCTGCTGGCGCAGGTGGACAGTTCGGTCGGGGGCAAGACCGGGATCAACGCGCCGCAGGGCAAGAACCTGATCGGCGCGTTCCACCAGCCCTCGTTGGTGCTGGCGGATATCGACGTGCTGGGCACGCTGCAACCACGTGATTTTCTGGCGGGCTATGGCGAGGTCGTGAAATATGGCGGTCTGGGCGACGCGTCCTTCTTCGACTGGCTCGAAGTGAACGGGCCCGCACTGGCCGCAGGTGATCTGGCGTTGCGCGAAGAAGCCGTGCGCTGGTCGGTGCAGATGAAAGCCGACATCGTTGTGCGCGATGAGACCGAGCAAGGCGACCGCGCGCTTTTGAACCTTGGTCACACGTTTGGCCACGCGCTTGAAGCGGCGACCGGCTATTCCGACCGTTTGTTGCATGGCGAAGGCGTCGCCATTGGCTGCGCACTCGCGTTTGAAACCTCGGCCCGGTTGGGGCTGATGAGCCAAGAAAGCCCCTCGCGCTTCCGCGAGCATCTGGCGGCCATGGGGATGAAGAAAGACATCCGCGACATCCCCGGTGATCTGCCCGATGCGGAGGGTTTGATCGCGCTGATGGCACAGGACAAGAAGGTTGTGCAGGGCAAGCTGCGCTTCATTCTGGCACGCGCGATTGGCGATGCCTTCGTGGCCGACGACGTCGATATGGGTGTGGTCAAAGACGTGCTGACCGAGGCGCTGGCAGACGCCTAAGCCTCACATCATTTGCGCGCGTTGGCAATCACCATCAGCTCACCCACATTTTCACGGGTAATATAGCCTAGAAGATGCCCCTCGGCGTCCAGAACCGCGACGGTCGGCGCAGTGCCCATCCGTTCAAGGATCATCTCGAGCCCGTCCGTCAGTGCGGCCGCCGGAACAGATGTCATTACATCTCCCACACGGGTGTCCGCGGCGCCTTCGGCCATCGCATGAAACAGCGCTTCGCGGGTCAGGAAGCCTGCCAAATGGCCTTCGATATCCAGCACCGGAAACTCGTGCTGCGTGGTCCGGATCAGGGTGGTCGCCGCAAGCGCGATAGGATTCTCCGGACGCAGACTTTCATATTCCGTGATCATCGCATCGCGCGCCATCAGCTTGCGGGCCACGTCGCGCATGGCGACATCCGCGCTTTCGCCGCCCGCTGCGATAAAGATAAAGCCCGCGATCAGCACCAGCATCAGGTTGCCGGACATAAGACCGGTCAGCGCCATCAGGAAGGCCACAAATTGCCCCGCGCCCGCGGCGATACGTGTTGCCCTGACACGATCGGTGAACATCGATAAAACCGCACGAAGCACCCGTCCGCCATCCATCGGAAAGGCCGGGACCAAGTTAAAGACCGCAAGGATCAGGTTCAGCGTCGCCAGTTGCGAGGGCAGGGTGGAGGGGGTAATCGCCATGCCGGTCAGCTGCTCGGTCTCGGTCGGGGCGCCGATCAAGAGCGTCAGAACCGCCCAGATCACCACGTTCACCGCAGGACCCGCCAAAGCGACCAGAATTTCCTGCCGCGGGTTCTCGGGCATGCGTTCCAACCGCGCCAATCCGCCGATGGGCAGAAGCGTCACGTCCGGCGTGCGGATGCCAAAGCGGCGCGCCATCAGCGCGTGGCCGAATTCATGCGCCACAACGCAGGCAAACAGCAGAAGAACAAAGACGATGGTCCAAAGCGCGGCTTCGGGGCCTTGTTCAGACCAGGTCGAGGCGCCAATGAAGGCCAGCAGAAGAAAGAACGTCACATGGACGCGCAGCTGCGAGCCAAAAAGGCGCCCGATGGGAAATGACCATGACATCGCGCGCCTCCTTGTTTTGTGTGTTTTATGAGTGCTTTAGAACGGGATTTCGTCGTCGAAACCACCACCAGCCGGAGCGGGACCACCGCCACCTTGGCCGCCACCACCGAAGCCACCGCCTTGGTTGCCTCCGCCGTAGCCGCCACCGCCGCCACCGTAGCCGCCACCTTGACCACCGCCGCCTTGGCCACCGCTGCGGCCATCCAGCATGGTCAGCGTGCCGTTAAAGCCTTGCAGCACGACCTCGGTCGAGTAGCGATCATTGCCGGACTGGTCTTGCCACTTACGGGTCTGCAGTTGACCTTCGACATAGACTTTCGAGCCTTTGCGCAAGAACTGCTCACATACGCGGACCAGACCTTCTGAGAAGACGGACACGGTGTGCCATTCGGTTTTCTCGCGACGCTCGCCGGTATTGCGGTCTTTCCAGGTTTCCGAGGTCGCAATGCGCAGGTTGCACACTTTGCCACCATTCTGGAAGGTCCGTACCTCGGGGTCTGCACCAAGATTACCAATAAGCATGACCTTGTTAAGCGAACCTGCCATCCTGCGTCCTTTCGATTCTAAGTTGGGCCATATGGTTACATCATCTGTGGGCGAGAGAAACGTGATTTCTGTGAGCGACATTCCCAAATGCGCTTAGATTTGCGCGTTTCGCCCGGCGGCACTTCCCAGACGGGTCTGCAACGCCTATATTAGCGCCGTATTCAAGCTGGGGGCGGACATTTGCGCCAAAGAGTATTCACGATCGCTGGGCTAAGCCTTGTTACGGCCCTTTCCATCGAAGCACCGCGAAATATGGCGATGGCCGAAAGCCTGTTTGGCAGTTCGGGTGGGCGCAGCGCGTTCAAATCGCAGGTCGGCGTTTTGGATTCGCGCGCGGCACAGCAATACGCTGGCTCCTCGCGTTTGACGCCGAACGCCCCGACGACGCCGACCAGTTATGGCATTCCCAGCTATACCGGCAATTACAAAGGCCAATACCTGCCGATCGCGCAGGCCATGGCGCGTCGTCACGGCATTCCCGAGGATCTTTTCTTGCGGCTTGTGCAGCAGGAAAGCGGATGGAATCCCAAGGCGAAAAGCCATGCCGGGGCCATTGGGCTTGCGCAGCTGATGCCGTTCACAGCCAAGAAACTTGGCGTAGACCCTTGGAATCCCTCGCAAAACCTGGAAGGCGGCGCGCGGTATCTGCGTCAGCAATATGACCGGTTCCGCTCATGGCGCCTTGCCTTGGCCGCTTATAACGCTGGGCCCGAGGCTGTGGCCAAATACAACGGTGTTCCGCCCTACAAGGAAACCCAAGGCTACGTAAAAGCTATTCTCGGCAGCTAAAGCGCGCGTCCTTCGGGACCGGAATAAGCGCGTTCGACTTTCGCGACGCGCAGATGGTACTGCGCGTACCAGCGGGTTTGGCCCAGCTTTTGCGCCATCAGATGATCTACATCCGCTTTCCATGCGGAAATCGCAGCCTCATTGCGCCAGTAAGACACGGTTATCCCAACCCCAAACGCATCGCGTGTGCTTTCAACCCCGATGTATCCGTCTTGCGCCTGCGCCAGTTCCACCATCTTGTCCGCCATCTGTTCATAGCCGCGAACGGTCGAGGACAGCTGATTGGTGAAAATCACCGCATAATAGGGCGGCTCGGGCAGGGGGGCGAAACGGGTTTCATCAAAAGACATGGGCGCATCCTTTCACAGATACGCCCATGCATAAATCAATCTAAGCGCTGCGTCACTCGACGTCTGACAGCTCTTTTTTATGAAGCCATTCTGCGTGCTTGGGTGCGCGTTTGGTCTCGGACCATTCGTTCAGCATGTCCCATTTCACTTCGTCCATGCGCTTCAGCATGGCTTCTTCCTCGGGATCGGGGCAGGCCAACTCGATGCGGTGGCCGTTCGGATCAAAGAAGTAGATGGAATGGAAGATCGAGTGATCCGTCACGCCCAGTACATCGACGCCATTGGCTTCAAGATGCTCTTTGAATTCAATTAGTTCAGAGCGGTCCTTCACCTTGAAGGCAATATGCTGAACCCAGATCGGCGTGTTCGGGTCACGGCCCATTTTTGGCTTGGTGGGCAGCTCAAAGAACGCCAGCACGTTCTCGTTCCCGGCATCCAGGAACACGTGCATGTAGGGATCAGGCTCGTGGGTCGACGGGACGTGGTTTTCCGCGATGGCCAGAATGAAGTCCATCTTCAGCATTTTACCGTACCATTCGACGGTCTCTTTCGCGTCCTTACAGCGATACGCGACGTGGTGAATTTGTTCGATTTTCATGAGCGCTCCTCCTTTTGATCGAGGATATACACAACATTCATTTCATTTGCAACGATTGTTGTGTGAAGTTTCTGAGGGCAGGGTAGGGCGCTTCCTATCCCCGCTTACGGAACGCCGAGGGTGTCTGCCCGGTTTGTTTCTGGAACGCGCGGGTAAAATAGGCCGCCGAGGTAAATCCAAGCGACGCTGCAATGTCTTTGATCGGCACGCGTGTCTCGGTCAGCAAACGCCGTGCTTCATAGGTGACCCGGTCTTGCAATATAGCCGATGCCGGGCGTCCGCAGGCGTTGTTGCACACGCGCGACAGGTGCGTGGGGGTGATGCCCAGATCTGCCGCATAGTCCCGAACGGTTTTCGCACTGTGGAAATCTTGTTCGACCAGCGCGGTGAAGGCATTGACCAACCGTTGCCCCGATTTGGGTTTGTTGTCGCCTTCATCAAGCGCTTCTAGCTGGCGATCCAACCAGACCGAGATCAGCCCGGCATGACACATCATGGCGCGGCTGGCCCGCGCAGTGCCTTTCTCCATCTCGCGCTGCAGATTGTCGACAAGATTGCTGAGTTCGATCTGCCGATCCGCGTCGCGCAGGCGCAAGTGAACGGAGTCCTGAGGAAGGCCCAGTTGCTCTTCACTGTCTTGCGGAAACACGATGATCGTCCCGGCGACCTGTGTGCTCATTTCGAACCCATGCATGGTGCCCGCAGGAAGATAGATGCAGTTGTGTGGACCATAACCGGACGTCACACCATTGATGGTGATACGCCCCTGTCCACGGGTAAACCACAAAAGAACAGGTGCCCCGTAAGAGCGCATAGCTTCTGTGCGCCAACGCCCCCCCACGCCCAGACGAGCAATTGGGAGTGCACGGAACGAGGAATTCGGATGGGTGGTATCAGTCATAAGAACGCAATCGCAGCAGCCAGTAAAATTACCTTACTGCCCAATCGCTAGCTTACCCTGTTCGACCTGTCTCATTATTTTTGACAGATTACAACTTTTCCACAGGGTCTTCCACAAGAATAGAAATGCACCTGTGGATAAGTTGCGACTCAGTGATCCGCCCCAAGGGGAATCACCTGCCAATTCCGCATCCGTTTTCGGAACCATGTGCGCTGGCGTTTGGCGTATTGCTGGCTTGCGATGATGGCGGCGGCGCGTGCCTCGTCCAGCGACATCTGGCCTTGCAAATGGGCGATCAGTTCCGGCGCACCGATGGCTTTCGAGGACGGTGCCTTGGGATCCCAGGTTGCAAGGTTCCGGCGGGCTTCTTCGAGCGCGCCTTCGTCCAGCATGATGTCAAAGCGCCGCTCAATCCGGTCACGCAGCCAGTCACGCTCGGCGTCCAGATGGAAAGCGCATGCAGACGAGAGGGGCAGAAGCGGCGGCGGGGTGTCGTCCTGCCAACTGGCCAAACCGCGCCCGGTGGTGTGCTGAACCTCCCACGCGCGGGCGACGCGGGCGGGGTTGCGTGTGTCGATGCGGGCCAACGTGTCCGGATCCAGATCGGCCAGAAGGGCGGGCAATCCACCCTCAGCAAAGCGTGCTTCGCCATCCTTGCGAATGGCGGGCGGGGTCAGAGGGATGTCGGCCAGACCTTCCGTCAGCGCGGTCAGGTTTAGCCCCGTACCCCCGACAATGATGGGGCGCTTTGTGCCTTGCAGGATGGGCGCAACCTCGCGCAGCCAATGGCCCACGGAATAGTCCTGATCCCCCGGAATATGCCCATAGAGCAGATGCGGCGCGCGGGCCTCGTCCTCGGCTGAGGGGCGGGCTGTCACCACGCGCCAGTTTTCAAACACCTGCAGCGCATCGGCATTCACGATCACGCCGCCCGACGCTTCGGCGATGGCCAAGGCAAGTGCAGACTTGCCCGATGCCGTCGCGCCCGCGATCAGGACCGGGCGATCAGGGCCCACCTGTCGGGCCAGTTCCGTGATGCTGTCTTGCGCGGTCGACACGTGCTGTAGTCCTTACTTTTTTCGGTCCAACGGGCGGATCGCTCATTGAACATTCGGCCCTAATCGGTCAAATTGCCGGGCAACACAATCACGACAATCAGAGAGTGGCAACAGATGAGTGATCAGGCCCAGACCACGGCAGAGGGTGAAACCCCGCAGCCGACCTATAAACGTGTCATGCTGAAAATCTCGGGCGAGGCCCTGATGGGCGACCAGGGGTTCGGCCTGAACCCGCCCACAGTTGAACGCATCGCCCGTGAAGTAAAATCGGTGCACGACATGGGCGTCGAGATCTGCATGGTGATCGGCGGCGGCAACATCTTCCGCGGGCTTCAGGGCTCGGCGCAGGGGATGGAGCGTACCACGGCGGACTATATGGGGATGCTAGCCACGGTAATGAACGCTCTGGCGATGCAATCCGCGCTGGAAGGTCTGGGGGTGTTTACCCGCGTGATCTCGGCCATTCCAATGGATCAGGTGTGTGAGCCCTACATTCGTCGCCGCGCCGTGCGCCACTTGGAAAAGAAACGCGTCTGCATTTTTGCGGCCGGCACCGGCAACCCGTATTTCACCACCGATACCGCCGCCACGCTGCGCGCTAACGAAATGGCCTGCGAGGCCATTTTCAAGGGCACGAAAGTAGACGGCGTATACGATAAAGATCCGGTCAAAAACGACGATGCCGTACGCTATGACACGGTGTCTTATGATGATGTGTTGGCGAAACGTCTGGGCGTCATGGATGCGTCCGCCATTGCACTGGCCCGTGACAACAACCTGCCGATCATCGTGTTTTCGCTGGATGAACCGGGCGGGTTCCGTGGTATTCTGGACGGGCAGGGCACCTATACCCGCGTGGGCGGCTAACCGCGCATGAGGGCGGATTTCTGCCCAGAGATAAATCTTTGCCACCGCTGGTAGAGCCTGATCTATACAATTGGGGGGCGGTGGCATTATACCGGGCGAAACACGCTCGTTAACGATAAGAGCTTGAAAGACGAAGGGAACGCCGAGCGATGGCTGATGAAGAGTTTGAACTGGATACCGATGATCTGGAACGCCGCATGGAAGGCGCACTTGGCGCGCTGAAAACCGAATTTGCATCGTTGCGCACCGGGCGGGCATCGGCCTCGATGCTGGATCCGATCACGGTTGAAGCCTATGGCCAGCGTACACCGCTGAACCAGGTCGGCACCGTGAACGTACCCGAGCCGCGCATGGTCACCGTAAACGTCTGGGACAAAAGCATGGTTCAGGCGGTGGAAAAAGCCATTCGCGAAAGCGGTCTGGGCATCAACCCGCAGCTTAACGGCACGATCATCATGCTGCCGATCCCCGAGCTGAACGAGGAACGTCGCCGCGAACTGACCCGCGTCGCTGCGCAATATGCCGAACACGCCCGCGTTGCTGTGCGCAATGTGCGTCAGGACGGCATGCAGCAGATCAAAAAGGGCAAGGACAACATGTCCGAGGACGACGCCAAGATGTGGTCCGACGAAGTTCAGGAACTGACAGATAAATATGTTGGCATCGTAGATAAGGCCTTGGAAACCAAACAGGAAGAAATCATGCAGGTTTAACTTGCAAGTTCCTGATTTTTATAGGTATTAGATTTGGTGACAGACATGAACAAGATGGACATACAGGTCGGGGCGTCATCGCCTCGGCACGTTGCCATCATCATGGACGGCAACGGTCGCTGGGCACAGCGTCGCGGCCAGCCACGTCTGTTCGGTCACCATGCCGGGGCCAAGCGCGTCCGCGAAATTGTGCGCGCTTGTCCTGATCTGGGCATCAAATACCTAACCATCTTTGCCTTCTCGACCGAAAACTGGAAACGCTCAGAGACCGAAGTCACCGGGCTGATGAACCTGTTTCGGCGCTACATCACCAAGGAAGCGCGCGCGCTGGTCGAAGAAGGCGTGCGTGTTCGGTTCATTGGGGACCGCAGTCGGCTTGATAAAAAACTGATTAAGTTGATGGAAGAGCTGGAAGGGATGACAGCTCTCAACGACCACGTGAATCTGACCATTGCGCTGAACTATGGTGGCCGGGACGAGTTGGCGCGGGCCTCGAAACGCATGGCGCAGGACATTGCCAGCGGCGCCTTGAACCCCGAAGCGGTTGATGAAGAAACTATCACAAGCTATTTGGATACAAGCATTTTACCGGATCCCGATCTGGTCATCCGCACCTCGGGGGAAATGCGCGTATCGAATTTTCTGCTCTGGCAATCTGCCTATGCCGAGTATGATTTCATCGAAACGCTCTGGCCGGATTTCACGTCTGACGTGTTCGCGGATGTCATCGCGCGTTTTTCGGATCGGGACCGCCGGTTCGGGACCGTCAAGCCTGCGGCCGAATAGCTATCCTTTTGGGCTTACTTTGACTTGAGACCTGCACCGCGCAATGCGATAACCCCCAAATGAGTTCTCAGTCGTCTTCCTCGAAATGGGCCGATCTTGCCCCGCGCTTGCTGTCCGCCATCGCAATCGCGGCCATTGCCATCGCTGCAATCTGGATTGGGGGCCCCACCTATCGGGCGCTGATCGTTGTCGTCATCGGCCTGTGCATGTGGGAGTTCGCGCGCCTTCTACAACCCACGCCCACCGCGTTGCCCATCGTCCTGAGTTTGGCAGCAGCAGGGGGTATCTTTCTAAGTAGCCTTGGCTCGATCGATGCGCCGGGCGTGATCCTGTCTCCGCAGATTTCAGCCTTGTTCGTCGCGCCTGTAATGGGCGCCGTGCTGGCCAACCAACATCGCGTCTTGTTCTGCGCCTATGGCCTTCTGATCATGCTGGCGGGCTTGGGCTTTCTCTCCTTGGGTCCGGGGCCCGCCCTGGTCTGGTTTATTCTGATCATCATCGTCTCGGACGTTGCTGGGTATTTTGCCGGGCGGGTCATTGGCGGCAAAAAGTTCTGGCCGCGTGTCAGCCCCAAGAAAACATGGTCTGGTACGATTGCAGGTTGGGTCGGAGCTTTGATCCTTGGCCTGATCGGTATGACGCTTGGATACTTCAACGTGATCGAAGCACTGCTGTTCCCTTTCATCGCCTTTGCGGGCCAGATGGGCGACATCGCGCAAAGCGCCATCAAGCGGATGGTCGGCGTCAAAGACAGCTCGAACCTGATCCCGGGGCACGGCGGGGTGCTGGACCGCTTTGACGCCATGATTGGCGCGGCCGGGGCATTGGTCCTTCTGACGGGCGTAGGCTCGTTGATTTTTGCGGGCTAAGGGCAGGGCATGACGCAGGAAACGGGCACGCGCCGCATCTCGATCTTCGGGGCCACTGGGTCTATTGGGCAATCTACCCTTGACCTGATCAAGCGCGATGCCGACGCTTATGACGTGGTTGCGTTGACTGGCGGGCACAACATTGCGCAGCTGGCCAAAGATGCCATCGACCTGCGCGCGGACATCGCCATCACCGCACATGAAGACAAGTTGCCCGCGTTAAAAGACGCGCTGGCTGGCAGCGGTGTCGAGGCCGCTGCTGGCCCCGCCGCCATCGAAGAAGCCGCCACACGCCCCTGTGACTGGGTTATGTCCTCGATTGTCGGGGCGGCCGGGCTTTTGCCGGGACTGCGCGCCTTGGAAGCCCGCGCGACACTGGCACTTGCCAACAAGGAAAGCCTTGTGACCGCCGGGCCACTGATCATGGCCACCGCGCAGGCGCACCATTCTCGGATCTTGCCCGTCGACAGCGAGCATTCTGCCGTGTTCCAAGGGCTTGTGGGCGAAGATATGGACGCGGTCGAGCGGATCATCATCACCGCTTCGGGTGGTGCGTTCCGCGACTGGCCGCTGGAAAAGCTGGCGACTGCAACACTGGCCGAAGCGAGCTCGCACCCCAACTGGGATATGGGGCAACGGATCACCATCGACAGCGCCTCGATGTTCAACAAGGCGTTGGAAGTCATTGAGACCAAAGAGTTCTTTCAGATCGACCCTGATCAGATAGAGGTTTTGGTCCACCCGCAAAGTCTGGTCCACGCGCTGGTTGGTTTCAACGATGGCGCCCTCATGGCGCATCTGGGCGCGCCGGATATGCGGCATGCCATCGGCTATGCGCTGCATTGGCCTGAACGCCGTGATCTGCCCGTCGAACGGCTGGATCTGTCCAAGGTCGCCACGCTGGAGTTCCGCGCCCCGGACGAGACACGCTATCCCGCCCTGCGACTGGCCCGCGAGGTGATGGCGGCGGGCGGTCTGTCTGGTGCCGTCTTCAACGCAGCCAAGGAAATCGCCCTGGACGGCTTCATTGCAGGCCAGATCGGCTTTATGGACATGGCCGGGCTGGTCGAAGACACGCTGACCCGTCTTGACGGAAATGTCAGCCTGATCCATGCGGCAATGACCCTTGATAATGTGCTGGCCGCTGACCAGATGGGACGTGAGGTCGCCCGCGAAATCCTCGCCAATAAGAACTGAGCAGACGCGCCACGCGCTGAACCCAAAGGACATATCTAAGACATGGATCTGATCAGCTTCCTGCCCGATTTCGGCAATCTTGCCTTCACGGTCCTTGCCTTTGTTGCTGCGCTGACGGTGATTGTCGCGGTGCATGAATATGGCCACTACATCGTCGGACGGTGGAGCGGCATCAAGGCAGATGTGTTCTCGATTGGGATGGGGCCTGTTCTGTTCGCGCGGACGGACCGGCACGGCACCCAGTGGCAGATCGCGGCCTTTCCCATTGGCGGATATGTGAAGTTCCGGGGCGACGCGAATGCGGCCTCGGGCGGGGCAGACGAGGCCGTCATGGCCGAACTCTCCGAGGAAGACCGCCGTCACACGATGCACGGTGCGCCCTTGTGGGCACGGACGGCCACCGTGGCTGCCGGTCCGATTTTCAACTTCATCCTGTCCACCCTGATCTTTGCAGGCCTCATGATGTCCACCGGCGTCGCCCGCGATCCTCTGGCCGTAAAAACGGTGCTGAATGTGCCGGGGATGGAGCAAGGGCTGCGTGAAGGCGACACGATCCTGTCCATCGCGGGCTTTGAGACCCCGCCCTTGGCCGAGTTCTATGAGGTCATCGAAAAGCTGCCCGAGACCGCGCTGGTGGACTACCGCGTCGAGCGCGACGGACAGGTGTTGACCCTAACCGCCACTCATCCCTATCCGCCGCTGGTTGGCGCTGTCACGCCCCAGTCCGCAGCGATGGCGGCGGGATTGCGCGAAGGGGACTTCATCCGCACCGTAGACGGCGAAACGGTCCCAACCTTCGGCGCCCTGCGCGAGATCGTGGTAAATGGCGATGGGGACGAGTTGGCACTAGGGATCTTGCGCGATGGCGTGCCGATGGATGTGATCCTAACCCCGCGCCGCCAAGATATCCCCTCGGCCGATGGCGGATTTGAGACCCGCTGGCTGATCGGCATCACCTCGGGACTGGTATTTGAACCCGAGACGCGGCCGGCCGGCTTGTGGGAGAGCCTGTCGTCAGGCGTGGACCGCGTGATTTACATCATTCAAAGCAGCCTGTCGGGCCTCTGGCACATGATCACTGGCGCGATTTCCAGCTGTAACCTGTCGGGTCCGATCGGGATCGCGCAGGTCTCGGGCCAAGTGGCGTCACAGGGCGCGGTCAGCTTTGTGGCCTTCATCGCCATGCTGTCCACAGCCATCGGCATGCTGAACCTGTTCCCCATCCCGGTTCTGGATGGCGGCCATCTGGTCTTCTACGCGTGGGAGGCCGTGACGGGCAAACCGCCATCCGACAAGGCGCTGAATTTCCTGCTGGCCATCGGTCTGGCGCTGGTCATCTCGCTCATGGTGTTCGGGGTGACAAACGACCTGTTCTGCCCCTAAAGCTCAGGTTTTCGCCGCGCGTTTTACACAGTCAGCCATGCGGTGAAACTGTTGTGCCAAAGGTGAGCTTGCGCGCCAGACCATGCCGATGGTGCGGTTGGGTTTGGGCGCGTCAAAACGGGACACGGTGACGGGGGCAGAGCGTGTCTCGACCCCCACTGCCATGTCCGGGATCAACGTGACCCCCATGCCCGCGCCCACCATCTGAACCAGAGTGGACAAGGCGCTGCCATCCAACGTTTCGCGCGGGTTGGTGTTGTGCATGTCGCAGAAAGACAGTGCCTGATCGCGGAAGCAGTGGCCTTCTTCGAGCAACAGCAGCCGCATCTCCCGCAGCCCGTCACGATTGGGGACAGGTTTGTCCTTGTCCGCCAACGGACGCACCAGCACGAATTCCTCGTCAAACAGGGGCACCTCGGTCAGCGCGGGATCTGAGATGGGCAAGGCTAAAATCGCCGTGTCGATCCGCCCGTCGATCAACTCGCGGATCAGGTTCGAGGTCATGGTCTCGCGCATATGGATCTCGGCGCCTGGGAACTGTTCGGTCAGCTCCTGCACGATTTTAGGCAAAAGATAGGGCGCAATGGTGGGAATCACCCCGATCCGAAGCTCACCTACCCAATGATCGCGGGCGGCACGCGACACATCCTCAAGCTCGTCCACTGCGCGCAGGATGTCCCGCGTGCGGCGTAGGAACTCGCGCCCCAAGGTGGTCAGACGCACCTGACGCGGCATACGTTCACACAGGATACAGCCCAACGCGTCCTCAAGCTCTTTGATTTGTACAGACAGCGCAGGCTGGGACACCGCACAGGCGTCAGCCGCGCGTCCGAAATGGCCGTGTTCGGCAAGCGCATCAAAGTACCGAAGCTGGCGCAGGGTGATATTACTCATAAGCCAAACCTATCGCTGAGATTAAAAGGTGTAATTTCCTCTTATCATTCAACCGCGCTAACCTAAACCCATACAGACGGAATTTGCCGTCGCGTACCAAATACCAAACATGGGAGTCGAAGATGGACGGAAACAGCATGGGAAAATGCCCGGTGGCGCATGGCGCAACGAATGTCGGGATGCGGTCCAACAAGGACTGGTGGCCCAATCAACTGAACCTCAGAATGCTGCATCAGAACACGGCAAAGTCGGATCCGATGGGGGGCGATTTTGATTATGCCGAGGCGTTCAAGTCGTTGGATCTTGAGGCCCTGAAGGCCGATCTGACCGCGCTGATGACCGACAGCCAGGACTGGTGGCCGGCTGATTACGGCCATTATGGCGGCCTGTTCATTCGCATGGCATGGCACAGTGCTGGCACCTATCGCACCGCGGATGGACGCGGCGGGGCAGGGACCGGGCAGCAACGCTTCGCCCCCCTGAACTCGTGGCCTGACAACGGTAACTTGGACAAGGCCCGTCGTCTTCTGTGGCCGATCAAGCAGAAGTACGGCAACAAGATTTCCTGGGCGGATCTGATGATTTTGGCGGGCAATGTGGCCATCACCTCGATGGGCGGTCCGACTTTTGGCTTTGCGGGCGGCCGGGCCGATGTGTGGGAGCCAGAAGAGGATACCTATTGGGGCGCTGAAACCGAGTGGCTGGCGTCGGATGACAATCCCAACAGCCGCTATTCCGGCGAACGTGATCTGGAAAACCCGCTGGCGGCGGTGCAGATGGGTCTGATCTATGTGAACCCAGAAGGCCCGAACGGAGAGCCGGACATTCTGGCCTCGGGCCGCGACATCCGCGAGACCTTTGCGCGTATGGCGATGAATGATGAGGAAACCGTGGCGTTGGTCGCGGGCGGGCATACCTTCGGTAAGGCGCATGGGGCAGGGGACCCGGGTCTGGTTGGCCCCGAACCCGAAGCCGCCGCGATCGAGGAAATGGGCCTTGGCTGGATCAACGCGCATGGCTCGGGCCACGGCGATGACACCACCACCAGCGGGATCGAGGGCGCGTGGACTGCGAATCCGATCCAGTGGGACAACGGCTATTTCGATCTGCTGTTTGGCTATGACTGGAACCTGACCAAATCGCCCGCGGGCGCCTATATCTGGGAACCCGTCGGTGTGTCGGCAGACGACATGGCCCCGCAGGCCCATGATGCGTCGAAGAAGGTGCCGACCATGATGACCACGGCGGACATGGCGATGCGGATGGACCCGATCTATGGTCCGATTTCGAAACGCTTCCACGAGAACCCGGACGAGTTCGCAGACGCCTTTGCCCGCGCGTGGTTCAAGCTGACCCACCGCGATATGGGCCCGCGTGCGCGTTATCTGGGCGCAGATGTTCCAAGCGAAGAGCTGATCTGGCAAGATCCCATCCCGGCGTCGGAAACGGATCTGAGCGACGAGGATGTAAACGCGTTGAAGGCGGCTGTGCTTGAGACTGGGCTGAGCATCTCGGACCTTGTGAAGACCGCCTGGGCCTCGGCCTCGACCTTCCGGGGATCGGACATGCGGGGTGGGGCCAATGGGGCGCGTATCCGTCTTGAGCCGATGAAAAACTGGGAAGTCAACGAACCCGAGGCACTGGACCGTGTCCTGACCCGCTTGGAAGAGCTGCGCGGGAGTTTCGGCAAGCCGGTCTCGATGGCTGACCTGATCGTGATTGCCGGTGCCGCTGCGGTCGAACAAGCCGCGGCTGATGCGGGTCACTGCGTTCTGGTCCCATGCACCTTGGGGCGCGGTGACGCCACGCAAGAGATGACCGATGTGGAAAGCGTCGGCTATCTGGAACCCGCAGCTGACGGCTTCCGCAACTGGCAGCGGACCGAGTTCACCATCTCGCCTGAAGAACTTCTGATCGACAAAGCACAGCTTTTGGGCCTCAGCGCGCCTGAAATGACCGTGCTGGTTGGCGGCCTGCGTGTTCTGGGCGCCAATCATGGTGGCAGCGCGCATGGCGTCCTGACGCAAAACACCGGCAAGCTGAGCACCGACTTCTTCGTCAATGTTCTGGATATCGGCACCAAATGGACCGATCAGGGCGACGGCAGCTATGCGGGCACGGGTCGCGCCACGGGGGACGCAAAGTGGACCGCGACACGTGTCGATCTGGTCTTTGGATCGAACTCGCAACTGCGCGCGCTGTCAGAGGTCTACGCGCAAGACGATGCGGGCCAGAAGTTTGTCGATGATTTCGTGGCCGCATGGACCAAGGTCATGGACGCGGATCGGTTCGATTTGGCTTAAAAACAACCTCACCACTCTAGGAACCTAAAAGGGGCAGGGAACTGCCCCTTTTTTCGATCGTACACATCGTTCAGCTCTTATTTCATGAGTGATAACTGAGCCTTCCGACGCTTACTTTAACCAAGTTGCATGCATTGAACTGGGTTTCTGATGTAATCGCTTTAACGCGACAGACTGAACGAACTCATTTGGTATGAAGATCCCACGCTTAACATTCGAATGTTCGAGGGAGGCAACAAGTACATTCGCCCCGCTCCATAATTCGCATAATCCATATTATGTTAATATTGCAATCCTGCGACTATCGCGGAACGCGATGATCTTAAGTATTCAATTCTCTCGACAACTCTAAGAATAATGCAGATAAAACAGTGTCCGGACAAGGAAGACGACATGCGTTCACTGCTAATTCTCAATGGCCCAAATCTAAACATGCTCGGCACCCGCCAGCCTGAAATCTACGGCCACCTGCGCCTCGAAGATATCGAAGCTTCAAGCATCGCCTATGCAGAGAAGCTGGGATTTGCATGTGTCTGCGCGCAATCCAACCATGAAGGAACGCTGGTCACGAAAATTCAGGAAGCGCGCGGCGTTCATGACGCGATCATTTTGAATGCCGGCGCCTATACACACACCTCCATCGCCTTGATGGATGCGATCATCGCCGCCGAGGTTCCAACCATCGAACTTCACCTCTCGAACATTCATGCCCGTGAAGAATTCCGCCATCGGTCGTATATCGCCCGCGTCGCAGTTGGCCAGATTTGCGGTTTTGGCGCCAAGGGATATGAATTGGCGATTGATGCAGCGGCAGGCATTCTCGAGACCGCCTGATGCTCGAATACATCAAAAGCATCTGCCAATGCGATACCATGGCCGAAGTTTGGGAAATCCATTGCAGAAAGATGGAGAGCTTTGGCTTTGATCGCCTGATCTATGGCGTCACCCATTTCATGACGGCGAATTCGATCGGCCCGCGTGAAGATGTAATGACCCTGTCCTCGCATGATCCCGAGTATATGGAACACTACTATGTGCCCGAGCTCTATCGATCGAGCCCGATGCTGCTTTGGGCGGCCGAAAACACGGGTGCGTGCAGTTGGTCCTGGGTGCGTGAAAATATGGACCGGATGAATGACAACAACCGTAAAGTTATCGAACTGAACCAAAAGATGGGCGTCACAGCTGGGTATACGCTCTCGTTTCAGGAAACTTCGCGCAGATCCAAAGGTGTCATCGCTCTGACCGCGCACCGAGGGCTCACGCAGGATGATGTGGATTCCATTTGGAAAAAACATGGTGACGAGATCGAAGCGCTGAACAACGTGGCGCATTTAAAGATTATTTCGCTCCCTCTCAGCACAGAGCGCTCGGACCTGTCCAAGCGCCAGCGCGAGGTACTGGAATGGGTTGGAGATGGGAAAACGAACCAAGATATTGCGACGATTTTGGGTGTCACACCAGCCACAGTTGAAAAGCATTTGCGTATTGCGCGGGATAAACTGGGGGTCGATACCTCTGCTCAGGCGGTTCTGAAAATGTCATTTTTGAACCAAATCTTCAGCCCCGAAAAATCTTAACCTATTAAGTTTTATCAGTTAGATTAGGCAGTTATTCCGAAACAGTTTTTCAGGTTACTGGCGCTTTGTTGACGTTACGGAAGAAATGGTAGGGATTCCCGTACTTCCAAAAGTTGCACGAATCGGGCATGATTTTCATGTTCCGTGAGTGGTGGCTTTGGCCTTGGGACATTTTGGGGTGAACGGACTGTGATTTCAGATCGCGTTTCATTCTTCCGTGAAAACGGAGCTGGTGTCGATGGAGTATTGATCCCAAAGGCACCAGCGCTTCGGATAAAGTTTATCTGCTTGCAGAGAAAGCGCTGACAATCGTCTGCGCTTTTTCCGTTTTGCCGTAAGCTAAGATTAATTTCGAACTAACGACGAAGCACGAAAAAGGCCGGTCGAAACGACCGGCCCTTAACACTTAATCACGTCGCGGGCATACGCCCTGCCCTGTGGGTATTAGCCCTGAACAGCAGCAGCGACTTCAGCAGCGAAATCGACTTCTTCTTTTTCGATGCCTTCGCCAACTTCCATACGCACGTAGCCGACGATCTCGGCACCGGCTTCTTTGGCAGCGGCTTCAACAGTCAGATCCGGGTTGATGACGAAGTCTTGGCCCAGCAGAGTTACTTCTGCCAGGAACTTCTTCATGCGACCCTTGATCATGTTCTCGATGATGTTCTCGGGCTTGCCGCTTTCACGGGCCTGATCGGTCAGAACCTGACGCTCTTTCTCGACAATTGCCGGGTCCAGAGCGGCTTCGTTCAGCGCCTGCGGGTTGGCAGCTGCGATGTGCATGGCAACCTGACGGCCAAAGGCTTCGTCGCCACCGTTCATGGCAACCAGAACGCCGATTTTGCCCATGCCGTCGGTGACAGCGTTGTGCACATAGGTCACAACGTTTTCGCCTTCGACCGATGCCATGCGACGCAGCGACATGTTTTCGCCGATGGTGGCGATCTTGTCGGTGATCACGTCAGCAACGGTTTTGCCGCCCATGTCGGCGCCGTTCAGGCCGTCAACGTCCGAAACGGTCAGAGCAGCCGCAGCGATGCCCGATACCATCTCTTGGAATTCAGCGTTTTTCGCAACAAAGTCGGTTTCCGAGTTCACCTCGACAGCGACGCCTTTGCCACCAGCCACGGTCACAGCGACCAGACCTTCAGCGGCGGTGCGGCCAGCTTTCTTGGCGGCTTTCGCCAGACCTTTGGTGCGCAGCCAGTCCTGAGCGGCTTCCATATCGCCGTCGTTTTCGACCAGTGCTTTTTTGGCGTCCATCATGCCAACGCCGGTGGATTCGCGCAGTTCTTTTACGAGTGCAGCAGTGATTGCCATGTCTCTACTCCTTGGGGTTCCGGCTGGGGGGATACTCCCGCCGGGTATCAATTCAGTGACAGTTGCGCGGGCCAGTCCCCTGCCCCGCGCTTGCGGTCTGTCTTATTCTGCCGGAGCAGCTTCTTCAGCAACGGCTTCTTCCGCCATTGCTTCTTCCATCGCACCCAGGTCGATGCCAGCAGCGCCCATCTGGGCCGACATGCCGTCCAGAGCTGCGCGGGCAGCCAGGTCACAGTACAGAGCGATGGCGCGTGCGGCGTCATCGTTGCCCGGGATGATGTAGTCCACGCCTTCCGGCGGGCAGTTGGTGTCGACAACAGCAACAACCGGGATGCCCAGTTTGTTGGCTTCTGCGATGGCCAGGCTTTCTTTCTTCACGTCGATGACGAACAGCAGATCAGGAACGCCGCCCATTTCGCGGATCCCGCCCAGCGAGGCTTGCAGTTTCTGCTGGTCACGCTCCATGCCCAGACGCTCTTTCTTGGTCAGGCCTTCAGCACCCGATGCCAGCTTCTCGTCCACCTCTTTCAGGCGGTTGATCGACTGCGAAACGGTCTGCCAGTTGGTCAGCGTGCCGCCCAGCCAGCGGTGGTTCATGTAGTACTGAGCCGACTTTTCAGCCGCATCAGCGATCGGGCCAGCAGCCTGACGCTTGGTGCCTACGAACAGAACGCGGCCGCCTTTAGCAACGGTTTCGCGAACGGCGTTCAGAGCAGCGTCCAGCATCGGCAGGGTCTGGGTCAGGTCGAAAATGTGGATCCCATTGCGTTCACCATAGATGAACGGAGCCATACGGGGGTTCCAACGTTGGGTCTGGTGACCAAAGTGAACACCAGCTTCGAGCAGCTGGCGCAGCGAGAAATCAGGCAGTGCCATTTCTATATCCTTTCCGGTTTCATCCTCGGCGCTGCGTTTCGAAGGTTGCCCTTCAACCGGTGGACGCGATGGGGATGTCTCCCCCATAGGCCCGCACAGCACCTGTGGTTTACGAGCGCGCGTATACAGGGCGCGGGCCAGCCGCGCAAGCCCAAAACGACGAAGCATGGTCTCGCGTGGTCATGGCTTGTCCTTACCCGGAAATCACGGCACAAAACTGGCATGACACAGGATATTCTTTGCATTGGCTCCGTCCTTTGGGATGTGATCGGGCGCACACCGCACCCGATGCGCGTTGGCTCGGACGAACCCGGTCGCATTACGCGCCTGCCCGGAGGCGTGGCTATGAACATTGCGATGACCCTACAACGGTTTGGGCTGCGCTCGGCGCTTCTGACCGCTGTCGGACGGGATCGCGAGGGTGACGAACTGCTGGACGATTGCGCGGCGCGCGGGATGAACACAGAGTTCGTGTATCGCCCCGACGGGTTACCCACGGATCGCTACATGGCGATTGAAGGCCCCGAAGGTCTGATTGCAGCGGTGGCCGATGCGCATACGCTGGAAGCGGCAGGGGATGCGATCCTCGCCCCGTTGGAGGACGGTCGATTGGGAAGCGCGCACGACCCTTATTCGGGCACGATTGCGCTCGATGGCAATCTGACACGCGCGCTGCTGGATGAAATCGCGACCCATGCCAGTTTCGCCCGTGCGGATCTGCGGGTGGCGCCTGCCAGCCCTGGCAAAGCGCGCCGCTTGGCGCCTTTAATGCAGCACCCCGGTGCGACGCTTTATGTGAACCGCGAGGAAGCTGGCTATCTGACCGAGGTCCAATATGACAGCGCGGGAACTGCCGCTCAGGGGCTGTTAGACGCTGGCGCCACACGGGTTCTGGTCACTGATGGAGGAAGTTTCGCTGCCGATGGTCATCACGAACGTGGCGTGATCCAGACCCCCTGCCCCTCGGTCCGCGTGCGTCGGATCACTGGGGCCGGAGACACCTTTATGGCCGCCCATATCGCAGCTGAACTTGCCGGGAATGCACCTGCAGTCTCGCTTAAAATGGCCCAAAAAACCGCCGCCCAATATGTTTCAGGAGAAGACCTATGACCCTGCCCTTGCATTTCTCGGACGAGGTCGCTGCCGCACGTGATGCTGGCGCGCCGATCGTGGCGTTGGAAAGCACCATCATCACCCACGGCATGCCCTTTCCGCAGAATGTCGAGACCGCCCGCGCGGTCGAGGCCGTCATTCGCGAGAACGGCGCCGTCCCCGCGACCATCGCGGTGCTGGACGGCAATCTGCATATCGGCCTGAATGACGCGCAATTGGATGCGTTGGGTCAGGCCAAGGGGGTCGCAAAACTGTCACGCGCAGACATAGCGGCTTGCATTGCCACCGGGGGCACCGGGGCCACCACCGTCGCCGCCACCATGATTGCTGCACATCTGGCCGGGATTTCGGTCTTTGCGACCGGCGGGATCGGCGGCGTGCATCGCGGGGCTGAAACCAGTTTTGATATCTCGGCCGACCTGCGCGAGCTTTCGAAAACACCAGTCACCGTGGTCGCCGCTGGGGCAAAGGCCATTCTGGATCTGCCCAAAACACTGGAGGTCTTGGAAACGCTGGGCGTTCCGGTGATTGCCTACGGGCAGGACAGTTTCCCGGCGTTCTGGTCGCGCAACTCGGATTTGGCCGCACCCTTGCGCATGGACAACGCCCAGCAGATTGCCGCAGCGGCCAAAACCCGCGCTCTGATGGGGCTTGTAGGTGGACAGCTGGTGGCCAATCCAATCCCAGTCGACGCTGAAATCCCCCGCGAGGTGATCACGCCAGTGATCGAAGAGGCGCTTGCAGCCGCCGAGGCCGAGGGCATTTCAGCCAAGAAGGTCACGCCTTATCTGTTGGATCGTATTTTTCATGCGACCGAGGGCGCGTCACTGGCTGCCAACATTGCTTTGGTTAAGAACAATGCACGTCTGGCCGCGGAAATCGCGCGCTCAACTGTAGGTAGATAACAAACAAAGGGCGGCCAAGCCGCCCTTTCTCATGCCGGAGTTCAGCACTCTTTACAGATCTGGCATTTAGGCACCAATCGCAATCTGTGAATCCAGCTCGACCGGATCCGGGTCGCGCAGTACATAACCGCGCCCCCAGACCGTTTCGATATGGTTTTCGCCACCGGTTGCCGTCGACAGTTTTTTGCGCAGTTTGCAGATAAACACATCGATGATCTTCAGTTCTGGTTCATCCATGCCACCATACAGGTGGTTCAAGAACATCTCTTTCGTCAGGGTCGTCCCCTTGCGCAGCGACAACAGCTCGAGCATCTGGTATTCCTTGCCGGTCAAATGAACCGGGCGACCATCCACATCCACAGTTTTCGCGTCGAGGTTGATCGAGACCTGACCCGTTTTGATCACCGACTGTGAATGCCCTTTCGAACGCCGGATAATTGCATGGATGCGCGCAATCAGCTCTTCCCGATGGAAGGGTTTCGTCATGTAGTCGTCTGCCCCGAAACCAAACCCTTTGATCTTATTTTCGGTGTCATCAGCCCCCGACAGGATCAAAATTGGCGTATCGATCCGGGCCATCCGCAATTGACGCAAGACTTCATGGCCATTCATGTCAGGCAGGTTCAAATCAAGCAAAATAAGATCGTAATCATAAAGCTTTGCCAGATCGATCCCCTCTTCGCCCAAGTCAGTTGCATAGACGTTCAAGTTCGCATGTGTCAGCATCAACTCGATGCTGCGCGATGTCGTCGGATCATCTTCAACAAGAAGGATTCTCATAATGGGTTTCTCCGCATCTGGTTCTGTCTTGGGTTGAACATTGCGCGAATTGGTTAATCGCAGGTTACCCTATAAGAACTTTTAGCGAATACTACCTATGGTTGTCTATATTTTTGTAGGTCTGTTGCTTTCAAGGCAACTTCACCGTGATTTTCAACGGCCCTGAGCCATTCTTCAAGCTCTTCCTCCGACAGATCATACAGCGAACAGGCTTCATCATTCGTCAAAAGACCATGACGTATCCCCTTGACCACACGTGCTTTCCGGCTGGCAACCCAACGGCGTGTGTCCCTTGGCGGTAGATCCGCGCGCGTCATGATCGACCCGTCTGGCAGGGTGACGGCACGCGGCCCTTCGATTTTTTTCAGATACATGATGAACCCTCACAGATAATCTGGGCCGACCATGACTAGACAGGCTTAAAGATCTGTGAAGCGCCCTCTTGTTGTTCGTTCGAATTTTCCTATATTCCGATACGCTTTGAAAAGGATCCCAACATGTCGGTTAATGTAACGACTGCGCCTGCGCTGAATTCTCTTGGCTTTGCCAAGTCCCCTGCTGACACGCGGGTTGTCGTTGCCATGTCCGGTGGCGTGGACAGCTCGGTTGTGGCCGCAAAGCTGGCCGAGGAAGGCTATGATGTGATTGGTGTCACGCTGCAGCTTTATGACCACGGCGCCGCGCTGGCCAAGAAAGGTGCCTGTTGCGCCGGGATCGACATACACGACGCGCGCCGTGTTGCCGAGGACATGGGCTTCCCCCACTATGTGCTTGATTACGAAAACATCTTTCAGGATGCCGTGATCGAGGAATTCGCCGATAGCTATCTGGGTGGCGCCACCCCCGTACCCTGCATTCGCTGCAACGAGCGGGTGAAGTTCAAGGATCTGCTTGAGACCGCGCGTGACCTTGGCGCGGATTGCATGGCGACCGGCCACTATATCCAACGCGAGATGGGTGATCACGGCGCGGAACTGCATCGCGCAGCCGATCCCGTGCGCGATCAAAGCTACTTCCTGTTTTCCACCACGCCCGAGCAGCTCGACTATCTGCGTTTCCCGCTTGGTCACTTGAAGACCAAAGCAGAAACCCGTGAACTTGCTCGGAAATATGGACTTGAAGTCGCAGACAAACCCGACAGCCAGGACATCTGCTTTGTCCCCGATGGGAACTATGCCGGTGTGATTGAAAAGCTGCGCCCCGGTGCAGCCGAACCCGGCGAGATCGTCCATGCGGATGGCCGCGTGTTGGGCACGCATGAGGGCGTCATTCACTACACGATTGGTCAGCGCCGTGGCCTTGGCATTGGTGGTCTATCCGAGCCGCTCTATGTGGTGAAGCTGGATGTGGACAACAAGCAGGTCGTTGTCGGCCCGAAAGACATGCTGGCGACCCGCATCGTGCCGGTCCGCGAGATCAATTGGCTGGGCGACGAGCCCTTCACCTCGCGCAAGGAATGGCATCTGGGCGTCAAGATCCGCTCGACCCGCCCCCCGCGCGAGGCGATTATCCGCCCGATCTCGGACACGGAAGCCGAAGTGGAACTGCTGACACCCGAGGAAGGTGTCAGCCCCGGACAGGCCTGTGTGTTTTATGACATGGACGGGCCGCGCATCTTTGGCGGCGGGTGGATCTGGCGTGGGTGAAGCGTTTAACTGATCGCGGACAACACCGAACGCGCCGCGCGTAGACCCGGCGCCTCGCCACCTTTGCCGAGGCGCTCCATCGTCACCCGCATCGCCTCGTTCTGTGCTTCTGGTGCATCCAACACAGCCAAAAGCGCTGGCGTGATGCGGTCTGGCGTGCAGTCCTTCCCAAGAAACTCTGGAATTGCGCGGGTCTCGGACACCAGATTGACCAGTGTCACCGTATCGATCTGTAACATCCGCCCAATCAGGAACCGGCTAAGCCAGTTCATGTCATAGGCGATGACCATCGGCGTGTGCGCTGCAGCAAGCTCCAAGGACACCGTACCTGATGCCGCTAGCGACACATCGGCTGCCTTGAACGCCGCCCGCTTATCATCCTGCTGAGCGGCGGGGATCAGGATGGGCGATACGGACCATTTCGCGGTTTCTTCGCGCACCAGATCCTCGACGCCCTGCGCCATGGGCAACACAACTTGCAGGTCAGGTTTTTCGCGCTTGGCGTGGGCAATCACCTCGCCAAAGCGTTCGGCCAGACGCGAAACCTCGCCCCTTCGCGAGCCCGGTAGGACCAAAAGAAGCGGTGCGTCCCCAATGCCGTGGGCGTCACGGAAGGCCTGCGCCGCAGCGTCATCGGCTTGCGGCTCGGCCACGACCGGATGGCCGACGAAATCACAGCCCATGCCAGCGGCCTGCATATAAGGTGGCTCGAACGGCAAGAGCGCCAGCACATGATCCACCCAACGGGCCATCTTGGCCGCGCGCTTCGGGCGCCACGCCCAGACCGACGGGGCCACGTAATGCAAGATGGGGATATCATGGCCGAAGGTTTGCCCCTCGACCTCTTCTTCCTTCACGATCCGCGCCACACGCAGGCAGAAATCCGGGCTGTCGATGGTGATCAGCACGTCCGGATCCGCCGCGACAACCGCCTCTGCGGTTTCACGAATGCGGCGTTTCAGGTGAAAGTATTTCGGCGCAACCTCGGCTATCCCCATGACCGACAGCTCCGACATCGGAAAGCGTGAGGTCAGCCCCTGCTCTTCCATCGCAACTCCGCCAATGCCCATGAACTCGACATCCGGGCGCAGGGTCTTCAACCCTTCCATCAAGGCTGCACCTAAGCGGTCGCCCGAGGGTTCGCCCGCGATCATAAAGACCTTCATGACTGCCCCTTTCGCACGTCCAGAAACAAATCATGTTCTACCAGAAGCACCTCTACCTCGGCCCGGTCCAGCACGATCACGCCTTCTTCCAACACGATCCCACCCAGACCAGCCGCGGCCACCGCACGCACTGTATCGGGACCAATCGTCGGAATATCCATCCGCCCGTCCTGGCCCGGCTTCGGGCGCTTTACAAAAACGCCACGCGCACCCTGTTTCAGATGTTCTGGCGTTTTCCCGGCAAAGGCCAACAGCGCATTGGTCCCCTGAATGCTTTCAATGCCCAGACATTGCCCGCCCGCGATCACAACACCCTGCGCGATGTCTTCTTCTGCCAATATGTCCAGCAAGTGCCAGCCCCGGTCCGCATCCGCGCGATCCTGCGCGCTGGTCGCGCGACCGGCGTGACTGGCCTCGATGGCCAGCGCGGCGGTCACCTCTGTGGCGCCTACGACAGTAAACCCTTGTTCTTCAAACACGTCGGCGACAAGGCGCAAAAGCGCGTCATCGCCCTTGCCAAGCACTGCCTTCACACGGGGAAACAACCCTAACGTCACGCGGTCCATGCGCAACGGGTTCAGCTTGGGCCGATCCACCTTGCCCGCAAACACCACACGCGCAACCCCTGCCCCGCGCATCGCCTTAAACAGCGCGCCGAGCTTCTCATAGCTCGCGTCCACATGTTCGAACCCGTCGGGCACCGAGACCTCGACGCCCTTGATCGTCACGAAAAGCGCGTCCGCGTTGGCCGCCGCGATTTGCTGCGGCAGCTCTCCGGTTCCGGCGATGATGGCAAGGCGGTCCGACATGGGCGCTTACTTCGGCGTCAGGAAACCACGGTCGCTGTCGCCCGTGATGAACTCGACCATTTCACGCACATAGGCGCTGTCGCTTTCTTCGCCCAAACGTGCCGCGCGTTCCTGGAACGAGCCTTCGCCCTGTTTCAGCATCAGGAAAGCCGCACGCAAGGCGGTGATGTCCGCGCGATCCACGCCACGGCGCTTCAAGCCGACAAGGTTCAAGCCGTCCAGCTCACCACGTGGGCCTTGGACCAACGCATGCGGCAACACATCGGCGGTGACCATCGACAGCGCGCCAATAATGGCCCCGCGCCCGATGCGCACCCATTGGTGCAGACCGGACAAGCCACCAACGATCACGTCATCTTCGATCACCACATGACCTGCAACGGCCACATTGTTAACCAAGATCACCTTGTTGCCGATCTGCGCATCATGCGCCACGTGACAGCCGGCCATGAACAGCCCGTCATCGCCCACGCGTGTAATATATCCGCCGCCCGCAGTGCCGGTGTTCATCGTCACATGCTCGCGAATGCGGTTGCGCTTGCCGATGATCAGCTTGGTGTTTTCACCGGAAAATTTCAGATCCTGCGGGATTTCACCGATGACGGAAAACGGAAACACAACGGTTTCGTCGCCAATCTCGGTGTCGCCGGTAACGACGACATGCGACTTCAGCTCGACACCCTTGCCCAGCTTGACCTGAGGACCGACCGTACAAAGAGGTCCGATGTGACAGTCCGCGCCAATAACGGCGCCATCTTCGATAATGGCGCTGGCGTGGATCTTGGCCGAGGGATCAATCCCCATAGTCAGCCCTTCCCGCCGGTGACGTCGATCATCGCCATGAACGTGGCGGTGCAGGCTACCTCGCCGTCCACTTTGGCCACGCCGTCAAACTTCCAGACTTTTGCGCCACCGCGCACGGTGGTCACTTCCAGTTCCAGACGATCGCCCGGAACCACTTTGCGACGGAACTTCGCGGTGTCGATGCCCATGAAATAGACCACGGCACCCGAGCCAACCAGATCCAGCGAGAGCGAGACCATCACCGCCGAAGTCTGAGCCATCGCTTCGATAATGGTCACGCCCGGCATGATCGGAAGACCCGGGAAGTGGCCTTGGAAATGCGGCTCGTTCATCGTGACCATCTTGATACCACGGGCAAATTCACCCGCGCGGATGTCTTCAACCTTGTCCACCAGAAGGAAAGGATAGCGGTGGGGGATACATTCCTGAATAAGCTGAATATCAGCTGTGCTGGGCACGTCGACCATGTCTGTTTTTCCTTCTGTCCCGGCGCTTTTCACGCCAATTGTCTGACATCATTGATTATCAGCCCTGCGAAGGCGAAACAATCCGATTCAGTTGTTGCTGGCACCTTCCGGCGCGGGGCTCTCTGACGCGTCAGCGGGAGTTTCATCACTTGAATCGTCCGCCGGCGCGTTGGGGGTCGATAGACCATCCCCAAGTTCCTGATCGATCCGGCGAATGGCCATGTCTGTGATGTCGATGTTCTGTGCCGCAAGCAAAATGGCGCGTCGATCAAGGATGACCACAGCCCCAAGTTCGCGCACCATTCGACCCAAGATCGGACCAATACGTTCAAAGAAAGCGGTCTGCTCGCGCTCCAGAACACGTACGAACTCTTGCTCGCGCGCTTGACCTTCAGCGCGCAACTCATTGACTTTATTATCAAAAGCATCTGCAAGCGCACGAAAAGAGGTCGGATCCAGAGAGCTGCGCTGCTCGGTCAGCATCATTTCTTCCTGCGCCAGCGCGGCTTCCGCTTCGCGGGTTTCTTGCGCCAAGCGTGCGCGCTCGACTTCGACCGTCGCTAGGACACGCCGCCCATAAGCTGTTTCTGAAAACAGCCGCTGCCGATCAATCGTGACAATTTGAGAAACGGATTGAACTACTTGCTGCTGTGCCGCAGCGACCGTCGGCGACGTAACGCCAAACATTGCTGCCGAAAGCGCTGCAATGCAGGCAACATGTTGAAAAAAAGTGCCTCGGTTCACCCGAGGCACTTTCTGATCAGAACTGAGCCGAGATTGTGAGCTCGAAGTTGTTTTCTTCGTCATAGCTTTCCTTGGCCAGAACCTTGGAGTAGTTGAAGCGCAGCGGACCAATTGGGGTATCCCAAAAGATCGACGCGCCAATGGACGCCCGCAGATGCGCGCTGTCATCGATGGTTCCGCCAAGCGTATCATCCAAACCCCAGAGCGTACCTGCATCTGCGAATAGACCACCTGAGATCCCATATTCTTCCGGCAGACCCAAGGGGAACTGAGCCTCAAGACGGGCCACGGCAAACATATTGCCGCCCAGCGTATCCTGGTTCGTCGCGGTCAGATCGCGGGGACCAAGACCGTTGGTCGCAAAGCCGCGCAATTTGGACGGACCCAAACGGAAGCGATCGGTTACACGAGAATTGGCGTCATTCAGGCTGGCCAGAACCCCACCTTCGACCGTTGCCGACAATGTGACCTGGTCGTTCCAAACCCTAGTAAGCGCCTGGCCCAGAGCGGTTGCACGTACATACTGGTAATCCGCACCGATGCCACCAATATCGCCATCTACCTGGAACAGATATCCGCGTTTGGGGTCCAACCCGGTCCGGCGCGTGTCGTAGCTGTACGAGAAACCAACACCACCACCAATTTGCCGCCCGAGCGCCTCATCAGCTTTCAGCAAATCCGAACTGTCTGCGCTGACGTCGGTAATCTCGGTCCCGTCGGCGTAAACACGCAAGCCAAGGCGCGAATACTCATTGATCGGGAACGCAATCGACGGGCGGAATGCCAAAGAGCGCGTGTTGTAGAAGGACGATGCCTGATCGGTCGACTGGTAATAGGTCTCGATTGCAAACTCCAGATCGCGGCCCAAGAAAGCAGGCTCGGCGAATTTGAACGAGAAGTCTACGGTATCGTCAGTGTTCTGGAAGCTCGCCGAAATAAACTGGCCGCGGCCCAAGAAGTTGCGTTCACTGAAAGCAATGTTCAGACCGAATCCTTTTTCAAGGCTATAGACACCCCCAAGGCTGAGCGAGCCGGTCGGAGCTTCCTCGACATCAACGTCAATCACCACCTGATCCGGTGCCGACCCCTGACGAGGCTCGACTTTCGCGTCAGCGAAGAAACCAAGTGCACGCACACGTGCAGCTGCTTCACGGATTTCTCGGGGGTTGAAGGGATCCCCTTCGACTACACGGAATTGGTCGCGGATTACGCGATCCAGAGTGGTCGCGTTGCCTTCAATATCAATGCGCTCGACGATGATGCGCGGCCCGCGGGTCAGAACCAGGTCGATGTTCAGGATCTGATTGCGTTCGTCGCGGGTGACACGCGGGTCAACGCGGATGAAATCCAAGCCCTTCTGAATGGCCAGTCGCTCCATCCGGGCAATTGCATTGTCCAGCTGCGCAGGACTGAACACGTTTCCAGTTTTAATGCTCTGCGCCGCTTGGAACTCTTCAGCATCAACGCCCTCGACTTCGGAAAGAACCGTCACCTCGCCAAAGCGGAACTGCTGACCTTCTTGAACCTGGAACGTGATGAAGAAGGCGTCACGTTCACGCGAGAACTCGCTGGTGACACCGGTTGTCTTGAAGTCCACATAGCCGCGCGACTGATAGAAATCTGTCAACACGCGTTTATCAAACTCGATCCGTTCCGGAACGTAGGAGTCGCGCTGGATCAATGCACGCAGGATGCCGGCCTGCTTGGTTTCCAGAACCCGGCGCAGTCGCCGATCCGAGAACTTGCGGTTACCGACAAAGGACAGACGCTCGACTTCCGTGTTTTTGCCTTCGACCACTTCAAACACAACATCGACACGGTTATTCGCGCGGCGAATGATCTTTGGCGTGACCTGCGCAGCCAAGCGGCCTTGCGCCTGATAAACTTCGACAATGGTCTGCACGTCTTCTTCGGCTGTTGCCGGGCTGAACACCTGGCGCGGCTGCGACTTCAGCAGATCTTCGAAGATCTCATCTTTGACCTTGCGGTTGCCCTCTACCGAGACGACGTTGATGGTCGGATATTCGCGGACCTGAACGACCAAAACATTTCCGCGGGGAATGACTTTGACATCTTCGAACAGGCCGGACGCGACGAGGCGCTGGTAGCCATCGTTCAACTGTGCGGCGCTGACCGTCTCGCCCTGAGCGATTCCCAGATAGGACAGGATGGTTGCAGCCTCAATTCGCTGCGTGCCCTCGATCTCGACCTTACTAAACGAATACGTCTGTGCCTGAGCGGTCATCGGAAGGGTGGCAGCCCCCCCTGAAATTGCTAGCAAAATTGCCAATCCACTGCTGCTGGCCAGTCCTCTCAGCGCTTTAAATGCGGTTGTCCCGGCTGCGCTGCCAGACCCCTCGAAAAATGCCATGCTTCTATCTTTCTTTAGACATCCCAGTGCCCACGTGGATAAGGGGTCAAAACCGCCTTGTCAAAGCGCGAAACACGGTGTTTGCAAGGTGTTGCACATCTGGCCGCCTTGGGGCGCAAATCCTGATCGGATCAGGCTTTCTTTTCTTGTGCCTTGGCCTCTTTCACCTTCATCGCCAGATCCTGCGCAATCGCAAAAGCGCCGCGGATCTTGTCCGAGGTTTTGCGCCAGTCGCGCCGCACCACAATCTTGTTGTCGCGCACCTTCGCCAAACCGTTCTGCGCCTGAATGAATTCGACCAATCCAACGGGCGAGGCGAACTTATCATTGTGGAACTGGATCGTCGCCCCTTTCGGCCCGCCATCCAGCTTGGCAATGCCTGCACGCTTACACATACCCTTGATGCGCACGATCAGCATCAGGGTGTTCACCTCTTTCGGAAGCGGACCGAAGCGGTCGATCAGTTCGGCAGCAAAGCCCTCCAGCTCGACCTTTTTGGACAGCGACGACAGACGACGATAGAGGCCTAGACGCACATCAAGATCAGGGACGTAAGTATCTGGTATCAATACAGGAACACCAAGATTGATCTGCGGCGCCCAGCTGCTGTCCGCGTCCGAAAGACCTTCCAACTGACCCGACTTAATCTTGGCAATCGCCTCTTCCAACATCTGTTGATAAAGCTCATAGCCTACTTCGCGCATCTGGCCGGATTGCTCTTCGCCCACCAGATTGCCCGCACCGCGAATGTCCAAATCCTGGCTCGCCAGCGTAAACCCAGCCCCCAGCGTGTCCAGAGACCCCAGCACGCGCAGACGTTTCTGCGCCGTTTGCGTCAGCGGTACACGCGGCTTGGTGGTAAGATAGGCATAGGCGCGGGTTTTCGATCGGCCCACCCTGCCCCGGATCTGGTAAAGCTGCGCCAACCCGAACATATCGGCGCGGTGCACGATCATCGTGTTCGCGGTCGGAATGTCGATGCCGCTTTCCACAATCGTCGTGGCCAGCAGGACATCATACTTGCCGTCATAGAAGGCGTTCATGCGGTCATCCAGCTCGCCCGCGGCCATCTGGCCATGGGCAGTCACAAAGCTGACCTCGGGCACGTGGTCTTTCAGGAAGGCCTCGATGTCTGGAATATCCTTGACGCGCGGCACCACATAGAAGCTTTGCCCGCCGCGATAGTGCTCGCGCAGCAGCGCCTCGCGGATCGTCACCCCGTCGAATTCCGAGACATAGGTGCGGATCGACAGACGGTCGACGGGCGGCGTGCCGATGATCGACAGATCGCGAACGCCGGATAGAGACATCTGCAATGTGCGCGGGATGGGCGTGGCCGAGAGCGTCAGGACATGCACATCCGAACGCAATTCTTTCAGCCGTTCCTTGTGGTTCACGCCAAAGCGCTGTTCTTCGTCGACGATCAACAGGCCAAGGTTTTCGAACCGCACATCTTTGGCCAGCAACGCATGGGTGCCGACGACAATATCCATCGTGCCACGCGACATGCCCTCGCGGGTGCGTTTGGCTTCCGCCTGCCCCACGAAACGCGACAGCTGCCCGACATTGATCGGGAAGCCCCGGAAGCGTTCCGAGAAGCTTTTGAAATGCTGACGAGCCAGCAATGTCGTGGGGGCAATCACCGCGACCTGCTGGCCAGACATTGCGGCTACAAAGGCCGCGCGCATGGCAACTTCGGTCTTGCCAAAGCCCACATCGCCGCAGACCAAACGATCCATCGGACGACCCGAGGCTAGATCCTCGATCACATCTTCAATGGCAGACAGCTGATCATCGGTTTCCTGATAGGGGAACCGGGCCGAAAACTCTTCCCACGCATGATGCGGCGCTTCCAATGTCGGCGCCTTGCGCAGCTCGCGTTCGGCGGCCAATCGGATCAGCTTGTCCGCAATCTCGCGGATACGCTCTTTCAGCTTGGCTTTCTTGGCCTGCCACGCGCCGCCGCCCAACTTGTCCAGAAGCCCGGTGTCTTGGCCGAACTTCGACAGAAGCTCGATGTTTTCAACGGGCACAAACAGGCGATCCCCGCCCGCATATTCCAAGGCGAGGCATTCATGCGGCGCGCCCATCGCTGTGACGGTTTCCAGCCCGTTATATTTGCCGACCCCGTGGTCGACGTGGACGATCAGATCACCCGGAGACAGGCTTTGCGCCTCGGTCAAGAAGTTCTCGGCACGACGCTTGCGCTTGGGCGCGCGGATCAGGCGGTCGCCCAATACGTCTTGCTCCGAGATCACCGTTAGCCCCGGCCCCTCGAACCCGTGCTCCAGCGCCCAGACCGCCAGATAGATGCCGCCCGCAGCATCCGGTACGTCGCGGAAATTTGTGATCATCTGACTTGTGATCACACCTTCATCGGAGAGCAGCCCCTGCAAACGCTCCCGCGCGCCTTCAGAGTAAGACGCGACGATAACCGATGTCTCATGTTTCGCTTCAATATGATCCGCCAGCGATTTGAAAAGATTTACATTCTCCTGCTGACGCTCGGGCGAGAAATTGCGCCCGATCCGTCCGCCGCCATCGACCACACCCGCGCCTGTGGGCTGCGGCAATGCCGTCAACTGGACCACACGACGCCCATCAAGCGCGGTCGCCCAAGCCGGATCATCCAGATACAGCAGATCCGGCGGACAGGGTTTATAGACGCTGTCCATCCGGTTCTTCGCGTTCATCGCGATCTTGCGGGTCTCGTACTGGTCGGTAATCGCCTCCCACCGGGCAAGGCGCGCGGGGTCCAGCCCGTCATCCAACATCACCGAGGCATCGGGCAGGTAGTCAAATAGGGTTTCCAGCTCTTCATGGAAGAACGGCAGCCAATGTTCGATGCCCTGATGCTTGCGCCCGGCCGACACGGCCTCGTAAAGCGGATCGTCCGATCCAGCGGCCCCGAACTCAATCCGATAGTTCTGACGGAACCGCGTGATCGCGGCCTCGTCCAGAATGACCTCGGAGACCGGGGCGAGTTCAATCCCCTTCAGGCTTTCGGTTGTGCGCTGGGTGGCGGGATCGAAGCGACGGACCCCATCCAAAACGTCTCCAAACAGGTCCAAGCGCACAGGGCCGCTTTCACCGGGTGGGAAAATGTCGATGATCCCACCGCGCACTGCGAAATCCCCCGGTTCCATCACCGTTGGGGATTGCGAAAAGCCCATGCGTACCAGAAACGCGCGCAGGGCATCCACGTCCAACAGGTTGTCCACGCTGGCGACAAAGCTGGCCTCGGCCAAGGTCGCGCGGGCGGGCAAGCGTTGGGTGACGGCGTTCAGCGTGGTCAGAAGGACAAATCGCCCCTTGATCTGCCCCGTCGCCAACCCGGCCAAGGTCGCCATCCGCGCCGCAGACACGTCCGCATTGGGCGACACCCGATCAAAAGGCAGACAATCCCAGCCGGGGAACGTGACACAGGTCACGTCCGGCGCAAAAAAGCCAAGCGCCGCCTGCATCGCCGCCAGCCGCTTTTCATCCCGCGCCACATGAACAACCGGCCCGCCAGACCGGTCGAGTTCCTTCACAAGAAGGGTCGCGTCAAAGCCCTCGGGGGCGCCAGAAAGAATAAGCTTGTCCATGCGGCGGATGTATCCGTGCAGTTGGGGCCACGCAAGGGCCGGGTCATTTGGGATTACCTTAGTACGCCATAGGCAAGGTTGTGATACATACCCCACAGCGCGGTGATCAGGATGGCAAGCATGCCGATCAATTGCACCATCAAGCGGTGCCGCAGCAGGTAGCGGCGCAAGGCCTCTCCTTCAAGTGCTTGGCTTTGGATCGTAATAGCTGTGCGTGCAGAGAGCAGTCCGACAAATACCATCGGAAACA
The DNA here is from genome assembly GCF_947492455.1 of uncultured Aliiroseovarius sp. Taxonomy (GTDB): domain Bacteria; phylum Pseudomonadota; class Alphaproteobacteria; order Rhodobacterales; family Rhodobacteraceae; genus Aliiroseovarius. The sequence goes on from NZ_CANLNB010000002.1 coordinate 296,985, forward strand.
TCAACAGAAACACGGCTTGGGCGAACTCTATGCCATACCAAAATCCAAGTATGATCAGGGATGTCAGCACGGCCGAGGCAACGGCAATCAGGGACATTCCAGATTGGACGGGAAGAGACGTGATGCGGTTGCAGTTCACCCGCACGATGGCTTCCAGATCCTCTTGCGCCTCGCCCTCATGACGACCGGCGCGCTGGATCATGTCATAGGGCACGCCCATCACCCAATAGCTGGCCATCGACCACGCCACGGCAAGCCCAATCCAATACCACAGGTTGGAAAAAGACCGCATATCAATGATTTCGAAAAGGGTGGCGTAAATATCCAACTTTGGTTCCCTGCTGGTGGTCCTAATGCGTTTCACCCTAGCGTTGGGGCGGAGCCTGTGCCAGCGGGAACAGCCGGGAGAACGGAAAATTGCGGACTTGTGAACTGGCCAGACCCGTGGCAGGAAGTTTCAGATCACTTTTATGGCCCTGACACGGTCAAGTCACAGCCAAGGAGAGCCTCGTGAGCCGCATTCCTCAGCCCAATACAGTCGCCCCCTTCCCCGCCACGCGCCTGCGCCGCACGCGATCGTCCGGGGCGTTGCGCGATCTGGTGCGAGAAAACACGCTGACCGTGGCGGATTTGATTTGGCCGGTTTTCGTGGTCGAAGGCGAGAATGTGGAACAACAGATCCCCTCGATGCCCGGTGTGACCCGGAAATCGGTGGATCTGGTGGTAGAGGCCGCGCGCGAGGCGCATGCATTGGGCATCCCGGCGATTTGCATCTTCCCCTATACTGATCCCGCGCTGAAGACCGAAACCTGTGAAGAGGCTTGGAACCCTGACAACCTGTCGAACCGCGCCATTCGGGCGATCAAGGCCGCTGTGCCCGGGATTGCTGTGATGACTGACATCGCGCTGGATCCCTATAACGCCAATGGCCATGACGGGATCGTTCGTGACGGTGAAATCGTCAACGACGAAACGGTCGAGGCGTTGGTCAAAATGGCGTTGGCGCAGGCTGAAGCCGGGGCCGATATCCTTGGCCCCTCGGACATGATGGACGGGCGTATCGGTGCGATCCGTACTGCGATCGAAGCCGCCGGGTATCACAACCTGACAATCATGAGCTACACCGCGAAGTACGCGAGCGCCTTCTACGGTCCGTTCCGCGACGCGGTTGGAGCTTCGGGCGCGCTGAAGGGCGACAAAAAGACCTATCAAATGGACCCCGCCAACAGTGACGAGGCGATGCGTCTGGTGGAACGCGACCTGCAAGAGGGCGCGGATATGATCATGGTCAAACCCGGCATGCCCTATCTGGATATCTGCCGGCGCGTGAAAGACAGCTTCGGCGTGCCGACCTTCGCCTATCAGGTGTCAGGCGAGTACGCGATGCTGATGGCAGCGTCTCAAAACGGTTGGCTGGACGGTGACAAAGTAATGGCTGAAAGCCTGATGGCGTTCAAACGCGCCGGATGTGACGGCATCCTTACCTATTTCGCCCCCCGCATGGCGCGTCTTCTGTCCGAGAGCTAAGCCCACAATCGCCACAGGCAATTTTCCGCAGCACGCCGCAGTTCTGGGTGACAGCCCGGACGCGATCCGCTATATTTTGTGTCAAAGCGGACACAGAGCCGCATTCGAGCAACCCGGTCGATCTCATGCCTTAGCGGTATGGCGGCCCAGCATGAGGCATAAAGGCAAAAACATGCAACTTTCGAAATTTACGCGACGTGGACTTCTGGCCGGCATGGTCGGCGCAGGCTTGGCGCTCGCCGCCTGTGACAACAGCGTCGGCTCAAACGGTGGTGCGCGGATCGACGCGCGGGCGGACAGCGCCATGTCCTATCTCTATAACCGCTACCCCGATACCCGCGAGTTGGCCGAAAAATCGTCCGGGCAGCTGGTGATGCCATTGGTCACTGAGGCGGGACTTGGCCTTGGCGGTGCCTACGGACGCGGCGCGCTGCGGATCAACGGCGTGACAGTAGACTACTACGCCCTGACCCAAGCCAGTGCCGGCCTTCAGATCGGCGCCCAGCAGTTCGCCCATGTGCTGTTCTTCATGACCGATGAAGCGCTGCAGAGCTTCCGCGCAGATGCGGGTTGGGTGGCTTCGGCTGACATCAAATACGCCTTCCAGAACGAAGGCGACCGCCTGACGGCAGACACGATCACCTCGTCCTCTCCGGTTGTGGCCGTGGTGTTCGGGCAAACCGGTCTGATCGCGGGCGCGTCGATCGAAGGCGCGAAATACACCCGTGTCATCCCCTGATCCGAGACAGAACCAGAAATGTTTAGGGCGGCCTCAGAGCCGCCCTTTTTCGTTTTGTGTGGTTGCGTTTAGACGAGGGCGCGCAGCCGTTTGATCAGGCTCGACGTATCCCAACGCCCGCCACCCAGTTTCTGAACATCCTTATAGAACTGGTCGACCAACGCCGTGACGGGCAGGCTTGCGCCGTTCTCGTTCGCCGTGTTCAGACAGATCCCCAGATCCTTGCGCATCCAATCGACCGCAAAGCCATGCTCAAAGTGGTCATCCGCCATGGTCTCGTGCCGGTTCACCATCTGCCAACTGCCTGCGGCGCCGCCTTGGATCACGTCGACAACCTCGCGGATGTCCAGACCGGCTTTTTCGGCAAAATGCAGCCCTTCGGACAGTCCCTGAACCAACCCGGCGATACAGATCTGGTTCACCATCTTGGTCAGCTGTCCCGCGCCGCTTTCGCCCAGTCGTTTTACGGTGCGGCCATAGGCCTGCATGATCGGTTCAGCCGCGTCATAAGCCGCCTGATCACCGCCACACATGATTGACAGAACTCCGTTTTCGGCCCCGGCCTGACCACCAGACACGGGCGCATCCACGAAGGACACGTCAGCAGCTTTTGCTTCTGCATAAAGCTCGCGCGTTACGGCGGCGGACACTGTGGTGTGATCCACGAAAATCGCGCCGTCTGACATCCCGGCCAGAGCCCCTTGATCCCCCAATACGACCGAGCGCAAGTCGTCGTCATTGCCCACGCAGGCCATGACAAAATCCGCGCCCATCGCTGCCTCGCGCGGGGTCGAGGCCCATTTGCCACCATGCTCTTTCGCCCGGGCTTCGGCCTTGGCCGTCGTCCGGTTGTACACTGTGACCTCGTGACCCTGTGCAACAAGGTGACCCGCCATCGGATAGCCCATCACGCCCAAGCCTAAAAACGCACATTTTGCCATACCAAGACCCTTTCGTTGAATTCCCATTCAGTTCACAGTAGTTACCGCTCACGAGGGCAAGTTCAACCTGCGTTTCTGACGCACGGTCCAGAAATTAGGTTTGCATATGGGCAAAATCATACTGTGGATGATCCGCGGCACCGCTGCATTGGTGGGATTGGCCGTCGCGATTATGGGGCTGGTCTATTATCTGGCATCGCAGTCCCTGCCCGACTATGACGTGACCCGCGAAACCCCCGGCATCTCCGCCCCGGTCGAGATCATCCGCAACAACGCCAACATCCCGCATATCTTGGGTGAAAATGACAGCGATGTCTTCTTTGGCCTTGGGTATGTGCACGCGCAGGATCGCCTGTGGCAGATGATGATGATGCGTCGCACCGTGCAAGGCCGCCTGTCCGAGATGTTCGGCCCGCGCACCCTGAAAACCGACGAGCTGATGCGGCGGCTGGATCTGTACACGCTGGCGCGGGGATCGCTTCAGTATCAGGACGAAGATACCAAGGCAGCGCTTTCGGCCTATGCGTCCGGTGTGAATGCCTATCTGGCGCGGGTGAATACCGAGGCTTTGGGGCGTGGTGCGCCAGAGTTCTTCCTGTTCTCAAACGAAATCTCGCCGTGGCAGCCCGTCGACAGTCTGGCGATCCTGAAGCTGATGGGCGTGCAACTGGCTGGCCAGCTGGAAGAGGAAGTCCTGCGCGCCCGCGTCTCGCTTGCCCTGCCCGAGGACCGCGTGCGGGACATTCTGCCGGACATGCCGGGCACCGGCGTCGCGGCTCTGCCAGATTACGCAGCCCTGTTTGACGAGGACGCCCCGCGCTTTGCGGCCCACGAAACACAAGACCGTCCTGACCTCTGGCCCAGCCCGAAACGTGGCTTTGCAGGGGCGTCGAACGGATGGGCAGCGGCGCCGACCCGGTCGGCTGCGGGTGGTACGCTGCTGGCCAATGACCCGCATCTGGGCTTCTCAGCCCCGTCGATCTGGTATCTGGCACGGCTAGAGCTCAGCTCGGGCGGCGTGATCGGTGGAACCATCCCCGGCATGCCCCTGATCATGGCCGGACGGACCGACGGGTTTGGCTATGGCATCACGTCTTCCTATCTGGATGATCAGGATTTGCATCTTGAGAAGCTGAACCCAGACAACCAGGACGAGGTTCTGACCCCAGAAGGTTACGCCCCGATCAAAACGCGCGGAACCATCGTGCGGGTCAAGGATGAGGCACCGGTCACGGTAACTCTAAAGTGGACCGACAACGGGCCGATCCTGCCGGCCGAGATGTATGACCTTGGCCTGATCACACCCGCGGGCCATGCGATGTCCCTGTCTTGGACGCTGCTGACCGAAAAAGACCGCTCGATGAGCGCCGGGATCGGACTAATGCGCGCCAAGACAGTGATGGATGGGATCGCCGCAGCCGCTGACTATGTTGCCCCGAGCCTGACCCTAACGATGGCGGACACGGATACAATCGCCATGAAGGTGATCGGCCAGATGCCGGGCCGCAGCCCGCGCCACCAGACGCAGGGGCGTATTCCCAGCCCGGGATGGATCAAGGATAACCTCTGGGGCGTTCCATTTAGCTACAGCGCCAACCCCGAGTTCGTTCAGCCCTCGGGCGGGATCCTTGGCAACACCAACAACAAGATCATCGACCGCCCTTTCCCGGCGCATATGAGCTTCAACTGGGGCGACAGCCAGCGCATTCAACGCTGGCAACGCCTCATGCAAGCGCGCGAGGTGCATACGCGCGACAGTTTCATCGAGGCGCAGCTGGACAGCGTATCTGTTACCGCGCGGACATTGTTGCCGCTGGTTGCCGCTGATCTGTGGTTCACGGGCGAAGCCGCCCCCGCCGGAACGCCGGAACGCGCACGCCAAGATGCGCTTGGTCTGCTCGCCGATTGGAATGGCGAGATGAGCGAGCATATGCCCGAGCCGCTGATCTATTCCACATGGATGCGCGCGCTTCAGAACCGGCTGATCCGGGACGAGCTTGGCCCATTGTCTAACGCCTTCACCCATGTCGACCCGGTCTTTATGGAACGTGTCTATCGCGACGTGGATGACGCGTCGGTCTGGTGTGATGTGATCCAATCCGCCGCCACGGAAACCTGCACGGACATGGCCCGCGTCGCGCTGGATGACGCATTGTTGTGGCTGTCTGAAAACGCTGGTGGCAAACAGGAAAGCCTGCGCTGGGGAGACTACCATCAGGCGGTCCACAAACACGCCGTCCTGGGCGATGTGCCCTTTCTGAAGTGGTTCGTAAATATCCGCCAGTCCACCTCGGGCGGGGACAATACGCTTTTGCGCGGGCTGACGGAAGGCACGGGTACGAACCCGTTCCAGAATGTGCATGGTGCAGCCTATCGCGGCGTCTATGACTTCTCGGACCCTGATAGTTCGCTCTTCGTGACCTCAACCGGGCAATCCGGCCATCCCTTGTCACGTCACTATGACGATCTGGGCGAGCTGTGGAGGAGGGGCGAGTTCACGCCCATGTCGCTGGATCCTGATCTGGCGCGTGCCGCAGCAGTTGGGATCACACGTTTGGTTCCACGTCCCTAGGCGCTCTTGCCCGTTGTCCCCGGGGGGAAACACAGGCGTGCTTTTCCCCTTATTCTATGGCCTTCAGTGTCGTTATCTCAGATTAACGATCGTCAGAGACAGGATCACATTGCGTCTGTTCAGATTGTCGTCCGAAACGCGATCTAGCGCGTCCCCACAACTGGACGATGATTGGCCACTCACGGCCAGAAGGTCACCCATTCGGGTGGCCTTCGAATTTTTCAGGGGGACTAAAGCGCAGCGAACTCCGCGGCGTGCCTATCGGTCCAAGTCACGGTGATCTTCCAGCCAGTCTCGCCCGGCTCTTCGTCTTCTACGATCCCCTTCTCAAACAACCACGCCCGCTTGCGCCCATCCGAGAAGGCAAGGTCCAGCGTGACGGTCTTGCGTGGCTCATCCAAGGCGCGGTCGATGGCGGCGACCAGATCGTCGAAGCCTTCGCCGGTGATGGCGGAGAGGGTCAGAATATCGTCATGACGGGCTGCTTCGCGGCGGCGGGCGTCAGCCTCTTCCTCGTCGAGCAGGTCCAGCTTGTTCCAGATCTCAAGCTGCGGCGTTTCTTCGTCCACCCCCAACTCAGCCATGATGGTGGCGACATCCTGCGCCTGCTCATCCGTGCCTTCGTGGCTGATGTCGCGCACATGCAGGATTAGATCAGCAGCCAGAACCTCCTCCAACGTAGCGCGAAAAGCGGCAACCAGCTGCGTTGGCAGGTCCGAGATGAAGCCCACCGTGTCCGACAGGATCACTTTGCGGCCTCCACCCTGCCCCGGCGTTTTACCCAAAGCGGGTAGTTCAATCTGTCGCATGGTCGGATCGAGCGTGGCAAACAGCATGTCTTTCGCCAGCACCTTCGCCCCGGTCATCCGGTTGAACAGCGTGGACTTGCCAGCGTTGGTATAGCCCACCAGCGCGACAATCGGGAATGGTACCTTGGCACGGGCAGCACGATGCAACTCGCGGGTCTTTACGACCTTTTCCAGCTGCTTTCGCAGACGGTTCATGTGGTCATCAATTGCGCGGCGGTCAGCCTCGATCTGGGTTTCTCCGGGTCCGCCAACAAACCCAAGTCCGCCCCGCTGGCGTTCAAGGTGGGTCCACGCCCGCACCAGACGAGTGCGTTGATAGGACAGCGCGGCCATCTCGACCTGCAACACACCTTCGCGGGTACGCGCCCGGTCCGAAAAGATCTCGAGGATCAAGCCGGTCCGGTCTAGGATTTTGACGTCCCATTCTTTTTCCAGATTGCGCTGCTGCACCGGGCTGACTGGGCCGTCAATCAGCACCAGATCCACCTCGGCGGCCTTTAGGCGCTGGCTGAGATCATCAAGCTTTCCTTTGGAAAACAGTTTGCCGGGATGCGGATCGCGCAGGCGCACGATTTCGGCGCCCTCCACTTCGAGATGAGGGAGCGCCGCCGCCAAAGACACGGCTTCTTCCAACGCGGGACCAGCGGTCCGGCGGTTGGGGTCTGAGGTCAGTTCCGGGTGAAGGACCCAAGCGCGGGTGGCCTTCTCCTCGCGTTCAATGAGGTCTGTCAGCTTTCTTCGCCGTCATAAAGATTGATCGGTTGGCCCGGCATAATGGTCGAGATCGCGTGCTTATACACCAGCTGCGACTGGCCATCGCGACGCAGAAGGACGCAGAAATTGTCGAACCAGGAAATTACACCCTGAAGTTTTACGCCGTTGATCAGAAAGATCGTCACGGGAACCTTGGATTTACGCACATGATTCAGGAATGCGTCCTGCAAGTTTTGCTTATCGGCAGCCATTTTTATTGCCTTTTTTGTTTCGTGCTGCCGGAAAACGGCAGGAATTTCACCTGATTGTCACTATGGCTTGCTCTTTTGGCGGTTTCCACCCCCAATTTACGTCGGTTCAATTCGGGTATGGCATGTAAACAACAGACACTGGTGATCTGGATGGGAGCGCCCCCGCTATCGGCGCCAGATCTCGGGGCTGAGAAGCGCGATGATGGCAAGCGTTTCCAATCGTCCCAAGATCATCGCCGAGGCCAAAACATATTTCGCAGCATCGCTGAGATCGACGATGGACAAGGGCTCGGCGCCAGCAATGTCGACCACTGGGCCGGTGGTAGTCAGCGTCGCGATGGTCAGGATCATCGCACTTTCAAAGTCCTGACCCGTCAATGCAAACAGGGCCATGATCAGGGCAACGGACAGTGCCATCAGCATGAAAAACACCCAGGCCATATAGGCACCGCGGCCGCGCAGGTGGCGTGCCTCGGTTCCTGATCCGCCGACCGAGCTAGGATGGACCAGCTTCTGCATCTCGCGCAGCCCGTGCAGGTACAACGCATAAACGCGCATCAGCTTAGCCCCGCCCGCAGTGGTGGCCACCCCGCCGCCGATCAGCGCCAGTCCCATCAGCAAAAGCCCTGGCGTTTCAAGTCCTGACCAGTTCGTGCTGGCCTCCCACGCCTGGCTTTCAAACCCAGACGTAGTAAGGAATGACAGCACGGTGAACAGCGATCCCCACAATGCGGTCAGGCCAGAGGTCAGGGTCAGCGCTTCGTCCACTTCATAGGCGCCAATCCAGTGGCGCAAAAACAGGAACCCTGTCAGCGAAACAAGGATCACGAATGCCAATCTAATTTCCGGATCACGCCACAGCGACGGAATTTCGCTGTGTTGCATATCGCTCGCAAAGGTCTGACGGGATATGGCGAAGATCAGGAAGACGGCGATCATGACCTCGCCGCCAAAGCCGGACACGCCACCCGACAGCCCGCCGACCGGGGATATCCCGCTGGTCGCCAGTGTAGACATCGCGTGGCATAGCCCTACGAAGGGCGTTTCTCCGGCAATGACCAAGCCGATCCACAGGGCCGCTGTCAGCCCAGCATAAATCGGCAACAAGCGCACGCCATAGGTTCTGATCCGGTCGGAAAAATCGGCCACACGCGTGATCTGGCTGTGTCCTGCCCCAAGCCGCGTATCCAGCGCCGAGCCACGCGCGCCAAACCGCGTGCGGACCTCGAACCCGCCAAGGGCCATCGGGGCCAGAATAGCAATCGCGCTGACCCAGATGAAGAAGCCCCCCAACCAGCCCACCATGGCCCGCCATAGATGCAGCGATTGGGGCAGCCGGTCGGGATCCGGAAACAACGTCAATCCCGTGGTCGTCAGGGCCGACACCATTTCTACATAGGCATTCAAAAACGTCGTGGTGCGCAGCGCTTGGTGAAACGGCACGGCCAGCATGATCGGCAACAGAACAAACAGCCCTAAAAGCGCCATCAAATGTCGCCGGTGCCTTGTGGATCTGGGCCGATCCGCCATCGCAATCCCAAGAAAGAAGGTCAGGAACCCAAAAAGCAATGCGCCATACAGAAACACCCGCCCCTGATAGTACTCCTCGACCGTCCACGCGAAACCAGCGGGCAGCAGCATTGCCAGAACACTGATCCCCATCAGGATCACAAGCAGCGGCAATTTGGTGATCTGGGTCAGCATGAGCGCGCCTTAGAAGAAGTCGATCGAGACCTGCAGCAGACGCTCTACCTCGGGCACGTCATCTGCCATGCAGAACAACGTCACCACATCGCCCTCGTCGATCCGGACCGAGCCCGCGGGCTTGACCACGGTCTCGCCCTTCATCAAAGCGCCCACAAGGACGCCCTCGGGAAAGTCCACATCACGGATCGCCTTGCCTGCGATGGGCGAGGTCGACAGCACCTGCGCCTCGATTACCTCGGCTTCCGCATCGCCCAGCGAATAGACCTCGCGCACTTTCCCGTGCCGGATGTGCCGCAGGATCGAACTGACCGTCTGTGTGCGCGGGTTGATATAAGCGTCGATGTTCAGAGGCTCCATCAGCCCCACAAGCGTCGGGTCATTGACCAGAGCGATGGACATCGCACAGCCCTCGGCCTTGGCGCGGACCGAGGAAAGAAGGTTGACCTTATCGTCATCCGTCACCGCCAGAATGGCATCCGCACGCGGAACGCCCGCCTCTTTCATCAACTCGCGATTCATCCCGTCGCCATGCAAAACCACCGTACGTTCCAGCGTATCTGCCGCGCGTTCTGCCACATCTCGGTTCAGCTCGATCACTTTGGCGCGGATGCGGTCGGTGCGGGTCTCAAGCTCGCGCGCAACGGCAAGCCCCACATTGCCGCCACCAAGGATCACCACACGCTCCTGTCGTTTGGTCGACTTGCCGAAGACCTCAAGCGTGCGATTCACGTCATCTGTTTTTGTGAACACATAGATCTGGTCGCCCGCAAACAGCTGGTCGCCGGGTTCGGGTGCAAACAGGCCTTTGTCGCGACGCACGCCGACCACGATGGCGCTGAGGGTGGAAAACAAGTCCGTCAACTGGCGCAGGGGCGTGTTCAGAACCGGGCAGTCGACGCCCAGCTGAATCCCCAACAGCTGAACCTTGCCGCCCATGAAGCTTTCAATATCGAAGGCCGAGGGCGCCTGAATACGCTTCAGAACCGCCTCGGCCACTTCACGTTCAGGGCTGATGACCACGTCGATCGGCAGGTGATCGCGACGATAGAGGTCGGCATAAATGGCGTCCAAATAGCTTTGCGACCGGATGCGCGCGATCTTGCGCGGGATGGAAAAGACCGAATGCGCCACCTGACAGGTGACCATGTTCACCTCGTCCGAATAGGTCGCCGCGATGATCATATCCGCGTCGCGCGCATTGGCGCGGTCCAGCACGTCTGGGTGCGAGGCGTGACCCGCAATCCCCTGCACGTCCAGCGTATCGGTCGCGCGCGCCACCAGCTCGGGGTTGTTGTCCACAACGGTCACGTCGTTCTTTTCGCCCGAAAGGTGGCGGGCGATCTGCCACCCCACCTGCCCTGCACCGCAAATGATAACCTTCATCCGGCTCTCCTTAGAACGCGGTCCTGCATCGTGTCAGGTGCCGCTTCGACCGCATGTGACATGCATCGTCCTGACGAAGGGATGGCAGATGGGCGCGGCAGGGTCAATGGTCCCGGCCGCGAGGGAATGTGCATGCGCCCAAGCGGTTACAGCTTGATCACGCGTCTGCGGCTTCTTCCTCTTCCCCAGCAACATAGGCCATCCGCGCGCCGGCTTTCGACCCGGTCACAACGCCCAGAGACTTCAGTTTGCGATGCAATGCGGACCGCTCCATGCCAACGAAATTCGCAGTGCGCGAGATGTTGCCCCCGAAGCGGTTGATCTGCGTCAGCAGGTATTCCCGTTCGAACGCCTCGCGCGCTTCCCGCAAGGGCATCATTGCTAGCGCACCCGAGACCACAACGGCCTGATCCGCGGCCTCTTCGGCAGCCGCTTCCTGCCCCGGAAGCTCGGATGCCGTGATCGGGTCAGTTCCATCGCCCAAGATCAACGCCCGTTCGACCACATTCTTCAGCTGGCGCACGTTTCCGGGCCACTGCATCGTCTGCAGCATGGCCTGCGCATCCTCGGCCAACTCGCGCAGCGGCAGGCCTTGCTCGGCATTGAACATCGAGATGAAATGCGCCGCCAGTTCGGGAATATCCTCACGCCGCTCGTCCAAAGGCGGCACGGCAATCGGCACAACGTTCAGCCGGTGATACAGCTCTTCCCGGAAGTTTCCAGCAGCGATCTCAGCCTGAAGATCACGGCTGGTGGACGACACCACCCGTAGATCGACCGAGATCTTGTCGGCCCCTCCAACCCGCTGGAACCGCTGGTCCACCAGCACGCGCAGGATCTTTGATTGGGTCCCAATGGGCATATCGGCGACTTCGTCGAAGTAGATGACCCCGCCATGGGCCTCTTCCAGCAAGCCCGGTTCGATCCCGCGTTCGTCGCTTTCGCGGCCAAACAGAACCTCTTCCATGCGGTCCGCCTCGATCGAGGCGGAATTCACCACAACCAAAGGCGCGGACGCCCGGTCAGAATTCGCATGGATAAAGCGCGCGGCCAATTCTTTACCAACCCCGGCGGGACCAGTCAGCATCACACGACCATTGGACTTCGTGACCTTTTCAAGGTTAGATTTCAACGCCTTGAACGCCGAACTTTGTCCAACCATCTCGGACGGGAGGCTATCGCGGCGCTTGAGTTCAGTGTTCTCACGACGCAGGCGGCTTGTCTCCATCGCTCTTGTGATCACAACCATCAACTGGTCGATGTTGAAGGGCTTTTCAATGAAATCATAGGCACCCTGCTTGATCGCTGCGACCGCGATTTCGATATTCCCGTGGCCCGAAATGATCACCACCGGAACCTCGGGATGCTCGCGTTTGACCATCTTCAAGATGTCGATCCCGTCCATCGCGCTGTCTTTCAGCCAGATATCCAGGATCATCAGCGCCGGAAGCTCGGCCTTGACCTGTGCGATCGCCTCGTCCGAGGTGCCCGCCAAACGGGTCGTAAAGCCTTCATCTTCAAGGATATCTGAAATCAGTTCGCGGATGTCCCGTTCGTCATCAACAATCAGAATATCGCTCATGTCGGTTCTCCTGTGGTTGCGGCTTTGGCATCGCGGGCCTTGCTACCTAACGGCAGGAAGATGCGGGCCATGGCGCCAAAATGAGCGCCGCCTCTTTCTTGTTCACTCTCAAAGACGGGCGCGTCTTCCAACGTCAGACGCCCGCCATGCTCTTCGATGATCTTCTTGACGATCGGCAGGCCCAAACCGGTGCCTTTCTCGCGCGTCGTCACATAGGGTTCAAACAGGCGGGCCCGGTCTTCGGGCAGCCCGATCCCGTTGTCGGCGACGGTGATGCATACCCCGCCATCCACGTCGTCCATGGTCACCTGCACCTCGGGCGTATGCCCTTCTGGACGATCAATTTCATACAAGCTTTCAATGGCTTCCCCGGCGTTCTTGATCAAGTTTGTCAACGCCTGACCAATCATAGTCTGGTCGATCTCGATCAGGACGGGGTGGTCTACGATCTGCGATGTAAAGCGCACGCCTTCCTGCCCAGTTTCCTGCAACAAAAGGATGTCGCGCAGAAGCTTGGTCAGGTCCGTTTCGCGCCGCTCAGGCTCGGGCATCCGCGCGAATTTCGAGAACTCGTCTACGATCCGACGCAGGTCGTTGGTCTGGCGCACAATCACGTCGGTGTATTGCTCCAACGCATCCACATCCACGCCATCGACCTTCGAGAACTTCCGCTTGATCCGCTCGGCGGACAGCTGGATCGGAGTGAGCGGATTCTTAATCTCATGCGCGATCCGCCGGGCGACATCGCCCCAGGCCGCCATCCGCTGGGCAGACACCAAATCTGTCACGTCATCAAAGGCAATCACGTAGCCTTCAAGCCCGCCTTCGTCATTCCTACGCGTGGCGATGCGCACCAGCAGGTTTTCTTGTTTGCCATTGCGGGTCAGGCGCATCTCTTGCTGGGCACTGGGCTGGCCCTGCGCAACGGCATCCAAAAGCGGCTGAAACTCTGGAACGACCAAAGACAACTCGTGCTCTTGGTCATTCTCGTCCCTCACATCCAGCAAAAGCTCGGCAGCACGGTTCAGGAACGTCACCTGCCCGTCGGCATTCAGACCAATCACCCCCCCTGTGACCGAGCTGAGCACACTGTCAAACAGACGTCGCCTGCGCTCGATCTGGTCGGTGTTTTCCAGCAAGCGATCGCGCTGCCCCTTCAGACGGCTGGTCATCTGGTTGAAGTAACGCCCCAGCATCGAGATCTCGTCGTCGCCCTCTTCCTCGATGACGCGCACATCCAGATCCCCGGCCCCAACGCGTTGCGCTGCGCTGGCCAGACGCCCCACGGGGCGCGACAGACGTTCGGCAAACCACATTCCCATCCAGATCGCGGCCAAGATCAGAATGGCGGCGAAGCCCAGATAAATCAGGCCAAACTGGAACAGACGTTGCCCACGTTGCGATTCAAGTTGATTGTAAACGCGCGCGGCCTCTTGCGTTTCGTCCACCAGATCCAGGATCTCGCCATTCACGTCGCGCGTCAAAAGGATGTAGTGATCCGAGAAGCCCTTCAGGCGGATCAACACGCGAAACTCGTTGATCTCCCAATCTTCGATCACCACGGCCTCGCCGTCTTCAGCTTTGGCAAATTGTGCGGGCGTAGGTTGTTCATAGTCGAACAGATAGGACCGCGTACCGCGCACCCGGATCGTCCCATCGCCCGAGATCACATAGGCCTCGCGCAGGCCGCGCTGAATACGCTCTTGTGCCTGCTGTAGAAGTTGCCCGACCTCGCCATCCGTCAGCAATAGCTGTGATCGCCGCTGTGCTTCTAAAAACACCTCGATGGCGCGCGCGTCTTGGATCAGACCGTCGCGGCTTTCTTCTTTATAGGCCTCAGCCGCTGCCCGCGAATTGCCCACCACTGTGCGCACCCGCTCGGAAAACCAGCCTTCAAGCCCCATATTCAAAGTCAGCATTGCAAAAATGGCCACAAGGATAGTCGGGCTAAGCGCAATGACCGCGAACACCCCAGTCAGACGTAGGTGCAAACGAGAACCGGCGCTTTCCTTGCGGCGCGCGACGATCATGCGGCTGACACCGGCCAGCACAAACCCGGCGACCAAAATAACATAGATGAGGTCCGCAAGGATGATCAGGCGAAGCGCGTTGCTGTCGGCGCCCTGCGCAAAGGGGCCAAGCGCCAAGAATGTGGTCACGGCCAAAATCGGCCCGAACACGATCATTCCAAATGCGCCGTAAGAGCTGTACTTGCGCCAACGGCGCATCGACAGGTAACGCTCGTAATTCGACTTCCGCACCGCGCGCTGCGCCACTGTGCTCGCCCTCATAAAATCTCTGTCCGCAGCCTCTTGCAGACAGTTGCCGCCAATGTGACTCGGATCTTGTGCCCGAATGCCACGCTATGTTGCTCTTTTACATCAACTTGCGACGGCGTGTCACCTCGATTCCGAGCTCGGTGATCTTTTTGCGCAAGGTATTGCGGTTGATGCCTAGAAGATCAGCACATCTGGCCTGATTTCCACCCGTGGCGTCCAACGCGATTTCGATCAAAGGAAGCTCCATTTCCCGCAAAATGCGTTGATACAAGCCAGTTGGAGGCAACGCGCCGCCATGCAGATCGAAATATCGCTGCAGGTGTTGCGCGATCGTATCGGCCAGACGCCCATCGGCCATTTCCTGCCGAACCACGCCAGATCCCGAGGGGGCGCTGACCGCATGTCCGCCCGCGGCACCCAAAGCAACCTCGACTTCCGAGGCCGAGATATTGTCATCAACCCCGGTTACGGCCAGACGGCTGATCAGGTTCTCAAGCTCGCGCACATTTCCGGGCCACGGATAAGCGCGCAGAATGGCGGCCGCTTCTTCCGGCAGATGGCGTTTGGGCAGCCCGTCCTGAGCCGCGCGGCTCAGGAAGTGCTCGGCCAATCCAACGATGTCCTCGATCCGGTCGCGCAGCGGCGGCACTGGGATCACGATCCCCGCCAGACGATAATACAGGTCCGAGCGGAAGCGCCCGTCGGACGCGGCATGCCCCAAATCCCCTTGCGAGATCGACAGAACGCGTGTGTTGTTGTCTGTCACCGCATCCAAAACGCGCGCTAAACGCCCTTGTGCCACGTCGTCCAAATCCTGAATGCCGTCAAACAAGATAACCCCATCGCGTGCCCGAGACAGCAGCGTGCTCACAGCATCCGGATGGCTAAGATCATCGGGCGAGGCGACGATAAACGGCGCGCTCCCGCGATCCGAGAAGTCGTGCAAGGCGCGCGCAATCAGTGACTTTCCGACTCCGCTTTCCCCAGTGATCAGCACGGGCAGGTCCACATTCAGAACCCGCGCGACAAGGCGATACAGCTCTTGCATGGCCGGGCTGTGCCCCACCAAGGGCAGATCATCCACGTCGCGCCCGGTCTGTGGGGGCGGGCTGACGGGTTCAGCAGGACGGACGCGTTTGCGTTCCAATGCGCGCGCGGTGCGCTTCATCAGCTCTGGCAGATCAAAGGGCTTGGGTAGATAGTCAAAGGCATCAGCCTCGGCCGCCTGAATGGCGGTCATGATCGTGTTCTGCGCCGAGATCACGATCACCGGCAGATCCGGGCGCAGCTTCAAGATCCGCGGTAAGGCTTCAAGCCCATTGCCATCCGGCATTACCACATCCGAGATCACGACGTCTCCGCGCCCCTCTTCCACCCATTTCATCAGGGTCTGGATCGAGCCCGTCGCATGCACGCGGCACCCCGCGCGGGTCAGTGCCTGTGTCAGAACCGTGCGGATCGTGCGATCGTCATCGGCCACCAGTACTGTTCCATCCATCTCAGGACTCCTTACGGTTTGCTACTTGCGGGTTGCGGGGATTTTGCGACGGGAAGGCTGATCCGAAACGCTGTGCGTCCCGGCACCGAATTGACCGAGATCAGCGCGCCGTGATCCGTGATGATTTTTGAGACCAAGGCCAGACCCAGACCGGTCCCGTTTTCACGGCCAGACACGAAGGGATCAAACACGCTATCCGCTATGTCCGGCGGAAGACCCGGACCATTATCAATGACCTCGACCTGAATGGGCAGATGCGCCTGCTCTCCATTCGGAAGGGGGACACGTAGGCCGCTATCGTAGAAGGTTTTCAACGTGATTTTACCTTCGTTATCAGAAGCCTCTGATGCGTTCTTGATTAGATTCAGAAACACCTGCTGGATCTGATCCGCATCTACGAACACATCCGGCAGGGACGGATCATAGACCTTGGACACCTCCATCCCCGAGGCATAACCCAACTGCGCCGTTGCCCAGGCACGGTCCAGCAGATCGTGGATATTCGTCGGCTGCCGCTCTGGCGGGCGCAAATCTCCGAACCGTTCAACCTGATCCAAAAGCGCAACGACGCGCCGGGTCTCGGCCACGATCAGATCGGTCATTTCCTGATCTTCCGGCGGCAAGGACATCGACAAAAGCTGCGCAGCGCCCGAGATCCCCGCCAGCGGGTTCTTGATCTCGTGTGCCAGCATCTCGGCCATGCCGATGGCCTGACGGGCGGCGGATTTCGTGTCTTGGACCTGCCCCAGCGTGTCCGATCCACCGCGCGGCTGCAGGATCACGATGTAGCCTGCAGAAGGTCCAGCCTCTTCGGGCAGAGGGGCAATGCGTAGGTTCACGTCGCGGGTAGACCCATCCGACAGGCGCAAATCTACGCCATCCACATAAAGCGCGTTGCTGCTTTCACGGACACGTTTCAGAAGTTCGTCAAAATCCAGCGAAAACCCGAGCGTGACATTGGGGTGCCTGCCGACCAGCCGCCGCTCGGACAGGTTCAGAAAGCTCTCAGCCGCGCCGTTGACGCGCAGCACAAGCCCCTGACTATCCAGTTCCAGCCCCGGCACGGGTAGGACAGACCAGATGTGATCATCATTGGTCATGCGGCCTTCCTTTCGGGACTAAGGGCTTGTGGGATGAGATCAATGACCTGCATTGGGTCGCGCGACGACAGGACCTGTCGCCGCAAATCGGGTGCGGTGCCCGCGTCATCCATGTACCAGCCCAAATGCTTACGGATGACACGCGCGCCCAGATCAGGACCATAGAAATCCAGACTGGCGCGATAGTGGTCCGCGACCAGCTGCGCCAAGGCGTCTCCGCTGGGAATAGCGGGCGCTGGCGCGCCGTAAAGGTCATGGGCGACTTGGGCCAAAAGCCAAGGCCGTCCGCCCGAACCGCGCCCGATCATCACGCCGTCCGCGCCGCTTTGCTCAAGTGCTTGGCGTGCGGTGGCGCTGTCGACGATGTCTCCGTTCGCGATGACGGGGATCGACACCGCCTCTTTCACTGGGCGGATTGCAGCCCAGTTGGCCGTGCCCTTGTAAAACTGACAGCGCGTACGCCCGTGAATGGTGATCAGCTGAATGCCCGCGCCCTCGGCCAATCGTGCCAGCTCGGGTGCGTTCAGGCTGCTGTCATCCCACCCCAGCCGGGTTTTTAGCGTGACGGGAATGCTGACTGCGCTGACAATCGCCTCGATCAGGCGGAGCGCATGGTCCAGATCGCGCATCAAGGCCGATCCGGACATGCCGCCGACCACCTTCCGGGCCGGGCAGCCCATATTGATGTCAATCAGCCGCGCGCCGTTCTGTTCGACCATACGCGCTGCTTCGCCCGCCCAGTAGACATCCCGCGCCGCCAGCTGGACCGAGGTCTTGTCCAACCCGAACCCCAGTTCGGCCCGCTCACGGACACCGGGTTTGGCTTGCACCATTTCTTGGCTGGCCACCATTTCGGACACCACAAGCCCCGCCCCGAAGGACGAGACGAGGTTGCGAAACGGCAAATCAGTGATCCCAGCCATCGGGGCCAGAATCACGGGCGTTTCCAGTTGAAGGGGTCCGACGGAAAGAGACATGCTTATTCCTTGTGCATTGCGTATAGTTAGGGCTGACCGCCCGAAATATATCAATATTTCGCGGAGTATTCGAGCATCGGATTTATTTTCTGCACATTTTTTAGGCAGATTTTCAGGCGCAGACTGCAGAGTTGTCCTTCCTCTAAGCACAGCCTAAACAACTTGTATGACGACAGCAGCCATCATCGTGGCCGCCGGGCGCGGAACGCGTGCAGGTGGCGAAGTGCCGAAGCAATGGCGCCAGATTGCCGGGGGCAGCGTGGCCGCCCATACGGTGCACGCGTTTCGGGCGCATCCCAAGATCTCGCAGATCATTCTGGTGATTCACCCCGATGATCACGGCTTCGCTGATCCGATCGAGGGCCTCACTTTGGTGCATGGTGGGGCGACGCGGGATGCGAGCGTCTTTGCCGGCCTTCAGGCGCTGCAATCAGACGCTCCGGATCGTGTGCTGATCCATGACGTCGCACGGCCTTTGGTCTCGGAGCAAGTGATCCATGATGTGATCGCCGCGCTCGACCACGCGCCGGGTGCGGCCCCTGCCCTTCAGGTCACCGATGCCCTGTGGCGCGGGACGGATGGGAAAGTGACGGGGACGCAGGATCGCACGGGGCTGTTTCGCGCTCAGACCCCTCAGGGCTTCCGCTTCGCTGACATTCTGGCCGCGCATTCGGCGCATTCAGGCGGTGCTGCTGATGATGTCGAGGTCGCCCGCGCTGCCGGGCTGGACGTCACCATTGTTGACGGCGACGAACAGAACTTGAAAATCACCACACCCGGCGATTTCGCCCGGGCCGAGCGTCTGCTGATGCAGCGCCAAGACAAGAACAAGGAGAGCCGGATGGATATTCGGGTGGGCAGTGGCTACGACGTGCATGCCTTTACGGACGGGGATCACGTGATCCTCTGCGGCGTCACAATCCCGCATGAGCGCAAGCTGAAGGGCCATTCGGATGCCGATGTGGGCATGCATGCGCTGACGGACGCCATCTATGGCGCGCTGGCGGATGGCGATATTGGCCAACATTTCCCGCCCTCGGACCCGCAGTGGAAGGGGGCTGCCAGCGACATCTTCCTGCGCCATGCGGTCGCGCTGGCGGGGGAACGCGGCTATCAGATCTCGAATGTCGATGTGACGCTGATCTGCGAGCAACCCAAGATTGGTCCGCATGCGCTGGCCATGCGCGAAGCGCTGTCTGACATCATGGGATTGGCCGTGGACCGGATCAGCGTGAAAGCCACCACCAGCGAACGGCTGGGCTTTACCGGACGGTCGGAAGGCATCGCCTCGATGGCCACGGCAACCCTGATCGGAGCCTGACATGAGCCCTGCAACCGCCAAGCTGATCGCCACCTTCTTCTATTCCGGCCTTCTGCGCCCTGCCCCCGGCACTTGGGGCAGCCTGGCCGCCCTGCCCGCCGCGTGGCTTTTGCACCAGATCGGCGGCCCCGTCGCCCTGACCGGCGCCACCATTCTGGCCTATCTGATCGGCGTGAAAGCGACCGAGGCATACACCGCGGGAAAATCCGACCACGACCCCTCGGAAGTGGTGATCGACGAAGTCGTCGGCATGTGGATCGCGCTGTTCCCGGTGTCTTTCGGCGCGCGGATGATGGGCGCGGACATTCTGGCGCTCTATCCCGGTTGGATCGTGGCCTTCTTGGCATTTCGTCTGTTTGACATCACCAAATGGGGCCCGATTGGCAAAGCTGACCGGCGCGGAGATGCTACGGGCGTCATGATGGATGACGTCTGGGCCGGTGTCGCCGCCGCAATCGTCGTGATCGTCACGGCCTACGCCGCGCACGGGCTGATGGCATGAGCGATGCCGCCGCCCTTCTGGACCTTTGCCGTGTGCATGGCTTGAAGCTCGCCACGGCAGAGAGCTGTACCGGAGGCATGGTCGGCGCATGGCTGACCGAGGTTCCGGGCAGCTCGGACGTGTTCGATCGCGGCTTCATCACCTATTCCAACGCCGCCAAGCAGGACATGCTGGGTGTTACCTCTGACAGCTTAACAGCATTCGGGGCCGTGTCCGAGAAGGTCGCCGCTGAAATGGCCTCTGGCGCATTGGCCCGGTCACAGGCCGATATTGCCGTCTCAATCACCGGGATCGCGGGCCCCGGCGGGTCAGACCACAAGCCCGAGGGCCGCGTCTGTTTCGGGCTGGCCTATGGCGATACGGCCCAAGTCGAAACGCAAGACTTCGGAGCAATCGGGCGGGACAAGGTGCGCGAGGCTGCTGCAAAACACGCCATTGCACTGCTTATACAAGGGGCAAAACTAAAATCTGACCGCGGCTGATCCATTCGCATCACGCGCAATCTGCGTGCAATGCCCTAAGCATCACGCCTATTTATTAAGCAGACTTTGTTTTCCGCCCCACATTCTCCTTCAAAATGCGCGTTCCGGGTGCCTAACGCCAGAAATTCCATCACACCCCACTCAAACGGTTTCAAACCCGAAGGAGGGGAATATGAACGGCGCAGATACCGCCTGGATCATCGTAGCCACCGCATTGGTGCTTTTCATGTCATTGCCAGGGCTGGCGCTGTTCTATGGCGGCCTTGTGCGGGCGCGCAACGTGCTGAGTGTTTTCATGCACGTTTACGCCATCGCCTGTTTGATGAGCATCCTGTGGCTGGCCTTCGGCTATACCATCGCCTTTGGCGACGCCACGCATGGCTGGTTCGGATCGCTGGATAAGGCGTTCCTGTCGGGTGTCACCGCTGACAGCCTGTCGGGCACCCTGCCCGAGGTTCTGTTCTTTGCCTTCCAGATGACCTTCGCGATCATCACCCCGGCACTGATCGTCGGCGCCTATGTGGAACGCGTGGGCTTTGGCTTTGTCCTGACCTTCTCGTCTCTGTGGATGCTCTTGTGCTACGCCCCGGTCGTGCATTGGATCTGGGGCGGCGGCGCACTGGCGGATGGCGGCATCTTTGGCGAGATCGGCACCCGTGACTTTGCAGGCGGCATCGTGGTGCACGAGACCGCAGGCATCGCAGCCTTGATGATTGCCGTGGCTCTTGGCCCGCGCAAGCACCGCACCACTCCGCCCCACGCGCCGTGGATGGTCTTCGTGGGCGCTGCCATGCTGTGGGTCGGCTGGTTCGGCTTCAATGGTGGCTCGCAACTGGCCGCAGACGGCGGGGCCGCGATGGCCATCACCGTGACCCATATCTCGGCCGCCACAGCTTCGCTGAGCTGGGCGCTGTATGAAAAGATCAAATATGGCAAAGCCAGCCTTGTGGGCATCGTGACCGGCACCATCGCGGGTCTGGCCTCGATCACCCCGGCCTCTGGCTTTGTTGGCCCGATTGCAGCTCTGATCATCGGCGCAGTCGCCGGTATCCTGTGCCAAGAAGCGGTCAACGTCGTGCGCAACAAGCTGAACATCGATGATACGCTGGACGTGTTCGCAGTCCATGGCGTCGGCGGCATCTTTGGCACGATTATGATCGCGGTCTTCGGCCAGGGCAGCTTTGTCGCTCAGTTCGGTGCGTTGATCATCGTTGGTGTCTTCACCTTCGTCGTAACCTACGTCCTGATCAAGCTGACCGCCGCCATCACGCCGCTGCGCGTTGATCTGGAAAGCGAAGTCAACGGTCTGGACCTGTCGGCCCACGGCGAGCGTGCTTACGACATCACCTCGTAAATCTGCCCACTCACGGCTCCGGGAAAGGCGAAGGCGCAAGCTTTCGCCTTTTCCTTTTGCGCCCTTCGCCCGGGCGCTCTCTTGAAAGCTTTGCGTCAAGTGCCCATAAGATTGTGAAGAACAATGGAGTTTTCGATGGACGTGGGTTTAGACACCGGATTTTGGATCAGTTGCGCAGCGATTGCGGGGCTTTTGGTGTTGTCTGCCTTCTTCTCGGGCTCGGAAACGGCGCTGACGGCGGCGTCGCGCGGGAAACTGCGCTCGCGTGCCGACAAGGGCGACCGGGGCGCAAATCGCGCGCTGAACATCACCGAGGACAATGAGCGCCTGATCGGTTCAGTCCTGCTGGGCAATAACCTTGTGAACATTTTGGCGACATCGCTGGCGACCGCGCTGTTCACCCGCCTGTTTGGCGATAGTGGTGTGGCGCTGGCCACCCTCGTCATGACCTTGCTGGTGCTGATCTTTGCCGAGGTGCTGCCAAAAACCTATGCCATCACCCGGCCTGAAATGGCGGCCTCGCGCGCGTCGGGGCCGATTGCGCTGATCATCCTCGTGTTCGCGCCCATTGTGTCCGCCGTGCGCGTGATCACCCGCGGCGTGCTTCGCCTATTTGGCGTGGAAACCGACCCAGACAGCCACATCCTTGCCGTGCGCGAGGAGATCATGGGCGCCATTGCACTGGGCCATTCGGAGGGCACGGTGGAAAAGGAAGACCGTGACCGTCTGTTGGGCGCGTTGGACCTTGGCGACCGCGCGGTCGAAGAAATCATGCTCCACCGTAGCCAGATCGAGATGATCGATGCCGATGCCCCTGCCGTCGAGGTGCTGGAGCAAATTCTTGAGTCGCGTCACACTCGTCTGCCAATCTATCGCGATGAGCCCGAGAACATCATTGGTGTCATCCACGCCAAAGACCTCTCCCGCGCGATGTATGCCTTCCAGCGCGAAGGCAAACTGATCGAGGAGTTCGACGTTCTTCAGGTGGCGATGGAGCCGTATTTCATCCCCGAAACCACCACGCTGGATGACCAGATGCGCGAATTTCTGAAGCGCCACACCCATTTTGCGCTGGTGGTGGACGAATATGGCTCGCTTGAAGGTCTGATCACGCTGGAAGACATTTTGGAAGAGATCGTGGGGGAAATTACCGACGAGTTCGATGTCCAGACCGAGCATGAAATCAAGTCGCAAAGCGATGGCAGCTTCATGGTCGAGGGCAGCGTGACCATCCGCGATCTGAACCGCGCCAAAGACTGGCAACTGCCGGATGAAGAAGCCAACACCATTGCGGGACTGGTCATTCACGAAGCGCAGATGATCCCCAACGAAGGTCAGGTGTTCAGCTTCCACGGTTTCCGGTTTGAAGTGGTGAAGCGCGACGGCAACCGGATCGAGCAGCTACGCATTCGTCCGCTGTAAGCGTACAGCGCATTGGGGGCGTTGCCCCCTCGCGCCTGTGGCGCTCACCCCCAAGGTATTTGAGGCAAGAGGAAGAGGGCCCGTTTAGCGCCCTTTGAACAGGGATCCCAGAATGCCGCGCACGATGCGTTTGCCCGTGGTGCCTTTCAGCTCTTTGATCACCACATCCGTTACGGCTTTGCCGAACCCGCCGGAAGACTTTCTACGCGACGTAGACCGCCCCACTTTGCTGCCGGAGTAGCGGCGGCCCGCGCGGTATTCCCGTTCCGCCGCACTTTCGGCTTCTTCTTCACCGCGCTCGGCCTCTTCTGCTTCTTTCGCGGCATCTGTGGCGCGTTTGGTCAGTACTTCATAGGCGCTTTCGCGATCCTGAAGCGTCTCGTATTTCCCAGCAATCGGCGAGGCGTCGATCAATGCCTTGCGCTCGCCGGGTTCAATGGGGCCCAGCTGGGACGACGGTGGACGGATCAGCGTGCGTTCGACCACGCCCGGTGCGCCCTTTGCTTCCAGGAACGAGGTCACGGCCTCGCCCACCCCGACCTCGCGGATGGCGTCTTCGGTCGAAAAGCGCGGGTTGTCGCGATAGGTTTCGGCTGCTTGTTTCAGGGCGCGGCGGTCCTTGGCCGTGAAGGCGCGCAGGGCGTGCTGGATGCGGTTGCCGAGCTGGCCGAGGATGTCCTCGGGCACGTCTGCCGGGTTTTGCGTCACGAAGTAAACGCCGACACCTTTCGAGCGGATCAGGCGCGCGACCTGTTCGACCTTGTCGACCAGCGCTTTGGGCGCGTCATCGAACAAGAGATGTGCTTCGTCGAAGAAGAAGACCAGCTTGGGTTTGTCGGGATCGCCGACCTCGGGCAGTTCTTCGAAAAGTTCCGACAACAGCCACAGAAGGAAGGTTGCATAGAGGCGCGGCGCGCCCATCAGCTTATCAGAGGCCAAGATCGAGATTCGCCCGCGCCCATCCGTGTCGGTGCGCATGATGTCCGACAGCTGTAACGCGGGTTCACCGAAAAGCTTATGGCCGCCTTGGTTTTCCAGCACCAGAAGCGCGCGCTGGATGGCACCGATTGAGGCGGTCGAGACGTTGCCATAACGCAGCGACAGGTCCTTGGCGTTCTCGCCCACCCAGACCAGAAGCGCCTGAAGGTCTTTCAAGTCCAGAAGCCCCAGCCCCTGTTCATCGGCCACGCGGAAGGCGATGTTCAAGACACCTTCCTGTGCATCGGTCAGCTCCAACAGGCGGGACAACAGAAGCGGTCCCATCTCGGACACGGTGGTTCGGATCGGGTGGCCCTGATCGCCGTAGAGATCCCAGAACGTGACCGGAAACGCGTCGTAGGAATAGTCGTCAAATCCGATCTTCTCGGCGCGCGAGGTAAAGGCCTCGTGCAGTTTGAACCCCTCGCTGCCTGCCTTGGCCAAGCCCGAAAGGTCTCCTTTCACATCCGACAGGAACACTGGCACGCCTTGGGCGGCAAAGCTTTCGGCCATGATTTGAAGCGTCACGGTTTTCCCAGTGCCCGTCGCGCCCGCGACCAGCCCGTGACGGTTGGCGTATTTCAGCAAGAGCCCCTGCTTGTCGATATAGTTTTCGCCGCCACCACCAATGAAAATCGTACCGTCCACGTGCCTGCCTCCTGGGCTTCAAAACAATCTTGTCTGAGACAATACTAAATTAACCAACATAGGCCATACTGTATTCATTCCCATCGACCATCTGGTCTGGGAAGACTTCCTCCCTGTCAGACTGCCGCGCCTTCGGGCGCGGTTTTTTTTTCGTGTTCAATACCTTGCACGAGAACACACGCGGATTAGACCGATGGCGCAAAAAGTTCCGATTATGTCGATTACACGTCACTTTCTAGCTTGACCGCTCAATGCAAGTGACATAGCGTCGCCCCCATAAGCCGGTCAGTCCGGCAGGGAGAGAAATTCGAAAGGGATCCGCGTCAGCGGGTCCCTTTCTTTTTGGGCACAGCAAAGGCGTTTTCTTGCCGGTCAGGTAGCGTTAGAAACGCGATGATCGGCGATCCACCGCCGCCTTAGGTTCTTGCCCCTGATTTCCCGACATTCGACAGTATTTCCACCTGACACCCCAGAGGCGTCATGCTATTCCATCCCCAACAAAATTTGATTTCGAGACAAGGAACGATCATGAATATCGAGCTGATCAAATCCCTTTCGCTGGTGGCGGCCCTGTCGATTGGCACTGCTGCGATGGCACAGGAGAATTCGGAAACCTCCGCGGAAGAGGCCCCGGCGGCCCAACCCGCAGTTGATCTGGGCGAACCCGTTGATTCCACCCGCCAGCCCGGCCAGACCTATGTTGAGAAGGTAACCGGTGACTGGGAGCGCAAATGTATCACGCTGCCGGAAGGCCAGGGTGACGATCCCTGTCAGATGTATCAGCTTCTGAAAGACAACACAGGAAACGCCGTGGCCGAGATCTCGTTGGGCAAACTGCCCGAAGGTGGTCAGGCCGTGGCTGGCGCCACTGTGGTCGTGCCGCTGGAGACGCTGCTGACGCAACAATTGACCATTTCGGTCGATGGATCGCAGGGACGTCGTTACCCTTTCCGCTTCTGCACCCAATTGGGCTGCGTTGCCAATATCGGCTTCACGGCAGACGAGGTTGCAGGTTTCAAAGCGGGCGCAAATGCGATGGTGTCGATCGTTCCGGCAGCTGCACCTGATCAGCGCGTGAACCTGACCATGTCCCTAACGGGCTTCACAGCATCCTATGACGAGCTGACGGCTCCGACGCCGCGTCCGGCACCTGCCGCACAGTAAGCACTTCGATCAAAACAGCAAAACGCCGCCTGCGATGGGCGGCGTTTTTGTTTGGACTGCCTTATTCAGACGGAGCTCAATGCGCCCGCAGGGCCAGAACAGCGTTCAGACCGCCAAAGGCAAACGCGTTGGACAGAACCGCGCCAACCTTCACGTCGCGCGCCACGTTCGGCACCACATCCAGCGCGCATTCCGGATCAGGCTCTTCATAGCCAATCGTGGGCGCAATTACGCCATCGCGCAGCGCCATGACACAGGCCAAAAGCTCGACCGCACCGGTGCCGCCGATCAAATGCCCATGCATGGATTTCGTGGACGAGATCATCAGTTCATCCGCGTGGTGCCCGAACGCATCGGCCACTGCTGCGCATTCGGTTTTGTCATTGGCCGCCGTGCCGGTGCCGTGCGCGTTGATATAGCACACATCTTCCGGGTTCAGGCGTGCATCCCGCATCGCACCGGCAATCGCCCGCGACGCGCCCTGTTTCGATGGCATCACGATATCCGCCGCGTCCGAGGTCATGGCAAAGCCGACCACCTCGGCCAAGATCTCGGCCCCGCGTGCCTTTGCGTGCTCGTACTCCTCGAACACAAATACTGCCGAGCCCTCGCCCTGCACCATCCCATTGCGATTGGCCGAGAACGGACGGCAGGCGTCCTTCGACATGACCCGCAGGCCTT
The DNA here is from genome assembly GCF_947492455.1 of uncultured Aliiroseovarius sp. Classification (GTDB taxonomy): domain Bacteria; phylum Pseudomonadota; class Alphaproteobacteria; order Rhodobacterales; family Rhodobacteraceae; genus Aliiroseovarius. The sequence goes on from NZ_CANLNB010000002.1 coordinate 323,616, forward strand.
CCCACGCTTTGATCCCGCCAAAGCACAACATCGCCTCGGACCCGCCGGTGATCATGACATCCGCCATGCCAGTCCGGATCATCTGCATCGCCTGCCCCATCGCATGGTTCGAGCTGGCACAGGCCGTCGCCACGGTGAAACTTGGCCCCTTCAGGTTCCATTCCATCGACACATGGCTGGCGGCCGCGTTGTTCATCAGCTTCGGCACGACAAACGGGTGCACCCGGTTTTTGCCATCCTCATAGACCGAGCGATAGTTTTCATCCAGCGTGTTCATCCCACCGCCGGACGTGCCCAGCACCACGCCAGAACGCGCCGCCAGCTCGCCCGAAAAAGTCAGACCCGACTGGCCAATCGCTTCACGTGCGGCGATCAGGGTGAACTGGGTAAACCGGTCGTAAAGCGCGATCTGCTGGCGGTTGAACGTCTCTTCCGGCTCATAGCCTTTGACCTGTGCACCGATGCGGATCGACAGGCGCTCAACATCCTGAAACTCGAGGTTAGAGATCCCACAGCGCCCTTCGCGCATGGCTTCCAGCGTCTCAGGCACATTGCGACCAAGCGCGTTGATCGTGCCTTGGCCGGTGATGACAATACGTTTCATGGCTTAGGCGGCTTGATCCGCAACCAAGCCTTCGACCGCGCGTATGATGGCCGCGACGGATGAAATATCAAAGTCGCTTGCCGATGGGTCGTTGGCGTTGAACGGTACAGAGATGTCGAAGGCCTCTTCGATGGCGAAGATGCTTTCGACAAGACCCAGACTGTCGATGCCCAAATCTTCCAAGGTTTGATCTAGGCTGACATCACCCGGCTCGAGAACGGCTTGCTCGGCGATGATGGCAATGACGCGGTCCTGAATGGTTTCAGACATATGGTTCCCTTTCGCGTTGGCGAATTTCTAGCCCTTGTCCACCAGTTTTGTAACTGTTTTTTGAAGCTCACGTAGCGTCTCGGCGAGACGCGGCAGGCGGCGCAGTTCGCGGCGGATCGCCATTTCCGTCTCAATCTTCACGGCGGGGCTGCCCAGCACCGCGCGGCCCGCAGGGACGTTGGTATAGATGTTGGTGCCGCCACCGGCGATGACGTCATCCCCGATGAAGATGTTGTCGCTGACGCCGACCTTGCCGCCCAGCACAACGCGGTTGCCGATCTTGGCCGAGCCCGACACGCCCACATTGCCGCACATCATCACGTCTTCGCCCACTTCGGCGTTATGGCCGACCTGTACCTGACAATCGATCTTGGTGCCGCGTCCAATGCGCGTCGCCCGGATCGTTCCGCGGTCGATGGTCGAGCTTGCGCCCAGTTCCACATCGTCGCCGATCTCGACCCCGCCCAGCGAATGGACCCGCGCCCAATGCGCGCTGCCTTCAACGGCACCGGCGGATTCACCTTCGGCCATGCCACCGCGCAGGCTTTCTACGGCGCTTTCCTTGTCCAATGTGACGAACGAGAAACCGTCTCCGCCCACCACCGAATTCGACTGCCCGGTATAGCGGTTCCCAATGGTGCAGAGATGCGCAATGCGCGCGCCCGGATGCAGGGTCAGATCATCCCCGATCACTGTGCCATAGCCGATCGAGGCATGGGCGCCGATCTGCGCATTTGCTCCGATTTTCACATCCGCCCCAATCACAGCCAAAGGTCCGATGCACGCGCCTTCTCCAATCTCGGCGCTATCATCGACGACGGCGCTGGGGTGGATACCCGGGGCAATGCCCAGACCCGGATCCAAGGCGCGGGTCAGAAGCGGCATCGCGGTCTTGCCGCGCGCCATGCAAATCGCACCGTCCAGACCAAGCGCCTTCCAATCAGCGCCTTCCCACAGCAACGCCGCGCGGGCCTGACCCTTTGCAATGCCATCGGCGTATTTCGGGTCCATCGCCAGCGCCAGTTGATCCGCGCGGGCATCCTGAGGCTCGGCTGCGCCTGACAGGGCAATGCTGCCATCGCCGTGGAAGTCGGCCCCCAATGCGGCGGCAATCTCGGACAGGGTGAAAGTCATTCAACGCTCCTTTAATGGTGTCGGATCTTTGCGCCCGAACACCGCACTAAAGGATTTAACCATCCACGGCCGGAAGTGCTACCCCGGCATTCTGCAAAGCGGCCCAAACTTTCGCATCCCGCCCATAAATGTCGCGACGATAGTTCACACGGCCCTTCGCCGGCGCCACAGCGGTACGATAGACGATATGCACCGGCACATGCTGTTCCAGATCAATCTGGGTCTCGCGACGCGTATCGAGCGCCTTGTGGAAGGTCGCTTTAGGATTGCTGCTTTGCTTGGCCAAAAGCGCATAGGCGAAATCAAACGGATCGCTCAGGCGGATACAGCCGTGGCTAAACGCACGCACTTCGCGGGCAAAGAGGCTTTTTGACGGCGTATCATGAAGATAGATGTTGTGTTTGTTCGGGAACATGAATTTCACCAACCCCAGCGCATTGCGCGAGGACGGCGCCTGCTTGATCGCAAAGGGGAAGCTGCGTGCCGTGAATTGGGTGAAATCCACCGCATCACGTTTTACCACACGCCCCCGGCTGTCGATCAGCTTCAGATGGCTGACCGCGTTGGGGTTCTTCTTCAGCATCGGCAGATATTCTTTGGTCGCAATAGACCGCGGCACATTCCAGGTGGGATTAATCACCATGTGTTCCATCACATCCGAGAATTCGGGGCTGCGCTGATCCGAGACATTCTTGCCAATGACCGAGCGGGTCCGGAAGGTCACCGCACCGTTGTCCACAATTTTCGCAGTAAAATCAGTCAGGTTGACCCAAACATGACGTGCGCCACGTTCGAAGTTTGTCCAGCGCTCGCGCTCCATCGCCACCAGCACCGCGGCCAGACGTTTTTCGGGCGAGACGTTGATCTCGGAAATGGTGCCTTTCCCGGCCACGCCATCATCGGTCAGGCCATGATCGGCTTGAAATTGCTGCACGGCCTTTTGGATCGACGCATCATAGGTGCGGCTGGCCGAGCGGTTCAGATATCCCATACGGACCAGACGGTTACGCAGCGCAATGACGGCGTCCCCCGACTGTCCGGGCTTAAGTTTCTGCGCTGAAACGGTCTTACCCCAGCCACCGTGTTGAATGGTCTCTTCCAGACGCAGTTTTTCGCGCATCAGACGGCCATACTCGGCATGTCGGGGCGGCAAGGATTTCAGATACTCGGCAGGCGAGGACACGGCAAAGGTTGCCAGAATATCTGTACCGTCTTTGCGATCAACCTTGCGCACGATACCACTGTCGATTTTGGACGGCGTCAAAACGCCCGTGTTCACACCCTGCGCATAGTCCACCAACAGCGTGGATAGCTCGACCTCAAGCGCCCCCAGCTGACGCACCGACGTGACATTCGCCATGCGCGCTTTCAGATCCTCCAGATCGACCGCGGGAAGCCCGTGATCCGGCGCTTTGGACAGGGCCATAAACAAAGCCTTGCGACGGGCCATATCTTCTGCGGATGTCCCGGTCCAGATCGGCTGATAGGCGTTTGCCCGATAGAACGCGGCAACTTCGCCCTCGCGGGCGGCAGCCTCGGCCACCGACTGCGCAAAGGCAGAGACCGAGCTTTGCGCCGCGACGGGCGCCGGGGAAGAGAAACTCAGAACAGCGGCCCCAATGGCTGCAAAAGCAAAGCTTACAAAGGGTGCACGCGCAGGCAAATTTTTCGTCATGTCATGTCCGAAATGAATAAGATCGTACTGATGTTCAGTATTCCAACATCTGGTTAAGGCTGTCTATTCACAATCCCGAAAACCAAGGCAGGTTTTGCGAAAAGCATCTAAACTGTTTCCGGAATACCTTACCTCAACCAGTCCGAGTGCAGCACACGTGCCACGGTTAACCCCAGTTTCACGATTTTCAGCAAATTCCCGCCGATTTTTCTTGAACCCGTTAAGGGACTGAAAACTCTACTTGGCGCACGATTCGAGTTGTGTCATAAGAAGACACGTCTGGGGAATAGGCAAACACACCACCCCGATTTGACCGCAGAGTCAGGCGGGTATGGTGACAGGCAAGCGACGGGACACGCTACGACAATGACCTACGGGACTTCGAACGGCTTGAAATCGGGCATCACTCGGCGCGGGCTACTTGGGGCTTTTGCAGCAACGGCTGTGACGGCAGCACCCATGTATGCGAACGCGGCGGGCTTTTTGCGCGGTGGGGGCGATGTGCGCCGTCTGGCCATGTATTCGGGCCGCACCGGCGAAACCATCAACATGATCTACTGGGTTGAAGGCAAATACATCAAAGATGCCTTGAAAGAGATCAACCATTTCATGCGCGACTGGCGGACGGACACCTCGATCAAGATCGACACCCGCACCATCGACATCATGGCCGCCGCCCACGGGTTGATGGATGTGCGTGAACCCTACACCATGCTGTCGGGCTATCGCTCGCCCAAGACCAACGCGATGCTGCGCTCGCGCTCGCGCGGGGTGGCCAAGAACTCGCTTCACATGAAGGGTCAGGCAGCCGACCTGCGTCTGAAGACCCGTTCGGTGAACCAGATGTTCAAAGCGGCTGTCGCCTGTAACGGCGGCGGCGTTGGCAAATACTCTGGCTCGAACTTCGTGCATATGGATTGTGGCGTGATCCGCACCTGGGGCCGCTGATCCCACTGCCTATAAGATAGATCCAAAAGCGCCCTCGGGCGCTTTTTTGTTGTGGCGCGGTAGGTTGTTTGGCATCAAGCCCTGAACGACTGACGAGGCTCCCATGAAACCTTTCCTGATCCTGCAACTGCGCCCCGAAACCGATGCCTCGGATGATGAATTTCAAGCGTTTCTGTCGAAAGGCGGTCTGACCGAAGATCAGGTACACCGCATCCGACTGGATCAAGAGAACATCCCCGCCGATCTGAACCTGTCCGACTATGCGGGTGTGATCGTTGGGGGCGGGCCCGGCTGCGTGTCCGATGCACCCGAGAAGAAATCAGAGGTCGAGGCCAAGATTGAGGCCGAGTGCCTGTCACTGATGCCGCAGATCACTGTACGCGACATCCCGTTTCTGGGCTGCTGCTATGGCATTGGTATTCTCGGTCATCACCTTGAACCCGGCGCGATCTCGAAAGAGCAGTACGGAGAACCCGTCAGCGCCAGCCCCTGCCGCCTGACCGACGACGGACGCGCAGACCCGCTGCTGGCCGGCATTCCCGACGCGTTCGAAGCCTTCGTGGGCCACAAAGAAGCCATGCAACGCCTGCCCGAAGGCTGTGTGCAATTGGTCACCTCCGCCCCCTGCCCGTTCCAAATGATCCGCTTCGGCCAGAACGTCTATGCCACCCAGTTCCACCCCGAAGCCGACGCGCACGGGTTCGAAACCCGGATCGGCATCTACAAACACCACGGCTATTTCCCGCCAGAGGAAGCCGAGGCACTGGTCGACATGGTCCACGCCGCCGACGTCCACGCGCCTGCGCAGATTTTGTGGAACTTCGTGGAGCGGTATCAAGACAGCTAAGCCAGCCCACAGGACGAAGTTTCAGATTTAATTAGGGAAATGGCGCACCCGAGAGGATTCGAACCTCTGGCCTCTGCCTTCGGAGGGCAGCGCTCTATCCAGCTGAGCTACGGGTGCCTAGGGCCGGGATATAGGCCATCGCCCTGCCCCCCGCAACATCAAACAGATGCAAATCGCACCCACGCAAAAGAAAAGGGCCGCCGAACCGGCAGCCCTTCCCAAATTCTGTATCTCGGCGATTAACGCTTCGAGAACTGGAACGAACGACGTGCTTTGCGGCGGCCGAACTTCTTACGTTCAACGACACGCGAGTCACGGGTCAGGAAGCCAGCAGCTTTCAGAGCGCCGCGCAGCGAGGGTTCGTAAAGCTGCAGAGCTTTCGAAATCCCGTGCTTAACCGCACCAGCTTGGCCCGACAGACCGCCGCCTTTAACGGTGGCAACCACGTCGAATTCGCCTTCAACACCAGCAACCTGAGCCGGCTGACGTACGATCAGCTGCAGCACGGGGCGTGCGAAGTATTTGTCCATTTCTTTACCGTTTACGGTGACCTTGCCGGAGCCCGGCTTGATCCACACGCGGGCAACAGCGTCTTTACGCTTGCCGGTGGCATAGGAACGACCCAGCTCGTCACGGACGGGCTCACGGGGGGCGGCAACCTCAACAACGGCTTCGGTGCCTTCTGCGACGGCGTTCAGCTCGTCCAGCGATTTGATCTCTTCAGCCATGATCAGCCCTCACGTGTGTTTTTGGGGTTCATCGACTTGACGTCCAGCACTTCGGGGCTCTGGGCCTCGTGGGGGTGCTCGGCGCCGGCGTATACGCGCAGGTTGGTCATCTGCTGACGGCTCAGTTTGCCGCCGGGCAGCATGCGCTGTACGGCTTTGGTCACCAGACGCTCGGGGTGTGCACCCTCGAGGATCTGACCCGCGGTGCGCGACTTGATGCCGCCCGGGTAGCCGGTGTGCCAGTAGTGCACTTTGTCGGTGCGCTTCTTGCCGGTCATTTGTACTTTGTCCGCGTTGATGACAATGACGTTGTCGCCCATGTCCATGTGCGGGGTGAAGGTGGCTTTGTGCTTGCCACGAAGACGCATTGCGATGATCGACGCAAGACGGCCCAGAACAACGCCTTCGGCGTCGATCAGGATCCATTTCTTGTCGATATCTGCAGGCGTTGCAGAGAACGTTTTCATGTGTTCAGCCCTGATTGGGTTTCGGATGGGGTGGTTTTAGTGATTTTGCAGAGCGGGTCAAGCGCAGTTTTCATGCGTTTTATTATGTAAAACAACAGCTTACAAATATGGTATTATTTTACCCCACTTATTTTCACCCCTCAGACACTTAAAGTATCGGTTGGATTGTCCAAAAGCGTGACTAATTCTGTCAGTACGCGCCTAAACCGTTCAAGCGGCATTTGTCCATTGACCGAAATGCGCACGGCCTGAGGCGATGGCCCGCCCCGCAACGCGAAATCATCACCGGGACGCACGCGAATGCCTTTCGTTTCTGCGACCTGACAGAAACTCGACACCCGCCAGCCCAAAGGCAACTTGAGCCAGAAGAACGGCACGTCGTGGCTCCAGCCAAGATCAAACCGCCCCAGCATGTTGACCGCGATCTCTATGTACTCTCGATTCCGACGGCGCATGTCCTCAATCGCCTTTGGCAGCTGCGGATGTGCGAGTACTTGATAGAGGATCTCGGCGGTGGGCGACGAAATGCCGAAATAGTTGACATCCACAACACGGCGCAGTTTCCCCGACCAGTTCGCGGGCGTCACCACATAGCCCGCCCGTAGCGCCGGAGAAATCGTTTTCGAGAAGGACGAAATGAACCAGGATTGCTCGGGCAACAGTGTGCGATAGCTGGGCGCCTGTGCTGGGCCAAGGCGATAGCAATCGTCCTGCACGACATGGAACCCGTGTTTACGCGCGATCTGCACGACCTCATGGCGGCGCTCCTCGCTGGTGACGCGGCAGGTTGGGTTGTGGGCTTCCGGCATGGTGAAGAACAGACTGGCCCCGCTGCTACGCGCCACATGCTCCAACGCCTGCGGATCAACGCCTTCGTCATCCATTGGGACAGCCACAACCTTGGCGCCGAGCAACTCGACCGCGCGACGCAGACCAGGATAGGAATGCTCCTCGACCATCACCACCCGCGGCCCTTCCGCCAGCAGGGTCTGCATAGACAGCATGATCGCGTTCTGCCCCCCGTTGGTGACCACAATGTCATCCGCGCCGATCCCGCTTCTTTCCTGTTCAGGGATGTGCGCCAGCAACGCCTCGCGCAAATAGCTTTGCGACCCATGGAATGGATACCGCAACAGCAACGTGTCTGGCAGATCCGCTGCCGCGCGAATGGCATCGCGAATAATGTCGACCTGCCCGACATCCGGTAGGCGCGGGGCGAACAGGAAATCCGTCTCAGGCTCACTGTGCAGCGCATGCGCCTGATGCTTCATATAGCCATCGCTTGGGGCTGGCTTCGCCTTGGGGCGCGCACCTTCTGGGCGCACAAATGTACCGCGCCCGACCTCGGCCGAGACCCAGCCCTCTTCGCCCAGAATGGAATAGGCCCGTGCCACCGTCCCCGGAGTGATTTTCAAATCCCATGCCAGCTCGCGCACGGGCGGCAGTTTCTCGCCCTCGGGCAGATCGCCGGATTTGATAGCAGCCACCAGTCCATCCACCAACCGGCGGTACTTAGGCCCCTGCCCGTCCATAAGCTGTTCCGAGAAAATTGTACCCATAACAATATTCCAATTGTGTGGCATGGATTCGCTTTGCATCAGTACATCATGGCATACACGCCATATTGTATCAATACAATTCTTGGAGTTTAAGATGGAACACGGAAACACGTACCGGCATGACCGGCTCGCCTTTCTTGACACGAACCGCCCGCTGCCCGCCCTGGCAGAAGTCGCGCTGGTTGTCGCCGTGACCGTCACCAAATGGCGCATGTTTCGCAGCACGCGATGTGCACTGAGGGATCTTCCAGACCACCTCTACAAAGATATCGGCATCACCAAGACCCAAGCGCAAATCGAGGCGGAAAAGCCCTTCTGGCGCGGGTGACGCTGAACCGAAACCTTTTCCTGGGCCGGGGCTTTCCCCGGCCATTTTTTTATTCCGGAACGCAAATTTCGCCGCGCAAAATTGCTTTCCCGGTCCGCCAGATCAGACCAGCGACCACCAGAACCAACACAATTAACAGGATAAAACCGATGTTGTGATGCGTGCGCGAACCATCCAACTGCGCAAAACGGAAAGAGGCGATCGATAGGGCGGCGATGGGGAAGCTCAGCGCCCACCAGCTGAGCGCGAAAGGCAGCTTGGCCAAACGCGGCACCTGCGCGATCACAAGGGCTGCAAAGATATACCCCGCATAAATCAGAAAGCGCGCGATCCCATCCACGTCTCCGGTCATGCTGACATAGGCCAGAAACGCGACAGCGGGTGGCGCGATCAGGATCACCATGGTGGGAAACAGCCGCGCGACGATGGGATCGTGGAAGATTAGGCGGTTCATCACCAGCGTGAGCAATACAATCCAGAAGATCATGCCGCCCGAGAAGAACAGCCACGATGTCTCGATGTACCCCATACGGGCGCCCAGAACGGGTACAATCACATTGCCCACCGCGGGAATGAACCATGCGGGCGTCAGATGGCCCACCTGAAAGGACCGATGGCTGATCCAGCCCGAGATTACCGCGATGGTCAGCACCCCCTGCCCGGCAACCCCGGCCAGCCACACATACTCGGCCAGCGCGGTGTTATACGGAAACACGGCCGTCGCCAGCAGCAGCAATGAGATCGAGATCGTTGGGAAGAAGGCCAGCTTCACCGGATGATGCCATTCCTCGGCCACGGCAGCGGGATGGCGCAGCGCCTTGGCGACATAGATCAGGGCAATCACGATCATCACCGCAGCCCCGATCAGCAGCATCAGCGAAGATGCAGGCTCTAGGATCGGCATCGCAGGGGCACCAGCATGCAGCGCCAAGGTCAGGCCCATCAGCCCCATCACGATGGCAAAGAAGGTGACCGGAAAATGCGCTAAGCGGCTGAACTCGGCGGCGTTCGGCTCGGGGGCTTGGGTCGTGTCAGACATGGGCGATATAATCCTCGCGCGACATATTGTAATTCTCTAATGTCGTGCGCCTTTCCCCTGCCCGGGTCAACCCCGTTCCGGCGGGATCGAGTATGTCAAACTGGCGCGGGCGACGGGGCGGTCGTCGCCTTCGGAATAGATCAGCACGTCGCCCACAGCGAGCACCTTACCCAGCTTGTGAATGGTCGCATGCGCCAGAAGGTCGGCACCAGAAGCCGGTTTGCGCATGAAATCGATCGAGCAGTTCGTCGTGACGGCCAGCGCCTTGGGGCCGATCATCGCCAACACCGCCAGATATATTGCAACGTCCGCAAGCGCGAACATGCTGGGGCCGGACACGGTCCCCCCGGGGCGCAGATGCTTGGTGTCGATCTTCTTGCGGATGATGGCGCGCATCGGTGCGACCTCGGCCACTTCGAAGTCATCGGCGACCTGCGGGAACTCGGCATGCAGGAACGCCTGCAAGTCACGTTGCGTCATTTTCAATTGCATGGTTTCCCCCTCGGTTTCTCGCGCCTATCGTGTGACGCGAACCATGGGAGGACAAGATGGCAGATCCACTTCTGATCCGCGAGGACGCAGCGTCAGTTGCGCGTTTGACGTTGAATAACCCCGGCGCGCTGAATGCGTTGTCGGATGCGATGCTGGCGGCCCTGAAAACCGAGCTTGAGGCGCTGGCCGAAGATAACTCGATCCGCGCGATTGTGATCGCGGGCGCAGGCAAGGTGTTCTGCGCGGGCCATGACCTGAAGGAGATGACCGCCGGCCGGGCAGCCGAGGATGGCGGACACGCCTATTTCAACGATCTGTTCTCGCGCTGCGCCGAGGTCATGACCTTGATCCCACGCCTGCCCCAACCCGTCATTGCCGAGGTGCATGGCATCGCCACAGCCGCGGGTTGCCAGCTCGCCGCGACCTGCGACATGGCCGTCGCCGCTGAAGGCACGCGGTTTGGCGTGAACGGCGTGAATATCGGTCTTTTCTGCTCAACCCCGATGGTGGCGCTGACCCGCAACGTCCCGCGCAAGGTGGCGTTCGAAATGCTGACGACCGGCGAGTTCATCGACGCCGCCCGCGCCCGCGAGGTTGGGTTGGTCAATCGCGTGGTGCCGCATGAGGACCTGCGTGCGGCCACCGACGAACTGGCCGCCACTGTGGCCTCGAAACTGGGTGCCGCCGTGAAAATCGGCAAATCCGCCTTCTATGACCAAGCGCTGATGGATCTGGAAGAGGCCTATGCCTTCACCGGCGGCGTGATGGCCAAAAACATGATGCTGCGTGACACGGCCGAGGGCATTCAGGCCTTCATCGAAAAGCGCAAGCCTGATTGGTCTCAGAACGAAGACGCTTAAGGCTGAAACGGCTCCACCGTCACATCGCGCCCCTCAAAGCGTGCGATGTGGCCTGGGGGCAGACAGATCCAGTCATCCTCGTCCCGGTCCAGCGGCTCGGACACGACGGCCCAGCCCTGACGGCTGTTAGACCAACGGTAATAGACGGACGGCGCATATTGGTCGGACGCACAACGCGCAGCCCACAGGGAGGTGCCGTCCGACAATGCTGCCGAGAGGCGCAGATGCGGTGTGGTCCCATGCTTGTGCGACAAGTTCAACAGCGCCCGCGTCGCCTGTTCCAAGGCTTGCGGCACAGTCGAACCCTGTTCAATCGCGTCCATCACCAGCAGAAACAGCACTTCGCTGTCCGTAGCGCCCTGCCGCTTGTGATAAAGACCATCCGGGATCAGCATGTCTGCCTGCTTGCGGAACGTCTCGAACCCGCCGATCTGGCCGTTATGCATGAAGCTCCAGTGCTTATAGGCAAACGGATGGCAGTTGTTCCGGCTGGTGGCCGACCCGGTCGAAGCCCGCACATGGGCCAGAAACAGGCGCGACTTCACCTGATGCGCAATGGCGCGCAGGTTCGGATCAGACCACGCAGGCAACACATCGCGATAAAGCCCCGGCTCCGCGCGGTGATCATACCACGCCACCCCGAACCCATCGGCGTTGATGGCGGTCTTCGCCTCTTCTGCTTCCTGACTTTGCTGGATCAGCGAATGGCCGGGCTGGACCACGACCTCTTCCATGAAAATCGGTGCGCCCAGATAGGCTGCCCAACGGCACATGCTGCCCCCTTGCTCTACTCTGACCCGACAGGCTTATTGGCCGCGATTATGGGTCTTTGCATAAAGCCGCGCGGTAATGCGGCTGGCCGTTTTCTCGAACGCGGCCGGAATTAAGGCATGTATAAGGGCGGCACCCGCCGCCAGAAAGAGCCAAAAGCTGAACGTGGCGGCAAATCGGGCGTGCTGGAAATAGGTTTCGTCCACGGATTGCGGGTGCTCGATGAAAATGCGGTTGATCATGGTCTCTCTCCTGTTGCGTGACACCATGATAGGCCTTGTGGCCGTGCAGAGTTCCCAATCTCAGGGCACTTTCGATTGATTGTGTGATTTTTTCCCACTAATGTTCCCATATGCATGACATTGACACAATTGACCGTAAAATCCTGAGCGCCCTGCAACAGGACGCCGATCAAAGCCTTGAAGAGCTGGGCGCCAAGGTGGGCCTGTCGCGCAATGCCTGCTGGCGGCGCGTGCGCATCCTTCAGGACAGCGGGATCATTCGCAAACGCGTCGCCCTTCTGGATCCCCAGAAACTGGGCCTCGGTCTGTCTGTGTTCATTCAGGTCCGCACGTCGAACCACGACCCGGACTGGCTGAAAAAATTCTCGCGCGCCGTGAAGCTGATGCCCGAGATCCTGGGCGCTTATCGCATGACCGGCGATCTGGATTACCTGATCCACGCACGTGTGTATGACGTGAAAGACTATGACGCGCTTTATCAACGCCTGATCGAGAAAGTGGACCTAAGCGATGTCTCGGCCAGCTTCGTCATGGAAGAGTTGAAGGAAACGACAGAACTGTCGCTTTAGGACCTGACAGCCCGAAATCGGCGATCTAGAACGGCTCTGCAACAGAAAGCAAAGCTATGCCCTATCTGATCCTGATCCTCGCCGTCATTGCCGAAACCATCGGCACCACCGCCCTGCAAGCCAGCCAGCAATTCACGCGGCTTGCGCCGTCGGTGACGGTGGTCGTGGCCTATGGGATCAGCTTTTTTCTGCTGGGTTGGGCGCTGAAATATATGGCCGTGGGCGTGGCCTATGCCATCTGGTCGGGGCTGGGCATCGTGCTGATCGCGGGTATTGGATATGCGTTGTTTGGTCAAAAACTGGACCTCCCCGCCCTTCTGGGTCTGTCGATGATCCTAGGTGGTATTCTGATCATTCACCTGTTTTCGCAGTCGGCCCAGCACTGAACAGGCGAAATACCCGCGCCCGCGCGCATTTCCACTGGCAATCGCGCCCCAACCGGGCTATGCGCGCCCTAACTTATCCCTTTTCTTTCGAAGGTGGCCCTTATGGACCTGCGCAATATTGCGATCATCGCACACGTTGACCACGGCAAAACGACCCTTGTTGACGAGCTTCTGAAACAATCCGGCGCGTTCCGGGAAAACCAGGCCGTGGCCGAGCGCGCCATGGACAACGACGCCATCGAACGCGAGCGTGGCATCACGATTTTCGCCAAGCCCACTTCGGTCGAATGGAAAAACACCCGGATCAACATCGTTGACACCCCCGGCCACGCCGACTTCGGTGGCGAGGTTGAGCGCATCCTGTCGATGGTCGACGGTGTTGTTCTGCTGGTGGACGCCGCCGAAGGTCCGATGCCGCAGACCAAGTTTGTGACCTCGAAGGCACTGGCGCTGGGCCTGCGCCCGATTGTGGTGCTGAACAAAGTGGACAAGCCCGACGCGGAACCTGACCGCGCGCTGGACGAATGCTTTGACCTTTTCGCCAGCCTTGAAGCCAATGAAGACCAGCTGGACTTCCCGCATATGTACGCCTCGGGCCGTTCGGGCTGGGCCGATCACGAGCTGGACGGGCCGCGCAAAGACCTGCACGCCCTGTTTGACCTGATCGTCAACCACGTCCCTGCCCCGAAGCAGATTGCCCGTCAGGACGAAGATTTCCGTATGCTGGCCACCACGCTGGGCTCGGACCCGTTCGTGGGCCGCATTCTGACCGGCCGTGTTGAAAGCGGCACGCTAAAAGTGGGCGCCACCGTGCAAGCCCTCAGCCGTATTGGCCAAAAGATCGAACAGTTCCGCGTCACCAAGATCCGCGCCTTCCGCGGTCTGGAAGAGGCGGATATCGACGAAGCACAGGCCGGTGACATCGTCTCGATCGCGGGTATGTCGAAAGCCACCGTTGCTGACACGATCTGTGCGCTGGCCGTGGACGAACCGCTGGACGCCCAACCCATCGATCCGCCCACCATCACCGTGACCTTCGGCATCAACGACAGCCCGCTGGCGGGTCGTGATGGCAAGAAAGTCCAGTCGCGCGTCATCCGTGATCGTCTGATGAAGGAAGCGGAATCGAACGTCGCCATCAAGATCGAAGACACCCCCGGCGGAGAGGCCTTCGAGGTCTCGGGCCGTGGCGAACTTCAGATGGGCGTTCTGATCGAGAATATGCGCCGCGAAGGGTTCGAGCTGTCGATTTCGCGCCCGCAGGTCATCATGCGTGAAGAAAACGGCGTGAAAGTCGAACCGATCGAGGAAGTCACCATCGACGTGGATGACGAATACTCGGGCGCCGTGATCGAGAAACTGACCGGCGCGCGCAAAGGCGAGTTGGTCGAGATGCGCCCGGCTGGCGCAGGCAAAACCCGCATTATCGGTCACGTGCCGTCGCGCGGGTTGATCGGCTATCACGGCGAATTCCTGACCGACACGCGCGGCACCGGCGTGCTGAACCGCGTGTTCCACGGCTGGGCGCCCCACAAAGGTCCGATCCCGGGCCGTCGTGCAGGCGTTCTGATCTCGATGGAGAACGGCCAGTCGGTTGCCTTCGCCCTGTGGAACCTGGAAGATCGCGGCAAGATGTTCATCGGCGCTCAGGCAGATGTCTATCAGGGCATGATCATCGGCGAGCATTCGCGCGACAACGATCTGGAAGTAAACCCGCTGAAAGGCAAGAAGCTGACCAACGTGCGTGCCTCGGGCTCGGACGAAGCTGTGCGCCTGACCACCCCCGTCACGCTGTCGCTGGAAGAGGCCATTGCCTATATCAACGACGACGAACTGGTCGAGGTGACACCCGAAAACGTGCGTCTGCGCAAACGCTATCTGGACCCGCATGAACGCAAGCGGATGGCAAAAGCCAACGCCTGATCCAATCGCAGGCTTTGCGTTTCAGCCCTCGCACCTTAAGCTCCTTCCATCGTCGATGGGAGGAGCAATCATGAGAAAGATACAAGTTCAGGGTGTGCATCACATCACGATCAACGGGGCCGATCGTCAAACTTCGATTGATTTTTGGGAGGGCGTGCTGGGCATGCCCTTTATTTTTGACCAACCCAATCTGGACAACCCGAAAGAGGGGCATCTCTATTTCGATCCCGGAGATGGTCGGTTGATCACCATCTTCACCAATGAAGAGCGCCCCCCGGACCCGACCGCCACCCCGAACCGCCCGGGTGCGGTTCATCATCTGGCGTTTGCTGTGGATCGTGCGACATTTCTGCAGGCGATAGAGCGGCTCGACGAACGGCAGATCAGCCATTCCGGCCCGAAAGATCGCGGCTTCATGGATTCTGTGTATTTCCGCGACCCGTTGGGATTATTGATCGAACTGGCAAGCTATAAGTTCACGCCGCCTGCCGGATCCACCCATGCTGACGTCCTGATCCGCGCGCACCGACTGCGTGTGGCGCGCGGGAATTACAACATCGCAGAGGAACATCTGGCAGACGCAATCGAAGAGCTGGTCGCACTGCGGCAAGAATCTTTGTCCAGTGACCGAGGTCCCGGAAACCCCTATTGACGCCTATTCGTCCGTTTCGACGATCAGCAATTCCCGCTCGGACGCGTTGCGGGCGTGGCTCAGCGCCTCTTGGTATTCGGGCGAGTGATAGCAGGCCTCGGCGGCCTCGACGCTGTCGAACTTGGCTACCACGTTGCGCGGACGGTCTTTGCCTTCAAGCTGCACATAGCGGCCACCTCGGGCGATGAACTTGCCGCCGTGTTTCGCAACGGCGGGACCGGCCAGCTTGGCATATTTGCCATAAGCCTCTTCATCGGTGACGGTGACGTGAGCAATCCAAAGGGCGGGCATGTGGGGTCTCCTTAACGAAAAAAGCCGCGTATCGGGGGAACGATACGCGGCCTTTTTGTGTTTGGAAAGGGTGGTTTAGCCTGCGATGGCCGCCTCGGCTGCGGCAATCGCTTCCGCTGCTTTCGATGCGTCCGCACCACCGCCCTGCGCC
This sequence comes from uncultured Aliiroseovarius sp., assembly GCF_947492455.1. Taxonomy (GTDB): domain Bacteria; phylum Pseudomonadota; class Alphaproteobacteria; order Rhodobacterales; family Rhodobacteraceae; genus Aliiroseovarius. The sequence continues at coordinate 339,552 of NZ_CANLNB010000002.1, forward strand.
AGCTCGGGACGGCCACCACCGCCCTTTCCGCCCAGTTCCGGCACAGCGGCCTTCACCAGATCCACCGCCGACAGATTGTCAGTCAGATCCGAGGTCACGCCAGCGGCAACAGCTACCTTACCCTCATTGTCCGAGATGATCAGGACCGCACCAGATCCCAGCGCGTCTTTCTGTTCATTCACAAGAGCTTGCAGGTCTTTGCCGCCCACGCCAGAAATCGACATGGCCAGGAATTTCACGCCGTTGATCTCTTTCGCTTCCGCACCCGCACCGGCCGCTTTTGCCAGCTCGCGCTTCAGGTTGGAAATCTCGGCTTGCAGCGCCTTGCGTTCGTCCATCAGGCCTTTCACGCGGTCCACAACGTCTTCCGGTTTGGCTTTCAGCATGCCCTGCAGTTCAGCGCCACGCGCGGCTTCAGCTTCGATATGCGCCACGGCGGCTTTGCCGGTCAGCGCCTCGATCCGGCGAATGCCTGCCGCGGACGCGCCTTCCGACAGGATCACACAGATGCCGATATCGCCGGTCTGTTTGACATGGGTACCACCGCAAAGTTCGATCGAATAGGTCTCGCCATTCGTGCCTTTGCCAGTCGCCGCATGCCCCATCGAGACCACGCGCACCTCGTCACCATATTTCTCGCCAAAAAGCGCCTGCGCACCCATGTCACGCGCGTCATCCGGCGTCATGATCCGGGTTTCGACGGGCGTGTTCTGGCGGATATAGGTGTTCACCTCACGGGCAATATTGCCCAATTCCTGCGGGGTGACGGCTTTGTTGTGGCTGAAGTCAAAGCGCAGACGATCATCCGCATTCAGCGACCCGCGCTGAGCCACATGTTCGCCCAACTCGTTGCGCAGCGCCTCGTGCAGCAGGTGCGTGGCCGAGTGGTTGGCGCGAATGGCGGTGCGGCGCAGGTGGTCCACGGCCAGTTCTGCGCCCTGCCCTTTGCTGATCACGCCTTCGTCAATCTTGGCCACGTGGATGAAGACATCCGCAACCTTCTTGGTGTCAGTCACATGGGCCGAGCCGCTTTCGGTGCGGATCAGGCCGGTGTCGCCCACCTGACCACCGCTTTCGGCGTAGAAGGGCGTCTGGTTCACCACGATTTGCACCTCGTCGCCAGCCTTTACGCTGTCAACAATCGCGCCATCCTGGACCAGCGCCAGAACCTGACCCTCGGCATGTTCAGTGTCATAGCCGAGGAATTCGGTCACGCCGTTCTGTTCGGCCAGATCGAACCAGATGGTCGCATCGGCAGCTTCGCCCGAACCAGACCACGCGGCGCGCGCGCGCGCCTTCTGCTCTTCCATCGCAGCGTCAAAGCCCGGCTGATCCACGCCCAGACCTTTTTCGCGCAGCGCATCCTGCGTCAGGTCCAGCGGGAAGCCGTAGGTGTCATAGAGTTTAAATGCGGTTTCGCCGGGAAGGTCCGCGCCCTCGGCCAGACCGGACACTTCGTCATCTAGCAGCTTCAGGCCACGATCCAGCGTCTTCTTGAAGCGGGTTTCTTCGTTCAGAAGCGTCTCTTCGATCATCATCTGACCGCGGCTGAGTTCCGGATAGGCCTGCCCCATCTGGGCCACCAGCTCGGGCACCAGACGGTGCATGACCGGATCCTTCGCGCCCAACAGATGCGCGTGGCGCATAGCGCGGCGCATGATGCGACGCAGCACATAGCCACGGCCTTCGTTTGACGGCATCACGCCATCCGCAATCAGGAACGAGGTCGAGCGCAGATGGTCCGCGATCACGCGGTGATGCACGTTCTTGTCGCCATAGGGATCCACGCCGGTCGCGTGGGCAGACGCCTCGATCAGCGACTTGAACAAATCGGTGTCATAGTTGTCATGGCTACCCTGCAAGAGCGCGCCAATACGTTCCAGCCCCATGCCGGTGTCGATCGACTGCATGTCCAGATCAATCATCGAGCCGTCTTCGAACTGCTCGTTCTGCATGAACACGATGTTCCAGATCTCGATGAAACGGTCGCCATCTTCCTCGGGCGAACCGGGAGGGCCACCCCAGATGTGCTCGCCGTGATCATAGAAAATCTCGGTGCACGGGCCGCAAGGACCGGTCGGGCCCATCTGCCAGAAATTGTCGGACGTCGCGATCCGGATGATCCGATCTTCGGGCACACTGAGGCTTTTCCAGATATCAAATGCTTCGTCATCGGTGTGATAAACCGTGACGTAGAGACGTTCCTTCGGGATCCCAAATTCCTTGGTGATCAGGTTCCACGCAAAGGGAATGGCCTCTTTCTTGAAGTAGTCTCCAAAGCTGAAGTTGCCCAGCATCTCGAAGAACGTGTGGTGACGCGCCGTGTAGCCCACATTGTCCAAATCGTTGTGCTTGCCGCCCGCACGTACACATTTCTGCGCCGTCGTCGCCCGCACATAGTCGCGTTTTTCCACCCCAGTGAAGAGGTTTTTGAACTGCACCATGCCCGAGTTCACGAACATCAGCGTCGGATCATTGCGTGGCACCAGCGGAGAGCTGTCCACGATCGTGTGCCCTTCGCGTTCAAAATAGTTCAGAAAAGTCGAACGGATATCGTTGAGGCTGGCCATTTTGTCTCGTCTCTTATGCGCTGTCGGTTTCGTTTACCCTTGCGCGCGCGTGCTGTCCACTGCGTGTCGCATCTTCAGCGGACACAATGAAAAAAGGACCGGCCGGGGCCAGTCCTTTGATCAAATTATCGGGGGAAATTAGGCCTCAAGCAGCCCGTCATCATCCTCGCCCTTCTCATGTTCTGGCATGTCGAAATCCAGACCATGGGCTGCGCGGATCTTGTCTTCGATCTGCAGCGCGGTGCGTTTATGTTCGCGCAGGTAATTCTTGGCGTTTTCACGCCCCTGCCCGATCCGTTCGTCGCCATAGCTGAACCAGGCGCCGGATTTCTCGACCACGCCGGCCTTTACGCCAAGGTCCAAAAGTTCGCCCATTTTCGAGATGCCTTCGCCATACATGATGTCGAATTCAACCTGTTTGAACGGGGGTGCCACCTTGTTCTTCACGACCTTCACGCGGGTGGCGTTGCCAACCACCTCGTCCCGGTCCTTGATCGCGCCGATGCGGCGGATGTCTAGACGAACCGAGCTGTAGAATTTCAGCGCGTTACCGCCGGTGGTGGTTTCGGGGCTGCCGAACATCACGCCGATTTTCATACGGATCTGGTTGATGAAGATCACCATGCAGTTCGAGCGCGCAATCGACGAGGTCAGCTTGCGCATGGCCTGGCTCATCAAACGGGCCTGAACACCCACATTGCTGTCGCCCATGTCGCCTTCCAGTTCGGATTTCGGCGTCAGCGCCGCGACCGAGTCGACCACGACCATGTTCACCGCGCCCGAACGCACCAGCGTGTCCACGATTTCCAGCGCCTGTTCCCCGGTGTCCGGCTGCGAAATCAGCAGCTCGTCCAGATCAACGCCCAGCTTCTTGGCATAGAGCGGGTCCAGCGCGTGTTCCGCATCCACAAACGCACACACGCCACCCTTTTTCTGCTCTTCGGCAACACAATGCAGCGTCAGAGTCGTCTTACCCGAGCTTTCCGGGCCATAGATTTCCACGATCCGGCCCTTCGGCAGACCGCCAATCCCCAGTGCAATGTCCAGCCCCAGCGACCCGGTCGAGGTGCTTTCGATCTCGGCCACCGGATTGTCCGCGCCAAGTTTCATGATCGAGCCCTTGCCGAACTGACGTTCGATCTGGGCCAGCGCGCTGTCGAGCGCTTTTTGCTTGTCGCTGTCTTTCTTCATCTGAAAAATATCCGCTGTTGCCATCTCTTGCCCTCACTTATTCCACACCCGCCTGCATGCGGCAATCACAGGATTGTTCCCGTCTTGTTCTCACTTCACTGTATGAGTACAAAAAAGGAACAATTCAAGTAAAGTTTTTCCTATTCGTGAGCCTACGATCGAAGAGTAACCAAGTTCTTAACGCCAGATAGATTTCTTCACAGGGGCAGCCAGAGAAGATATTACCACATCAATTCAATGCGATACGGCACTTGCTGAACGTAGTTGATTTGTTCCTCAGGGGCTCTCAGTGGATCTGATCATTCACGGTGGCGGTCAGATCCGTCAAAGAGAACGGCTTCGGCAGGAAGACCGAGTTCGGAATGCGGGCCTGATGGTCGGCCACCGAATCCTCGGCATATCCAGACATGAAGACCACTCGCACGCCGGGGCGATCTTCAAGCGCCTGCGCCACCCATGTCGGGCCGTCCATTCCGGGCATGATCACGTCCGTTACAAACACATCTACTTTAAGCGCGGTGTCCTCAAGCACCTGCAAAGCTTGCTCGGCGCAGTCAGCCTCTAGAACGGTAAACCCACGCATACGAAGCGCACGCGACGCAAAGGCCCGGACGGGGGCTTCATCCTCGACCAGAAGGACCACACCTCCGGCTTCGTCGTCCGATTGCGCTGGCTGATGGGTCACTGTCGTCGTATCGAGGACCAAATCAAGCTCAGGCAGCGGCGCGTCTAGCGTGGGGGGCTGATCCGCCACCTCCGCATCGTCTTCCGGCGGGTCGATTTCTCGGCTCACCGGGAAGTAAAGCGTAAACGTCGTGCCCTGCCCCGGCAGCGAGTCGGCGAAGATATATCCGCCCATCTGCTTTACGATGCCATAGGCCATCGACAGACCAAGCCCGGTGCCCTTGCCCGCCTTCTTGGTGGTAAAGAACGGCTCGAAAATTTTGCCCATTTTGTCAGTCGGAATCCCCGTGCCCTCGTCAATTACACGGATGGCGACGTAATCGCCGGGCGGAACGCTGGCTCGGTCGCGTTGCAGGGCTGTTTCCAAGAACACATTGCGCGTTTCGACGCGGATCGTGCCTCCGTCCTGCATTGCATCGCGCGCGTTCACTACGAGGTTCATGATCACCTGATCCAGCTGCCTTCGGTCTGCACGAATAGGCATAAGCTCGGCGTCATGATCCAGTTGAAGCGATATCTTTTCGCCCACCAGACGGTTCAGAAGATGCGTCAGATCCGCAAGCGAGTCTGTCAACAGAAGCTTTTCGGGCCGCAAGGTCTGCTTGCGCGAGAATGCCAGAAGCTGCCGGACCAGCGCAGCGGCGCGGTTGGCATTCTGAATGATCTGCGACAGGTCGGAATAGGCCGGGTCCTGTTCATCCCGCCCCATCATCAGTAGATCGCAATGGCCAGAGATCGCGGTGAGCAAGTTGTTGAAATCATGCGCAACGCCGCCTGCCAGCTGGCCAATCGCCTCCATCTTCTGGCTTTGCACGAACTGGGCTTCTAGCGACTTCAGCTCGGTCGCGTCCTGAAGCACGGCGACCAGAGCAGGATTATTTTCTTCGCTGATCTGCGCCAGAGAAATCTGGATAAACACGTCTTCATCGGTGCGTGTCGCGCGGACAATCTCGGATCGGCCAAGATGCCGCCCGGCATGGGCCTCGCGCAGCCATTCGGACACGGGGCGGCCCAGCCCCTCAACCTGATCCGCCATCAGGGATCCAATCGCGTCCTTGTCCCCCAAAAGGTCGCGGGCACGGCGGTTGGCCATGGTGATGCGCCCACCAATGTCGAGCTTCAGCAGTGGGACCGGAAGCCCGTCGATAAAAGCCCACTCATCTGTCGACAGCTCGGGCGCAGAGCTTGGCGGCAGCAGATAGATTTCGCGCCGTCCAGCCGAAGTTGGCAGTTCGCAGACCAAGGCAGGCACCTGTCCGTCGCGACCAGACACTTGCATAATCGTACCCGGCTGGATGGGGAATTCCGTGAAAATCCGGTCCAGCGTGGTTTCGCGCCCACCCAGCAGATTGCGCGCGGCATCGTTCATGAACAGGATGGTCCCGGTTTTCGAGGCGGTCATCATCGGAAGTCCAATATGCTCGCCGCCACGCACACCTGCATCCCGCAATGAATATTGCTCTAACCGCCAGAGGAACCCATTCTCTTCGACAAGGTGGATCTGAATGCGTATGCGCCCGCGCGCGGTGTTGACCTCTTCCTTTGCGTGCCCCAACGCCTGCGCCCGGCCCTGCAACCCATAAAGAACCGAGGCCGGAGCCGCATAGTAGTCCGCCAGTTGCATCGACAGGGCGTTGTCGGATGCGCCCTCGAACAGTTCGCGTGCTGCGGCGTTGCGATAGATGACCGCGCCGTCAGCATCCGTCAGGAAGGCAGCGGTGGTGTCATTTTCAAACAGGCCCGACAAAGCGGATGCCAGCCGCCCGCGCCGCCATTTTTGAAACAGATAAAGACCACCGATGAGCGTGGCCAAGCTCACGAAAGCCAAACCGGTCAGTGTCAGCCCAAGTTCGACCTGAGGCGACGCAGCCATCCAAGCTGCCCCCAAAAACGCGGCGCCGATCACCATCAACAGCAATGTTCTGGGCGCAAGGCGCAGTGCGACAAGAGCAAGGGGGTGCGACGTGAAGGCAAGTGAGTGCACGATGGTTCCTTCTCAGAAATCCCCTCTTTTCTGAAAGAAGAGGGTTAATGTCCGATTAATGAAGGAAGGTAAACTACCTATGATTGTTTTTTATTTGCCGGAATTGTGCATAAGTTGTGACACGTAAAATCCATCACCGCCATCCAGCGGTGTGAATTGGCGTTCGGCTGTGATCTGGTAGCCATCACAATCACTTAGAAACGCCTGTACCTGATCCTGATTTTCGTTTTTCAGGACCGAGCAGGTCGCATAGGCCATGCTCCCGCCTTGTGTCAGATAGGATGGCATGGCGCGCAGGATGTCCCGCTGGGCGGACTGGATCTTGGCCAGTTTCTCGGGCGTCAAAAGCCACTTCCCATGCGGGGCACGGCGCCACGAGCCACTGCCGGAACATGGCGCGTCTGCCAGCACCAGATCGAAGCCGCCAAGCCCCTTCAGGTCACTGTGCCGGACGCATTTGATCGCAACACCGGCGCGTTCTGCCCGCACCGGGATGTCTTTCATCCGCTCCCACGACAAATCATGGGCGGTGACATCAGCACCAAGAGCGGCCATGGCCAGTGCCTTGCCGCCACCACCTGCGCAATAGTCCAGAACCCGCATGCCGGGCTGGATGTTCAACGCCTCGATCACGGCTTGGGACGCCGCATCCTGAAGCTCGACATAGCCGTCCAGAAAGGCGCGTGAGGTTTTGATTTTGCGCGGGTTTGTGACAACTTCCAGCGCCGTGGACGCCAGAGAAGACGGCTGCGTGTCGATCCCATCCTCGGCCAAGATCGCCGCCGCCTTCTCGCGATCGCATTTCACCATATTGGCGCGCACGAACACGGGCGCCCGGCTGCGCAAGCTGTTCAGAACTTCATCTGCATCGGCTCCTAGGCTGCGATCAAACTCTGGCAACAGCCAGTCCGGGCAGTCCAACGCCTGCGCGCGGGTCATCTGAGCCGTGACAGACATTTCAGGCGCAGTCAGCGCGGCAGGCGCGTGGCCTTCCCCAGTGAACAGTTCGGCCGGATCACCCCCCTGCCCGCGCAGAAGCCCGATCATCACGGCGCGTCCATCCGTGCCACCGCCAAGCGCCTTTGACGACGCCAACCGGCGCACGGCATCAAATACGTGATCGCGGATGGCGGCCCGGTCTTTCGAGCCTGCAAACCGGTGGCTGCGCGCCCAGCCGGTCAGGGCTTGTTCGACCGGTGTGCCGGACAGATAGCTGTCCAGCACCTCGATCGCGGCGGCCACGCGGGCTCCGGGTGTCATTGCAGGCTCTCAGTCATCTAGCTAGCCGATCCGATAGTTCGGGCTTTCACGGGTGATCTGAACGTCATGCACATGGCTTTCCTTCAGGCCCGCGCCGGTGATTTTCACGAACTGACAGTTCTTGCGCATCTCGTCCACGGTGGCGTTGCCGGTATAGCCCATGGCAGCCCGCAGACCGCCCACCAATTGGTGGATCACGGTGCCGGCCGGGCCTTTATAGGGCACCTGACCCTCGATGCCTTCCGGGACCAGCTTGTCGGACGCTGCATCCTTCTGGAAATAGCGATCTGCCGAGCCACGGGCCATCGCACCAAGCGACCCCATGCCGCGATAGGCTTTGAACGAACGACCCTGATACAGGATCACCTCGCCCGGGCTTTCATCGGTGCCTGCGATCATCGAGCCAACCATGGCGCAGCTTGCGCCCGCCGCAATCGCCTTGGCGAAGTCGCCCGAGAACTTGATGCCGCCGTCGGCAATCACCGGGATGTCGCCTGCCGCTTTCGCACAGTCCGAAATCGCGGTCAGCTGTGGCACGCCCACACCGGCAACCATCCGCGTGGTGCAGATCGAGCCGGGGCCGATGCCCACTTTCACCGCATCTGCACCTGCGTCGATTAGGGCACGGGTGGCGTCTCCGGTTGCCACGTTGCCAGCAATCACCTGAACCGAGCTCGACAGCGCTTTCACGCGCTTCACGGCCTCGATCACACCTTCCGAGTGCCCATGTGCGGTATCGACAACCACAATGTCCACGCCCGCATCAATCAGCATTTCCGAACGTGCAAATCCGCTGTCACCAACCGAGCTGGCCGCAGCAACACGCAGACGGCCCAGATCGTCCTTACAGGCGGTCGGGTTCAGAACGGCTTGTTCTGTGTCTTTCAGGGTCAGAAGACCGGTCAGTTTACCTTCGGCATCGGTCACCAGCAGCTTCTCGATCCGGCGGGCCTTCATCAGGCTCTTCGCCTCTTCCAGCTCGGCAGGTTCCTGCAGCATCGCCAGATTGTCCGAGGTCATCATGACCGAAACTGGCGTGTCGTCGGAGGTGGCAAAACGCATGTCGCGGTTGGTCACGATGCCCACCACGCGGCCGTCCGGGCCAACGACCGGGAAACCGGTGACACGATAGCGTTCCTGCAGCGCCTTGGCGTCCGCCAGTGTCTGGTCGGCGGTCAGCGTAATCGGGTTATAAACAATCCCGCTTTCGAAACGCTTCACGCGGCGCACCTGACGGGCTTGCTCTTCCGCGTCCAGGTTCTTGTGGATCACGCCCATGCCGCCAGCCTGCGCCATCGCAATGGCCATGCGGGCCTCGGTCACGGTGTCCATCGCGGAACTCAAAAGCGGGATATTCAGCGCGATCGAGCGGGTCACATGGGTGGACGTATCCGCAGTCGAGGGCAGCACGTTGCTGGCCGCCGGCACCAGCAGGACATCATCAAAGGTAAGGGCCTCGCGAATCTCCATGAGCGTTCTCCTTGGGAGTTTTCGTTTGGCACGTCCCTATCTCATGGGTTGGGGCATTTGGAAAGGGGGCAGGCGATATTTCTGCCCCGAAAGGCCCTGTTTTCTTTGAGGCACGCGTTTCGACGGGAAATCCGGGGTTTGACAATCGGAAATGGCCGTGAACTTCTGGGATAGAACAAATGTGAACATAGCGAGGCTGTGATGGAACTCTCGACGCGCATTCAGGGCATTCTGGACGGCGGGGATGATGGCTGGGGCGTCTTCTACAAGGCGCGCGCGATGAAGGCGGCTGGTGTCGACGTGACCGAGCTGACCATCGGCGAACATGACATCCGCACCGATCCCTCGATCCTGACCGCGATGTATGAGGCCGCTGTTGGTGGTCACACCGGATACGCCGACATTCCCGGCACGCCCGCGCTGCGCGATGCGGTGGCGAAGCGCGTGGAAGAACAGAGCCATGTAGATACCAAGCGCCAAAACGTGCTGATCACCCCCGGCGGACAAGCCGCGCTGTTTGCGGCCCATATGGCCGCCTGCGACGATGGCGACACGGCGCTGTTCATCGATCCGCACTATGCCACATATCCCGGCACACTCCGGTCGGTCGGCGCCAAGGCGGTGGCGGTGCCTGCGCGGTCTCGTGATGGGTTCCAGCCTGATCTGGACGCCGTGCGCCGTGCCGCGAAGGGCGCGAAAAGCCTCTTGATCAACACGCCGAACAACCCAACCGGTGTCATCTATTCCGACGAGACGCTGCACGGGTTGGCGCAGATCTGCCGGGACGAAGATCTCTGGCTGATCTCGGACGAGGTCTATGACAGTCAGGTCTGGCACGGTGCCCACCTGTCCCCCCGCGCCCTGCCCGGCATGGCCGAGCGCACCTTGGTTGTCGGATCCATGTCGAAAAGCCACGCGATGACGGGTAGCCGCCTTGGCTGGATCATCGGTCCGGACGAGGCGATTGCCCATCTGGCAACGCTCGCCATCAACACCAATTACGGCGTGGCGGGCTTCATTCAGGACGCGGCGCTGTTTGCCCTGCGCCAGGGACCGGGGTTCGAGGCTGACATCGCCGCCCCCTTCCGCCGACGCCGTGACGCGGCCACGCCGCTGTTCTCGGGGCAAGAGGCCGCCCGCCTGATCCCCTCGGACGGGGACATGTATTTGATGGCGGACATCCGTGCGACCGGCCTGTCCGGAGAAGAATTCGCCCTGCGCCTGCTGGATGAAGAACACATCGCCGTCATGCCCGGCGAAAGCTTCGGCCACGCCGCTGCGGGCCATATCCGCATTGCCATGACCATTGATGACGACCGCTTCCTAGACGCCGTTGAGCGCTTGATTTCGTTTGCGAACACATTGAGTACCGGAGGACCCCTATGACCGACAGCAATCGCGGCACCGCCTTTCGCGCCCTGCACCAAAAGGGCAATCCGTTTATACTCGCCAACGCATGGGACATCGGCAGCGCCAAGATGCTAGCGGCCTTGGGGGCGGAAGCCATCGCCACCTCCTCGGCCGCGCATGCGTTCACGCTGGGCCGTCCGGATATGGGTCATGTGACCCGAGACGAGGCGCTGGCCCATGCACAGGACTTGGTGGCGGCTGTGAACGTCCCCGTCTCCGGCGATTTTGAGAACGGCTTTGGCGACGATCCGGACACCTGCGCCGAGACCGTGAAACTGGCTTATGAGGCCGGACTGGCGGGCATCTCAATCGAAGACACCGCCCTGCCCGACGCGAAACCCTATGCCCGCGACAAGGCCATCGAACGCATCCGCGCAGCAAGCGCCGCCGCCCGCGCGCTTCCCGGTGACTTCGTGTTGGTCGCCCGTGCGGATGGCGTAATGAACGGGCAATATAATCTGTCCGAGGCGATGGCGCGGCTGAAGGGATATGAAGACGCCGGGGCGGATTGTCTTTACATCCCCCTGCCCGGCACGATCGAGGATCAGGCGGCGATTTGCGCGACGACGGATCTGCCCGTGAATGCCTTGGCGGCAGGCCCATTCACCCAACACAGCCGCGCGGATTTCGCGAAAGCAGGCGTCGCGCGGATCTCACTGGGATCCGCATTGGCGCGCGCAACGCATCGGGTGATCTTCGACGCAGCCCACGGCATGTTCGAAGACGGAGATTTCAGCCTGTTGGGCAAAAGCATCTCAGGCGACAAGATCGACGCGCTGCTTTAGGCGGTGACGTCGAAGTCATAAATCCAATCATAGCGCCGCATCAACGCGTGCGGCGCAAACCGCCCGACTGTCCTGAGCGCCATATGCCCCGCGCTGCGCACCAGCGGATTGGCATAGTGATAGTTGCGCGCGTTTTTGTGCGCCTCGGCGACGATCTTGGCGGTACGAGGGCGGCGTTTGTCTTGATAGACCGCAGGGCCACGCTCGACCCCGAACCGATCTAGACAGTCGGCCAGCACCCATGCGTCCTCAAGCGCCATGACGGCGCCCTGTGCCATGAAGGGCAAGGTTGGGTGCGCCGCATCGCCCAGCAACACCGCCTGCCCCTGATGCCAATGCTCGGCCACCGGGTGTAGGAACAGCCCCCAGATATGCGCCTCGTCCACGCGTTCCAGAAGCGCCATCGCATCGTCACAAAAGCCCGAGAATGCCGCCAACAGATTGGCGGGATCATCCTTGTGAAACCAACCTTCCGCGGCCCATGTATCGCGTTCTTCCACGGCGACGATATTGACCACGCTGCCTTCACGCAGCGGATAGGTCACCATGTGACGCCCCGGTCCCATGAACACGGTGGCCTCAGACTGTTCGCGCCCCGTGGCAGGCACCAGCGCGCGCCACGCCACCTGCCCGGTGAACTCTGGCGAGGCCGGACCATTCAGCGCCGCGCGCATCACGGAATGCAGCCCGTCCGCACCCACCACGAACCCCATATTGACGGGATCTTGGCCGTCCAGCGTTACCTTGGTGCCATCCGCCCCCGGTTGCACCGCCTGAACCCGCTGTCCACATGTGACCGTAACGCCCGCATCCAGCGCGGCCTCGTACAGCAGCTTTTGAAGATCTGCGCGGTGGTACAGAAGGAACGTCTCGCCCGGCTTCAATTTGCTGAAATCCAGATCCAGAACACCGTGCCCGGACACTCCGTCACGTAGCCAGACACCCTGCCCACGCACAGCCTGCGCGCGTGCTTTGTCGCCCAGCCCCAAGGCGTCCAACACGCGTACACCGTTCGGGCTGATCTGAAACCCGGCGCCGACCTCGGTGATGGCCGGGGCTTGTTCCAGAACGGTTACTGCCGCGCCACGTTGAGCCAAGGCAACGGCCGCTGCCAACCCGCCAATCCCGGCGCCCAAAATGGTGATTTGCTGATCCTTGATCATGCCTTGCCGTCCCTGCTCAGCGTCTGCGTTATCGTTGAAGCTCTGCCCCCTTCAACGACAAAGGCGACGGTAAGCCCGCCGCCTTTGTGACATGGTTCTTTTTCCAAAGGTACGTGACAAATCGCGCCGTCCTCCAACTCGCGCGGTGCACGTGGCCCCGGATCAGTCGTCGCGGTGCACTTTTTCGCGGCGCTCGTGACGTTCCTGTGCCTCAAGGCTCAGCGTCGCGATCGGGCGTGCATCCAGACGCTTCAGCGAGATCGGCTCGCCTGTGTCTTCGCAATAGCCGTATTCACCTTCGTCGATCCGGCGCAGCGCCTGATCAATCTTGGACACAAGCTTGCGTGCGCGGTCGCGGGTGCGCAGTTCCAACGCACGGTCCGTCTCTTCCGAGGCGCGATCCGCGATGTCAGGAATGTTGCGCGTGCTGTCTTGCAGGCCTTCGATCGTGTGGCGGCTTTCGTCCAGAAGCTCTGCCTTCCACGCTTCAAGTTTACGCCGGAAGTACTCCAGCTGCCTGTCATTCATAAACGGTTCGTCTTCTGCTGGCCGATAATCGTCGGACAGGAAAGTCTCGGCTTTCATACCAACTCCCTCTACTACCGGATCGCGGTTCCTGGAGACCTTTTCGCCAGTAAGCGCCCGGTTTCTTCTGGCGCTGATGTACACCCGCTAACATGGAATGTCACGCCTGAAAAACTTAACCCCATAAAGCATTTCGGCACTTTCAACTAAGCTACTGATAGCGCATGACATCTCGTGTTCACTTTGTAGGCATCTTGGCCAAGGAATGCGCAACCAAGGATTTCAATTCGGCGTCGTAGCGTCAAAGCGCCTTGGCCTTGCCAAAATGGGCTGCTCCGTTTACCTCGTCACACATCGTACGCACCGGATGTAAGGAATGGGCATGACCAATCGCTTTGACGGAACCGACAGCTATGTGGCCACAGATGACCTGAAGGTCGCCGTGAACGCGGCCGTGACCTTGGAACGTCCGCTTCTGGTAAAAGGCGAACCCGGCACCGGCAAGACCGAGCTGGCGCTTCAGGTCGCAAGTGCCCTTGGTGCGCGCATGATCGAGTGGAACATCAAGTCCACCACCAAAGCGCAACAGGGTCTCTATGAGTATGACGCGGTCAGCCGTCTGCGCGACAGCCAGTTGGGCGACGAGCGTGTGCATGACGTTAAAAACTACATCAAGCGCGGCAAGCTGTGGGAGGCGTTCGAGGCCGACGAACGTGTCGTTCTGCTGATTGACGAAATCGACAAGGCCGATATCGAGTTCCCGAACGACCTGCTGCAAGAGCTGGATAAGATGGAGTTTCACGTCTACGAAACCGGCGAAACCATCAAGGCCCGCCATCGCCCGATCATCATCATCACCTCGAACAACGAAAAGGAACTGCCCGACGCGTTCCTGCGCCGCTGTTTCTTCCACTATATCCGCTTCCCAGATGCCGACACCATGTCGCGCATCGTCGAGGTACACCACCCGGGCATCAAGCCGCGTCTGCTGACTGAGGCGCTGACCCAATTCTATGAAATCCGCGAACAGCCCGGCCTGAAGAAAAAGCCGTCGACATCGGAGGTGCTGGACTGGCTGAAGTTGCTTCTGGCCGAGGACATCGACCCGGCCGAGCTGAAGCGCGACGGCGCAAGCGCGCTGCCCACATTGCATGGGGCGCTGCTCAAGAACGAACAGGACGTGCACCTGTTTGAACGACTGGCGTTCATGGCACGCGGTCAGCGCTAAGCCAGCACAGAATTCTCTATGTTTTCAGGCGTTGTCCCGTTCAGGGAACGCCTGAAACCCGTCCGGCTTCGGACAGCATTCCCTAGACCGTCACCGGTTTGATCAGCGTGCCCAAATAGTCGCGCGTGGCTTGGTCCCAATCCGCCGGATCCTCATCATGCGCGACCCGGGCGTGCAGCTCCATCAGCTTCTAGACTTCCTCTTTGCTCTCTGCAACGACACTGGCCGGGCAGGCCTCCATCCCCTCGCAGTCTCGGCATGCATATGCGTAAGCGTTGGTCATTTTCCCATCCTCCCAACACCGATAATAGCACATCTGCCCACTCCTCGAATCGCAGGTTCCTTACGTCTCGCGCTTTTTCCTTTGAGAAATCGGCGCCCTTCCCGCACGATAGCTAAGCTTGGGGCACAAACGCCCGCTTCTGGCAGATCTCATTCGCTGCGACCCGCCTGTGTGCCGGGTCCGCTAGCTTTGGAAGGAACTTAGTATGTGGGCTTGTCGCCGCGCAGTCCTGATCCCGATGGCCTTGTTGCTGGCTGGCTGTATGGCTGCGACACCCACGCCGCGCCCTACAAGCCCGGACGAGGTCGCCACCCGGCGCGTAGGCCTTCCAGCCTCCCTACCCGCCATGAAGGCCTTTCCCGCCACGCGGGGCACGCATCCTATCCGTTCGAACAGTTTGATCATGGGCGATTTTCTGGATCTCAGCTTTCAGCTGGAAAGCGGACGCCCCCTGCCTGTCTTGTCGCGTTTCGAAGGCCCAATCTATGTCACCGTAGCGGGACGCGCACCTGCCCGCATGCAGGCCGATCTGGACCAGCTTCTGGGGCGGCTGCGGCACGAGGCCGGGATCAACATTCGTCGTGGAGCGGGGGCGTCGGGTGGCCAGATTACCATCGAAATGGTCCCCAAGCGCACCCTGCAACGCCATGTGCCCCACGCCGCCTGTTTCGTGGCACCCAACGTGGCGGGCTGGGGTGACTACCTGCGCCATCGCGGCTCGGCGCGTACCGATTGGACACGGATGCGGCAACGCGCGCAGATGACCGTAGTTATCCCCTCTGACGTTAGCCCGCAAGAAATGAGGGATTGCCTGCACGAAGAAATCGCTCAGGCGCTGGGCCCGGTGAATGACCTGTATCGGCTGGAGAACAGCGTCTTTAACGATGACAACTTCCACACGGTGCTGACCGGTTTCGACATGCTGATCCTACGCACTTACTACGCGCCCGAGCTACATTCGGGTATGTCACGCGCCGACGTCACGCAACGCCTTCCCGGAATGCTGAAGCGGCTTAATCCCACGGGCGGGACCGGTGCACCGCGCGTGACACCCCCCACGCCCCAGGCCTGGAAGCGCGCCATTGCCGATGCACTGGGACCGCGTAAACCGTTCGCACAGCGCAAGGCGGCTGCCCTGCGCGCCGTCTCGATCGCGCGGCAAAAGGGATGGCAGGGCAATCGGCTGGCCTTCAGCCTGTATGCGCTGGGCCAAACACACATACAATCTGACAGCAAGCTCGCCTTTGCAGCCTTCCAAGAAGCAAGCGCGCTCTATCGCGAGCGCGCGGGCACCGATGTACATGCGGCGCATATCGGTGTTCAAATGGCCGCCTATGCACTTTCCGCGGGCCACTTGGATCAGGCCATCGCGACCGTTAACCGTCACCTTCCCGCCGTTCGTCAGGCCCAAAACGCAGCCCTGTTGTCGACGCTGATGATGATCAAGGCCGAGGCGCTGGATCGCCAAGGAAACGCAAGTGACGCTGCGCGCCTACGGCTCGACAGTCTGGGCTGGGCGCGGTATGGCTTTGGCTCGAACGCTCAGGTGGGCGCACGGCTTCGCGAGATCGCAGCCATTGCGCCCAGTTCGGCAAGATGACAGGCCCCCGCGACGCGGGGACGATAGGCCAGGGATGCGAAAATGATTGTAATTGTGGCTTTTGTGGTTGGCGCAACCTTCGGTGCGCTGCGGGCAAAGAAACGCGGCGGAAACCGGCTGGATATGGCGCAATATGGGGCGGTCTACGGCATCGTTCTGGCGCTGATCGCGACCTTCATCACCATCATGATCACCCGAGCCTAAGGCCCGCCCATGTTCCTGCCCTTCTTCGAGAACCTCCGCGCCGCCAATGTGCCGGTATCCTTGCGTGAATACTTGTCCTTTCTAGAGGCAATGAAGGCCGGGCTGGTCACTTATGACGTCGAGGGCTTCTATTACCTCGCCCGCACCGCGATGGTGAAAGACGAGCGCAATCTGGACAAGTTCGACCGCGCCTTTGCGGCGAGCTTTGAAGGGCTGGAAGCCATCAGCACCGAGCAGATGCTAGAAGCCGTCGATATCCCGCAGGAATGGCTGGAAAAAATGGCCGAGAAATTCCTAAGCGAGGAAGAAAAGGCCGAGATCGAAGCGCTGGGCGGCTTTGACAAGCTGATGGAGACGCTGAAAGAGCGTCTGAAGGAACAGGAAGGCCGCCACCAAGGCGGCAACAAGTGGATCGGCACTGCGGGCACCTCGCCCTTCGGGGCTTATGGATATAACCCCGAGGGCGTGCGGATCGGTCAGGATCGGTCCCGCCACCAGCGCGCGGTGAAGGTCTGGGACAAGCGCGAATTCAAGAACCTCGACGACTCGGTCGAACTTGGCACCCGCAACATCAAGGTCGCTCTGAAACGCCTGCGCAACTGGGCGCGCGACGGCGCCCATGACGAACTGGATCTGGACGACACCATCCGTGCCACAGCCGAGCACGGCTATCTTGATGTGAAGACCCGCCCTGAACGAAGAAACGCCGTCAAGGTGTTGTTATTCCTCGATGTTGGCGGTTCCATGGACCCGCATATCAAAGTGGTGGAGGAGCTGTTTTCCGCCGCACGGGCCGAGTTCAAGCATCTGGAATACTACTACTTTCACAACTGCCTGTATGAGGGCGTCTGGCGCGACAACAACCGTCGCTGGACCGAGCAGATCCCCACATGGGACGTGCTGCGCACCTATGGCTCGGACTATAAATGCATTTTCGTGGGGGACGCGTCCATGTCGCCCTACGAGATCGCCTATCGCGGTGGCGCGAACGAGCATTGGAATGATGAGACCGGTCAGGTCTGGCTGGAACGCGCGCGTGAACGATGGCCGGACAATATGTGGATCAACCCCCTGCCCGAGCATCACTGGCGCTATACCCAGTCGGTTCAGATGATCAACCAGATCTTCGAAGGCCGCATGGTCCCGATGACCATCGACGGGATCGAGCGCGGCATGAAAGATCTGGGGCGTTAAACTGCGTCTCCGCGCGCGGCCTCTTCTTCGCGCTTCAGATACGGATCATGAACGAAGGTGCCAAAGGGCAGCAGGCTGGCCAGAATGGCCCAGTTCACCCGCGTCATCGACAACCCGCCATAGGACGACGCAAAGACCAGCGCGCCCATATAGGCGACAAACAACCAGCCATGCGCCATTCCGACCAAGGGAACGACTTCCGTCATACCAGCCCAGTATTTCAAGGGCATGGCAATGAACAAAAGCACGATATAGCTCCACCCTTCGACAGACGCGATTTTGCGAAACATCCAGATGGAACGGGCTTTGGTCATGTGGCTGTTCCTTTGAAACGAGCTGCGATGGGCATAGTCGCGACGGGCGCTCTGGTGAAACCCGGCGAAATGTCGCACAGATGGTGACGGAATTTCGAGCGACGCCCGTGTAACCTAGACAGGAAGGAGAATTCCAGTGATCACATCCCTGCGCCGCATGTGGGCCGCGGCACCTGTCGCCACGGTCGTCCTTGTTGTTGCCCTGATGGCATCAACCTTCTTTGGCGTGCGCACGGTCGTGAATTGGGTTTACTGGAGTGATCCCGCCCACGTCGACCAGCCCATCGCGGGCTGGATGACGCCACACTATGTGGCGCATTCCTGGGACATCCCGCGCCCTGTGATGATCGAGGCTTTGGCGCTGGGAGAGGGTGACCCCAAAGGTCGCAACCTGAAACGTCTTGCCGAAGCACAGGGCATCCCGTTGGACGAGTTGATTGCACGGATTGAGGCCGCCATTATGGCCCATCGCGCCGCAGCCCCGCAGGAAGGCGGGCCGCAATGATCTCGACCGAGCTCGTCTTCACGCTTCTGTCGGATTATGGCCCGTGGGTGGTCTTCGCCTCGGCCTTTCTGTCCTGCCTCGCGCTGCCTATCCCGACCTCTCTGATGATGCTCGCGGGTGGCGCCTTTGCCGCGACCGGAGATCTGGTGCTGACCAATGTGGTAGCAGCCGCCTTCATCGGCGCGGTGATCGGGGACCAAACCGGCTTTGCCATCGGACGCTTCGGGGGCACGCCAGCGTTGGAGCGCTTGGCCCGCAACCCGGCCCGCAAAGCCGTGTTGGCCAAGGCGCATGCCTTCGTGGATCGGCGCGGCGGAATTGGCGTGTTCCTGTCCACATGGGCGGTGGCCCCGCTGGGACCATGGGTGAATTTCGCGGCGGGCGCGACCGGTCTGGGCTGGCTGCGCTTCGCCGTTTGGGACATTTTGGGCGAGACGATCTGGGTCACGCTCTATGTCGGGCTGGGCTTCATGTTCGCCTCCCGGATCGAAATCCTTGCTGACTTGATGGGCAATATCGCGGGCCTGCTGGCGGCGCTCGTGGTGGCGGTGGGCGCGTTTGTGTGGATCAAAGCGATGATGCGCGCACATGAGCGTCACAAGAACCTCGCCGACAGGGTCGCAGACACCACCCCCTAACCCCTTCCCTGCGCACGGTTTTGCCCCCATATAGGGGGCATGACCAAGCTCTTGCCCATTCTTCTGCCTATCCTTTATGGCCTGATCCTCTACCGGTTCTCGGTCTGGCGCACCCATTGCGAACTAGACGCGAAATCCACCCGGCTGGCGGACCCGAAGCTGAAGGCGTTGACCGATCGGATGGCGGCCAGTCTGGATTTGGCGGACATTCCAGTGCACATTTACGAAATCCAACCGGTGAACGGGCTCGCGGCCCCGGACGGACGGATTTTCATCACGCGGGGCTTTTATGACGAGTACCTAAAGGGCCGCGTGACCGGCGAGGAACTGGCCAGCGTCATCGCGCATGAGCTGGGCCATGTCGCGCTTGGCCACGCCCGCAAGCGGATGATTGATTTCTCTGGCCAAAACGCCCTACGCACTGTCCTGACCATGATGTTGTCGCGTTTCCTGCCGGGTGCTGGCGTCTATATCGCGCGCATCCTGACACGGTTGGTGGCTGCGGGCCTGAGCCGTGGCGACGAATACGAGGCCGACGCCTATGCCACGGCGCTTCTGATCAAGTCAGGCATCGGGGCCGAGGGGCAGAAAAGCCTGTTTGGCAAGCTAGACGAGCTGACCCAGGGCCGAGGCGGCGTGATGCCTGCCTGGCTGATGAGCCACCCGAAAACCGCCGACCGCATCGCCGCGATCGAGAAAAACCAAGAGAAATGGGTGTGACCGGAGTTTTGCAAAACTCCGATACGTTTTCTTGCAAGAAAACGGGCTAGAGCGCTTCGAGCGCCTTGCCCAGACGAGGCAAACGCGCCTTTTTCATCAGTTTGCGCATCGTCCAGCTGTCATCGCCTGACAAGCGGATCGCTTCGGATAGCACGCGCTGGCCAAGGTTGGCCATTTCTGCCGGATGGCTTTTCAGAAACTCCAGAAGGAACAGATCTGGGCTTTCGCGGCGCAAGCCTTCTTCCGCCAAGGTGTGACGTGGGAAATCTGCATTGTTCAGCGTCAGAAGTACGTCAGCCCCACCCGTTACGGCTGCGGCCAGAACGTGAATGTCGTTCTGATCCGGCAGCCACAGGCGCGCCTCGACGCGATCGTTTGGTCGAACGCTTGCTTTCGGCCAATGGGCGTTCAAGAGGGCGATCTCTCCGCGCGCGAAAGCCCCTTGATCCGGGCCAAGTTTCGCCGCCGCACGCGCCCATTCTTCCAGAATGCGAGGAGACCAAAGAGGGGTAAACAGCCCCAGCTTCGCCGCGCCCAGCACCATCTCGCGCATGACGGTCGGGTAAAGGACACAGGCGTCGATCAGAACTTTCACGGCAGGATCCGGAAAAAGAGCGATTTCAGATAGCCGCTTTCAGCCAATTGCGGATGCATCGGGTGATCAGCCCCGGCAAAGCCCGTGTGGATCAACTGGCTGTTGCGCCCTGCCCGTCCGATCCCGCGGATCGAGGCATTGCGGAACTTGTCGATCGTCGCGGCGTGCGAACAGGAACAGAGGCCCAGATAGCCACCGGGCGCCACCAAGGGTGCTGCCAGACGGGCCACGCGCTCATAGGCGCGCAATCCCGGCTCTAGCGCCTTCTTGGACGGTGCAAAAGCGGGCGGATCGCAGATCACCACGTCGAACTGCGCGCCTTCGTCATTCAGGGCTGTCAGCACATCAAACGCGTCGCCCTGACGGGTCGAGAAACGGTCAGCAGCACCCATAGCGTCAGCTCCGCCTTCGGCAAGCGCCAAAGCGGCTGCCGATCCATCAACAGCCACCGCCGAAGACGCGCCGCCTGCCAAAGCCGCCAGTGAAAACCCACCCACATGTGAAAACACGTCCAGCACGCGCGCGTCTTTGGACAGCCCCGCTGCAAAGGCATGGTTCGGGCGTTGGTCATAGAACAGGCCCGTTTTCTGCCCGCCGGTGAGGTCCGCCAGATAGGTCGCCCCATTCATCGGCACCTGAACCGGAGCATCCGGGGCCATGCCGCGCAGGACAACATTTTCGGCGTCCAGCCCCTCCAACTGTCGCGACCGGCCTGAGGCGTTTTTCAAGACGTTGCTGACGCCCGTGACCTGCACCAACGCCTCGGTCAGCAGATCCAGATGCACCTCGGCCCACGCAGCATTTGGCTGTACCACGGCAGTATCCCCGAACCGGTCAATGATGACGCCCGGCAAGCCATCGGCCTCGGCATGGATCAGGCGATAGTAGGGCGCGTCGAAAAGTCGAGCCCGGTGATCCAGCGCCGCTTGGAGCTTGCCCTTGAACCACTCCAGATCAATCTGCGCCCCTGGGTCTCGGTCCAAGATCCGCGCAAAAATACGCGAACCGGGGGTGACGGCGACCGTGCCAATCACCTCGCGCCCCGCGTCTTCCAGCGTGGCAATGCTGCCTGCTTCGATCTTCTTGGTGCGCCGATCCGTGACCAGCTCGTTATCATAGACCCACGGCGCCCCGTGCCGGATGGCGCGTGCGTTGGCCTTGGGTTTCAGGCGAATTACCGGGCGGTCAGTGTCTTGGGTCATTGGGCGGCCTGCGAGGTTCAGTGTGTTTGCTGGACCTCCCTACCGCGTGGCCGGGACAACGGAAAGGCTATTTCCCCTCGCTTTTCCTCCCAACAATCCGGTCACATATCAAAACCAGCTATTGTTAGCGCTATCATTTTCTGTTAACTGAGGCACGAACACGGTATTCTTATCGTAACGCGCAACCGTAAGCACTTGGAAAAGCACAACATGGCCATCCATCCGACACTTACAGCTATCACTGACCGTATCGCAGAACGCTCGCACGACAGCCGCGATGCCTATCTGAAGAAGATCGCAAATGCGGTCGAGGACGGCCCGCGCCGCGCGCATCTTAGCTGTTCGGGGCAAGCGCATGCTTACGCCGGCGCAGGTGTGGATCAGGCGAAGCTGGCCACGGAACGCGCGCCGAATATCGGGGTCGTTACGGCCTATAACGATATGCTGTCCGCCCATGCGCCCTTCGCCACTTATCCGGACCTGATCAAGCAGGTTGCCCGCGAACAAGGCGCCACCGCACAGGTTGCAGGTGGTGTGCCTGCCATGTGCGATGGGGTCACGCAGGGCGAAACAGGGATGGAGATGAGCCTCTTTTCCCGCGACGTGATCGCCATGGCGGCCGCGGTTGCGATGAGCCACAACACCTTTGATGCCGCGCTTTATCTGGGTGTCTGCGACAAGATTGTGCCGGGGCTGATCATTGCCGCCGCCAGCTTTGGCCATATCCCGACAGTGTTCCTGCCGGCAGGGCCAATGACCTCGGGCATTACCAATGATGAAAAGGCCGAAACCCGCAAACGGTTTGCGACCGGCGACGCCACACGGGAAGAGCTGATGGCGTCCGAAATGGCCGCCTATCACGGGCCCGGCACCTGCACCTTTTACGGTACCGCGAACACCAACCAGATGCTGATGGAATTCATGGGGCTGCACCTGCCCGGCGCCTCCTTTGTTACGCCCGGCACGCCCCTGCGCGATGCGCTGACCGCTGAGGGTACCCGCCGTGTGCTGGAGATCGCGCATGGCACAGACCAGTTCACGCCCGTGGGTCACGTGCTGGACGAAAAGGCCTTTGTAAACGGGCTTGTGGGTCTGATGGCAACCGGCGGCTCGACGAACCTCGTGTTGCACCTGCCCGCCATGGCGCGTGCCGCAGGCATCATCCTGACGCTGGAAGATTTCGCCGATATCTCGGCGCTGGTGCCGCTGATGGCGCGGGTTTATCCCAACGGGCTGGCCGATGTGAACCATTTCCACGCTGCCGGCGGTCTGGGCTATATGATCGGCAACCTGCTTGAGGAAGGCCTGCTGCACCCAGACGCGACCACCAATGCAGGCGACCTGACCGCCTATGCGCAAGAGGCCAAGCTGGACGGAGACCGTGTCCGCTGGGAGCCCGCGCCCCGCGCTAGCCTGAACGACAAGATCCTGCGCCCGGCCAGCGATCCGTTCCAGAAAACCGGCGGATTGCAGCAGCTATCCGGTAATCTGGGTCAGGGCGTGATCAAAATCTCGGCCGTGGACCCTGAACGTCATGTGATCGAGGCCCCTGCCCGCATCTTCCACGATCAGGAAAGCGTCAAAACCGCGTTTAAAGCAGGCGAGCTGACCGGAGACATCATTTTCGTGGTGCGCTTCCAAGGCCCGCGCGCCAACGGCATGCCCGAATTGCACGGGCTGACCCCGATCCTGTCCGTCCTGCAAGGGCGCGGCCAACAAGTGGCTCTGGTCACCGACGGGCGCATGTCCGGCGCGTCGGGCAAGGTGCCCGCGGCCATTCACGTGGCCCCCGAGGCCGCCGATGGCGGCCCCATCGCGCGCATTCGGGACGGCGACATCGTCCGACTGGATGCCACCAACGGAACGCTCGAAGTCTTGACGGACGGCGCCACCGATCGCCCCGCCGTGCAGGTGGATCTGAGTGACAATGCAGATGGCTGCGGCCGTGAACTGTTTGAAACCTTCCGCCGCGCCGCCCGTCCGGCGACCGAAGGCGCAACCTCGATTTTCTAAGGAAGACAAAGACATGACACCTGAAATGGCAAGCCACCTCGCTGAAGAGATCTGCCGCCTGGCCCCCGTCGTGCCGGTGCTTGTGGTGAAAGAGGTTGCCCACGCGGCCCCACTGGCGCAGGCCTTGGTCAACGGTGGACTTCCGGCGCTGGAGGTGACCCTGCGTACCCCGGCCGCATTGGATGTGATCCGCGAGATGTCCGAAATCGACGGCGGCGTGGTTGGCGCGGGCACGCTTTTGACCACGCAGGACGTCGAAAATGCCAAGAAAGCTGGCGCGACCTTTGGTGTCTCTCCCGGCGCAACAGATCGGCTGCTGGACGCCTGCGAAGCCAACGACCTACCGCTTTTGCCCGGCGCGACTTCGGCCACGGAAAGCATGCGGCTGCTGGAACGCGGCTATTCGGTGCAGAAGTTCTTCCCGGCCGAGGCTGCAGGCGGCGCGCCCTTCCTGAAATCTCTGGCCTCGCCCCTCCCGCAGATCCGCTTCTGCCCGACCGGTGGTGTGAGCTTGCAGAACGCCATGGACTATCTGTCCCTGCCCAATACGCTCTGCGTGGGCGGATCGTGGGTGGCACCGGGCGATTTGGTAGAAGCAGGGGATTGGGCGGGGATCGAAGCGCTGGCCGCCGAAGCCGCCGCGCTTCAAGCATAACTTCGTATTACGTCGCCAGCGCTTCCGCCCCTGTGCGCCGGAGCCATCTTCGGAAAATCTCAGTGTTCGAGGTTACAGCCCCGGGTCGTGTGACGATGTAATAGCCAAGTTCGGCCTGTGATATGCGATAGAGCGACACCACCGTGCCAGCCTCAATCTGCGCCTCGACCAAAGACCGCGGCTGCACTGATACACCCAACCCAGCCGCCACGGCAGACGAGACCAGATCACTGGTCTGCATGGTGGTCAGTTTGACCTCGTCCAGATCAATGCCTTCTTCCTCGACGATCCGGCGGCGTTCCATCATATGGTCCTCCATCACCCACGGCAGGTCCACCAGATCGGACAGGCTATTGACCTGCCGACCGCGCACCAGATCAGGATGCGAGACAACGACAAACTCGCCATCGGTTAACAGTTCGGTGTCGACATCCGGCCAGTTTCCGTCCCCATAACGTACGGCCAAATCCACCCCATCGCGGCGCAGATCGACCAGATTGGCGCTGGGATTGATGCTGATCTTGATGTCAGGATGTTCAGACCAGAAAGATCCGATCCGCGGCATCAGCCAATGCGAGGCGAAGGCAGGCGTAACTGAAATTTGCACCGCCCGGTCCTGCCCCCGCTGTCGGATCTGCTCGACCCCGTCGGCGATGGTAGCAAAGCCATTCCCAAGGCTTTCTGCCAGCAGTCGCCCTGCATCGGTCAACGCCATACCGCGCCCCTGACGCAGTAGCAGCGGTTCGCCCAGTTCTTCCTCAAGTCGACGCACATGTTGGCTGATCGCGGCATGAGTCACGTTCAGCTCGCGCGCGGCTTGGCTGAGGTTTTGATGTCGTGCGGCCGCCTCGAAGGCGCGCAACGTGGCGAGGGATGGCAGAGATTTCCAATCCATATTGTTACCTCAGCTTACATAATGGAAATCATACTGCTTTGCATGTAACGGCTGTTCAACATTATTTTCATACCAAGATACAAATAACGAGGAGAGAGATGATGATCTCGATACTATCAAATTCGTTTCGGACGGCCACCCGATTGGAGCGTCAGACCGATGGCCAGAGACCTGTCTTTCGGGATGAGATGAAAGATCAGAAAGACGACCGGTCCCGCGCAAAGCAAGAGCTGCGCCGCTGGAAACAAAGGTGGTACATGGGGTGAAAACTTGGCGCGATTACCAGCCGCCTGTCAGCCCCAGCCACAACATACGACCGCGCCGGGTGACCTCGGCGCCGCCAAGCGCCCCTTCGGCAACCAGTGCAGGCTGTTTGGCCGCCTGCTTCAGGATCCCCTGCGCCCGCCACGCACTGCGCAAAGCGGGGTTGCCGTGGCGCCCCAACGCCGCACGGGCGTTGATTAGCTGCTCAAGACCACTCGCACAGAGCGACTGGATGGTATCCGCATCCGGCACCACATGCCCGCGCCCAGCCTTGGCCAGCGCGGGTTGTGCCAGCAACCAATTGGCCAGCCCGGTGGCTTCGCCCAGATCTTCCAGCGCCGTGTCGACCTTGTAATCGCCTGCATGTTCCGTCATGCCGCAGAGCTGCCCCCCGGCCAACATCAACGCGCCAGAAGTCGCCCGCAGATAGGCGCGGATCTGATCGACGGTTTGGGGCTGGACTCCCTGAACGTCCCCCTCGCGTGCTTCAATGATCCGCAAGAGCGGCTCAGCCCGCATATCACCCCAAATGACCAGCTGAGACAGCGGCGTGGCCACATCGTGGCGCGGCGCCTCGGTCCCGTCGACGGCGCCCGTGATCACGTCGCGCCAGAACTGAAGCCGGATCAGCGCGACCATCGGCTCTTGCGACATGTAAGGCGCACGGGCGACTTCCAAATTGAACGCATAGAGCGGGAAGAGCCGTTTACGCTCTTCGACCGTGCCGCTCATCGCAGCCAGAAAACGATCCGGGTCGCCTTTCAACACCTGCTCGGCGCAGGCGGCAATCGGATCATAATCTTCAGGCGCGTCCGTCATGCGGCGGTCGCCCCGTCACGCAGAAGCTTCCAAATGATTGCGTCCAGCAGTGCCTCAAACGAGGCATCAACGATGTTCGGGCTGACACCCACAGTCGACCAGCGATGCCCGGACGCGTCTTCACTGTCGATGATGACGCGGGTCTGAGCCTCGGTCCCGCCCTGAGTAATACGCACCTTGAAGTCGACCAGCTGCATATCTTCGATGATGTCCTGATACGGCCCCAAATCCTTGGCCAGCGCCTTGGCCAGCGCGTTCACCGGGCCACGATCCGTGCCCGAAGCATCCATGCTTTCCGAGACAGACAGTTTCTTTTCGTCGCCGATTTTCACCACCACGATTGCCTCGGACAGGCTGATCATCTGGTTGCGCTTGTTCTTGCGGCGCTCGACGGTGACCTTATAGCGCTTCACTTCGAAGAACTGCGGCAACTGCCCCAGAACGTCGCGCGCGACCAGCTCGAACGAGGCCTGGGCGCCATCATAGGCGTATCCCTGATCCTCGCGTTCTTTCACGCGGTTCAGGATCTCGCTTAAGCGCGGGTCGCCCTTTTCGACCGCAATCCCGGCATCGGCCAAACGGGCGCGCAGGTTCGATTGCCCGGCCTGATTGGACATCGGCACGATGCGGGTGTTGCCCACGGTCTCGGGCGGGATGTGTTCGTAGGTCGTAGGATCTTTCAAGATCGCCGAGGCATGCAGCCCCGCCTTATGCGCAAAGGCCGAGGCGCCGACAAAGGGCGCGGATTTGTTTGGCACGCGGTTCAAGATGTCATCAAGCTGCCGCGACAGGCGGGTCAGACCCGCCAGCGCCTCTTGGCTGACGCCCGTGTCGAACTGGCTGGCGTAAGGTTCCTTGGTCAAGAGCGTCGGGATTAGCGTGGTCAGGTTCGCGTTGCCACAGCGTTCACCCAGCCCGTTCAGCGTACCTTGCACCTGCCGCGCACCTGCGTCGATGGCAGCCAGAGAACAGGCCACCGCGTTGCCCGTATCGTCATGGGTGTGGATGCCCAGATGGTCGCCGGGGATGCCAGCAGCAATGACGGCTTTGGTGATCTCGTGCACCTCATGAGGCAGCGTGCCGCCATTGGTGTCGCACAGCACAACCCAGCGCGCACCCGCGTCGTAAGCGGCCTTTACGCAGGTCAGCGCATAGTCGGGATTGGCCTTATAGCCATCAAAGAAATGCTCGGCATCATAGAGCGCCTCGCGCCCTTCCTTGACCATGTAAGCCATTGTCGCGCTAATGTTTTCCACGTTCTCGTCCAGCGTGATACCAAGCGCTGTGGTGACGTGGAAGTCATGGCTTTTGCCCACCAGACAGACGGCCGAGGTGCCCGCGTTCATCACGCCCGACAGCACGTCATCATTTTCAGCCGAGTACCCTGCCCGCTTGGTCATCCCAAAGGCGGTGAAGGTCGCGCGGGTTTTGGGGGCAGCATCGAAGAAATCGCTGTCCGTGGGGTTCGCGCCTGGCCAGCCACCTTCGATATAGTCCACACCAAGCGCGTCCAGCGCGGTCGCGATTTGCTGTTTCTCCGCCAGCGAGAACTGAACGCCTTGGGTCTGTTGCCCGTCACGCAGCGTTGTGTCGTAGATGAAAAGACGTTCGGTCATGGCGTAACTCCTGCACCCGTGGCGCTTGCGTCACGGGCAGCGCCCGTCCGCCCCCCCGGGCGGGCGCTACACGCCCCCCCGCGGCCGGGCACTTCCCTATGTTTCAAACACAACATCACAGCCCCTCCAGCTTCGCGGCATCAAACCCTGCACCCGGTTCAAGCTCAACGCCCTCCTTAGACATGCGGATTTGAACACCCGCCTCGGTCAGTGCGGCTTTTAGTGCGTCAACGGCCGAGAAGTCTTTGGTCTCCATCGCAGTCACGCGGGTCTCATGCAGTTTTTGCGCCAAGCCAGACAGGTCAGCAGCAGGTGCCTCCGCCCAATCTCCCATGTCATCCCCCAGAAGCCCCACCATTTGGGCCGAGGCACGCAGGCCCGCAGCGTCGCCCGCTGCCGCCAGTTTGTGCAGTTCGGCCAAGGCGCCTGCCGTGTTTAGATCGTCAGCGATGGCCGCCACAACGGCGGGCGACGGGCTCGGGGCGGGCTCGATGCCCGACACGAGACCACGCCACTTGCGCAGGGTCGCCTCGGCCTCGGCCCGCTTCTTCTCGGTCCAGTCCATCGGTTTGCGATAGTGCGTGCCGAGGAAGACAAAACGGATCACCTCGCCAGGTACGCCTTGTTCCAGCAGGTCATGCACGGTGAAGAAGTTCCCCAGCGACTTGGACATCTTCTTGCCCTCGACCTGCAGCATCTCGTTATGTAGCCAATAGCGCGCGAACTGCCCTTCCGGGTGGGCGCAGCAGGACTGGGCGATCTCATTTTCGTGGTGCGGGAATTGCAAGTCGTTGCCGCCACCGTGGATGTCGAAGGACGCGCCCAGCAGGTCGTGGCTCATGGCCGAGCATTCGATGTGCCAACCGGGACGCCCCCGGCCCCACGGGCTGTCCCAACCGGGCAGATCATCGGTCGAGGGTTTCCACAACACGAAATCCATTGGGTCGCGCTTGTTGTCGGCAACCTCGACCCGCGCGCCGGCGATCATGTCATCGACCGAGCGGCCCGACAGTTGGCCGTAATCCTTATAGCTTTTGACCGAGAACAGCACATGCCCTGCCCCGTCTGGGTAGGCATGACCCTTGGCGATTAGATCCTCGATCATGTCGATCATCGGCTGAATGAACTCAGTCGCGCGCGGCATTTCATTGGGGTCCATCGCCCCCAGCGCACGCATGTCGTTCAGATACCACGCAATCGTCTCGTTCGAGCGTTCGTGGACCAGTTCCTCCAACGTACCCTCAGCACCAGCTTCCTTACGCGCCAGCGCGGTCGCGTTGATCTTGTCATCTACGTCGGTGAAGTTGCGCACATAGGTCACGTGCTCGGCCCCATAGACATGGCGCAGCAGACGATAGAGCACGTCAAACACCACTACGGGGCGCGCATTGCCCAGATGAGCGCGGTCGTAAACGGTCGGCCCACAGACATACATGCGGACGTTTTCGGGGTCGATCGGGGTGAAGTCCTGCTTCGCCCGCGCCATCGTGTTGTAAAGCTTGATATCCGTCATGTTGTCCTCGCAAGTCTGCGCACACGTGTCCTCGCGGCGGACTTAGCAACTTCTTGACATGTATGGAATAGAAGAACGGCCCGCCTGACGATGTCAGTGGGTAATGCAGCAGATAATGATGATGCTTTTCCGTTTCATGGGGGCACGCTAGCACTCTTGCGGGGGACTGCCAAGCGGGTTGTTCGCCCGCTTGGCCAAGATCACGCCTGAGCGGCGTTGGTTTTCACCGCCAGCACACCTTTGGACCACATCATCAGGACCTTATAGGCGATGGGCGGGATGATCAGGCTGGCGGCCACAAGGCTGAGGCCCGCGATGGTCCGCAAAACGTCCGATCCCGTGTGCACGGCAGCGATCTGCATCACGGTCGAGAACGCGGCCAGCGGGAAGGTAAACGCTCCCCAAAGCGGGCTGAACCCGGATACGGTTAGCCAGCGCGCGCGCAGGACCAGAAGGCTTAGCAGTGCCACGGCCAGAACGCTTAGACCATAGGCGACTTGGACCTCGCCGATCAGGAAGGCGATGGTTCCCAACACGCTCGCCGGGGCTAGGTGGATGGCCAGAAGCGGGCGCAAGGGCGGCGGCACGTCGGCGCGGATGAACTGCGCAAGGCTCGCGCCCCAGATGGCCAGCGCGATGGCGAGGCTGATCCAGAACACGGCCGTGGAATAGGTGTGGAAGCCAAGGGGCAACGCCGCCAGCGGGCTCAGAATGAAGCCCACGAAGATCAGATGCCAGACCGGCGTGACCGAGCGTGCCTCGACCGGGCCGGTGATCAGGCTGTGCGCTACACGAAGTACCACGATGACATGCGCCGCCAGCGCCACGCCAAAGATAACAGTCGCCAATGTGGTCGAGAACGGCACGACAGTCGCCGCCATCAGATAGCCCGACAGAACCATCGCGATGATGCCCGCGCGCCCCGGCAGGATCTTCAGGTCCTCTTTGAACGTGGCGGATCTTTGCATCAATTTCCCAACGTAAGCCACTAGACAGAAAAGATAAAGCAGGGTCACAGCACCAAGGATCATGTCTCCGAAGGCACCCGGAACACCAAACCCATCCACCGCACGGCGCCACGCCAGACCCAGCCCAAACAGGCCCATGATCGGCGGAAAAATGGCCGGTGGTGTGCGCTGAAACAGGCGCGTCTTTTCAGGGATGGGGGGCGGAGGCGGGAAATAGGGCTTTTTGCTCATGCGGGATCCTTTCGGCTTGCCCTGATGTAACGCGCGCTTGGCCATTGCGAAAGCCCGACCAAGGCGCGCTATTGTCGCATCCGATCACGCCTGTATCAGCCGATCACGGCCTTTCGCGCGTCCGAGAGCGTCTGATGCACTGCTGCCCGCAGAAGCGAGGCCTCGGATCCCACACCAAGGAAGGTCACGCCAAGGTCTCGGTAATAGGCAAAGTTTGTGCTGTCGTAATGCAGAATGCCCGCCGCCTTGCCTGCTGCGCGGATCTTGGCGACGCCTTCGGCAATCGCGGCTTTCACATCGGGGTGTCCCGGGTTGCCGCGATGGCCCATATCGGCGGACAGGTCAGCCGGACCGATAAAAACGCAGTCGACACCGTCCACGGCGGCGATCTCATCTAGATTTGCCATCGCCACGCGGGTTTCGGCCTGCACAATCAGGCAAATCTCGTCATTGATATTGGCGCCATAGTCCGCAACGCGTCCCCAGCCCGAGGCGCGTGCCACAGCCGCGCCCATGCCGCGTCGCCCTTCCGGGGCATAGCGGGTCGCTGCCACCATTTGGCGGGCGTGATCAGCCGTATCGACCATCGGCACCAGAACGCTTTGCGCCCCAAGATCAAGGACTTGCTTGATCACCCAGTCCTCGCCAATCGGCGCGCGTACGATGGGGTGGCTGTCATACCCCGTCATGGCACGCAGCTGGTTCTGGATTGTCACTGGATCATAGGGCGCATGTTCACCGTCGATCAGGCACCAGTCAAAACCCGCGGCGGCTGCGATCTCGGTCGCAGAAACATCGCCAAGGTTCAGCCACAGGCCGATCTGCATGTCGCCTGCGGCCAAATTTTTCCTTAGCGTATTGGGTGATGCCGGCATTGCGCCCTCCGTTGCTTAACATCGCAACAATAAGGCTAGAGCATCCCTGCCCGCGCATCAACCCTTTCAGGTGATCAGTTCAGGTAATCCGACCGCTGCAACCCGTATTTCGCCATCTTCTCGTTCAAGGTCCGGCGCGGCAGGCAGAGCTCTTCCATCACCCCCACGATCGAGCCCTTGTGACGGCGCATCGTGTTGTCGATTAGCATCCGCTCAAACGCTTCCACGTATTCTTTCAACGGCTTCCCCTCGGTCGTCATGACGGGCTGCACCTCGTCATGGTCCGACATCAGAAGCGAGGAGATCGTACCAGAACCACGACGCGATTGCAGCACGGCACGTTCGGCGATGTTCTCAAGCTGGCGGATGTTGCCCGGCCACGGCGCTTGTAGAAGCTGGGCAGCCTCTTGCGCGCTGACGCCGGGGGCGGCGCAGCCATATTCATCGGCGAACTGATCCGCGAACACGGTGAACAGCATCAAAATGTCTTCGCCCCGCTGACGCAGTGGTGGAAGGGTGATCTTCATGGCCGCAAGGCGATAGAACAGGTCGGGACGCAGGCAATCCTCGCAGGTTTTGCCCTGTTCTTGCAGATTGCAGATCGCCACAACGCGGGTTTCTGCGGGGCTGCCTTGATCATTCATCCATGCGAGCAAACGCGCCTGAAGGCCCATCGGCATGCCTTCGATGTCTTCCAGCACCAGCGTCCCGCCACGGGCCTCTTCGACCAAAGGCAGCACGCCGCCTTCGTCGATCGGGCCAAAGAAACGGCGGGTCAGTTCGTCCTCGTCCACACCAGCGCAGGAGGTGACAACGAAGCGCTTACCTGCCTTCGCCCCCACGGCGTGCAGCGCATGGGCCACAAGGGTTTTACCGGTGCCGGTCTCACCTTCGATCAACACGTGACCGTCCGATTGACCGATATCCAGAATATCCTCGCGCAGGCGCGACATGACCGGCGAGGCACCGATCAGTTTTTTCATGATCGTGGACCCATCCCCCAACTCGCGGCGCAGTGCTCGGGCATCCATCGCCATACGGCGTTTATGCGTCGCGCTTTTCACCAGTTTGGTCAGCTGGTCCGGGTTGAAGGGCTTTTCAAGGAAGTCATAGGCACCAACACGCATCGCCTCGACCGCCATGGGCACGTCGCCGTGGCCGGTGATCATGATGACCGGAAGGCTGCTGTCCTGGCTCATCAGCTTTTTCAGAAAGCCCATCCCATCCAGACCCGGCATCCGGATATCGGACACCACAATGCCTGGATAATCCTGCCCGATGCTTTTCAAGGCCTCTTCGGCCGAGGGGAAGGTGTCGGTTTCAAACCCTGACAGGGACAGCCACTGAGAAATGGACTGTCGCATATCCTGTTCGTCATCGACGATCGCGACTTTAATTGCCTGTGCCATGGCGCCCTCCTGCGTGCGCTTCTTATCTGCTATTCCGCAGCTTCAATATCGGCGTCTTCCTCTTTCAAGATAGGAAGTTCGACCTCAAATACAGCCCCTCCGTCCTGACCATTGCGCGCAATCAAGCGCCCGCCAAGGTCAGATACGATGCCTGACGAGATCGCCAGCCCCAGCCCAACCCCGTCGCCCGGGGCCTTCGTGGTGTAGAAGGGTTCAAAAAGACTGTCCAAATCGTCCACGCCGTTTCCGTTGTCCCGCACTGTGATCAAGGCGTAATCGCCAAGGCTGACAATGATGTCCACCTGAGGCATCTCGACCGACTTGGTCGCGTCCAGTGCGTTGCGCAGCAAATTGATCAGGACTTGTTCCAAGCGCAAGCGATCGCCCATGACCATCACCGGATCGCGCGGAATGTTGCGCGTAATGCGGACTTCGCGGCGTTTCAGCTGCGGTTCCATCATCGACAGGGCCGAGGACACGCAGTCCCGCACATCCATCGGTTCAAAGGAATCGCCGCCTTTGCGGGCATAGGATTTCAGCTGACGGGTGATGGCGCCCATGCGCCCGATCAGATCGTCGATCCGCTGGAAGCTCGACAACGCCTCGTCCGGGCGTTTGCGTTGCAACAGCAGGCGCGCGCCCGCCAAATAGGTTTTCATCGCGGCCAAGGGCTGGTTCAGCTCGTGGCTCACCGCTGCCGACATCTCGCCCAGTGCTGCCAGTTTCGAGCTTTGCGCCAGAGTTTGCTCGGCCACTTGCAGGTTTTCTTCGGCCCGTTTGCGTTCAGCGATCTCGCGTTGAAGGGCAAGGTTTAGCTGGCGCAGCTCGGCGGATTCCTGTGCGAACTCGGCGCTGCGCCATTGGGCGCGACGGCTGATCACGTAGAAAAGCAGCGACAGAAGCATGGCGAAGGTCATGATTTCCAACGACAAAACCGTATTCACTTTCTCGCGCACCGACGCGTAGGAGGTGAACGAGGTCATGCGCCAGCCTTGGAACGGCACGCGGGTTTCATGGCGCATCACCGCCTCGCCCAGATAGAGCACTTCGGCAGGCAGGCCGGACCAATCAATCGCCTGACGGGCCGAGCGGCGAATTGCTTCGGGCGCGGACACGGTTGCCAGCGCCTCGCCTTCCGGCTTGCCGCGCCACCGAGATTCGGTCGCGAGGATCACGTTGCCTTCGCTGTCTGTCACCAAAACCGCGTCCGAGATCCCCGCCCAGCTATCTTCAAACTTGCGAAGGTCCACGCCGACGACAATCACGCCCAGCAAATTGCCCGCCTGTTCGATCTTGCGCGAATAGGTGAAGGCGTATTGCCCGGCCTCGGTCTGGACGGTGGTAAAGACGGTGTCATTGCTGCGGAGCGCGCTGACGAAATAGGGGTCGGTGCGATGCTGGGACCCCAGCGTTTCGCGGTTGGTGGCCGCCACGGCGCGCCCGTCGCGATCCAGAAGCAGAAGCGACGCGGCCTCGATCTCATCCAGATACGAGATCAGGCGGGCCGTACTTTGCGAATAGTCTGACGTGTTCAGCGCGGAAATCAGCGCGGGATCGCGGGACAGCAGCAGCGGAACGACGGAATTTCTCTGCAACTCGCTGATCAGGTTACCGGAATAGAGCGCGACCCGCAGTTCGGCCCGGTTGCGAGTCGTTTCCGTATAGCGCTCGGTCAGCAGTTGGTTCGAGATATAGACGACCGCCACAGCAAGCGAAATCAGGGCGATCAGCACCAGCCGCCCGCGCATGCTAACCCCGGGCCGCGGTGGCCGCGGGTCAGGCAAGGTGTGTGTGGTCTCATCCCCCATAGGGGAAAGATAGGGCGCATCACGCCCCATCACAATCAGGCAGCGACGACGCTGTCGACCAACGAGCGGAACATCGCCACCCCGTCAGTGCCACCGTGCAGCGCATCTACGCAGCGTTCCGGGTGCGGCATCATGCCAAGAACGCGACGGTTCTTGGAAATCACGCCTGCAATGTCGCCGGTCGAGCCGTTGGGATTGTCGGTATAGGTAAAGGCAATCCGGCCCTCGTCGCGCAGCTGTGCCAGCTTTTCATCCGTGACGTTATAGTTGCCGTCATGGTGCGCCACCGGAACGGTGATTTCCTGACCTTGCGCGTAGCCCGAGAGGAAGTCACATTCGGTGGTTTCCACTTTCAAACCAACGGGTTTGCAGATGAACTTCAGGTTCGCGTTGCGCATCAAGGCACCGGGCAGAATGCCGGTTTCGGTCAGCACCTGGAAGCCGTTGCAGATGCCGATGGCATAGCCGCCACGTTCGGTGTGCTTGATCAGCGAACGGGTGATCGGCGACTGGGCCGCGATGGCCCCGCAGCGCAGATAGTCCCCGAACGAAAAGCCGCCGGGCACGCCGACGATATCCAGATCGGTCGGAAGCTCGGTTTCCTTGTGCCAGATCATTTGGACCTGTGCACCCGCGCGCTCGAACGCGACCGCCAGATCGCGGTCACAGTTCGAACCCGGAAAGACAATGACACCGGCCTTCATCACAGCACCTGAATGGCGTAGTTTTCGATCACGGTGTTGGCCAGAAGCTTCTCGCACATATCCTTGATCTGCTCTTCCGACGTGCCTTCAGCCACGTCCAGCTCGATCACTTTGCCCTGACGGACTTTTTCAACGCCTTCGAAACCCAGATTGCCAAGCGCGTGGCGCACGGCCTCGCCCTGAGGGTCCAGAACGCCGGTTTTCAGCATCACATCAACACGTACTTTCATCGGTACACTTCCTTAGTTGATCAGGGTCGGTTTGGTGGGGGCGTGGGTCACGTTCGAGGGCAGAACCCCCAGACGACGCGCGACCTCGGTATAAGCATCGTTCAGGTTGCCAAGGTCCTGACGGAACACATCTTTATCCAGCTTCTGGCCGGTTTCGATGTCCCACAGGCGGCAGCTGTCGGGGCTAATTTCGTCGGCCACGATCAGACGCGGGAAATCGCCTTCGTAGACGCGGCCGAACTCGATTTTGAAATCGATCAACTTGATGCCGACGCCGAACATGGTGCCGGACAAGAAGTCATTCACACGAAGCGCCATGGCAACGATGTCGTCCATATCCTGCTGCGAAGCCCAGCCGAAAGCGATGATGTATTCTTCAGGCACCAGCGGATCGCCAAGCGCGTCATCTTTGTACGAGAACTCGACAATCGGGCGCGGCAGGCGGGTGCCTTCCTCAAGACCCAAACGTTTCGA
Source organism: uncultured Aliiroseovarius sp. (assembly GCF_947492455.1). Classification (GTDB taxonomy): domain Bacteria; phylum Pseudomonadota; class Alphaproteobacteria; order Rhodobacterales; family Rhodobacteraceae; genus Aliiroseovarius. Next base: position 375,551 of record NZ_CANLNB010000002.1, read on the forward strand.
CATGGATCCGGCGGCGTAGTTGCGCACGATTACTTCCAGCGGCACGATCTCGGCCGCGCGGACCAGTTGCTCGCGCATGTTCAGGCGCTTGATGAAGTGGTTCGGAACGCCGATCTGCGTCAGGCCGGTCATAAAGAACTCGGACAGGCGGTTGTTCAACACGCCTTTGCCGTCGATCACGTCCTTCTTTTCCGCGTTGAACGCGGTTGCGTCGTCCTTGAAATACTGAACGATGGTTCCGGGCTCGGGGCCTTCATACAGAACCTTTGCCTTGCCTTCATAAAGCTTCTTACGCCGTGCCATGGGTCCCTCGCGTCAGGTAAGACGGGCATACGCATCACGGGCCCCCTGCCCGGTCGCGACTCCGTCGTTGCCCGCCCTATACGGGAAAGGCCCATGTGGGGCAAGAATATCGCCTCATGAAACAACAAATACAGGAAATCAGCCCAGTGAGAGCGCTAGCGGGGTTGCGATGCGCGCCCGTGATTGGCATATCAGACAGGAATGCGGACGCAGGCGCCTGACGCTTGTGCACGGTAAGATCAAGACCCCTCCAGGTGATAAGGGAACACAATGACCACATTTGACGATCGCGAAAACGCGTTTGAAAACAAGTTTGCGCATGACGAAGAAATGAAGTTCAAGGCTGAAGCCCGCGCGAATAAGAAACTTGGCCTGTGGGCAGCGGAAAAGCTGGGCAAGACAGGTGACGACGCCGAAGCCTATGCGCGCGAAGTGATCGTGTCGGACTTTGAAGAAGCTGGCCACGAAGACGTGGTGCGCAAAGTGACCGGCGACCTGAGCAGCGTCACCGCTGACGAAGTTCGCGCCAAACGCGCCGAACTGCTGGTGGAAGCCAAAAACGAGATCATGACCGAGGTTTGATCCTCTTCTTCATGTTAGATTTCTGGAAGGCGCGTCCGCAAGACGCGCCTTTTTCACAAGAGGCTCTTGCTCCGCTACCCAGAGTGGACAGATCGCAAAAGTGCTTAAAACTGGAGACATTAAGACTTCCTTCGTCGCAAAGCTCCATGCTGCATCAAGGCATGTGGGATCAGATGGGGGCCTTGATTTATGAAACACACCAAGGACACATCAGGTAGGACAGCCAATCGCGGGCTGTCAGCGGCGCTATCCCGCAGCGCAGAGAACGGTCTGGACCTGCGCCGAGCCGTGCTGCGCCACCTGTTGCCTGTTGGCCTGACCATCGGCCTTGTCGTTCTGTTGTGGCAGCGGGCGGGCGGATTGGATCTGCCCTATATTTATGCCTCGCTGAAAACGGTATCTCCCCTGCAATGGCTGGGTGCTGCGCTATTTTCCGTGATCTCGTTCTGGGCCTTGGGGAAGTATGATGGCGTTGTCCATCGTCTGATCGGCACTGATGTGTCATCCAAAGCGGCCGAACGGGCGGGGATCACGGCCATCGCATTGTCGCAAACCGTTGGGCTGGGTGTGATCTCGTCGGCCTTCGTGCGCTGGCGCATGCTGCCAGACCTGTCCTTGATGCAAGCGATGCGGATCTCGGCCATCGTGGCTGCGTCGTTCCTGTCCGCTTGGGCCGTTGTGGCGTCGCTCATTGCCCTGACAGTTCCAATGACTTTGCCCTGGGCAGGCTGGATCGCCTGGGTGGTTCTGGCAGGTGCAGCGGTATTCGCAGCTTTGTCCGTTCTGCGCCCCTCGATCATGGCAGCGCTGCACATCCCGCCCCTACGCGCTATGGGAGCCTTTCTGGCACTGGCCCTGATTGACACCGCAGCCGCAGGCGCCGCCCTCTGGATGGTCCTGCCCGAGGGGTGCGAGGTCGCCCTTCTGCCCTTGATCGCGGCCTATCTTCTGGCTTTGGGCGCAGGCCTGATCAGCAGTGCGCCCGGCGGCATGGGCGCGTTCGAAGTGACTTTGCTGGCCCTTCTGCCCGCGCTTGATGCAGAACCCCTTCTGGCCGCCATTTTGGCCTTCCGTGCCGTCTATTATGCCTTGCCCGCGCTGATCGCCGCGGTCGTGACGATCAGCGGTCCCTTGACCAAATCACGGGCCGAGGCCGACACCACTGGCCCCGCCCTCGTTTCCCTGAAATCCGCTCCCAGCCTGCCCGCGCATGTGGCACAGGTCATCGCCGAAGCCCCACGCGCTGAGGCCGGCCTGCTGCGCCAAGGCCGGCTGTCCTTGCTGACATCGGCGCACGGGGCACCTGCCGCGATGGCGGCGTCCTCGGGGCAAAGCCTGCTTGTGTTGTCCGATCCCCTATCGACGGCCACAGAACGACAAGCCCTACTCGCCGATATCAGCAGTTTGGCAAAAAACAGCTTCCTGACACCGTTCCTCTACAAAGCCGGGGGCCGCTGGGCCGCAACGGCACGTCAAGCTGGATGGCAGGTCCTGCCCATCGCCCGCGAAGGCTGGATCAACCCGACGACGTTCTCGCTGAATGGATCGAATAAACGCCAATTGCGCCGGAAACTCCGACAAGCCGAAGTTGCAGGGCTCTCATTAAAAGAGGCAGGCGCGGACCTGCCGCTTGTCGAGATGCAGCAAATTGCCGACGATTGGCGCAAGGCGCGCGGCGGCGAGCGTGGCTTTTCGATGGGCAAATGGCATCCCGACCACCTGCCCCATGCGCGCGTCTATCTGGCATGGCAGAATGATGTCCTTGTTGGCTTCCTGACCCTGCACGAAAATGCCGCCGAACAAGTATTGGACCTGATGCGCATGCGCCCCGATGCCCCCGACGGCACGATGCACGCGCTGTTGAACTTTGCCATCGCGCAGGCGGCTTCAGAGGGTTGCGCACGGTTGTCGCTTGCGGCTGTCCCCTTAGAGGAGCAATCTGGCGAACCTTGGGCGTTCCACTATGCACGCATGAAACTGGACAAGATCAGTGGGGCCGCAGGTCTGCGCCAGTTCAAGACGTCATTCGCGCCCAGTTGGGAGACGCTCTATGCAGCAGCGCCGTCACGTCTGGCGCTGGCCTTCGGGGCCCTTGATGTCTCACGCGAAATCTGCCGAAAGTTTGAGATCGGACGCCTCAAGCGATGGCCCTAGGTCAACTTCAGCCCAGGATCGGCAGACCAAACCTGCACCCACGCATCATGATGGGCATGTGAACGCCATTCAAATGCAACATGAGCGTATTGCATTTGCGCCGGGCGGCGTTACGTGGCAGGTAGCGCCAAGACCAGCGGTGAACGGAGACACCCATGACAGATGCCCTGACGAAACTGATGAACGAACGCGATTGGCTGATGGCGGATGGCGCCACCGGGACGACCCTGTTCAATATGGGCCTGACCTCGGGCGATGCGCCGGAACTGTGGAACGTGGACAAGCCGGACAACATCCGCGCGCTCTATAGTGGCCCGGTCGAGGCCGGGTCGGACATCTTCCTGACCAACACCTTCGGCGGCAATGCCTCGCGTCTGAAACTGCACGACGCACAGGGCCGCGTGCGCGAGCTGAACCGTGTGGGCGCTGAGCTTGGCCGCGAAGTGGCTGATGCCTCGGGCCGGACCGTCATCGTGGCAGGCTCGGTCGGTCCGACCGGCGAAATCATGGAGCCGATGGGCTCGCTAACCTTCGACGGCGCGGTCGAGATGTTCCACGAGCAAGCCGAAGGTCTGAAAGAAGGCGGTGCAGACGTGCTCTGGGTTGAAACCATCTCAGCGCCTGAAGAATACAAAGCCGCTGCGCGTGCTGCCGAGCTGGCCGGCATGCCGTGGTGTGGCACGATGAGCTTTGACACCGCCGGACGCACCATGATGGGCATGACCTCGGCCGATCTGGCGAAGATGGTGGAAACCCTGCCGAACCCGCCGATCGCCTTCGGCGCCAACTGTGGCGTGGGCGCGGCTGACCTTCTGCGCACGGTGCTGGGCTTTGCCGCCCAAGGGTCTGAACGCCCGATCATCGCCAAAGGTAACGCCGGCATTCCGCAATATGTGGACGGCCACATTCACTATGACGGCACGCCCGAGCTGATGGCGGATTACGCCGTTCTGGCGCGCGACTGTGGTGCTAAAATTATTGGCGGCTGCTGTGGTACGACGCCCGAGCACCTGCGCGCCATGCGCGAAGCGCTCGAAACCCGTCCGGCAAGCGGCACTCGCCCGACGCTGGATCAGATCTCGGATGCGATTGGCGGGTTCTCGTCTGCCTCGGATGGCACCGGTGACGATGCCAACCAGCCTGCACGCCGGACCCGCCGCCGTCGCAGCTGATCGTCACCATTCCCAAACAGACCGGGCGCGCGCGCAGCGCGCGCCCCCTGCCCGCCGCAGGCGCGGGTCCGTCTACGGACCCAAAGCGTATCGGAATGAACTTGTGGCACAAGTCCATTTCGAAACGCCCGCAACGTCAGCTGCGTACACGCATATCGACTAATCTTACCGCCTCAACCGTCTGTTGAAACCTTTTAAAACAGGCTTAGCTGATCCCCTTGCTGCAAGGGCGGTTCGAACAGATCACAGCGCATATCCGGCAGATCCCTGACCAACCCCAATCGCTGACAAGCTTTCTGAAACCGTTGCTTTAGAAGATCAGCGACGACACCCCGCCCGACAAAACGCTCGCCAAACTCGGACGTGTAGTCCTTGCCATCACGCATCTCGCGGACGCGGTTCATGACGCGGGCGGCGCGGTCTGGATAGTGCTCGTCCAGCCAATCCTGAAACAAGGGTGCAACCTCACCGGGCAAACGCAGCAAGATATAGCTCGCGGCTACCGCGCCGGCATCGCGCCCCGCCTCGAGAATCGGTTCCAGCTCGTGATCCGTCAGACCCGGCACGATGGGCGAGGCCATGACGCGCACCGGTACCCCGGCTTGAGACAGCGTCTCGATCATCCGTAACCGCCGCACCGGGCTTGGCACGCGGGGCTCCATCTTGCGGGATAGATCGGCTTGCAGCGACGTGACCGAGATCCCGACCTGCGCCAGCCCCTTGGCCGCCATCCGCGACAGGATGTCAAGATCCCGCTCGATCAACGTGCCCTTGGTGATGATCAGAACCGGATGCTGAAACGCTTCCAGCACCTCAAGCACCTGCCGCATGATCCGGTATTGCCCTTCGATCGGCTGATACGGGTCCGTGTTCGTTCCCAGGGCCAGCGGGGCCACCTGATAGCTCTTCCGCCGCAACTCTTTTTCCAGCTGCGTGGCCGCATCGGGACGCGCAATCAGGCGGGTTTCAAAATCCAATCCAGCGGAATAGCCCAGCCACGCATGGGTGGGTCGGGCATAGCAATAAATGCACCCGTGCTCGCAGCCCCGATAGGGATTCAACGAGCGATCAAAGGCCAAATCGGGCGAGCTGTTGCGGGTGATGACAGAGCGCGGTCGCTCGATAGAAACCTCGGTGCGGAACGGTGGCAAAGGTTCTTCCGTCCAGCCATCATCAACGCGTTCGCGCTGAAATTCCTCGAATCGACCCGTGGCATTAGTCGCCGCCCCTCTGCCGCGACGGCAATCTGCATCAATTCTGTCGGAACCCACCTTTTCCATGGGGTCAAAATAGGAACATTTGCAGAACAATCAAATGAAATTCACTATTATGGCGCAGAATATTCATTTGCCTTCAGGTCGGTGAAAGGGCACTCCATGTCGCAAATTGCCCAGACCCAAAGCGCCAAGATGTCGCATTAGGGGATATGAAATAGACCTCCAGCCAGGGAAAGACGCACATGTCTGATCAAGAAGAAGATATCATCCTGAGCGAACTCAATGATGAAGAGTTGGTGCAGCAGATGCATGACGACCTCTATGACGGTCTCGCTGAAGAGATCGAAGAAGGCGTCAACATTCTGCTGGAACGTGGCTGGCAGCCGTACAACGTTCTGACTGATGCACTGGTCGGCGGTATGACCATCGTGGGCATCGACTTCCGTGACGGCATCCTGTTCGTGCCCGAAGTTCTGCTGGCCGCGAACGCAATGAAAACCGGCATGGCCATCCTGAAGCCTCTGCTGGCTGAAACCGGCGCGCCGCGCATGGGCAAAATGGTGATCGGCACCGTGAAGGGCGACATCCACGACATCGGCAAGAACCTTGTATCGATGATGATGGAAGGCGCCGGGTTCGAGGTCGTGGACATCGGCATCAACAACGCGGTCGAAGCCTATCTGGAAGCTCTGGAAAAAGAAGAGCCCGATATCCTTGGCATGTCGGCCCTGCTGACCACGACCATGCCTTACATGAAGGTGGTGATCGACACGCTGGTCGAGAAAGGCATCCGCGACGACTATACCGTTCTGGTTGGCGGCGCGCCACTGAACGAAGAGTTCGGCAAGGCCATCGGTGCAGACAGCTATTGCCGTGACGCAGCTGTCGCTGTGGAAACCGCCAAGGAATACATGGCGAGCAAGCACAACCAGCTGGCCGCACACTGATCCTGATGCGGGATTAGTCCGAGATTTTGGGCCTCGCCATCTGGCGGGGCCTTTTCTTTTTACCCGCCCACCCCCAGATTGACCCTATGAGCAAAACGCGTTTCATCTTTCTGATCTCGATGGTGATCACCGCTGGCGGCTTGACGGTTCTGGTTGCCGGGTGGGCAGCGGCTGCTGGGCAGTTAAATGGTCAGGTTGCAATGGCATTGCTACCACTCGTGATGCTGGCCTCGATCGCATGGCGGGCCTTGAGCGCGGGACGGGACGACTGATGCTGAATGACGACGCGCTTACCCATGACGGGCTTGATGTAACCCAAGGCTCGGGATCGGTTCTGATCTTGGCCTGCGGCGCTCTGGCAAACGAAATCTTGGCGCTGATCCGCTTGAACGGCTGGGATCACATGAGCCTGACATGTCTGCCGGCGATCCTACACAACTCGCCCGAGAAAATCCCGGATGCGGTGCGGGACGCCGTGGGCAAGCATCGCGACGCCTATGACCATGTGTTCCTCGCTTATGCGGATTGCGGTACAGGCGGGCAACTAGACGCATTGTGTGACGAGCTGGACATCCAAATGATCCGCGGCCCGCATTGCTATTCCTTTTTCGAGGGCAACGACGCGTTCTCCGCCCGCGCTGAAGGCGAGATTGACGTGTTCTATCTGACCGATTTCCTAGCGCGCGGCTTCGAAAGCTTCGTCATCAAGCCGCTGGGTTTGGACCGTCATCCCCAACTGCGCGACATGTATTTCGGCCATTACACCAAACTGAGGTATCTGGCCCAGACCGACAATCCCGAGCTGGACAAAATGGCCGAGACCGCAGCCGAGCGGCTTGGGCTGGCGTATGAACGCCGCTTCACCGGGTATGGGGATCTGGCAACCGCACTGAGCGGGCTCACTGCGTGAGCCTGTGGGGGCTCTGCCCCCCTGCGCTACGCGCATTCACCCCGAGGTATTTTTGACAAGAAAATGCGGAGTTAGGCCGCTTCTGATGCGTATTGGCGAATCCGTTCAACCATTGCACGCAGCCCGTTCGAGCGTTGCGCGGACAGGGCTTCGTTCAGGCCAAGGCGGGCCAGTTCAGCAGCGGCGTCGATCTTGGCGACCTCGGACACGGGCTGATCGGTATAGAGCGCGGACAGGACAGCGATCAGGCCCTTCACGATCATCGCGTCGCTATCGCCCGAGAAAGTGAACCTTCCATCAGTGATTTCCGGGTGCAGCCAAACCTGGCTGGCGCAGCCTTCGACCTTGGTGGCGGGCACTTTCAGGGCCGGATCCATATCGGGCAGCGATTTACCCATATCGATGACCGTCGCATAGCGATCTTCCCAGTCATCCAAGAAGGCGAAATCCTCGACAATCTCTTCAAATGCTGGGCTGGCCATGGGGGATCCTTTCGTGCTTTTGCCATCACCTAAAGGGTTTCGACATTATGTTGATTCAACATGATTTCGAAACACAACGTGACATGTTCGGCTTGCGGGCGTTTCCAGTTCTTATTGGGATCCAACAAAAACTAGAAACGCTTTAAGCCTTGCGCGGCCAAAGGTCCAGCCTTGGCGCGGATTGCTGTCTTTTCAAAGGCGCTGACATGGGCTAACCCTTTGGGCATAGATAAAGGAGCCGACATGATTTTCCGCCGATTTGCTGCCCCTGCCCTGTTGACCGCATCTTTGCTGGCACTGACGGCCTGCGGCGGAAGTGCAAGCCTTAATCCCTTCACCTGGTTCAGCTCGAACGGCGTCGAGGAAGTCGCGCTGATCCCCGAAGGCGGCTTTTTGGAAGATCGCGACGGTCGTGAACTGGTCGCTGAAGTGATCGAGCTTGAGGTTCTGCGCACCCAAGGCGGCGCCATCATTCGCGCGAAAGGTTTGCCGCCGCGCCTTGGCTATTGGGATGCCGAGCTGGTGCCCGAAAATTTCGAACGGGCTGAAAACGGCGTTCTGACCTATTCGTTCCGGATCTCTGAGCCGCGCTATCGCACCCAGACCGGTCGCCCACAACAACGCGAAGTCTATGTCGGCCACTTCGTGTCGGACATCAAACTTCAGGGCGTACGAACGATCCGCGTTGTTGGTGCGAACACCAGCCGATCTGCGCGCCGCTAAGCCCTTATCAGACCTCGAAAACCTCGACGCGTTGGCCCTTAGCGGCCAGCGCCAGTTTGCCTTCGCACAGGCGCTGTGCGTCATTTCCGAAGACTTCGGCACGCCAACCTGTCAACGCGGCCACATCGCGTTTTCCAGCGGCCAGAGCGTCCAGATCCGCAGCTGAGGCGATCAGTTTCTGTGCGACTTTCTCTTGCTCGCAGCGCGCTTTCAGCAGCACGCGCAGCAGGTCGGCCAAGGCCGGGTTGACTTGCAGCTTTTCCTTCGAGCGATCCGGGGCTTTCGGCAGTTGATCTTGCGGCATCTCCATCCCTACGGCGATCGCTCGCAGGATTTCTTCTGCGACCTCGCCCTTGCGGGCCTCGCGCAGAAGCAGGCGCGAGCGGCCAAGTTCCTGGATGTTGCGCGGCTTGGTGGACGCCAGTTCCAGCAACGCATCGTCCTTCATCACCCGATTGCGGGGAATGTTGCGCGACTGGGCATAGGCTTCGCGGAAGCGTGCAAGCTCTTTCGCGACGCCCAGGAAACGACCCGAATTCGTGCGTGTTTTCAATCGCTTCCACGCGTCTTCCGGGTGAATGATATAGGTTTCGGGCGACGTCAGGCTGGTCAGTTCTTCTTGCACCCAATGGGCGCGGCCCGATTTATCCAGCTCGTCCGACAGATATTCGTAGATACCGCGCAGGTGGGTCACATCCCCCAGCGCGTATTTCTTCTGGGCGTCGGTCAGCGGGCGGCGCGACCAGTCGGTGAAGCGGCTGGATTTGTCCAGCTGGGCCCGTGCGATCTTGCGCACCAGCGTCTCATAGCCGACCTGATCGCCAAAGCCGCAGACCATCGCAGCGACCTGCGTGTCAAACAGCGGGCGCGGGAAGACGCCAGCCTCGACAAAGAAGATCTCCAAGTCCTGACGGGCGGCATGGAACACTTTGACGACACGTTCGTCTCGGAAGAGTTCATAGAGCGGCTCGAGCGACAGGCCATCCACCAGCGGATCAACCAGCACCGCGTCCTGTTCATCATTGCCCGGCACAGCCAACTGGATCAGGCAGAGTTTCGAGTAGTAGGTGCGTTCGCGCAGGAACTCGGTATCAACGGTCACATAAGGGTGCGAGGTCGCGCGGATGCAAAATTCTTCCAGGGCCTCGGTGGTCGTGATCGTGATCATATAATTCTACCTGCTCTTTACCGTACCAGATACGGGTTTCGCCCGGGTTTAAGGGGAAACGCCTTGAAAGGGAAGCCTCGCGCCATGATGCATGACGACTGCGGCTTTAAGGCAGCAGGATCGGGGTTTTGTCCCCGTCTGCAAACCGGCGCAGCACGGCAGGGTACAGTTTGTGTTCCTGCACCAAAACCCGCGCGGCCAGCGTGTCTGCCGTGTCGCCCGGCGCGACCGGCACGCGGGCCTGTCCAAGGATCGGGCCACCATCCAGTTCGGCGGTGACCTCGTGGACCGAGCAGCCCGCTTCGGCATCCCCCGCATCCAGCGCGCGCTGATGCGTGTGAAGGCCCTTGTACTTCGGCAGAAGCGATGGGTGGATGTTCAGGCAGCGTCCGGCCCAATGGCCGGTGAAGCCTTCAGTCAGGATGCGCATGAAACCGGCCAGACAGATGATGTCGGGATTTGCCTCGTCGAGAACAGCGTTCAAAGCCGCTTCAAAGCCCTCACGGTCACCTTTGAAGTCACGGTGATCGACGACAGCGGTGGGGATGCCCATCGCCTTTGCCTTGGACAGACCACCCGCATCGGGAACGTTCGACAGCACAAGGCAGGGACGCCCCGGGTGATCCCCGGTCATCGACTCAGCCAGAGTCACCATGTTCGAGCCGCCGCCTGAAATCAGGATGGCGACCCGTTTCTTGGCGGTGTCGCTCACAGAAGCGATCCCAGATAGCTGACGCCTTCGCCCTTCTGAATGCGGCCCAGCTGGGTCACGGTCTCGCCTGCGTTGGTCAGCAGATCGGTCAGCGGTTGTGCGGCCTGCGCGTCAACCACCAGCACCATGCCTTGACCCGAATTGAAGGTCTTCAGCATTTCAGCCTGATCCATGCCACCGGTTGCAGCCAGCCATTTGAAGACGGGCGGCAGATCCCATTCGTCGAGATCGACCAGAGCGCCCAAACCTTCGGGCAGAACGCGCGGCAGGTTTTCAGTCAAGCCGCCGCCGGTGATATGGGCCAGCGCATGCACGCCCCCTGCCCGCACGGCTTCCAGTGCCTGACGCACGTACAGACGTGTCGGGGCCAGCAGAGCCTCGCCCAGCGTGATGTCAGCATCCCACGGGCAGTCTGCGTCCCAGCCCAGGCCCGAGACCTCGACCAGTTTGCGCACCAGAGAATAACCGTTCGAATGCACGCCGTCCGAAGCCAACCCCAGCAGCACGTCGCCTTCTTTGACACCTTTGGGCAAGTCGGTGCCGCGCTCCATCGCGCCGACCGAGAAACCGGCGAGGTCAAAATCGCCATCTTCATACATGCCCGGCATTTCTGCGGTTTCGCCACCGATCAGCGCGCAGGCCGACAGTTCACAGCCCTTGGCAATGCCTTCGATGATCCGTGCGGCTTTGTCGGTCTCAAGACGGCCCGTCGCGAAGTAGTCGAGGAAGAACAGAGGTTCTGCGCCCTGACACACAAGGTCGTTCACGCACATGGCCACCAGATCAATGCCGATCGTGTCCACATTGCCGGTGTCGATCGCGATGCGAAGCTTGGTGCCTACGCCATCGGTGGCCGAGACCAGAACCGGATCCTTGAAACCCGCGCCCTTCAGATCAAACAGCGCGCCGAAGCCGCCAAGACCGGCCATCACGCCCGGACGATTGGTGCGTTTTGCGGCTGGTTTGATGCGCTCAACCAGCGCGTTGCCCGCGTCGATATCCACGCCTGCGTCTGCGTATGTGATGCCCTTGGATGCGTCGCTCATGTCTGTCCCCCATGGTGGCTGTGGTCGCGCGGCAAAATTTCTGCGCCTGCGATAGCGTAAGGGGCAGAAAGAGTCTACGGCTTGCTTGACCCTGCGGCCCAGTTTGCTAGCAATAGCGCCACCAAGAGTAGCAGTGGGCCTGTAGCTCAACGGTTAGAGCAGAGCGCTCATAACGCTTTGGTTGGGGGTTCAAATCCCTCCGGGCCTACCATCTTTCCCCTACTGGAACTGCACAGAAAAAGCGGATTATCCGCTCGCAAGGGCGTGCGTTCACAGCTAGCATCCCTGTCACATAGACAGGAGCAACCCGTGCCACAAACCTCGACCGAAAACCGCCGCATCGTCCTTGCAGAACGCCCCGTGGGGCTTCCCGACGAAAACACTCTGCGCCTTGAAAGCGTCGACATTCCAACCCCGAAAGACGGCGAAATGCTGCTGCGGACCGAGTTCCTGTCGATCGACCCCTATATGCGTGGACGCATGAATGATGCGAAATCCTATGCCGAGCCGGTGAAAATCGGTGGGGTGATGACCGGTCAGGTGGTGGCAGAGGTCATGGCCTCGAATCTTGACGGATTCGCCGTGGGGGACCGCGTGCTGGCTGGCAGTGGCTGGCAGGATTACGCAATCTCGGACGGAACCGAGGTCGTCAATTTAGGCGCAACCCCCAGCAATCCGTCGTGGGCATTGGGCATTCTGGGCATGCCGGGATACACCGCCTATGCCGGGCTTCTGAAGATCGGGGAGCCCAAGCCCGGCGAAACCGTCGTGGTCGCGGCAGCCTCGGGCCCGGTTGGGGCCACCGTAGGTCAGATCGCCAAGATCAAAGGGTGCCGAACCGTCGGCATCGCCGGAGGCGCCGAGAAATGCGCGCACGTTGTCGAGAACCTTGGGTTTGATGTCTGCATTGACCACAAAGCCGACGATTTTGCCGAACAGCTTAAGGCCGCCTGCCCCGATGGCATTGATGTCTATTTCGACAATGTGGGCGGAAAAGTCCTTTATGGCGTCCTGCCCTTGCTCAACCCGTTCGCACGTATGCCGGTTTGCGGCGTGGTGGCGTGGTACAACCTGTCAAGTCTGCCGGACGGGCCGGATTTCGGCCCCATGATCATGAGCACGATCCTGCGGATGAAGGTCAAAGTGCAGGGTTTCATCATTTTCGACAGCTTCCCGATCAGCACGTATCAGGAGTTCGTGAAGGACATGACCGGCTGGCTGGCGGAAGGAAAAGTCCAATATAAAGAACAGGTTGTCGACGGCATCGAGAACGCGCCCCAAGCGCTGAACGATGTCTTGCTTGGCAACAGCTTCGGCAAAGTGGTCGTAAAGGTTGCCTGAGAAGGTCCTTCGTGATGCCGCATCCTGCGCATCACGAAGGCCATTTTCCCTACGGTGCCTATGTGGCGTAGTTGCTGCCTTCTTCGTCCAGAATGGCTTTCAGCTCCGCCATATGCCGATCCCCCTGCTCTGGGTACTCTTCCAGCTCTTTCGCGGTCTTCTCGGCGATCTCGTCTGACAGCACGCGCAAGGGCTGGCCGGTTTGCAGGGCGCGGATATAGGTCTCTGCCGCGCGTTCGAAATAGTAAAGCCGGTTGAACGTATCGGCGACGCTGTCCCCGATCACCAGAACGCCGTGATTGCCCATGATCATGACCTTCACCTTGGGGTCGGTCAGAAGCCCCGCACAGCGTTCGCCCTCGTCCTCGAAGGCCAGCCCGCCATAGCCGTCGTCGATCACATATCGGTTGTAGAACGTCGCGCAGTTCTGGTCGATGGGCGGCAGATTGCTGTCCGCCAAGGACGCTAGAACCGTCGCGTGGATCGAGTGCACATGCATCACGCAACGCGCGTGGGGACAGTTGCGATGGACCCCCCCGTGCAGCCCCCAGGCGGTCGGGTCTGGCGCGTCCGGGCGGTCCATCGTGCTGGGATCGTCTGCGTCGATCTCCAACAGATCCGAGGCCCGGATTCGCGCGAAATGCATCTGGTTGGGGTTCATCAGGAACCTCGTGCCGCTGTCATTCACCGCAAGGCTGAAATGGTTCGCGACGCCCTCGTGCATGTTCAGCCGCGCGGTCCAGCGAAAAGCCGCGGCCAAATCAACACGTTCATTCCAGTAAGAAATATTAGGGGCAATATCGGGCATAGAGGCAGTGACGGTCATGGGCGTTCCTTTCGATTTGGACCAGAAGACAGGTCAAATCGCGCCGTGTCGAGCTTGTTTGCGACCACCTTACAGCGGCAGCACCAGTTCGACCTTCAAACCACCCAGATCCGCGCTGTCCCCCAGCCGCAAATGCCCCCCGTGGCCGCGTGCAATATCGCTGGCGATGGACAGCCCCAGGCCGACACCGGAGCCCTTGTTCTGATTGCGGGATTTGTCCAGACGCGCGAAGGGTTTCAACGCCTCTTCGCGGTCTCCAACGGCAATGCCCGGCCCGTCGTCTTCGATCACGAACCGCAAATCGCCCCGCCCTTGCAGCAAAGACAGGCGCGCGCGCGAGCCATAGCGTGTCGCATTGCCCAGCAAATTGTCCAACGCCCGCTCCAATGACGCGCGCCTTAAGGGACGTTCGCCAGGGTCGGAAACCTCGCCCAGAGAGACATTCATCCCCGCCCGCTGCGCGTTCTCGGCCAAGTGATGCACGAATTCGATTAGATTAACTTGCTCGGGCGCGTCTTCCAGAGCATCCGCTTGTGCGAATCCCAAAAACCCGTCGACCAGACGCTCCATATCATCCACGTCGCGCTGAAGATCCTCGCGCGCTTCATCCTCGAGCATCGACAGCCCCAGCCGCAACCGCGTCAAAGGCGTCCGTAAATCGTGGCTGACGCCCGACAGCATCAAGGTGCGTTGCTCGATCTGGCGATCAATGCGCGAGCGCATGTCCAGAAAGGCCTTGCCGGCCGCCCGCACCTCGGTCGCACCCGCCAATCGATACGGCAACACCTGCCCTTTCCCGAACGCCTCGGCCGCGCGGGCCAAACGGCGGATCGGCCGCAGTTGATTGCGTAAAAACAGGTAGGCAATCAGGGTCATCAGGGACCCCGTGACCACCATCAGGACCAACAATTGATGGGGGTTCGTGGCCGAGACGCGGTCACGATCCAGCACAACGCGCAGGACGCCATGATCTGTAGCAATGGCCATGGTCACTAACGACCGATTGGTTTCCAGATCAACCCCGATCAGATCAGAAAGCCCCTGCTCTAACGTGCTGACGACTCGCGTCCCTGTGAAATCAGAAAGCTGCCGTTGCGTGGTGACGGGATCGCTGGGCAGTGCGACTCGTGTATCCAGAGGCGTGGCAATGCGCCGCGCCGCCTCAAGCGCTTGATCCACCGTCTTTGACGCATTGACCTGACTGACAATCAACGACACCTCGGCGACCACCGCATCCGTCATCTGAACCGTAATCCGGTTGAAATGCCGCTGAATGAACACGACCGATACCACCAATTGCAGCGCCACGATCGGTACGATCAGAATCAAAGCCGCCCGCCCGTACAGCCCGCGCGGCATGAACTGCTTCAGCCAAGCGAAGTCACGCCAATTGGCGCCATGAGGGCGGTTCGTCTGCGACATGGCCCGACCCTATGACGCGGCGACGCGCTTGCCAAGCGCAGGGTGCGGCGTCAGGAAGGTGGAAACACAGTGAAAGGACAGCTGATGGTATCCGAGACGAAAGATCGCCCCGCCGCAGGTATCATGCAGCAGATGGAACCCGGCATCCGCCGGATCATTGCCCCCAACCCGTCACCTATGACCTATTGGGGAACAAACACCTTTGTTCTGGGCGAAGGCAACGTTGCGGTGATCGATCCCGGACCCGCCGACCCTACACATTTGCAGGCCATTCTTAACGGGTTGCAACCCGGTGAACGGATCACCCAAATCCTTGTGACCCACGCGCATCTGGATCACTCGCCGCTGGCCCGTCCATTGTCTGACGCGACGGGCGCGCCGATTCTGGCCTTTGGCGATGCCATGGCTGGCCGTAGCGCGGTCATGCATGATCTGGTGGCACGCGGCCTGACGTCCGGCGGCGAAGGTGTGGATGCCAGCTTCACCTGTGACATCACCCTGTCTGATGGCGAGATTTTCACGGCCGGCGGACTGGAGATCGAAACGATCTGGACCCCTGGCCATTTCGCCAACCACATCAGCTTTGCGACCCAAGGCATTGTTTTTACGGGGGATCACATCATGGCATGGGCCAGCTCTCTGGTCTCACCCCCCGATGGTGACCTGACCGCCTTCATGGCGTCCTGTCGCAAGCTCGAAGCGCGTCAGGACCGCGTCTACTACCCGGCCCATGGCGACAGAATCGACGCTCCCGCCGAGCGTCTAAGCTGGCTAATCAACCACCGCCTGACCCGCGAGTCAGAGATCATGACCACCCTATCCCGTCTGGAAGACGCAACCGTCCCCGCGCTGACCCGCGAAATCTATACCGAAACCCCCGACGCTCTGATCCCCGCTGCCGAGCGGAATGTCTTTGCCCACTTGATCGATCTGGCCACCCGGGAAATCGTCGCCGCCACGCCCCAATTAGAGGCCAACGCAGTTTTTCGAATGAGGGGTGAAAAAAATTAATTTCGCCTCTTGCGGCCCTGAATCGCGCTGGCTATAAGCCCCCCATGTTCCGGCGTAGCTCAGCGGTAGAGCAGTTGACTGTTAATCAATTGGTCGTAGGTTCGATCCCTACCGCCGGAGCCATAAAAAGCCCTTAAGGTCAAAACCTTAAGGGCTTTTTTGGCTTCAAGGGATGTAAAAAATACGAGCTTGGGCCGGAAAGCTAACCGGACCCCGATTTCGCCATAATTATGTGACCGGATCCTTTAAAGCACATCCAATGAGCTCTTCACCCGGTCCATTACGATCGACGTTTTGAATCGGCTGATGTTGGACGTGTCAAAGAAGTGCTCTTGCGTGAAAACCTCGTATTCCTTGATATCGCGCACGGACAGGATCAACAGGAAATCCGCCTCGCCAGTGGTGTAATAGCACTGCTGCACCGACGGTGCGCTGCGCATCCTTTTCTTGAATTCCTCAAGTTGCTGGCGATTCTCGCGCTCGAGTATGACCTCGACGATCACGGTCAGATCTCGGTCCAGTTTCTTTGGCGACAACACGGCGATCTCGCGCTCGATCACACCGGTTTCTCTTAGCTTTTTCAATCGCTTCTGAACGGCAGCCGGGGACAGGCCGACACGCTCACCAAGGGTTTCGGCAGTCAGGCGCGCGTTCTCTTGCACCAGCCGGAGAATATGTAGGTCTTTGTCATCCATGTTCCGAAAATCATCGCAATCTGCACAATTAGCAATCTATTTCGGAACGCATTTGCAAAACTTAGACGTTCACAGTCCCACCTGACGCACTAGGATACTCGTAAGAAGATCAGGAGGGTGGCGTGAATCACTTGACCGAGATGCGGCGACAATTTCACCGCCAGCCGGAATTGGGCTTTCAGGAAGAGCGCACCAAAGCGCGGGTGGCAGAGCATCTGCGCAGCCTCGGGGTTGAGGTGCATGAAGGCGTGGGTGTCGTGGGTGTCTTGCGCAAGGGCACGGGCAACCGCGCGATCGGGCTACGCGCCGACATGGATGCGCTTCCGATTTTGGAAAACACCACCCATGACTACCCATCCGAGACGCCCGGCGTGATGCATGCCTGTGGCCATGACGGGCACATGACCATGCTGCTGGGTGCGGCTGAACAGCTGGCGAAGGATGCGGTGTTCGACGGCACCATTGTCTTCCTGTTCCAGCCGAACGAAGAACACGGGCTGGGCGCACAGGCGATGATTGACGAGGGTGTGCTGACTAGATTCCCAGTGGACGAGGTCTATGCCATCCACAATCTGCCCGGCGCTCCTGTGGGTCAGGTCTCGACCCGTCCCGGGCTGATCTGCAGCAGTGAAAGCCTGTTCGAGATCACGGTGCAGGGTCAGGGTGGTCATGCCTCGATGCCGCAGGTCGGCGTGGATGCGATTACCGTCGGGGCCGAACTGGTCACGGCCCTGCAAACCATCGTGGCCCGCAAGCTGGCGCCGGGAGCGGGCGTGGTGGTCTCGGTGACGGAGTTCGTGACGGATGGGCAGCGCAACGTCTTGCCGGGTCAGGCGGTTCTGAAAGGCGACGTCCGCGCCCGCGCGCCCGAGGATCGTTTGGCCGTGGAACGTTTCATGCGCCAGATCACTGATGGTGTGGCGGCAGCGCATGGGGTGACGGCGACGGTGCAGTTTAAGACCGAGTTCATTGAAACCATTAATGCCGACGGCCCGACAGAAGCCGTCTGCCGCGCGGCCAAGGCGACTGGGTGCGACGTGATACCTGACCGTCAACCGATGAGCTTCTCAGAAGATTTCGCCCATTTCGCAGCGGCCATCCCGGGCTGTTTCCTGCTTCTGGGCAACGGCACCGACGGCGCGCATGGCCAGCCCCTGCACGCCTCGGACTATGACTTCAACGACGCGCTTTTGCCCATCGGGGCCGCGTTCTGGACCCAGCTTGTGCAGGACCGCCTGCCTCCTCGAAAGGACTGAACATGAAAGATATTTTCAGCACGGCGACCCTGCACCACACAGCAGGCTCCCCCGCCCCGTCGAAAGCCGCGTTTAGCGTTCTGTCCGAACAGGACTTCGCAAACGCCTGTAACGAGATCATGGCGTGGGACGGCTACGCACCGACCCCGCTTGTGTCTCTGTCCGGGTTGGCCGCTGAGCTGGGCGTTGCGCGGATCGACTATAAACACGAAGGTCCGCGGTTCGGGCTGGGCAGCTTTAAGGCGCTTGGCGGATCCTACGCCGCCCTGCGCGTGCTTCAACGCGAGCTGAGCGCGCAATTGGGCCGTGATGTGAGCCTAGAAGACATCCGCAATGGCAAACACCGCGATGCCTGCGCCAAGATCACGCTGGTCTCTGCCACCGATGGCAACCATGGCCGGTCCTTGGCGTGGGGATGTCAGCGGTTCGGCGCGCCCTGCCGCATCTACATCCACGCCGAGGTCAGCGAAGGCCGTGCGGAGGCGATGCGCGACTTGGGTGCGGACGTGATCCGCATCGACCGCGACTATGACGACTCTGTCGTTCTGGCAAAAACCGAAGCCGAGGAGAACGGATGGTTCGTCGTGTCCGACACCTCGTGGGAGGGATATACCGAGCCGCCCCGCGACGTAATGGCCGGCTATGGCGTGATGACACGCGAGGTTTGTGAAACGCTTGAAGAGGCGCCCACCCATGTGTTCCTACAGGGCGGCGTGGGCGGGCTTGCGGCCTCGGTCGCGGCGGGCTTGCGGCAGTTCTATAAGGATGACGCCCCCCGCGTCGTGATCGTGGAACCAGACCTCGCGGCCTGCCTGTTTGACAGCGCGAAGGCGGGCAAGGCGACCAACTTCGCGATCGAAGAAGAAACCATCATGGCGGGGCTGTCCTGCGGCGAACCTTCTGAAATGGCGTGGGAAATCCTGTCGGAAGAGGCCTCGGACTTCCTGACCATTCCCGACAGCATCGTGGCCCCCACCGTGCGCCTTCTGGCCAACGCAGAAACCGGAGACGACGTGGTCGAGGCTGGTGAAAGCGCCGTAGCCGGATTGGCTGCCGTGATCGCGGCCCGTCAGGATCCGGCGCTGTCCGACGCATTGGGGTTGGATGCTAATTCGCGTGTGTTGCTGATCGGATCCGAAGGCGTGACCGACCCCGCGATTTACGAAGCTATCATGGCCGGAGCCGACCATGTCTAAGGCACAACTTGCCCCTGCGCGGGGCTTTCCCGAGGCCGAGTTCGCCACCCGCACTGCAAAAGCGCAGGCCTTGATGGCACAGCAGGGTCTGGACGGAATGCTGTTGCTGACTGAACCTGAAGTTCGCTATTTCAGCGGGTTCCACACACTGTTCTGGCAAAGCCCGACCCGGCCGTGGTTCCTGTTCATCCCGGCCCAAGGAAAGCCCATCGCGATCATCCCGGAAATTGGCGCGGAGCTGATGCGCCAGACTTGGATCGACGACATCCGCACCTGGAGCGCCCCTGCTCCGGCAGATGATGGGATCAGCCTTCTGACCGAGCTACTGTCTCCGTTGGCCGCGACCGGGGCCCATCTGGGCGTGATGAAAGGCCATGAGACCAGCCTGCGTATGCCCTTGGGCGACTATGAACGTCTGATGGCCGCCCTTCCCGGCCTTCAGATCGCGGACGCAACCGGCCTGATCCGTACCCTGCGCATGGTCAAATCCGAGGCCGAGATCGAGAAGCTGTCCCATATCTGCGCCATCGGCTCACGCACTTTCGACGCGGTCCCGCAGATCGCGCGGGAAGGTATGGCGTTCGAAGACCTGTTTCGCCAGTTCCGCCGCGAGGCGCTGTCTCAAGGGGCAGACGACGTGCCCTACTTGGTCGGCGGTGCCGATCAAGGGGGCTATCATGACGTGATCTCACCGCCCTCGCCCCGGCCTCTTCAGCGCGGCGACATCTTCATGCTGGACACTGGTGCCACGTGGGATGGGTACTACTGTGACTTCGACCGGAACTGGGCCGTGGGTCAGGCCGACGATGCCTCGCGCCGTGCCTATGATGTGCTGTGGCGCGCGACCGAAGCCGGGATCGCCACTGCCCGCCCCGGCACCACCTGCCGCGAGCTGTTCAACGCCATGCAGTCCGTGATCGCCGAACTGGACGATCAGGGCGGAGATGTCGGGCGGCTGGGACACGGGCTGGGCATGCAACTGACCGAATGGCCATCGCATGCCGCGTTTGACGACACGGTGATCGAGGAAAACATGGTGCTGACGCTGGAGCCCTCGCTTTCCTACGGCGATGGGCGCATCATGGTGCACGAGGAAAACATCGTCGTGCGGGCAGATGGGGCGCAGCTTTTGACCATCCGCGCCGCTCCCGAATTGCCGGTGATCTGAGGGCCACATGCTGAAGCTTGAGTTTGACACGGACGAAGGGATCGGAACGCGCGCCAATCTGGGCATGATCGTTCTGGAAACCGACGAAACGCTGGAAAGCGAATTCGCCCGCATGGCGGATTTGGATGGTGTTGCCCGCTATCACAGCCGCATCCCGATGGTCAGCGAGATACGTGCAGACACTCTGGCGCGGATGCTGGATGACATGCCGGCCTCGGCGAAATTGTTTCCGTCCTCGCTTTCGTTCGACGTGATCGGCTATGGCTGCACCTCGGCCTCGACCGTGATCGGATCCGACAAGGTCGCGGCGGCGATCCAAAGCGTGCGCCCTGAGGCAAAGGTGACGGACCCGCTGGCGGCGTTGATCGCGGCAGGCACATCCTTGGGAGTGAAAAACCTTGGCTTCATAACACCTTACATCCCGGACGTGTCGCTTAAGATGCGCGAGAAGCTCGAACATGCGGGCTTCACCATCACCGCGGGCGGATCGTTCGAGGAAGGCGATGACCGCGTGGTTGCGCGGATCTCTGAGCGCGCCATTCACGACGCGGCGCTGCGGGTCGCCAAGACCGCCGACACCCCCTGCGATGCCCTTGTGATTGCCTGCACCAATCTGCGCTGCCTGAATGTCATTCCACGGCTCGAGGCCGAGCTGGGCATCCCTGTTCTGTCCAGCAACACCGCCCTTGTCTGGCACATGCTGCGTCTGGCCGGGATCACCGACGAGCGGCCCAAGATCTGCCGCCTATTCGGCACGCAGCTGTCCACCTGACGCCCGCACAGCGAAAAGCTGCCGACCCGGTGTTTCCGGTGGTGCTTCCACCGGCGACGGGCTAGGCTTTCCCTCATTGGGGATGATTGTGCTGCTCACAAGGATTCTAGGTTTGAAAACGTTGACTTTCGCGCCGCTGTTGCGACGGGTTTGCCTGCCTCTTCTGCTGGCCTTTTTCGGGCAATCTGCGTGGGCGCTCGACACTGTCCAGATCACGGTTCTGGGCGATGACAGTGGCCTGAAAAACGCGATCAAAGCCGCATCGCTTGTGCAGAACGCGAAACAGGACGGCGAAACCGACCCCCGCGACGTGATGGCCGCCGCGCTGGCCGAATATGGCCGCCTGACGGAAGCGCTTTATGCCAACGGCTATTACGGCGGTGTGATCCGCATCCGTGTGGACGGGCGCGAGGCCGGACGCATTCCCGTGTTCAACCTGCCCGCCCAGATCAACACCATCGAGATCACCGTGGACCCCGGCGCGCCTTTCACCTTTGGCACCGCGCGCGTGGCCCCTTTAGCCCCGGGCACCAAACTGCCAGACGGGTTCCGCACCGGAGAACGCGCGGAAAGTACACAAATTCAGGCGGCGGCCGATGCCGCCCATCTGGCATGGCGGCAGGCGGGCCACCCCAAGGCCGATCTAACGCGCCAAAGCATCACCGCAAATCATAACCGGCACACCCTGTCGGCGGACCTGCAGTTCTCACCCGGTCCAAAAGCCCGGTTCGGCCGCATGACCCAGACGACGGACAGCGCCGTGCGGGCTGAACGGATCGCCCGGATCGCGGGCTTTCCAACTGGTGAAACCTACGCGCCCGAGGCGCTGGACAAGGTGGTGGGCCGCCTGCGCCGCACGGGGGCCTTTTCGTCGGTCTCGGTGACCGAGGCCAAGACCCTCAACCCAGATGACACTTTGGACGTTGGGCTTGCCTTGGCCAATGAAAAGCCGCGTCGCTTTGGCGTGGGGGCGGAGCTTTCCTCGCTCGAAGGCATCGGCCTGTCCGCCTATTGGATGCATCGGAACTTTCTGGGCGGGGCGGAACGCTTCCGTGTCGAAGGCGAGATCACAGGGATTGGCGGCCAGCATGGTGGCGTCGACTATCGCCTTGGTGCCCGGCTGGAACAGCCCGCGACGTTCGGCCCCGACACAACTGCGTTTGGCTATGTCAATGCCGCCTATGAAGACGAACCCGCCTATATCTCGCGCAGTGTCGATCTGGGGGCGGGGATGACCCGAATATTCTCGGACACATTGTCGGGCGAGATTGGTGTCGCGCTGCACTACTCGGACATCACCGATGTGTTCGGCGATCGTGACTTTTTCCAGCTGACCCTGCCAATTGGGCTGACCTGGGACCGGCGTAATGACCTGCTGGATGCTACATCCGGGACCTTCCTGCGCGCTGAGGTGACACCGTTCCTGTCCCTGAATGGCGGTGGCAGCGGGGCGCGTGCCTATGCCGATGCGCGCGCGTATCGCGGGCTGGGAACGGGCGGCCGCTTCGTGCTGGCGGGCCGGGTGCAAGCCGGTACAGTCTATTCCGACGACGTACAGGACATTCCGCCGGAACACCTGTTCTTTTCAGGCGGCGGGAACTCGGTCCGCGGACAACCCTATCAGTCTTTGGGTATTCCCGAAGGCATAAGCGGTCTGCGCGGTGGGCGGTCTTATCTGGCCGTCTCGACCGAACTGCGCGCGACGATCACCGACACCATCGGGCTGGTGGCCTTTGCCGATGCCGGTCACGTCAGCGATGACAGCCTGTTTGGGGGCGATGGTGACTGGCACGCAGGCGCCGGGCTTGGGCTGCGCTATAGGACCCCCATCGGCCCGCTGCGTTTGGATGTGGCCGGGCCGATTTCCGGAGACACCGGCGATGGCGTACAAATCTATCTTGGGATTGGGCAGGCGTTCTGATGATACTGCGTTTTCTTCTGGCCCTGATTGCCGCGTTCACTCTCCCCCTCGCGGCCGTGTCGCAAGACGCGTCTCAGGATGACCGCGGCTATCTTCAGGCCTTCCTAGAGGACACTCTGTCGGACACAGGGCGTGAGATCAAAATCGTCGGATTTCAGGGTGCGTTCAGCTCTCAGGCCACGGTCGACGAGATCACCATCGCGGATGGCGAAGGGATCTGGCTGTCCTTACGCGGACTGACCCTGACGTGGACCCGCAGCGCGCTATTGACTGGGAACGTAAAGATCGACGCGCTTGAGGCCGAGGAGATCACACTCTCACGCCGTCCAATCCCGGACCCCAGCCTCCCTGCCCCCGAGGCAACCGGTTTTGCCCTGCCCGAGCTGCCAGTCTCGCTGAACATTGGCAACATCCGCGCGGCGCGGTTCCATCTTGGCGAAGACGTGATCGGGCAAGCCGCCGAGATTTCGCTTCAAGGGTCTGCCGCGTTGGAAGCAGGTGCAGGAAATGCTGATCTGACCATTACCCGGTTGGATGGGCCGAAAGGGTCGTTGGCGCTGAAGGGCGGCTATGACAACACTGATCGGATCCTGTCGCTGCTTCTGTCGCTTCAAGAGAATGCGGGCGGCATGGCCGCCACCCTGCTGGGCATTCCCGGCCAACCTGCCCTTGATCTGAAGCTCGACGGGACCGGCCCCCTGTCAGATTTCGACGCCCAGATCGCGCTGGCAACGGACGGCGCACCGCGGCTGACGGGTCATGTCCGCTTAACCGAAAGCCCTGTCACCTCTGCGCAGCCGGACACGCCCGAATTCGACCGCACATATGCCCTAGAGCTGTCCGGAGATATCTCGCCCCTCCTCCATCCCGATTTCAAAACCTTCTTCGGGGATAATGTCGACGTCAGCGCGCAGGCGTCTCAGCTGTCTGATGGCACGACACGGATTGATACGCTGTCGATGCAATCTGAGGCTCTGAACGTCACCGGAAATGTGCAGCTGGCCCCAAGCGGCTGGCCCACGCGCATTGCCCTGAATGGGCGTATCGCGTCGCCAGACGGTAGGCCCGTCCGCCTGCCCCTGTCTGGTCCACGCACGCTGCTGTCCTCTGCCGACCTGACCATCGCCTATGATGCCGCCACCGGAGACCTCTGGACCGCGCGCGCCAATCTTGCCGGCTTCACGCAGAGCAATCTGAGCATTGACGCGGCCACCTTGTCCGGGTCGGGGCAATTGCGCGCCGGTGTGGACGGGGGTGCGTCGCTGATCGACGGTGCCGTGCGGCTGGTCGCAAACTCCATTCAGCCGAAAGGCCCCGAGCTGGCGGCAGCCATCGGCACCGATCTGACCGGCGCGCTGCAGTTCAACTGGCAAAGCGATGACGTTCTGGCGATCTCAAACCTGACACTGGCAGGCAAGGACTACGACCTGACGGGCGACGTAGCCCTGTCGGACTTCGCCAACGGCGTGGTCGCACGTAGCGATACGCTACGTCTAAACGCAGGTGATCTTTCGCGGTTCTCGGGCCTTGCAGGCACGCCTTTGTCGGGACGCGTGGTCATAGGTTTGGCTGGCGAAAGCAACCTTCTGGGCGGCGCTTTTGATCTGCGTCTTGCTGGGCGCGGTGCTGGGCTGGGCGTAAACCAACCGCAACTGGACGCAGTGATCGGTGGGCAGAGCACGCTCGCATTGCGCGCGGTGCGTAACACAACCGGCACCCAGATTGAGGGCTTGGAACTAAAGACCGAGAAGGCGCTGCTGACGGCCTCGGCCGATCTGACGAGCCGTGAATCGACGGCCGACATCTCGCTGCTCCTGCCCGATGCAAGCGCCGTCGACCCGAAGCTTCGCGGCCCGGCCCATCTGACCGCATCTGTGCTGCAAATTGGGACGGATCTGCGGGTTCAGACGGACTTCACTGGCCCCGGTGAGGCGACGCTGAACGGCACGACCCATGTGCGCTTTGCGGACGGAATCGCTGAGCAAATCGACGGCACATTGCGCGGAGACATCGTGCAGCTTGCCCCCTATAGCGGCTTGGCACAGCGCCCCCTGTCTGGCGGGCTGCAGTTTGACGTGGGTGGCCAACTACGCCCCGAAAGCGGCGACTTCACAATTGAGCTGAACGCGATCGCCACATCCCTTGGCACTGGGATTGCACAAGCAGACGCTCTTTTAAGAGGTGAAAGCACCCTGTCTTTGGCGGCTCAGAGCGCAGGCGATGCACCGGTGTCGCTAGACCACTTGACCCTGCGCAGTGACGCGCTGTCCCTGACGGCCAAGGGTACGCCTGCGGATCAGGGAACCCGCGTCACGTTCCAGTCGCGCCTAACGGATCTTGGCCTGATTGCCGACGGCATATCCGGCCCGGCCGAGGCACAGGGCAGTGCGGAACTGACAGGGGAAAGCTGGCGGGTTGCAGTAAACGCCACTGGCCCCGCAGGCGTGAATGGGCGCGTGGACGGCACGCTCAGCGTGGATGGCACAGAGGCCGATCTGACCCTGTCTGGCACCGCGCCGCTTGCACTGGCCAATCCGATGATCCGGCCCCGGCTGGCCACGGGCACCGCCAGCTATGACTTCGCCCTGCGCGGCCCACTGGACCTTGCGTCGCTTTCGGGCACGCTGACCACACAGGACGCGCGCGTGGCCCTGCCGCGTTTGAAACAAGCCATCGACATCAACAGCGGACAGGTCACCTTGGCGGGC
Organism: uncultured Aliiroseovarius sp.; assembly: GCF_947492455.1. Lineage (GTDB taxonomy): Bacteria > Pseudomonadota > Alphaproteobacteria > Rhodobacterales > Rhodobacteraceae > Aliiroseovarius. The sequence goes on from NZ_CANLNB010000002.1 coordinate 401,283, forward strand.
GGGACCGCAACGCTGGACATCCAAAGCTCGGTCGCGGCGGGTGGTCGGATTGCAACATCGGGAACGATTGGCTTGGCCGCGCCGATGCAGGCCGATCTGTCGATCCTGCTGGATCAGCTGCGCCTGACGGACGGCGCCCTGTTCGAGACCACCGTGAATGGCAATGCCAATCTGCGCGGACCGCTACAGGGCGGAGCCACTTTGCGCGCCGAGATCGACCTAGGACGCACGGAACTGCGCGTGCCAGAAACCGCCCCCGGCACCCTGCCCGTCATGGCGGGCCTGAAACATGTGGGCGAACCGGCGGCCGTGCGCCAGACGCGGCAGTTCGCGGGACTTATCGTTGAGGCGAGCCCCACGACCACCGGACGCCCTTACCCGCTGGACATTACACTGAATGCGCCCGGGCAGGTCTTTGTCCGCGGACGGGGGCTGGATGCAGAACTGGGCGGATCGCTGCGCATCACGGGCACCAGTGCAAACGTCATTCCGCAGGGCGAGTTCACCCTGATCCGCGGGCGACTGGACATGCTAGGGAAGCGCCTGACCCTGACCGAGGGCGATGTGAGCCTGCAGGGTGATTTCAACGCCTATCTGCGCTTCCTGGCCGAAGCCCGCGCCGAAGATACGGACATCAGGATCGGCCTGACCGGCCCGGTCTCGGAGCCCGAAATCAGCTTTACCTCGTCCCCCGAGTTACCCGAGGACGAAGTTCTGGCGCGCCTGTTGTTCGGAAAAGACATCACCCAGATCTCGGCCATTCAGGCGCTCAGGCTGGCCGCTGCGGTCCGTACGCTGGCCGGCAAAGGCGGCGAAGGTGTGCTGGGCCGTCTGCGCGGCAGTTTCGCGCTGGATGATCTGGACGTGACCACGGATGAAACGGGGGCAGCCTCGGTTCGTGCGGGCAAATACATCTCGGAAAACATCTATACCGACGTCACGGTCGGCGCAGATGGTAAAGCCGAAGTGAATTTGAACCTGACCCTGTCCCCATCCCTGACCGCACGCGGCAGTTTGGGGTCGGATGGCGAAACGGGTGTAGGCGTTTACTTCGAACGCGATTATTAACCGATATTTTTACGTTTTTTCTGTGGGTTACGACGCGATCTTGCGATCCACACCATGGCTGTACCGTGTTTTTTGCCCGCGGTTCACATGTCGCAGCTCAGCCACACCTTTTCACTTTGGAAACAATTTGTGTTCATATTTTTACGATTATTGCGCGACGATATGTTAACATGTGAAGGCCGAAAGGCTCCTGTGGGGAAACTTGTGCGTCCAATTCGTGGCGCGTCTAATGAGTAGTGGAGCAAGGATATGGCTAGGGAAAAAACCGAAGAAAAGCATAAACCACCGTCTGGCGGCACGCGTTACGTGCATGTCAAGGCACCGCCCAAGCGGGATCGCACCCGCACGGACGAGCCGAAAGAGCCGACGGTTCTATTTACCGATTGGGCCAGCATTTAAAGCGTTTCTGGTTCACGCAATTTCAAGACGCATCGCTTTTCGCGTTCGACCAAAGGGAGAGGCAGCGAAGAAGCGATCCAAATGGAGCCAGATGCGCTTATTTGGGCTTGATACGGGTTTAAGATTTTAACTGTACCGACTAACCTCGGCACATGAGCGATCCTGTATCATCCATTTGAAATCTCGGAGAAGTCTCGGACGCGGTCTATGCCCGCGCAGGCATCCATACGGCCGAAGAGCTCCGCACCCTCGGCCCAGACGAGGCCTATCGCCGCCTATTAGCCACAGGCTCCCGCCCCCACTTCATTGCTTACTACGCCATGGTCATGGGCCTTCAGGGCCGCCCTTGGAACGACTGCAAGGGCAAGGAAAAAGACGCCCTGCGCGCGCGGTTTGATGCGTTGAAGGTCGAGGCTGCGGCAAAGGCGTCCCCCGAAGACAAAATGGAAGCGATCTTGGATGAGATTGGCATTCGCCAATCATCATAGCGTTCGGTGGCTCACGGTGTGAGCCTGAGGGGCGCTGCCCCTCGGCCTACGGCCTCACCCCGAGGTATTTTTGGCAAGAGGAAATAAGAAATGCCGCCCGAGTTTCCCCGAGCGGCCTTTTCGTCTTCTAGAAAAGTGGCTTACCCGACCAGTTCGAGGCCCGAGAAGAAGAATGCGATTTCTTCTGCTGCGGTTTCCGGAGCGTCCGAACCGTGAACCGAGTTTTCACCGATCGACAGGGCGAACTCTTTACGGATGGTGCCTTCTGCGGCTTCTGCCGGGTTGGTTGCGCCCATAACTTCGCGGTTTTTCGCGATGGCGTCTTCACCTTCCAGAACCTGAACAACGATCGGCTCCGAGATCATGAACTCGCACAGTTCGCCAAAGAAGGGGCGTTCAGCGTGTACACCGTAGAACTGCTGAGCTTGGGCCAGGGTCAGTTGGATGCGCTTCGACGCAACGATACGCAGGCCAGCTTCTTCGAACTTGGCGATGATTTGGCCAGTCAGGTCACGCTTGGTTGCGTCGGGTTTGATGATCGAGAAAGTGCGTTGGATAGCCATGATGGTCTCTCTTTTTCGGTTGGGCGCGCGGAACGCTACCGGGCGCGATGTGATTTGCGGCCCCCGTAGCATGGCGCGCGTGTTTTGAAAAGCCGCGATTGACGGGCGCGGATGGGTAAGGCACATGGAACCATGCTGAGGATTTCTGACATCACCTATGCCGTTGAAGGCCGCCCGCTTTTTGAAGGGGCGTCGGCCACCATTCCAGACGGCCACAAGATCGGCCTTGTTGGGCGCAATGGCACCGGCAAGACCACGTTGTTTCGCCTGATCCGAGGCGAGCTGTCGCTGGAATCAGGTGACATTTCCGTGCCTAAAGGTGCGCGGATTGGCGGGGTGGCGCAGGAAGTTCCGGCCTCGCAGACATCCTTGTTGGACACGGTGCTGGAAGCGGACACCGAACGCGCGGCCTTGTTGGCCGAGGCCGACACCGCCACCGACCCCATCCGCATTGCCGAAATCCAGACCCGTCTGGCCGATATTGATGCGTGGAGCGCGGAGGCGCGCGCCGCCTCGATCCTGAAGGGCTTAGGGTTCGACGATCACCAGCACACCCTGCCCTGCGCTGATTTCTCGGGCGGCTGGCGGATGCGCGTGGCGCTGGCGGCCGTGCTGTTTGCCCAGCCTGATCTTCTGCTGCTCGACGAACCGACCAACTATCTGGACTTGGAAGGTGCGCTCTGGCTTGAGCAATATCTGACAAAGTATCCGCACACCGTGATCGTGATCAGCCACGACCGCGGGCTGCTTAATCGCTCGGTCAGCGGCATTCTGCATTTGGAAGACCGCAAGCTGACGCTCTATCAGGGCCCTTATGACACGTTCGCGGAAACCCGCGCGGCCCGTCTGGCGGTGGCAGAATCGGAGAACAAGAAGGTCGAGGCCCGCCGCGCCCATCTGCAAAGCTTTGTGGATCGCTTTCGCTATAAGGCCTCCAAGGCGGTTCAGGCACAGTCGCGTCTTAAGATGATTGAGAAGCTAAAGACGATCACGACCCCGCAGGAGGCCGCGCTGAAGGCGTTCTCGTTCCCAGAACCCGAGGAGCTGTCGCCCCCCATCATCAACATGGAAGGCGCCGCCACGGGCTATGGCGAGGTCGAGATCCTGTCGCGCATGACCCTGCGCATCGATCAGGATGACCGCATTGCGCTTCTGGGCAAGAACGGTCAGGGAAAGTCTACGCTTTCCAAACTGTTATCAGACAGACTTGACCTGATGTCTGGCCGCATGACCAAGTCATCGAAGCTGCGGATCGGCTATTTCGCGCAGCACCAGATGGATGAGCTGTACCCTGATGAGACCCCGATTGATCACCTGCGCCGCCTGCGCCCGGATGAACTTCCGGGCAAACACCGCGCGCGGCTCTCGGGCTTTGGGCTGGGCGCAGATCAGGCAGAGACCGAGGTTCGGCGGCTGTCAGGCGGCCAAAAGGCACGCCTGACGCTTTTACTGGCGACGCTCGACGCCCCGCATCTGCTGATCCTCGACGAACCGACCAACCATTTGGACATCGAAAGCCGCGAAGCGCTGGTCGAGGCGCTGACCGCCTATACCGGTGCGGTCATTCTGGTCAGCCACGACATGCATCTACTGAGCCTTGTGGCGGATCGTCTATGGCTGGTGAAGGACGGGCGTGTAGCACCCTTTGAGGGCGACTTGGAAGACTACCGCAAGTTGCTGCTAACCGACGATCGCGCCGAGCAGGCCGCGAAAAAGCAAGAGGCCCGCAAGGAAAACGCCAAGGCAAAACGCGCAGATCGCGACACGGTCCTTGCCTTGCGGTCCGAGCTACGCAAGGCCGAAGCCCGGGTCGAGAAACTGGAAGACATGCGCGAAAAACTGGACGCGAAGCTCGCCGATCCGGCTTTGTATGAGGCGGGAAATTCGGATGATATCGCGGTCTGGCAAAAGAAACATGCCGAGGTGATGGAGGCCATTGAACGGGCCGAAAACCTGTGGATGGAAGCGCAAGATAACCTTGAAAAAGCAGAGGCTTAAAGATGGACTTTGATCTATTCGTTCCGTCCTTCGTGACCCTGTTCGTCGTGATGGATCCCATCGGCATTTCGCCGTTGTTCATGGCGTTGACACAAGGGATGAGTGCTGCCAAACGCCGGGCCGTCGCGATCCGTGCCTGCCTGATCGCGGGTGTGCTTCTGACCCTCTTTGCCTTCCTTGGCGAGGGCGTGCTGGGCTTTCTTGGCATCTCGATGCCGGCCTTCCGCATCGCGGGCGGGATCCTGCTCTTGCTGACCGCGCTCGACATGCTGTTTGAACGCCGCACGCAGCGCCGGAAAGATCAGTCGGAAGAGGCGGAAAGCGACGACGACCCGTCCGTCTTTCCGCTGGCCATGCCGCTGATCGCCGGTCCCGGCTCGATCGCCACGGTGATCCTGCTGGCGGGCCAAGGCGACGGTTTGGCGGGCGTTGGGCTGGCTCTGGTCGTGATGTCGCTGGTTCTGGTCATCGCCTTCGTCCTGTTCAACGCGGCCCCGCTGCTGGAACGCCTGCTGCGCGAGACCGGGATCAAAGTCGTCACCCGCCTTCTGGGCATGTTGTTGGCTGCTTTGGCGGTGCAATTCGTGCTAGAAGGGCTGCGCGATTTCGGACTTATGGGATAACACGCGGCATGCTGACCCGGTGACATTCCCGCTGGGCGTTCCTATATCGGACCTATGACCGGAGACGATATCGCCAGACTTGCCTATCTTGCCCTGCTGCTGACCGCCGTGGGTGGCTATTTCGTTGCCGAAAGCCGCGCCAATCTGGGACAAAACCTGCGTTATGCGCTGATCTGGGCGCTGATTTTTGTGGGCGCTCTGGCGGGGGTCGGGCTGTGGAATGATATTCGCGACGACATCTCTCCGCGCCAAGGCGTCATTCAGGACACGGGCGAAATCGTGTTGCCACGCGCATACGACGGACATTTCTATGCGACGCTCAGGATGAACGGGCAACCCGTTGATTTTATAGTTGATACCGGGGCCAGCAACATCGTCCTAACGACAGAGGACGCCGCCCGTATTGGCGTCGAAATGAACGCCTTGCGCTTCTATGGCCGCGCGATGAGCGCCAATGGCGAGGTCCGCACGGCCCCCGCCCGCATCGCCAATGTCGAACTTCTGGGTGTTCAGGATTTCGGGGTCGAGGTCTGGGTGAACGAGGGCGAGATGCCGCGGTCTCTTCTGGGCAACGATTATCTGCAACGGTTTGAGAAGATCGAAATCAGCCGCGATCAATTGGTGCTGACACGCTAACATCCGTCGTCGGCCATGCTTTCGGTGGCTCACAGAGTGAGCCTGAGGGGCGCTGCCCCTCGGCCTACGGCCTCACCCCGAGGTATTTTGGGCAAGAGGAAGAGGTATGGTTACGCGTCCTCGGGCGCGGTTGAGGCTTTCATTTCCCAACGTCCGCTTTCCTGGCTCCAGTATTTTGCCGTGACGCCTGCGTTTTTCACCGCCATCCATTGGGTGCGCGCATGGGCCACCGCGTCGGGGTCGTTGCCGTCAAACACCACGAACACGCGTGTATGTCCGCGCATGTCGTCTTCGGAAATCTCGGCCCCGTCGATGGCCATCAGGGCTTGCGCGTCGTTTGGAGCATCGGGGGACGACGTCAACAGGATCGGTTGGAGTGCGTCCTGCGGACCGCCTGCCTGCCCGTGGGGTAGAAACCCGTCTTCCGGGGTCAGCCACAGCCGCTCATCCAGCCAGTTTAGCCGCGCTGCATTGGGGCCGCGCACGCAGACGCGCCAGCCCGCTTGCAGGCTGCGCTCAAGCAACATCGGAAGGGCAGCTTCCAGCGGGGACCGGGTCAGGTGATAGAAGAAGACCTCGCCTTGCGCGGCGCCTTCCGTTCCTTTGCCTTCGGTCCCTGCTGAGTCTGTCATGCGCTTAGCCTTCGAACTGGTCTTTCACCAGACGGTTCAGCGCCAGAACGCCCCAGCCGGTTGCCCCTTTGGGCGCCAAGGGGCTTTCGCCGGACAGCTGGGCCGTGCCCGCGATGTCCAGGTGGATCCAAGGCTGGTCGTCTTTCACAAAACGGCCCAAGAACTGCGCTGCGGTCACCGACCCAGCCGCGCGACCGCCCACGTTCTTGATGTCCGCCTTATGCGACTTGATCAGCTTGTCATAGCCCGGCCCCATCGGCATCCGCCACGCGCCTTCGCCCTCGGCCTCGGCGGCTTTCAGGAAGTTATTGCAGAATGTGTCATCGTTCGAGAATACGCCTGTGTTTTCGTGCCCCAAGCCGATGATGATTGCGCCGGTCAGGGTTGCCAAATCGACCATTGCTGCGGGTTTGTATTCCTCCTGCGCATGCCACATCACATCGCACAGAACCAAGCGGCCTTCGGCGTCGGTGTTGATCACCTCGATCGTGGTGCCTTTCATCGAGGTCACGATGTCTCCGGGGCGTTGCGCACGTCCGTCCGGCATGTTTTCCACCAACCCGACAAGCCCGACCACATTGGCCTTGGCGCTTCGTAGGGCCAGCGTTTTCATCACGCCCGAGACCGTGCCCGCGCCGCCCATATCCATGGTCATGTCTTCCATGCCCGCGCCGGGCTTTAGGCTGATGCCGCCGGTGTCGAACACGACGCCCTTGCCGACGAGCGCTAGCGGGGCTGCGCCTTTTTCGCCCTTGAGCCATTCCATGATGACGACTTTCGAGGGGCTTTCCGAGCCCTGCCCCACGCCCAGAAGTGCGCGCATGCCGAGGGCTTCCAGTTCGGGTTCCTCCAGCACCTTCACGGTAACGCCCAGATTTTTCAGGGCTTCCAGCCGCGCCGCAAACTCAGTTGTGGTCAGCACGTTTGCGGGCTCGTTCACCAGATCGCGGGTGAAGAACACACCTTCGGCCAAGGCTTTGACGCTGTCAGCCGACGCGGCGAAGCTTTCGGGTTTCGAGACCATCACCGACAGGCTGCCGCCCTCGGGCGCATCATCGTTGGTCTGGTGATCGTCGAACGCATAGGCGCGCAGGCTGGCCCCAAGTGCCAGTTCATCTGCATGTTTCAGCGATCCGGCCAGCACCAGAACATCCTTGCCCAGAAGGGCTTTCCCGATTTTTCCACCGGCTTTGCGGGCTGTGGTTTCGTCGGCGCGCTGGGACAGGCGAAGAACCTGAACGGCCTCGGCCTCCATCCCGACGGGCCACGCCAAATCCTGCGCGTCGCCGTCCTTCATCTTCTCAAATGCCTCACTTTCGGCAAAACGCGCCAGCGCCCCACGCATCAGCTTGTTCACGCGGCGCGCAGCCGGATGCAGCTTGCCGGGTTCGGACAGAACCACAGTGACGCGGCCCTTATGGGTGCCGATCGCATCAAGGTCGATTTCGGTGAAACTTGGAAGGATCGGGGCGGTCATGACGGGTCCTTTGTTTGGCAGGTTTCTGCCATTGGTAGCCGCCCCGTACAGGTTTGACCAGATAGCAGTTTTCCCCGCCGGCCGGATGGTTTAGAAACCTGACCACAAGATGTTGCGCTCACAGGGGGGAACGTGGCCAGATTCGACCGGTATATGCTGTCGCAGCTTGTGGTGCTGTTCGGCTTCTACGGGCTTGTCCTGGTGTTGCTCTTCTGGGTCAACCGGGCCGTGCGGCTGTTTGACCAGCTGATCGCCAACGGCCAGACCGCGCTGGTCTTTCTTGAATTCTCGGCGATGATCCTGCCCGGCGTGATCGTGTTCATCATCCCGATAGCGTCCTTCGCGGCAGCGGTATCGGTCACCAACCGGTTGAACTCGGAAAGTGAATTGGTGGTGGCTCAGGCGGCTGGCTATGGTCCGTTTCGTCTGGCCCGCCCGGTGCTGGTTTTCGGCCTTCTCACCGCATTGTTCATGCTGGTTCTGACGCACATCCTTGTTCCGATGAGCCAGTTGCGCTTTGCCGAACGTCAGGCCGAAATTGCTGAGAATGTGACCGCGCGTTTCCTGACAGAAGGCAGTTTTGTCCACCCGGCAGATGGCATCACGCTCTATATCCGCGAGATCAGTCCGGCGGGTGAGCTGTTTGATATTTTCCTGTCAGACGAACGAGATGACGAGCAGCACTATACCTATACCGCGCGCCGCGCCCTGATCGTGAAGACCGATCTTGGCCCCCGCCTTGTGATGTTTGAAGGGTTGGCGCAGGTAATTAACACCGAAAGCCAACGCCTGACCACCACCGGGTTCGAGGACTTCACCTACAACATCGCCACGCTTCTGACCGGGGCCGAGGAAGGTGTGCGCACAGTGACGCAGATCTATACGCCCGAGCTGTTGAACCCACCGATCGCAACCATGGTCGAGACCGGCGAAACCCGCGCGGCCCTGCGTGCCGAAGGGCATTTCCGCAATGCCCAAGCGCTCTATTCCATCGTGACGGCGATGGCAGGCTTTTCCATGCTGATCGTGGCCGGCTTCAGCCGGTTTGGTCTGTGGCGACAGGTGGTCATTGCGCTTGCGGCCGTGGCCCTGCTGCAATCGCTCGACAATACTATGCTTGATCTGGCGCGCCGCACCGAGGGCGGCGTCTGGCTGGTCTATCTGGCGACACTTGTGGGGGTCGTCTTCAACGTCGTCGTCCTCTACATGGCCACCCGGCCCTCGTTTTCGGACCTACGACGCCGTCGACGCACGATGCGCGAGCGCAGCCGTCAAATGTCCGAGGTGGGCGCATGAGACTGCATCTCTATATCGCCCGCCGCTTCCTGCGCGCCTTCCTAAGCATGCTCGTCGTGCTGGCGATCATCTTTGTGCTGCTGGATATGGTCGAGAGTATGCGCAAATTCGATGCAGCATCCGTCGGGTTTTCGAACGTGCTGGGGCTGACGCTGCTGAATGCACCGGTCTGGATGTACCGCATTCTGCCCTTGATCGTGATTCTATCCACGCTGTGGATGTTTCTGAGCCTCGCGCGCAGTTCCGAAATGGTAGTGACACGTGCGGCTGGACGGTCGGCCTTGATGACTCTCATTGCGCCCGTCGTAACGGTATTCCTGTTTGGCATTCTGGCCGTCGCCATTGGCAATCCAATCACTGCTGGGACAACCAAGAAATACGAACGTATTGCAGCGCAATACGAAGGCAGCGGGGCTTCGGTCCTGTCAATTGCCTCGGACGGCGTTTGGTTGCGCCAAGGCAACGAAAGCGGACAAACCGTGATCCGTGCTGATCGCTCGAACCTCGAAGGGACCGAGCTTTTTGACGTGACCTTCTTTTCCTTCTCGCCTGAAGGACCGCCCACATTGCGCATCGAAGCGGCAAGCGCCAAGCTGGAACCCGGACACTGGGCCATTCGCGGGGCGAAGGTTTGGGATCTGATCAGTGATGCCAACCCCGAAAGCACCGCCATTCAGTATCCAATGTTCTCGCTGGCCTCGAACCTGACGCAAGAGCAGATCCGGGACAGCTTTGGCAAACCCAGCTCGATCTCGATCTGGGATCTGCCGCGCTTCATTGGGCAACTCGAGGCCGCAGGCTTTTCCGCCCGTGCCCACCGCGTATGGCTGCATATGGAGCTGGCCATGCCGATCTTCTTGGTCGCGATGGTCCTGATTGGCGCGGGCTTTACCATGCGCCACACACGCTTTGGGCGCACCGGGATCATGGTTCTTTTTGCCCTGATGATGGGCTTTGGCGCCTATTTCATTCGTAACTTCGCACAGATACTCGGAGAGAACGGGCAAATCCCGATCCTTCTGGCCGCGTGGGCGCCCCCAATCGCCGCGATCCTTTTGCCACTTGGCATTCTATTGCATCTGGAGGACGGCTGATGGGCCTGTCACAGCACCTGCGCGCCGGACGATTGGCGCTTGCCCTGCTTGCAGGCTCGGTCAGCACGCTTGCGCTGACGGCGGCTCCGATTGCAGCCCAGACCGCCAGTTTAATCGCGGACCACGTGCGCGTTGTGGGAAATGGTGGATTGGTGGCCGATGGCAATGTCGTGGTCCTGTTCGAAGGCACACGCCTGACCGCAACCAAGGTCAGCTATGATAAGGCCACGAACACACTGTCCATCACAGGCCCGATTACCATCACACGTCCCGACGGCACGGTTTTGGTGGCGGACGAGGCGACCCTGTCCGCAGATCTGCGCAATGGCATTCTGAAAAGCGCGCGTCTGGTGCTGGATCAACAATTGCAGATCGCCGCCGCCCAGATCAATCGCGTGCAGGACCGCTATACTCAGCTGTCACGTGTCGCGGCGTCCTCGTGTCATGTCTGCGCGAAAAACCCCGTGCCCCTGTGGCAGATCCGTGCCGAGCGTGTGGTCCACGATGAAAAAGAGCGCCAGCTTTACTTCCACCACGCTCAACTGCGCGTGGCGGATGTGCCGATCTTCTATCTGCCGCGCTTGCGCCTGCCAGACCCGACGCTGGATCGCGCCACCGGCTTTCTGACACCGAAGATCCGCACCAACACGACGCTCGGGTTTGGCCTTTCGGTCCCCTATTTCGTCAAGCTGGGCGACCACGCGGACCTTACAGTGTCGCCCTATATCGCCGACAAAACCCGCACCCTAGAACTGCGCTATCGTCAGGCCTTCCGTACAGGCGACATTCTGATCAACGGAGCCGTGAGTCAGGACAGCATTCTGCAAGACGAGCCACGTTTCTACGTGTTTGCCGAGGGTGAGTTCCAGCTGCCACGGGACTATACGCTGTCGTTCCAATTACAAGAGATCTCGGACCCCGGCTATCTCTTGGATTACGGTTACTCGGACCAGGACCGCTTACGAAACGTGATCGAGTTGATGCGTGCGCGCCGTGACGAGTTCGTCTTCGCGGGGATCACCCGTTATGACACTCTGCGTGCGTCCGAGCTCCCGATCTCGGACCAGTTGCCCTTTGCACAGATTGACGCCTTCTATGAGCGGCGTTTCCATCCAGGAGGGCTTATCGGGGGCGAGCTACGTACCAACCTGTCGTGGCAGGCCCATTTCCGTGAAAGCCAACTGGACATTCTGGGCCGCGACGTGGCGCGTATCGGCGCCGGCCTTGACTGGCGGCGCGACTGGATTGGTCCGGCGGGGCTGGTGATCGAAGGTCAGGCCGCTTTGGACGCGGATGTCTATTGGATCGAACAGGATAGCAACTATCAGACTGAGCAGAGCTTCGCCGCGCCGTCGGCGGGTGTGACGTTGCGCTGGCCCCTGTCGCGTGCCTCTGCGAGGGGAACGGTCGACGTGCTTGAACCCGTTGCAGCTTTGGCGTGGTCCGAACAGGTTGGCGCGGATATTCCCAATGAAGACAGCCAGTTCGTCGAGTTTGATCAGGGCAACCTGTTTGATCTGAACCGCTTCCCGGGCAGCGACCGCCGCGAAGAAGGGCTCCGGGCCGCCGTGGGTCTTAGCTGGACGCGTCATGCACCGTCGGGATGGGGGTTCACCTTGGCCGCAGGACGTGTCTTCCGCGAGGCGGATCTAGGCCAGTTCACCGACGCCTCTGGCCTATCGGGTCAGACCTCTGACTGGTTATTGGGGGTCGCGGTCAACAATGGCGAGGGCATCTCGATCCAAGGCCGGGCGCTTCTGGATGACGACTTTGGCCTGACCAAGTCGGAAACCCGCGCCGCGTGGCTGACTGATCAATTCCAACTGGGTGCAACCCATATCTGGGTGATCGAAGATGCGGCTGAAAACCGGCCAATCCCCACGCACGAGCTGCGGCTGGACAGCTCCTGGAACGTTGGCGACTTCTGGACAATCACCGCCGATGGCAGTTTCGATGTCGAGGAAAAGCAGGCCACCCGTGCCAGTATTGGTGTGGAATACCGAAATGAATGCCTTTCGGTCGATCTTTCCCTCTCGCGTCGCTTCACAACCTCTATTAATGTAGATCCAACAACTGATTTTGGTCTGCAATTCGAATTGATCGGATTTGGAAGCGGCCGCGGAGCAGCGGTGAATAAATGCAACGGCTAGCGCCCGCGCGAATGAAACGCCAAGGATCAAGGTCAGCAATTAAAAGCGTTATGCGATACAGGAAAATACCGATGGGATTTCTTAGCCAATCTAAAGCGCACCAGACACCGCGCAAAGCAACTGCTTCGGCATGGACTTGCGCGGCATCGGGTCTGGTCTTCGGTCTGGTGTCTCTGGCCGGATTTGGCCCAGCACCGGCACAGGCACAAAACCTTTTCGCACCTGTGGCCAAGATTAACGACAGTGTGATTACGTCGTATCAGCTGTCGCAACGCATGGCGTTTCTGGGGGTGTTGCGCGCCCCGGGCAATCTACGCGAACAGGCGCTGAAACAGCTGACCGACGAAGCCCTACAACGTCAGGCCGCCAAAGCCGCTGGTGTGTCTGTCACAGCAGAAGAGGTACTGGCCGGCATGTCCGAATTCACCGGCCGCTTCAATCTGAAGGTCGAGGACTTCAACAAGATCATCGCACAAGCTGACGTCGCCCCCGAAACCTTCCGCGATTTCGTCTCGAACGGGCTGGCGTGGCGCGCCTTTGTACGCCAACGCTGGCAGGGACGTATTCGGGTCACCGAGGACGAGATTGATCGCCAACTGTCGCTGACCGCGCCGGGTCAAAACGTCCGCGTTTTGATGTCCGAGATTATCTTGCCCGCCCAGACCCATGAACAGATGCAAGACGCACGCGCGCGTGCCACGCAGCTGTCTGAAATCTCTACTTTGGGTGCGTTCGCGGCCGAAGCCCGTCGGTCCTCGGTCGCGCAGTCGGCCGGGCGCTCGGGACGTTTGGACTGGACGGACCTGTCGGATCTGCCTGGTCCCATTGCGGCACAAATCGTAGCGCTAGAACCCGGAAACGTGACCGATCCTGTTCCCGTTCAAAATGGGATTGCCGTCTTCCAGCTGCGGGCCATCGAAGAAGTTGACCGCCCCACGCCAGCGGACGTCACCGTAGAATATGCGGCTTTGATGATCCCGGGCGGGCGCAGCGCAGACGCGCTGGCGCAAGCTGCTGACATCCGTGCCAAAACGGACAGTTGCGTAGATTTGTTCGGCCTGTTCCCGGGCTCGACCGAAGCGCAAATTCAGCATGAAACCTTGCTGGTCGGCGAACTTCCCACCCGATACGCGGTAGAGCTGGCACAGCTTGATGAAGGCGAGGCCTCGACCGCGCTAACCTCGGCGGATGGGCAGAACCTTGTTTATCTGATGCTGTGTTCGCGCAGCCGCGAGTTGCCCGAGGATGTCAGCCGCGACCAGCTAAAACTGCGCCTGCAGAACCAACGCTTGCAAGCGTTCTCGGTCGCGTATCTGGAAGAGCTTCGCGCCGCCGCGTTTATCGAGGAATTTGACGCGCAATGACCGCTGACAGCAGCGCGTCCGCCCCTGTCCCGCCCGTGGCTTTGACCATGGGCGAACCGGCAGGGGTCGGCCCCGAGATCGCCGCCAAGGCCTTTGCGGGTTTGAAGGACAAGGTGCCGTTCTTTCTGATCGGCGACCCGCGCCACCTGCCCGAAGGTATCGCATTCACGCAGATCGACCATCCTGCCGAAGCGCATAGTGCCGAGGCGTTGCCGGTATTGCCGCATGACTTCCACACCCCACGCGTCCCCGGTGTGGCGCAAGCTGAACACGCGCAAGCCGTGATCGATGTGATCGCGCGCGCTGTGGAGCTGACGCAGACAGGAGAGGCGCTTGCGGTCTGCACCAACCCGATCAACAAGAAAGCGCTGAAAGACGGGGCGGGGTTTCCGTTTCCCGGCCACACCGAATACCTGTCGCATCTGGCAGGCGACGCCGATGTCGTGATGATGCTGGCCTGCGACGAACTTCGCGTCGTACCCGCCACGATCCATATCGCGCTGTCGGAAGTCCCCGCAGCACTAACGCGCGAGACGCTGGAACAGGTCATCCGCACCACCCATGCCTCCCTGATCCGCGATTTCGGCCACGCAGCGCCGCGCATCGCCGTTGCGGGCCTGAACCCCCATGCGGGCGAAGGTGGCGCGATGGGGATGGAGGAGATCAACATGATCACCCCCCTATTGAATGATCTGCGCGCCGAAGGGTTTGACCTGCGCGGCCCCCTGCCCGCCGACACGATGTTCCACGCCAGCGCGCGTGCAGGCTATGACGCGGCGGTCTGCATGTATCACGACCAGGCGCTGATCCCGATCAAGACGATCGACTTTGCGGGTGGTGTCAACGTCACCTTGGGCCTGCCCTTCGTGCGCACCTCGCCCGATCATGGCACAGCCTATGACATCGCGGGCACCGGCGCTGCGGATGCCACTTCCTTGATCAACGCCCTGCGCATGGCCCACCAAATGGGCCTTGCCCGCCGACAGGAGAGCCCCTCATGAGCCAGATCGACGGGCTGCCCCCCCTGCGCGAGGTGATCAACACCCACGGGCTGGTCGCGAAGAAATCGTTGGGCCAGAACTTCCTGCTGGACCTGAACCTGACCGCCAAGATCGCCCGGATGGCCGGGGATCTGTCGGGCTGTGACGTCTTGGAAGTCGGACCCGGCCCCGGTGGGTTGACCCGTGGCCTGCTGGTCGAAGGCGCCCGCAAAGTGCTTGCGGTCGAGAAAGACAGCCGCGCGATGGCCCCCTTGGCCGAGATCGCCGCCGCCTATCCGGGACGGCTTGAAGTTGTGAACGCCGACGCGCTGGAGCTGGATCCGCTTCAGCACCTGACGCCCCCCATCCGCATCGTCGCCAACCTGCCTTATAATGTGGGCACCGAGCTTCTGGTGCGGTGGCTGACCCCGCCCAGCTGGCCGCCTGCCTGGTCCAGCCTGACGCTGATGTTCCAAAAAGAAGTGGCCGAGCGTATCGTTGCCCAGCCGGGATCAAAGAAATACGGGCGTCTCGCCGTACTTGCCCAGTGGCGCACCACGCCTCGTGTCGTGATGGAACTGCCCCCCGAAGCCTTTACACCCCCGCCGAAAATCCACTCGGCCGTGGTGCATCTAGAGGCTCTGCCCGAACCGCGGTTCGAAGCGGATGCGGGCAAACTGCAGGCTGTTGTGGCCAAGGCCTTCGGGCAGCGGCGCAAAATGCTGCGTGCATCGTTGAAGGGCATGCATCCCGAGATCGAGGACGTACTGACCTCGGTCGGGATCAAGCCCACTTCGCGCGCGGAAGAGATCGACGTGGAAGCGTTCTGCGCCTTATCGCGGGCGTTGGGGTAAAGGCGTTGGGAGGCTCACGTCGTGAGCCTGAGGGGCGCTGCCCCCGCGCCTGCGGCGCTCCCCCGAGGTACTTATGACAAGAAAATGAACAGAGTGTCAGGAATGCTCTTCCGCCGCGGTATCTGCAAGCGCGCGGTTGAAGGCTTTCAGTGCATCCACATGGAAGACCGCACCCCACAGTTCGGGCGGATCGCCCTCGCCTCCCAAGGTCACGACCGGAATATAGGGTTCGCCCGTGGCTTCAAACATCGGCATCACGACTTCCAGAGTGGTGTTGCCATCCACATAGACGCCAGCCTCGATCAGTTCCCAGCAGTGTTCTTCACCCGCTTTGCGCGCGTGTTCGCGATCTCGCATGACCTGCGCCACGCGGACCGTGGACAGCAGATAAGCCTGTGGGCCTGCAGCGAGGTGAATGTTGCGACGCTCAAGCTGGGTCAAGAAGAAACTACGGTCGACAAGCTGGCTGGCGAGCGCGGTCGACAGGGACACGGCGGACATCACGGCGATCCCGGTTTGCCAGTCCCCTGTTAGTTCGAACACGATCATTGTGGTGGAAATCGGAGCACCCAAAACGGCCGCCGCAACGGCGCCCATACCTGCCAGAGCATAAAGGGTTTCGGACCCGGAAACGTCTGGAAAGATAGCCGTGGCAATAATCCCGAAGGCCAGTCCGGTCAGCGCGCCCACCATCAGCGCGGGGGAAAACACCCCGCCCCCCATGCGTCCGGCCATGGTGATGGCCACTGCGGCGACTTTTACCGCTACGAACAGAATCGCAACCCCGGCGGTCAGGCTTCCCGTCAGCGCTGCCGAGGTGGTTTCGTAGCCCACGCCAATGATGTGCGGGAAGAAGATCGCGATGGCGCCAAGTAGGAACCCCGACAGTGCGGGCCGCAGAATGCGTGGCAAGCGCAGTCGATTTTGCACCGTGTCACCTAAGTCTTCCGCCCAGAAGATCGAGCGCATCAGGATCACCGCGACGATGCCCGACACCAGTCCAAGGATCAGGAACGCGGGGAGCTCGATATAAAAGGCCAGCGTGCCTTCTGCGGGCAAGACGAACTCGGTCACGCCGCCATATTCCAGGCGGTTGATCACGGTGCCAGACACGGCGGCGATGGCGATCGGCGCAAAGGCGTGGACGGCGAAGTGGCGCAGCACGACCTCGAGCGCAAAGAGCGCGCCAGCAATGGGCGCGTTGAAGCTGGCCGAGACGGCACCCGCAACCGCGCAGCCCAGAAGGTCGCGCCCGGTGATCCCATTGGCGTTGATCCGCGCCGAGATCCAGCTGGAGATCACCGCGGCCAAGTGCACAACCGGACCTTCACGACCCGACGATCCGCCGGTCGACAGTGTGATGAGCGAGGCGAGCGCCGACCCAATACCCGCGCGCTTTTCCACACGGCCTTCCCAAAGGGCCGCGCCTTCGATCACGTCTGCCACCGCACGCACACGGCCATCATGCGTGAACCAATTTAGGATCAGCCCGACCACCAAACCGCCAAAAGTAGGCAGCAGCAAAATCCAGTACCACGGCAGCGTTTCCGCAAAGCTGTGCAAATGGGTCAGATCATCGGTGCCATAAAGGGTCGCTTGCAAGATCTCGATCCCCTTGCGAAAGCCAAGCGCCGCCGCCCCCGAGGCCACCCCAATGATCAGCGCGATCAACCAGAACTGCATCTGGCTTGGGCCCTTCTCGACCATCACGCGCCACGCCTCGCGCGTTTTCGCACCCAGAATTTGGATGCGCTCACCCAATATGAATTTTATCTGTTTTATCATTGCGCTGCGCGTGTAGAACCCTTCCAATGGTCCTTCATTTACCATAAGTTGTTCCGGTTTCTCAGGGGAGGATGGGATGGCCATCGACACCGCGTTCACCGAGCTTTCGTCATTTCTAGGCGATCGTATCAGCCGGTCCAAGCCTGTTCTGGATCAACATGGCGGGTCCGAGACTCATTTTCGCCCTGCCCCGCCCGATATTGTGGTTTGGCCCGAGAACACCAATGAAGTCAGTAAGATCCTGAAAGTTTGCAGCCAAGCAGGATTGCCGGTGATCCCGTTCGGGGCGGGAACGTCTTTGGAAGGGCATACAAGTGCCGCGCAGGGAGGTGTCTGTCTGGACATGACGCGGATGAACCGGGTGCTGTCACAAGACCCGGGCGACATGATTGCGGTGGTTCAGCCGGGGCTGACCCGCGAAGAGCTTAACCATGAATTGCGCACGCTTGGCGTGTTCTTCCC
Organism: uncultured Aliiroseovarius sp.; assembly: GCF_947492455.1. Taxonomy (GTDB): domain Bacteria; phylum Pseudomonadota; class Alphaproteobacteria; order Rhodobacterales; family Rhodobacteraceae; genus Aliiroseovarius. Next base: position 419,152 of record NZ_CANLNB010000002.1, read on the forward strand.
GGTCGATCCCGGCGCGAACGCTTCGCTGGGCGGCATGGCAGCGACCCGGGCATCGGGTACAACAACGGTACGCTATGGGTCGATGCGCCAGAACGTGCTGGGCCTGACCGTGGTGCTGGCCGATGGGCGGGTGATCCGCACCGGCTCGCGCGCGGCGAAATCATCCTCCGGCTATGATCTGACGGCGCTGTTTCTGGGCTCGGAAGGCACGTTGGGGATCATCACCGAACTGACCTTGCGCCTGCATGGCCAGCCCGAAGAAATCCGCGCAGGGATCTGTCCGTTTCCCAACATGGCTTCGGCCGTGGAGGCAGTACAGCAGGTGATCCAGATGGGGCTTGCCGTCGCGCGGATCGAGTTCGTAGACGACGCCACAGCCCGCGCGTTCAACCAATATGCCGGGACCGAGATGGACGAATGCCCGCATCTGCTGGTGGAATTCCACGGCAGCAGCACCACCGTGACCGAAGACAGCGATATTTTCCGCGAAATCGCGCGCGATTTTGGCGCGGCAGGCTATGAACACGCCACCAAAACCGAGGATCGCAACGCACTGTGGAAGATCCGCCATCACGCTTTCTATGCGGTGCAAAGCCTGCGCCCCGGCGCACGGGCCTTGGTCACCGATATTTGCGTGCCGATCTCAAAGCTTGCGCAGGCGGTGGAAGAGACGCGTGCGGATATCGAGGCATCCACGATCCCCGGTCCTATTCTGGGCCATGTGGGCGACGGCAATTTCCATGCCATTCTCTTGATCGACCCCGACAGCCCGTCAGAGATGGCCGAGGCAAAGGCGCTTGCCGAACGGATGAGCCGCCGGGCGTTGAGCTATGAGGGCACCATCACAGGGGAACATGGCGTGGGCATGGGCAAGCTGCACCTGATGGAAGAGGAACATGGGGACGGTTGGGCGTTGATGGGGGATATCAAGACCGCGCTTGATCCCGACAACATCCTGAACCCCGGAAAGCTGGTTCCCCCGCGAAACTAAGCTCACCCCGCCAACAGCTCTTTCGCCGCGGCCTTGGCGGCGTCGGTGATCGTATCGCCCGAGATCATCCGCGCGATCTCGTCCACGCGCTGATCAGATGACAAGGGCGATACGGTGGATAGCGTGACCCCATCCATCACCGCTTTGCTAACACGCCAATGATGCCCACCAAGGGCAGCCACCTGCGGGCTGTGGGTCACGACCAGCACCTGCCCGGCACTGGCGAGATCGGCCAGACGGCGGCCGACGGCATCGGCAGTGGCGCCGCCGACCCCACGGTCAATCTCGTCAAAAATCATAGTCAGGCCGGTCGCGTCGCGCGTCAGGCAGACCTTCAGGGCCAACAGAAAACGGCTAAGCTCACCGCCCGAGGCGATTTTATTCAACGGTCCCGAGGGCGCGCCGGGGTTGGTCGCGACAGTGAAGGTGACCGCATCCACGCCATCCGGGCCAGGTTCCGCTGCAGTAATGTCCGTCGTGAACACAGCGCGCTCCATCTTGAGCGGCGCGAGTTCCGCCCCCATCGCCTGATCCAGCCGAGTGGCGGCGTCATGGCGCGCCGTGGACAGCGCTTGCGCCGCAGTATCATACCGCGCGCGCGCGTCAGCTAGCGCAGCCTCAAGCCCCGCAATTTCATCGGCCCCAGCGTCCAAAGCTGCCAACCGCCCGCGTAGATCTACGGCGAACACCCCCAGTTCGTCCGGGGTTGTCTGATGCTTACGCGCCATAGCGCGGATGGCAAAGAGGCGCTCTTCCACCTGCTCCAGTTCGTGCGGGTTGAAAGACAGGCTGTCCATCGCGGCTTCCACGCCTGACACAGCCTCGCCCAGTTCATCCAACGCACGGCTGAGCGCAGCAATCGGGGCGTCCAACACGTCGCCGGCTTGCTCTGCCGCGCCTTCCAGCCAACGCAACGCGTCGCCAAGGCGCGCCTCGGCCCCCTCGCCCACGCCTAGCGCCTGATGCGCACGCGAGATGTCTTCGCCGATCCGCTCGGCCCCTTGCATCAGGCGGCGGCGCGCGTCCAGCTCGGCATCTTCTCCGGGCTGCGGGTCTAGGCTGTCCAGCTCTTCCACAGCATGGCGCAGAAACTCTTCCTCGGCCTTCGCGGCGTCAATCCGCGCCCGCGCCTCGTCCAAGGTCTTCGACGCCTGCGCAACGCCCCGCCACGCGGTTTTCGTCGCATCGACCGAGCCACCCAGCCCGGCAAATTCGTCCAGCAATTGCCGGTGCACACGCGGGTTCAAAAGCCCCTTGTCGTCCTGCTGGCCATGCAGTTCCACCAGCGTATCGGACAAGGCGCGCAGCACCTCGCCACTGGCACGGCGGTCATTCACCCACGCGGTCTTGCGCCCGTCCGAGCGGTTGACCCGGCGCAGCACAAGTTCGTCATCGGCAGGGATCCCGGCGTCGTCCAACACAGTACGGGCGGGGTGATCGTCGGGCAGGTCAAACACCGCGACAACCTCGCCCTGATCGGCGCCTGTGCGCACCAAATCGGCGCGGCCACGCCACCCAAGCACAAAGCCCAGACTGTCCAGAAGAATGGATTTACCGGCACCGGTTTCGCCAGTCAGCACGTTTAGGCCCGGCTGGAACTCAAGCTCCAACCGGTCGATGATCAGCATATCCCGAATGTCCAGAGACCGTAGCATTCTAAGCCTCGTCAGCGCCTGGCCCGAAAACCGTCCGGCGGGCCATATGGCCCAGCCAGATCAGAGCCATTCGCCCTTGATCATCTGACGATGCACCTGACGCAGCCAGCTGTTGCCCTTGGCTTCTGGCTTCAAACCGCGATTGGTCAGCAGGCGATAGCTGTCTTCATACCAGTCGGTCGACTGGAAGTTGTGCCCCAGAATCGCGCCAGCCGTCTGTGCTTCGCCTTCCAGCCCCAGCGACAAATACGCTTCGACCAAACGATGCAGAGCCTCGGCCACATGGGTGGTGGTCTGGAACTGCTCGACCACGACGCGGAAGCGGTTGATCGAGGCAGAATAGTGCTTGCGCTTCAGATAGTAGCGCCCGATTTCCATTTCCTTGGCTGCCAGATGGTCAAAGGCCAGATCAAACTTCAAGATCGCCGACTTGGCGTATTCGCTGTCAGGATACCGTTCGATCACTGTGCGCAGGGCCTGCAACGCTTGGAAGGTCAGGCCTTGGTCGCGGCCAATCAGGTCGATCTGGTCGTAATAGCTGATCGCCAGAATGTACTGCGCATAGGCTGCGTCTTCGTCACCCGGATAAGTGTCGATATAGCGCTGCGCCGTAGAGCGGGCCAATTCGTATTCTTTGTCCTTGTGGTGCGAAAACGCCTGCATGATCAGCGCGCGCTTGGCCCATTCGGAATAGGGGTACAGGCGTTCAACCTCGCCAAACCACTTGGCCGCGTCGTCCGGCTTTCCTTTCTCAAGGTCATATTCGCCGCGCTTGAAGATTTCTTCAGCGCTCCACTGATCAATCGGGCGTTTCTCGACACGAGAGCCGAAGATCCCGCGGTTCGGATCGCCACCGCCGAATCCCGAGCTTCCGCCCAGACTTCCGAATCCCAAGCTGCCCGAGCCGCCACCGCAGCCTGTCAAAACCAAGCCGGATACCAATGCAATGCTAACGGATTTGCCCAATTTCACGCGGATCATAACCGGTGCTACCCCAACTGTTGTCTGCCGAGTGAATAATTCCGGCATCTTCCAGCAAGTCCTAGCACAGAAATTTTGAAGGCAAAATGGTTTGCACAGCAAAATTCAACGATGTTGGAAGAGTTTATCTGAAAGCGGCACCGTTTCGCGGGTGCATCAAGAAGGGCGCCGCTATTGTGCAGCCGCTAAGTGGTCCGATTAGGCTGTCATTGGCAGGTCGGAACGACACACGCCCACACCGGGCAGCTTGCCTGCATCCTGATGATCGCATTCCACCAGACGCCATGCGCCGGGGGTATCGAACAGGGTGCGCAGCAGATTGTTGGTCATGGCGTGACCGGCGCGGTGACCAACATAGCGGGCGCGCAACGGTGCGCCTGCAAGGGCCAGATCGCCTAGGGCGTCGAGCATCTTGTGACGCACGGCCTCGTCATCGTGGCGCAGACCACCAGGCGACAAAACCTGATCGCCATCGACAACGACTGCGTTTTCATAGGTGCCGCCAAGGGCCAACCCTGCTTTGTGCATCGCGTCTACATCGGCCTGACGGCAGAACGTCCGGCAATCCGACAGCTCGCGCACGAAATTGCCGTTGGACATGTCCAAGCTCATTTCTTGCGTTCCAATGGCGGCATCGGGGAACGAGATATGGAAGTCGATCTGGAAACCGTCCGACGGCTCCAGCCGCGCCCAAGCCTCGCCATCGCGGTATTCCACTGGCTTCAGAACCTCGATCACACGCACTGGCGCCGCCAGTTCGCGTTGACCGGCCTTGATCAGCCCATCCACGAACCGCGCCGCGCTGCCGTCCATGATCGGCACTTCGGGGCCGTCGATCTCGATCAACGCGTTGTGGATACCACAGCCTGCAAGGGCTGCCATGATGTGCTCGATGGTGCGCACTTCAACGCCTGCGTCGTTGCGGATGACCGTACACAGAGGCGATGGCACGCCCGAGGCCCAATGGACCGAGATCAAGTTGTCCCGATCTTCCACGTCTGTGCGTTTGAACCAGATGCCATATTCAGCCGAGGCGGGTTGAACCTTCATGCGAACCGGGCGTCCGGAATGCAGTCCAGTGCCGTTGAAACTGACTGTGCTGGCTACTGTGGTTTGCACGTGGCGCCTCTTTCATTGCCTCGGTTCGGTTGCGGTGCCCTGCCCTTTCGGAGGCCTCGCAGAAATGCTGTCGCGCGCGGGAAAAGCTCAAACCTTTCAGGTGATGGTCTTCGCATTTTCGACCCTCTCGGGGTGCGCACCAATCACGTGTGACTGGTGGTATTGTGGGTAATCCTGAGAGGAGTTAATCACAATTCAAACCTCTGTAACGGATTGTAACATGACCTGTAACATGCGCAAAAATCCGCCCACACCGCAAAATCTGAATCTATCCAACTGTTATCATTAGGTTTTCGCTGACACCCAAGCACACACACCTACCACCGCAGGCTTCGGAAATTCCGGCAATATTTCGCAAATGAAACATAAACGAAGATTAACAAACCGCGCGACCCAAGGTGAATCGCCCCCCTTAAACGCGAAAAAACCGCCGCGCATTTCTGCGCAGCGGTCTGTTTTTCCAAAGGCTTTACCCGGGTCTTAGTTGGCCTGACGGCGCAGGAACGCGGGGATCTCGACTTTGTCTTGCTCGGGATCAGCAGCGGGTGCCTGATGTTGCACCGGCTGTTCGCTTTGCACCGGAGGCTGCGAGCGGGCTGTTCCATCGGCAGCGCCCGAACCCGTCATGCGGTTGATCAGCGAGTTGATGCCAAAGCGGGCTTTTTCCTGCGGAGCAGCAGCGGGCTGTGCGGGCGCGGCCGGTTGGGCCGGTTGACCTGCGCGCGGCTGGTTCTGCACGGCAGCTTGCAGGCGCGCCATCGCCTCGGGCGACGGGGTGCCAGGTGCGGCCGGCTTGGGTGCCACGAACTGCGCCACGGCGGGTTCCTCGACGAAACGGGTATCCACGGCCTCTTCTTCGCGCGGCTGATAGACCGGCGGGGGCACATCGCCACCAGCGGTTTCAGCTGGGAAGCTGTTGTCATACGCGGCCTCAGGAGCCGCAGCTTCCGCCGGCTGTTCCATATCGCCGAAAAGCGACGGTTCAGCAGGAGCTTCTGCAACTTCTTCTGTCATCGGGGCGGGTGCTTCAGCTTGCACAGGCGCGGCGTCGATCTCGGCTGCGGCAGCAACAGCAGCGGGTGCTTCCGCTTCCATCTTCTGCTCAACTTCGATCGGCGACTGCAGCGGCTGGGCCAGCGTGCGACGCGGCACCGGGATGTCCAGCGGAACGTCCGAGGCGTCGATGCCGGTGGCCACAACGGACACGCGCATGGCGCCATCCAGGCTGTCATCCAGCGTCGAACCAACGATGATGTTGGCCTCGGGATCCACTTCTTCGCGGATGCGGTTGGCTGCTTCGTCCAGTTCGAACAGGGTCAGGTCGTAGCCGCCGGTGATGTTGATCAACACACCTTTCGCGCCACGCAGGCTGATTTCGTCCAAGAGCGGGTTGGCGATGGCCTTCTCGGCTGCCTGAACCGCGCGATCTTCGCCGGTGCTTTCGCCGGTGCCCATCATGGCCTTGCCCATCTCGTCCATTACGGCACGCACGTCCGCGAAGTCGAGGTTGATCAGGCCGGGACGAACCATCAGGTCCGTGACACCCTTAACACCTTGATACAGAACGTCATCTGCCATCGAGAACGCCTCGGTGAAGGTCGTCTTCTCGTTCGCCAGACGGAACAGGTTCTGGTTCGGAATAATGATCAGCGTATCGACCATTTTCTGCAGGGCTTCGACACCGTCTTCCGCCTGCTTCATGCGCTTGGCGCCTTCGAACTGGAAGGGTTTGGTGACAACACCCACAGTCAGCACGCCCAGCTCACGGGCGGCCTGTGCGATGATCGGGGCCGCGCCAGTACCGGTGCCGCCGCCCATACCAGCGGTGATGAAGCACATATGCGCGCCCGCCAGATGGTCTACGATCTGTTCAATGCTTTCTTCCGCCGCGGCTGCGCCTACCGTGGCACGGGCACCTGCGCCCAGACCTTCGGTGACCTTCACACCCATCTGGATGCGGTCCGCTGCGCGCGAGTGCTGAAGCGCCTGCGCATCGGTGTTTGCTACGACAAATTCTACGCCCTCGAGTTCTTTCTCGATCATGTTGTTGACGGCGTTGCCTCCAGCACCGCCTACGCCAAACACTGTGATACGAGGTTTCAACTCTTCCTGACCGGGCATGGTAAGGTTCAAAGTCATGATTTTTCCGCCTGTATAGGTCTGCGCCGCTTCGATGTGCCCCGAAGGCGGCTGGTATGTTGTTATCCCGACTGAATCGTCGGTGACTGCCTCTTTTTTTCCATATTACCTCAAAACTGCAGGGTTCGTCACGCCCTAAAGGCGCGATTCACCGCAAAATATTGAGGAAATATGAAGGATTTAAGCAGGATTTCGCCGAAGACACAGCATGTTGCGGTGCGGCACGAGACTCACCAATTGTCCTTGAACCACTTGAACGCCCGGCGGAAACTGCGCGCCGGATAGGTCTCGGCGGGCATTTCGAAATCCCACCATTCGTCTTGCGGGTGAGCGGCAAACAGGCACAGTCCCACGGCCGAGGCAAAGCCCGGTCCGGTCGCCGCCTGCGGCAGGCCCTGCACCCGAAGCGGGCGTCCAAGGCGCACATTCTGGCCCAGAATTTTCGGGGCGAGCCCGTCCAGACCCGGGATCTGGCTGCCGCCTCCGGTCAACACGATGGATTGGCTGGGCAGATGGTCAAAGCCGGCCGCATCAAGGCGCATCCGCACCTCCTCCAGAATTTCTTCGACGCGCGGACGCATGATGCCGATCAGCTCGGCCCGGCTGACGGTGCGGCGGTCGTGTTCCCAGTCGCCGGTGTCGCCACCGATCTCGATCATCTCGCGATCATCCATGCCGGTGGCGACAACGCCACCATAGAAGGACTTGATCCGCTCGGCGGTCGATAGGGGCACATGAAGCCCTTTCGAGATGTCCGAGGTCACATGATCCCCACCTAGACGCACGCTGTCGGCATAAATCATGTGCTTTTTCATGAAGATAGAGATGCCAGTTGAACCTCCACCTAAATCGATACAGGCGGCGCCCAGCTCTTGTTCATCCTCGACCAGCGCGGAAATCCCCGACACATAGGCCGAGCTTGCCAGCCCTGCGACTTCAAGGTCGCAGCGCTTGATACAATAGAGCAAGTTCTGAATGACCGCTGAATCGACGGTCAACACATGCAAGTCCACCGCCAGACGGTTGCCGATCTGCCCACGCGGATCCGCAAGGCCCGAGCGGTGATCCAGCGCAAAGTTCACCGGCTGCGCGTGCAGCACCTCGCGCCCGTCGCCAATGTCGGGCATGTCACAGGCCGCCAGAACGCGGGCCACATCGTCTTCAGTGACCGCACGGCCATCAACGTCCACCGCCCCATCCAGCCCATAGCTGCGCGGGTTGGCGCCCGAGAAACAGGCAATCACATGATCCACCCGCAGGTTGGCCATCTTCTGTGCTGCTTGCACGGCGGTGCGAATGGCGCGTTCGGTCTCGGCCATGGCGTCGATTTCGCCAAAGCGCACCCCGCGCGAGCGGGTCGTCGCGGCGCCGATCACGCGAAAGGCGCTTTGCCCTGCCAAGGATCCTACCCCATCGCTATCACGGAACTGCTCGGGCCCGTCAAAACGCAGGACCAGACAGCCTACTTTGGCGCTGCCGATATCCAGAATGGCAATCACGCCGCGTTGCATGGCGGCTTCGCGCATGGCCCGCATGGCACGTTGCTGGCTGTAAATATCGGTCATTGGGAAACCTCTTCAATCTGAACCCCTTTAAGGCGGCGCAGCTCGTGCATGGCGGTGGCGCCAAGACGCAGCGTGGGGCGCTGGGGATTTCTCATATCAATCACGCTTAGGTCGCGGCCAAACAGGTCTTGCGCCTGGTGCAAGGCAATCACTTGCTCCAATGCGGCCACGGGGTTTTCGGCTGGCAGCTGAATGCGCTGGTCGCTTTTCAATACGACATCCCAGCGACGTTCGCCCACACGGATCAACCCGCGTAGCTCGCCGCGCAGGGGGGCAGCGGTGTCCAGAATGGCGCGTGCTTCTGGCACGGCGTCGGCCGCGCCCTTCCCGGTGATCAACGGCAGATCAGACCGCGCCGCACGATCCAGCAAGCTGGCGACACGATGACCGCTGGCGTCCAGCATGTCGATGACACCACTGTGGCGCCACAAGATCACTGGCTCGCGCTCGGTCAGCGCCACTTCCAGCACACCGCCCGGGCGGATGCGCAGATCGGCATCCTCGATCACGTCCAGTTTCATGATCTCGGTCCGCATGCGGTCCAGATCCAGATCGAAGCTGGAAATCGGGAAATCGATGGGTAGGATCTGGCGCACGGCACTGTCGACAACCGGGGTCGCGCCCTCGACGGCCATCAGCTTGACCATGAACTCGGGCCGTTCCTGCACCGAGCGCTTCACATTGGTCAGCTTCTCGCCGACTGCATAGCGGTTGGTCGGGTTGGACAGGTACCAGCCCGTCGCCATCAAGATAGCAAAGACCGGCAGGCCCACACGCAGAAAGGCGCGGAAGACCGGGGTCAGCCACAGGCGATGGGCCTTATAAGCAAGACGTGAGGGCGCCGGGTCGCGGCGCTGCGCGTCCGTCTTGTCCTGCTGGGGGGCGGTCATCGGTTGCACGACGCGTCCTCCACCATCCATTTGCAGAATTGACCGAAGCTCATCCCCTGATGCGCGCCCTGTTCGGGCGCCAGAGAGGTCGGCGTCATGCCCGGCTGCGTGTTGGTTTCCAGAATGATCAGTCCGTCCAAACCGCGGGCTTCATCCCAGCGGAAATCGGTGCGGCTGACACCGCGACAGCCCAACGCCTCGTGCGCGCGCAGGGCATAATCCAAGCACGCGGCTTCAATCTCGGCAGGGATGTTGGCGGGGATTTCGTGGCGCGATCCACCCTCGGCGTATTTCGCGTCGTAATCATACCAGCCATCTGTGATGATGTCGGTCACGCCAAGCGCACGGTCGCCCATCACAGTGGTCGTCAGCTCGCGCCCCGGCGCATAGGTTTCCACCATCACCGTATCTGGCATGCTCTCAGCCAGTTTCGGCGGCGTATTCGCGCCCTCTTGCACGATGTAGATCCCAACCGAGCTGCCTTCGTTGTAAGGCTTCACCACGTAGGGCGGCTCCATCACATGACGGGCCTGCACGTCGTCTTTGCCGGCCAGCACAGAGGCCACGACGGGAAGACCCGCGGCGCGGAACGTGTCCTTGGCGCGCTCTTTGTCCATCGCAAGCGAGGACGCCAACACGCCCGAATGTGTGTAAGGGATTTGCAGCCACTCCAAGAGGCCCTGTACACAGCCATCTTCGCCCCAACGGCCATGCAGCGCGTTGAAAACAACATCAGGCGCTTCGGCTTTCAGACGCTCGGCCAGATCGGGGCCCGCGTCGATCTTCACGACGTCATAGCCCTCGCCAGCCAAGGCCTTGGCGCATTCCTCGCCCGAGCTCAGCGATACCTCGCGCTCGGCCGATGGACCGCCCATCAAAACCACAACTTTGCTGACGGATGAACCCGACATGCCTGTAATGCCTCGTACCCGGCCGCAATGCGACCCAAATGCTCTGCCGTTTCCGGCGCCAATCCCGTGTGACCACGGTGTCTGTCATGAGGCGTACCGCCCCGAACCGAGATATCGCGCAGTTTTCTGCGTCTGTTTTTCGGTTTTCAGGGCCTGCCCGACCCCTCAATCTCCGGCCTTTTTGACCGTCATTTCCGCGTGTTACGCCCGGTTTATTCTGCCGCCGGTTCGCCTACGCGCTTGATTTCCCATTGTAGCTCTATGCCACTGTGTTCGTAAACCTTTTTTCTGACCTCTTCACCCAATCCTTCAAGGTCGGCGGCGGTGGCATCGCCCGTGTTGGTCAGGAAATTCGAGTGCATCTGGTTCATCTGCGCCCCACCCCGTGTCGCGCCGCGCATTCCGGCCTCGTCGATCACCTTCCAGGCTTTCAATTCGTGGCTGTCATCCGCCCGCCCGGTGGAGCTGAAGCCCGCCGGATTGCGGAAGGTCGACCCTGCGGTGCGGTCTTTGGTGGGCTGGGTTTCGTCGCGTTTGGCCAGCTGGGCCTCCATGCGCGCGGCAAGCTCCTCGGGATCGCCTTGGGGACCTTCCAAGACGGCTTTGGTCACAACCCAACCGTCCGGCAGCTCGCTTTGACGATATTGGAACTGCAGATCATCGGCAGTCAGTGTCACCCGCTCGCCATCCCGTGTGAGGGCGGTCGCAGATTGAAAAACGTCAGCGATATAAGAGCCATAGCAGCCGGCATTCATGCGCACCGCGCCACCGATTGCGCCGGGAATAGTACGTAGGAAGGTCAGATCTACACCCTCAGCCGCGGCCTTTCTGGCGACCTGAGCGTCCAGAGCGGCCACACCCGCCGTCACCGTCTGACCGTCAATCTCGACCGCGTTGAAGCCCCGCCCCATGCGGATCACCACGCCCCGGATGCCGCCATCCCGCACAATCAGGTTCGAGCCGACACCCATCGGAAAGACCGGGATCTCCGCGTCCAACTCAGACAGGAAATGCGCCAGATCATCCTCGTCGGCAGGCATAAATAGCCAGTCCGCAGGACCACCCACGCGCAGCCACGTCAGACCGGCAAGTTCCCTGTCGGCCATCAAGCTGCCGCGAATTTCGATTTCATCAGGACGGGCCATGTCTCACCTCTTGCGCAGCCAGCGGGTCAGGTAGATCACCGGCCAGCGCAGGATCGACATCGCGCCCAGCAAGACCAGCAGCCCCACCCACGGGCCGTTCTCGTACAACACGTACCCCAATAGCGGAATGCCCACGGCGATCAAGACGTAAGCCACCCGCCAGTGGTGATCCTTTGACGGCGTCAGCGCGATGACCTGCGCCACAACCGCCCAGAGGCAGGCGAGGATCAGCGACAGCGTCATAGGCGTCCTGTCCATTTTCGGGCGAAGTACCACAGTGGGCGGCGAAACATCGACAGGAAAGCTGCCAGCCCGAGGACTGCCCAGATCCAGCCATGCGTGGCCCCAATCCAGAGAACCATAAACGGCGCAGAGATCAGCAGGATGATCCCCGGCGGGAATTGCATCCGCATCGGCAACAGCGCGACAATCGTCGCGGCGATGGCCCAGAGGGCGCCTGCGATCAAAGACGGGCTCAATGCGTGGCTCCGGTCAGGAAGGACGCGGCTAGCGCCGCTACGGCACCGATCAGGCCCAGCCACGGCACCCAGACAGCTGTGCGGAACGGCGCGTCGGGCTTTTTGCGTTTCAAAGCGATCAGCGCGATGTTCACCACCGCAAACACGATCAACAGCACGGTCGAGGTGACATTCGCCAGCTCGGACACCGGCAAGGCCAAGGCGGCCCCGATCACCCCTGCCCCCAGCAGCACCGTCGCCAAAGCGGGCGTGCCGAACCGGGGATGGGCGCGATAGAAGACCGACAGCAGCTTTTCCCGGCGCCCAAGGCCAAACAGCACGCGCGCCGCCATGACGATCTGTGCGAGCACACCATTTAACGCTGCGATCACGGCGATGCCGCCAAGAACGGCAGGAGAGGCCGCAAAACTGCTTTCCCAGACCAGCACCAAGGGCCGGCCCGAGCTTGCCAGCGCGTCCACCGGGACGGCACGCACAGCGGCGTAGGACACCAGTGCGTAAAGCAGGGTCGTGATGACCAAGGCGATCAGAATGGCACGGGGGACGGTGTGGGTGGGGTCTTTCGCCTCTTCCGCCATATTCACCATGTCCTCGAACCCGATGAAGGCGAAGAAGGCCAAAGCGGCGGCACCTGCGACACCGGGCCAATAGATCTCGGGTAGGTCAGTCAGCACAGCAACGGGCGGCGCAGTGAACCCCGCATAGACCACCGCGATCAGGCCCAATACCTCGATCACCGTGAAGATCGCGGCCAGCAACAGGCTCTCCAACACGCCCACAAGCGCGACGAGGGTCAGGGCAATGCCGATGCCAATGATGGCCCATGCGCTTGGGATATCGGCCAACGCCGTCAGATAACCAACGCCGCCGCGCAACACTGCCGCGGCGGATACGGTGCCCGCAAGCACGATGGCCAAGCCTATCAACACCGCCAGAACGTGGCTGTTCAGGCCTTTTTCCACATAGGCCGCCTCGCCCGAGGCTTCGGGAATACGCGAACTGAGTTCGGCGTAGCTGAGCGCTGACGGAGCCGCGATCAAACCTGCGAGCAAGAAGGCCAAAGGCGCCCAGACCCCAGCCTCGGCCGCCACGGCGCCCACCAGCACATAGATCCCGGCCCCGACCATGACGCCGACGCCATACATGGTCAGAAGACCAAGTCCGAGGTTTCGCTTTAGTGGGGCTGCCATATCTGCCTGCCTATTGTTGAGATCGCATGTTACGCCCCAGAATGCGCCAAAGCCAGATCAGAGAAACCACCGCGACACAGATTCCGAAGGCGTGAAACGCGTAGTCGAGAACAAGGTGGAGGACGAAGGCTGGACCTGCATCGATCCGTCCCCCTTCCAGATAGAAAACAAGGGAGTAGTGGGCGAACCATAACCCAATGCACAAAATGATTGCGACCAACAGCGCACGGATATAGCGCCCGCGCCACGCAAGAAATCCGCAGACAGGGATGCCGCCCAGGGGACGACAAGCAGCGGCCAAATCAGGATCTTGTAGACCGCCAGCATTCGCCCTCGCTTACCCCAAGCGTGCTGGCAGATTGTTCGCCCATGCGCTGATCGTACCGGCGCCCAGACAGACCACCATGTCGCCCGGTTGGGTATGTTCTTTCACCAGCGCCGTCAGGGCGTCTTCGCTCTCGACTGCCATTGCGTGACGGTGGCCGTGGCGGACAAGACCTGCGACCAGATCATCGCGCGAGGCGCCCTCGATCGGGTCTTCCCCGGCGGCGAAGACCTCGGCGATACCGACGACGTCTGCTTCGTTGAAACAGGCGCAGAAATCCTCGAACAGGTCATGCAGACGGGAATAGCGGTGAGGCTGGTGCACGGCAATCACGCGGCCCTCGGTCGCTTGGCGGGCGGCTTTCAGGACGGCGGCGATTTCAACCGGGTGGTGGCCGTAATCGTCGATGATGGTGACGCCATTCACTTCACCCACTTTGGTGAAGCGACGGTTGACGCCGCCAAAGCTGGCCAACGCTGCACGGATTTCATCGCGCTTCATGCCCAAATGGCGCGAGACCGCGACGGCGGACAAAGCGTTCGAGACGTTATGATCCCCCGGCATCGGCAGCGTGCAGCCTTCGATCTTGGTGCCTTCGTGGTTCAGCTCGATATCGAAATGCGCGACACCCGCCTTATAGGTCAGGTTTACGGCGCGCACATCGGCCTGCGCGTTAAAGCCATAGGTGACGACGCGACGGTCGGTAACTTTGCCGACCAGCGCCTGCACCTCGGGGTGGTCGGTGCAACAGACAGCCAGCCCGTAGAACGGGATGTTCGACACGAAATCAAGGAAACCTTGGCGCAGCGTATCAAAGTCGCCCCAATGCTCCATATGCTCGGGGTCAATATTGGTCACGATGGCAATCGTTGCGGGCAGGCGGTTGAAGGTGCCGTCGCTTTCGTCAGCCTCGACCACCATCCATTCGCCCTGCCCCATCCGCGCGTTGGATCCATAGGCGTGGATGATGCCGCCATTGATCACGGTCGGGTCAATATGCCCATGTACCAGAAGCTCGGCCACCATCGTCGTGGTGGTGGTTTTGCCATGCGTGCCCGCGACAGCGATGTTCGACTTCAGGCGCATCAGCTCGGCCAGCATCTCGGCCCGGCGCACGACAGGAAGGCCACGGGCGCGGGCGGTATCCAGCTCTGGGTTGCCCGGTTTGATGGCCGAGGAAATCACCACAACCTCAGCGTTTTCAAGGTTTTCGGCACGCTGACCAATGAAGATTTCGGCCCCAAGCCCCTTCAGGCGATCGGTGATCTTGGTCTCTTTCAAGTCCGAGCCCTGCACCTGATAGCCATGGTTCAGCAGCACTTCGGCGATGCCGGACATGCCGATCCCGCCAATGCCCACAAAGTGGATCTTGCCCATTTCGGTGGGAAGCTTGGTGGCTGCTGCGTTCATCGGTGTATCCTTCAGGTGTAGTTCTTAGGCCTGTGCGGCCAATTCTTCGACCAGCGCGACCAACGCGTCGGTTGCGTCGGGGCGGCCATGGGCCAGCGCGGCACGGGCCATCTGTTCGGCCCCTTCCGCGTTTTCCAGCACCAGCGCGACCTGTTCCGCCAGACTGTCCGGCGTCAGCATGCTTTCGGGCAGCAGGATCGCAGCGCCCGCATCCACCAGCCCCCGCGCGTTGGCGGTCTGGTGATCATCTGTGGCGCTTGGCAGAGGGATCAGGATCGACGGGCGACCAATGACCGAGATATCCGCGACGGACGATGCCCCTGCCCGGCTGATCACCAGTTGTGCCTCGGACATCCGGCGCGGGATATCGTTGAAAAAGCTCTGCACGTCGGCGCGGATGCCGTGTTCGGCGTAGAACGCGCTCACCCGCTCCATGTCTTCCTCGCGCGCCTGATGGCTGACCGAGATATGGCGCCGCAGATGCTCTGGCAGGCTGGCCAGCGCAGCAGGCACATGGTCGGACAGCGCACGCGCACCTTGCGAGCCGCCAATGACAAGGATCGACATCGGGTAATCACCGGGCGCGATATAGCCCGCACCCTGACGCGCCATGACAGCGCCGCGGACGGGATTGCCGGTATAGACGCCCTCAACACCGTCAGGCAGATCCGTTGGCCACGTGCCGCAGGCCACGCGGTTCACACGGGTCGCGAAGATCGTGTTTACCCGACCCAACACACCGTTCTGTTCGTGGATCATACGCGGCAGGTTCAGAAGCTTCGCAGCCCCCAAGGCGGGAATGGTCGGGTAGCCACCAAAGCCCACAACGGCCTTTGGACGATCTCGGCGCATCTTCAGGACAGCACCCAACACGCCGGCTCCGATGCGGAACGGCACTACAGCCTTCGCCACGATGCCGCCACGCTGGAAGGTGGCGGAGGAGACTTGCTCGATCTCGACCACATGGGGAAAGCCGCCTGTATAACGCGCACCGCGCGCGTCGGTCGACAGCTTTACCCGCCATCCTTTGCGCAACATTGCTTCCGCCAGCGCCTGCGCGGGAAACATGTGGCCGCCGGTCCCCCCGGCAGCAATCACAAGAAGCGGTTGGTCCGTCATTATCTGCCCTGCCTGTTCGCAAATACGTCCTGCATCCGGCCCTGCGGCCGCGTGCGGGTAAAGGCCAAAAGCATGCCAAGTGCAATACCCCCAGCAATCAAAGACGAGCCGCCATAGCTGACAAATGGTAAGGTCATGCCTTTCGCGGGCAGAAGGCGCACGGCCACACCCATGTTGATCAGCGCCTGCACGCCGAACATGGCAGCAAGGCCCGAGCCTGCCAAACGGATAAACGTATTCCGCTCGCGGATCAGGCGCAGGAAGCTGCGGACCACGATGGTTGCGTAAAGCGCAATGATGATCAGAACCAGAAGCAGGCCGTATTCTTCGGCCGCGACGGCGATGATGAAATCGGTATGCGCGTCAGGTAGCGACCACTTCACCTGCCCTTCGCCTACGCCAACACCAAAGAAACCGCCCTCGCGGATGGCGTTGGTGGCATAGCCCAGCTGGGTGGTCGGATCGACCTCGGGGTTCAGGAAGCCGTCGATGCGGCGCGCGAAGTGTTGCGAGTTGTGATAGGCAAACGTACCGCCAAGAACGACCAACCCAGCGGCCCCCACCAGCAACAGGATCGGCGCACCCGCCAGGAAGTACATCACGCCCCAGCCAAACAGGATCAGCGCCGATTGGCCAAAGTCCGGCTGCATCGCCAGGAACAGCACGATCACCGTGACCAAACCTGCGGACATGGCGCGTCCGGGCGGGCCGTTGATTTCCTGACTGGCCGCCATCAGCCACGCGGCAACGACCACGAAACCGGGTTTCAGGAACTCCGACGGCTGGACCGAGGCAAAGCCCAGCGAATACCAGCGCGTGGCGCCCTTGCCGAAATCCGTGCCCAGCACCGGCAGCAGCATCACCGCGACCATCGCCACCAGAAACCCAAGCACACCCAGACGGCGCACCATCTGCGGGGTCATCAGCGTGAAGGCGAACATGGTCATCAGGGCCATCACCCCGAAGATCAATTGACGTTCGACATAGTGGAAATAGCCCAGCCCGTTGCGTTCGGCCAAGGGGGGCGAAGCCGCCAACCCAAGAAGAATGCCGATGCCGAAAAGGATCAAGATGCACGAGACCGACCACTTGTCGATCGTGCGCCACCAACGGGGAAGAATGGGGTCGCCGCTTTGTGCGGGGACCGCGCCATACACCATTTCAGTCATGAATAACCGCCTGCAATTTACCTGTACCGCTCGTTATATCCGGCCCGTCCCTTTGCGGGTTATTGGTGCCGGTGTCTGTGCCTTTGCCTGTGGCCCCGTCTTGTGCGAGGTCTTGCGGCAAGAGTAGGTCAGTTTCACTAATAATTCCAGTGATTTTCCGCGGACCAAGAGGCCCATCGGCAATCACCCGCTTGAAGACTGGGCCGCGCGGGATTTTGCGCGGTCCTTGCCCAAACGCGCCTCGCGCCAGATGATCACCAACCCGGCGGAAATCACGATCCCCGCCCCTAACAGGGTTTGCGCGGTGGGCAGGTCTCCGAAAATGAGATAACCGAAGGCCAGCGCAAAGATCATCGAAGAGTAGTCAAACGGTGCAATGGTCGAGGCTTCGGCATGGGTATAGGCGGTGGTCAGCATCAGCTGCCCGACACCTCCGGCTAGCCCCGCCGCCAAAAGCAGCGCGAACTCGGGTCCCGTGGGCCAGACCCAGCCGAAGGGCAGGGTCAGCAACGACAGGGCAATCGCTGTAAAAGATGCATAGATCACCACGGTCGAGGGCGGATCCACCCCCACCAGCTTGCGCACGAGGATCTTGGCCGTCGCGATGAAACAGGCCGCCGCCAAGGCCAGCATCGCCCCGAAGGCCCGCAGGTCATCGCCTGCGCCCCAGCCCTGAAGCTGCGGCCACATGACGATCAGCACGCCGAACAGACCTGCCAGCACCGCCCCGATCCGCACCATGCGCACCTGTTCACCCAGAAAAATCGCGGCAAGGATCACCGTAATGATCGGCGACGCGTAGAGGATCGCTGTAATGTCGGGCAGCGACAGATAGGCAACGGCGGTAAAGTTCAGCCCCATCGCCATCACGCCCACCGTACCCCGGCTGACATGGCCCCACAGCTGCTGGGTGCGCAGCGCTGAATGCAAGCGCCCTTCGTATGCCAGCCACGCGGCGATCACCGGCAAGGCTAAGACCGAGCGGAAGAAGACGATTTCGCCGGGCGGCAGGTGGCCAGACGCGGCCTTGATCATGGCCTGCATGGACATGAAGAACGCTACCGATCCGAGCTTAAGGGCTATGCCGCGATTTTGGGTCATACCCTCGCATACGCGCTTGGATGGCGGGTTGAAAGGGAAACCATCGCGCGCGCCGGATCGTAGTATGGCAGACGGCCTTGCCCGATCCCCCCCGGGGGGATACGATCAAGGTATGGAACACGCACATACCCATGCCAGCCACCCGAAAATCTCGGCCCGCTTGAAACGTGCCGATGGACATCTGCGCTCGGTGATCGAAATGATCGAGCAAGGCCGCCCCTGCGTCGAACTTGCCCAGCAATTACAAGCAGTTGAAAGCGCCATTCGCAACGCGAAGCAGGCGTTGATCCATGATCATTTGGATCATTGCTTGGGGGACGAGACCTCGGCTGCGGTCGCCGAGCTGAAAGCGATCACCCGGTATTTGTGAGGCGACGATGTTCGAGGTCCTTGGCAACCGCACCTATCGCAACCTGTTTCTGGCACAGGTCGTCGCCCTGATGGGCACGGGGCTGGCGACGGTCGCGCTTGGGCTTCTGGCGTATGATCTGGCAGGCGAAAACGCCGCGCTGGTTCTGGGCACGATTTTCACCATCAAGATGATCGCCTATGTGGGGCTGGCGCCGATTGCCAGCGCCATGGCGGATCGGGTGAACCGGCGCGTCCTTCTGATCGTGCTGGATCTGGTCCGCGCGTCCGTGGTGCTCTGCCTGCCGTTTGCGACGACGCTGTGGCAGGTCTATGGGCTGATCTTCGTGCTGCAAGCAGCCTCGGCTGCGTTTACCCCCACTTTTCAGGCCACCATCCCAGACGTTTTGCCTGATGAAGAACACTATACCAAGGCACTGTCGCTGTCCCGACTGGCCTTTGATCTGGAAAACATCCTGTCGCCGACACTGGCCGCACTGATCCTGACCGCTGCCAGCTATAGCAGCCTGTTTCTGGGCACCACGCTGGGCTTCGTGGTGTCGGCCCTGATGGTGATGTCCG
Source organism: uncultured Aliiroseovarius sp. (assembly GCF_947492455.1). Lineage (GTDB taxonomy): Bacteria > Pseudomonadota > Alphaproteobacteria > Rhodobacterales > Rhodobacteraceae > Aliiroseovarius. The sequence goes on from NZ_CANLNB010000002.1 coordinate 438,271, forward strand.
TGCGCCTGCCCGACCCAAAACCTGCCGCGCCGCGGGGCTTCTATGACCGCACCACGTTGGGCATCCGCATCTATCTGGCGACACCGCGTCTGCGCGGGCTGTTGGGGCTGAACCTTGCGGTCTCGAGCGCGGGCGCGATGGTGCTGGTGAACTCGGTCGTGTTGGTGCGCAGCCAGTTGGGGCTTGAAGAAAGCGCCCTCGCCTGGACCATGTTTGCCTTCGGGCTGGGGAGCATGCTGGCCGCACTCGCCCTGCCCCGCATCCTCCACGTCGCCCCTGAACGTCCCCTGATGCTGGGCGGCGCGGGGCTAATGGCCGCCACCCTCATCAGCCTTAGCACCGTGATCGCGGTCTGGGGGCTAAGTTGGCCCACTCTGTTGATCGCATGGACCGTAATTGGGGTAGGATATTCGACCGTCCTGACGCCCTCGGGGCGCCTCTTGGCCCGCTCGGCCCATGCCGAGGACCGCCCGGCGATCTTTGCCGCCCAGTTCGCCCTGTCCCATGCCTGCTGGCTGGTGACCTATCCGCTGTCAGGCTGGCTTATGACCGCATTCGGGACTGTACCAGCCCTGCTGATCCTCGCCGCGCTTGCCCTCATCGGGATCAGCGCCGCCCTGCGTTTCTGGCCCGCAGACGACCCGGTCGAGGTCGCCCATACTCACGACAACCTGCCCTTAAACCACCCGCATCTGAAAGGGCACCGGCGCCACACCCATGCGCTTGTGATTGACGACGCGCACCCGCAATGGGACTCGCACTTCTAAGCCCCGCCTTGCCTGTCAGAAATACAGAACCCAGCTGCGCAGGGTGTTCACCTCGAGCATCAAAAGGGCAAAGAAGGCCAGACGCCATCCCCAAGGTGCGTGTCTGCGCCACAAGACCACCACACATACCAAGGTGATCAGCGCCAGAATGGGGCCAATCCACAGCGCGTGGTGCCCACTGTCCCAATAGCTGAACGGGCTTTCAAAGACCCAATCGCTGAGCGGCCAGAAATGCGCGCGTCCATCGTCGTGGTGGAGCAGGAAGTCCGATCCGATATGCACCAGCCCCGACCCGGCAAAGGCCGTCAGCGCGCCCGAGGTCAGATAGAGGCCCAGCCCCAGCACTGCGCCCCACAGGATGAAAGAGTTGTCGACGGCAAAGATCCCTTGCCACGCGTCCGAAAAGTAGAGCTGGTTGAAGATCACACTTTCTGGGATCTGCTGCACGAACATCGCCCAGAACACCAGAAGATAGAGCGACAGATCGGGCAGGATCCCGCCCCCGATTGCCGCCCACATGGTCTTGCGGTCGTGTCCAAAGGCGGCAGCGCCAACGATCAGATGTGCAGGCGTGTTCATCAGGAAGTCCTACTGTTCGCCCGCCAACAGTGACAGGAAATCCCCCCGCACAAAAGCAAAACGCCCCCGGATCGGGGGCGCTTCACGTGATTTTGAGCGTCTTACTGGATCAGCGTCAGCAGCGTATCCAGCGACTGTTTGGCGTCGCCATAGAACATGCGAGTGTTCTCTTTGAAGAACAGCGGGTTCTCGATGCCCGAGTAACCTGCACCCTGACCACGTTTCGACACGAAGACCTGCTTGGCCTTCCAGCATTCCAGAACCGGCATACCGGCGATGGGGCTGTTCGGGTCGTCCTGAGCGGCCGGGTTCACGATGTCGTTCGAGCCGATGACGATGGCGACATCCGTTTCCGGGAAGTCGTCGTTGATCTCGTCCATCTCCAGCACGATGTCGTAAGGCACTTTGGCTTCCGCCAGCAGCACGTTCATGTGACCGGGCAGACGGCCTGCAACCGGGTGGATTGCGAAGCGGACATTCTTGCCCTTGGCACGCAGACGACGGGTCAGCTCGGCCACGTTCTGCTGGGCTTGCGCCACAGCCATACCGTAACCGGGGATGATGACCACACTGTCGGCTTCCTCAAGCGACGCGGCCACACCATCGGCGTCGATGGCGATCTGCTCGCCTTCGATTTCCATGGCCGGGCCGTCCGAGCCGCCACCAAAGCCGCCCAGAATAACGCTGATGAACGAGCGGTTCATCGCCTTACACATGATGTAGGACAGGATCGCACCCGACGAACCAACCAGCGCGCCCACAACGATCAGAAGGTCGTTGCCAAGCGAGAAGCCGATGGCAGCCGCGGCCCAGCCCGAGTAGCTGTTCAGCATCGACACAACCACCGGCATGTCGGCGCCGCCGATGCCCATGATCAGGTGATAGCCGATGAACAGAGCAGCGACAGTCAGGATGATCAGCGGCAGGAAGGATGCGGTGTTCAGGTACCAAATCAGGCAGATGACCGAGAGCGCAGCCGCGCCCGCGTTCAGCATGTGACCGCCCGGCAGCTTTTCAGCCGACGAGGTTACTTTGCCCGACAGTTTGCCGTAAGCGATCACCGAGCCGGTGAAGGTCACGGCACCGATCCAGACGCCCAGCGACAGCTCAACCAACAGGATGTTGATCTCGACCGCCGATTTCTTGGCAATCAGTTGACCGAAGCTGCCCAGCTCTTTCACGGCATCTTTGCCGATGGCCAGAGCTTCTGCGGCGTTGCCGATTTCAAAGTGGGCGTTGAAGCCAACGAACACAGCGGCCAGACCGACCAGCGCGTGCATGCCAGCCACCAGTTCCGGCATCTGTGTCATTTCGACCTTGGATGCCAGCTGATAGCCAATGACGCCGCCTGCTGCGATCAGCGGGATCGACAGCCACCACAGACCGGCACCGGGGCCGATCAGGGTTGCAGCCACCGCCAGCGCCATGCCGACAATGCCATACCATACCGCGCGTTTCGCGCTTTCCTGTCCCGACAGACCGCCAAGGGAGAGGATGAACAGAACTGCTGCAACAACATATGCAGCCGTGGTGAAACCAAATTCCATGATCTCTACCCCCTTACGATTTCTGGAACATGGCGAGCATGCGCCGTGTCACGAGGAAGCCGCCGAAAATGTTGATCCCGGCCATAAAGACCGAAGCTGCGGCCAACAGGATGACCAGGAACGAGCCCGATCCGATCTGCATGAGCGCACCCAGGATGATGATCGACGAAATGGCGTTGGTCACAGCCATCAGCGGTGTGTGCAGCGAGTGCGAGACGTTCCAGATCACCTGGAAGCCCACAAACACGGCCAGCACAAACACGATGAAGTGCTGCATGAAGCTGGCAGGGGCATAGAGACCGGCTAGCAGCATCAGACCACCACCAACCGCCAGCAGGGTCACCTGCTGTTTGGTCTGCGCTTTGAACGCGGCAGCTTCTTGTGCTTTGATCTCTTCCGGCGTCAGTTCCTTGACCTCGGCCTTCGGCTGGGCCGCGATGGCCTGCACTTTCGGCGGGGGCGGCGGGAAGGTGATCTCGCCCTGATGGGTCACGGTCGCGCCACGGATCACGTCATCTTCCATGTCATGATTGACCACACCGTCTTTTTCCGGTGTCAGGTCCGTCATCATGTGACGGATGTTGTTGGCATAAAGCGACGACGACTGGGCTGCCATACGCGACGGGAAGTCGGTATAGCCGATGATGGTCACGCCATTGTCGGTCACGACCTTCTCGTCCATCACGGTGCCTTCGGCGTTCCCGCCTTTTTCGGCCGCAAGGTCAACAATGACCGAGCCCGGCTTCATCGCGTCGATCATGTCTTTAAGCCAAAGCTTCGGAGCTTCGCGGTTGGGGATCAGCGCGGTGGTGATGACGATGTCCACTTCCGGGGCCAGTTCACGGAACTTGGCCAGCTGAGCTTCGCGGAATTCCGGCGAGGACACAGCGGCGTAACCACCGGTGGCGGCACCATCCTGCTGCTCTTCTTCGAAGTCCAGATAGACGAACTCGGCGCCCATGGATTCGACCTGTTCAGCCACTTCCGGGCGTACGTCGAACGCATAGGTAATCGCACCCAGCGAGGTCGAGGTACCAATGGCGGCCAGACCAGCAACACCAGCACCGACAACCAGCACCTTGGCAGGCGGAACCTTACCAGCGGCGGTCACCTGACCGGTGAAGAAACGGCCAAAGTTGTTACCGGCTTCGATCACGGCACGGTAGCCAGCGATGTTTGCCATCGAGGACAGCGCGTCCATTTTCTGCGCACGCGAGATACGCGGCACCATTTCCATGGCAATGACGCTTGCGCCGGACTTCTTGGCTTTCTCAAGCCCGTCCTCGTTGCCGCCCGGATTGAAGAAGCTGATCAGCGTCTTGTCCGCGGTCAGGCGCTTCAGCTCGGTATCGTTCGGCTGACGCACTTTCGCAATGATGTCTGCAGCTTTCCAAAGCGCGGCTGCGGTCTTTACGACCTCGACACCTGCTTCTTTATATACCGCATCCGAGAAACCAGCAGCCTCACCTGCCTTGGTTTCGATCACGCAGTCATAGCCCAGCTTTTGCAGCATCTTGGCGCTTTCCGGTGTCATTGCGACCCGGTTTTCGCCCTCAAATACTTCCTTGGGTACACCGATTTTCACAGTCTCTTCCTTCTCCCGTCGTGTGCCGAACGAGGGGTCATCCCTCGGCCCCGGCGGTTTCATGGCGCATTCTATACGCATCCGCTGCGCAAGAAGCTATCGTTTCAGCGATCATTGCGACAATATTATTTCAATACGCGACAGCACGTCGCGGCGCAATGCCGCTTTGCAGCAATTTATAGCCAGCGACGCACGGTCGCGGCCCAGTTTTTGAACTCATCGCCAAAAATGGCGGTCAGTCCTTCCTCTTCTCCTATGATGAAGCGCGTCGTGATGATTCTTGTGAAGATGGGCACCAGGATCAGCGCAGGCAGCACGTCCCAGCGCAGGATCAGCCCGCCCAAGACCAGCGCATCGCCCAGATAGATCGGATTGCGGGTCAGGCGATAAATGCCGTTTTGCAGAAAAGCAGTTGGCGTTTGTCGCGGGATGATCGTGGTGCGTGCGCGCAGAAATTCCCATACGGCCAAACCCATTACCCCCAGCCCGACCGCAACCAGTCCGTTTCCCAGCCAGCGCGTCCAGCCCAGATCAAAGCCTAGCCCCGGAACAAAACGATCCACCCCGAAGGCCGCAGCGGCCATCGCGATCAACCAGATCGGGGGGAGATCAACAAGGCGGAGCAGTCGGGACATGGAACCAGTAAAAAAAGGGCAGCGTTCCTGCCCTTGTAACAATTCGTCAGATTTATGCAATGACCGACGCAATGAAAACGGATTGCGACATTTCCGCTAGTGCGCGGGCTTGATAAAAGTCCCGTTACGCAGGTCGCTCATGGCTTGGCGCAGCTCGTCTTTCGTGTTCATCACAATAGGTCCATGCCACGCGACGGGTTCGCGGATCGGAGCGCCCGCGACCAGAAGGAAGCGGATCCCCTCGGGCCCGGCCTGCACGCGCACCTCGTCGCCCGCACCAAAGCGGATCACGGTGCGGTTGCCAGACAGGTCGCGGATGTTGACCTCTTGGCCCATCACCTCTTTCTCAAGCAGCACGCCCTGAGGGGCGGCGGCGTCGGCAAACGCCCCTGCCCCTTCAAACACATAGGCAAAGGCCTGACGGCGCGTATCGACCGGCAGTGTCTTGGTGACCCCTGCAGGCACGCTGACATCCAGGTAAAGCGGATCCGCCGCGATGCCATCGACCGGACCGGAGCGGCCCCAGAAATCGCCCACGATCACGCGCACCTTGGTGCCGTCGTCCTCTTCAATCACCGGGATCTCGACCGAAGGCACATCCTGATAGTTCGGCGCCGTCATCTTCAGATCACGCGGCAGGTTGGCCCAAAGCTGAAACCCGTGCATCTGCCCCTTGGCGTTCGCGATGGGCATTTCCTGATGCATGATGCCAGATCCGGCGGTCATCCACTGAATGTCGCCCGCGCCCAAACGGCCCGTGTTGCCAAGGCTGTCCTCATGCTCGACCTCGCCGGCCAGAACATAGGTAATGGTCTCGATGCCGCGATGAGGGTGCCACGGGAAGCCCTTTTCGGACAGGCGCGGGTCGTCATTGCGAAAATCATCAAACAGCAGGAACGGGTCATAGGCCTTTGGATCGTGGAACCCAAAGGCGCGGTGCAGATGCACCCCGGCGCCTTCCAGCGTGGGCTTGGATTGATCAGCAGAGAGAACTGGGCGAATGGACATGGGAACCTCGCTTCCTTGACTGTGTGTCTGCCTAGAAGCTAGTGATCCGCGCCCCTCCGCACAACACGCACAGCTGAACAGGGATGCGTTCAAAAATGCACAGAGTTGTGCGATGAAATTCTTAAGATACAAGGTGGGATGGCGTTACGCACATGCCACTTTTGAAACAGAAAACACCCCTTCATAACATGACCATTCGGTCGGGTATGTTAGGGGTGGTACTTTGATCAGATCTTCCTAACCTCTGTGTCGTAATGTCGCAAAGCAATGCGATTCTGCGGCATCGCAGCAAAACAATGCAAAACCTGTACAGAGGTACAAAATGTCCCTTACGAATGAGCCGAGTTTTCGAGAGTCCGTTGAACTGATGTTCAACCGGGCGGCGTCCCTGATGAACCTGCCTTCGGGCCTAGAGGAAAAGATCCGTGTCTGTAACGCGACCTACACGGTCCGTTTTGGCGTGCGTCTGCGCGGCGAGATCAAGACGTTCACCGGCTATCGCTCTGTCCATTCAGAGCATATGGAACCCGTAAAAGGTGGTATTCGCTACGCCATCTCGGTGGATCAGGACGAGGTCGAGGCGCTGGCCTCGCTCATGACGTTCAAATGCGCACTGGTGGAAACGCCGTTTGGCGGCTCGAAAGGCGGGCTGTGCATCGATCCGCGCGAATATGAAGAGCACGAGCTGGAACTGATCACCCGTCGTTTCGCCTATGAGCTGGCAAAACGCGACCTGATCAACCCGTCGCAAAACGTCCCTGCCCCCGACATGGGCACCGGCGAACGCGAGATGGCGTGGATCGCCGACCAATATGCCCGCATGAACACGACCGACATCAACGCGCGCGCCTGTGTGACCGGCAAGCCGCCGCATGCTGGCGGCATCGCGGGCCGTGTCGAAGCCACCGGGCGTGGCGTGCAATATGCTCTGCGTGAATTCTTCCGGCACCCCGAGGACGTGAAGCTTGCCAATCTAGATGGCAAACTGAAAGACAAGCGCATCGTCGTGCAGGGGCTGGGCAATGTGGGCTACCACGCCGCCAAATTCCTATCGCATGAGGATGGCGCACGGATCATCGGGATCATCGAGCGTGATGGCGCGTTGTATGATGCCAACGGGCTGGACGTTGAAGCCGTGCATCAGTGGATCGCGGGCCATGGTGGCGTGAAGGGGTTTGCAGATGCCCAATACGTCGAAAATGGTGCCGAGTTGCTGGAAATTGAGTGTGACATCCTGATCCCGGCCGCGCTTGAGGGTGTGATCAACCTGACCAATGCCGAACGCGTTCAGGCCCCCTTGATCATCGAGGCCGCGAATGGCCCGATCACCTCGGGCGCGGATAAGGTGCTGCGCGACAAGGGGACCGTGATCATCCCGGACCTTTATGCCAACGCGGGCGGTGTGACCGTTTCCTATTTCGAATGGGTCAAGAACCTCAGCCACATCCGCTTTGGTCGCATGCAGCGCCGTCAGGAAGAAGCGCGCCACCAGCTGGTGGTAGACGAGCTGGAGCGACTGGATCGCTATCTTGGCGACGCCTGGTCGATGTCGCCAGAGTTCAAAGAGAAGTACCTGCGCGGTGCGGACGAACTTGAGCTGGTACGCTCGGGTCTGGATGACACGATGCGGGTGGCCTATCAGTCCATGCGCGAGGTTTGGCATTCCCGCGACGATGTGGATGACCTGCGCATGGCCGCGTTCATCGTGGCGATTGACCGCATCGCGGCCAGCTATCGCGCCAAAGGTCTGTAAGACAGGAAAAACAAGAAAAGGCCACTCAGTGAGTGGCCTTTTTACTTTTACAACAGCGCCTTAAGCGTCTCTATTGACGCAACAGATCAGCCTGAGCTGCGTCCTGCAACACCCAGTATTGCAGTGCTTCCCGAATGCCCCGCGCCGCATCCGCCCGCCATTCACGCGAGGTCAGAAGCTTGCGGTCCCGCTCGGACGACAGGAAGCCAAGCTCGATCAGCACCGACGGAATATCCGCCGCTTTCAGGACCGAGAACCCGGCCTGCATGCGCGGGGTTTTATAGGTTGACCCAGTGGCGCTGTGGATCCCTTCGACAAGGCTGTCGGCCAAGGCTTCCGCACGCGGCGCCGTGTCGGCCCGTGCCAGATCCATCAGAACAAGCGCCACCGCGTCATCCTGTTGTGACAGGTCTACACCGGCCAAAATATCGCTGCGATCATGGCGTTCGGCCAGTTTGCGCGACGCCTCGTCGGACGCCTCTTGCGACAGCGTATAGACGCTTGCCCCGGTCGCCCGCCCTTGCGCCAAAGCATCTGCGTGCAACGACAGGAACACATCGGCGCCTGCGCGCCGCGCGATCGAGACACGCTCTTCCAGCGGCACGAATTCGTCGCGGTCGCGCGTCAGGACGACGTTGAAGCCCCCCGCGCGCACCAGCTCTTCCTTCAACTCGCGCGCAAAGCGCAGCATCAGATGGGCCTCGACCACACCGCCCCGCTCGGCCCCCGGATCGATGCCGCCGTGCCCGGGGTCAAGAACCACGGTCACATCGCCGACCCCACGCTGGCGCGTTTTGGGCGCAGGCATGGGACGCGCCGGGCGGTCAAACAGGGCATCCTTGGGCGCCCCTGCCTTCGCCGCGAACTCCGCGCCCGAGACCGCCGCCAGATCAACACGCAGGCGCGCGCCCTCGGCCCGTTGGGACACGGCCACGGGTTGTTCTTGAGTGGATAGACCAGCCGACACCACGTCGACCGGAGCATTCAAACTGAACACAATCCGCGTCCAGCCGGGACGGTAGAGCCCGGCATGAATGTCCGAAAACCAGTCGCCCTGAGCCAGAAGCTTTGGGATATCAATGCCCTGCCAGTCCAACTCTGAGAAATCCACGACCAGACGCCGGGGATCGTCCAAGGTGAACACACGCCACGGCACCGCCTGTGTCATAGGCACCTCGATGGCGACGCCGCGCCACCGGTCCTGAAGCGTAACCCCGTCACCGGCCAGATAGGCCAAGCCGCTGAGCGCAGCGGGGCTTTGGGTGGGGACGGACAGGACAGGTGCCCGATCATCCCCTGCCCCGGTGGTCGCTTGGGCAGGAGCGCTTACGCTGGGCCGTGGCTTGGGCACCAACGAGGTATCGGGCGCAGAGGTGGTGTTGGCGGCGGCCATAAAAGGGCACACCACCGACAACAGCGCAGCAAGCAGCCCGTTGCGACACCGTCCTGTCAGCGACACAAACGTCACCGCTTACTGTGCCGCGCGGCCAGCTGAGATGATTTGCTGCATCTGTTCCAGCTCCATGAACCCACGCGCCATGGTGTCCTGCATCACAAAAGCCGGTGTGCCGGTCACTTGCAGGCGCTTACCCAGCTCGCGGTTCTCGGTCAGGATGCGCTGCACCTCGGGCGAGTTCATGCCAGCCGCAATGGCCGCCCCGTCCAGCTCCAGATCGTCGGCCAGTTCGACCAAACGGGCCTCGGTCACGTTGCCACGCAGGGTGATCAGCTCGTTGTGCAGCACCTCATAGGCCTCTGCCCCGAAAAGCTGCTGGGCCGAGATGGCGAACTGCGCCGACATCAGGCTGGCTTCGCTGAGGATCGGGAACTCTTTCAGGATCAGACGGATGTTGCCGTCTGCGGCCAGAAGGTCCTGCAACACGGTATGGGCCTTGCGGCAGAAACCACATTGGTAATCTACGAACTCGACAATCGTATAGTCGCCATCCGGGTTGCCCATCACATGCGAGAACCCGTCATTGAAGATCGCTTCGGCATTGACCTGAACCAACGTCTTGTCTTGCTCGACTTGCTCTTGCGCCTGTCGCTGCTCCAATTCGGCGAAGACCTCGATCATCACTTCGGGGTTTTCCAGAAGATAGGCGCGGATTTCGTCGCGCAAAGCGTTGCGTTCGTCATCCGACAGGTTGGTCAGGTCCAGCGCGCTGGCCGGCAGGGCCGTCGCAGCAATCATGGTGGCGGTCAGGGCAGCTTTGCGCAGGGAAAAGGGAAATGGCATGCGATCAGGATCCTGTCTGGGTGCCCCAACGGGGCTTTTATATTCAAAGTTAACTTGGATGTAATCTATGGCGCGCGTGCTGCCAACCATTGCGTCGCGTCCGACGCCGAGATCGGAGCCAATCTGCGCACGCCACTGCCCCCGCTGCGACACCGACACCAGCTTGACTTCACTGGGCGGGACAGGCAGGCAGGCGACACGATCGGGTACCGCCCTGCCCGCCCCAATTCTGCCGAGACCGCAAAGAGGCCCAGATGAAAAACTCGACCCGTGGTAACGTTGATCCCTTTATCGTCATGGACGTGATGGAAGCCGCCCGCGCGGCCGAGGCCGAGGGCCGCCCCATCATCCATATGGAGGTCGGTCAGCCGTCGACACCCGCCCCCACAGCGGCGCGCGCCGCTTTGGTCGAGGCAATGGAAAGCGACGCGCTGGGATATACTGTCGCACTGGGCCTGCCCGCCCTGCGGGAAGGCATCGCAAAGCTTTATAAAGATTGGTACAATCTGGACCTCAACCCCGAACGTGTGGTGGTCACCCCCGGCAGTTCGGGCGCCTTTATTCTGGCCTTCACTGCGCTGTTTGATGCGGGCGACAAGGTCGGTCTGGGCGAGCCCGGATACCCCTCGTATCGGCAAATTCTGAAGGCACTGGACCTGACCCCGGTCGGCCTGCCCACCAAGCCAGAAAACCGCCTACAACCGGTGCCCGCGGACATCCCGGACGGGCTGGCTGGCCTGATCACCGCCTCGCCTGCGAACCCGTCGGGCACCATGCTGGACCATGCCGCGCTGGAAGGACTGATCGACACCTGCCGCGCCAAGAACACCAGCTTCATCGCGGACGAGATCTATCACGGTCTGCAATATGAAGGGCGCGCAATTTCGGCGCTGGAGGTGTCCGATGACATCTACGTGATCAACAGCTTCTCGAAGTACTTCTCGATGACCGGATGGCGCGTGGGCTGGATGGTTGTGCCGGAAGATCACATCCGCACCGTCGAACGCTTGGCGCAGAATATGTTCATCTGCCCGCCCCATGCCAGCCAGGTAGCGGCCCTGGGTGCGCTGAACGCCCGTGACGAGTTGGACGCCAACCTCGCCACCTATCGCACCAACCGGCAGTTGATGCTGGAGGAACTGCCAAAGGCGGGGTTCGACAAGATCGCCCCGCCGGACGGAGCCTTCTATATCTACGCCGATGTCAGCGAACACACCGACGACAGCCGCGCCTTCGCTGCCGAGATCCTCGAAAAAGCCGACATCGCCGTGACCCCCGGTATGGATTTCGATCCGATTCGCGGCCACCAAACCCTGCGCTTTTCCTATGCCCGCTCAACAGCAGATATTCGCGAAGGATTGGCGCGTCTGAGGCGTTTCATGGAACAACGCTGACGACGCTTTTCACGCTTTGCGCTGATGGGCTGGGCGCAGATCTACCTCTGATATGCGCACTTCTCCCTGAGCGCAGATAAACGTGAAACGTTAACCATAACAAAGGCTTGGATCACCTGATTTTGCCTTGAAATTGACGCATTCAGGCTTTCTTAAATCGACCGTCCTAAATTGAGTGGCAAGTACGTTTCAACTGCAGTGGTGAATTCTGCGCGTGAAACTGGTTTCCGAGTAAACCACTTATTTGGTGGCAGTAATGAGTGTTCGCTCAGCGCCGGAGGTGTCCGGTCCGAGCGTTTGGTAACGAGTAAGAGACGGGGGAAGTTGCATGGCAACTTTGGACAATGCGATTTGGCTGACCGGTGCGGGCGGGACAGCTGTCGGCGGCACAACCACAATCAACGATGGACCATACAGCACTGACGTGACCGCGGCGTTCACGGGCAGTTGGGATGCATCGCAAAGCGGGTACAATGTATCCGAGTTTGGGGCCTTCGCGGTCTCATCGCCGATCACCGCTGACTATGAATTCTCGACCCCCGTCGAAAACCTGTCCTTCACCATCGATCACGTCAATGATGATGGCGCATCAACTTATGACGACTATTGGACCATCGCGGCCTATGACGCGGATGGCAATCTGATACCGGCCGACGACGTGATCGCCAGCCTGTCAGGAATTGATGACGAACTGATCATTACGAATGATGACGGGACGGTATCGATCCAGACCGAGGGCACAAACGCCAACGACATCGACGTCAACCTGTCTGGCCCGATCTCTCAGCTGGTTCTGACCTACGAACCCGGTCCGGATGCGCCGCAGACAGGTGGTTCGGGGATCTCGGACCTGACCTTCGACGTGCCTGCCCCGGATACGGATGGCGACGGCGTTGGGGATGATGTTGATCTTGATATCGATGGCGACGGCATCCTGAACGAAGATGAGATGGGCACCGAAACTCCGTCCACAATTACCATTACATTCGATGGGGATGAGTGGTCGGGCGCCGAGAACACCTGGGAGCTAAAGGATGCGAGCGGCGCGGTCATCGCGACAGGTGATCCCGCTAATAATACCATCGAGATCACGGATATCTCGGTCACCGATCTGGGTGACTATACGTTCACTGTCTACGACTCGTTTGGCGATGGGCTGACTCAAGGGTCGTTCGGAAAGTACGAAGTTGCCATTGACGGTGTAACGGTCGTGGATTCTGGTGCGAACCCGAGCTTCGGAAGCGAAGCGGTACACACATTTACGGTTGCCGAAACTGTTGTCGAAGTTGATACCGACGGCGATGGCATCTTTGACCATCTTGATCTGGACAGCGATGGCGACGGCATTGCCGACAATGTCGAAGCGCAGAGCTCGACAGGGTATGTTGCGCCCATCGGCAATGATGCCGACGGTGACGGGTTGGATGATGCCTATGATGCGACGCCGACGACTGGCGCCGCCGGTTCGAACGGCCTGACGGCTGTCGACACAGATGGAGACGGGATCGTCGACTATCTGGATCTGGACAGCGACAATGACGGCATCACCGACAACGTCGAGGGTCAATCGACCAGCGGCTATGTCGAGCCCACTGGGACAGACACCGATGGCGACGGCATTGACGACGCCTATGATGCCACCCCCTCCACGGGATACTCAGGATCGAATGGAGTCAGCCCCGAGGACACTGACGGCGATGGTACTCATGACTATCGGGATAGCGACAGTGACGACGACGGCCTAAGCGATGCAGAGGAAGCTGGACATGGTGTCACGCAATCCGTGATTGACGCCTCGGGCGATGCGGATGGCGACGGCATTAAAGACGCAGTCGACGACGTGTCGGGGTGGGATGTCAACGATACCGACACCGATGGGGCCGGGAATGTGCTTCTGCCCGACACCGATGGTGATTTTGGCTCGGGTGGCGATCTGGATTATCGCGATGTGATTTGCTTTACCACCGGTAGCCTGATCCTGACCGACCGCGGCGAGCGCCCCATCGAAGATCTGCGCGTGGGCGACATGGTGGTCACCCGCGATCACGGTCTGCAGCCTATTCGCTGGATTAGCCACACGACGACTGCTGGCGTTGGCCGTCTTGCGCCGATCCGGATCCAAGAAGGCGCGTTTGGCAACCACAGCGCGCTGATCGTCTCGCCCCAGCACCGCATGGTCTATGAAGGGCCGCAGGCCAGCCTGTTCTTCGCAGAACCCGAGGTTATGATCCCCGCCGTGCACCTGTTGCACAGCGGATGCGCGACGCAGACCGATGTGGACCGCGTGACCTACTACCACATCATGTTCGACGCGCATCAGGTGATCTTCGCCAACGGCGCCGCGACGGAAAGCTTCCACCCGGGGCATCAGGGTCTGAAAGCTGTTGATGAGGCCGCACGGGACGAGCTGTTCACTCTGTTCCCGGAACTGCGCAGCGAACCGCGCCAATATGGCGACACCGCGCGTATGGTGTTGAAGAAATACGAAGCCCGCGTGCTGGACCTGGCACGCTAGACTTCCCCAGAAAATCGTCCAAAAGGCCCCAGATCGCTGGGGCCTTTTTTGCGTTCAGAGGATCCCGTTGGCGCGTTGGACGGCGCGCAGGTATTTCACGATCTCGGCGACCTCGGCACGGGTGATGCCCTCGACCGGAGGCATGTTGCCAAAGGTCCAGTGATGCGCCCGCACGCCGACCTCGGCAGCACGGAAGAAGGCCGCATCCCCGTGATGCGAGGGTTCATAGATCTTGTGGATCAGCGGCGGGCCCGCCCCCTCCAACCCGCCCGCCGACGGCCCGTGACAGGCCGCACATTTCGCGGTGAAGGCGCGCGCGCCGACGGCATAGTCGCTTCCCAGATCAGGCAGGTTCACTTGAACCATCTCGGTAGGGGTAGCGTCATATTGGGCCGCATCGCCCACCGGGTTGGGCGGAGCCACATCTGGCGCCGGTCCAAACCCGATCCAAGCTGCCACAGCCACCCCGGCAAGCGCCGTGCCACCATAGAAATACGCTGGTTTCATTAAGATCCTGTCCTCGTCCAACCGTCATTTAAGACAGCGATACGGGTTCCAGCAGGGGGAAGGTCAACGGTGAACCCGCGTGAAACCAGCCAGGTCACAGGGATGTGATCAGGCCGCCTTGCCCGCAGCCCAGGCGCGCACAGCATCCCCGAACGCCGTAAACAACACGCGCGAGACCGGGTCTTCGGCGGCGCGGTATTCTGGGTGCCACTGAACCGACAGCGTAAACCCGGGCGCATCCTTGATCACGATGGCTTCGGGCGTGCCGTCATCGGCGTGACCTTCGATGATCACGCGCGGGCCAGAGGTCTTGATCCCCTGCCCGTGCAGAGTATTTGTCCGCACGGTTTCGCCCAGCAGATCACAGAACACCCCGCCCTTGTCGAAATGGACATCGTGACGGATGGCAAACTTTTCCTCAAGCGTCCCGTCCGGCGGCATCCGGTGGTTCATCCGCCCCGGAAGCTCGCGGATTTCAGGATAGAGCGAGCCGCCCATGGCGACATTGACCTCTTGAAAGCCCCGGCAGATCCCGAAAAACGGCTGCCCGCGATCAACGCAAGCGCGGATCAGCGGCAGCGTGATCGCGTCGCGACAGCGATCAAATTCGCCATGCGCTTCGGTTTCATCTTCGCCATATTCCTCGGGGTGGACATTGGGACGCCCACCGGTGAACAGGAACCCATCACACGTCTCGAGCAGCTCGTCGACCGTGACAAAACGCGGATCTGTCGGAACGATCAGTGGCAGACAGCCCGCAACCTGCGACACGGCTTCCGAGTTCATCGTGCCGCCCGCATGGGTCGGGTAGTTGTCATTCAGCAAATAGGAGTTGCCGATAATGCCGACAGTGGGGCGTTTCATGTCTGCTCCGACGATTGTGGTGTGTTTCCCGGAACGTAAAACAGCGCAAAGGGAAGTTCAAACCCCTTGCGCTGCCTCTTAACGGACTGTGATCGCAGGTGATCAGCCGTCGGCGGTCAATCCGACGGATTTGATCCCAGCCGACCCGGCTTCAAGGTCATTTTCCGAGGTGTCACCAGTGACCCCGACGGCCCCGATCACATCGCCAGAGTCATTGCGCACCAGAATGCCACCCGGCACCGGCACCAGCTTGCCCTCATAGGCGGCACCAGCAGCGGCAATGAAATAGGCCTGTGCCTCGGCGCGGTCGCGTTGCGCGGTGCCGCCGATCCCCAGCATGACCGAGCCATAGGCCTTACCACGTGCAATGTCGAACCGGCCCGGAGGCGCCCCGTCTGCGCGTTCAAACGCCAGCACATGACCGCCAGCGTCAACAACGACCACCGACAGCGGCTTCATGCCCTTATCGCGGCCATAGGCCATCGTGTCATGAATGATGACGCGCGCTGCGTCCAACGTGATACGGTTCATAGTGTCCCTCAAGCCTCTGCTTTCTTTTCCAGACGACGTGCATGCAGCACGGGTTCAGTATAGCCGGATGGCTGCACACGGCCCTTGAACACAAGGTCGCAGGCAGCGTGAAAGGCCACGCCGTCATAGCCGGGTGCCATCGGCTGATAGCTGGGAT
Source organism: uncultured Aliiroseovarius sp. (assembly GCF_947492455.1). Classification (GTDB taxonomy): domain Bacteria; phylum Pseudomonadota; class Alphaproteobacteria; order Rhodobacterales; family Rhodobacteraceae; genus Aliiroseovarius. The sequence goes on from NZ_CANLNB010000002.1 coordinate 454,352, forward strand.
CGCCCGCGTTCTGTGCGTCGACCTTCACGGCCATCTTGCGCAATGCGGCCATCACCTCGTCTTGCGAGACGACGCCGTGGTGCAGCCAATTCGCTAGAGCCTGAGACGAGATCCGGCAAGTCGCGCGGTCTTCCATCAGGCCAATGTCGTGGATGTCCGGCACTTTCGAGCAGCCAACGCCTGCATCAATCCAGCGCACCACATAGCCCAGAATGCCTTGCGCGTTGTTTTCGATTTCTTCGCGGATTTCGTCCTCGGACCAGTTTACACCCGCAGCGACCGGGATGGTCAGCAGGTCGTCCAACGTGCCGCGCGCGCCGCCCTCCAGCAGTTCCTCTTGGCGGGCCAGCACATCCACTTGGTGATAGTGCGTCGCGTGCAGGGTCGCTGCCGTCGGACTGGGCACCCAAGCGCAATTCGCACCCGACATCGGATGACCGATCTTCTGGTCCAGCATATCCGCCATCCGATCCGGCGCGGCCCACATGCCCTTGCCGATCTGCGCCCGGCCCTTCAGGCCACAGGCCAGACCGATATCCACGTTGCGATCCTCGTAAGAGGCAATCCACGCCGCATTCTTCATCTCGCCCTTGCGGATCATCGGCCCTGCCTCCATCGAGGTGTGGATTTCATCCCCGGTGCGGTCAAGGAAACCTGTATTGATGAAGGCCACGCGATGCTTCGCGGCGCGGATACATTCTTTCAAGTTCACAGACGTACGGCGTTCCTCATCCATGATGCCCAGCTTCACGGTGTGACGCGGCAGGCCCAGCAACTCTTCCACCCGGTCAAAGATCTCGTCCGCGAAGGCAACCTCTTCAGGCCCATGCATCTTGGGTTTCACGACATAGACCGATCCTGTGACCGAGTTCCCGCCCTCGCGCTTCAGATCATGCATGGCGCAGAGCGTGGTGACGACGGCGTCCATCAATCCTTCCGGCACTTCCGCACCATCGGGCAACAGGATCGCCGGGTTGGTCATCAGGTGCCCCACATTGCGCACCAGCATCAGGGCGCGGCCCTTCAGCTTGACCTCGCCATCGGGGCCGTCAAACGTCAGATCGTCATTCAGCTTCCGCTCGAACGTTTTGCCGCCCTTGCTGACCTCTTCGGTCAGCGACCCATCCATCAAGCCCAGCCAGTTGGAATAGGCCAGCACCTTGTCCTCGGCATCCACCGCGGCCACGCTGTCTTCGCAATCCATGATCGCCGACATGGCGCTTTCCAGCCGAACGTCAGACAGGCCAAGCGGGTCCGACGCGCCGATTTCGGTGGTGTCATCGAACTCAAGAACGATCTTCAAGCCATTGTTTTCATAAAAGAAGAGCTTATCGCGACTCCCAAGGAACTGGCCGGGGTTGGCCAAGGCGGGCGGCGTATTTCCGATCCGCATGGCTTCCGCCCAGCTGCCATCGGCCAGCGGAAGAACACCGTCGAGGAAGCTTTTGGCCGCTGCGATGACGCGGGCGCCGCGGGCCGGGTTATAGCCCTTGCCTTCTGGCAGATCGCCCAAAGCATCGGTGCCATAAAGCGCATCGTAGAGGCTGCCCCAACGCGCATTCGCCGCGTTCAGCGCATAGCGCGCATTCATGATTGGTACGACCAATTGCGGGCCGGGGATCAAGGCAATCTCAGGGTCGGTGTTTTCGGTCTCGATCGCAAAGTCCGGCCCTTCGGGGACCAGATATCCGATCTCTTCCAGAAAGGCGCGATAGGCAACGGCATCATGAGGCTGTCCCGCGCGGGCTTTGTGCCAATCGTCCAGCTGCCGCTGAAGCTGCGCGCGTTTCTCCAACAGCGCCCTGTTCTTCGGGGCGAGATCAGTCAGGATCTGCGCAAAACCGCTCCAGAAATCGTCATAGCGCAGCGCCGTTCCCGCCAGCGCGCGTGTTTCCAGAAAGCGGCCAAGTTCGCGATGAACCTGAAGCCCTGCCCGTTCGATATAGTCGCTCATGTCGAAACCCCTCGTATACCTCTGTATGCACCCTAGAGTTTCCGATACGAAACCAATGCGCAAGTGGGTTTATTTTGACCTCGGTTAAGCAAAGCTTATCTGAGCCTCGTCAACATGACGTCTGGACGGGCTTGCAGCCCTGCACTCCCGCGCCTAGATTTCGGGTCTGGACTCAAGCCCGAAGGATTTCTGATGAAAGACGCTGCCCCCCAACCGATCTATCTGGCCGACTACACGCCCCCCGCTTATCTGATCGACGGGGTCGAGCTGGTCTTTCACCTGCACCCCACCGCGACGCGGGTGGTGTCGACAATCCGGTTCACACCGAACCCGGACGCGGTATCCAAAGAATTTTTCTTGCATGGCGAAGGGCTTACCCTGATCCGCGCGGCCGTTGACGGAACAGACATCACACCAGAACTGGTCGACGGCGGATTGAAAGCAGACGTACCTGATGCGCCCTTCGTGTGGGAGGCCGAGGTCGAGATCAGCCCTGAAACCAACACCGCTTTGGAAGGGCTTTATATGTCGAACGGCATGTATTGCACCCAGTGCGAGGCCGAGGGCTTCCGCCGCATCACCTATTACCCTGACCGCCCTGACGTCATGGCCCCCTTCAAGGTGCGCATTGAAGGCAGCGAGCCCGTGATGCTGTCCAACGGCAACCCGGTCGCGTCGGGCGACGGGTGGGCCGAATGGGACGACCCGTGGCCCAAGCCCGCCTATCTGTTCGCGCTGGTCGCGGGCGATCTTGTGGCCCGTGACGACAGCTTCACCACCATGTCCGGCAAGGATGTGGAGCTGAAGCTGTGGGTGCGCCCCGGCGACGAGGGCAAAACTGCCTTCGGGATGCAGGCGTTGAAGGATTCGATGAAATGGGATGAAGAGGTTTACGGGCGCGAGTATGACCTCGACATCTTCCAGATCGTCGCCGTGTCTGACTTCAACATGGGCGCGATGGAGAACAAGGGGTTGAACATCTTCAACACCTCTGCGGTTCTGGCGTCGCCCGAGACGTCCACGGACGCGAACTTCGAACGGATCGAGGCGATCATCGCGCATGAGTATTTCCACAACTGGACCGGCAACCGCATCACCTGTCGCGACTGGTTCCAGCTAAGCCTGAAGGAAGGGCTGACCGTGTTCCGCGATCAGCAGTTCTCGGGCGATATGCGGTCGGAAGCGGTGTGCCGGATCAACGATGTCTCTGCCCTACGTGGCCGTCAGTTCCGCGAAGACAATGGCCCGCTGGCCCACCAAGTGCAGCCCGACAGCTTTGTCGAGATCAACAATTTCTACACGGCCACGATCTATGAAAAAGGGGCTGAGCTGATCCGCATGTTGCGGGTTTTGGTGGGCGATGACGCCTATGACAAAGCGCTGGATCTGTATTTCACCAGCCACGATGGCGAGGCCGCGACAATCGAGGATTGGGTGAAGGTCTTTGAGGACAGCACCGGGCGCGATCTGACACAGTTCCGCCGCTGGTACAAACAAGCCGGTACGCCGCGCGTTGCCGTGTCGGAAGACTGGGCTGACGGCACCTATACGTTGACCTTCAAGCAGTCGACGCCCCCGACCCCCGGTCAGGACGAGAAACTGCCGCAGCACATCCCTCTTGCCGTGGGCCTTCTGGGTCCCAATGGCGACGAGGTGCAGTCGACGCAAATCCTTGAGATGACCGAGGCCGAGCAAAGTTTCACCTTCGAGGGGCTGGCCGCGAAGCCCACACCCTCGATCCTGCGCCACTTCTCGGCCCCGGTGATTTTGGAGCGTGAAACTTCGGCCCAGGAACGCGCCTTCCTGCTGGCCCATGACACCGACCCGTTCAACAAGTGGGAAGCAGGCCGGACGCTGGCCCGGGACGTGTTGATCGCCCTGATCACTGGCGAGGACGCCCCGCTGGACGACTATCTGCACGCGATAGCTGTGATGCTGCGCGACGACAGCCTTGACCCTGCCTTCCGTGCGCTGACCCTTGGCCTGCCCGGTCAGGACGATCTGGCGCAGACGCTGTTCGACGCGGGCGTCACCCCCGACCCCATGAAGATCTACCGCGCCAAGCAGACGCTGTGGCAAGCAATGACCGAGCATCTGCAAGACCTTCTGCCCCGCCTGATGGCAGAAATGGAGGTGACCGACCCGTTCCAGCCCAACGCTGATCAAGCGGGCAAACGCGCGCTGGGGCTGGGGCTGATGAACCTTTTGAACCGTCTGGATGGCGGCGCGGCGGCGCAGGCGCTTTATGATCGGGCCGACAACATGACGCTTCGGCTGGGCGCGCTTGGGCTTTTGTTGCAGGCCCAGAAAGGCGATGCCGCACTGGCGGACTTCCGGGCACGGTTCGAAACGGATGAGCTTGTGATGGACAAGTGGTTCGCCATGCAGGTGACCCATTCCGCGCCGGAAGACACGGCCGATATCGTTGCCAAACTGACCGAGGACAGCGCCTTCAACTGGAAGAACCCGAACCGCTTCCGCGCGGTCTTTGGCGCGTTCATCATGAACCCGGCGGGGTTCCACAATGGGTCGGGCGAAGGGTACAAGCTGTTTGCCGATTGGCTGATCAAGCTTGACCCTGTGAACCCGCAGATCACGGCCCGGATGTCGTCAGGGTTTGAGACATGGCGGCGCTATGACGCCGACCGTCAGGCGATGATGAAAGCCCAGATCGAGCGAGTTCTGGCGACGGACGGTCTGAGCCGCGATAGTCAGGAAATGCTGGGACGCATCCTGAACGGTTAAGTCAAAAGAAAAGGGCGGGAAATCTCCCGCCCTTCCTTTTTCGACCGGCCCCAGGACCGATCTATGGAGTATTCTTCCGGGCTTAACCCGCAGCGCAGTAGTTCTGCTCGCGCACCCACTCGCGCATTTGCTCGCGCTTACGCTTGGAATGGAACGGGCCCCAGTCGGCTGCCACGCCCTTCATCCCGCGCGAGACCACGTTGTCACGCGGTACGGTCACGGCCATGATGCGCACGGCGCAGGACAGGTTCATCTCGCCGTTCTTCAGCGCCTCGCCCGAGCGGGCTTCGCAGCCATAGCCGCGTGCGGTTGCGGGCAGGATCTGCACCAGACCGTACCATTTGCCGCCACCGCCGACAGCCGTCTGGCGCCATGTGCTTTCATAGAAGGACAGCGTGGACAGAAGCCCCGCCCAGAACGCGTTACGCCCTGCCGTGTCCTGATTTTCGTAATCCGGGCACCACTCGGCGATGTCCGCTGGAACGACCTCTGCCAGAACGGTTCCGTGATTTTCCAGTGCAGCGATGGTCGCTTCGGTCCAGGCTTTGGCCTGCGGCTTCTCATCCCACTGCATGGTTAGTACCGGCTGACGCGACGCGCGCGAGCCAAAAAAGTCCTCGGCCATAACGGCGTCCGACAGCATCACTGTCGCCACAAGGCCCATCATAATCCGTTTCATTTTTCCCACCTACGTTTGGTACAGACGGTCCCCCCGGTGTCTGATCAGGGGGGAATAGGACTGTTGGTTGCGTATTGCAACACTTTTTTCGCCGCAGCGCAGCAATGGGCTATGACTTGCTGATATGCCTTATTTGCAAGGCTGGTATGCATTCTTATTCACAGGTGAAATAAACCAAATACTATCGGCAGGTTAGCATTCCCTCTGCAGTGCAGCATATCCATTTCACGCCACAACACCTCGAACCTTCCTGCGCGCCTGCCCTCTTGCCCCTTCCCGTCACCTCAACTAGAACCCGGACAGGTTTTGACACTTGGGAAAACACACATGCTTGATCATCTCGCCTATGAAAGCCCGCAGCCGAAAGTGATTGCAGGGGCGAAGGAAGACTGGGAACTGGTCATCGGGATGGAAATCCACGCGCAGGTCAGCTCGAACGCGAAGCTGTTTTCGGGCGCATCGACGAAGTTTGGCGCCGAGCCGAACTCGAACGTGGCTTTCGTGGACAGCGCCATGCCCGGCATGCTGCCCGTGATCAACGAATATTGTGTGGAACAGGCCGTGCGCACCGGTCTGGGTCTGAAGGCAGACATCAACCTGTTCTCGGCCTTCGACCGCAAAAACTATTTCTATCCGGACCTGCCGCAGGGCTATCAGATTTCGCAGCTCTATCACCCCATCGTGGGCGAAGGCGAAGTGATCGTGGATATGGGCCCGGGCGTGGCCCGCAAGGTCCGCATCGAACGCATCCACCTTGAGCAGGACGCCGGTAAATCCGTGCACGACATGGATCCGAACATGTCCTTCGTCGACCTGAACCGCACGGGCGTCGCGCTGATGGAGATCGTCAGTCGTCCCGACATTCGCGGACCCGAGGAAGCTGCTGCCTACGTCACCAAGCTGCGCCAGATCCTGCGCTATCTGGGCACCTGTGATGGCAACATGCAGAACGGCAACCTGCGCGCCGACGTGAACGTCTCGGTCTGCCGTCCGGGTCAGTACGAGAAATATCAAGAGACGCAGGATTTCGGTCATCTGGGCACCCGCTGCGAGATCAAGAACATGAACTCGATGCGCTTCATTCAGGCAGCGATTGACTATGAAGCCAAGCGCCAGATCGCCATTCTGGAGGATGGTGGCGAGGTCGTTCAGGAAACCCGTCTCTATGACGCGGACAAGAACGAAACCCGCTCGATGCGCTCGAAGGAAGAAGCACACGACTATCGTTACTTCCCCTGCCCCGACCTGTTGCCGCTGGAAATCGAGCAAGAGTGGGTGGACGACATCGCCAAAACCCTGCCGGAACTGCCGGACGAAAAGAAAGCCCGCTTCGTGACCGATTTCGGCCTGTCGGAATATGACGCCGACGTGCTGACCGCCGAAGCCGAGAACGCTGCTTTCTTTGAAGCCGTGGCCGAGGGCAATGACGGCAAGCTGGCCGCCAACTGGGTGATCAACGAGCTGTTTGGCCGTCTGAAGAAGGAAGATCACTCGATCAAAGAAAGCCCGGTCAGCCCCGAGCAGCTGGGTGGTATCATCAAGCTGATCGCCAAGGGCGACATCTCGGGCAAGATCGCCAAGGATCTGTTCGAGATCGTCTATACCGAAGGCGGCGACCCGGCCGAGATCGTGGAAGCCCGCGGCATGAAGCAGGTCACTGACACCGGCGCCATCGAGGCCGCCGTGGACGAGGTGATCGCCGCCAACCCCGCTCAGGTCGAGAAAGCCAAACAGAACCCGAAACTGGTTGGGTTCTTCGTCGGTCAGGTGATGAAAGCCACCGGCGGCAAGGCCAACCCGAAGGCGGTGAATGAAATCGTGACGGCCAAGCTGGGCCTCTGATTTCAAACGACAATTTGCGATGAAGGCCCCCTTTTCGGGGCCTTTGCCATTTCTCTAACCCGCGAATGCGCGAACACACGGGTGATAAGATGACTGAACGACGCTCTGAACTTTTGATGCCCGCGGGCAATCTGCGAAAACTGAAAATGGCCGTGCTGTATGGCGCGGACGCGGTCTATCTGGGGACGCCGGATATGTCGCTGCGCACCAAGTCGCAGTTTTCGCTGGAAGAGGTGATCGAGGGCGTTCAGTTCTGCCACGATCACGGCCGCCGCGCCTATCTGACGCTGAACCTGTTCAGCCACAACAAAGACATCCCGAAGCTGGACGAATATATCGACACAGTGCGCAAGGTGAAGCCTGACGGGCTGATCATCGCGGATCCCGGCGTGTTTCAATATGTAAAGACCCGCGCGCCGGAACTGCCCCTGCATATCTCGACGCAGGCCAACGTGTGTTCGTGGCTGTCGGTGAAGTTCTGGGAAGATCAGGGGGCCGAACTGGTCGTTCTGGCCCGCGAGGTGTCCTATCCCGAGCTGGTCGAAATTCGCGAAGAATGCCCGGATGTGAAGCTCGAGGCCTTCGTGCATGGCGCGATGTGCATGACCTATTCGGGCCGCTGCCTGCTGTCCAACTTCATGGCCGAACGCGGCGCGAACCAAGGCAACTGCGCGAACTCGTGCCGTTGGAACTATGGCGTTCGGATGCGCCTGAAGGACGGCACGATCGAAGATCTGAACATCACCGAAGACAACGCGGATATGTTTGAATTCCTGCTGGAAGAAGGCTGCCGCCCCGGGGAATTCATGCCGATCGAGGAAGACGGGCGCGGGTCGTACATCCTGAACTCGCGCGATCTGTGCATCATGCCGAAGCTGGACGAGTATCTGAAGATCGGTGTCGACAGCCTGAAGGTCGAAGGGCGCGGCAAGTCCGAGTACTACTGCGCCATCGTCGCCCGCGCCTATCGCATGGCGATTGATGACTATTACGCTGACCCGGAAAACTGGGATCCGAAGCCTTACATGCGCGAGCTCGAGGCCGTCGGGAACCGCGGCTACACGCTGGCCTTCCACGAAGGTCGCCTGACCAACTATGCCCATGATTACGAGCACACCGCGTCGCTGGCGCAGTGGGAATATGCGGGCGTTGTTACGGATGTCACCGAGGACGCGTTCCTGGTCGAAGTGAAGAACAAGCTGGAGGCCGGTGAGGTGCTGGAATTCATCTCGCCCATCGCGCGCGAGACCGTGCTGCTGCGGATGTACGAATTCGAGGACTACCACAAGGGTGACATCAAAGAGGTCGTCCATGGCAGCACCAAGACCACCATCCGCGTGCCCTTCGCCCTGTTCGATCACGAGGATCTGGACGACCTGAAAGCCCGCTTCCCCGCCTTCACCGTGTTGCGCAAAGAAAAGGCGCTGACGGACGAACAATGGAAGCGCATCCGCTTTGACAAGCTGACGCAAGGGCTTGAAATGTCGGGGAAAGAAAACCCGAAGGCCTATGAAAAGCGCCGCGATGATCTGGCGGACGCGATTGCCGCAGATGGCCGCGAGACCCGCCTGAAAACCAACCGCGTCGGCACGGATGGCTGCTGTGGTAAAGGCTGCAACGGCTGCCTGATCTTCTGGCAAGGTGACGAATACGCCCGCGCCCGCGAAGTGCTGTTGAAGCGCAAGCAAGGCGAACAGCTGTCGCGTGCCGAAGCCGCGGCCCTGAAGCAGGACGCGCCCCCGCGTCTGGTGGGCTAACCAGACAGGGGCAATCCGCCACTTCCACGGACACCCTCTTGGCCCCTAGGCCGAAAACCGTTTATACGGCCTAAAGCCGGACAAATTGAAAAGGTCAGTCCATGACGATCTACGAATACCAAGTGATCCCCGCCCCGCGCAAAGGCAAGAAAGCCCGTGGCGTCAAAGGGTCCGAGGCCCGTTTCGCCCTTGCCATTCAAGAGGTCCTGAACGAGGCCAGTGCAGAAGGCTGGGAATATCTGCGCACCGATACGCTGCCCAGCGAAGAACGCTCGGGCCTGACGGGGCGCACCACCGTGTATCAGAACATGCTGGTCTTCCGCCGCCCCGCCGAGGATCGAACGGATGAGCAAGCCGCAGATGCAGACTTCGCTGCCGTGACAGCCGTCGCAGACGAGGTGACCGAGGAAAACAACGCGCCAAGCCTGCCCTCAGCCACTGAAGCGAACGACCACAGCGACGCGGCGCCAAGTGTTAACAGCGACGAGCCCTATACGCTCCGGTGATCAGCCGGAAATCTCAAGCGCAAGCGCGTGGATCTCGGACACCAGATCCGCGCCAAGCGCCTTGTGCACCGCGCGATGGCGTGCGATCCGTGACATATCGGCAAATTCTGGCGCACGGATGATCACCCGGAAATGGCTTTCACCACCGTCCTGATAGCCCGCATGACCGCGATGCTGTTCGCTTTCATCAATGACTTCAAGATGTTCCGGGGCGAACGCCGCGCTCAGCGCCTGATGAATTCGGTCCGATCTGTTCATTTCTTATCCGTTCCCTCTTCAATCCCGGTGAAAAAGCACTAAACTCTCGGGTCCGAGTCGAAAAGAGTAGTAATGATGCCCAACGACGATCCTTTTGGTTTTGACATGTCTGTCTCTGCAGCCAAGAAACGCAACCCGCGCGGCAAGCGTGGGATGTCTGGCGCGTTTGAGACCTCGAAACGTGTGTGTGAACATGACGGCTGTAACGAGGCCGGACAGTACCGCGCGCCCCGCTCGCCCGATCATCTGGACGAGTTCAAATGGTTCTGCAAAGACCACGTGCGCGAGTATAATCTGAAATGGAACTTCTTCGACGGCGCGTCCGAAGAGGAAATGAACGCGCAGGCCGACAAGGACCGCGTGTGGGAACGCGAGACCAAGCCCTTCGGCACCAAGGACGAACAGCGCGCCTGGGCCCGTCTGGGCGTGGACGACCCGCATCAGGTTCTGGGCGCCAACGCCACGCAGAACCCCGGCAAGTCGATCACGGGCACCCGCAAGCTGCCGCCCACGGAACGTCGCGCCATCGACATTCTGGAAGCCAAGGATCACTGGACCAAGGCCGAAATCCGCAAGTCCTATAAGAAACTGATCAAGGTGCTGCACCCTGACATGAACGGCGGCGACCGCTCTCAGGAAGAGCAGCTGCAAGAGGTTCGCTGGGCCTGGGATCAGATCAAGGACAGCCGCAGCTTTAAGTAAGGTGGCGGGTCAAAGGGGCTCTGCCCCTCTGCGCGCTGCGCATTCACCCCGGGATATTTGTGACAAGAAAATGCGGCTGGCTTGGCGAAGTGACCAAGCCAGCCGCTCGCAGTTTGTAAGGCCAGCCTTGCCCAGCGTCAGCTTTTCCCCCCGCTTCCCCTTGCACGAGTGATCCACATCGGGCATCACGTCCGTAACACTAGACATGAGCGCGCAATGGGGCGCGTGACAGAAGGATCACCCACATGGCAGACGGCACCCTGGATATGAACGCGAAACCGACCGAAGACATTTCGGTGCGCGAGGTTTTCGGCATCGACAGCGACATGATGGTCAAGGGCTTTGCCGAACGTACCAGCCGCGTGCCCGAGGTGGACAGCACCTATAAGTTTGACCCGGACACCACGCTGGCAATTCTGGCGGGTTTCTCGCACAACCGCCGCGTGATGGTGCAGGGCTATCACGGTACGGGTAAATCGACCCATATTGAACAGGTTGCGGCCCGTCTGAACTGGCCGGCCGTGCGCGTGAACCTCGACAGTCACATCAGCCGGATCGACCTGATCGGTAAGGACGCGATCAAGCTGAAAGACGGCATGCAGGTCACCGAGTTCCAAGAAGGCATTCTGCCCTGGGCCCTGCGCAACCCGACTGCGATTGTGTTCGACGAATACGATGCGGGCCGTGCCGACGTGATGTTCGTTATCCAGCGCGTGCTGGAACATGACGGCAAGCTGACTCTTCTGGACCAGAACGAAGTTATCACCCCCCACCCGTCCTTCCGCCTGTTTGCCACCGCGAACACCGTGGGTCTGGGCGACACGACGGGGCTGTATCACGGCGTGCAGCAGATCAACCAAGCGCAGATGGACCGCTGGTCGCTGGTCGCCACGCTGAACTATCTGTCGCATGACGCAGAAACCAACATCGTGCTGGCGAAAAACCCATTCCTGAACACCGAGACCGGCCGCCAGACCGTCAGCCAGATGGTCACCGTCGCGGACCTGACCCGTACGGCCTTTATGAACGGCGATCTGTCGACGGTGATGAGCCCGCGGACCGTGATCAACTGGGCGCAAAACGCATCCATCTTCCGCTCGGTCGGCTACGCGTTCCGTCTGTCCTTCCTGAACAAATGTGACGAACTGGAGCGCCAGATCGTGGCCGAGTTCTATCAGCGTTGCTTCGACGAGGAACTGCCGGAGAGCGCGGTGAGCATGAGCTTGGGGTGATTTCCAAGCGATTGATATCAGATTGCACCGCCCGGTCGACAGACCGGGCAGCGCCGACCCGCCCCCATGGGGCGGCGCTTACGCGCCACCCCGCGGGTCTTCACCGCCCTCATTGCGATGACGCGTTGAACCGTGGATCGATAGGCCAATAGAATGAAAAAACCCACCGACAACCCCGCTGATCCGTTCAAAAAAGCGCTGGCTGAGGCGACGAAGACGCTTGCCGATGAGCCGGAACTGTCGGTGAGCTTCACGGTGGACCCCTCGGGCGTCAGCCGTGACGCGATGCGCCTGCCTCAGGTCACGCGGCGAATGACCAAGGACGAGGTGTTGTTGGCGCGTGGCACGGCGGATGCCTATGCCATGAAGCTGCGCTATCACGACGAAGCGACCTTTGCGAAATACGCCCCTGCCGGCAACATGGCGCGCGAGATCTATGACGCGATGGAAACCGCCCGCTGCGAGGCGTTGGGGGCCCGCGACATGCCAGGAACAGCGGGCAATATTGACGCCAAGATCGGGCACGAGGCCGAACGTCTGGGCTATGACCAGATCACCGCCGCCGCCGATGCCCCCCTGCCCGTTGCCGCCGGATACCTGATGCGCCATTTGGCGACTGGCCGCGACCTCCCAGCTGGTGCTGATAACGTGATGGGCCTGTGGCGCGATTTCATCGAAGCGCAATGTGGCGAGCATCTGAACGACCTGACCGGCGCTTTGGCCGATCAGCAGTCATTCTCGCGCTTTGCCCGCCAGATCATCGAAGATCTGGGCTATGGCGACCAGCTTGGCGATGATCCGGACGCCGAGGATGACGAGAACGAGGACGAAGCCCAGCCCGAAGACGACGAGGCGCAGGACGATCCGAATTCGGAGCAGTCGCCGGAAGAGGACGAGGCCGAAGCCGATCCCGAACGCGCGCAAGACGAGCAGATGGACCCGTCCGAGGCGCAGGTCACCCTTGATGACATGGCCGAAGATGAGGTGGGCGAAGAGGCAGAAATGCCCGACGCGGACGCCCCGCCCGAACCGCCGACGCCTCAGCCCGCATCCGACGCAGACCCGGATTATCTGGTTTTCCACAACGAGCACGACGAAGAGGTCATGGCCGAAGATCTGGCAGAACCTGCCGAGTTGGAGCGTCTGCGCGCCTATCTGGACCAGCAGTTGGAGCCGTTGAAGGGCGCGGTCTCGCGTCTGGCCAATAAGCTGCAGCGCCGTTTGCAGGCACAGCAGAACCGCTCGTGGTTGTTTGACCTTGAAGAAGGCATTCTGGACGCAGGCCGTCTGGCCCGTGTGGTTGCGAACCCCACGACGCCCCTGTCGTTCAAGCAGGAAAAAGACACTGAATTCCGCGACACGGTGGTGACACTGCTGCTGGACAACTCGGGCTCGATGCGCGGACGTCCGATTTCGATCGCGGCGATCTGTGCCGACGTGCTGTCGCGCACGCTGGAACGCTGTCAGGTGAAGGTCGAGGTTTTGGGCTTCACCACCCGTGCCTGGAAAGGTGGCCTTGCACGCGAGAAATGGTTGGCGGATGGGCGGCCTCAGCAACCCGGCCGTCTGAACGATCTGCGCCACATCATCTATAAACAGGCCGACGCCCCGATGCGCCGCACGCGCGACAATTTGGGCCTGATGATGAAAGAAGGGCTGCTGAAGGAAAATATCGACGGCGAGGCGCTGGAATGGGCGCACCGCCGGATCGTGGCCCGCCCCGAGCAGCGCAAGATCCTGATGGTAATTTCAGATGGGGCGCCGGTGGACGATTCAACTCTGTCCGTTAACCCCGCGAATTATCTGGAAAAACACCTGCGCGACGTGATCGAGATGGTCGAGAAACGCAAACAGGTCGAGCTTTTGGCGATTGGGATCGGCCACGACGTGACCCGTTATTACGAACGCGCCGTCACCATCACCGATGCCGAGCAACTGGCCGGTGCGATCACCGAACAGCTGGCGGCGCTTTTCGACAGCGACCCACGTGCCCGTGCCCGCGTCATGGGGATCAAGAAAGCAATCTAAAGCGTTTTGCGATAAACTTGAGGTACAGGTTTATCGTAAAACGCACGCCACATTTATACCTCGCGCTGCGTTTCGTTTTCCCCCGTGAAGGGTTGAAATCGAAACGCTTTACCCCCTTTTCACCGCGCCCGTTTCGCGGCATGTTGCGCCCAACACGCGCCCGCCCTTCGCGGGCGTGTTTTTTAGTGCGAAAACCGATTTCGGAGACCTCGATGTTCCAGAGCTTCACCACCACCGCCGATCCAAGCAAAGGGGCCGCCCGTTTGGACCGCCTGCGCCGCGCGATGGGGCTGAAAGGGTTGGACGGGTTCTTTGTGCCGCGCGCGGATGCCCATCAAGGTGAGTATGTTGCGGACTGCGATGCGCGGTTAGCGTGGCTGACCGGATTTACGGGCTCGGCTGGCTTCTGCATTGCGCTGAAAGGTGTGGCTGGGGTGTTCGTCGACGGGCGATATCGTGTTCAGGTACGTGAACAGGCCGATATGACCGCTTTCTCACCTGTCGATTGGCCCGAGGTTCAACCGGGTGATTGGCTGAAGGAACAGATCTCGGGCAAAGCGCGGATCGGGTTTGATCCGTGGCTGCATACGAAATCCGAGATCGAAAGGATCGAGAAAGCTCTGGATGGCACTGGTGTCACGCTGGTGCCCACCGACAATCTCGTCGACCAGATCTGGGAGGACCGCCCTGCCCCGCCCAGCGGCAAGATCATCGAGCAGCCCCTTGAATTCGCAGGGCAATCCAGCGCCGCAAAACGGGGCGAGCTGGCCGACGAGCTGTTGGCCAAGGGGCAGAAAGCCTGCGCGATCACGCTGTCCGACAGCATTGCGTGGCTTCTAAATATCCGGGGCAACGACATCCCCTGCATCCCGGTTGTGCAGGGCTTTGCGATCTTAGGCGACGATGCCTCGGTCCAGTTTTTCGCCACGGAAGGCCGGACGGTCGAGGTGCAGTTTGATGCGGATGTCTCGCTGCACCCGATCCGCGATTTTCAAACTGCGCTCAAACGTCTGGACGGCCCGGTGCGTGTGGACCGTGCCTCGGCCCCTTATGCGGTCTGGCAGATCCTGTCGGAGGCCGGGATCCCGATCGATTGGGCCGAAGATCCCGCGATCCTGCCCAAGGCACAGAAGAACCCGACAGAGCTGAAAGGCGCGCGGACAGCCCATCTGCGCGATGCCGCCGCCGTGGTCGAGTTTCTGGCGTGGTTTGAGGCAAGTAACAAGACCAGCCTGACCGAGATTGATTTGGTCACCCAACTGGAAGAAAAACGCCGCGCCACCAATGCGCTGATGGACATCTCGTTCGAGACCATCGCAGGCGCAGGTCCCAATGGCGCGATCATGCATTACCGCGTGACCGAAGAGACCAACCGCACGCTTGAGGGCGGCAATCTGGTGGTTCTGGACAGTGGCGGGCAGTATCGCGATGGCACCACAGATATCACCCGCACCCTAAGCGTGGGCGAGGTCGGCGACGATGAAAAACGCTGTTTTACCCGTGTGTTGCAGGGCATGGTTGCCCTGTCACGCACCTATTTCCCGAAGGGCCGTACGGGCCGCGATCTCGACCCGATCGCACGCTACCCTCTTTGGGCGGCGCATCAGGATTTCAACCACGGCACCGGGCATGGCGTAGGCGCCTATCTGTCGGTCCATGAAGGGCCGCAGCGGTTCTCTCCGATCTCGGATACCGAGCTTTTGCCGGGCATGATCCTGTCCAACGAACCGGGATACTATCGCAACGGCGCGTTCGGTATTCGGCTGGAAAACCTTGTGGTTGTGCAGAAAGCCCCGACACCGCCGGGCGGCGACCGCGAACGCGAGATGCTGAGCCTTGAAACACTTACATATGTGCCCGTCGACACCTCGTTGATCATTACCGAGATGCTATCGGGCGAGGAACGCGCGTGGCTGAATGCCTATCACGCCAAAACACTGGAATTGCTGGGTACTCAGGTGTCTGACGCTGCGTTGCAATGGTTGAAAGGTGCTTGCGCGCCAATTTGACACGCGCTTTTTACACAGGATCTGTTAGGGTGCCGCAAAATCGTACGGGGAAAGAAGAACAATGACCGACAACATCATCATTCGCGCCGCTGAAGGCAAATGGACCGTACGTGCCGGGGGCGCAGTGATCGGGGAAAGCCAAGACGCCCTTGAGGTGCAGGAAGGCGATCTGCCGCCGGTGATCTATTTCCCGCGTGGCGACATCGCCATGGCGTTTTTGGACGACAGCGCCACCGTCACCACCTGCCCTTATAAGGGTGAGGCGAAGCATTTCTCGATCCAGACGAAATCGACCGTGATCGAGGATGCCGCTTGGTCCTATGACGCCCCGATCGAGGATCTTGAGCAGATCAAGGGCCATGTGGCCTTCTATGGCGACAAGGCCACCGTGGCGCGCACCTAAGCCCGCCTTTCAGCTGTTTTCAGGGGAAGAGACCTTGCCGCCCCCAACCGGAGCGGCAACGCCTGTCGTGCTGGGCGCCGATGTTGGTAGCCCGCTTGCGACGCGCACCGCAAGGAAGGCAAAGGCCTGCGCTTCCAGCATGTCTCCGTCCAATCCGGTATCGTCGATGTCTTGCACAGGCACGGACAGACGCGCAAAGAGTTCGTGCATGATGGCTGCGTTCTTGCGCCCACCGCCCGTGACCAGAAGCCGTGTTGGCGGGCTGGGGCAATGGGCCATGCCTTGGGCGACAGCCTCGGCGGCACAGGCAGCCAACGTGCGCGCGGCATCTGCGTCGGACAGTTTGGCCACTGCGGGCAGTAGATCAGGAAACTGATCCCGGTCGAGCGATTTGGGCGGTTGGCGTGTGAAATACGGGTGGTCCAAGAAGGCCTGCACGATGCCCTCGTCGGACAGTCCAGACAGCGCCAATGCGCCGCCTTGATCCAAAGCCACCCCGCGCCGCGCCAACATCAGATCGTTGATCGGCGCGTTCGCGGGACCGGTGTCGAAAGCTAGGCAGGCATTTGGCACCTCGGGCGCGTCAATGCGCGGGTCCACCCATGTGACATTCCCCACCCCGCCGAGGTTCAGGAACGCGATGGGGGCGTCCGCGCCGATAAACCGCGCGCAGGCGTGGTGAAAGAAAGGGGCAAGCGGTGCGCCCTCGCCGCCTTCGGCCACGTCTTTGCTGCGGAAATCCCAAACCACCGGCACGCGCAGCATATCGGCCAGCACCTGCCCATTGCCCGCCTGATGCGTGCGTCCGTTGGTGGGATCATGGGCCAGCGTTTGTCCGTGATAGCCCAGAAGGTCCGCTGAATTCTCTGCCAGCAGCGTCCGCGCCAAGGCGATATGCGCCGCTTCGCCTACACGCGCAGCGGGTGCCACGTCCGGCCCGTCCGGCCACTGTCCAAGAGCGACGCGCAGATCGGTCCTTTGGGCGTCAGTATAGTCCGCATAGGCGCTCGGCCCGAAGGCATGAATGCGGGTGCCGTCGGTCTGAACAAGGGCTGCGTCCACACCGTCCAGTGAGGTGCCGGACATCATCCCCAGCGCCCAAATCGGCCCCGTCTTCGCCCCATTCTCATCCGCCATCGCCAACACGCTCTTTCCCTTTTGGCGGCCCCCGTCTATACGGAAGCCCAACGAAAGATAGGATGGACCGAAATACGATGACCTACCACCCGAAATCCGACTTCATGCGTGTGATGATCGAGCGCGGCTTTCTGGCCGATTGCACCGATTATCAGGCGCTGGACGAAGCTTTGGTTGAAGGTGTCGTTCCGGCCTATATCGGTTTTGACGCCACCGCGAAATCGCTGCATGTGGGGTCGCTGATCCAGATCATGATGCTGCGCTGGCTGCAGAAAACCGGCCACCAGCCGATCACCCTGATGGGCGGCGGCACGACCAAGGTGGGCGACCCATCCTTCCGCGCAGACGAGCGTCCGCTGCTGACGCCCGATCAGATCGACGACAACATTGCCGGCATCAAAAAGGTGTTTGCGAGCTATATCGACTATGACAGCGACGGCCCGACCAAGGCGCTGATGCTGAACAACGCCGAGTGGCTGGACGATCTGAACTACCTCGATTTTCTGCGCGATATCGGGCGGCATTTCTCGGTCAACCGGATGCTGAGCTTTGAAAGCGTGAAATCGCGTTTGGATCGCGAACAGAGCCTCTCGTTCCTTGAGTTCAACTACATGATCCTGCAGGCTTATGACTTCCTCGAGCTGAACCGCCGCTATGGCTGTCTCTTGCAGATGGGCGGCTCGGACCAGTGGGGCAACATCGTGAACGGGATCGACCTGACCCGCCGGGTGCTGGACAGCCAGATTTTCGGCCTAACCTCGCCGCTGCTGACCACGTCGGACGGCAAGAAAATGGGCAAGTCCTTGAACGGCGCGATTTGGCTGAACGCCGACATGCTGTCGCCCTACGAATTCTGGCAGTTCTGGCGCAACACGACGGATGCCGATGTAGGCCGGTTCCTGAAGCTCTACACCGAGCTACCCATTGAAGAATGCGATCGTCTGGGCGCGCTGGAAGGTCAGGCGATCAACGATGCGAAGATCATCTTGGCCAACGAAGTGACCACGCTGGCGCATGGCGCCGAAGCGGCGGCGGCTGCCGAAGCCACCGCGCGCGAAGTGTTTGAAAAGGGCGGCACGGGTGACGACCTGCCAACCGTTGCGCTGTCTGCCGACGATCTGGGCGACGGGATCTCGATCATTCAGCTGTTCGTGAAGGCCGGTCTGGTGAAATCGGGCAAGGAAGCCAAACGCTTGATCGCTGAAAACGGTGCCAAGGTGAATGATGAAGCCCTAACGGACGTCCGGATGATTGGCGCAGATGAGTTGGCCCAGCCAATGAAGCTGTCGGCGGGCAAGAAGCGCCACGCGTTGGTGGTATTAGAGGGCTGATCCTGCCGAGTGTGTCGGTGGCTCACGTCGTGAGCCTGAGGGGCGCTGCCCCTCTGCGCTTTGCGCATTCACCCCGAGGTATTTTGGGCAAGAGGAAGGGCGTAGACATGCATTGTCGCGCCCCTTTGTCGTTGATAGGGTCCGTGTGAAACCTTTCGCATGAGGCCCCAGATGCTTTTGAACCCCAATCTTGCCAACACGTTTTCGCCCCCTGTCATGGAAGCGCGGCGCTGGTTGGAGGGCAAGAGTTTTGCGCCCGACCAGCCCTTGATCAATGTCAGCCAAGCCGCCCCCGTAGATCCGCCCCCTGAAGCCATGCGCGAGGCGATGGCGGATGCGGTGCTGCGCCTGCCCGAAATCCATCTGTATGGGCCGGTTCTGGGGCTGCCCGCGTTGCGCGATGAGCTGGCGTTCAACATCAACCGTCACTATGGCGCGGACGTGTCGTCGCAGAATGTGGCGATCACCTCGGGCTGCAATCAGGCCTTTGCGGCAGTGATTGCCACTTTGGCTGCGCCGGGGGATGAGGTCATTCTGCCAACCCCATGGTATTTCAATCATAAAATGTGGCTCGATATGGGGGGGATCACGGCGGTGCCGCTGGCGACTGGTGAAGATCTATTGCCGGATCCCGATAAGGCCGCCGCGCTGATCACACCGCGCACCCGCGCAATTGCGCTGGTGACACCCAATAACCCGACCGGGGTGGAGTACCCTTCCGATCTGATCGCAGCCTTCCGTGATCTTGCGCGCGCCCGGGGGATAGCCCTGATCATCGACGAGACCTATCGCGATTTTCACAGTCAAGACGGGTCGCCGCATGACCTTCTGGCCGATCCCGACTGGGCCGATACGGTCATTCAGCTGTATTCATTCTCGAAATCCTATCGCCTGACCGGGCACCGGGTTGGGTCGGTTCTGACCTCGCCTGCCCGTCTGCTAGAGATTGAGAAGTTTCTGGACACCGTCACCATCTGTCCCGCGCAACTAGGCCAGCACGCGGCGCTTTGGGGATTGCGCAATTTGGACGAATGGCTGGCGGGTGAACGGATCGAGATTCTGTCCCGCGCCCAAGCGATGCGCGACGGGTTCGCGCCCTTGGCGGAACGCGGGTGGAAATTGATGGGCTGCGGAGCGTATTTTGCCTATCTGCAGCACCCGTTCGACAAGCCCTCGGACCAGCTGGCGCAGGCTTTGGTCGACAAGGCCAGCCTGCTGGCCCTGCCCGGCACGATGTTCACGCCAGAAGGAGACAAAAGCGGTGCGCAGCAGTTGCGCGTGGCCTTTGCCAACATCGATGCGGCGGGCATTCAGACCGCTTTGTCCCGGCTGGCGGCATTTCAGCCCTAATCCCCTGCGCAGGGCGGCTTGGCAATCGGTCATGAACCGCCTACAAACCCCGTTAACAGTCTGATGAAAAGGAAAGCGTCCATGGCGACTGGCAAGGCTTCTCGTACCTTCGGTTGGATCCTGATGGGTCTGGTGATGGTGGGACTCGTAGGGTTCGGGTCCACGAATTTCGGAGGCTCAGGCCGGTCGATTGGCACGGTGGGCGACACCGAGATCGACGCGCGCCGCTATTCGCGCGAGCTTCAGTCCGAGCTGAACGCGTTCGAGGCGCAGACCGGTCAACGCCTGACCATGCAGCAGGCACAGGCCTTTGGTGTGGATCAGCAGGTACTGGCCCGCGTGATCGCCGCTGTCGCGCTGGAAGACGAGACCGCGCGTCTTGGAATTTCGGTGGGCGATGATCATCTGCGCGCACGCATCGTCGACATTCCCGCCTTTGCCGGTGTGGATGGGCAGTTCGACCGCGAAAGCTATCGCTTTGCGCTGGAGCAGTCGGGCCTGACCGCCGCTGGTTTTGAACAGTCCCTGCGTTCGGAAGTCAGCCGCCAGATCCTACAAGCTGCCGTGACCAATGGCATTGCCGCTGACGACACTTATGTCGACACGCTCTATGCGTTTGCGCGCGAGGCTCGGAACTTCACCTGGGCCGAGCTGCCCGTGTCCAAGCTGACGACCGACCTGCCCGAACCGACCGAGGCCGAGCTGACGGCATATTACGACGCGAACCCGACCGCCTTCACCCTGCCCGAGACCAAGAAGATCACCTATGCGTGGCTGGACCCGCAGTCGCTGGTTAGCGAGATCGAAGTGGATGAAGCACAGATCAAGGCGCTCTATGACGAGCGGTCCGACGAATACAACCAGCCCGAGCGCCGTCTGGTCGAACGTCTGGTCTTCGGCACCGAAGCTGAAGCGCAGGCTGCGGCTGACGCGATTGCCGCGGGCGACACCAGCTTTGAAGCCTTGGTTACCGCCCGTGATCTGACCCTGTCGGACATTGATCTGGGTGACCAAACCAAAGCCCAGCTGGGTGCCGCCGGGGATGCAGTCTTTGCTTTGACTGAGACCGGAATTGCTGGCCCTGCCCCCAGCGATCTTGGCCCGGCGCTGTATCGCGTGAACGCCATCCTTGTGGCCCAGAACACCCCGTTCGAGGACGTGCGCGATGACTTGAACGCTGAACTGGCCTCGGATGTGGCCCGCCGTCGGGTGGGCGACATGGTGGCGGAGCTGGATGATCTGATGGCCGGTGGCGCGACGCTGGAAGAGATCACCGAAAGCCACAACATGGTGCTGGAACAGATCGACTGGACGGCCGAAACCTCGGACGGCATTGCTGCTTATGAAGCCTTCCGCGAGGCCGCGAGCGCTGCCGTTGACGGCGATTTCCCGGAAATCACGCTGATGTCCGATGGCGGCGTCTTTGCCCTGCGCGTTGATGCGTTGGAGCCGTCGCGCGTGCAGGATCAGGCCGAAGTGACCGAGGCCGTGTTGGCGGGTTGGCAGGCAGAAAAGCGTCTGGCGCTTCTGGCCGAGGAAGCCCGCGCCATGATCCCGTCGCTGGAAGGTGGCGAAAGCCTTGCCTCGCTCGGGCTGACCGAAGTGGTTGAAGGAGGCCAAGAGCGCGACGCCTTTGTCGAAGGCACCCCGCCCGCCTTCCTGACCGAAGTCTTCGCGATGGACGCCGGTGACTGGCAGGTCGTGCCCTCGGCTGACGGTGTGATCCTTGTGCGTCTGGACGCGGTTGTACCCGTCGACCAAAACAGCGATGAAGCCACCGCGATCAAGGCCAATTTCGCAGCCCAAACCGCGCAGGAAATCGCCATCGACATCGAGAACGCCTTTGCGCGCGCCGTTCAAACCAAGGCGGGGATCGAACTGAACCGCCCGATGATCAACGCCGTGAACGCACAGTTCCAGTAACCTCGGACCAGGAAGACATACATGGCCCTTACGCCCTCGTTCAAAGAGTTCGAAGCCGGTTGGAATGCTGGCAAAAACCAAGTGGTCTATACGCGCTTGGCCGCGGATCTGGACACGCCGGTCAGCCTGATGCTGAAACTGACCGAGGCCCGCCGTGACAGCTTTATGCTGGAAAGTGTCACGGGTGGTGAAGTGCGCGGTCGATACTCGATCGTCGGCATGAAACCGGACCTGATCTGGGAATGCCGGGGCGAAACAAGCCGCGTAAACCGCATGGCGCGGTTTGATGCAGAGGCCTACGAGGACATGCCAGGCAATCCGTTGGACGCCTTCCGCGCCGTTCTGGCCGAAAGCGCGATTGATCTGCCGGATGATCTGCCGCAGGCCTCGGCCGGGCTGTTTGGCTATCTGGGCTATGACATGATCCGTCTGGTCGAGCATCTGCCCGACGTGAACCCCGACCCGCTTGGCGTGCCGGATGCGGTGATGATGCGCCCGTCGGTCGTGGCGGTTCTGGACGGCGTGAAGGGCGACGTGACGCTTGTTTCACCCGCCTTCGTGAGTTCGGGCCTGACGGCCAAGGCTGCTTATGCGCAGGCTGCCGAGCGTGTGATGGACGCGCTGCGTGATCTGGATCGCGGCACGGCGGGCGAGACACGCGATCTGGGCGAAGCGCAAGAGCTTGGTCCGCTGGTGTCCAACTTCGCCAAGCCCGACTATCTGGCGGCGGTCGAAAAGGCCAAGGAATACATCCGCGCAGGTGACATCTTTCAGGTCGTGCCCAGCCAACGCTGGACGCAAAACTTCCCGCTGCCGCCCTTTGCGCTTTATCGCAGCCTGCGGCGCACTAACCCCTCGCCCTTCATGTTCTATTTCAACTTCGGCGGCTTTCAGGTCGTGGGCGCGTCCCCGGAAATTCTGGTGCGCGTATTTGATGGCGAGGTCACCATCCGCCCCATCGCAGGCACCCGTCCGCGCGGCAAGACGCCCGAGGAAGACAAAGCGCTGGAGGCCGATCTGCTGGCCGACCAGAAAGAGCTGGCCGAGCATCTGATGCTGTTGGATCTGGGGCGCAACGACACGGGAAAAGTGTCCAAGATTGGCACCGTGCGCCCGACCGAAGAGTTCATCATCGAGCGCTACAGCCACGTGATGCATATCGTATCAAACGTGGTGGGCGAGCTGGCCGATGATCAGGACGCGCTGTCGGCGTTTATGGCGGGGATGCCCGCGGGCACCGTGTCCGGCGCGCCAAAGGTCCGCGCAATGGAGATCATCGACGAGTTGGAACCCGAGAAGCGTGGCGTCTATGGCGGCGGCTTGGGCTATTTCAGCGCGGGTGGCGATATGGACATGTGTATCGCCCTGCGCACCGCTGTCGTGAAGGACGAGAAGCTGTATATTCAAGCCGGTGGCGGGGTTGTCTATGACAGCGATGCCGAGGCCGAATATGAAGAGACGGTGAACAAGTCGAAAGCCATCCGGCGCGCGGCCGAGGATGCGGCCAAGTTTACCCGGCGCGGCAACCGCTAAGGGGTTAGGGGCGTTGCCCCTCTGCGCTTCGCGCATTCACCCCAAGGTATTTCTGGCAAGAGGATGGGGGCGGCGATGCTTGGCGATTTGGTTTTAGGAGTGATCGGAGGCAGCGGGCAATTGGGCTGCGCGATCATTCGCGGGCTGGTGCAGGCCAATGCGCTTCCTGCTGAACAGATCCTTGTGGCGAACCGAAGTGGTGTTCGGGGGGATCTGCCGGACGGGGTGCGGTTGGTTTCGGGCATTGACGAGATGGTCGCGGCTTGCGACGTCATTCTTCTGTCTGTCCCACCTGCCAATGCGACAGCGCTGCGCCTTCAGGCCAAGGGTAAATTGGTTCTGTCCGTCATGGCCGGGGTGAGTTTGGCCCAGATGGCCGAGATCGCGGGCCATGACCGGGTGATCCGGGCCATGTCGAGCCCGGCTGCGGCTGGGCGGTTGGCCTATTCCCCTTACGTGTTGGGTGCAGGTGCGCAGGGCGATGGTACGGTGGCCGAAAGTCTGTTCGGTGCGATTGGGCAGACGGATGCTCTGACGGATGAGGCGCAACTGGATGTATTCACTGCGATTGCAGGCCCAGTGCCCGGGTTCGTCGCGCTGTTTGCGGATGCTATGATCGGGTTCGCGCGTGATCAGGGCGTAAACGCAGATGTGGCCGAGCGCGCCGTGCGGCAGCTTTTCTTGGCGGCGGGGCAAGAGATAGGAGCCGGTGGCCCCTCTCCTGCCCAGCAGGTTCAATGGATGATCGACTATGCCGGGACCACGGCAGCGGGGCTTGAGGCGATGAAAGCTGCCGGGATCGAGCGTGTAGTCCGTGATGGGCTGGAGGCGGCGGTCGAGAAATCGCGACGCATCGCGAACGACATCTAGCCCCCTAGCATCCACTCCCCGTCTGGCCAGAAGGCATGGAACGCAAAGGCGAAGAGCACATCATGCGGGACGTCCCTTCCCTGCGCATCCCGCACGCGGATCGTGCCCACGTCGCGCCCTTTTGAGATCTGCGCCGTGTCCAAGGCCGAGGCCTGTCCTGCAGTCCAACTGATGGTCACGCCCGCCTCGGTGATCTCGCCTTCTTTCGACAGGCGCGCGACGGGCCAAGCGCGGTCGCCGACGCGGACGACGCGGGCCAGTGCGGGGACGCCATGGGGAGGTTGTTCACCGGTGAAGAAACCATAAGGCCGGTTGCGGCTGTCATATCCCGCATAGGGGTTGCGGCCATAGGAGCGGTTGGCGCGAGGTTGGTCCATGACAAGCCCGTCAGGGTTGCGCCGGACGAACTCGGCCCAGCTTTCCATCCAGGCAGGCAATTGCTTCAGCTGGGTGCCGGTGTGTTTGCCAACGATCCCCTCCCCCAGTGCCTGTTGCCACCAGCTTTCCGTCTGGTGGTCATACATCACCATGTCCGAGGCACGCAGCTTGCCCGTCACGCCGAATGTCAACTCCTGCCCGCCGACGCGGCGGTCGAAGACCATGCCAGAATTGCAGAGTGGGCAAAAGGTCACAGCAACGGGCACACCGCCGACAGTGTCATTCACGATTTCATGCCATGTCAGATAGCGCAGCGGATAGGCGCGCGGGGTCGCGCCTTGGATCTCGACCGTCAGGACAGGTTCGCGGGGGCCGATGCGGGTTTCATCGCTGGCATTGCGAAAGGCTGGGTCAGAGAGCGCTGGGATGCCGTCGCGACCGGGACCGCCCGACAGGATTTCGTTCCAGCCGCCAATATTGGATTGTGTGAAATCGGTTTTCGGAAACTCGCGTTCCCACTGGATCGGATTGGCGCGCAGATCCTGCGCCCAAAGCCCAACGGTGATCGCAAGCATGGTCATCAGAATACGCATAAGGCCGCTCCTTTTCTCGGACAGACCCAGCCTGACAGAGAAAGAAGCGGCCCCATAGCCCCCCTCACGAGGGTTTGAGCATTCGTGCGCGAAGTTATTCGACCACGCGCATCGAGGTCATGACGTCGGGCTTACCCAGCACGGACCCGTTCGGGCCTTCGCCGCGCTTGATCGCCTGCACCACGTCAAAGCCGCCGGTCACATTGCCCACCACAGTGTATTTCCCGTTCAGGAAATCGCCAGGGGCGAACATGATGAAGAACTGGCTGTTGGCCGAGTTCGGGCTTTGCGAGCGGGCCATGCCCACGGTGCCAGCCAGATAAGGCTCGTCCGTGAATTCGGCCTTCAGGTCCGGGTAGGACGATCCGCCCATGCCTGCGCGGCCTCCATTGCCGTCGGCCTTGCCAAACTCAACATCACCAGTCTGTGCCATGAAGCCATCGATGACACGGTGGAAGACCACGTTGTCATAGGTGCCTTCATTGGCCAGAGTGATGATCCGCTCGACATGTTCAGGGGCCAGATCGGGGCGCAAGGTGATCTCGATCACGCCATTGGCTTCGCCGGCGACGGTGATCTCGACCTTGGGGAAGTCACTTTGCGCGATTGCGGCGTTCGGCTCAAAGTTTTGCGGCCATAAAGTATAGACCGCATAGCCGACCACAAGCGCCACGCCTGCCAGAAACGCGGCCCAGAAGGTGCGACGCTCGCGCGAAGTATAGCTGTCGTCAGACATCTGCAGCGACCTTGACCGAAACCATCATGTCCGGGCTTGCAGGCGGCTCGCCACGGGTGATGGCGTCGACATGCTCCATGCCCGAGGTCACGCGGCCATAAACCGTGTACTGACCATTCAGGAAGTGGTTGTCTTTGAAGTTGATGAAGAACTGGCTGTTGGCCGAGTTCGGGTTCTGCGAACGGGCAGCGCCCAGCGTGCCACGGTCGTGCGGCAGTTTCGAGAACTCAGCCGGCAGATCCGGCAGGTCCGACCCACCGGTGCCTGCGTAGCGCAGCATGGTCGCGTCTTTGCCGTTCTTTACGTCGCCGGTCTGGGCCATGAAGCCGTCGATCACGCGGTGGAAGACTACGCCGTCATATTCGCCCGCGCGGGCCAGTTCTTTCATGCGCTCGGTGTGCTTGGGGGCCACGTCGGGCAGCAGTTCGATCACCACGGTGCCGTCTTTCAGCTCCATCAGGATGGTGTTTTCGGGATCTTTATATTCGGCCATCGGGGCCTCCTTCTAAGATTATGTGTTTCGTTGGCGCCAAACTAAGCACGCGGGCGAAAAGATGGAAGGGCAGACGGGCTTCTTTTCGCCACGCCTGTTGACCCGCGCGTGCTTTTGGTGTGCAACACGCCCGACACCTAATGGAGGGACCGATGGCCTGGAAAACACTCGACGAGATGGACCTGAACGGCAAAACCGTTCTGACCCGTGTAGACATCAACGTGCCGGTGAAAGATGGCGTGGTGACCGACGACACCCGCATCCAGCGCATCCTGCCTACCATCCGCGATATTCTGGCCGCTGGCGGCAAGCCGGTTCTACTGGCCCACTTTGGCCGCCCCAAAGGCGAACGCGTGGCGGATATGAGCCTGTCTGTCGTGCGCCCTGCCCTTGAAGCCGCCCTTGGAAGCCCGGTGAAGTTTGCCGAGGACTGTATTGGCGGGCCTGCCAAACAAGCCGTTGCCGCACTTGAGGCGGGCGAGGTTCTGCTGCTGGAAAACACCCGCTATCACGCGGCGGAAACCAAGAATGACCCCGCCTTTGCCGCCGCTCTGGCCGCTTTGGGCGATATCTATTGCAATGACGCGTTTTCGGCCGCCCACCGCGCCCACGGCTCGACCGAGGGCGTTGCCCGCCTTCTGCCCTCTTGCGCCGGTCGCCTGATGCAGGCCGAACTGTCGGCGCTTGAGGCCGCTCTGGGCGAGCCGGTACGTCCGGTGGTTGCCGTGGTTGGCGGCGCCAAGGTCTCGACCAAGCTGGATCTGTTGGGCAATCTGGTTGCGAAGGTGGATCATCTGGTGATCGGTGGCGGCATGGCCAACACCTTCCTTGCGGCACAAGGCATCGATGTGGGAAAATCTCTGGCCGAGCATGACATGACCGACACGGCGCTAGAGATCCTGAGCAAAGCGCAAGAAGCTGGCTGCGAGATTATTCTGCCATCGGATGTTGTCGTCGCCCGCGAATTCGCCGCCAACGCCGCCAATGAAACCGTCGCCGCCGACGCCTGCCCATCGGATGCGATGATCCTGGACGCAGGCCCCGCAGCGGTTGCCAAGATCTCGGACGTCTTCGAACACGCCAACACGCTGATCTGGAACGGCCCCCTTGGCGCGTTCGAGATCGAGCCGTTTGACGCCGCCACCAACGCAGCCGCCCTGAAAGCGGCTGAGCTATCAGAAGCGGGCAACCTGACCTCGGTCGCGGGTGGCGGGGACACTGTGGCCGCGTTGAACAAGGCGGGTGCTGCCGAACGCTTCACCTATATCTCAACCGCTGGTGGTGCGTTTTTGGAATGGATGGAAGGCAAGACCCTGCCCGGCGTCGCCGCTTTGGGCTAAGCCAATCCCCGAAAATATCATTCTTTCAATGCCCTACGCAGAAATGCGCGGGGCGTTTTTTGTTGCGTATTTCCCGCTTGACTAATACCTGACTATTTTTATAAGTATTATTTATCAGCCAGTCGCACCCACTGCGATCAGCCGGAGGCCTGAGGGGCACCAGCCCCATATCATCAGGAGCGCGACATATGACTGACTTTCACCGCGGGCAGCTAACCGCCCGCACCGACATTCCGAACCCCATCCCCTTTGTCCACGGTTTGAAAGCTCTGGCCGCGTGGATCGACGCCATCCTTGAAGGAGACCGCACATGACCGCCCCCATCACCAGCGCCGCATTTGAAACCGCCTTGCGGACCGCTCCGCCCGAACATGATGCGTTGGATCTGACGCAAAGCGGCAAGACTGCCCGCATCGTGCTGAACGACATGATTTATACGCTGACCATCACCCGCGCCGGAAAGCTGATCCTGACCAAGTAACCCGCGTAATCGCGAACGCACCGGCGCGTGTCGGCCAGAGTTCCCCTGCGCCGTCCAAGTTCCCTTCGCGCCCGTTGCCGAGGGGCAAGGCCCATATCCGTTTCATCCAACCTTGCCCCTCACCCCTTGCTACGTGCATTTGTTAGCGCCAGCAGAATTGCATGCCCGCGCGCCCTCGCCTATGAACGGGGTAATTCAGACCTTTATTCACACGTGGGATCGACATGCCGAACCAAGCACAAATGGACAAGATCAAAGCCGGTCAGGGCTTCATCGCAGCACTGGACCAGTCGGGCGGATCGACCCCGAAAGCTTTGCGCCTTTATGGCATCGAAGAAGATGCATACTCGGGCGATGCCGAGATGTATGACCTGATCCACGCCATGCGCTCGCGTATTGCGCAGGCGCCCGCCTTTACCGGAGAGAAAGTGATCGGCGCGATTCTGTTCGAGATGACCATGGACCGTCAGATCGACGGCAAGCCGACCGCCACCTATATGTGGGACGAGCGCGGCGTGGTGCCTTTCCTGAAAGTGGACAAGGGCCTTGCCGATGAAGAGAACGGCGTACAAGTAATGAAGCCGATGCCGGAACTGGACGCTCTGTGCGAACGCGCTGTGAAAGCAGGCGTATTCGGCACCAAAATGCGCTCGGTCATCAATGCGGCCAACACGGACGGCATCAAAGCCGTCGTCGCCCAGCAGTTTGAAGTCGGCAAGCAGATCATCGGTCACGGGTTGGTGCCGATCATCGAGCCCGAGGTCACGATCTCGATCGCAGATAAGGCAGCGGCGGAAGACATCCTGCTGGCCGAGCTGACCGCCCAGCTGGACGCACTGTCGGATGACCAGACCGTCATGCTGAAACTGACCCTGCCGGAAACCGCCAACCACTATAAATCGCTGGTGAACCACCCGCGCGTGGCGTCGGTTGTGGCCCTGTCGGGTGGCTATTCACGCGAAGAAGCCAACACGCGCCTGTCGCAGAACACTGGCATGATCGCCAGCTTCTCGCGTGCGTTGACCGAAGGCCTGTCGGCGGGCCAATCGGATGACGAATTCAACGGCACCATCGCGGATACCATCGACAGCATCTATCAGGCCTCCATCGCCGGATAAGCCCCTGCTTTGATTGCATTTTGAAACGGCTCGCAGCTTTGCGGGCCGTTTTTCTTTGACGCCCGAAAAAACTTTCCAACCGATTCGTTTTTGGGATTCACAAGCCGAATCACCTATGGCATAGTCTTCTTGCACCGCCCGAAAAGAGGTGGGCAAGAGGCAGTACATACAGGCAGGAGACCTATGGGCGCACCTCGCGCACAGACTGGAATTGGTGGAGTAATCTACTTTGTCGGGGCCGTTGGCCTTGGCCTTTACTTCACGTTTGCCAGTGTGCAGGGCGACTATGGATTGTTCCGGCGCGTACAGATCGAGGCCGAGACGCAAGCGCTTTTGAAAGAGCGTGATGCGCTCTCGGCTCAGATCGCTGATCTTCGCAATCGCACCAAACGCCTGTCCGACGACTATCTGGATCTGGATCTTCTGGACGAACAAGCCCGCAATGTGCTGGGTGTTGTGCGCGCGGACGAGGTCGTTCTGCGCTAAACAGCGCGCGATTTTCCCTTTGTAATCTTATAGAAGCGCAAGCCTTGCGTCTGGCGCAACCCTGCCCCGCGCAAGGTTCTGCAAGTTTTTGTCGACCGGTGAGGATGAAGTCTGTATAAGATAGTTTAACACTAAACTATTACTCTAAGCCAGATGACGCCAGGAGGAGGACGCCGCATGGCAGCTCGGAAAAGCGCTCCGAAAAAGACCGCAAAATCAAACACATCTAAAGAAGAGCTTCTCGAATACTATCGCGAGATGCTTCTGATCCGTCGATTCGAAGAAAAGTCGGGCCAGCTGTATGGGATGGGCCTGATCGGTGGCTTCTGCCACTTGTACATCGGTCAGGAGGCCGTTGTTGTCGGCCTGGAAGCCGCCGCGAAAGAAGGCGACAAGCGCCTGACATCCTATCGCGACCACGGCCACATGCTGGCCTGCGGCATGGACCCGAAAGGCGTCATGGCCGAGCTGACCGGCCGCGAAGGCGGCTATTCGCGCGGCAAAGGCGGCTCGATGCACATGTTCTCGAAAGAGAAGCACTTTTACGGCGGCCACGGCATCGTTGGCGCACAGGTGCCGATTGGCACCGGTCTGGCTTTCGCAGATAAGTATCTGGACAATGGCGGCGTAACCTTTGCCTATTTCGGTGACGGTGCGGCCAACCAAGGTCAGGTCTATGAAAGCTTCAACATGGCCTCGCTGTGGCAGCTTCCGGTGATCTATGTGATCGAAAACAACCACTACGCCATGGGCACCTCGCTGCAGCGGGCAAGCTCCACCCCCGACATCTATACCCGCGGCGAAGCTTTCGGCATCCCCGGCGAAGCGGTGGACGGCATGGACGTCATGGCCGTGAAGGAAGCCGGCGAGCGCGCGACCGCGCACTGCCGCTCGGGCAAAGGCCCTTACATTCTGGAAATGAAAACCTATCGCTACCGCGGCCACTCGATGTCGGACCCGGCCAAGTACCGCACCCGCGAAGAGGTTCAGAAAGTCCGCGAAGAACGCGACGCCATCGAACATGTGCGCGAGCTTCTGCTGCAGGGTAAACATGCGTCCGAGGATGACCTGAAGGCCATCGATAAAGAGATCAAGGCCGTCGTGAATGACGCCGCCGAATTCTCGAAAACCAGCCCCGAGCCCGCGCTCGAGGAGCTGTGGACCGATATTTACGCCTAAGCCTAGGACAGAGGAGAACACGATATGGCTACTGAAGTATTGATGCCCGCCCTGTCCCCCACGATGGAGGAAGGCACGCTGGCAAAATGGCTGGTCAAAGAAGGTGACGAAGTCGCATCGGGCGACATCCTTGCCGAGATCGAAACCGACAAAGCGACGATGGAATTCGAAGCTGTTGATGAAGGCATCATCGGCAAGATCCTGATCGCAGAAGGCACTGAAGGCGTGAAGGTGAACACCCCCATCGCCGTTCTGATCGAAGAAGGCGAAAGCGCAGACGACGTCGCGTCGGCCCCTGCCCCGGCAGCGGAAGCCCCTGCTGCTGCTGCGCCGGCAGCCGCCCCGGTTGCTGCGCAACCGATCACCTCGGAAGACCTGTCCGACCCGGAAATCCCGGAAGGCACCGAAATGCGCTCGACCACGGTGCGCGAAGCCTTGCGCGACGCGATGGCGGAAGAGATGCGCGCCGACGACACCGTCTTCCTGATGGGGGAAGAGGTCGCGGAATACCAAGGTGCCTATAAGGTCAGCCAAGGTCTGCTGGACGAATTCGGCGCCAAGCGCGTGATCGACACCCCGATCACCGAGCACGGCTTTGCCGGTCTGGCAACGGGTGCGGCGTTTGGCGGTCTGAAACCGATTGTCGAGTTCATGACCTTCAACTTCGCCATGCAGGCGATCGACCACATCATCAACACCGCCGCCAAGACCCGCTATATGTCGGGCGGTCAGATGTCCTGCCCGATCGTCTTCCGTGGCCCGAACGGTGCCGCTGCCCGCGTGGGTGCGCAGCACTCGCAGGATTACGCCGCGTGGTACGCGCAGATCCCCGGTCTTTATGTGGCGATGCCGTATTCGGCAACGGATGCAAAAGGCCTGATGAAAACCGCGATCCGCGAGCAGAACCCCGTTGTGTTCCTGGAAAACGAGCTGCTCTACGGTCAAAGCTTCGACGTGCCGGTGATGGACGACTACGCCATCCCGTTCGGCAAGGCGCGCATCTGGCGTGAAGGCTCGGATGTGACCATCGTCAGCTTCGGCATCGGCATGAAATACGCGCTGGAAGCGGCTGATAAGCTGGCGGAAGAGGGTATCTCGGCCGAAGTGATCGACCTGCGCACCCTGCGCCCGATTGATTACGACACGGTGATCCGCTCGGTCCAGAAAACCAACCGCTGCATCACGGTGGAAGAAGGCTGGCCGGTCGCATCGATTGGCAACCACATCACCGCGCAGATCATGGAACGCGCGTTCGATTACCTGGACGCGCCGGTGATCAACCTGACGGGCAAGGATGTTCCGATGCCCTACGCAGCCAACCTTGAAAAGCTGGCACTTGTGACCACCGCCGAGGTGGTCGAAGCCGCCAAAGCCGTGACCTATCGTTAAGGAGACCGAGACATGGCAACCGAAATTCTGATGCCCGCCCTGTCCCCCACGATGGAGGAAGGCACGCTGGCAAAATGGCTGGTCAAAGAAGGTGACGAGGTCGCGTCGGGTGACCTGCTTGCTGAAATCGAAACCGACAAGGCGACGATGGAATTCGAAGCCGTTGATGAAGGTATCATCGGCAAGATCCTTGTGGCCGAAGGCACCGAAGCGGTGAAAGTGAACACTGCCATTGCTGTGCTTTTGGAAGAAGGTGAAAGCGCGGACGACATCGCCGCAAGCGCACCCGCAGCGCCTGCTGCTGCCGAGGCTGAGGCCGCCCCTGCGGCGGTGGAAGCGTCGGCACCCGCTGCTGCCGCGCCCGCAGCCCCTGCCCCGCAGGCTGCTGATGGCACACGCATTTTCGCGTCCCCATTGGCCCGTCGCATCGCAGCTGACAAGGGTTTGGACCTGACGCAGATCACTGGCTCGGGCCCGAAAGGTCGGATCGTGAAAGCGGATGTGGAAAATGCGACTGCGGCTCCGAAAGCGGCGCCTGCCGCTGCTGCGGCTCCGGCGGCTGCACCTGCTGCTGCGGCGCCCACCGGCCCCTCGGCCGATATGGTGGCTGCCATGTATCAGGACCGCGAGTACGAGGAAATCAGCCTCGACGGGATGCGCAAGACCATTGCCGCCCGCCTGTCGGAAGCCAAGCAGACCATCCCACATTTCTATCTGCGTCGCGACATCAAGCTGGATGCGCTGCTGGCCTTCCGTAGCCAGTTGAACAAACAGCTGGAAGCGCGCGGTGTGAAACTGTCGGTCAACGACTTCATCATCAAAGCGGTCGCCAACGCGCTCCAGGCCGTGCCGGAAGCCAACGCCGTTTGGGCAGGCGACCGTGTGCTGCAGATGAAGGCCTCGGACGTGGCAGTTGCCGTTGCGATCGAAGGCGGTCTGTTCACGCCGGTCCTGCAAGATGCGGATCAGAAGTCGCTGTCCAGCCTTTCGACCCAGATGAAAGATCTGGCGTCGCGCGCCCGTGAGCGCAAGCTGGCCCCGACCGAGTATCAGGGCGGCAGCTTCGCAATCTCGAACCTGGGTATGTTTGGCATCGATAATTTCGACGCCATCGTGAACCCGCCGCATGCGGGCATTCTGGCCGTCGGCGCGGGCGTGAAGAAACCCATTGTGGGCGCAGATGGTGAACTGACCGTCGCGACGGTGATGAGCGTCACCATGTCGGTCGATCACCGCGTGATTGACGGGGCCGTTGGGGCGAACCTGCTGCAAGCCATCGTCGACAATCTGGAAAACCCGATGTCGATGCTGGCATAAGCATTCGCAATCGCGAATTTATTGACATGGCTCAAGGCGGGACAGCTCGCCTTGGGCCATTTGCTTTTCCGAACAGTCAATTTCGGAGAGACTTCATGGACTTCAAAGCCCTGCTGGACGACACCACCAAGAACACAAAATCCTTTGCAGCCGCGCACGCAGACGGTGCCAATGGCTTCCGCACCATGCACAAGGCCGCGTTGGTAGACGGTGCGCTGTCGGTCAAAGACAAAGAGCTGCAGTGCATTGCCATCGGCATCGCCAAACAGTGCAACGACTGCATCGGCTTCCACGTCCGTGCGGCCATCAAAGCAGGTGTGACCCGCGAAGAAATGGCCGAGACCGTGGCTGTTGCGATCCTGATGGGCGGTGGCCCCGGCTATATGTATGGCGCACGCGCCATGGAAGCCTTCGACCAGCTGTCGGCCTAATCCCCCAGACACACAAAAGGGCGGCGCAGATGCGTCGCCCTTTTTGTCTTTTGACCGTCTGTGCGGTCTTTCTTTTCTGCCTCTGAGTGCTGTGCTGATTGGACCCGTGGTTCAGGTCGTCTTCACAACGATTAACCGGCCACTGCTACCAAAAACACTGCAGAAAACGCCACCACGGTGGCAAGCCAGATTTGCTTCATCTTCGGGGTCTCCCAGGTTATCACTGGGCTTCTTTAGATGAAACTTCTGAAGCTTTACATTGATTTAGCGCAAATTTGCGGAAATCCGCCGATCGCCTGCACGGCAACCGGCGCAGATCTACTTATTGGATAAGTGTCTGGTCCATTTCGACCGACGGGCAGTCACATCCAGCCTCGCCCACGATCTTGGCGGGCACGCCTGCCACGGTGACGTTGCAGGGAATTTCTTCCAACACGACCGAGCCCGCCGCGATGCGCGAGCAATCCCCGACCTTGATGTTGCCCAGAACCTTGGCGCCGGCCCCGATCAGCACGCCGTCGCCGATTTTGGGGTGGCGATCCTCGTCTTCCTTGCCGGTCCCGCCCAGCGTGACCGAGTGCAGCATCGAGACATTGTCGCCCACCACAGCGGTTTCACCGATCACGATGGAGTGCGCGTGGTCGATCATGATGCCACGGCCAATCCGCGCGCCGGGGTGGATGTCGATGCCATAGACCTCGGAGCAGCGCATCTGGATGAAATAGGACAGATCCTTGCGCCCTTCCTTCCACAGGTAATGCGCCAGACGATAGGCCTGCATCGCCTGGAAGCCCTTGAAGTACAGGACCGGCTGCAACATGCGGTGGCAGGCCGGGTCGCGATCCAGAACGGCCGTGATGTCGGCGCGCGCCGCCTCGGCCAGTTCGGCGCAGCTGTCATAGGCTTCGTCCGCAATTTCACGCAGCAGCACCATGCTCATCTCGTTCGAGCTAAGCTTGGCGGCAAAGCGATAGGACAGCGCCTTTTCCAGCGTTTTGTGATGCAGCACACAGGCACCAATCAGACCGCCCAGAAGCGGTTCTTCGGCGATAGCTTGCTTGGCTTCGTCGGTGATCCGATCCCAAACCGGATCAATCCGGGTAAGGATTGCGCGTTTCTCGGCCATGATGTCTCCTGCGTTGCACGCTTAGGATACACCAGATAGGCTTGAATTTCAAAAAAGCAAAGCCGGAAAGCGCCTGAAATAATCGTGACCCCAGATGACCTTGCCAAATTCAAAGCACGATTGCTGTCCGAGTTGGACGAGCTGGACCGTGATGATGCGCGTGGGGCTGAGGGACAGAAGGTGGTGACGCTGGATCAACAGGCGGTCGGGCGGTTGTCGCGGATGGATGCGCTGCAAAATCAGGCGATGGCTAAAGCCACACAGACCCGCCGCACTGCCCAGCGCCACAGGATCATTGCGGCCTTGGCTCGGATTGACGACGACGAGTTCGGGTATTGCGAGGATTGCGGAGAAGAGATCGCGAAGGGGCGGTTGGATCTGGACCCCACCGCCCCGAAATGTGTTAGCTGCGCCGCCGGGTAAGGCGCTTATGGCGCGCTTTCAGGGCCGCATAGACCGTCAGAAGGCAGTCCAGAAACTCGGGATCATCGTGGAAGGGTTCGGCCTGTCGCGGCAGAGACATGGCGACCGATCCCAAACTGCCATTTCCCCAGCGCGGATGCACCCGGCCCAGCGCCCGACGATATCGATCCGCAGCATCGGCACGTTGAAGCATCGCAAGCATTGCACCGGGCCGCCTACGCGGCCCAAGCGCCAGAAGCGCACAGGCCGCGGCCATTGCATCACCGGGCAGTACCGGCCGCATTTAGAGCGTCACCTGCAACTGCGCATATGGCCCCGGCCCAAACCGCTCGGATATCTGTGCCACGTCGAGCGTATAGGTGCTGGGCGCCATATCGGCACTGCGCTGCGCGGCGTCATAGGACCAACTTGGGCCGGTGACGTCCACCTCTCGCAGAACGGTGGCTCCGTCTCGTATCCGCAGACGATAACGTTCATCAACTTCGCCCAGCGGCACCTCGGTCTCGCCCCACGGATCCCCGTCAATCCGTGTGCGGCGGATCCAGCCGAACTGGTGATCCCCGCCCTCATCTCGCGCGGTCAGATGCACGGGCCGATAGGGGCGCAGGCCAATGCCGTTGAAGCCCTGCACGATGTGCACATAGCTATCATCCGTATAGGCTTTGCGTACCGGGCCAATGCGATAGTGGCGGTTCAATCCAAGCGCCGACGACGCCAACGGAACTTGAGTCTGCTTACCATCAAGAATGACCACGTAGCTGCCAATGGGCCACGAGGACGCCATGGTTGCATCCGTTCCCTGCTGCCCGCGCAAACGCAGGCCAAGGTCATAGGTCTGCTCGCCCACAAGGTCTGCCGTCGCGAACTGCAGGATCTCCCAGTTCTCTGGTGTTCCATCCCCAATCGCCAGCACATTCGCCCCATTCAGCAGATCATCCGTGGACACCGAGAACAGCGTGTCGGACGAGGAGAGTTTCACGCGCAAAGCAGGTCCGCGGTCCAGCATACCCGTAGGCGCGGCAAGCAGTTCGGTTTCGGTGACCCCGATGATCGACCGTGCCGTCACGCTGTCAATCCGTAGATAGCCATTGTCGCTGGCCGAGCGGTAGACCGCAATGTTACCCGGCCACGGCTCGGCCGTAACGGCGATATGCGGTGCATGGGGCACTTCTTCGCCCGTCAGCAGGGGCAAATCCATGAAGATCGGAAAAACCGGCCCGGCAGGAATATAAGGTTTCACCGCAGAAGCGGGTTCGACGTTATCCGACGGCAGAAACAAGCCCGGCTCGACCCGTACAGCGCGGATGTTCTGCACACCTGCGTGCTCGACATGGTCCACACGGAAATGCTCGGTCCCGGCGTCGGTTTCCAGTTTCAGCACATCCCCTGCCCCTTTGGACAGTTCCGACGGCGGCAGCGCAAAGCTGGCGCTATCCCGCGCCACGCGAGCCTCGGAGAGCCAGCGTTCGGTGATGGCACGCGCCTCGGCGCGGGTCAGGATCAGCGGGATCTCCGAGGTCGAGACCGTATAGCTGGTTTCATCCGGGAAGATCGCCTCGACCGCACGGATGTCATAGTCCCCACCGCTTTCAATATAGTTCAAACGGACACGTCCGGCGATCTCAGCCTCGGGCGCACGGATGCGTTCAAGGGTGGTGTCGCGTTCAGGTGACAGCGCTATCTTCTCGGGGTCCAAGATGTGGTCAGGCCGCCCTGTACGTGATGCAAAGATCAGAACCCCTTCGCGTTCCGAAACTTCAAACCCATAGGCCAGCATGAGCGGCTGGAGCGCTGCCCGCGCCCCACTGATCTGGTCCACCACATAGCCACGCACCAAACCATAAAGCTTGGACACATCATAGCGCGTCACTCCAGAACGCTCGCAGATTTCGCTCACCACCGAGGCCAACGACCGCGACGACGCACGTCCGTTCAGCCAATGCCCGCGTTCATAGTTCGCCCCATCGCTCCACAGCCCCTTCCGATTGGGGAAATGCGGGAACGGCCTTGTGTCCCATGCCCAGACATGGGCGCGGCTCATATCCAGCATCTGAACGCCGGTGGCACTGTGATGCGGATTGTTGGCCCCGTCGCCCCAGTACTCGTAAATGGCACGCAAGTATTGCGCTTGCATCAGATCATCCCTGCGACCATTCGAATAGCGCGGCAGCGAACTTTCCGAGCTTTTGGGGTCCAGAAACTTATTGGGCTGGTTGGTGCCCTTGTCGATTGCGGCACATCCGATTTCCGTAAACCAGAACGGCTTCGATCCGGGCAGCCAATCGGTCGGGATCGGATCGCGCACGCCGTCGACGCGGTTGTGGTGCGACTTCTCCCACCAACTGCGCAGATCTTTATAGCGATAGACCCAGTCCTCGCCATGTGCGCCATCTGTGATCGGGGTGCGGATCTGTAAATCGCGCGCCTCGGGGGTTTTATAGTACCAATCAAACCCCTCGCCGCCTTCGATGTTGGCCTTGAGATAGTCGAGGTTATAGATCGCCTCATAGGCCGCATCCACATGGTCCAATCCATCACGCCAATCGGACAGGGGCATGTAATTGTCGATGCCGATAAAATCGATCTCGTCATGGCTCCACAGCGGGTCGAGGTGGAAGAACACGTCCCCCGTCCCGTCCTGCGGCTGATAGCCGAAATACTCCGACCAATCGGCGGCGTAAGAGATCTTGGTCTCGGCCCCAAGAATCCCGCGCACATCTTCCGCCAACTGGATCAGCTGTTCGACCACCGGGAAGCTGTTCCCCGGCCCACGGATCTGGGTCAGGCTGCGCAGCTCTGACCCGATCAGGAAGGCATCCACGCCCC
This sequence comes from uncultured Aliiroseovarius sp., assembly GCF_947492455.1. GTDB lineage: Bacteria > Pseudomonadota > Alphaproteobacteria > Rhodobacterales > Rhodobacteraceae > Aliiroseovarius. Next base: position 492,927 of record NZ_CANLNB010000002.1, read on the forward strand.
CGGCAGAGGCACAGAGATGCGCATAGTGCAGAATGAAGCGGCGATACGAGAACTCAACCGGGCCGGTATAGTCCACCCCATCGTCTGTCACGGTGAAATCGCCAGGCTGCGCGGTGCCAAAGAACGCATTCACCTGCGACACGGCCCCCGTCGTCCCATCAGGCGATCCGGGATGATGCGGAGCAAGCACGGTGGTAATCCGGCCACGCCACGGCAAAGCGGGCTGCCCGATCTGAGCCGACCAAGGATCAAACAGCGTGTTGCCCTCCATCTGCTCCATCAGAATGAACGGATAGAAGGTGGTTTTGTGATCATTCTGCGACGCATGGGCGATGGCTTCTTTCACCGCCTGATCCGAGGGCGTCCCGCCATAAACCGGGCGGTCGTCTTCGTCACGTGGCACCAGCCCAGCCTGAGCACGTGCGACACCACTGACGGTCCACGGCATGGGCTTGCCATCCATGTCTTGTTGCTCGACCCGCGGCTGGATCTGACACGATCCACAGCGCAGGTCATTGCCAAACCACGACACGACCAAAGCCGAGTTCTTACAGTTGGGCAGTTCATCCCGCAGCTGCTGAAACGACGTGACAAAATCCGTCTTGCCCGAGGGACTGTTTTGGTTCGATCCGCCACTGACGCCCGGACCTGCGTCGTAATGCACCTTGGTGGTCGCCATTGCGTATTCACCCGTCCCCGGGATCAATGCCACGGCCTGCGTGCCGCGCGCGACCTCTTTGTCCTGACCGGGCTGTTCAGGGCGGAAGACCTCGAAACTGAACTGCGGCACGCGGTTACCAAAGGGCGTGACGTCTAGATCCTCGATCACCACATAAGCAATCCCGCGATAGGCCGGTGCCTTCCCCGCACCCTTGACGGCTTCGATCTTGGGATCGGGCAACTGGTCCTCGGTGCCTTTGTAGACACGGATGGTCAGGTCGCTTTTCTCGATTTCGTTGCCATCAGCCCAGATCCGGCCAACACGCGTGATTTCACCCTCGCACAGCGCGACGGCCAAGCTGATTGAATAGCTATAGGTCGTGACTTCAGGCTCTGGCGGTTTGACCAGCCCCTTGCCCCCCCCGGTTGTGGTGGTGTTTTCCTTGAAACGGGTGGACCAGATCACCTGCCCGCCCAAACGCGCCCGCCCATAGATCATCGGAATCGGGGTCCCTTCGGACGCGCCGCTCATACGCAGCCGGTCCACGCGCCCCGTTTCGATCGGGTCAGAGCCAGCGCCCAAAATACGGTTGTCGATGGTTTGACCAATCGTGGCCCCAATGGCCTTGCCGATGACCACCGAAGACAGCCCCAGAACACCGCCACCAATCGAGGCACCAGCCGCAGCACCCACGGCAGAAAGAAGTATCGTCGCCATCAGCTTGTCCTTTCAGGAAATTCGAAACACGCCACAATGCGGCGCGCCCAAGGGGTCGAAAGCGGGCTTTCGACGACACCATGCCCGCTATAGGCATGGATAAACGACGGGGCCGGCCCGATGCGGCTGACAAAGCCAAGATGCTTGGCCACCGCGTCCGAGCGCATGCGGAACAGCAGGATGTCGCCCGGTTGTCGATCTTCGGGGGGTTTGGACACCAGATGAGATTGTGCCGCCTGCCACAAGGTCTCTTGCCCATCAGTCTCGGACCAGTCGGCGGTATAGGGCGGCACCTCGACCGGTTCCTGCCCCAATACGGCCCGCCAAACCCCGCGCACCAACCCAAGACAGTCGCACCCTGCCCCCTTTTGCGAGGCTTGATGCACATAGGGCGTCCCCAGCCATTCCTGCAGCTCCCGCTGAATCTCTGCCTGTCTCTGTCCCATTTTAACCCCCAAAGATCGGCGAGAACGGGTTTTCGTCGCCCGACAGCAGCCCATCAATGTCTAGCGTCTCGCGCCCATCGCCTCCGTCATTCTGACCCGATGGGATCGGATAAGACATCAGCCAATCTTCACCGGGAATGTCAGGAAATCCACGAAAGTTCAGGAAGTTGTTGAACTTCTCGCGACAGGTCTGGGGCAGCTTGTCACAGCCCGCTTCCAGCCGCACCCGATCTCCGGGCTGCATCTCAGCGCGAAGCGCCTCCCACAGTTCGATGGTCCGCGCACCGTCGTCCCCTTTGGCATCATTTTTGATGATCCCGCTTAGGCCTTCCGCGTCCCCGCTGATGACCGTGAAACGCCCGCGCACAAACCAGTCCGCGGGATAGAGCGCCATGTCCGCGAACCGGAACACCGTCTCTTCGTCGTTACCGACCAGATCCAGTTCAACCGAATAGCCCGTCTGTCCCAAATCGAACCGGCATTTCCCATCCCCCAGCACCGCCGAGCACGGAGACTGATACGCCCGCCCCTGCGGCTGGTTCATGGCTTCGCTCAATCCATTCAGCTCGGCGCGGAAACCGCCCGCCTCGCGGGCCAACTCTCCGACCGTTCCCCGAAAACGCAGAAAACGCTGAGAAACGTCACGCCAATTGACCAGCCAGGCTTCGACCTCGGCCCCGTCATAGCGACCCGCCCGGATGTCTTTTTCGCTGATCGCCTCGGTGGACAGGACGCCCAAAGCCTCGGTGTTGTCCACCGAAAGGCCCGTGGTTTGGCTCAGCGCATGCGCGGTCATCCCAGTATCGGCCTTGTAGGTGACCCCATCCATTTGCACGTCAAGATCGTGATCGGTGAAACCATACACCACACCATCGCGTCGCGTGACCTTCCACAGCCGTGCAATTGTTGTGACCGCTTCGTCCAGATGGGTCTGAAATTCTGTTGAGATCGCCATCAGACACGCACCTCGACAACGGGCACATTGGGGGCTTCACCGGCCTGAAATGACGCGACCGAGGTATGCACGCGGTCAGTGTCAAAGCGTACTGGTACGTCAAATTCGAACCCTGCCGTGACCTCGGCCCCCTCTTCCGGCGCTGTGACGAAAGTGACAACACCCGTGGTCAGATCCACGCTGTACTGCGTACCCTCGATCTGAGGGTCGCCCTTCAGCCCCAGCTTAACGGTGCCCTCGACGGGCTTATGGATCGGACGCTCGTAGGTATCCGTTCCCGACCGATAGGTCTTGATCAACTGAAACGTTGTCTTCTCGCCGTCACCCCAACCCAGGATCTGATCGGTGAAGGCAGGATCCGCCGAAGGCAGCCCGCTTCTATAATCCGACCAGTCCTTCCAGCGAAACGCATGCAACTGCCCACGCCGCGCTTCAAAGAAAGCAATCAGCGTCTCGACATCATCAAGCGAGCGCATGCCGATCCCCGCGTCATATCGGCGGCGCGAATGCTCCCACGGGGTGTTGCGTTCTTCAAACCCATTGGCCAGCGTCACGACTTCAGTGCGCCGTTCAGGCCCACCAACCGAGCCGAAGCTCAGATTGGCCGGGAAACGAATTTCGTGAAAGGACATGGCGAACCCTCCTCAGGTCGTAAAATCAGGGGATCAGCGGTAACGTTGCCCGCGCGCAAGCGCACGTTGGACATTTGCCGCGATCTGGCTTTGCGACCGGCGGAAGCTTTCCACATCCGGGGTCGAGATATTCATGGTGATGTTGATCGGCACCCCACCGGCCTGGGCACGCACGCCCAGACGGCCATCGGAGCCGCGACTCAGCGGCATGATCGCTTCCGGCCCGGCCTCGCCCATCAGACCCGTCCCACCGCGCATCGGGAAGGTCGTCGCCTGCGTGACAACGCCCCCCTTGGCAAACGGCATCACACGCCCTTGGGTGAACGCGCCCCCATCCGCGAAGGGCAGAAAGGCGTTCGTGAGCGCTCCAACCCCTTGGCCAAGGATGTTGCCAAAGTGGTTGGTGACGGGATTGATCGCGGCGTTGAAGGCCGCATCCGTCATGGATTTCGCAACCATTTTCAACGCATCCGACAGCTTCATGCCGTCAAAGACCAACCCTTCGAACGCACGCCGCAACCCGGACGAGATGCCCGAGGACAGCTTGCTCACATCTGTGCTCAGATCCGAGATCGTCGAATGCATCCCCTTCAGTTCAAAGATGAATCCGGTCGTCATCTGCTGCGCACCGCCAAGTGCGGCCTCCAGCGCGTCGATCTGATCTTCAAAGCTGTCGATACTGTCCAAACCAGCCATCACATGCCCTTTCCAGTGGGGGCACGCGGTTCATCGGGGAACGCGCGTGCAAGCTCTTCCAGCCGGGATCGCAAGCAGGTGGAAGGTTGCCCTTCCAGCCCGGCCATCACAGCCAATTCGATGGGGGTCAGCGCCCAGAATTGATCCGGGCGCAGCCCCAGTTTTCCAAGGCCAAGGCGCATCAGCCCCGGCCAGTCGAACCCGGCAGGCTCAGCCATCGGCGGCCTCGTTCGGGGTCAATGCAAAGGCGCGGGTCAAAAGTTGACCGGCTGCCTTTGCCGCCTCGACCGGGCCACCTTGGATTTCGGCGGCCAGCAGATCCGTTGCCGTGCCTTGCCAGCCCCCACCGCGCAGTCCGGCCACGATCAGCGCCAGCACATCGCGGCTGGAAAACTGACCATGTTCAAACCGCTCGGCCAAGGACACAATCGAGGCTTCGCCCAGCTGCTCTTCCAGCTCGGCCAACGCCCCCAATGTCAGTTTCAGCACATGGGATGTGCCATCGATCACCAGCGCCACTTCGCCCGTCCACCGGTTGGTCATGATCACAGCGCCGTAAAGGTCAGTTCGCCGGCCGAAGCCATCGACAGCTCATATGTCGCCTCGCCGTTATGCGAGCCCGCATATTCGATCGAGGTGATCATGAACGGGCCTTCGACCACACCGAAATCTGGTACAATGACCTGAAAATTCGGCACTTCATTGTCGAAAAAGATCTGACGTGCCCGTTCATCGGTCGAGGCATCCTTGAACACACCCGAACCCGAGATCGACGCCGATTTCACACCCGCGCCACCCAGAAGTTCGCGCCAACCGCCCGTGCTTTCCAGGCTGGTCACATCCACGCTTTCCGCGTTGAAGCTCAGGCGCGTGGCCCGAAGGCCCGCAATAGTCTCGAACACGCCGGTGTCAGTCATGTCGAGCTTGATCAGAAGGTCTTTGCCGTTTTGCGCAGCCATAGGATCACTCCGTTTTGAAATGTTTAGTTGTCTTCGACACGTGCGCGGAAGATCAGGTCGATGCGGCGTACATCCGCGTCTTCAACCCGCCGCGCCCGCGCACGATGAAAGTTCAGATACACAAGCCGGCCACGTGCAAGGATCAGGCTGGCATCCACCAGCGTGTCGCTGACCGCCGCGGCGACCTCTTTGGCGGCCTGAAAGCCCGCAGCATCCGTGACCACGCTGATCGTGACCTCGTGCAGCGCGCCCTGCCCGGTCATGTCTGACCGTTCGCGCACGTCTTCAGGCCCAAGGCTGACATATGTGCCGGTGATGATGCCCGCAGGCACCGCGTCATAGATCGCACCGGGCACCAAACTGGACAGCGTGCTGTCCGCCGCGAGGCGCTGGTAAATGGCCTGTTGCAAAGCCGCAGAAACGCCATAGCTCATGCCGAGACCTCCTCTTGTGCAAAGCAGGTCAGGTAATGCGCGCCCGCGTCGGCCTCGGTCACCGCAAGGATGCGGAAAATCCGCGAGCCATCGCGAAAGCGCTGATCCGGCTTTGGGCGCGACGGTGCACCGTCCGGGGCCGCGCGCACCGTGATGCGAAAGGCAATCGACGACACGGTGGCCATGCCCGCGGCACGTTCACGCCCCGAGCCGGGCTTGACCTCGGCCCAGAGGGTGCCAAGCGCCTGCCAGCTTTGGGAGAAGCCCCCCGCGCCATCAGGCGCACGCACGGGCTCTTCCAGCGACAGCTTGCGGTTCAGGACAGGGCGTTTCATACTGCCCCTCCACCACCAAAAAGGCGCACAGTACGATAGCGCTGCAAGAGCATGGCAATCGCCGCAGGCAGTTCACCCTGCCCGGTCATGGCGCCATCCGCACGGTTCTCATAGTAACTCGCGGCCAGCAGCATGACGGCGTGCGCCAGATCAGCAGGAAGATCGCCCCAGGTGGCTCCAAAACCAGCCTCAAAGCCAATCACGGCCTGACCACCCACGGGAATGGCGGGCAAACACAGCCCGGTCGACACAAGGCGGGGGCGGTGCATATCCGGCTCCAACCCATAGCGGGTGGGGGCGATCACCTCGGTCCCGCCCAGACGGTCATGGATCTCAAGGCTCAGAACCTGCGTGACGGGTGCCACCGGCAGGGCTTGCGACGCCAGATCGCGCCAAGCGGTCAGGGTCCAGGTAAATTCGCGCGACAGAAGGATCTTGCCGGTGCGGGCCTCGATCGCGGCCATTGCGGCCCGAAGGTAGGTTTCCAGCACCTGATCCTGCACCCCATCATCGGCAAACCCGGTCCCCAGCCGCAGGTGGTCCTTGAATTGGGCGACCGGAAGGGCCGTACCCGGCACTGTGGTCTGCTCGACTAACATCATGGATCATCTCCGAAATTCGGGCCCCTCACGTCATGTGGGAAAGGGTGGGCGCGCACCGTCCGTATTGCTCGGACGGAGGGGGAGCAGCTAGACAACACGGGAGTGGTCGGCGCGCGCCCTGCCCCGTGATGGCCCGAAGGTCACCACGGGATCAGGTCCGGTCCTTACGAGACCGAGAACTTCAGCAGTTTGATCGCAGCAAAGTCGCTGACGTCACCGCCTACGCGCTTGGTGGCATAGAACAAGACATGCGGCTTGGCCGAGAACGGATCACGCAGGATGCGCGTGTCGGGACGTTCCGCGATAGTGTAACCGGCAGCGAAATCACCAAAGGCGATCGACATGCTGTCAGCACCGATATCGGGCATGTCTTCGACGATCAGAACGGGATAGCCGATCAGACGGGCCGGTTCGCCAGCCACGGTCGCATCCGACCACAGGAAGCGGCCATCGGCGTCCTTCAGCTTGCGCACAGCACCCACAGTTTTCGAGTTCATCACGAAGACCGCATTGGCACGATAGTCCGCACCCAGCGCATAGATCAGGTCGAAAATCGCATCGCCCGGGTTGGCAGCGTCAAAACCGCCGGCCTCGCCGGTGGCAACATAACCCAGATTGCCCCAGGTCCAGCTGCCATTGTCCACAGCGGTGTGGTTCAGAATGCCCACTGGCTTCTCAACGCCGTCACCGTTAATGAACGCACCGCTTTCCGCACGCGAGAACTTGTCGGCGATGCGGCCAGCCAGCCAACCTTCGATGTCAAAGGCGCTGTCATCCAGCAGGCGCTGCGAAACCTTCGGCAGGGCCGACAGCTCGTGAAGCGGGATCGAGATGCGGTCGATCTGCGGGGTGCCGGTTTCAGCGGCCGAACCAGTTTCCGACGCCCAACCGGTGACCAGATCACCCTGGTCGATCAGCACGTCATAGGCAGTGCCTTCCACGTTCACCACATTGGCAACCGAACGCAGCGAAGCGGCGTTGTTCAGCACGCCCTTGATGGTGTCAGCGGTCACCGGGTCAACCAGATAGCCGCCGTCAGCCGCCACGGCCGAGGACATGGCCTTGCCTTCCAGATCGATGCCACGCAGCGCGTCATCGTCGCCCGAACGGACATAGGCCTCGAAAGCTTTCTGATGCGGGGCTTCCAGATCGGCAGCCGCGGCAAGATGCGGGCGTCCCGCGATGGTGTTAGATTTGCGATCCAGCATGGTCAGTCGCTCTTCCTGTTGTTGAATTTTGGTGGAAATGTCTTCGTGAAACTGATTGATATCGCTCACGAAACCAGCCAGCGCGGTCTTCACCTCGGCAGCCGGAGTGGGGCCCGAAACCTGGCCAGCAGGCGCAGCCGACTGGCCCAGAGCCTTCGTCTCTTTGTTGCTCATCTTTGGGTCCTTTTCAGGGGTTCAGATCGCTGGCTCAGGCGTTGCGGGCCAGCATCAGGCGCGCGTCCTCAAGGGTTGCGGCCAGTTCACGCAAAGTGGTGTTATCGGCATCAAGCGCATCGCCCTTAGCCCCCACCCGCGCTGTCGGAAGCATCGGGAAGGTCACAAGCGACACCTCCCACAGCTCCAATTCCGTCAGGCGACGTCCGCCCGTTTGGGTCTTCGTCGATTTCTTAGTGCGATAGCCGATGGACAGCCCATCAATTGCGCCCGCCTCGATCAGCGCGGCGGCTTCGCGGCCTTTCTCGACATCGCTCAGGATACGGCCTTTCACGTAAAGCCCCTTGGCATCCTCGCGCACCTCGTCCCAGATCCCGATAGGCTGAGCCGGGTCGTGCTGCCACAGCATCTTCACGCCGCGCCCCTTGGCCTTCAGCTCGTCCAGCGATTTGGCATAGGCCCCTTGGGCCACGACATCGCCACCATTGTCGACCTGGTCGAAGAAGCTGGCATAGCCATCAATCTGAATGCCGTCTGCGGTCTGGACCGTCTCGCCCAGCTTGACGAACTTGTGCTCAAGCCCGAAATCGGTGTGGTAATCACTCATGGAATGCACCCTTTCTAGTTAGTCTTGAGCCAGCGGCGGCAGGCCCAGCAGGCTGCGCTTCTCGGATTCAGTCAGGAAGTCAGCCTCGGCCACACGTTTCCACTGCTGGTCACGTTCAGCCGCCAACGCGGGCACCTGATCCAGATCCGGCTTCAGCTTCACCGCCTCGCCAGTGAACCCCGCCAACCAATGGCCGACACTGGCTGCGACACGGGACACCAGAGGCACCACAGTCAGGCGATAGAAGGCGCGGCTGGCTTCTTGATAATTTGCGTATGTCGCGTCGCCCGGAATGCCGATCAGCATCGGCGGCACCCCGAAGGCCTGTGCGATCTCGCGTGCTGCGGCTTCCTTGGTCTTCTGGAATTCCATATCCGAGGGGCTGAACCCCATCGGCTTCCAATCCAGCCCACCTTCCAGCAGCATCGGACGCCCGGCATTGCGCGCGCCGACATGATAGCTTTCCATCTCGGACAGCAGGCGATCATATTGATCCGCACTCAGCTGTGCCTGCCCTTCACCCCCCTTGTAGACAATCGCGCCCGAGGGTCGCGCCGCATTGTCCAGAAGCGCCTTGGACCAGCGGCTTGCCGCGTTGTGCACGTCGATCGCCGTGGCCGCTGCCTGAAGCGGAGACAGCCCGTAATGATCATCCTGCGGATGGAAGGCTTTCACATGGCAGATCGGCGAGGAGCCTTCGGACACATGGAAGCGGTGTTTGCGCGATCCGACCGTATAGTCATACGCCACCGGCCAACCATCCGCGCCGGGCACCAGCGCCATTCGGTCCGAGCGCAGCACATGCAGCTCGCGCGGTTGGCCCTCGCCGTCCAGAACCGCCTCAAGGTAGCCGTTCCCGGTCAGCAACATCTGACCAAAAAATGCTTCGAACAGCTCGGCCCGGCCCTGCGCCGCGTTGGGACGTGCAAGCAGGTCCAAAAGCGGGTGAATGTCATAGCGCTGCTGGTCGTCCTGTAGCACCAAAGGTAGGGCGCTGGCAGCTTCCGCGATCAGCTTGACCGAGCGAAAGCCGACCGGATTGGCCGAAAAGCCAGAGCGCGTCAGGCTGACCGTGTCACGCGGGCTCCAGGCCACACGGCCCGCATTCCCGTAGGCGATCACCGGCCCGGTGGCCGATGCCTTTGCCTCATGCGGCATCTCGGCCTTTGCGTCATCCGCGCCTCGCTTCAGAAAATCAAATACCATGCGCCTTGGCTCCTTGGTTTCGGTTTCCGGCCCCCCGGCGTTTCCCGGGCAAACCTGTCCTGTCCGGGCAAAACGCGGTCGCGCCACCCAGCGGATATTTTGTCATTTCGTGATCAGGCGGGGCTTCAGACCCATCGGGCTATTCGCCCCGCCTTTCGATGTTTGGCACTTTGCCAGTGAGGGTTAAAAAACTCTTTAACCCAGCGTGCGCACCTGCGGTCTGCGGTAGGACGCAACGGGTTCGATGATCAGCTCATGCAGAGCCCAGACCAGCGCATCTACGCGGTCGGGGCTGCCTTTGCCTTCGTAGCCTTGGCTGGTCATCCGGCACATCTGATCCTCCAGCGCGGCCATGTTGCCCGCATGGCTGACCCGCCCCTGTTCATAGAGTGCTGCCACAGGTTCCGCCCGCGTGACCTTGCCGCGCGTCGCGCGCACAGCCTTGTAGGGCACAGTCGCGTCGATCTGACGGATCACGCTTTCCACAAGGTCACCCCCTTGGTTGACCTCGGCTACCAGCCGGTCCGCCTGATGCCGATCCATCGCGTTCAACGCGGCCTCGGCCCATTCGGACGGGCTGGCCGCAGTCACACTGGCATCTTCCAGCACCACGGCCTTCCATTCGCCCGGAGGCCCCTTCGTAAAGACACCCGCCACCACGATCCCACATTCATCGGACCCTTTATGGCCAGTCACCGGCGGATCCACCGCCACCACGACCCGATCCAGCACGGGCGTCTCGGACCCCAAACGATGCTGGTCCAGCATCGCCATGGTCCACAGCGCACCTTCCGTGTCTTCCAGAAGCACACCGTCCAGCTCTTGCCGCCCCAACCGCGTATCCGCATAGCGCGTTCGCACCTCGTCCAGAAAGCTTTTCGCCAGATAGGCGCGGTTGGCTTCCGTCGGCGCATGCGTCGTCACCGTCGAGGGGTTCTTCAGGATCTGCTTTAGCACTCCCACATTGCGCGGCGTGGTAGTAACACATTGCCGGGGATGCGTCCCAAGGCGTAACCCGAACTGCAACATGTCCCACGTCTCCTCGGCCTTTTTCCACTTGGCCAGCTCGTCCACCCATGCCGCATCGAACTGCGGGCCACGCAGGCTTTCCGGCTCGTGCGCTGAAAACACCTGTGCGATTGCGCCATTGGGCCAGACCAACCTGCGTCGCCCGGCCTCCCACACCGGACGCCGGTCCGGCGGCGAGCACGCCAGAATGCCGCTTTCGCCAAACACCATCACCTCGCGCACCTGATCGATGGTTTCCCCCACCAAGGCCACACGACGCGAACGGCCGGGATCCAGCGGCCCTGCCCCCTCGACCTCGGACCGCACCCATTCGGACCCGGCGCGAGTTTTCCCCGCGCCACGCCCGCCCATGATCACCCATGTCCGCCAGTCCCCCTCGGGTGGCAGCTGGTGATCCAAGGCCCAGAACTCAAATAGATAGGGCAGCGCCATCAGCGCCCCGTCACTCAGATCGTTCAGAAAGCTCTCGCGCTCGTCTTTCGTCGCGCAGGCAAGCCAGTCTGCGCCCGATTTCGTCTCGGGCCTGAGCAAGGTCCAGCTCTGCCGCTCGTCCGCCGCCAAATCCGGCTTTACCACTTTGTTCAAGGCGTTTCCTTTCTTCAAATACCGTTTGCATCGCGCGGCGCACATCGGTCACGGCCTTCGCCAATTCCGGCGTGGTTTCGCACCCACCTGTTTCCGCCGTAGACAACTGGCGATCCAACTCTTTCAAAACACGTAGAAAAAACGCGTCCGCGATCTTCAGATAATCTTCCGAAGCGGCGTCTTTCCCCAAAGGCGTAATCATTGTCATTCTTTTTTTGTTGCCTCTCATGCTCTTGTCCGCACAAGCGACATGAAAAAACGGCCCCGGGCGGATGCCCAAGGCCGTTACGTTCACGTCTTCTAGCGTATGTCAGAGACTACACGGGACCGTACGTTCGGTCAAAAAGCAACGCGCGGCTCCCGCGCGCTGCAGTAAGATTTTGGCAACCTACTGGTTTGCGCGCTCGGCTTCGATCTTGCGCCATTCCGCCACGTTGGCGTTGTGCTGCGCCAAGGTTTCCGCAAAGGCGTGCCCGCCCGTGCCATCTGCCACGAAGAACAGATAGGGTGTACTGTCCGGGTTCAAAGCGGCCTCGATCGCAGCGCGGCCCGGGTTGGCAATCGGTGTCGGCGGCAGCGCGTCAATCACATAGGTGTTGTACGGCGTTTCGCGGCGCAGTTCGCTTTGACGCAGACCACGCCCAAGGCTGCCCTGCCCTTTGGTGATGCCATAGATAACCGTCGGGTCCGTTTGCAAACGCATCCCTTTGTTCAGGCGGTTCACAAACACGCTGGCAACCTGACGACGTTCCTCGGCCAGACCGGTTTCCTTTTCGACGATGGACGCCATCACAAGCGCCTCTTCCGCACTCGCATAAGGCAGGTCCGCCGCGCGGTTGTTCCACGCTTCGGCCAGAATTTCGACCTGCGCATCCTGCATCGAGGCGATCAACGCCGCACGATCTGCACCCGCTTTCACCTCATAGCTATCGGGGGCCAAACTGCCCTCAGCGGGGGTGCTGGCAACCTCGCCCGATAGGAAATCGGCACGGTTCAGGCTGTCCACAACCTGCCAGCTGGTCACGCCCTCGGCGACAGCGATCCGGAACCGCGTGTCGCTCTCATCGCGCTTCTCAATATATGCGGCAGGGGCATCCCCCTCCAGCTCGGCCGGTTTGAACTCGGCGGTGATCTGGTACTCTTGCGTGGCCGGATCCAGTTCACGCACCTGCATAACAGCCGACAGAACACCGACGCGATACAGAATTTCCGTCCCGCAGGTCGACGCCCCGCCACGCGTGACGATATCCACGATCTCTTCCATCGAGGCGCCTTCGTTCACAAGGAACGAGCCCGCCTTCAAAGCCGAGGCCTTGTCCGAATACTCAACACCAATCCGGAAAATCGCAGCGTTCGAAATCGCCCCCTGCGCTTCCAGACTATCCGCCACGCGCGAGAACGAGCTGCCACGCTCGACTCGCAGGCAGATGGTTTCTGCAAGCGGACCTTCAGACGTGTACTGTTTTTGGCCCCATGCCACCACGCCGACCGCAACGATCAGCACGACAATGAACAGGCTCAGCGCATTCGAGGCGATGTTGCGCCACATCAGTCAGCAACCTTCCCCATCACAAGGCTGGCATTGGTGCCACCAAAGCCAAAGCTGTTAGACAGCGCGACGTTGATTTCGCGCTTCTCTGCCTTGTTGGCGGCCAGCGACAGGCGCGGCGCGATGGCCGGGTTGTCTAGGTTGATGGTCGGCGGAGCGATCTGGTCACGGATGGCCAGAACGCAGAAGATCGCTTCCACAGCGCCCGCAGCACCCAGCAGGTGTCCGATCGACGATTTGGTCGAGGACATGGTGGCCTTATCGGCTGCATCGCCCAGCAGACGCTCAACTGCGCCCAGTTCCACCGTGTCGGCCATGGTCGAGGTGCCGTGTGCGTTGATATAGTCAATCGCCGCAGGCTCCAGCCCGGCTTTGCCAAGGGCGGCTTGCATGGCGCGGAAACCACCGTCGCCATCCTCGGCCGGTGCAGTGATGTGGTACGCATCGCCCGACAGGCCATAGCCCAGCACTTCAGCATAGATCTTCGCGCCGCGTGCTTTTGCGTGCTCGTACTCTTCCAGAACCACGATGCCCGCGCCCTCGCCCATCACGAACCCATCACGGTCTTCGTCATAGGGGCGGCTTGCAGCCTGCGGATCGTCGCCGCGCTTGGTCGACAGGGCTTTACAGGCGTTGAAACCAGCAATGCCCAACTCGCAGATTGCGGCCTCGGCGCCACCGGCAACCATCACATCCGCATCACCCGACTGGATCAGACGGCTTGCGTCGCCAATGGCGTGCGCGCCGGTCGAACAGGCCGTCACGACCGAGTGGTTCGGGCCTTTGAAGCCAAACTTGATCGACACCTGACCTGAGATCAAGTTGATCAGCGAGCCGGGGATAAAGAACGGCGACACACGGCGCGGGCCGCGCTCGTTCAGCAGGATCGAGGTATCGGCAATGGTCGACAGACCACCAATGCCCGAGCCGATGATCACGCCGGTACGCAGAAGGCTTTCCTCATCCTCGGGCAACCAGTCAGCATCTTTCACAGCCATCTCGGCCGCGGCCAGACCATAGAGGATGAAATCATCAACTTTGCGGCGCTCTTTCGGCTCCATCCAGTCGTCCGGGTTGAAGGTGCCATTGGTGCCATCTCCCAGCGGTACTTCGCAGGCATATTTGGTAGTCACGCGCGAGGCGTCAAATTTCGTAATCGGGCCTGCGCCGGACTGTCCGTCCAGAATACGCTCCCATGTTTCCTCGACGCCGCTTGCCAGCGGAGAAATCATGCCCAATCCTGTTACAACCACTCGACGCATTCTGGTGCCCTTTCTCAGGTTTTCAAATGTCTTGGCGGTGATAGCGCGGCTGGGCATGGTGGGGCAAGCCGAATCCGTGCACAGGTGAAAGCTCGCCTATCGATGCGCGCACCGTTACCCCTGTGATTGCTGGCCAGCGACGGTCATGTGTCCGCATTGGTCACTGGCCAACAAACTCGTTCCAAAAAGGATCAGATGAACTCTGCCTTGGGTTCAGGTGCAGGACGCGCGACGTCCAAAGCCGCCACCAGATCCACATCCTTCGAGAACAACGCCCGTCCGATCAACGTACCCGCAATGTTCGGCACATATTTCAACCGCGCAACATCATCCAGCTCGTGCACGGTGCCAGCCGCAATCACTTGATGCTTTGTTTCGCCCGCAAGCGCGCTCAATAGACCCAGTTGCGCATCCGGCTGCTCGATATCGCTATCGATATCGGTAATCAGAACACTGGCCAGTGGCACATCGGCATAGGATGCAAGGAAGCTTTCCGGAGACATCGCGACAGGATTGCGCCACCCGTCCGTCATCAGATTGCCCTGCCAAACGTCAGCGGCCAAAACGATTTGATCCGGATAGCGGTTCGCAAGCTCTTTCACCATGGCGGGATCTCGCGTGGCGACGGTTCCCATCACAACACGCCCGGCGCCCTTCTCAATCCAGGCTTCCGCCATGTCGCGGGTACGGATCCCGCCAGCCACCTGCACCGAACATCCGGACGCGTTGATGATGTTTTCGATCAGCTCGGCGTTGTCGCCTTCGCCAGCAACCGCATCGAAATCGGTGACTTGGATCCATTCGGCCCCAGCCTCGGCAAAACCCTGTGCTGTTTCCACAGGGTCCACATGCCAGATCGAGGGCTCTTCAAGACGACCGCGATGCAACGTCACACAACGTCCGTTCTGCAATTCGAGAGTAGGATAGATAATCATGAAGCGTCTCCTTCGCCTTACCATTCACGGCTCAGTGAAGTTTAGCACATCCCACAGCGGGCGTTTAATTTCGGCTCAATTGGGGCTGAAACCGGCAAAAGGCGCTCTTAAACATAAAAAACGGCCCATCCGAAGATAGGCCGTCTTTGAAACTCGTGTGCCCTGAAAGATCAGGCAGCTTCGGTGATGAATTTCACAGCGTCGCCGAAGGTCTGAATGGTTTCAGCAGCGTCGTCCGGGATTTCAATGCCGAACTCTTCTTCGAAAGCCATAACCAGCTCTACGGTGTCCAGGCTGTCTGCGCCCAGGTCGTCGATGAACGAGGCGGTCTCGGTGACCTTGTCCTCTTCAACACCCAGGTGCTCAACTACGATTTTTTTCACGCGATCTGCGACGTCGCTCATGATAAATCCTCACGTTAGTTCAGGGCTTGGCCCTTTTCGTTTGACCCATTTGGGCCGCTAAGTTTCCCGCGCGTTACGCCGAGACCCCCAGCCCATGCGGACTGCCCAACGTGGGCTAATGGGGAAAACCTGCGCCGCCTATAACACATCGGTGAAGATAGGCAAACGCTTTCGCGGTGCAAGGGCGCAGACAAAAAAACGCTGACCGCGCCCATCACCTTTAGAGCATAGCCATACCGCCATTGACGTGGATGGTTGCCCCGGTCGTATAGCCTGCCTCGTTCGAGGCCAGATACAGAACGGCTGCTGCAATTTCTTCGGGCGAGCCCATGCGGCCAGCCGGAATTTGCGCCAGTGTGCCCGACTTCTGGTCGTCGGTCAGCTTGTCGGTCATCGCGGTGCCAATGAAACCGGGCGCGATGCAGTTTGCGGTGATACCACGGCTGGCAACTTCGTAGGCGATGGACTTGGTCAGGCCGACCATACCGGCCTTCGACGCGGCATAGTTTACCTGACCGGGGTTGCCAGTTGCTCCAACGATCGAGCCGATGTTGATGATGCGGCCCCAGCGGGCTTTCATCATCGGGCGCATCACGCCACGGCACAGACGCATGGTCGAGGTCAGGTTGACGTTAATCACGTCGTCCCAATCCTGATCCGACAGACGCATGAACAGTTGGTCACGGGTGATGCCTGCGTTGTTCACCAGAATATCGACACCGCCCATCGCTTCCACGGCCTGCTTCGGCAGGGCGTCCACGGCCTCGCCATCCGACAGGTTGCAGGGAAGTACATGGGCGCGTTCACCCAGTTCAGCGGCCAGCGCCTCAAGCGGTTCCACACGGGTGCCAGACAGCGCCACGGTTGCGCCAGCAGCGTGCAACGCCTTGGCGATCGCGCCACCAATGCCGCCGGATGCGCCCGTCACCAGAGCATTTTTTCCAGTCAGATCAAACATCTGCTTATCCTTCTTCACGTTTCCGGCCTGCCATCTTCAGAGTGCTAGACCGGCTGAATTTTCTGATTATCCGTTCAGCGCTTCTACAGCGGCTTTGACATCCTCGGGCGTTCCGATGGCTCGGGTGGCTACCGATCTGTCGATCCGTTTAACCATGCCGGACAGGGCCTTGCCTGCGCCGATCTCCCAGATCTCGCTCACGCCATGCTCGGCCATATAGGCCACGCTTTCACGCCAGCGAACCGAGCCCGTCACCTGTTCCACCAGAAGCGATCGGATCATCGCCGGATCAGCGACCTCTGCGGCGCGAACGTTTGCGACCAGCGGCACGGCAGGCGCATTCATTTCCACGTGGACCAGCGCCTCAGCCATAACTTCAGCAGCGGGCTGCATCAAGGCGCAGTGGAAAGGCGCGCTGACAGGCAGCAAAACCGCGCGGCGGGCACCCTTGCCCTTGGCGATCTCAACTGCGCGCTCAACGGCTTCTTTGTGGCCGGACACGACCACCTGAGCGGGGTCGTTGTCGTTTGCCGCCTGACAAATCTGGTCGTGAGCGGCTTCCGAAGCCACTTCAGCCGCCGTGTCGAAGTCCAACCCCAGAAGCGCGGCCATCGCGCCAACACCCACCGGCACGGCGTCCTGCATGGCCTTGCCACGGGTGCGCAGCAGACGCGCCGTGTCGGCAACGCTCAAAGCGCCCGCTGCAGCCAGTGCCGAGTATTCCCCCAGCGAATGGCCGGCAACATAAGACGCCGCGTCGATCGAGACGCCTTCCGCCTCAAGCGCGCGCATGGTGGCCAGCGAGGTTGCCATCAAAGCAGGCTGAGCATTCTGGGTCAGGGTCAGTTCTTCCTGCTCACCTTCCCAGATCAGAGACGACAGCTTTTCGCCAAGCGCCTCGTCGACCTCGTTAAAAACGGCTTTCGCTGTGGGATAGGCGTCTGCAAGGGCCTTGCCCATGCCAATGCTTTGGGCCCCTTGCCCGGGAAATACGAATGCGCGGCTCATGGCCCCTCCTCTTTATGCCAATGGCTTTGGGGAATGGGATACCTTGCGACGCAGCGCTGTGCAAACTGTTTGGGAACGAACCGCCTAAGATCAGGCGGCCCGGAAGGCGCGACCCACTGCTCCATGCGAAGGCGCGGTGCTCCGATGGCTTTCATAGCTGGGGATCGTCAACCCGCCGCGATCATCTTTCAGGTCTCGCAAAAGGCGGTCTTGGATCGGCCGCAACAGCTGCTCGGGACCGGACAGAACCTCGACCGCGGTCAGGTTCATATCACCATCATCAAGACGCAGATACAGCGTCGCCTGACGCGAATTGGCCAATCCCCCGGTGCTTTTGCTGCAGGACAACAGCAATCCAGTCACGTCGTCGAACGGCACAACGACTTCGGTCTGGAACGTGTTGCCCGAGGCAATCCGCCCACGACGCACCTCGCGGTTGCGCAGATCGACATGGGTCGATGCTACGCCTGTGCTTTGACCCAGAAGATACAGCAGCCCACCCAGACCAACAAACAAACAGGTCAAACCGATCTTCATCGTCAGAAGGACGGTGTCATCCAACACCGGAGCGCTTTGCATCACCCACAGACCGGTCGACGAAATCGCCAACGCCACCCCCAGAAAACGGCTGAATGCCCGCAAAACCAGCCCGCCACCGACTGCCTTTACTTGGTTCGTCAACGCGTACCCCCAATTGGTAGGCGTAAGCAAAACCGGCTGAGATGAATGGGACATTTCCGTGCCAGACTGAGGTACAGGTGAAACCATGGTCATGGGACAAGACTTTCTTGTTTTTATTTGCGAATCTGACGGGCAGCAGAGTGTCAGAGTAATTTTCACGCCCAAGTAAGGGCGCTTCCTAAACGTTCGACCCGAAGTGTGACGGAAGTTAGGCATCCAATTGGTTAATGCGGGGCCATAATTTGCGCGGCCTGCCACCAATAGGCAGCATTTTTGCCCCGCCCCCCTGCCGCAAAGCCTTGCGCCACATGGTCAGACGTGTATAAGGCACCGTCCTTTCCGTAAGTGAATGAACCGCGTTGCCTCTCGTGGATGGGTCGCGGAAAGGTTTTGACCCATTCTTTGAAGCGCGCTTGAAAATAGAACTGGAGTTCACATGCCCCTTTATGAGCATGTCTTCATCTCGCGTCAGGATCTGTCCAACGCGCAGGCTGAGAACCTCATCGAACATTTCGGCACCGTACTGGGTGACAACGGCGGCAAAGTCGTTGACAGCGAGTACTGGGGCGTCAAGACGATGGCCTACAAGATCAACAAGAACCGCAAAGGCCACTATGCCTTCCTGAAGACCGACGCTCCGTCGACGGCTGTTCAGGAAATGGAACGCCTGATGCGCCTGCATGACGACGTTATGCGCGTTCTGACCATCAAGGTCGACGATCACGCCGAAGGCCCGTCTGTTCAAATGCAAAAACGTGACGAACGCGGCGACCGCCGTGGCCGTGACCGTTAATCGGAGGTCTAACTCATGGCAGCTAAACCGTTTTTCCGTCGCCGCAAGGTATGCCCCTTCTCGGGCGACAACGCACCGAAGATCGACTACAAAGACACCCGTCTTCTGCAGCGCTACATCTCTGAGCGTGGCAAAATCGTTCCTTCGCGTATCACCGCCGTTTCGGCAAAGAAGCAGCGTGAACTGGCCCGTGCTATCAAGCGCGCCCGTTTCCTTGCTCTGCTTCCCTACGCCGTTAAGTAAGGGGATCTGATCAATGCAAGTTATCCTTCTGGAACGTGTGGCCAAGCTGGGCCAAATGGGCGACGTCGTTGACGTAAAGCCCGGTTACGCACGCAACTTCCTGCTGCCCCAGGGCAAAGCCCTGTCGGCTTCGGACGCCAACATCGCGTCGTTTGAAGCTCAGAAAGCGCAACTGGAAGCCCGCAACCTGGAAACCAAGAAAGAAGCAGAAGCTCTGGCTGAAAAGCTGGGCGGCGAGCAGTTCATCGTGATTCGCTCGGCTTCGGACGCTGGCGCTCTGTACGGCTCGGTCACCACCCGTGACGCCGCCGACGTTGCGACCGCTGGTGGTTTCTCGGTCGACAAAAAGCAGGTTATCCTGACCGCTCCGATCAAGGACCTGGGTCTGCACACCGTCACCGTACGTCTGCACCCGGAAGTCGAAACCGAGATTGCCCTGAACGTGGCACGCTCGGAAGAAGAAGCCGAACTGCAGGCTTCGGGCAAATCGATCCAGGAACTGGCCGCTGAAGCAGAAGCTGAAGCCGAGTTCGAGATCGCCGAGCTGTTCGACGACATCGGTGCTGCTGCATCGGACGACGACGAAGCTCCTGCCGCAGCAGAAGAAGCTTCGGACGAAGAGTAATCTTCTGTCGACACAAGATCAGAAAGGCCGCTCGATTGAGCGGCCTTTTTCTTTTGTACTAATCCGGTAAGTTCCTAGGAGGTGCGATAGAACTTGCGGCGTGCTTCCTGTTCGATCGACAGGCGCATCTCCAGATCCGCCAGTTTTCGCATTACAGCTTTCTTTTCAGTTTCGTCTTTGGTTTGACCCAACACCTTCAATTGCGCATCAATCGCCTTCTTCAGCTCAATCTCGCGTGGCAGCACGCCCGCTTCGGCCATGATCCCCATGCCCGCAGACACGACATCGCCGCCCTGTCGATCTGGCAGAGGCTTCCCCTGCCCTTTCAGATCATCCAGCTGCCCTTGGGCTTTCGCTTTCTGGATTTGGTGTTCGGCCAAGTCACGCCATTTCATATCTGATTTCCCGATCAATGCATTGGTCTACCGTATATATAGGCACAAATCGGCGACTTTTTAACGCGGAGGCTACAGCCTTTTCCTGCTGACAATTCTGCCCCTATAGTTATTGCATGAGAAAGTTTTCGCGCCGCACCGCCCTCGTCCTATTTGCTGCAACCGCCCTGACCGCCTGTGGCCGCCGATCAAGACGACGTACCCAGCCTACGGACGGTTTCAACCCACCCCTCTACCCCAACGAAACGCCCGAATTGCGTGTCCTGATCAACAAATGGGCTGACCACTATCAGATCCCGCGCGAGCTGGTGCATCGTCAGGCCGTACGCGAAAGCACACACCGTCCCGAGGCGCGCAACGGACCCTATTGGGGGCTTTTACAGATCCTGCCCCAAACCGCCCGCACGATGGGCCATCGCGGCCCGGCCGAGGAGCTGTTGGATCCGGATGTAAACCTGAAATACGCCGGTAAATATCTGCGTGGGGCCTATATTGTGTCAGGCGGAGATATCGAGGAGGCGATGGGCTGGTATGCGCGTGGATATTACTATGAGGCCAAGCGATTGGGTCTGCTGGTCGAAACAGGGCTGCGCCCGGGATAGGGCTGCTGGTGGCTCACTTCGTGAGCCTATAGGGGCGTTGCCCCTCGGCCACTCGAGTTCGAGCGGCCTCACCCCAGGATATTTTCAGCAAGAAAATGCGCTAAGAAACGAAAAAGGCCGCCCCAATCGGAGCGGCCTTCTTGAATTCTGTCGGTAAGACTTATTCGTCTTCCAGAGCCTCAACGGCTTTCTGCAGGTCGTCTTTCGAGACTTCTTTTTCCGAAACTTCGGCCAGTTCGACAATGTAGTCGACAACCTTGTCTTCGAAGATCGGTGCCTGCAGCTGCTGACGCATCTGCGGGTTCTGCTGAACGAATTCAAAGAACTGACGTTCCTGACCCGGGTACTGACGGGCTTGGTTCATCACAGCCTGAGTCATCTCGGCGTCGGTGACTTCGATCTCGTTTTTCTGGCCCAATTCGGCCAGCAGCAGACCAAGGCGCACGCGGCGACCGGCCAGAGCTTTGTGCTCGTCGGTGGCTTCGATTTCCGGGTGATCGTGGCCCTGCACGTCCGGGTTTTCTTCGTGCCACAGCTGGTGTGCGATCTGACCAGCTTCGGCATCCAGCAGCGACGGCGGCAGGTCGAAATCAACCAGCTTGTCCAGCTCGTCCAGCAGGGTACGTTTCATAACGGCACGGGCTGCACCAGCGAATTCTGCTTCCAGACGCTCGCTGATCTGCTCTTTCAGAGCGTTCAGGTCTTCAGCACCGAATTTGGTCGCCAGCTCGTCGTTTACTTCAGCAGCAACGGGCTCTTTCACCTCTTTGATGGTGCATTCGAACACGGCGTCTTTGCCAGCCAGGTTCTCGGCGCCATACTCGGCGGGGAAGGTCACGTTGACCTCTTTTTCTTCGCCGGCTTTCACGCCAACCAGCTGCTCTTCAAAACCGGGGATGAACGAGCCCGAACCCAGAACCAGCGGGTAATCCTCAGCAGCACCACCTTCGAAGGCTTCGCCGTCAACTTTGCCCAGGAAGTCGATCACAACCTGGTCGCCGTCTTTCGACTTGGTGCCTTTTTTGCGGTCTTTGAAGTCCTGAGCGGTCTCGGCCAGGTTGGCCAGCGCTTCGTCAACTTCGCCTTCACCGGCTTTGACAACCAGCTTCTCCAGCTTGATGCCTTTCAGATCAACCTCGGGGATCTCGGGCAGAGCTTCGTACGACATTTCGATTTCAACGTCGTCGCCTTCTTTCCAGTCCTCGTTGGTCATCTTCACGTCAGGCTGCATGGCCGGACGGTCACCCGATTCCTCGAAGTGCTTGTTCATGGCGCCATCGACAGCTTCCTGCATGGCTTCGCCCATCAGGCGCTGACCAAACTGCTTTTTCAGCAGAGCCATCGGCACTTTGCCTTTACGGAAGCCTTTCATTTCGACTTCGGGCTGCGCTTCGACCAGCTTTTCGTTGACTTTGGCGTCCAGATCAGCGGCCGGAACCACGATCTTGTAGCCGCGTTTCAGACCTTCGTTCAGGGTCTCGGTGACCTGCATCGTCTCGTCCTTCTTTCAATCTTGGTGCGGGTGGAGGGACTTGAACCCCCACGCCTTGCGGCGCCAGAACCTAAATCTGGTGCGTCTACCAATTTCGCCACACCCGCTAAAACCGAGGACGGCCCGCGTTTTCAGGACGGGGCCGTCCAAATTCGCGTCCTTCTAGCACCAGTGCGCAGCGGATGCGAGAGGAAAAGCGCCCTTATCCGGCTGGAGTTTGCCCAATTTTTTGCTCTTTCGGCGGGGATGCAGGGCGTGAGCCTCAGAATCAGGCGCTCACGCCCCCAATTTGCGGAACACGGCGGGCAATTGCTCGGGCAGATCCTCAGCAATCAGGCCCGGCCCGAATTCCAGTGCGCATTCCACATGCAACCACGCGGCGGTTTCCGCGGCTTGCATTGGCGAGAATCCCCGCGCGAGCAATCCGGTGATGAAACCCGCCAACACGTCGCCCGATCCAGCGGTGGCCAGCCACGGTGCGGAGCGGTTGTAGTGTGCTGCATGAACCGAACAAAGCCCGCTGGGATGTGCGATTACGGTATCGGGTCCCTTGAAGAGCACGACGCACCCTGCCCGCGCAGCTGCTTCTCGGGCGGCCTCAACCTTTGAGTAGGCCGGGCCCGTCTTGCTAACCGCTTTCATTTTCTTAGCGATGTCAGGAAACAGTCGCTCGAACTCTCCCGCATGTGGGGTGATTACGCAGGATGCATTCAACATTTCAAAAAGCGCAGACGGCTTTCCCTTAAATGCACTGAGAGCATCAGCGTCGAGCACTGTCGCACGCTCAACTGCCAAGGCTGTTGGCACGAGTTCCTTTGCGCGATCCAGACCCAATCCGGGACCAAGGCACAGTGCATTGAGCCGCTTATCGGACAACATAGTATCAAGAGTTGCTGCATCGCCGACAGGCGACAACATGATCGCATCAAGTCTCGCGGCATTTTCCTGTAGCGCACCGGGCGTGGGCGCAACAGTCACCAGCCCTGCTCCGATGCGCAATGCGCCGCGCGCCGCAAGCCGCGCAGCGCCCCCCTTACCGGTTGATCCCGACAGGATCAGAGCATGGCCGCTGTTGAATTTGTTCAGGTCGACCCGTTTTCGTAAGGATCCCCTAGGACCTCCCCCAGCATAGTCATGTCCTGACGCATCCGGCGCCACAACTTCTCGCACGTATTCTCGAGATTTAATCGGGTCGATCGCTTGCGTCGAACGACCCTGGGCCGCATTCGATACGCGTTCGGCCAACCCAATATCGACCACACGAACTTTACCGCACTGCACAGGACCATCCTGAAGGACATGACCCACCTTCTTGGTCTGGAATGTGACTGTCAGCGCGGCAATCGGCACATAGATGCCCGCTGCACCTGCTGCCCTCTGAAGAGCACGCCCTGAATCGAGGCACAGACCCGAGGGGCAATCGACCGCGACAATCGGACCAACCGGCACAATGGGCCCTTTCAGGCCAAACAGGCGTCGTTGGATGTCAAACGCCTCATCTTCCAAAGGGCGTCCTATCCCAGTGCCAAACAAGGCGTCTACATAAAGAACACCTGCATGTCGTTTAGTGTCACAGGCTTTTGGCGACAAAGGGAGTGTCTCACCAACCTTATCCCACCGCTCATAATTCACCCGGGCGTCCGGCGGCAGCTTCTCAGCATCCCCATACAGGAACACTTCGACCTCCCAGCCCCATTCTTTCAACAGCCGCGCGACCACAAACCCGTCACCGCCATTATTCCCCGGCCCGCACAGTACCACTGCTTTGTGAGAGGTCTTTGCCAGCTCTGGCCATTCCTCGAATATGGCCTCGACCACGCCCCGGCCCGCGCGTTCCATCAGCTCCAGCCCGGTGACCTCGCCCGACTCGATTGCGGCCGTCTCGATGGCGCGCATTTGGGCAGCGGTTAGCAATTCACTCATCTCAATCTTCTCACTCTGCTCAAACTTCGCGCGCTCTGCTTAATTTTTAGGCACATGCTTAGTTTTTCACACCACGCGTGCGCTACCACCACCCTAGCCAATTGCCCCTCGCCAAGGAAAGTGGTCAGTGAAGCCCAACACGATGTTTCGAACCGGGGGGCTATCCATGAAAAAGATCGAAGCCATCATCAAGCCGTTCAAGCTGGATGAAGTAAAGGAAGCGCTGCAGGACATTGGTGTGCAGGGTCTGTCGGTGATAGAAGTGAAGGGCTTTGGCCGTCAGAAAGGTCATACCGAGCTGTATCGCGGCGCCGAATATGTGGTCGACTTCCTGCCCAAGGTGAAGATCGAGATCGTTCTGGCCGACGATCAGGTGGATGAAGCCGTTGAGGCCATCATCGACGCCGCCAAGACCGACAAGATCGGCGACGGCAAGATCTTTGTCAGCCCCGTTGAACAAGCCATTCGCATCCGCACCGGTGAATCCGGTGACGATGCACTCTGAACCTAACGAATACACACGAACCAAAGGATACTGATATGAGCGCACAAGACGTACTCAAGCAGATCAAAGATGAAGACATCGCCTATGTCGACATCCGTTTCACCGACGTACGCGGCAAGCTGCAGCACGTGACCGTGGACTGTGACCTGGTCGACGAAGACTTCCTGGAAGAAGGCTTTATGTTTGACGGCTCGTCGATTGCCGGCTGGAAGTCGATCGAAAGCTCGGACATGAAACTGATGCCCGACACCGACAGCGCCTATGTCGACCCTTTCTATGCAGAAAAAACTCTGTGCGTGCACTGCTCGATCGTCGAGCCTGACACCGGCGAGAAATACGGTCGCGACCCGCGCGGCACCGCCGAGAAAGCTGAAGCTTACCTGAAGTCCTCGGGCATTGGTGACGTGGCTTACATGGGCCCGGAAGCTGAATTCTTCCTGTTCGACGACGTTCGTTTCTCGAACACCATGAACAAAGTATCGTTCGAAGTGGACGCTGTAGACGCCGCTTGGAACACCGACGCTGAATACGAAATGGGCAACACCGGCCATCGTCCGGGCGTCAAAGGCGGTTACTTCCCCGTGAACCCGATTGACGACGCACAAGACCTGCGTTCGGAAATGCTGACCACGATGAAGAACATCGGCATGAAGACCGACAAGCACCACCACGAAGTGGCCTCGTGCCAGCACGAGCTGGGTCTGATCTTCGACAGCCTGACCAAACAGGCCGACGAGCTGCAGAAATACAAGTATATCATCCACAACGTGGCGCATGCTTACGGCAAAACGGCAACCTTCATGCCCAAGCCGATCGCAGGCGACAACGGCACCGGCATGCACGTGAACATGTCGATCTGGAAAGACGGCAAGCCGCTTTTCGCTGGCGACAAATACGCTGACCTGAGCCAAGAAGCTCTGTGGTTCATCGGCGGCATCCTGAAGCACGCCAAGACCCTGAACGCTTTCACCAACCCGTCAACCAACTCGTACAAGCGTCTGATCCCGGGCTTTGAAGCCCCCGTTCTGCGCGCCTACTCGGCCTCGAACCGTTCGGGCTGCGTGCGTATTCCGTGGACCGAAAGCCCGAAAGCCAAGCGCGTTGAGGCTCGCTTCCCCGATCCGGCAGCGAACCCCTACCTGTGCTTCGCCGCCCTGCTGATGGCTGGCCTTGACGGCATCAAGAACAAGATCGATCCGGGCCCCGCACAGGACAAAAACCTGTACGACCTGCCGCCAGAAGAGCTGGAAGGCATCCCGACTGTTTGCGCATCGCTGCGTGAAGCTCTGGAAAGCCTGGAAGCCGACAACGACTTCCTGACCGCTGGCGACGTGTTCACCAAAGACCAGATCCAGGGTTACATCGACCTGAAATGGGAAGAGGTCTACGCCTACGAGCACACCCCGCACCCGGTAGAATACCAGCTGTACTACAGCTGCTAATCACATCACATATTTGGAGAAGGGCACCGTTTTCGGTGCCCTTTTTCGTTCACCAAGCTTTGACGGAATCAAGACCACAAAAAAGGCGCCAGATCCGGCGCCTTCTTCACTTTGGTCTCGATATTCGAAACCGTATTATTGGTTGGGATTAACCGCTCGCTCAGACGCGGTTATGCGCCGCGTTATACTGGCGATGCCCTTCCTGAAAGCAAATTGCATCACCTTCGGCTTTCGTCATACCCGCGGGAACGGCAATCGCTTCATCCCACTGCACACGGTCACGGGTATACAGCTGACAGGTCACAACACCCTGTTCGGTCTTCACTTGCACCGGGTTGCTTTCATACGCCGATTTGTCGACACAGCCTGCCATCACACCGGTGGCCGCAATTGCCATCACCAAAGTAAGTTTCTTCATAATTTTTTCCCGCTCCATGTTCACTCGCGATATCTGCCCGTCGGGCACATCTAGCTTTAAGCCACAAAATTTGTCTAAACTATGAATATTAGCGCGCAAAATTCAGTAAAACTGCGCTTATTTGCCCAAAGAACGCTGATCATTCACGTTCCGGCAGTGTGATCCCCAACGCGTCCAACCTTTGCTGTGCCACCACATAGGTATGGATCGAGAAGATCACCGCACCCGTTTTCGCAAGTCGCTTCATGCTCTGCCGCTCGACTCGCAACCAATTGGGGCCGCTCGCGTCATAGCTTCTACGCTCCTCTTCCCGACGCGGCTGATGCAGCTCGGGATCGTTATAGAACAGGTAATTCGCCCGCCACATTGGGCGCGCGACCTGAATGCCATCAAACAGGCGTTGAACCCGCCGGGCAATTTCCGGGGTGTAGGCATCAACAGGTATGTGTATTTTCACCAATGGTTTCAGAAACTTCTGCTCAAGCGACCAACTGGCTGGAAAACAAAGGATGGCACCTGTCATCACATGCTCATCGCCCTGTTTTTGCATGATGACAAAGTCTTCCTGCACCAGCGCGCCCGCTGTTAAAAGCGGCTGAGACCAGTCCAACGGCACCAAACGCCCATCTGGGCAGCGCACCGCGTCTGCTTGCACCTCGAAGTCCTCTTTGTCCGAGAGCTCCGTAAGCACATTTTCAAGCAGTTCTTCCGCCGCAGCGCGCGCGCCATCGGACAGTTTATGAACGATCTGCCTATGTTCGCGCATCAAAGACAGCCTGTGCGCCATTTGCGCGTCATACGCATCGTCAACCAACAGCCAGTCTCCGGGCGCGACCGGATTCAACCCCGGAAGCCGCGCGGTCTTGGGATCTGCCCAGGGCAGAATCGGTAGCTCGTTTTGACAGATCTCGACCATCTGCATCTCCTGCCGACTGACAGGCCGGACTGTGCGCGGCGCGTCACGGGGGCGCAAGCGCAATCTGCTGCGCCCCTTCACCTGAACCTACGTTTCTTCACCCTTGCGTGAGCTTGCCCCCGCCCCCCTTGCCCCGATGCTCGCCGCACGCCACCTTCGTCCGACCACTTCAATTCCGTCAGACCGGTCGATATCTGCGCCCGCTTTGGCAATGCCGATCACGACAGGAGCCTCCATGCCGACCGAAAAGTTCACCTTCCCCGGACATTCCGGTCACGATCTGGCCGCGCGTTTGGACCTGCCGGATGGCCCACATCTGGCGACCGCGCTGTTTGCCCATTGCTTCACCTGCGGCAAGGATATCGCGGCTGCGCGTCGGATCTCGGCCCGCCTCGCCGCGCTTGGCATCGCCGTCCTGCGGTTTGACTTTACCGGCCTTGGCCACTCTGACGGGGATTTCGAGAACACCAGCTTCACCTCGAACGTGCGCGATTTGGAAAATGCCGCCAAGGCGCTTCGTGACCGCGGCTACCCGCCCGCCCTGTTGATTGGCCACTCGCTTGGCGGGGCGGCTGTGATCAAGGCGGCCTCCCACCTGTCGGACATTCAGGCGGTCGTGACCATCGGCGCGCCTGCCGACCCCTCGCACGTTATCGAGAATTTCGAACACGCTTTGCCCGACATCGCCGCCGATGGGGCAACCGAAGTCTGTTTGGGTGGGCGCCCCTTCCGCATCGGATCAGGCTTCGTGGATGATGTGCGCGAACACCAACTGGACGAGGCGCTGCAATCCCTGAACGCCGCCCTTCTGGTCCTGCACGCCCCGCGCGATCAGATCGTCTCGATCGACAACGCGGCGACGCTCTTCATGGGGGCCAAGCATCCGAAAAGCTTCATTACGCTGGACGATGCCGACCACCTGATCAGCCGGGCAAGTGACGCCGAATACGTGGCCGAGGTGATCGCCACTTGGGCCACGAAATACGTCAACCTCGCTCCGCCCGCCCCGCCCATCGGCGCGCCCGAGGGCATCGTCCGCGTGTCCGAGGCCGACCCACGCGGCTTCCTGCAGGACATCCAGTCCGGCCCGAAACACCACACCGTCGCGGACGAGCCGCTTGCCTATGGTGGCACCAATAAGGGTATGTCCCCTTATGGCTTTCTGTCAGCGGGGCTAGGCGCCTGCACCTCGATGACCATCCGCATGTACGCCCGCCGCAAGGGCTGGCCGCTAGACCATGTCCGGGTCGAGGTGTTCCACGACAAGGTCCACGCCCAAGATGCCGAAACCGGAGCGAAAAACCGGATCGACACCTTCCGGCGTGAAATCCACCTGACGGGCGATCTGGATGCCGATCAACGCCAGCGCCTTCTGGAAATCGCAGACCGCTGCCCGGTGCATCGCACGCTTGAAAACTCCAGCCATATCGAAACCGTGTTGGCCGACTGACACAGCACACTGACGGGCGAAATCCGCGTGCAGGTGCTGCGCGTCCGCTTTTTACCTTGACCCGGGCCACCGCTCCGTCAAAAACCCCTGTATGAGTACGGGCAGACTGACAATTGATCTGGATGCAGTGGTCGCAAACTGGCGGGCGCTGGATGCAAAAAGTGGGGCAGAGGTTCAGACCGCTGCCGTGGTAAAAGCCGACGCCTATGGGCTTGGCGTGGGCAAGGTTGGGCGTGCATTGGCCGCCGCTGGCGCACGGCGCTTCTTTGTGGCCGCCGCCGAAGAAGGGGCCGACCTGCGCGAAGCCCTTGGCCCCGGCCCCGAAATCAGCGTCTTTTCGGGCCATATGTCCGGCGATACCGATATGGTCCACGATCTGGGCCTTGTGCCGATGCTGAACTCGGTCGAACAAGTCACCCGCCATTTGGAAGCGCTCCCCGGCCATCCGTTCGGCATTCAGCTGGACACGGGCATGAACCGCCTGGGGATGGAACCCGCCGAATGGGCCGCCCTGCGTGACATCCTGCTACCGCAAAACCCGCGCCTGATCATGAGCCATCTGGCCTGCGCGGACGAACCGGATCACCCGATGAACCACCAGCAGCTGTCGGCGTTCCACGACATGACCGACGGGGTTCAGGTTCCGCGCAGCCTTGCGGCCACCGGCGGCATCCTTCTGGGGCCGGATTATCACTTCGATCTGACCCGCCCCGGCATCGGCCTCTATGGCGGCTTCCCGTTCGAGGACGCCCAAACCGTTGTCCACCTGGACCTGCCCGTCATCCAAATCCGCGATGTCGCAGAAGGCGAGACCGTGGGCTATTCGAACACCTGGCGCGCCGAACGCCCGTCCCGCGTGGCGACCGTTGCCGCGGGCTATGCCGACGGTCTGAACCGTCACCTGTCGAACCAAGCCGTGATGTTTTTCGAGGACACGCCCTGCCCCATTCTGGGCCGCGTTTCGATGGATATGATCGGGGTAGACGTGACCCATCTGCGCGACACGCCGAAATTCCTGACCATGATGTCGGACCAACAGACCGTTGATGATCTGGCCGAGATCGCGGGCACCATTGGCTATGAGTTCCTGACCCAACTGGGCCACCGCTATCACCGCCACTATGCACGGGGCCGCGCATGAACGCCGTGACCAGACCCTTGGCCACCATTGGCCGCGTGACCCTTGGGTTTCTGGCGCTTGTCGGACGCGTGGCGATCTTTGCGGGCCAATCTATCGCCCATATCGTCCGCCCACCCTTTTACCCGCGCGAGTTTCTGACTGCCGTTCTGAACATCGGTTACTTCAGCTTACCCGTCGTTGGCCTGACCGCGATCTTCACCGGCGCGGCGCTTGCCCTTCAGATCTATTCCGGCGGCCAGCGGTTCTCGGCCGAGGCCGTGGTGCCCCAGATCGTCGCCATCGGTATGGTCCGCGAACTTGGCCCGGTGCTGGTCGGCTTGATGATTGCGGCGCGTGTGACCTCATCCATTGCGGCCGAAATCGCCACGATGAAAGTGACCGAGCAGATTGACGCCCTTGTCACCCTCTCGACCCACCCGATGAAATACCTGACTGCCCCGCGCGTGTTGGCCGCGACGCTGGTCGTACCGCTTCTGGTTGGCATCGGCGACATCATCGGCATCATGGGCGGCTTCATCGTCGGCACCCAACAACTTGGCTTTGCCACCGGCCCCTACCTGAACAACACTTGGAACTTCCTCGAGATGTCCGACATCGTGTCCTCGCTGATCAAGGGCGCGGCCTTTGGTTTTATCGCCGCCGTTATGGGCTGCTATCACGGGATGCGCTCGGGTCGCGGCGCGCAGGGCGTTGGTCGGGCCACCAAAACCTCGGTCGAGGCCGCCGCCGTCCTGATCCTTGCCGCCAACTTCCTTCTCACCAGCTTCTTCTTTGCCACATGATTGAACTGACAAACGTCCATAAAGCCTTTGGCCCGAAGCGTGTTCTGGATGGGGTAGACCTGACCATTAACCGCGGCGAAAGCATGGTGATCATCGGCGGCTCCGGCACCGGGAAATCGGTGCTGTTGAAGTGCATTCTGGGCCTGATGGTGCAGGATCAGGGAACAATCACGCTGGACGGCGAAGACACCTCAAAAGTCGAGCGGGACGCCTTTCTGGCCCGGTTCGGCATGCTCTTTCAGGGCGGCGCACTGTTTGACAGTCTGCCCGTCTGGCAAAACGTCGCCTTCCGCCTGCTGCGCGGGTCGCTGGCGAAACCCAAAGAAGAGGCCCGCGAGATCGCGATCGAGAAACTGCGCCGCGTGGGTCTGACCCCAGATGTGGCCGACCTGTTCCCGGCGGAACTCTCGGGCGGCATGCAAAAACGCGTCGGCCTTGCCCGCGCCATCGCCGCCGAGCCCGAGATCATCTTCTTCGACGAGCCCACCACCGGCCTTGACCCGATCATGTCCGGCGTCATCAACGACCTGATCCGCGAAATCGTCGTCGAAATGGGCGCCACCGCCATGACCATCACCCATGACATGTCATCCGTCCGCGTGATCGCCGACCACGTCGCGATGCTGCACGGGGGCAAGATCCAATGGACCGGCCCCGTTGGCGACATGGACAATTCGGGCGACCCCTACGTGACGCAGTTTATTTCCGGCAGCGCTGAGGGACCGATTGAGGCGGTAAGGTAGCTTTCTTCAGCGGGAAAACCTTTTCATTTCTCCCCGAACACCGGCCTTGCGAAATCGCCTTCGAGGGCTTTCATAGATTCCATGACACTTCGCTATCTCAACCTCGCCCTCCTGATCGCTTTCCCCATCGCATGGTTCGCGCCGCTAATGCATGCGGGCATCAACCTGCCCCTCTTCGGGCTAAAAGAGGTCAGCG
Organism: uncultured Aliiroseovarius sp.; assembly: GCF_947492455.1. Taxonomy (GTDB): domain Bacteria; phylum Pseudomonadota; class Alphaproteobacteria; order Rhodobacterales; family Rhodobacteraceae; genus Aliiroseovarius. Next base: position 524,636 of record NZ_CANLNB010000002.1, read on the forward strand.
TCGTCTCGGGTCTGCAAGCGCTGTGGGACACGGACGTGGTCCTCGCCCTGCTGGTCACTTTCTTCGCCGTCTTCGCGCCGATCCTGAAAGTGCTTGGCCTCGCGCTCATCCAGTTCGGCATGATGCGCCGCCGGATGCTGCCCGCGTTCAACGTCTTGGGCAAACTCGCGATGGCCGATGTCTTTTTGATCGCGCTCTATATCGTGATCGTGAAGGGCGTGGGTTTGGCAAAGATCGAGACCGGCTGGGGTCTTTATCTCTTCACCGCCTGCATCCTGACCTCCATCGCGCTGAGTTTCGCGACGGCGAAACGCCAAAAAGCCTGACGGGACAGCCGCCTAACCCCTTGCGCAGGCGGTCCCAACCGGGCAGAAATTCCGCATGGCAAAAGCACAAAAAACCTTCACCTGTTCGGCCTGCGGGGCCAGCTCCTCGAAATGGTCCGGGCGCTGCGAGGCGTGTGGGGAATGGAACACCATCAGCGAAGAAGCACCGCTGAGCGCGGGGCCAGCCTCGAAATCCTTGGGCGGCAAGCGCGGGGCATCGATTGCCCTGACCGATCTGTCCACAGAAGAGGCCCCTCCCCCCCGCACCGAATGCGGCATGGGAGAGCTGGACCGCGTGCTGGGTGGCGGCTTGGTCCCCGGCTCCGCCATCCTTGTGGGCGGCGATCCCGGCATCGGGAAATCCACCCTGCTTTTGCAGGCTGCCGCGCGCTTCGCACAAGCTGGCCTGCCCACGATCTATGTCTCGGGCGAGGAAGCCTCGGCCCAAGTTCGCATGCGTGCGCAGCGCTTGGGGCTGGCAGATGCGCCCGTCCGGCTGGCCGCCGAAACCAACCTCCGCGACATCATGACGACGCTGGACAATGAACGTCCCGCGCTGGCCATCATCGACTCGATTCAGACCATGTGGGCCGACAATGTGGACAGCGCGCCGGGGTCCGTCAGTCAGGTTCGCGCTGCCGCGCACGAGTTGACGACCTTCGCCAAGAAACGCGGGATTTCCGTCGTTCTGGTGGGCCACGTCACCAAGGAAGGCCAAATCGCTGGCCCGCGCGTGGTCGAACACATGGTCGACACGGTGCTCTATTTCGAAGGCGAGCGCGGGCATCAGTTCCGCATCCTGCGCGCCGTGAAGAACCGGTTTGGCCCAGCGGATGAAATAGGCGTGTTCGAGATGACGGGGGCTGGTCTGTCTGAGGTGGTAAACCCATCCGCCCTGTTCCTGTCCGACCGCGAAGACCCAGCACCCGGGTCCGTGGTCTTCGCAGGCATCGAAGGCACGCGCCCGGTTTTGGTCGAGCTGCAAGCGCTCGTCGCGCCCTCGCCGCACTCGCAACCCCGCCGGTCGGTACTGGGCTGGGACAGCGGGCGCCTTGCCATGATCCTCGCCGTGCTCGAAGCCCGCTGCGGCATCCCGTTTGCCGGGCTCGACGTCTATCTAAACGTCGCCGGCGGCATGAAAATCTCGGAACCTGCAGCCGATCTGGCTGTGGCGGCGGCGCTACTTTCCGCGCGCGAGGACGCCTCGATCCCCAAAGACACTGTGGTTTTTGGCGAAATCAGTCTATCAGGGGCATTGCGGCCCGTTGGACAGACCGAAAACCGGTTGAAAGAAGCCCAAAAACTTGGTTTCACGTCTGCGATAGCGCCAACGCGCAGCAAGACCGGCTCGGGCTCTGGGCTGAACATACAAAAGATGTCGGACCTGACCGGGTTCGTCGGAGACATATTCGGGGCCGGATAGGCCCAACAACAGGGACGGTATCGGGACAATATCCGAACCGAAGTGACGATAATGGAAGGTTTCACGCTGATTGACGGGATCGTGGCAGCGGTCATTCTTATCTCGGCAATTCTGGCATATTCGCGCGGGTTCGTCCGCGAAGGGATGTCGATCCTAGGTTGGGTTGCCGCCGCGGTTCTGGCCTATATCTTTGCCCCGCGCGCCCTGCCGCTGATCAAGGAAATCCCGGTTCTGAAAGACTTCATCGCCGACAGCTGCGAGCTGTCGATGATTGCGGCCTTCGCGGGCGTCTTTGCCTTGGCGCTGGTGGTCGTATCGATCTTCACACCGCTGTTTTCTTCGGCCGTGCAGCGTTCGGCCCTTGGCGGGCTGGACCAGGCGCTTGGCTTCATCTTCGGCGTGCTGCGTGGCCTTGTATTGGTGGCAATCGCGCTGGTGGTCTACGACCGCATCGTGACGACCGATACGATCCCGATGGTGGATGACAGCCGCACTGCCAAAATCTTCGCCCGCACGCAGGATCGCATCAACGAACAGATCCCCGAGGACGCGCCCGGCTGGATCGTCGGCAAATACGAAGAGCTGGTCGGTGCCTGCTCGGGCGGTTTGCCCACCACCGAGACCGGAAACTGATCCCATCACAACGCGCCCCCGGGCGCGTTGTTTCGTTTCAGGGGCTAGAATTAATCGCCCCGGCATTGTGATAGTTTGATGACACGGGCCAACCTCTCCAGTAAGAGAGGCCCAACGCCACGGAATCGGAGACCGCTGCTCATGTCCGACACCTCGCCCGCCTGCCCTTCCACCATGCCATTCGCGCATCCGTTTGATGACGACAAGCTAAAAGAAGAGTGTGGCGTTTTCGGCGTCATCGGCCTGAAAGACGCGGCCAACTTCGTCGCGCTTGGCCTGCACGCCCTGCAACACCGCGGACAAGAAGCAGGCGGCATCGTCTGCCATGACCCGGTTGAAGGCTTCAACTCGGCCCGCCGCTTTGGCTATGTGCGCGACAACTTCACCAAGGCCAGCGTGATGGAGACCCTGCCGGGTCCGCTGTCCATCGGCCATGTGCGCTATTCCACCGCCGGATCGAAAGGCGCCGTCATCCGCGACGTGCAGCCCTTCTTTGGCGAGTTTTCGATGGGTGGCGCTGCGATTGCCCATAACGGCAACATCACCAATGCCGACGCCTTGCGCCGCGAGCTGATCGAGCGCGGCTCGATCTTCCAAAGCTCGTCGGACAGTGAATGCATCATTCACCTGATGGCCCGCTCGCTACAACGCACCATCCCCGAGCGGATGGAAGACGCGCTGCGTCGTGTCGAAGGCGCGTTCTCGGTGGTGGCTATGACCCGCACCAAACTGATGGGTGTGCGCGACCCGCACGGGGTACGTCCGCTGGTTCTGGGCAAGCTGGGCGACGGCTGGGTTCTGTCGTCGGAAACCTGCGCGCTGGACATCATCGGTGCCGAGTTCATCCGCGAGATCGAACCGGGCGAGATGGTCGTCATCACCGACGAGGGCGTCGAAAGCAGCTTCCCGTTCCGCCCGCAGCCCTCGAAGTTCTGCATCTTCGAACACGTCTATTTCTCACGCCCCGACAGCTCGTATGGCGGTCGCTCGGTCTATGAAACCCGCCGTCAGATCGGTGTGGAACTGGCCCGCGAAACACCCGTCGAGGCCGATCTGGTTTGCCCGATCCCGGACAGCGGCGTGCCCTCGGCCATCGGCTATAGCCAAGAAAGCGGCATCCCCTATGCCCTGGGCATCATCCGCAACCAATATATGGGCCGCACCTTCATCGAGCCGACCGAGCAGATCCGCAACATGGGTGTGCGCCTGAAGCTGAACGTGAACCGCGCCCTGATCCGCGGCAAACGTGTGGTTCTGGTCGATGACAGCGTGGTGCGCGGCACCACGACCCGCAAGATCAAAGAAATGCTGCTGGACGCAGGTGCCAAGGAAGTCCACTTCCGCATCGCGTCCCCCCCCACTGCATGGCCTTGCTTCTACGGCGTCGACACCCCCAACCGCGAAAAGCTGCTGGCCGCCCAGATGACCGAAGACGAGATGTGCGAGCATCTGAAGGTCGATAGCCTAAAATTCATCTCGCTCGACGGCCTCTACCGCGCCGTTGGCGAGGCCGAAGGCCGCAACAAAGAGTGCCCGCAATATTGCGACGCGTGTTTCTCGGGTGAATATCCGGTGACGCCTGCGGACCAGATCGAAAAAGGGTTCGAGCTGAAGGCGGCGGAGTAAACTCCGCTAGCGCCTCGAATGCTCCAAGCGAGACATCTATGACCGACACACAGAAAATCGCCCTCGTAACCGGTGCATCGCGTGGCCTTGGCGCCGCCCTCGCGCTGGAGCTGTCCAAAACCCATCACGTTGTGGCCGTGGGCCGCACGACGGGTGCGTTGGAAGAGCTGGATGACAAGATCAAGGCTGCCGGTGGCTCTGCCACGCTGGCGCCGATGGATGTGACCAACAAGGACGCGATGGCGCATCTGTGTCGGTCGATCCATGATCGGTGGGGGCCGATTGATGTCTGGGCGCATACGGCGATTTACGGCCCTGCCCTGATGCCGACCCCTGATCTGGACGACAAGGGCTGGACGCAGGCGTGGAACACGAATGTCGAGGCAACGCGCAACCTGATCTACATGGTCAACGCGCTGATGACCGACGACAGCACCGCGCTGTTCTTTGCAGACGACCATGCGGGCGAGAAGTTCTTTGCAGGCTATGGTGCGACCAAGGCCGCGCAAGTCGCAATGGTGCGCAGCTGGGCGGCTGAGAACGCCAATATCGGCCCGCGTGTGGTCGTGGCAGAACCCAAGCCTTTGGCGACCTCAATGCGCGCACGGTTTTTCCCCGGCGAAGACCGCAGCAAACTGGCCCCGGTCGAAGACGAGGCAAAGCGCATCCTGTCCGAAGCGGACCTCGCCTAAAACTCTGGCCGGATCGCAACGGTTTTCACTTCGTCGCCCTAACACCGCCCGCCGTGCTTGCTGCACCGGCGTCGCTGCCCTATTGAATGGCCAAAGGCCACCAAATCAGGGCTCGGCGGAAAGGGCACACCATGCGCATTCTCATCACCAATGACGACGGGATCAATGCGCCCGGCCTGAAAGTGGCCGAAGCCATCGCACAGCAGGTCGCGCAGGATCTGGCCGGTGAAAAGGCCGAGATCTGGACCGTCGCCCCCGCGTTCGAGCAATCCGGCGTTGGCCACTGCATTTCCTACACCAGCCCCTTTATGATCGCCGAGCTTGCCCCGCGCCGTTTCGCCGCCGAGGGCAGCCCCGCCGACTGTGTGCTGGCCGCGCTTTATGATGTCATGCCCGAACGCCCCGATCTGGTGATTTCTGGCGTGAACCGGGGCAATAACTCGGCCGAAAACGCGCTTTATTCCGGTACGCTGGGCGCCGCGATGGAAGCCGCCCTGCAAGGCCTGCCCGCCATCGCCCTGTCGCAATATATGGGTGTGGGCACCAAGGATCTGGACAGCGTGTTTCAAGCCGCAGCCGCTTACGGCCCCGAGATCGTGCGCAAATTGGTCGAGGCCGGTCCGTGGGACAAGGGCGCGAACTATCCGATCTTCTACAACGTGAACTTCCCGCCGGTCGCCGCCGATCTGGTCAAGGGGATCCGCACCGCGCCGCAAGGCTGGCGCCACGACGCGTTTTTCGGGGCCGAGGCGCATCACAGCCCCTCTGGCCGCAAGTTCCTGTGGATCAAGGGCGGGCCGCAAGCCACCCCGTCCGAGCCGGGCATGGACCTGACGGTGAATCTGGAAGGCTACGTCTCGGTCACCCCGATGCGGGCAGATCTGACCGCGCATGACCATCTGGCCACGCTGGAAGGGCTGTTTGAATGAGCCAAGCCGACGGACAAGCCCCCGCCGCATGGGACGCAGAGCAGAAAATGCAGTTCCTGTTCGCGCTGCGCTCCAAAGGTGTAACAAACCCACGTGTATTGTCGGCCATGGAAGAAATCGATCGCGGCCCCTTTGTGCGCGGCGTCTTTGCCAAGCGTGCCTATGAAGACATGCCCCTGCCGATTACCTGCGGTCAGACGATCTCGCAGCCCTCGGTCGTGGGGCTGATGACGCAGGCGGCAGACATTTCACCCCGTGACAAGGTGCTCGAACTGGGCACCGGGTCCGGCTATCAGGCTGCGATCCTGTCGAAGCTCGCCCGCCGCGTCTATACCATCGACCGCCACCGCCGCCTTGTGGCCGAAGCACGCGAGCTTTTTGAAGCGATGGACCTGCACAACATCACCGCCATCACCGGTGACGGATCGCGCGGGCTGCCCGATCAGGCGCCTTTTGACCGCATCATCGTCACGGCGGCCGCAGAAGACCCGCCCAGTCCGCTCTTGGCGCAGCTGGCGGTTGGCGGTATCATGATCATACCGGTCGGACAGTCTGACGCCGTACAAAGCCTGATCAAGGTCACAAGAACCGAGACAGGATTTGACTATGACGAGCTTCTGCCGGTGCGGTTCGTACCCCTTTTGGAAGGGCTGGGGCGCGAGTGACGATTTTTCCCGCGACGGCGGGGTCCGGTTGGGGTATCCCAGCCACATCATGACAAGGCCCGCAAAAAGGGTCACATGCAGAGCCTGACAAACAGGCCCATGAATTGAGGAAGAGACGAGCAATGCCACTCCACAGCACATTTGCGTGCCTGCCCCCGCATGTCGCGACGCGTCGCGGGGCGAAAACGCGCGCGACACTTCTTTTGGGATCGCTTCTGGCGCTTTCCGCATGCGGGAATTTCGACATGGATTTCCGCGGTCTGGCTGGGGGCGAGCTGTCCACCGCCCAAGCCGCCCAATCCGTCGGCACCGCCCAACGCCCCCAACCCGATAACCGAGGCGTGATTTCCTATCCGGGCTATCAGGTGGCGCTTGCGGGTCGCGGGGACACGGTCGCGGACGTTGCAAGCCGTATCGGCATGAGCCCCGCCGAGCTGGGCCGCTATAACGGTCTAGCACTGGACGCGCCCCTGCGCGAAGGCGAGCTTTTGGCCCTGCCCCGCCGCGTGGCGGAACCTGCAGGCGGTGTGATCAAGCCCGAGGGTGAGATTAACATCACCACGTTGGCGGGCGACGCCATTGACCGCGCGGGCAACTCCCTGGCAACGACGACCACGGCGCCCAAAGTCTCGGGCCAGCAGCCCATCCGCCACCGCGTTGAACGCGGCGAGACCGCGTATTCGATCGCGCGTAACTATGACGTGTCGGTTCGGTCCTTAGCCGATTGGAACGGGCTAGGGTCCAGTCTGACGGTCCGAGAAGGCCAGCACCTGCTGATCCCGATCAAAGTTGCCGCTCCCGTGAAAGAGACACGTATTTCGCAGCCCGGTCAGGGATCATCCACCCCAACACCTCCGTCCGCTGCCGAAGCGCTTCCGAAGGACGAAGTGAAGCGCCCTGCCCCCAAGGCCCCCGAGGCGCCGAAACTGGCAGACACCCGCACCAAGGCCAGCGCAGCCCAGATGTCCCTGCCCGTCGCGGGCAAGGTGACCAGCGCGTTTGACGCCGAGAAAGCGGGATACATCCTGATTTCCGCCAAGCCGGGCGATCCGGTGAACGCTGCGGCTGCCGGCACGGTGCGGCTGGTATCGAAGGACGTCGAAGGGGAAGAGATCGTGGTGATCGACCACGGCAACGGCACCCAGACGGCCTATAGCTTTATCTCTGGCATCACGGTGAAGAAGGGTCAGAAGGTCAACCGTGGGCAGCAAATCGCTGTGGCCACCAAGAACCGCTATAACGCGATCCAGTTCCTTGTGTTCAAAGGCACCGAACCTGTGGATCCGATGCCCTATCTGAACTGACGGGATGAGGGGCTCTGCCCCTCGCCCCTTCGGGGCTCACCCCGGGATATTTGAGACAAGAAAAAGGGGCGCCCGTTTCAGGCGCCCCTTTTCTGTAGCGGTATTCTAGCGCAGAAACTATTCGTCCGCGCGGCCCTTCCCAAGGTGTTTGCGAAGCCGCGAAGGCGTTGATTTCTTGCGGTTTTTATAGGGGTTTTTGTCCCCCTGCCCCCGCATTGTCAGACGGATGGGCGTACCTGGCATATCAAAGTCTTCACGCAGACCATTGATCAGGTAGCGCGAATAGCTGTCGGGCAGTTTATCGGGATGCGAACACATCACGATGAAGCCCGGCGGGCGGGTTTTGGCCTGTGTCATGTAGCGCAGTTTGATGCGGCGGCCGCCCGGTGCGGGGGGCGGGTGGGCTGAAACCATCTCGGCCAGCCAACCGTTCAGATGGGCGGTTTTCACCCGACGGTTCCACACGTCATAGGCGCGCATAACGGCCTCGTGAAGTCGGTCCATCCCCCGGCCCGTCTTGGCCGAGATCGTGATCAACGGTGCGCCGCGCAACTGCGGTAGCAGGCGGTTGAAGGCCTCTAGCAAGCCTTTCAGCTTGGCCTGTTTCTCGGGCTCGACATCCCATTTGTTCACGGCGATGACCACAGCACGGCCTTCGCGTTCGGCCAGGTCCGCGATGCGCAGGTCTTGCTGTTCAAAGGGTATCGCTGCGTCCAGCAGAACCACAACCACTTCGGCGAATTTTACAGCACGCAGGCCGTCAGATACGGACAGCTTTTCAAGCTTCTCTTGCACCTTCGCGCGTTTGCGCATCCCGGCGGTGTCAAAGATCCGGGTCGGCGTTCCGTTCCAGTCGAACTTCAGCGAAATCGAGTCGCGGGTGATCCCAGCTTCGGGTCCGGTTAGCAGCCGTTCTTCGCCGATCAGCTTGTTGATCAATGTCGACTTGCCCGCATTCGGGCGACCAATGACGGCGACCTGAAGCGGCTTGTCACGGGTGGGCAGAACCGGGGCGTCTTCATCGCTGTCGGCGTCGATCTCGACCTCGGTCTCGGGGGCAGATTCAGCCGCGCGGGCTTCAAACTCTTTGGCGATGGGCTCCAGCGCCATCAGAAGTTCGCCCATGCCTTCACCGTGCTCGGCAGACATGCGGACAGGCTCGCCCAGCCCCAGCGAATAGGCCTCGATCACACCTGCATCGGCGGCTTTGCCCTCGGCCTTGTTGGCGGCCAGAATGACATGGGCGTTCTTGCGGCGCAGAATATCGGCGAACACTTCGTCCGCGGGCAAGATCCCGGCGCGACCGTCCACAAGAAACAAGCAGGCGTCGGCCATTTCCACAGCGCGTTCGGTCAGTCGGCGCATCCGGCCCTGAAGGCTTTCATCCGTCGCTTCTTCCAGACCCGCCGTGTCGATCACGGTAAACCGCAGGTTCCCCAACCGGGCCTCGCCTTCGCGCAGGTCGCGGGTTACGCCCGGCTGGTCATCCACCAGCGCAAGACGTTTGCCAACCAGTCGGTTGAACAGGGTGGATTTGCCCACATTCGGGCGCCCCACAATGGCAAGGGTAAAGCTCATATCGGACTCCGGGTCACATCAAGCGCCCCGCATACACGGTTTTTAAGTCAGCGCAAAGCCAGAAGTTTGCCGTCGCGGGCCACCACATAGGCAACACCGTTCACGACGACCGGGCGGGTCGCGGCTCCGCCCGGAAGTGCGACCTGTGCGATCTCGCTGCCATCCTCGGGGTTGAAGCCCCGCATGATCCCATCTGACGACGCGACCCAAAGCTTACCACCGGCCAGAACCGGGCCAAGATTGGCATGAATGCGCTTGAGGCGGCGAATTTTTTCCTTGGTGAAATACGGAAGGCTTGCGCCCCAGATACGTTCGCCGTTCGAGGCGTCCAGACGCACAAGTTCGTTTTCGTCCGAAACCAGGAAGACGGAACCGCCAGTGACCCAGACCGGGCTAACGGCGCCCTCTTTCGCAGTCCACAGGCGTTCACCCGACAGGTTCAGCGCAACAGTGCGCCCAGCCGAGTTGCCAGAATAGATCACACCGTTCTTCACAACGGGTTCGCCAGTGATGTCGCTGACCTGCGTATAGGCACGGCCCACGCGTTCGCCTGCGATGATGCTGGACCACGTGCGCGTTCCGCCTTTCTTGAGAGCGGCCACGATTTCACCCGAGCCAAAGGGAAGCAGAACAACGCGGTCCGTCACAGCAGGCGACGAGACACCGACTACGCCGTCGTTGCTCGGCGTGCCCGTCAAACGCCATTTCACCTTGCCGGTGGCCGCATCCATTGCCCATGCGGTGTTGTCACGGCTGACCACATAAACCAGTCCACCCACGGCTGCCGGGGCCGCCGATCCGGGCGCGTCCATCTGCTGTTGCCACTTAACGTTTCCGGTCGCCGCGTCCAGCGCCGACACGATGCCAAAGCCCGAGGACACAAAGAGCGTGCCGTTCGCATAGGCCAGACCACCGCCCGAGGCATCATCCGAACGATCCGATCCCGGTGTCAGATCCCGAGACCAAACGGTCGCACCTGCTGTCGAGGTCGCGACCACCTGTGCGCGGCTGTCCAGCGTGTAGATCCGCCCATCTGCCACCACGGGTTCCGCCGTGATGCGGTGTTTGCGGTCATTGCCTTGCCCGATCGAGGCGCTCCAGATCAGTTGCGGGTTGGCGGACAGGGCCGCGTGCTGCACCTGATGCGAGGGCGATCCACCCAGATGGGTCCAGCTGGTGTGGTTCACTGTGGCGGGCAAAGTGATGGGGCGCGGGCCGTCCTCTTGTTCGGTTTCGGCGCGGGCAGCAATGGCCGCGTCCGCGGCATCAGCTCCAAGGGTTTGAGGGTTCGGGCTGCGAAGATCCTCGCGCTCGCCCGGCAGGATGTATTCCGGGGTGGAACAGGCTGCCAAAATGCTCATCGAAGTCAGAAGCGCGGCGCTGAATTTGAATTTCACGTTAACCCCCCAAAAAGGACTCTTATAAATTTCATCAAAGGCTTGTGGCAAAACCCGACGATCAGGATGCCTCTGGCGTGCCCCCTAGCGCCACAATCAACTGAGTTGCCCGACGACGCAAGGCTGTCGTGGCCTCATCGTCCAGCAGAAGCGCCTGCAAGCGGCTCATCGCCGCCGCTTCGTCCCCCGCGCGCAGTTCGGCCAGGGCCAAGGCCTCTTCGCCCAGCACACGGTAAGGCGCACCGGCCACGACGACCGGCGCCAGCAGGCTGCGTACCTCGTCCAGCGATCCGGCATCATCCTGCATCTGCGCCAGACGCAGCATTGCCAGATGGCGGAAATGATCGGGCAGCGACGCATCAGCCGCAATCTGCCCCAGCGCATCGGCGGAAACATCGCCACTGTCGCCCGCCAGTAGCAGGTTCAGAATGGCGGTTTGTGTGCCCTCGCCCGCGACACCCTGAAGGGCGGCAATTCTGGCTTGTGGGTCTTCAATGCCTTCCGCTTCCAGAATGGCATCGCCAAACGCCTCGGCTGCGGTCTGCGCGCTGGCTTTGCGCCATTCGTTATAGGCCGCACCGCCCACCACAGCGACCACGGCCACAACCCCGATCCAGCCATAGCGGCGCATCATGCCATACAGCTTGTCCCGGCGAACCTCTTCGCTCACTTCATCAATGAAACTGTCTGTGTCGCTCACGGGTTTGCCTCCGATTTCAGTCGCTTTCTTTTGCCCCAACGAAGCCCCGATGCCAAGAGGCATCAACCCGACAGAGCGATAAAGCAGTTTCGGCGATCTTTCCGATCACAAACAGTGATCAAGTTCACCTAGGGGCAAGCTTGTTACCGCGAACAGGAATACCTATGTTCAAACGCAAAACATTACCCATCAGGAGGGGTCATGCGCCTATTCCCTATTTTGACCGCATTACTGGTCGTCGCGGGCTTGTTCATGCTTGTGTTCCAGCGTGATACTTTGGACGAAGCCGCCGGTGTGACCGACGCCACGGAAATGACAGCAGAAGCCGAGGCTGAGACCGGCGCCGACGCACAAACCGGATTGTCCGTAGTTGTTCTGAAATCTATTGCTAGTCAAATCGAAACCCCCATCGTGATCCGGGGCCGCACTGAAGCCTCACGCCGGGTCGAGCTGCGCGCTGAAACCTCGGGCCAGGTCATTTCCGACAAGCTTGCCAAGGGGACGACAGTTGCCAAGGGCGACGTGATGTGCCGCCTTGATCCCGGCACGCGGGATGCCAGCCTTGCCGAAGCCAAGGCCCGTCTGGCCGAAGCCAAAGCCCGCGCCCCCGAGGCCGAGGCCCGCGTGATCGAGGCGCAAGCCCGGTTGGACGAGGCCACCATCAACCTGACCGCAGCCGAGAAACTGTCGGAAGGTGGCTTTGCCTCGGACACCCGCGTGGCCAACGCCCGCGCAGGCGTGGAAGCCGCACGCGCCGGTGTCATTTCGGCGCAATCTGGTGCCGCCACCTCGGACGCTGCGATCCAGTCGGCCAGTGCTGGCGTCGCCGCAGCTGAACGCGAGATCGAGCGCCTTGAAATCCGCGCGCCCTTTGCGGGCGAGTTGGAAACCGACACCGCCGACATCGGCACCCTGCTGCAACCGGGCGCAGATTGCGCCACCTTGGTGCAATACAACCCCGTGCGCGTCGTGGGCTACGTGTCCGAGCTTCTGGTTGACCAACTCTCAACCGGATTGACCGCGACTGTCCGTCTGGCCTCGGGCCGGATGCTGCAAGGCACGGTGAGCTTCGTGGCCGACACGGCAGATCCCGTCACCCGCACCTTCCGCGTAGATGTCGAAGTGATCCCCGCCGAGGGCGATGCCCCCGTGCGCGCCGGACAGACTGCCGAGATCGTGGCGACCGGCCAAGGCACCGAGGCACATCTGCTACCGCAAAGCGCCCTGACGCTGAACGACGACGGCAATCTGGGCGTGCGCGTTGCACTGGACGGCGACGTCGCGGGCTTCATGCCCATCACCGTTGTGCGCGACAGCCTGAAAGGTGTCTGGGTCGCTGGCCTAGGGGACGCCGCTGACGTGATCATCATCGGCCACCATTATGTCACTGACGGGTCGGCCCTTGCGATCACCTATCAGGAGTCCGGGTTATGACCGCCATCATCGACTGGGCCTCTGAACGGGCCCGTATGGTCATAGCCTTCGTGATCCTGTCGGTTTTGGCAGGCACGATTGCCTATGTCAGCCTGCCGAAAGAAGGCGAGCCGGATATTGAAATTCCGGCTTTGTTCGTTTCGGTCCCCTTCCCCGGCATTTCCGCCGCAGATGCCGAACAGCTTCTGGTCCGCCCGATGGAGACCGAGCTGGCCGATATTGATGGCTTGAAAACCATGTCCGCCACCGCGGCCGAGGGCTATGCCGGTGTGGCGCTGGAGTTCGAATTCGGCTGGGACAAAACCAAGGTCATGGCGGACGTGCGCGACGCGATGAACAACGCCGAAGCGGATTTCCCGATGGGGGCCGACAGCTATTCGGTGAACGAGATCAACTTCTCGGAATTCCCGATCATCATCGTGAACCTGACCGGCAATGTGCCAGAACGCACGCTGGTCCAGATCGCCCGCGATCTGCAAGACCGGCTTGAGGCGCTGGACAGCGTGCTGGAAGCCTCGCTGGCTGGCTATCGCGACGAGATGATCGAGGTCGAAATCGACCCGCTGAAACTGGAAGCCTATAACGTCACGGCGGGCGAGTTGATCTCGGTCGTGCAGAACAACAACCAGTTGATCGCGGCCGGGGATATCAAGACGCCCACCGGCTCGACCGCCGTCAAGATCCCGTCGTCGTTTGACGAGCTACAGGACATCTATGACCTGCCAATCAAGGTCAACGACGACAGTGTGGTGACACTTGGCGATCTGGCGACGATCCGCCTGACCTTTGAAGACCGCGAGGGCACCGCCCGCTTCAACGGCGACACCACCGTCGCGTTGCAGGTCGTAAAACGCAAAGGCTTCAACCTGATCGGCACCGCCGCCGAGGTGCGCCGCGTCGTGGATGAAACCCGCGAAGAATGGCCGCCCGAGCTGCAAAAAGCCGTCTGGGTTGGCACCTCGAACGACCAATCCATCATCGTGGACAGCATGGTGCGCCAGCTGGAAGGCTCGGTGGTGACCGCGATTGCACTGGTGATGATCGTGGTTCTGGGCGCCTTGGGCACCCGCCCTGCCCTGCTGGTGGGCTTCGCCATCCCGACTTCGTTCCTTTTGACCTTCGCGCTGTTCGGCGCGCTTGGCGTCACGATCTCGAACATCGTGATGTTCGGGTTGATCTTGGCCGTGGGGATGCTGGTCGACGGGGCCATTGTGGTCGTCGAATATGCGGACAAGAAGATCAAGCTGGGCGTTGGCCCGATGCAGGCCTATACCATGGCCGCCAAGCGGATGTTCTGGCCGATCGTCAGCTCGACCGCGACGACGCTTTGTGCCTTCCTGCCAATGCTGTTCTGGCCCGGCATTCCCGGCCAGTTCATGGGCTGGCTGCCGAAGACGCTGATCTATGTGCTGTCTGCCTCGCTTCTGGTGGCGCTGGTCTATCTGCCCGTTGTGGGCGGCGTCTCGGGCCGGATCAGTCGCCTCTTTGGCACCCTGTCAAAAGCCCTGTCTTTCGCACCCATCTGGGTGCGTATCCCGCTGGCGGTAATCTTCGCCTATGTGCTGTTCCTGTCGGCCCTGCAACTTCTGAACCCCGGCTATATCTTCGGTGGCACCAGCCCGATTGAGGGCGCGATGGCCATTCTGCCGGGCGCGTTGATGTTCCTGATCGGGGCTTCGGGGACGTCCATCGCGATGGGCTCCATCGACTGGCACATGCCGTGGCACCGTGAAGATGATCACATCCACGGCGGCTATCAGCGCACCGCGTTTGGCTGTGTGATCCACTTCATCGCGGGCAATCCGATCATGCCGATTGTCTCGATCGCGTTGGTCGTCACCTTCGTGGTCGGCACTTTCATCACGTTCAGCCGTAACAGCCTTGGGGTCGAGTTCTTCACCGACAGCGAACCGGAACAGGCCATCGTGTACGTGCGCGGACGCGGCAACCTAAGTGTGGCCGAAAAAGACGCCATGGTCCGTCAGGCCGAGGAAATCGCGCTGAACACCAAGGGCATCGAAAGCGTCTTTGCCTTTGCAGGCGCAGGCGGTCTGAACCAGAACACCGGTGGCGCCTCGGGGCCGCGCGACACGGTGGGGCAGTTGCAGATCGAACTTGTCGCCTGGGCCGACCGCCCCTCGATCGAGAAAGACGCGCCGTTGTTCGGGATCATCCCGTTCAAAACGCACGAGATCGACCCCGAATATGACGGCGATGCCGTGATGCTGCGGCTGGAAGAAGCGCTGAAAACCATCCCCGGCATTCGGATCGAAGTTCTGAACTTGAACCGGGGTCCGGCATCGGCCAAGCCCGTGCATCTGCGCCTAAAGGGCGATAATTGGGAAGTCCTGCAAGCCGCGACTGAAGTCGCTGTCGCCAAGTTCGAAAGCACACCGGGTCTGAACGCCATCGAAGACACCCTGCCCCTGCCCGGCATCGACTGGCAGCTCCAAGTCGACGTAGCCGAGGCCGGGCGGTTTGGCACCAACGTCGCCACCGTGGGCGGCATGGTGCAGTTGATCACCAACGGGATCTTGTTGGACACGATGCGGGTCGACAGCTCGGACGAGGAAATCGAGATCCGCGTCCGCCTGCCAGAAGAAGACCGCGTGCTGTCCACACTGGACACCCTACGTCTGCGCACACCGGGCGGGCTGGTGCCGCTGTCAAACTTCGTCACCCGCACGCCGGTGCCAAGCTTCGCCCAAATCGACCGTGTCGATCAAAGCCGCTACTATGACATCAAAGCCGCTGTGGTCAGCGATCTTGTGCGTCTAACCGATGACAGTGGCTTCGATAAGATCGTTCCGCTGGAAGACGTCGACGCGCTGATGGCCGAGAACGCGGATCTAACCCGCACCCCGGTCACGCCTGCCGAGCGTATCGCGACGCTGACTGATTGGATCGATACCACCGGCCTGCCCGATGGCATCAGCTATGAATGGACCGGCGATCAGGAAGACGAGGCCGAAAGCCAAGCCTTCTTGGGGCAAGCTTTCATCGGGGCACTTGGGTTGATGTTCATCATCCTTCTGGCGCAGTTCAACAGCATCTATAACTCGATTCTGGTGCTGCTGGCGGTGGTTCTGTCCACCACAGGCGTCTTGATCGGGATGATGGTGATGCAACAGCCGTTCTCGATTATCATGACCGGGACCGGGATCGTTGCGCTGGCGGGGATCGTGGTGAACAACAACATCGTGTTGATCGACACCTATCAGGACTATGCGGGCCACATGCCCCGGATCGAAGCGATCACCCGCACCGCCGAGGCGCGCATCCGTCCCGTTCTGCTGACCACCATCACCACGATGGCCGGTCTGGCACCGATGATGTTCGGCCTGTCGCTGGACTTCTTTGGCGGCGGCTATTCGATCGACAGCCCCACCGCACTGTGGTGGAAACAGCTGGCAACCGCCGTGGTCTTCGGACTAGGTATCGCAACCGTGCTGACGCTGGTCTTCACGCCGTCGATGCTGGCCCTGCGGGTCTGGATGTCGGCGGGCGCCTATCGGTCGTTCACGGTTCTGGAAAGCCTTGCCCATAGCTCGGGCCAGATTGCCCGCGACCGGATGCTGGAAAAGGCCGCCAAGAAGCAGGAGCTGCACGAGCTGCAATGGGTCGAGGACGAGCCCGCCCCGGCCGAGGACAAACCCGAGCCAGAGGTTGCTGAGACCCCGCCCCCGGCCACAGCCGAGGCGCTGCACCCCGAACCAGACCCCAAACCGGGCAGCGGTAAGGCCGCCGCAGAATAAAGAAAAGGCGCGGAGCAAACCGCGCCTTTTTCGTTTCTGGATACTGGGATCAACCCGCCAGAGCTTGCGGCTCTTCCTCGCTGGCTTGACGTGCCCACATCGCGGCGTAGCGGCCACCATGTTCCAATAGCGCGTCATGCGTGCCCTGTTCGACGATGACGCCTGCTTCCAGCACCACGATTTCGTCCGCGTCCACGATGGTCGACAGGCGGTGCGCGATGGTGATCACCGTGCGGCCCTGCCCCATCTCGCGCAGGCTGTCCTGAATGTCGCGCTCGGTCTGAGTGTCCAAAGCCGAGGTCGCCTCGTCCAACAGCAGGATCGGCGGGTTCTTCAGAAGCGTCCGCGCTATGCCGACGCGTTGCTTTTCACCGCCCGACAGTTTGAGCCCGCGTTCGCCCACTTGCGTCGCATAACCTTCCGGCAGTTCCATGATGAAGTCGTGGATTTTTGCGGCCTTGGCAGCGGCCTCGATTTCGGAACGCGAGGCCTCGGGGCGGCCATAGGCGATGTTGTAAAGCACTGTGTCGTTGAACAGAACGGTGTCCTGCGGCACCACACCAATCTGCGCATGCAGACTGTCCTGCGTCACATCGCGTACATCCTGCCCGTCGATGGACAGCCCCCCGCCATTCACATCGTAGAAGCGGAACAACAGCCGCCCGATGGTGGATTTTCCCGACCCGGACGGGCCGACGATGGCTACAGTTTTCCCCGCACCCACATCCAGTGACACACCTTTCAGAATGGGCCGTGCGGCGTCATAGCCGAAATGCACATCGTTGAAGGACAGCGCCCCACCGGTCACGGTGATCTCGGACGCATTGGGCTTGTCGGTCACGTCAGCGGGCTGTTCCAGCAGGTCGAACATCTCGCTCATATCCACCAGCGCCTGCCGGATTTCGCGATAGACGGTGCCAAGGAAGTTCAGGGGCATGGTGATCTGGATCATATAGGCGTTAACCATGACGAAATCGCCGACGGTCAGCTGGCCATTCTGCACCCCAATCGCTGCCAGAACCATCACCGCGACCAAACCGCCAGTGATCAGGAAGGCCTGGCCAAAGTTCAGGAAGGCCAGCGAGTACGAGGTCTTCAACGCGGCCTGTTCGTAGCCCGCCATCGCGCTGTCATAACGCTCGGCCTCGCGTTTCTCGGCGCCGAAATATTTGACGGTTTCGAAGTTCAGAAGGCTATCGATGGCCTTTTGGTTGGCGTCCGTGTCTTGATCGTTCATTTCCTTGCGGATGCGCACACGCCATTCGGTCACTTTGAAGGTGAACCAGACATAGGCCCAGATCGTGACCACCACGACCGCAAGGTACCACACGTCAAAGGTTACAAACAGGATCAGTGCGATCAGGCCAAGCTCAAGGATCAGAGGGCCCATTGAGAAGAGCATGAAGCGCAGCAGGAACTCGACGCCCTTCACACCGCGTTCAATGATGCGGCTAAGGCCACCGGTTTTACGCGTGATGTGATAGCGCATGGACAGGCGGTGAATGTGGGTGAAGGTTTCCAGCGCCAGTTGGCGCAACGCGCGCTGGCCGACGCGGGCAAAGATTGCGTCTCGCAATTGTTGGAACCCGTTGGTCATCAGACGCGCCATACCATAGGCCAAGGTCAGGCCGACCGCCCCTGCCCCAAGCATATAGGCTGGCGCCGTGCTGTCGCCCGCCAGCTCGTTCACCGCCCAGCCATAGAACCACGGCGTTGCCACCGCGACGATCTTGGAAAGCAGAAGCGCCAGCATGGCCAGCACGACGCGACGTTTCACCCACGGATGCTCGGCGGGCCAAAGATAAGGGGCGACGCGTCGGATGGTGCGCCAATTGTTGTCTGGAAGCTCGGTCGAGGTGATGCGGCTGGGCGACATAGCGTCTGATCCTGACTGTTGTGAAACTTCGGGCGACGCAAGGTTCAGACTTGCGTCGTTTCAATATTTCATCAATATTTGAACTATGGAACAGAGTCGAGTCCTGAAATCCCTGTCTGCCATGGCCCATGACACGCGGCTTGAGATCGTGCGCCTGCTGGTTCCGCGTGGCGATGACGGGCTGTGCGCCGGTGACATTGCGCAAACGCTGGGGGTATCCGCCTCGGGCCTGTCATTTCACTTGTCGCAGTTGGAGCAAGCAGGGCTTCTGACCTCGCGCAAGGAAAGCCGGCATGTGATCTATGCGGCGGACCGGGCGGCCCTTGGGGGTGTCATTTCCTATCTTTTGAACGACTGCTGCGCTGGGGCTGCCGAGATTTCCGGCTGCATCGCGCCCCGCGCCCAGAAGGTATAGAGGGGCGTCGCCCCTCGTCCCAGGCCTGGGCTCCGCCCGTTCTCAGGCGAAACTGTCCCCCGGACAGTTTCCAGGAAGCCTTCGAACCCCAAGGTATTTTCAACAAGAAAATGAGGGCAGTGCCTTACTCGGGGATCGTGAAGACCTGCCCGGGATAGATCAGGTCCGGGTCGCGGATCTGATCGCGGTTTGCCTCAAAGACACGGACGTAGAGCACCCCTTCCCCCAAGTTATCACGCGCGATGGCCCAAAGGGTTGAGCCGGGTTGCACGGTGACGGCCTCGACGCGGGCGCGGGTGTCCACGGCGGCGGTGGCGGCGGCGATTTGTGCGACCTCTTCGCGTTTGAACGGGGTTTCCGTGCGCGACGTGACAGTGCCATCGGGGGCAAGCTCGTCCACGCGCAAGGTGTAAATGCCCGCTGCGACATCGGGCAGCGGCAGGCGCCATTGGCCGTCTTGCGGAATAGGCGCGGTTTTGATCGGCGCGTTGTCCAGATAGACCCGCAAGGCTCCGCCCCCCGAGGCACGGCCGGACAAAGCAACCTCGCCCTGATCATCATAGGAAATCGCGTCGATGATGACGTTCTGTACCGTTAGATCGCCCGCATCGTCCTGCAGGACGGTGATCCCATCGTTATCCGCCAAAAGAACACGCGGTGCGGCGGGAGCTTCCGGGGCGGCAGGTGTTTCCGGAGCGGCGGGCTGTGCAGGCGCGTCCTCGGCGCTGGCAACCTCGGGCGCCTCGGGCGCGACGGTCGGTGCGGGCGTGCGCGGTTCGATCAGAACGGTCTGTGCTGGAGCTGCATTTTCCACCACTTCGCCTGCGTCATTCATCATCTGTAGACTCAATTGGCCGGGCTCTGTGACCTGCAGATCCAGCAAGGCCACGAAATTGCCAGCGTCATCCGCAGTCAGCGTTTCGATCGGGGTGCCGTTGAACGATAGCTCTACAGTCGCACCCGGTGCGGCATGTCCGGCGACCACAGCGCGCCCTTCGGGATCAACACGGACGACGTCGAAGGCTGGCGCTTTGGGGGCCGCAGAGGGCTCGGTCGGTGCGGCATCGGTGGCCGTTTCGGCCTCGGCGGTAGACCCCTCGGCGGTTGGTGCAGCCGGCTGTTCGACAACGGGGGCGTCTTGGGTGGTTTGTGGTGTATCCTCCGGATCGGACACCGGCGCCTGAGCACGCTGATCAAAGCTGCAATATCCAAGCGCAGCCACAATGACAGCAGCCCCGACACCAATCCAAATCTTGCCAGCGCCCGCAGCGCCGCCTGAGTTTTCAGCCATTTACATCCCCTGTTGCGATCTTACTGTCGCGTTGTCTTGCCCGACCCTAACAATACCGCTAACACCGGTCAAAAGATCATTCCGATATATTCGCACCCGGAGACCCTGATGACACAACATACAGCCTCGATCTGCGTTTACTGCGGCTCTCGCATGGGGAATGACCCCGCTTATCGCGCCAGTGCGGAAGGCTTGGGTAAAGCGCTGGCCGACAATAGCTGGCGGCTGGTTTATGGGGCCGGAGATGTGGGGCTGATGGGGGAAGTCGCCAAGGCAGCGCAGGTTGCAGGTGCCAACACCTTTGGTGTCATCCCCGAGCACCTTTTGAACTGGGAAGTCGGCAAGCGTGATCTTACCAGCTTCATCGTGACCGAGAATATGCACGAGCGTAAAAAGGTGATGTTCATGAACTCGGACGCGGTGGTGGTGCTGCCCGGGGGTGCTGGATCGCTGGACGAGTTTTTCGAGATCCTGACGTGGCGTCAGCTGGGCCTGCACAAGAAACCCATCCTGCTGCTGAACGTGAACGGGTTCTGGGATCCGCTGATCGGGCTGCTGGATCACGTTATCAATCAGGGCTTTGCCGAGGACAGCCTGAAGGGCTTTGTCACCGTCGTGGATGATGTGGATCAGGCAGTCGCCGCTTTGCGTGCTGCCCTGTCCTGACGATAGGCGCCAGCCGAATAGATCGCCAACGCCGCCCAAATCAAGGGGAAGGCGATCATGTGCCAGATGGTGATCGTTTCACCCAGAATGGCGACCGCGCAGAGGAACTGAAGGCTGGGGTTCAGGTATTGCACCACACCGACGGTCGACAGTTTCAGGCGGCGCGAGGCATAGCTGAACAGCATCAGCGGACCACCCGTCAGAAGGCCAGATCCGATCAGCATCGCGCTGGAGACAAAATCCGAGCCGAACACAGAGCCATTACGACCCACGATCCCTTCCCAGCCTTGGGTATGCGTGCCCCACAGCCAGATCAGCGCAAGCGGTGCCAAGAACAGCACTTCGGCCACCACCGTGACCACGGGGCCGGCCGCGATCAGTTTCTTGATCACGCTATACGTCGCGAACGTGCCGCCCAAAAGCAGCGCCAACCACGGTGCAACGCCTAGCCCGATGGTCAGGGTCAGGACCGCTCCGGTCGCCAAAAGCACAGCCGTCAGCTTGCTGGCGGACAGGCCTTCAGCAAAGAACAGCATACCCAGCGTCGCCATGATCAGCGGGAAGATGAAGTAACCAAGGCTGGCCTCGACCACCATCCCGACCTGCACTGACAAGATAAACCCGCCCCAGTTGACCGAGATCATCACCGCAGCCAGCAACACCAAAAGCGCTGTGCGGCCGGTCATAAACGCAGGCAGCTCTTTCAACCGCCCTTGCAGCGCCAGATAAAGCCCCAGAAGCACCAGTGACCAAAGCGTACGATGGCTGAGCAGCTCCAGCGGCGGCACATGGGCTAGCGCATAGTAATACAACGGCGACAGCCCCCAGACAGTGCAGGCCACGATGATGGCGATGACGCCCTTGGTTGTGTCGCTCATGCGGCCCTCCTGCCCTTCCCGGAAGACTTTGCACAAAAAAAGCGGCCACCCAAGGGGCAGCCGCATCTAATCTTGTGATCTCGGGCATCACGCCCGTTTGGGTTACAGGCGCGAGGCCACGTTTTCCCAGTTCACCAGGTTGTCGAGGAAGTTCGACAGGTAGGCCGGACGCTTGTTGCGGAAGTCGATGTAGTACGAGTGCTCCCACACGTCACAGCCCAGCAGTGCGGTCTGACCGAAGCACAGCGGGTTCACGCCGTTTTCGGTCTTGGTCACTGCCAGCGAACCGTCAGCGTTCTTCACCAGCCAAGCCCAGCCCGAACCGAACTGACCAGCGCCGGCAGCCGAGAACTGCGACTTGAATTCGTCAACCGAACCGAAGCTTTCGGTGATCGCTTTTTCCAGTTCACCCGGCATGGCAACCTTGCCCGGGCCCATCATTTCCCAGAACTGGTTGTGGTTCCACAGCTGCGAGATGTTGTTGAAGATACCGTTCTGCGCGACAGCTTTGTCGTCATAGGTGCCAACGATGATCGCTTCGAGGGTCTTGCCCTCCCACTCGGTGCCAGCAATCAGCTTGTTGCCGTTGTCGACATAAGCTTTGTGGTGCAGGTCGTGGTGAAACTCCATGGTTTCAGCCGACATGCCGAACTCGGCCAGAGCGTCGTGGGCGTAAGGAAGATCGGGAAGTTCAAAAGCCATTTTGGGCCCCCTGTTCAATGCGTGTTTCTGTTGCCTTTAGATGGGGCAGCAGGTGGGGAAAGGTCAAGAGGGACAGTCCCCCTAACTCCAAACTTTATGGAGTTACGACACATCCCCCCTTGGCGCGGAAGGTATTGGCATAGCCCACTGGCTTCATGGATACCGTCGTCTTGCCGCTGCCTTTTTGATAGGTCAGCCGGTACACTAGGTTGCCGTTCCTTTTGGGTCCACCATTGCCCGTCTCGCCCTTCACCTGTGACATCGTCCACGAAAACGTAATGCGCTTGCTGTTGTTGACGGCAATTTTTGCGGGAATGGGCTTGCCGACAATGGTTTGGATCAAGCCATCAATGACCGTCGCCTTGCCATCTTTATGCGTGACGATGATATGGGGCGGGATTCCCTTATTGTTCCCACTCTGCGCTTCATCCACCGAACAGTCATACGTCTCGGCAAATGCAGGAAACGCTGAAGCGGCCAGCATCAGGCCAAACAGTGGTGCAACTAGATTTTTCATTGTGAATCGATCCTTTCAAAAAAAACATCTGCGAATACATCGCACTATCGGAATCGAAGCACAATCATACAGAGATTTATATTCTAATTTTTCAAAATAAGGGAGACGATCTCTCTTGCATAAAAAAGGAGGAAAGGCAGGCTTTATCCACCTGCCCTCCAAAAAGAAACGCGCCCCGCGCCAATTCTAGCGGCAGGACGCGAATGGTCTTAAATGTGCGTGCCGGCGTGGCACGCAAGGTCACCTAAGGGTGGACCGGTCAGAGCACTCCGACCTCGCCACCCGGCTGGGCCGCGTCTTTCAGCAGATCGAACGCGTATTGGGCAACCGACCGGAAGCAGACCACGACTGCGGTCTCGTCATCTTCCAGATAGAAAGCGGCCGGGACCTGTGCGATGCGGGTACGGCGCAGCATGCCGGGCTGCATGACCGAGGTATCGGCCGGTGCAAGCTTGGCGATGATCTCGCGGCAGGCAGCGCCCTTCACACGGTACACGGCCCGCGCGTCCGAGACATTAACCACCAGCGAATGCTCGTCGCCCAGCGATGCGGTCGCGGCGTCGACAATGGCGGGCGCTTCGGCGTGATCGACGATCAGCAAAAGCTCGTCCGGCGACATCCAGCCCACACGGCCTTTGTCCCCTTCGGTCACTTCGCCCTGACCCGGCATAGCGGCGCCCGTGACGGCTTTCACCGCCTTGGCAACACCTTTCGAGGCCAGATCTCCGCGCAGGGTGATCATGCCAGTCAGGCCGGCCTCTTCGACTTTGCAATAGCCGTCAAACGACGCGCCTTGGAGTGCGGAAACTGCGTTAGACATTTTGCTTCGCTCCCTCTTTGTCATAGAAGACCGGATCACAGATCCGCGCCTTGATCACCGTGTTCGAGCCATCCACCGTGGGGAAGTCGATGACTTCGCCCATACGGTCAGGACCATGCTTGACCAGACCCATCGCGATACCTTTTTTCAGCGTCGGCGAATAATAGGTCGAGGTCACGCGCCCGATCATGTTGCGCTGGCCGTGGACATTGTTGCCCTCGCCCACTGCGTAAGCACCATCCGGCAGGACGGACCCGTCCAGCGTTTCCAGACCCACCAGCTTCCAGCGTTCGGGATCGGTCATGTGGCTACGCTCTTGCGCGCGTTTACCAAGGAAGTCTTCCTTCTTCTTGGAAATCGCCCAGTTCAGCCCCAGATCCTGCGGGATCACGGTGCCGTCGGTCTCGTCGCCGATCATGATAAAGCCCTTCTCGGCGCGCATGATGTGCAGACATTCAGTGCCATAGGGCATCACGCCGAACTCTTCACCGGCCTCCAGAAGAGCATCCCAGAAGGCGCGGCCCTGCGACGCCGGAACGGCGATCTCGTAGGACAGCTCGCCCGAGAACGAGATGCGGTAGGCGCGCGCGTCGAAGTCACCGATCTTGCCGTCAGCCCACTGCATGAAGGGCAGTGCTTCGGCCGACAGATCCATACCACCACCGGCTTGTGCATTGAGCTTCTCAAGCACTTTGCGGGCGTTGGGACCAACCACGGCGACCTGCGCCAGCTGCTCGGTCACGTTGGCGACATAGACTTTCCAGTCCCACCATTCGGTCTGCAGCCATTCCTCCATCCACGCGTGGATGCGGTCAGCACCGCCCGAGGTCGTGTGGCAGAGCCATGTTTCCTCGTCGATCCGCGCAACAACGCCGTCATCCGACAGGAACCCGTTTTCCGAGCACATCAGACCATAGCGGCATTTCCCAACGGCCAGGTTCGACATCATGTTGGTGTACATCATGTCCATGAACTTGCCCGCGTCGGGGCCTTTCACGATTAGCTTACCCAGCGTGGATGCGTCCAACAGACCAAGGTTTTCGCGGGTATTCAGCACCTCGCGATGCACGGCCTGTTCGTTGGTTTCGCCCGGTTTGGCATAGCAGTAAGGGCGCCGCCAGTGACCGACGGGCTCCATGTAGGCACCCGCATCTTCGTGCCACTGATGCATCGGCGTGCGACGGATCGGCTGGAAGATTTCATGGCGGGCTTCGCCAGCGATCGCACCGAAGCTGATCGGCGTATAAGGCGGGCGGAAGGTGGTGGTGCCGGTGGTCGGGATCTCTTGATCCAGAGCATCCGAAAGCACTGCCAAGCCGTTGATATTCGACAGCTTACCCTGATCGGTCGCCATACCCAGCGTGGTGTAACGCTTGGTGTGCTCGACACTTTCATAGCCTTCACGCGCAGCCAGCTGAACGTCGGAAACCTTAACGTCATTCTGATAGTCCAGCCACATTTTCATGCGCTTCTTCGGACCTGCGCCCTGCGGCATGATCCAAACCGGTGCCATCGGCTGTTCGCTTTCAGCGTCGGCTTTCGGGCCAGCCTTGCGGATGGCCTTGCCACCTGCCGCTTTGCCCGCAGCCTTACCGGCCGCATAGGCGTCTTCCAGCGTGTCGGCCAGCGACATCGCGCCCGAGGCCGTGCCTGCGGTCACAACAAACGCTTCGCCGTCATGGCTGGTCGGTGCGCGGTTCGGATCGGGACGGAAATGCGCCTGCGCCTCGTCCCAGATCAGCTTGCCGCCGCAATGCGACCACATGTGCACGACCGGGGACCAGCCGCCGGACATGGCCACCGCGTCGCATTTGATCTCTTCCAAGGCCGAGCCTTCGCCCGCCTGCAAGCAGACCGACACGCCGGTGACGCGCTTGCCGCCATGCACTTTGGCGATGGCTTTGCCAGCCTCAACGCGGATGCCAGCAGCACGGGCCGCTTCGGCCAGCGGGCCGGTGGCTTCCGCGCGGGCGTCCAGAACGACGGGCACTTCCAGCCCGGCCTCTTTCAGTGTCAGCGCGGTGCGATAGCCGTCGTCATTGTTGGTCACGACCACAGTGCGGTCGCCAATCGACACGCCCCAGTTCACCACGTAATCGCGCACGGCCGAGGCCAGCATGACGCCGGGAATGTCGTTTCCTGCGAAGGACAGCGGACGTTCGATGGCTCCGGTAGCGGTCACGATCTGCTTGGTGCGGATGCGCCACAAACGATGACGCGGACGCCCGTCGCCCGGCGTATGATCTGCCACACGCTCGTATCCCAGCACATAGCCGTGGTCATAAACGCCCGAGGCCATCATGCGGGTGCGCAGGGTGACATTCTCCATGCCTTCCAGCTCGGCCAGAGTTGCGTCGATCCACGCGTCAACCGACTGACCGTCGATCTCGCCACCATCAACTGCTGCACGGCCACCCCAGTGATGGGTTTGCTCCATCACCAGCACTTTCGCACCCGACCGGCCAGCAGCCAGAGCCGACGCCAGACCGGCCACACCGCCACCGATGATCACAACATCGGTGTGGTGGTAATAGTGCTCGTAACGGTCCGCATCGGCCTCGGTCGGGACTTGGCCCAGACCGGCGGATTTACGGATGATCGGCTCGAACACGTGTTTCCACGCCGCCGCGGGGGCCATGAAGGTCTTGTAATAGAAACCAGCCGGCAGGAAGCGCGACGCATAGTTGTTCACCACGCCCACGTCGAACTCGAGGCTCGGCCAGTGGTTTTGCGAGGTGCAGGTCAGACCGTCAAACAGCTCGGTCGTGGTGACGCGCTGGTTGGGTTCAAAGCGCTCGCCCTGCCCCAGATTGACCAGAGCATTCGGCTCTTCCGCGCCCGAGGCCACAACGCCACGCGGACGGTGGTATTTGAACGACCGGCCCATCAGCATCTGGTCTTCGCCCAGAAGTGCTGCGGCCAGTGTGTCGCCCTCGTAGCCCTTCATGCGTTTGCCGTTGAAGGTGAAGTTTTTCGGTTTCGAACGGTCGATCAGGCGACCGCCATTTGCCAGACGGGTGCTCATTCGTAGCCCCCCCACTCAGGATGTTTCTTCTTGATCTTGGCGACCAGCTCTTTCGGCGGCTCATAGGTCTGGGCCGGATAGGTGCCATAAACCTCGAGCGTCATGGTGTTGCGCGCCGCGTGGAACCACTTGCCGCAACCCGAGACATGCCGCCAGCGCTCAAAGTGAACGCCTTTCGGGTTCTTGCGGTGGAACAGATAGGTCTCGAACTCGTCATCGCTTGATCCGGGGCCAAAACGCTTCAGATGCGCTTCGCCACCGCCATGCAGGTCCGTTTCATCGGCCATCACGCCGCAGTATGGACATTCAAGGATCAGCATTTTGCAGCTCCTTTCATCAAGTTACGCGATTGCGCCGCGCGGAAAGATTGAAGTACGGTTGTCAGTGCCATCAGTGAGCCACCCCCGCAGCCACGCTTTCGTCAATGAAGCGTCCTTCGGTGAAGCGGTTCAGGCCAAACTCGCCGGCCAGTGAACCGGGTTCGCCTTTGGCGACGGTCTCGGCCATGGCCCAGCCCGATCCGGGGATGGATTTGAAGCCGCCGGTGCCCCAACCGCAGTTGATGAAGCAGTTGCCCAAAGGCGTCTTGCCGATGATGGGCGAGCGGTCGCCGGTCACGTCCACGATGCCACCCCATTGGCGCAGCATTTTCAGGCGCGAGATGATCGGGAAGGTCTCGACCAGTGCACGCACGGTCTCTTCCACGTGGTGGAACGATCCGCGCTGGGTGTAGTTGTTGAACCCGTCGGTGCCGCCGCCGATGACCAGCTCGCCTTTGTCCGACTGGGACATATAGCCGTGCACGGTGTTGGCCATGACGACCACGTCGATGCAGGGCTTGATCGGCTCGGACACCAGCGCTTGCAGGGCCACACTTTCCATCGGCAGACGGAAGCCTGCCATCTCGGCCAGGTGACCTGCGTTGCCCGCGACAACCATTGCCAGCTTGTCGCAATCGATCTGACCCAGCGTGGTGTCGACGCCGGTGACAACGCCGTTTTCTTGACGCACGCCAGTCACTTCGCATTTCTGGATGATGTCCATGCCCATATCGGAACAGGCACGGGCATAGCCCCATGCGACCGCATCGTGACGCGCGGTACCTGCACGCTCCTGCCACAGCGCGCCCAGAACGGGATAGCGCGGACCGTTGATGTTCATAATCGGTACCAGTTCTTTCACGCGCTGGGGCGAAATGAACTCGGTCTTTACCCCCTGCAGCGCGTTGGCGTGCGCCGTGCGCTCATATCCGCGCACCTCGTGCTCGGTCTGGGCCAGCATCATGACGCCGCGGGGCGAGAACATGACGTTGTAGTTCAGATCCTGCGACATCGTCTCGTACAGAGAACGCGCCTTTTCATAGATCGCCGCCGAGGGATCCTGCAGGTAGTTCGAGCGAATGATGGTGGTGTTACGGCCCGTGTTCCCGCCGCCCAGCCAACCCTTTTCGATGATCGCCACATTGGTGATCCCGAAATTCTTGCCCAAATAAAATGCCGTGGCCAACCCGTGGCCCCCAGCCCCTACGATCACCACATCGTACTTCTTCTTGGGTTTGGGCGATTTCCACGCCCGCTCCCAACCGGTGTGATAGCGCGCAGCTTCCCGCGCAATGGCAAATGCCGAATAACGTCGCATGCGATTCCCCTGTCTGGGTTTTCGGTTTGTGTCGGTTTTACGCCGAAGCGACATGACACCATCCAAGATCAGCGTCATTTGATCGGAAAAAGACGACATAATCCACAAATCGCGTCACTTTTCCGGCATGCCGATTGTCGCAGCCCACGATCTGGGGTTTTGCGAAGGCGCGTGGCGCATTACATGGGGTGAGCTACTGTTTGCAAAGCCGCGCGGAGGATACATGGATAACTTGGCATTCTGGGCCATCATTGGCGCAGCCACCTTGGCGACCATCCTTGTTCTGGCGCGGCGCTTGCTGGCGACATCTTCCGGCGACACGTCTAAGGACGAAGCCGAAATGACATCGGACATGAAGGTCTATCGCGACCAACTGTCTGAACTCGATCGCGATATTGCCCGGGGCACCGTGTCAAAAGAAGATGCCGACCGCGCCCGTGTCGAAATTTCGCGCCGCCTGCTGGACGCAGACAAAGCCGCGAAAGCCCGTAAGGTCGCGCAGGACACGCCCAAAGGTTTGACCCGCGTCACGATGGGCCTGATTGCCATTATTTTGGCGGCTGGCAGCTTTGGCCTGTACTGGACCATCGGCGTGCCGGGGGCACCGGATTACGGACGCGCCAAGCGCATCGCGATCAGTGACGAGGTGCGCCAGAACCGCCCCTCGCAAGAACAAGCCGAAGCCCAGATGCCGGTCTGGGGAGGCCCTCCGATTGATGCGCCTGCCGATTATCTTGAACTGGTCGACGGGCTGCGCAAAGCCGTCGAAGGGCGCCCTGACGACCCGCGTGGGCTGGACCTTCTGGCGACCCATGAAGCGGCGCTTGGCAACATGGTCGCCGCCCGCAAGGCCATGAGCCAACTGCTTGAGATCAAAGGCGATACCGCCACACCGGATGACTACGCACGTCAGGCGGAGCTGATGATCAACGCCGCTGGTGGCTTCGTCTCGCCCGATGCCGAAGCCATGCTGCGTGCAGCCTTGGAACGCGATCCGACCCACGCCTTCGCCCGTTTCTATACCGGGTTGATGTTTGCCCAGAACGGCCGCCCGGATCTGGCGTTCCGCATGTGGCGCCGCCTGTTGGAAGAAGGTCCGACCGACGCCGAATGGTGGCCTGCCATCCGCGATCAGATCGGTGACCTCGCGGCCCTTGCGGGCGAAGACTACATTCCGCCCGCCGCCCCTGAAAGCAACCTTAGCGGCCCCAGCGCCGATGATATTGAGGCGGCAGAAGATATGTCGGAAGAAGAACGGGCTGAGATGATCCAAAGCATGATCACCCGCCTCTCCGACCGGCTGGCAGCCTATGGCGGCACGCCTGCGGAATGGGCCCGCCTGATCATGGCGCTCAGCGTCGTGGGTGAGACGGAACAAGCCGCAGCGATCTACGCCGAGGCGCAATCCGTCTTTGCCACCCAGCCCGAGGCCCTGACCATCGTGACCCGTGCTGCCCAACAGGCGGGAATTGCGGAATGATCTGTGAGAGCATCGAAGAGTTCGCAACCGCCCTGCCCCCCATGACCGCCCTTGCCGGGCTGGATCTGGGAACCAAAACCATCGGCGTCGCGGTCTCGGACAGTTTCCGTCAGGTGGCCACACCGCTGGAAACCATCAAGCGCAAGAAGTTCACGCTGGACGCCGAACGCCTGCTTGAGATCGCCAAGGGTCGGCAATTGGGTGGGCTGGTGCTGGGTCTGCCCCGCAATATGGACGGAACGGAAGGCCCGCGCTGCCAGTCCACCCGTTCCTTTGCACGCAATCTTGAGAAACTGACCGACCTGCCCATCGGCTTTTGGGACGAACGCCTGTCCACCGTGGCCGCCGAACGCGCCCTGCTCGAGGCGGATACGTCTCGAAAACGTCGCGCCGAGGTCATCGACCATGTGGCCGCAGGGTATATCCTGCAAGGTGTATTGGACCGGTTGAGGCATCTGTGATGACAGACGACGTCTGGAAACGTAACGAAATCGCAAGCCCCTGTGTGAAGATCTGCGTGGTTCACCCAGAGGCGCGGATCTGCACTGGCTGCTACCGTACGATTGAAGAAATCGGTGGCTGGTCCCGCATGAGCGACGCAGACCGCGCGCGCATCATGGAAGACCTGCCGGCCCGCAAGTCGAGCCTCACCAAGCGGCGCGGTGGACGGCGAGCACGCCTGAACCAAGGCTGATCACTGCCCTTCACCGCAACGTGACAGCACGTCATGGCATGGCACGCTAGACTTCCCCGACAAGTATCTGGAGCGTCTCATGCGTTTGCCCCCCTTAGCCATCATACTTTGCGCCTTTCCCACCCTTGTCGCCGCAAGCGATTGGAACACGCGCGGGGGCGATCAGCCACTCTCGACATCAGAGCTGCGCGACCAATTGGTAGGGAGCACTCTCGTATTCTTCGACAATGGGCGGTCCGTCTACGCGGCGAATGGAGAATACTCCTACACCTACGGCGAAGGCGGCACGTGGCTTGGGCACTATGAGCTGAAAGAGGATGGTGTCGCCTGCACCACTTTCGTCACTGGAAGCACACGCTGTGATCTGATCGTCCTGAACGGCACGCGCTTGACCCTGATCACAGAAGACGGACTGCGCTTTCCCATACGGGACATCATCCCAACGGAATAAAACGCGCGCTCGGCCGTGCCTCGCGCCCAACAAGGCGATGGCCGGCTGCGCCGGTTAGGGGCTCTGCCCCCACATGATTTCCCTTCGGAAATTCATGCTCCCCGGGATATTTGAAGTAAGAAAATGAAAAGGGGGCACGAAGCCCCCCGAAACGAGTGTCTCATTTCCTTACGCGGCCATCGGCGTCCCCGCCTGTACCGTCATTTCACCCTGAAGGAATATGGTTAAGAAACTCTTATTTTCTTACCAGAAATATCCTGGGGGTGAGGCCGCAGGCTCGAGGGGGCAACGCCCCCTATTCTGCCGCTTCCGCCTCGATCTCGGAGGCGCGTTTCTCAACCAGCTCTACGATGTGGTCGACCATTTTGTCGTTATCGAGCTTATGGTCCTGTTTGCCAGCGACATAGACCATGCCCGATCCAGCACCACCACCGGTAAAGCCTACATCGGTCATCAGCGCCTCACCGGGGCCGTTTACGACACAGCCGATGATCGACAAGCTCATCGGGGTATGGATGTGCGCAAGGCGTTCTTCCAGCGTGGCCACAGTCTTGATCACGTCAAAGCCCTGACGCGCGCAGGACGGGCAGGAGATGATGTTGACACCCCGGTGGCGCAGGCCAAGGGATTTCAGGATCTCGTAGCCGACTTTAACCTCTTCGACGGGATCCGCCGACAGGCTGACACGGATCGTGTCACCGATGCCGGCCCACAGCAGGTTGCCCAGTCCGATGGCCGATTTTATCGTGCCAGACACGAACCCGCCTGCCTCGGTAATCCCCAGATGGATGGGGGCATCGGTGGCCTCGGCTATGCCATGATAGGCGGCGGCCGACAGAAACACGTCCGAGGCCTTCACGCTGATCTTGTATTCGTGGAAATCGTTGTCTTCCAGAATTCGGATATGCTCGAGCCCGCTTTCCACCATCGCCTCGGGGCAAGGCTCACCATATTTTTCAAGCAGATGCTTCTCAAGCGAGCCCGCATTTACCCCGATCCGGATCGAGCAGCCGTGATCCTTGGCCGCCTTGATTACTTCGCGTACGCGGCCAGCATCGCCGATATTTCCGGGGTTGATCCGCAGGCAGGCAGCACCTGCTTCAGCGGCCTCAATCGCGCGCTTGTAGTGGAAATGGATGTCGGCCACGATGGGGACCGGACTTTCGGCCACGATCTCTTTCAGCGCAGTGGTCGAGCCCACATCCGGGCAGGAGATGCGGACGATATCAGCGCCCGCTTCTGCGGCGGCAAGCACCTGTCCCAGCGTGGCCTTTACGTCCGAACTGTCTGTGTTGGTCATGGTCTGCACCGCGATCGGCGCACCACCACCTACAGGCACATTGCCCACCATGATCTGCCGGGATTTCCGGCGTTCGATGTCACGCCACGGACGAATGGGATTGTGAGACATGTGTAGAATTCCAGCTGGCTACTCTTGCTCAGACAGATAACCCGCGTTCGTACCTGCGACAAGGTACGCGCGAGAACAGATCGACTATTAAGTGATTATTCGGCGGCTTGCAGCTCGGCCACGACGGTTGCCAGATCGGCGTCACCCTCAAGATCGGCAAGCGCAAAGTTTTCACGCACCGCATCCTGAGACAGGGCGATGTTTTTAACGACTGTTGCGCCATCACCGGCAGGACCATAAGCGGATCCGTTTACCGCAAAATAGACCGACCCTGCATTGCCCGACCGCATAATCGGCGCCTGTTCGGTCTTCGGCAGGACATAGGTCTCGCCCGCGTCGAGGATCTTTTCGAAGATCACGCTGCCATCTGCAGTCTGGATACGAACCCATGACGGGCGAACGGCAAACACAGCCACATCTGCAGCATCTGCCCCAAGCACCTGCACTTTACCTGCGACCGGCGCTGCGCTGGCAAGGCGCGTATCGCTTTCCGGGAAGCTTTCTTCGATGACAGGAAGCTCAGGCGTTTGAAGCCCAGCCAAAACGCCAACTGAATTCGGGTTCAGCGTTGAAATCGGTGCGTCGCGATGGGTCAGAACCGGCACGTCCAGCGCCTGCGGGCGATAGAGGCGATCCAGAGCCTCGACAGTCGGCGGCGCGGTCAGGCCAGCGGCGGCGACTTGGGTGTTTTCACCGTCGGCAGCAAGGGGAGCGTTTTCCAGCTCAGGCAGCTCAGACAAGACACCCGGCGTCTGTTCGATCGGTGCAAAATCAACCCGCTGGACTTCCTTCAGCATGGCCCATCCGCCATAGCCCAGACCACCGATCAGCAGAAGCAACATCGAAATTGATCCGATTGCGCCCGGCTCGATCCCGGCAAAAATGCTTTCCTTTTGGGGGACCCAGGTTGCGTTTGGATTGGACAGGGGATCTCCGCGGTGTTCAGAGGTGCGCTGCGCCTTCTTCTCGCTGACCAGCCCATTGGACAGGCCGCGGTCCACTTCAAAGCCAGCCTCGGCACAGAAGGTCGAATAGGCCCATTCGGGATCAAGCCCCAGATAACGCGCATAAGAGCGCACGTAGCCCGCAATGAAACCCTGCGACGCGAAGGCCGAGGGATCTGCGTTTTCAATGGCTGCGATGTAGTTGGCTTTGATCTTCAGCTCGCGCTGAACGTCTAAAAGAGACTTCCCAAGAGTCGCACGTTCGCCGCGCATCACATCGCCCAACAGGACCTCGTAGGAATCGAACCCCGTAGGTTGTTCTTCATCCTCGACCCGTGACGTGCTCCAACGCCCGATCATACAACTGCTCCTGATGCCTCTTGTCCCTAGGACACGATTCGTGGTCCATCGTTTCCCTGCAGGGAAAGTAACACATCACGCAAAATTGTGTATATTAACTTTCGGCTTAGGCCGACAGTTCGGCACGATTTAGCTCACAATGCGACCACAGGCTGTCCAGAGCGCGGACAAGCTTGTCCATTTCGTCCGGGCCGTGAACCGGCGACGGCGTAAACCGCAGGCGCTCTGTGCCGCGAGGAACCGTCGGGAAGTTGATCGGCTGGACGTAAATCCCGAAGTTTTCCAACAACATATCCGACAGCTGCTTCGTGTGCACCGGATCCCCCACGATCACCGGCACAATGTGCGAGCCGTGATCGATGATCGGCAGGCCCATCCCTTTCAGGCGGGTCTTCAGGATCTTGGCTTGGGTCTGGTGCTGGTCACGCAGCGACTGGTCGGTCTTTAGATGCTTAACCGATGCCGCGGCCGCAGCTGCCACCGACGGCGGCAGAGAGGTCGTGAAGATGAAGCCGGGCGCATAAGAACGCACCGCGTCACACATCTTGGCTGATGCGGCGATATAGCCGCCCATCACGCCGTAGGCTTTCGCCAGCGTGCCGTTGATGATGTCGATCCGGTGGGCGAGGTTATCACGCTCGGTGACCCCCGCTCCGCGCGGGCCGTACATGCCCACCGCGTGAACTTCGTCGATATAGGTCAACGCGCCAAACTCGTCGGCCAGATCGCAGATCTCTTCAATCGGGCCGAAATCACCGTCCATCGAATAGACGCTTTCAAAGGCGATCAGTTTCGGGGCGGCGGGATCGTCGGCTTCCAAAAGCTCGCGCAGATGGGCGACATCGTTGTGACGGAAGATGCGCTTGGCACCGCCATTGCGGCGCACGCCCTCGATCATCGAGGCATGGTTCAACGCGTCCGAATAGATGATCAGGCCGGGGAACAGCTTGGGCAGCGTCGACAGGGTTGCGTCATTGGCGATGTAGGCCGAGGTAAAGACCAGCGCGGCTTCCTTGCGGTGCAGGTCGGCCAGCTCGGCCTCAAGCCGTTTGTGATAGACCGTGGTGCCCGAAATGTTGCGCGTACCGCCCGAACCAGCGCCGGTGGCGTCGATGGCTTCGTGCATGGCTTCAAGAACAACCGGATGCTGACCCATGCCCAGATAGTCGTTGCCGCACCATACGGTGACGGGCATTTCGCTGCCATCAGGCTTGGTCCACATGGCATGAGGAAACTGCCCTTTGCGGCGTTCAATCTCGATGAAGGTGCGATAGCGCCCTTCCTCATGCAGGCGCGACAGCGCCTCGTCCAGCTTGTTTTCGTAGTCCAATTTACCCTCCCGGGCCGTTTCATCCTGTTCCCTGCGCAGCTTATACAGGGATTCCCCCGCAAAACACATTCAAAAAAACGTATGTCGCGCCTGTTCGCTTGCCCATCATCAGGGACTTGGTGCGGTTTTACATTGATCCACCTCAAACGGAAGCGTTTTCATAGCCGACGCGACAACTCGTCCAATCCGCGCTCAGATCGGATCCGATCTGGACAGTGGCACTGGCAATGATAGGCTCGGTCCAAATTTTCCCGAGACCGGAGACAAGACATGTCGCTTGATCAAGTTCTGGACCGCATTGATGCGGACCTTCCCGACGCCCTCGACCGTTTGATGGAGCTTTTGCGCATCCAGTCGATTTCTACTGACCCTGCCTTTGCAGATCACTGCGTAACCGCTGCTGACTGGCTGGCAAATGATCTGAAAACGATTGGTTTTCAGGCGGATAGACGCGACACCCCCGGCCATCCGATGGTTGTGGGGCATGGCGGCGACGGGGATCGCCACCTGCTATTCTATGGCCACTATGATGTGCAACCCGTCGATCCGCTGGATAAGTGGGACCACGACCCCTTCGCCCCGTTTGTCGAAGACACGCCCAATGGCAAGATCATCCGCGCCCGCGGCGCGTCGGACGACAAGGGCCAGTTGATGACCTTCATCGAGGCCTGCCGCGCTTGGAAGGAAGTGCATGGATCGCTCCCTGCGAAACTGACGATTTTCCTGGAAGGAGAAGAGGAATCAGGTTCGCCGTCGCTGGTGCCCTTCATGGAACAGAATCGTGATGAGCTGACCGCCGATATCGCGCTGATTTGTGACACTTCGATGGTCAGCCCCGGCGTACCCTCCATCGCCAGCCAGCTGCGCGGCATGCTGAAAGACGAATTCACACTGGTCGGGCCGTCGCTCGATCTGCACTCGGGTCACTACGGCGGTCCGGGCCTGAACCCGCTGCGCGAAATGTCCCGCATTGTTGCCAGTTTCTATGATGACGAAACCGGTAAGGTCGCGGTCGAGGGATTCTATGAAGGCGTCCATGACACCCCGACGGAACAGCTGGAAGCGTGGGAAAACTCGGGCTTCGATCAAAAAGCCTATCTGGACAATGCGGGCTACACGCAGAGCCACGGCGAAAAGGACCGCTCGTGCCTAGAACAGCAATGGGCGCGCCCGACGCTGGAAGTGAACGGTATCTGGGGCGGCTATAACGGCGTCGGCTCGAAGACCGTGATTCCGTCGGAAGCACACTGCAAGATCACCTGCCGCCTTGTGGGCGATATGGATCCTGACAAGCTGCGCGACCGCGTGCGCGACCATGTCGAGGCGCAGTTGAAGCCCGATATGAAAGTGGTCTGGGACAACGATCTGGAAGGTTCGCCCGCCGCCGTGATGGACATCACCCGCCCTGAATTCAGCGCCGCCCAGAAAGGGCTGTCGGACGAATGGAATCGCGAGGCTGTCTTTGCGGGCATGGGCGGATCAATCCCGATCGCGGGCTATTTCAAGTCGATCCTCGGCATGGAAAGCATGCTGGTGGGATTTGCCAATGACGACGACAAGATCCACTCGCCGAACGAGAAATACGACCTGCAGAGCTTCCACAAGGGCATCCGCAGCTGGGCTAGGATCTTGGCCGAACTGGCCTAAGCGAATTTAAATCGCGAAACACACCAAAGCCCCGGACGCACCCGCGCTCCGGGGCTTTTTCATGCCCGCTTCAGGCGCGCCAGTTTCAGAATCAACAGGATCCACGGCACCCCGTGCAGCAGCAAATCGAAGATATCGACAGGCTTCACCAGCGTACCAGAGGCCAGCATCACCAGCTTCTCCCAAATATGCGGTGGGGCGAAGGGGGCCAGTCCCAAGGTCAGGCAGGCAATAAGGATCAGGGAAAAGGGCATTTCGTCGATGAAGGACATAAGGGTCTCCTGATCCAAAGGGTTACACCACACGGGTTCACCTGCCCTAACAGGCCAGATCACTTTATGAAATGTGGTGAAGTGGCGCGGTTGACGGGGCTCGAACCCGCGACCCCCGGCGTGACAGGCCGGTACTCTAACCAACTGAGCTACAACCGCGCGTAGCGGTGGGAATAGCCCGAGGCCCGCGGGGGGTCAATGGGGAAAAATGCGGTTTCTGGGGAAAAAGTTTCGGCGCTGATGAGGGCGGCATTTCGACACCCCAACAACGAAAAAACCCCGCCAAGGGCGGGGCTTCTTTCGGGCAGTGGTGGCGCGGTTGACGGGGCTCGAACCCGCGACCCCCGGCGTGACAGGCCGGTACTCTAACCAACTGAGCTACAACCGCTCACTGCCAGTCTTGCGACTGTTTGGGCGTTCTATTCGCACCCACCGGGGGCGTCAAGCGGCCTTTTGCAGTTTTCGAATTATTTTTTGATGCCCCGGTCATTGGCGCGAAATCTGGCCAAACATGCCCCCTGCCCGCGCATGACGAACCGCAAAGACGTCCGGAAACAGATGCCCCGCGTAGGGATCACATACGATGCTTTGGGGAAGGAATGGTGGGTGATGAGAGACTCGAACTCCCGACATCTTCGGTGTAAACGAAGCGCTCTACCAACTGAGCTAATCACCCGCCGTGGGACGCGACATATCGCTATTCGCCGGGGCTTGGCAAGAGGTGAAATCCACTTTTTTCATTTTCTGACGCACACGCATTAAAACTGGACGCTGAGTTACTTTGTGTGCATGGCAAAGCGCGCTAAACTGCGTTCGTTAGCTATCAGGTTTGCCATGCAAGAACCCGTCGTTCCAAAGGGCGTTGCCCATGTCGTCGTCACCCCTCCGGCCGAGCCCGAAACGATTGTGTTCGTGCTGCTGGACAACCTGTCGATGCTGGCCTTTACGTCTGCCATTGAACCCTTGCGCATTGCGAACCAGTTGACGGGGCATATCCTGTATCGCTGGACAACCATGTCGGCTGATGGCGAAAATGTGCGCTGTTCAAATGGGATCGAGATCGGCATTGATCGCCCCATTGGCGAGACTCCCGCCAATAGCCGGGTCTTCGTGTGCTCGGGTGTTCAGCCCGAGAAATCGCTATCCACCAAAGTATCGGACTGGGTACGGCTGCAATGGCGCCTGGGGCGCACGGTCGGGTCGCTGTGTACTGGGGCCTATACGCTTGCGAAAGCAGGCATTCTGGGGGGGCACAAGTTCACCCTGCACTGGGAAAACATCGCCCCCTTCCGTGAACACTTCCCGGATCTGGATCCGGTCGAGCAGCTTTACACCATCGACAATCGCGTCCTGACCTGCGGGGGAGGCGCGGCGGCGACCGACCTGTTTTTGCGGCTGATCTATGACACGCATGGGCCCGTGCTGTCGCAGGCCGTGTTGAACATGTGCCTGCACACCGTCCAGCGGTCCGAGACGGATCGCCAGCAAAGCTCGACCTCGGCCACGATCGGGGTGCGCAATGACAAGCTGGTGCGGGTGCTGACCTATTTTGAAGAGAACCTCGAGGACAGCGTCAATCTGGACATTGTCACCGAAGAACTCGGCATTTCGCGCCGCCAGATGGAACGCCTGTTCCGCCACCATCTGAACACGACGCCGAAGAAATATCTGCAAGACTTACGCTTGCAACGCGCCCGCATTCTGCTGGCGGAAACGGACATGCCGGTCGTCGATGTGGCCATCGCCTGTGGCTATGATTCTGCGGCCTATTTCTCGAAACGATTCCGCGAGACCTTTGGCATGTCCCCCCACCGCTTCTCAGCTGGCGGGGGGTAAGTCCTTATCTGGCTTTCTTGTAGTGGAAGATGAAGCCTAGGAAGTTCAGCAGCAGTTGGGCGGCCAGAATCTGCGTGCTTTCGGTCGGATCATAGGCGGGCGCCACCTCGACCAGATCAATGCCCACCACATCGCCGCGTTTACTGAGTCCCTGTAGGATCTCCAGCACGTCGTAGTACGCAAAGCCCCCGTGGCTGGGCGTGCCTGTGCCCGGTGCAATCGACGGGCAGAAAGCATCGATGTCGATGGTTACGTAATAGCGCGCGCCTTCCGGAATGCGGTCCAACACGCCGTCCGTGCCCAGCTTACGCACCTGCCGCACCGACAGGATGTCCGAACCGCGCGCTCGCGCGTCGTCATAGCCTTCCTTCGCGGTCGAGGACACGTTGCGAATCCCCAGCTGCGTCATGCCCGAGACATAGTCCTTCTCGATCGCGCGGCGCATGGGATTGCCGTGGCCCTCGGTCACGCCGTGGCGTTCGTCGACGAAATCCAGATGGGCGTCGATTTGCACCACATGAATCGGCCCCTTTTCGGCGCAGTCTTCCTCGAACGCGCGAATGCAGGGAATGTTGATCGAGTGATCCCCGCCGATGGTCACCGGCAACGCGCCTGCGTCCAAAATCTTCTTCACGCCATATTCGATGTTGGCGTGGCTTTTATCGGTCATGGTGTGGACGATATCCGCATCCCCCAGATCGACGATCCGCACGTCACTGCCAAGATAGGTCGCGTCATCCTCGTGATCATAGGCCCCCGCATGGCCGAAGCTGAACAGGGTCGAGGCCTCGCGCACCGCCCGCGGGCCAAACCGTGCGCCGGACCGGTATTGGCAGCCGAAATCGAACGGCGCGCCAAGAACGGCCACATCGGCGTCAATCTGATCCCAATTTTCCACGTAGGGCTTCTTGCCAAAGGTGGCGATTCCGACAAATGGCAGGTTCAACCGACCGCCTGCATAGCCATGTTCTGACATGCGTTCCTCCTGTTGCGTGACCGGAGAAGTGAACCGGAAAACC
Source organism: uncultured Aliiroseovarius sp. (assembly GCF_947492455.1). Classification (GTDB taxonomy): domain Bacteria; phylum Pseudomonadota; class Alphaproteobacteria; order Rhodobacterales; family Rhodobacteraceae; genus Aliiroseovarius. The sequence goes on from NZ_CANLNB010000002.1 coordinate 564,370, forward strand.
TGCAAAGAGGAAAGCAAAATTCGCCGAAGCTTGGCATACATTTACCCTATGTTTCGCGTGCACTTGGGCTTGAACCGGGGACCCGCCGCGCCCTAGATTGGTCCAAGCGGCGCGGCGCGCGTATTTGCAACCTATGACGACTGAGTATTGGGGCCCGGTTTGAGCGAACTTCTTTTTGACGGCACCTCTCTCCGGGTCATTGGAAGCTCGGTCGACCGCCCAAAACTGTTCGTCACTTTCGACCATTGGCGGCGCCATCGTGCGTCATTCCCGGACTACACACCCTCCAAGACCGCTCTGGAGCACGGCTTTGGGCATATCTACGTCCAAACGGCAGAGAACGACTGGTTCTTGAACCAAGACACCACCCGATTGCGCGCGTTTCTGTCAGAGCTGTGTCAGGGGAAAGAAAGCTGCTCGGTCGGGTTCTCGATGGGGGGATATGGGGCGCTTTTGTTCGCCAATGCGCTGCGCCTGCGTCGGGTTCTGCTTCTGTCCCCGCAATATTCCATCATGCAATCGAAAGCGCCTTACGAGGCCGGATATCAGCAAGAAGCCGCGTTGCTGGACCCTGCACTGGACCAGCTTGAGCCTTTGGAAGACGGCCACCGTCTGCAGGGCATCATTGCCTATGATCCAAGGCAAGCCCCGCAGGATCGTCTGCACGCAGACCACATTCGCGCTTTGCACCCGGACCTTAAGTGCGTCGCCCTGCCCTTTGGCGGTCACACAGCGCTGAAGCATATGGATGGCACGGGCGTCACGCGTGACATCATGCAGGCCTTTATCGAAGATGATATCTCGGTCGGGGCGATCCGCGGTGTGCATGGTCTGATCGGGCGCAATTCGACGCGTTACAAGCAGCGCCTGAAGACCTATCTTAACCAAAGACGCGCGCGTACCACCCGTTAGCCAATGGTGCCATCACTTTGTATTCAAAGGGAAATGGTGGGTGATGAGAGACTCGAACTCCCGACATCTTCGGTGTAAACGAAGCGCTCTACCAACTGAGCTAATCACCCGACTGGACGCTATGTAGCGCCGCCGCGTCGGGGGTGCAAGAGGCAGAATGCAGCCAATTCCCGCGTAAATGAAAAAGGGCGCGACAGATACCTGCCGCGCCCCAGAATTTTTGCCGATCCGGTCAGGATCAGTGCGCCACGGCACCCGATCCGCCCGCATCCTTGGCCAGCGCTTTCGCGGCGGCCTCTTCTGCGGCTTCGTCCCATTCGACGGCTTCCGGCTTGCGCACCAAAGCGTGTTCCAGAACCTCGGACACATGGCTGACGGGAATGATGGTCAGCCCCTCTTTCACGTTGTCCGGGATCTCGCGCAGGTCTTTTTCGTTTTCCTGCGGAATGAGAACCGTCTTGATGCCCCCGCGCAACGCAGCCAGCAGCTTTTCTTTCAAGCCACCAATGGCCAGCGCATTGCCGCGCAGCGTCACCTCGCCCGTCATGGCGATGTCCTTTTTCACCGGAATGCCCGTCAGGACAGACACGATCGACGTCACCATGGCCAGACCGGCCGACGGACCATCCTTGGGCGTCGCGCCTTCCGGCACGTGCACGTGGATGTCCCACTTTTCGAACTGGGGCGGCTTCACGCCAATCTCAGGCGCGACCGAGCGGACATACGAGCTGGCCGCATCAATCGATTCCTTCATGACGTCGCCCAGTTTCCCGGTGGTCTTCATCCGACCTTTACCCGGCAGACGCAGAGCCTCGATCGACAGCAGATCACCACCAACGCTGGTCCAAGCCAGCCCGGTGACAACACCCACCTGATCCTCTTGTTCGGCCAATCCAAAGCGGTGCTTGCGCACGCCCAGATAGTCGTCCAGCAGATCTGGGGTTACATCGACGGTCTCGACCTCTTTCTTCACCAGCTTGGTGACGGCTTTCCGCGCCAGTTTCGCCAGCTCGCGCTTCAGGTTCCGCACGCCCGCCTCGCGGGTGTAATAGCGGATCACATCCGTCAAAGCGCCTTCCGAGACCGAGAATTCGCCCTTCTTCAGCCCGTGATCCTTGATGGTCTGGGGCAGCAGGTGGCGCGAGGCGATCTCGCGCTTCTCGTCCTCGGTGTAGCCGGCCAGTGAAATGATCTCCATCCGGTCCAGAAGCGGGCCCGGCATGTTGTAAGAGTTCGCGGTGGTCAGGAACATCACGTTCGACAGGTCGTATTCCACTTCAAGATAGTGGTCCACGAAGGTCGAGTTCTGTTCCGGGTCCAGCACTTCCAGCATCGCCGAGGCCGGGTCGCCACGGAAATCCTGCCCCATCTTGTCGATCTCATCGAGCAAGATCAGCGGGTTCGTGGTTTTCGCCTTTTTCAGCGCCTGGATGATCTTACCGGGCATCGAACCGATATAGGTCCGGCGGTGACCGCGGATTTCGCTTTCATCACGTACGCCACCCAACGAGATACGAATGAACTCGCGCCCTGTGGCCTTGGCGACCGATTTCCCAAGCGAAGTTTTACCCACGCCCGGAGGGCCAACAAGGCACATGATCGGGCCTTTCAGCTTCTTCGAGCGCTGCTGAACAGCCAGATACTCGACGATACGTTCCTTGACCTTCTCAAGCCCATAGTGATCGGCATCCAGAACTTTCTGGGCGTTCACAAGATCCTTTTTCACGCGGCTTTTCTTGCCCCATGGCAGACCCAGCATCCAGTCCAGATAGTTGCGCACAACCGTGGCTTCCGCCGACATGGGCGACATGTTGCGCAGCTTCTTCAGCTCGGCATCCGCCTTTTCGCGGGCTTCCTTGGAAAGCTTTGTTTCTTCGATCTTTTCTTCCAGCTCGGCCAGTTCGTTCTGGCCTTCCTCGCCGTCGCCCAGTTCCTTCTGAATGGCCTTCATCTGCTCATTCAGATAGTACTCACGCTGGGTGCGCTCCATCTGCGACTTCACGCGGGTTTTGATCTTTTTCTCGACCTTCAGGACGGACATTTCGCCCTGCATCAGGCCAAAGACCTTCTCGAGCCGCTCGGACACGGTGAAGGTTTCCAAAAGCTCCTGCTTCTGTTCAACCTCGACACCCAGATGACCGGCCACAAGGTCAGCCAGCTTATCGGGCGCGCGCGTCTCGGACACGGCGGCAAGCGCTTCTTCGGGAATGTTTTTCTTGATCTTGGCGTAACGCTCGAACTCTTCCCCGACCGAGCGCAGCAGCGCTTCGATTTCGTTCGGGTCGCCCGGACGTTCTTCGATCACCTCGGCAAAAGCTTCGAAGTAATCGGCATTGTCAACATAGTCGGTGATGCGCACGCGCGACTGCCCTTCGACCAGCACCTTCACGGTGCCATCGGGCAGTTTCAGCAGCTGCAGCACATTGGCCAGCACGCCGACCTGATAGATGCCGTCCACGTCCGGTTCATCCACGGAAGGGTCGATCTGGCTGGACAGCAGGATCTGCTTGTCATCCGCCATCACCTCTTCCAGCGCACGCACGCTTTTCTCGCGTCCAACAAACAGCGGCACGATCATGTGGGGGAACACCACGATGTCGCGCAGCGGCAGGACCGGGAAGGATTGGCTCAGTTGCTCACTCATTGATCTTCCTTATGGTTGGGCAGTCAGCGTGTCCCCGATATTCGGCAGATCACACGTCCTCCTGGAATTCGGCCTGTGTCACAGACCTGTCACGCCGAAATGGGGATGCGAATTTGGTATTTCAACCGCGTTCAGCGCGCGCTTCACCCCATAGTGACCAGCAATTTCGCGATCTACAAGGCAGGGACCGGAATTATCCACAGGAATTTCGGGCCCGATTTAAAAGACGCCCAGCGCAAGACCCGCGGACAGCGCCGCCCCAAGCTCGCGACAGGGCGCCAACGCCTCGGTGTCCAGCTGTTTCGGGGCCAGAATGGCTTCGGGCGTTTGGACATGGGTGCAGAGGATCAAGGGCGGCTGGACTTCGCGCAGGCGCCAGCCGGTGGCGATCCGAGCCAACTGCCGCGCAGCCCCTTCCCCGTCCGACCCCGCACAGATCATCTGGGCATAGGGCCGCCCCTCGATCTGCCCTAGAACGGGGTAATAGCAGCGATCAAAGAACTCTTTCATCTGACCGGACAAGCTGGCCAGATTTTCCGGTGCGCAGAACAGATACCCCGCCGCGCCCAGCAGATCGTCAGGCCCGGCCTCTTCTGCCGTCAAGATACGCGCCGCCCCCTCTTCACGGGCCGCGTCATACGCCGCCTCAGCCATCTGCCGAGAGCCGCCCGTACGCGAGTGCCATATGATCAGAAGCTCAGCCATGCCCTTCAATACCAACCCACGCATTTTCTTGTCAAAAATATCCCGGGGGAGCATGAGTTTCCGCAGGAAAATCATGCGGGGGCAGAGCCCCAACAGGCTCACGAAGTGAGCCACCAAACACCATATTACAACGGCTCGATATCCCCTTGCGCCCGCCCTGCGTGGAACTCAGCCTCCCACGCGTCAAAGCGCCCTTCGGAGATCGCATCGCGCATCCCCTGCATAATCTCTTGGAAGTAATGCAGATTGTGCCAGGTCAGCAGCATGCCCGAGATCATCTCGTTCGAGCGGAACACGTGGTGCAGATAGGCACGCGAGTAGTTCGCACAGGCCGGACAGGTGCAGTTTTCGTCGATCGGACGCGGATCATCTTGGTGCCGGGCGTTCTTGATGTTCATAACCCCCATGCGGGTCCAAACCTGACCCGTGCGCCCCGAACGAGACGGCAGCACACAGTCCATCATGTCCACACCGCGCTTCACGGCCCCCACAATGTCATCCGGCTTGCCCACGCCCATCAGATACCGCGGCTTGTCTTCCGGCAGATAGCCGGGCGCATAGTCGAGACAATCGAACATTGCCTCTTGCCCCTCGCCTACGGCCAGGCCGCCAATGGCGTAACCGTCGAACTCGATCTCGCGCAGGGCTTGAGCTGATTCCTCGCGCAGATCGGCCTCAAGCCCGCCCTGCATGATGCCGAAGAGCGCATATCCCGGACGATCCCCAAACGCATCGCGCGAGCGCTGCGCCCAGCGCATCGACAGGCGCATGCTTTCGGCAATCCGTTTGCGGTCGGCCGGCAGCGCGGGGCATTCGTCAAAGCACATTACGATGTCCGACCCCAGAAGCTTCTGGATCTCCATCGAGCGTTCCGGCGTCAGTTCGTGCTTGGACCCGTCGATATGCGATTTGAAGGTCACGCCCTTCTCGGTCAGCTTTCGCAGACTTGCCAAAGACATAACCTGAAACCCGCCACTGTCCGTCAGGATCGGCTTGTCCCAGTTCATGAACTTGTGCAGCCCACCCAGCCGGTCGATCCGTTCTGCCGTCGGGCGCAGCATCAGATGATAGGTGTTGCCCAGCAGAATATCCGCGCCTGTCGCGGCAACGCTTTCGGGCATCATCGCCTTCACAGTGGCCGCGGTCCCCACAGGCATGAAGGCAGGCGTACGAATGTCGCCACGCGGCGTGTGAATCACCCCGGTACGCGCGCGCCCATCGGTTGCGTTCAGCGTATACGAAAACTTTGTCGTGCTTTGATCAGTCATGGCCGAGATGTGGCCCAACACGGCCCGAAAGCCAAGGGCTATTGTCAGATCACCCTACCCTTCAGGCGGTGTTTCCCCGTCATCTCCACGTGCAATGGCAGCCATGATATCAGCATCTTCGGCCAACCGCTGAGCCAGACGCTCCAACCTGCGACTGGTGATCATCAGCTCGGTCATGATGATCGGATCCAGATGCGTAGCGAAGTCATAGGTGAAATCCTGCACCATTCGCGCCGCATCGGAAAGCTGTGCGATCCGGTCTTTCGCGCCCTCCCGCTCCGGGAAGCCTTCACTCTCCGCGGTCATAGCGCCACGCACCCCTTGTCGATCCCCTCACCCAAAATGGGCACAGCCCCACAGGGGCCGTGCACCAGAGACTGACCCGCAACTATGGCGAAATTTGGCCCCCACTTCGTCAATATAAAGCTGTATTTGTGGTAACCTCCCCCGCACCTTACGGTGGTTTTTTGCGGCATTTTTTATTGTCTTTCACTGCCCCTCTGGACCTCGCGACACGAGAACCCTATATGTTCGCTCAGGATTAGAGCGAGACCAGCATGACCGATACAGCCGACACTCGGATCGAAGGGGAACCCCTGATCAAACCGTCCAGCGTAGAGCACCCGCTTTATGACGCGGTGGTCGAGGCCTGCCGCACCGTCTATGACCCGGAAATCCCGGTAAATATCTTCGATCTGGGCCTCGTCTACACGATCGAGATCAACGACCAGAACGAGGTCGACCTGATCATGACCCTGACCGCCCCCGGCTGCCCCGTTGCGGGCGACATGCCCGGCTGGCTGGTCGAAGCGATCGAGCCCGTCGCAGGCGTGAAGCAGGTGAATGTCGAACTGACATGGGAGCCGCCCTGGGGCATGGAAATGATGTCTGACGAGGCGCGGCTGGAGCTGGGCTTCATGTAAGCCCTCACCCGGTGCAACTTCTGTCGACGCAGATCGGCCCAGCGCAACCCAATCGGGTTGCGTTTTTCGTTTCGCAACCCTTTTCGGGTGCAGATAGAGCAACGCAACCTAAAAAGGTTGCATTATATCATTCGCAACCTATTATGGTTGCACCATGAGCAAAACCCTATCCCATATCGCCGTCCTGACGGGGGACATCATCGGCTCGACCCAAATGCCGCCTGAGGATCTGGAACGCGCCTTCGACGCGCTTTCCGCCTCGGCCGAGGTTCAGGCCGATTGGCACGGAGAGAGCCTCCACTTCACCCGCCAACGCGGGGATGGATGGCAGGTACGCCTTGCACGCCCGGAACTGGCGTTGCGCTCCGCCCTCGCCTTTCGAGCTGCATTGAGGTGTGAAGGCAAAGAGTTTTCGACAATTATGGCGGTGGCGGAGGGTGTGGCACCTCCTCCTTCCCCAGATAGCGATCTAAACGCGTCCTCAAGCAATGCCTTTGTGCTGAGTGGTCGCATTCTCGACCAACTAAAAGGAACTCACCTCAAACGGCAAATGCGACATTCGAGGCTCGGCGGCATCGGTGCGGCTTTTGCCCTTGCTGATCATATCTCTCAAGACTGGACACCAGCCCAAGCATCCGCAGTGCTGCCAATGTTGACGACGGGTAGAATGCCAACTCATTCTGAGACTGCCCGCATGCTGAACAAATCCCGTCAGGCTGTAAGTAAAGCTTTAGAAGGAGCTGGGCTTGAAGCCATTGTCATCGCATTGACAGCGATCGAAATCAAAGATGAGGCCCATGATGATTGAAACCTTCACAGCCCTCCTCTTCGCCCATGTGCTTGCTGATTTTGTCTTTCAAACCAATTGGATCACCGACAACAAACGGCGCCCCCAAGTCCTGTTTTTGCACGCGTTTATCGTCCTTGTCACCGCACAAGCCGCGCTGGGCACCTACGACGCGCCCGAACTGCTCGTCCTCGCCCTCGCGCACCTAATCATCGACGCGGTGAAGTCATTTGGCGGATTTCGGAAGCTCTCGGGCTTTCTTTGGGATCAGGCCGCGCATCTTGTGACCATCATCGCCGTCGCAGCCTATGCCCCGACGCTCTGGGGCACATGGCCAGACACCGCCTTGCCCCTCATGGCCGTGGCCGCAGGCGCCATCGTCGCCACCCGCGCCGGCGGATTTGCCATCGGGCTCCTTATGCAGCCCCATTCCCTACGCATTCGAAACAACGGGCTGAAGGGCGGCGGCTGGACCATTGGCATTCTGGAACGCGGGCTAGTCTTCGTTCTGATCCTTGCCGACCTGCCCCTCGGCGTGGGCTTTCTGGTCGCCGCCAAATCCATCCTGCGCTTCGGCACGGCCAGCCGCGACCAGCGCACCGCCGAATATGTGATCATCGGCACGCTCGCCAGTTTCGGCTGGGCCATCCTTGCAGGTTTTGCCACTCAAGCCCTGCTTTCGCTTCTGCCCCCGCTTGAGATTGCCGCATGGCTTCCCTAAATTAGGGATAAGCGACAAGGATCACAGACATGTTCGGTATTCCCGGCAAATCACCCATCACCATGACCCCAGCGGCCGAGGCTCAGATTGCCCGGCTGATGGAGAAAGACGGCCACAAGGGCCTACGCATCGGCGTCAAGAAAGGCGGCTGTGCGGGGATGGAATACACGATGGATTACGTGGACGAGGTCGAACCCCATGACGAGGTCGTCGAACAGGGCGATGCCCGCGTGATGATCGCCCCGATGGCGCAGATGTTCCTGTTCGGGACCGAAATCGACTACGAGGTCTCGCTTCTGGAAAGCGGCTTCAAGTTCAACAACCCCAACGTGACCGAGGCCTGCGGCTGTGGCGAGTCGATCAAGTTCGACGATACCCTCTCGGCCGCGCCCACCGACCTGAACGCGCCTCCCAAATTCTAAGCACGCCCAAGCGCACGCATTTTCTTGTCCTAAATATCCCGGGGGAGCGCGCAGCGCGGGGGCAGCGCCCCCAGGCTCACGCAGTGAGCCACCGAAAGGCTCAACTTCCCGTCTGCGCCATTAGGTGCAGATACGTCTCGTCAAACCGCTTCTTCATATGATCACCCGCCAAGATCACCTGCCCAGATCCGCGCGGGGCCACATTGGTGTCGTGGTTGGGGTTAAAGAACATCGGGACCGAAATCCGTTCATCCCCTGATCCAACCACACGGTGCAAGGTGGCCCTTACACGGCCCTCCGTCCACATCTCCAGCATCTCGCCGAAATTGATGACGAAGTCACCCAGCGGCGCATTGACCGGAAGCCAGTCACCACCCGCCCCCAGCACCTCCAACCCGGCCACGCCGTCTAACGCCAGAAGCGTCACGCAGCCGTAATCCGTATGCGCGGCGATGCCGAAATCCTTATCCCCGGCCCAGCCCGGTCGCGGTGGATAATAGTTCCCACGCAGCAGCGCCATGGGGCGGGTGAAGGCTGCGTCGAAATAGGTCTCATCCTCGCCAATCGTGGCAGCAATCCCACGAAGCACCCCCATCGCAACGCCCAGCGCCTTCGCATAGTAGGCCTGAATGACTGTGCGAAAGCCCTCCAGCTCGGGCCATTGGTTGTCGCCATAGACCGACAGGTTCAGCGCACGAAGCGGGTCATTGGAAGCAAGTTCAAAACCGCAATCGAAGACCTCTTTGAAATCGGGGTTTGCCTCGGGATCTACTTGTTCGCTTCCCGCAGCCCCCCAACCGCGATTGGCCCCTGTCTTGGCCATATTGACCGCGTCCTTCACATCCTTGGGCTGATGAAAGAACTTCCGGTACATCGCGATCGTTTCAGACAGCTCATCTGTGCTGATCGCCGTGTTGTGCACGGTCAGGAAACCCACTTCCTGCACCCCGCGCAACAGCTCGGCCATCGTGGCGGGGTCGCGGGCATCAATCAGGGCAGCGTCCAATCTGGGGATCATCGGGGACCTCGTGAATAAACTTGTCCGCTTCTACAGCACACTCCCCACGGTTCAACGGCAAAATAGCCGCAGGGCTTGACGCCCCGCGCGCCGCAATGGAAAACGGACCGAACAAGACGAGGGAGATCGACATGCGGCGGAAACTGGCAGCAGGCAATTGGAAAATGAACGGCCTGCAGGGCAACCTGGCCGAGCTGGACGCGCTGGCGCAGGGCTTCGGGGAGGCCAATTGCGATATCCTGATCTGCCCCCCTGCCACATTGATCCACCGTGCAGCCTCGGCCAGCGGCGACATCATCGCCATCGGCGGGCAGGATTGCCACGCAGCAGAAACCGGGGCGCATACGGGCGACATCTCGGCCCAAATGCTGAAGGACGCGGGCGCGAGCTATGTGATCCTCGGGCATTCGGAACGCCGTGAAGATCACCACGAAAGCGATACAGACGTGCGCCAGAAAGCCCGCGCAGCCATTGAGGCCGGCCTGAAGGCAGTGATCTGCTGCGGCGAAAGCCTGGAAGAGCGCGAGGCGAACAACACGCTCGACATCATCGGCGGTCAACTGGCGGGCTCGATCCCGGATCAGGTGACAGCCGAGAACCTGATTGTCGCCTATGAACCTATTTGGGCGATTGGCACCGGCAAGGTGCCCACGCTGGATCAGATTGGCGAGGTGCATGACTTCATCCGTGATCGTCTGGTCCGCCGCTTTGGCGATGGCGTCGGCCTGTCGACCCGGATCCTTTATGGTGGCTCGGTGAAGCCCAGCAACGCGGCCGAGATCTTTGGTGTCTCGAACGTAGACGGCGCGCTTGTCGGCGGGGCCAGCCTGAAGGCCGAGGATTTTGGCCAGATCATCACGGCGTTGTCCGCAGCCTGATCCGCGACACACATCAGATGTCCAAGCCCCGGCCCTCGCGCCGGGGTTTTCGTATCTTGACAGACTTGCCCTTATATTTAACATCGCAATTAAATATCGCAGGAGCCCCCGATGAACTACGATGATCTGGCCGACTGGCAAAAACGCGCCGCCGATTGGGCACGCGACTATCATGCAGGCCTGCGTGATCGCCCGGTGCGCCCGGACATTGCGCCAGGGGAGTTTCTGTCCAAGATCGAAGCCCCTGCCCCCGAAGCCCCCGAAGCGATCGAGACCATTTTCGACGATTTCACCCGGCTTGTGCCCGACGCCATGACCCATTGGCAGCACCCGCGTTTCTTTGCCTATTTCCCGGCCAATGCGGCCCCTGCCTCGATGCTGGCCGAGCAACTGGCCAACGCCATGTCCGCCCAAGCCATGCTGTGGCAAACCGCCCCCGCCGCCAATGAGATGGAGGATCTGGTGATCCGCTGGCTGCGCGACGGGCTTGGATTGCCGGAAGATTTCACCGGCACCATCCATGACAGCGCGACGACTGCAACGTTCTCGGCAATCACCACGATGCGCGAGCTGGCGCTGGACCACACGGGCATCACCAAAGGCCTGTCGGGCGCGCCGCAGCTGCGCATCTATGCCAGCGCGCAGACCCATTCCAGCGTCGACAAGGCGGTGCGCCTGTCGGGGATCGGGCAGGACAATCTGGTGAAAGTGCCCACCATTCCCGGCCACCCCACATGGTCGATGGACCCCGAGGCGCTCGACCGCCTGATCCGCGAGGATATTACTGCCGGGCGCAAGCCAGCGGGCGTCGTGCTTTGCGTCGGCGGCACTTCGATTGGTGCATGCGATGACATTGCGGCCTGCATCAAGGTGGCCCGCAGCCACGGGCTGACGGTGCATGTAGATGCGGCGTGGGCCGGGTCCGCCATGATCTGCGAGGAATTCCGGAATCTGTGGGCCGGGATCGAGGATGCCGACAGCATCATCTTCAACCCGCACAAATGGCTGGGCGCGCAGTTCGATTGCGCCGTCCAGTTTTTGCGCGACCCCGGCCCGCAAATCGGGGCGATGGGTCTGCGCCCGGAGTACCTGAAGACGCAGGGCGCGGATGAGATCGTGAATTACAACGAATGGACCCTGCCCCTTGGCCGCCGCTTTCGCGCATTGAAAATCTGGTTCCTACTGCGGGCCGAGGGCCTGTCCGGCCTGCGCACCCGCATCCGCAATCACGTCGCTTGGGCGAACGAAGCGAGCAAGGCCATCTCCGCCCTACCCGGGTTCGAGATCACCACGCCCCCGATCCTGTCGCTGTTCTCTTTCCGCTTTCAAGACGACGCCAAAACCGCCGAGTTGTTGGAGCGCGTGAACCGCGATGGGCGCATCTATCTGACCCAGACACATCACGACGGACAATTCGTCATTCGCGTTTCTGTAGGACAGTTCACCTGCACGCGAGAGGACGTGATGACTATCCCAGACGTGCTGTCCGAACTCGCGCACGATCTGTAAGGTCAGGAAATCTTTACATTTTCGTGAATATACTCTATCCTATAGAGGCTGGTGTCACGGGCATCTGACATTTTATTGACCAAAGCCCGGCACACCTAAGCCTGTATCGCCCCTTATATTAGAGGCAAGCGAGAGAGGGTATTCACATGGATCGTTTCCGTGAACATTTTCTGGGCCGCTACACTGAAAACCTGTCGGACAGCTGTACCGCCCATCACACTGACACTCTGCCCGAGCGTCATGGTTTCGGGCAGCACTTCACCTATCACGAATACGTGGCCGATGGGGTCGTGCATGGGCTGGGGGTGATCGCTGCGTTGATCGGGTCGATCACCTTGATCCTTTGGGCCTCGGGCGACGCACCAATGGGGCATCTGCCACCGCTTTTGGTCTATGGCATCGGGATGGTCGCCAGCTTTGGCCTGTCCGCGGCCTACAACATGACCCTGCACACATCTGCCCGTTCCGTCCTTCGCCGCTTTGATCATGCGGCGATTTTTCTTTTTATCGCGGCGACCTATACGCCCATCGCCCTGATCGGGATCGGAGGGACCACCGGCTTGGCCTGGGCCGCCCTTATCTGGACGGTGGCGCTATTTGGCATGACGCTGAAGCTTTTCTTCCTGTGTCGGTTCGAACGCACGGGCTTCATGCTGACCTTGATGCTGGGCTGGATGGGCGTTCTGATGATCGGTCCTCTTCTGGCCAGCGTCAGCCTTGGGGTGCTGATCCTTTTGGTGGGTGGGGGGTTCCTGTTCACCATCGGCACGCTGTTTCACCTGCGCGAGCATTGGCCTTTTAACCGGGCGATCTGGCATGTTCATGTGCTTCTGGGGGCCGCGGCGCACTACGCCGCCGTCGTGATGGTGGCGTGGTCCTGACCACTTCCTCACCACCCGATTGGGTTCAGAAAGCGGCATATTGAATGACGCAAACGGAATAGAATCCCCGGCTTTCGTCTTCGATAGTTAACACTGTGGAGGAACCCTATGGATCGACTGGATTGGAAAATCTCGCTCGTTGTGCGCACCATTGGCGCCGAGCGTGGTCGTGCAGCACGTGGCCGCCCCTGCTGATGTCATTTCTCAGAAATTGACACGACAGCAGGAAGGACATCCCACATATGACAGCAAGAACTTCGCGCCGCGCGGGCGGCCGTCAGGCCCGCCAAGCCCTTCGCGCAGCGCCTTTGGCCAAGGATTCGCGCCCCGTACGCGCCGGCCTTGAAGGCGGCACATATAAGCCCCTCACCCCGGAAGGCATGGAGCGCATTCACCAAGCCGCCTTGGACGCATTGGAGCAGATCGGTCTGGCCGACGCCCCCCCGTCCGGCGTCGAGATCATGACCAAAGCCGGCGCCATTCTGGGCGATGACGGGCGTCTACGCTTCCCCCGCGCCTTGGTCGAGGACATGCTGGCCAAGGCAGCCAAGGACATCACGCTCTGCGCGCGCGATCCGCAGCATGACCTGAACCTTGCAGGGTCTCGCGTGCATTACGGCACGGCGGGGGCAGCGGTGCATATGGTCGATGTGGACGGGCGCGAATACCGCGACAGCACCGTGCAGGATCTGCATGATGCGGCCCGGATCGTGGACCAGCTGGACAACATCCATTTCCTGCAGCGCCCGATGGTGTGCCGCGACATTCCCGACAACCGCGAGATGGACCTGAACTCGATTTATGCCAGCGTGACCGGGACCAAGAAACACATCGGCGTGTCCTTCACCGAGCCGGATTTCGTCGATGACGGGATCGAGCTGTTGCACATGATGGCCGGGGGCGAGGACGCATGGCGCGCGCGCCCCTTCGTGTCGAATTCCAACTGTTTTGTCGTGCCGCCGATGAAATTCGCCACCGAAAGCTGCGAGGTGATGGAGAAAGTCATCGCCGCAGGCATGCCTGTCTTGCTGCTGTCGGCAGGTATGGCCACCGCCACCGCCCCGCCCACGCTGGCAGGCGCGATCGTGCAGGCCGTGGCGGAGTGCTTGGCGGGCGTGGTCTATGTGAATGCGATCAAACCGGGGCATCCTGCGATCTTCGGCACCTGGCCCTTCGTGGTCGATCTGCGCTCTGGCGCGATGTCGGGGGGATCGGGCGAACAGGCGTTGATGACCGCGGGTTGCGCGCAGATGCATCAATTCTATGGCCTGCCGGGCGGCGCGGCTGCCGGGTTCTCGGACTCGAAACTTCCCGACATGCAAGCCGGGTGGGAGCAGATGTGCTCGAACGTGATGGCCGGTCTGTCGGGGCTGAACATGGTCTACGAGGCCGCGGGCATGCATGCGTCCCTGCTGGGATTCTGCCATGAAAGCCTGATCCTTGGGGATGACATCATCGGGCAGGCCCTGCGCTGTGTGCGTGGGATCGAGGTGACCGAGGATGCGGTTAGTCTGGATATGATGCGGTCAGTCTGTCTGGGCGGGCCGGGGCATTACCTGGGCGAGGATCAGACGCTGAGCCTGATGCAGACGGAATATGTCTATCCCACCCTTGGCGACCGCACATCGCCCAAGGAATGGGCCGAGGTCGGCAAGCCCGATCTGGTGCAGGCGGCCAAGGCGCGCAAAGAGGCCATTCTGGCCGAAACGTCGCGCGCGCATTTGGATCCGGTTGTGGACGCGGCGATCCGGGCGCGGTTCAATATCCATCTGCCGAAATAAGCGCCAAATATGCAAGATCAGGACCGGGGGTTTTGCACCCCCGGACCCCCGCAGGATATTTTTGACAAGAAAATGCGTTAGCTGGCGACTTCGGCTTTTTCTTCCAGCTCCAGCCATTCTTCCTCAGCGGCGGCAAGTTTTTGTTGCCGCTCGGCCAGACCTTCCGAGGCTTTCTTGAATTTCACGGGTTCCTTGGTGAATAGATCCGGGTCCATCAGGAACTCTTCCAGCTTGGCGATCTCGGCCGACAGGCGGTCCATTTCGTCGGGCAGCGCTTCCAGCCGGTGTTTTTCGGTGAAGCTGAGGCCAGACGCGGCTTGCTGGATCTTGGGTTTGTCTTTCGCAGGCGCTTTGGGTTTCTCAGATTTCTTCGCTGCCGGAGCCTCATCTTCCTGCCGTTGCGCACGGTAATCTGACCAGCCGCCCGCATAGGCTGCGGCGACCCCGTTGCCTTCCATTGCAATCGTACGCTCAGCCACGCGGTCCAGGAAGTCACGGTCGTGGCTGACGACCAGCACGGTGCCATCAAAGCCCGAGATCAGCTCTTGCAGCAGGTCCAGCGTTTCCACGTCCAGATCGTTGGTCGGTTCGTCGAGCACCAGAAGGTTCGACTGCCGCGCCATGATGCGGGCAAGGATCAGGCGGGCTTTTTCGCCACCGGACAGCGAGCGCACGGGCGCGCGGGCTTGTTCGTCCGAGAACAGGAACTCTTTCAGGTAGCCAACCACATGTTTCGGGTTGCCCCGCACCATCACCTGATCGGATTTGCCCGAGATACGCATTTCCGGGTCCGAGGTCAGGTTCTCCCACAGGCTGGCATTTTCATCCAAGGTGGACCGGTTCTGGTCAAACACCGCCATTTCGATGCCCGTGCCGTGCGTGACGCTGCCCGTGTCGGGGTCTTCCTGCCCCGTCAGCATTTTCAAAAGCGTGGTTTTGCCCGCGCCGTTGGGTCCGACAAAGGCGATGGTTTCGCCGCGCATGACGCGCAGATCGAAGGGCTTCAGGATGACCTTGTCGCCATACGTCTTTGAAATCCCCTTGGCCTCGATCACCTTGCGTCCAGATTTCGGCCCTGCCTCAAGCGCCATTTCCGCGGTGCCCTGCCGTTTGATCTGCGCCGCGCGCTCGTCCTTCATCGCGTGCAGCGCGCGCAGGCGGCCTTGGTTGCGTTTGCGGCGGGCCGAGATGCCTTCGACCGCCCAGCGGGCTTCGGATTTAATCTTGCGGTTCAGCTTGTGGCGGTTCAGGTCTTCCTCTTCCCAGACCTTGTCACGCCACGCCTCGAAGTGCTCGAAGCCTTTTTCCTGACGGCGCACCTGCCCCCGGTCGACCCAGAGCGTGGCGCGGGTGAGAGCGCGCAGGAAGGCTCGGTCGTGGCTAATCAGGACAAAGCCCGCGCGGGTTTGTTGCAGCTCGTTTTCCAACCATTCGATGGCCTGAATGTCGAGGTGGTTGGTCGGTTCATCCAGAAGCATGAGTTCCGGCGCTTCCGCCAGCAGTTTGGCCAGTGCGGCGCGGCGGCGTTCCCCGCCCGAGGCGGTCGCGACCGGCGTATCAAGCTTCATTTTCAGCCCTTCGGCGACACGCTCGACCAGATAGTCATGTCCCGGCTCAAGGCCCGAGGCGGCGAACTCGCCCAATGTCTCAAAGGCGGACAGATCGGGGTGCTGGTCCATATAGCCAACCGTGACACCGGGCGACAGAACGCGGGTGCCGGTGTCGGGCTCGACCATGCCAGCCATGATCTTCATCAGGGTCGACTTGCCCGACCCGTTGCGCCCAACCAGCGCCACGCGGTCGCCGGGCTGCACCACAAGGTCCAAACCGTCAAAGATAGGATCGCCGCCGAAGGTCAGGGCGATATCGTTCATCTGCAAAAGGGGTATACGTGCCATAGGGCCGGGTTACGGGCTTGCGCCTTTGGGGTCAAGCGGGCGTGGCCACCGCGCGCAAAAGTCGGGCGCGTGCAGGCGGGACCGAGGCGATCTCGACCCCTGTAAACACATGCAGCGTGTTCAGGTCGTGATCTACAACAGCGTGGTCCGAGACCCAGCCGCCCATCATCAGATAGGTGCGCAGAAGCGGCGGCAGGCCCAGCATGGCGCGTTTGGCGTCAGGGGTGCGGCGCAGGCGTTGCGCAAAGCGAAACACCTTGGGGGCTTTGACACGCGGTAGCCAGCGTTTAGGGGCGATATGGCGATCTCGTAGAAGCGCGAATGTGTCCAGATAGCGCGCCTCGTCCGTGCCCTGAAAAGACGAACAGCCGAACATCAGCCCGATGTTTTCTTGATCCACGTAATGCGTCATGGCCCCCCATGCGACGCGCAGGATATCTGCGCCGTCTTGGGCGTCTGGGTCGATACAGAAGCGGCCCATCTCGATCATCGGACTGGCATAGTCGCGCAGGGCCGACAGCTCGTAGAACTGGGCAGAATAGCTGTCACCGATGGATGTGCCATCCTGAAAAGGCATCAGGCGAAAGCAGGCCACAAGTTTGCCAGTAGAGACCTCTTCCACCAGCATGTGACGGCACATATCGTCATAGGGGTCCGCGTCCAGCCCCTCGCCCCCGCGAAAACACCGGTGGCGCAAGGCTTGGGCAGCCCGAATATCGGCCTGTGTGTCGTTAAACCGTGCGTGAAAGCGCGGTGTCGTCCCGTTCGGCATCTGGTGCCTCCGCCATTTGCGCGACTGTCATAGTGGTCATGTGCGCCTGAGCCCTTCTGCCAACAAGATATGACAGGCAGGTGACGTCGCGAAAGCGAAAGCTGCGCCCCCTCCCCAAAAACGAAAAAGGCGCCGGAGGAACCGACGCCAAATTCCAAGATTTCAGGCAGACTTAGCCGCCCAGTTGATCCGCCAGATTGATTCGGCCAAACGAGCCAAAGAGCTGACGCAGGAAGCTGACGCCCTTGATGTTGCTTGCGGTCACGCGGCGCTCAAGCACGACGACCTGACCGTCTTCCAGCCCAAAACGCTCGATATTCTCAACGCGTCCCTTGCTGTCAAAACTGATTGCAAGAACTTCGCGGTCGATCTCTTTCGGGGCATTGTACAGGTAGTGCTCGAAGCGCGAGCGGACATAATAATAACCACTGTCAGAGAGAAGCCCCTGCGTTCCGGGCTTGCCGATAGCCTCGGTCACGGATTCGCGAGTATCTTTGCCAACCACCAGAAGATCGACGTCTTCTTTCACCGGCATGTAGCCGTGATTGCGGTAGGTTGCGGAACATGCCGTCAAGGCGATGGCAAGCGTGATGGCGACAGTAACTTGGCCGACGCGTTTCACCCTATCCGAAAGATAAGACATATGCTCCCCTTGCGTTCTTCCCTTGCTTCTGGGTATCGGCTTATCTCAGGAACGGCTTTGGTTCAAGAAACGATACTCATCTTGTATCCAGCGGTGGGGATTCCCACCATATACCGCGCAACTTAATGTCAGGAGACACCGCCATGAGCACCGATACGCCCAACACTGGCCAAGACGCGCCTGTGTATCAGCACGTGTTGCGCGTGGCAGATCTGTCGACCAGCGCAGAGACCTCGTTCGAACTGATCCCGACAGCGGCAGAGTGCAAAGCGATTGCCGATGATCTTGGGTTACCGGCTCTGCGCAAGGTCCGGTTCAAGGGCACGTTGGTGGCACGTGGCAAGCGGGACTGGCAGCTGAAAGCGCAGCTGGGCGCGACCGTGGTGCAGGACTGCGTTGTGACACTTGATCCCGTCACCACCCGGATCGAAGAACCCGTCAGCCGCCGCTGGGTCCGTGATCTGCCCGAGCTTGAGGCCGGCGATGAGATCGAAATGCCGGACGATGAAACCTTGGAACAGCTTGGGCCAGAGATCGATCTGGGCGAGGTTCTGACCGAATCCCTTGCGCTCGCCCTGCCGCTTTTTCCGCGTGTAGACGGCGCAGAACTGGACCAGCGCAACTTTGCAGCCCCGGGCGTAGCCCCAATGAGCGATGAGGACGCAAGGCCGTTTGCGGGACTGTCTGCCCTGCGCGATCAACTGGCGGGCAAAAGCGACTCGGACGACGACGGAAAATAAGCCGATTGGGGCGTATCACGCGGAAATACCCCCGGAAAACCGCAGTTTTCGGCGAAATCGGCCCAATCTGCACTTGCAAGAAAGAAGAATCCCAGTATTTTCCCGGCTTCTTCCACAAGATGGGTTGGACAGCGCCCCGCAAACAGCGTATGAGGCGCCAGACTCAGACACGAGGATAAGCAGGCTTCCCCGAAGTCTAAAGAATTCACCGGGCCATGTGCCCCCAAAATCGAAGGTTGAGACCATGGCCGTCCAACAGAACAAAGTATCCAAGTCGCGCCGCAACAACCGCCGCGCACATGACGCTCTGGTTGCTGCGAACCCGAACGAATGTTCGAACTGCGGCGAGCTGAAGCGCCCCCACCACGTGTGCCCGTCCTGCGGTCACTATGACGACCGTGAAGTTGTTGCCATGGCCGATGAAATCGACCTGGACGACGAGGACGCAGCGTAAGGCACTTGCCCCGCGCGGGTGGGCATGTCAGAAAATCCCCGAGCATGGGATAAAGAATGACAATGAACGCCCCCAAACGCACAATCGTATCGGTCGACGCTATGGGCGGAGATCTTGGACCGGCAGCCGTGGTTGCCGGTCTTGCGCTGTCTGCAGACAAGAACCCGAACATCGGGTTCATTCTGCATGGCAATAAACCCGAACTGGAAAAACTGGTCGCACGGACCAAAGGTCTGGCCGAGGTCTGTGACATTCGTCACGCCGACGAGGTCGTGACCATGGACGCCAAGCCCAGCTTTGTGATGCGCAACGGTCAGAACACCTCGATGTGGTCGACCATTGACGCGGTGCGCAATGGCGAGGCCGATGTGGCCGTCAGCTGCGGCAACACCGGCGCGCTGATGCTTTTGTCGATGGTCCGCCTGCGCAAGTTGCCCGGCGTGAACCGTCCGGCGATTGCCTGCCTCTGGCCCTCGCGCAACCCTGAAGGCTTCAACGTAATGCTGGATGTGGGCGCGGATATTCGCGCCGATGACACCGACCTTCTGCAATATGCGATGATGGGCGCGTCCTATGCGCGCAACGGTCTTGGGCTGGAACGTCCTCGTGTTGGCCTGCTGAACGTCGGCACCGAAGAGCACAAAGGCCGTCCCGAGCTGAAAAGCGCCAATGAACTGATCGCAGAGGCCGCGGATCGCGCCAATATCGACTATGTCGGCTTTGTCGAAGGGGGCGATATCCCCTCGGACCGCGTGGACGTGATTGTCACCGATGGCTTCACCGGCAACGTGGCGCTGAAAACCGCCGAAGGCACGGCCAGCCTTGTCTCGGGCCTTTTGCGCGATGCGTTCAACGCGACCCTGCTGTCCAAGCTGTCAGCGCTTCTGTCGCTGACCTCGCTGCGGCGTCTTAGCAAACGTGTGGATCCGCGCCGCAACAATGGCGGCGTGTTCCTTGGCCTGAACGGCACCGTGGTCAAAAGCCATGGCTCGGCAGACGCGACGGGCATGTCTGCCGCCGTCAAACTGGCCTTCCGCTTGGCTGAAAGCGGCTTCACGCAGAAGCTGGCCGCGCGGGTTGCATCCGCCGGTACGCCAAGCCAAGATCAAAAAACTCAAGAACCGGAAGGTAAGCAGCCAGAATGACACTTCGCGCCGTGGTCAAAGGCGTCGGGCACTATCTGCCCGAACGCGTGGTTCCGAACTCGTATTTCGAAGACATCGTAGACACATCGGACGAATGGATTCGCACCCGCTCGGGGATTGAACGTCGTCATTTCGCTGCAGAAGACGAAACCACCTCGAAAATGGGCGCCGACGCAGCGCGGGCAGCGCTTGCGGATGCGGGGTTGGAGCCGGATGACATCGACGCCATCGTCGTCGCCACCTCGACCCCGGACCTGACCTTCCCGTCGGTCGCCACCATGATCCAGAACGAGCTGGGCATGACGCGCGGCTTCGGCTTTGACGTGCAGGCTGTCTGCGCAGGCTTCGTATTTGCCCTGACCAACGCCAATGCGCTGATCGTATCGGGTCAGGCCAAACGCGTTCTGGTCATCGGCGCCGAGACATTCTCGCGCATTCTGGACATGAAAGACCGCGCGACCTGTGTGCTGTTTGGCGACGGCGCGGGTGCGCTGGTGCTGGAAGCTGAAGAAGGCGCCGGAGAAAACACCGATCGCGGCATCCTGTCAGCGGACCTGAATTCCGACGGTCGCCTGCGCGAGATGCTGTATGTAGACGGCGGCGTGTCGACCACGCAGACCTCGGGCCACCTGCGCATGCAAGGCAACCCGCTGTTCCGTCAGGCCGTTGGCAAGCTGGCCCAGACCGCGGAAACCGCCTTGTCCAAAGTGGGCCTGACCGACGACGATGTGAACTGGATTGTGCCTCACCAGGCCAATATCCGGATCATCCAAGGCACCGCGAAGAAACTTGGCGTCCCGATGGAGCGCGTCGTGGTGACTGTTCAGGATCACGGCAACACCTCGGCCGCGTCGATCCCACTGGCCATGTCTGTGGCGCGCGCTGAAGGTAAGATCAAGGACGGAGATCTTCTGGTCGCCGAAGCCATTGGTGGCGGTTTGGCGTGGGGTGCCGTGGTTATCCGTTGGTAAGGCACCTACCTGCCTGCGTACCACATCCCCATTTTCCCCCTGAATTGCGCAGGCAAGCTTCTGCTTTCGCAAGCCATTGATATTGACTCGGAATTTCAAAAATTCCATGCTCGCTTCAATAACTGATCATGCCCGGTGCCCACGCACCCATAAAAAGGGCAGTTAAAGCCATTCAGGGGGACAATATGAGTGAAAAGACTTTGACCCGCATGGACCTTAGCGAGTCCGTGTTTCGCGAGGTCGGCCTGTCGCGCAACGAAAGCGCGCAACTGGTTGAAAACGTCTTGAACCACATCTCGGACGCGCTGGTATCTGGCCAAAGCGTCAAAATCTCGTCATTCGGCACATTTTCCGTCCGCGATAAAGCGGCGCGCGTTGGCCGCAACCCCAAGACCGGGGAAGAAGTGCCGATCCTGCCGCGGCGCGTCTTGACCTTCCGCCCCTCGCATCTGATGAAAGATCGCGTTGCGGATGGCAACAAGCGCTAAACGGGGTCCCTGACGGCACCCACGCGGTACAGAATAGAAGGCAGGCACACGCATGGACAAGAAGTCTCCGGACGCGTTTCGCACCATCAGCGAAGTGGCCGATTGGTTGGGTGTGCCCACGCATGTTCTGCGCTTCTGGGAAAGCCGGTTTACCCAAGTCAAACCTGTCAAACGTGCCGGGGGGCGGCGGTATTATCGCCCCGCGGATATGGAGCTTCTGGGCGGCATTCGGAAGCTTTTGCACGAAGACGGCATGACCATTCGCGGCGTCCAGAAACTGCTGCGCGAAAAAGGCGTGAAGCATGTGGCGGCCATGTCGCCTCGGCTGGACAGCAACGAAATGCGGAATTCTGACGGGTCGAATGTCGTCCCGCTGACACCGCCATCCAAGGCTGTCGAAGAACCAGCGACAAATGACGCGCTGACCTCTGCGGAGCCTGCGGTTGAAGAAACACCGCCCGCGCCGCAAGAGGCTACGGAAGTACCGCAGGACGCCGCCATTGACGAGTCGCCGCCGACTTTGACCGATGCGGCAGAAGACGCAGCCAGCATGGATGCGGCCCCCGAAGACCCCGTTGAAGACGCCCCTGCCGAACCGGATCTGTTCGCAGCAGAGTTCATACAGGTGGCTGAAAAGATTGAAGAAACACCACCAGAACCGGAACCTACGACGCCCGAACACCATATCGAACCGACTGAGCTTGATGCCGACATCGCCGCGTCGCACCCGGAAGAAGACGTCTCGAGCCCGGTCGACGACAACACGGTTTTCGACGCTGCAGTGTCGCAAGATACGCCTGAGCCCGAGGTCGCAGAGCCAACGGAAGCCGAGCTCGTAGCAGAGCCTGATCCCGTCCCTGAAGCGCCAGCCCCCATCGACATCTCGCATGTTGCGGCGGACGTGTCAGACGACGCCTTCACCCCCGCGCCGGATGCTCTGGCCAGCGCCCGCCTTCGTGCGCTCCGCGCCGCAGGCACGTCGCTGCCGGAAGACGCCCTGCGCAATCTGACCGCGCGCCTGTCCGATCTGGCGGCGCGCATGGCCCCTGCCCCGTCGGACAATGGGCAGGCAGAATGACCCTGCAACAGGCTTGGGCAACGTCTTTGGAAAGAATGCGCATTTTCCGCTCTTTTCTCGCTTGCCCTGCCCGTGAAAATCACTATGTAAGGGCCTCAGTCGGGCTATGGCGCAGCCTGGTAGCGCGTCCGTCTGGGGGACGGAAGGTCGCAGGTTCGAGTCCTGCTAGCCCGACCAATTCAAAAAACGCCCGCCCGGGTTTCGGGCGGGTGTTTTTGTATCTAACAGGCAGCGCGGGCGGCATCCCGGCGGCCTGCGCCGAAGGAGGAACGCCATGAAATCCGGTGTGCTGGCCGATCATCAGATCCGGCAGATGATCACGGAAGGCGGTATTTCCGCGTCCTCGCCCATCCTGAACGAACAGGTCCAACCGGCCTCGCTTGATCTGCGTTTGGGGGAAAAAGCTTACCGCGTGCGCGCGTCTTTCCTGCCCGGCAAAGACGCCACCGTGGCCGACCGCCTGTCGGAACTGACCATGCACGAGCTGTCGCTGACCGGTGGCGCCGTGCTGGAAAAAGGCTGCGTCTATGTGATTCCCCTGATGGAGCAGTTGAACCTGCCTGAAGGCATGACCGCCGCCGCCAGCGCCAAAAGTTCAATTGGCCGGGTCGACCTAATGACCCGCGTGATCACCGATCAAGGGATCGAGTTTGACCGCGTCCCCGAAGGCTATGACGGCCCGCTTTATGCCGAGCTTTGCCCACAGAGCTTTTCCGTCGTCGCCCAGCCCGGCCAACTGTTGAACCAGATCATTTTCCGTCAGGGCAAAACGATTCTGTCCGATGATGAACTGCGCGATGTGCATGCCCGCAGCCCCATCGTCTCGGGCGAGCCGGTGATTTCCGACGGGTTGGGCTTTTCGGTCGATCTGAAGCCTGCTGACGGCGATCTGGTCGGCTATCGCGCCAAGCGTCACACGGGCGTCGTGGACCTGTCGAAGCTGGCCCATTACGACCCATCCGAGTACTGGGAAGAGGTCCGCACCACCGAAGGCCGCATCATCCTAGACCCCGGTGCGTTTTATATCCTCGTCAGCCGCGAAGCGATTGCCATCCCGCCCGATTGCGCTGCCGAAATGGCCCCCTATCTGGCGATGGTCGGCGAATTTCGAGTGCATTACGCGGGCTTCTTCGATCCCGGTTTCGGATATGACGCCGCTGGCGGGTCCGGGTCGCGCGGGGTGCTGGAAGTCCGCTGCCACGAGGCCCCGTTCGTCTTGGAACACGGACAGGTCGTCGGCCGCCTTGTCTATGAGAAGATGAGCGAAATCCCCGAAGCGCTTTATGGTGTCGACATCAAGTCGAACTATCAGGGCCAAGGGCTGAAGCTGTCGAAGCATTTTAAGTAATCACGCGCGGACCATCGTCGCGAGGCGCGAATTAAAACAATCGCCGTCCGATCCGCATGGTCTTGCGCCCGCGCTTGGCAAGTTCTTTGGCTTTATTGGCCTCTTCGCGTTGTGCCGGGGTCATATCTTCTTCGCGTCGACCTTTCCGGGTGGCCATGTCGATCCCGGTGTTCACACCTTTGTTGATGAGGCGGCGCGTCACCATACGGATGACCATATTAATCAGCTGATTGGCATTCATAGAGTTAATCCTCGAATAGTTCGGACTGGCCCTCGGGGCTTTCGTCCTCGTCATCACTGTTGGGTCCGGGCATCGCGCCGGGGGGCGGACGGCTTTCCAGCAGACCGGCCGAGCGCAGTTCTTTCAGGCCCGGCAGATCGCGTGCGCTTTCCAGACCGAAGTGATCCAGGAAGCCCGGTGTGACCACGAAGGTGACCGGGCGGCCCGGTGTCATGCGGCGGCGGCCAAAACGGATCCACTCCATCTCGATCAGCTGGTCGATGGTGCCGCGACTGACGGACACGCCGCGGATCTCTTCGATCTCGGCCCGCGTAACCGGTTGATGATAGGCGATAATTGCCAAAGTCTCGATCGCGGCACGGGACAGTTTGCGCTGCTCGACCGTTTCTTTCTGCATCAGATAGCCAAGGTCGGGCGCGGTGCGAATGGCCCAGGCATCCCCCACTTTGACAACGGTCACGCCGCGGCCTTCATAGCGCTTGCGCAGATGGACCAGCGCCTCGGCGGCGTCGCAGCCGTGGGGCATCCGGTCTTCCAGCTCTTTCACGCTGACGGCCTCGGTAGAGGCAAAAAGGATGGCTTCCACCATGCGTTCCTGTTCGCCCATTGGTGGGGCCTCGAACAGGCTTTCCTCGCGCGCGTCCTGCCCTTCTTGGGGCGTGTCACTGATCACATCATCCGTCATGCGTTTTCCTGCGGATTTGAATGGGCGAAAACGTGTCGCCCTGTCTGAGTTCAAGTTCGCCCCGTTTGGCCATTTCCAACGTGGCGGCAAAATTTGCGGCCATGGCCGAGCGGCGCTTGGCGGGGTCGACCTCCCACCCTTCGGGCAGGTAGGACGTCAACTCGGTCCAGTCACCCGCATAGTTGATCAGACCGCGCATGCGGTCCAGCGCCTGCTCCATCGTCATCACCGCGTCGCGGTCCATGACAAAGGGGCGGAATTCGTCTTTGGTGCGGATGCGCGCATAGCCCTGCATCAGGTCCAGAAGCGTCGCGGTATAGGTCACGCGGCGCACACGGGTCACGTCCTCGGGCAGGCCCCGGGCAAAGAAATCACGTCCCAATTGATCCCGCGCCATCAGCTTGGCGGCGGCATCGCGCATGCCCTGAAGGCGCTCCAGCTGGAAGGCAAGGTGGGCGGCGAGTTCTTCACCAGACGGGCCTTCTTCGGTGGGATCGGGGGGCAACAACAGGCGCGATTTCAGGAAGGCCAGCCACGCCGCCATCACCAGATAGTCGGCGGCGAGTTCAATCCGCAGATGCCGCGCGCGTTCCACAAAAGCCAGATATTGCACCGACAGTTCCAGAACCGAGATCTTGCGCAGATCTACCTTTTGCGTGCGAGACAGAGTCAGAAGCAGATCGAGCGGGCCTTCAAACCCCTCGACGTCAACGATCAGCGCCTCGGCGGCCAACCGCTCGGACACTGACATTGTATCTTCTTGAAACTCTTCAGTCTCGCTCATCACCTGCCTGTATTACTGTCTCACCAGTCATCAGGCTTTGAAATTCAGCGTCCAAGGCATCAATGTCAATGGGAACGGGTGGTTTGCGCCAGGAAAGCGCGGTTTCGGCGCGCGAAAGCGCCTCTCCGGTCAGATCTCCGCAGGCGTCGGCGACCTCTTCCATCTGCTCAAGCACGCCATTGCAGTGCAGAACGATGTCACAGCCCGCCCGAAGTGCGGCGCGGGACCGCACGGATAGCGCACCCGACAGCGCCTTCATCGAGATGTCATCCGTCATCAGAAGTCCGCCAAAGCCGATTTTGTTGCGGATCAGCGCGATCATATCCGGGCTTTGGGTGGCGGGATGGTCAGGGTCGATATCCTCAAAGATGATATGGGCGGACATGCCAAGGGGAAGCCCGGCCAGCGGCTCGAACGCCATGAAATCGGTCCAGCCGAGTTCCTTCGCTTTGGTCTTCACGCGTGGAAGCTCCAGATGCGTGTCCAGCGTTGATCGCCCATGGCCGGGGATGTGTTTCACCACCGGCAACACACCGCCATCCAGCAGGGCTTGTGCCACACTGGCGGCGCGTTCGGCCACCTTCACCACGTCTTCGCCGTAGCAGCGGTTATGCAGGATCGGATGGGTCTCACCCATGGCAATGTCGGCCAGCGGCGCACAGTTGCCGTCGATTCCGACCGACAAAAGTTCATCCGCGATCAGGCGATAGCGGATGTAGAGGCTGCGGACCGAGGCTTTGGGGTTCAGCTTGACCTGATCCAAAGCGGGCAGCCACTCGCGCCAATAGGGCGCGCCCATACGGGCCACTCGGCCCCCTTCTTGATCAATAAAGATGGGTGCGTCCCGCCCGACGGCGCCGCGCAACTCGCTGGTCAATGCGCGTAGCTGGTCAGGCGTGTCCACATTCCGCGCGAACAGGATGAACCCCCACGGCTGCGCGCGTTCAAAGAAATCCCGTTCGGCCCGCGACAGCGTGGTGCCCTCGCAGCCCAGAATATATGCGCCAACGCGGGACATAGTTTACCGGGTCACAACCGGGATGCAGGCGGCTTTGTCAGCCATCAGCACCGAACAGAACCGGCGCGAGTCCGCCAGATCGGCAAAGCCCATCACACGCAAGCGATAGAAGGTCTTGCCACCGGTCTGGGCTTTCTCGATCACGCGGGTTTTGCCGCCCATATAGTCCTCGAACCGGGCCGACAGAACGTCCCACTGTTCGCGGGCAACCTCGGCGCTGTCAAAGGCCCCAAGTTGCACCAGACGCGTACCGGGGGCGAGGGTCGAGGGATCGACCTCTTTCGCGGCTGCGGGGGCGGACGGCACGGGGGCCGCGACTTTGGTGTTCAGATCGGCGGGACGGACAACCGGGCGCAACGACGTGCTGACACCGGGGACCGAGGCCGGGATGATTTTCACACCGGGTGTTGCCGGTTCTTCAACTGCGGGTGCCGAGGGCGTTGGAAGCACGGTGGCCGCAAGCGAGGCAACAACCTCGGTCGGCTCGATCTTGGTCTCAGCGCCCAGCAAGGGGCTGTCGGCGGCGATCTGCTCGGCGATGGCCAGCGCGGCGGCGATCGGGTCCACGTCGGCCGCGGTCTCGGTCACGTAGGCCTGAATGGCGGCAGCCGGAAGGGACAGGTCCGTATCGGCGCGGGCAACCTCGGCGACCGAGGCATCTTCGTCGGTCAGCGACGCAGGCTCGGGCGCCAGAACAAGGCGATCAGCAGGGGCCGAGGCCTCGCCTTCCGCCTGCACAGCATTCACGGCCAGACCTTGGTGGTCCGCCGATTGGCCACCGGGATTTTCGGGCTGCACGCGCATCGGACCTTCCAGCGCACGCACGACCGGAATGCCGGTCACATCGCGCACGGCCAGCTTGTAGCCCCAGACGCCAAGACCCACGATCAGCGCCAGTGAAACGGCGGCGCCTGCATAGTTCAAAAGCCCGCCAGCCCCACCACCACGCGGCGCAGTCGGTTCAGCAGGTTGGGCGTAGTATCCCTGATCCGCATAAGGCGCGTCCTGATAGCCCGCATAATCGGCCTGCATCGGCGCCTGTTGCACCTCTGGCCCACCATGAGCCGGATGCACATAGGCAGACGCGCCTGCCGCTGCAGAACGCATCACAGGTTCAGGGCGATGCCCATAGTCGGGATGATTTTGATACGCCGGATGCGGGGCGCCATGCCCCCAATTTGCTTCTGCCATCTTGCCTCACACCCGGTATCTCCAGGGGCTTGGCCTTTATGGCTCTTTCCACACCCTGCACCGGTCAAACTGCTCTACTCGCACTCGACCGGGGCGCATTTTGTCAGCGCATTTCCTCGGCCGGAGTTACGCCCAAAATACCCAATCCCGACGAAATGACAACGGCGACTGCACGCGGTAGGGCAATTTTTGCCGCCGATGAGTCATTATTGCCATCCTGAAGGAAACGCAGTTCCGGCTTGTCATTGCCACGGTTCCACAGCGCGTGGAATTCCGAGGCCAACTCATACAGATAGAACGCGATCCGGTGTGGTTCATGGGTGCGTGCGGCGATCTCGACCAGACGCGGCCATTCGGCCAGCTTCTTGGCCACCGCCAGCTCGGCCTCATCCTGCAGATCTGGCGTGTCAGACAGGGTCACGCCCTGCTCTTCCGCCTTGCGCAGAACCGAGCGCACGCGCGCGTGGGCATACTGCACATAGAAGACCGGGTTGTCCTTGGACTGCTCCAACACTTTGTCGAAATCGAAGTCCAACGGCGCGTCGTTCTTGCGGGTCAGCATCACGAAACGTGTCACGTCCGAACCCACCTGCTCGACCACATCGCGCAGGGTGACGAAGTTGCCTGCCCGCTTCGACATTTTAAACGGCTCGCCATTTTTCCACAGCTTCACCAGCTGGGTCAGCTTGATGTCCAGCGGCACCTTGCCGTCAGACAGCGCCGACACAGCCGCTTTCATCCGCTTCACATAGCCCCCGTGGTCGGCGCCAAAGACGTCGATCAACGCGTCAAAACCGCGCTCGACCTTGTCATAGTGATAGGCAATGTCCGGCGCGAAATAGGTCCAGCTGCCGTCCGATTTTTTCACCGGACGGTCGACGTCATCGCCATGCTCGGTCGATTTGAACAAGGTCTGCTCACGCGGCTCCCAATCCTCGGGCGTCTTGCCCTTGGGCGGCTCCAGCACGCCTTCATAGATCAGGCCGTTGTTCTGAAGAGTCTCAAGCGCGCCTTCAATCCGGCCAGTGCCATACAGAGATTTTTCCGAGAAGAAGACATCCATCTTCACGCCCAGCTGGGCCAGATCCTCGCGGATCAGGTCCATCATGGCCTCGGTCGCGAACTCGCGGATTTCAACCAACCAATCGGCTTCCGGCTTGCCCACAAAAGCATCGCCCACCTTGGCTTTCAGCGCCTCGCCCACCGGGACCAGATAGTCGCCGGGATAGGTGCCGTCTTCGAACGCAACCTCTTGGCCATGCGCTTCCAGATAGCGCAGGTAAACCGAACGGGCCAACACATCGACCTGCGCGCCACCGTCATTGATGTAATATTCACGGGTCACGTCATAACCAGCGAAGTCCAACAGGCTCGCCAGCGCATCGCCAAAAACCGCGCCGCGCGTGTGTCCCACATGCAGCGGCCCCGTCGGGTTGGCCGATACATATTCCACGTTCGTTTTCTGCCCGGCACCCATCGTTGAACGACCGTAATTCGCATCCGCCAACACGCCTTCGACCAGACCAGCCCAAACCGTCGCCGCCAGACGCAGGTTCAAGAACCCGGGACCTGCCACCTCGGCCACGTCAATGCGCGCATCCTCGGCCAGCTTTCCGGCCAGAACATCGGCAATGTCGCGGGGCTTCATCTTGGCAGGCTTCGCCAGAACCATCGCCGCATTCGTCGCCATATCCCCATGCGCCGCATCGCGCGGTGGTTCGACCGCCACGTTGTCAAAGCTCAGCCCCTCGGGCAAAGCTCCTTCGCTGACCATCTGGGTCAGGGCATCAATCACAAGCGCGCGAATATCGGCAAACAGGTTCATCGGTCTGGTCCTTTTCTCTCAGGCGCACTCCTAAAGCGTTTCGGCATACTATTGAACCACAATAGTATGGCGAAACGCCCGGACCTTACCAATCTCGAGGGCGTTTCGAATTCAAGCTGTGAGCCAACTTGATCTCGAAACGCTTTAGCACCCCCACCCCAAAGGTCAAGCGATGCAGGCGCCCGCCCCTTCCTCTTGCCCTAAATACCTTGGGGTGAATGCGCGCAGCGCAGAGGGGCAAAGCCCCAACCCGCCCAACCCCAAACGCGCATGTTCCTGAAGCGCGAAACGATCCGTCATCCCGGCGATGTAATCCGACACCAACCGCGCCAGCGCGGTCTCACCCTCGGCCGCCTCAATCTCGCGGCACCACTCCTCTGGTAACTCCATTGGATGCGCCAAGAAATGCCCAAACAGATCGCCGACCACTGCGGTGACGCGCGTGCGCATTTCAACCACGGACGGTGCACGATACATGCGAGTGAACAGAAACTTGCGGATCACTTTCAGATCGGCCCACAGTTCCGGCGAAAACCGGATCACCGCGTGATCCAGCGCGCGAATATCTTCAACCGACTGCGGATCGGCCTCTGTCAACAACCTCTTCGACGTGTCCAACACATCCTCGACCATCACGCCAAAGACCCGCCGCAGCGCCTCGTGGCGGCGACGGCCTGCATCCAGACCGGGATAGAGTCCGTCCACCTCGGCAATTGCAGCGCCCACGATAGGGAGCTCGGCGATCTCTTCCATGGTGAACAGTCCCGCCCGCAGCCCGTCATGCAGATCGTGGTTGTTATAGGCGATGTCATCGGCCAGCGCGGCCACCTGTGCCTCGGCACCCGCATGCGTGGACAGTTCCAGATCATGCTTGGCGTTGTACTCGGCCAGCGCATAGGGCAGATCGCCGGTCACTGGGCCATTGTGCTTGGCAATGCCCTCTAGCGTCTCCCATGTCAGGTTCAGCCCGTCCCATTTGGCATAGTGCCGCTCCAACGAGGTGACGATTTTCAGTGCCTGCGCATTGTGGTCAAACCCACCAAAGGGGGCCATCAACTCGTCCAGCTTATCTTCGCCCGTATGGCCAAAAGGCGTGTGGCCTAGGTCATGGGCCAGCGCCACGGCCTCGGTCAGATGACTATTCAACCCAAGCGCCCCCGCGATGGTCCGCGCCACCTGCGCCACCTCGATAGAATGGGTCAGGCGGGTGCGGAAATAATCGCCCTCGTGCTCAACGAACACCTGCGTCTTGTGTTTCAGCCTACGAAAACCCGAGGAGTGGATGATCCGGTCGCGATCCCGTTGATACGGCTCGCGAAATTCGCTTTCCCCTTCCGGGTACAGTCGCCCCCGGCTGCCACCGGGATGGGTTGCAAAGCTGGCAAGCATGGCTGCCCCTTTCCGCCTGTCATGTCTGGCCTCTTGCGGATGTCCCGTCCGCGCGCGCGTGTCCGGGGCGTCTTGTCGCGCCCGTCAGGCCAACCTATATTGCGTTTTGCGTGAACATGAAACGGATTTCCCGATGGACCTGAACCTGCCCCCCAAAGTCACTGACCGAGCTTTCGCCCGCTTGTCCGAAATCGGCGCAAGCGCGCAGGGTAAAGCACTGCGTGTGGCTGTTGAAGGCGGCGGCTGTTCGGGCTTTCAATACGAGATTTCGCTGGATGATCCGGCCGAGGGCGACTTGGTTCTTTCGGGGGGCGGCGAACAGGTGGTGGTGGACGAGGTATCCCTGCCCTTCCTTGCCGATGCCGTGATCGACTTCACCGAGGAACTGATCGGCGCGCGCTTCGTGATCGACAACCCGAATGCCACGGCCTCTTGCGGCTGCGGCACCTCGTTCTCGATCTAAGCCTCACGCGGCCATCAACTCTGCGCCAAGCGCCATCGCGTCCAACGCCTCTTCCTTGGCAATCCGCCAAGAGTAAGCGAAATCCGCTTGCCACGAATTGCTCAGCTGACGCTTCAGCGTCCCTATAAGTGTGTTGGCCAGCAGCTCGGCATGATCTGCGCCCAGCCCCCGCATCGCCATGCGGAACCCAATCAAGCGCAACCCGGCGGTCATCGTCACCTCGTTCCCAGCAAAACACATCATCAGTCGATAGAGCACCCGCACCTGTTCGGCGTGATCATCAATGCCTGCGGGAAACACCACCCGCAGCTCGGGGGCACGCTGAAACAGAAGCGGGAAAAACGCCTGGGCGAACGCGTCTTCCTGCCCGACCAGAAGGTCCAGACTATGCAGGCATTGTGCGCGGGTCAGATGGTCCATGACAGTGATCCCTCCAGAGAAACGTCAGATTTGCCTCAAACTTGACCGGTCTCGGTTAACAATTTCTGACTGCGTCTGCAGAAAACCACCAAGCCGCGCATTTTTCTTCCCCCCACTCGGCGAACAGGGTACGACGCGCGCATGAAAACGGAATGGCATACGATCATCATTGGCGCAGGCGCGGCGGGGCTGTTTGCGGCCCCCTATGCGGCCAAGGCAGGCCCCACGCTGGTCATCGACCACGCCAAAAAGCCCGGCGAGAAGATCCGGATTTCCGGCGGCGGGCGCTGTAATTTCACCAACATGTATGCCGAGCCGAAGAATTTCGTGGGCCAGAACCCGCATTTCCACAAATCGGCGCTGGCCCGGTTCAGCCAGTGGGACTTTGTCGAGTTGGTCGATCAGGCGGGGATTGCGTGGCATGAGAAAACGCTGGGGCAGCTCTTTTGCGATGAAAAATCGACGCAGATTGTTCAGATGCTGACGGACCGGCTGGCAAAGGCCGGGGCAGAACTGGCGCTGAACACTTCGATCAGCGCGGTCGCGAAGATCGAAAGCGGCTTCCAGTTTGAAACGTCGCAAGGCCGGCTCACCTGCAAAAACCTGATCATCGCGACGGGCGGCAAGTCGATCCCCAAGATGGGCGCGACAGGCCTTGCCTATGATATCGCGCGACAATTCGGCCACCAGATCATCGAGACCAGCGCGGGGCTTGTCCCCTTCACCTTCCCCGACGGGCGGTTCGCCGCGCTATCCGGCGTGTCCCTGCCTGTGCGCGTTTGGAACGACCGCGCCAGCTTTGAAGAGGCGCTGCTGTTCACGCACCGTGGATTGTCCGGCCCCGCGATCCTGCAAATCTCTTCCTACTGGCAGCCTGGAGAACCCGTGCATATCGACCTGACCCACGGGTTGAACCTGCGCGAGGCGCTGCGCACCCAACGTCAGACCGAAGGACGGCGACAACTGTCGACGGAACTCTCGCGCCACCTACCCGGAAAGCTGGTCGATCACCTCGCCACCGAATGGGCGGATCGGTTCGACCTGACCCAGCGGCTGGCGGACCAGTCCGACAAGGCGCTGGATGCGCTGTTGGATCAGCTGTCCGACTGGCAGCTCACCCCCTCTGGCACCGAAGGTTATCGCACCGCCGAGGTCACGTTGGGCGGCGTCTCGACCGATGGGCTCGACAGCAAATCCATGATGTCGAAAACCATCCCCGGCCTCTACTTCATCGGCGAATGTGTCGACGTCACCGGCTGGCTGGGCGGGTTCAATTTCCAGTGGGCTTGGGCCAGCGCCCATGCCGCCGGGCGGCATATCGCCGAAGCCTGAGCAGCTATGCTTGCGCCCACCCGCGTTTGCCCCCACAGTGACCCCAACAACAGGAGAGCCTCATGAAAATCGCCAGCTTCAACATCAATGGCATCAAGGCCCGTTTGCCCGCCCTGATGGACTGGCTGGACGAGGCGCAGCCGGACGTGGCGATCTTGCAGGAAATCAAATCAATTGACGAGAACTTCCCCCGCGAAGCCTTTGAAGACAAAGGGTATAACGTCGAAACCCACGGGCAGAAAAGCTTCAACGGCGTGGCGCTGCTCTCCAAACTGCCGCTTGAGGATGTGACGCGCGGTCTGCCCGGTGACGACGATGACGAACAGGCCCGTTACATCGAGGCGACGGTGGTGGGGGATCACGCGGTGCGGATCTGCGGGCTGTACCTGCCCAACGGCAACCCCGTACCGGGTCCAAAATACGACTACAAGCTCGCGTGGATGGAGCGTCTGCGCGCCCGTGCCGAGGAGTTGCTGGCCGAGGAAATTCCTTTCCTGATGGCGGGTGATTACAACATCATCCCGCAGGCCGAGGACGCCGCGCGTCCGCAGGATTGGGTAGAAGACGCGCTCTATCGCCCAGAGAGCCGCGAGGCATGGCGCAGGATCCTGAACCTTGGCATGACCGAGGCCTTCCGCGCCCGCAACCAAGCGCCCGAGCAGTATTCGTTCTGGGACTTCCAGCGCGGGTCGTGGCAGCGCAATGACGGCATTCGGATCGACCATTTCCTGCTGTCCCCGGAATGCGCGGATATGCTGCAGGATTGCCAGATTGATAAAGAGGTGCGCGGGCGTGAAAAGCCCTCGGATCACGTGCCGATTTGGGTGAAGTTGGCCGCGTAAGAGGTTGGAATGACACGTAAGATCATCATCGATACCGACCCCGGTCAGGACGACGCGGTCGCTATTCTTTTGGCGCTGGCCAGCCCCGAGGATATCGAGGTTTTGGGCATCACAGCGGTTGCGGGCAACGTTCCATTGGAGCTGACCGCCAAGAATGCCCGCATCGTGTGCGAGCTGGCCGGAAAGCCCGACACCCGCGTGTTTGCCGGCTGCGACCGCCCGCTCCGCCGTGATCTGGTCACAGCGGAATATGTGCACGGAAAAACCGGGCTGGACGGGCCAGACCTGCCCGATCCCACCATGCCGCTTCAGGACCAGCATGCGGTCGACTTCATCATCGACTCCCTGCGTGCGGAACCCAGGGGCACGGTCACGCTCTGCCCGTTGGGGCCGCTCACCAACATCGCCACAGCCTTTGAACGGGCGCCCGATATTGTGGACCGCGTGCAAGAGATCGTCCTGATGGGCGGCGCCTATTTTGAGGTCGGCAATGTCACCCCGGCGGCCGAGTTCAACATCTATGTCGACCCGCAAGCCGCTGATATCCTGTTTACTTCTGGCGTTCCGCTTGTCGTCATGCCGCTGGACGTGACCCACAAGGCTCTGGTCACCAAACCCCGCAACGACGCCTTCCGCGCTCTGCCCGGTGACGTCGGCCACGCGGTGGCCGAGATGACGGATTTCTTCGAGCGCTTCGACATCCACAAATACGGATCCGAAGGCGCGCCCCTGCACGACCCGACCGTGATCGCCTATCTGATCCGCCCGGATCTGTTCACCGGCCGCCACATCAATGTGCAGATCGAAACCGCATCCGAGCTGACCATGGGCATGACCGTCGCCGATTGGTGGGGCGTGACCGATCATCCCCCCAACGCCATGTTCATCGGAGACCTCGATGCGGATGGTTTCTTTGCCCTTCTAACCGAAAGGATCGCCCGCCTATGAGCAGCCTGCGCCTTGCCACTCTGGACGATCTGGACCGACTTCTGCCCTTGGTGGCCGGGTTCCATGCCGAGGCCGGCATCGAACAGGACGACGCCACGCGGCGCGGTGCCCTGACCCCGCTTCTGGAAGGCTCGCCCCATGGCGCAATCTGGATGATCGGCCCCCGCGTGGCCCCGGTGGGCTACGTCGCAGTCAGCTTCGGCTGGTCGATCGAGTTCGGCGGCATCGACGCATTCCTTGATGAGATCTATGTCCGCGAGCGAGTGCGCGGGCGTGGCATGGGATCGGAAGCCTTGGCCGCATTGTCCCGCGCCCTGTCTGGGCAGGGCGTAAAAGCCATGAACCTTGAGGTCGACGCCGATAACGAGCGCGCGCGTGCGCTTTATGAACGCATGGGCTTTCAGTCGCGGAACCGCTATCATTTGATGACACATCTCTTCTGACGCGCCCGCGCGGGCGGCATGGCTATGGACCTGAAACTCGCCACATACAACATGCGCAAGGCCATTGGGCTGGACCGCAGACGTGATCCGCATCGCATTCTGCATGTGCTGAACGAATTGAATGCAGATGTGCTGGTCCTGCAAGAGGCGGACCGCCGCCTTGGCCCTCGCCCCACGGCCCTGCCCTTCAAACTGATCGAAGACGAGACGGATTTTGTACCCGTCCCGTTTGCTTCGAACGGGCTGTCGTTGGGCAGTCATGGTAACGCGGTGCTGGTCCGCAAAGGGCTGACCTTCCACGACGCGCGCACAGTGGAGCTTCCGGGACTCGAACCACGCGGCGCGGTATCGGTCGGGATTGAGGGCAAGATGCAGGTGATCGGCACCCATCTGGGCCTCTTGCGCCCCTATCGCCATCAGCAAATGCGCGCGCTCGCGAAGCATTTCGACCATATCGAGCTGCCCACCGTCATCCTTGGCGATTTCAACGAATGGTCCCCACGGCGCGGATTCGAACCGCTTGAGCAGCATTTCGACATTCACTCGCCCGGCCGCTCCTATCACGCGTCACGCCCGATGGCAGCGCTGGACCGGATTGCGACATCCGAGGGCGTCGAGCTGCGGGATGCGGGCGTCGACCAGTCCAAACTGGCGCGCATCGCCTCGGACCACCTGCCGGTCTGGGCCAAGCTGCGCATCACGGAGTAAGTAAATCCGTCGCGATTTCCGATATTTGTCTATACCCGCGCCCATGCTATGAGGCGCACAAACATGACTTACGGATCACTTAGGACCGACAATGACTTTTCTGCAAATTGCATCACTTTTGATCGTTTTGGCCGGCCTCTTCGGCGCCATTAACTATCTTTTCCTGAAACTACCCTCGGCCATCGGGATCCTTGTGGTCTCGCTGTTTGCGTCCGTTGCGATCCTGCTGCTGGACCTTGTCGCCCCCGGCCTTGGCGTCGCCGATCAGGTGCGTACGCAAGTGACCAGCATCGACTTCTCGGACGCGCTGCTGGAAGGCATGCTGGGGCTATTGCTGTTTGCCGGTGCACTGCACGTGAAGATCTCGGACCTGCGCCAGCAATGGCGGCTGGTCTTCCTGATGGCGACAATGGGCGTGGCCCTGTCGACCGCCGTGGTCGGCGTGGGCTTCAGCTGGATCACCGGGATGCCGCTGCTGATCGCGCTGGTGTTTGGGTCGCTGATTACCCCCACAGATCCTGTCGCGGTGCTGGGCGTCTTGCGCGAGGCAAACCTTCAGAAATCGCTGGAAACCAAGATCGCGGGCGAAAGCCTATTCAACGATGGCGTGGGCTATGTGGTGTTTCTGGTGCTGGTGGGCCTGGCTTTCCCGCATCACGGCAGCCACGGCGGCGGGCACGAAGAAAGTGCGGCCATGGGCGCGGTGATGTTGTTCCTGCAAGAAGCCGTCGGAGGCGCAGTTCTGGGCGTGGTCTTGGGCTGGCTGACCTTCCGCATCATGCGCCAGATCGACGACTACTCGCTTGAGGTTCTGCTGACCCTTGGCCTTGCTTTCGGGGGCTATGAACTGGCGGTAGCGCTGCATTTCTCGGCCCCAATCATGGCGGTCTGTGCGGGCCTTTTGATCGGTGATGTGGGCGCCAAACACGGGATGAGCGAAGAGACCCGCAACTATGTCGACGCCTTCTGGAAACTGATTGACGAGATCCTGAACGCGGTCCTGTTCCTGATGATCGGGTTCGAGGTCTTCGCCGTTGCCTTCACCATGGACGCTGTCATGGCGGGCACCATGGCCATCGCACTGGCACTGGTCGCGCGTCTGACCGCCGTGGCCGTGCCTGTGATGATCCTGAAACCCTTCCGCAACTTCTCGCGCGGGGTGATCCCGATCATGACGTGGGGCGGATTGAAAGGCGGCATTTCGGTTGCGCTGGCCCTATCCCTGCCTGACAATGAATGGAAACCGCTGATCCTGACCGCGACCTATATCGTCGTAATCTTCTCGATCATTGTGCAAGGCCTGACCGTCGCCCCGATGGCAAAACGGATCGGCCGCGAACCGGAGCTGATGTGATGCGCGACTATGCCGTCTATGATGTGTTCACCGACACGGCCTTTGGGGGTAACCAACTGGCCGTGATCCCGGATGCCGAGGGGCTGACGGACGCGCAGATGCAGACCATCGCGCGCGAGTTCAACTTCTCGGAAACCACCTTCGTCTTACCGCCCGAGGACCCGGCCCACACCGCCCGCATTCGCATTTTCACCCCGATGCGCGAGCTGCCCTTTGCGGGGCATCCCACCATCGGAACGGCCGTGATGCTGGCCGACATGGGATATGGCCCCGACATGGTGCTGGAGCTGGGCGTCGGCCCCCTGCCCGCCTATGCCCAAGCCGGTCAGGCCAGCTTTGTGACCGAGGTGCCGCTGGAGCGCAAAGGCAAACCCGAGGTCGATCTGGTCGCCCGTGCCATTGGCTGCACGCCCAAAAACATCATCGCCCAGCCCGAGATCGCCTCGCTGGGCGGAGATTTCGTCTATGCACAACTGGACAGTCGCGAGACACTGTCCGCCCTCTCACCCAACACCGACGCCATGCGCGAAGGGACACAACTTTTTCCCGGCAACCATGACTTTGCGGTCTATGCGTGGGTCGAGGGCGCTGGCGGCACTATCCATGCCCGCATGTTCGCGCCCTTGGATGGCATCCCGGAAGACCCGGCCACAGGGTCAGCCGCCGCGCCCTTGGCCGCGCTTCTGTGTGCCGATCGTGGGGAACCCCAAAGCCTGACCATCCATCAGGGCGATGACATGGGTCGCCCGTCGCAAATTCATCTGAAGGCCGAGCCCGGGCGGGTCACCGTAGCCGGATCCGCCGTGCGCACCATGTCAGGAAAACTGATCCTTTAGCCTTCTAGGGCCGGGGCCATCACCGCCTCAAGGATCAACCGCGCCGAAGGTTCAAAACTGGGGGCGAACGCGTAGGCTCCGAACGCCTCGCGCATGTCGTCGGGCAATCCCTCGGGGTCACGCTGCGCCGAGATGTCGAACTGCGCGGCCCCCTGCATCGTCATCATCAAGGTACGGGCCAGCGCCTCGATCTGATCGGGGCCTACGCCAGTGACATAGGCCAAATGCATGGACCACTCGTGACCCAGGGCGAGCAACCGGCGTTTGGCCGTGAACAGGGGTTCATCGGCCACATTGGCTTCGATCACCGCGACCAGCCGCGCGAAAAGCGGCAAAAACAGCGGCGTGGTCAGGGCGTTTTCTGTCATCAGATGCGCCAAATGCGCGGCACTGTCGCCAAGCTTGGCGTTGGCTTTGAACCGGTCAACCACCTCATCCATCGCTTCAAGAAACAACAGCAAGAACAGCTCTTCCTTCGAGCGAACATAAAGATACAGCGTGCCCTTGGCCAAGCCCGCCCGCTTTGCCAGCGCGCTCATCGTCACACCGTCAAAGCCTGATTCGTCGATGATTTCGCGCGCAGCCGCCAGAATGCCAGCCTGCCGCTCGGCCTTCTGATCCTCGGACCGCGCCCGTTTTGCGTTATCTTCCAATACCATAGCCCATCATGCGACGAAATCGCCACGTTCCTCTTGATAGCTGACCACCGGTCATTTATTTAACTGACCGTCGGTCACTTGCTCTGAGTACCCCTTCTTCTTAGTGAAAGGCAAATGCCATGAAAAAGAAAGTTATCCTGATCACCGGTGCATCCTCGGGGATTGGCAAGCAGACCGCGCTGGATCTTTTGGCCGCGGGCTACACCGTCTATGGCGGCGCGCGTCGGGTGGACGCCATGTCCGATATCACCGCCGCCGGTGGGCATGCGCTGTCGCTGGACGTGACCGACGATGCGTCGATGCAGGCCGCTGTCAAAAAGGTGCTTGAGGCTGAGGGCCGGATCGACGCGCTGGTCAACAACGCCGGTTACGGCCTTTATGGCGCGGTTGAGGACATCCCGATGGAGGCCGTGCGCCAGCAGATCGACACCAACATCATCGGGCTGGCGCGCATGACCCAACTGGTCCTGCCGGGTATGCGGGAACAAGGCAGCGGGCGGATCATCAACATCTCGTCCGTGGGCGGCACAATCCACACCCCACTTGGCGCTTACTATCACGGCACCAAATTCTTCGTCGAAGGCTTCACCAACACCATGCGGCTTGAGGTCGAGGATCGGGGTATTTTCATGGTCGTCGTGGCCCCCGGCATCATCGACACCGGCTTTGGCGATGTGCTGGGTGAAGGGATCACCCGCCATTCGGGCACCGGACCCTATGCCGATATAGTCAAGAAGATGATCAGTGCGGCGCAAAGCCCCTCGGCCGCGCTGAAAGGCTCGCATCCCAAGGTGATTTCAGACGCGATCCGCCGCGGGATCGAGGACGCCAAGCCTCGCACCATCTATCGCGCGGGTAAGTTTGGCCGCCTTCTGCCGCTTCTGCGCCGCCTTCTGCCGCATCGTATGTTCGACCGGATGATGAAATTCGCGATCAGCTAAGGCAGCCCTGCCGTCACCCCTTTGCCTGCCCGAATTTTCACGGCATAAGGGGGCGGGCATCAAAACACCGAGGGGCATATGTCAGGCGCATCCATTTTGAAACGTTGTGAAGATATGGGGCTGCGCATGACCGATCAGCGCCGCGTGATTGCACGTGTGCTGGAAGATGCCCATCACGACCATCCGGATGTGGAAGAGCTGCATGCCCGCGCCTCTGCCGTAGACAATCGCATCTCGCTGGCGACCGTGTACCGCACCGTGAAGCTGTTTGAAGAGGCCGGCATTCTGGTGAAGAACGAGTTCGGCGATGGCCGCGCGCGCTACGAAAGCGCGGATCGTGACCATCACGACCACCTGATCGACCTGACCACCGGCGAGGTGATCGAATTCCTCGACCCGGAAATCGAAGCGCTTCAGGAAAAGATCGCCGCCAAGCTGGGGTATGAGCTGAAAGGCCATCGGCTGGAACTTTACGGCGTACGCAAAAAAGACTGACGCAGGCGCCATCCATCACGTCCTGTGATTGGTCACATCACCGAATCCCCCCTTGCCGCAGTTCTGCAAATCGGTTTCTGTCGCCGGACGCACTGAACGGATCGGAACATGCAAAACATTCGCGGCATCATTCTTGTGACATTCTCGATGGCGGTTTTCGCCGGGGAAGACACGTTCATCAAATCGATGTCGCGTGGCATTCCCGTGTCTGAAGTGCTGGTCTTCTTGGGGATCGGCGGGATGATCGCGTTCGGCATCATGACGTATATACAGCGCGGAACGCTGGCCCCGCTGGTACATCGCGACATGCGCTCGCCGCTCATGCTGTGGCGCAACGCGTCCGAGGCCATCGCCGCAATGTTCTTCATCACCGCCCTGTCGCTGGTGCCGCTGTCGACCGTCGCCGCCGTGTTCCAAGCCACTCCGCTGGCAATCACCGCCGGGGCAGCGCTGTTTCTGGGTGAACAGGTCGGCTGGCGCCGGTGGAGTGCCATTGGCATTGGTTTCATCGGTGTGCTGATCATCATCCGCCCGGGCAGCGACACGTTTCAACTGGCGGCCCTTCTTCCGCTCGGCGCGGTCATCACCATCGCTGTGCGCGATCTTCTGACCCGGCAGATGGATCCCTCGATCCCGTCGGTCAGCGTGGCCTTCTATGGCTTTGCATCGGTCGTACCCGCTGGGCTTATCCTGGCGCCAATCAACGATCCGTTTGTCATGCCACAGGGCGTCGAATGGGCCTATATGCTGGGGGCCGTGATCTGTGGCGTGTCGGGCTATTACGCAATCGTGCAGGCGATGCGGATCGCGGAAACGGCGATCATCATGCCGTTTCGCTATATGCGGCTGATCTTCTCGATGATCCTTGGGATGCTGATCTTTGCCGAACGCCCCGACAGCTGGACCTATCTGGGGGCGGCCATCGTCATTGGCACCGGAATCTACATGTTCTTGCGCGAACAGCAGGCCCGCGCGCGCTAACATCTCACCTGCCCTGTTGTCGTGTCGCGCGGAACGCGCTAAAGACGCCTCAACTGAAGTTTTCTTCTTATTGGGAGCGCTAACATGAGCACCATCATCGATATTCTCGCCCGCGAGATTCTGGACAGCCGGGGCAACCCCACCGTCGAGGTGGACGTGATCTTGGAAGACGGCACGCTGGGCCGCGCCGCTGTGCCCTCGGGCGCGTCGACCGGTGCCCACGAGGCCGTGGAAAAGCGTGACGGCGACAAGGCGCGCTACATGGGTAAGGGCGTTCTGGCCGCTGTTGAAGCTGTGAACGGCGAGATCGCGGAAATGCTGATCGGTTTCGATGCGACCGAGCAGGAAGCCATCGACGCCGCCATGATCGAGCTGGACGGCACCCCGAACAAGGGCCGTCTGGGCGCCAACGCCATTCTGGGCGTGTCGCTGGCCGTTGCCAAAGCCGCTGCCGACGCTTCGGCCTTGCCGCTGTATCGCTATGTGGGTGGCGCCTCGGCCCGCGTTCTGCCGGTTCCCATGATGAACATCATCAATGGCGGCGAGCACGCCGACAACCCGATCGACATTCAGGAATTCATGATCATGCCGGTCGCTGCGGAAAACATCCGCGAAGCTGTCCGCATGGGCGCTGAAGTGTTCCACACCCTGAAGAAAGAGCTGTCGGCCGCAGGTCTGTCCACCGGCATCGGTGACGAAGGCGGCTTTGCCCCGAACATCGCCTCGACCCGCGACGCTCTGGACTTCATCATGAGCTCGATCGAGAAAGCTGGCTACACCCCCGGCGAAGACATCTATCTGGCCCTCGATTGCGCCGCGACCGAATACTACAAGGACGGCAAATACGTTCTGTCGGGCGAAGGCAAATCGCTGAGCTCGGAAGAAAACGCCGCCTATCTGGCCGCCCTGTGCGACGACTATCCGATCATCTCGATCGAAGACGGCATGTCGGAAGATGACTGGGACGGCTGGGTCGCCCTGACCAACGCCATCGGCGACAAGGTGCAGCTGGTGGGTGACGATCTGTTCGTGACCAACCCGGCCCGTCTGGCCGAAGGTATCGAAAAGGGCGCTGCCAACTCGATGCTGGTCAAGGTGAACCAGATCGGTTCGCTGTCGGAAACGCTGAAAGCCGTCGACATGGCCCACCGCGCACGCATGACCAACGTGATGTCGCACCGCTCGGGCGAGACCGAGGACGCCACCATTGCCGACCTCGCTGTCGCCACCAACTGCGGCCAGATCAAAACCGGCTCGCTGGCCCGTTCGGACCGGTTGGCGAAATACAACCAGCTGATCCGCATTGAAGAAAGCCTGGGCACGACTGCGGAATATGCGGGGCGTTCGATCCTGAAGTGATCAGTCCCCAGAACGACTGGAAAGCCCTGCTGGAAACGGCGGGGCTTTTTGCTTTTGGGGCCAAGCACCCCGAGCAAATTTGGGCTTCTGGGCAGGTTGATCCACGTCATGGCCCCGGGAACGGCATTACGAGCAGAATGAAGTTGTCCAACAAAGAAGGAGATACCTAAATGCTTAGATTGTTTTTTGCCCTCCTTGCGTCCTCCACTCTATTGGTCGCTTGTGCCGACACCGAGACCTATCCGTTGTCAGGCGAGGAATGCACGGCGAATGATCCGGTTCTGGATCTGGATGCTGCAGACTGCACCGTGCCGGGCGTATAAACACGCACGCATCTTTGCCGAGTTAAGGCTCCATTTTAAGGGCGGGGGCACCTTGCCTCCCCGCTCAGTATTTCATTTGCATCATACGGTTTGATAGCTGGCACGCCCCCTGGCGGCGGCCTTCATCGCATTCATCGCCTCTGCGCTGGTCATCAGCTTGGTCGTGGACCCGCCAGACATCATGCCCGACGCCCCGACCACCAAGGCGCAAGCGGCCATGGTTTCGTCATCCGGCGCTTCGATCAGCGCCACGACATCATCGTCTCCGAAACAGAAAAACAGGTGATGCAACTTGGCCCCCATGCTGTCGATCATCGCCCCAGCCGCGGCTTCGCGGTCCTGCGGCTTGTCGACAAGCGCACGCAAACTGTCCGTGCTGTAGCGGCCCCGAAATAGATAAAAAGACATATCAACCTCCTGATTGGAAATGGATGATAGGTCCCTGCCCTGCCTCGGCCACTCGTGAATGGGCCGGATTTTACCACAAATTGCAGATGGCGCGTATCCGTCGAAAGGCTATAGTCCTGCCCCATGACCCCAGACCAGATCATTCAGCACCTCGACCTCGCCCCGCATCCCGAAGGTGGGCATTATCGCCAGACATGGGTGGATACGGATGCCGACGGGCGCCCCAGCGGCACCTGTATCTATTTCCTGCTGAAAGCGGGTGAGCAAAGCCATTGGCACCGGGTCGATGCAGGCGAGATCTGGCTGTATCACGCAGGCGCGCCCTTGGTGCTGTCGATGTCTAAGACCGACGAAGGCCCCGCCACTGACCACATGCTTGGCCCCGACCTTGCAGCGGGACAGGCCCCGCAAATCATCGTGCCAAAGGATCACTGGCAAGCAGCGCGCACGACCGGAGCCTATACGCTGGTCAGCTGCACCGTTTCACCGGGATTTCAATTCGAGGGCTTCACACTGGCCGCCCCCGGCTTTGACATTCCGCGCGCCTGATCAGGAACCGCCCAGCAGCACCGTGGATACCGGCACCATCGCGACCGAGCCGACACGGTTGCCCACGCTCCACTCGACCAGAGCCGCCAGCGTTTCCGGCACCGCGCGGCCCATCAGGATCACGCCGTCTTGCTGATCCGCCTTGAAGGCTGCGTTGTCCAGAAAGCGGCGGATAACCTTGTTGTCCTGCCCGTTTCC
This sequence comes from uncultured Aliiroseovarius sp., assembly GCF_947492455.1. Lineage (GTDB taxonomy): Bacteria > Pseudomonadota > Alphaproteobacteria > Rhodobacterales > Rhodobacteraceae > Aliiroseovarius. The sequence continues at coordinate 608,748 of NZ_CANLNB010000002.1, forward strand.
ATCCAAATCACGGAACACCACCCCAGCCGGAACGCCGGTTTTCAACGCGTTCTTATGGCCGGTATTCAACCCTTCGGGCTGAGTGATCAGGCCGTGACCAGATGCCACAAGAATTTCCGACACCTGACGTGACAGGGGCGCGTTGGTCTGAAAGCCGCTGTCGGGCGCCATATAGACGGCAACCCCCATGTCCAGCTTGGGCTGTTGGACCTGCAGGTTCACCTCGGCGTCCGTTGGGGTCGCGTTGGGCGGCAGATCCGCCTGCATCACAAGCTCGGCCCCAGCCGCGCGATAGAACGCGATGGCATCGTCCAGATCGGGCGCCGTGACATCCAGAATGACGCTAACCGGGAAAGGCAGCTTGTCGAAGCCTTCCAGCTTGGTGCGCTCTGGCCCCATATCCTTCAGCACAACCGCCATCAAAGGACGTCCCCCAAGGTCCAACGCAGGAACCGCGTTGCGCTCGATCGCCATAGGCGACGAAGACAGATCGAGCAGCGCCGTTTCAAGCGGCTGCGCCAGATCGATCACGGGTCCCTCTTCTGCGGCGTCGTCCGTGCCAATGCTGGGCAGACGATTGGTGGTCACGCCGGGCGCCTGATCTGTCAGAGGGGCCACCGCAGTGCCAAAGCCGCTGCGCTGATCTGTGGTCACCTCGGGGTCTTGGGGAGCAGGTGCGATGGCTTCGGCCACTTCAGGGGCGGCGGCCTCGGGTTGGGGTTCTACGATTTCGGCGTCAGAGGTCTCGGCTTCAGGTGCTGCGGGTTCAGGCTGTTCTTCGACTTCTGGTGCGTCGTCTTCGGGTTCAACGACGGGGGTGTCGGTCTCGACCGCGTTGCCCTCGGGGGGCGTATCTTCTTCAACCGCGTCTTCGGCCATATCATCTTCAACCGCTTCTGCGGTTGGCGTTTCTGGGGCCTCCACCGGCGCAGCGGGTGCGGCCTCTTCCTCAACCGCAGGCTCTTCTGCGACCTCAGCAACGGGTGCGGCCTCGGCTTCGGGCGCAGTAACTTCAGCGGGTGCTTCCACAACTTCAGGGGCCTCTGTCGGGGTCGGTGCCTCGATCTGGACAACTGGCGCAGGGGTCGTCTTGATGGGTGGCAACATCGGTGACACGAACGCCAAACCGACTGCCGAGACAACTCCGCCCACAATTACGCCTGAAAGGAAGCCTTTTGCCATGGCTTTTACCCCCTGAATACTCGATTGATCCCGCGCCGCTCTTGACCCTCGGCGCTTGCCTAGACCATGTATAGCCCGACAAGGGCGTTACGTAACCCCTTCTGATACAACTTTGGCGAAAGGCCGCGAGATGATCCTGCTGATCGATAACTATGACAGCTTTACCTACAACCTCGTCCATTACTTTGGCGAGCTTGGGGCCGATGTGGTTGTGCGGCGCAATGATGCGCTGGATGTGCAAGAGGCGATGGGCATGGGCGCGGATGGGATCGTGCTGTCCCCCGGCCCCTGTGATCCGGCACAGGCGGGCATCTGTCTGCCCCTGACGCTGGCTGCCGCCGAAGCAAAGGTACCGCTCTTTGGTGTCTGCCTTGGCCACCAGACGATTGGCGAGGCGTTCGGCGGCGATGTCGTCCGCGCGCCTGAAATCGTACACGGCAAGATGGGCACCGTCCTGCACGAAGGCAAAGGTGTGTTCGAAGGACTGCCCTCGCCGCTGCAAGCCACGCGCTATCACTCGCTGGTGGTGGATCGCGCCACCCTGCCCGACTGCCTTGAGATTACGGCCGAGCTGGACAACGGTCTGATCATGGGCCTGCGCCACAAAGAGCTTGAGATCGAGGGCGTGCAGTTCCACCCCGAAAGCATCCGGTCCGAGCACGGCCACGCGATGCTGGAAAACTTCCTGAAGAAAACAAAGGTGGCGGCATGAGCGACGCGATGAAACCTCTGATTTTTGCGGCCACCGAAGGCCCGCTGTCGCGCGGACAGGCCGAAGATGCATTTGAAGAGCTGTTTGAAGGCCGCGCCACGCCTGCCCAGATGGGTGCATTGCTGGCCGCCATGCGCACGCGCGGGGAAAGCGTTGCGGAATACTCCGCCGCTGCCGCCGTCATGCGCGCCAAGTGCAACGCGGTGAACGCGCCTGAGGGTGCGATGGACATCGTCGGCACTGGCGGCGACGCGTTGGGCACCCTGAACATCTCGACCGCGACGGCCTTCGTTGTGGCGGGTGCTGGCGTGACTGTTGCCAAGCATGGCAACCGCAACCTGTCGTCGAAATCGGGTGCTGCGGACGCGCTGACCGAGATGGGCGTGAACGTGATGGTCGGCGCAGACGTTGCCGAACGCGCGATCAACGAGGTCGGGATCGGCTTCATGATGGCCCCGATGCACCACCCGGCGATCAAACACGTCATGCCAGTCCGTCAGGAAATGGGCTGCAAAACGATCTTCAACATCCTTGGTCCGCTGACCAACCCCGCAGGCGTGAAACGCCAGCTGACCGGCGCGTTTGCCGCTGACCTGATCCACCCGATGGCCGAGACGCTGTTGGCGCTTGGGTCCGAGAAAGCATGGCTGGTGCATGGGTCCGAGGGGATGGACGAGATCTCGATCACCGGGACGACAGCCGTGGCCGCAGTCGAGGATGGCGCAGTGCACACCCGCGAAATCCACCCCGAGGACGCGGGCCTGCCGGTGCACCCGCTGGCCTCGATCCTTGGCGGCGAGCCCGCCGAGAACGCCGTCGCCTTCCGCGCACTGCTGGATGGTGCGCCCTCCGCCTATCGCGATGCGGTGCTGTTCAACGCCGCCGCCGCACTGATTGTGGCCGACAAGGTGGGCGATCTGAAATCCGGCGTCGAGATGGCCGCCGAAAGCATCGACAGCGGTGCGGCGAAAGCCAAGATCGAGGCGCTGGCCGCCCTAACCTCGGCAGCATAAACCTTTCGCCCGGCGGCACGCCGGGCAACGCCCGTCCGCCCCCACCGGGCGGGCGTTATACGCCCACCCGACGGACGGTCGATGCCCTTCGCGCAAATCCTGCACGCATTCCGCCTTCCATCCGCCCCCTGCCCGCGCTAGAACCAGCGCATGAGCACTGTTCTGGATAAAATCAAAGCCTACAAACTCGAACATGTGGCCGCGTGCAAAGCCGCCCGCCCCCTGTCCGAGGTCGAGGCCGCCGCCCGCGCCGCAAGCCCCACCCGTGGCTTCGCAGCATCCCTGATGAAAGACGCCGAGACCGGCTATGGCCTGATCGCCGAGGTCAAGAAGGCCAGCCCGTCCAAGGGCCTGATCCGCCCGGATTTCGATCCGCCCGCGATCGCCAAAGCCTACGAGACCGGCGGCGCTTCGTGCCTGTCCGTTTTGACTGACGCCCCATCCTTCCAAGGCGCCGATGAGTTCCTTGTCGCCGCGCGTTCTGCCGTGTCGCTGCCCGCGCTGCGCAAGGACTTCATGTATGACACCTATCAGGTCGCCGAGGCGCGCGCTTTGGGGGCCGACTGCATCCTGATCATCATGGCTTCGGTCGAAGACAGCCAAGCGCAAGAGCTTGAAGACGCAGCTTTTTCCTGGGGCATGGACGTTCTGGTCGAAGTGCATGACGAAGAAGAACTGGAACGCGCGACGATCCTGAAGTCGCCGCTTCTGGGCGTGAACAACCGCAACCTGAAGACCTTCGAGACCTCGCTCGACACCACCCGTCGCCTGTCGAAACTGGCCGGGTCTGAGCGTCATCTGGTCTGCGAAAGTGGCCTTTTCACCCCGCAGGATCTGGCCGACATGGCCGCGCACGGCGCCCGCAGCTTCCTGATCGGCGAAAGCCTGATGCGTCAAGACGATGTCGAGGCCGCCACCCGCGCCATCCTCGCCAATCCGGTGCCCGCATGAGCGATAGCCCCCTGACCCATTTCGACGCCGAGGGACAGGCCCATATGGTCGATGTCTCGGACAAGGCTGTAACCGATCGCGTTGCGCTAGCAGAAGGCTTCGTGCGCATGACGCCCGAAACATTGTCGCTCGTCACCTCGGGCACGGCCAAGAAAGGTGACGTGCTGAGCATTGCGCGTTTGGCCGGGATCATGGGGGCCAAGAAGACGTCCGACCTGATCCCGCTCTGCCATCCGCTGCCGATCACCAAGGTCGCGCTGGAGCTTGAACCCCAGCCTGACTTGCCCGGCGTGCGTATCACCGCCACGGTGAAAACCGGCGGCCAGACCGGCGTGGAAATGGAGGCCCTGACCGCCGTGTCGACTGCCTGCCTGACGGTCTATGACATGCTGAAAGCGGCCGAGAAGGGCATGGAAATCACGGGCATTCGCCTTCTGCGCAAGGAAGGCGGGAAATCAGGACTATACGAGGCAGACTGATGATCACGGTGAACGAGGCGTTGGACGCAATCTTTGAGCTGGTCACGCCTTGTGGAACCGAAGAGGTGCCGCTGGCCGAGGCCGCAGGCCGCGCCCTTGCCGCCCCTGTCACTGCCACCCGCCTGCAACCGCCCTTCGCTGCCTCGGCGATGGATGGATACGCTCTGAACGGCGTGGAAGCCGACCCCGAAGCGATGTTCCGCGTGATTGGCGAAAGTGCTGCCGGGCATGGATTCGATGGCCGCGTCGGCCCCGGAGAATGCGTGCGCATCTTTACCGGCGCCCCCCTGCCCGAAGGCACAAATCGCGTCATCATTCAGGAAGATGTGACCCGCAAAGGCAATCTGGTCACGCTGGCCCGTAAGCTGGACAAAGGCCCGCATGTGCGTCCGGCGGGTGCCGATTTCAAACCCGGTGACACGATCCCTGCGCCCCGAGTTCTGACGCCTGCCGATCTGGCGCTGGCTGCGGCGATGAACGTGCCCACCCTGACCGTGTCCCGCAAACCTGTAGTGGCCCTTCTGGCCACAGGGGACGAACTGGTCATGCCCGGCGAGGAGCCGGGTCCAGATCAGATTATCGCCTCGAACAGTTTCGGCCTGAAAGCCCTGATCGAAGCGAACGGAGGCCACGCTCGCATGCTCCCCATCGCGCGCGACAATGCTGACAGCTTGCGCACCGCGTTGGATCTGGCGGCGGATGCGGACCTGATCGTCACGATCGGCGGCGCCTCGGTCGGAGATCACGACATCGTTGGAGATGTGGCCGCTGAGATGGGCATGGATCAGAGCTTCTACAAAGTCCTGATGCGCCCGGGGAAACCTCTGATGGCCGGACGGATGGGCGATGCGGTGATGATTGGCCTGCCCGGAAATCCTGTGTCCTCAATGGTTTGCGGCCATGTGTTCCTTGTTCCAGCCCTGCGCGCCATGCAGGGGCTGGGTGAAGCGGCCGCGCCCCGTCACCACGCCGCTCTTGCTGCCAATATCGGCCCGAACGGCCCCCGCGAACACTATATGCGTGCCCGTGTTGAGAATGGCGAAATCACTGTCTTCGACAGCCAAGACAGCGCCCTTCTGAGCGTGCTGGCCCAAGCCAACGCATTGCTGGTGCGCTCGGTTTCAGCGCCCGCGCTGGAAGCCGGTGCGCAGGTTGAGTATCTGCCGATCTGACCCTTGTGGCCGCACATCGGCCCGCAGTTGACACAAAAAGAGAACATGGATAGAACAGAACTTGAACGCCCCGCGACGAGGGCCTTGGGCTGAAGGTCGAAAATGTCTCCTTTCGCCCCGCAAACGAGGATGGAGGAACGCAGATGCTGACCCGCAAGCAGTTGGAACTTCTGGAATTTATCCACAAGCGTATGCAAAAGGATGGGGTATCCCCCTCTTTTGACGAGATGAAAGAGGCGCTGGACCTGCGCTCCAAATCCGGCATTCACCGCCTGATCACAGCGCTTGAGGAACGCGGCTTCATCCGCCGCCTCGCCCATCGCGCCCGCGCGATCGAGATCGTAAAACTGCCCGAGACCATGGAAACTGGCGGCCGTGCCGGGTTCGAACCGCGGGTGGTTGAAGGTGGACGCCCTGAAAGCACGCCAAATACCGCGATGCCCTTGGACGCGCTCGGCGTGAACGAGCTTCCGCTTCTGGGCCGGATTGCTGCAGGCGAGCCGATCGAAGCCATCACCGATGGGGCACAACATGTGTCTGTACCCGGCGCGATGCTGGGTTCTGGCGGACGCCACTATGCGCTTGAAGTGAAAGGCGACTCGATGATTGACGCCGGGATCAACAACGGAGATGTCGTTGTGATCCGCGAAACCAATCAAGCTGACAATGGCGACATCGTGGTTGCACAGGTTGATGGCTACGAGGCAACGCTGAAACGCTACCGCAAGAACGGCGATATGATCGCGCTTGAGGCGGCAAACCCTGCCTATGAAACCCGCCTTTTGCCTGAAGGTCAGGTGAAAGTGCAGGGTAAGCTGGTCGGGCTGATCCGGACCTACTAAGCCGTTAAGTACTACGCGAAACGAAGAAAGCCCGGTCTGTGCCGGGCTTTTCCATTTAGTCAGTGACGTTTGTCTTAGCTGAGTTTAGACAGCTTCGACTGAAGCTCGACCAATTGCTTCTTTATCTTATCCAGCTCGTCGGCATCACCTGACTTCGCTTCCGTTTCGCTATCCTGCGTTGGTCCCGAAGATCCGGAGAAGCCGCTCATCATCGCTTTCATGAAGGCTTCCTGCTGGGCTTGCATGGCCTCGAACCCCGGCATGTTCGCCATGGGATTGCCGATGCCGCCAAAATTTTCCATCATCTTCGACTGACCATCACGCAGCATCTCGAAGCTGGCCGCAAGAAACTGCGGCACAATGCTTTGGGCCTGCGTGGTATAGGAACGGACCAGATCGGTCAGCACATCCACCGGCAAGACGTTTTCGCCGCGGCTTTCGTGTTCCGCAATAATTTGCAGTAGATACTGACGCGTCAGGTCATCACCGGATTTCAGGTCAATGATCTGCACCTCGCGCCCATCACGGATGAACCCCGCAATGTCGTCCAAGGTGACGTAATCGGACGTTTCCGTATTATAGAGCCGCCGGCTTGCATATCGCTTGATCAGCAGCGCGTCCTGAGACTTGTTCATGTTACCTCCCCGCAGAAATTTGTCTTTCTGCACTGCAAAATCCTAACAGCGCGGGGCGTAAAGGCAAGACTTTTGCTCAAATTCCGTGCGGAACCCTCAAAAAGAAAAGGACGGGTCAATGACCCGTCCTTCAGGAAGTTGCCGGGGGGAGGAGTGCTCCGGCATATATCCTTACTTATTTCGAGGTTGCCTTTTTGGCAGCTTTCGAAACTTCGTCGGTTGCTTTTTTAACTGCAGCCTGAGCTTCTTCGCCCAGCTCTTTGCCGGCAGCCATCATCAGCTCAACGGTTTCAGCTTGAACTTTTTTAGCAACTTCAGCGAAAGCAGCCATGTTTTCAGCAGCCAGTTCAGCCTGAGCCGAAGCGAAGTCGGTCATGGCTTTGGTGTAGTCGGTTGCTTCGTCTTTGGCAGCAGCAACGTCACCCATTTTGGCCAGGGTTTCTTTGGTCCATTTGGTCGAGATCTCGGCCGATTTGTCAGCAGCCTGCAGGGCTACTTTCGACATTTTCTCGCCCAGGGCGGCCTGGTTTTTGAAAGCGTCTTGAGCAATCGACATGTCCATCGGGAAGTTGGCCATCATGTCTTGGAACATCTTGGTGTAGTCTTGAGTCTTAGTCATTTTAAAGCTCCTAGAGTAGCGGGGGCGCTGGGAGGATGCGCCGGTCTGTTTCTGGGAACAATATGCATGCTGCAGCGCAGCAAATCAAGTTTTTTCTGCACTGCAGCATATAACACTTTTAAGTTGTTGGTTTCCAAGTCTTTAGACGGCTCTAAGTGCCCGGAACCGCCTTTACGTAGGTGCCGGGTGCCGGCGCAATTGGCTTGTGCGACGAATCACCGGGCTCGCGCGCATCGACCTTCTTGCCGGACTTCTTCGACAACCATTTGTCCCAACGGCCCCACCACGATCCCTCGTGGAAGCTGGCGCCTTGCTGCCAGTCTTCGGGCACCTCAAGCCAATCATCGTTGGTGTAGTGCCCGTATTTCTTCTTCGACGGCGGGTTCACGATCCCTGCAATATGGCCGCTTTCAGACAGGATGAACGTCTTGTCCTTACCGGACATCTGCCGCATCCCATTATAAGAAGACTTCCACGCCGCGATGTGATCGGTCTCGCAGGCGATGGCGCAGATCGGAGTTTCGACATCCGACAGCTTCAGGGTTTCACCCAGCAGGTTAAATCCATCCTCGGCGAATTCGTTGCCCACACACAGCCCGCGCAGATACTCGACTGTCATCTTGGCTGGCAGGTTGGTGCTATCGCCATTCCAGTAGAGCAGATCAAAGGCCGGTGGCGTCTTACCCAGCATGTAGCTGTTGATTGCCGGACCATAGATCAGGTCATTTGGGCGCAAGTACGAGAAGGTGCGCGACATGAAGAAGCTATCCAGATAACCGCGTTCGGTCACCTCTTCTTCGATTCCGTCGACGAAATCCTCATCCAGGAACACACCAACCTCGCCCTGATCCGCGAAATCGGTCAGCGTGGTAAAGAATGTGGCCGAGTTCACCGACTTGTCGCCACGCTTCTTCATCAGCGCCAGCGTCAGGGACAACGTGGTGCCCGCAATACAATAGCCAACAACGTTTACCTTCTGCTGACCTGTGATCGCTTTCACCTCGCGGATCGCAGCCATATAGCCGTCTTCCACGTAATCCCCCAACCCTACATCACTATATGTAGCATCCGGGTTGACCCAACTGACAACAAACAGCGTATAGCCCTGATCAACGATCCATTTGATCAGGCTGTTCTGTTCTTTCAGGTCCATGATGTAGAACTTGTTGATCCAGGGCGGGAAGATGATCAGAGGCCGCGCATAGACCTTTTCGGTCGTGGGCGTGTATTGAATCAGCTCGATCATGCGGTTGCGATAGACGACTTCGCCCGGTGTGGTTGCGATGTTGCCACCGACCTCGAAGGCACTTTCGTCGACCAGCTTGACCAAAAGCTCGCCGTCATTGGCTTCCAGATCTGATACGAGGTTCTCCAGCCCATCGACCAGCGACTGACCGTTCGTCTCGATCGCGCGTTCCATCGCGTCGGGGTTGGTGCCCAGAAAGTTGGTCGGGCTCATCATGTCGATCATTTGCTGCGTAAAGAAGTCCAGCCGCTTGCGTTCGTCGTCGTCCAGCCCTTCCACACCGTTCAGAGCTTCGGTCATCGCCCCCGAGGTGATCTGGTACTGACGCTTCAGATAGTTAAAGTAAGGATGCGTTTCCCATAGGGGGTTCGAAAAACGGCGATCCTTGGGGCCGGTGTCTTCGGGGGCTTTGAAATCGCCAGACATCAGGGCGGATTGTGCTTCGACGGCGTGCTCCAGCGTTTTGCCCCAGAAGGCGGCCTGCTGTTCGATCATTTTGGCGGGGTTCGCCATCATGTCAGACCACATCGAATTGGCGGCCTTGATATAGAACTCCTGCCCCGGGCCCTGAAGGCTGGGACGTACGGGTTTTCGGTGTGACATGATCTCGCCCAGACGGGTGGACAGCTCTTCAATCTTAGCAAGATTCGCGCCCAATTCGCTGGTATCCGGCACCAATCCTGCCGAAGTTTCTTTTTGATCAGTTGTCATAAGACGAATTCCCCCCTATCATTTCGCTACTGCAGCATATCAAAAACCGCATGTGTTAAGGACTATGCAAACGCAGCACCGAAAAAGCAAAGGCTAATTAGGGGATTGTGCATGCGCTATATGGCGACCTACGACCTGATGGAGACCATCCGGAATACGAATCAGTGGCTTGGAGCCACGGCCGCAGCGATGGGTTCCTACCCGGCGACAGCATTGTTCCCCAGCCCTGTGTTTCAAATGATGGCCGCCTGGGGCGAAGTTACCGAGCGCAGCTTTCACCGTATGATTGTGAAGCCCGACTGGGGCATCACCAGCGTAGTGGCCGAAGACGGGCGTGATCATGTGGTGCAGATCGAGAAGCTGGTTGAGCGTCCCTTTGGTGACCTGATCCAGTTCAAAGTTCTGGGCCGTCCGGAAAAAGCGCGCCGCGTGATGCTGGTTGCCCCCATGTCGGGCCACTATGCAACGCTGCTGCACTCGACCGTTGCCAGCCTTCTGCCCGACGCCGAAGTATATGTCACCGACTGGCACAATGCCCGCGACATCCCCGTCAGCGAAGGCAAGTTCGACGTCGAAGACTACACCCTCTATCTTGTCGACTTCATGCGCGCCCTTGGCCCGGACATCAACGTCGTGGCTGTGTGCCAACCGGCCCCGCTGACGCTGGCCGCCACCGCCTATCTGGCCGAGATTGACCCTGAAGCACAGCCGCAGACCCTGACCCTGATCGGTGGCCCGATCAATCCGGACGCTGCCGCCACCGACGTGACCGACTTTGGTCGTCGCGTGACCATGGGTCAGTTGGAAGAACTGGCGATCCAGCGCGTTGGCTTTAAATATGACGGCGCGGGCCGCATGGTCTATCCGGGCCTGCTGCAACTTGCCGGCTTCATGTCGATGAACTCCGAGACCCACTCGAAAGCCTTTGCCGACCAGATCATGCGCGTCGCCAAGGGCGAAGCCTCGGACCACGACAAACACAACCGTTTCTATGATGAATATCTGGCTGTTATGGACATGACCGCCGAGTTCTATCTGTCAACCGTCGAACGTCTGTTTAAAAACTGTGAAATCGCGAAGAACGAATTCGTGGTCGACGGCCATAAGATCGACATCGGCAAGATCACCGATGTTGCCGTGAAAACCGTTGAAGGTACCAAAGACGACATCACCGCCCCGGGCCAGTGTATCGCTGCTCTGGACCTACTGACCGGCCTGTCGGACGACAAAAAGGCCAGCCACCTGGAGGAAGGTGCCGGTCACTATGGCATTTTCGCGGGCAAAAGCTGGCGCAACAACATTCGCCCGCTGGTTCTGGACTTCATTGACCAGAATGCCGGACGCCACGCCGCGCAGGCAGCGAAGAAGAAGGCTGCAAAGAAGGGCAAGCCGGTTGCTTTGAAGGCTGTGAAGAAAGCCGCCGGCTAAGCCAACCGCGACAAACACTGAAAAACGCGCCTGCCCACCGGCATGGCGCGTTTTTTCATGCCTTGGGGTCAGGCATCACGCAATGGCGCGGACCCTCAGCTGCAATGGCAGTTCCATCCATGCGCGCAAACCGATATTCACATGCTCGGGCGTTTCGAGTGTCGGCAGGTGCCCTGCATCAGGCAGGATGACCAGCTCGGCGTCTTGAATCAGTTCGGCCATGGTCTCGTGGCGCTTGGGTGGGGTCAGCGTGTCATGCGCCCCACACATTACCATCGTCGGCACCTTCAACCGCTGCAGCGCGCGCTGCGCGTCTGGACGGCGTTGAAGCGCGCGGGACTGGCGCACGAAGACCTCGGGCCCGATATCGCGGGCCATTTGAAACACCAAATCCATGATTTCGTCCCGCTTGGGGCCGGGTGCCAGAACATTGGGCGAGAATGCCTCGGACATCGCTTGATCCAGCCGACCAATGTTGGCGTGCACGATCTGCGGCTCGCGCCACGCGGCCTGCGCGGGCGTGTCTGCCAAGGGCGAGGTCGAGATCAGCGCCAGCCGGTTCACCCGGTCGGGCGCGCGACGCGCCATCTCCATCGCGACGATCCCGCCAAGGCTTAGCCCCGCCAACGCAAAACGCGAAGGCAGTTGATCCAGCAAACGCGACGCCATCTCGCGGACGGTGTCGCCTTGCGTGGGTGCGGCCACAATCACTGTGTGGTCGCGTGATAAGTCGTTGATTTGCGGTCCGAAAACGCGTGCGTCGCACATCATCCCCGGGATCAAAACCAAAGGTTCCCTCATGCCTGCCTCGTATATTTTTTTATATCGTTAGCAGAACTTTGAGGGCTGCCCCGGATGGGCGCAAGTTATAACCCGCGCGCCCAGTCCAGAATTTTCGCGACCGTGGGATCTGTGCCATTCGGGCTGACAATGTCGCCTGCCAACACATGCGCCATCGGATCTTCGACCGCCCCGGGGGACACGACGTGCCGATGCACGATCCCGCCCCAGCCTGCAGCGACCTTTTCGGTCGCGTCGGCGGACACCACTTGATCCTCTTTCGCATAGATGAACAGCGCCGGCACATCGACGATCCCATAGCCCGAGTTCGCCGCGACCTTCACCATCGCCGCCATCGGCATCAGTGCGGTGGTCGGGTAGCTTTCGGTCCAATATTTGGCCTGCGCATCATTCAGCGGCGTGAAGCCACGGGTTGCCCCGTTCACCAATGGCACCCAATGGCGCGCGGCAGGGAAAGTCAGCAGCGCGGCTTTGGAATTCTTGATCCCGAAATTGGGCGAGATGAAGGTGATCCCTTTGACATCTCTTGCGGACGCGTCATCAAACATCCCGAGCGCCGCGACGGTGCCGCCCGTCGAGGTCGCGATGATCAGAACCTCGTCCCCGATGGCGCGTCCGATGGCCATCGCTTCTGCGAAATCGACCATCCAGTCATTGACGGTCGGCCCCGCCATCGCCTCGGCACTGCGACCGTGACCGGCCAGACGGGCGTTATAGAGGTTGGCGCCCAACCCTTCCGCCACCTTCTGCTGGACCGGGCTGATTTCCTGATGGGTGGCCGAGAAACCGTGGATATAGACGACGGACAAAGGTGTTTTTTCCCCTGCCTCGCCTGCCCAGACGATCTGTTTCTCGGCTCCCTCGACCAGATCATCAAACACAGCTTCCCGCTGCGCCAGATAGGCTTCTGGATCGGGACCGATTGCGGTCTCGTCAAATTGAACGTTCAGGTCGACCGGCTCGTACGGGCCGATCACGAACAGGGCCGCAACAACTGCGGAAACGGCCATGGCGGTACGCAACGGGCCCTTCATGCTGCACCTCGGGCCAGAACGACCTTGACCATTTTCTGGATCGTCCGCAGGCATTCGTCATCCGAGAACCGGTGGTCTGCCCCTTTCACAAGGATCAAGCGGATGTCGTCGCCTTCGACATGCTCCAGCAATTTCACGGCTTGCGAGGTCGGCACTGCGTCATCTTCCGTCCCCTGCAGGAAGCGCACCGGCATATCCAACCGAAGCGGCGAGCGCAGGACGAAGTTCTCGCGCCCATCTTCGATCAGGCGTTGGGTGATGATGTACTCCTCGTCATAATCCGAGGGGAGCGTCAGGAAGCCTTCGCGCTCCATCTCGTCTTTCTGTGCGTTGGTGAACCCAGCCCAGTACCCGTCCTCGGTGAAATCCGGGGCGGCGGCGATGGTCACCAGCCCCATGATCCGCTCGGGCCGCGCACGCGACAAGAGAAGCGACTGCCAGCCGCCCATCGAGCTGCCTACCGCCAGAATGGGGCCGTCGATCAGCTTGTCCACGACTTCCAGCGTGTCCTCGTGCCAATCGCCAATGCTGCCCTCGGCAAAGGTGCCCGAGCTGACGCCGTGGCCCGAATAGTCAAACCGCAGGAAGGCGCGGCCTTGCTCTTTCGCCCACGCTTCCAGCGCGACGGCCTTGGTGCCTTCCATGTCCGATTTCAGACCAGACAGGAACAGGATCGTCGGCCCCTGCCCCTCTGTTTTCACATAGGCAATGCGACGCCCTTGCTTGGTGTCTAGGTGCTGGATTTCGGACATATTGGCTCCCTCGTCTTTTGTTGGCGACGACAATATCCGCCCCTTGGCGCAGTGCAATCCCCCTTGTGTCCGGTCGGGCGTTGACAGGGCGCGCTCAAGCCGTCAAAAGACCCGCACACATAACCCGCAACCGGGCGTTCCGTGGGCGCCAAAACGACGAGGAGCTAGGCCGATGAGCCAGATTTCCCTTACATTTCCCGATGGCAATGCACGCGCGTTCGACGCAGGTGTAACCCCTGCCGAAGTCGCTGCCAGCATTTCCAACTCGCTGGCCAAGAAGGCCATTTCCGCCACCGTGAACGGGGCCCATTGGGACCTGCAATGGCCGATCACCGACAATGCCGACATCGCCATTCACACGATGAAAGATCCCGATCAGGCGCTGGAACTGATCCGCCACGACTTTGCCCACGTGATGGCGCGTGCCGTGCAAGAGATCTGGCCGGACGTCAAAGTCACCATCGGCCCGGTCATCGACAATGGCTGGTATTATGACTTCGACCGCGAAGAGCCGTTCACGCCCGAAGATCTGGGCGCGATTGAAGCTAAGATGAAAGAGATCATCAACAAGCGCGATCCCGTCACGACCGAGATCTGGGAACGTGACCGCGCGGTGAAGTTCTATCAGGCCAACAACGAGCCCTATAAGGTCGAGCTGATCGAAGCCATTCCAGGCGACGAGCCGCTTCGCATGTACTGGCACGGGCACTGGCAGGATCTCTGCCGTGGTCCGCACCTGCAGCACACGGGCCAGCTGCCCGCCGATGCGTTCAAACTGATGAGCGTGGCCGGGGCGTACTGGCGTGGTGACAGCGACCGCGCCATGCTTCAGCGTATCTATGGTGTGGCCTTCCAGAACAAAGAGGGCCTGAAGAAACACCTGCACATGCTGGAAGAGGCCGCCAAGCGCGACCACCGCAAGCTGGGCAAGGAAATGAACCTGTTCCACATGCAGGAAGAGGCTCCCGGTCAGGTGTTCTGGCACCCCAACGGCTGGACCATCTATACCGAGCTGCAAGACTACATGCGCCGCCAGCAGCGCAAGGGCGGCTATGTCGAGGTCAACACGCCTCAGGTCGTGGACCGCAAATTGTGGATCGCCTCGGGTCACTGGGACAAGTATCAGGAAAACATGTTCATCGTTGAGGTGGACGAAGATCACGCCCGCGAAAAGGCCGTGAACGCCCTGAAACCAATGAACTGCCCCTGCCACGTGCAGGTGTTCAATCAGGGTCTGAAATCCTATCGCGACCTGCCCCTGCGCATGGCCGAGTTCGGGTCCTGTGCGCGTTACGAACCGTCGGGTGCGCTGCACGGCATCATGCGGGTACGTGGGTTTACGCAGGACGATGGACACATCTTCTGTACCGAAGATCAGATCACCGAAGAAACCGCGCGTTTCATCGAGTTCCTGTCAAAGGTCTATGCCGATCTGGGCTTCCACAACTGGACCATCAAGCTGTCCACCCGTCCGGAAAAGCGGATCGGGGAAGATGAAAGCTGGGACCGCGTGGAAAAGGCCCTTGGGGATGCGTGTAATGCAGCGGGCTATGAATACGAGATCCTCGAAGGCGAAGGCGCGTTCTATGGTCCGAAGCTCGAGTTCACCCTGACTGACGCGATTGGCCGTGACTGGCAGTGCGGTACGCTGCAGGTGGACCCATTCCTGCCGGAACGTCTTGAGGCCAACTATATCGGTGAAGACGGCGCCAAGCACCGCCCGGTCATGCTGCACCGCGCGACGCTAGGCTCGTTCGAACGCTTCATCGGCATCCTGATTGAAGAACACGCGGGCAAGCTGCCCTTCTGGCTGGCCCCGCGTCAGGTGGTTGTGGCCTCGATCGTGTCGGATGCGGATGACTATGTGCATCAGGTTGTCGAAACCCTGAAAGCCCAAGGTGTCCGCGCCGAGGCCGACATTCGCAACGAGAAGATCAACTATAAGGTCCGCGAGCACTCGGTCGGCAAAGTGCCAGTCATTCTGGCCGTCGGCATGAAAGAAGTCGAAGACGGCACCGTGTCGATGCGTCGTCTGGGCGAAAAGCACTCGAAAGTGCTGCCGCTGGACGAGGTTGCCGCGGATCTGGCCAAGGAAGCCACCGCGCCTGACTTGGCCTGATCGCCCAAAACCTGAACAAAAGCGCCCTTTGACCCGGTCAGAGGGCGCTTTTTTATGCCCAAGGGCTGTTACACGGGCTCACAAAACACGTGAACCCGCCCCTACCGCAGCGCAGAAAGTTGTAACATTACAGAATTTGGCAGGATCATTTCTGAAAGATGTGAACATCCCGGCGGGTGATTTCGTTACAGATCATTACTGCGCAAATTGGCCAACCCGGCAGAAACGCAAGTTTTCTTGGGCTTTCGCAAATCCGTCGTCCGCCCCGCCGTTCACGCACGCGTTATATGTCGCTCGCGCTGACCTGACAGGCCCGTGATCCACGTTTTCGTGAGTGGAGACCGCCCGTTCCCACGACTAGCTTTTCCTTACCGCTTTGAGGCGGAACGAATTACAAACCCGAAAGGAAATACGATGTCGAAGAAAACTGTAGCCATCCTGGGCGCCGTCACCGCTGCTGTAGCTGCCAACGCTGCTCCGGCTTTTGCTGAAGACAATGAAAAATGCTTCGGCGTGTCGCTGGCCGGCCAGAATGACTGTGCAGCTGGTCCCGGCACCACCTGCGCCGGTTCGTCGACCGTCGACTATCAGGGCAACGCCTGGAAACTGGTTCCGGCTGGCACCTGCGAAACCATGGAAATCACCGGCGCTGACGGCAAAGTTCACAAAGGTTCGCTGACCGCAACCGAAATGAACCTGCCCAGCTAACCCGCACGGATTTCTGACTAGTCCCCAAAAGACCGCTCTGGCCAAGCTTGCTTGGCCAGAGCGCCCCAACAAAAAGAACTCGAAGGGCTTTGACATGCTGAACCAACGCAACAACACGACGCTTCCCGACGGCGCTGGCGTTGGGTACAAGCCGCAGCATTTCCAAGATCTTCTAAGCGCGCCCGGTGCCGTTACTTGGCTGGAAATCCACGCCGAGAACTACATGGGCGATGGTGGCCGCCAGATCGCGCAGCTGCGTCATCTGGCCGAGCATTTCCCGATTTCCGTGCACGGGGTTGGTGCCTCGATCGGCGGCGAAGGGCGATTGGATCCCGAGCATCTGGCGCGTCTGAAGAAGCTGGTGGATTGGCTGAACCCGGCCAGCTTCTCGGAACATCTGGCATGGTCGACCCATGACAGCGCGTTCCTGAACGACCTGCTGCCCCTGCCCTATACGAAAGACACGCTGACCCGCGTCACCGCGCATATCAACGAGGTGCAGGAGCTTCTGGGCCGCAAGATGTTGCTCGAAAACCCGTCCTCGTACTTGGCCTTTGCAGAAAGCACCTGGTCCGAGCCCGACTTCATCCGTGAAGTCGCCCGTCGCACCGGCTGTGGCCTGCTTTTGGACGTGAACAACGTCTTCATCTCGGCCACCAATTTGGAGTTCGAGGCACTGGATTATCTGGACGCCTATCCGCTGGAGCTGGTCGAAGAAATCCACCTTGCCGGCCACGACGAAGACGCGGACGAACTTGGCCGCAAGCTTCTGATCGACAGCCACGGCAAACCAGTGGACGAGCCCGTCTGGGCGCTGTTTGACCACGTTATCGCTCGCACCGGTGCGCGCCCTGCCCTGATCGAATGGGACAATGACGTGCCCGAGTGGGACGTGCTGGAAAACGAAGCCGCCCGCGCCACCGCGCAGATGGAGGCGGTTGTCGTAGGACAAAGCCTGATGGTGTCCGCATGACCCAAGACACACTGACCCAAACGCCCGCCCGCGCCACCGTATCTCAGGCCGAATTCCGCGCCGCGATCCTGAATGCACAAGCCGATGTGCCCGAGGGGCTGGTGAATCCGGACGGAGAACAGGCCTCGAAACGTTTCTCGGTCTATCGCAACAACGTGGTACACAGCCTGTCCGAGGCGATGCTGACCGGCTTCCCGGTGCTGACCAAGCTGTTGGGCGAGGAGTTCTTTCGCGAGATGGCGAAGGTCTATCTGCGCATCCATCCGCCTGCTTCGCAACTGATGATGCATTACGGCGCGGCCCTGCCCGGCTTTCTGGAAAGCTTCCCCGGCACATTGCACCTGAAATACCTGCCCGATGTGGCACGGCTGGAGCTGGCCTTGCGCCGTGCCTACCACGCGGGTGATGCCGATCCGATTGATCCAGCCGCGCTGACTACGCTCGGCCAGCACGAGTTAATGGAGGCCCATCTGACGCTGGCCCCCGCCTGTGAGGTGCTGCAAGCCAAATGGCCCGCTAAATCCATCTGGGATTTCAACATGGCTGACGGACCGCAGCCCAGTGCAGGCGGCGAAGACATCCTGATCTCGCGCATCGGGTACGAGCCGAAGACGTTTTTGCTGCCAGAAGGCGCGGCCGAGTTCATTTCGTCGCTGTTGAAGGGGCGCAGTTTTGGCACGGCTCTGGGATTGGCAACGTCCAACACCCCGGATTTCGACCTGACCGCCACGCTGACCGTTCTGATCGCGGCGCAAGCAATAACCGGCATAGACCGGGACTAAGAAGAAGGAAGGACACACCATGCAAGCCTTGGTGAACATTCACAACCGGCTGGCCGGACTGGCCGACCGCGCTGCCCCCGAGGTGCTGCCGTTGCTGGCGCGCTTCACCTTTGCCGCGACGCTGCTTGGCTATTTCTGGGCGTCTGCCCTGACCAAGGTCGGCCCCGGCATTCTCGGCATTTTCAAGCCGTCACTTGGCGCCTACGCGCAGATCTTTCCCAAAGCAATGGAGGCCGTCAGTTACAACGTGGGCGACCTGTCGTTCTTCCACTGGGCCGTCGTTTTCGCGGGCACCGTGGCCGAGTTCATTCTGCCACTTCTGATCGTGATCGGGCTGTTCACCCGTCTGGCCTCGCTCGGCATGATCGGTTTCGTCATCGTGCAAAGCCTGACCGATCTTTTTGGTCACGGGGGCATCCAACATGCCGAAACCCTCGGCGCGTGGTTCGACCGCATCCCTGACAGCCTTATTCTGGATCAACGCCTGTTTTGGGTCGTCGTCCTGCTGATCCCCGTCCTGAAAGGCGCAGGATCGCTGTCGCTCGACCGACTGCTGAAGCTCAAGTAACCAGTGTCTGAGTAAAGTCCCTGAAAGGGCACCCTTGCGGGTGCTCTTTCTTTTTGGGCGCCCGATTAGTGCGGATCCGGCTTCACCGCAGCCAGCGCCAAAAGTCCGCCCAATCCGGCCAGTGCGATCGGGAACATGGTGAAGACACCATAGCCAAAGGCAAAATACATTCCCGCAGCCGAGGCCAGCATCAACGCGCCCCCGATCTGCGCGACCGAGCGTGCCATCGCCCCGCCGGCCAACGCCAGAAGCGGCGCGATCAGGGCAAAGGCCCGCACACGACCGGGATGTTCGACCTGCTCGGCCAAGTCCGGAAGCTCGCCAAACCGGTCGATCACTTCCGTGTATCCATATCCAAAAAATCCGACGATCATGCCCAAAACACCTGCAATCACACCCAAAACCAACGCGGCATTACGCATCACAATTCTCCTGCTCTTTCATCCCAGATAAGGGATCAGGCGCCGTTCTCCAACCATTTGGCTTGTGTTTTTGCGTCCCAACCCAGCGTCAACGCGCTGTCTGCCTCGATCACCGGGCGCTTCATCAATGTGGGGTGCTGCGCCAACAGGGCAACCGGATCGCCTGCCCGCTCACCCTCGGACAAGCCCCGCCACGTGGTCGAGCGTTTGTTGACCAGAGCCTCCCCAAAAGCCGCGTAAAACCGCTCCAGATCAGCGGCGGCCACCCCATCAGCGCGCACGTCTACGTATTCCAGCGACCGCCCCGCAGCCTCCAACGCCTTCACGGCCTTTCGGCAGGTATCACAGTTTTTCAGTCCCCAGATGCGCATTTCGCCCCCTGTCATATTCCTGTCACGCGGCCCGCCCAATGTGCCGCCAGCGCCTGTTATGACCGTAATCGGCCCGAAACGAAAGGACGCAGAGACCCGCTGCAAATTCGGCAATGAAAAGGTTTCCCTTGCAATTTGCCGCCCCGTCCCCACATTAGGCCGGGTAAGACAGAACTATCTACCGCCTCCTTTCATGCAGTCGGACGATACCTGATTGCAAACGAAAGCCCGCAAACTGCAGGGTTAAACATAGGAGAAGCGGATATGTCCGATAAACAAACCGGCACCGTAAAATGGTTCAACACCACCAAAGGCTATGGCTTCATCGCCCCCGATAACGGCGGCAAAGATGTGTTCGTACACATCTCGGCTGTTGAGCGTTCGGGCCTGACCGGTCTGGCCGACAACACCAAAGTAGCCTACGAGCTGCAAGAAGGTCGCGACGGTCGCCAGTCGGCTGTAGACCTTGAGGTTCAGGGCTAAGTTAGCCTCGACCTACTAGAAATTCGAAACCCCGCGGAGTGAGAACTCGGCGGGGTTTTTCTTTGGGGTGTGCATCATCTGCTGAGGGCCGCGCCTGACCCTGGGTGGGCGTGAAGCACGTTTATCACCTAGTTTTCTTAGGGCATCGCCCGGCCCTGGGTGGGCGCAAAAGCGCCCTCCCGTGGGGAGGGTCGGGCGCTGCCCGTGCACGGCACGGGCATATATGAGCACGCATCAATCTAGCGATTAAGTGCCCGCCGATGATCCCTAGAATGTACAAGAAACTCACATATCGAGTACGTGAGTGACGCGACAAAACGGGCATGATGTTGCGCTGGCTTAAGCTTCGCAGCGTGTCTGTCGCTAGCTTTGTTAGCAATCTCGTAGAATCCAGATACCAAAGAATT
This sequence comes from uncultured Aliiroseovarius sp., assembly GCF_947492455.1. GTDB lineage: Bacteria > Pseudomonadota > Alphaproteobacteria > Rhodobacterales > Rhodobacteraceae > Aliiroseovarius. The sequence goes on from NZ_CANLNB010000002.1 coordinate 629,158, forward strand.
TATACCGCTCAGAATGGGTTTAAATGGATCAGGTGTTTCTGCTTCTACGGTCATCCCGCGTGAAGCGAATAGCAATCGAAAAAGCTTTCTTAAATCACCTTCGTTCTCATTAAACTCGACGCCCTCGTCTTTGAGAGCAAGCTTTGCGAACTCTTCCAAAAAGGTGTAGCAGCTAGCAATTGCGCCTGAGTAATCACCTAACTCAATGCGCCTCGCAACCTTGGCCGAGTGCTCGCGAAGTGATGCTTCACTTAACAGGATTTCAGGTGCGGCGAGGGCCAGGCCGGTATTTTTCTTCACTTCAAAATACAACGGCCCCTGGATATACTCGTGTCCTTGCATGAAACCAGTGTGGTGTTTCTTGACTAGCTTGAAACCATCACGCGACAATATCTTATTGAATTGAAATGCCGCATCTTCCGCTGCTTCTTCCATCTCCCAGCCGAAATCAAAAGCTTCTGCCGCAATCTTTCGTAGGCGTTCAGTCCCGTTCAATTCTGTGAGTTTATCTCGGACATATTGATGGCGGGAGGGAAATCCCTGACCATATAGGTCTTCTTCTCCGAACGAATTGAAGAACCTGACAAGCTCAGGGCCAGAACGATAGGCCGAAATCCCAGAATCTCCAGTTACAATTCCAACAAGATACTCGATAGATTTTTGAGAAATCTTCATATCAGCTGCTCATTGGAGCGCGTAGCTAACATTCACCCCTTCAACTCCGCCTCAAACTCACGCCATTCGCCTTTCGACATGCCCGAGTTCTCCTGCGTGACTTCCTCGCCTTTCAGCATGCGGCGGATGCAGTCCATGGCGCGGCCGGACAGGTTGGCGCCGCCCAAGCGGTAGTCCTCGAACGCGCCGTATGCGGCGGGGACCCAGTCGGCGACGACTTTGCAGATCGCGTCCGCATAGACACGGATTTCGTATTGGGCGTGGTGGTCGGCGCGCAGGCGCAGGAAGTGGAACAGGTTGTGCAGGTCCACCTTCCAGTACCATTGGGTATAGATGTTGGCGGGCAGGTTCATCCGCGCCAGTTCGCGGGCCAGACCGTCCTGCCCCTCGTCCGAGATCATCTGTTCATAGTGATCATAAGCGCGGTTGCTGTCGGCCTTCAGGATTTCCAGCACGCGGGCGGCTTCCTCGCCTTGCAGCGTGGCGCCGCGCCCTTGGTTGTTCACCACCGATTGCGCGGCGATGTGTTCGGGCGCGGGAATATAGAACTCGCGATCGAGGATCGAATAGCGCGCCGAGTATTCGTTCACATTCGCGGTCCGGTGACGGATCCACTGGCGCGCCACGAAGACGGGCAGTTTCACATGCAGCTTGATCTCGCACATCTCGAACGGGGTCGAGTGCCAGTGGCGCATCAGATAGCGGATCAGCCCTTCGTCGTTCTGCACCGATTTGGTGCCCTTGCCGTAAGACACCCGCGCGGCCTGACAGATCGCGGCGTCATCGCCCATATAATCGATCACCCGGACGAAGCCGTGGTCCAGTACTTCATGCGCGGTATAGAGGTGTTTTTCCATCCCTTCGCTGATGGCGCGGCGGGTGGTGCCGGTCTGGGCGCGTTGCTCTTCGATTTCCTGGATCTGCTCGGGGCTCAATGACATGACGAATCTCTTTCTATTGGCTGCCCCGCCACTATATCTAGGTGTGCGCTTCGGAAAAACAGCCATATGCCGCGTTTGTGGCGTTTCCGCTTTTCGTAGGCGCCACGCCTGATATGGTAGCGCCAACACAGACATTTATGGGGACGACAATGACTCTACGCTATCTGCATACGATGGTCCGGGTGAAAGACCTTGAGGCCAGCATCAAGTTCTACGAACTGCTGGGATTGAAAGAAACCAAGCGCCGCGATGACGAAGCTGGGCGCTATTCCCTGATTTTCATGGCCCCGCCCGATCAGCCCGAATGCCCGGTCGAGCTGACCTACAACTGGGATGGCGATGACGGCTTGCCCTCCGACAGCCGTCATTTCGGCCATTTGGCCTACGAGGTCGAGGACATCTATGCCATGTGCCAGCATCTGCAGGATAATGGGGTAGTGATCAATCGCCCGCCGCGCGACGGAAACATGGCCTTTGTGCGCTCGCCGGACAACGTGTCGGTCGAACTGTTGCAGTCCGGAGATCCCCTGCCCCCACAGGAACCTTGGGTGAGCATGGAAAATACCGGGCACTGGTGATGCAGATACAGGCCACAGTCGATGCATATGTGCGGCGCTTTTTAAAGCGCGTCGCCGTCATCGGCTTGGCCTGTGCGCTTCCGCAACTCGCCGTTTCCCAATCCCAGTGCAGACAAGCACTTGCGCTGGGGTTGGACGTGTCTGGGTCCGTCGACAGTCAGGAATATCGGCTCCAGATCGACGGATTGGCGAACGCGCTGGAAAGCCCGGAGGTGGTCGACAAACTGCTGGCGTCGTCCAAGACCGTGATCAACTTGGCCATATATGAGTGGAGTGGCCCGGGGCATCAGAGGGTGCTTCGGGATTGGACCGCGTTGACCTCTAAATCAGTCATCACTGAAATCGCGGACGGTTTACGCCAGTCCACCCGTGTTCCCGCGGATCCTTCGACAGGATTGGGGCGCGCAATGCTGTTCGGGGCCGAGATGCTGGCGCAGCGCCCAGACTGCTGGACTCACAGCCTTGATCTGTCGGGGGACGGCCAATCAAATTCCGGCCCTCGTCCGCAAGATGTCCGGCAAGATCGGTTGCTGGAAAACGTGGTGGTCAACGCGCTGGTCATTGGCGCATCGATCCCCGACCGGGACCTGACCTCGTATTTCGAGGCCTATGTGCTGCATGGGTTTGGCAGTTTCACCATGCAGGCCGAAAGCTTCAAAGAGTTCGAAGCCGCGATGATCAAGAAACTGTTGCGCGAGGTTCAGGGCGTGATGGTGTCAAATGCATCCCCCGCCCCAACAGTTCCAAACGCAACTCAATAGATATAGCGGATCTGGTCGGTCCAATAGCGTTCGACACGTTTCAACGCGGTATTGATGTCGTTGATCCCATCCGAGGACAGCACATCCCGCGACTGCAGCCCGTCCGCGTGACGCTCGAACAGGCCCTCGACAGTATCGCGGATCGATCGGCCTTTTTCTGTCAATCGCACCCGCACCGAACGTCGATCAATCTCGCAGCGTTGATGGTGCATATAGCCCATCTCGACCAATTTCTTCAGGTTGTAGGACACGTTCGAGCCTTGATAATAGCCGCGGCTTTTCAACTCGCCAGCCGTGACTTCGTTGTCGCCGATATTGAACAGCAAAAGCGCCTGCACCGCGTTTACTTCCAGAACGCCAACTCGCTCAAACTCATCCTTGATCACATCCAAGAGCAACCTGTGCAAACGCTCGACCAACGCCAGCGCCTCAAGATACTGCACAACAAAGCCATGATTGACTGATTGCCCGATTTGCAAATGCATGCTCATCCGTCTCTCCGAACCGTTACTGAGACGACTCTTGAGCCTGAAAGAAGAACATTCAGTTAAATATCGAGGAAAACCGTCACAGAGTTCAGGACAATTTTCGGAAAATCGCCCTGTACCCCGCGGCTACTTAGCGTGACTGCATGTGCTGCGCGATCCGCGAGATCAGTTCGGACAGGGCTTCCGGCGCGTTCTGCTGGCCCGACACCCATTGATAGAGATCCTGATCATTTTCCCCCAGCAGCGCCTCGTACAAGTCCAGCTCTTCGGTGGTCATGTTTTCCAGATGATCATCCGCATATCGCGTCAGGATGATGTCCATCTCTTTGATCCCGCGCCGCATCGAGCGCATCGCCAGACGCTTTACACGGTGCTCGGGCGTTTCGCCTTCGCGCGCGCCGGGTGTTTCCTTCAGCTGATCATAGGGAATTCCGCTCATCTCTTATCCTTCCAGCCGCTTGCGCAGGCGTTTTTCCAGTCGGCCCAACTGCTCGGCCGAGCGGCTCATCTGCATCTTGATGTCACGAATTTCAAGCAGAAGATCGCGCACCTCGGGGACGTCTCCGTCTTCAAGCGTCGGTTCGCTGACCCCTTCGCCTTCGCCGGTCAGAAGCCAGCGCATCGAGACGTTCAGAACGCCCGAGACCATCTGCAATTTGTTGGCGCGTGGTTCGGACAGATCCTCTTCCCATCCGCGCAGGGTTTTCAGTTTCACACCCAGCCGTCGGGCCAATGCGGATTGCGACATGCTTTCGGCTTCGCGGGCGGCGGCCAGGCGATCCCCGAAGGTCGCGGCGTCCTCGGAAAACCAATCGCCGTTCGCTACAGTCTGTTCCATGCCTGTCTCTCCTTATGCAATGTCGATATCGGGCACCTGATGATGCTTGATCCGCCTCGCGGCGCACCCTAGAAGAATTGCGACCAACATACAAACCGAGGCCGCCATGTCTTTCCTCTCCGCGACACTTGACCGCGTAAAACCTTCTCCGACCATCGCTGTATCGACCCTCGCAGCCGAGCTGAAAGCCGCTGGGCGTGACGTCATCGGCCTTGGCGCTGGCGAGCCGGATTTCGACACCCCCGACAACATCAAAGCCGCCGCGAAAGCCGCGATTGATGCGGGCAAGACGAAATACACCGCGCCGGACGGGATGCCCGAGCTGAAGCAGGCAATCTGCGACAAGTTCAAGCGCGAGAATGGGCTGGAGTATACCCCCGCTCAGGTCTCGGTCGGGACCGGCGGTAAGCAGATCCTGTATAACGCGCTGATGGCCACGCTGAACCCGGGTGACGAGGTGATCATCCCGGCCCCTTATTGGGTCAGCTACCCCGACATGGTGCTGCTGGCTGGCGGTGAACCCGTCGTGGTGGAATGCCCGATCGAGACCGGCTTTCGCATGACGCCGGAACAGCTTGAGGCCGCGATTACGCCGAAGACCAAATGGCTGATTTTCAACTCGCCTTCGAACCCGACGGGCGCAGGCTATTCTCGTGACGAACTGAAGGCCCTGACAGATGTCCTGATGCGCCACCCGCATGTCTGGGTGATGACGGATGATATGTATGAACACCTTGCCTATGACGATTTCGAGTTCTGCACCCCGGCGGAAGTCGAACCCGGCCTTTATGACCGCACGCTGACCTGTAACGGCGTGTCGAAAGCCTATGCCATGACCGGCTGGCGGATCGGCTATGCCGCTGGTCCGGTCGCGCTGATCGCTGCCATGCGCAAGATCCAGTCGCAGTCGACCTCGAACCCCTGTTCGGTCAGCCAATGGGCCGCCGTTGAAGCACTGAACGGGACGCAGGATTTCATCGCCGAGAACAACAAAATGTTCGTGCGCCGTCGCGATCTGGTGGTCGAGATGTTGAACGCGGCCGAAGGCATTGAATGCCCGGTGCCGGATGGGGCGTTTTACGTCTACCCCTCGATCAAAGGCTGTCTGGGTAAAACCTCGGCCGGTGGTGTGAAGATCGACGACGACGAAACCTTCGCCAAGGCACTTCTGGAAGAGAAAGGCGTGGCCGTGGTCTTTGGCTCGGCCTTTGGTCTGTCGCCGAACTTCCGTGTCAGCTATGCCACGTCGGACGAGGCACTGAAGGAAGCGTGCACCCGCATTCAGGATTTCTGTGCGTCTTTGGTATAGAACCGAAGGCGCTCCGAATCGAAAGGTCCCAGATGTCCGCTGTCCTGCCTGACTATTATTTCCGTGTCCGTGAAAACGGAGCTTTCGTGTTCAAGGTGGATACGGAAAACCGGCAGCGCCGGATCGAGCTGGACCAGATTGCGGTTTTGAACATCAAAAACGGCGATGTGAAACCCCAAGGCGGTCGCGAATTGTCCGACGAGGACAATGCCGCGATTGCCGAGTGGATGGAGCAGCGCCGAGCGCATCTGAAGCAGCGCGAAGTTGACGACATCCTGCGCACGGTCGATCACCTGAACCTGACGACGCATTGGGCGCAGGCACGCGCCTCGGATGAGGATCTGGAGCAGGTGACCGACGCACTTTTGCTGGCCATGCACGATCTGCGCACGATGTTGGTTCGTAAAAAGGCGGATCGGCTGATCAAGGGATAGCCTGCGCAAAAGGGGCTTTGCCCCTCGCCTCGTTGAGGCTCACCCCAGGATATTTATAACAAGAAAATGCGAGGTGCTGGCCGCCAAGTGCTTTAGCCTCGTACGCCAATGCGCGAGCTTTGCATCCAAAAGCGCCACGACATGAAGGCGCCGGCGCAAACGAGGCCCAGCAGCAGCCCCCACCAGACACCCACAGCGCCAAAGCCCAGCGTGATGCCCAGCACATAGGACGACCCCATGCCGACCAGCCAATAGCTGAGGCTGGCGATGATCATGGGCACCCGTGTGTCCTGCACGCCGCGCAGAAGCCCCATGGCGATGGCCTGTGCGCCGTCTGCGAATTGAAACAGAGCGGCGACTACAAGAAGCGAGGTGCCAAGCACGACGATCTGATCGCGCAAGACTTCGTTCGGGTCGAGGAACAGCTGGATCAGCGGCGCCGGGAAGACCAAGAACAGGATGACCGTCAGCCCGCCGAAGAGGACCGAGGCCAGCGTTACGGCCAGGGCGCCCCGGCGTAGGCCCAGCTCGTCCCGGCGGCCCAAGGCGCGGCCCGCGCGCACCGTCGCCGTCATCGACAGGCCCAGATGCACCATGAAGAACAGCGCCGTGATCTGAAGCGCGATGCCGTGCGCGGCGAGCTCGAGCGTGCCGATCAGTCCCACAACGATGGTCGAGGCCGAAAACATCCCCACCTCGGCCAATGTGGTCATGCCGATGGGAATGCCCAGTCTCAGGAGTGCCACCAAGGCCTCCCAATCTGGTTTCCAAAGCCGTTGGAACAAGGCCTGTTCCGGGTTCAGGCGCGCGGCATAGATCCACAGAACGATCCCCGCTGCGATCTGGATCGTGACCGAAGCAATCGCCGCGCCACGTACGCCCAGTTCCGGCGCGCCCCAGTTGCCGAAGATCAGTGCATAGTTGATGACCGCATTCATCACGGCCGCAATCACCGTCGCCCACAGGACAATGCGTGCGTGCTCCAGCGCGGACAGGTAGCTGCGCAAGGACATCACGATCAAAGACGGGATCATGCCAAAGCCTGCGATCCGCAGATAGTCCTGCGCAATCAGGCTGAGCACTTCGTCCTGCCCCATGGCCTGCAGGATCGGCGCAGACATCCACATCAGGGGCAGCACGGCCAGTGCAAAGCCAACCGAAATCCACAGAGCCATGCGGGTCAGGCGCCGCACGCGGACCTCGTCGCCGGCCTCTTCCGCCTCGGCCACCATGGGCATCAGGGCAAAGCCCGGCCCTGCCCCCATAATCAGGAAAATGAAAAAGAATGTGCCTGCCAGCGTGACGGCGGCCAGTTCCTCGACCCCGTACCAGCCCAGCATGATCGTGTCGGTGATCTGCACCGAAAACTGCGCCAGCTGTGAGGCCACCAACGGGGTGCCCAGAACCAGAACTGCACGCATGTGCTGAGGGAGAGTCATTACCTGTGTCATTCCCCACCTCTATTGTGGGTGGTGCGGCGGGGCAAGTACAGAGTGTTGGCGCTATCGCAGCATTGCAAGCAACGCATTCGATGGCGTGCCAGTCACCCGAAGCCCGCGCGACCTCTGGAAGGCCTCAATCGCGGCGAAGGTCTTTTTGCCCAAGACGCCATCGGCCTCGCCCGTGTCAAAGCCTGCGCGGATCAGCCCGCGTTGCAGGGCCTTGCGATCCACTAGCGTCAACCCGTGTTCATCTGGTCCGAACGAGGCACGCAGCGCGGGGCGTCCGACCAACCGGTCAGACAGATGCCCGACGCCAATGATGTATTTCTGCGCGTTGTTGTAGCGGGCCAGAACCGCGTAGTTTTGATAGACTTCGAACACCGGGCCACTGTCACCTGCAGGCTTGACCACGCGCCCCCTGCCCGACGGCAAACGCCCGGTGATCTCTTCGCCCCATCGCTGCCCGCGCCTCCAGCCCGACCGGCTAAGATACGCGGCGGTCGAGGCCAGCGCGTCGGTGGGATCATCTGACCAGATATCCGCCTTGCCGTCGCCGCGGAAATCCACCGCATAGGCCAGATAGGACGAGGGGATGAACTGCGTATGCCCCATTGCGCCTGCCCAACTGCCCACCATGCGCGCAGGCGTGACGTCGCCGCGTGCAAGGATCTTGATCGCGGCCGCCATCTGACCTTCGAAGAAGCGACCACGTCGCCCGTCAAACGCCAGTGTTGCCAGCGCGGACATCACCGGCACATCGCCGCGCCGTTCGCCATAGCGGCTTTCGACACCCCAGACGGCGACGATCACCTCTTTCTCGACGCCGTAACGGGCTTCAAGCCGGTTCAGCAGGCCTGCATGTCTGGACAGCATCGCCCGCCCCTTTGCAATCCGCGCGTCCGAAGCTGCGATAGCCAGATAGTCCTCGAACGAGCGCACGAATTCGGTCTGATTGCGGTCGCGGTCCACCACGCCGGGCAGATACCCCACATCGCGGAAGGCACGGTTGACTGCGGACGCAGGCAACCCGCGCGCGATCATCCGTTTCTTTGCACCCGGCACCCACGCGTCAAACCGCGCATTGCGCACTGTACGCATACCACCAGACGCACTAAGCGGAACGCTGCTTACTGCGCTTCCAGATTGGCAAGCCCCAAGAGAAACAACCGACAAACCGGCCAGAAGGAAACGTCTGGAATAGGGCATAAAATCACCTGCGCTGCTTGTATAAAAAGCGCTCCGGGGTCCGTGCGCAAATCTGTTTTCTCCAGACTACCCCGCCTCAACAAAAGATTGAATGAAAAAGGGGCGCCGAAGCGCCCCCGTCGTTCTGTGTTGTCTGGCAGATCAGCCGCGACGCTGATCCGGATGCAGGCTTGCGCCCAGAATATGGTCCGCGTTGTGGATCACCTGGCTGGCATGACCCACGATCAGCGGATCCGGTGCACGGACCAAGTCATAGTCCTTGTCCGGATAGTCAATGGTCGACAGGAAGTGGCGCATGCACTCCAAGCGCGCACGCTTTTTGTCGTTCGACTTGATGATGGTCCACGGCGCATCGGCAGTGTCTGTATAGAAGAACATCGCCTCTTTAGCTTCCGTGTAGTCGTCCCATTTCGAGAGCGATGCCACATCAACAGGGCTCAGCTTCCAGCGCTTCAACGGGTCGTCCTTGCGGCTGTCAAAGCGGCGCTTCTGCTCTTCACGGGTGACCGAGAACCAGTATTTGTACAGGCGAATGCCCGAGCGCGTCAGCATGCGTTCGTATTCGGGCGTCTGGCGCATGAACTCAAGATATTCGCTGGGGGAACAAAAGCCCATCACGCGTTCAACGCCTGCGCGGTTGTACCACGAGCGGTCATAGAAAACCATTTCGCCCTCGGTCGGCAGCTGGCTGATATAGCGCTGATAGAACCACTGGCCGCGCTCTTCGTCGGTGGGCTTGTTCAGTGCAACAACGCGGGCTTCGCGCGGGTTGAGATGTTCCATAAAGCGTTTGATCGTGCCGCCCTTGCCGGCCGCGTCACGACCTTCGAACAGAAGCACGAATTTCTGACCCGTTTCACCAACCCAGCGCTGCACTTTCAAAAGCTCGGCCTGCAGGCGTGCTTTCTCGGCTTCGTATTCCTTACGACCCAGCTTTGTGTCATAGGGGTATTTGCCGTTTTCAAAGGTCTCGCGGATCTGATCTGCGCTTACCTTAGGGAACGGTTTGGGCTCGGTCTTGGGCGCCTCTGCAGGCTTCGAGGCCGCCTTTGCAGCAGTTTTCGGCGCACTATTACGGGTCTGGGTCGCAGTCATTCGCATCTCTCCTTGATTGTCCGATTTGCCTCTAACAAACCCGCCCAGATCGCGCCTTGATCAGCATCAAGAAAATTGAAGATGTTGAAGCATTTCCCTCGAAAATTGTCGAAAATGGGCCCACCAATTGGCGGGCCCTTTCTGAAGCATATTAAACAGGCTTGTCCGTACGCAGGGTCACATGAGCTGTGCCACGCACTGGCTTGGACCATTTCAACTGCGCCAGTTTCGCACCGGCTCCTTGGTTCACCAGAACATGCGGATTGTCCCAGACTTGATTGTTGGAACTGTCGCGCAGATCGCCTTCGATCACCACGGAACTGACCGTCCGCGCATTACCGCCAAACGGGAAGTAAGCCGAGCCATCCAAGTTCCATGTGCTGGCTTCGGTATTTTGGTTGAACTCAAGCGTCACGGGCGAGATCGTCCGCTGATCGACGCCGACGAAGGCATTATCCTTGAAGGTCACGTCGCGCATGCTCCACCCGTTCAGCGTCCCATGCGTGGTCGACACGCCTTCGACCCGGTCAATACGTCCGTTCAACGACCGGAAGGTGTTGTTAGTGACATGCAGGCCCGACAGGTAGTGGCCAGTCCCAAACGGCTTAATCATGATCCAGGTAAACCACGACGCAACATCATTCGCGGTAAAGATGTTGTCGGTGATGGTCATCCCCCCGAACGCATATTCGCTGCTGAAATCAGGCTCCGAGTCGTGCTCGTTGTTCCACTCGATCATGCAGTTGTCGATATAGTTGCCGGTCAGCACGGTCTTGTTGTTCTCCAGCGTAAACACAAGCCCCGCCACACGCGGACCATCCGTGACTTCATCGCCCTGATACATATGGTTGCCCTGAATGACATGGCCCGAGCCATACATCACCATCGACGTCCCCATGCGCTGGAACTGCGTATCGCGGATCTTCGAGTCGTTGGCATTCACATTCAGCGCCACCGACACACGGTCTGTCGCGGCCATGCTTTGTTCGGCCGAGATGAACTGGCAGCGGTCTACCTGCAGCCCCTGACATGCCCGTCCGATCGAGCTGATCCCGTGGTTCTTCGGCTTGATGAAGTGGCAGTCCTGGAATACCATATTCTCGCCGTTCTTCGCCAGCATCACCGCCGAGGCTTGCGAGTTACACTGGAACTCGATCTCGATCATGTTCAGGCGGCGCAGCTCGGCAAATCCACCGAAATCCAGCACGTATTTGTGACGGGTAAACGTATAGGTCTGGTTGGGGTCCGCCCCCCAAAGCGGGCGGCTCAGTTCAAGTTCAGAGGCGCTGACATTGACGGATTTCACATAGACCTCGCGCCCGACACCATTGCCGGTCACGATTGAACCGGGTTGGATCGCCGAGATCCCCGGAACGTTGGTCAGCTTCATCGGATTGGCCGGACTATACTGCGCAGCCGAGGTCGTCACCTCGTCATCCCAAGCCGATCCCCCGATGACGTAGAACTGGCCATTGCGGATCGCGCGCCGGATCAGGAACGTGTCCGACGTCGCATAGGCCGCCTGCATGTCGATCGGCTCGGTCACATCGATGCGGCGTCCGCCCAAGTCCAGAACCTTGTGGTCGGCATAGTGCAGCAGCGCCTGAAACGCCTTGCGGAAGCCCAGAAGCTCGCTGCCGAACGCGTCGATATAGTTGGGCAGGTCGAAACTGCGCGTCATGGACAGATACACATTGTCCGGCATCGTCATCGTGCCTTCAAAGCGAATGTCCGTGTGCAGAGTCAGATTCCCACCGATATAAAAGACCCCTTCAGGAACCAGCAGGGTACGCCCACCGGCAGCTGCATCAGCCGCCTGAAACGCCGCACGGTCATCGGTGACGCCGTCCCCAACGGCCCCAAAATCGCGCACATCGACCCAATCCATCATGTCGCGCAGATAGGCGCCGGTCACGTCCTCGACGATGATGTCGTCAATGCGCACTGCCGCACCATTCGACCCGGTCAAATCCAGACCCACATGGGCATAGGCGACGTCTTCGCCCCAGACCATATCGACGCTCGACCGGCTGCCCGACCCGATGATGGCCGAGACCTCGACCACCTCACCATATGACGTCAAAGCCACCTCGGGCCCGGTTTCGACATAGCCGGTGGCGTGGCCACCGCCCGTCAGGCTGGGACGCGTCGCAATGCGTACCGATGGCAGCGGGCCCGAGATCGCCTTGACCCGTGCACGCACCCGCAGATAACAGCCCTGCTCGAACGGGGTCTGGCCCATATAGCGCAGCGTCTGCGTATTCTGGTCCTTGAACAGCTCCAGACAGCTATCGAAATCCTGATCCGCCGGAACAATCGCCGCATTGCCTGCCCCGTCATAGGTCAGACTGCCGGGGGTGCCGTCCTCGCTTGACCAAACATCTAGCCCATCCTCAAATTCAGGCGGCATGAACACCACCCCTTCGGTAATCGCCTTGTTCATCAGGTTCCCTTTCCGGTCGATATCCACGCAAGGCCCCGCGCAGACGCGTTGGGGCGCGCAGGACGGGGCGAGAAACGTCAAAAGGGGTAAGCGTCAGGTGTTAACGGGCGTTAAGACAGGCGAGCGTTGCGCGGGGAGCGGAACGAAAAACGGCGCCCGATCACTCGGACGCCGTCTTGTATTTCAATGCCTTGCTGGCCTTACTTCACCAGCTCTCCGGCCAACGCTTTGTCGATCAGGGCAGCCGTTTCCTCGGCACCGTAAAGGGCTGCAAACCCACCGAAGCGCGGACCTTGGCTGGCGCCCAGCAGCACTTCATACAGCGCCTTGAACCAATCACGCAGGTTCTCGAACCCGTGCAGCTTGCCCAGCGCGAAGACCACCGATTGCAGGAACTCATCCGAGTGGAAATCGACCGCAGGCAGCGGGTCGTCGTTGCCCATCATCTCGTTCTTGCGGGCAATCGCATCCAGCGCCACGTCGCCATCGCGCAGTGCTTTCGCCAGTTCTTCCAGCGCGCCACGCTCTTGATCGGTGGGCAGGCGGAAGACCTTCGCAGGCTCTACGAAGTCTTCATAGTACTTGACGGCATAGCCTGCCGCCGCATCCAGATCCGGGTGCGTCTCGGGCGTCGCGTCCGGCGCATAGCGCTGAATGAAGCCCCACAGCTGCGCCTTGTCATGGGCCGAGGCCACAGACGCCAGATTGAGCAGCATCGAGAACGGAACGACCATGTTCGACACAGGCACGTCGCCGCCGTGGATGTGCCACACCGGGTTGTTCAACTGCTGCTTCAGGTCCTGCTTGTGGTAGGCATTCAGCTGTTGATGATATTCGTCCATCGCCTTGGGGATCACATCAAAATGCATCCGCTTCGCGGTCTTGGGCTTCAGGAACATGAAATAGGCCAAGCTCTCGGTCGAGGCATAGGTCAGCCATTCGTCGATCGACACGCCATTGCCCGAGGTTTTCGAGATCTTCTGACCGTTCTCATCCAAGAACAGCTCATAGGTAAAGTGCTCGGGCGCACGCCAGCCCAGAATGCGGCAGATCTTGTCATAGATCGGCGTGTTGGTGGAGTGGTCCTTGCCGTACATCTCGAAGTCAACTTCCAGCGCGGCCCAGCGCGCGCCAAAGTCTGGCTTCCACTGCAGCTTCACGTTGCCGCCGGTGACGGGCAACGTCCACTCTTTGCCATCCTCGTCATCGAAGGTGATGGTGTGATTTTCGGCGTTCACCTCTTTCATCGGGACGTAAAGGACACGACCGGTTTCAGGGTGAATGGGCAGGAAGATCGAATAGGTCTGGCGACGCTCTTCACGCAGGCTTTTCAGCATCACCTCCATGATGTCGTCATATTTCTCGACCGCGCGCTTCAGCACCTCGTCGAACTGGCCCGAGCCATAGAATTCGGTGGCCGAGTAGAACTCGTACTCAAACCCGAACGTGTCCAGGAACCGACGCAGCATGGCGTTGTTGTGGTGGCCAAAGCTTTCATGCGTCCCAAACGGATCCGGCACACTGGTCAGCGGCTTTTGCAGGTGGTCATGCAGGCTTTCCGAATTCGGGACGTTGCCCGGCACTTTTCGCATGCCGTCCAGATCGTCCGAGAAGCAGACCAACTTGGTCGGAATGTCGGAAATCACCTCGAAAGCGCGCTGGATCATTGTGGTGCGCGCGACCTCGCCGAAGGTGCCGATATGGGGCAGACCCGACGGACCATAGCCCGTTTCAAACAGCACGTATCCCTTATCCGGCGCGCCCTTCTGGTAACGTTTGAGCACCCGGCGCGCCTCTTCAAAGGGCCAGGCTTTCGAACTCATCGCGGCGTCACGCATTTCGGACATGTGCTTTCCTTTCATCTCGCGCATCTTGCGCGTTGTGCACTCCCTATTGCGAAGGGCACGCGGGGTCAATATTCTGCACCGCAACAGAGGAGCAAATCCAAGTGCAAGATATTCCCCATTCCCTGACCCCTCAGGACAGTCTGATTGCCGTGATGATGGCCGTTTCTGCATCGGACGAAGAAATTACGTCAGCCGAGCTTTTGACCATCGAACGGATCGTCAATCACCTTCCGGTCTTCGCGACCTATGATCCCGACCGGTTCAAAACCGTCTCGCAAACTGTGTTCGACCTGTTCGCGGTCGAGGATGGTCTGGACGCGCTATTTGGCCTCGTGCGGGACAACCTGCCGGAAAACCTGTGGGAAACCGCCTATGCGCTGGCCTGCGACGTGGCTGCTGCCGATGGTGTGCTGCAAGGCCCAGAACTTCGTATTCTGGAGGAGATCCGGTACGAACTGAGCATCGACCGCTTACACGCCGCCGCCATCGAACGCGGCGCCCGCGCCCGTCACATGACGCTGTAAGCTAACTAGGTTTTTGACCAACACGAAAGGGGCCCCTTGGCCCCTTTTTTGTTTTCCCCACCGTGTCCGAAAGGACACCACACGCCCGTGATCATGCCGAACCTTGAAGCTGCCACCCTGCCGCCCCATATTCGGGCTCAGCTACACACGCAGTCCCTTGAGCGCGCGCCGATACCGCGGCCACATTCAAGGTTCTACTTTCTAGGACACCCCATGTTGCAAGACTTCAAGATTACCGAGCGTTGGCCCGCCACCCGGCCCGACGCCATCCAGCTTTACTCGCTGCCCACCCCCAACGGCATCAAGGCTTCGACCATGCTGGAAGAGACCGGCCTGCCCTACGAAGCGCACCGCATCTCGATCATGGATGGCGACCAGTTCACTCCAGAATACTTGTCGCTCAACCCAAACAACAAGATCCCCGCGATCATTGATCCCAACGGACCGGACGGCAAACCCCTACCACTGTGGGAGACCGGCGCGATCCTGATCTATCTTGCTGAAAAATCAGGAAAGTTCTTACCCTCTGATCCGGTAAAACGCGCTGAGGCCATCCAGTGGCTGATGTGGCAGATGGGCGGCTTTGGCCCCATGTTGGGCCAGTTCGGCTTCTTCTATGCCGCCGGTGGGAAAGATTTCGAAGACAAGCGCCCGCTGGAACGCTACCGCGCGGAAGCAAAGCGACTTCTAAGCGTTCTGGACAAGCGTCTGGACGGGCGCGATGTCGTGGCCGGAGACGAGTATTCGATCGCGGACATCGCCATCTGGCCTTGGGTTCGCGTGCTGTTGACCGGCTATAACGCGGGCGACGCGCTGGAGCTTGATAGCTACGCAAACGTACAGCGTTGGTACGCCATGAGCGCCGACCGCCCGGCCTCGAAAATCGCGGTGAATATGCCGCCGAAGCCCGAATAAGGCTGCTGCTAGCAAACACAAAAGGGGCCACACGGCCCCTTTTTTATGTCCCGAACAGCACCGACCAGCGCGCAATCAGATCATGTTGCAAACGTCGCGACCGGCGGCTCCATCCGCGTGCGCCCTTTGGACGTTCCCGGAACGCTTTCGGAATGGCCCCCCTCCGCTCCATATCTGCCGTGAAAATCGCAAACGCCAGCTCGCGCCCGTTGGGCACGGTGACATAGCCCGCCAGCGCCGACACGAAGTTCAGCGTCCCGGTCTTGGCACGGATCGCGTGGGTTCCGCCTTCAGGCAATAGCTCGGACTTGGGCGGGATGTTTTTCAGAAGCGGCGCAAGATCGCCATCCGGAGACAGCGTGACCAGCGCACG
Organism: uncultured Aliiroseovarius sp.; assembly: GCF_947492455.1. Classification (GTDB taxonomy): domain Bacteria; phylum Pseudomonadota; class Alphaproteobacteria; order Rhodobacterales; family Rhodobacteraceae; genus Aliiroseovarius. Next base: position 645,027 of record NZ_CANLNB010000002.1, read on the forward strand.
CACCATATCGCGCGCTGTCACGATGGACTGGTCGCTCAACCCGCTATGATCCGCAAATCTCAGCCGCCGCGTGCCTAACGCGTCCTGCGCCCAGTCTGACATCTGATCCGCCGAGCCTGCCAAATCCGCAGGCGCTCCACCCGCCTCGACACTCGCCGCCATGCCGACCACTTCCGCCGTCAGGTTGGTCGAGTATTTCAGCATGCCCTGCACGATCTCGGCGACCGGGGCCGAGGCGTGCGACACCAGAACGTCGCCCTCAGCTGCTCCATTTTGCGCCAGAGGGCGGGGCAGCTTCACCCCCTGCCCGCGCGCCAGAACCTGAAAGACCTCACCGGTGTAGATGTCCGGCCGCCGAACCGGCAACCAACGCGATCCGCCCTTACCCAAGGCCGCCTGAGCAACCGTCCAACTGTCGATGCCCGCCGCGTCCTTATAAGTGAAAATCGGAGACGTCCTGTCCACGACCTCCATCCGCGCGACTTTCACCGCAGGTCGCAGAGTCTCGGACCGCGCATCCATCGCAACAGCCCAGCTCTGCCCCTCGCGCTTCCATTCAAAATGCACACGGTTGAAGTTCAGGTTCAGCCCCGAGATCGAGGGGTTGTATCCTAGATGATCCGGCTGCCCCGGATCAATCACCCGCTGATAGGGCAGATACGCGCCGTTCACATGAAACTTACCGGTGATCCCGCTCACGCCCAGCGCGCGCAGGTCTTTTGCCATCTGTGACAGTGCATCGGTGTCCAGCGTGGGATCCGCGCCGCCCACAAGGATCAGGTCGCCTTGGATAATGCCTTCTTGCACAGGTCCAGTCGCCAGCAGGCGCGTTTGAAAACGGTGCTCCGCACCAAGGACCGATAGGGCATAGGCCCCCGTGATCGCTTTCGCAACACTGGCAGGCGGCAAAGGCAGCACAGGGTTGTGAACCTCGAGCACCTCGCCTGTACGCGCGTCCGCCACCACGAAGCCAATCTTCCCGCCCAGCCCGGCATCGGCCACCAAAGCAGCGACCGATGGCAGACCTCGCTTGGCGTAATCGCCCGGCTTAGGCACTGGGAAAAGCGACGTCGCAGGCGCGTTGGCGAAGGCAGGCATCCCTACCCCAGCCCCCAGTCCCGCCAAAAATGCGCGTCTTGAAAAAGGGTTCGTCATGGGGCGAGTTAACCCGCTGGCATTCGCGCAATCAAGTCGGAAACCTGCTGATCAGCACAATCTTTCTGACAGGTTTACCAGTCCCCACGTGCCCGGATCTGGGAAGACGAAACATCCACCATAGGCACATTCACCAAAGACCACGCTGGCGCCTCGGACACCCGCAGTTTCGCGGCCTGCCGCCCAGTGAACTGCGCCGCGCGAAACCGGCGTGCCGCCTTAGACACACGCGCCGCGCCGCGATCCCCCGGTCGGGCCAAGATGCCAATCGGCACGTGCGACATGATCCAGTCCCACCGTTCCCAGCGATGGAAATCCGCCAGATTGTCGGCGCCCATTAGCCAGACGAAATGTACACCCGGATAAAGTGCAATCAGCGCCTCCAGCGTTTCCGCCGTATAGCGCGTTCCGGTATGTGCCTCGATCTCAGTGACCTTCACGCGCGGATGCTGCATCACGTCTCGCGCATGGTCTAGACGCTGCTCCAGCGGCGCGGGCCCATGAGCCTTCAACGGATTGCCCGGTGTCACCAACCACCACACCTGATCCAGCCCGAACCGCTTCAGCGCCTCACGCGAGATGTGCACGTGCCCCTCGTGGGCCGGATCAAAGGATCCACCCAATAGACCAATCACCTGACCGGGGCGTGCATATGGAAAGTTATGACGCATCACAGCTTAAATAACTCAGTCAGTTTCTGACGACGCAGCCCAGAGGTTCGCGGTCTCTTCATCGGTGTAGGCATCGATCTCGGCCAGTTCTTCGTCGTTAAAATCCAAACGCGAAACGGCACCTGCGCAATCCACAACCTGCTCAGGGCGGGACGCGCCAATCAGGGCGGACGTGATCCCACCATCACGCAGAACCCACGCCAAAGCCATCTGCGCCAGTGTCTGCCCGCGGCGTTCGGCTATTGCCGCCAACGCGCGCAGGTTTTCAATGACCTTTTCGGACACCAGATCAGGGGCCAAAGACTTCCCTTGGCTGGCGCGGCTATCTGCCGGAATTCCCCGCAGGTACTTGCCAGTCAGCAATCCCTGAGCCAATGGCGTGAAGGCGATCGAGCCAATGCCAAGCTCGGTCAAGGTATCCTTCAACCCGTCACGCTCGACCCAACGGTTCAACATATTGTAACTTGGCTGATGGATCAGGCAGGGCGTACCCAAATCCTTCAAGATCGCCACGGCCTCGCGTGTGCGCTGGCTGTTATAGCTTGAAATCCCAACATAAAGCGCCCGCCCCGAGCGCACGATGTGATCCAGCGCACCCATGGTTTCCTCAAGCGGGGTGTCCGGGTCAAACCGGTGGCTATAGAAGATATCCACATAGTCCACCCCCATGCGCTTCAGACTTTGGTCACAGGACGCGATCAAGTATTTCCGGCTACCCCATTCACCATACGGCCCAGGCCACATGTCATATCCGGCCTTGGAGCTGATGATCAGCTCGTCACGCAGCCCCGCGAAATCACTGCGCAAGATCTCTCCAAAGGCCTCTTCTGCACTGCCTGCGGGTGGGCCGTAATTGTTGGCCAAGTCAAAATGCGTGATCCCATGGTCAAACGCCGTCCGGCAAATTGCCTGCTTGTTGGAATGCGGAAAGTCATGCCCGAAATTGTGCCACAGCCCCAAGCTGATCGCTGGCAGCTTCAGCCCGGATGCCCCACAGCGCCGATACTCCATCTTTTCATAGCGATCTTCGGCGGGTTGATAGGTCATAACGTCTCCTTCGGGATTGCCCTGCCCCCTTTGTCTGGCTAAGACAACCGGAAGTCAAACACGAGGACGCGCAACATGGCCGCTTATCAATATGTCTACCACATGGATGGTGTTTCCAAGACCTATCCCGGTGGCAAGAAATGCTTCGAAGACATCCGCCTTAGCTTCCTGCCGGGCGTAAAGATCGGTGTAGTCGGTGTAAACGGCACCGGTAAATCGACGTTGATGCGCATCATGGCGGGCATCGACAAGGATTTTACCGGCGAAGCTTGGGCCGCCGAAGGCGCCAAAGTCGGCTATCTGCCGCAGGAGCCCGAACTGGACCCGTCGCTGGATGTGCGCGGCAATGTCATGCAGGGCGTGGCCGAAAAAAAAGCCATCCTCGAGCGTTATAACGAGCTCGCCATGAACTACTCGGACGAAACCGCCGAGGAGATGGCAAAGCTGCAGGACGAGATCGACGCCCAGAACCTCTGGGATCTGGACGCGCAGATCGACGTCTCGATGGAGGCCCTGCGCTGCCCCCCCGATGACGCCGACGTCACGACCCTCTCGGGTGGTGAGAAACGCCGCGTCGCGCTGTGCAAGCTACTGTTGGAAGCGCCTGACATGCTGCTTCTCGACGAACCGACCAACCACTTGGACGCCGAGACCATCGCATGGCTGCAACAGCACCTGATCGACTACAAAGGCACCATCCTGATCGTTACCCACGACCGTTACTTCCTGGATGACATCACCGGCTGGATCCTTGAACTCGACCGTGGCCGCGGCATCCCCTACGAAGGCAACTACTCGGCATGGCTGGAACAGAAAGCCAAACGGCTGGAGCAAGAAGCCCGCGAAGACAAATCCAAGCAGAAAACGTTGGAACGCGAGCTGGAATGGATGCGTCAGGGCCAGAAAGCCCGTCAGGCCAAATCCAAGGCCCGTATCGCCGCCTATAACGAGCTCGCCAACCAGTCCGAACGAGACAAAGTCGGTCGCGCCCAGATCGTCATCCCGAACGGCCCCCGCCTTGGCGGCAAGGTGATCGAGGTCACTGGCCTGAAGAAGCACATGGGTGACAAGCTGCTGATCGAGAACCTCGACTTCTCGCTGCCCCCCGGCGGCATCGTCGGTGTGATCGGCCCGAACGGCGCGGGTAAATCGACCCTGTTCAAAATGCTGACCGGTCAGGAACAACCCGACGAAGGCACCGTGGAACTCGGCGACACCGTGAAACTGTCCTATGTGGACCAGTCGCGTGATGACCTGAATGACAATGACACCGTTTGGGAAGCCATTTCCGGCGGGGCCGAGATCATCGAACTGGGCGACGCGCAGGTGAACTCCCGCGCCTATTGTTCCAGCTTCAACTTTAAAGGCGGCGATCAGCAGAAGAAGCTGAACCTGCTGTCGGGCGGTGAACGCAACCGCGTCCACATGGCACGTCTGTTGAAAGAGGGCGGCAACGTGCTCCTCCTCGACGAACCGACCAACGATTTGGACGTGGAAACCTTGCGTGCGCTGGAAGACGCACTGGTCGACTTTGCCGGCTGCGCCGTCGTCATCTCGCACGACCGCTTCTTCCTTGACCGTATCTGTACCCACATCCTCGCCTTCGAAGGCGACGCCCATGTGGAATGGTTCGAAGGCAACTTCGAGGACTACGAAGAGGACAAGAAGCGCAGGCTGGGACCGGACGCACTGGAGCCCAAGCGCTTGAAGCATAAGAAGTTTACGAGATAAGAGAACGGCCCCTTCGGGGGCCGTTTTTTGTTTACAGGGACTAGTTACGTTTCACCTTTACCATGCCAACAATGACAGATATTCAACTTTCAGGAGTGCTACATTCTTAAAAAGGAATATCATGAAAAAGCTCTATATTTTTGGGAACGGGCTTGGACGATCATTTGACAACGATTTCTATTGCCTTGATCGCGCGCTCAAGACTTCTTGGGGAGAGGAAGGTCCGTTGAGTGCGCAACAGCGCCAGCTGATCAATAGTTGCCTCGATGATGAACTGATTGAGAACGAAGCTGAAGCACCTACTTCTGAGGAGCAGCTGAGAGATCTTCAACGCGTCGTTGATGCCTGCGATCTCATCGCAGTATTTCAGGAAAGAACGAACTACGATGAGGGGTGGTTAACTGGTGAAGGTGTAGAGTTTCCGCGTGCCGTGCGTCGCTACTTTCACCACGCTGCGTCGCAATTTCATGACCAAAACAAATACTTACCCGAAGTTTTCGCAAACCGTTTCAGAGAGTTTGTGCGTGAACACAGACCACATATCGCGACACTAAACTATGATGATCTCCTGTATGACGCTTACGTCGGATACGATATCGCGAGCGATCACCTTTTGCGCGATGGCTTTTTTAAGAGTTTTGATTTTGAAAAACATCAAGGCTACTTTAATTCGCAAAACGAAGGTTGGTTTCTCCATCTGCACGGCTCACCACTTTTTGTCACCCGAAATGGTATTGATCAGAAGCTAACTAGAGCAGATTTGGGCAGCTACCGAGGCTCTGAAAAAACTCATTTGGTTCTAACTCATGCAAAAAGCAAACCGGGTGCAATTCGTTCCTCCCCCATTCTAAGTGCCTACTGGAAGGAACTCGATACCATTTTATGCGAGCCTACAGAAGTGACTCTTTTTGGTTATGGCGGGATGGACCTACATCTAAATAACCTACTTTCAAATACTGACGATCATGTAGTGATTAGAGTTGCCTCAAGGATGCCAGAAGACGAAGGTAAGTGCATTGAGGATTGGAGAAAGCGCATTCGAAACAAAGATATTCCAAATGAAAATTTCATTTTTGTGGGTAGTTTGATGGATTTTGATCAATGGTGAACCGTTAAGGTTAGGTACATTTGGAAACCCACGAAAACCCTACTAGCTTGAGATCTAGTAACTGATGCCTTTCCTTAGATGACCGGGGAGGGTCATCTCGCGGCGATTGCAAGCAATCACCTGCCGATCAGCGGGGCGTTGTCTGGCCTATCGGCCGGACGGGACGTCGCCATTATCTGCCCTTACCCCAAAACCTAGCCACATCCCCCACCCCTTGCTAAGCTTCCCCTATTAAGAAGAGGGGAAACATTATGAAAAGAAGGGTTTTTCTGGCGCTGACGGGCGCTGGGGTTTTGACGGCATGTGCGCGTCCGGGTGTGCTCGGGCTTGCGCCGAATACAACGCTGATCATCGTGCGGCATGGGGATCGCACCGGGGAAAATCTGAATGCGATCGGGCGCGCGCGGGCGCAAGCTTTGGTGGGCGCGCTGGATGGGGTCCATGTCGACGCGATATACGCCCCAAGCGTGCAGCGCAATCTGGACACGGCCCAGCCGTTGGCCACGGACCGCGATCTGCCGATCAACCGGTTACCCGCCAACGGTATGGCCGAGCGGTTGCTCACCGCGTCCGCCGGAAAAACCGTGGTTTGGGTCGGCAACAAGGGCAATCTGCGCGAGATTTGGGAGGCCCTCGGCGCGGGCGGAGAACCGCCGCTGAACTATGGCGACCTATTCACCGTGACAGCCAATCGCTTTGGCATGCTGCAGGTGGACCGCAGGCAGCACGGGCCAGCCGTCTAGTCTTTCGTCACCGGGACCGGGGTGCCGTCATCATCCAGTGAGACGAAGACGAACACGCCCTCGGTCACTTTGTGCTTGGACCGGCCACGATCGCGTTCCGACCATGCCTCGAGCGTCACAGACATTGAGGTGGTTCCGACCCGTGTGACCTCGCCGTACAGGCACAAGACGTCGCCCACTTTAACTGGCGAGATGAATTTCATCGCGTCCACCGCCACGGTGGCCACGCGCCCGCCTGCGTATTCCGCCGCCAGCACGCCACCCGCGATGTCCATCTGGGACAGCACCCAGCCGCCGAAGATGTCTCCGGCCACGTTGGTGTCCTTGGGCATGGCAAGCGTGCGCAGGATGATGTTGCCTTCGGGGGCGTCAGTATTCGACATTGGGGGGCCTCGTTCATTGCTTACCTATGGGTAGGTCGCAGCAAGCCCCCATGCAACAACGCCGTTACGTGACACGCCGATCAGGCAGCGCGGGCGACGTCGTAAAGTTCGTTCAACAGATCCAGAAGCGTTTCCATCTTCTCGGTCCCGAACTTGTCTTCCAGATCCTCATAGATCCCGGCAGCCTTTTGCGACATGGCAAGGTACTTTGCCCGACCTGCCTCGGTGATTTGTACGCGGCGGCGGCGGGCGTCGGTGTCTGCAACACGCTCGATCAAGCCACGTTCGGTCAGGGTTTTCAGGATGCGCGACAGGCTGGGCGGCATCAGGACGCAGCGTTCGGCCAGTTCGGTGGCGCAGCAGGGTTTGCCTTCGGCCAGCACGCGCACCACACGCCATTGCTGCACTGTCAGGCCGATGTCGTCGAGTTCCTGTCGGAAAGGTTTGAGGGTCGCCTCACGGGCGTGGAGAAGTGCCAGAGGCAGGGCGCGATCGAGTTTCTTCATCATTGTCAGTCCTTTCGCGGATGGCCGCGTGGATCGTGCTCCAACCTTTCCGGCTGAAGCGGGTTTCGATTTCCTGAACCTCAAGACTGAGAATGAAGGGCGTGTCGCCCATCTGCGGGCGCAGCGCGTCCTCAACCGCGCTGTATAGGGTGTCGGCGATGGCCTCGCGCGTGGCCTCGTCCCGTCCCTGCCCAAGTCTGAGGATCATATCCAGGAAGTGATACCCGCCTGCCCCATCGCCAATGGCGTCGATGTCAGCCTCGAACCCACGCACGCGGATGCCGCCAATGGGGCATTTGCCCGTGGCAACCAAAGCCGTGCGCATGGTTTCGGCCAAAGCGGAAAGATCCGCGTGCTGGCCCAGCCCGTTGCTGAATTCGAAAGACAGGTGTGGCATGTTCACTCCTTAACACCGACAATAAATACCCGTCGCGCCTAGATTGCAAATCATTGCGGGTGCAACAAGTTGTCTCAGGGGGTGATTGTGCCTGCCGCCACCCACGCATCGAACTCCGCCAATACGCGGTCCGAAAATGCGGCGTCGTTGATATGGCTGTCCAGTTCGATCAGCGTCACGTTGTCGGGGCAGTGGGTGCGGATTTCGTCGATGAAGGCAGCAAGCCCGTCCGCGTCATGCAGCGGGCCACCGGGACGGTCCCATTCATTGCCACCCTCAAGCGGCAGGATCAGGTTCACCGGACCTTTCGCACCTGCCAATTGCGTGCACATGGCCCGCGCCATCTCGCGCCGTTGAACCGGGGTCATCATGACCGAGGACAGCAGGCGGTTATGTGCATGCACCTCTTGGCCGGCCAGTTTCGGCGGAATGTCCTGCCAGCCGATGAAATCCACCAGATCGTAGCAGCCGATCGACACCATCTGCGGCGTGCCTGATGCTCCTGCGTTGGTCATCCGGTCAGGCCCGGCGGAAATGGTCGACCCCATAATGTGATTGCCCAGTTCCTGCGGGGCAAAGTCCAGAACCGCAGCAAATGCGCCCTCGCCCGCCAGGCTTTCAAACGCGCGCCCGCCCATGCCGGTGGCGTGAAACACAGCGACCTCGAACCCGCGTTCTTCCAGTGCAGGTTTCAGGCTGACCATATAGCGCAGCACGGTTTTGCCGAAGCTGGTCATGCCGATGAGTGGTTTTTGGAAATCCGGTTTCTCGACCGCGCGGGCCGCACCCAGCACGGCGCCCGCCGCCTGAGACAGCGATGCCTTGCAGATCGAGTTCAGCCCGTAGAGGCCCCCGGCCCAAAGGATCATCTGCACGTCCGCAGGCAGACGTTCTGGCGGGATCAAGGGCGAGAAGCTAACCGTAGATACAACGTATTTCGGCACCCCAATCGGCAGCGCCTGACACAGGTCCAGCGCCGCGTCCGTGCCCATCGTGCCGCCCAGCACGATCAGCCCGTCGAACACGCTTTCTCGGTAGAGTTTCAACGCCAAAGCGGCCGAGCCCTGCGCCATGATCTGCATGGCGGTGTTTTCATCCCCGCTGTCGATGGCGGCTTGGATCGACGACCCACCAGCCTCGGCCACGTCATGCTTCGAGTAATCACACGGCGCGCTGGGATCCCCCAGAACCGAGATGTCCATCGTGGCGACACCTCCGCCCTGCGCCCGGATCACATCGGCGATATAGTTCAGCTCGTCATCTTTGGTGTCATAGGTCCCGACGACCAGAATTGTCTTATCGCTCATAGCTGCATCCATGCTGTCTTGAGGTCGAAATACTTGTCGAAGGCGTGCATCGACTTGTCATGGCCGTTGCCCGATTGCTTGACGCCGCCCAAGGGAACGGTGCCGTCGGCTCCGCCATAGGTGTTCACATGCACGACGCCCGCCTGAATGTCGCGCACCATGGTATGTGCGCGGCTGAGGTTCGAGGTCCAAACCCCCGCGGCCAAACCGAATTTTGTCGAGTTGGCGATGGCGACGGCTTCCGCATCCGACTTAAACGGTGTGACCGCCAGCACCGGGCCGAAGACCTCGTTCTGGGCCACGTTGTCTTGCGGCTTCACGCCTTTCAGCACGGTCGGCTCCATGAAGTATCCGCCGGTGTCTTGCATGATGCGGGCGCCGCCAAGTGCGATCTCGGCGCCCTCTTCCACGGCTTTCGTCACGAAGTTCAGGTTGCCTTCCAACTGCGTCAGGTTGTTCACCGCGCCGATATTGGTGGTCAGGTCCAGCGGGTTGCCCACCTTCATCGCCGCCGCATGACGAGACAGGGCGTTGACAAACTCGTCATGGATACTCTCTTCGACCAACAGGCGCGAACCCGCGACGCAAACTTGCCCTGCGTTGCGGAAGATCCCAGCAGCTGAGACCTTGGCCGCTTGCTCCAAATCCGGCGCATCCGCGAAGACCACGTTGGGGGACTTGCCGCCCAGCTCCAGATAGCAGCGTTTCAGGTTCGAGCGCGCCGAGTATTCCAACAGCCGCCGCCCGACCCCGCCCGAGCCTGTGAAAACCAGAACGTCAACGTCCATCGACAGGGCCAGCGCCTCGCCGGTGACGGACCCTGCCCCGGTGACGACGTTCAACACGCCATCCGGCAGTCCAGCCTCGGCAGCCAGCTCGGCGAGTTTCAGAAGCGACAGCGACGCGGTTTCGGCCGGTTTCAACACGATCGAGTTCCCCGCCGCCAACGCCGGGGCCAGTTTCCACGCGCCGATCATCAACGGGAAGTTCCACGGGACAATCGCGCCGACAACGCCCACGGGTTCCCGGTGGACAAGGCCCAAGATGCCGGGCGCGGTCGGGGCAATCTCGCCATACACTTTGTCCAAAGCCTCGGCGTAGTAGCGGAAGGTGCCCGCCGCCGATCCCGGCTCGGCCTTCAGGGCCATGCCGATCTCGGTCCCGTTATCGCGCACGCCAAGAACCGCCAGTTCCAGCGCGTTGGCCTCGATCAAATCGGCCAGCTTATGCAGGACCTTCTTGCGATGCGCAGGCGCTGCCCGCGACCAACGCCCGTCGTCAAACGCCCGCCGTGCCGCCGCAACCGCCCGGTCCACATCTGCTGCGGACGCCCGTGCGATCGTGGTCAGTCTTTGTCCGTCAATCGGCGAGAGAACGTCTTGCGCTTCGCCCTCAGCCTCTTGCCACGCTCCGTCAATATATAGTTTCTGCGGCGCGACAGGATGGCGGGAAAGCTCGTTGATGCGTGACTGGTCTGCCATTCGTCCGTCTTTCTTTCTTTATAGTCCAGCCAGACCCGGCGGAAATGCAGGGCCAGAACCAGAACGATCATTCCAAAGAGGATCGCCGCGATCGGGCGATCAATAAAGTCCAAGGGGGTCTTCACGCGCGCCATGGCGCTGCGCAGTTTCACTTCCATGATGCCGCCCAGAACCATGCCCAGTACGATGGGCACGACGGGCAGTTGCATGCGTTTCATGACGAAGCCGAAGATGCCGAAAGCGGCGGCGATGATGCAGTCGGTCAGCGAGTTGCGCAGCGAATAGACCCCCACAAAGCTGAGGACCAAGATGCAAACGCCGAGGAAGCGGTTGGGGATCTTAACCACTTTGATCAGTTGGTTGGTTGCCACCAACAGGAAAGCCACCACCAGCACGTTCAGGATCAGAAGCGCAAGATACAGCGCGACCACAAAATCCATGTCGTTCTGGAAAAGCTGCGGGCCGGGGATCACGTTGTGGACATAGAAGACCGACAGCATCATCGCCGTCAGCGCCTCGCCCGGGATGCCCAGCGCCAGAAGCGGCACCATCGCTGCACCGGGAACCGCGTTATTGGCCGTCTCGGCCGCGATCAGCCCTTCGCTTGATCCATGCCCGAAATCCTCGGGCCGCTTCGACGACTTCTGCGCGTATGTGTAGGACATGAACTGCGCCGTGAACTCACCCACGCCAGGGATCATGCCCATGACTACACCGAAGGTGGCTGAGATACCGGCGATGCGCGGGTGGCGGGCCAACTCGCGGAAGCCCTGGAAGAAGCTGCCCTTCAGCTTTGTCAGGCGGACTTTTTCGTCATCACCATGCAGCAGGGTAAAGGCTTGGCTCAAAGCAAACAGCCCCAGCACCACAACAATCAGGTTCACCCCGCCCGACAGCCAACTTTGGTCAAACGTATAGCGTTTCGAATAGCTGGCTGGATGTAGGCCAATCGTGTTCAGCCAGATACCAAAGCAGGCCATCGCAGCCGCAATCAGTGTGTGTTTGCGATGCGCCGTGACCACAAGGATGATGCCCAGAAGGGCGGCCAAGAAGATCTCGCGCGAACCGAACATCGGGGCGATTTTCGCCAGAATGGGTGCGAAGAAAATCAGGCAGACGACCGAGAAGATGCCCCCAAAGAAGGACGAGCTATAGGCCAGCGACAGCGCGCGCCGTGCCTCGCCCCGCGTGGTCATCGGATAGCCGTCATAGGTGGTCAGCGCATTCACCGCCGTGCCCGGCGTGTTGATCAGGATCGCAGGGATCGAGCCCCCGTACATTGAACTGCCATAGATGCCCAGCAACACGGTCAGCCCGACAATCGGGTCCATGGAAAACGTCGCGGGCAACAGGATCGCAATGGCCACCGCCGGGCCCACGCCGGGGATCGCGCCGATCAGCACACCACCGACCGACCCCACTAAAAGCGCCAGCACCACGTCCCAACGCGCCAGAACCGAGGAACTGGCCTGCACTTGAGCAAGGAAGTCGTAGATCAGGTCCATGCTGCCCTCAGAAATTCAAGATGAAGAACGAGCGCAGCGCGCCCGGAAAATATTCATAAAGCGCGGCACCGGGGATCTTCACCTGCAGGAAGCTTTTGAAGACCAGCACAACGGTGACCGCGAAGATGCCCGCGCTCCACATCATCAGGCGCGAGCGATAGCCCACCCGCCATGTCAGGATCAGCGAGAACGCGATGGTAACCGGCAGATAGCCGATCAGCGGCACCAGAAGAACATAGGCTAGGAACCATCCGGCCCATTCGAAGACAGACGCCCAGATCTTGGCTTCGCGCCGGTCGGTCCAGTGCTGGTACAGCCACGTCACGCGGATGATAGCGACCAGAAACACCATGGGCGCTGCCGAAATCGGGCCAAGCCAGAGCGCCAATCCAATAGCCAATACGGCCCAAAACAGGCTCTCGGCCCATTGGAACCAATCGGCCTCGCGCATCCAGCGCGGCAGGCGACGGGGTTTACGCGGCAGATGCCAGAAATGCAGCGCGGTGAACAGCACCATGCCGCCAACACCAATCGCGGGCCAGAACCGCGGTTGTGCGAAGAAGTCTTTGCCTTTCAGCCACTTGGTTTGATCTTCAATGGCCGCCAACAGAAGCGTGGCACAGATCAGAAACAGGGCCGCGAACAACACCTGACCGCGCTGTGGCCGGTCGGGATGTTCTGTGATTTCGTCGCTCATATCAGGCGCTTTCCGGGGGCTTGGTCGTCACGCGGGGCCAGCCAAAGCCAGCCCCGCAAAAGGTCGTATCAGAGGGGATTACTCAAGGATCCCGCTGATCACCGCACCAGTTTCCTGATCGGCTGCGATGCGTGCGGCCGAGGCTTCGGCATCCATCCAGTAGACCAGCGCGCCGGTCTCTTTGGCGACGGCCTGAGCACGCTCGCTCATCACGGTTTTCGACGCGACGGCTGCGATCTTCTCGCGCACGTCTGCCGGGGTGTCCTTGGTGACGAACAGACCGTTCCACAGGGCGATGTTCAGCTGAGCGTCCAGTTCGCCGATGGTGGGGGTGTCGGGCACAAGGCTGATGCGCTCGTCCGTGACGGCCATCAGAACCTTCACGTCATCCAGACAGGGAAGGATCAGCTGCAGCGTGGTGTTGATCACATCCGCATCGCCCGATGCCAGTGTGTTGCAGTCCAGCGCATCAAAGGCTGCGTCCGAACCCCACTCGAAGCCAGCATTCTTGGCGTAGGCCTTAGTCACCTGCGTCGGCGTCAGCACGTCGCCAAAGTGACCCAGTGCCACGTCGTTTTCCTTGGCATAGTCGGCCAGTTCAGCCATCGAGCTGTAAGGCGCGTCGCCCGAGGTTGCGACGACGAATGGATAGGTCAGAAAGATGCCAATCGGGTCGAACTTGGCCGGGGCCAGCTCGTCAATGCCGATCTCATGGCCGATCACAGGAACGGCGGGCACGAAGCTGCCGATGGTATAGCCGTCCGCCGGCGCAGTTGCCACGTCGATCGCGCCGGGGAACGGACCGCCGCCGCCACCGGGTTTGTTCACAACCGCAGCCGAGACGCCGTACTCGGCCTGAAAGTCTTCCGCGATCATGCGGGTCAATACGTCTTCCAGATCACCCGGAGGCCACGGCACGATGAAGCTGACCGGCTTTTCCGGATACTCGGCCAGCGCGGGTGCAGCGACCATGGTTGCGGTTACAGCCAGCGCGCCAGCCAGAATGGATTTGGTGTTCATGACGGTCTCCCTATTTCGTCAGATCAGAATTCATGCATCGGTTCAATATTTGAACCATCGGTTTTAAAATAGATTGACAGACGGGAGTGATTCCTGTCAACAAAACAATGAACATGTAAACGAATTTCTGCGCAGGCCGCTTGTCGATCGGCGCCGAATCCAACCGGAAGACCCAATGGGAACAGCATCCAAAGCCTTGTCATTGCTGAATTATTTCAGTCGCGCCCAGTCTCAGATCGGGCTAAGTGACCTGGCCCGCTTGTCAGGAATGAACAAGGCGACCGTCTATCGCCTGATGGGCGAACTGGCGGATCATGGATTCGTTGAACAGGTCGGCGCGGGCCGTGAATACCGTCTGGGCCCCGCCTTTTTGCGCCTCGCAGCCTTGCGGGAAAAAGCCGTTCCGATGCGCGAATTGGCGCTGGCGGAACTGACAAAACTCAGCGAACTGACCGGCGAAACATCCCATATGTCACTCTTGAATGGCGAGGTCCTGTCCAACCTCACCTACAGCTACGCGCATAAGCACGGCACGATGGTGATGATGGAAGATGCTGAGGTGCTAGAGCTGCACTCGACCGGCTCGGGCTTGGCCGTCCTAGCCTTCTCTCCCGCTTCGTTCATCGACGCCATTCTCAGCAAACCGCTGGTCGCGCGCACCCCCGAAACCGTCACCGATCCCGCAGCCATTCAAGCTTTGCTGCCGAAGATTCGCAAACGTGGGATGGCATGGTCGATTGGTGGCTATGAACGGGATGTCTATTCCCATGCCGTGCCGATATTCGACGCCGGATCGCAGTGCATCGGTGCGATGGCCGTCGCGGCCCCGGTCTCGCGCATGACCGACGAACTGCGTGCCATGATCCAAGCCGAACTTGCCCTTGCCGCCCGCCGGACAACGCGCGTGCTTGGGGGCTTCCCGCCTGACAGTTTTCCAAAAATCAACCCCACAGACTCTCCTGTAGAAAGCGAGCTGACATGAAAGATTCCAACTTTCTGAAAGAAAAGAACGCCCGTTCGCTCTGGCATCCAATGGCGCATCCCGCCGACAGCCTTCAGAACCCGCCCACCATCATCACTGGCGCCACTGGCGTGAAGATCAAGGACGTCGACGGGCACGAGGTCGTCGACGCCGTGGGCGGGCTGTGGAACGTGAACCTTGGTTTCTCGAACCAGAAGATCAAGGATGCGATTTCCGCGCAGTTGGACACCCTGCCATATTATTCGACCTTCCGCGGCACCACGAATGACAAAGTGATCGAGCTGTCCGAGATCCTGCGCGACTTCTTCGCGCCGGACGGGCTGACGCGGGCGTTTTATACCTCGGGCGGATCGGACAGTGTGGAAACCGCGCTGCGCCTTGCGCGCCAGTATCACAAGGTGAAGGGCGACACCGGTCGGACCAAGTTCCTGAGCCTGAAGAAGGGCTATCACGGCACCCATATGGGCGGCGCGTCGGTGAACGGGAACGCCAATTTCCGCACCCAATACGAGCCACTTTTGCCCGGCTGCTATCACATCCCCGCGCCTTACACCTATCGCAACCCGTTCAACGAAACAGACCCCGAGCGTTTGGCCCAGCTCTGCCTGCAAGCGATGGAAGACGAGATCGCATTCCAGGGCGCAAACACCATCGCCGCCATGATTATGGAACCCATTCTGGGCGCAGGCGGCGTCATCCCGCCCCATGAAAGCTTCATGCCCGGCGTACGCGAGATCTGCTCGAAGCACGGTATTCTGCTGATCGCGGATGAGGTCATCACCGCCTTCGGTCGTACCGGCGGTTGGTCGGGTAGCCGGTATTGGGGCGTGCAGCCTGATTTCATGTGTACTGCCAAGGCAATCACCAACGGCTATTTCCCATTCGGCGCGGTGATGATTGCCGACCATGTGGTTGAAACCTTTGAAAAAGACACGACCGGCGCCGCTGCCATCGGTCACGGCTATACCTATTCCGGTCACCCGGTCGGTGCGGCTGCAGCCGTGGCCTGCATGGAAGAAACCATGCGCCTGAAGGTGAACGAAAACGCCGCCGCGCGCGGGGCCGAGCTGTTCGCCGGTCTGCAAGAGCTTGGCGCAGCCCATGACATCATCGGCGACGTGCGCGGGGGGCACGGATTGATGTGTGCGCTGGAGCTGGTCTCGGATCCCGCCACCAAAGCGCCGATCGACAAGAAGACCATCGGCACTCTGCAAGAGGTCGCCTATCAGACCGGCGCGATGGTACGTGTGTCGGGCCCGAATGTCATCATGTCGCCGCCGCTGGTCCTGACCTCGGACGACGTGCAGACCATTCTGAATGCGCTGAAGGCGGGCTTTGCAGCCGTCTAACCCCTTCCAGAAATGACCGAAGGCCGCCCCATCGGGCGGCCTTTATCTGTGTTGGTCGATCAAAATGGGGAAGCCATCAGGGTCGGTGACGACAAAGCTGCCCGGACCTTCATCCCCACCCTGTTCCTGCGCAACCTCGATCCCCGCCGACGCCAACTGCGCCTTGATTGCGCGCACATCGTCGAATGGGTCCACATTCGTAGCATTCTGATCCCAGCCGGGATTGAAGGTTAGCATCGCCCCTTCAAACATTCCCTGAAACAGCCCCACCAGTGTGTCGCCGTTCTTCATAATCAGATAGTTATGCTCTTCCGTGCCGGCATAAGCGGTGAAGCCCAATGCCTCGTAAAACACCTTCGACGCGGCCAGATCCTTGACGCCAAGGCTGACCGAGAACGCTCCGAGTTGCATGATGTGATCCTCCCTTTGCGACAAGTGTAGCACATGGGCGGATCACACGGGATTTAGACGGGGACGATTAGCCGAATACCGTCCAAATCATCCGATGCTTCGATCTGGCAGGACAGGCGCGAGGCGTCGGTCACTTCGCCATCCGCCATGTCCAGCATCGCCTCTTCGAAATCGCCTTTCTCGCCTGTTTTGGACAGCCAATTACCGTCCACATGCACGTGGCAGGTGGCGCAGGACAGCGATCCACCACATTCGCCCTGAATGCCTGCGATATTGTTCGCTGTAGCGGCTTCCATCAGGTTCACGCCCGTCTGGACGTCAGCCACGACTTCCTCGCCCCCAGGCAAGACCCAGGTTACTTTCATCTCGTATCTCCTTGTTTTCGTGTCGCTTAGACGAAATTCACATAGAAATCGCGCAGCCCGTCGCCCTCAAGGTCGCGGGTTTTGATGACCTCTTTGCGCTTCATGAAAATGTGGTTGTCGACCAGCAAACGACCCACACGGTCGCCCAGCACGGTGTCGGCCTCCAGATCATTCATCGCCGCTTTCAGGTTCACCGCCGTGCCGTCCTTGGCTTCGGTCCGGTCGAACCCGTCCCCACCCTCGATGGACCCAAGCGGATAGTTGTTCTCAAGCCCCAGAAGTGACGCCTGCAACACCGCAGCCACTGCCGTATAGGGGTTCGCCGTCGCATCCGCCATCCGGTGCTCCAGCCGCGATTTTGCGCCGCCCTCGCCGGAAATCCGGGTGGTGACATTGCGGTGGTCCCCGCCCCAGTTGCGCCAATAGCCCGACAGCGATCCCGGCTGCAAACGCTGGTACGAGTTCGTCGTGGGTGCGACCAGCCCGGCAAGCCCCTTGTGGTGATGCATCAGGCCCGAAATACAGCCGCGCGCCAGATCGTTCATGTGATCGGGCCCACCCACCGGACCATTGTCCAGCGCATTGCCGCCCGACCGATCCCGGAAGCTATAGTTGATATGCATGCCCGAGCCACCCGCCTCGGCAATCGGTTTCGGCATGAAGGTCAGGACCAGCCCGTGTTCCAGCGCCACTTCGCGCGCCATCTGACGGAACAGCACGATGTCGTCCACATGCTTCAGCGCCTCGTCAAAGGTCAGCGTGAACTCGAACTGAGGGCTATCGTACTCGCCCGTCATCATTTCGAGCTTGAAGCCCAGTTTCTCGGCCCGTTCCCAGATGTCATCGGTGAACCGCAGCGGATCGGTAAACGGTCCTGTGCCATAGACCACGCCACCCGGCGCGTCATAGGGCACAAGGCGGCCGATCTCGTTGGCCATCAGGGCAAAGCATTCCAGCTCGATCCCGACCATCGGGGTTAGGCCGCGTTCTTCCCACGCCGCAATCGCGCGTTTCAACGCCTGACGCCCGCACAGGTCCAGCGGCACGCCGTCTTGGTCGTACAGGTCACCGATGACAATCTGCGTCGAGGCCTCCCACCCGTCCCGAATGTCCTCGGCCCGCCAGCGCAACTCCATATCCGGCAAACCTTCCTTCATCATCGCGCCCGGCGCATCCAGAAGGTCCTTGTCGTAATGCACGCCATAAGTGGATCGACAGAACCGCGTCTCACCCGTGCCAATTTTCGAGCCGGGCAGGTATTTGCCGCGCAGAATGCTCAGATGATCAAGCCATAAGGCCCGCAAACGATCTTTCATGTATCCTCCCTGCCCGGCGATCCGGGGCGTCCCCTTTGGGGTTATTTGGCCTGCATTGTGACAGGCAGTTCCTTGATCCCACCCACGAAATTCGAGCGCAGGAATTTGTGGTCCCCGGCAGGTTCCACCATTTTCACACGTTTCGCCAGTTCTTCGAACAGAACCCGAACCTCAAGTCGCGCCAGATGCATGCCCAAGCACACATGCGGCCCGCCCTGCCCGAAGGACATGTGGCGGTTGGGGCTGCGATGCAGGTCAACGCGGAACGGATCCTCGAAGACCTCGTCATCGCGGTTGGCAGAGGACCACCAGAACAGCACCTTGTCGCCCTCTTTGATCTGCTTCCCGTGCATCTCGTGATCGCGCGTTGCGGTCCGGCGGAAATAGAGCGCGGGCGTGGCCCAGCGGATGATTTCGTCCGGCGCAGTGGCCCAGACATCACCGCCGTCCTGCATCTGACCCAGCAGTTCCTGCTGATGCGCCATCGCCTGAATGCCCGCCGCAATTGAATAGCGCGTGGTGTCATTCCCGGCGGCGACCAGAAGGCAGAAGAAATTACGGAACTCTTGCTCCGGCATCACGTTGCCATCCTTGTCGGGCTGCAAGATCAGGTGCAGCACACCATCCGTATCTCCCTTACGGTTCTTCTCTTCCATCAGGCGCTTGGCATAGTCGAACAGCTCGGCCCCGGCGGGCGAGTTGAACGGCATCATCCGGTATTCGTCGGTCTCCATCTTGTCCAAGACGTGATCGGTAAAGTCCGGGTCCGTGTTGGCAATCAGCGCATCGCCCTTTTCCACCAGCCACGGCAGGTCCTCGTCCGGCGTCCCGATGATCCGGCCCAGCATCATCATCGGCAATTGGCGCGCGATGATCTTGGTGGCGTCGAAGGTGCCCGCTTCAAGCGCTTCGTCCAGAATGGGGTGGCACAGCTCGCGGATTTGTTCTTCGAACCCCGCCACAACCGGGCGCGAGAACGCCTTGCCCACCTTAACGCGGGTCTTCATGTGTTCGGGCGGATCGGTTTCCTGAAAGGTCCGGCGGGCCAGATATTCCTCGTAGGTCTGGTCCTCCATCCGAATGCCGCGGGCCGAGGACATCAGCTCGTAATTCCGGTTCAGCTCGGTGATGTCGGCATGGCGCACCACGTTCCAGAAGCCTTCGCCGCCGTCCCAATCGGTCCAGCTGAGCGGGTCTTCCCGGCGCAGACGCGCAAAGGTGTTGTGCGGGGCGCCATTCACAAAGGTGTCGTGGCTGGACAGATCCGCAAATCCATCATCCTGTGGGGTCCAAACGGTCATGCGCACCTCCGTGGCGTTTTTATATTGTACTTAGCGCGTCTATAAATATATTAGGGAACATGTTAAGTATGTAAAGGGCGAAATCATGCGCATCGCAATTCTGATGGCAAACACCGATGAAAGCAGCTTTGCCGATCAGCACCCAAAGGACGGCGAGAAGTGGACCACATTGCTGGCGCACCAGCGCCCGGATTGGGACTATGTGGCCTTTTCCGTAAAGGATGGTGACTTCCCGCAAGAGCTTGAGGTTTTTGATGGTTTTGTGATCACCGGAAGTCCGGCATCGGTGCATGATGAAGACGCGTGGGTCGAGCCGCTATCAGATCTGATCCGCACCCTACACGCCCAGAAGACCCCGCTTTTCGGTGCCTGTTTCGGACATCAAGCCATTGCGAAAGCACTTGGCGGAAAGGTCGAAGCGAACCCCGGCGGCTGGGTTTTCGGGTCGACTCAGATGGGGATCAGCACCCCCACCCCGTGGGTCGAGGCACAGCGATTCCGTCTGTATGGTGCGCATATCGAGCAAGTGACCCAGATGCCCGAGGGCGCGACGAATATCATGACCTCCGAAGGCTGCCCCATCGGCGGGTTCCGCATCGACGATCACGTCTTCACCACGCAAAACCATCCGGAAATGACGCCAAACTTCATCGCGGCCTTGATTGACGAGTTGGAAGACGAAAAACCCGCGGACGTGATCGCGCGCGCGCGTACCTCATTGGCGATGCCAGCAGATGGCCCTCAATTTGCGGAATGGATCGTCAGGTTCTTCGAACACGCGAACGCGCAAGGCTAACCCAACGCGGCCAACAAATCCGTGACCGTGACACGGTCAAACAGGACATGTTCGGTCATCAGGGCGCGCGCCTCGTCCACCTTGTGGGCAAGGATCAGCTCGGCAATCTGGCGATGCTCGCGCGCACTTTCTGCAATCGCGCCGGGATTGCGATATCGGGCGCGGTAATAGGCGATCAGCTTGCGCCCGTTCATCTTGATCATGTCCAGAAGGAACGGGTTCCCCGCGGCCTCAGCCACCTGCTTGTGGAAGGCGAGGTTCAGCGCGTAGTAGCCGTTTGGATCGCCATCCCCCTTGTCGCGCGCATGGACCTCGCAGGCCTCGACGATCTGCATCAGGGCAGCGCCATCCTCGGCCCCGATCCGACGCGCCGCCAAACCTGCCGCCTGCCCTTCCAATTGGGCGTTCACTTCAAGGATGGACAGAAACTCTTCAAAGCTGGGTTTGAACAGCACCGCCCCTTTACGCGGCGGGCGCGTGACCAAACCCATCGCTTCCAACCGCAACAACGCTTCGCGTAAGGGTGTGCGCGAGACCTCGTATTGCGCGATCAGCGCGTTCTCGTCGATTGCCTCTCCGGGCGACAACTCGCCCCTGTCAATCGATGTCAGGATTGCATTCAGCACGATTTCGGTTTGTCCAGCCATGCGGGCAGTTAAGCAAATCCTGCAGGGATTTCCAGCTTTCGCGCGCATTCCGTGTTATATTTCAGGGGTAGCCAGCCCGAAGGCCGCATTTAGCCCGTCGCTTCGCCCCAATTCTGGATATAATTTAATAGCGGGCTGGCCCTATTTTCGTTTGCGATTTCCGAGAAGATATTTGATCAAAGAATCTCTGTTCCCACGGCCCGCTTCGCACGGGGAACCTTCAGCACCGGAGGACGTCATGGACGGTCAAATCAAAGAAAACGATATCAGCCACGTAGTCGAGGCCGATAAGGCCCATGTCTGGCACCACCTGACCCAGCACAAGCCCTTTGAAACCGGTGATCCCCGCATCATCGTTGAAGGCAAAGGCATGCGCGTGTGGGACCAGAACGGCAAAGAATACATCGATGCCGTGTCGGGTGGCGTCTGGACCGTAAACGTGGGCTATGGCCGCGAAACCATCGCTGACGTCGTACGTGACCAGCTGGTGAAGATGAACTATTTCGCCGCCGCTGCGGGTTCGATCCCCGGCGCGCTGTTCTCTGAGAAGCTGATCGAAAAGATGCCGGGTATGAGCCGTGTCTACATCACCAACTCGGGCTCGGAAGCGAACGAAAAAGCCTTCAAGATGATCCGTCAGATCGCCCACAAGCGCTATGGCGGCAAGAAAACCAAGATCCTGTATCGCGACCGCGACTATCACGGCTCGACCCTTGCGACCATGTCGGCCGGCGGTCAGGACGAGCGCAACGCGCAATATGGCCCCTTCGCCCCGGACTTCATCCGCGTGCCGCATTGCATGGAGTACCGCAAGCACGAGCTGGGTCTTGAGCATCTGTCGGGTACCGAGTTCGGCCGCGCTGCTGCTGACGCGATTGAAGAGGTCATCCTGCGCGAAGGTCCGGAAACCGTTGGCGCACTGTGCCTTGAACCCATCACCGCAGGCGGTGGCGTCATCGAAGCGCCCGAAGGCTACTGGCCGCGCGTGCAGGAGATTTGCGAGAAATACGACATCCTGCTGCATATCGACGAGGTCGTCTGCGGTCTGGGCCGTACCGGCACATGGTTTGGCTATCAGCACTATGGCATCAAGCCCGATTTCGTCACCATGGCGAAGGGTGTGGCCTCGGGCTATGCGGCGATTGCCTGCTGCGTGACCACCGAGCGCGTGTTTGACATGTTCAAAGAAGATGCCTCGGACCCGATGGGCTATTTCCGCGACATCTCGACCTTCGGCGGCTGCACCGCTGGTCCCGTCGCCGCGCTGGAAAACCTGCGCATCATCGAAGACGAGGGCCTTTTGGAGAACACCACCAAGATGGGCGAGCGCATGATGGCGAACCTGAACGCTTTAGCCGAAAAGCACGCTGTCATCGGCGACGTGCGCGGCAAGGGTCTGTTCCTGGGCGCCGAGCTGGTCAAAGACCGCGAGACCAAGGAACCGGTTTCGGAAGCCGAAGTCGGTGCCGTTGTTGCCGATTGCGGAGCGCAGGGCGTGATCATCGGCGCGACCAACCGCTCGCTGCCCGGCCGCAACAACACGCTGTGCTTCAGCCCGGCCCTGATCGCGACCGAGCAGGACATCGACCGCATTTGCGAAGCGGTGGACAACGCCCTGACCAAGGTCTTTGGCTGACCCCAGTAAAATTGGACTGGTCAAAAAGTTCAAAGGCGGCTCTGGAAACAGGGCCGCCTTTTTCGCATCACGATCAAGTTCAACAAAAGGATCTGCATCATGTGGCCTGCCCCCGTCACCCTCACCGGCACTCACGTTACACTCGCGCCTCTCAGCCTAGATCACGCCCCCGCGTTGAAAGAAGCCAGTGCGGATGGCGAGTTGCACCGCCTGTGGTACACATGGATCCCCAAGCCCGAGGATATGGAGGCCGAAATCACCCGGCGCCTATCGCTGCAGGACGCGGGATCAATGCTGCCCTTCTGCGTGATGACGCCAGACGGCACGCCAGTCGGCATGACGACCTTCATGAACATCGACGCCACCAACAAGCGGGTCGAGATCGGATCGACGTGGTATCGCACATCTGTCCAACGCAGCCCGCTGAATACCGAAGCCAAGCGGCTGCTTCTTACCTACGCCTTTGACGACTTGAATTGTATCGCGGTCGAGCTCCGCACCCATTTCATGAACCACCAAAGCCGGGCCGCGATTGAACGACTGGGCGCCAAACTGGATGGCGTGTTGCGCAGCCACATGGATCAGGGCAACGGGGTGCTGCGCGACACAGCGGTCTATTCGATCATCGCGGCGGAATGGCCCGCCGTCCGGGCAAACCTGACATGGCGGCTTGAGAAACCAAGAAAACAAGGGCGTTCACCATCCCGTGATCCTGTGGGACTGGACAAGTAACCATTTTGTTCTATATTTGTTCTCACTCGATGTGAACAAAGGAACGCGCCATGGCCCAGCCCAGAAGCCTGCCCCCGACGCCGAAACAGACGGACTATGCCCGCGCGATTGCGTCAAAGCTTGGCGCGGCCATTCCGGCAGACGTGGCGCAAGATCGTGCAGCCCTGTCAGGCTGGATTGGCGAGCATCAGGCCCGCTTGAAAGCCCGTGCCACACAGCCACGCGACACACGGGCGACCTCGAAACAGGTGGCCTATGCGGAACGGATCGCACGCGCCAAACGCCGATCTGTCCCGGACGAATGCTTTCGCGATGCGGGGCTAATGTCGGCGTGGATATCCTCAAATCGCTGAGAAGTTGATTATATCCAGATTGCACCGCAACTAAGTCCAATATAAGGTGCCCTTTATGGCAGCACCTGTTGAGACATTCTTTCTGGACCCTGACGCCCAGGGCACGCTTCAAGCGCAGATCCAGCAAATGATCGCCGAGGCGATCCTGTCCGGGCGCCTGCCCCGAGGCGAAAAGCTGCCCTCGACCCGGAAATTGTCGACCCATCTTGGGGTCAGTCGGATCACCGTGACACTGGCCTATACCGAGCTTCAGGCGAATGATTACCTGTCCTCTAAGGGGCGTTCGGGCTTCTATGTGTCGGAAAACGCACCAGAACCGCCCAGCTTCCAACCCCGCGCCCGCGGCGAGGATAAGGTCGACTGGCATCGCGCCATCGGCAACCACTTCACCGGTGGCAGCACACCAAAGAAACCGCAAAACTGGCGGCAACAGAAATATCCGTTCAATTATGGTCAAGCCGATCCCAAGCTGTTTGACCACAACGCATGGCGTCTTTGCGCCCTACGCGCGCTTGGTCACAAGGACCACGAAGTGATGATGGGCGACTACTATGATCAGGATGACCCGCAACTAATCGAATTCATTGCCCGCCACATCCTTCCGCGTCGCGGCATTCTGGCCCGACCGGAAGAAATTCTGATCACATTGGGCGCGCAGAACGCGCTGTGGATGGCTGCACAAATCCTGCTAACCCAGCGCCGTACCGCTGCGATTGAAGATCCGTGCTATTACTCACTCCGCGACGTGCTGACCCAAAGTCGCTGTCATCTGGTTGATATCCCTGTTGACCGCGACGGCCTACCGCCCGAGGCACTACCCGACGGCACCGATGTCATCTTCACGACGCCCAGCCACCACAGCCCGACCACCGCCACTATGCCGATCGAACGGCGCAAGGCGCTGCTCGCGCGTGCTAAGGAATTGGACGCTGTGATCGTGGAAGACGACTATGATTTCGAGATGTCGTTCCTGAAGCCCCCCTCACCCGCGCTGAAGTCCTTGGACCGCGAAGGGCGGGTGATCTATGTGGGCAGTTTCTCGAAATCACTGTTTCCGGGACTGCGCCTTGGCTACATGGTCGGGTCGGAACCCTTCATCCGCGAAGCCCGCGCACTGCGGTCCGCCGTGCTGCGCCACCCGCCCGGCCTGATCCAACGCACCGTCGCCTATTTCCTGTCTTTGGGCCATTACGACGCCCTGATCCGCCGGATGGGAGGAGCCTATCAGGAACGGCGCGAAGTCATGAATCAGGCCATCGAAGATACAGGGCTAAGCATAGCGGGGCGCGGTGTTTTTGGTGGATCAGCCTTCTGGATGCGTGCACCTGAAGGGGTAGACATGGGCCAACTGGCCGGGCAGCTCAACGCTAAGGGTGTCTTGATTGAACCCGGCACGCCCTTCTTCCGCGGCCCCAATCAGCCCACCAATTTCTATCGGATCGCCTATAGCTCGATCCCGGCCACGCGCATCCCCGAAGGGATTTCCCTGATCGCGGATGAAATTGCAGCCGCCGTGAAATCTGGCGCCAGATAGCCAAGACAACTGGCCCTATAGAGACCGGGATCCGCTGCCTAAAAATGATTTAGGAAAACTGCTTGGGCGGACGAAGTGAACGCGTCGCCCTACCACCATTTCAAGGGAGAGCGTCACAATGAAGATGACCACGGAAGAAGCGTTTGTAAAAGTGCTTCAGATGCATGGGATTGAGCATGCGTTTGGGATTAT
>NZ_CANLNB010000003.1 GCF_947492455.1 uncultured Aliiroseovarius sp.
AATAAAATATTCTCTCAGACGATGAAACAAAACAAAACGCCGGTAGCCAAAAGCTGCCGGCGTCTTGCGTTCGGGGGCGAGGCTAGTCGTCAAAATTGGTGGCGCAGGTCAGAAAACGTTCCACATCCTGCTTAATGGCAGCCCAGCGGGGCAGATAAGGTAGTTGAAAGTTTACATTTACGTCGACTTCTGATGCCCTAAAATGCATGTCACAGCTGGGATCGCGAATGTGCTCATTCTGAGTTGAGCAGGCGATCGCTGTTGCTGGCTCATCTGTATTGTCCAATTCAAAGTAAACATTCTGGTCCAGATAGCCCTGAGGAGGCACCACTTTGGTCAATCCGTATGTACCCGGTGTGACCGGGAACTCTTCCATCGGACGCCTCTCGTCAAAACGCCCACCCATCATCGAGATCATAAGTGAGACAATCTCCCGAAGCTCAATGTAATCCCCAACAAGGAAGGTCACATATTGCCGGGCATGCGCATTGTCGGGTTGAGCGCGATGGATTGCCGCTGTCTGCGGGCGCGTCACCGGCAAGAAATTGTCGATCATGAAGGCAAACAGTTGGGCCGTATGGTGTTCACCTTCCTCGTGATCCGGCTTGTCTTCCAGATAGATCTTTGGAACGCGCATCGGGATCAGCTTGTTTTCAAGATCCATCTCGATGAACCATTCCACCATCGCGTTCTCGCCACCGAAAAACTGGCAGGGATCGGATGGAGGCGTGTTAAGCAGCTCATCAACCGTGAAATTGTTTATGCCCGCCGCGCGCCTTGCCTCGATCGAGGTGCCGGATGCCAATTCGGCAGGAGAAAACATAAAGAGCCCAGACGCTACTAGCGCCCCAAACGTAGGAAGCAGAAGACGACCAATCCGCATATGACAATTCCACTTCTACCTATGCGAACGCACTACGGCCGCGGCCAAGGAAGGACGCAATCTGTTTGCTCTGTTCGCGACACTATCCTCGCGGCAGCTTGAAGTTTTGTCATAGGACACTTTGTGGTCCATCAGTCTATCTTGCGGATCACATCACATGTACCGTGAAGCCAACATGCGCCTCTTCCTTCTCACCCTCCTCACCATGACCGCCTTCGCGGCAAACTCTCTGCTCAATCGCGCGGGGTTGGCGGACGGTGTCATTGGTCCGGCGGGCTTTGCCGCGATCCGCGTGATCTCGGGTGCGGTCATGTTGTGGGTGTTGATGGTGTTGGGGCAGAAGGTTGCCCCTAAGCGCGCGGCGCCCGATTGGGTCTCAGCCGGGGCGCTCGCCACCTATCTACTAGGCTTTTCTTTTGCCTATGTGGCGTTGGATGCTGGGCTGGGAGCTCTTGTACTTTTCGCGATCGTGCAAGTCACAATGTTTGCGGGTGCGGTGCGGGCGGGGGATCGGATCCCGGTGCTCAGATGGGGCGGCATGGCGGTATCGATGCTCGGGCTGGCCTATCTGGTTTGGCCGTCTGAGACCGTTCAGCTCCCTGCGCTCCCCGTGATCCTGATGACGGCTGCAGCGATTGGCTGGGGGATTTATTCCTTGATTGGCCGTCGCGCGGTTGAGCCACTTCAGGCGACCGGGTGGAATTTTATCTACGCCACTCCGATTGTCCTGATCGTCACGCTCCCCTTTATCTGGGGCGAAGCGCTGTCGATACCCGGCATCCTGCTGGCCATCACCTCGGGCGCGATCACATCGGGCCTCGGCTACGCTCTTTGGTATCGCGTGCTGCCACAATTGGGGGCCAGCACTGGCGCGCTTGTCCAACTCTCGGTCCCGGTGATTGCGATGGGGGCAGGGGTGATGCTGCTGGGCGAAACGGTCGGTGTACGCGAGGTTACGGCATCTATCCTTGTGTTGGGCGGCATCGCGGTCGGGCTGATCGCGCGCAAATAGCGTCAAAGGCTTGCACCGCGCCAAAGGCTCGTCTATACGCCCCCGGTGGCCTTCGGTCACAGAATCAAAACCAAGAAAAGCCGTGTTTGACCCCGTGTCGCTTCTGGGGTCAGTTCCGGCAAAGGAGAAGCGATATGAAATTGCATGAACTGCGCGACAATCCTGGCGCAACCAAACCCCGCAAACGTGTTGGTCGTGGTCCCGGTTCGGGCACTGGTAAAACCGGTGGCCGTGGTATCAAAGGTCAGAAGTCGCGTTCGGGTGTAGCCATCAACGGCTACGAAGGCGGCCAAATGCCCCTCTACCAGCGTCTTCCCAAGCGTGGCTTCAACAAGCCGAACCGCAAGAAGTTCGCTGTGATCAACCTGGGCCTGATCCAGAAGTTCATCGACGAGAAGAAACTGGACGCTGGTGACATCACCGAGGACACCCTGGTTGCTTCGGGTCTGGTTCGTCGCAAGCTGGACGGTGTTCGCGTTCTGGCCAAAGGCGAACTGACCGCCAAAGCCAACATCACCGTGACCGGTGCGTCGAAGTCGGCTGTTGAAGCTGTTGAGAAAGCTGGCGGTAAATTGACCGTGGCTGCTCCGGCTGCGGCTGAATAAGACCTTGTGAGGGGCGCGCCAGCCCCTTACATGTCTAATCACGTTTTCAAGCGCCGCCGGAGCCGGGAACGGTCCGGCGGCGTTTTACTTGATCCAAGGGGGCCTTATGGCATCTGCAGCAGAACAAATGGCGTCGAACATGAGCTGGAGCGCCTTCGGCAAGGCGACCGAGCTTCGACAGCGCATCTTCTTCACGATCGGGCTTCTGATCATCTATCGCATTGGCACGTATATTCCCGTTCCGGGGATTGACGCGAACGCCCTGCGCGAGTTCATGGACCAAGCACAATCCGGCATTGCTGGCGTGCTGGGTATGTTCACCGGTGGCGCTCTGAGCCGCATGGGTGTCTTTGCCCTTGGAATCATGCCGTACATCTCGGCCTCGATCATCGTGCAGCTTCTGTCTTCCATGTGGGAGCCGCTGAAGCAGCTGAAGAAAGAGGGCGAGCAAGGCCGCAAGAAGATCAACCAATACACCCGCTATGGCACCGTTCTGCTGGCCACGGGTCAGGCGTTTGCTCTGGCGAACTCGCTGCAAGCTGGTGATCTGGTCACAAACCCCGGTTCGTTCTTCATCGCAGCCTGTGTGATTACGCTGGTTGGCGGCACCATGTTCCTGATGTGGCTGGGTGAGCAGATCACCGCACGCGGCATCGGCAACGGTATCTCGCTGATCATCTTCGTTGGTATCGTGGCAGAAATCCCCGCCGCTCTGGCACAGTTCCTGGCCTCGGGCCGTTCGGGTGCCATCAGCCCCGCCGTGATCATCGGTGTGATTGTGATGATGGTCGCCGTGATTGCCTTCGTCGTGTTCATGGAACGCGCGCTGCGCAAGGTGCACATCCAGTACCCGCGCCGTCAGGTTGGCATGAAGATGTATGACGGTGGCTCGTCCCACCTGCCGATCAAGGTAAACCCGGCAGGCGTTATCCCGGCGATCTTCGCCTCGGCGCTTCTTTTGCTGCCGACAACGATCTCGACCTTCTCGTCGGGTCAATCCGGTCCGATCATGTCGACCATCCTGGCCTATTTCGGCCCCGGTCAGCCTCTGTACTTGCTGTTCTTCACAGCGATGATCATGTTCTTCACCTTCTTCTACACCAAGGAAGTTGCGTTCAAGACGGATGAAGTTGCCGACAACCTGAAGAACCAGAACGGCTTCGTACCCGGCATTCGTCCTGGCAAGAAAACCGCCGAGTATCTGGACTATGTTGTGACCCGCCTGCTGACGCTTGGCTCGATCTATCTGGCCGCGGTCTGCTTGATGCCGGAAATCCTGCGCAGCCAGCTGGCCATTCCGTTCTATTTCGGCGGCACCTCGGTTCTGATTGTTGTGTCCGTGACCATGGACACCATCCAGCAAGTGCAGTCGCATCTTCTGGCCCACCAGTATGAGGGCCTGATTGAAAAGTCGCAGCTGCGCGGCAAGAAACGTGGCAAGAAGGGGCCTGCACGTCGATGAACATTATTCTTCTTGGACCGCCGGGCGCCGGCAAAGGAACTCAAGCCGCCAAGCTGGTGGAAGAACGTGGCATGATCCAGCTGTCGACCGGTGACATGCTGCGGGAAGCCAAAGCCTCGGGCACCGAGATGGGCAAGAAAGTTGCCGCTATCATGGACGCGGGCGAACTGGTTACTGACGAGATCGTCATCGGCCTGATCGAGGAAAAGCTGGAAGGCGATACCGGAGGCGGCTTCATCTTTGACGGCTTCCCCCGCACGCTTCCTCAAGCCGACGCCTTGGGTGCGCTACTTGAGAAGCACAATCAGACGCTGGATGCTGTTGTCGAAATGCGCGTGGATGACGAGGTGCTGGTTGGCCGTATCGTTGGCCGCGCCGAAGAAGCCCGCAAAGCAGGTCAGCCTGTGCGTGCAGACGACAACGAGGAAAGCCTGAAGATCCGTCTGATGGAATACTACAAAAAGACCTCGCCGCTGATTGGCTATTACTGGGCCAAAGGTGACCTGAAATCGGTCAACGGTCTGGGCACCATTGACGAAGTGCAGGGCGAAATCGCCGAGGTACTAGGCGTCTGATCCAGACGCCAAAGATGAATTGCCAAGCGCCGCGGACTGATCGCGGCGCTTTGGTTTTTTTTGGCCGGGCCGGGGTGTGCAAAAGGCTTGGTGCCATGATGGGTTGACGAGACGCTCAATCCCGAGTAACTCACCCCATCCCTTACGGGAATCGGTGTGTCTGCGGGGTCGCTCCCCATGTCGCACCAGACCAGAGAATTCAGCGCGGCCCGCTAGGAATGATCCGGCGGGCTTACGTTGTGAAAAAAGGTTCCGGAGCTACGGAACCGCAACGAAAAGGAAAGACTACGTGGCACGTATTGCTGGCGTAAACATCCCGACCCATAAACGGGTCCCGATCGCCCTGACCTACATTACCGGTATCGGCCATACTTCGGCTGCTGCTATCTGCGAAGCTGTGAACATCGACGTAACCCGTCGCGTGAACGAACTGTCGGACGCTGAAGTTCTGGCCATTCGTGAGCACATCGACGCAACCTACACCGTTGAAGGTGACCTGCGCCGTGAAGTTCAGATGAACATCAAACGTCTGATGGATCTGGGCTGCTACCGTGGTCTGCGCCACCGTCGTAACCTCCCCGTTCGTGGTCAGCGTACCTCGACCAACGCACGTACTCGCAAAGGCCCTGCAAAGGCCATTGCTGGTAAGAAGAAATAAGGGAGGGTTTGACCAATGGCTCGTGATAAGACCCGCATGAAGCGTAAAGAGCGTAAGAACATCGCATCCGGTGTTGCTCACGTTAACTCGTCGTTCAACAACACCAAGATCCTGATCTCGGACGTGCAAGGCAACGCCATCTCGTGGTCGTCGGCTGGCACCATGGGTTTCAAAGGCTCGCGCAAGTCGACCCCGTATGCTGCTCAGATGGCTGCGGAAGACGCTGGCAAGAAAGCTCAGGAACACGGTGTTAAGACGCTGGAAGTTGAAGTTCAGGGCCCCGGTTCGGGTCGTGAATCGGCTCTGCGTGCGCTGGCTGCTATCGGTTTCAACATCACCTCGATCCGTGATGTAACCCCGATCGCACACAACGGCTGCCGCCCGCCGAAGCGCCGCCGCGTATAAGCACTATTTTACCGCCGGGCCGCGTGTGAATGCGTGGCCCGGTTTCCGTCATTTTAACCTCGGGCGTCCTGCCCTTTGGACATGGGGACAGGACAAGAATGGAGGGACGCATGATCCACAAGAACTGGGCAGAATTGATCAAGCCGACACAGCTGGACGTAAAGCCGGGCAATGACCCCGCACGTCAGGCAACCGTTGTTGCTGAACCGCTGGAGCGTGGCTTTGGTCTGACCCTGGGCAACGCCCTGCGCCGCGTGCTGATGAGCTCGCTGCAAGGTGCCGCTATCACGTCGGTTCAGATCGACAACGTCCTGCACGAGTTCAGCTCGGTTGCGGGTGTACGTGAAGACGTCACTGACATCGTTCTGAACCTCAAAGGTGTTGCGATCAACATGGAAGTCGAAGGCCCCAAGCGCCTGTCGATTTCGGCCAAAGGCCCGATGGTTGTGACCGCTGGTGCGATCTCGGAATCGGCTGGTATCGAGATCCTGAACAAAGATCACGTGATCTGTCACCTGGATGACGGCGCGGACCTGTTCATGGAGCTGACCGTCAACACTGGCAAAGGCTATGTTGCAGCTGACAAGAACAAGCCGGAAGATGCGCCGATTGGCCTGATCCCGGTGGACGCGATCTATTCGCCGGTCAAGAAAGTGTCGTATGACGTGCAGCCGACCCGTGAAGGTCAGGTTCTGGACTATGACAAGCTGACCCTGAAGCTGGAAACCGATGGCTCGGTGACCCCGGAAGATGCAGTGGCTTTCGCGGCCCGCATCCTGCAGGACCAGCTGTCGATCTTCGTAAACTTCGACGAGCCGGAAGCTGCTGGCCGTCAGGACGAAGACGATGGTCTCGAGTTCAACCCGCTTCTGCTGAAGAAAGTGGACGAGCTGGAACTGTCGGTTCGTTCGGCAAACTGCCTGAAGAACGACAACATCGTTTACATTGGCGATCTGATCCAGAAAACCGAAGCCGAGATGCTGCGCACTCCGAACTTCGGCCGCAAGTCGCTGAACGAGATCAAAGAAGTGCTTTCGGGCATGGGTCTGCACCTTGGCATGGATGTCGAGGAATGGCCGCCTGAGAACATCGAAGAGCTGGCGAAGAAGTTCGAAGACCAGTTCTGATTTGACTCTGTTTCGGGGGCCGGGTATCTGGCCCCCAAATGCCCTCCTGATGAGGGGAACATCTGGGCAATCCTGCCCCAAGGAGAGGGACCGACACGCATCGGTTCACAGACAAAGTATCGCTCAATCAAGAGCACCAAATGAAGGATTAAGAAAATGCGTCACGCTCGTGGTTACCGCCGCCTGAACCGCACCCATGAACACCGTAAAGCCATGTTCGCCAACATGGCTGGCTCGCTGATCGAGCACGAACAGATCAAAACCACCCTGCCCAAGGCCAAAGAACTGCGCCCGATCATCGAAAAGATGATCACGCTGGCCAAACGTGGTGACCTGCACGCGCGTCGTCAGGCGTCGGCACGTCTGAAGCAGGAAGCTCTGGTTGCTAAACTGTTCGACGTTCTGGGCCCGCGCTATGCTGAACGCCAGGGTGGCTACGTCCGCGTTCTGAAAGCTGGCTTCCGCTATGGTGACATGGCGCCGATGGCGATCATCGAATTCGTAGACCGCGATGCCGATGCCAAAGGCGCAGCTGACCGCGCCCGTCTGGAAGCTGAAGAAGCTGTTGCAGACGCCGAAGAATAAGCCGGTCTAAACCGACTTGAAAAAGCCCCGCCTTGAGCGGGGCTTTTTTGTTTTTGCCGTTCATGGAAGAGCGCTTAAAGACGCATTGGTTGCCCCCACGTCAAATTGCAAGCTCCGGTTGTTTGACTATTTGCGAATATGTCTAAATAGATAGTTTCTATTCAACGCGTTATTCTCCTAAGAAATACTCAGGGTAGCCAAGCCAAATATGCAGCGGAAGACCGACCTAAGCGATAATTTGTTACGTTTAGATAGACTCGCGCCGTCTGGTTATGGGTTAGGACTGCATATTCGGAATGGTACACCGTATATCTTACGGCAAACCTACGATCCTGAATGGTCCGCAAAATACATCGAAATGGGTTATGCGATTGTCGACCCTATAGTTTTTTGGGGGGTCAACAATGAAGGCTCTATTCGCTGGAGCAGCCTAGAACACCCCGATCCACACAATGTTTTTGCCCAGGCCGCGACCTACGGAGCGAAGTATGGTGTTGCGATCTCGGTTGGACCGATCTCGTCTCGTACAATCGGAGGAGTTTCGCGTTCTGACCGAGAGTATACGGACGGTGAAATTCAGCAGGTTCTTGACGTGATTTCGCTGATCCATTTCCACACAAAGCCCCCCGAAAGCTTGACCGCTGCGCAGGGTGCGGCTCTGCAAATGGTTGCGAAAGGATTTCGCTACGCGGAAGCTGCGGCCCAATTGGGAATCTCTGAAAGTGCGCTAAAGGCGCGTTTGCGCAGTGCTCGTGATCGCCTTTCGGCGCGGACCACATCAGAGGCACTCCAACGTGCACAAGAAAACCGCCTTATCTAAAATCGGTCGTTTTCTTCTTTTCCCCATCCCCCCGGACGCATAGTTTCAGCCCATGGCAGACCTGTTCGACAGTTCCACCGACCGCCCTGATCGCGGTCACGACGCACCACGCCCTTTGGCAGATCGGCTGCGCCCGCAATCCCTGTCCGAGGTGATCGGGCAGGAACAGGTGCTTGGCCCCGAGGCCCCGTTGGGCACGATGCTGGCGGCGGGCAGTCTGGGGTCGCTGATCTTGTGGGGACCTCCCGGCGTGGGCAAAACCACCATTGCGCGCCTTCTGGCGCGTGAAACAGATCTGCATTTCGTCCAGATTAGTGCGATCTTTTCCGGCGTGCCCGAGCTGCGCAAAGTCTTCGAAGCGGCCAAGCATCGCCGCGCGAACGGGCAGGGGACGCTGCTGTTCGTGGACGAGATCCACCGCTTCAACAAAGCCCAGCAAGACGGGTTCCTGCCCTACATGGAAGACGGCACGATTTTGCTTGTCGGCGCCACGACCGAGAACCCCTCGTTCGAGCTGAACGCCGCTGTGCTGTCGCGCTCACAAGTGTTGGTGCTGACGCGCTTGTCACTGGCCGATCTGGAGCGTTTGGTACAGCGCGCTGAGCAAGAGCTGGGCAAGGCTCTGCCTCTGACCGGAGAAGCCCGCGAAGCCCTGCTTGAGATGGCAGATGGTGACGGGCGTGCGCTGCTGAATTTGGTGGAACAGGTCACGGCATGGAAGGTCGAGGGCAAGTTGGACGTCGACGGGCTGTCCTCGCGCCTGATGAAGCGCGCCGCCGTCTATGACAAGTCCGGCGACGAGCATTACAACCTGATCTCCGCCCTGCACAAATCCATCCGGGGCTCGGACCCAGATGCCGCGCTTTACTGGTTCGCCCGGATGCTGAACGGCGGCGAGGATCCCCGTTTTCTGGCCCGCCGTCTGACGCGCATGGCCGTTGAAGACATCGGGTTGGGCGACCCGCAAGCGCAGCGGGTGTGCCTAGATGCGTGGGAGACCTATGAACGTCTTGGCAGCCCAGAAGGCGAGCTTGCCCTGTCGCAGGCGGTGATCTATCTGGCGCTCGCGCCGAAATCCAATGCCAACTACGTGGCCTTCAAGGCGGCAATGACTGCGGCGAAGAAAACCGGATCAGCACCGCCCCCCAAGCACATCCTGAACGCTCCGACGCGTTTGATGGAAGAACAAGGCTATGGCGAAGGCTATGCCTATGACCACGACGCGCCGGATGGATTCTCGGGCCAGAATTACTTCCCCGACGACATGAAACGCGGCGTCTACTACGTGCCGGTCGAACGCGGCTTCGAGCGAGAGCTGAAAAAACGCACAGACTACTTTGCAAAACTGCGCAGAAAACGGCTGTGACAATTAATTCTCTTGTCGATAGAAATTCAGCGACAGAAAACTGGCGGTGATCCGTTTTACGATCACCCCTCCACGACTGCGCATTCAAAGGAGAAATTTTATGCGTCTCGCCATTTTTGCCGCCGCCCTTGCCATTCCCGCCGCCGCTTTCGCCGCTGATCCGGTTCTGGACACGATCGAAGCACGTCAGGGCTTTTACAAACTTCTTGGGGCCAACATGGGCGTTCTGGCTGGCATGGCCAAGGGCCAGATCGAGTATGACGCCGCAGCTGCGCAAACCGCAGCAGACAACATGGGCACGCTGACCATGTACAACGTGGGCCACCTGTATATGCCCGGCACCTCGAGCGCGGATTCGGACAAGACCCGTGCGTTGCCCGCGATTTGGGAAGACTTCCCCGGAGTGCAGGAAAAAGGCGCCGCCTTTGTTGAGGCGGTAAAGGGGATGCAAGCGGTTGCTGGCGCAGGTAAGGACCAAATGGTTGCAGCCCTTGGCCCGCTGGGCGGCACATGCAAAGCTTGCCACGACGACTACCGCGCCAAGTAAGCGAAGGATTTGGATATGGATGATCAGCGCCCCGAAAACGTCGAGCGCGTTAAGCTGTGGGATCCGGCCCTGCGCCTGTTCCACTGGGCGCTGGTCATCTGTGTCGTGACTGGTTGGATGCTGGGCCGGTTCGGGCCCAACATCATGACCCTGCATTTCTATGCGGGCTATGCGGTCATTGGCCTTCTGGCCTTCCGCATCCTCTGGGGCTTTGTTGGTTCGCGCCCCGCGCGGTTCAGCCATTTCCTCTTCGGTCCGAAGAAAACGCTGGCCTACGTCGCGACCCTGCCCAAACGCCGCCCCAGCTATTGGCCTGGCCACAACCCGGTGGGTGCCCTGTCGGTCTTTGCCCTGCTGGGCGTTTTGATCCTGCAGGTGGGGACAGGGTTGTTCATCGACGCGGATGACTTCATCAACACCGGCCCGCTGGTGGACTGGGTCAGCTATGACACCGCACGCGCGGCTGCGGGGTTGCACTATCGCCTATCCCTTCTGCTTC
This sequence comes from uncultured Aliiroseovarius sp., assembly GCF_947492455.1. Classification (GTDB taxonomy): domain Bacteria; phylum Pseudomonadota; class Alphaproteobacteria; order Rhodobacterales; family Rhodobacteraceae; genus Aliiroseovarius. The sequence continues at coordinate 10,545 of NZ_CANLNB010000003.1, forward strand.
TGGCGCTGGTCGTGCTGCATCTGGGCGCGATCCTGTTTTACCGCTTCTGGAAGCGCGAAAACCTTGTCAAACCGATGGTCACCGGGTGGAAAGAGGTACGCAAGGACCATCCAGACGCGTGACAGAGCGCTTGACAACAAAGGCGCTTGGCCTCAGTCAGACGCCATGATGACACCCCTTTTGCAAGTTGCCTTGGGCGGCGCGCTTGGCGCCTCGGCCCGCTATCTGACCGGCACTACGGTCACCCGCCTGCTGGGCCACGGCTTTCCGGCCGGGACTATGGTGGTAAACGTGGTGGGCTCGTTTCTGATGGGCGCATTGGTTGTCATTCTGGCCAAGAAAGGCGGGCAAGCGGCAGCGCCTTTCCTGATGACCGGAGTGCTGGGCGGGTTCACGACCTTCTCGGCCTTTTCCTTGGATGCAGTGACCCTGTTCGAGCGCGGCCAGAGCGCCGCAGCGATCGGCTATATCCTTGGGTCCGTCCTGATTTCGATTGCCGCATTGGTGGCGGGTCTGTGGCTGACCCGAATGGTGCTGGCATGAGCGTTCAACGAATTACCCTTGGCCCGGACGAGGCCGAGCAGCGGCTGGATCGCTGGGTCAAACGCACCTTCCCGCATGTGGGGCAGGGCCGGATCGAAAAGGGCTGCCGTAAGGGCGAATTCCGGGTGAACGGAGCCAAGGCCAAGACCTCGACCCGCGTGGGGCCGGGGGACGAAGTGCGCGTGCCGCCATTGCCCGTGCCGGAAGGGGGCCGCCCCGCGCCCAAGCCCAAGTCGCGCGTATCGGCTGCTGATGCCAAGATGATCCAGTCCTGCGTTATCTACCAAGATGACCACGTGATTGCCCTGAACAAACCGGCGGGCCTGCCGACGCAGGGTGGCTCGAAGCAGCTGAAACATGTGGACGGTCTGGCCGAGGCGCTGAAATATGACCGCGAGGAAAAACCCCGCCTTGTGCACCGACTGGACAAGGATACGTCTGGTGTATTGCTGCTGGCACGCACGCAGGCCGTGGCCTCGGCCCTGACCGCCGCGATCCGTCACAAGGAAACCCGCAAGATTTACTGGGCCGTGGTGGCCGGCGTGCCGACGCCGTATCTGGGCGAGATCCGTTACGGGCTGTTCAAAGCCCCCGGTGGCGGGCGTGGTGCGGGTGAAAAGATGATCTGTGTGCATCCCCGCGCGATGCATGAATATCCAGACGCCAAGCGCGCGCATACGCTCTATGCTACGCTTTACCGTGTGGCGGGCCGTGCCTCTTGGGTGGCGATGGAGCCGATCACCGGCCGCACCCACCAGCTACGCGCGCATATGGCCGAGATCGGCCACCCGATCATCGGCGACGGCAAATATGGCGGCTCGTCTCAGGACAATATGGGCGACGGTTGGGGCGCAATGATTGGCGGCGAAATTTCCCGCAAACTGCACCTGCACGCGCGCTCGATGACCTTCGAACATCCGGTGACGAAGAAGCCGATCACCGTCACCGCCGACCTGCCGCCCCACATGGCGGATACGTTTGAGACCTTCGGCTGGACGCCTGATCTGGCCGCTGATGATCCGTTCGAGGCGCTCTGAATGACCACCCTGAAGCTTGCCGTGTTTGATGTCGACGGGACGCTGATCGACAGCCAAGATTTTATCGTCGAGGCGATGAACCGTGCCTTTGGTGAAATGGGTGTGGCGCTGCCGACCCGCGATGAGGTGCTGTCGATCGTTGGGCTGTCCCTGCATGACGCCATTGCACGTTTGGTGCCTGACATGTCCGCGCGCGACGTCGACGCAGCGGCGCAGCAATACAAGGACATGTTCATCAAGCTGCGCGCCGAAAAAGGCGGCGAGGCCGCGGCGCCGATGTATCCCGGTGCTCGCGAAGCGCTTGAGGCGCTGCACCCGCGTGACGAGGTGTTGTTGGGGGTCGCTACGGGCAAGGCGCGGCGCGGATTGGATCACGCCTATGACGCGCATGATCTGCGCAAGTTTTTCGTAACGCACCAGACAGCGGATGATCACCCATCGAAGCCACACCCCTCGATGCTAAAGCGCGCCCTGTCCGAGACCGGGGCCGAGGCCGCGCAGGCGGTGATGATTGGCGATACGAGCTTTGATATGGAAATGGGCAAGGCGGCAGGCTTTCGCACCATTGGCGTGACCTGGGGTTATCATCCGCGTGAGCGGTTGATCGCGGCTGGCGCGGACATTCTGATTGATGCGTTTGCGGATCTGCCCGCTGCGCTGGACAAACTTTGGGGGACAGCATGAGCGGTTGGGCAGCAAAACGGTTCTGGAAAGAAACCTCGATCGGCGAGGCTGACGGCGGCTTTCAGGTGCTGCTGGATGGGCGCGCGGTGAAGACGCCCGCGAAGTCCCCGCTGGTTGTGCCGTCGCGCGCATTGGCCGAGGCAATGGCCGCCGAATGGGACGCGCAAGAGGACGCCGTCGATCCCAACACCATGCCTGTAACCCGCATGTGTAACTCGGCGATCGACAAGGTGTCCGTACAGCACGCTGCTATCGCCGACATGTTGGCTGCCTATGGCGACAGCGATCTTCTGTGTTACCGCGCCACCTCGCCGCAGGAACTGGTCGAACGGCAGGCCGAGAATTGGGATCCGATTCTTGACTGGGCGGTCGATTCTCTCGATGTGCGGCTGAAACCGGTCGCGGGCGTGATGCATGAGGCGCAGGATGCGCATTCTGTTCAGAAACTGACGGATTTGGTTCACGAATTTTCACCGTTCCAATTGACCGCCTTTCACGATCTCGTGTCGATGAGCGGCTCGCTGATCTTGGCTTTCGCCATAACACAAAGGCGTTTGGATGCAGATGCAGCATGGCAATTGTCGCGCCTTGACGAGCTTTGGCAGGAAGAATTGTGGGGCAAGGACGAAGAAGCTCAGGAAATGGTTGAAAAGAAAGCCAAGGATTTTGCCCTTGCAGCATGGTTTTTCTCAGCAATCGGCGGCGAAACTTAATGCAACCAAAGCGTTAGGCGCGCCTAATTTTCTTACTTTCCCCTAGGTTAAGCATCGCTATTCGCGATGTTGCCCTTGACGAAATATGATCAATCCTTTCAAAATCTGACGCAGTTGAAGGGGAAACAACCTTCTGCATCACTCACTGCGGGCGCTAACGTTCGCTAAAAAGGCCCTAAAATGGGCACAATCAGGAAGAGGTAAATATGAAGAAATCCGCTTTTCTTGGCGCACTGACTGTTGCCGGCATCGCTGCAAGCGCTGCTGTTGCTCAGGACGCTTCGACGGTTGATCAGATCAAAGAGCGCGGCAAGCTGAACTGTGGCGTGACCACTGGTCTGGTTGGCTTTGCAGCTCCGGATGCGAACGGTCAGTGGAATGGCTTTGACGTAGGCGTATGCCGCGCTGTCGCTGCCGCCGTACTGGGCGATGCAAATGCTGTTGAATTCGTACCGACCACCGGCAAGACCCGCTTCACCGCGCTGGCTTCGGGTGAGATCGATATGCTGGCCCGTAACACCACTTGGACCTTCTCGCGCGATGTCGACCTGAAGTTCGAATTCGTTGGTGTGAACTACTATGACGGCCAAGGCTTCATGGTTCCCAAAGAGCTTGGTGCAACCTCGGCGAAGGAACTGGACGGCGCGACCGTTTGTATCCAGACCGGCACCACCACCGAACTGAACTTGGCCGACTTCTTCCGTGCCAACGACATGAGCTACGAGCCGGTTCCGATCGAAACCAACGCGGAAGCTCAGCAGCAGTATCTGGCAGGTGCCTGTGACGTGTACACCACCGATGCTTCGGGTCTGGCCGCAACGCGCGCGACCTTCGAAGATCCGTCGGCACACGTTCTGCTGCCCGAAATCATCTCGAAAGAGCCGCTGGGCCCGCTGGTCCGTCACGGCGACAACGAGTGGGGTGATATCGTACGCTGGACTCTGAACGCACTGATCGCAGCTGAAGAGCTGGGTGTGACCTCGGCCAACATCGGTGAACTGGGCGCATCGGCTGGTGCAAACCCGGAAATCAACCGTCTGCTGGGCACCGAAGGCACCCTGGGCGAGATGCTGGGTCTGGACGCCGAGTGGGCCAAGCGCGCCATCATGGCGGGCGGCAACTATGGCGAACTGTTTGCCAAGAACATCGGTGAAGACACTCCGATCGCTCTGGCACGTGGCCTGAACGCACAGTGGACCGAAGGCGGCCTGCTGTACGCTCCGCCCTTCCGCTAAGACACTTATGAAAAGGGCGTGGACACTCCACGCCCTTTTTTTTCCATCTGAACGCACCTTGGCACCGCGGCCCAAGCCGCCCCTCAAGAATAAACGCCAAGGGCAACGGGGATGTATCACATGACATCTATGACCGACCCCCACCGGGGGCAATTCCGGCTATCCATGCTGTTCAACGATACGAGATATCGTTCGCTGACCTATCAGGCCATCGCTGCCATCGTGCTTGCGCTGGCGATCTGGTACCTCGGCAATAACCTTCTCCAGAACTTGCGGACTGCCGGTCTGAACATTTCTTTCGGCTTCCTGGGCGATCCGGCGGGCTATGACATCAGTCAGCGCCTTGTGGAATACGACAGCCAGTCGTCCCACGCACGCGCCGCTATCGTCGGGATCCTGAACACCTTGCTTGTGTCGTTTCTCGCCTGTGTGACGGCTACCATCTTCGGCGTCATCGCCGGCGTCTTGCGCTTGTCCAACAACTGGTTGGTTTCCAAGCTGATGTCCGTCTATGTCGAGATCTTCCGCAACATCCCGGTGCTGATCTGGATCATCATCATCTTTACGATCATGACGGCCGTGATGCCCGCACCGCGCGCTTTCCGGGGGGACACGCCCGAAGCGACGATGCTGCTGGATATGTTCGCCTTCACGAACCGCGGCGTGTATACGCCCGGCCCGTATTTCACGGCGCCGTTCTTTGCCAACCCGTTCCTGAACTGGGTGCTGGTGCTGGCCGTATTGGCTGGCAGCCTGTTTGCCACCCGCCGGGTGGCGCATTGGGCGACCGGCGTGCAGGAACAGTCCGGTGTACGCCCGACCACTTGGTATTTCACGCTGGGCCTGTGGGTTGTGCCCGTCGGTCTGCTGCTGCTGGTGATGGGCCTGGCCTGGGAGATCCCAGAGCTGAAGGGCTTTAACTTCAAAGGCGGCATTAAAATCGGCGGTGCCCTGATTGCCCTATGGTTCGCCCTGTCGATCTATACCGGCGCATTCATCGCAGAGAACGTCCGCGCAGGTATTCAGGCGATCAGCAAAGGCCAGACTGAGGCGGCAGGGGCCCTTGGCCTGCGTCCGCGTCGTACGATGAACCTTGTGGTTCTGCCTCAGGCGCTGCGGGTGATCATTCCGCCGCTGATTTCGCACTATCTGAACATCACCAAGAACTCGTCCTTGGCGATTGCGGTTGGCTATGCCGATGTGACGGCCACACTGGGCGGCATCACGCTGAACCAGACTGGTCGCGCGATCGAGTGTGTGCTGCTTCTGATGGCTTTCTACCTGACGATTTCGTTGCTCATCTCGGTTGGGATGAACTTCTACAACAAATCCGTAAAGCTGAAGGAGCGTTAATATGGCTGATCTTTCCTTTGTACGCTCTGAAATGCTGCCCGAGCGGGCCCCGCCCGCGAACGAGGTCGGCATCGTAAAATGGCTGCGCACCAACCTGTTCTCGACATGGCCAAATGCGCTTCTGACAGTAGCTGCTTTCTATGTGATCTATCTGGTGCTGGCAGGCGTCCTGCCGTGGCTCTTTGGCGGTGTCTGGACCACATCCAGCCTGTCGGAATGCCGCGAGGTCCTGCAAGGCGATGTCGGTGGCTGCTTCTCGGTCCTGACCGAGCGCTGGAACCAGCTGATCTATGGGTTCAAATACCCGACCGAGCTGTACTGGCGCCCTAACCTTGCATTGGTCCTGCTGGCCTTCGCGGCAGCTCCGGTGCTGTTCTTTGACCTGCCACGCAAGCTTTTGCTGTTCACCGCGATCTACCCGTTTATTGCCTACTGGCTGGTCTGGGGTGGTCCGATTGGCGTGCCCGTGACGGCGTTTGTCGGTATTCTGGGCGCCTATCTGGTGTTTGAACGCTTCAGCGCCTCGAACTTTGCACTGGGTGCGCTGGGCGGCGTGGCTACGGCCTTCGTCCTGTGGTTCATCGGTGGATATCTGGTCGACATGATGGCCAGCGAAAATCCGTTGCTGACCCCGGTTGCATCGCGTGATCTGGGTGGGTTCATGCTGAACCTGATGCTGGGCGTGACCTGTGTGTCGCTGTCGATCCCGCTGGGGATCGCATTGGCGCTGGGCCGTCAGTCCTCGATGCCGTTGATCAAAGGTGTCTGCGTGATCTTCATCGAATTTATTCGTGGGGTTCCGCTGATCACGCTGCTGTTCGTGGCATCCGTGATGTTGGCCTACTTCTTCCCGCCAGATGCCACCGTGGACCTGTTCCTGCGCGTGGTCATCATGATCACCCTGTTCTCGTCGGCTTATATCGCCGAGGTGATCCGGGGCGGTTTGGCCGCGCTGCCAAAGGGACAGTACGAAGCCGCAGACAGCCTTGGGTTGGACTACCCACAGGCCATGCGCTTCATCATCCTGCCTCAGGCACTGAAGATCTCGATTCCAGGCATCGTGAACGTCGCTGTGGGTCTGTTCAAAGACACCACGCTGGTTTCGGTGATTTCGATGTTCGATCTGGTCGGTATGATCCGCGGCCCGATCCTGGCATCGCAGGAATGGAACGGCGTGTATTGGGAGCTTCTGGGCTTTGCCGCGCTCCTGTTCTTCGTCGTCTGTTATGGCATTTCACAATATTCGCAGTGGCTGGAGCGTCGGCTTCGCACGGACCACCGTTAAAGGAGAGACTAAATGTCTTCGATTACTCTCGATCATCACGCTGATCGCAGCAAGATGGCCGTCTCGGACGAGGTGGCAATTGAAATCCGCAACATGAACAAGTGGTATGGCTCGTTCCACGTGCTGCGCGACATTGATCTGACCGTCTATCAGGGCGAACGGATCGTTATCGCGGGGCCGTCGGGCTCGGGTAAATCCACCTTGATCCGTTGCATCAACCGTCTGGAAGAGCACCAGGAAGGTCAGATCATCGTAGACGGGACCGAGCTGACCTCGGACCTGAAAAACGTCGACAAGGTGCGCTCGGAAGTGGGTATGGTGTTCCAGCACTTCAACCTCTTCCCGCACCTGACCATTCTGGAAAACTGCACGCTGGCACCCATCTGGGTGCGCAAAGAGCCCAAGAAAGAGGCCGAAGAGCGCGCGATGCATTTCCTTGAGAAAGTGAAGATCCCGGAACAGGCCCATAAGTATCCGGGCATGTTGTCGGGTGGTCAGCAGCAGCGTGTGGCGATTGCCCGCTCGCTGTGCATGATGCCGCGCATCATGCTGTTTGACGAACCCACCTCGGCGCTTGACCCTGAGATGATCAAGGAAGTGCTGGAGACCATGGTGGAACTGGCCGAAGAAGGTATGACCATGCTGTGCGTAACCCACGAGATGGGCTTCGCTAAAGAGGTCGCCAACCGCGTGATCTTCATGGATGCCGGCCAGATTGTGGAACAGAACGAACCGGAAGAGTTCTTCAACAACCCGCAATCTGAACGCACCAAGCTGTTCCTCAGCCAGATCCTCTGATCTTTCTGACACGAAGTTCAAAAGCCCCGCCTTCTGGTGGGGCTTTTTGCCTATAGGGCGGGGCCTGACCCTGGGTGGGTGCGAAGCGCCCTCCCGTGGGGAGGGTCGGGCGCTGCCTGGTCTATCGACCGGGCGATGACGATGCTACTCTCCCTCCAAGTTTTCAGTTGAAGCAAAGCCCAAAACCACGCAGAACCAGCGCAAACCAGCACCGGAATCAGAGGTCCGTCATGTCAAACAAACGCATCGTCCTTTCCAGCGACCACGCCGCCATCGAGCTGCGCAAGACCATCGCTGACCACATCGCCGCCAAGGGCTATGAAGCCGTCGATATCGGCCCGATGACCCCGGAAAGCACCCACTATCCCAAGCATGGCGAAGCCGCGGCCCGCAAAGTGGCGTCGGGCGATTGCGCGCTGGGCATCATTCTGTGTGGCACCGGTCAGGGCATCATGATGTCCGCCAACCGCGTGGACGGTATCCGTTGCGGCGTCTGCTCGGAAGCGTTTTCGGCCCGGATGATCCGCGAGCACAACAACGCCAACATGCTGTCCATCGGCGCGCGCGTTGTGGGTCAGGATCTGGCCCTGCACATCGTCGATGCCTTCCTTGACGCCGAGTTCGAGGGTGGACGTCACGCCACCCGCGTGGACATGATGGAAGCCATCGAAGGCTAATCAAATAAGGGCAGGGCGCCCATGACCGCAAAACCGATTTTCGACATCCGCAAGTCTGTCTCCAGACGCAATCTGGAACGGATCATTGTCGTGCCGGTGATCGCAGCCCTTTTTCTTGCATTAGGGCTGTGGCTTGTGCCCGATGATGCGGTCTGGGCCCTGTCCTTCGAAGCGCTTGAGACGTGGGGCTTGTGGGGGGGCTTCGGCCTCTTCCTGATCCTCACCGCGCTGTACCATCTGGCGAAGCTGATCTTCTTTGCGCGCCGCGCCGCGGGCACGACCGGGGAATGGCGGTTTCGCCTGACGCACGAGGATCTGCTCTGGCAGGTGCCCGATCATGCCCATGGCCCGGAACAGGGCTTCCATGTGCCGCTCTCGGCCATCAAAGAGCTAGAGCACATCACCTTTTACCGTTCAGATGGTCCCAACGAAGAGACGTATTGGGTCCATTTCCACGATCACCCGTCGATTCAACTGCGCGATTATGCCGGCTATTCCATCCGGGACTTGATGGACAAGATCCATGAGGCGGGCGTCCCGTTCGAGCGGACCTTGAACGGGGACTGAGCCAAGCGGGGCGGATCAGATCAGCTCGCGCGGAACCACGAAATCAACCACGCGGCCCGTGCCCCACGTCACATCGGCCCAGTTGTCTGCATCAAATTCGATCACGGACGTGGCTGCGGTGGGATAGTGGTGGATTTTCTCATGCGGGTGCGGTTCGGCTGCCAACCGCCGCGCCATATAGGCCGAGCCGGGGTTGTGGGCGACCAGCATCACCGTGTCTTCCGATGCGCCGCGCAGTTTGGCCAGCATGGTCTCGGGATCTGCCAAATAAAGCTCGGACTGATAATCGGCCTGCGGCACGCCCACCAACCTGTCCGCGATCAACGCCCAAGTCTCGCGCGTGCGGGCGGCGTCCGAACACAGAACTTCGCCCGGCGTGTGCCCACGATCAGCCAGCCAGCGCCCGATCGCCTTGGCCGAGGCACGCCCCCGTTTGTTCAGCGGGCGGGAATGGTCATCAAGGTCCGCGTCGCTCCAGCTGGATTTTGCGTGACGGGTCAGGATCAGGGTCAGGGTCATGTGGGATTAAACGCTTTCATGTGAAATGCTGATTGCTCGGGCAACCTGCCATAGGTCTGGCTGACAGGACAAGTGCGCCGCACCGCGCAACCTTGCGTCATGCAGTTCGCGCGATCCTCGGAGCTAAGATGGGTTTTGCACGCGGGCACGTCATAACCGCCCGAGCCAAGCGCATCTACCGGGCAGGCCGTCAGACATGGGGCATCGCAGGTCAGGCAGGGGTTTGCACCCGTGTCTGGCAGGTCCAACACATAGGGCAGGCGGATCGCGCCACGATAGCTGACCCACAGCCCCGCCGTGTCATGCACCAACATCCCCACCGGGCTATCCCACGCCCGGTTCGAGGTCCGCGCCCATGCCAGAAACGGAGGATAGGGCGGCCCATCTGACGGAAACTCCGCCACACCGCCCCAGCGCTGGGCGAGCGCACCGATTACGCGTTTCGACCAGCGATCAATCGGATCCGCTGCGCCGTCACAGGCTTCGCTTGTATTGGTGTAAGCGGCCCAAAAACCCGGCTCGTGTGGGCCAAGAAGCAGGATGGTCTCGTCCCCTTCGTGCAACATGCCGAAGACATCCAGATGAACCGCGCGCGCCTCGGCCGTGTGGTCTATTTCCGTCGAAACGGCAGCATCAGGCTCCAGCCCAGCTTCATCGGTTTGTCGTCCTGCCATTCCAGTCCTATCACCATGTCGTCATGCCCGTCCTGCGGTTGGGCGGTATAGGTGCCAAACCACCGATCCCAGATCGACAGACAGAATCCATAGTTGCTGTCCGTCTCATGGCGGTGCACCGAATGATGCACACGATGCATGTCGGGTGTAACAAGAACAAGTCTCAAGACACGATCAAGCGGCAATGGAAGCCGCCAATTGGCGTGGTTGAACATGGCGGACCCGTTCAGCACGACCTCGAACAGGATCACGGCAATCGCGGGTGCGCCGATCAGATAGACCAACCCGATTTTGATCAGCATGGACGCAGCGATTTCAATGGGGTGGAAGCGAAGTGCTGTCGAGACATCAAAGTCCCGGTCTGCGTGGTGCACGCGGTGCAACCGCCACAGGATAGGCACTTTGTGGAATGCCACATGCTGCGCCCAGATTGCGAAGTCGAGAATCAGGAAAGCGGCCAGCACCTCGAGGCCAACAGGCAGGGTGATGACATTGAACAGCCCCCAGCCGGCACGCGCCGCGTCGATTGCGGCCCCTACAGCCAGAAGCGGGAGCAGCAGGCTCATCAGGCGGAGTGTCAGGCTGTCGATGGCAACGAGTGTCAGGTTAGTGAACCAGCGGCCAGAGCGTGGCTGCACACGCCGGCGGCGAGGCGCAAGCGTTTCGGCCAATGCAAAGACGGTAAAGAGCACCAGAAAGCTGCTCAGGCGGATCAGGATTTCATATTCCATAAGGGGAATATAAATTGATCCGCCGGAACTTCAACTCACGAAGAGGCGAGCGTTATGCGCGGATCAGCGACCCGGCACCGTGGTCGGTATAAAGCTCAAGCAGGCAGGCATTCGGCGCACGCCCGTCCAGAATGACCACAGCACGCACGCCGCCCTCGATCGCGTCCAGCGCGGTTTCGGTTTTCGGGATCATCCCACCTGCAATCACGCCCGATTCTGTCATCTCGCGAATCTGAGTCGGGGTCAGCTCGGTCAGAACTTCTCCGTCCGCACCTTTCACGCCTTCCACGTCGGTCAGCAGAAGCAGGCGATCTGCCTTCAACGCCGCAGCAATCGCGCCCGCCATCGTGTCGCCGTTGATGTTAAAGGTCTCGCCATTGCGACCCGCGCCAAGCGGGGCGATAACTGGAATGGCTTCGGCAGCAGCTAGGTCACGCAACACAGAAACATCCACGTCCGACGGCGTCCCGACAAAGCCCAGATCCGGGTTCGTCTGGTCACAGGTCACCAGCCCAGCATCCTTGCCGGACAGGCCCACGGCCTTGCCGCCCTCGGCGTTGATCGCTTGCACGATCCGCTTGTTCACACGGCCCGACAGCACCATTTCAACCACCTCAACGGTCGCCTTGTCGGTGACGCGCTTGCCGTTCACGAAGTGGCTTTCGATCTGCAGCTTGTCCAGCATCGCGTTGATCATTGGCCCACCGCCATGAACGACCACAGGCTTCACACCCACCTGACGCATCAAAACGATGTCGCGAGCAAAGCTGGCCATCTCTTCGTCATCACCCATGGCGTTGCCGCCAAACTTGATGACTACTGTGGCGCCGGTATAGCGCTGAAGATAGGGCAGGGCTTGGGACAGGGTGCGGGCGGTGGCGATCCAATCGCGGTTCATATTCTGGGTCTTCATCTTCTGGTCCTTCGTTCCAACCCTGTTACGCGCTTGACCGCGTCCTGCCAAGGGGCATTGCAGCCGCCGTTTCGCCTGCTAGGGTGCCCAAGACAAGAGGTGCCCCATGAGTGATGACCGCAAAACCCTGCTTCTGACCGGCGCAAGCCGCGGGATCGGACACGCCACCGTGCGCAAGTTCAACCGCGAAGGCTGGCGCGTGATCACCTGTTCCCGCCAACTGTTCCCCGACGAATGTCCGTGGGGTGGGGGGGCTGAAAACCATGTGCAGTTGGACCTGTCGGATCCCGCCGACACGATCAACGCGGTGGGCGTCATTCAGGAACGGCTAAACGGGCGGTTGGATGCGCTGGTGAACAATGCTGGCATCTCACCTAAAGGCCCGGATGGGGGGCGCTTGAACACGCTGAACACCGATCTGATGGATTGGGGCAAGGTGTTTCATGTGAACTTCTTTGCCTCGGTTGTGTTGGCCCGTGGACTGCGCGAGGAGCTGGCCGCCGCCAAGGGTGCCGTGGTCAATGTGACCTCAATCGCGGGATCGCGCGTGCACCCGTTCGCCGGGGCGGCCTATGCAACCTCGAAAGCAGCGCTCGCCGCGCTGACCCGCGAAATGGCGCATGATTTTGGCCCGATGGGTGTCCGCGTCAATGCCATCGCCCCAGGCGAGGTCGAGACCGCGATCCTGTCCCCCGGCACCGAAAAGATTGTCGAGAAACTGCCCCTGCAACGCCTTGGCCAGCCCGAGGAAGTCGCCTCGGCGATCTATTTCCTGTGTTCCGAGGAAAGCTCATATATCTCGGGGGCCGAGATCGAGGTGAACGGCGCGCAGCACGTGTGACACCTAAAAGCGGAGTTTTGCAAAACTCCGTCCCGTTTTCTTAAAAGAAAACGGCAATGCCCGCGCGCTGGGTTAATCCAACCCGGCAATGATGGCCCGTAACGTCTCGATCCCGTCGCCTTTTTCGGACGAGGTCAGCACCAGCTCCGGATAGGCCGCCGGGTGTTTGGACAGCGCTTTGCGCACCTGTGCCAGCACCTTCTCGCGGTCCTTTTCTTTCACCTTGTCGGCCTTGGTCATCACCACCTGAAAGGTCACGGCGGATTTGTCCAGAAGGGTCATGATCTCTTCATCGACCTTCTTCACGCCATGACGCGAGTCGATCAGAACAAAGGCCCGGCGCAGGTTCTGGCGCCCAGACAGGTAGTTCTTCAACAGCCGCTGCCATTTCTCGACGATCTTCACCGGTGCATTCGCATAACCGTACCCCGGAAGGTCGACCAGATAGGGGCCTCCGGTGGTGGTGAAGAAGTTGATTTCCTGCGTGCGACCGGGCGTGTTCGACGCGCGGGCCAGCTTGACGCGGCCGGTCAACGCGTTGATCAGGCTTGATTTTCCGACGTTCGATCGTCCGGCGAAGCACACCTCGATCCGATCCGGCGCAGGCAGCCCGTCCATCGCGACGACGCCTTTTAGAAAGTCGGTCGCGCCGGCAAACAGCAGGCGCCCTTTTTCCTTCGACGCCTGATCCGGCTCTTCGGCCATGGGAAAGGGAAGCATGGTCATCCGATTACCTCTACCGGTTCTTCGCGTACGATCACGCCGGGCTTGGTCACCACGGCATAGACGCCGCAATCTTGGTGTCCCCAGTTCTTGTTTAGCACGCCCAGCGTATCCGCGTCGCGTTCGCCCGTGCGCGTGCTGGCGGTCGTCGCCATGCAGCGGGTGATGTGCTCGCGGACCTCAAATTCGGCTTCACCAATGCGCAGGCGCTTGCCAATCCAAGTGCGTTCCTCCCACGGGGCAAAGCCGTCCAGAAGGACATTCCCGCGCCACCGCTGTGGCGAGATTTCGCGGCCCAGTTTTTCTTCCACCGCGCGGTGCGAGGCGAGGTTGATAAAGGAGATGCTCTCAAACTCCGTGTCGGTCATCCCGCGCCCGACCGTCACCAGACGTTCGGGCAGGGCGCGATTAGTAGGTGACAATGGCTTGATCCAATTCAGGAAACGCTGGTGGTCCTCTGTGCGATCCGGATTGATCGTGATGCCGGGTTGCGACGGATGGGTTAGCGTAACCGTGTTGGTCACCTCGTCGGTTACCGCCGAGATGGCCATCAGCTTGGGCGCCTTGGATCCGCGCGAAAAATTCGTGCAGGGCACCCAGCTTTTTCCATCTTCCAGCTTGGCCGCTTCATGCGCGACAGCCCATTTGCGATCGAAGGGCAGACAGCGCCCTTCGGTCACGGGAACGCGCAACAGCTCCTCGCGTCCATGCGACTTGATCGGGTGCCGCCAGATGCCAGCGACAACCCCGGTCATTTCGCGTCTTTCGGGCGTTTCTTGAAGCTTTTCAACACGTTGCCCAGTACGTCAGGCTTGTGCCCGTGGCTGCGCATGATCGTGTATTGCTGGATGAACGTGATGGTGTTGTTCGCGATCCAGTAGATCACCAGACCCGACGCAAACGTACCCAGCATGAACATGAAGACCCATGGCATCCAGGCAAAGATCATTGCCTGTGTCGGATCGGTGGGGGCCGGGTTCAGCTTTTGCTGCAGCCACATCGAGATACCCAGGATGATCGGCAGAACGCCCAGCGAGATGATGGCCAGCAGGCTGTCCGGGCTTGGCGTTGCGTAGGGCAGCAGGCCGAACAGGTTCAGGATCGAGCTGGGGTCCGGAGCCGAAAGGTCTTTGATCCAGCCGATCCACGGTGCGTGACGCAGTTCCAGCGTGACGAAAATCACCTTGTAGAGCGAGAAGAAGATCGGGATCTGGAGAAGGATCGGCAAGCAGCCCGAGGCCGGGTTAACCTTTTCCTTCTTGTACAGTTCCATCATCTCTTGCTGGACCTTCTGGCGGTCATCGCCAGCGCGCTCCTTGATCTTCTCCATCTCGGGCTGAAGCTCTTTCATCTTCGCCATCGAGACGTAGGATTTATAGGCCAGCGGGAACAGGATTGCCTTGATGATGATGGTCAGACCGATGATCGCCCAGCCCATGTTGCCGATCAGTGCATTCAACCAGTGCAGGACCGCAAAGATCGGTTTGGTCAGGAAGAAGAACCAGCCCCAATCGATCGAGTCGATGAACTTGTCGATGCCCATGTTCTTTTCGTAGGCACGGATGGTTTCCCATTCCTTGGCGCCCGCAAAGAAATGCGTCGTTGCGCTGGCGGTTGCGCCGGGGGCGACGTCTTGTGCGCGCAGGCGGAACTGGGCCTGATAGATGTCAGCTTTGTCGGCATAGCGCACGACCGAGGTAAACGGCTGCCCGGGTTCCGGGATCAGCGTCGTCATCCAGTAGTGGTCGGTAAAGCCAAGCCAACCGTTTTCTTCGACCTGCTGAACGTCGGCCAGGGATGCTTCGCGTTCGTCATAGCTCAGGTCGGCGATGTCCGAATAATCGCTCTCTTCCAGCTCGCCATCCACTTCGCGGATCAGACCTTCGTGCAGGATGAAGAAGCCTTTCTGATCCTGCGGCTCGCCGTGGCGGGCGATTACACCATAGGGGGCCATGCGTTGTGTAGCGTCGCTGGTGTTTTCAATGGCTTGTTCGATCGAGAACATGAAGTTCTCGTCGACCGACAGGGTGCGGCGGAAGATCAGACCGTTTGGGCTATCCCAGCGCAGCGTGACGGGGGTCGACGGGGTCAGGGTGCTGCCAGCCTCAACCGACCAAACGGTCGTCGGGCCGGGAACATCTTCCAGTGCGGTGGTGCCGCCAGGGGTCCAGCCATAAAGCGTGTAATAGGCGTCTTGCTCGCCTGCAGGGCGCAGAAGGGTGACGATGTCGCTCTCTTTCGACAGCTCGACATGGTACTCCTTCAGCTTCAGGTCGTCGATGCGGCCACCCAGAAGCGAGATCGAACCAGACAGCTCGGGCGTGTCGATGTCGACGCGACCAGCCTCGGCCTGTTGCGCAGCAATATCGGCAGGAGCGGCGGCAGCCGGGGTCGACGCTGCGGGTGCTGCGGCAGTGGTCGTGTCTTGCGACGTTTGCGCGGCCGTGTCGGCAGGCAGAGGGGGCTCGGCTGGTGGAAACATGATCAACCAGCCTGTGATGACAATAAAGCTGAGAACCGTTGCGAAGATCAGGTTCTTATTCTGGTCGTCCATCGTACCTACCACTCATAGTTTTCGGTCAGAGTGGTTCAACAGGGCAAGGGCCAAAAGGTCAAGCAGTTTATCCCGATGTGCCAAGAAATGCGGGTCTGCGAACGCGCTAGGCGTGCTTTGGGATGTGGTGAACGCGATCCGAGGTGGATCTGTGGTTCTTGATCCACAGACTGGTCGCATCCATCGGCATGGGTTTTGCCACCGCATAGCCTTGAACATCCGTGCATCCCAATTCGCCCAGTTTTGTGTGTTCGCCGTGGGTTTCGACGCCTTCTGCCAGCACGCCAATTTCAAGTTGTCTTGCCATCGTCAAAATGGCTGAGATCATATTTTGCTGGTTCTTGTCCGTGTCGACATGGGTGACGAACGAGCGATCAATTTTGATACGGTTCAGGTTGAAACGGCGGATATGGGCAATCGAAGCGTGTCCGGTGCCAAAATCATCCAGATCAATGTTGCAGCCCATGCGTGCCAGAGCATTGATGTTGCGCGCGATGACGTCATCGTCCCCTTGCGCGATCACGCTTTCCAGAATTTCCAGCGTCAACCGTTCGGGCGAGACGTCAAATCGATCCAGATCCCAGCGGATCTTCTCGAACAGTTTGGGGTTGGACAGCTCTTCTGCCGTCATGTTCAGCGATACGGAGGGCACCTCAAGCCCCAATTGATCCCATTTACAGATGCTGGTCAGGCATTCGAACAGCATCACCTCGCTCAGACGCTCCAAAAGTCCTGCTTGCGTCAGGGCGGGCAAGAAAGCGGCCGGAGCAATCAGACCCAGTTCAGGATGGTTCCAGCGGACCAGCGCCTCCATCCCGGTCAAGCGCCCGGTGCGCAGGCAGACCTGAGGCTGGAACCAGGGAATCATTTGTCCGGTTTCCAACGCTTCGGACAGCTCGGCCTCGGAATGCTCGGATGGTGCTGCCCTTGGCGCCATGCCATTGGCGAACGCCCGGATCGAGCCCGGCCCGGCAACCTGTGCCGTCTGAAGGGCGCTTTCGGCGGCTTGCAAAAGTGAGTCTCCAGTTGCCTCGGGCGCACGCCGGGGTAGCGAAAAGCCGACACTGGCGGTTAGGTGCAGACGTGTTTCATCCAGATCAATCGGGGTCGCGATGGCCGATTGCAGCCGCGCGGCGATCTGCAAGACAACTTCAAGGTCAGCGCGGGTTGTTCGGTCGATCGCAATGCCAAACCGCCCTCGGCCCAACGAGCAGATCAGGTCCGTAGCGCGTAGCATCGATCGCAGCGTTTCGCCGATCTGAGCTTCGATCTTGTCCTGCGCATCCAATCCATAGTGGTCGGCCAGTTGAGGAAAGGCGTCAACCTCGATCACCAGGCAGCATTTCTCTTTCATATCAGGGTCGTGAAAACCCGCATCCAGCATATGTGTAAGCCGCCCGCGCAGCGGTAGGCCCGTGACCGGATCAGATGACCATCTATCTTTGAGTGACGTGCGGGTCAGCGTGCCGCCAAGCGCAAAGAGTCCGGGGAAAAGGATCGCTGACACCAAAAGAGCATGCTCTCCCCCCGCCCAATAGGCCAATAGCAACGCCGCAGGTAGAATCGCGGTAAACTGGGGGCTGGTCAGAAAATGCCGAACAGCGTTTTTAACAGGGGATGGGCCAAAACTGACAGCCATGATGCATTCCTAGACTAACACTCCAAACGCGGTCCGGATTCCCGGGGCGTCTGGGACAAAGTAGGAACGTGTGGTCAATCAGGCGTTAACGCGCCCGAAAAAACTGCCAGGAATTGATGAGGTATTTTCATCAACTTATGATTGTTCTCGCGTCAGCCCTGCAAAATCAAAGAGTTGCGGGTCCAGAAGGTGACTGGGGCGCGTGTTCATGAGCGCTTTGAACATGATCTGGCGGCGCCCCGGGAAGTTCGATTCCCACTGGTCGATGATTTTTTTCACCTGTTGTCGCTGCAATCCATCCTGCGATCCGCAGAGGTCACAGGGGATAATCGGATAGTTCATCTGAGTCGCGAACTTCTCGCAGTCTTCCTCGGCGACATGGGCCAGCGGGCGATAGACGAACAGGTCGCCTTCCTCGTTCACCAGCTTGGGAGGCATCGTGGCCAGTCGCCCGCCGTGAAAGAGGTTCATGAAGAAGGTTTCCAAGATGTCGTCGCGGTGATGCCCCAGCACCACGGCCGAGCAGCCTTCCTCACGCGCAATACGATAGAGATTTCCGCGACGCAGGCGCGAACACAGTGAACAGAAGGTGCGGCCCTGCGGGATTTTATCCATCACAATCGAGTAGGTGTCTTCGTACTCGATCCGGTGCGGAACCTGCATGTCTTCAAGGAATTTCGGCAGGACGGTGGCGGGGAAGCCCGGCTGGCCCTGATCCAGGTTGCAGGCGAGGATCTCGACCGGCAGCACGCCACGCCATTGTAGCTCATAAAGCGCAGCCAGCATGGTATAGCTGTCCTTGCCGCCCGACAGGCAGACAAGCCACTTGGCACCACGTTCGACCATGCCGTACTGGTCCAAGGCTTCGCGCACATTGCGCATGATGCGCTTGCGAAGCTTCTTGAACTCGGTGGTCGAGGGCGCGCCGTGAAACAGCGGGTGAATGTCGTCGAGCTGATCTTTCATGGGCGCGGCATAGGCGAAAACACCCTTGTGGGCAAGGGGTCGGTCTGCGCCTCTGCCCCCAAAGCTTACAGCCAATGCTGGCGCTGCGACGGGAGGGAGAGATCCCGCGGCGGCAGGTCCAGATCCCGCGCAAGGGACGGCGGCAGATCGTCCAGACGTTCTGGCCGATGGCGCTTGGCAAACAGGCTGGCGCGGATCACATGCCAGCGGCCGTACGCTTCGATCAGGTTCAAAAGTTTTGCCTCGATGCGACGGTTGCGGGCGCGGCGGGGCGGCAGGGTCAATGTATAGGTCATTATCGATCTCCTAATTCGGGGGTGACTGTGTTGTCGGACCTCAAGTCAACTTTAGGTCAAGCACTTTTTGGCCCGCCCCGAAATGCAGGGGCGGACCGAGTGAAAGCGCGGATTACAGTCGCGGTTCGCGGAACTTTGGCGGAGGGTGGCCGGGCGGAAGTCCCATATCCCGGCGCAGGTGGTCGGACAGGTGGTCCGCCCGCGGTCGCCGCAGATTTCGCGCAACAAGCCGCATCGCCAGCGTACGCAGTACGCGCATCGCACCGTGATCGGCAATCAAGTCGTCCAGCAAATCGTTCAGCCGAACAGGTTCAGAGTGAAAATTCGAGTCCATCATGGGTTGGTTACCGGCATGGCGCCGGCCCTTCTTGAAGTTGGGTTTGGTTGCAATGAGAGCTGAACGGTCACGAAACGACGGACGCAGTGCGGCCATGGTCTGGTGTCATGTGTCAGCTATCGGAAGGCCCGGTATCCGGGCGGCGGGGGCGGTCAGGCGCGTGACGCGTTGGTCACGAGGCGTGGGTGCCCCAATAGGCCGCAACACAGGTTTGGCGGAGAGCGCTGGTATTCGTCATGTAACGCCTCCTTCTGCTTGAGCGTTGCGGATGGCGCCTGTTTAGCGCAAACGGGTCATAACTCAAGTTTCAAGTGCAGGTTGCAGCAGGCTGTGGCCGCGAAGGCACGATTGTATCAATCGTGGGTGCTACAATCGTGTTTGGTGCCCGGCACCGGGTCATAGCCGCAGGATCCCCACGGGTTGCAGCGGGCAATCCGCTTGGCCGCGATCCAGCCGCCTTTAAAGGCGCCGTGCTTTTGCAGGGCTTCCAGCGCATAGGCGCTGCAGGTGGGTTGATAGCGGCAGTTGAACCCAACCCACGGGCTGAAGATCAGGCGATAGGCCCGGATCGGCAGGGACAGGAGGAAGGCAGCGGGGCTCATGATTTCTTTCGCGGGGCGTGGATCTGGTCGATGGCGCGGGCAAGGTCCGCTTTCAGATCCATATAGTCACGCGACACGGTTTTTTCAGCGCGACCGATGAGCACATAGTCCCAGCCGGGCTTGCCCAAACCGGGCAGAACCTCGCGCGCGATGGCGCGCAGGCGGCGTTTGGCGCGGTTGCGGACCACGGCATTGCCGACTTTCTTCGAGCAGGTAAACCCGATGCGGGTTTGGTGGGGTGGGGCTTTCTCGCCCTCACGCCGTTTGCGGGCCTGTAACAAAAACGCAGGCGCGGGTGCGCGGCGCGCGCGGGCGGCGGCCAGAAAGTCGCGCCGCTCGGTCAGGGTGATCAGTTTGGGATCATCCACGCAAACGGAAACCGCCGCAGACCCATCGGCCTCGGCGGTTTTCGTTTTGTCAGCTTTGGGCGCAGACATGCCTGCGGCCCCAGCGCTTATGCGCTCAGCGACTTCCGGCCACGTACGCGGCGGGCGTTCAGGATCTTGCGACCGGCTTTGGTAGCCATGCGCGAGCGAAAGCCGTGGCGGCGTTTGCGAACCAGGTTCGAAGGTTGGTAAGTGCGTTTCATCGCCCGTCTCCGTTTAGGCCCCCAATCCCGGTGGATTCGGAGCGTGTGTCATTCGAAGCCCGGTCTATAGGGGGCAATTGGGGGCAAGTCAAATGCCTGATGAAATATTTTCGCCCCTTTTGTTACATCTCTATGCGATTTCTTCACCCCTGTTCAAGCAAGCGTGAGGTGGGTGGGCAAGGCGGGCGATTGCGCTCATGTTGCACACAACCACCGCGGCACAGCTGCGACCCTGCTGCATTGACCGGAAAGACCGATGATGATGACCGACCCCGACACGAACATGTCGAAGCCTGAACAGAACGCGCTGCTACGCCGTTTGCCCTTGATTGCGATCCTCGCTGTGGCCGTGATCGGTGCCTTTACCCTGCGCGATTACCTCAGCTTCGAGACCTTGGCGCAGAATCGCGAGGCGCTGTTGGCGTTTCGGGATGCCAATTATCTGCTGACCGTTGGTGTTTTCATCGCGGCCTATGTGGTGATCGTCGGCTTCTCGCTGCCCGGCGCGACCATCGCGACCCTGACTGGGGGCTTTCTGTTCGCGACCTTCCCCGGCGTGCTGTTCAACGTCACAGGCGCCACAATCGGCGCCACGGTGATCTTTCTGGCCGCCCGCTGGGGGCTGGGCGAGAAGCTGGCCGCCAAGATGGAAGGCAGCGAAGGCGCGGTGAAGAACATCAAGGACGGGATCGACGAAAACCAGTGGTCCGTCCTGTTTCTGATCCGCTTGGTACCGGCTGTGCCCTTCTTCGTGGCGAACCTGATTCCCGCGCTGGTCGGCGTACCGCTGCACCGCTTTGTCATCTCGACCTTCCTTGGAATCATTCCCGGCGGGCTGGTCTACACCTCGGTCGGTGCAGGTCTGGGCGAGGTCTTTGCCCGCGGCGAAACCCCGGATCTGGGCATCATCTTTGAACCCCACATCCTGTTGCCCATGCTGGGACTGGCCGCGCTGGCCGCCCTTCCAATGGTGCTGAAACTTTTCAAGAAGGACGCCTGACATGGCTGAACGTATCAAGACGGATGTCTGCATCATCGGCGCAGGCTCGGGCGGGCTGTCAGTGGCGGCAGGAGCCGTGCAGATGGGGGCGTCCGTGGTGCTTTTGGAAGGCCATAAGATGGGCGGAGACTGCCTGAACTATGGGTGCGTGCCTTCGAAAGCGCTGCTGCATGCGGGCAAGACCGCGATGGGCTGGATTGAGGCGCATGACCATGTACGCCAGACCATCGCGACCATTGAACCCCACGATTCGGTCGAGCGGTTTGAAGGGTTGGGCGTGCGGGTGATCACCGAATACGGTCAGTTCATCTCGCCCAAGGAAGTGCAGGCAGGCGATTATGTCATCGAGGCGCGGCGCTTCGTGATTTCGACCGGCTCGTCGCCGCTGGTGCCCCCCATTCCGGGCATCGAGAACGTGCCTTACGAGACGAACGAGACGATTTTCGAACTGAAAGACAAACCCGACCACCTGCTGATCATCGGCGGCGGCCCCATCGGGCTGGAAATGGCGCAGGCGCATCGTCGGCTGGGGTGTGAGGTCACGGTGATCGAAGGCATGAAAGCGCTAGGCCGGGATGATCCCGAAATGGCCGCGCATGTATTAGAGGCACTCCGCGAGGAAGGCATTGCCATCGAAGAAGAAGCGCTCGCGGCCGAAATCCGTGGCGAAGCTGGCGCGATTGAAGTCGAGGTCAAGGATGGCCGCGTCTTCAAAGGCACCCATTTGCTGATGGCCGTCGGGCGCAAGCCGAACACTGATAAACTGAACCTAGAGGCCGCCGGCATCGAACCCACCCGCGCGGGCATCAAGGTCGATGCCAGCCTGCGCACCACCAACAAGAAGGTCTATGCGATCGGAGACGTAGCGGGCGGGCTGCAATTCACCCATGTGGCAGGCTACCATGCGGGTGTCATCATCCGCTCGATGCTATTCGGATTGCCCTCGAAACAGCGCACCGATCATATCCCTTGGGCAACCTATACCGCACCTGAACTGGCCCAGATTGGCCTAACCGAAGCCGAAGCCCGCAAGACCCACGGCGACAAGCTGGAGGTGGCCCGGTTCGACTTTGCCGGAAATGACCGCGCCATTGCGACCCAGCAGACCAAGGGGCTGATCAAGGTGATGATCGTGAAAGGTCGACCCGTTGGCGTGTCCATTGTCGGTCCCGGCGCGGGCGAGATGATTACGCTGTGGGCGCTGGCCCTCGCCAACCGTTTGAAAATGGGGCAGATCGCGGCGATGGTCGCGCCCTATCCCACCATGGCGGAAATCAGCAAGCGGGCGGCGGGGGCCTATTTCTCGCCTCGACTTTTTGATAATCCTACGGTCAAACGGGTGGTAGGCTTCGTACAGAAATTCATCCCGTAACCGAACCGAAGAGGGCGCGCAGGTGTTCAATACTCTTTCCGGCCGTTTCCTGATCCTGACGACCCTGTTCGTCATGCTGGCCGAGATTTTGATCTTCGTGCCCTCGGTCGCGCGCTTTCGGGCGGATTATCTGCAAGACCGTCTGGAACGCGCGCAGATCGCGTCGCTTGCGCTGCTTGCCGACGACATGATCGCGCCAGAGCTGGAAGCGGAACTTCTGGAGAATGCCGAGGTCTATAACGTCGTTCTGCGCCGTGACGAAATGCGCGAGCTGATGTTGTCCTCGACCCCACCCGGTGCGGTCACTCACGACTATGATCTGCGCGACGCGTCAGCGATGACCCTGATCCGTGACGCGATGATGCGTCTGTTCAATCCCGAACCCGAGGTGATCCGCGTCATCGGTGACCCGGTGCGCGAGGGCGGTCTGGTGATCGAGGTCACCATGTGGACCGCCAAGCTGCGCGCCGCGATGATCGATTATGGGGTGAACATCCTTCTGCTGTCCGCCGTTATCTCGGTCATCACTGCGCTTTTGTTGTTCCTAGCGGTGCAGCGCGTGATCGTGCGCCCGATCAAGGGCGTCGTGGGCAATATGAAAGCCTATGCTGCCGATCCCGAAGACGCGCGGCGGATTATCTCGCCCGCTACCAGCGTGACCGAGCTGCGTGAAGCAGAGGTCACCCTGCGCAGTCTGCAAACCGACCTGACCGGCGCCTTGAAACAAAAAGAGCGTCTGGCGCAACTGGGCGGTGCGGTCGCGCGGATCAGCCATGACCTGCGCAACGTGTTGACCACCGCGCAATTGTTCGCCGACCGGATGGAAAGCAGTGAAGATCCGATGGTGAAGCGGGTCGTGCCGAAGCTGGTGAACTCGATCACCCGCGCGGTCAGCCTGTGCGAAAACACGCTGGCCTTCGGTAAGGCGGAAGAGCCCGCGCCGACCATGAACCGTTTCAATCTAGCCGAACTGACCGCTGATATCATCGAAAGCGAACGCCTATCAGCGGGCGATCACGATCTGTCCTTTGCAGAAGACATTCCCGCCGGTTTGACCCTGCGTGCCGATCCCGAGCAGCTGTATCGCGTGCTCTCGAACCTTGTCCGCAATGCGCGTCAGGCCATCGTAGCCTCGGGTAAACCGGGCGAGATCGCGTTGCAGGCTTCCGAGACGGAAACCGACTGGCAAATCCGCGTGGTGGATACCGGGCCGGGGCTGCCGAAATCCTCGCAAGATCACCTGTTTCAACCCTTTGCCGGCACCAACCGCAAAGGCGGGTCTGGCTTGGGCATGGCGATCTCGGCCGAACTGGTGCGCGGTCATGGCGGCACGCTTGAGCTGGAACGCACCGACGACACCGGCACTGCCTTCCTGATCACACTGCCGCGCGATATCGCAGAGTAGTCCAAAGGCAAAAAAAAGGGGCCGCGCTGGGCGACCCCTTTCCTGCCGTGAGTGGGGGGGAAGAAAGCTTTAGCTTTCTGGCGGCAGGATTACGCTGTCGATCACATGGATCACCCCGTTCGAGGCTTCGATGTCGGCAGCCGTCACGTTGGCACCCTGAACCGTCACGCCCGACATGGTGCCGATCTTCACTTCAGCGCCTTGCACAGTGGCGGCCATCATGCCGTCCGACAGATCGCCGGACATCACTTTGCCGGGGACCACGTGATAGGTCAGAATTGATACCAGCTTGTCCTTGTTTTCGGGCATCAAGAGCGTTTCGACGGTGCCTTCCGGCAGGGCGGCAAACGCGTCATCGGTGGGGGCGAAGACGGTAAAGGGACCATCGCCCTTCAGGGTGTCGACCAGACCGGCGGCCTGCACAGCGGCGACGAGGGTGGTGAAACTGCCTGCGCCGACGGCGGTGTCGACGATGTCTTTAGAATGGTCGTCTGCGAAAGCCGGGGCGGCAAAGGCAGCGGCTGCGGTGATGGCGATGAAAGTACGACGAAGCATGTTGATCTCCTTGTTGTCAGATACAAGGAGTACGGGGGGCTTTCCGCCCCGGATCACCGGTTCAGATGACGTTTCTGTGAGCGGTGCGTGAGGTTACAAATCCAGCGCAATCTCTCCGTCTGGGTCTTTCGCGCGGCTTTGGCACAGGATCATCGCACCCTCGCGCTGGGCGTTCGAGAGGACGAAGTCACGATGCTCGACCTCGCCCGACAGCACACCGCATTTGCACACGCCACAAATCCCGTCCGAGCATTTGACGTCCACATGGAACCCCGCCGCGTTCAACGCATCCGCCGCAGTCTGATCTTCCGAGACCGCGATCCTGCGGCCATCCTTCAGGCGCAGGGTGAAGGGGTGGTTTTCATAATCCGGCTGCTCGGGCACGCTGAAATATTCCAGATGCCGCGCGTCCTCGGGGATGCCTTGGCGCTCCGCCGCCTGCATCACCGCATCCATGTAGCGATCCGCACCACAGGCATAGATATGTGCACCGTCGGGGGCATCGGTGAACACCGCATCGAAATCCGCGCGCGAGCCTTCGTCCGAGAAATGCAGATGCACCTTATCCGCCCACGGCATCGCCGCCAGATCGTCTAGATACCCCGCATCCTTCCGGCTGCTGGCCGAGTAGTGCAGTGCGAAATCGGCGCCAAGCGCGTGCAGGCGGTGCGCAAAGGCGATCATCGGGGTGATGCCAATGCCGCCGCCCATCAGGAAGGTCTTGGGCGCATCCTCGACCAGTTCAAAATGGTTGATGGGCTTCGAGACGAAGACTTTCCGCCCCTCGGTAAAGATCCGGTGCAAGAGCGCCGACCCGCCGCGCCCATCCTCTTCCCGCAACACGCCGATCTGATAGGTGCTGCGGTCGGCGGGGTCACCAGACAGCGAATACTGCCGCAGGAAATCGGGCGAGACGAGCACGTCCAGATGCGCCCCGGCGGTCCACGCGGGCAGCTTTGACCCGTCCAGCGTGGACAGTTCGTATTTCGTGACGCCGGGCGTCATCTGCTCGACCTTCGACAGGGTCAGCTGCAGCACCGGGCTGTCGTCCGGCACCACATAGCGATGCACCATCGACAGGTCCCCGCGCGCTTTCCTGTCTCGATATTCCTTGGCCGAGATCAGTGCGTCATAGGCCGCAATCCCCGCCTCGCGGTCCATCGGGAACGGATAGGGATAGGGTGGTGGGGCCAAAGGCGCGGGATAGGTGGCGAGGGTTTGATCCTCGGGCTTCAGATCAATCTCGCGCTGAAGGTCGCGGCGGTTCGTGGGCTGCTTGGGGGCGTGGTATCCGCCATCCTCGCCTAGCTCCAAATCCCACCACCATTTCTTGACCTCGTTCAGCCCGCCATTGCCGACGGCATCATCAAGCTTCGCCAAGACAGGCGCCGCCCCCGGCAGGGTCGAGGCCGCCCAGCGGAAGGGCGTCTGGGAAAACAGCCCCTCAAGGTTCCACGGGCAGGTTTTCATGCAGCGCCCACACATCGCGCCGCCCGGTTGGGTCACGCGGTAGGTGGTGCATTTCTGGCTGTCGGATTTCCAAATCTCATAGCCGTTGAACATCTTCTTCGGCCCAGCGGTGATTGCGCCCGAGGGACACTCCCGCGCGCATTTGTTGCAGCTTTCGCAAAAACGCTGCAGGCCGAAATCAATCGGCTTGTCATGGGCCAGTGGCATATCCGTCGTCACCGCGCCGGATTTCAGACGCGGGCCAAGCAGCGGGTGCAGAATAACCTCGCCAATCCGGCTGATCTCGCCCAGCCCGGCCAGAAGCAGAAGCGGGGGTTGCAGCACCGTGCCGTCCATTACCGTATGGGCCTTGGCCGAGTAGCCGAGGTTGCGGATCTGCTGCGCGATAACGCCGCCGATCAGGGAAAACCGCAGATAGGCGCGCATGGATTGGCTGACCGCGATCCAGTCGTCGCCGGACGCGCCCTCCATCGTTTCAAAGCCCTGATCCACGATCATGGAAATCGCGTTGTGATGGGTCGGCACGATCTCGGCCCCCGTCGCGTCGTGGCTGTACCAGACCCAGTCGGGGCAGCGGCTGGTGCCCGCCGCGTCGATCCCAAGGAAATAGCTTGCGGCACGCAGCGCGGCAGCGTTCTGTTCCGCATCCGTCGGGCGCGCGCCGTCGGCCACGGGGCCATCCTGCAGTGGCGTGAACACCCCAAGCGCGCGGCGTTGGGCATAACTTGGCGCGGCCTTGCGCACGTACATCCCACCAGAGGAGCTTTCGTGCAGATGCTTGCCCATATCGCCGAATTGCGCGCGGGCGAACATGTCGGACCGTTTCGGCACGCGGGCGACGTTTTCTTCGTCGATATAGGATGTGGGCTGGTCGACACGCCTTAACCGCTCGAAGGGCAGCGGGCCTTGCGCATAGTCACGCCGCGCATAGGGATCGCGGTTCAGGCCGGATTTCGCGCTGTCCATGCCCAGCGTCCAGCGCAGCCCTGTCAGGCTTGTCTGCTCCGCTTCGGGGGCAAGGGGGCGGTCGGGCCTGATCTCAAGATCCGTGGTGACAACGGCGAGGCCGTACTGGTCACCCAGCCACGGTGCGCGCGGACCCTCGGGCGTTGCCCAGGCCAGCCCGGCCTGCACGGCAAGCCGTGACATCCAGACATCGCTGGCTGCCCCGGTATGGGCCTTCGCGTCGAAGCCCAGAAGCCGCAGATAGTTCGCGATGACGATGGCGGTTTCCGAGGACAGAAGACAGGCGCGGTGATCCTGTGCGTCCATGATCCAATCGGCACCCGGCTCGCCCACGCGGGGCGCACGGTGGTGTTCGTATAGGAAGACAATCGCGTGGGTGTGGCCTGACACCGGGCGGATGCCAGCAGACAGGCTTTCCTTCAGCTCAGCCATCAACGTGTCGATGCCAGCGGCCAGCGTCCGCACCTCGCGCGTCTCTAACGCGGTGACGAGGTCCTGAATGCCGGGGTTCTCGGCGGGCGTGTCGCGCAGCGCGTCCGCGTCCAGCCGCGTGATGCCAACCATCGAGGCATCTGCGAAATAGCCAAAGGCCTTCAAATGTCGCGCCCGCTCGTCCAGATCATCGGGGATGGACGAGCGGGCCGGGTTCACCTCGCCATCCCGGATTGCGTCCAGCGCTGCCTGATAGGGGGTCATCGCGTTGACGATGCTTTCGGGCCGCTCGGGCCGGTCAAAGGACAGGTGCGGATCGGGGGCAAGCTGATCCATCCCCGGCGCGGTATCGCACCGGCGTAGGCGTTCAAGCGGGTAAGGGCCCAGATCCACGGGCCGATTGCGGGTCGAAAGCAAGCGCATGTCGGTCGTCCATTCTGCCGGGCGGCTCGGTTGGCCCGGTCAGGTCTTTCAGGTGTTAGACTACCAAAAGCATGGATGGAAAACAGACGCTAGGGGAAAATTGGATTCAATATCCGTTCCGGGCGCGAAAACGCCGGATCTCGCTGTCAGTCGGGGTTTGGCCGGTGAACAGCTCGACATAGCGCGGGACGCGGTCGATCCGGCCCGTGGGGTCTTCTTTGATCTCCATCGCGATATAGCCGACCTGTGTATAAAGGATCGCCATTGTCCGCACCTCGGCATCATCCGG
Organism: uncultured Aliiroseovarius sp.; assembly: GCF_947492455.1. Classification (GTDB taxonomy): domain Bacteria; phylum Pseudomonadota; class Alphaproteobacteria; order Rhodobacterales; family Rhodobacteraceae; genus Aliiroseovarius. The sequence continues at coordinate 38,733 of NZ_CANLNB010000003.1, forward strand.
GGCATAGCCATAGCGTTCGAACATGGATTTGATGGCGGTTTTGCGCTGGGCGTCGGCGTCATCCACCCGTTGCTTGAGGGCGACATCATGATCGGCCCAGTTTCGGATCGCGCGGTCAAGCTGCGCGTCGAACAGGTCTTTCTGGAACCAGCAATCCTGAAGATTGAACATCGCCTCGCAGATCGTCTCGGCGTAGAGCGCACATTGGGCGACTAGATTGCCGGTGTTTTTGTCCTCCCACCGTTTGATCATCGCGTCCAGCAGCGCCTCGCGGTCACGGAAGTGGTGATAGAACCCGGTCCGCGTCAGGCCAAGCTGGTTCGCCAGCGGCATGATCTTCACGCCGTCCACACCGGACGTGACCAAAAGCTCAAGCGCAGCATCAAGCCACATGGTTTCGGAAGCGCGGGGGCGGGGGATGTCGTTTTTAGCCATAATCGCGGATCATAGGCGACTTGACACATGTGTCAAATCAGTTGCCACTTATGTCAACTATGCGACTCATGACGAAGGAGGATGTGATGGGCGAGCTAAGCACAGGACGGCGGCGCAGCCGTGGTAAGCGGCAGGCACGTGATGGTGCGCCGGGGCAGAACCCGCATCTGGAGCGGCCCTATATCAAGCGCGGCATCCCCACCTATGACATTCTGGGGGAAGAGGCGCTAAGCCAGATCGAGGCGACCGCCGACCGCATCATGGCCGAGATCGGCATCGAGTTCCGCGACGATCCTGAAACGGTCGAGATGTTCCGTAAGGCAGGTGGCGAGGTCACGCAGCTTGACGATACCCGCTGGAACATCAAGTTCGCGCCGGGCATGATCCGCGAGATCCTGAAGACGGCGCCGGGCGTCTTCACCCAGCACGCGCGCAACCCGGCCAATAATGTACAGATCGGCGGCGACAACGTGGTCTTCGCGCCGTCCTATGGTAGCCCCTTCGTGATGGATCTGGACAAGGGTCGCCGCTATGGCACGCTGGAGGACTTCCAGAACTTCGTGAAGCTGGGACAGGCGAGCCCGTGGTTGCACCATTCCGGCGGCACCGTGTGCGAACCCACCGATGTGCCGGTAAACAAGCGCCATCTGGACATGGTCTATGCCCATATGCGGTACTCGGATCGCCCGTTCTTGGGCTCGATCACCGCGCCCGAACGCGCTGCCGACAGTGTCGAGATGTGCCGCGTGTTGTTCGGCGCGGAATTTGTCGACCAGAACTGCGTCATCATGGGCAATTTCAACACCACCAGCCCCTTGGTGATTGATGGCGTCACGTCGCAGGGCATCCGCGAATATGCCAAGGCCGGGCAGGGATCAATCCACCTGCCGTTCCTGCTGGGCGGTGCGGTGTCGCCACTGACCATGGCGGGATCTGTGGCGCAATGTCTGGCGGAAAGCATGGTCTCCTGCGCGATTGCACAGCTTGAGCGCCCCGGCGCGCCGGTGGTGCTGGCGAGCTTCCTCAGCTCAATGTCGCTGCGCTCGGGCTCGCCCACATTCGGCACGGCAGAACCTGCGGTGGGCAGTCTGGTCTATGGCCAGCTGGCACGCCGCCTGAACCTGCCCCTGCGCTGTGCGGGCAACTTTTCGACCTCGAAACTGCCGGATGCGCAGGCAATGCAGCAATCGATGATGTCGATGATGTCGGCGGTGCAGTGCGGGGCGAACTTCCTGCTGCACTCGGCCGGGTTCCTCGATGGGCTTTTGTCCATGTCCTACGAGAAATTCATGCTGGATCTGGACCTCTGTGGCGCGCTGCATTCTTACTACGATGGGGTTGTGGTGAACGAGGATACGCTGGGCTTTGATGCCTTGGCCGAACAAGGGCCGGGCGAGCACCTGTTTTCGACCGCGCACACGATGCGCCACTACAAGACCGCCTATTACGACAGCGCGCTGGACGACAACCAGCCGTGGGAGACATGGGACGAACAGGGCGAGATTGACATGGCGACCCGTGCGAACCAGCGTTGGAAAGCGCAGTTGGCGGCTTATGAGGCGCCTGCGATGGATGAAGCCACAGACGAGGCTTTGCAGGACTTTATCGCGCGCAAGAAAGCCTCGATGGAAGACGCTTGGTATTGAGGGGGTAGGGGGCTTTGCCCCCGCGTCTGCGACGCTCCCCCAGGATATTTGAAACAAGAAAATGCGGGCGAGACTGCCCAAAGCCGAGAAGGATGGATGATGTCAAACGATCCACTTTTGCAGCCGTATCAACTGGGGCATCTGACCCTGAGAAACCGGATCATGACCACCAGTCACGAGCCAGCCTATCCCGAGGATGGAATGCCGAAAGCGCGCTATGCCGCCTATCATGCCGAGCGCGCCAAGGCGGGTGTGGCGATGACCATGACGGCGGGATCTGCGGCTGTGTCGAAAGACAGCCCGCCAGTTTTTAACAACATCCTTGCCTATAAGGACGAGGTGGTGCCGTGGATCAGGAACCTGACCGATGCGGTGCACGAACATGGTGCAGCCTGCATGATCCAATTGACCCATCTGGGGCGGCGCACGGGCTGGAACAAAGGTGATTGGTTGCCGCCGGTGTGCTCGACCCCGCATCGCGAACCCGCCCACCGCGCCTTCCCAAAAATGGCCGAGGATTGGGATATCGCGCGGATCATCTCGGACTTCGCGGACGCGGCCGAGCGGATGAAAGAAGGTGGCATGGATGGAGTCGAGGTGATGACCCACGGGCATTTGCTGGACCAGTTCATTTCGCCTCTGACCAACCGGCTGGACGGCCCCTATGGCGGCGACCTTGCTGGGCGGATGAAGCTAACAATGGATATCATTGAAGCCGTGCGCGACCGTGTGGGGCGTGAGTTCATCGTTGGGGTGCGGTTTGCGCCAGATGAGGTCGAAACGGGCGGGATTGATCCTGAAATGGGATTGGAAATTGCCCGGATGCTGCGTGACTGCGGGCATGTGGATTACTTGAACATCAACCGGGGGCGCATCCATACGGATCCTGCGATGACGGATATGATCCCTATTCAGGGTGCGCCGGCATCTCCGCATTTGGATTTCGCGGGGCGGGTCCGCAAAGAGGTTGGGATGCCCACATTCCATGCAGCCCGTATTCCAGATGTTGCCACCGCGCGCCACGCGGTGTCATCGGGGCAGCTGGATATGGTCGGCATGACGCGCGCGCACATGGCCGATCCGCATATCGTGAAGAAAATCATCGAAGGGCGGGAAGAAGATATTCGCCCCTGTGTTGGTGCGACCTACTGTCTCGACCGGATTTATCAGGCGGGGGATGCGCTCTGCGTCCATAACGCCGCCACCGGGCGTGAGTTGACCATGCCGCACGAGATCGCCCCAGCGGAGACCCCGCGCAAGGTGGTGGTCGTAGGTGCTGGGCCTGCGGGGCTTGAGGCCGCGCGAGTGGCCGCCGAACGCGGCCATGACGTGACCGTCTTCGAGGCGCAACCCGATCCCGGTGGTCAGGTGCGCCTGACGGCACAAACCCCACGCCGGCGCGAGATGATCGGCATCATTGACTGGCGCATGGCGCAATGCGCGGCCCGCGATGTGACGTTCCATTTCAACACATGGGCCGAGGCCTCGGACGTCACCGACCTGAACCCCGATGTGGTGATCGTCGCTACCGGTGGCTTGCCGAACCTTGAACTGTTCGAGACCAAGGGCGAGCAGGATCTGGCCGTCAGCGCGTGGGACGTGATCGCAGGCGACGTGAAATGTGCGGGCGATGTGCTGATCTATGACGAAAGCGGCGACCATCCGGCGTTGCAAGCGGCCGAGATCGCTGCCGAAGCTGGCGCGAATGTCGAGGTGATGACCCCCGATCGTGTCTTCGCCCCGGACATCATGGCGATGAACCTTGTGCCCTATATGCGCTCGCTTCAGCCCAAAGGGGTGCGCTTTACGGTGACCGAGCGCCTGAAGGGTATCGCGCGCGACGGTAATCGCCTGACGGTCACGCTGGGGACGGATTATTCCGATTACACCCGCGAAGCCACATACGATCAGGTGGTTGTGAACTATGGCACGATGCCGATGGATGATCTGTATTTCGACCTGAAAGAGCTCTCATCCAACCGAGGCGAAATGGACCACAACGCGCTGATCGAGGGACGTCCGCAGACCATCAACACCAATCCTGACGGGCAATTCCAACTGTTCCGCATTGGCGACGCGGTGTCAGCACGCAATACGCATGCCGCCATCTATGACGCGCTTCGGCTGGTGAAAGACCTGTAAGTTAAGCCTGCTGCGTGCGTTCGATATACGCGCGCAGCTCTTCCGCTTCGTGGCGGGCATCGCGCAGGCCGTCCATCGCGGCGCGTAGCTCGGCCTCGGTCTGATAGAGTTGGTTGGCCATCTCGGCCTCGCGCGATTGCAGATATGTGATCGCTTCGTCGCGGGTTTCTTCCGCGTCGTGAAGCGCCTGCGCCATCTTATCCAGCTCGCTCATCTCGCTGCCAGGCACTTGCACGAAGCGGTGGATCAGCCAATGGGCAAACCATCCCAGTACGAAGGCCACGAAAAGAATAATGGCGGTGACGATGATAAACTCGGTTCTGTTCATCGGGGCTGTCCTTCCGTGTCAATCAGCGTTCCGGGCGCGGGGCCGGGCGGGGGTCGTCTGCGTCGGGGGCGAAGACTTCGGGGCCACTATAGGACGGCGCGGCGGTGTCTTCAGGTGAGTCTGTGGTGGTCGCGTCCGAAACGTCGCCGTCCGCGGCTTCGGTGTCAGGGGCTTCGCCCCCTTCGACCGGAGCGTCTGCTGCAGGCGCATCGGTGGTTTCGGGCGCGGCTTCGGTTTCCAGAGCTTCCGCGTCGTCAGCAGTCTTTGCGTCGTCGTCCGACACACCTTCCAACAAGCGGAACTCGATCCGGCGGTTGGCTTCGCGGCCTTCCTCGGTTCCGTTGTCAGCGATCGGGTTTTCCTCGCCATAACCGACAGCCGACAGGTTCGAGGTCAGGATCCGGCGCGACAGAAGCGCCGACAGGACGGCCTGCGCACGGTTTTGCGACAAGGCAAGGTTCATTTCCTCGCGGCCTTGGCTATCGGTGTAGCCTGCGATCTCCATCCGCACGTCCGAGCAGTCGCGCATGATCTCGGCAATCTTGTCGACGGTCTCGGCAGCTGAGGCTTCGATATTGGCCGAGCTGGGCGCGAAGGTGATTTTCTTTTCGGCCAGAACCGCGTTGATGTCTGCGGCACATTCTTCCGGGCTGGGCAGCAGCAGGGTCGGGTTCAGGCTTTCTTCGTAGGCGACATTGACCTGAAAGTTCTCCGACGCGCCAAGTTTCTCGCCCAACAGGCGCGAGATTTCTGCAGCGACTTCTGGGTCTCCGGTGCGCCCGCGAATGTCCACGATGTCGGGCTGCACGACGATCACACCGCTGTGGACCAGCGACAGGGCCTCAAGGCCAGCCAGAACGCGCGTGGGCCAGTTGCTGGGCAGATCGGGATCAAGGCGGGTGGCCGGGTAGACCGCGTTTGAGCCGAACTTGGCGCGGGCAAAGCTTTCTGCCGCGCTGCGCAAGGCTTCGTCCGACAAGCGGCCGCGCAGTTGCACCTGACCTTCGGGGCTAAGGGTTGCGACGAATTCGGGTGTTGCCTCGCCTTCGCCGGTGCCGTCGATCTTGACGGGTTCCGGCAGGACCGAGTGCAGCGAATAGAGGTCCGGCAAGTTGCTTTCCAGCTCGCCCACCACGCGGTCGAAGGTGGCTTGCGGCGTGGTGTCCAGCGCGACCAGAGTAACGTCGGCATCCGAGAAGGTAACCGAACCGCCGCCAAGGGCCGCGACCGCGTTAATCCCCATTTCGGCCGCATCGGCCCAATCCGGGGACGGTACGCCCAGCCCGATGATGCAGTTGGCCACACCTTCAAGCCCCGCTTCGGTCGCGGCCGAGATGATCTTGGCGCGTCCGATGGCGTTATGAGCGGAACAGGCGTCAAACCGTGCGCCCTCGTCGTCAATCAGGAAGCGCAGCGTGAAGGGGGTGATGACCGGGCGCGGAGCCGAGATGTCGATGGACAAAAGGATCGAGCGCGGGGCCTTGCGCTTCAGAAGGCGGGCCCATTCTTGCTGCTCTTCTGCGCTGTCGGCCACCGCGGTGATCGACACCTTGTCGGCATCCATCGAGATTTTCGAGCGCGGCAGCTGTTTCAGCGCATAGAGCGCGAAGTCCAGCGTCGTGTCCCAGTTGGCGGGGATGGGATAGTCGGCGACCTCTAAAAGGTCCGTGACCTCGGCCTTGTCGGCGATCCGCCCCACTTCTTTCACCAGCCCCTTGCGGTCCGATTTCGTGGGGATCAGGCCGATCATCGAGATGCCCGAGTTGTTGCGTAAAACCTCGATCGAGAAGCGCGGCGGTGCGACGATCTCGGCCTCAGGGATGGTCATGTTGTCAATCACACGGGTCGCGTCGACCTCACCCCCGGCGATGGACAGCGCGCGAAAGCGCATGGCTTCGCTGGGTGCATTGCCTGATAGCACGACCTGCAAACCATCGGACTGAACCTGCGCCCATTCATGCCCGCGCAGGGTCAGCGCATCCTGCACAGCATCTTCTGAAAAGCTTTCGATGGCATTGACCGAAAGAATAGCCGCAAACAGGGCCAGAAAAGCGCCAACAACAAGCGAGGCCGAGGCCATAAGAAATTGCGAGGGGCGCATACGTATTCAGGTCCGTGATTTCTTTGGTTTTTAGTTTATTATGGGGTCAGGGGGCAGGGTGCAATCATACGATTTGGCTTGCGGCAAGAAACAGCACAAGAATAAGCCCCGTATCACGGTTGGATCGGAACAGTTTTAGGCAGTTTTCCGGGCTGTCCGTGTCCAGCGAGCGCAGTTGCCATGCCAGATGCCACCCCATGAACCACGCGCCACCCAGCGCGATGACCAGCGACAGGACATTCGCGTTAGGGGCCAGTGCCAGAATGATCGCAAGGGCGGTCAGCGCGACGGTGGCAATCAGGAACAACCGCAGCCATGCGCGGCTGTTCTCGCCAAATAGGCGTGCGGTGGATTTCACGCCGATCAGCGCGTCATCCTCGGTGTCCTGATAGGCATAGATCGTGTCATAAAACAGGGTCCACGCGATCCCAGCGGCATAAAGCGCGACAGGCGCGAAGCTGAGCGATCCGGTATGCGCAACCCACCCCACAAATGCGCCCCAGTTGAACGCGATGCCAAGGAAGACCTGCGGCCACCATGTGAAGCGCTTGGCAAAAGGATAGATTGCCACGGGCAGCAGGGCCGCGACACCCAGCAGAATTGTGGTCCAGTTGAAGGTCAGAAGAATGGCGAAGGAAATCAGCGCCTGAACGCCCATCCACACCAACGCCTGTTTCACCGTAACCTGACCCGAGGGGATCGGGCGGCTTTTCGTGCGCTCGACCTTGCCGTCGAAATCGCGGTCGGTGATGTCATTCCACGTACACCCCGCCCCACGCATCAGGAAGGCCCCGATCGCGCAGCCCAGCATGATCCACGCGTCGTACCAGCCAATGCGACCCGTGCTTGCGGTGGCCAGAAGCAGGCTCCACCAGCAGGGGATTAGCAAGAGCCATGTGCCAATCGGACGATCCGCGCGGCTGAGGCGCAGATAGGGTCGCGACCAAGCTGGCGCGCGGTGATCCACCCAATTGCCCGTATAGGCATCAGAAACCTGTCCATTCTGGTCTGGCAAATCGGCGTTCGGGGTCATAGATTTCCCTCATGAAACAGGCAAAAGTCAGGCTCTATGTAGATCACCCCTTGGGTCAGGGGCAAACCGTTTCGCTGGATCGCGATCAGGCACATTACCTTTTTGGGGTAATGCGGCTGGGCGAAGGCGATCTAGTGGCGCTGTTCAACGGGCGCGACGGCGAATACCCCGCCCGCGTGATCGAGGCCGGCAAACGCAAGGGTGTGCTGGAGTGTCTTGAGCAATCCCGCCCGCTGCACATGCCCCCCGATCTGTGGCTGTGCTTTGCGCCGATCAAGAAGGCGCGCACCGATTTCATTGTCGAGAAAGCCGCCGAGATGGGCGCCGCCCTGATCCAGCCCATGTCGACCGAGTTCACCAATTCCGAACGCATCCGCCGCGATCGTCTGCAGGCCCACGCTGTCGAGGCGGCCGAGCAATGCGGTGGCACCTATGTGCCCGAGGTCGTGGATCTAATGCGTATGGACAAGCTTTTGGACGCGTGGCCCGACGACCGCCAGATCATGTTCTGTGACGAGGCGCTGGTGGGCGCGGCCGAGACGCTCACCGCCGCCAGCGGCCACCGCTGGGCCATCTTCATCGGTCCCGAAGGCGGCTTCTCCGACCGCGAACGCGCCCGCCTCCACACAATGGAAAACGCCCACCCCGTCAGCCTCGGCCCCCGCATCCTGCGCGCCGACACCGCCGCCGTCGCCGCCATGACCATGTGGCAGCAAGTGCTTGGGGATTGGGGATGATCCGTCCCGAACTTCAGGCGCAACTTCTGCGCTATCGCGAGGCGCTTTTTGGCGTCGCCATCGTCCTTCTCGGTCTCTTGTGGGCATGGGATTCCCTTGGGCTGATCACATGGATGGGTCTGGCCTTGGCCGCGTTTGGTGCGGTGATCCTGTGGTCCGGCCTGCGGCGTGCGCGTATTCGCTCGGCACATGGGGGCGTCGGCGTGGTGCAGATTGACGAACGCCAAGTGACCTATCTGGCACCTGTTGGGGGCGGCTTTGCCTCGCTTGACGATGTGGTGCGGATCGAGATTGGGCGCGACTTGGCGGGGCTTCCCGTTTGGCGGTTCCAGCAATTGGGCGCGGTCCTGACCATCCCCGCCCGCGCCGAAGGGGCCGAAGCGATCTTTGATGCGCTGACCGCGCTGTCCGGCGCCAATATCGACGCCGCGATCCGGGCGGTGAACACGTCCCCAAATGACACTGTCGTGATCTGGACGCGCGGCGTCGCAAAGCTGCATTGACACTGGCCGCCGCTTGCCCCACGACTGGAGCCCCCTAAAGGGCGTATTCAACAGGAGCCGAACATGTCCATTCCTCAGTCCGGTGGTGGCCCGATCACCCATCACGATCAACTGGCCCAGTTCCTGGAAGACGGCTGCAAACCGCGCGAGACATGGAAGATCGGCACCGAGCACGAGAAGTTCGGCTATTGCAAGGACACGCTGAAGCCGCTGCCCTATGACGGTCCGCGCTCGATCCTAAAAATGCTGGAAGGTCTGCGCGACCGCTATAACTGGACCGAGGTGCGCGAGGCAGGCAACCTGATCGGGTTGAAGCGCGAGGGCGCGAACATCTCGTTGGAACCCGGTGGGCAGTTCGAGCTGTCCGGCGCGCCGTTGGACAACATCCACCAGACCTGTGACGAGGTGAACGAACACCTGCGCGAAGTGCATGAAATCGCGGACGAGATCGGCGCGCGCTTCATCGGTCTTGGCGCTGCGCCCGAATGGACGCACGAGCAAATGCCGGTGATGCCCAAGGGGCGGTATAAGCTGATGACCGACTATATGGACAAGGTCGGCACGCACGGAAAACAGATGATGTACCGGACCTGTACCGTGCAGGTGAACCTCGACTTCGCGGACGAGGCCGACATGGTGCAGAAATTCCGCGTGGCGCTGGCGCTGCAGCCGGTGGCGACCGCACTGTTTGCGAACTCACCCTTCTTCGAAGGCAAGCCCAATGGCCACAAATCCTGGCGCTCGCGCATCTGGCGTGATCTGGATGGCGCGCGCACCGGGATGCTACCGTTTGTGTTTGAAGACGGCATGGGGTTTGAGCGCTACGTGGACTATGCGCTCGATGTGCCGATGTATTTCGTCTATCGCGACGGGCAGTATATCGACGCGCTGGGCCAAAGCTTCCGCGACTTCATGCAGGGCAAACTGCCCGCGCTGCCCGGTGAAACGCCGACGCTGAGCGATTGGGCCGACCACCTGACCACGATCTTCCCCGAGGCACGGATTAAGCAATATATGGAGATGCGCGGCGCCGATGGTGGCCCGTGGCGTCGCCTCTGCGCGCTGCCCGCCCTGTGGGTTGGCCTGATGTATGACCAAACCAGCCTTGATGCGGCGTGGGATCTGGCGAAGGGCTGGGACGAAGAGACCCGCGAAGCCCTGCGTGTTGCGGCATCCGTCGAAGGCCTGCAGGCCGAGGTGAACGGTATTCGCATGCTCGACCTTGCCCGCCATGTGGTGAAGATCGCCGAAGGCGGCCTGAAGGCCCGCGCCCGTGTGGGCAGCGGCGGCATGGTGCCGGACGAGACACACTTCCTGAACGCGCTGCAAGAAAGCGTCGAAGAAGGCCGCTCGCCCGCCTGTGAACTTCTGGGCAAGTATCACGGCGAATGGGATGGGGATCTCAGCCGGATTTATGCGGAATATAGTTACTGAGAGCTGCTTTGTGGGACGAAGCTGTCATTTAGCCAATGTCAACTTTGTGACTTTGGCCGTTTGTTGACGAGTATGACACCTGCGAAGATTAGTGCGGTGGCGACGTAATCCCAAACGACGATAACTTCACCTAAGAATAGCGCACCCAGAAAAAGAGCGACGACTGGCGGGACATACGTGAGCGCGGATGCACGCACCGCACCAAGCTTGCTAATGACATAATAATAAAGAACGTAAGCCAGTCCTGTTCCCAAGAAGCCAAGGCCGAATACCAGAACAGCGAAGGAGGTCGGATCATCGTAGAGCGTTCCGAGTCCGGATTTGTCCGTCACAACCAGCAAGATCACGGTTGCAAAGCCAAGCTGGTACGTTGTGAGTGCGGCTGGCGGTAGGTCCAGAGGTGTGACAAACTTGCGGGCATAGACAAAAGAAACGCCTAGGCTGAATGAGCCGAACACCATCCACAACACGCCAAATAGGTAGCTGTCGCCGAGTCCTCCTGAAAATGGCTTCGCAATCAGGGTCACGCCAATCAATCCGACAAGCAAACCCAAAACCCGATTGGTGGTGAGCTTCTCTTCAGGCAGGAATAGAACCGCAGCCAGAAGCGAGAAAAGCGGAATTGACGCACTAACTGCACCTGCCAAGCCAGATTGCAACAGTGCCGTGCCTTGGGCAAAACCGTAGAAATAGAGTGCGGCAGCGAGGCAGGCCATAGCGACAAAATGCAGGCTATGCTTTAGATCAGAGAGCCTTAGCTGCCTCGTGATCAATGCGTAAGCCGCTACCGTCAAAAAACCGGCAATGACCCGCACCAGTACAACCTGCATCGGGGTGACGGCATCGGTTGACCACTTAATGAACACAAAATTTGTGCCCCAGATCAACCCCAACAAAAGCCAGGCCAGCACGGCGCGATTGATCATGGAGTGTCCCATTTCAAGCTGACAGCTTCGCGATTGCATTCAATGCGCGTTGGAAATCGGGGCGTTCGGCCAGCGCGACTTCGTTTATAACTCGCTCTTGCGCCTTCGCCCAAAACGGCATGACGCGCTCGATTGTGCCCTGCCCTTCGGCGGTTAGTTTTGCGATCTTCGATTTCCCCGTCGGGGCGCTTTCTACCTGCACACCCCCGCTTTCAATCAGCGGCTCTATTGTCCGGTAGAGCGATGTTCGCTCCATCGCGAGGTCATCGGCCAGCCGCGATAAAGATAGTGGGCCGTGGCGTTCAAGAGCCCTCAGAATGGAGAGTTGTACAATACTGACGCCAGTTTCAGACAAGGCATCTTGGTAGTGTCGAAACAGGACACGGTTTGCCTTTCTCACGGCGGTGAAGATGCACTGATCCATGGCTTATCCAGTATGATGTTAGTACATCATGTAACTACATCACATGGGATGAACTTTACAAGCGTTTTCACCCCAACTCCAAGAAAGCCGACATTGGTGAATGCGCAGCATCAGTCATTTTGGGCTCAAAACTGTCGTTTGTCATTTGTCGAGCACGACCCCGGCAACATTTTTCCCGGATTCATGATCACCTTCGGGTCCAACGCCTGTTTGATCTGGCGCATCACCTCCAGCGCCACCGGATCCTTGCGGCGCTGCATTGAGGGCAGTTTGGACAGGCCGATCCCGTGTTCAGCAGAAAAGCTGCCGCCCAGTTCGCGCACCACGTCCTCGACCCGTTCCATGATAGGGTCGCAGAGCGTGGGGTCGCTGGGGAACACCGCGTAGTGGATGTTGCCGTCGCCCAGATGCGCGACTTCAAGCGTGTCGGCATTGGCATCTAGCTGGGCGAGTTCCGAAGTCATGTGGGCCAAGAAAGGTTCCACCTGATCCAGCGGTAATGCGATGTCGTTGTTTACAAGAGGTTGGCGCCCCAGCACCACCTCGGCGGCGGCCTCGCGGCGGGTCCACATTTCGACGCGTTGGGTATCGTTTTGTGCGATTACGGCGTCCAGAACAGCGCCGTCCTCCATGAAGCCCGCCAGAACCTCTTCCAGATAGGTGGTCAGGGGCTGGCTGCCATCTGCGGCCAGTTCCACATCACGCGGTGCGTTTGAAACGATCTCGGTCAGGATGTTGATCTGGTGGCAGTCATCGAACGGTGCGCGCAGGTCGGGGCGCTTTTCAGCCAGCGCATCCAGATAGCTGCCCGGCATGTATTCGAACGCCTCGACCGCGCCGCCTGTGACCTCTTGCAAGCGGTTCAGAACGGATAGCGCGGTGCCAAGCTGGTCAACGGCGATCATGGCGGTCGCGCGCGCGGCAGGGGCAGGGACCAGTTTCAGGACGGCACCGGTGATCACGGCCAGCGTGCCTTCCGAGCCAATCAACAGATCGCGCAGGTCATAACCGGAATTGTCCTTGTGCAGTTCGCTCATCAGATCCAGCACGCGACCATCGGGCAGGACGGCCTCGATCCCGATGCACAGCGCGCGGGTGTTGCCGAATTTCAGCACATTGGACCCACCCGCATTCGTGGCCAGCATTCCAGCAATCTGGCACGATCCTTGCGCGCCAAACGTCATGGGAAAGCGCAGCCCGTGTTCAGCGACCACGTTGTGTAGGGTCTCTAACACCACGCCGCCGTCCACGATGGCAAGGCGGGCGTCGGGTTTGACCTCGCGGACCCTGTTCAGCCGCGCCAGCGACAGCATCATGCTGCCTTCGGGCGCGTGCGCGCCTCCGGAAAGCCCAGTGTGACCTGACACCGGCACGACCGGCGTGCATGTCTCATTGGCCAGTTTCATCACCTGCGAGACCTCGTCGACCGATCCGGGCCGCACCACCGCAAGAGGCGTGTTCTGGTACTTCCCGATCCAATCCGTCGCAAATCCCGCCGTGTCAGGACCAATGAGAACATGATCAGGGCCTGTGATGCTGCGCAGGGCGTTCAGAATATCCATTTCGGGTCCTTCGGGATGTGCGTGACTTGGATTTGGCAGGGTGCTAGCGATAACTTCTAGAAAGTTCCGCGCGCGATGCCAAGAAGGAGAGCCCCATGACCCATATCCTTGCCATTGATCAGGGCACCACTTCGTCTCGGGCGATCTTGTTTGATGGGGATATGCGGCCCAGCAACGTGGCGCAGAAGGAGTTCACCCAGCATTTTCCGGCCTCGGGCTGGGTCGAACATGACCCGGAAGAGATCTGGGAAACCGTGTGCGCCACTTGTCTGGAAGCTGCCGAAGGGCAACAGATCACGGCCATTGGCATCACCAACCAACGTGAAACGACGCTTGTCTGGGACCGTGTGACCGGGGCGCCGATCTATAACGCGATCGTCTGGCAGGATCGCCGGACCGCTGAAACCTGCGCCGATCTGAAAGCCGCCGGGCACGAGGCGATGGTGACGGACCGGACGGGGCTTTTGCTGGACCCGTATTTCTCGGCCACGAAGCTGGCATGGATCTTGGATAATGTGGACGGCGCGCGGGCGAAGGCGGAAGCCGGAGAGCTGGCCTTTGGCACTGTGGATACCTTTCTGATCTGGCGGCTGACCGACGGCGCGTCACATGTGACCGACGCCACCAATGCCGCGCGTACGATGCTCTATGACATCAAGCGCGGAGCGTGGGATGCGGATATCTGTGCGCTGTTAAACATTCCGATGACCATGCTACCCGAGGTACGTGATTGCGCGTCCCAATTTGGTGTGACGGACCTGCTGGGCGCGCCGGTCCCCATTTTGGGCGTGGCAGGCGACCAGCAGGCGGCCACCATTGGGCAGGCCTGTTTCCAGCCGGGGATGCTGAAGTCTACCTATGGCACCGGGTGTTTTGCGCTGCTGAACACGGGCGATGCGCCGGTCGCGTCAAAGAACCGCTTGCTGACCACGATCGCCTATCAGTTGGACGGCAAACCGATATATGCGCTCGAGGGCTCGATCTTTATCGCGGGTGCCGCGGTGCAGTGGCTTCGTGATGGCATGGGGATCATCGACGATGCGGCCGAGACGACGGCGCTGGCCAATGCTGCCGATCCCGCGCAAGAGGTCATCCTTGTCCCCGCCTTCACCGGCATGGGTGCGCCTTACTGGGATGCGGAATGTCGCGGCGCGGTGTTCGGTCTGACCCGTGGGTCTGGCCCCAAGGAATTCGCCCGCGCGGCGCTCGAGGCGGTGGGCTTTCAAACCCGAGATCTGTTGGAGGCAATGCAGGCCGATATGGGCGATGCCGGGGACACCGTGCTGCGTGTGGATGGCGGGATGGCGGCATCCGATTGGGCGATGCAGTTTCTGGCTGACATCAACCAAGCCGCCGTGGATCGCCCAACGGTTCTGGAGACCACCGCGCTGGGCGCAGCGTGGCTTGCGGGCATGAAGGCCGGGATCTATCCCGATCAAGCCGGATTTGCCGAGACTTGGGCGCTTGAGCGCAGCTTTGCGCCGCAGATGGACAACGACACCCGCACCCGTCGCTATGCGGGCTGGAAAGATGCGGTGGCACGGACGCTTAGCCGCGCTTGATCTCGGACCGATAGATCCCTTCGGGCAGGTTTAGTGCGGCAGTCAGGTCGCGCAATTGCGCCGGGGACAAGGTGATCTTGTGCACCTGATCGGTGCGCGGATCCCATTGTTCTAGCGTCACACATCCAGCAAAGGCATTGATAACCACATCTTCGTTCAAGTGTGGGGCTTCGGTATCCTCGCCCTCATCCACAAGAGTGACGACGGTCGAGTCAAATTCGTGTTCGATGGTAAACATAATCCAAGTTTATCCGCTTGGGCGGCAAAGGCCAGAGTGATCTGGCGAAGCGCCCGTGCGGCGGCTATACATTCCCTATGGGCAAGACTGATATGCAGCAATTCAGCGGGTTTCTGACCGACCGAGGATCGAAATACGCGGTCTCGGGCGGGCCGGTTGGCAGCCGCGCGGATGTGAAGGCGTTTCTGAAAACCCTGACCCGCGACAAACGCTATGCCAAGGCCACGCACAACACTTGGGCGGCGATCCTGCCCGACGAGGGCGGTGTGAAAGGCGATGATGGCGAAGCGGGCGCGGGCATGGTCATTCTGCGGATGCTGGAGCGCGAAGAGGTCACGGGCCATATCATCGTGGTGACCCGCTGGTTCGGCGGCACCAAGCTGGGCGGAGATCGCTTTCGCCGGGTGCAGGACGCGGTGCAACATTATCTAGAAAACGCAACGCTGAAGGGGGACGCATGCTGAAGGTTTTCCTGCGTCGATTCTGGCAAAGATGCATTTGGTCTTGGGCCGGGTGGCGCGCAGCGTGGCGAACCGAGGCGTCGTTGTGGCAGTGGGCTATCGCCTGTGTGATTTCCTGTGCCGCGGCGCTTTGGATGGATCTGACCCGCGGGGAAACCGCGCTGCTTCTGGCGCTGAGCGTGCTGGTCGTCGCCTCCGAGCTGATCAACACCGCGATCGAACGCACCGTGGATCTGGTCACCCGCGAACAACACGACCTTGCCCGCGAAGCCAAGGATACGGCCAGCGCTTTTGTCGCCCTGACGGCGATTGCCTGTGGCGTTGCGTGGGTAGTAATCCTGTTCGGATGATCAGGCAGACGTAATTAGGCTTGGCCGTTCCCGGCCTCTTCTTCCAGATGCAGCTTCATGTCGATCAGTACATGCTGAAGCGCCAGCGTTTCACGCAGAAGGCGCTTGGCTTCGTTGATCGTGATGATGCCGTCCTCGATGGACTGCTGGTATTCTGCCATCAGCATCGCAAAACGCTGTGACAGGGCAATCACGTCGCTATTGATCCCGCCTTCGGGGGAGTTCTTGCGCTCGGAATCGTACGAGATAGTGATCCCCTGAAGCTCGCCCAGGGCGCTGGTGACATGGGGATAGCGCGCAGCCTCTTCCAGCGCAGCAACGGCGTCGATGGGCATAAAACGGTCGGAATGTTCGTCGCTGTCGGAATAGTAACGTCCCAGAGTGGCCTTGGATTTACCCGTGAGCGAGCAGGCAGCTTCCAGCCCGACGTCTTTCACCAGCGCCTCGGTGTGTTTTTTCAGATAGCTTCCAACACCAGCCATACTCATATTCCCTTGTCGTCCCCGAATACATGTGGGGAATTCCTTAACCCTTTTCCCATTATTTTTCGGGTAAGGGAATGGCTTATTTAAGAACTGTAGTGAGTTGCCTTTTGCTGTTTGCGAGTAAGAGAGTTTCGTGACGAGTGGCCCGCCGCCAAGTGCGTGGGTAAGAAAAGCCGGTGGTCAGCATGCCGCCGGGATGCAGGCAAAGCGCCTGCATGAGAAAGCGGGATGTGAGTGGTTTCCCGGTGTGTGGGCTGTTTCCATCGTGGACTGTGTCCGCCAGCGGGATTGTGTGCGCGTCCGCTTTCTCCTTTTCGGTTGGCTTCGTCACGGGTTGAACCGTCTGCACAGGCCGCGTAATTCAGGGGTATGGCAAAGCTCTATTTTCACTATTCGACCATGAACGCAGGGAAATCGACCCTGCTACTGCAGGCCAGCTATAACTATCACGAACGCGGGATGCAGACGTATCTGATCACCGCGCAATTCGACAATCGCGCGGGTGAGGCGCGGATTGGCAGCCGGATTGGGATCGGTGCGGACGCGGACACCTTTGGGGTGGGCGAGGATCTGTATGACAAGATCGCGCGGCGGCAGGCAGAGGGTCCGTGCGCCTGTGTGTTCATCGACGAGGCGCAGTTCCTCAGCCGCGAGCAGGTCTGGCAGTTGGCGCGTGCGGTGGATGATCTGGGCGTTCCGGTGATGTGTTACGGCCTGCGGGTGGATTTCCAAGGGAACCTGTTCCCGGGATCCGCCGCGCTGTTGGCGCTGGCCGACGAAATGCGTGAGGTGCGCACGATTTGTCACTGCGGAAAGAAGGCCACGATGGTCGTGCGGCAGGATGATCAGGGGCGTGTGTTGACCGACGGCGATCAGGTGCAGATTGGCGGGAACGAGACCTATGTGTCGCTCTGCCGTCGCCACTGGCGCGAGGCGACGGGCGGTTAGGTTTAACAATTGAGCGCCTGCGGCGCGCTTGGTGGCCTGTCGCGGTGCGACAGGCGGTGCCTCCGGCGGAGGTATTTTCGGCAAGAGGAAGCGCCCCGTAAATCTTTTTCGCTGAAAACGGGCAGAGCCAAGGGCAAGAGGAAGGTCAGACCGGGGTTGGCAGTGGTCTTCCGTTGGCGAATGCCTCGATATTATCCATCGCCAGCATGCCCATATCCGTCCGCACCTCGAGCGTGGCAGTGCCCAGATGCGGGAGCAGCGTCACATCCTCGCGGTCGGTGAGCGCTTTGGGCACTTTGGGTTCAAACTCGTAGACGTCCAGACCGGCGCCTGCGATTTGGCCTTGTTCCAAAGCGTCGATCAGGGCGGCTTCACGTACGACTTCTCCGCGCGCGATGTTGATCAGAAGCGCATGGGGCGGCATGGCGTCGAACGTGTCTTTGTCGATCAGGTGGAGCGTTTCGGCCCCGCCCGGAACCGCGATGACGAGGATGTCCGCAGCGCGGGCGACGGCGTCAATACTGGGCAGTTGCTGTGCAGCCAAGTCAGGTGTCTTGGGCGAGCGATTGTAGAACACCACCTGCATGCCAAAGCCGAAATGGCAGCGTTTGGCGATGGCCTCGCCAATGCGGCCCATGCCGATGATGCCGACCGTTTTGCCCGACACATGCATGCCCAGAAGCTGTGTTGGGTGCCAGCCTTCCCATGCGCCCTTGCGCAGCAGGCGTTCACCTTCTCCGGCCCGGCGGGCGGTCATCAGGATCAGGGTCATGGCTGTATCCGCAGTGGCATCGGTGACCGCGCCGGGGGTATTTGTCACCTGAAGCCCGTGCGCCTTGGCCGCAATCACGTCGATATGGTTGTAGCCAACACCGAAATTCGCCAGCAGACGGGCGCGGATCGGGTCCGCACTCTCGAAGATGTCAGCCGAGTAGAGGTCACCCAGCGTCGGCAGGACGATGTCGTAGTCGCGCAGGCTCGCGATCATCTCGTCCCGCGTCATGGGGGTGGTGATGTCGCGCACAGTCGTGTCGAAGGCCGCGTAGGCGCGGGCCAGGACGGCGTCGGGCAGAGGGCGCGAAATGAAAAGGCTTAGCACAAGCGCGCTCCGTCCGGGGTGTCTTTGTCTGGCGTGATCAGGCCGACATTCCCGTCTGCGTCGTAGAGGCCAAGGATGAGCACTTCGGACCGCATTGGACCAATTTGTCGCGGCGGGAAATTCACCACGCCCAGCACTGATTTGCCCACCAGATCTTCAGGCGCGTAATGCTGCGTGATCTGGGCCGAGCTTTTCTTCTCGCCAATCTCTGGTCCGAAATCCACCCAAATCTTGATGGCAGGTTTGCGAGCTTCCGGGAAGGGTTCTGCACGCAGCACGGTGCCTTTGCGGATGTCGACTTTCATGAAGTCGTCGAAGGTGATCTCTGGGGTCAGGTCAGCCATTGGCAAGCTCCTTGGAACGGTCGGCGGCGGCTTTTACCGCGCGGCTCAGAAGGTCGGGGAAGCCGGTGTCTTCATTCATCAGGACGGACAGCGCGGCGGCGGTGGTGCCGCCGGGACTGGTGACGTTCACGCGCAGTTGGGCCGGGTCGTCGTCAGCCTCTTCCGCCAATGCACCCGCGCCACCCACGGTGGCCTTGGCCAGTTGCATCGATAGCTCTTCCGACAGGCCCTGTTGGACGCCAGCCGCCGCCAGCGTCTCGATCAGGTGAAACACATAGGCAGGGCCCGAGCCCGAGACGGCGGTGACGGCATCCATCTGGTGCTCCCCGTCCAGCCGGACGACCTGTCCAACAGCAGACAAAAGCGCTTGGGCCAGATCCATGTCTCCAGCGCTGGCATGATCATTGCCGCAAATCGCCGTAATCCCGCGCCCGATGGCGGCGGGGGTGTTGGGCATGGCGCGGATGATGGGAGTTTGGTTGCCGAGCATGTCCTCATATGTCGAGATCGGCGTCCCTGCAGCGACTGACAGGAACAAGGTTGTGCCGTTGCCCAGCGCTTTCAAGGACGGTAGCGCCTCGGCCATCATCTGTGGCTTTACCGCGATCAGCACGATGGCGGGGTTGTCGGGCAGCGTCGTGTTCAGGTTCAGCCCATCCAGCGATTGCAGCCAGTCCGAGGGGTAGGGGTCATTCACCCAGACCGAGCTGGTCGGCAACCCATCCGACAGCCAACCTTCCAGCATGGCCGATCCCATCTTGCCGCAGCCCAACAGTACCAGCCCGCGCGATTTTACCTGATCCATCATGATGACGCCTCATCCCGTGTTTATTTGCCGTGCGAGATTAGAGCGCAGTACGGGCGGCGCAAGCTGAAACCGCGCCCGAAGGCGCGGCTGAGATAGTGAGTGGTGGTAAATGGTGGGGTTAGGCGCGGCCGTAGGCCTCGGCGATGGCGACCTGAAGCGCGTCTTCGACGCTGCGGTCGGTCCATGCGACCAGCTGGAACGCGGGGTAGAAACGTTCCGATGCTGACACGGCCGAGGCGATCAAGCGGTCGATCTGCTCGGGGCCAGCGAACTGTCCGCCCGTTAGGGGCAGACCGTAACGCCAGACCATCAGTCGTTGCTCTTCCCAATAGGTGAAGGCGCCGGTCCAGCACTGGTCGTTGATGCGGTTGAGGGCATCATAGACGCGCGGCAGGCTGTCCTCGGGCGGCTCCATTTCAAAGGTGCAGATCAGGCGCAGGGTTTCATCATATGGCGACCAGGCCAATGTGATCGAGTAGGTGCGCCACTGGCCCTCAACCGCCATGGCAATCTGATCCTCGGCGACGCGGTCGAACTCCCACGCGTGGTGTTCCGCGATGGTTTCGACAATGTCGATTGGGTGAAGATCTTCGCTTTCGATGTACTGCTCGGTTGCGGCCATGATATGCCCCCCATTGGTTTCAACATTTGTGACGGGGTCGTGGCAGCGACCGTTAATGGCCACAAATGCTTGATGCCTGTACAAGGTTCGGCGTTCTTTGCGCCTTGCCTTACTAGATATGGTGTCACTCAGATTTCTCTCTGTAAAGTGAAACTTTGCGCGTTAAGCGAGTTGTCCACAGAAAACTTATGTTTCTCCACAGGTTAACGGATTGTGGGTGGGGCGGCGGTTTCAGGCCGCACTCGGTGCAGGTGCTTGACCTTGCCGCCCAGAACCCCCAGTTTGGCGCAAATATTAATCCGTCAGGAGCCCCAGTTGCCCAAGCGAACAGCCCCGTTTTCCCGTTTCGAATGGCAGATCGCGTGGCGGTATCTGCGCGCGCGCCGTGCCGAAGGTGGCGTCAGCACCATGACCTGGATCAGCCTGATCGGCATCACCTTGGCGGTGGCGGCCCTGATCATCACGCTGGCGGTGCGGACCGGGTTCCGGGACGAATTTGTCGACACTATTCTGGGCGCAAATGCCCATGTCGAGGTTTTCGCCCACAGCCGTGTCACCGCGAATGGTGGCTTGGATCGCACGATCTCGAATTACGAAGACTGGGCAGACCGGATCATGACCGTGCCGGGAGTCGTCCGCGCAGCGCCCTTGGTCAAGGGGCAGGTCATGGCGAACCGGGGGCAATATAATGCGGGGGTCGAGGTCTTTGGGATCGCCTATGAAGACATCCTGACCATCCCGCGCATTGCCAAGCCCGAAAGCTCGGCCGGCGCGCTGTCTGATTTCGAACGCGGCGTGGCCATTGGCTCGGGCGTGGCGGCGGAACTGAATGTCGGGATTGGGGACAAGATCAAGATCATCTCGCCCAACGGGGTGAAGACGGCGTTTGGTACTAGCCCGCGGGTGAATGCCTATGAGGTCACCTATATTTTCACTGCTGGCCGTTGGGACATCGACCGCACCCGCGTCTACCTGCCCATCGCCGAAGCGCAGAGCTTCTTCAACCGCGAAGGGCTGGCGGATGAGATCGAGGTGATGGTTGAGGATCCGGAAGGGATCGACAGGTTGTTGATGCCCATCATGAACGCCGTCGAGGACCCCAGCGGCGTCTGGACATGGCGTGACCGCTCGGGTGCGTTCCTGCGGGCCTTGGATATGGAAGACAACGTTATGTTCATCATCCTGTCTGTGCTGGTGCTGATTGCCTCGATGAACATCACCTCCGGCTTGATCATGCTGGTGAAGAACAAAGGGCGCGACATTGGCATCCTGCGCACGATGGGTTTGACCGAAGGGTCTATTTTGCGGGTGTTCTTCCTCTGCGGATCGCTGACCGGGATCGTCGGCACGATTGCCGGCGTGACCCTTGGATGCCTCTTCGCGCTCAATATCGACAGCGTCTTTGCGCTGGTGAATTATTTCTCGGGCGGAGGCGTCTGGGATCCGTCGATCCGCGGCATCTATCACCTGCCTGCGAAGTTGGAGTTCTGGGATGTGGCCTCGGCCGTGGGCCTGTCGCTGACCCTGTCTTTCGTTGTGACCCTATTCCCGGCGCGCAAGGCCGCACGGATGAACCCGGTGGAGGCCCTGCGCTATGAGTGACACGGTTCTGACCCTCTCGGGCATCACCAAGACCTATAACGAGGGCACGCCGGGCGAAATTCGTGTGCTGCGCGGTGCGAACTTGTCGATTGCCAAGGGCGAGGTTGTGGCACTGGTTGCGCCCTCCGGCTCCGGCAAGTCGACGCTCTTGCACATCGCGGGGCTGTTGGACGCGGCGGATGCGGGTGAGGTCTCGATCAACGGGCAGCAAATGGGCGCGCAGTCCGACCGCCGCCGCACCGCGACGCGTCGCAACGAAGTGGGCTTTGTCTATCAGTTCCACCACCTGCTGCCGGAATTCACCGCGCTGGAAAACATCGTGTTGCCGCAATTGGCGAACGGCGTCAGTGACCGTGCCGCGCGCGATCACGCGATGGAGCTGATGGCCCGTGTGGGCGTCGATACCCGCGCCACGCACCGACCCGCCGAGCTGTCAGGGGGCGAGCAACAGCGTGTCGCCTTCTGCCGCGCGCTGGCGAACCGACCAGCGCTTTTGCTGGCGGATGAACCCACGGGGAACTTGGACCCCGACACCTCGGACACGGTGTTTGCGGCCTTGATGGAGTTGGTGCGTGACACCGGCCTGTCGGCGCTGATTGCGACGCATAACCTCGACCTTGCTGCGCGCATGGATCGGACCTTGCGTCTTGAGGGCGGCGAGATCTTGTGACGGCAATGTCGCAGATTTTATGCCTTCGGCGAGGATATTTGTGACAAGAAAAAGCGGCAGGGCGGCGCCTCGCGCCCACTGACATTTGCGTGAGACCCAATTGCCTACTCGCCCGGGATCGGCAATCTGGCAGGGGTATTCTCTGCCGGAGCTTCCGATGCGTATCCTGACTGCGATCCTTGCTTTGACCCTGTCGGCCTCGGTGGCCCTCGCGGGCCCCGTGAACTTCAATTCATGGCGCACGCATTGGTTCGCGTTCTTCTCGAAAGTCACCTTTGCCCCGTCCGCGGGTGCGATTGGGGTGAGGGCGGACGGGTCGGTGTCGATCACCTATGACCGCTTGGCGCCCGAAGACTGGGAGGCGCGCATGGCCAGTTGGGTCTGGGATGTGGACAGCTCGGTCCCGGCGACGGACCTGCGCCAGAAGGGCGGGGATGATCGCAACCTTGCACTCTACTTCGCGTTCCTGCCGAAATCCGAGGCCGAACGTCTGCAAGGCACCCGCAGCCTGCGCAAGCTTCTGAACCACCCGGAGGGCCGCGTGCTGGTCTATGTCTGGGGCGGCGACCACAATCGCGGGGCGGTGCTGGGCTCGCCCTATCTGGGACCGCGCGGCAAGACCATCGTGCTGCGCCCGTCGGGCACTGGATCACATGTGGAAGCCGTCGATCTGGCCGCAGATTATCGCCGCGCGTTCGGCACGAACCCTGAAGCGCTGGTCGCGTTGGCCCTGTCGGCAGACAGCGACGATACGGATGTGGTCATGCAGGGGCAGGTCAGTAATCTGCGTTTGCAATGACCTAGGGTTGCACGTAAACGCAGGCGTGATAGAATCACCCCATAGCAAGTCTTTGAAAGACAACAGGGTTCCCCAATGCGCCGCGCAGCACCCCTTCTTCTGATCCTTCTGGCCGCCTGTCAGCCACAGGATATCTTCCGCACTCAGGCCAAACCCAAGGTTCAGGACGTGTCCGACCTGACCGGGGCCGAGATCTATGCCGAGAACTGCGCCGCCTGCCACGGCAATGATGCCAAGGGCGGCGTCTATCCCAGCGCGCCGGGCCTGACCAAATTGACCGCCAAACACGGCGGCACCTTCCCGACCCGCTATGTCATGTCGACCATCGACGGCTATGCCAAAGGCACCCAACGCGGCCCCATGCCCGAGTTCGGCGCGCTTCTGGACAGCGAAATGGAGGTCTGGGTGGACGAAAAAGGCGTTATGACCCCGACGCCTGCTGCGCTGGTACGGCTGGCGGAGTATCTGGAGTCTGTGCAGGACTGATCTGCGCGCGGCTTAGCCCCAAAACGTAACCCTCCGCAGGTCACGTGAAACAGAGGGCCACGCCCGACCCTGGGTGGGCGTCGTTGGCATCTCAGTTTGTTAAGCCCTCTCCGCATCCGCAGCGTTTCGTTTGCCGGTCCGTTGCAATACGCCCTCCCGGGGGGGGGATGGTCGGGCGTGGCCCGTGCGGTGCACGGGCTGGGTAAATAGTCGACCTCTACCTCAGAAGTTCAATCTGCTCAGAAAACTCCGGGGCTTGGTAGTAGAGTAATGCAGCTTCGTGGATATGGTCTGAACTTTCCAAATCCGGATCAAGTGCTGAAACAGTTTGCGAAACGGCGTCTAGGCTTAGGATTACGGCTTGGATAGCAAGTGCTGCGATGTTTTCAAAGCCTAGCCCTATTGTGCTACTCGCATTGTTAGTATCGCGCTCGAAGGCGAAAAACGATGCATGTGCAAATTCTGACGCGAGCTCAAAGATACTTGCCTCAACGCCTTGGAATAGAATCTTTGCTCTAGGACTGGCTAGTCCAACAATGTCGATGCGTTGAGCACGGTCGTGCAAGTAGCACTGCTTCTTTCGTGCTCCCTCTCCTTTCTCAAAAAAATCCACACAACCTTTGATATGTTCCGACTTTTCTAAATTTGTATGGACTTGAACAAGCTGGCTTGTGCGATCTGTTTTGAAGAAGGCCTTTTGTGCTCGGAAAGCTTTGTAGATGGAGTACATTTCCGCACGCTTTGCATAGTCGCTATCTCCTGAGAGTATGTAAGCAGCCCCCAAGCAAGCTTCATAAACAGTTCGCGCGAGTTAAAGGCTATCTTTGGTGCGTACAGATAGTTCAGCGGCGAGGTCAGAAATCACAGTGCCCGTTGAGCAAGCAGAGATTAAGAGACCGGAGGAAACTCGTCTCTGTTGCGTGCTGAAGACCTGTTTGTTCCCACTGAGAATTAGTTCAACGGATAGTCGGTTGAGTAACCATAGGGAGGTGTCAAGAAACTGAATCTTTTCAGAATTTTCCTTTGAGTGAGTTTTCTCAAACGTTAATTCCATCAAACATCCAACTCCTCCACGAACTTCGCGTTCTCCTGAATATATTGGAAACGAAGTTCGGGTTTTTTGCCCATCAGCTGCTCGACAAGGGATGCGGTTTCGCCGGGTTCGTCCTCGTCGATCGTCACGCGGATGAGCGTCCGGGATGCCGGGTCCATCGTGGTTTCTTTCAGGTCTTTTGCGTCCATCTCGCCCAGACCTTTAAAGCGGCTGACATCGATTTTGCCCTTGCCGCCCAGACCTTTTTCCAGATGCGCGTCGCGTTCGGCCTCGTCCACGCAATAGACGCGGCGGGCGCCTTGGGTCAGGCGGAACAGCGGCGGGCAGGCGAGGTACAGGTGGCCCGCGTCGATCATCGGGCGCATTTGGGTGAAGAAGAACGTCATCAGAAGCGAGGCAATGTGCGCCCCGTCCACATCCGCGTCGGTCATGATGATGATCTTGTCATAGCGCAGATCGTCGACGTTGAATTTGGTGCCCAGCCCGACGCCAAGGGCTTGGGTCAGGTCATTGATCTCGGCATTCGTACCGATCTTTGAACTGGCCGCGCCCAACACGTTCAGGATTTTCCCGCGCAGGGGCAGCAGGGCTTGCGTCTTGCGGTTGCGGGCCATCTTGGCGGATCCACCAGCCGAGTCACCCTCGACGATGAACAGCTCGGTGCCTTCGCGGTTGGTGGCGGAACAATCCACCAGCTTGCCGGGCAGACGCAGTTTCTTGGTGGCGCTTTTGCGCTGGGTTTCCTTTTCCTGACGACGGCGCAGACGTTCCTCGGCCCGCAGCACAAGGAAATCGAGGATCGCGCCCGCGGATTTCGTATCCGCCGCCAGCCAGTTGTCAAAGTGATCGCGCACCGATTGCTCGACCATCTTGTTGGCAGCCTCGGTCGACAGGCGGTCCTTGGTTTGGCCCACAAAAGCCGGGTCCGCGATGAAGCAGGACACCAGCGCGCAGCCGCCGGTCAGCAGGTCGTCGCGGGTGATGTTCGCGGCCTTCTTGTTGCCCACAAGCTCGCCATAGGCTTTGATGCCTTTAAGGATCGCGGCCCAGAAGCCAGTAACATGGGTGCCGCCCTCGGGCGTGGGCACGGTGTTACAATAGGACTGGATGTAGCCATCGCGCGAGGGGGTCCAGTTGATCGCCCATTCGACATAGCCGGGTTCGTTGAAGCGGTCGCGGAACTCGACCTTGCCCGCGAAGGGTTGTTCGGCATAGACGGATGCACTGCCCAGCGTTTCTTTCAGGTAGTCGGCCAAGCCGCCGGGGAAGTGGAAGGTGGCCTCGGTCGGTGTTTCGCCGTCCTCAATGTGGGATTTCCAGCGAATTTCCACGCCCGAGAACAGGTAGGCCTTCGACCGCACTAATGTGAACAGCCGCTTGGGCTTGAAGCGGTGCTTGCCAAAGATTTCCTCGTCCGCGTGAAAGGTGACCTCGGTCCCGCGCCGGTTGGGGGCGGCGCCGATTTTCTCGACCGGACCCAATGGGACGCCGCGCGAGAAGCGCTGTTCGTACATTTCCTTGTTCTTGGCGACCTTCACCACCATCGAATCCGACAGCGCGTTCACCACCGACGAACCAACCCCGTGCAGACCGCCCGAGGTCTGATAGGCCTTGCCCGAGAACTTGCCGCCCGCGTGGAGCGTACACAGGATGACCTCAAGCGCGGATTTGTCGGGAAACTTGGGGTGCGGGTCGATCGGAATGCCGCGCCCGTTATCGGTGATCGAGACCGAGTAATCCGCGTTCAGCGTGACCTCGATCCGGTTGGCGTGGCCGGCGACGGCCTCGTCCATCGAGTTATCGAGAATCTCGGCCACCATATGGTGCAGCGCGCGTTCATCGGTGCCACCGATATACATGCCGGGACGCTGACGCACCGGCTCCAGCCCTTCCAGCACCTCGATCGAGGAGGCGTCATAATCGTCGGGGCCCTGTGATGGGGTGTGGCCGGCCAGAAGGTCGTTGCTCATGTATTCGGTCGCCTTGAACGCTGCTCGTTTGTTTTGTTCGGGCATTATGTCAGAGCCGTCGGGAAGGGGGAAGAGCACCTTTCCATTCGGATGGATTTGGATAGGGTGTGCGCGACGAAGGAAGGACCGCGCCATGACGACACCCCCCTTGGATCCCGCTGATTGGGAAGGTTTGCGAAGTGATCTGCACCGTTTGCTTGATCGCTGCGTGGATCAGATGCGCGACGCCGAAGATCATCCGTGGCAAGCCCCGCCCGCCGATCTGGTGGATCGCTATGCGATTGGGACTGGCGGCGATGTTGTCACGCGCGTGATGGATCAGGTTCTGCCCTATCACGGCGGCAACATGCATCCGAAGTTCTGGGGCTGGGTGCAGGGCAGTGGGCTGCCTTCGGATTTTGTGGCGGGAATTGCGGCGGCAGCCATGAACACCAATGGCGGCGGGCGGAACCACGGCATCAACGAAATGGAGCGCGCGGTCATCGACTGGACCCGTCGCAAAATGGGCTTTGGCGCGGGCGCGAGCGGCGTTTTGGTGGCGGGCACGTCTCAGGCGACGGTGATTTCACTACAGGTGGCGCGGGTCCGGGCGTGCCCGAACGTGCGGGCCGAAGGGAGCAACGTGGGCTTGACGGTCTATGCTGCCGACGGGGTTCACAACGCGACCCGCAAAGCGGTCGAGTTGCTGGGGCTGGGGCATGACCAACTGCGACTGGTGCCCACGCAGAACGGCACGATGGATCTGGACGCCTTACAGCAGGTGATAGCCACGGACCGGGCGCAGGGGCTATCTCCGCTCGCGATTGTCGGCACCGCTGGGTCGGTCGATCTGGGCGCCTATGACAATCTAAATAGGCTGGCCGATCTGGCAGAAGCCGAGGGGATCTGGCTGCATGTCGATGGAGCCTTCGGGGCGTGGACACGGTTGGCAGATGCCACGTGGCGCGGACTAACTGACGGGATTGAGCGCGCAGACAGCATCGCTTTGGATTTCCATAAATGGATGTATGTCGGATACGATTGCGGCCTTGCCCTGATCGCCGATGAAACCTCACACCGCGCGGCCTTTGCCGCGCGTCCGGCCTATCTGAAAGGTGCCGCCGAGGGCCTTGCGGGCGGAGACCCGTGGTTCTGCGACTACGGCATCGACTTGTCGCGCGGCAATCGCGCGCTCAAGGTCTGGTGCGCGCTGGAAATGTTCGGGGAAGAGGCGTTTGCCACCGCGATCACCCGCAACTGCGCACAGGCGGCGTTCATGGCGGATCAGGTGCAGTCCCACGGTATGTCCCTGTCCGCGCCCGTGGTGTCCAACATCTGCGTCTTTACCGCCGCCCCGGACCTGCCCGCCGCCCGGCAATCCACTCTGAACGCAAAGATCGCCACGCATCTGCAACTGCACAACGCCACGGTGTTCTCGACCACCGATGTAGATGGCGTCACCTGTCTGCGCGCAGCGATCACCAACCACCGCACCCGCGATCATCACATCGCCGAGGCCATCGCCGATGTCGCCAAAACGGCTCAGCTGTTGAAAGGATCGTTGGGGTAACCGACGCCCGCCAGATACAGCCCCTCGGGCGGGCAAACCGGGCCGCAAGCCGAACGGTCGCGCGCCTCAAGCGCATGGGTCACATCGTCGGGCGTCCATGACCCCGCGCCAACCCGCTCCAACGTGCCCACAAAACTGCGGACCTGATTATGCAGGAAAGACCGCGCGCGGACATGGAAGCGATACTCGACCTCGTTCTCGCGGCGATGCTCTTCAACCCACAGCTCATCAAGTGTCCGCACCGGGCTGTCTGCCTGACAAATGGATGATCGGAACGTCGTAAAGTCATGCCGCCCGATCAGCCGATCAGCGCCCGCCTGCATCGCGTCCACATCCAACGGATGTTTCACATGCCACGCCAAGCCCCGATCATGGGTCAACGGCGCACGGCGGGCGATCAGACGAAACAGATAGCGCCGCTCGACCGCCGAAAACCGCGCGTGGAAGTCATCTTCCACCGCGGCGCAATCGACAATCGCCACGCGCTGCTCTTTCAGGTGAAAATTCAACGCTTCAGACAGGCGAAACGGATCCCAATCCTTCACCAGATCGCAATGCGCCACCTGCGCCAGCCCATGCACCCCCGCATCGGTGCGCCCCGCGGCGGCGGTGGTATGCTCACCCGGCTCAAGCTTCGCCAAAGCAGCCTCGATTGCGCCCTGAACGGACGGGTGTTCTTTCTGACGCTGCCATCCGGCAAAGCCAGCTCCGTGATAGTCGACTTTCAATGCATATCTGGGCATGCCCCCGCATAGCTTGCCGCGCGCGCGCAGACAAGTTCCCTCGCCCCTCACCGCGGGGACAATACCCAAAAACCTCCCCTCTGGCGAAATGTGCCTGCCATACATATCTTTAGGTCGAGCAGTGAAGGAGACAGCCGTGGGGCTTGGCGATATTGCAGACAGTGTCACCCGTCAGATCGAAGCGATCGGTGACGCCACAAGCGAGGCACTATTCGAACCGGTGATCCGGCTGGGCGTGACGGGCCTGTCGCGGGCGGGCAAGACTGTGTTTATTACGTCCCTCGTGGCCAACCTGATGGACCGGGCGCGGATGCCAGGTTTGGTCGCGGCCTCGGAAGGGCGTATTCAAAGCGCGTTTCTACAGCCGCAGCCCGACGACACCGTGCCGCGTTTCGACTATGAAACACACCTCTCCGCCATGACCGGCCCCGCACCGCACTGGCCCGACAGCACCCGCGCCATTTCCGAACTGCGCCTGTCCTTCCGCGTCCAGCCCTCGGGCTTGCTGGGCGGGTTGCGCTCGGCGCGGACGGTGCATCTGGATATCGTGGACTATCCCGGCGAGTGGCTTCTCGATTTGGGGCTGATGGATCTCAGCTATTCCGACTGGGCCGCGCAGGTGCTCGACCGCATCGAGACCCGCAATCAAGCGCAGGATTTCCTGACAAAAGCGCGCGCCGTGGACCCGACCGAGAAACTGGACGAGGTGCAGGCCAAGGATTTGGCCGCGTCCTTCGCCGACTATCTGAAAACCGCGCGCGACGATGGGTATAGCGACTGCACCCCCGGTCGCTTTCTTCTGCCCGGCGACCTTGAAGGCAGCCCAGCCCTGACCTTCGCGCCCCTGCCCAAGCCCGACACGATCCCCCGCCGCAGCCTGTGGCGCGAGATGGAGCGCCGGTTCGAGGCCTATAAATCCCGCGTGGTGAAACCCTTCTTCCGCGACCACTTTTCGCGCATCGACCGGCAAGTGGTGCTGGTGGACGTGCTGGGTGCAATTCATTCCGGTCCCGCCGCGCTGGAAGATCTGCGCCGCGCGATGGCCGAGATCCTGACCGCCTTCCGCCCCGGCACGAACGGGTTCCTGTCCACTCTCTTTCTGGGGCGTCGGATCGAACGCATCCTGTTTGCCGCGACCAAGGCTGATCACCTGCATCACAGCCAGCATCCGCGGCTCACCGCCATCACCGAGGCGCTTCTGCGCGACGCCCGCGACCGCGCCGACTTTGCCGGGGCGAAAACCGCCGCGATGTCTTTGGCCGCCCTGCGCACCACGACCGAAGAGCGGCTGGACCATGATGGCCAAAGCCTCGATTGTGTGCGCGGTCAGCTTCTGGACAGTGGCAAAACGGCCGCCTTCTATCCCGGTGATCTGCCCGAAGATCCCGCGCAGCTGTTGAAGCCCGCGCGCAATGGCGACGAAAAATGGCTGGATGCGGATTACCAGATCATGCGCTTTGCCCCGGCGGCGATTTCGCTGAAACCCGGCGAAGGCCCGCCGCATATCCGGTTGGACAAGGCCGCTGAATTCCTGTTGGGGGACAAGCTGTGACAGATACCTTCCATCCACCCGAATTGAATGGAGGCGCGCGTGACACGTGACCACAAGCAAGGCCCCGTCTTGATCGAACTCGACGACAGCCCCGCGACCTCTCCGGCCGAGGCGCCGCCCGTCCCAGACGTGACCGGTCCCGAGATCTCTGGCGCCGCCATGCAGGGGGTGATTTCCATCGCCGCCCACAGGCCATCGCGATTGGCGCGTTGGTTCTGGTCGCTGCTTCTGTCGATCCTTGGCTTCGTGTTGTCCGTCGCGGCGTACGACTTCGTCACCGGGCTGATCACGCGCAATACCTATCTGGGCTATGCGGCGCTGGGCCTGACCGGAGCCTTCCTGTTCGTGCTGCTGATCATTGCCCTGCGCGAATGGATCGCCTTTGCGCGGATGCGTCGGGTGGATGCGCTGCATCATGCTGCCGATCAAGCCCTCGCCCATAACGATCTGGCCGAGGCGCGGGACGTTATGGCGCGCCTGAAGCGGCTCTATCACGGACGCGATGACATGCGTTGGGCGCTGGAACGCTATCGCGAGCGCGAGGGCGAGGTGTTCGACACCGACACCCTGTTCACCTTGGCCGAGGTCGAGCTGATGGCCCCCTTGGACCAAGCCGCGTTGAAAGAGGTCGAGGCTGCCGCGCGTCAGGTCGCCACCGTCACCGCCATCGTCCCCCTTGCGCTGGCCGATGTGGCGACCGCCTTGACCGCCAACTTCCGCATGATCCGCCGCGTGGCCGAGATCTATGGCGGGCGCTCGGGTGCCTTGGGTAGCTGGCGTTTGACCCGTGCGGTGATGACCCATCTGGTCGCCACCGGCGCGGTGGCCGTGGGCGATGACATGTTGGGATCGCTGGCAGGGGGCGGGATGCTGTCCAAGCTTTCGCGCCGCTTTGGCGAAGGCGTGGTGAACGGAGCGCTCACCGCCCGCGTCGGTGTCGCTGCACTGGAAGTCTGCCGCCCGCTGCCCTTTGGCGAGGGCAAGCGCCCGGGCGTCACCGGGATCGTAAAGCGCGCACTGGCGGGGTTGTTCGGAAAATAGGCTTTAGCCCAAGCTGGGCACGGCACTTGCGGGGCGTTGAATGTCTTCGACCCCCATGCGCAACCCGCGTCCGATCCGATGCACCAGCGCAATCCACGCGCGGGCGGTGCCGGCGGGCAGGGCGTCTGTTGCGATCTCTTCAAACAGGGCGATCCACGGGTCGAAATGCTCGGGCCGCACATTGCCCGCCTGCATATGCGCACGCATCGGATTGCCCTCATAGCCCGGCTCGCGCAGGATTGCGCCGCGCCAGAAGCGGGCGATCAGAGCGATATGGGTGCCCCATTCTGCGTCCGTTGTCCCGACATGCCCGTTGAAGATCGGCCCAAGTTGCGGATGGACACGGATCCGCGCGTAAAACCGCGCCAGAACCGTGTCGATCTGGTCGGGCGTGATATCGAAAAGTTGCAGCGGATTGGGGGTGTGGGACATGGGAACCTCTTTCCCGAGTGAAATAGTCGGTATCGCCAGCGCCGCCAAGCCCCCACGGATGGACAATTCAGCGCAGCCCGCCCGCCCATCATGACTTTACGCCACGCCCCCACGGGCCTATAACGCGCCCATGATGCACGCCAAAGCGATCATTATTCGAATTATATGCCCGGCGCTCTGATCCAGACGAGCCGCCGGGACAAGGCGCATGGACCTACGCGCCGCCCTTTCTTCGACATTGACGACTTATCCTGAAAAGGACCGGACACATGTGTGCCGACACACCCGAATATAAAGACACGCTGACCCTTCCCGTAACCGATTTCCCGATGCGCGCTGGCCTGCCCAAGCGCGAGCCCGAATGGCTGGCCCGGTGGGAAAAGATCGGCGTTTATGATCGCCTGCGCGAGACAGCTGGCGACCGCGAGCCCTTCATCCTGCACGATGGCCCCCCCTATGCGAACGGCCACCTGCATATCGGCCACGCGCTGAACAAGACCATCAAGGACATGATCGTGCGCTCGCACCAGATGATGGGCCACGATGCACGCTATGTTCCCGGCTGGGACTGCCACGGTCTGCCCATCGAATGGAAGATCGAGGAACAGTACCGCAAGAAGGGCAAGAACAAGGACGACGTGGACGTTGTCGATTTCCGTCAGGAATGCCGCAAGTTCGCCGAGGGCTGGATCGACATCCAGCGCGACGAGTTCAAACGTCTGGGCATCACCGGCAAATGGGACAATCCCTATCTGACGATGGACTTCCACGCCGAACGCGTGATCGCCGAGGAGTTTATGAAGTTCCTGATGAACGGCACGCTGTATCAGGGCTCGAAGCCCGTGATGTGGTCGCCGGTTGAAAAGACCGCGCTGGCCGAGGCCGAGATCGAGTACCACGACCACAAGTCGCATACGATCTGGGTGCCGTTCAGTTTCGCGAATGCGGAAGGGGATCTGGCCGAGGCACGTGTCGTGATCTGGACCACCACCCCATGGACGATCCCGTCGAACAAGGCCGTCGCGTATAACGACAAGATTGCCTATGGTCTCTACCGCGTTGACGCGACCGAGGAAGAAAGCTGGACCGCTGCGGGTCAGCTCTACATCTTCGCCGATGCGCTGGCTGAAGACGCGCTGGGCAAGTCCCGCGTGACCGAGTTCACCCGCGTGCGCGACGTAGCAGCAGATGAGCTGGCCGGATTGATCTGTAAGCACCCGTTCAACGGTCTGGATGGCGCTGACGGCTTCTGGGACTACGACGTTCCGATGATCGACGGCGATCACGTGACCGATGACGCGGGTACGGGTTTCGTGCACACCGCACCCAGCCACGGTGCGGACGACTATGAAGCCTTTGTTGCCCGCAACTGGATCGACCGAATGACCCACAATGTGGGCGAGGAATCGGAATTCCTGCCGCATGTGCCGTTTTTCGCGGGCCTTCAGGTCTTTGACCGCAAGGGCAAGGAAGGCAAAGCCAACAACGCCGTGATCGCCAAACTGGTCGAGGCCGGTGGCATCATCGCACGTGGCCGCGTGACGCACAGCTATCCGCACTCGTGGCGGTCGAAAGCGCCGATCGTGTTCCGCAACACGCCGCAATGGTTTGCTTCCGTGGACCGCGAAGTAGGCGACGGGCAGGACGAGATGGGCAAGACCATCCGTGAACGTGCGCTGAACTCGATCGACCAACTGGTGCAGTGGTGGCCGCAGACCGGTCGCAACCGCCTGTATTCGATGATCGAGGCACGCCCGGATTGGGTTCTGTCACGTCAACGTGCTTGGGGCGTGCCGCTGACCTGCTTTACTAAGAAAGGTCTTCTGCCGACCGACGAAGGCTTCCTGCTGCGCGACCCCGCCGTCAACGCCCGTATCGCTGAGGCATTCGAGGCTGAGGGTGCCGATGCTTGGTACGCCGACGGTGCGAAAGAGCGCTTCCTTGGCAACGAGCACAACGCCGATGAGTGGGAGCAGGTCTTCGACGTGCTCGACGTGTGGTTTGACTCCGGGTCCACCCACTCGTTCGTGCTGCGCGACCGTGAAGACGGCACGCCGGACGGCATCGCGGATGTCTATATGGAAGGCACCGACCAGCACCGCGGGTGGTTCCACTCGTCGCTTCTGCAAGCCTGCGGCACCAAGGGCCGTGCGCCCTATAAGAACGTTGTGACCCACGGCTTCACGCTGGACGAAAAGGGCATGAAAATGTCCAAGTCGCTGGGCAACACCATCGTGCCGGAGCAGGTCGTGAAACAGTATGGCGCCGACATCCTGCGCCTGTGGGTGGCCCAGACGGATTACACGGTCGATCAGCGGATCGGGCCGGAGATCCTGAAAGGCGTGGCTGATAGCTATCGCCGTTTGCGCAACACGATGCGTTTCATGCTGGGTAACCTGCATGGGTTTGAGGAAAGCGAACGCGTGGACGTCGCTGACATGCCCGAGCTGGAGCGCTGGGTGCTGCACCGTCTGGCCGAACTGGATCACGTCGTGCGTGATGGCTATCGCAAGTTCGATTTCCAGGGCGTGTTCTCGGCCGTGTTCAACTTTGCGACCGTGGACCTGTCGAGCTTCTATTTCGACATCCGTAAGGACGCGCTGTATTGCGACGGGAAAGACAGCCTGAACCGCCGTGCTGCGCGCACCGTTCTGGACATCCTGTTCCACCGCCTGACCACCTGGCTGGCGCCGGTTCTGGTCTTCACGATGGAAGACGTGTGGCTGGAGCGTTTCCCGGGCGACGACAGCTCGGTCCATTTGGTCGACTTCCCCGACACGCCCGCCGATTGGCTGGACGAGCCGCTGGCGGCGAAATGGGCGGGCATCCGTCAAGTACGCCGTGTGGTCACCGCCGCGTTGGAAATCCAGCGTCGCGACAAGGTGATCGGGGCGTCTTTGGAAGCTGCGCCTGTCGTGCATGTGCGGGATGAAGACGTGCTGGGGTCGCTCAAGTCGGTGAACTTCGCGGATGTGTCGATCACCTCGCAGATCGTGCTGACGAACGACCCGCTGCCCGCCGAAGCCTTCCGCGTGCCGGAAGTCGAAGGTGTGGGCGTGGTGTTCGAAAAAGCCTCGGGTGAGAAGTGCCAGCGCTGCTGGAAAATCCTGCCGGATGTGGGCAGCCACGATCACGCAGGTGTTTGCGGCCGCTGCGACGACGCGCTGAGCTAAGGGGGCTCACGGTGTGAGCCTGAGGGGCGCGGCCCCTCGGCCTGCGGCCTCACCCCGAGGTATTTGAAGCAAGAGGAAGAGGGGCGCTGCGGTGCCCCTTTTTTTGTCATGAAGCGGATTGCGGGGCGTGTTGGGTGCGGGCAGAGTGCAGCCATGAATATTGCGGTGGTGGATAGCCCGGTCGGGCGTTTGGGTGTTGTGGACGAGGGCGGGAGGATCACGCGACTGCGCTGGAATGTTGTTCCGGTCGGAGAGTTGACGCCGCTGTTGGCGGAGGCGCAAGCGCAGTTGCGCGCCTACTTTGACGGTAAGCTGACCGCGTTCGATTTGCCCACCCATGTCGAAGGCAGCGACTTTCAACGCACCGTCTGTGATGCGATGTCCGCGATCCCGTTTGGCGAGACGATGACCTATGGTGAGATTGCCAAGCTGACGGGCAACTCGGCGCAGGCGGTGGGGAATGCCTGCGGCGCGAACCCCATTCCGATCATCATCCCGTGCCATCGCGTGATGGGGGCGGGGAACAAGCTGGTTGGCTTCTCGGGCGCGGGCGGGGTCGAGACGAAAGTTCAGCTGTTGCGTCTTGAAGGAGCCGCTGGATTGCTTATCTGAGAAGTTCGGCCCAAAAGGGACGCCCAGACGATGGGCGCGGGGGCCAGACAAGGGGACAGCAATGGCGACAGTATTGAACGTCAAAGGCGTGACCAAGACCTATGAGGGTGGTCACCAAGCGCTGAAAGGCGTGAATCTTGAGATTGAAGAGGGCGAGATTCTGGCGCTGCTTGGGCCGAATGGCGCGGGTAAGACGACTTTGATTTCAATTATTTGCGGGATTTCGACGGCGTCCGCGGGCAGGATCACCGTGGGCGGCTATGACCATGCGCGTGACTATCGCGCAGCCCGCAACCTGATCGGACTGGTTCCTCAGGAAATTAATCTGGAACCGTTTGAGACCGTGATGAACTCGGTCCGGTTTTCGCGCGGTCTGTTTGGAAAGCCGCGTGACGATGGGCGGATCGAAGAGATCCTGAAGCTGCTTAGCCTGCATGACAAGAAAGACAACCGGATCATGACCCTGTCCGGTGGAATGAAGCGGCGCGTGCTGATTGCCAAGGCGCTGTGTCATGACCCGAAGATCCTGTTTCTGGATGAACCTACTGCCGGTGTGGACGTCGAACTGCGGAAAGATATGTGGGAGATTGTGGCCCGTCTTAAAGAGACCGGTGTGACCGTGATCCTGACCACCCACTATATCGAAGAAGCCGAGGCGATGGCGGACCGGATTGGGGTGATCTCCAAGGGGGAAATTCTGCTGGTCGAAGAGAAAGACGCGCTGATCAAGCGGCTTGGACAGAAAGAGCTGTTGATCGAGCTGGATGCGCCGATTGACGCGGTGCCAGAGGCGCTTTCGAGCTATCCGCTGACCGTCTCGGACGAGGGCGGCTTGATCTATGCCTATGATGCGCAGGCGGGCCACACCGGGATCACCGGGCTGTTGGCGGATCTGCGCGAGGCGGGGCTGCATCTGGCGGACTTGTCGACGCGCCAAAGCTCTTTGGAAGATATCTTCGTTGATCTGGTGAAGGAGGACGCGGCATGAACTGGAACGCCATCGCGGCCATCTATCGTTTCGAAATGGCACGTACTTTCCGCACGCTGGTGCAGTCGGTCATCTCGCCCGTGCTGTCGACGTCGCTTTACTTTATCGTCTTCGGCGCGGCCATCGGATCGCGCATTGATCAGGTCGAAGGCGTCAGCTATGGCGCGTTCATCGTGCCCGGTCTGATCATGTTGACGGTACTGACGCAGAGCACGTCGAACGCATCCTTCGGGATCTATTTCCCCAAGTTTATTGGCACAGTCTATGAACTGCTTTCGGCCCCGATTTCGTTCTACGAAATTGTCATCGGCTATGTCGGTGCGGCGGCAACGAAGGCGTTCATGATTGGGATAATCATCCTGATCACGGCGCATTTCTTCGTCGACCTGACCATCGCGCACCCGGTCTGGATGCTGCTCTTCCTTGTCCTCACTTGTATTAGCTTCGCGCTGCTGGGTTTCATCATCGGGATCTGGGCGGGCAATTTCGAGCAACTGCAACTGGTGCCCATGCTGGTGATCACGCCGCTGGTGTTCCTTGGCGGCTCGTTCTATTCGATCTCGATGCTGCCACCCGTGTGGCAGACGATCACGCTGTTCAACCCAGTGGTCTATCTGATCTCGGGCTTCCGCTGGGCGTTTTTCGGACAGGCGGATGTGGCTTTGGGTTGGTCGGTCGCGGCGATTGTCATCTTCATGGCGGCGTGCTTGTTCACCATAGGGTGGATCTTCCGCACCGGATATAAGCTGCGCTCTTGACGTGCGGGTATGCCACATATGGGAAAAAGCGTGATCGCCTCACCCTTGTTAGACGGGGGTGGGCCATCTAAATGTCAGCCATGATCGAACGTCTTCCTTTTGTGAAAAAGTCCCCCACGGTGGCTGTTGTGCGCCTGACGGGCATGATTGCCACGGGCACCCGTGGGCAGTTGAACGATGCGGCGATGGCCCCGGCGATTGAGCGCGCCTTTCGCAAAGGGAAGCCGTCTGCGGTGGCCCTTGTGATCAACTCGCCCGGCGGAAGCCCGGTGCAATCCAGCCTGATCGCTGCGCGCATTCGCCGTTTGGCCGCTGAAAAAGAGATCCCCGTTTATGCATTCGTCGAGGACGTTGCAGCCTCGGGCGGCTATTGGCTGGCGACGGCTGCGGACGAGATTTATGCTGACGAAAGCTCGATCCTTGGGTCGATCGGCGTGATCTCGGCCGGGTTCGGCCTGACCGGATTGATCGAGAAGATCGGGGTCGAGCGTCGCGTGCATACGGCCGGAAAATCGAAGTCGATGATGGACCCGTTCCAGCCCGAAAAACCCGAGGATGTGAAGCGGCTGAAAGCGCTGCAGGAAGACATCCACACCGCGTTCAAGGCACAGGTGGAAACGCGACGTGCGGGCAAGCTGCCCGAGGGCGAGGATCTGTTCACCGGGGACATCTGGCTGGGCCGAGCTGCCATCGAGAAAGGCTTGGCCGACGGGATTGGCCATCTGGTGCCCACCATGAAAGAGAAATACGGCGATAAGGTCCGCTTCCGCGTCTATGGCCCACGTCGTGGGCTGCTGGGGCGGTTTGGGATGCGCATGATCTCGGACACAATGCTGACCATCGAGGAGCGCGCGGAATACGCCCGTTTTGGTCTGTAAATGGTCATCAAGATTGTTGCCCTTTTTCTGGTTGCGATGGCTGTGCTGGCGATGTTTGGCAAGTTGCGCTATCCCGGCCAACAGCGTATCGAAGCGATGAAATGCCCCCGTTGCGGGCGCTATAAGCTGGGGAAATCCCCCTGTGACTGCAAGGGAAAGGGCTGAGCTTTGGATCTGATTTTTGCCTCGCTTGGCCTAGTGATCCTTTTGCTTGCGGGCGACAGCCTTGTGCGCGGGGCTGTGAACATGTCGCTGCGCCTTGGTGTGCCTGCGATGATCGTGTCTCTGACCATTGTGGCGTTCGGTACGTCCGCACCCGAGTTGTTGATTTCGGTCCAGTCGATCGCCGAAGGTGTCCCGGGTCTGGCGATGGGGAACGTGGTCGGATCGAACACCGCCAACATCCTGTTGGTTCTGGGTGTGCCGGCGCTGATGGCGGGGCTGTCCACCAAGACATGTGACAGCCGCAAAAGCTATCTGCAGATGATGGGCGCGACGCTGCTGTTCATCGTCTTGGCCCTCGGGGGCGAGTTTGCATGGCCGCAGGGCATCGCCTTGCTGGCCGCATTGGCCCTGATCCT
This sequence comes from uncultured Aliiroseovarius sp., assembly GCF_947492455.1. Lineage (GTDB taxonomy): Bacteria > Pseudomonadota > Alphaproteobacteria > Rhodobacterales > Rhodobacteraceae > Aliiroseovarius. The sequence continues at coordinate 77,809 of NZ_CANLNB010000003.1, forward strand.
TGGGTCCGCCTTCAAAGAGGCGATGCGCCATCGCTGTGCGGTTAAGGCCGGGCTGGAAGCGGAATGCGATGACGACGAAGATGTCGAGGGTGCCGACCCCGACATGCCTTGGTGGAAAGTCATCATGTTCCTGCTATTGGGCCTGATCGGTTTGCCCTTGGGCGCGGACCTTCTGGTGGATTCCTCGACCAACATCGCCCGCCATTATGGCGTCTCGGAAACCGTGATCGGCCTGACGCTGGTCGCGCTGGGCACCTCGCTGCCCGAGCTGGCCACCACCGTGATGGCCGCGCTGCGTCGGCAGGCGGATGTGGCCTTGGGCAACGTGATCGGCTCGAACATGTTCAACCTTCTGGCCATTATCGGTATCGCGTCGCTGGTCGGCCCGATCCCGGTTGAACCGGGCATCCTGAAGTTTGACCTATGGGTCATGCTGGGCGCGTCGCTTTTGCTGGCGCCGTTCGTCTTCTGGAAATGGCATATGGGCCGCGTCTGGGGCATCCTGTTGTCGGCGCTTTATATCGCCTATGTTCTGATCGTTTTGGGGCAAGCATGATGCAGGTGAAGCGCGCATTGGTGACCGGGGCAGGGGCGCGGCTTGGGCGCGCGATGGCGGTCGAACTTGCGCGTCATGGCTTTGATGTGGCTGTGCACTACAGCAGCTCGGCTGAAGGTGCCGCGCAGACCGTCGAGGCGGTCGAAGCACTGGGCCAACGCGCCGTCTCCATGCAGGCGGACTTCTTGAATCTGGACGAGGTGCAGGCGCTGGTGCCGCGCGCGGCGCACGCCTTAGGTGGCCCGCTGTCGGTGCTGGTGAACAACGCTTCCATATTTGAGTATGACCGCATCGGCACCGTCTCGTCGGACAATTGGGAGCGCCACATGGCGTCGAACCTGCGCGCGCCTTTGTTCCTGACTCAGGAATTCGCTGCACAAGCGCCGCAAGCCACGATGGACGACAATGGCGAGCAACTGGCTCAAGCGCTTGTCGTCAACATGCTGGACCAGCGCGTGCAGAAGCTGACGCCCGAGTTCATGACCTATTCGCTTGCCAAACACGGGCTATGGACGCTGACGCAAACTGCGGCACAGGCGTTGGCCCCACAGGTGCGGGTCAACGGGATTGCGCCGGGATCCACGATGATCGGCGCGCGCCAATCGCAAGACCACTTTGACGCGCAACGGGCTGGATCGATCCTGAAGCGTGGTCCGAACCCGGAAGACATCACGGCGGCTCTGACTTATCTACTGATGGCCCCCGCGGTGACCGGCCAAATGATCGCTGTGGATGGCGGTCAGCACCTTGGATGGCAGACCCCTGATGTCATTGGAAAACCCAGCTAATCCTGACCTTTCGGCGAGGCACACTAACCTGCCCTAGCGGAAGTTGTGCACCTGTGAAGTAGTCCCATGTTCAAACTTGTGGTTTTCGCAATGATTTCACGTGTTTACAGAAGGTTCATATTTCTTTCCTTGAAAAACAATGACTTACAGAGGTGCCTAAAAATTAGGCACACCAACGAAAGCGGTTATAAACAACGGAAAATCCCGCAAGACGACAACATGTCCTCAGACTTATCCACAGAAACTGTGGGAATGTTTTCTCTTGAACCGATGACGATAAGATTGCAGCGGGAAAAAGAATCAAGAAAGATGCCCCATGACGCGCGATAAGCAGGACACATCTGAGGTTGAGGCGCCGGTTCCAACCGGTCACGAGGTGATCCAGTCTTACCTGAAAACGCTTGATAACTCGCCCGGCGTGTATCGCATGCTCGATGCCAAGGGGCGGGTTCTGTATGTGGGCAAAGCGCGCAGTCTGAAAAAACGCGTGTCGAATTATGCCACGCCGACCGGGCATAGCGCGCGGATTGCGCGGATGATCAGTCAGACGGCCTCGATGATGTTCCTGACCACACGGACGGAAACCGAGGCGCTGTTGCTAGAGCAGAACCTGATCAAGCAGTTGAAGCCGCATTTCAACGTTTTGCTGCGGGACGACAAAAGCTTTCCGTATATTTGTGTGACGGATCACGAATTCCCTCGCATCAAAAAGCACCGCGGATCACGGAAGGGGAAAGGGCGGTTTTATGGGCCGTTTGCCTCGTCTGCGGCGGTCAATCGAACGTTGCAACATCTGCAACGCGTCTTCCTGCTTCGCAACTGCTCGGACAGTGATTTCTCCGGCCGGACGCGGCCTTGCTTGCAGTACCAGATCAAACGCTGTGCCGGGCCGTGCGTTGGTCGCATATCACAAGAGGCCTATCAGGATCTGATTAAGGATGCAGATGCGTTCCTGGCCGGGCGCAGTACCAATATTCAGGCCGGTTTGGCGAAAGAGATGCAAAAGGCGTCGGACGCGATGGAGTTTGAACGCGCGGCAGCCTTGCGCGATCGGATTGCCGCCCTGACGCAGGTGCAGCAGTCGCAAGGGATCAACCCACGCGGCGTGGCCGAGGCCGACGTGATCGCGCTGCATATGGAAGGTGGGCAGGCCTGTGTGCAGGTCTTCTTCATCCGCGCCCACCAAAACTGGGGCAACAGTGATTTCTATCCGCGCACCGGGGCTGGGGCGGGGCCGGGCGAGGTGCTGCAGGCCTTCGTCGGGCAGTTCTACGACCAGAAGGACCCTCCGCGTTTGATCCTGCTGTCGGACCCGCTGGACGAACAGGACCTGATGGCCGAAGCCCTGACCGAAAAGTTGGGGCGCAAGGTCGAGCTGTCGGTGCCTCTGCGCGGCGAGAAATCCGAGCTGGTCGCGGGCGCCCAACGCAATGCTCGCGAAAGCCTTGGCCGTAAGATGGCCGAGACAGCGACTCAGGCGAAACTGTTGGATGGCATGGCCGAGGCGTTCGATCTGGACGGCCCGCCCCACCGGATCGAGGTCTACGACAACTCGCATATCCAAGGGGCCCATGCGGTCGGCGCGATGATTGTCGCGGGGCCAGAAGGCTACATGAAAAGCCAGTACCGCAAGTTCAACATCAATGGCGATGATCTGACGCCGGGCGATGACTTCGGGATGATGAAAGAGGTCCTGACCCGCCGCTTCAAACGTCTGTTGAAAGAAGACCCCGACCGCGAGGGCGAAGGGTGGCCGGGGCTCTTGCTGATTGACGGCGGGGCCGGGCAGGTCAGCGCGGTATATGAGATCATGGAGGAGTTGGGCGTAACCGACATCCCGATGATCGGCGTGGCCAAGGGCGTGGATCGCGATCACGGCAAGGAAGAATTCCACCGCCGTGGTGCGCGTCCCTTTGCGCTAAAACGCAATGACCCGGTGCTCTATTTTGTTCAGCGGCTGCGGGACGAGGCGCACCGCTTTGCCATCGGCACACACCGCGCGAAACGCGCCAAAGCGATGGGTGCAACCCCGCTGGACGAGGTGCCGGGCGTCGGCGCCAGTCGCAAACGTGCGCTCTTGCAGCACTTCGGATCGGCCAAGGCGGTTAGCCGCGCGGGGCTGGACGATTTGAAAGCGGTGGACGGGATTTCAGAAACTCTTGCAGAAACCATCTATGGCTTCTTCCATGACAAGGTCTGACACGGTATTGAAAAGCTTATGAAATGGACCTTGCCTAATATCCTGACATTGTCGCGGCTGATTGCAGCCCCGGCCGTGGCAATCATGTTCCTGTATTTTGCCCGCCCTCTGGCGGATTGGCTGGCGTTGATCCTGTTCCTGTCAGCGGCGGCGACCGACTGGCTGGATGGCTATTTGGCGCGCAAATGGAAGCAGGAAAGCAAGATGGGCGCGATGCTGGATCCGATTGCCGACAAGGCGATGGTGGTGATCGCGCTGATGGTGATCGTGGGCTATTCTGACGTCTATTGGACCCCGTGGCTGGTGCTACCCGCCACGGTGATCCTGTTCCGCGAGGTCTTCGTCTCGGGCCTGCGCGAGTTCCTGGGCGACACCGCTGGCACGCTGAAAGTCACCAAGCTGGCCAAATGGAAAACCACCGCACAGATGGTCGCCATCGCGATTCTGTTCTCGCGTGGGATCTTCGAACACCATCTTGTGATGGGCTCGTTTGGTATGGACCAAGCCATGTTCGATCAGATCATGCTGGGCGAGGTCGAGGACGTGAACGGCCTACGTGGCTACTACAACGGGATGATCTGGTCAGGACGTGTTGGGCTTGTTCTGTTGTGGATTGCAGGTCTGCTAACGGTCATCACTGGCTGGGATTACTTCCGCAAAGCGCTGCCCCATTTGAAAGAGGATGACGCATGATCGACGTGATGTATTTCGCTTGGGTCCGCGAACGGATCGGCGAGCCGCGCGAGCGGGTCGAGACCTCGGCCGCGACGGTGGCTGAACTGGTCGACGAATTGCGCGCCCGCGAACCGCGCTATGCGGCGGCGTTTGAAGACCTCTCGGCGTTGCGTGTTGCCTTGGATCAGGAACTCTCGGACTTCGATGCCTCGCTTGAGGGCGTGCGCGAGGTGGCGTTCTTCCCTCCGATGACGGGCGGCTAAGATGAAGGTCCGCGTTCAAACTGAAGCTTTCGATCAAGGTGCCGAGCTGTCCGGCTTTGCCCAAGGGCGCAGCGATCTGGGCGCGGTGGTCAGCTTTACCGGTATCGTGCGCGACGAAGCAGGTACGCTCGACCGGATGGAGATCGAGCACTATCCCGGCATGACCGAGAAGGCGATTGGAGCCATCGTGGAGGAAGCCACGCGTCGCTGGTCACTGGCAGATTGTCTGGTGATCCACCGCCACGGGCCGCTTCGGCCCGGGGATCAGATCATGATGGTGGCGACGGCCTCGGCCCACCGCGTGGCGGCGTTTGAGGCGGCAGAGTTTCTGATGGACTATCTGAAGTCCCGCGCGCCCTTCTGGAAGAAAGAAATCACCAAGGATGGCAGTACCGATTGGGTGGATGCCAAGGTGAATGACGAGGACGCTCTAAAACGTTGGGAAGAGTGAAACCTGTTTCGCGCCTGTCAGAGTATTGCCGTGGCGCTTAGGCTTTTTCAGGAATGATCTGCTGCGCGATCCCGGCGCCCAGCAGATAGATCGACGTCACAACCAACCCCCAATGCGCCCAGCTTTCCGGGTGGAAATCGACCCAGGCGGCCCAGCCTGCAAATCCCGTCCACGCTAAGGCCATCGGTAGGCTGACCGGGCGCCAGCGCTCGGTGCGGACCGGGTGAATGAACTTCAGGGGCAAGAACATGGCAACCGCGATGGCGGTGACCAGCGCGGTCATGACCCAGAAATTCGGCTCGGTCGCGAAAAGCACCAGAATGACCATGTTCCAGCAGCCGGGGAAGCCGGAAAAGCTGTTATCTTTGGTCTTCATCCGCGTATCTGCGAAGTAGACGACGCTGGTGAAAGTGATCACGATGATCGCAAACCAGCCGGTCCAGCCGGGCATCAGGCCCGATTTGAACAGCGCATAAGCCGGGATGAACACATAGGTCAGATAGTCGATGATCAGGTCCATCAACACGCCGTCATATTGCGGCGCGTTGACCTTGACCTGATAGCGGCGGGCCAGCGGGCCGTCGATGCCGTCTACGATGAAAGCGACCACCAGCCACAGGAACATCAGCCCCCATTTCTCGTCTACGGCGGCGAGCATTGCCAGCATGGCAAAGACGGCTCCGGTTGCGGTCAGCAGATGGACGAGCAGGGCTTTGGTCTGAATGTTCATCCGCGCTTTGTGCCGGAAAATCGCATTGGTGGAAAGCGAAAACCTGTGGCGCGTCAGGCGCGAGGGTGGGCGGCGTTATAGACTTCGACCAGCTTTGATGCGTCCAGCGCTGTATAGCCCTGCGTTGTGGACAGGCTGGCATGGCCCAAAAGCTCTTGAATGGCGCGCAGATCCCCGCCCGAGGCCAGAAGATGCGTGGCAAAGCTGTGGCGCAAAGCGTGAGGTGTGGCCGTGGCGGGCAGGCCCAGTTGCAGGCGTACCTGCTGCATCATTTTCTGTACCTGTCGCGCCCCCAGCGCCCCGCCACGCACGCCGCGAAACAGTGGAAGGTCCGGGGCTTCGGGATGGGGGCAGAGGGTGCGATACGCCTCGACCGCGTCGCGGGCGGCGGGCAGGACGGGCACCAACCGTTCCTTGTTGCCTTTACCGCGAATGCGCAGCACCTCGCCCAGCGGGGCATCGGCGCAGGTCAGGCCAAGCGCTTCCGAGATACGTAAGCCGCAGCCATACAGCAGCGTCACCACCGCCAGATCCCGCGCGCCGACCCAGTCGTGGCGCGATTGCAGCGGGGCCATGTCCCGTACGGCCTGTGCCGCATCGGGCGACAGCGGACGTGGGAGTTTCTTGGCGAATTTCGGGCTGCGGGTGGACAGGACGGCGGTGGCGTCAAATCCATCTTGTTCGCTGAGCCAACTGTAAAAGCTTTTCACCGCCGACAGCGCCCGCGCCAAACTGCGCGTGCCAATGCCGCGCGCGCGCTCGGATGCCATCCACGCCCGCATATCGCTGATCGTCACACGGGCCAGCGCACCGCGTCCGGCCTCGCCACCCAGATGGGTGGCCATGAAGCCCAGAAATCCGCCAATGTCGGCCTGATAGGCTTTGATCGTGTTCTCGGACGCCGCATCCAGCGCGCGTTTGTGGTCCAGAAATAACGCGAGTGCGTCCCGCGTTCCGGGGGGAATGCTAAGAGATCCCTCGCGGCTCATGACAGCCAGCGGCGCATCGCGCGCTCAAAGACGCCCCCGAAGAATTCCAGCAGGTCCGTGCCTTGCCCGGGGCGGAACTGGGACAGGTCCTCGGCCCCTAAAACCAGCATGCCGGGCAGCCGCCCTTCGCCAAGGTCCAGAACGATGCAGGCCTCGGACCGGATCCAGAAGCTGCAGTCGCCATAGATGTCGGGGTCTTTTTCGTGCATCTGGCGCAGGAAAACAGTGCGCCGATCCGGGCCAGCGGCTTGTCCCAGATACTCGTCGATAAACCCGGCAGGAAGTGTCGAGATCACGGATCCGAGGCGATCAAGCGCCGCCTCTTTGGTGTCCTGCTCGGTTTCCAGCACAAGACGAATGCAGTCGATTTTCAGGGTCTCGGTGACCTCGCCGTCCAGATCCTTCATGAAGGCGGCAAAATCGGTCGGGTCCAGCATGCGCAGAACGGCACGATGGATCAGCGCCACGCCCGAGACATTCTCATACGCCGCAGCCACAACGGATCGGTGCGTGTCCTCCAGCTTGTCCAGCCGGGTGCTTAATCTGTCCATAGCGGCGCCACGCAGATCGACGATATTCGTCCCCATCTGACGTTCATGCGCATTGACCAAGGCGTTCATGATATCTTGGTCGTTCAAAATAGTCTCGGGCTGCGCGATCAGGTGTGCGCGCAGATCGTCATCCAGTGCCGGGATACTGCTCATGGCTGCCTCGATGTTTTTTGTCGTTTTCGAGATGCTACACCAAGCAGGCGGGGGATGTCCAAAAAACGGGCACGGGCCTGAAATAGAAAAGGGGGCCGTGGCCCCCTCGTCACATGCTTTTATGCAAGATCGGCTTACAGAATCTTGATGTCAGCAGCTTTGATGTCGGCCAAGAACGCATCCAGACCATTGTCGGTCAGAACGTGCTTCGCCATGGCTTGAATGACCGAGGGCGGTGCCGTGGCGACGTCCGCGCCAACCAGTGCGGCGTCTTTCATGTGGTTCACGTTGCGGATCGAGGCGGCCAGGATCTGCGTGTCGAACATGTAGTTGTCATAGATGGTGCGGATGTCTTCGATCAGCTCCATGCCGTCCAGGTTGATGTCGTCCAGACGACCGATGAAGGGCGAGATGAAGGTCGCGCCGGCTTTGGCTGCCAGCAACGCTTGGTTGGCCGAGAAGCAGAGCGTTACGTTTACCATAGTGCCTTCGTCCGACAGGGTCTTACAGGCTTTCAACCCATCCCAAGTCAGTGGAACTTTCACCGCGATGTTGTCGGCGATCTTGGCCAACTTGCGGCCTTCGGCGATCATGGTATCGGCGTCGATTGCAGTGACTTCTGCGGAGACGGGGCCGTCTACGATGTCACAGATCTCTTTCGTGACGTCGATGATGTCGCGGCCCGACTTTTTGATGATCGAAGGGTTGGTGGTCACACCGTCCACCATGCCAAGGTCGTTCAGTTCCTTGATGGCGTCGATGTCGGCGGTATCTGCAAAGAATTTCATGTGCGCGTATCCTGCGGAAGTTTGCGTTTGCGCTCTCTTACCCCATGGGCGCGCGGGCAGAAAGCCCCTATGGTGTGCCTGATGACGGGGAATCTGGCCTTATGAGTGATATCGAGCAGTTTCCGGCAGGCGCAAGGGTCGGCGTTCTGACCGCCCAGCCGCTGGACCGAATCCTGACATATCGCGCGCCCGAAGGGGGCTGCGTGCAAGGCGACTATGTTGAGGTGCCGCTTGGGCCGCGCAAAGTGCTGGGCGTCGTTTGGGGTCCGGGCGAGGGGGGCTTTGACGCCTCGAAACTGCGGGCGGTAATCCGGGTGCTCGACGTGGCGCCGATGCGATCCGAAATGGCCGAGTTCCTGACCCGCGTGGGCGACTATACCCTGACGCCGATGGCGCAGATGCTGCGTCTGGCGACCCGTGCGCCGGGGCTGTCCGATCCGCCCTCGATGCGGAAGGTGTTGAAGGCGTCGGGGCACCGCCCCAACCGCCTGACTGATGCGCGCGCCAAAGTGATGGATGTGCTGATGGACCAGCCGGGTGTTGGGTTCACGCAGAAGGAACTAGCCGATCTGGCAGGAGTCAGTGGATCCGTGGTGAAGGGCCTTGTGAAGCTGGGTGCGATCCGGGAGGAAGACACGCCGCGTGACATGCCCTATCCGCGGCTTGATCCAGCGCTGCCCGGTAAGGAACTGACCGAGGATCAGGCTGTCGCCGCCAAGCAACTCACCGACGGTGTACGCTCTGGCCGCTATGGCACCACGCTTCTGCGCGGTGTCACCGGCGCGGGCAAGACTGAGGTCTATCTGGAAGCCGTCGCCGCCTGCCTGCGCAAGGGCCGTCAGGCGCTGGTGCTCTTGCCCGAGATCGCCCTGACCGCCGAGTTCCTGAAGCGGGTCGAGGAACGCTTTGGCGCCCGCCCCGCCGAATGGCATTCCGGCGTCACCATGACTGAACGCCGCCGCTGCTGGCGCATGGTCGGGCAGGGCGAGGCGCAACTGGTTGTCGGCGCCCGCTCTGCGCTCTATCTGCCGTTCCGCGATCTTGGGTTGGTGATCGTCGACGAAGAACATGACAGTTCGTACAAGCAAGAAGACGGGGTGCTGTATTCGGCACGTGACATGGCGGTGATGCGGGCGTCCATTTGTGACGCGCAGGTGGTGCTGGCGTCCGCGACGCCGTCACTGGAAACGTGGGCAAACTGCGAAGCTGGGAAGTACAAACGGATCGAACTTACCAGCCGCTACGGCCCCGCCGTGATGCCCGAGATGCGTGCGATTGACATGCGGCAGGAAGACCTTCCCGCGCAAAGCTGGATCTCGCCCACGCTGAAAGCCGCTGTGCGGTTGCGCATTGCGCGTGGCGAACAATCGCTTCTGTTCATCAACCGCCGCGGCTATGCGCCCGTCACCATCTGCCGCGCTTGCGGGCACCAGATCGGCTGCGATCATTGCGACGCGCGGATGGTCGAACACCGCTTCCAAAAACGTCTTGTCTGCCATCAATGCGGCGAGACGAAGCCGATGCCGGACGCCTGCCCGGAATGCGAGGTCGAGGGCAAGCTGGCCCCCGTTGGCCCCGGCGTTGAACGTCTGGCCGAGGAGGTCACCGCCGCTTTTCCCGACGCCCGCATCGCCGTGCTGTCGTCCGACCTGTTCGGGTCGGCGCGTGCGCTGAAAGAACAGATCGAACTGATCGCCGAAGGTGGTGCCGACATCATCATCGGCACGCAATTGGTCGCCAAGGGTCACAATTTCCCGAAGCTGACGCTGGTGGGCGTGATCGACGCGGATCTGGGCCTGCAAGGGTCTGACCTGCGCGCCGCCGAACGCACCTTCCAATTGATCCGACAGGTCGCGGGACGGGCAGGGCGGGCAGAGACACCGGGCGTCGCGCTTCTGCAAACCTTCCAGCCCGAGCATCCCGTGATCCGCGCCATCTTGGCAGGCAAGGAAGAGCAGTTCTGGAAAGCCGAGGCCAGCGAACGCCAAGCCGCGGGCGTGCCCCCGTATGGGCGTCTGGCGGGCATCGTCCTGTCCTCGCCCGATATCCAAGCCGTGTTCGATCTGGGCGCGGAAATGGCCCGCCGGTCCGAGCCTCTGACCCAAATCGGCGCGCAACTGTTCGGCCCCGCCCCAGCCCCCATCGCCCGCGTCCGAGGCCGACATCGCGTGCGCCTGCTGGTCAAAGCCGAGAAAACCGCCCCCATTCAAGCTGCCCTAAAACGCTGGTTGGCGCAGTTCCAAATCAAAGGGGAAATGCGGGTGTCGGTGGATATCGATCCGCAGAGTTTTTATTAGACTAGTGAGTTTGAGCAAAATGAATTCAAAAATACCAGATGAATTGATGGTGCTGTCGCAAGCGCTAAACTTGGCGGTCACGGAGTCGAATCGTAGCTGGCTCGCTGCAGCGACCCTAACGATCGTTGCGCTATGTGCTAGTTCAGAGGTTTCTGGCGGACTTGGACTTCAAAATAGCTTTTCTGGCCCAAACTTTTTTGTTGCCTTAACACTAGCCTTAGCGGCTGTTAATTGGCGTTTGTGTGTTGTGCATGCTAATCTTCAAGAAACGTTCCTCTGTTTTCATCGCTTTCTCTCCGATATTTGCGCAGACAAAATACTGATCTCAAATTCGGTCTCACTGAAAGACTTAGCACACCGAACGATTTCTTCAGCATACAGTCGCGTGTTTCCTGTTTTGTTTGCTATCGAAGATGCGAAAAAACGAGAATCAATTATGAACTTTGCGAAGCCACTTGCGGAGATGGTTTACCTAGGGACGCCATTAGTTGGAATGAGTGTTGGCGTGATCCGCGTTTTTGTGGAGCTGAAACAATCTGAACCCGGTTTTTATCTCAAACTCTTAATTGGTTTCGTAGTTGTCGTTGTTCTACTGCAAGTTCTGCTTTCATTGCTAACAATAGCAAGTGCCAGACGCGTAAGACAAAAACTTACTTCATTGATGCTTAACCCTAATTAGCGTTGGGGTCTTCACTCCGCCGCCACCCCAACAGCCCCGCGTTGATCCACCAGCGCATCTGTGATCATCGCGCCGATCCACATGCACAGAAGGGCAAGCCATGCGGTGCCGACGAAGATGGAGCCTCCGGTGACGCCAGCGCCGATCGCGCAGCCACCGGCCAGCATCGCGCCGAAGCCCATCAGGACCGCACCAGTCATCGAGCGGCGCATGTTGGCTTCGCCCTCGAACCCTTGGAACTTGAACTCGCCTGTTAACCAGCTGGCGACGAAGGCCCCGATGACGACGCCCGGCACAAGGCCCACGTCGAATTCCAGCACCGGGTCCGAGACGAGGAAGAACATCAGCGTGTTGGCGGACGGGCCCGAGAAGGTGGCCGAGGTGACGGACACAGGCTCGAACGCGGCAAGGGACAGTTGATAGGTCAGCACCCAGCCAAGGGCGACAGCAAACCCAACGCCCGAGCCGAAGATCAGGCGGCGCGGGCCGAGGCCTGCTTTGCGGGCGATCACGATGGCCAGAACGGCGGTCATCAGCCCCAGCGCAAGGCCGGACCAATCGGGCAGGCCTGCTAGGTTCAGAAGATTCACGTTCACGCCGCCCTCGGTCATCCATAGGCGGGCGAGGGTGTCGCGGGTGGGGGCGAGCCAGCCGTGCAAGCTCATCTGTGCGACCACGGCGAAGATCAGGCCCGAGACGACCGAGCGCAGGTTGCCCGTCGCTGCCAAAACCAGAAGTCGCCCAGAGCAGCCGCGTGCCAACACCATGCCGACCCCGAACAACAGCCCGCCGATGATCGCGCCTGACCAACTGCCGGTGACGGCCATCATCCGTGCGTCCTCGGTCCGCATTAGACCCAGAAGATTTGCACCCTGAACCCAGACCAAAGCGGTCGAGAAGGTCAGAAGCCACACCGCGACCGAGGCGTCCATCATCCGCCGTGCAAACTCGACCGCGGCGGCGCGCAGGCAAAAGCGCGAGCGCTGGGCCGACACGCCGAAGACGATGCCAGTGATCAGGCCGAACAGGGCGGCGGTCGGGTTCTCTCCGATGCGGTCGATCAGGGGGACGATGTCCATGGGGGCCTCCTTCAAGTTGGCGCAGTTTTAACGTCGTGACCGCGCGCCACCTTGATCTGAGTCAGAAACGCATATGCATGCGTGAATGCGTTTAGCGCTCGCCAAACTGGGAATTCAGGCGTAAGGCAGGCGGATGAGACACCAGATCCTGACCCTTGATGACGCCCGCGCGCTGCCGTTCTGGCGTCGCCCCATCTTCCTGCTGATGCTGATGGCAGCCGGGATGCCGATTGCGTTCTTCACCTGGTCGGCGCTGCTAAATAACTTCGTGATCGAGGCCGCGGACTTCACCGGGGTCGAGATCGGCTGGCTGCACACGGTGCGCGAAATTCCGGGCTTCTTGGCCATTGGCGTCATAGCCCTGTTGATGCTGTTTCGCGAACAGGTTCTGGGTGTCGTGTCGCTGGGCCTGCTGGGCGCAGCCACGGCGATCACCGCGTGGTTTCCCAGCTTTGGTGGGATCCTGACCGTCACCATGCTCAGCTCGATCGGGTTTCACTATTTCGAGACAGTGAACCAATCGCTTCAGCTGCAATGGATCGACAAGAAGAAAGCGCCGCAGATGCTGGGCTGGATCATGTCCATTGGGTCGGCGGCTGCGCTGGTCAGCTATGGCCTTTTGGTGCTGACGTGGAAGACCTTCGACCTGAGCTACAACCTTGTCTACATGATCGCGGGCGGCACCACGCTGGCCATCGCGATCTTCGCCTATTTCGCCTATCCACAGTTCGAAAGCCCCGAGCCGCAGCTGAAGCAATTCGTGCTGCGCCGCCGGTATTGGCTGTACTACGCGCTGCAGTTCATGGCGGGCGCACGCCGTCAGATTTTCGTGGTCTTCGCCGCCTTCATGATGGTCGAGCGTTTCGGCTTCGAGGTGCACGAGGTCACGGCGCTGTTCCTGATCAACTATATCGCCAACATCTTCTTCGCCCCCTTGATGGGCAAGGCCGTGTCCATTTGGGGCGAACGCCGCGCGCTGGCGTTTGAGTATGTGGGCCTGATCGGCGTGTTCCTAGCCTATGGCGGGATCTACTATTTCGGCTGGGGTGTGGTTCTGGCGGCCGCGCTTTATGTGCTGGACCACCTGTTCTTCGCGCTGGCCTTTGCGCTGAAAACCTATTTCCAGAAGATTTCCGATCCGCAGGATATTGCCCCCACCGCAGCGGTCGCCTTCACCATCAACCACATCGCGGCGGTCTTCTTGCCGGCGCTGCTTGGGTATCTCTGGGTGGTGTCGCCGGGGGCTGTGTTCGGGCTGGCGGCGGCCATGGCATGCGTGTCGCTGGGCTTGGCCCTGCTGATCCCGCGCCATCCGGAAAAAGGCAATGAAACGATCCTGACCCATATGCGGGCACGCGCCCACGGATAAGCGGGAAGCTGCGCGCGCAAAAAAAAGGTCGGAGTTTCCTTACTCGCCGGATCATCTGCAATCTGACAGACTACACGCGTTCGCGTTAAGGTGGACGATTGTTCTGTATTCTGTGTTTATTCAAGAGATCCGATTTGAGCACCAATCTAGAGTTCTATTCGCGCTTTGACGCGATCGACATCGACTATGCCCTGCGTGCTCTTTCCGCTAAACGGCGGCGGCGCGCAGAGGGATGGGGGCGGCAGGTCCGAACAACCATCCTGATCGCCGCCTTCGTTGGTGTCTCGGCTATTGTTGCGTTTGCCAGTGATGCCAGCATGTGGACCTTTCTGTCCTTCATGCTGCTGATGGGGGCGGGGCTGCTGGTTATCCGGCATAGCCGGAACTCCTATATCAAAACACTCAGTCGGTCGCGGATGCGCGAAGGGGTGGCGCGGATCGTGCTGTCTCCGCTGGGGATGCGGATCACGCATCCGGGCTATGAGGTGCTGATTTCGTGGAGCCATATGGAAGGCGTGCTTGTCACCGATCAGGGATTGCTGTTGCTGATCGACGCCTATGACTATTGCCCGATCGAAAAATCCGCCTTCAACAGTGATGCCCACGTGAAAGAGGTCGCGGCCCAGATCGCAGCATGGCGCAGCGCCACAGACACCGACGCGCCCCTGCCAGATGCTTGACCCGCCCAAAGCAGGGCGCTAGGGCACAGGGGCTTGTTGGAAAGGACACACCATGCCCACCTGGACCGCTTTGACCACCGTAGACGGACAAGATGATGCCGAAGCCCTTGGGGCTGCGATGGAAAACCTTGTGCCCGAACCCACGGGTGTCGGCGTGTTCGAGGTCGAAGATGACAGCGGCATCTGGGAAGTGGGCGGTTATTTCGTCGAAGAACCCGATGCGGCAGGGCTTGCGCTGCTGGCCTCGATGCATGGCGCCAAGGATTTCAGCGTATCGGAATTGCCCGAGGTCGACTGGGTCGCCCATGTGAAGCGCGAGCTTGCCCCGGTCGAGGCAGGTCGTTTCTTCGTCTATGGCAGCCACGATGCCGCGTCTTTGCCAGAGGACAAGATCGGGCTGCTGATTGACGCGGCGATGGCTTTTGGCACCGGGCATCACGGCACCACGCTGGGCTGCCTGCGGGCGCTGGACCATCTGGCGCAAGACGGCTTTGTGGGCGAAAATGTGGCGGATATCGGCTGTGGTACGGCTGTTCTGGCCATGGCCGCTGCCAAGATTTGGCCAAATCCCGTGATTGCCAGCGACATCGACGAGGTCGCCGTGGACGTGGCCCGCGCCAATGTCGCCGCCAATGCGCTTGAGGATCGCGTGGCGTGCGTCGAAGCCGCCGGGTTCGGTGCGACGGAAATTGCAGCCAAGGCGCCGTTCGACCTAGTATTTGCCAACATCCTGAAGGGACCGCTGATCGGATTGGCTCCGGAAATGGGGCGGAATATTGGCGAAAATGGCTATGCGATTCTGTCGGGCATTCTGAACCCTCAGGCCGAGGATGTGCTTGAAAGTTATCAGCAAAACGGGTTCGATTTGGTCAAACGCGATGAAATCGGGGATTGGACCACGTTGATATTGCAGAGAAAATGATGAAATTGTGGCGGGAAACAAAGGGTTTCCTAGTATTTGCCACAAAATTGCTTTATTCTGACATCGTTGCCTAACTTCAATTTTGGCTTTCGACTAGGGGAAAGTTGACCATGGCCGATGCACAAGTAAGAGATTTTGAAAAACGCGTACGGCAAATTGATCGCCGTCATAACAAATTGGCTCGGGGCTATGTCCACTTGGTGGAACGCGACGGGCTTTTGGTTCCAGAGGAAGCAAGCTTCAAACGTCGTAGTTTTCCATTGCGTGCGATTATGTTCGTCCTGATTGGATTTATCCTGTTCAAAGGGATTATTGTCAGTCAGGTCGGGATATCCAGCTATTCAGAGCGGCTTGAAAGCCTCGCCGAAGGCGGTGCCGTCGAACAAGCTGGCGCATGGCTGATGCAGATTGATCCGTTCACGCTTGCCGTGGCCGAACTCATCGCGAGCCTTTTCTGAACAACACCTGTTGTTCCGTCTATTTTGACAGAAAACCCATCCGGTTCGCACTGGGTGGGTTTTCGTGCCGCGCGCCTCATTTCGCGTTTGTGAAGTCCATGCGACATTTTTCGCCGCTTTTAGGCTCGAAATAGCGCGATATCGTTGCTATCTGGTCTGTCGAACGAAATGACCGTAGCCCGTGCGCCCCTCAGACCGCACGCGACACGCCAGAGAACGGAGAGGCCACATGGCGAAGATCACCTATATCGAGCACAACGGAACCGAGCATGTCGTGGACGTTGCCCCCGGCCTGACCGTGATGGAAGGCGCGCGCGACAACAACATCCCCGGCATCGAAGCCGATTGTGGTGGCGCCTGTGCCTGCTCGACGTGCCATGTCTATGTGGACAACGCCTGGATCGAAAAGATCCCCGCGAAGGACGCGATGGAAGAAGACATGCTGGACTTCGCGTTTGAACCTGATGCAGCCCGCTCGCGCCTGACCTGCCAGATCAAAGTGACCGATGATCTGGACGGTCTGGTCGTACACATGCCCGAAAAACAGATCTGATGCGCGGCCTCACAGCCGCATTTCTATCCCTGTGTCTGGCCGCCCCCGCGGCGGCCGACATTTCCGCAGCGCGCTACGCCGAACCAACGGATCGCTATGGGCACGGCGCCGTGCCGGGCGGAGAATACGGCGCGCTCGAGGTCACCTTGCGCGACGGCACCCGCCTTCTGGCGCGCGTGACCGGGGGTGTCTTCGAAGACACTGCCCCCCGCCTGCATGATTTCGACGGGGATGGCACGCCCGAGGTCGTCACCGTCTTCAGTGGTGACACAACCGGAGCGATGATCCGCATCTTTGGGCTGCAGGACGGCACGCTGACTGCTCTGGGCAACAACGCCCCCATCGGCACCCGCCACCGTTGGCTGGCCGTGGCCGGGATTGCCGATTTCAACGGCGACGGGCTGGACGAGATCGCCTATGTCGACCGCCCGCACCTTGCCCGCCGCTTGCGGCTGGTGACAGTGGATGCGTCACAATCGTCACTGACTTTCAAAGAAATCGCCTCGGTCGGCGGACTGACCAACCACAAATATGGCAGCCCCGACATCGAAGGCGGCGTGCGTATCTGTCCCGACCAACCGCCAGTGGTTGTCACCGCCAGCGCCAATTGGTCCCGAGTCATGGAAGCGCGCTTGGTGGACGGCGAATTTCAGATCGCCCCAATCGGTAAATACACCGATCCAAGCAGCCTCGCCGCAGCGCTAAGCTGCGACTGACCTCATTTTCTTGTCAAAAATACCTTGGGGGAACGTGTCCCCAATAGGGGACGCGTGGGGGCAAAGCCCCTCAGGCTCGCGTAGCGAGCCACCAAAAGCCGAAGACTAGAGCGCGCGCCAGCCGATATCCGAACGGTTGAAGCCCTCGGGCCAGTCAATGCCCTCGATCATCGCATAGGCGCGGTCCCGTGCCTCTTGCAGGCTGTCGCCACGTGCGGTGACATTCAGAACGCGCCCACCCGAAGCCGTGATCTTGCCGTCCACTTCGGTCGTGCCTGCGTGAAACACCATGTTCTTCGAATCTTCCGGCAGCGCATCCAAGCCGTTGATCACCGAGCCCTTCTGATACGATCCGGGATAGCCATTCGCCGCCATCACCACAGTGATCGCGTGATCGTCCGCCCAGTTCACCTGCGCTTCGTGCAGACGTTCCTCGGCACAGGCCAGCATCAGGTCCAGCGCCTGCGCGCCAAGACGCATCATCAGCACCTGACATTCCGGATCGCCAAAACGCACATTGTATTCCACCAACCGTGCCTGACCGTCCTTGATCATGAAGCCCGCATAGAGAACCCCCTGATAGGGCGTGCCACGCTTGGCCATCTCGTCCACGGTGGGCTGCACAATCTCGCGCATCGCGCGGGCGGCGATTTCATCCGTCAGAACCGGGGCGGGGGAATAGGCGCCCATGCCGCCGGTGTTTAGGCCGGTGTCGCCGTCGCCTACACGCTTGTGGTCCTGTGCGGTGCCGATGGACAGGGCGGTCTTGCCGTCGCAGAGGATGAAATAGGAGGCTTCCTCGCCTTCCATGAATTCTTCAATCACGACCTCGGCCCCGGCGCCCCCAAAGGCGCCGCCGAACATGTCGTCAATCGCGTCCAACGCGGTCTCAACGTCCATCGCAACGATCACGCCCTTACCGGCGGCCAGACCGTCTGCTTTCACAACGATGGGCGCGCCTTGCTCGCGGATATAGGCCTTGGCGGCCTCGGCATCGGTGAAGTGGCCGTAGGCGGCGGTCGGCGCATTCGCCGCGTCGCAAATTTCCTTGGTGAAGCTTTTCGAGGCTTCCAGCTTCGCAGCCTCGGCCGAGGGGCCAAACACCTTGATGCCCGCCTCGCGCAACCGATCCGCCACGCCAGCTGCCAGCGGCGCTTCAGGGCCGACAATTACGAAGTCGATGGTGTTGTCTTGGGCGAACGTCGCCACCGCGCCGCCATCCTCGATGTCCAGCTTCGCGCATTCCGCGATCTGTGCCATACCGGCGTTGCCCGGCGCAACAATCAGCCGGTCGCATTTCGGGTTCTGCATCACTGCCCATGCCAGCGCATGTTCACGCCCGCCGCTGCCCAGAATAAGGATGTTCATGGATGCTCTCCCGCTTGGCCTTCCGTTACGGGCGTTCTAAGGTCGCAACACGCAATGCACAAGAACCGAGGCACCATGTCCGACCTGATTGACGACCCAACCCCCGGCCAAAACACCCCTGAATTCACCGTTTCGGAAATTTCCGGCGCGGTTAAGAAAACCATCGAGGGCGCTTTTGGCCGCGTGCGCGTGCGCGGAGAGGTCGGGCGCGTGATGCTGGCACGCTCGGGTCACCTGTATTTCGACGTGAAAGATGACCGGTCGGTGATCGCGGCGGTCAGTTGGAAAGGGCAGGTCAGCCGTCTGTCGATCATGCCGGAAGAGGGGATGGAGGTCATCGTCTCGGGCAAGATCACCACCTTTGGCAGCCAGTCGAAATACCAGATCAACGTGGATGACGTCGTGGTCGCGGGCGAAGGCGCGCTGATGGCGATGTTGGAAAAGCGCAAGAAACAGCTGGCGGCCGAGGGGCTTTTCGCGCCCGAGCGGAAGAAAAGGATCCCCTTCCTGCCCGAGGTGATCGGGGTTGTGACCTCGCCCTCCGGCGCGGTGATCCGCGATATTCTGCACCGTCTGCGTGACCGTTTCCCGCGCAAAGTGCTGATTTGGCCCGTCGCCGTGCAGGGGGACGCCTGTGCCCCGCAAGTGGCTGCGGCCATCGAGGGCTTCAATCGTCTGACGCCGGGCGGCGCACTGCCGCGCCCTGATCTGCTGATCGTCGCCCGGGGTGGCGGTTCGATCGAGGATCTGTGGGGCTTTAACGAAGAGGTGGTTGCACGGGCTGCGGCCGCATCCGAGATACCGCTGATTTCGGCAGTCGGGCACGAGACAGACACGACACTGATCGATTTTGTCTCGGACCTGCGCGCGCCGACCCCGACCGCCGCCGCCGAGCACGCCGTGCCGGTGCGCTTGGAGCTGCTGGCGTGGACCGAAGAACAAGGTACCCGCCTGACCCGCGCGCTAGAGCAAGGCGTCACCCAACGCACCCAACGTCTGCGCGACCTGTCGCGCGCGCTCCCGCGCGCCGATGCGCTGTTGGATGGACCCCGCCAGCGGCTGGATACGGCATCCCTGAAACTGCCCGTTGCCCTGACCCAAATGACGCAAGCGCGGCGCGTGAAACTGAGCGAAGCCTCGGCGGGCCTGCGCCCGCGCGCCCTGACCGCGCGGCTGGTTCCACTACGTGACAAGCTAAATAGCGTTGTCGGACGTCTTGGTCCGGGACTATCCCGTGGTACGGTAGATCGCCGTCGGGAGTTTGACCGCTTGGCGGCGCGTCTGGATACCGGGCGGATCACGCTAGCTAATCAGCAGCGTGCGCAAGCCCTGCAAGACACTTCAACCCGGCTGGACAATGCCTATCTATCTGCAGTCTCGCGTCAGAGGGATCGGCTGGCCGCGTTGGAGCGGATGCGCCAGACCTTGGGCTATACCGAGACACTGAAGCGCGGCTATGCGGTGGTGCGTGGCGACGGCGATGTTGTGACGACACAGGATGCTGCAAGCAAGGCCAAGGCATTGGAAATCGAGTTCGCAGACGGGCGTTTGACGTTGGATGGATCCGCGTCGGGGCCCGTCACAACGGCGCCGACACCCAAAACTGCCCGCAAAGCAAAGCCCAAGAAATCAGACCCCGAACAAGGGTCACTGTTCTAAGAAAACTCAGGCGCTTTTTCTTGTCTCAAGTATCCCGGGGTGAGCGGCCTCGGCCGCGAGGGGCAGCGCCCCTTTTGCCCGGTTTCCCTCCACGCTTCGCAGGCGGCTTGGACATCGCGCCGCGATTGCTCTTGGCCGGACCCTCGCGTTTGCGCGCGGGTGTTTTCGCAGGGGCGTCCATGCCCAACTGTTCACGCACCACGCGCTGGCGGATTTCTTCGACCTCGCCCGCTTTCAACTCGCCCAATTGGAACGGGCCATAGCTGACGCGCAGCAGGCGGTTCACGGATAGACCAATTGCCTCCATCGCACGGCGAATCTCGCGGTTTTTGCCTTCGCGCAGGCTGATGGTCAGCCACGCATTCGCGCCCTGCTGTCGATCCAGCGAGATCGACATGGGCTGGAACCGCTCACCATCGACGGTGATTCCCTTGCGCACTGGTGACAGCATGTCATCCGTCGGCTTGCCCTTCACGCGCACGCGATACTTGCGGGTCCACCCGGTCGAGGGAAGCTCAAGCTTACGCTTCACGCCGCCGTCATTGGTCAGCAGCAGCAACCCTTCCGAGTTCAAATCCAAGCGCCCCACGCTCATCACGCGTGGCATATCCTCGGGCAGCTTGTCGAACACCGTCTCGCGGCCCTTTTCGTCCTTGGCCGTGGTCACCAGCCCGGTGGGCTTGTGATACAGCCAGATGCGCGGCGGCTCGGGCTCGGCCACGGGTTTGTCATCCACAAGGATCTTGTCCTTGGGTGTCACGTTCAGGGCAGGGCTGTCGATCACGGTGCCGTTGACGCTGACGCGCCCGGCTTCGATCATGCGTTCGGCCTCGCGGCGGCTGGCAATGCCTGCGCGCGACAGCACTTTGGCGATCCGGTCGCCAGCGGGGGTGGGTTTATCCGTCATACCCCCGCATAGCCTGCGCCGCGCGAAAGGGGAAGCCTTGGCAATCGCTTGCAGGGCAGGCATGAAGGGGCATGACCCGTTTCAAAAGCCATATGGACGCCGCCATGGCCGAGGCCCGCGCCGCCGCAGATCGCGGTGAGGTGCCTGTTGGTGCCGTGTTGGTTGCACCGGACGGTAGGGTGGTGGCGCAGGCCGGAAATCGCACCCGCGAGCTGAATGACCCCACAGCGCATGCCGAGGTCCTTGTGATCCGCGAGGGCTGCGCCCAAGCCGGGTCCGAACGGTTGCCGGGCTATGACCTCTATGTGACGCTAGAACCCTGCCCGATGTGCGCAACGGCCCTATCGGCGGCGCGGATCCGACGTGTTTACTATGGCGCAGCGGATCCCAAATCGGGCGGCGTGGCCCATGGCCCGCGCATCTTTACACATCCGCAATGTCACCATGTGCCTGAGGTCTATGATGGCATTGGTGCGGACGAGGCTGAGGCGATCCTGAAAGCGTTTTTTGCCGCACGCCGGTAAGCCTTAGACCGAGATCGGTGACAGCACCTCGGGCTCGATCACGTTCACCTCTGGCAAGGCATCGATCAGTTCCTGCGCGGATTGGGCCAAGATCGGGAAAGTCTTGTAGTGACAGGGGATCACGGTCTTGAAGTCAAAATACCGCTTCGCCGCGTAGGCGGCCCGCGCCATGTCCATCGTATAATGCCCACCGGCGCACAGAATGCCGATGTCAGGTTTGTGCAGATCGCCCATCCACTCCATATCCGCCATGATGTCTGTGTCGCCGGACAGATAGATCACGTGCCCCTCGCCCGCGATCATGAAGCCGACCTCGGCCCCGGCGCAAAGCGGACGATCCCCGCCCAGATAGTCGAAGCTGGCGGAATGCGAGGCGTTCACCATGGTGATTTTCGCCCCATTCAGATCGACCGTGCCGCCTTTGCCGAAGCCCAGCGTTTCCACACCATCTTCTCCGCCCCAGAACGAGGCAAGCTCGTGAATGGCGGCAATCGGAATGCCCAACTCTTTCGCGATCGCAAGGGTCGAGGATGCGTGATCTCCGTGCCCGTGGGTGATCAGGATATGGGTCGCCCCGTCCAAGGCGTCTGCGCGCCGGTCCTCGGGAAACATCGGGTTTCCGTCCAGCCACGGGTCGATCAGTAGCACGGCCTCTTCGATCGCGATTCGAAAGCCGGCATGGCCAAGCCAGGTGATTTGCATGGGAAGCCTCCTATTTGGTCATTCAGGACCAGAGTAGCAGTGAATTCGCCCAAGTCACCCGTGGGACAGCGTCGCAGGATGCGCAGATGCCTTGCGGGTCGCTCTCGCGCGCGATAAATGACGAGGCAACGCGCCAACGCGCACACACATCCGGAGACACCTTCATGTCGATTGATATCGAAACCGCGCGCAAGGTTGCGCATCTGGCCCGCATCAAGGTCGAAGACGACCGCCTGCCGGAGCTGGCCGAGAACTTCAATGCGATCCTTGGGTTCATCGAACAGCTGAACGAAGTGGATGTGGACGGTGTCGAGCCGATGACCTCGGTCACGCCAATGCGTCTGAAACGCCGTGAAGATGTGGTGACGGATGGTGGCATGCCGGAAAAAATCCTGTCCAACGCACCGGATGCGCGCGAAGGCTTCTTCGCCGTTCCGAAAGTTGTCGAATAAGGGGGCAGGGATATGACCGAGCTGAACAAACTGACGATTGCCGATGCCCGTGACGCGCTGCGCAAGGGCGACGTAACCTCGACCGAGATCACCGAGGCTTGCCTGACCGAAATCGAAGGCGCTGGTGCGCTGGGCGCTTTTGTGCACAACACGCCCGATCTGGCCCGCGAGCAGGCGAAAGCTGCTGACGCACGCATTCAGGCGGGCGATGCGCCTGACATGTGCGGCATCCCGCTGGGCATCAAAGATCTGTTCTGCACCAAGGGTGTGCCCTCGCAGGCAGCATCGAAAATCCTCGACGGTTTCAAACCAGAATACGAATCGACCGTCAGCCAGAATCTGCTGGATGCAGGCACCGTGATGCTGGGCAAGCTGAACATGGACGAGTTCGCCATGGGCTCGTCGAACGAGACTTCGGTCTACGGCAACGCTGTGAACCCGTGGAAAGTGGACGACCGCGACCTGACGCCGGGTGGCTCGTCGGGTGGCTCGGCCTCGGCTGTGGCGGCTGACCTGTGTCTGGCCGCAACCGGCACCGACACCGGCGGCTCGATCCGCCAACCCGCTGCCTTCACCGGCATCACCGGCATCAAGCCCACCTACGGGCGCTGCTCGCGCTGGGGTATTGTGGCGTTCGCATCGTCGCTGGATCAGGCCGGCCCGATGACCAAATCGGTACGTGACGCAGCGATCATGCTGGAAGCCATGTGCGGCCATGACATGAAGGATTCTACCTCCGCC
The DNA here is from genome assembly GCF_947492455.1 of uncultured Aliiroseovarius sp. Taxonomy (GTDB): domain Bacteria; phylum Pseudomonadota; class Alphaproteobacteria; order Rhodobacterales; family Rhodobacteraceae; genus Aliiroseovarius. The sequence goes on from NZ_CANLNB010000003.1 coordinate 101,059, forward strand.
GACATTCCTGTGCCGAATTTCGAAGCCATGCTGACCGGCGACATTAAAGGCAAGAAGATCGGGATCCCGAAAGAATACCACATGGAAGGTATTCCGGCCGAGATCGAGAAGCTCTGGGCCGATGGCGCCGACATGTTGCGCGACGCAGGGGCCGAGATCGTGGATATCTCGCTGCCGCACACCAAATACGCGCTGCCTGCATATTACGTGATTGCACCTGCGGAAGCCTCGTCGAACCTTGCGCGCTATGATGGCGTGAAATACGGCCACCGCGCCAAGTTGGAAGCAGGCGACGGCATTGACGAGATGTACGCCAAAACCCGCGCCGAAGGCTTCGGGGCCGAAGTTCAGCGCCGCGTGATGGTTGGCACCTATGTGCTGTCGGCTGGTTTCTACGACGCCTACTATAACCGCGCTCGTCGCGTGCGCGCGCTGATCAAGAAAGACTTCGATGATGTCTTTGCTGGCGGTGTCGACGCTATCCTGACCCCGGCCACCCCGTCGGCCGCTTTTGGACTGGGCGAAATGAAGGACGCCGATCCCGTGAAGATGTACCTGAACGACGTCTTCACCGTGACCGTGAACCTTGCCGGTCTTCCGGGCATTTCGATCCCTGCCGGTCTGGACGCGCAGGGCCTGCCACTGGGTCTGCAGCTGATTGGCCGCCCGTGGGAAGAAGGCGATCTGCTGAATATCGCCCACGAGGTTGAAGCCCGCGCAGGTTTTGTAGCTAAGCCTTCGAAATGGTGGTAAAACGCGCCCAATTGGTGTGACAGTACTGTAAGGAGCCCGCGATGCGCATCACCCTCGGACTAGCCTTTCTTGGCCTGATGGCCGGATGTGTTGCGCCACTGCCTGAAAGCCGGGCTCCTGAAAGCCTGTCTGGCCAGCCCTTGTCGGCGCTGGGCGAAGACAGTTCGGTCGATGCAGCCCCGACTGCCGCGTCCGAGGCTGCGACCATTTCTGACGAACAGGACTTTGCCGCAGTCTCCTCACGCGAAAGCATCGAAAGCGATGCGGCGCGTCTGGAAGGCTATCGCGCGAATTACCAGCAGGTGCAGCCCGAGGCCGTGCCTGATCGCCCCTCGGGCAATACGACGTCGATTGTGCAGTATGCCCTGTCCACCACCAACTCGGTCGGGCAGCCTTTGTATCAGCGGTCGTCCCTGTCGGGTGAGGCCCGCGCGCGTCGCAACTGCTCGCGCTACACCTCGGCTGATTTCGCCCAGATTGCGTTTTTGGAAAGTGGCGGCCCAAAACGGGACCAATATGGCATTGACCCGGATGGCGACGGTTTTGCCTGTGCCTGGGATCCAGCCCCGTTCCGCGCCGCACGCGGTGTGGAAGTGCCTACCGCGACGACCGAGGGTGTAAGCTCGGCTGAACTTGAATCGATTGGCATCACTACCGAACCAACCGCACCGGCCACGCCAGCCCCCACGCAACCGGTTCCTCTGCCCGGTGAAACGCTGAATATCTCGACCGAGTAATGCAGCCGATATCGCACCCCTCCCCAAATTTCGGCCCGCGCCGGGATGGGTTGGTGCCGTCGCTGATCGTCCTGCACTACACAGCCATGCCGGATCCCGAGGAAGCGCTAGAGCGTCTGTGTAGCCCCGAATACGAGGTCTCGGCCCACTATCTGATCCACCGCGACGGACGGCTGTTTCAGTTGGTCAACGAAGACATGCGCGCGTGGCATGCGGGTGCGGGAACTTGGGGTGGGATGGATGACATTAACTCCCGCTCGATAGGTGTCGAGATGGACAATGACGGGGCATCACCCTTTTCCGAGCCACAGATGGCAACACTCGAAGCCCTGCTGCCTGAGATTATGCAGCGTTGGAACATCAAGCCCGAAGGGGTGATCGGCCATAGCGATATGGCCCCCGGACGCAAAACTGACCCCGGTCCTCGCTTCGATTGGGCGCGATTGGCACGGCAGGGGGTCGCGGTGCGCTCGGGCACGTCTGATCCGATTGAAGGCCTTGAAATCGAAACCTTCCGCGCCTGTGCAGTCAAGCTGGGCTATTCAACCGACATCGATGACACCACCTTGTTGTCCGCCGTGCGCCTGCGTCACCGCCCATGGGGTGAAGGTCCTCTGGCAAAGGAAGACCTTGCGGCTCTACCTGCCCCTAATCATTTTCTTGTCGAAAATACCTCGGGGTGAGCCTCGAAGAGGCGAGGGGCAGCGCCCCTTTCGCCCTCGCGCCTTGACGCCACCGCCCAGCCTATCTAAGTCCAGTTTGCGCGGATGGCTGGATGACCGCGGGTGACTGTTGGGGCGTGCCCCTTCGTGACGCGAGGAAAGTCCGGACTCCACAAGGCAACGGTGCCGGGTAACGCCCGGCCGGGGAAACCCGAGGGAAAGCGCCACAGAGAACAGACAGCCTGCGCATGCGCGGGTTATGGTGAAACGGTGGGGTAAGAGCCCACCGCGCTTCTGGCAACAGCGGCGGCACGGCAAGCCCCACCGGGAGCAATGCCTAATAGGGATCGCGCGGGGGTAACCCCAGGGGTGTCTTGCCCCGAGCAGATCCGGGTTGGCAGCTTGAACCTGTTGGCAACAGCAGGTCTAGAAGAATGGTCATCCATGGTGGCAACACCGGGACAGAATCCGGCTTACAGGCCATCCGCGCGTATGATTCCCCAAGGTCTTGAAGATTTTAGGCCTCCGGCGGGGATATTTATGACAAGAAAAAGCGGTGGGGCGGCGGAATCCTTGGCTTTGCGGTTGACTCGGGTCGGAATGGCGCTAAAAGGCGGGTTCCAGAGATTTACCCCGGGCGGCATGCGCCCGCCCGATGAGGAGCTGACGATATGGCGAAGCCGACCACGATCAAAATCCGCCTGAACTCGACCGCGGATACCGGCCACTTCTATGTGACCAAGAAAAACGCACGCACCATGACCGAGAAAATGGTTGTCAAAAAGTACGACCCGGTTGTGCGCAAGCACGTTGAATACAAAGAAGGCAAGATCAAGTAAGATCGCCATTCTTTGGGTAAAGAGCCGTCCCTTTGGGGCGGCTTTTTTCGTTTGTGTTTAGCGGTGGAGGATCTGTGACGCCACTTTGCGCCCCAACAGGTAATAGGCGTTGGGGCCGGGGTGGAAGCCGTCCTCGGCCATCATCTCGGGCGTCAGGGGCACGTCGAAGGGCATATAGTCCACGCCCATAGTCGCGGCCTGTTCGGCCAGTGCGCGGTCGAAGCGGCGGGCTTGAAGGCCCAGAAACCAGCGCAGGGGATTGGGCAGCAGCGGGAAGCGGTCGATCGGTGGGATGCCGGTGGCGATGACGCGCTTTGCCCCCCATTTCTCGAATAAGAGCGTATAGAGCTCGGCCCGACAGGCCAGCAGGCGATAGAGCGGCATCTGGCTGGTCACGTCGTTCACCCCCAGCACCACCAGCACAATGTCCGTCTGCTCGGGCACCTGAGATTTTAGCAGGGGCAGGGTGGTGCGGGTGGTCGATCCAGTTCGGGCCAGAAGCCGCCAGTTGACGTGATAGGACGCACCAAGCGCGGTGACGAGCTGCCCAGACAGGGCTTTGGTCTGGTGCGGCGCACCTACGCCCGAGGCAGAGCTGTCGCCCACGATCATCAGCGAGAGATTGGGGCCGGTGCCTTGTGCGCCGAACCGATGGCCGGGGGGCTCGGGCAGCAGTCTGGCGGTCTTGCGCACCTTCAGCGCCTGCGCCGTAAGTAACGGGCTGAGGATGAGCTTGGCGATGTTTTCGAACAACCGATTCATAGGTTTACTCTAGCGCAACAAAAAAGGGCCGGTCACGACGACCGGCCCTGATCACACGTCAACGTGTCATGATCACTCGCGGTTGCCCAGGAACTGCAGCAGGAACATGAACAGGTTGATGAAGTCCAGATACAGGCTTAGTGCGCCCATGATCGCGGATTTCGCCAGCCATTCGCTGTCCATTGCGTGGGCATGTGCGATGTAGTCGGTCTTGATTTTCTGGGTGTCATAGGCGGTCAGGCCAGCAAAGATCAGAACACCGATCACCGAGATGGCGAAGTGGATCATCGACGAGCCGATGAAGATGTTCACGATCGATGCGACGATAATGCCGATCAGACCCATGATCAGGAAGGCACCCATCGGTCCAAGGTCGCGTTTGGTCGTGTAGCCATAAAGGCTGAGACCCGCGAAGGCGATGGCGGTAATCAGGAAAGTCTGCGCGATGGATACGCCGGTGAAGATCACGAAGATATAGGCCAGCGACACACCCATCACAGCCGAGAAGGTATAGAAGAACAGCTGTGCGCCAGCGGCGGACAGACGGTTGATGGCGGCGCCAAAGGCAAAGACCATGATCAGCGGGGCAAACATCACGATATAACGGGTGAAGCCGGTGAACAGCGTTTCCATCATCGCGGCGTTGTTACCGACGGCCCAAGCGGCGGCGAAGGTCAGAAGCAGACCCACCGACATGGTGCCGTATACTTTGTTCATGTGGGCGCGCAGCCCTTCGTCGATCGCGGCGCGCGTGCCGGCACCAGCGCGAATCGTGTCAAACTCAGCCATTGAGACCTCCAAGCAAACTTATTGATGCGGGTTCCCAAAAGAAAACCGCCCTTGACCGGTATATTGGCAAGGGCGGCGCATTTTTCAAGAGCTTAACAGCGTGAACTGGTCACTGTTGCCAGTGCGAGGGCACGTCCCAGATCGGGCGGCTGGCTTCGCGCTGTGCTTCATCAGCGGTCAGGCCCAGATCGTTCAGGCGATGGGCGTCCAGTTGCGACAGGGCCACACGCTCGCGGCGGGTTTGGATTACGGTCGCAACCCAGGCCAGCAGCGAGAAGCTGCGTTTCGCGGCGGGGGCATTGGTGCAGGTTACAGCGGTCATCTCGTCTCTCCTTCGTGTTTGCGATGAATGATGTGTGTTGCATCAAATTTCTTGATTGTTATGCTTGAGGTCGCGAAATAAGTAAAATGAATGATTTTGTAGTGAATCATCACGGGAGGTGATATGCCGCGTAATCTCGACCTGACTGCATTGCGCAGTTTTGCAACCGTTGCTGATGCAGGTGGGGTGACCCGTGCTGCGGGGCTTCTGCATCTGACGCAATCGGCTGTTTCGATGCAGCTCAAGCGTTTGGAAGAAAGCCTAGGGCGCCCTTTGCTGGATCGTTCGGGGCGAGGCGTATCGTTAACTGCAGATGGCGAGCAGTTATTGGGCTATGCGCGCCGCATTCTGCGTTTGAATGACGAGGTCTATTCGCGCCTGACCGATCAGGCGTTCGAGGGCGAGGTGGTGTTGGGCGTGCCTGCTGACGTGGTCTATCCGGCGATTCCCAAGGTGCTGCGCCAGTTCCATGCGGCGTATCCGCGGATGCGGGTTCAGTTGATCTCGTCCTATACCAGCCGGTTGAAAGCGATGTTCGCGCGCGGCGAGTGCGACGCCATCCTGACCACGGAAGAAGAAATGGACGCGGGAGGCGAGACCTTGACCGCACTGCCTCTGGTCTGGGTCGGTGCGCCGGGCGGGCAGGCGTGGCGGCAACGCCCCCTGCGCTTGGCGTTCGAGCATAACTGCATCTTCCGCAAAGAGGTGCAGCAAGCGTTGGATGAGGCTGGCATCGCGTGGGAAATGGCCGTCGAAAGCGATTCGACCCGCACCATCGAGGCGTCGTTATCAGCAGACCTCGCCGTCCATGCGGTGATCGAAGGCACGGTGCGCAGCGATCTGGACGTGGTGGATCACGGCGGCGCGCTGCCGGACCTCGCCGTGACGCAAGTGAATATGTACGCCGCCAAAAGCAGCAATCAGGCGATGGATGACCTTCTGGACATGATCCGACGCGCGTTTGGCGAGCTGTAAGGCCTAGTCGTTCGGCCCCATCGTGACCACGACCTTGCCGGTGGACTTGCGGCTGCGCAGAAGCTCCAGCGCGTCCTCGGCTTGGTCCAGCGGCAGGGTGTGGCTGACATGCGGTTGGATCTTGCCGTCCGCATACCAGTCCAGAAGCTGGCGCAGGCTGTCGGTCAGCACCTCGGGTTTGAACTTCAGATAGCCACCCCAATAAAGGCCAATGGCCGTGATGTTCTTCACCAGCATGTGGTTCGGCTTCAGGTTCGGCATGTCGCCCGAGGCAAAGCCGATATACAGGAACCGCCCGTCCGGGTTGGTGGCGCGAAAGGCGGCCTCGCCCTGTTCGCCGCCCACGGCATCATAGACCACATCTGCCCCACCAAGCGCTTTCACGACCTCGCGGATGTCCTCAGAAGTGCTGTCAATCACATGGTCTGCGCCCGCAGTTTTGCAGATCTCAAGCTTATCTGCCCCGCGCGCACAGGCGATGACGCGTGCGCCCATCACCTTGCCAATCTCGACAGCCGTAAGGCCCACGCCGCCAGCAGCACCAAGTACCAGCAGGGTCTCGCCGGGTTGAAGCTGGGCTTTGTAGTCCAGCGCGACGTGGCTGGTGCCATAGGCGATCTGGAAGGCAGCGGCGTCTTCAAAGCTCATGTTGTCGGGCAGGGGAAGGCAGCGATCAGCGGGAAATACGCCCTCGTCGGCCAGCCCGTCTTTGCCGGAGAACACCACAACCCGTGTGCCAACGGCGGGGCCATCCGTGTCGGGCCCAAGCTCGGTCACAATGCCCGCAGGCTCCATTCCAAGCGAAAACGGGACCGTTGGCGTGTCCTGATAGCTGCCTTTGGTCATCAGAAGGTCGGCAAAATTCAAGCCACAGGCGCGGATGTCCACGCGGGCTTGACCCTGTTCGATGGGCAAGGGCTGTTGGTCGGTCAATGCTGGGCGTTTGCCAAGTTCGGTCACGCGGAATGTTTTCATGGGGCCTCCTACGTGTGATGTAGCGCGGTGATCTGGAAAAATCGAGAGGGTCGCGCCCCAACTTCTGCCAAAGCCGATTTACGGGTTAAATTGCAATGCTTTGTTGAATGTGTTAGACATCCTATGCGCGTAGGTTTCGCGGGATTTCACCCGCAGGGGTAGTGAGGTGCTTCTTGTCCTCGCCGTCCCGTCAGATCTCATGTGCTCGATAGTGTCTTTAGTCATTCGCCCGTGCGGCGACTGATGCGTAGGAAGTAGGTAGGGCTGCATTGCAGCTTGTTAACGAGGAGTTGTTGGATGAAGCATCCTGTGGATATCCATGTAGGCAAACGAGTACGCCATCGGCGTTGGATGGTGGGTATGACCCAACATCAACTGGCCGAGAAAGTCGGGATTAAGTTCCAGCAAATTCAGAAATACGAGACCGGCATGAACCGCGTATCTGCGTCTCGGCTTTGGGATATGGCAGCAGCGTTGAACGTCCCTGTCAGCTTTTTCTTCGAAGGTTTGGAAAGCCACGCGCAAGATATGAATGGAAGCGCAGCGCCAAGTGATATCCTTGCGGATAAGGAAGCGTTGGAACTGGTGCGCAGCTATTACGCCATTCCGGAAAACCAACGTCGACGCTTGTTCGAATTGGCGCGTGTCCTGTCGGACGTCGCCTGACGCTTGACCTAACTTGGGCATCGCTGCTACCGCGCTTATGAAAGCAAGAGGGATCGGCGATGCAGACGTTGGACGCAAACACTCAAACTGACCTTATTCGTGTCGCGAACGCATTGGCGGACGCGGCGCGCGAGGCTGTGCTTCCTTACTTTCGATCCACGGACCTGACTGCGGACAACAAGCTGTCCGAAGGGTTTGATCCCGTGACCGAAGGGGATCGCGCGGCCGAGAAAGCCATGCGCGCCCTTTTGGCAGAGCTGCGCCCCGAGGACGGAATTTTTGGCGAAGAGTTTGGCGCGAAAGACGGAACCAGCGGCCTGACATGGGTGTTGGACCCGATCGACGGCACACGCGGTTTTCTGTCCGGCACGCCCACATGGGGTGTGCTGATCGCAGTAGGTCCCGAGTCCGGCCCGGCTTTGGGTGTTATTGATCAGCCTTACATTAAAGAGCGCTTTCTGGGTGGCTTCGGCGAGGCCTGGGTTGAAGGCCCAATGGGGAAGCGCGATCTGAAAACACGCACGACCGGTGACCTATCAGATGCGATCCTGTTCACGACCTTCCCGGAAGTCGGCACCACCGAAGAAGCCGAGGCATTTCATGCCGTGGCGCGCCAAGCCAAGCTGACACGGTATGGCATGGATTGCTACGCCTATGGTCTGGTTGCTGCGGGGCAGGTCGACATGGTGATTGAGGCGGGTCTGCAATCCTACGACGTCCAAGCCCCAATCGCGGTGATCGAGGCCGCGGGCGGGATCGTGACCGACTGGCAAGGCAAACCGGTCCATCAGGGTGGCCGTGTTGTGGCCGCCGCGAACGCAGACCTCCACGCACAAGCTCTGGAAATTCTGTCGAAGGTCTGAGCCCTATTTGATCTTCCGGCCCCCGGCCCAACCCGCCGAAATCGCCCGATCATCCCCCATCATGATGGTGGGGAAGATCGCTTCCCAGATGGTCTCGGCCCGCGCGGCGCGCTGGGCGATGGCGGGCGTTGATGCCAGATCAACTGCAATGATGTCGGCCTCGTACCCCGGGGCCAGACGCCCGATTTTGTCGTCCAGATGGATCGACGCGGCGGAGCCTGCGGTCGCCAGCCACCACAACTGTGCTGGGTGCAGCGCGGTGCCAGAGAGTTGCCCAACCTCATAGGCCGCCGCCATCGTCCGTAGCATCGAGAAACTGGACCCGCCGCCCGTGTCCGATGCCAGCCCGATCCGGTGGCCCTGCGCCATCAAGCCCTGCATGTCAAAGAGCCCCGACCCGATGAACATGTTGGACGTCGGGCAGTGGATCAAACTCGCCTCAAGCTCGGTGATCCGGTCCCGCTCGCGTTCCGTCAGGTGGATCGCGTGGCCCAATAGGGCACCTTTGCCCACCAAGCCGAACTTCTCGTACACATCCAGATAGTCGCGGGCATCGGGGAAGAGGTCCGCGACCCATGCGATTTCCTCGTGCTGTTCACTGATATGGGTCTGCATCAGAAGCTCGGGATGCTCGGACCAGAGTGCCCCCAAGGCTTGCAGCTGCTCGGGGGTCGAGGTCGGGGCGAAGCGCGGCGTAATCACGTAGGACAGCCGGTCCTGCCCGTGCCAGCGGTTCAGCAAGGCTTTGCTGTCGTCATAAGCGGATTGCGCCGTGTCGCGCAGCGTGTCGGGTGCGTTGCGATCCATACAGGTCTTGCCTCCTAACGCCCGCAATCCACGCGTCTGCGCCGCCGTGAAATAGGCGTCCACGCTTTCCGGGTGAATGGTGCAATAGCTGACGGTCGTGGTAGTGCCCGCTGCGGTCACAAGGTCGAAATAGGTCTCGGCGATTTGGGTGGCGTGGCCCGCGTCGCCAAACCGGCTTTCCTCGGGAAAGGTATAGCTGTTCAGCCAGTCGATCAGCCGTTTGCCCCACGACGCAATGATGGCAGTCTGCGGGTAGTGCACATGGGTGTCGACGAAGCCGGGCGACAGTAGCGCATCGCCCATGTCGGTCACGCCCGCCTCGGGATGCTGGGCGCGCAGGGCGTCTGCCTCGCCCACCTCGGCAATCACACCGTCTTGCATCAGAACCGCGCCACGCCGGATATGGGTGGCCGCGTCCTCGGGACGCCCCTCGAACGGGTTGGTGTTGAATTGCAGAACCTGTCCCAGAAGCAGTTCCATGAGGACCTCCTTGATCGCCGTCGTTCACGGTAGGCTGCGAAATTCACCTGTTCAATGTCTTTCTGCCGGTTCACTTGCCCGCCTGTCTGCCCTATGGTCGGGCCAAACAGCGGACGGAGGGCGCGCGATGCTGGATGATCAATATATCGACGACACGCCCGAAGAAGGTGACTACGAGCTAGACCGCGAAACCTTTGGCCCCGTGCGCGATGCGCTGGAAGCCGAGGATGCGCTTGCGCTTCAGGCCCTTCTGGAACCACTGCACGCCGCTGACATCGCCGACCTTGTAGAACAGCTACCTGACGATGATCGCGACACGTTCGTGCGCCTGTACGGGACCGAGTTCGACGGCGAGGTCCTGTCCGAACTGGACGAAGGCCTGCGCGAAGACGTGGTCGGAGCGATGGAGCCCGCCGTTCTGGCCGAAGCCGTGCGTGATCTGGAAACTGACGATGTTGTCGACCTGATCGAAGACCTCGACGATCCGCAGACCGAGGCCGTTCTGGACGCGCTGGACGACGATGACCGGGTCGTGGTCGAGCAGTCGCTGTCGTATCCCGAGGAGTCCGCTGGTCGCTTGATGCAGCGCGAGCTGGTCGTGGCGCCGGATCATTGGAACGTGGGGCAGACGATTGATTTCCTGCGGTCTCAGGATGATCTGCCCGAGCAGTTCTATCACGTCATTCTGGTTGATCCGCGGATGCGCCCGACCGGCTATGTCACCTTGGGCCGTCTGATGGGCAGTGCGCGCGAGGTGCTTATGACCTCGCTGACTGAAGACAGCTTCCGCACCATTCCAGTGATGCAGGACGAGGGCGAGGTTGCCTATGCCTTCAACCAGTACCACCTGATTTCGGCCCCTGTCGTGGACGCGGATGACCGTCTGGTTGGTGTAATTACCATCGACGACGCGATGGTCATTCTTGATGAAGAACACGAAGAAGACATCCTGCGTCTGGCCGGTGTGGGCGAGGAAAGCTCGCTGTCTGACAAGATCGTGGAAACCACCAAGCGCCGCTTCCCGTGGCTTGCCGTGAACCTTGTGACGTCGATCCTGGCGTCGCTGGTCATCGCGCAGTTCGATGCTGTGATTGCTCAGTTCGTGGCGCTGGCGGTGCTGATGCCCATCGTCGCCTCGATGGGCGGCAACGCAGGTACGCAATCGCTGACCGTTGCCGTGCGTGCGATTGCCACCAAAGACCTGACATCCGCCAACTTGTGGCGCGTGATCTGGCGTGAGGCGGCTGTGGGGCTGGTCAACGGGGTCATCTTTGCGGTGGTCATGGGGATCGTAGGCGTCATCTGGTTTGGCACGCCGCTTCTGGGTGTCGTGATCGGTGTGGCGATGGTCGTGAACCTTGTGATCGCAGGGCTGGCAGGCGTTATCATTCCGGTGGTGCTGGACCGAATGGACATTGACCCGGCACTGGCCTCGGGCGCGTTCGTGACTACGGTAACGGATGTCGTGGGCTTCTTCGCCTTCCTTGGTCTTGCCGCTGTAATGCTGATCTGACGACCCTGACTGGATTTCGACATGACCGACCTGACCGCCGTGAAAGCGGCTGCCCGTAAAGCTGCCTTTGCTCGTCGCAAGGAAGCGCATTCCGAAGCACGCTCGGCGCTGGGCGTGGCGCATCTGATTTCGGTTTTGAGTGACCACAAGGGCAAGGCGATGGCGGGCTATATGCCGATCCGGACCGAGATCAATCCGCTGCCCGCAATGGCGGCGATGGCCGCATGGTCGACCATTGGCGTGCCGTATATCACGGGCGCTGGGCAGCCTCTGAAGTTTGCGAACTGGCGTCCGGACAGCGACATGGTGGACGGCCCCTTTGGGGCTCAAGTCCCGGCTGAACTTGAGTTCATCACGCCCGAGGTGGTGGTGGTTCCGCTGGTGGCCTTCGACCGCAACGGTGGACGTCTGGGCTATGGCGGCGGTTTCTATGATCGCACGCTGGAAGGGCTGCGGGCCGAGCGCCCGACGCTGGCCATCGGCTATGCCTATAGCGCGCAAGAGGCCGAGGGGTTGCCGCTGGAACCCACGGATCAGCCGCTTGATGCGATTGTGACGGACGAGGGCGTCACCTGGTTTTAGGGCTCACTTCGTGAGCCTGTAGGGGCTTTGCCCCCGTGCGAAAGCCAGGGCTTTCACACTCCCCCAGGATATTGGTGACAAGAAAATGCGGGTTTGGTGAGTGCTGCGGGAAAGCCGTGCGTGGATTGGTGCGGGTCCTCTTGCCCTTGGGGCGAAAGCCGCCTAGGGCTAGTCTCATGAAAATACTCTTTCTTGGCGACATCATGGGGCGTGCTGGACGGCGCGCGGTAACTGAGCGGCTGAAGACGCTGCGGAATGACTGGAAGCTCGACTTCGTTGTGGCGAATGGCGAAAACGCCACCAGTGGGCATGGGCTGAATGCGGGCCACGCAAAATTGCTGCTGGATGCGGGCGTGGATGTGATCACCCTTGGCGATCACGCGTTTGACCAGCGAGATATGCTGACCTTTTGCGAACAGGAAAAGCGCATCATCCGCCCGTTGAACTATGCCAAGGAATGCCCCGGTGTGGGCGCGCGGATTTTTGCGGATGCGCGTGGGCGCAAGATCTTGGTCACGCAGGTGCTGGGTCAGGTCTTCATGAAACGCGCCTATGACGATCCGTTTTCGGCCGTTGATCTGGTTCTTAAGCGGCACACGCTTGGCGGTGCCGTGCAGGCGTCTTTGGTCGACATCCATTGCGAAGCCACGTCCGAGAAGATGGCCATCGGCCATTGGTGTGACGGGCGCGCCAGTGTTGTTGTGGGGACGCATACCCACGTCCCGACCGGTGACGCACAAATCCTGACCAAAGGTACGGCGTTCATGGCGGATGCGGGGATGTGTGGCGACTATAACAGCGTGATCGGCATGCAGAAGGAAGAGCCCATGCGCCGCTTCGTGACGGGCATGGCCAAGGGGCGTTTTACTCCGGCCGAGGGCGAAGCCACGCTGTCGGGCCTGTATGTCGAGACCGATGACCGTACCGGCAAGGCCACGAAGGTTCAGATGGTGCGAAACGGGGGGCGGCTGACGCAATCCTCGCCCTTGGACGCTGTCTGACGCGCGGCCTAATTCTACCCGACCGCAAAACCGTGCTTGCCCATGACCCATGTGCAGGGCAAAACTGGTCCAAGCGTTTAAACGGGGACAATGCATGGGTTTATTCGAGTTCAGCGCCACCACGCAGGCGGTGATTGCCCTGATGACAGTGGGCGGAATGTTCATTCTGTTCCTGCGCGAAAGCTTCCCGACTGAAGTCGTCGCCATCGGCGGTGTCTCGTTCATGCTTTTTATGGGCATTCTGGATTACAACAGCGCGCTCGAGGTGCTGTCGAACCCCGCCCCATGGACCATCGCGGCGATGTTCATCGTGATGGGCGCTCTGGTGCGCACCGGCGCGTTGCAATGGTTTACCCAGATTGCCGAAAAGAAGGCCGAACACAGCCCTGCGATGGCTTTGGCCGCGCTGATGGGCTTTGTCGTGATCTCGTCCGCGGTGGTGTCGAACACGCCGGTGGTGGTCGTGATGATCCCGGTCTTTATCCAGTTGGCCAAGAAGATTGGGCAATCAGCCTCGAAACTGCTCATCCCGCTGAGCTATGGCGCCATTCTGGGCGGCACGCTGACGCTGATCGGCACCTCGACCAACTTGCTGGTCGATGGTGTGGCGCGCGATGGCGGGCTGGAGCCGTTTACGATTTTCGAAGTCACCCCCTTGGGCATTGTTCTTGTGGCCTGGGGCATGATTTACCTGCGCTTCATCGCGCCAAGGATCCTGCCGGATCGTGACAGCATGGCCACGCTGTTGACGGACAGATCCCGCAAGAAATTCTTTTCCGAGGCTGTGATTCCGCCGGAGTCCAACCTGATCGGACGCGAGGTGAACGGGGTGCAACTGTTCAAGCGCCAAGGTGTGCGGCTGGTGGACGTTGTGCGCGGCGATACCTCGTTGCGGCGCAATCTTGACGGAGTAACGCTTCAGGTCGGTGACCGCGTGGTGCTGCGGACGGCGATGACCGAGCTGTTGAGTCTTCAGCGCGACAAAAGCCTGAAGCGTGTGGATCAGGTTTCGGCGGTGGAAACGACCACGGTTGAAGTGCTGATTTCGCCCGACTGTAAAATGGTGGGAAAGCAGCTGGGCAAGATGCGCCTGCGTCGCCGCTATGGTGTCTATCCGCTGGCGGTGCACCGCAAGAACCAGAATATCGGACGTCAGCTGGACGATCTGGTGGTGCGTGTGGGGGATACGCTGCTGTTGGAAGGTGCGCCTGAAGACATTCAGCGTCTGGCGCAAGATATGGATCTTGTCGACGTCTCTGCCCCGTCTGATCGCGAGTATCGTCGGGGCCATGCGCCCGTCGCCGTGGCCGCGCTGATCGGGCTTGTGGCTTTGGCGGGCTTCGGCGTTGCGCCGATTTTCCTCTTGGCCGTCTTGGCGGTGGCCGTCGTTCTTCTGACCCGCTGCATTGACGCGGACGAGGCGTTCGGGGCCGTGGATGGCCGCCTGTTGGTGCTGATCTTCTCGATGCTAGGGATCGGCGCGGCGCTTGAGAATTCGGGCGCAGTGGCGCTGATTGCGGAAGGCATCGCGCCGCTTCTGGGTAAGCTGCCGCCTTTCCTGATCGTCTGGGCGATTTACCTGCTGACCTCGGTTCTGACCGAGCTTGTGTCGAACAACGCCGTGGCCGTGGTGGTGACCCCGATCGCCATCGGGCTAGCGACTGCGCTGGGTTTAGATCCGCGCCCGCTGGTGGTGGCGGTGATGGTGGCAGCTTCGGCCAGTTTTGCGACACCGATTGGCTATCAGACCAACACGCTGGTCTATGGTCCGGGGGGCTACAAGTTCTCGGATTTCCTGAAGGTGGGGATCCCGCTGAACCTGTCGGTGGGCATTCTGGCCTCGGCGCTGATCCCTTTCATCTGGCCGCTGTAAGTGGCGGCTGCCTTTCCAGAACGCGCGACCCTGCTGTTGCTAGGGCGTTGGGCGTTGAATTTCGATGTTGATGGGCCGGCGCAAGATTGGGCCGATCAGGTTTTGTCATGGGCGGCAGAGATTGAAGCGGGTGACTCGCATCAACAGGTCGCCGCACGCGCCATCGAAAGCGGCGCGCTTTACACGCTCGCAGACCTGCCCAGCCCGGCCCATTGGGGCGAGATCTCGGACCTGATCCGGGATGCCGCGCGGAATTTGCGTCTGACCTCTCCCGACGATCCTGACGAAGCCACGCGGTGGCTGGCGCGGGTGCATCTGGGGGATGTTCTTGCTGCCGAAGGCGATGACTTCGACGCGCTAAAGAAGGTCTCGCGCCTGTGGTTTGACCACCAGACGCCGGATCTGCACCAGTTCTACCTGTTCAAACACGCGATCCGGGATGTGATGCGGGACGGGCAGCAGCCGCATATTCCTGGCCTATCCCGCGACAGTTGGCGCGATGATCTGGTCGCGGCGATCCACAAGTGGATGGACGAGGTGCCTGCGCCCAAGCTGCTATAGCGGCCAAAACACCAAAATCGCGGGGATCGACACCGCCACGACAAGGATTTCTAGCGGCAGGCCCATGCGCCAGTAATCTCCGAACTTATAGCCGCCGGGTCCAAGGATCAGCGTGTTGTTCTTGTGCCCGATGGGGGTCAGGAACGCGCAGGAGGCAGCAATCGCCACGGCCATCAGGAACGGGTCGGGATTCTTGTCCAACGCATGAGCCATCTGGATGCCCACAGGGGCGGCGACAATGGTGGTGGCGGTGTTGTTTAGCACGTCTGACAGCGTCATGGTCACAACCATCAAGACGGTCAGAACCGCCCACGCGGGCAGGCCTTCTGTGATCCCGACCAGCGCGCCCGCGATCAGCTCGGTCCCGCCCGAGCTTTCCAACGCCGCCCCCAAGGGGATCATCGACCCGAGGAGCACCACCACGGGCCATTCGATATGTGTATAGAGCTCGGACAGGGGGATGATCTTGGACAGGACATAGCCTACGACGACCAGCCCAAGCGCGACTGGCAGATAGATCAGACCAAAGCTGGCGGCGGCCACGGCGGCGGCAAACATGCCAATCGCCAGCCAAACCTTTTCGTCCCGCGTGACTGTCAATCCGCGCTCCGCCAGCGGCAGGCAGCCCAGCCATTCGGTCACAATCGCTTCCCGCCCCTGTGGCACCAGAAGCAACAGGATGTCGCCGGCGTGGATCTCGGTCTTGCGCATCTGCTTGGTGATCTTCTTGCCTGCGCGCGAAATTCCCATCAGGACCGAGCTTTGGCGCCAGTTCAAGCCAATCGATTGCGCGGTTCGGCCGGCGATCCGGGCGTTCTCGGGCACGACGACCTCGATCTTCGACAGGCCCTCGCCCTCGGCTTTCAGCTTTTCTTCGCGGTGATCCTCGGCAAAGGCCAGCCCAAGGGCTGCGCGGAATTCATCCAGCGCCTCGGGGGTGGCTTCCAGAACCAGTGCGTCATGTGCTTTAAGCTGCGTGCCGCGCTGGGTGCCGTAGCGGCGGGTGCCGTCGCGCACAAGCCCTAGGATCGCGACATCGTTCTTCTCGGCGTCTTCCAATAGCTCTTTCAAGCGCTTGCCGATGTGTTTGGAGCCTTCGGGTACCGTCAGTTCGGCCACGTATTGGCTGAATTCGTCCATCGGGTTGGACCCGTTTTCAGCCGCGTCCGGTTGAGGGATCAGGCGCCAGCCAATCAGCGCGACGAAGATCAGACCCGCGATGGCCGTCACGCCACCTACGGGGGCGAAGTCGAACATTTTGAACGGCTCGCCCAAGGCGTCCTCGCGAATCGAGGCGATGATGATGTTGGGGGGCGTGCCGATCAGCGTGACCATGCCGCCAAGGATGGTGGCGAAGGACAGGGGCATCAGGCTGAGGCCGACGGGGCGGGCGGCTTTTCGGGCGGTCTGGATGTCGACGGGCATCAGAAGCGCCAGCGCGGCCACGTTGTTCATAAAGGCTGACAGAACGCCCCCAATCGCGCCCATCAAAGCGATATGCGCGCCCAAGGATCGCGAGGCGTCGACCAGCGTGCGGGTGATCAGGAACACCGCGCCGGACCGCACCAGTCCGGCGGACACGACAAGCACCAGCGCCACGACCAATGTGGCGGGGTGGCCGAAGCCCGAGAATGCCTCTTTCGTGGGGACGACGCCAAGAACGACCCCCAGCATGAGGGCGGAAAACGCTACGATATCATAGCGAAAGCGGCCCCAAAGCAGCAGGCCGAACACGGCGCCAAATAGCGAAAAGAGAATGATCTGATCTGTCGTCATGCCCAAGAAGTAGCGCGTGGGCGCGTGCACGTCACCCGTAGATTACGGGGAAAAGTGTCGCGACAAGCAGCAGGGCCATGGTGATGTTGAAGGCGCGCAGGCGGGCGGGGTTGGTCAGGATCACGCGGATTTTCTGACCCAGAACGGTCCAGGTGGACACAGACGGCAAGTTCACCGCGCCAAAGATCACAGCCACCAGCAATACGGCCCCCATGTCGCGCGTTGGGGCATAGGCGCTGATCGCGGTCAGGGCCATTGCCCATGCCTTCGGGTTCACCCATTGGAAGGCCGAGGCTTGTAAGAAGGTCATCGGCGTGCCGCCCGCTTTGCCCGTGCCGGGCTCGGATGCGCGGGCGATTTTCCATGCGAGCCACAGCAGGTAGACCACGCTGCCGGCTTTCAGCACCGTGTAGCTGACCGGGTAGAGGTCAAAAAGCTGCATTAGCCCCGCGCCCACCAGCACCACCATCAGCGTGAACCCCAGCGCCACGCCCAGCATATGCGGGATCGTGCGCGCGAAGCCGAAGTTCGCGCCCGAGGCCATCAGCATCAGGTTGTTCGGCCCCGGCGTGATGGACGAGACGAAAGCAAAGGCGACAAGCGCAAAGAGGAGGTCGTAAGTCATGTAGGTGATTATTGTGCACAAGTAGCGCTGAGAGATTGCAAAGTTGTGTGATTTTCCGATAAAACCGCAATTAATGGCTAAAATTGATCAGATTAACCAACGAATATTGCGTGAGTTGTCGAAAGACGGCCGCCTGCCGAATACGGAACTTGCCGATCGCGTGGGCCTGTCGCCCTCGGCCTGTTTGCGGCGTGTGCAGGAGCTTGAGCGTAGTGGTGTGATCACTGGCTATCGGGCGGTGCTTGATCCGGTCGCGATGGGCGTGGGCTTTGTGGCCTATGTTACGGTTGGGCTGAACGACCACACCAAGGAAGCGCAGGAAGGGTTCGAACGGGCCGTCGCGCTCTATGACGAGGTGCGCGAGTGTCACAACATCACGGGCACCGTCGAATACTTGCTGCGGGTCGAGGCCGAAGACCTGATCGCCTACAAGCGCTTCCACACTGACAAGCTGGGCACACTGCCACAGGTGCATCAGCTGGTGACCCATGTGGTGATGGGCTCGCCCAAGGATGAACGGGCGTAGTCTGGTGTACGGCTAGCGCTGTTCGGGGCGATGGGGTATACATTCCAAAACGCGAATGCCTGTTGGAGCGACCATGACCCGCCTCTTTGCCCTTACCTTGACTGCCGTGCTTGCCCTGTCGACTTTGCCCGCACGTGCCAATGACGCCGCCATCGAGGGCATGCAGGAATACATGATGTTCACGGAATACGAGGCCGGGATCATCCTGCCCGAACAGATCGACGAGGACGTGTTCAACGCGGTCCTATTCATCGATGTCCGCGACGCAGAGCAATTTGCCGAGGCCCACATCCCCAGCGCGATCAACATCGAGTGGCGCGAGGTGTTGGACCGGATCGAGGAGATTCCAACCGACCGCAAGGTGATCGTCTATTGCAACACCGGCACCATTTCATCTCAGGCGATGTTCGCCTTACGTGTGGCGGGGCGCGAAAACGTGTCTGTATTGCAGACCGGACACCGGGGCTGGCAGGAAAACGCGGCCTACAAGCCCTAGGCCCCCCTTGCCCCTTGTCCGCCCCATAGGCTATTGAACCTCGAACGAAGAATTTAGTCGGAGGTCGCCATGGCTGGCCACTCAAAATGGGCAAACATCCAGCACCGTAAAGGTCGCCAGGACAAGCTGCGCTCGAAGCTGTTTTCGAAACTCGCCAAAGAGATCACTGTGGCCGCCAAGATGGGCGACCCGGATCCCGAGAAAAACCCGCGTCTGCGTCTGGCTGTGAAAGAGGCCAAGTCGAACTCGGTCCCGAAGGACGTGATCGAACGCGCCATCAAGAAGTCGCAAGGTGGGGACGCCGAAAACTATGACGAGATCCGCTATGAGGGCTATGGCCCCAACGGTGTCGCCGTCATCGTCGAGACCATGACCGACAACAAGAACCGCACTGCCTCGACCGTGCGCTCGACCTTTACCAAGAACGGCGGGAACCTGGGCGAAACCGGGTCGGTGGGCTTCATGTTCGACCGCAAGGGCGAAGTGATCTACGGCGCCGATGCAGGCGACGCGGACACCGTGATGGAGGCCGCCATCGAAGCCGGTGCCGAGGATTGCGAAAGCGACGAGAACGGCCACCGTATCGTCTGCGCCGACACCGATCTGAACGAAGTGTCGACCGCATTGGAAGCCGCACTGGGCGAGTCGGAATCGACCAAGCTGATCTGGCAGCCGAACATCACGACTGAGCTGGACCTTGAGAACATGCAAAAGCTGATGAAGCTGGTGGATGCGCTTGAGGATGATGACGACGTGCAGCGCGTCACCACCAATTTCGAAGCCTCGGACGAGGTGATGGCGCAGCTGTAAGCTTTACTTCAGAAAGAATTCAGACCCCGGCGCGGTTTCTCTGCGTCGGGGTCTCTTGTTTTTGGATCCAATTCGGTGTCATGTCGCGGGATGAGCAGCCCACAGACATCACACAACCGCCCCGCGTACGGGATCGCATGGATGCTGTCGGCAGGCCTGTTTTTCGTGATGATGAACGCGCTGGTGAAATATGTGGGGCAAGAGCTGCCGTCCTCACAGGCTGCGTTTCTGCGCTATGTTTTCGGATTGATCTTTGTCCTGCCTGCGCTTGGTCAACTTGCTAAGGCGCGGTTCTCGGCACGGGTTTGGCAGCTGTTTGTTGCGCGCGGCGTGGTGCACACAGGGGCCGTGCTGTGCTGGTTTTACGCCATGACCCAAATCACCGTGGCCGAGGTTGTGGCGATGAACTACCTCACCCCGATCTATGTGATGCTGGGGGCCGCAGTGTTTCTGGGCGAAAGCTTCTCGACCCGTCGGATGTTGGCAGTTGTTGCGGCTTTTCTTGGGGTGCTGATCATCCTGCGTCCGGGGCTACGCGAACTGGGTGCTGGGCATATCTCGATGGTGTTCACAGCGATCTTTTTGGGGATTTCTTATTTGATCGCCAAAAGATTGGCACAAGACGCCTCAGCGGGTGTGGTGGTGGCAATGATGTCGATCACGGCAACCATTGGTTTGGTGCCCGCCGCGATCATGGTCTGGGTTCCGCCCAGCTTGGTGCAGATGGCATGGCTGGCCGTGGTCGCGTTTTTCGCGACCGCCGGTCACTATTCCATGTCCCGTGCCTTTGCCGAAGCCCCGGTATCGGTCACCCAGCCCGTTACCTTCCTGCAAATCATCTGGGCTGCCGCGACTGGCGCAATCTTCTTTGCCGAACCGGTCGATTTCTGGGTGGTTGTCGGCGCCGGCGTGATCATGGCAGCGGTCACGTACATCACCTGGCGTGAGACCGTTTTGAAGCGCCGCGTGACGCCTAATCCGAATGAGCCGAAAACGTAAAAGGGCGCCCGTTTGGGACGCCCTTTCGCTGTGCGTTTAGGTCTGGTCAGTCCGACCAGCTAACGCCCGTCAGGTCATTGGCCTGCGTGGGCGCGTTTTCCCACAGACCATTGATCTTGGCATTTGCCACACCGGTTTTGGCCAGCTGGAACAGATACCCATTCACATAGTCATCCGCGATGATTTGCTGGGCTTCCTTGTTCAGATCGGCGCGCATGGCTGGGTCTGAGGTGACCGAGAGCTTCTCGATCAGCGCTTGGAAATCCGCGTTGTCATACTGGAAATAGTATTCCGGGCGCGCGTAGATGTTGATGTCAGCAGGCTCGGTATGGCTGACGATGGTCAGGTCATAATCCTTGCCTTTAAACACCTGTTCGATCCACTGGGCCCATTCCAGATTGCTGATCTCGGTGTTGATGCCGACATTGCGCAGCTGGGCGGCAATGATCTCGCCCCCACGGCGGGCATAGGCGGGGGGCGGTAGCATCAGGCGCAAGGTCAGGCCCTCGGCACCAGCCTCTGCCAGCAGCGATTTCGACATCTCGGGGTCAAACGCGGATTGGCCGGTCAGATCCACATAGTCCGGATTGTGCGGCGCGAAGTGGGTGCCGATGGGCGTGCCATAGCCATGCATCGCGCCGTCGATGATATCCTGACGGTTGATCGCATGGGCGATGGCCTTGCGCACACGGACATCCGCCAGCGGGCCGGACTTGTTGTTGGTCGACAGGATTGTCTCGCCCTCGGTCGAGCCGACGATCACGGTGAAGCGCGGATCGGCCTCGAACTGCGACAGCGTCTCGGGGGCCGGGAAGTTCGGGAAGGCGTCCACGTCACCAGCCATCATGGCCGCAAAGGCCGCGTTCGGGTCCGAGATGAACTTGAACGTTGCTTTGGCCAGCGCAGGCGCGTCGCCCCAATAAGCGTCATTGCGTGCGATGGTCACGTGGTCGCCCTTGGCCCACTCGACAAAGGTGAAAGGTCCGGTGCCCACAGGCGCGGTCGCCGCATCACCGATGCTTTCCGGTGCGACGATCACAGCGTCTCCCCACGCCATGTTGAAGGCGAAGTTGCCGTTCGGGGCGGACAGCTTCACCGCGACCGAGGTCGGGCTGACGGCCGTCACGCTTTCGATGTCCTTGAACAGCGCTTTCTGCGCGTTGGTCGAATCTTCGGCCCGCGCGCGATCCAGCGAGAAGACGACATCATCGGCATCCATGGTGGTGCCGTCATGGAAGGTCACGCCTTCGCGCAGCGTGAAGGTATAGGTCATGCCGTCTTCGCTGACATCCCACGCGCTGGCCAGTCCGGGCAGCACCGCGCCATCCGGGCCGAAACGGGTCAGACCCTCGTAGATGTTGGCATAGACGACCTCGTCAATCGCGGCAGCGGCGCCTGCGGTAGGGTCCAGATTTGGCGGCTCAAGCACCATGCCCAATGTGATCGCATCAGTGCCCGCCAAAGCGGTCGTTGCCATCAGCGCCCAAGCGCCTGCGGTAAGTTTCAGGTTGGTCATCTTGATCCTCCTCACCCGTTCTGCGGGATATACCCCATGAAACGCGGGATTTTGGGTCAAGGCAAGGGAAAGACGTTCCGTCATTCCCCTTTGAAATTCTGCGATGCAGCATTATAGTCCCCGCCACTGAAGACGATCAGGGAGGAGAAACCATGAGCGCCTCGGCTAAGATTAAGACACCGACCCCGTCGGATATCCGTGCCCGCAAGGGGGACACGCCTCTGGTCGTGCTGACCGCCTATGCGACCCCAACCGCCCAGATGATGGACGCGCATTGCGACGTTGTTCTGGTGGGGGACAGCGTGGGCATGGTGGTGCACGGGTTGCCCGACACGCTGGGCGTCACGATGGAGATGATGTGCCTTCACGGGGCGGCCGTGAAGCGTGGTCTTCAGCAGGCGATGATGGTCGTCGACATGCCGTTCGGCTCCTACGAGGAAAGCCCGCAGCAGGCCTTCCGCAACGCGGCCCGCCTGATGCGTGAAACCCGTGCGGCAGCCGTGAAACTGGAAGGCGGCGTATCGATGGAAGAAACCATCCGCTTCCTGACCAGCCGCTCGATCCCTGTTATGGCGCATGTGGGTCTGACCCCGCAGGCGATCAACACGCTGGGCGGCTATGCCGTGCAGGGCCGGGGTGAAGATCGCGACCGTGTCATGGCCGACGCCAAGGCTGTGGAAGCGGCGGGCGCGTTCTCGGTCGTGTTGGAAAAAGTGCCAGAGAGCCTGGCCAACGAAATCACCGAAGCCGTGTCGATCCCGACCATCGGTATCGGTGCCTCGGCGCAATGTGACGGGCAGGTTCTGGTGGTCGATGACATGCTGGGCCTGTTCACAGCCTTCAAGCCGAAATTCGCCAAACGCTATGCGACTTTGGGCGTGGACGGTGAAAAAGCCATTGCCAAATATGCTCAAGAGGTGCGAGACCGCAGTTTCCCGGCGCCCGAGCACGTCTTTGCAGATGAGGTCAAAAAGAAATGAAGATCATTCGTTCCAAGGACGATCTGCGTACCCTACGCCGCAGCTGGATTTTCAAGGGCGAGCGTGTGGCCGTGGTGCCGACCATGGGCGCGCTGCATGCTGGCCACCTGTCCTTGGTGGATGAGGCGAAGAAACACGCAGACCGCGTGATTGTCACCATTTTCGTGAATCCCAAGCAGTTCAACAACCCGGAAGATCTGGACAAATATCCGCGCACGGAAGAGGACGACGCTGCAAAGCTGGCGCCCTACGGGATTGATGCGCTGTATGTGCCGACGCCCGATCAGATCTATCCCGATGGCTTTGCCACCAATGTGCGCGTGTCTGGTCTGACCGAGGATCTTGAGGGCGCGCATCGCCCCGGCCATTTCGATGGTGTGGCAACGGTAGTGTCCAAATTGTTCCTGCAATCTCGCGCAGATGTGGCTTGCTTCGGTCAGAAGGACTATCAGCAGATGCTGTTGGTACGTCGCCTGTCCGAGGATCTGGACATCGAAACCGAAGTGATCGGCTGCCCCACGGTGCGCGAAGAGGACGGGTTGGCCATGTCCTCGCGCAATGTGCGCCTGACCGCCGAAGAACGCGCAATTGCGCCAGCTTTGAAAGCCGAGATGGATCGCGCCGCCGAGGCCATTCGCCGGGGCGCCGAGCCGCGCGTCGTTTTGGACAGCGCCAAGGCTCAGATTGAACGGGCGGGTTATGAAACTGTCGAGTATCTAGAGCTACGTGATGCTGAGACGCTGAAGCCGGTCAAAGACCTCTCTCGTCCCGCCCGTTTGATGGCGGCGGCGATGCTTGGGGATGTGCGGCTAATCGATAATATCGCCGTCTAAGACGCGTCGATCTCAATCAGGTTACGGAAAGCAAAAAGGGCGACCCGCGGGCCGCCCTTTTGTAATTTGTCTGCGTCGCTTATAGCTGGCGCTCGACCATCATCTTCTTGATCGACGCGATTGCCTTGGCCGGGTTCAGGCCTTTCGGGCAGGTCTTCGAGCAGTTCATGATCGTGTGGCAGCGGTACAGCTTGAAGGGGTCTTCCAGCTGATCCAGACGCTCGCCTGTGGCTTCATCGCGCGAGTCGATGATCCAACGATAGGCGTGCAGCAGTGCGGCCGGCCCAAGATAGCGATCACCGTTCCACCAGTAGCTCGGGCACGAGGTCGAGCAGCTGGCGCACATGACGCACTCATACAGACCGTCAAGCTTCTTGCGGTCCTCGATGGACTGCTTCCACTCTTTCGCGGGGCGATTGGTCTTGGTTTCCAGCCACGGCATGATCGAGGCGTGCTGCGCATAGAAATGCGTCAGGTCCGGGATCAGGTCTTTCACCACCGGCATATGCGGCAGCGGATAGATCTTCACGTCGCCCTTGATCTCGTCCATCCCGTAAATACAGGCCAGCGTGTTGATCCCGTCGATGTTCATCGCACAGGATCCGCAGATGCCTTCACGGCACGAGCGGCGGAAGGTCAGGGTCGGATCAATCTCGTTCTTGATCTTGATCAGCGCGTCCAGAACCATCGGACCACACTTGTCCATGTCCAGGAAATAGGTGTCCACACGGGGGTTTTCACCGTCATCCGGGTTCCAGCGATAGATCTGGAACTTGCGGACATTGGTCGCACCCTCGGGCTTGGGCCATGTCTTGCCGACGCGAACGGTCGAGTTCTTGGGGAGCTTGAATTGTACCATCTGGCGTCCTCCTGGGGGTGACTAGTTCAGTGATGTTGCGGGCCCTGGGGGGCAGAATTAGGTTTGGGTACCCGCCCGACCTCGGCTGGGCGTGCGGGTGTCAGAGTTTTGGTTGCGGCGGCAGGGCGCGGGCCGGGGCCTTGGTTTGACAGTTTCCATTTGGTCACGTCGATGGCGTAGTCTTCTTGAACAAGATCCGCGATCTTCTGAGCATCGTCGTTGACAATGTCGAAGTGCAAGAACCGTGGGTTGTCCTTGAAATAGTCTTTCACCTCGGCTTCGTGGGCTAGAGCCATCTCGCGCCACAGCCCCTGGACTTCGTCGTGTGAATGACCCGAGGCCTGCATGCTTTTGCTCAGGAATGTTCCGTTGGCGTGATGACTGCGTGAGGCGATCCAAGTATCGACAGGCCGCGTGTTCAGGATGAAATAGGCATCGGGATAGTGTCGATGCAGATCCCGGAAAAACCGCGCACCCTCAAGCACGAGGTCAGAGCCTATAAAAGACAAATCGGAAAACGCCACGAAACCGTCGAAGCCGTGAAAGGGCTTTAGACCCAGCGCAATGTTGACCATGAAGGCTTTCATGAGGTTTTGCCCATTCGCGTCGCGCCAATGGAGCGACGGGATAAAGCTCTTCTCAAAAAGCGTGTGCAGCGAAGTTGTAGCGCAGCGGTTGAGGCCGATCACGAAGATTTTCGGATCGTCCTCCCCGGCCATCGCCTCGATGCGCTGCACGCCCTTCATATCAGAACGTACGCGCTTTGGGCGCGATTTTCTTCAGTTCGATGCCGCCTTCGGCCTCGGTGGTCAGCGGATCAACGACGACCGGACGATAGGACAGGTCAACCTTGTTGCCATCCACGCGGCTGACAGTGTGGACGCGCCACTTTTTGTCGTCGCGTTCCGGGAAGTCCTCGTGCGCGTGGGCGCCGCGGCTTTCTTCGCGGGCTTCTGCGCCGTGGATTGTCGCCAAGGCGTTCGGCATCAGGTTCGCCAGTTCCAGCGTTTCCATCAGGTCCGAGTTCCAGATCAGCGAGCGATCGGTCACAGCCAGGTCGTCCATCTTGGCGGCCACGGCGGTCATCTTCTCGACGCCTTCTTTCATGGTCTTGGCGGTACGGAACACGGCAGCGTCAGCTTGCATCGTCTTCTGCATTTCCAGACGCAGATCGGCGGTCGGGATCGCGCCGCTTGCATGGCGCAGACCGTCGAAGCGATCAAATGCCGCGTCTACCGAAGCTTGGTTCAGAACCGGGTTCGGCGCCTCGGCGTCGACAACCTTGCCAGCGCGGATCGCGGCGGCGCGGCCGAAGACCACAAGGTCAATCAGCGAGTTCGAGCCAAGGCGGTTCGCCCCGTGGACCGACGCACAACCGGCCTCACCCACGGCCATCAGGCCGGGAACAACGCCGGTTGGGTCATCTTTGGTCGGGTTCAGAACTTCACCCCAATAGTTGGTCGGGATGCCGCCCATGTTGTAGTGCACCGTCGGCAGAACCGGGATCGGCTCTTTGGTCACGTCAACACCGGCAAAGATCTTGGCGCTTTCCGAGATGCCCGGCAGGCGTTCGGCCAGCGCGTCGGCGGGCAGGTGATCCAGATGCAGGAAGATGTGGTCGCCTTCGGCACCCACACCGCGGCCTTCGCGGATCTCCATCGTCATCGAGCGCGAGACATAGTCGCGCGGGGCAAGGTCTTTATACTGGGGCGCATACCGCTCCATGAAACGCTCGCCTTCCGAGTTGACCAGATAGCCACCCTCGCCACGTGCACCTTCGGTGATCAGGCAGCCCGAGCCGTAGATGCCGGTCGGGTGGAACTGAACGAATTCCATGTCCTGCAGGGCCAGACCCGCACGGGCCACCATGCCGCCACCGTCACCGGTGCAGGTGTGGGCCGAGGTGGCCGAGAAATACGCGCGGCCATAGCCGCCCGTCGCCAGCACAACCATCTTTGCGTTGAAGACGTGGAACGTGCCGTCATCCAACTTCCAGCAGACAACACCCTGACACTGACCGTCTTCCGACATGATCAGGTCTACGGCGAAGTACTCGATGTAGAATTCAGCGTTGTTCTTGACCGATTGGCCGTAAAGCGTGTGCAGGATTGCGTGACCGGTCCGGTCAGCGGCGGCGCAGGTACGCTGTACCGCGGGGCCTTCACCAAATTCGGTGGTGTGGCCGCCGAACGGGCGCTGATAGATCTTGCCTTCTTCGGTGCGCGAGAAGGGAACGCCGTAATGCTCCAGCTCGTACACCGCTTTGGGCGCCTCGCGGGCCAGATATTCCATCGCGTCCGTGTCGCCCAGCCAGTCCGAGCCCTTCACGGTGTCGTACATGTGCCACTGCCAGTTGTCCGGGCCCATGTTGGACAGGGACGCGGCGATGCCGCCCTGTGCCGCAACGGTGTGCGAGCGGGTCGGGAAAACTTTGGTCACACAAGCGGTGCGCAAGCCCTGTTCGGCCATGCCAAGCGTGGCCCGCAGACCAGCGCCACCGGCGCCGACCACGACCACGTCATATTCGTGTGTTTCGTATTCGTAAGCTGCCATTTTGGGTGCTCTCCGGTCTTAAAAGGCGATGCGGCCGAGGCCATAAAGGCCAATTGCCAGAACGGTGTAGGCCACTGCGGTGCAAGCAACGACCAAGACTTTCTTGGTCACGCCGCGCGAATAATCCTCGATCACAACCTGAATGCCGTGACGGAAGTGAACCATCGACACAACAAGCGTCATTGCGGCGACAATTGCGGGGAAGGGGCGCTGATAATAAGCGATTGCTTCTTCATAGGGCAGGCCAAGGGCGCAGCCGAAGGTCAGTGCGAACAGCGGCATCAGGATCAGAAGACCAACAGCCGAGATGGCCTGTCCCCAGAAATGTTCCGTACCCGAACCCGAAGAACCTTTGCCCACGGCGCGTTTGCGGTCAGTCATATATTGCATAGCGGGCTCCTTACACGATCAGGGCGACGATAATCGCCAGAACGACGGACCCGACGATGACGCCAATGCCCATTTTCTCGGCGGTTTCGACCTCAAGGCCGATGCCAATGTCCCAGATCAGGTGACGCAGGCCGGACAGTGCGTGGTAGCACAGCGCCCAGAGTGCCAAGAACATGATCACGTCCCCGACGAACGAGGTCATCAGACCGTTCACAACATCATAATATCCTGCACCCAGCGACGCGGCGAAGAACCACCATGCGACCAAGATCGCAGCACCCAGCAGGGCGACCCCGGTGATCCGGGCGAAGATCGAGGTGATGGAGGTCAGCTGCGGGCGGTATACTTGCAGATGCGGAGAAAGAGGACGGTTGCCTCTGTTCACGTCGGCCATGGCGGCCTCCTTCTGTCTGTTTCGACTTTGCGACAGGAATAGCGCCTTTTGCGGCACTGAGTCACGCAAGAAGCGACCCGAAAGTCGGGAATTTTGCGCTAACGGGGGTGTTTTTGGGGGCTTGTGATCACAGTTTTTGGATATGTGATCACAGATTTGTATGCCATTGTATCCCGACGTTTATAGTCGGAAAAGGAGCGGCGCGCGCAAGATTCCTGCTGATATTTGTCCCTAGGGCATGTGTTTGGGAAGTAGCGGGGCGTCTCAAAGACGTCCCGCCGCCAGACATCTTACTTCGGCATAAGCGCCCAATAGTCGAGATCCAGCATGACCTCGGGCAGGTATTTGCCGTCGTCGCCTTTCAGGGCAAATTCGGGCGCGCCGTGTTTGACGGCGACCAGACGCAGGCGCACAGCACCCACGCCCGGGGCGTCGGTGTCAGCCTTGTCCAGCACCTCGGACCATGCACGGATCGTATCGCCCGAGAAGCAGGGATTTGCGTGTGCGCCACCGTTCAGACCGACGATCATCTGCGCGTTAGCCAAGCCGTTGAACGACAGAGCACGCGCCATCGAGATCACGTGGCCACCGTAGATCAGGCGCTGACCGTCCGGGCGGAAGGTGGCGTCGAAATGCACCTTCGCGGTGTTCTGCCACAGGCGGGTCGCCATCATGTGCTCGGCTTCTTCGACCGTCACGCCGTCCACGTGATCGATCTTTTCGCCGACCTCGTAGTCGCCCCAGCGATGCGGCTCGCCCGCCAGCGTGAAATCGTAGTCCTCGAACGACAGACCTTCGGGGATCGACAGGTCGGATGCTTCCAGCACGCCTTTCAGCTCGGGGATCACGGTCTCGGGCGCGGGGGCGTCCAGGTCGCCTTTGCGCACCATCACCCAGCGGACATATTCCATCACCGGTTCGCCCATCTGGTTGAACCCACGCGTGCGGACCCAAACGACACCCGACTTCCCGTTCGAGTTTTGCTTCAGCCCGATCACCTCGGATTGCGAGCGCAGCGTGTCGCCGGGATAGACGGGCTTCAGCCAGCGGCCTTCGGCATAGCCAAGGTTCGCAACAGCGTTCAGCGAGATATCCGGCACGGTTTTGCCAAACACCACGTGGAACGCGATCAGGTCGTCGATGGGCGAACCTTCCAGCCCGCAGGCACCTGCAAATTCATCCGAGGAATACAGCGCATGACGGGCAGGGTAGAGCGCGTGATAGAGGGCGCGTTCGCCCTCGGCCACAGTGCGCGGCACGGCGTGGTCGATCACGTCGCCCAGCTTGTAATCTTCAAAGAAGCGTCCGGGATTGGTTTTGGCCATCAAAGCTCTCCAAGTGTCGAGGCGGGCGCAGGGGCTGCCCGCCGAATTTGTTTTAAGCGCGTAAGCCGGGCTACGTGCCGAATGGGGTCGGGCCGATCAGCCCGTGAATATATCCGATGATCGCCAGCAGGATGATCGAGGCGACGAAGAACATGGCATCCTTGGCGACGGTGCCTTTCGGGTTCGGTTGCCAGTCGGGTTCCGCGCGGTTGATCACGATGATTTCCAGCACTGCCCAGACCGTCAGAACCCCGAACAGGATCATCGACGCCAGATCGGGGTTCACCATGATATGCGCCACGGACCACAGGATGAAGCCGGTCAGCATCGGGTGGCGCATCTTGTAAAAGAGGGCGCCCTTCGATGGGCCGGGGCTCATGAAGTAGAGGGCGAACAGGACCATCAGGTTGTTCACGTGCCGCAACGCGGGCGGGTAGGTGTGCACGTCGAAGCTTTCCGTCGCGCGATACCCGATCACCATGAAGACCACGCTGATCAGGATCACAAGCGCGGATACTCCCTTAGCCCGCGGCCCCATGTTTTCGTGGGCAGCGGGCAGGGCGCGTTTCCAGAAATGTCCGACATACCACAGGGCAAGTCCGGCGATCAGCAACGTCATGGCGAGGTTCCTTTAGAGGGGCCTTAGCCCTCCATCACGGCGATGGCGTCGGCTTTGGCGAGAATGGATTTTGCTGTCTCAACATGCAGGTTTTCGACGATTTTACCATCCACAACCGCAACGCCTTGGCCGGAGGCTTCGGCTTCTTCGAACGCAGCAATCTGGCGTTTGGCCAGATCGATTTCAGCCTCGGACGGCGCGAAAGCGGCGTTGGCAATGTCCAACTGTGCCGGGTGGATCAGCGTCTTGCCATCCATGCCCATGTCACGGCCCTGATCACATTCGGCTTTCAGCCCGTCTTCATCTTTGAATGCGTTGTACACGCCGTCGACGATCACAACGCCGTGGGCCTTGGCGGCGATCAGACACATATGCAGCCCGCCCATCATCGGCAGACGGTCGGCGCGGAAACGGGTGTTCAGCTCTTTCGCCAGATCGTTCGTGCCCAAGACAAAGCCCTTCAGGCGGGGGTGGGCGGCGATCTCGGCGGCGTTCAGCATGCCGATCGGGGTCTCCATCATCGCCCAGAGGTCGACGTCGGGGATCAGTGCGGCCAGTTCGTCCAGCTGCGCGGCCGAGCCAACTTTCGGCATCAGGATCGCGTCGATGTCTGCGCCCACAAAGGCAGCTACATCATCTTTGCCCCATTCGGTGTCGAACCCGTTGATACGGACGATCTTGGCGCGGTTGCCATAACCGCCTTTATCCAACTCGGCTTTCAGAATGGCGCGGGCCTCGACTTTGGCGTCGGGGGCAACGGCATCTTCAAGGTCGAAAATGATCGCGTCAGCGGCAAGGCCGCGGGCTTTCTCTAGCGCACGCTCTTTCGAGCCGGGGATGTAGAGGACGGAACGATAGGGGCGTGTGGTCATGATTCTGTGTCTCCGCAATATTGTTGCGCAAGGGACCACATTTGCGCACCAATTCGCAAGGCAAACTTTGCCGCAATGCAGAAATTTTACGTAGGGTTCATGGTTGCGCAGGTCTAGGCGCGGCGCGTTAACCAGTTCTTTGGCCCATGGGCGCAGGCTTTTACCTGAGATGCCGAATGACGGGAGGGCCCACGGTTGGCCACTGATGCAATGGGATGCAGATCGGCACCAGAGTGAACACGGCCCTGATGCCGCCGGTGCGCCGGTTGGCCCGGCAGAGCGGCCCAACTGAAAGGACAGATCCATGAAACAGGACATTCTGGCCCTTGGACTTGGTGTCGGCGCAATCCTTCTGTCAGCCGGACAATTGCAGGCGCAGGGCGCCGCCAAATGCGCCGAGCGCGCCCAAGTGATGCAACGTCTGGCCGAAAGTTATGGCGAAACGCGGCAATCCATCGGACTTGCTGGCGACCGGCAAGTGGTCGAGGTCTTCGCCTCGGATGAAACCGGCACATGGACGATCACTGTGACGATGCCCAATGGCATGACCTGTCTGGTCGCGGCTGGGCAGGGATACGAGAAGCTGGATGAAGAGCTGACTCCGGCACGGCTGGGTGATCCGGTTTAGGTCAGACCTTCCCAGATCAGTTTCGTTCCGGTCAGGATCAGGAACAGATAGGTGAAGCCGAAGAACAGTCGTTCAGACATTTTGTGGTGCAGATGCACCCCGATCCAGACGCCCAGCACGGCAAAGGGGATCAGCAGAAGATCAGCCTTTGCCGTTTGCCATGTGAAGATCCCCAAGGCGAAATAGGGGATGAACTTCAGCAGATTGATGGCCCAGAAGACGATGACGGTCGTGGATTGGAAGGTGGTTTTGTCCAGCTTGCGGGACAGAAGATAGACTGCGGCAGGCGGGCCGCCGGCGTGGCTTATGAAGCTGGTGAAGCCGGCGATGGCCCCCCAAAAGGCGCCCAATTTGCCTGACATCGGGCGCGGAGCAGGCGGGATCAACCCGTTCGCACGCGCCAGCTGGAAGGCCACGAACCCAACCGCGATCGAACCGATCAACAGCCGAAACACGTCTGGGTTGGCAACCGTGTAAAGCGCCGCCCCCAGCGCCACGCCCGGCACCGCCCCCAGTACCAAGGCCCAGGCCGAGGGCGTATCCCATTTGCGCCAATAGGGTTTCAGGGCGGTTACATCCATCAGCATCAGAAGCGGCAGCATCAGGCCAATCGCGGCGCCCGGGTCCAGAATCAGCGCAAGCAAAGGGGTCGCCGCAAATGCGGCCCCTGACCCGAAGCCACCCTTGGAAATCCCTGCAAAAATCACTGCCGGGATGGCAAAGGTAAAGAAAGTGAGGTCCAGAACCTCGGGCATGTGACATCCTTCAAAAGTCTGGAAAATGGGCGCTTTAGCGCTATCGCGTGTCGCATTCGGTTGCAAGTCATCCCTGACGCCGCAGCGCAGCGCCCTTGCGCGAAAGGC
Source organism: uncultured Aliiroseovarius sp. (assembly GCF_947492455.1). Lineage (GTDB taxonomy): Bacteria > Pseudomonadota > Alphaproteobacteria > Rhodobacterales > Rhodobacteraceae > Aliiroseovarius. The sequence continues at coordinate 133,283 of NZ_CANLNB010000003.1, forward strand.
ACTTTCGGACTAGGCATGCGCCCGAAAACAACTGATCGGAGATCACACTCATGGCCAGACCCAAGATTGCGCTTATCGGTAGCGGCATGATCGGTGGCACCCTTGCTCACCTTGCTGCACTGAAAGAAATGGGCGACGTTGTCCTCTTTGATATTGCGGACGGCATCCCTCAGGGTAAAGCACTCGACATCGCAGAAAGCGGCCCCGTTGAAGGGTTCGATGCAGCACTGTCGGGCACCACATCCTACGAAGATATTGCTGGCGCAGACGTCTGCATCGTCACCGCCGGTGTTCCGCGCAAGCCGGGCATGAGCCGCGATGACCTGCTGGGCATCAACCTGAAAGTCATGAAGTCGGTCGGCGAAGGCATCAAAGAGCACGCCCCGAACGCATTCGTGATCTGCATCACCAACCCGCTGGACGCCATGGTTTGGGCGCTGCGCGAGTTCTCGGGCCTGCCGCACAACAAAGTGGTTGGCATGGCTGGCGTTCTGGACTCGGCACGCTTCCGTCACTTCCTGTCGGTCGAATTCGACGTGTCCATGCGCGACGTCACCGCCTTCGTTCTGGGCGGCCACGGCGACACCATGGTTCCGCTGACCCGTTACTCGACCGTTGGCGGCATCCCGCTGCCGGATCTGGTGAAAATGGGCTGGACCAGCCAAGAGAAACTGGACGCCATCGTTCAGCGCACCCGTGACGGTGGCGCCGAGATCGTTGGCCTGCTGAAAACCGGTTCGGCTTACTATGCCCCGGCTGCTTCGGCGATCGAAATGGCTCAGGCTTACTTGAACGACCAGAAACGTCTGCTGCCGTGTGCCGCTTATGTTGACGGCGCATACGGCCTGGACGGTTTCTATGTGGGCGTTCCGACAATCATCGGCGGCAACGGCATCGAGAAAGTCATCGACATCGAGCTGAACAAAGAAGAGCAAGCCATGTTCGACAAATCGGTCGACGCGGTGAAGGGTCTGGTCGAAGCCTGTAAGGGCATTGACAGCTCGCTGGCATAAGCCCAGTTCTGACTGATGATTAAGACGTTGCGCCGCTCACACCGAGCGGCGCAATTTTTTTTTGCGCCTACTTGCGGATTTTCTTGAGGATTTCGTCCAGCGCGGGCGCCAAGGGGGCGTCAAACTGCGTGGATGAGAAGTCGATTGGCAAATCCGGTGCGTAGGTCGCCACCGTTTGTTCAAGGTGAAGCGGGCGGGTCAGCAGTGCGTCCTGCGCCCGAAGAAGCTTTTGCTGCTCGTCAGACAGGCGAAAGATCTCGGCGTGAAGGGCAAGCCCCGTCGCAAGGGGATCGTCCGCATTCATCACCCGCTCGATCCCGATCCGGCGTCGTTTGTGAAGCGAGTGCAGCAGCGCCTTGCCCTGCACAGCATAGCGCAGAGATTTGAGTAACCAATGGCGGGCCGTTATGCCGTCAAAGTGCAAAATCCGCGCGTTTGCGGTGGTTTTGCCGGGCGACACCTCGCCGTGGAACTGTTCTTTGATGGCATGGATCCCGATGAATTTTTGCGCTGATAACCGCGCCATCGTCTTGCCCGACGTATGGCCCGACAGGCCGTTTTGTAGATAAGAGTTGCGAAAGCCATACACCTGCTCACGCACCTCGCGTGGCAGGCCCGGCGCGCGGAATATCCCGTCGAAGATTCCATCTTCGGGTGCGGTCCAGACGCGTTCCAGATTGGGAATATGCAGCCAGGTGTCGGTCTGTGCCAGGTCGGCCTCGATGCCATCGGGCGCCCACAAAAACTCGTCCGCATCGACATGCAGCAACCAGTCGGTCTGCTGTTTTCGCGCCACCAGATTGGCGTTCAGCGTTTGGCGCCTCGTCTGCCATGCGGGGCGTTTTCCAAGCTCGGAGGCGGTCCAATGAGCGGCGTCGCACAAGGTGACTTCAACCCCGGGGATCGCCGCCAAGACGGGGGCGGCCGGGTCGTCGGGGTCGTCGAAGAAAAGGTGTACTGTCTGTGCGCCAAGGCTTAAGTGATGGCACGCAAAAGCGAGAACAAGCTGTAGCGGCTCGCGCACGGTTGAGACGACGGACCAGCTGTGTTCGGGCATTCAGGATCACTCGGGCAATGGGCTTTTCATCTGCCACTGAGGCAGAGATGCCAGCAATTGTAAAGCGATCAGCGCCCTCTTGCGGTGCTATCCGAAAATCGAAAAACGCGTGTGCCGGGTCAGGTGTCGCTCGCGATGAAATAAGATTCGCAATCGGACTGATTTGCTGAAACTTAATGATTTGTGATCACACATTTTGAGGTGTGATCACAAAAACGGCGTCTTCACCAAAAAATCGCCCAAATTTGCAAAAAACGTTTCGGCCTTCTGCTTCACCTGTGCATTTTGTCCAAGACCCAATGGACCAACTGGATAGGATGATTTCATGAACATTCATGAATACCAGGCGAAGGCCCTTCTGAAATCCTACGGCGCACCCGTTTCGGACGGCCGCGTTGTACTGAAAGCAGAAGATGCCAAAACCGCCGCAGGTGAACTCGACGGACCGCTTTGGGTGGTCAAAGCGCAAATCCACGCAGGTGGCCGCGGCAAAGGTTCCTTCAAGGAAGCTGACGCTGGCGAAAAGGGCGGTGTCCGCCTGACCAAGTCGGTGGAAGAAGCCGCTGAAGAAGCCAAGAAGATGCTGGGCCGCACCCTTGTGACCCACCAGACCGGCCCGGCCGGCAAGCAGGTTAACCGCATCTACATCGAAGCCGGCTCCGGCATCGAGCGTGAGCTGTACCTGGCGCTGCTGGTTGACCGCCAGACCTCGCGTATTTCGTTCGTATGCTCGACCGAAGGCGGCATGGACATCGAGGAAGTGGCAGCCGCCACCCCCGAAAAGATCCTGAGCTTCTCGGTTGATCCGGCCACCGGCTATCAAGCCTACCACGGCCGCCGCATTGCATTCTCGCTGGGCCTGGAAGGCGCTCAGGTCAAGCAGTGTGTGGCACTGATGGGCAAGCTCTACCAAGCTTTCGTTGAGAAAGATATGGAGATGCTGGAAATCAACCCGCTGATCATCACCGATGGCGGCGACCTGAAAGTTCTGGACGCCAAGGTTGGCTTCGACGGCAACGCTGTTTACCGCCACCAAGACATCGCCGAGCTGCGCGACGTCACCGAAGAAGACCCGAAAGAGCTGGAAGCGTCGAAATACGACCTGAACTACATCGCTCTGGACGGTGAAATCGGCTGCATGGTGAACGGTGCTGGTCTGGCTATGGCCACCATGGACATCATCAAGCTGTACGGCGCTGAACCGGCCAACTTCCTGGACGTTGGTGGCGGCGCCACCAAAGAGAAAGTGACCGAAGCCTTCAAGATCATCACCTCGGACCCGAACGTAAAGGGCATCCTTGTGAACATCTTCGGCGGCATCATGCGCTGTGACGTCATCGCCGAGGGCGTGGTTGCAGCCGTGAAAGAAGTGGGCCTGCAGGTTCCGCTGGTCGTGCGTCTGGAAGGTACCAACGTGGAAGCCGGTAAAGACATCATCAACAACTCGGACGTTGATGTGATCGCAGCCGACAACCTGTCGGACGGTGCAGAGAAAATCGTGAAAGCGGTGAAAGGCTAAGACAATGGCAGTTCTTATTGACGAAAACACCAAGGTCATCTGTCAGGGTCTGACCGGCTCGCAGGGTACCTTTCACTCGGAACAGGCCATTGCATATGGCACCAAAATGGTCGGCGGTGTAACGCCGGGCAAAGGTGGCCAGACGCATCTGGACCTGCCGATCTTCAACTCGGTTCACGAAGCCAAGCACGTCACCGAAGCCAACGCTTCTGTAATTTATGTGCCGCCGCCCTTCGCTGCGGATTCGATCCTGGAAGCGATCGACGCAGAGATGGAACTGATCGTCTGCATCACCGAAGGCATTCCGGTGCTGGACATGATGAAGGTACAGCGCGCTCTGGAAGGCTCGGCCTCGCGCCTGATCGGCCCGAACTGCCCCGGTGTCATCACGCCGGACGCCTGTAAGATCGGCATTATGCCTGGCCACATCCACAAGCGTGGTTCGGTTGGCGTTGTGTCGCGCTCGGGTACGCTGACCTATGAAGCTGTGAAACAGACTTCGGACATCGGTCTGGGCCAGTCGACTGCGGTTGGTATCGGTGGTGACCCCATCAAAGGTACCGAGCACATCGACGTACTGGACATGTTCCTGGACGACGACGAGACCCAGTCGATCATCATGATCGGTGAAATCGGTGGTTCGGCAGAAGAAGAAGCTGCTGAATTCCTGGCCGAACAGAAGAAGAAGGGCCGCTGGAAGCCGGTCGCTGGCTTCATCGCTGGCCGTACGGCACCTCCGGGCCGCCGCATGGGCCACGCTGGCGCGATTGTTGCCGGTGGTAAAGGCGGTGCCGAAGACAAGATCGAAGCCATGCGCTCGGCTGGCATCGTTGTTGCAGACAGCCCCGCCACGCTGGGCGAGGCCGTTCTGAAGGCAATCGGCTAATACTCTCATCGCGCGCCCCAATCCCTTGGGGCGCGCGTTTTCAAATTCTCAGGTGACCCAATGAACGACCAGAGCCCCAACGACATCTTCCACGCGTCCAGCTTCATGCAAGGCCACAATGCCGAGTATCTAGAGCAGCTTTACGCCCAGTATGTGAAGGATCCCAACGCAGTTGACGCCGCATGGCATGCGTTTTTCGCAGAGCTTGGGGATGACGCCCGCGACGTAACCGCCGAGGCCGCAGGCCCCAGCTGGGCGCGCGGTGACTGGCCTCCGATGCCGGATGGGGATCGGGTGCATGCGCTGGACGGTCAATGGCCCGAAGCCCCTGCCGAAGAAGGTAAGGCGGCTGCCAAGAAGATCGAAGCGAAAGCCGCTGAAAAGGGCGTATCGCTGTCGGACGGTCAGGTGAAACGCGCGGTGCTGGATTCGATCCGCGCGCTGATGCTGATCCGCGCGTATCGTATCCGTGGTCACCTTGTTGCGGATCTGGACCCGCTGGGCATGCAGCAGCGCGTTCCCCATCCTGAACTGGACCCTGCGTCCTACGGCTTCACCGATGCCGACATGGATCGCCCGATCTTCATCGACAATGTTCTGGGGCTTGAGGTCGCGTCGATCCGTCAGATCCTCGACATCGTGAAGCGCACCTATTGCGGCACCTTTGCGCTGCAATACATGCACATCTCGAACCCGGAAGAAGCTGGCTGGCTGAAAGAACGCATCGAAGGGTTCGACAAGGAAATCCGCTTTACGCAGGAAGGCCGTAAGGCGATCCTGAACAAGCTGGTTGAGGCCGAGGGCTTCGAGAAATTCCTGCACGTGAAATACATGGGCACCAAGCGTTTCGGCCTTGATGGTGGTGAAGCGCTGATCCCGGCGATGGAACAGATCATCAAGCGCGGCGGTCAGCTGGGCCTGAAAGAAATCGTCATCGGCATGCCCCACCGTGGCCGCCTGTCGGTTCTGGCCAACGTGATGCAGAAGCCGTACCGCGCGATCTTCAACGAATTCCAGGGCGGCAGCTTCAAGCCGGAGGAAGTCGACGGCTCGGGCGACGTGAAATACCACCTTGGCGCCTCGTCGGACCGCGAGTTCGACGACAACAAGGTCCACCTGTCGCTGACCGCGAACCCGTCACACCTTGAAGCCGTGAACCCGGTTGTTCTGGGTAAGGTTCGCGCCAAGCAGGAACAGATGAACGACGTGGATCGCGATCAGGTTCTGCCGATCCTGCTGCACGGTGATGCGGCCTTTGCGGGTCAGGGCGTCGTGGCCGAAGGCTTTGGCCTGTCGGGTCTGGTCGGTCACAAGACCGGCGGCACGATGCATATCGTGGTGAACAACCAGATCGGCTTCACCACCGCGCCGCACTTCTCGCGCTCGTCACCTTATCCGACGGACATCGCCCTGATGGTGGAAGCCCCGATCTTCCACGTAAACGGCGACGACCCGGAAGCTGTGGTGCACGCTGCTCGCGTCGCGACCGAGTTCCGTCAGAAGTTCCACAAAGACGTGGTTCTGGACATCTTCTGCTATCGCCGGTTTGGTCACAACGAAGGCGACGAGCCGATGTTCACCAACCCGATGATGTACAAGAACATCAAGAAACATAAGACCACGCTGCAGCTGTATACCGAGCGTCTGGTCAAGGATGGCCTGATCCCGGAAGGCGAAATCGAGGACATGAAAGCGGCCTTCCAGGCCCACATGAACGAAGAGTTCGAAGCTGGGAAAGACTATAAGCCGAACAAGGCCGACTGGCTGGACGGGCGCTGGTCGCACCTTGATCGCAACAGCGACGAGTATCAGCGTGGCAAGACCGATATCTCGACCGAGACCTTCCAAGAAGTTGGCAAAGCGCTGTCGACCGCACCGGACGGCTTCCCGATGCACAAGACGGTTGGTCGTCTTCTGGACACCAAAGCCAAGATGTTTGAAAGCGGCACTGGCTTTGACTGGGCAACCGCAGAAGCACTGGCCTTTGGCTCGCTGCTGACCGAAGGCTTCCCGGTCCGTCTGGCCGGTCAGGACTGTACGCGCGGCACGTTCTCGCAGCGCCACTCGGGTCTGATCAACCAGGAAAACGAAGAGCGTTACTATCCGCTGAACAATATCCGCGAGGGTCAGGCCCATTACGAGGTTATCGACTCGATGCTGTCGGAATACGCGGTGCTGGGCTTTGAATATGGCTATTCGCTGGCTGAACCCAACGCGCTGGTGATGTGGGAAGCCCAGTTTGGCGACTTTGCCAACGGTGCGCAGATCATGTTCGATCAGTTCATCTCGTCGGGTGAAAGCAAATGGCTGCGTATGTCCGGTCTGACCGTCCTTCTGCCGCACGGTTTCGAAGGGCAGGGTCCGGAACACAGCTCGGCCCGCCTGGAGCGTTTCCTGCAGATGTGTGGTGGTGACAACTGGATCGTGGCGAACTGCTCGACCCCGGCCAACTATTTCCACATTCTGCGCCGTCAGCTGCATCGCGGCTATCGTAAGCCTTTGATCATGATGACGCCGAAATCGCTTCTGCGCCACAAGCTGTGCGTGTCGGACGCCAAGGACTTCACCGAAGGTTCCAGCTTCCACCGCGTATTGTGGGATGATGGCGATCGTGACAACGGCACGGGCCGTTCGGACGCCAAGCTGGTCAAGGACGACAAGATCAAGCGCGTCGTCATGTGTTCGGGCAAGGTTTACTACGACCTGCTGGAAGAGCGCGATAAGCGCGGCATCAACGACGTCTATATCCTGCGCCTTGAGCAGTTCTATCCGTTCCCGGCCATGTCCTGCGTCAAGGAACTGGAACGCTTCAAGCAAGCAGAGATCGTCTGGTGTCAGGAAGAACCGAAGAACCAGGGCGCCTGGTCCTTTGTCGAACCGAATATCGAATGGGTGCTGACCCGCATCGGCGCGAAACACACGCGTCCGGTCTATGCCGGTCGTCCGGCGGCAGCCTCGCCCGCAACGGGTCTGGCATCGACCCACAAAGCACAACAAGAAGCGTTGGTGGATGCCGCGCTGACTATTGAAGGGAAATAAGCCATGAGCATTGAAGTACGTGTCCCCACGCTGGGCGAAAGCGTGACCGAAGCCACGGTCGCAACATGGTTCAAGAAACCCGGCGACGCCGTTGCCGTAGACGAGATGCTCTGCGAGCTGGAAACCGATAAAGTGACCGTCGAAGTACCGTCGCCTGCCGCTGGTACGCTGGGCGAGATCGTCGCCGCCGAAGGTGAGACCGTTGGTGTTGATGCGCTGCTGGCCATGATCGGTGAAGGCGAAGGGGCCGCTCCGGCACCTGCCGCTGCTGAGGCTGCCCCTGCGGGTGACGCTGGCCAAGCTGTTGACGTCATGGTTCCGGCGCTGGGCGAAAGCGTGTCGGAAGCCACCGTATCGACCTGGTTCAAGCAGGTTGGCGACGCTGTTGCGCAGGACGAAATGCTGTGCGAGCTGGAAACCGACAAGGTGTCGGTTGAGGTCCCGGCCCCCGCCGCTGGCGTTCTGGCTGAGATCCTGGCCCCTGAAGGCACCACCGTTGACGCGTCGGCCAAACTGGCCGTCTTGTCTTCCGGCGGTGCGGTAGCCGCCGCTCCGACTGCTGCGCCTGCCGCGGCTGCTGCACCTGCGGCGGCTGGCAAGGACGTGGAAGACGCGCCCTCGGCCAAGAAAGCCATGGCAGAAGCTGGCCTGAACCCCGCCGACGTGCAGGGCACCGGTCGTGACGGTCGCGTGATGAAGCACGACGTTGCTGCCGCCTTGGCCGCGCCGAAAACCGCTGCACCGGCCCCGGCTGCTCCGCGTGCCGCTGGCGATGCATCGCGCGAAGAGCGTGTGAAAATGACGCGCTTGCGTCAGACCATCGCGCGCCGCCTGAAAGACAGCCAGAACACTGCCGCCATGCTGACCACCTATAACGAGGTGGACATGACGGAAACGATGGCTCTGCGCAAAGAGTACAAAGACCTGTTCGAGAAGAAGCACGGCGTCCGTCTGGGCTTCATGTCGTTCTTCACCAAGGCTTGCTGCCACGCGCTGAAAGAAGTGCCGGAAGTGAACGCCGAGATCGACGGCACCGACATCGTTTACAAGAACTATGTGAACATGGGCATCGCCGCTGGTACACCCACTGGTCTTGTGGTTCCGGTCATCAACGATGCCGACAGCATGTCCTTCGCCGAGATCGAGAAAGCCATCGCCGAAAAAGGCCGCCGCGCCCGTGACGGCAAGCTCAGCATGGAAGAAATGCAGGGCGGCACCTTCACCATCTCGAACGGTGGTGTCTATGGCTCGCTGATGTCGTCGCCGATCCTGAACCCGCCGCAGTCGGGTATCCTTGGCATGCACAAGATCCAAGACCGCCCGATGGCGATCAACGGTCAGGTTGTCATCCGCCCGATGATGTATCTGGCGCTGAGCTATGACCACCGCATCGTTGACGGCAAAGGCGCCGTGACCTTCCTGGTGCGCGTGAAAGAAGCTCTGGAAGATCCGCGCCGCCTGCTGATGGATCTGTAATGAACCTTGGCGCGCTCGGCACTGGTCGGGCGCGCCAGCATCCTGTTTCCGGCGCACGACTTAGGTCAAAGACCGGCATGCTATCGCGTGCTAACGTCGCCACACACACAGAGGGAGTTTCTGACCATGGCAACCCATGTACTCTGGCAAGCTGACGTGGCGGATTTCGACGCGTGGTACACCGTCTTCAAACAGGACCGTTTCAACCGCAAAGCTGTTGGCCTCAAAACATTGCACGTCTGGAAAGACCCGGATCAGGACAACCACGCAGTGGCCCTGTTCCAGGTTCTGGACCTCGACCGGGCACGCGCCTTCTTCGACTCCGAGGAACTGGCCATGCATATGGAGCGTGACGGCGTCATCAATGTGAATGTGAAGCTGCTGACCCCGGTTTAAAGGAGCGAACCGTAACGGCATTCGGCCTGTATCCTTGGCGCTCTCGTATTGCGAAGCTGGGAAACCTTGCCGCCGCATAGATGCTTATCTCGGAGTTACTCAGCTCATGTCAGACCATGCGCAGCCAAAACTTGAAATGGCTACACTGAACCGCCGCTTGCGTCGCAGTCATCAGATCGTCGCCGATCTGCATGCCGAGATCGTCCGATTTCATGGTCCCATCTTGCCCCGTGGTAAGAACGGCGATCAATATGTTCCCGTTGTGTTTGAGAAGGCCCCAAGTGCAAAGGGCACTATTTTTTCCTTTGCAGGGCTGCAAGCTCACGGCGACCGTACTGATATCGAGTTCGGCGGCTTGTTGGCAGGTATTCCTTATTGCAAGGTCTACGTTAAGGACTATGCGCAATGCTGGTATCAGCACGGGCTTGAGGGGTTGGGCAGCACTCGGATTGAAGCGTTCAGGGCTCTCGCCAATGCCTTCAAAGATCTCCCGCGGCCCTGGATCGCGATTGGTTGCAGCGCCGGAGGTTATGCTGCCTTGCTTGCAGGGGCCGCAATGAAGGCAGATAAAGTCGTGGCATACTGTCCACAAACACACATCACGCGTGATGTCTTTGTAAAGTTCAGCCAGATTCTTCCCCGGTCTAGAAACTTTAAACTGCGCGCGCCGGACAATGATTTGGCCCATTCTTTGGCGGAACTACCGCCGGTGCCCAGCGATATTCATTTTGGCGCGAAAAACGAAACAGATGCCTCGCAAGCCAAGCGGCTGGGTCACTTGCCCCAGGTTGCGTTGTATTCACACCCCATAGGTAGTCACAACATCGCAGGTTATTTGCGCATGAATGACTGCCTGCTTTCCACTATTCTTGAGCCATAACTCCCAAGGAGGATTCCATGTCCCAATATGACGTAATCGTAATCGGTGGTGGCCCGGGCGGCTATGTATGCGCCATCCGTTGTGCCCAGCTGGGCCTGAAAACCGCATGTGTCGAGGGTCGCGAGACCTTGGGTGGCACTTGCCTGAACGTGGGCTGTATCCCCTCGAAGGCGCTGCTGCACGCGTCGCACAGCCTGCACGAAGCCGAGCATAACTTCGCCAAGATGGGCCTGAAGGGCAAAAGCCCCTCGGTCGATTGGAAAGAGATGCTGGCCTATAAGGACGACGTCATCGGTCAGAACACCAAGGGCATCGAGTTCCTGTTCAAGAAGAACAAAGTGGACTGGCTGAAAGGTTGGGGGTCGATCCCAGCGGCTGGTCAGGTCAAGGTGGGCGACGATGTGCACAACGCCAAGCACATCGTGATCGCCTCGGGGTCCGAGCCGTCGAGCCTGCCGGGTGTTGAAGTGGACGAGAAAGTCGTCGTGACCTCGACCGGCGCGCTTGAGCTGCCGAAAATCCCGAAGAAGATGGTTGTCATCGGCGCGGGCGTGATCGGTCTGGAAATGGGCTCGGTCTATGCACGTCTGGGGTCGGAAGTGACTGTTGTTGAATTCCTCGACGACATCACCCCTGGCATGGACAAAGACATCCAGAAGACCTTCCAGCGCACGCTGAAAAAGCAGGGCCTGAACTTCATCATGGGCGCTGCCGTTCAGAACGTGGACGCCAAGAAGACCAAGGCGACTGTGAACTACAAGCTGCGCAAGGATGACAGCGAACATTCGATCGATGCCGATGTGGTGCTTGTTGCCACGGGTCGTCGTCCGTTCGTAGACGGTCTGGGTCTGGAAGCCGCTGGCGTGAAGATGACCGAACGCGGTCAGATCGCCACCGACCACTGGAAAACCTCGGTTCCCGGCATCTGGGCGATCGGCGACGTGACCGAAGGTCCGATGCTGGCCCACAAGGCGGAAGACGAAGGTATGGCCGCTGCTGAAAGCATCGCCGGTCAGGCGGGCCACGTGAACTATGACGTGATCCCCGGCGTGATCTACACCTCGCCCGAGGTCGCATCGGTTGGTAAGACCGAACAGGAGCTGAAAGAAGCTGGCGTTGACTACAAAGTCGGCAAGTTTAGCTTCATGGGCAACGGCCGTGCGAAGGCTGTGTTCATGGGCGATGGCTTCGTGAAGATTCTGGCCGACAAGGCAACCGACCGCGTGCTGGGCGTCCACATCATGGGCCCCGCCGCTGGCGAGCTGATCCACGAAGCCTGCGTGCTGATGGAATACGGCGGCTCGGCCGAAGATCTGGCCCGCACCTGCCACGCCCACCCGACCTTCTCGGAAGCAGTGCGTGAAGCAGCTTTGGCCTGCGGCGACGGTGCGATCCACGCGTAACTAAGCGCCTTAGACGACTTAAGAAAGCGCCCTGTATGGGGCGCTTTTTTTGTTTTCCGAGGAAAATAATCAGAAAAGTGATCTTGAAGCGCGGTGTCTGCGTATCACATGTAGGCAAACGATACTTCGCGGGGAAATCACATGAAAAAAGTTGTAGGTCTTGATCCAACTCTGGCGGCTGGCATTGCGCTTGCTTTGGCTGCAGTGGCGGGACTTGTGTTTGAGAATACGCCGGCGTTGCAGCCCTACTACGATGCGATGCTGACAACGAAAGCCACCTGGGCGATCGGAGAGCTTGCGGTTTCGAAGCCTTTGATCTTGTGGATCAATGACGGGCTTATGGCGGTGTTTTTCCTGCTGGTCGCGCTGGAAATCAAACGCGAGATCAAAGAGGGCAGCCTGTCCAGTTGGCGACAGGCTTCTCTGCCCGTGTATGGTGCCATCGGCGGCATCACGATGCCCGCGCTGATTTTTCTGGGCGTGGTCGGGATTGATAGCCTTGAGGCGCAGGGCTGGGCCATTCCGGCGGCGACGGACATCGCATTTGCGCTGGGGGTGCTCAGCCTGTTCGGAGATCGCGTGCCCAGTCATCTGAAGACCTTCCTGTTAACCTTGGCGGTGGTCGATGACCTTGCGGCGATCGTGATCATCGCGCTGTTCTACACGTCCAACCTGTCGCTCTATGCGCTGTCAATTGCTGCGCTTTGCCTCAGCGCGCTGGCCGTGATGAACCTGCGCGGCGTGTCCAACCTGACGGCGTATCTGCTGGTCGGCTTCATCTTGTGGCTGGCGGTTCTGAAATCCGGCGTGCATGCCACGCTTGCGGGTGTGGCGCTGGGCTTTGCGATCCCGCTGGTGCCAAACGCGAAGGGTACGTCCCTTGCAAAAGGGCTAGAACATGATCTGCACCCAATCGTCAGTTTCGCGATCCTGCCGCTGTTTGCGTTCGGAAATGCCGGCGTGCCGCTGGCTGGGCTATCGTTGGAGACACTGATGGCGCCGTTGACGTTGGCGGTGGCTCTGGGGCTGTTCTTTGGCAACCAGATTGGCATTGTGGGCATGGTTTTTGTGGCCGAGCGCACGGGCCTGTCGAAACGCGCGGATGGGGTGACGTGGCCGATGATCTATGGGCTGGCTTGCCTTGCCGGGATCGGCTTCACCATGTCGTTGTTTATCGGCGGTCTGGCCTTTGACACGGTTGAGAAGCAGAACATGGTGCGTCTGGGCGTTCTGACTGGATCATTGATGTCCGCGCTTTACGGCTCGTTGGTGTTGCTCACTGCAACGTCAGCGCGCGCTACCCAACAAGCATCTTAAGGCCTTGCGTCACGTCGGTGCGGACCGCCAGCCGAAGCGCTGGTTCGTCCCCGGCGGCGAGGGCGGACAGGATCATGCGGTGGTGGCGCTGCAGGTCCGTGCGCTGGCCGCTTGCATAGAGCGCGCGCATGGTGGGGCCAAGCTGCAGCCAGACGGTTTCAGCCATCGCCAGGATCGCCGGGGCCTGCGCGCGCAGATAGATGGTGCGGTGGAACTCCAGATTGGTACGCAGATAGCCGCTAGCGTCCTGGTTGGCGACGCATTCCGACACGCGGGCGTTGATGGCGCGCAGGCGGTCGATCAGGGTCATATGGGCGCGGGGCAGGGCGCGGGCGGCCAGCTCGGGCTCTAGCAGGGCGCGCAGGGCCGTCAGCTCTTCAATCCGTTCAGCCGTCAGGTCCGGTGCCGTCACCCGGCCTGAACTGGACAGGGTCAGCGCGCCTTCTGCTGCCAGCCTGCGTACCGCCTCGCGTGCGGGGGTCATCGAGACGTCGTATTCCGCGCCGATCCCCCGGATGGTCAGGCTCTCGCCCGGGTCCAGCTCGCCATGCATGATGCGGGTGCGCAGGTGGCGGTAAACCCGCTCGTGCGCGCTGGTATTGTCCGAGGTTGGGCGAATTTGGCTTTGCATGCGGGTAATTGTGATCACAAATCCCTGAGGCGTCAATCGCGAAAGCGATAGCGGTGTAAATCTGCCCCGTGATCCTTCAGCCATTTTCGTGGCGCTTGGTAGCCGGGAAAGATCGCCTCGACCTGCGCCCAGAAGGCGCGAGAATGGTCCATGTGGACCAGATGTGCGACCTCATGGGCGGCGACATAGTCCAGCACCTCGGGCGGGGCCATGATCAGGCGCCAAGAATAGCTGAGATTGCCACGCGAGCTGCACGACCCCCAGCGCGAGCGGGTGTCGCGCAAGGTGATGCGCCCATAGTCACGCCCAACCTTTGCCGCATAGGTGTCGCTGGCAGCCACCAGCGCCGCGCGGGCGGCTTCTTTCAAGAAGGCCTCGGCCCGGATCGCGTCGCGGTCGGGGGATTGCGGGGGCAGCAGCATGCGATCGCCCGCAACTTTGACCACCCGCGCCTGACCGCGCGCCAGCGTCACGCTCTGTCCGCGAAAGGGCAGGGTCGAGCCGATACCCGGAACCTCGCTGGGGGCCGTCTGGGCCAGATGCCCCCGGATCCAGTCCAGACGCTCTTTCGCAAATTGGATGGCCTCGTCCTTGTTCGCCCCATGCGGGGCGGTCAGCGTCACGCGCCCATCCAGCCGGGACACCCGCAACGACAGCCTGCGCGCCCGTTTCGACGCCCGTAATTCGATCACAACCGGATCCGCCGCCCCCAATGTCAGGGTGGTGTTCTCGGTCAGCCGATTGCGTGAATTTCGAAACAACATGCCCTTCAATGCGGCTTGAATCCGTCCAACGTCAACCCTTCCCTGCAAAAGGCTTTGACACCTATGCTGCATTGTGGCAGTTGCCTGAAATCTCAGACGAGTCAGTACGAACGGAAAGGGTTTCCTATGCCCAAAGCTGAATGGGGCGTCAAACGTGTATGCCCGACGACCGGAAAACGCTTTTACGACCTGAACGCCGATCCGGTGGTCAGCCCCTATACGGGTGAGGTCGTGAACCTGGACACCGGTAAAGGGTCGCGCACGATGGTTGCCGACAAAGAAGACAAAGCAGTCATGAAGGACGATCTGGTCGACGACGCAGATGCAGTTCTGGAAGATGACGACGCATCCGATGTTGATCTGGGCGATGATGTTCTGGACGACGACGATGACGAAGAAGTGTCGCTGGACGAAATCGCGGACATGCCCGCGAACGACGACGAATAAGCGTCAAAGATTTTTTGCAAAGGCGCATTTTTTGGGTTGAACCCCTCCGCGCCTTTGCATAAATACCGCGCACAGGCAGCGGCATAGCTGTCAAGGTTGGGGCCTTAGCTCAGTTGGTAGAGCGCTTGCATGGCATGCAAGAGGTCAGCGGTTCGACCCCGCTAGGCTCCACCAAATCTCTTTCCCAGATATGATAGTGATTTGAACCGGTTACGCGGTAATCGCCTACCGTTCGCGCATTGTGTCACCAGTTTGCAAGCAGTCCTGTGTCACCTCTGTGTCACTCGGATTGGTGCGCAGCTGCTCGAAGTGCCGTTGATATGGCTTTTGCACGAGCGGAAACCGTTTCGTCGGCAATTGAAGCCAGCACAAAGGGATTGATGCAATCGCCACCTACATGGCTGCCAGTGTATGCTCCAAGCCGTTGCGAATATGCTCTTCTAGCAACTGTTTGGCTTTGCGCGCATCCCTTGCAAGCGCTGCGTCAAACATGGCCTTGTGTTCAGCCGCGGCTTCCTCGCCGCGATAGGTTAGGACCAGCATCTGATAGCGCAGGTACTTGTCGTAAAGTGTCGAGTGGAGCGAGAGCAGGTTTTTGGAATTGCAGGCTTCGATCATGGCCAGGTGGAATTCCCAGTCATATCGTTTCCACATTTCTTTCTCGGAATGATCGCCGGCTAGCATGCGTTGTTCCATCAGGTGCAGCTTGTGATGGGCTGCAACCAGATTGCCTTCCCAGTCGGTGTCTCCGTTCTGGATCGACTGTTCAAGCGCATGACATTCCAACAGCACGCGCAGCTCGGTGATTTCGATCAGGTCTTCGCGGGACACGGGCGTCACAAAGAAGCCGCGTTGTTCCGGCGCTTCAACGAATCCTTCGCTAGCGAGACGGTTAAGCGTTTCGCGCAGCGTTGATGAACTGGCCGAATAGCGCTGCTTTAGCGCCTCAAGCTTCAGCTTCGCGCCTGGATTCAACTCGCCGAAAATGATGTCGTGCTTGATGCGCTGGTAGGTGCTCGATCCGACAGTGGCGAATTGTTTGTTCATTTTTTTATCCGGTTTTTTTTGCTTTTCCATTTTTAATACCATTTTGAGGATATGGTCACAATAACTCAATAAATCCGTTAAAACAAAAAATATCAGATATTATTGCAAATCGCGCCGGCGCCCCCTAGGGTGATGTGACGACGCCGGCGACTCTGTCCGGTTAATGAAATTCAGGCGCGCCTGCGCCTCTAGGGGGGACTGTCCCGGTGGAGACTGTTCAAATTGCAATCGCTGGGGTGGGTTTGGTTGGCCGACGTCACGCGGATGCCATCAATCAACTGAAACACGTGACCCTGTCCGGGGTGGTGGATCCTAGCGCGGAAGGGCGCGCCTTCGCGCAGGACAGGGGCGTTCCGTGCTTTGACACGCTGGAAGAGCTGTTTGCCGCGCAAACGCCAGACGGGCTTGTTCTGGCAACGCCCACGCCGCTTCATGTGGCGCAGGGGCTTGAAGCGGTGCGCCACGGTTGCCCGGTATTGATCGAAAAGCCCTTAGCGACCTCGGCCCGTGAAGCGCGGACGCTTGTTGAGCAGGCAGAAGATAAGGATGTGCCCATTCTTGTCGGCCACCACCGCCGTCACAACCCGCTGATCCGCAAGGCGCACGAAGTTGTCTCGGATGGAGGGATCGGCGAGGTGCGCGCGGTGCATGTCAATTGCTGGTTCTACAAGCCCGACCATTATTTCGATGAAGCGCCTTGGCGCAAAAAGGCGGGGGCGGGACCGATCTCGGTCAACCTGGCGCATGATGTGGATCTGATTCGCCACCTGTGCGGCGAGGTTCAAAGCGTCCAAGCGCAGTCTGCGCCGTCGATGCGTGGGTTCGAGAATGAAGACGTCGCCGCCGCAGTTCTTCGGTTCGAGAATGGCGCGATTGGCACCATCACGGTGTCCGACAGCATCGTGTCACCCTGGAGCTGGGAGTTGACCTCGAACGAGTACCCGATTTACCCGCCGACGCCCGAGAGCTGCTATATGATTGGTGGCGCGCATGGATCGCTGTCTGTCCCCGATTTGCGTCTCTGGAAACATCAGGATGGGAAGCGCGATTGGTGGACGCCGATTGCGGCGACGACACTGATCCGCGAGGCGTCGGATCCACTGGTCAACCAGATGCATCATTTCGCGGATGTCATCGCCGGACGGGCCGAGCCGCTGGTGTCAGGACGCGAGGGTTTGCGCACCCTGAAAGTGCTGGAAGCCATCCAAGCGGCCTGCAAAACCGGCGAAATCGTCGAAATTCACCCCGGTCAAGATATTGAAATCGAACGGGAATACTCTGCTGCAGGATAAAATATCAGATATTTTGCAAAAAATATTGCAAAATATCCAAAATCAGGCAAACTTACGATCGAGCTGATCAATGCGATATTCAGGGAGGAAAATCATGATCACCAAACTTACACGCCGCGCGGCGATTTCTGCCATCGTAGCGGCAGGCGTTGTTGCTGGCACGTCGGGTGCGAGCTTCGCAGACGACAAAGTCCAACTGCGTTTGGCCACTTCGGGTTCGGAAACGGACCAGCGTTCGGTCGCCATGGCCGAGGTCTTTGGCCCGATGGTTGCAGATTTTGCGGACTATCAGCCCAGCTATAACGGTACCATTTTCGCCCAAGGCACCGAGCTTGACGCGATCTCGCGCGGGAACCTTGAGATGTCGATCGCCTCGGCACAGGAACTTGCACAGTTCTTCCCCGAGTTCTCGATCTTCGCGACCGGCTATGTCCATCAGGACGCTGCCCACCAGGTTGCAGTGTTCAACGACCCGCTGATGGATCCGTTCAAAGCGAAAGTTGAAGACGAGCTGGGCATCAAACTGCTGTCCGTTATGTATTTGGGCCGTCGTCAGGTGAACCTGCGCCAGTCGAAAGACGAGCTGACCGTCATGACCCCGGCAGACCTTGCAGGTGTTAACCTGCGTATGCCGGGCACGGATGCGTGGCAGTTCCTGGGTGCCGCACTGGGCGCCGCGCCCACGCCGATGGCGTTCTCGGAAGTCTATACTGGTCTGTCAACCGGTGCTGTAGATGGCCAAGACAACCCGCTGCCGACCGTTGTGGACAAGAAGTTCTACGAGGTAACCAAGCAGATCGTTCTGACCTCGCACCTTGTTGACCTAAACTATATCGCGATCTCGAAAGCGGTATGGGATGGTATGACTGCTGACCAGCAGGCCACCGTACAGAAAGCCGCTGATGCTGCTGCCGAAAGCGGTCGCCAGAAGCAGCTGGAGCTGGAAGGCAGCCTGGTGGCCTTCCTGGAAGAGCAGGGCATGTCGGTTTACGAACCTGATCTGGAAGCCTTCCGCACTCACGTGCAGGCACAGTATGTTGGGTCCGAGTTCGCTGCCAGCTGGCCTGAAGGCGTGCTTGAGAAAATCAACGCACTGGGCGCCAAGTAAGCCAAACTGACAAGAGGGAGAACGACAATGGAGAAAGCCTTCAAGTGGTTCTCCCGTCTTGCAGAAGCGATTGCCGGCGGCTTGCTGGCGGCAATCTTCCTAACCTTTCTTCTACAGATCGCGCTGAGATACCTGTTCACGCCCGCTGGCTGGACGTTGGAGCTGATCGGTATCCTGTGGGTCTGGGTGATCTTCTTCAGCTGCGCCTTCGTGGTGCGCGAACAAGATCAGGTAAAATTCGACATCATCTATCTGTCGGTCAGCAGACCGGTGCGTCGGGTCTTTGCGCTTATCTCGGCTGTCGCACTGGTGGTCGGGATGCTCTACACGCTTCTTCCGACATTGGACTACATCGACTGGATGAAAATCCGGAAGACCTCGACCGTGCGTAACCCATTTACGGGCAACAAGATCCCCCTTCGCGATGTCTTCTCGATCTACGGCGTCTTCATCGTTGCGATCGCCGCCCGCTACGCGTGGCAGTTCGTCGACACACTCCGCAACGGACCGCCCAAAACCGAGCTGGAACTGGCCGTCGAGGCGCTTCACGAGGCTGAAGCCGCAGAGAATTCCCAAGAGGATGCAAACAAATGAGCTTTGAGCTGATTTCCCTTCTTGTCACCCTCTTCTTCTTGGCAGGGATTGGCACACCGATCGGGTATTCGATCTTGCTGGCATCTGTTGTCTATCTGGGTGTCGCAGGGCTGGACGTGGCTTTGGCGGGCGAGAAAATCCTGCAGGGCTTCTATCGCAGCACCATTCTGTTGGCCGTGCCGCTGTTTATCGTCGCCGCCAATATCATGAATGCCGGGTCGATCACCGACCGCCTTCTGAACTTCTGTGTCGCGGCTGTTGGACGCTTTAAGGGTGGCCTAGGGCATGTGAACGTCGTGGCGTCCCTTATCTTCTCGGGCATGTCTGGATCTGCCGTCGCGGATGCTGCTGGTATCGGCAAAATCATCATCGAGATGATGACCAAAGGTGACCGGTATCCGCGTGGTTATGCGGCCGCAATCACCGCCGCCACGGCCACGATTGGCCCGATTATTCCACCGTCGATCCCCATGGTGCTCTATGCACTTGTGTCCAAGGCCTCCATCGGGTCGCTGTTCTTGGCTGGCATCCTGCCGGGCCTGATCATGGGCGCGGTGCTGATGGGGATTAACGGCTACCTGGCACGCAAGCGTGACTTCGCGCTGGAAGAGCCTATTCCGCTGCGCGAACTGCCGCGGAAAACGGCGAATGCCTTCCCGGCGCTGCTGATGCCCGCCATTCTGCTCTACGGCATTTACGGAGGCGTCACCACGCCAACGGAAGCCGCCGCTGTTGCTGCATTCTATGCGCTGATGCTGGCCTTCATGTTCTACCGCGCCATTTCACTGGGCAAACTTTATCAGGTGTTCGTGGATAGTGCCCGGTCGTCGGCCTCGGTCGGGATCGTCATCGGCGGCGCGTTCATCCTGAACTTCATTGTGATCCAGGAACAAATCCCTCAGGCGATCTCGTCCATGCTGGAAGGCTCGGACATCAGCCCGATCATGTTCTTGATCTTGGTAAACGTCCTGATCCTGGCGCTGGGTTGTGTCTTGGATGCGACCACCATCATCTTGGTGATCGTCCCGCTGTTCATCCCAACCTGCGAAGCCTTGGGCATCGACCTTGTCCACTTCGGAGTGCTGGTCGTGGTGAACTCGATGATCGGATTGATTACGCCGCCCTATGGGATCCTGCTCTTTGTGATCAACGCGGTCACTGACATCCCGCTGCGTGAAATCATTTCTGAAATCTGGGCCTTCCTGATTGTGCTGGTTCTGGCGCTGATTGCGATGATGCTGCTGCCCGACATGATCCTGTGGCTACCGAGGCTCTTTGGATACCAAGGCTAATGTCACTTGCAATTTCGACCACGTCCATTCCCGGTGATCTTGAAGAAAAACTTTCGGTCATCGCGGATGCGGGCTTTCAAGCTGTGGAACTGCACGAGCCGGATTTCACCGGGTTTCACGGATCCGCTGCGGATGTCGCGCAGATGGCGCAGGGGCTTGGGCTTTCCATTAACCTTCTGAAACCCTTCAATGACCTTGAAGGCTGGGGCGGAGAAGAGCGCATTCGCGCCTTTGACCGGCTCGAGCGGAAGTTCGATCTGATGCATGCACTGGGCACCGACATGCTGCTGATTGGCGCTTCCAGTCGCGAGATGCCGATTGAACAAGCCACCACAGACCTTGCAGATGCCGCCGCCCGGGCGAAAGCGCGTGGGATGCGTTTGGCCTATCTGGCGCTGCCTTGGGCGGGGTCGATCCAGACGGATGCCCAAGCACTGGATCTGATCCAGCAGATCGACAGCCCCAATCTGGGCCTTGCGCTGAACAGCTATTTCTCGCTCGCGGATGGTGCCAAACCTGCACAGCTGCGTGACCTGCCGGGCGACCGTGTGTTCCACGTTCAGCTGTCCGATGCGCCACGTACGCAGGGGGCTATTCGCAGCCTCAAGCGGCACTTTGGTATGCTGCCCGGTCTGGGATCTCTGAACCTTGCGGGCTTCGTGAAGGTGCTTTCACGTGCGGGATACAAAGGCGCGTGGTCGGTTGCCCGCGTGAACGAACACAGCCCGCGTCCCGGCGGGCGCACCTTGGCGCAAGATGGCTATCGGGCGCTGGTGAACCTGCTGGACGAGGTATCGCGCAGCGATCCTGATCTGCGCTTCGACATCCCCGACCTTCCGCCGCGTGTCTACACATCGGGCTTCGAGTTTATCGAGTTCGCAGCGGATGCCACCAGCGGCAAAGAGCTGACCGACATGCTGTCGGCCATGTGTTTTCGGATGGAGCGCAAACACGTCTCGAAATCGGTCGAGCTGTGGCGGCAGGGCGCGATCAACATCGTCGTGAACACGGAAAAAGAGGGCTTCGCCCATTCTGCTTTCATCGGTCATGGCCCGTCGGTCTGTGACATGGGGCTGCGCGTGAAGGACGCGGGCCAGACCGTCGCGCGCGCCACCGCGTTAGGCACGCCGCAGTTCTCGCAACCCGTTGGGACGGGCGAGCTGGACATCCCGGCCATTCGCGGTGTCGGCGGCAATGTTGTCCATTTCATTGACGAGAAATCTGACCTGCATCGGGTCTGGGATATCGAGTTCGAACCCGTCGCCAAGACCGAAGCCACCCAACCGGCCGGTCTGCGCCGCATCGACCATGTGGCCCAGACCATGCGCTACGAGGAAATGCAAAGTTGGCTGCTTTACTACACATCGACTTTCGAGATGGCGAAGTCTCCGATCGTCGACGTGGCGGACCCGGCGGGTGTGGTGCATAGCCAAGCCATCGAAAGCCCTGAAGGCGAAGTGCGTCTGAACCTGAACGGCGCCGAGGGCCATCGCACCTTTGCAGCGTCGTTTCTGGCGGACAAATTCGGGGCAGGGGTGCAGCATATTGCCTTCCTGAGCGACGACATTTTTGAGACCTCTGCGCAGCTCGTCGCGCATGATTTCCCACGATTGGAAATCTCGCCCAATTACTACGACGATCTGCAGGCGCAGTTCGGGCTGGAGGACGATCTGATCGCACGTTTGCGCGACGGGAACATCCTCTACGACCAGCAGGGCGGCACCACCTATTACCAGATCTACAGCCAGCCGATCTTCCAAGGCTTCTTCTTCGAGATCGTCCAGCGCACCCGTAGCTACGCCGGTTACGGCGCCCGCAACGCGTCCGCCCGTCTGGCTGCGCAAATGAAACACCAACGACCAGCAGGGATACCGCGCACATGAAAGCCGCGCTGATTGGACAGAATATCGGGGGCTCATTGACCCCGGACATGCATATGGCCGAGGCCAAGGCTCAGGGCTTTGCCTATGACTATCAACGGTTTGACACCACGGTGCCTCCGTTTGACGGGATGAGCTTGAAGGACATCCTACATCGGGCCGAGGCAGACGGCATGGTCGGCGTAAACGTGACCCATCCTTTCAAAGCGGACGCTGCCAGCTTGATGCACGAGCTGTCCGAGACCGCGCAGGCGCTGGGGGCTGTGAACACAGTCCTGTTCAAAAATGGGCGCTGGGTTGGCCACAACACGGATTACGTCGGGTTCCGCTCGGCGCTGCGCAACGGATTGCCCATGGCCTCGATCGCGAAGGTGCTGCTGGTTGGGGCAGGGGGCGCGGGCGGAGCTGTTGCGCTTGCCTTGATTGATCAGGGCTGCGGTACGCTTCGTGTGACAGACAAGTCCATCGACCGCGCCGAAGCCCTTGCCGCGCGACTGAAAGCGGCACGTCCGCGGGCGCAAATTCAAGTCGCGCGCAGCTTTGAAAGCGCTGACCCCAGTGGCTTAAGCGGCGTGGTCAATGCAACCCCTGTCGGGATGGATGGCCATCCGGGCATGGCGTTTGATCCCAACCAGCTGGCACCGGCCTGCTGGGTTGCCGACATCATCTATTTCCCACGTCAGACCGAGCTGCTGAAACGCGCAGCGTCACGTCGCCTGCGGACGATGGATGGATCCGGCATGGCGATCTTTCAGGCCGCTGCAGCCTTTCACCTGATGACCGGTAAGACGGCTTCTCCGAAACGGATGACCGAACACTTCAGACACCTTGTGTCTCAGGAACGGAAGGAAATGGCATGACCAGCGACCGTTCAGACGCAGACGCCATCCGCCATTGGTGGCGCACGTCGATCATCGACATGGAGCCGGGCAAGATCGCGTTCCGGGGCCATCCCATTCAGGACTTGATTGGCAATGTCTCGTTTCCGCAGATGATCTGGTTGATGGTGCGTGGCGATATGCCAAGCGCCGATGAAGCTGCCCTGTTCGAGGCCGCTTTGGTGGCCGGGGTGGATCACGGCCCGCAAGCCCCCTCGATCGCTGCTGCGCGCATGGCGGCGACCTGTGGCGTCGGGCTGAACAACGCCATGGCAACGGCTGTGAATATGCTGGGTGATGTGCATGGCGGGGCGGGAGAACAATGTGCCGAGCTTTACTATGGCATCTCGGACAAGTTGCGCGATGGCGTTGGGCTGAACGAGGCCGTGACCAGTGGGCTGGACGATTGGCGCGCGCAGTACGGCAAGATTGTTTCGGGCTTCGGCCACAGGTTCCACAAGCCCGTCGATCCACGTGCGCCTCGGCTGATGCAATTGGTGCGCGACGCAGCCGCCAAGGGCACCGTATCCGGGCGGTTTGCCGATATCGGCGAAGAGGTTCAGGCCGTGCTTGGTCGTCAGCGCGGCGGGCACCCGATCGCGATGAACATCGACGGCGCGACCGCGGTAATTTTCTGCGAACTTGGCTTCCCTGCACCACTGTCGCGCGGGTTGTTCTGCTTGTCCCGATCCGTCGGCGTGCTGTCCCATGCCTGGGAGCAAATGAACCAGGGTGGTCGGAACAAAGGTCCGATGCCGCCCAGCTATCTACCACTTTATGAAGCGAAAGAAGATGACCGGTGACGCACCGAAAACCTTCCGGGTCGGCCTTGTTGGATGTGGCCGTATAAGTGACATCTATCTGACTACAATTGAAAAATTCTCCGAGGTCGAGGTCGTGGCCTGCGCCAGTCTTGATCTGGAGGAAAGTCGGGCAAAGGCGGCGCAGCATGGGATCGCGCGTGCCTGCTCGGTGGACGAAGTGATCGCCGATCCCCAGATCGACTGTATCCTCAACCTGACCATTCCGGCCGCCCATGCCGATATCACGCGGCGGGCGCTTTTGGCAGGTAAGCATGTGTATTCGGAAAAGCCTTTCGTTACAGAGATGGACGATGGGCGCGAGCTGTTGGCGTTGGCCGAGGCGCGCGGGCTGAAGCTGGGTAATGCGCCCGATACCTTCCTCGGCGGGCGCTGGCAAACCGTGCGCCGCTTGATCGATAAGGGCGCAATTGGCCGTCCGACCGGCGTGTTTGCCCATGTAGGCACGCATGGCACGGAGCGACACCACCCGAACCCGGACTTTTACTATCAGGCAGGGGGCGGGCCGCTTTTGGACCTCGGTCCATATTACCTGACCGCAATGGTGTTCTGCCTTGGCCCCATCGCCCGCGTGGCAGGCATGGCAAACCGTGCCTTCACCCAGCGCCAGATCGAAAACGGTCCTCGCAATGGTGAGTGGATCAATGTGCAGGTCGACACCCATTCGCTCAGCTTGATCGAGTTTGAAACAGGGGCTGTTGGGTCCATGACCATGAGCTTCGACATTTGGGACAGCGAAGCCCCGCGGTTCGAGATTTATGGCGAGGATGGCGTGATCTCGATCCCCGATCCCGATCCGGTTCATGGGGTGAATGATTTCCACGGCCCGGTCTGGCTGCGCACGCGCGAAACCTCGCGCTGGTCACACCAACCTCGCCCCACTGGACGCGACGATTGGCAAGTGGTCGAGAACCGTCACGGCTTTAACGAAAACAGTCGGGGACTGGGCCTGCTCGACCTAGCCTTGGCCGTGCGCGACGACCGGCCCGTCCGGGCCAGCGGCGAGTTGTCCTTCCATGTGTTCGAGGTGATGGACGCCATCGCCCGTGCCCCGCACGAAGGGCTCTATCAGAGTATCGCCAGCACGTGCCCGGTACCGGAACCGCTGCCGGTAACCTTCCCCGCCAGTGAAGCCATCCAGACAAAAGAGACCGCAAATGCCCATTGAAACCGTCACCATCGCCGAGCCGTTTTTCGGCATGCGCCACGTCACGGACGAGGCCCTGTTTGAGGTCACAGGCCGCGCGATTGTGCTGAACGTCGCCGACCGCCCCATTCGGATCGAGGATCAGACTCTCGCCCCGCTGCAATCGGCGATCTTCGCCCATGTCACCTTGCATGATGTGGATCGCGCTGTGGTGGTGGACCGCTTCGACGCGCATACCGATGATGCCGCCCTTTGCGCGGAGGTGCGCAAGGTCTGGCCCTCGGCTTATGAGGTTCGCGGCGAAGAGCGGCTGCGCGGCGTCGAGCACTACATGTCACCCAAGGTCTTCGTCGGCAATATCGGCCTGACCATGTACCACTCGGCTTCGGTGCCGCTGAATGTCGGGTTGCACAAGGATCACCCGTTCTGTCCGGTCCCGGGCTTTCGCGAGGTGCACACCCAGATCGTCGGGTTCGGCAAAATGCAGCAATGTCACGAACGCGACCCGGCCACGCTTTACCTAGAAGAGCCGATGGCCCCAGGCATGACCCATCGCCCGATGTATGACGACCAAGGCAACTATCCTTGGCACCAATACGAAACGACCACGCCCAGCATCTTTATGGCGCTGGAAATCCTGCCCGAGGGGGCAGAGATCCCGAAATTGGGAGGATAAAATGACCGAGAAACTTCTGCCTGAAAAGTTGGATTTCAATGGGCCTTTTCCGGCCCTCTCGCGTCGCTTGCGCCTTGGCGTTGTCGGTGGTGGGCGCATTTCGGCCACGCAGGCCACCGCGGCACGGATGACCGACCGTTGGGAAGTGGTGGCCGGTGCGCTGTCGTCTGACCCCGAGCGCGCAAAGGCGCGCGGGGCTGAGTGGTTCATGGACCCGGACCGCAGCTATGCGTCGTTCGAAGACATGGCAAAGGCCGAAGCCGCCCGCCCCGATGGAGTCGACGCGGTAATGATCACCACGCCGAACCATATGCATTTCCCCGCCGCCAAAGCGTTTCTGGATGCGGGTATTGATGTCATCTGCGACAAGCCCCTGACCAACGAGGTGGACGAGGCCACGGCGCTGATCGACCTGACCGCGCAATCCGGGCAGGTGTTCGGCGTCGGCTATGCCATGTCTTGTTTCCCGATGATCCGTCAGGCCCGCGAAATCGTGGCCGAGGGGCGCATTGGCAACATCAACCAGATCCATGTGGAGTTCCTGCAGGACTGGATGACCCCCGACGATGTGGCCGACGCGCCGCATGTGAAATGGCGGCTCGATCCGAAAATCTCGGGGCCAACAAGCTGTGTGGGTGACATCGGCACCCATGCCGCGCATCTGGCGAGCTTTGTCAGCGGGTTGGAGATGACCAATTTGCGTGCTGAGTTCCATGTCTGCGGCGCGCCGAAACCGCTGGAAGACACGGCTTTCATGTTTACGCGCTTTCAGGGGGATGTGCCCGGCACGCTGATGGCGACCCGCCTTGCCCCGGGCAATCGCGGCGGATTGCGGCTTCGGATCTACGGGTCCGAGGGCGGAGTGGAATGGGATCTGGAGAACTCCGAGCAGTTGAAATTCTATCGCTTTGGTGAAGCGGATCGGGTGATCAGCCGGGGCCACGGCCACGGGGTCAGTGCGTCCACCGAACGTCTGGTCCGCACCGCGCGCGGGTTCCCCGAAGGGATCATCGAGGCTTGGGCCAACCTCTACACCGAGTTTGCCATGGCGGTGGCCGCGCGCCGCGATGGCGTGGCGATCCCCGATGGTTGGGTGAACTTCCCCAAGGTGGCTGAAGGTGCCGCCGGGGTACAGTTCATTGCGGCCTCGGTGCGGTCGAATGAGCAAGGCGGAGCTTGGGTCGCGATCTGACCCAAACCGGGCAGGGATCCGGGTTCGAAATCAGTAATTGATATTTTAAAAAATATCAGATATTTTAAATCACGTAGGATAAACCTGCGACTCGCTGATTTCGTCCGGAGCCCATTTCATGCCCGACACCGCCCAACAGGCCGATGAGACACCGCTGTATTCATTGGCGCATCTGACCCTGATCGGGGCCTCGCCGCCCGAGCTGGTCTATATCGCTGCGCGCGCGGGCTATGACGCTGTCAGCCCGCGCTTCATCCCGATGAAAGTACCGGGGGAGTTCACGGAAGCCCCCGTGGATAAGGCGCAGGTGCAGGCCACGAAAACAGCGCTGGCCTCGACCGGGTTGAAAGTGCTGGACGTAGAACTGGCCCGTATCACCGAAGATGTGGACCCCCGCAGTTTCGAGCGCGCCTTGGAACTGGGCGGCGAATTGGGGGCCAAGCGGATGATTATGTCGGCCTGGACGCCGACCCGAGACGACCGCAACTTCCTTGTCGACGTCTATGGCGAGACCTGCGACCTGGCCGCGCCCTATGGCATCTCTGTTGATCTGGAATTCCCGTCCTTCTCGCGCCTGCGGACATTGGACGAGACGCTGGACATCGTGCGCGCGGCGGACCGCCCGAACGGAGGCATTTTGGTGGATACGCTCTATCTGCACCTCAGCCGCGTCGATCTGGGCGAGCTTCTGCACGTCCCGTCCGAACTGTTTCACTTCCTGCACATCTCGGACTGCCTGCCGGGCATCGCGGACACACGCGAGGGGATGATCCAGTTGGCCCGCGATGCACGGCTCTATCCGGGCGAAGGCTGGATTGATTTCGCCGGCATTATCGAGCGGATGCCGCCGGTGGATTACTCGATTGAACTGCCCAACCAAAGCCGCGTGGCGGAACTGGGATACGAAGAACATGCGCGGCGTTGCTTGCAACACGCGAAACGAACCTTCGGCGAGGCGCGCTCTCAGCGCCGGATGCCGGATGCAGCTACTCTCCAACACAATGAGGATCATCATGAGCAAAGAGCTCACTGACGCGGACCGCCAGCTGGCGGCCGACATGCTGGCGCGTGCGCGTGCCGCCATGGCAGAAATCGAAGACTGGTCGCAGGAGCAACTGGACCGTCTGTCACAGGCAATTGCGTGGTATGCAGGCAACGAGAAAACCTTCACCCGTCTGGCCGAGCAGGGCGTGGATGAAAGCGGCATCGGAGATCGCGCAGGTCGCCCCGCCAAACGCTTCAAGATCCAGATGGTGCTGCGTGATGTACTGCGCACGCCGTCGACCGGTATCGTTGAGGTGGACGAGGAAAAAGGGTTGGTGAAATACGCCAAACCTGCGGGCGTGATTGCCTCGCTCATCCCGATGACCAACCCGGCAATGACGCCGCCTGTGACCGGTGTGTCCTCAGCGAACGCGCGGAATGCGGTGATCTTTTCGCCCCACCCACGCACAGCCCAGACCACGTGGGAAATGACCGAAGTGATGCGCGCGGCCTGTCGCGCTGTCGGCGCCCCCGAAGATCTGTTCCAAGCGATCCGCAAGCCGTCGATCCCGTTGACCCAGCACCTGATGGAGATCTGTGATCTGACGCTGGCCACCGGCGGCAAACCGATGGTGAAAGCGGCCTATAGCTCGGGCCGTCCAGCCTATGGTGTTGGCGCGGGCAACAGCTCGATCGTCATCGACGAGACCGCTGATCTGGACATCGCCGCGATGAACACGCGCATCTCGAAAACCTCGGATTTCGGGTCTGGCTGTTCGGCGGATGGCAACATCATCATTCAGAAGTCGATCTATGACGACATGGTCAAGGCGCTGGAGGCCGAGGGTGGCTATCTGTGTAGTGCCGAAGAAAAGGCGATGCTGGAAGCTGCTATGTGGGACGAGAAGGGCAACCGCACCTTCCCGACCATCGCCTGTCGTCCGCAGCAAACCGCCGAGGTCGCCGGGTTCTCTATCCCCGAAGATCGCAAGTTCCTGATGGTTGAAAACCAAGGCCAGATCGGGCCAGAGCACAAGTTCTCGAAAGAGAAACTGACCACGCTAATGGCGCTGTATCACTTCGAGACCTTCGATGATGCGCTGGACACGGTCAGCCAAATCTACGCCACCGGCGGCAAAGGCCATTCCTGCGGTATCTACTCGCACAATGACGAAAACATCGACCGTCTGGCGCGTCTTGCCCCAGTCAGCCGCATGATGGTGCGTCAGCCGCAATCCAAGGCCAATGCAGGTGCGTGGACCAACGGTATGCCGATGACCAGTTCGCTGGGCTGCGGCATCTGGGGCGGCAACATCACCAATGAAAACGTCACCATGAAACACATGATGAACTACACATGGGTCTCGCGGCCCATCGCCGAAGACCGCCCCTCGGAGGAAGAGCTGTTCGGCGAGTTCTACGGACAGGAGGTCGCGTGATGGACGGAGCGAACGTAACGGGCAAAACGGTTGCCGAACATATCGTCGACTTTCTGGAACGGCGCGAGGTCGAGCATGTGTTTGGCCTGTGTGGTCACACCAACATCGCGGTTCTGGCAGCTCTTGCCGAAAGCCCGATTGATTTCATCACCGTGCGCCATGAACAGATCGCCAGTCACGCGGCAGACGCTTATGCGCGTGTGACGGGTAAGGCCTCGGTGGTGTTGTCGCACCTCTCTCCCGGTTTGACAAACTGCGCCACCGGGGTCGCAAATGCGGCGCTCGACTGTATACCGATGGTGGTGATCGCAGGCGACATTCCGACCCACTATTATGGCAAGCACCCGCACCAAGAGGTGAACCTGCACGCGGACGCAGCCCAGTGGGAAATCTATCGCCCCTTCGTGAAACGCGCCTGGCGCGTGGACCGGGCGGACCTGATGGCCGAGATCCTGGAAAAGGCGTTCCACTTGGCCGAAAGCGGTCAGCCCGGTCCGGTTCTGGTCAATGTGCCGATGGATATCTTTTCGGAAGTGATCCCTTCGGACACGTTTGACCGGATCCTCGACAACACCCGCGCACTGAAGAAGCCGTCGATCGACGACGAAACCGCGCGCGAGATTGTCGAGAAGCTGGCGCAGGCAGACAGCCCTGTGGCCTATGTGGGCGGTGGTATCCTTCTGGCGCAGGCCAGCGAAGAACTGCGTGAGTTCGTCGAGCATATGGGCCTGCCAGTCGCGCATTCCCTGATGGGCAAGGGCGCGCTGCGCGATGATCACCCGCTGGTGATGGGTATGACGGGCTTTTGGGGCACCGAGTTGGTGAACCAATCCTGCCTGAATGCGGACTACGTCTTTGCCGTAGGGACGCGGTTTAAAGAGGCCGATTGCTCCAGCTGGTATCCGGGCTACACGTTCAACATCGGCGGGAAGGATGACACAACGAAGGTCATCCATATCGACATCGAGCCGCAGGAAATCGGACGCAACTATCCGACCGAGATCGGTGTGGTCGCCGACGCCAAAGCCGCGTTGCGCGTGCTGACTCGTGTCGCGAAGGAAATGTACCCCGATGGCTTCCCGCGTGTGGAAAAGAAGGCCGAGATTGCCGACTTCCGCACCACGTTCAAAGCCTCGAACACCGAGATGCAGACCTCGTCCGCGTTCCCGATGATGCCGGAGCGTATTCTGGCGGATGCCCGCAAGGCACTGCCGGACGATGCGATCATCACCACGGATGTGGGTTGGAACAAGAACGGGGTGGGGCAGCAGTTCGATATCCTGACACCCGGCTCGATCCTGACCCCCGGTGGCTATGCCACGATGGGCTTTGGCCCCCCGGCGACGATTGGCGCCAAGCTGGCCGCGCCGGATCGGGTGGTGATCAGCCTTGTGGGCGATGGCGGCTTTGGCCAGAACCCGTCGATGCTGGCGACTGCGGTCGAACTGGATCTGGGCATCATCTGGCTTGTGATGAACAACAATGCCTTCGGCACCATCGCTGGGCTGCAAAAAGCCCATTATGGGCTGACCTATGGCACGACTTTCCCCGGCACCGCCGCCGCGCCCACCAATGGGCCGGGCTATGCCGAGATCGCGCAGGCCTATGGGGCCGTCGGGGTGCGGATTACGTCTGCGGACGAGCTGCTTCCTGCGCTTGAGGCAGCCATTGCCAGCGGCAAGCCCACGGTTCTGGACGTTCCGATGATCAACAACCCGACACCCACGACGGGGCATTGGAACATCCTCGATATCTACTCGCCGGACAAAGACGTGTCTCACGTCGCAACCTAAGACCAACCGCCGGGGCCACGCGCCCCGGCCATTTATTGGGGATCACCATGTTCAAAACCATCCTCGTTCCGGTCGCTCTGGACCACACCGAAACGCTTGCCCGAAAACTCGAAGCTGCGCGGCAATTGAGGGGGGCAGAAGGCCGCATCATTGCGGTTTCGGTGCTCGAAGATATTCCCTCTTACGTCGCCGAATACGCGATGGTGAAGCCCGACCGGAAGAAGATGGTTCAAGAGATTAGGAAAGCCTTTGCAGACACGTTGACCGGCCAGGACGATGTTGAGCGTGTAACCCTAGCGGGCAAGCCCGGCGTGGTGATCGCGAGTTACGCCGAAGAGATCGGCGCGGACCTGATCGTCACCGGCGCAAGCCGCCCCGGAAGCGAGGGTTATGCACTGGGATCAACCGCATCGCGACTGGCAAGACGAGCGCCATGCTCGGTGCTTGTGATTAGGTGACTTCTGAATTTTGTGAGAGGTCACTTGCTTTACGCAATGCGTGTTTGAGTATTGTTTTGTGTCACTCTCTGGTCACGCTAACCAAACTTAACGAGTTTCCCTCAGACGGTATCAAAGTGCACCTTCCGCACTGACTACCACGCCTTCTCGGAGGCTGTAGATAGGTTTGTTTCCGTGAGTTTCGCTCGATTCTCCTCAAATGAGCTGACAAACCAATCTCGCCCATGGCGTGCAGGAGGGTAGCGGTTCGACCCCGCAAGGCTCCACCAAATCTCTTTTCCAGATTTGGAAGTTTTGGAACCGGTTTGGCGGTAGTCGTCACCCGTTCACGCGTTGTGTCACCAATTTGCATGCGTTCTGTGTCACCTCTGTGTCCCTCGGGTTGGGTGACCACATGTTGGGCGCATATGCGAAGCTGTTTCACTTCTGCAATATGGCGCTTTCCCATTCCGACAGAAACGCGCGTTTCTTGAGTTGGTCCAAGAACACAAGAAGCCCGGGCCCGATCCGGATACGGTTCAAGGCGGCTTCATTCTGGCTGAGGACAAGCGCAGGGTTGGTCAGAAGCTGCGCGTCTTGCCCATGCGATCTTGTCATGAGGTGGTCCAAAAACAGAGCCGCAAGGTCAGATGACGGGGCATTGCTGGGGATCAGAGCGGTCCGCAGCATCACTGTGGTGAAATCCGACGGCAGGATGATGGCGAACTCATCCCGGTCTTCGCGGTTGATCGCATAGCTACCAAGGACATTATAGGCGATCAGCAGCTCGCCGGATTTCACTGCGTCGATCATGTCGGACGAACAACAATAAAGCTGAGCATCCAGCGCGCCCATGACCTCGGTCAGGCGCCAATAGATTTCCGAGGCGCGGGTGTCTTGTGTGGCGAACAGATAGCCAAGGCCGGACTGGCGCACGTCATAGGTGCCAACACGGCCCCGGAATAGATCAGGGTGCTGGCGTAGAAGGTTGATCAGGTCATTTCTGCTGTCGGGCACGGGCAAGTCGCCAAGGCCGGACTTGGACACGACGATGGCCGCCGGTTCCTGCGTGAAAGCAAACAGCATGTCATTCCACACGGCCCAGTCTGGTAGGGCGCTGGTGGCCGCGGGCGTGAAGCGTTGGGCCCAGCCGTCATTTGCCAGCTTGGTCTGCAGGTCCATCGCGCTGGACACGGCCACGTCAAACGCCTCGCCTTCATCGACAATCGCCTTTTGCAGTTCAGACGAACTGACCACCGTGTACTCGATGGATGTGCTGAGGGCCGTGGCCAGAAAGGACGTGATCATCGGCTCAAAGAACGCGATATCGGCGGTCGAGATGATCCGCAGTTCCCGGTCGCTATCTGCCGGGCCGAACCGAGCGACCTCTTCCGCCTCGAAGGCGCTGGCCCAACCGGCCGCGAAGATCAGGACGAGGGAAAGAGCAAACTGACGCATGCGCCGCCTCCTGGGTTGTTCGTGATGTGTAGGGTGCCGCCGTGGGCCTCGACCACTTCTTTTGCGATGGTAAGCCCAAGGCCAGAGCCAACAATGTCTTGTGTGTTCGCACCGCGCGCAAAGCGTTTTGGAAGCGCGTCCAACTCATCGGTTTGGAAGCCGGGCCCGGTGTCTTGCACGCTGATCTTTGCGCCGTCGTCGGCGATGGTCAGCGCGACGTGGATTTCAGCGCCAGACGGCGAATATTTCACCGCATTATCCAACAGATTGTGCAGCGCGTTTTGCACAAGTATGGGGTCGCCCTTGATGACTGCCGTTTCGACCTCGGTCGCTTCAAGTGTGACGTCCTTCAGTTCCGACGTCGGGCGCATGCGCTCGACCGTGTCCTGCACAAGACGATGCAGACTGACATCTTCCCGCGCCAGATGGTCCAGCCGAAACGTCACCATCGCATGATCCAAAAGCTGCCCCGCCGTGCGCGAGCTGTCGTCGATGGCGCGGATCATCTCCCTCAGTGCTTTGCGGGTTTCGGGATCGTCGGATTTGCGCTGAGCGACCTCGGCCTTGGTGCGGACAACCGCCAGCGGCGTGCGCACCCGGTGCGCGGCTTCGGCGATAAAGTCCTCGGACCTCATCAGGGATTGCTGCAAACGGCGCATGAACGAATTGAGAGACGCAACCAGCGGTACCATCTCGGACGGGACGGGGGCAGCGACCGGGCGCAGGTCTTTCGGCCCCCTGCGCGACACGGATCCCGTCAGCCGATCCAGCGGGCGGATCGTACTACGCGAGATGAGCGCCGCCAGCAACACCGAGACCAGGAAGAACCCCGCCCCGATCCCCATTGACGTCCGCGAGATCCGCGCAAGCGCCTGTTTCTGCCCGGATAGTGTCTGCGCGACCGAGACCTTCAGGAAGCTTCGACCAGTATCCGTCGACATCCGCCGCTTCACCAGCACGACACGGACGTCCTCGCCCAGAAACGTGGTTGAAAGAAAGCTA
The DNA here is from genome assembly GCF_947492455.1 of uncultured Aliiroseovarius sp. Taxonomy (GTDB): domain Bacteria; phylum Pseudomonadota; class Alphaproteobacteria; order Rhodobacterales; family Rhodobacteraceae; genus Aliiroseovarius. The sequence continues at coordinate 167,151 of NZ_CANLNB010000003.1, forward strand.
GAGGTGCCATTCGGATCACCTGTGGGCTCCGGCAGGTCGGCGTAACCGCTCAGGAACTCGTCCTCAAGACGGATGGCATAAAACACGCGCTCGTCGGAGATACTGTCCAGCATCGAAAGCGCGGAATAGGGCAGGTCGATGCTGATCTCACCGCCGCTTAGACGCGCGCTGTCCAGAATCGACAGGGCAGAGGCGGTCAATACGTTGTCTTGGCTTTCCTGCGCTACCTGCCGCGCTACGGATTGCACCACGAAGTACACAACAATCGCCAAGACGGCTGCACTTGCCAGAAGCGATAACAACAACCTGCGGCGGATCGAGCCATGTGCGACCGGCGTGCTCATGCGACCTCGAGCTTATAGCCGAGCCCGCGAATGGTCGTGATCTTCACGGTTGAGGCATCAAGGTGGCGACGCAGCCGCCCGATATAGACCTCGATCGCGTTTTCGGTGACGTCTTCGTCATAGGAAAACAGCCGGTCCACTAGCGTGGATTTTGAAAACACCTGCCCGGGCGCGTTGGCCAGAACCTCGAAAAGACGCAGCTCGCGGGTGCGTAATTGGATGTCCTGATTGGGCAGTTTCAGGGTCCCCGACAGCGAATCGAAGCGGAGATTGCCGAGGGTTAAAAGGTTCTGAGCAGCGCCTCCGCGACGGCGCATCACCGCGCGACAGCGTGCTTCAAGCTCGGAAAAATCGATGGGCTTCACCATGTAATCATCCGCGCCAAGATCCAAAAGGCCGACACGATCCGCGACTTCAGACCGCGCGGTCAGGACGATGACCGGCGTGCTTTCTTCCTGCTTGCGATGCTGTGCAAGAAAGGTACGACCGTCGCCGTCCGGAAGCATAATATCAAGCAAAATCAAGTCGTAAGATGTTGTAGCGGTGAAGTCATGCCCCGTCTGAATATCGGGCGCGTGGTCGACGACATGGCCATCCAGCATCAGCCTGTCCACGACAGCCTCGGCCAGTTGTTCGTTGTCTTCGATCAGCAAGAATCGCATGAAAGATTTTCTCTTTTTGCTCGTTTTTTAGTCGTGTCAGCTTTGTGTCAGCTTAGATTGTCACCTTCTTCCGACATGAGCGGCAAGCGCCGCCAATGTCAAATGGGAGGACATAAACATGAAATTCACATTGGGCCGTCGCGCCTTTATCGCTGCTGCTGCATCGCTCAGCCTTGCTGCTCCGGTTTTTGCTGATGACCACAAGGTCGTTGACAGCATTCACTTCCTGATCCCCGGTGGCGCAGGCGGCGGCTGGGACGGCACCGCACGTGGCACCGGCGAAGCGCTGACTGGCGCAGGTCTGGTTGGCACCGCATCCTACGAAAACATGTCGGGTGGCGGCGGTGGTAAGGCCATCGGTTATCTGATCGAAAACGCTGACAGCCAGCACGGCACGCTGATGGTCAACTCGACCCCGATCGTGATCCGTTCGCTGACCGGCGTGTTCCCGCATAACTTCCGCGACCTGACTTTGGTCTCGGGCACCATCGGTGACTACGCGGCCATCGTTGTGGGCAAGGATAGCCCGCTGAACTCGATGGGCGACCTGCTGGCCGCGTTCGACGCGGATGCATCGGGCACCGCCATCGGTGGCGGTTCGGTTCCGGGCGGCATGGACCATCTGGTCGCAGCGATGGTGATGGAGGCCGCAGGCAAAGATGCGCTGGCCGTGAAGTACATCCCGTACGACGCAGGCGGTAAAGCCATGGCAGCCCTGCTGTCGGGCGAAATCGCAGCCCTGTCGACCGGGTTCTCGGAAGCCGTGGCCCTGGCCGAAGCCGGCGAGGTCAAGATCCTTGGCGTGACCGCGGACGAGCGTGTCGCCGCCTATGACGCCCCGACTATGAAGGAACAAGGGATCGATACCACCTTCGTCAACTGGCGCGGGTTCTTCGCAGCCCCCGGCCTGCCAGCCGACAAGCTGGCCATGTACCAAGAGGCCATCGCCAAGATGTATGACACCCCCGAATGGGAAGCCGTGCGCGCACGCAATGGCTGGGTCAACATCCACAATTCGGGCGATGACTTCAAAACCTTCCTTGAAGGACAGGAGCAGGTCATCGGCGATCTCATGAAGAAGCTCGGCTTCCTTTAAAACATCGGGTGCGAGGGGCCAGCCCCTCGCGCTCCCCGAGGTATTTCGGGCAAGAGGAAGGGGAGAGCACACGCCCTCCCCGCGGAAGGAGACACCTTCCCCTTGCACGGTCATCGGCTCCTCAGCCTGTACCGTAGATGGAGCCTAGCAGGAGATTGGTTAACAACCTCTTTCCTCTTGCCCAAAATACCTTGGGGTGAATTGAGCCGCAGGCTCAAGAGGGGCAACGCCCCTTCCTAACTACCGGAACAAGGAGGAACCTGATGGCTTTGGATCGCTGGGTATCATTCATCATTCTATGCGCCGCGCTGGCCTACGGATATGCCGCATTTTTCACCATGGACGCGTCGCTGCCGCCGTTCATGCAGCGCAACCCGATCTGGCCAAGCACCTTCCCCAAGGTTCTGGCCGTGCTAACGATCGCCACGTCGTTGTTCATTCTGCTGGGGTTCGAAAAAGCGCCGGAAAGCGACCAAGAGCCGGACATCGATTATCGCCGCCTCGGGGACTATCATCTGGGCCAAGCACTGACGCTGCTGGGGTTGATGGTGGCCTATGCACTGCTTCTACGTCCCGCAGGCTTCCTGTTCGCGACCTTCGCCTTTCTAAGCTGCGGAGCATTCGCGCTGGGCGAACGCAAGTTCCATATCCTTCTGCCTATCGCGGCCATTGCCAGCTTCATCGTTTGGTATCTGGTGGACGAGGTGCTGGGCATCTTCCTGCGCCCCTGGCCGTTCTTTATTTAAGGAGCTGAGACATGATCGAAGGACTTCTGATCGGCCTTAGCGCCGCATTCTCAATCCAAAACCTTCTGATGGTGATTGCGGGCTGTCTGATCGGCACGTTCATTGGCATGTTGCCCGGTTTGGGCCCGATGTCGATCATCGCCATTATGATCCCGGTTGCCATCACCATCGGGGATCCGTCGGCTGCCATCATCCTGTTGGCCGGTGTGTACTACGGCGCCATTTTCGGCGGCTCGACCTCGTCCATCCTGCTGAACGCACCGGGCGTGGCTGGGACCGTAGCCTCAAGTTTCGACGGCTACCCCATGGCCCGGAAAGGGCAGGCCGGTAAGGCGCTGACCATCGCGGCCATCGCCTCGTTCGCGGGGGGCAGTATCGGGGCGCTGCTTCTGATGATCTTTGCCCCCATGCTGTCGACTGTCGCCCTGCTGTTCCACTCGGCCGAGTACTTCGCCCTGATGGTCGTAGGCCTGTCGGCCATCGCGGCCTTCGCGGGGACCGGCAACGTGGGTAAGGCGATCCTGATGACCTTGCTGGGGCTTGTCATGGCCACAGTGGGCGAGGGTGCCTTGTTCAACATGCCGCGTTTCACCATGGGGCTGATGGATCTGCAGTCGGGTTTCAGTTTCATTACGCTGGCGATGGCGATGTTCGCTTTGCCCGAGGCGCTGTTTCTGGTCCTGAACCCGAAACGGTCGGCCCAAGGTGCTAGCGGCAAGATCGAGAACCTGCGCATCACCAAAGAAGAGGGACGCAAGATTGCGCCGGTCATTGGTCGCCAGTCGATTCAGGGCTTCTTTATCGGCGTGTTGCCGGGCGCGGGGGCGACCATCGCCTCGTTCCTTGGCTATGCGGTGGAACGCAACATCGCGACCAAGGAAGAGCAGGAGGAGTTCGGCAAGGGCGCCATCAAGGGTCTGGCCGCACCGGAAACCGCCAACAACGCGGCCTGCACCGGCTCGTTCGTGCCGCTTCTGACGCTTGGCATTCCCGGTTCGGGCACGACGGCGATCCTGCTGGGCGCACTGATCGCGCTGAACGTCACACCGGGTCCGCGCCTGATGATCGACGAGCCGCAGATCTTCTGGGCGGTCATCATCTCGATGTATATCGGCAACCTTGTGCTGCTGATCCTGAACCTGCCGCTGATCCCCTATATCGCCAAGGTTCTGGCCATCCCGCGCAACTACCTGATTCCGTTCATCCTCTTCTTTACATTGATGGGCAGCTATATCGGGCAGAACAACGCGACCGAGCTGTTGATCCTTGTCGGCATGGGCATCTGTGCGACGGTCCTGAAGTTCGCGGATTACCCGCTGGCGCCGCTGCTGATCGGCTTCATTCTGGGTGGGATGTTGGAGGACAACTTCTCGCGCTCGATGCAGCTTTATGATGGGATCGGGTTCATCGTTGACCGTCCAATGACCCTTGGTCTGTTGGTGATTGCGGTTCTGCTGGTGGTCATCCCAAGCTATCGCGCGCGTCGTGCGAAGGCCCGTCAGGAAGGCGTGGCAGAAGGGGATTGATATCTATGTCAATTATGGTGAAAGGCTAACAGCATGTCGCGTGCTATGACCTTTCTTATCGCAGGTGCAGGCAGTCTGGGGTTCTTCATCCTCGGGCTGCCTTTGCCGTTCCTGCTTGGACCGATGTCTGCCTGCCTGATTGCTGCCCTTGCGGGGATGCAACTGAAGGGCGCGGGACAGTTTGGCCTGTTCATGCGGACGTTCCTTGGCGTCGCGGTCGGAAGCTCGATCACGCCCGAGCTGTTGGGCCGGATGCCCGAGATCGCCAGTTCCTTGGCCTTCGTGCCGCTGTTCATCGCGACCATTGCCGTGGTGGGATACCCGCTGCTGCGTCATGTTTTCGGTCTGGATCCAGTTACTTCATGGTACAGCGCCATGCCCGGCGGGCTGCAGGACATGCTTGTCTTTGGCGAGGAAGCAGGCGGCGACCCGCGTGCACTGTCCTTGATCCACGCAACCCGCGTCGTCGTGCTGGTCAGCTGTGCGCCTGTCCTGATGCAATATGTTTGGGGGCTGGACCTGAGTGTTGCGCCGGGGCAGCCGATGTCGGTCATCTCGCCCGCGCAGATCGCGATCATGGTCGCGGCCGGATTGTTTGGCTGGAAGTTTTTCGAACGGATCGGCCTGTTTGGTGCGTCCATTCTGGGGCCGATGATCGTGACCACCGCCTTGTCCTTGGCGGGCGTAATCGAGACCCGCCCCCCGGCCGAGATCATTCAGGCCGCTCAATTCTTCATCGGCATCGCGGTGGGCGTAAAATATGTCGGGATCACTAGCCGGGAAATCCGCGTGAATGTCTTTGCCGGCGTCCTCTATTCCGTCCTGCTTGGCGTGATCTCGTTCGGGTTCTTCATCCTGATCACCCGCTTGGAGCTTGCCCCGTCCCTTGATGCGCTTCTGGCCTTCCTGCCCGGCGGTCAGGCCGAGATGGTGGTGATTGCGATCATCGCGGGGTCGGATCTGGCCTATGTGGTCACGCACCACATCCTGAGGATCGTAGTCGTCGTTCTTTGTGCCCCGGTGGTAGGACGCCTCTTCACGAGGCGCTGATGTGCGTTGGCGTCAGCGATGGAAGTCGATTCCGGGCGTGCCGCGCATCGTTTTAAACCCGCTGATTGTGTCAATAGACCAAAGCTTGGCCTAGGGCCAAATCTCCGCCCAACATCGCATCCTGTTAGGCCCCGAATTGAGGCAGTGAATGTTCGATGAAAGGGCTGAGGGCATCATGCGCGCCGTCCCATGTGACTGAGTGCCAGAACGGACGAAGAGTGCCGAAATTGTCGGCCAACTTGGCCTCGACCAAATCAAGAACCTCGTTTGGAATGGCGTCCGGACTGATCTGAAACGGCTGAGGCATGAACAGGTCGCGTTTGAGGGAGCGGTTTTCTGCGTCGTAGGTCCACCGGTCGCCCTCGGGCTGATTACCCCGCATAGTTCATGAGGCCAGACCTGCATGTCGGGTGAAAGCTGATCCCCCAAGATCAGAACGATACGTGGTCGCGCGCTGGTGGTCCTCGGTTCAGAAGGCGCGGTCACCATGGAACCCTTTTTCCGGCCCAGTCGAAAAACTGTCCGCTGTCGTCAGGCGTGAGGCGATCGATGACGTCCAGCAGGTTGCCTGCCGCTTCTTGCGGTGAAACTGTCTTATGTTGCGGATAGTTCCGTGTGAACTCTGTTGCCACGGTGCCGGGGTGTAAGGCCGCGCAAACAAGATGTTTGTGCGTCCGCTTTAATTCGATTGATGCCGTTTTGATCACTTGGTTTAGGGCCGCTTTTGAGGCGCGGTAGGAATACCAGCCGCCAAGGCCATTGTCCCCGATAGATCCCACACGCGCCGAGAGAGCTGCAAACACAGCTCTTTGGTTTTTCGGCAGAAGGCGTTTGGCATACTTCAAGACCAACGCGGGGCCAATCGTGTTCACAGCGAATAAATTTGCCATCTCGTCTTTGGACAAGGGCAGCAGTGATTTTTCTGGTCCTTTTGCGCCCGACAAGATGCCGGTTGCCACGATGATCCTGTTGAACTGGGGTTCGAGACGTCCAAGGGCCGTAGACACAGCATCTTCGTTGGTGATGTCCAGGCCATCGCGCGCGCGAGAAAGGCATGTCACCTGCGTTCCCCTTGTCTTCAGTTCAGCCGCCAAGGCCTGACCGATGCCACCTGAGGCGCCAATGACGAGCGCATGTCCTTTCAAAGCAGATCTCCTGTTTAGTTGAGAAGAACGATCGCTGCATTCAGGGCAGACGCGAAGCCCACCCAAGCGATGTATGGCGTGAAAAGCAAAGCGGAGGGGCGATCCAGACGCCACGCGGCCCGCATGAAGATTGCGATGGTGAGGAATAGAAAGAGGATGATGCCAAGCGCCAGCGCGGGCTGTTGAGCGGCAAAAAATATCGGCGACCAAGAGAAGTTCAAGGCGATCTGAATGATCCAGAGGCGTCGCAAAGCCGCGTGATGTTCATGCTGCCATACGCGCCAACCAACATAGGCAATTGCCAGATACAACACTGTCCACACCGGGCCAAAAACCCAGTTCGGTGGATTGAAGAAGGGCTTTTGCAGGTTTTGATACCATTCGCCCGGCGCGGTGAGCGTGCCAATAGCGATCCCACCTCCCATGACCAAAATCAAGAAAAGAAGAAGCGAAGAAATGTTTTTCATGAGGCCCTGCCGGTTATTTTCTGTAATTTTCTGAAGCCCCACACGATTCCGGGACGAGCTTTTAGGAATAGACGGTAAAGCACTTCCAGGATAGGCACGGCGCCCGGAAGCCTTGCCAACCTTGCCAGCCAGCGCCAGCTTGGAACATGGTGCCACACCTCAACGAACGCCCGCGCGCCGGAAACTTGCCGACCGTCTGCCAATCGGACATGGAAGCGTGCCATTGCGTCTGTTCGATTGATCCTGTCATCCCCGGAAAATCGCTCTGACGAAATGTCGATAAATTCCAAGGCCTGATCACGATCGGCCCGTTTATAGTACCCGATTTCCGACGCACACAAAGGACATGAACCGTCGTAGTAAAGAGTCAGCTTCGAGCACGTAACCTTGCGCGTAGATTTCAAGTCAGAAGACCTCCGATAGGCGCGAGGGGCGCGGGTGATAGCAGTTGTTTCTTACTAGAGGCAGCAAAAGCCAGCGCGGACAACAGTGTTGCTCGGTCCACTCTCACGTCTCCCATTTCTCGTAATACGGTTCAAAGGCGCCTTTGGACCACTTGAGGCTCAAAGAATGGCGCGTTTGCGGAAAGCCTTTTCCTAAGCGGTCTAGAAGCGGACGAACCCCGTCGCAGAACGATCCTTGAAACATTGACCATCCCAACACAGTTCTATTGTACCGCAATTAAATCGGGACCAGGCCAATGAAGACCCTTGCAGCGGCTCTGTGCTTTTGCCTTTCCTTCGGTTGTTTCGCGACATCCGCTTTCGGAGAACACGTGATGCTGGAAACTTTCGATAATGACCCCCAAAACCGTTGGGAGTTCTTTGCCGACACAGTGATGGGCGGTGTATCAACAGGCCAGGTGCGCTTTGAGAAGGAAAACGGGGCTGGATATGCGCGAATGACCGGGAATGTCAGCACCGAAAACCGCGGTGGCTTCATTCAGTTCCGAACGGAACTTCGTACAAAGCTTTCAAATGATACACAGGGCGTAAGGCTTATCGCACGCGGGAACGATCAAACCTATTTCATCCATCTGCGGACCGGCGGAACAGTATTGCCGTGGCAGTATTATCAAGGAAGCTTCGAAGTCACGTCAGAGTGGACAGAAGTGCGCATTCCCTTTTCCGCCTTCAAGGCGTCAGGCCGGATGCTCAGAACAGAACCGCGCGCAGGTTCTGTAAAATCGGTCGGTGTGGTGGCCTTTGGCCGAGACCACCAAGCCAATGTGGATGTTCTGGAAATTGGGTTCTATTGATCCCGAGCCACCTGCGGTTTTTCCACGTCCTTGCGCGCGACATTGATCGCTCTCGCTCCTGTTGGCGGCTAGAAATCGGGCCGGTCGGCGCTAAAGTCAGATGGAGGGAAAAATCTGGTTCCTTTGGCTATTCGTCCAACACTTCATTGGCAAAGGCCAAATCGATCTCTCTCAGCATAGTCAGGCAATTCGACAGCTGGTCGATATCAAGAAACTCGTCCGCCTTGTGCGCCTGTTCGATGTTTCCCGGCCCGCAGACGACCACATCCATGCCAAGCTGTTGAAAGATCCCGGCCTCGGTCCCGAAGGGGACGACATCTGCCGAATTGGCCCCGGTCAATTCAGACAGAATGCGCTTGGCCTCGTTTTTTTCGACCGGGATCAGGCCTGCGACCTCGCCGACGATCTCGGTCTCGATCGAGGCATTTGGATGAACGGCCTGCATGGCGGGCAGAAGTGTGTGGTTGCAGTAGGTGCTGATAGCATGCTTCACGAACTGTGCGTCCGAATTCTGCACTGGCCGCATTTCCCAATCCACCTGCGCTTTCGGGGCGATCACATTGTGCACGCTGCCGCCATGAAGCGCGCCGACGTTCATCGTGGTCCACGGTGGATCAAAGGGGCTGTCTTTTGGGGCCATGCCTTTTAGCTGTTCGCGCAATTCCAAAAGCCGCGCCACATAGCGCACCGCATATTCCACGGCGTTCACGCCCAGATCGGGGGCCGAGCCGTGTCCTTCGAGCCCTTGAAAACGCGTCGTGTACTCGAAGCAGCCTTTGTGCCCTTCAATGATGCGCATCATGGTCGGCTCGCCGATGAACGCCATCGAGGGGCGTATCCCGCGTTCGCTAAGCGATTGCGCCAGATGCCCCGCGCCGATACAGCCGGTTTCTTCGTCATAGGTGAAGGCAAAGTGGATGGGCGCCGTGCGCGGGGTTTTTGCGAAGTGAGGGGCCATCGCCAGTGTCGCGGCGATGAAACCTTTCATGTCACAGGTCCCACGTCCGTAAAGCCGTCCATCACGCTCGACCATCTCGAACGGGTCCGAGGTCCAGTCTTGATCGGTGACAGGCACCACGTCGCTGTGGCCTGACAAGACCAGCCCACCATCGGTATCCGGTCCCAGCGTGGCAAAAAGATTGGCTTTCTGCCCCGTGGGATCGTGAAAGACCTCGACCCGCGCACCGCAGGCTTCCAGATGATCCGCCATATAGCCGATCATCTGAAGATTGCTGTCCGCCGAGACCGTCGGAAAGGCGATCAGGTCTTTTAGGATGCGCTTGGCATCAATCAGCATGAGTTAGCCTTTCACAAAGAGTTTGCGGTCGACGCTGCACATCGGCTCGGCTGCAACGTCGTCGCGGATCAGGATGGTCTCGGTCGTCTCAAGCCCCCAGCTGTCCATCCAGAGCGCGGGCATGAAGTGGAAGACCATGCCGGGCTGAAGAACGGTTTCATCCTCGCTTCGGATCGAGGCGGTGCGCTCGCCCCAATCGGGCGGGTAGCTCAGGCCGATGGGATAGCCCATGCGGCCCGAGCGCTTGATCCCGTGTTTGGCAAGGACATCCATGAAGGCATTGGCGATGTCGCAGGTACGATTGCCCGCGCGCGCGGCGTTCAATCCGGCCTCGATGCCTTCAAGCTGCGCACCCTCCGCGCGCAGCATCTCGTCCGAGGGGGTGCCAAGGAACACGGTCCGGCAGAGCGGCGCGTGATAGCGGCGGTAGCAGCCCGACAGTTCAAAGAAGGTCGCTTCGCCCTCGCGCATCGGGGCGCCGTTCCATGTCAGGTGAGCGGCTGTTGCGTCCAGACCAGACGGCGTCAGAGGCACGATCGCGGGATAGTCGCCCCAGTCGTCGCCGACCCCGGTAATTCCCGCATGCATGATGTCAGCCACCAGATCGTTCTTGCGCACGCCCGGTGCTGCGCGATCAATCGCGGTCTGGACCACCTTGTCGGAGATGCGTGCGGCTTTGCGGATGAAGGCAATCTCGTCCTCGGATTTGACCAGCCGCTGCCAGTTGACCAAGGCCGTCGCGTCCACCAGCGTGGCCTCAGACATCTCGTCGGTCAGAACCGCGTGGGCCTTGGCCGAGTAGTAATAGTTCTCCATCTCGACGCCGATCCGTGCGGTGCTAAGACCCCGTGCTTTCAGATGCGCGGCGAGGTCTTGCATCGGATGCACCACGGTCGATTGGACGAAGTGATCGCCATAGCCAAGGATGTTTTCGTGATCCATCCAGCAGGTACGGCGCCCGCCCATCATGTCCATGTAGCGGCCCCACCAGATCGGCTCTCCCTGCATCGTCAGGATCACACCCTGATGGACATAGAAGGACCAGCCGTCATAGCCGGTCAGCCAGGCTTGGTTGGACGGGTCGGTGACAAAGATCGCGTCCAGCCCGGCCTGCGCCATCGCGCTTCGGGTCAGGGCAATCCGGCGGTCGTATTCTGCTTGGCTGAAAGGTGCGTTGCTATGTGTCATTGATGTCTCCTTACCCCAGAACCGCGTGAACGGCGCGCGCGGTGGCGGCCACAATCTGGTCTGCTTCGCCCTTTGTCAGGCAGAAGGGCGGGGCGAAGCCCAGTATGTCCCCCTGCGGCATGGCGCGGGCGATGATGTTGTCTTGTTCCAGCAGTTTGGCCGCGATTTGCGGGCCGATCTTGTCGCTGGCATCAAAGAAGCTGCGGCTGTCCTTGTCTGCAACGAACTCGACCGCGCAGAGCATCCCTTCGCCGCGCACTTCGCCCACATTGGCGTGTTGCCCCAATGTGTCCTGCATGGCTTTATTCAGATAGGCACCAACGGAACCCGCATTCGTGACCAAATCCAGATTGTCGATCAGTTTCAGGTTCGCAACCCCGGCTGCTGCACCGATGGGATGAGCAGAGTAGGTCCAGCCATGACCGATGGGTCCGTTCTCATCCGTGCCTTGCTCCAGCACCTTCCACATTTTGTCTGACACAATGGTGCCCGACAGCGGCGCATAGGCGGACGTTAGCCCCTTGGCGATGGTGATCAGGTCGGGGCGCAGGCCATAGTGGTCCGACCCGAACATGGTCCCCAACCGGCCAAACCCGGTGACGACCTCATCCGCGACCAGAAGGATGTCGTGTTTTTCCAGCACCGCCTGGATCGCGTCCCAATAACCCGCGGGGGGCGGCACGATCCCACCCGTGCCCAGAACGGGCTCGCCGATGAAGGCGGCGATGGTGTCGGCGCCTTCGCGCGCAATCAGCGCTTCCAGCTCGGCCACGCAATGGGCCACGAACTGGGCCTCGGTTTGGGCAACATCCGGACGGCGGAAATAATAGGGCGCTTCGGTGTGGATCACCTGCGCCAACGGCAAGTCGAACTTGTTGTGAAACAGCTCGAGCCCAGTCAGCGATCCTGTCATCAGCCCGGAACCGTGATACCCCCGCCAGCGCGAGATGATCTTTTTCTTCTCTGGGCGGCCAAGGATATTGTTGTAGTACCAGATCAGCTTGATGTTGGTTTCATTCGCGTCCGATCCGGACAGACCGAAATACACTTTCGACATATGGTCCGGCGCCCGATCAAGGATCATTTTGGACAGGGTGATCGACGCCTCGGTCCCGTGCCCGACATAGGAGTGGTAATAAGCCAGCTCGCGGGCCTGATCGGCGATGGCTTCAGCGATCTCGGGCCGACCATAGCCCACATTCACGCAATAAAGCCCCGCAAATGCATCCAGCAGGCGGTTTCCGTCGCGGTCTTCGATGTGACAGCCGGTGCCGCCCGTGATAACGCGATGGGGGACGTTCCCCCGTGCGAACTCGGCCAGATGTGTCGAGGGATGAAAGAAGTTTTCACGATCCCAGTGTTCAAGTTGATCGTTGTGAAGCATGGAGTGCCCTTCAGGTTCAGGCGGCGCGCCGCCGGTGTCATGAAAGGAGCCTGTTGCACGCATCAAACCGGAAAGGTTCAACCTGAGCAGACGGGCTCCGCTCACCCCGACAGCAGCGCGCAATGCCTTTATTGTCTGGGTCATTCAATTGATGCATGAAGGCACTCGCTTCAGCAATGAATAATTTTAGCCTTGGGACGATTGCCTTGGCGGATCTTAAATCAAGGTGTGTGCCCCATTGATTGTGAAGATTTGCTTAGGGCTGCCCGTAATGCCTGCTCGGTGCTGGGGTTGTATCTGGCGCCAGTGACAAATTTTTCGCCTGACTTGGCCGCTTGCGTGCGCGAGAGTGTTTCTCCGACACTCCAAAAACACTGCTTACGACCGGAAGCCCCAATAATTTACAACAGATAAGCTACCTCTAGGTCCTCGATATATGGGTCTTAAGCTGGCTCGATCACCACCCTGGACCACTTTTCCCAGTCGCCATTTTCGGAAGCAAGCGATTGTTGAAGTTGCCGAAAATCCTTCTGCGTGTTGACCGCGTACCAGTGTCCCATGTGTTTGAAAACGCGTACGCGCCTCTGTGCGGTCAATTCTTCCATGATCTGCTCTTTAAGCATTTCAGCCGGCGACGAAATCTCTTTCAATATCGTTGCATTGATCGCCATGACGCCGCCATTGATCCAAAGGTCTGTACCAAGTGCCTTTTCCCGGAACTCGGTCACACTGTCTTGATCGTCAACTTGCATCACACCAAAGGGCAGCGGTGGATGAACTGCCATAACAGTAACGTCCGCCCCATCGCGGACGGCAGATTGCAGCCCGGCAAAGTCTGAATCAGAAAGCACGTCCGTATAGGACAAAAGCGCGAGGTCACCGATTTCTTGTTCCGAGACATGCGCAAGTCGTCCAGCGGTTCCTGCGCTGTCACCAGTGAAGCGCAATTCGAAAGGCACCTGCTTGGCTGGTTTTTCTTTCGGCGTCACAGACAGAATGCCAAAAACCCGATCACCCGCACCCGTCAGCTGCAGCCCTTCGCGCAGTTTGTTGTGATTGCTGCCCGTCGGGACCACGATTTTTTCGGCGCCACCACACACCAGACTGGCAGCTGCATGCAGCAACAAAGCTGTCTCATCCACCAAAGCAAGGGCCTTGTGGTTCCCCTGTGCCCCCGAGAATTTGACGCTCTTTCCACCGGCACGGATGATGCCGCAAGGACCAGCGTGTCTATCGTTGAAATCGCTCAGGGAAGTATCCATGCGACGCCTCCAATTCCGAAAGCCAGCAGGATCAACATCGCGCGCACCGGAAAGAGCAATCGCCCAGCGGGAAGGTTCATCGCCACATGTTTGGTAAAGTAAGAAGCCATGGCCAGTATGTTTGGTAAAGTAAGAAGCCATGGCCAGTTGACCGGCGACCCTCGCGGCTTTCATTTCAGGGTCCTTGCGGCAAAGTTTAAGGACATGACGGGCAAAGGTCATTCGACCAAGCCAGCCGCGCTCTTGTTTGTGGATCATCCGGCGGTAGTCCTCGGTGGCGGTCTGATGTCGGCGCATCGCGTCAACTTCGATTTTTAGGACCGGCCCACGGAATGCAATCTTTGCCGCCGTATAATGGTCCCACCCTTCCGGAGCGGTGTCTGGGATAATTCCTTCCAGCCTGTCGCTGCGCAAAAGACCATAAAGCCGACTGGCATCCCCAACGCGCATCAAGCCGCGCCGCCACCTTTGCTGACGCGTTCCAGTGATCCGGCGGACACCCGAGGATTGCCGTTCATTCCCCTCGTCATTGAACTTGGTAACCACACACGATGAGCAAACTGCGTTCAGAATGCACCCGACGCCCTCCGCATAGGGCGTCAGATGCTGTCCTCGTCGTGGCGTCGCTCGCCGACCATCATCCCACTACCGGAATGCATTCAAAGCCTCTAGAACTTCAGGATGCTCAAATCCAAGTGACGCACGGAAGTTGATCGTATCCTTGTTGATCGGCACGGGCGAGGTGCTGAACGCGTTATAGTCGATGACCCCGTCTAGCTGGCTGGCGATTTCATTGCGCAACATCGGGTAGAACCGTTCGGCCATGCTGGGCGTCATCCCCTCGAATGTTTTCGCTGGGGTTTCAAGGACCTGCCGTTGCGCGGCGCGCGCGGCGGCTGCACCACCTTCGACGGGGACGATGCCGCCCGGATCCAGGAAGGCCACCGTGACACCTCCATCAGCATCGCGGACGAGGCTGAAATTGTGCACATGCCCATCGAGCACGACATAGCCTGCCTCGTTCAGATCGTCGATCGCTCCGGCCAACGCTTCGGCTTCATCCGGTTCGAACTGGCGTAGGGCTTTCATGTCCTGCTGCAGTTTTTGACGCGCGACATCCTGTTCACGGGTCAAGGTCCCGCCTTCGTCAACGATCTTGTCCAACTCATCCAACGCCTGACGTTTGTCATCTGGCAAGGCTTTCCGCGCGCGTTGGTCCAACAGATCGGCAGCAACATCGCCGGGGGCAAACTCGACCACTTCAATCCGGCGACCGTCAGGCAGAACATCCGAGTAATAGTGCTTCATATCTTCCAGATACGCACTTTCGCCCATCGCTTCCTTCAGTCCCTTGCGCCCCATATCGTCCAGAACCTGAGCTTTCTGGATATCTTCGAGCGTCACGCCAGAGTTGCCATGCGGCGCGTGATTGATCCGCACCACGGCGTTCGGGTTGTCCCGGTTGCGATAGGCAGCACTCGTCGAGCCATTCCCAAGGTGGTCGCCCACTTGATACGAGCGATAATCCCCGTCGGCGGTCTTCACGTTGATCTCTGCCCCGGCAAGGTTGGCGGCATTGGGACCAAGCGGTTGTCCATCTGGGCCGTTGATTTCAACCGGTCGGCGCTGGGTCGGCGGGGCCATCCAGTCGTCAATCAGGCGCTGACGCTCGGCGGCATCGGTGATCCCGCGTTCCTTGGCCAGATAATCGTCCAGCCCTTTGCGTAGGCCATCTTCGGTGAAGCGTCCGGTCTCGGTCAGTTTCGAGGGGTGGATGTTCTGGGCATAGGCCATGCTGGAGGCGGCATAATCCGGGCCGAACTTCCCAACCTTATCCCCGGCAATCTTCGCCGCGGTCTCATGCGCACCGGCGCTACGCAGGCTGTCCGCTGTCCGGGCCGAGGACGCGTCGATCAGTTTATTGATCTCGTCCGGCGTGTGGTCGGTGAACTCGTCCAGCACATCTGCCATGGCCTTGCGCAGCGTATCCGGGTCGGTGACCCCATGCTTCAGCACGTCATCAGCTTTCATGCCGCCATTGATGATCGCTTCGGCTGCCGCGCGTTCGGGGGTGCGGTTGCCACGGGTCATCGCCTCGAACACACCCTTTTGCTGCGGGGTTAGATCGCTCGAGGCGTTGATCGCGTCGCGCAGTTGCGCGTGACCTGCTTCCGGCGTCTGGGCCAGCGCGCGGGGCGCTTCCGGTGTTGCACGCGCTGCGGCATTGTCTGCACCTGTCAGCGGGCTGTCTGTCCGTATGGTGGGGTTCTCGGCGAAACTGGCGGCGTTTCCGGCAGCGTTATCCGCCGCGCGCCCCGCGTTCAAAATCTCGTCTTCACTCAAGATGATCGTCGGCGTGTCGTTCGGATCGAGCGGCGCGTTGGGGGCATTCCCGTCGGTCACAAGCGTTGGCGTGTCATCCGCCATCGCCGGATTGGGCGAGGCATCGCGCGCGGGCTGCGGGGGCGATCCGGTGTTGGCCGTCTTGGGCGGGGCTTCGGGGACGTTGCTTGTGGGCGACCCGTTTCCAGCGGTCCGTGCGGGTTGCGCTGGCGTGTTGGGCGCGGGTGTCGTCGCTGGGCGGTTGGTCGACGGCTGCGTCGCAGGCTGTGCCGAAGGTTGCGTCGCGGGTTGTGACGCAGGTTGCGAGCTGCGGGCCGGTTGGTTCGCGGTTGCCGGTTGCGTGGCCGGAGCGGACTCGGTCGTGCGGGTAGGAGGGGTCGTCGCGGGCTCTGCCGTCGCCGGTTGCGACGTCGCGGGTTGTGACGCCGGGGCATTGTCTGCCGCGTTGGCGGGTGGAGTGTTGTCCGCCGTGCGCGCCGGCTGCGATGTTACGGGCGCCTCTGGTCCGTCGGTGATCAGCGTCGGCGTGTCATCCGCCACATCGGGCGTGCGAGACCCGCCGCCTTCGAGCGCATCAATCATCCCACCGCGTTCAGGCTCTGCCGCTGGCGCTGCCTCGGGCTGGCGCGGTGCTTCCGCCTCTGGGGTCGCGCCCCGATCAAGATTTGCCACATCATTCGAGCCGTCCAGCGCAGGTCTGTCTGGCGTATCGAGCGGGGCCGGATCGCTGGCGGGCGCAGCCTCGGGCGTGGCGTTTTCTGCCGTGCGCGCGGCGTCTGCCCCGGCATCCGTGGTGCGATTGACGTCCGCCGCTGCCGCTGCACTGGTAGAGCCACCCGCCGCATCGGACGCGCGGGACACATCACTCGCCCCATCCGCGACCCGTGCCGCATCCGTCGCCGTATCAGCCGCCCGATTTGCATCCGCAGCCGCGTTGGCTGCGCGGGTGGTATCAGTCACCGCATCCGCCGCACGGTTCGCATCTAGGGCGGCACCAACCACATCGGTTGCGGCGTTCATTACACGGGCGCCTTTCACGGCCGTCGCAAGTACGGCCTCTTCCGCCGCCAGAACCGTGGCCGTGGCATAACCGGTGCCCTTCAGGGCTTCGCGAATGCCTTCTTCACCCTGTCCGGCCATACGTTCCAGTTTGCGATCCAAGTGACCCGCCAGGTTTGACGCCGCATCGCCAATTGCCAGCGCGTCAGCGTTCGAAATCGCATCCCCCGCGCTGACCAGCGCATCAAGGTTTTCGCGGCCAAAGGCGTTGAACTCGTAGCCCGTCATATCGCTGAGGCCAGATTCAAACGCCTCGCCCGCGGTATCGCCCGCCTCGACGGCCAGCACGGCAAGGTCTTTCACGGCGTCATAGGTGCCTTCGCCCACGCCTTCCAAATAGGCGCCATAGCGTTCGGCGAAGATCTCGGGGTTTTCCCAGATCTCGGCATTGGAGTCGCCTAGATCACGCAAGAAGTCTTCGAACGTATGTTGTTCGGTCGCCGTGCCACCCAAGGTTGTTGTGTCGGTCGACACACGGCGTTCCATGCTTTCCGCAGCCGCTTCGCGCGCGCCGCTTTCCAGAACCTCAATCGGGTTTTCCCCTTCCGCCAACAGCATCGAGGTCACATCGGTGGTCGGACCAATGCCATCTTCGCGGTTCTCTTCAATCAGGCGCTGCTGATCGCGCAAACGGCTGCTGTACATCCCGTCATAGGCCTCGCGCCAACTGTCGCGGGTGGCTTCCAGCCGTTCTTTGTCGGCCCGCAGGCTGTCGGCATATTCGGTGTTGCCATCAGCCTCGGCCTTGGCGATCAGCGCGTCCATTCCGGCAAGGCTTTCGGCATATTGCTTTTCGCCCTCTGCGATCAGCCATTTGAACCGGTTGGACTCGCGGGCCGCATCAATCAGGGCCTGCCTGCGCCGTGCTTCTTCGGCGGCAAGACGTTCGGGATCGGCTTTGATCGCTGCAATCTCGGCGGCCGCAACATCTTCGTCGATGCGCTTCTTGCGGTCTTTGATGAAGTCGTTCTTTTCCGCCACCTGACGATCGACGGCGGCCAAACGGGCTTTTTCGTTTTCTAGGATGCGTTCGATGCGATCGGCCTCGGCGCTGTCCCAGAACATGCCGATAAAGCCGCCCTTGTCGCGTTCCTCTTTCAGGCGCTTCTCAAGCATCGAGATGCGGTCTTTGATCCCGGTCCGGCGTTCCAGAAGCTCTTGCAGTTCCGACATGTTGCGGAACAGCGACGTACATTCCGACGGAAGCCTGATCCCGCCGGTTTCACCCGAGCTGGTCGCGCCCGGAGCCGTTAGGGGCGGTGCAACTTGTAAAGGATCCCCAAGGCGTAGGCGTTCCATCTGGTTGCGGTCCAGAAACTGTGACCAGCCGACGACCGATGTGCCCTGAACGGCCAACGAGCGTGTTACATGGGCGGTTTCTTCCTCGGTCATCTCGCGGGATTTCGAAATTTGTGTCTCGCCCGAGGGACGGAATATGACCTTGGGTGGATTGCCGGGCGTGAAGACCGGCGTCAGTTCGGTCGTGACCGTGACCGCGTTGTCGAGCGGTGCCGGGGTTACGAAGGCTTCGGGGGTTTGATCAACGAGTTCTAGATTTTCATCGCTTCCGTCGCCAGCTGTGGTGCCATCACCGGTGGCCGAGCCGCCGCCGGTGCCACCACCGCTTCCGGCGTTTTCGATCTGCGTGGTGACGCAGTTCATGGCGCCGACCAGGCCGCCGCCACTACAGGCTGCACCGCCTCCGGTGCCGCCATCGCCGCTGCTTCCACTTCCCCCCGCAGCGGGCGGGTTGGGGAATAAATCACCGTTGTTCGGTAGGGGCTCTTCGCTACCTTCCCCTTCGGGTTTCATCGGCAGCTGATAGGTCATCGTGATCGGCGGGCCGAGGAAGTTATCGCCTTCGCGCACACACAGCCCGCTTCGGATGGAAAGCGCCTGACCTGCCGAGGGAAGTGTCGCTGCGATCGAGCCAAGCAATGCGATTTTGACGAGGCTGGTTTTGAAGAAATTCTGGGTCATTGGACATCTCCCCAAACAGCGTGCGCAGTCTGCGCGAGGTTGGCCGGGTATGAGAGCTGACTGTCAAACAGGGCTATATCGAGGGGCCATTGAACGTCCTGAAACTGCATGCCGACGCGCAGGTAGGTCTCGTTCAAGTTTCCATCAAAGGGCAGTTCGAACACGTGAACGCCGCCCTCGATCGTGGCCACGTAGTTTCCTTCGGTCAGCACGCCGTGCCGTTCCAACTGGACATAGCCCAGCATATTGCGGTGGTTGTTGCGTTCGAACGGTTCGCGATCCGGGGCCGAGATCATGGCCGCAAGCCCCCCGTAGTCAGGCGTCAGGATTGCGTTCGAGATCGCGACGGTCAGCTTTCCATCCTCTGGAAGCAGTCGGAAGTCCACGATCCCCGCCATGCTCAGCGTTCCGTTGCCGCCTTCGTTTCGGATGCGGAACAGGCGGCGTTCTGTGCCGAAGGGATAGAACCCTTGTGGCGACTGGAACGCGTCGGTCAGAAGCGGGATCCAATAGCGGAAGGCCGGGCCCATATCCGGGTGTCCTGGTCCGGCGGCGGCCATTTGCTCCAGCACCAGTTCAGGCGGGTAGGGGCTGAGGCCGGTGGTGACCGAGTTGGACTCTCCCGCGCCGATCTTGGCGATCTGTACCGAGGCCCAGCTGGGGCGCACCCACCAGTCCACACTCAGGTCCGCATGCTCAAGCTTACGGGCATATTCGCCCGCTGCGTTTTCGCCCATTGCCAGATCGACGACAGTGCCCGTCATGCCGCAATGGGCGCGCGACATCTCGGACGCCATCCTAAGAGAGGTCTCGAGCGACCGGGAGTTTTGCTGCCAGTACTCCCACCCCAAGTCGCGCATCAATGCATCCCGCAGGGCAAACTCGGTCGTTTGCAGAATGCGGTTGCGGCGATCACCATCTGAAAGGCTTAGGGCAGGGCAGACGATGCTGCCATAGCTTTGAGTCCACCGTTTCACGCGCCATTCATTGACCGGAGCGTGCTTGCCGAAATAGACGTCCATCACCTCGCTTGGGCTGGCCATGATCGACGTCATGTCAAGGAAGTTGGTCGCCATCGGGATGGGCAGGTCAAACAGCGCCTTGTCGTCTTCGGTGCCGTGAAGCGACAGATAGAGGATCGCCAGACGCGCATCGCGCCAGATATTCGTGGCGGTCAGATCAAACCATTCGAACTCCACCCCGTCGGCCCAGGCCAGCGCGTTGCGTTTCAGACGCGAAAGGAACCCGCGATAGAGCGGCAAAGCCAGCTCGGGCGGCAGGGCATAGAAACTGTCCATCCCATAGGCGGCGAGCGTCAGTTCGCCTGCGCTTTCAAGATCTTGCAGATGTACTTCGCGAATGAATTCAAGACTGTGGGCGTTGCCCGTACGCCCCAACATGGTCAGCGCGTTGCGCAGGCCGAGGTTGGACGGATCGCTCGCCAAAGCCTGCTTCAGATGCGTCAGAACCTTGCTGCCCTCTAGCAGGCCCAAGCGCTGCTCAATCTTGATCGCGGCTTGAATGCCGTTGTCGGTGGTTCTGTTATGCGTGGGTTGGGACAGGATCCAGTCGATGTGATCCGGTCCGCCAAATTCAGCCAAGATGTCAAAATACATGCGCTGGGTGTGCCAAAGCGCGTTGTGCAGATCCCAGTTTTCGTCGGCATGCGAGCTGCTGTAGCGCAGCATGACATCGGGCAGGCGCGCGACCGCAGCTTCAAGCGCTTCGGCGACCAGTTGGGGATCAACCTGCGACCGTGCCATGCGGATGGTCTGATAGCCGAAATACTCGCCAATTTCCAACGGGCGAACGCCCTCGGCCAGTTTGCGCAGGGCATTGTCGGCCCTTAGCTGCAGCCCCGGACCGCGCGTCTTCTGACCTTCTTCCGTGGTCCAGATCATGTGAGGGCCGGGGATGTTGTCCAGCTGGATCTGGTGGTCCTCTTCAAGGTTCAGAATGTCTTGGAACGTGCCGTCCGCGCTTAGCTTGTATTGCCCAGAGGGGACCGTCACCGGGAAGTCCTTGGGGTACAGCACGTCAGGCGCCCCGCCCACTTTGGTCAGAACAAGCGCAATCGCATCGTCAGACCAGACCCAACCGTCCGCTGGCGGCGCGAGCGTAAGGGTGATCATGCTGTCGCTTCCGGCAGTTAGATCACGCGCGGTTTCCAGTTCCAGCGCAATCGCATCCAGCGCGTCAGAGTGCGCGCCTTTGCGCATCAGCTCGGCCAGGCCACGGCGGGTGTCGTCGTTGTCACTGCGACGCAGTGCGTCCAGATGGCTGAGGATCAGGTTGTTGTCCTCGATACCAAACCAGCCGTCCAGGGGCTCGACCTTGCCGTCCGACAGAATGACGAAATCGTCTGATGAGGCGTCTGGATAGAACAGATTGATCATCTCATCCGGCTGAGACTGCGCAACGATGACGTTCTTTTCGTTCAGCGCGATCCCGGTGTCCTGCATATAGATCGCGGTTGCGCCCTCGGCGACGATGGTGTTGCCGGTTAGATCCAGATACCCGGCTTCAATTCCCGCCACGGCCACGGTTTCCCCGGTGGCCACCAGCCGGTTACCATCGACTTTCGGGATGGTTTCGGCGCCAACCATGTTTTGCAGCAGGATATTATACACCGACTGTCCCGAGATACGGTTTCCGGTGATCCCCAGACTGCCCAGCGGTCCTTGGGCGAGGATACCGATCTCGCCCCCTTTAATGGTCACGTCACTGATCGAGGTCGCGCCGTTTTCAAATACAACCACACCGGTGTTTTGGGGCGGGGCGGTCACCTGTCCGTCGGTAACCCGAACAACATCGCGCACGCCCGAGATTTGCAGCGGCAGGTCGCTTGCCGTGATGGCAAAATTGGACAGCTCGAATGACTGAGCGCCTTGCACGTAAAGCCCGGTTGCAATTTCGGGAGACACCCCGAGGCCCGAAATGCTGATGCTCCCCCCGTTTTGCACGATCACGCCGTCGCCATTGGCACCCATTAGGGCGACATTGCTGATCGTGCCGCTGGCACCATCAAGCAGTGCAAGCCGCGGGGAGTCTGCGTTGGCTTCGATCAGGATGTCTTGCAAGTCGACTTGAACCGGACCTGCGATGTAGATCGGGTTCGCACCGGCATTCGAAAACTGCGCATCCTTGACCGAGACGCTTTGACCCTTCGCGATGATGCCCAGCTCGACCAGATCCGACCACCGTGTGCCCTCGGCCGAGGCCTGCGTGCCTTCCTGTGCGCTCAGCCCGTACTGGGCGCCGGAAATCGCGCAATCCTTCAGGGACACACTGCCCGAGGCAAGGTAAATGGCGGTGCTGAATGGTCCATTGATCTCGCAGCGCTCAAGTTCGACGCGACCTCCGTTGACATAAATGCCAAACCGGGATGCGCCTGCTTGTTCGATGATGACGTCAGTGAGGCGCACGACTGATCCCGGGTGGGCAACGATCACGGCCTCGTCGTTCGGCGCACGCAGGATCGACTTGGTGCCGCTTTGGCCGGACAAGACGATCTCGGTTTCAAAGTCAGCCCTGCCGGTGGTTTCCGCGGGAAGATCAACTGATCCGTTTCGGGTGATCTGATGCAGATCTTGCTGTGCCTGCCCCGGAGAAGCAGCGAAACTTAGAAACGTGCAAAGGCAAAAGGCAACGGTCCAGTTTTTGTTCACAGCAACCCCCATGTCGCAAAGCAAGTATGAAAACTGTAGCACGCGAATGCGGATGATGAAGAACATTTTGACGTTAGGTAAGCTCTGGATGTGTAACGTTCAGGTGCCGAACCGATCAAACTGGCGGGCCGTTGACCTTCGCAAAACGCGCAGCAGAAAATGCACAAGGCAACACGCCTCTCCTTCAGCGATCGCACCGACGAGCCTGAAATACCGCGTTTTGATTTGGATCATTGCTCCACACTGCCCTCAGCTACCAAGCTTGAGGTGGGAGGACACCACTATGTGCACTATCGGGAAAACACCCGAGGATTGCGCGGTGGCATGCTGGCGCCCGGCTGAACTGGGCGACACGCGCTCGGCGCATGACCTTGGCCGCGAGCTTCTGACAGGGTTACCGGGTGATGCCATCAACATCGGGTTCGAAGCCGTCGACCGTCACGTTGATCAGGGGCACGGCGATCAGACTGCGTTGGTCTGGCTGTCAAAGACAGACGAGCGCAAGGCGATCAGCTATCGCGAACTTGCCCAGATGTCGTCGCGCTTTGCCAATCTGCTACAGGCCCATGGGCTGACCAAAGGCGCGCGCGTCTTCGTCGCGATGGGCCGACGGCCCGAGCTCTATGCCGCCGCCCTTGGCACGCTGAAGGCCGGAATGGTCTTCACGCCCCTCTTTGCCGCTTTCGGTCCCGAACCCATTCGCACGCGGATGGAGATCGGGGACGCGAATGTGCTGGTCACGACGAAGTCGCTTTATAAACGCAAGATCGCCGCGTGGCGGGACGAGATCCCGTCGCTTCAGCTTGTCTTGATTGTCGGCGATGACGCGCCCGAAGGATGCGTGGCGCTTGGCCCGGCGCTCGACGATGCTTCGCCTGACTTCCAAGCCGTACGGACGCAGCCCGAAGACCCTGCCCTGATCCACTTCACGTCTGGCACAACCGGAAAACCGAAAGGCGCGGTCCATGTGCACGAGGCGGTTCTGTATCACGCGATGTCCGGGCGCTATGCGTTAGAGCTTCAACCCGGCGTGACCTATTGGTGCACCGCCGATCCGGGCTGGGTGACCGGCACCACTTATGGGATCATTTCCCCGCTGGTGAACCGCGTGACGATGATCATTGACGAGGCCGAATTCAACCTCGAGCGCTGGTACGGGATCCTTGAGCAGGAACGTGTGGCCATCTGGTACTCGGCCCCGACCGCCATCCGAATGATGATGCGCGCGGGCAAAGAGGCCACAGAAGGTTTCGATTTCAGCGCGCTTCAGTTTTTGGCCAGCGTGGGCGAACCCTTGAACCCAGAAGCCGTGATCTGGTCGCACGAGGTGTTCGGCCTGCCCTTCCACGACAATTGGTGGCAGACGGAAACCGGCGGCATCATGATCGCCAACACGCGGGCCCAAGACATCAAGCCGGGGTCGATGGGCAAACCCATGCCCGGCATCCACGCGGGCATCGTCGAGAAAGACAATGGTGGCCTGCGCGAACTGCCTGATGGCGAGATCGGCGAGCTTGCGTTGCGGCCTGGCTGGCCGTCGATGATGCGAACCTATCTTCACGAACAAGCGCGCTACGACAAATGCTTCCAAGACGGCTGGTACCTGTCCGGCGACCTCGCCATGCGGGATGCGGATGGGTATTTCTGGTTCGTTGGGCGTGCTGATGACCTGATCAAGTCCTCAGGCCACCTGATCGGCCCGTTCGAGGTCGAAAGCGCGTTGATCGAACATGACAGCGTGGCCGAAGCCGCCGCGATCGGCATTCCGGATGAAACCGCCGGGGAAGTCGTCAAAGCCTATGTGACCCTGAACCCCGGCCAGACCCCAAGCGAAGACCTTGAACGTGACATCCGCGGACTTGCCCGCAAGCGTCTTGGGGCCGCCGTCGCCCCGCGCGAAATTGTTTTCCGTGAATCTCTGCCCAAAACCCGGTCCGGCAAGATCATGCGTCGGCTGTTGAAAGCGCGTGAACTTGGCCTGCCCGAGGGCGATATCTCGACATTGGAGGTGGATGAGAAATGACCGCCAAGAAACCCAAACTGGACCACGCCCATGTGCGTCGGCTGTTGCAGGACATGATCCGCATCCGCCGGTTCGAAGACAAATGCGCAGAGCTGTATACGCAAGAGAAGATCCGCGGCTTCCTGCATCTCTATGACGGGGAAGAGGCCATCGCCGCGGGGATCATTCCCTGCCTGACCGCCGAGGACCGCGTCGTGGCCACCTACCGCGAACACGGCCATGCACTGATGCGGGGCGTCTCGATGTCGTCGGTACTGGCCGAGATGTATGGCAAGGTCGAGGGCTGCTCGGGCGGGCGTGGCGGGTCCATGCACCTCTTTGATGCGGCAACGAACTTCTATGGTGGGAACGCCATCGTGGGCGGCGGGCTTCCCTTGGCGGCGGGCTTGGCGCTGGCCGACCACATGCGGGGCGACCGCGCGGTCACGGCCTGTTTCTTCGGCGAAGGCGCGGTGGCCGAAGGCGAATTCCACGAATCCATGAACCTTGCCGCCCTATGGCAGCTTCCGGTTCTGTTCGTCTGCGAAAACAACGGCTACGCGATGGGCACCGCGCTGGAGCGCTCGGAATCCGAGACCGATATCAGCGCCAAGGCCGCCGCTTATGGCGTCGAGGCGCGCGTGGTCGATGGCATGGATATCGTCGCGGTCGAAGCCGCAGCGATGCAAGCGCTGGACCACATTCGCACCACCGGACAGCCGGTATTTCTGGAATGCCGCACCTATCGCTTCCGCCCGCATTCGATGTTCGACGCGCAGCTGTACCGCGACAAGGACGAGGTCGAAACGTGGCGCGCAAAAGGACCCATCGTCCGGTTCCAAACCTGGCTTCTGGTCAACGGGTTGATCCACGAGGACGAGATTGCCGCGATTGAAGCAGAGGTCGCGGCGGAGATCGACGACGCCGTCGCATTTGCCGACGCCGGCACATGGGAACCCGTCGAGACGCTGACCAAGGACGTCATGGCCCCATCGGCCCCTCCGCCCGAGGTCACGGCGCCTTCGGGCACACTGGTCGACACCACCTATCGCGAGGCCGTGCGCGCCGCGATCTCGGACGCGATGACGCGCGACGAGCGGGTCTTCCTGATGGGCGAGGACGTGGGCGCTTATGGCGGCTGCTACGCGGTGTCGAAGGGCTTGATGGAGACCTTCGGCCCGGATCGCATACGGGACACGCCGCTTTCTGAATCTGGCTTCACCGGGGCAGGCATTGGGGCGGCCTGCGCGGGGATGCGCCCGATTGTCGAGCTTATGACCGTCAATTTCAGCCTGCTGGCGCTCGATCAGATCCTGAACACCGCCGCGACCCTGCGCCATATGTCTGGCGGCCAGTTCGGCGTGCCGGTGGTCATTCGGATGGCAACCGGCGCGGGCAAGCAATTGGCCGCCCAGCATTCGCACAGCCTTGAGGGATGGTATGCTCATATCCCGGGCCTGAAGGTCCTCGCCCCGGCCACTCTGGAAGACGCGCGCGGGATGCTCTGGACTGCCTTGCAGGACCCCGACCCCGTGCTGATTTTCGAGAACGTGATGCTCTACAACCGGGCAGGCAAGATCGATGAGAACGCAGGGCCTGTCGAAATTTCGAAGGCGGCAATCCGCAGACCGGGCAAGGACGTCACGCTAATCACCTATGGCGGCTCGCTCTACAAAACGCTCGACGCGGCCGAGGCGTTGGCAGAGGACGGGATCGACGCCGAGGTGATCGATCTCAGGTCTCTACGTCCCCTGGATGACGCCACCATTATGGCCTCCGTGTCCCGCACCCGCCGCGCGGTCATCGTGGACGAGGGCTGGCGCAGCGGATCGCTGGCGGCAGAAATCTCGGCGCGGATCACGGAACAGGTGTTTTGGACGATGGATGCGCCGGTCGGCAGGGTCTGCGCCGCGGAAGTGCCGATCCCCTATCCGAAGCATCTTGAAGACGCCTCGATCCCGCAGGTGCCGTCGATTGTCGCGGCGGTGAAAGCAACAATGGGGCGCGGGTAAGATGGCTATTTTTCGAATGCCCTCGCTGGGTGCAGATATGGAAGCCGGGACACTGGTCGAATGGCTGATTAAGCCGGGGGACGAGGTACACCGGGGCGATGTCGTCGCCGTTGTCGAAACGCAGAAAGGCGCGATCGAAATCGAAAGTTTTGAGACCGGCGTGGTGTCCGAGCTGATTGCCAGCATAGGACAAACCGTACCGGTGGGAGAGGAACTGGCCCGGTTCGGCACGGATGCACCAGTAGCAAGCGCCCCTACCCCTGAACCGCCTGCAGAACCTGCTGCTATGGCAGAGCCCAAAACAACAACTCCACCGGCAGCCCCCATCCCCAAAACCGGGACCCGCGCAAGCCCCGCCGCGCGCCGCACAGCGCAGGAACGGGGGATCGACTTGTCGACCCTAACCGGCAGCGGGCCGGATGGGGCAATTGTTTTAGCGGATGTCGAGGCACAGGCACCAGCGACGCCCAAAGCCCCGTCGACGATTGGCGGCTTGTCCGAGATGCGCAAGGCTGTGGCCGCTGCGATGGTCCGCTCCAAGCGCGAAATCCCGCATTTCTCGGTTTCGCACAATATCGACACGCAGCACCTGTCGGAATGGCTGAGCGCGCGTAACGCCGACCGCCCGCCCTCCGAACGCGTTTTACTGGGCGCCGCGATCGTCAAAGCCACTGCGCTAGCCCTACGCTCGGTCAATGCCTTGAACGGGCACTTCACCGAAGACGCGTTCCTCCCATCGGACGAAGTCAATATCGGCGTGGCCATCGCCTTGCGGGGCGGCGGCCTGGTGGCCCCGGCGCTGCATCAGACCGACACTATGACACTGGACGAGGTCATGGCCGACATGCGCGACATGGTCACCCGGGCCCGCGCAGGCCGTTTGCGGGGATCGGAAATGACCCGTGGAACCCTGACCGTCTCCAGCCTTGGCGAAAAAGGGGCCGAGGCAATGACCGGCGTGATCTTCCCCCCGCAAGTCGCCCTTCTGGCCGTCGGCGCCCCCCAGATCCGACCTTGGGTTGCAGGGGACACGGTTGTCCCACGCGAGGTGACACGTTTCACGCTCTCTGCCGACCACCGCGTCTGTGATGGGCGGCAAGGGTCCAAATTCCTGATGACCTTAGAAGACATTCTGTCAAAACCGGAGGAGCTATGACCGAGCAAGAGATCCGAGACCTTTTTCTGAACGAAATCCACAAGGTCGCACCGGATATCGACCCCAGCGATGTGTTGGACGACGATCACCTGCAGGATGACCTCGAGCTCGACTCGATGGACATCCTGAGTCTGGTCACTGCCTTGGACGCACGGCTGGGCATATCGATCCCCGAGGCGGACTATCCGCAGATCGACACCCCGGCCAAGGCGGTTCAATACCTCGCTGGCAAGTTCCGCGGATAAGGCGCAATGCTGCGTTGCCAGACAGGCAACTATTGGCCTCTTTCGCATTGGATTGACCCGCAGCGTGATTTGACCAGCTGAAGTGTTCGAGCATGCCGCACTGCCAATTTGTGTCTCGTCGAGGGGCGCAGGTTCTAGCCAACAAGTCTCGTTATTTTAGCGTCGATAATTTTAGCGTCGATGGTGTCTTCTGGTTAATTTTTTCGGCGATTGCGGTTTTCGCCCTGATGCCACTCGACTTTGCATCCCGATCAGCACGACCTGCTGATATATCGCCGCCATGTCGCGCCCTTTGAAAATTGTCGTTGTAGAGCAGCACAAGGAACGTGCCGAGGAAGTCACACAGGCCTTGTGCCACGGTGGGTGGGCTGATGTGTCGATCATCGCGGATGACAATCATCTTGCGGCGGCTTTGTCGAAGCACGACCCGGACGTCGTTCTTATGGACTTGGCTAACCCGCGCCGGGATGCGCTTGAAACCCTCAGCGAGGTCTCTGGCGCACACCAGCGGCCCGTTGCCATGTTCATAAATCAAAGCGATCCAGAGCTTTCGGCCGCTGCCGTGCGCGCCGGGCTGAGTGCCTATGTTGTCGGTGGACTGTACGGCGATCGCATCCGCCCTATCCTGGAAGCCGCGAAGCAAGCCTTGGAAAACCGGAAAACCGTCAACTGCGCCAAAGGTCTTTTGATCCGCACAGACATCAATTCCTTCCGGGCCCGTCTTCGGTCATCTATCCCAAATCCGAAATTCACCGTTCAGCACACCATTGGATGTCAAGATGATTTGCTTAGCCTGCGGGCTGCCATCCGCTGGTCTCTGGAAACAAATCCTGATGCGAACCGAAGCGGAATAGTGGACCCAATAGGCTTGCGGCCCGCTACTATTGGACGCGCTGTCTGGTGTTGGATGTGTTGCCATGCCAGGGCGTCCGCAGTGGGGGTGCTGCGTTTCTGAAAATCCGATCATCGCGACCTGGGACAAGGGCGTACCGCTCAGCTCCATCGCGTTGGCGGCAATCATGCCCCTTTGCCTTCTCGTGCAAGTGTTCTGTGACAAGTTGCGAAGTGCGCTTTCCTCTCTGGGCTGCAAAGGTGATACCTTTTCAACACCAATTACCTGCCATTTTGTTGTCGCGCCGTTCTGCACGAAGCTGAGGGTCTTGGGCTGTTCTTGATCTTTCAATATCCAAATAGGTATTGCAAAGGTGTTACATGAGACATTCGCACACATACACACCCAAACCCGTGGTTGCAGTTGACGGCGGCGGGACACGCTGTCGTCTCGCTTTGCGCAAAGGCGGCGTTGACACAGTGGTCGAGCTTGGGTCCGCCAATGTCACCACGGATTTTGATGCTGCCATTGCCGAGATATCCCGCGGTTTGGATCTCTTGAGTGCGCGCTCTGGGATTGCGATGGACGAGCTATGTGGCCTGCCGGCGTATGTCGGGCTGGCTGGAGTTACCGGCCCTGTTATTGCCCAGCGCGTCGCGCAAGCTCTTCCATTTTCTCGCATACGTGTGGAAGATGACCGCCCATCTGCGCTTGTGGGCGCGCTGGGCGACCAAGATGGTATCGTTGCGCATTGCGGCACGGGTTCATTTCTGGCCGCGCAGATCGATGGTGAGCTGAGGTTTGCTGGCGGATGGGGCCCGGTTCTTGGCGATCCTGCATCGGCGCAATGGGTTGGGCGGCGCGGATTGTCCGTCACGTTGGACACGGTCGATGGCATCCGAGAAAACAGTGCATTGTCGCGGTATTTTCTGGGCAAATTTGCTGGCGCCGCGGGCATCGTGCAGTTTGCCTCGACCGCGCGCCCAGAAGAATTCGGGGCGTTGGCGCCGGCAGTCACGGCCCATGCCGCCGAGGACGACACCCTTGCCACTCAGGTCATGAATGAGGCGGTAAATGGCATTGCAGAGCTGTTGCCGATCCTTGGGTGGAAACCCGGCATGGCGATCTGCCTGACCGGAGGGATCGCCCCCCATTACGCATCCTATCTACCCGAAGAGATGCAGTGCTGCATCACCGCCCCAGCGGGTGAACCCCTGAGCGGCGCATTGTCCTTGGCCCAATCCTTCAGCAAGGAGATTGCACATGAACATCTCTGATGTTCTTGACCCACATGACTGGATGGTGGATCGCTCGGGCCAGCGTAACGTACGACTGCTCCGGACGCGCCGCGCCATCGAAAGAAAGTGACGAAAACAGGATGATACAGGGCTTGGTCACATATCGTGGCGGACAGATTTTCGACGGTTCGCGGCTGATCGACGGTCACGCGATCAGTTTCGAAGATGGGCGGCGCGTGGTGTTTGGTCCCGACGCGGATGTACCTGATTTAGGCGCGGTAATTGACCTTGGCGGGGATATCTTAAGCGCCGGCTATGTGGATCTGCAGGTCAATGGCGGGGACGGGATTATGGTGGGGGACGATCCGTCGGTTGACACCCTTTTGCGGATCGCACGTGCCCATCGCGCACTTGGCGTCACGCGCCTGTTGCCGACCCTGATCACCGACACGCCTGAGATCACGCGTGCCACGATTGCCGCAACGATTGACGCCATTCGCGCAGGCGTGCCGGGTATCGCAGGGCTGCACCTTGAAGGCCCGCATCTGTCGGTTGCCCGCAAAGGGGCCCATGACGCGGCCCTGATCCGCCCCATGCAGGATGACGATCTGGACGAGCTGCTGGCTGCAGCCGATGCCCTGCCTTGCCTGAAAGTCACCATTGCGCCCGAGAATGTCACCGAGGCTCAGGTCACCGCGATGGCACAGGCTGGGATCCTTGTCTCGTTGGGCCACACGGATGCGGATTACGATACGTGCCGGCGCTACATGGCCGCAGGCGCGCGTTGTGTCACCCACCTGTTCAACGCGATGAGCCAACTTGGAAATCGTGAACCGGGGCTTGTTGGTGCGGCTCTTGCGTGCGGTGAGGTTTCCTCTGGCGTGATCGCTGACGCGGTGCATGTCCATCCAGAGGCTATTCGAACAGCGTGGGCTGCCAAGGCCGGGCCGGGCCGGATTTTTCTGGTCAGCGACGCGATGGCCGTCGCGGGATCGGACAAGACAGAGTTCACACTGAAAGACCGCACCATCCACCGCCGACATGGTCAGCTGACGCTTGCGGACGGCACACTGGCCGGGGCGGATCTGGATTTGACCACTGCCATCCGGGTGATGGTCGAACAGGTTGGGCTACCGTTGGAGGCCGCATTGGGCGCGGCAACGACCGTGCCCGCGCAAATGCTGAATACCCACCTGATCGCGCCGACGACGCCAAACTGCCGAGTATCAGATCTTATCCGCATTTCGCGCGATCTGCGCACGGTGTCTGTCTTGGCATAAGCTGCCCGATCTGGCCCGCATGGACCAGATCGGCACAGCTGTAAGCCTGTTTAGAAGACGAGCATCCCCAATACGGCCGCGATGACGACTGTCCAGATCTCGCTCTTTTTCAGGTACATCAGCACCACGCAGGACAGGGCGAAGATCGCAGCGGGGGCCAGCAGGTTCGCCGCCTCGTTGGCGATCCCCATCAGAAGCGACAGCGCAGCGGCAATGATCATGCCAAAGACGGCGGAGCGGATCCCGGCTTGGGCCGCTTTGAAACGCGCAAGATGACTGAAGCGTTCCAACTGGCGTGCGGCCAGAATGATCAAAGCTGCAGGAGGCGCGAAGATCGCGACCGTCGCAACCACCGCCCCCGCAAGCCCAGCGACCTTATACCCGATAAACGTCGCGCTGATCAGGATCGGGCCGGGTGTGACCTGACCCAAGGCGATGCTTGCCCCGAAATCTTCCAGCGACAGCCAGCCGTGGGCATTCACCACGGCCTCTTGGATCATCGGGATGAAGATGTACCCGCCGCCAAACAGCAGCAGGCTCATGCCCGAGAAGACCGAGAACAATTGTAGAAGGACTGAAGTGACGTTCATCTGCGGTAGGAACAGAAACAGCCCGATACAGACCGTCAAAAGCAGGACGACAACGCGTGATCCGATGCCAAACGTTGAATGCTGGCGCGCTGTAGGTGTGGGGGTTTCTGCCTCGGCCGACTGATGTCGCAGGATACCTATGACAGCAGCCACCGCGAAAATGCAGACGACAATCCAGATGCCACCGACGGTCAATAGCAGCACCGCAGCAATCGCGGCCATCGCCATGTCGATTGGCCCCTGAAGGGCTTTTGCGCGCATCTTCCAGCCTGCGTTCAGGATGATCGCAGCAATCGCGGGCAGGACACCCGCCAGCGCTTTATCCGCGACCACCATGGTGCCCCACGACAAATAAAGCGCCGCAAAGCCCACCATCAAAAAGAAGGACGGCAGGATCACGGCGGCCGCACAGACCGCGCCCCCCAGTGGGCCGCGGATCTTGTCGCCGACATAGGCAACGACATTCACCGCGACTGGCCCGGGAAGCAGCATGGCCAAGGCAACACCGTCCATGATTTCGTCATCATCAAGCAGACGGTGCTTCCCCACGACCTCGGACCGAACAACCGAGATCAGCGCCATATAGCCCCCCCACGAAATGCACCCAATTTTGAAGAAAATTAGAAACAATTGGGCGAGAGAGACCTCTTCGGCGTAGGTGCTGGCAGATTTATGCGACATGGCGATTGATATTGCTGCTGGCGAGACGTTCTTTGATGTCTTGCATGACCGACGCCTGCGCCTTCCGTTTTTGCAGATCTGCCGGCTTTGCATTCTCCAAGGCCTGCGCTTTCAGGCGCTGGTTCTCGTCGTCAAAACCGCTCATCAACGGATAGCCCATCTTGTGCAGCGTGTCGCCCGCGACCGCTTCGAACACCGCGATGTCAGCGGCGCTCATCTCGCGCATGAACTTGTTGGTGTTCTGCGTCATGACGGGTTTCTGCACATTGGACCACATCTGCCCGGCGACCGAGGTGCTCGCCGCTTCGCGGGATTTGTGGAACTCCAACATGTCGGGATAGAACTGGATGTTCATGAAGTCGCACAACCGGCGCAGCTCTGCTTCTGGGCGCGCGATCAGGTCGGCATAGGCGACCGAAATGAAACGATCCGACGGAAGCTTCCGGCCAAGCTCCAACGCCTTTTCTTGCTCGTCCCGCCATTGCTTTGCAATGTGATAGAACGACTTTTCGCCCACGATCGCCTTGCGAAACGAGAGCGCTGAATCGCGGCCATCGCGATGCAGGTGAATGAACTTGGCGGTCTCACCCCCGAAGCGATTGATCTCATCCGCGAAGTGCACATTCGCAAGGGATTTGCAGACCCAGTCGGTCGCCATATTGTGGCGCGCCAGTAGGTTGTGGATCTCGAAAGACACCGCGACAAGCGAGTTTTCCGTGCACGCGTCTTCCAGCGCCGCACGATCAATCGTGCCAAGTTTCCAGCTGACTGGATTGGTTTCAACAAGCAAGCACACATCATCCACCAAGCGCGAAAACGCCTGTGGGTTCTGCAAATCGCCATAGTCCGCAAGCAAGGGCCCGAGCCTTTCCAGAATATGTGGCGGGTGAGGGGCAACGATTTCGGGGGATTGATTCAGCATGATACGCAGAAGGTTTGAACCCGACCTTTGCGTCCCAATCATGAAGTAAGGCATCAGAGGTGCTCCGTTTTTGGCCACCTGCTCTGAAGTTTCAAAGGTACGGCGGCAACTTCGATACACCACTAAAAGGAGAAAATTATTTACGTTTCGTTAACGGAAATGAAAGTCTTATTAACCTTGAGCACCTTGTTCACCGCATGACGCGACGCCGAAAAAAGCCATCTATGTAGTGAAAATATTAATTAATCCGCCCCAAGCTCGACAGCGAACTCGCAAATACATCGGCAGCGATGTGGATCGAAAACCGACGACGTCCAAAGGGGCTCACATGATCAGAAATACACTTCACTCAATCTTAGGTGGTATTTTGTGTGCGATTGCTACGCTGGGATATACCGCTTCGCCACTTCTTGCGCAGACCTATTCATTCGGCATCGTTCCACAATTCGAAGCGCGCAAGCTCGCCCGGATTTGGGAGCCGATCATCAACGAGATAGAAAAGCGCACCGGCTATGATTTCGAGATTGTGGGATCGCCACGCATTCCGGAATTTGAAACCAGCTTCATGAATGGCGAGTTTGATTTTGCGTATATGAATCCCTACCACGCGCTGGTTGCGGCCCGGACACAGGGGTATCAGCCGCTGATCCGGGATGGCGGGCGCGAGCTGTTTGGCATTTTGGTAGTGCGCGACGATAGCGACTATCAATCGGTCGAAGACCTTGAGGGTCAAACCATCGCCTTCCCAGCCCCCAATGCGCTTGGTGCGTCACTGCTGATCCGGTCTGACTTGACCAACCAACACAATGTCGACTTCTCGCCGATGTATGTATCAACGCATGGTTCGGCATACCTGAACGTTATCCTGAACCAAGCTGCGGCCGCAGGGGGGGTGATGGGCACCTTCCGGTCGCAACCGATCGAAATCTCAGAACAACTCCGTGTCCTTTACAAGACCACCCGTGTTCCCCCGCACCCAATCGCCGCGCATCCGCGTGTTCCTGAAGACGTTCAAAGACAGGTCACACAAGCGTTTCTTGATCTCTGGAAAACTGGATATGGTCGCGAGCTGCTTGAACGTGTTCCGATCCGCGAGGTGATGGAATCAAGTCTGGACGACTACACCGAATTGCAAGGAATGGGCTTGGATGCGTTCTTTGTTAAGTGATCCACCACTTTTAACGTCTGCCAAAGCCGCGATCTCCTCGGCTTTGGCTGGCGTTCGCTTCAAACTGCGCAGCCGGTTTGTCGCCCTTCTGGCCAGCATGATGTGTATCTGTGTGCTGGGCCTATCCTATATCTGGGAGCCGCGTTTAACTCGAGAGATGACGGCCTCGCAGGTTCGGAATCTGGATCAGAACGTCGAAATTCTGTCAGATGCGCTTATCCCGTTTTTGCTCCAAAACCAGATTGGTGCCGTATTCGAGACCCTCAGCAGCATGCAAAGGCGCTATGGGAATTGGGAAACCGTTGTCCTCACGACCCCTGACGGCACAAGGCTATATCCCCTGTCCGAGGCCGACCCGGTGGTTAAGCCCGACATAATCCAGACATCGCGGACCATCGCGTTTGAAGGAAAAGAACTCGCGGTGCTTTCTGTTCGGGTCGATATTTCCGACGATCTCGGGCAGATCCGCCGGCAAGTTCGATACCTCACAGTCCTGATCGCCGTCTTCTTCCTTGGGGCGCTTCTTGTTGTTGGCGTTCTTTTGGAGCGTTGGATTGTGAAACGCGCAGCCTTGCTGGCCTCAGCAGCGCAGCAACTGGCCCGCGGCAATTATCAAGCGAAGATTCCCCCCAGCTCAAACGATGAAATTGGCGATCTGACCAACAGCTTCTCGACGATGCGGGCGACCATCAAAGAAAACGAACAAAGCCTGATCGCATCGCGTGACGAAGCGCAGGCAGCAGCCGAGGCCAAATCACGTTTTCTGGCGACCATGAGCCACGAAATCCGCACCCCTTTGAACGGGGTCATTCCGATCGCAGAGCTTTTGCTTGAGCAAAAACTTCCGAAAGAGCAGGCGCAACTTATAGAAACAATACAGGAATCGGGGAAAGCTCTTAAAGCTATCATTGATGATATCTTGGACATCACAAAGATGGATGAGGGGAAGTTCGTCCTGCACAATGACGAGATTTCTGTCGGAAGTCTGGCGCAGAATGTCGTTGGAATTTTTCATGTTGCGGCGCAAAATAAGGGAATTTCACTTGATCTTTCTGTAGATGCGGCTTGCCCGAAAGCGGTTATGGGCGATGCAAATAGGCTTCGCCAGATACTCATCAACCTTGTGGGAAATGCGATTAAGTTCACTGCTGAAGGTGGTGTGACGCTCAGTGTGACAACAGCGGCAAAGACCAGTCCATTAAACTGCTCCATTTGCTTTGAGGTCTCCGATACCGGAATTGGAATCTCGGAACAGGATCAAACTCAAGTCTTCGAACGATTTGTCCAAGTGGATAATCGTAGTAACCGCGAGTTTCAGGGGACGGGTTTGGGGCTGTCTATCTGCAATATGTTGGTTGCAGAAATGGGGGGCGAGTTGTCGGTCGATAGCCGCGAGGGTGAAGGCAGCCGCTTCTATTTCTCGTTGCCGTTCGACACTGTTGACATTGAATGCGAAACTCAAGCGGACGTCGAGCGTGCCCGGGAAGTTGGTTCTTCCCAACACCAGATATCAGCAAAGCCCTCCAGTGTTCTGGTGGTCGATGATAGCAAAACAAATCTTAAAATCGCCAAAGTCATCTTGCGATCCCTCAATCACCAAGTGACGACGGCGGAAAGCGGTGAAATCGCGATTGATCTGATGCAAATAAAACAATTCGATCTGGTGTTGATGGACGTCAATATGCCCGGAATTGACGGGTTGGAAACAACGCGTCGCATCCGGAAAGGGCCACTGCAAATGGTTCAAACTCCGATCATCGGTCTGAGCGCGAGCGCCTTTGCTGAAGATATCGAGAAATGTCTGGATGCTGGGATGAACGGCTTTCTTGCCAAGCCGTTGTCAAAGACCGATTTGGCAGCGACTCTGTCCAAACACCTTGCGCAGGCTTGCCACGTGTAACCGCTTACCGTCAGGTTCTTTTTTTGGCGGGGGGCGACATGACTTTAACCGATATCACGACAGCAATTGGAAATGGATGGAAAGGCAAGTCTTTCAGCCGTACTGCGTCGGCATTCCCGTATCAAGTAATCTCGTCGCGACACCCCGCGGGGTGTAAGCACGATAACCAGCCGTCTCGTGCGTTAAAATGAACTTCACATGGGGTGGTGCAATTTCTCAAACTAACGGTGATCGGTGACGCGACGGTGATGGCATGGAAGTGCTGTGAAACGGGCGTGGTTTTCGACTTTTGAATAGGTTTGGCCAGTCGATTTATGCGCGATTGCGTGTTGCTAGCGCTGACAAAAGGCAAACGGGTTGTGGATAAGGTGACGAGGCGTTAGGTCTCCGGACACAAAGACGCCTTGTGGAGGGTAGCACTTGTTGGACCTGGGAAATATCCGATCCGTACTTTCTGATAACTATGACCTCGCCCCTTCGGTCGCGCTGGCAGAGTCCATGGAAGATATCTATCGCAAGATGGATCGCGTGGTGACCCCGCCGGATTGGGTCAGTTTTGCCCCCTATGTTAAAGTCATCAACGAGCTGAAGAAGAAGCGCAACGCCGTTATTTTGGGGCATAACTACATGACCCCCGAGATCTATCACGGCGTTTCTGACTTTGTGGGCGACAGCCTGCAAATCGCAATGAAAGCGCAAGAGGTGGATGCCGAGGTTATCGTTCAGGCAGGCGTTCATTTCATGGCCGAGACGTCGAAAATTCTGAGTCCAGAAAAGACGGTTCTGATGCCGGATATGGAAGCCGGGTGCTCTTTGGCTGAAAGCACCACCGCCGACGGCATTGAGGAAATGCGGGCCAAGTACCCGGGCGCGCCCGTGGTCACCTATGTGAACACTACCGCCGATGTAAAAGCGGCTTCGGATATTTGCTGTACCTCGTCGAATGCACTGCAGATCGTGGACGCAATGGACAGTGATACCGTCATCATGACGCCCGATCAGTATCTGGCGCAGAACGTTGCGAACAAAAGCAAAAAGAATATCGTGTACTGGCCTGGGTCGTGCATCGTGCACGAGCAATACACAGCCAAAGATCTGCAAGAATTCCGTGAATGGAACCCCGGCACGCGTCTGATCGC
This sequence comes from uncultured Aliiroseovarius sp., assembly GCF_947492455.1. Taxonomy (GTDB): domain Bacteria; phylum Pseudomonadota; class Alphaproteobacteria; order Rhodobacterales; family Rhodobacteraceae; genus Aliiroseovarius. Next base: position 204,791 of record NZ_CANLNB010000003.1, read on the forward strand.
GCACCCGGAATGCCCGCCCGATGTGGTCGCCGAGGCTGATTTCAGCGGCTCGACCGCCGGGATCATCAAATATGTGACCGATGAAAAGCCTGAAAAGGCGATGCTGATCACCGAATGCTCGATGGCGTCGAACATTTCGGACGCCTTGCCGGGGGTCGATTTTGTCGGCCCCTGCAACATGTGCCCGTATATGAAGAAGATCTCCCTAGAAAAGATCCTGTATGTGCTGCACACGATGGAAAATCAGGTTGAAGTTGACCCTTCGGTCGCGGACGGCGCGCGCCAATCTGTTCAGAAGATGATCGACCTGTCGCGGAAGCTGGGCCTCTAGCCGCAATGAAAACCGTCACCACAGATCGCGTCATTATTATCGGCGCGGGTCTTGGGGCTCTTTATGCAGCCTTGAAACTTGCCCCGCGTCCGGTCGTGCTGATCTCGCCCGAGACATTGGGCGAGGGCGCAAGTTCGGCTTGGGCGCAGGGTGGCGTGGCGGCGGCAATGGATGCGAAAGACAGCCCGGATGATCACGCTGAGGACACGATCAAAGCGGGTGCGGGCACGGTTAATCCCATGGTCGCCAAGCTGGTGACGCAGGAAGCACGGGACTACATTCTTGATCTGACCGAACTAGGCACGCCCTTTGATCGGACCGCGGACGGTGGATATGTCCTGTCGCGCGAGGCGGCGCACAGCTATGCGCGTGTGGTGCGTGTGAAGGGCGATCAGGCCGGGGCCGAGATCATGGCCGCGCTCATCGAAGCTGTCCGTGAAACGCCGTCAGTTCAGGCGCTTGAAGGCGTTATGGCGGTTGATTTCGAAACCGAAGGCAACCGGGTGACGGGCGTTGCCATTCAGGCCGCGCATGATGCGCGCTCGGCGCCGATTATGCTGCGTGGCGCGGCAATTCTTGTGGCGGGAGGCGGGTCCGGGGGGCTTTACGCCTTGACCACCAACCCCCATCGTATCCGAGGGCAGGTGATCGGTATGGCCGCCCGTGCGGGGGCAACGATTGCAGACCCTGAATTCGTCCAGTTCCACCCGACGGCCATTGATGTCGGCGAAGATCCGGCCCCCCTGGCGACCGAGGCATTGCGTGGCGAAGGGGCTGTTCTGGTCAACAAGCATGGAACGCGCTTCATGCTGGATGTCCACAAAGACGCGGAGCTGGCCCCGCGTGATGTGGTTGCCCGCGCCATCTTCGAACAGAGCCAAGCCGGGAACCGGCCGATGCTTGATACCACCGACGCGATTGGCGCAGAGATCAACGCGCTGTTTCCCTCAGTGACCGAAGCCTGCTTGCGCAACGGGATTGACCCCTCTGTCGACCCTATTCCGGTCGCCGCAGCCGCACATTACCACATGGGCGGGATTGCCACCGACACACATGGCAAGGCCAGTCTTGACGGCCTTTGGGTCTGTGGTGAAGCCTCGTCGACCGGGCTGCACGGGGCGAACCGGCTGGCCTCGAACGGTCTGCTCGAGGCGCTGGTCTATGCCCGTATCTGTGCTGAAGGGATTTCGTCTGAATTCGCGCCTGTTGAAAACGCGCCGGAAGTCGCGCTTGAGTTTGCGACCGGCGGCACCGCGCCCGATCCCGAAGCGGTTCAAGACCTGCGCCAAACCATGACCAACCATGTTGGTGTGGTCCGGAAGGCAGCAGGCCTGAAAACTGCGCTGCGCACCATCGCCCGGCTAGAGCAAAACCACGGCGACAGTCCCTCGTTCCTGAACATGTGTGCCACGGCCACTTTGATTGCCGCAGCGGCGTTACTGCGCGAGGAAAGCCGGGGCGCGCACGAGCGTTCGGACTTCCCGGACACAAAACCCGAGTTGGCGCAATCGACCCTGTTGACCCTGTCCGACGCCCTGTCCCTACGTTCCAAAATCTGCGGAGAACCCGAATGAGCTTTGCAACCGTTCCTGACCTCATCCTAGAGCCGATGATCCGCAACGCTTTGCTGGAAGACCTTGGTAGCTATGGTGACATCACGACACGCACAGTTGTTCCTGATGACATCACCTACACCGCGCGGATCAATGCGCGCGAGGATGCTGTCGTATCAGGGATGCAGGTCGCGCAGATCGCCTTTCGTTTGGTCGATCCCGATTTGGTGGTCACCACACACAAGCCGGACGGCGCATCCTGTTCGGCAGGAGAGACTCTGATGACCATCGAAGGGTGCGCGCGGTCGATTTTGTCGGCTGAACGGGTCGCCTTGAACTTTGCGGGCCGGTTGACGGGCATTGCGACGAAAACAGCAGGCTTCGTGGCCGAGACCGAAGGGACCAAGACCCGCGTGACCTGTACGCGCAAGACGACACCGGGGTTGCGGATCGTTGAAAAGCTTGCCGTCCTGCACGGCGGGGGATCGAACCATCGCTATAGCCTAAGCGACGCCATTTTGATCAAGGACAACCATATCGCCGCCGCAGGTGGTGTTCGTGCCGTGTTGGAAGAGGTGAAGGCCAAGGCCAGCCACATGATGGCGGTCGAGATCGAAGTTGATCGCCTTGATCAGCTGGAAGAGGTGCTTGAGGTGGGCGGCGCACACACCGTGTTGCTGGACAACATGGACAATGACACCTTGCGCAAAGCCGTCGCGCTGGTCGATGGCCGCATGGCGACCGAAGCAAGCGGGAACGTTACACGCGAACGCATCGCCTCGATCGCGGCGACGGGTGTCGACTATGTTTCGTCGGGTGCGCTGACACATTCGGCGAAAACGGTTGATCTGGGGCTCGACTTCTAAGCATCGCCCGCGCCCGGTTTACCCCTTCTGCTTCCAGTCCACGCAGGGGATGCCGCCGTTCAGGCGATAGGCAATCGCTTGCAGGATGACACCATTGGTGTTGATGTCGCTGTAAGCCTGATCCGATGTGCCGGTGATCGCGAAGACGCCGGGGCTGAACCCAAGTTTTTCTGTCTTGGCTTTCTCGCGCACCTCATCGACCAAGCGGTTCGTATAGTCGTTAGTTCGGTGGGCGTTCCAAAGAAACGCGCCCTTGCTGTTCAGCATATCGACCGCGCGGACAAATCCCTTGGTCTTGAAGCGCGGCGAGGGATCGAGGGTTTCGGCGGTCCAATTGCCTCCGTCTTCGGTGATCTGATAGCCTTGATAAACGAACCATGGCTCTCGGTTCACGGGGCCTTCTGAGACGCAGGTCAGCTTTCCGGTCGCGCGATATTCCTCGATCTGTGCGGCGAACAAAGCGTCTGCCGCCGTGCGGGCCAAGGGCGAGGCGCCAAGCTCGACCGCTTCCAGAAGATGTGGCTCGGTACCGATGGGGCCGAACCGCGCGATGTCATGCAGGATCTGAACCCCCTGATCGAAGCGGGATCCGGGTCTGGGGTCCGCGTAGGGCGATTTCACCGGAAAATCCCAAAGACCAAAGCCGCGTGCGATGTATGCGGCGTAGTTGGACCGGTAGGCCGAGACAAGTCTGCTGCCACGCACCGTCAATGGGATGCCATCCTTGATGGTCTGGTCCAAGTTCCAGCCCCGAACGATCTGCGCGATCCCCAGATCCTGCTTGGCATAGGATTGGACCAGATGCAGCGCGGTCAGCAGGCGTGAGGTGTCGCTGGCATTATAATCGTCGTCCCCCTTGGCCTTTCCATCCGTCGAGGTCAGTCCCTTCGGCAATTTAAGCCCGTCAAACGTTCCAGTCGAAAGCCCGGCGAGCGCCTTTGCCAATCGGGCCTCAAATGCGCCATCGTCCAAGATGCCGATGCTATGTGCGCTCACGATCGCCAGCAAAAGGGTTCCCGTGTCCCACATGGTGCTGAAGCGATAGGTCTGGACCTGATCATTCTCGATCCACGCCGTCGCGGGCACCAAACCAGTGTCGGGATCTGTGAAACTGTCGAAGTAAGTCCAAGCCGTCTGGGCGTCCTTCATCAGCTGGTCGCGCGCTTGCGTGTCCACGGCGGACGAGTCTGCCCGCGCAGGCCAGCGACTTGCGGCGCGCAGAAGCCGCGCCGGTTCGCTTTTTATCGAGACGGCATTGAACTGCCCTGCAAGGTCCAAAAGGCGAAACTGGTCCGAGCTTCCCAGTGTCACAAGGGTGTTGACCAACGCCTGTGCGTCCTCGGGTCGCGCGAAAGCGCTTTCCTTGATCAGGATGATAACATCGTCACCGTGGGGGGCGGATTGCCGCAAAGCGTCTTGAAATTTCGCGGGCGCAAGTGGCGTGTCCAGCACCAAGGATACCCCAAGCTGAAGTGATCCTTGGTCGTCAAACCCAATGCCCCCCGTGCTGGTGTCGGCCATATCAAGGACAACCTCGAACCCTGCGAGGGCAGGGGCGTTCGTCAGTGTGTTCCCGTCTTGCTCAAGCGCGATGCTGTGTACGGAACCAAGCGTACCAGCGTCGAATGTGGCCCGCCTTACAGCTTGCCAAGCGTCCGCGTCCGGGGTTGAGGCAACGAAACTTCGGTGGGGCGCAGTCTCTGCCTGATCTGTCACGGGTTTGGGTGCTGCATTGGGCGGCAAAAGCGTGGTGAAGGGCACATTGGCTGTGGCGAGCTGGGTTCTAAGGGTATCGTTTGCCCCGTCCGAGTCGACGCAAAGAACCACGTGACGGGCGAAGGCAGCCCCCGAACGGAACCTAAGTTCCGAGGGAAGAATGAAATAGTTGCGGCTGGCGCTTAGGTTGCGCCGAAAAGCATCCCCAAGGATCGCGCCCTGATCGAAAAAGGCATCGTCCCCTTGCGCGTCATCGCCGGGAAAGGACGCCACAAACACCAAATGACCTTCTTGCGCCGAGGCTTGTGCAACTGTCGCGTCAACCTCGTCACCTGAGGGCGCGGGGGGAAAGCGCCATCCGCCATTCACTTGCTGTGTGCCATCTGCGTTGCGCCAGACCTCGGTGGGGCCGCCATCGTTCGGGATCAGGAACGAGGTCAAAAAGCCCGCAGAACGTAGCCCTTCAAGTGTCGGCACCTCTCCGTCGGGCATGTCTGCAATCACCGTTTGCGGGGTGTAGGTCCCACCGACATTGGCCATCGCCTGCGTAAAGCGGTTGCGTGCGTCGCTGGCGGCGCGCATGCGCAGATAGGGCAGTTCGCTTGCAAGCCCGGGCAGCTCGATCGCCAGATCGATCAAACCGGGATAGTCGACGGTCAGCTTGTACAGCGCCTCCATCAGTTTCACGTTCTGGCTGGCGCCGTCCCATTCTTCTTGGTCAAACTTCACCGCCACGCATACGGGAATGTTCTGCGAGGTGATGGGATCAAGAAAGGAAAAAAGCGCGGATGCCGAACGGCGGGGGGTCACGTTTCTGACAATCAGTAGGCTTGGGTGCGTGGCGGCCGCGTGGGCCATGTGCCACGGCGACGAAAGTGCTGCCGCCCCTCCGGCCAAGCTGCGCGAAAGGAATGTCCTGCGATCCATTGCCCCTCCTTAATAGTACCGCTCGACCCACCATTGCAGCTTTGGGCGTGGCCGCCAACAACCAAGACGTCACACCCTGCGGGCCTGCGACCATATACGCATTCCTTCACCCCGCTTGCTGTGCCAGAGTGAAAGAAACACCACCGCAGTATGGGACGCGATACAGGTAACTGATTTGAAGAGCGAAAAAGACAACAAGGACAAGCGCAAGGCGAAGCCAGTGTTCTTCGATCCGACGTCCCATCGGCTTGTCCTGTTCAGCATATTGTCCGTCGTCTTTCTGGTGTTCGTGGTGGTCTGGTTCGTGTCGTTCATGGTCCACCTCTATGGGTCCGCGCTGCCGCCTCAGGCTGGAAGGCCTGTGTCCCCCGGGACAGAGGTGTCAGATGCAGCTGGATCCCCAGATCTGTCAGAAGGCGAAGACGCTGCAACGTCGCAGCTTTGGACCGAGGCGTTAGAAGGCGCGGTTCCACAAGACGCGCTTTACCTTGTTCAAGACGTCAAAGTGCATGCGTTCGTCCCATCGTGGTCGATGGCCGGATATGTCGAGGCCAAAACGCATATCGACGCGATTGACGTCTTGATGAGCGACTGGGTCATGATCGATGGCGCAACCGGTACAGTCACGAATGATGCAACACCGCAGCGCGATAAGCTTCAGGAGCTTTGGAACCTGAACAAAACCCGCGTCAGTTTTTTCCCTGTTGCCCAGATCGAACTTGCCCAAGGAGCGTCCCAGCCGAACGTCTTCTCGTCGGTCGCCATGCAAACCGATCTGGTTGCCGCGCTGACCTCGTTGGCGGTGTCCGAAAGTGCCAATGGGCTGTGTGTGGACCTGTCCGGCGCGACCAATGTCGCGGTGCAGGATTGGGCTGGTTTTGCGACTGCCTTGCGGGCTGGCTTGAATGAGGCTGGCAAAGACAGCTGTGTTATCGCGGGTGTGGAGCATGCGCTTTGGGCTGAGCCGAATGCGGCTGATCTGGCGGACAAGCTGATCGTTCTGGCCTTCAATGAACCGGGGCCCTTCAGCGGGCCGCAGCCGCTTGCGCCTCAGGAATGGTTCGAAACTCAGGTCTCGCAGCTTATGGAAGACCTGCCAGCCGAGAAGGTGGTCATCGCCCTTGGCGGGTTTGGCATGGACTGGATCAGCGCCCGCTCCGCGCCCGAATATCTGAACTATTTTGATGTTATGGAAACGGCAGAGCGACATAACGTAACCCTGCGCATGGACCAAGACGCCCTGAACACCGAACTGCGTTTTCTGGATGATGAAGGACAGCGACATCACATCTGGCTCTTGGATGCGTTGAGCGCGCAGAACCAGTTGTCGCGGTTGCCCATTAACGATCTGGACGGGATCGCGCTTTGGCCCGTCTCGGGCGGGGATCCCGGTGTTTGGAAGGTCCTTGCGCCGGGCGTGCCGGACCCTAGGGTCGCTTTGGGCTTGCTGCAACGGATCGATGCTGCACCCTATGTGCGCTATGTCGGCAAAGGTCCGTTCTTGACGGGGCACAATCCCGCAACGCCGGGACGTCGGATCCTGCAGCTGGATCACGAGAGCGGCCTGATCACCGAGGCAACCTATCTGGATTTCCCGCGCGCGTTTACAGTGACGCAAAGCGGCGACATGCCTGAGCGGTCGGTCATCCTGACCTTCGACGACGGCCCCAGCGCGAGGTACACACCTGCGATCTTGGATGTGCTCAAGGAATACGATGTACCCGCGGTCTTCTTCGTGGTCGGCACACGGGTTCAGCAACAGCCTGAAATCGTGCGCCGCATTGTCGACGAGGGGCATGAACTGGGCGTGCACACGTTTTTCCACCCCAATATCGCCGAGATTTCGGACATTCGCCTCAGGCTGGAACTGCATGCCTCGCAAGAGCTGATCGAAAGCGTGTCCGGCACAGGCACGAACCTGTTTCGCGCGCCCTATGGGTTTGATGAAAACCCCGAGACGCCCAACGAAGCGCGGGTGCTGAGCCTGTTGTCAGACGAGAACTATGTCGTCGTCGGGATCGAGATCGACTCGACCGATTGGACCCGCCCGGGCGCCGAACAGATCGCCGAGACTGTCACCGCGCGCGCCACGGCCGATCACGGCAACGTGGTTTTGTTGCATGATGCGGGCGGGGATCGCGAGCAGACCGTAGAGGCGCTGCCCATGATCATTCAGTCTCTGAAAGACGCAGGGATTTCCATCGTGTCGATTGCCGACGTCGCAGGCCATGACAGCCGCCTTCAGCCGGCAAGGTTGGTGGACGAAAACGATCAGATGAGCGGCCTGTCATTCTTGTTGATCCGCAGTCTGAAAACCGCCGTGACCACCGCGTTCTTTGTGCTGATCACCGCCGGTGTGTTCCGGTCCCTGACCGTCTTGGTGCTGGCGCTGATCAAAGAGCGGCGCGTGCATAAGGGCGGCGATCCGGTTTTGCCGGTCTCGGTCCTGATCCCAGCCTTTTGCGAGGAAACCGTGATCGTCAAGTCGGTGACGTCGGTGTTGCAGTCTGACTATCCGATTGCGCAGGTGATCGTGATTGATGATGGCTCGACGGACGATACCGCCCAAGTTGTCCGTGACCAATTCAGCGCTGACCCACGCGTGCGCCTGATCCGCCAGGACAACCAAGGCAAGGCCGAGGCGCTGAACACGGGCATCCGGCACATCGACACACCTGTCTTCGTCGCCATTGACGCCGACACGATCATCGCACCCGAAGCGGTCGGAGAGCTGGTCAAGCATTTCAACGATCCGGGTGTTGGGGCGGTTGCAGGGAATGTCAAAGTCGGGAACCGGCAAAACCTTCTGACCCGCCTTCAGGCCATCGAATACATTACGGCACAAAACCTCGATCGCCGCGCGTACGAGATCTTGAACGGGATCATGGTTGTCCCGGGATCGATCGGGGCATGGCGCACCGAGGCCGTGATCGCGGCTGGGGGCTATATGACCCAAACATTGGTCGAGGACGCGGACCTGACGGTCTCGGTCATTCGCAGTGACTTCAAGGTTGTCTTCGAACCCGCAGCGCACGCCTATACCGAGGCACCGGAAACCATCCGGCAGTGGATGCGTCAAAGGTTGCGCTGGCATTTCGGAATGCTGCAGATCGCGTGGAAACACAAAGGCGCGTTCTTTGAACGCCGTGCGGTTGGGTTGGTGTCGATCCCCGATCTGTTCCTGTTCGGGGCGGTATTTTCCCTGTTTGCGCCCATCGCCGACCTTGTCATGATCTTCAATCTGGTCGCGCTGGTCGATCTCTTCTCGGACAGCTCGCGAGCGGCGCTGCAAAGCTCGTCGATCCTGGTCGCAATCGGCTATGTGGCCTACTTGCTGTCAGATCTGGTTCTGGCGACCATCGCATTCGGGCTTGAGCCCAAAGAGGACAAGCGCCTGCTGCCTTGGGTGCTGACCCAACGCTTCTTCTATCGGCAAATCTATTGGATGGTGGCGCTGCGCTCGATCGCACGTGCGGTCACCGGGCGCTTTACGGGATGGCGCAAGATCACGCGCACGTCGTCGATTGATCTAAACAGCGCGCTCGAGCTTTCACGGGCACAGGCGCGCGTTGTTGATGTTGATAAGGTTACCGATGATCCCAGCGGGCAGGCTTAACTGCACACCTGAAAGTCAACGGTGCCCGAACCCGATCCGAAGCGCCCCATCGTGAACTTCTCGATATCGATCAGGAAACCATCACCACCAAGATTCTTCGTGCAGCATCCAGCGCAATCGGAATCGGCACATAGATCGAGCACTTCAACAATGATCTCGCGGTTGCCCTGACGCAGGCGCAGGTGCTTCCCGCCAAACCGCCGCCAGTCCTTTTGGTGAACAGCAGCGATGTTTTTGCTGGCGACCCATTTCTCGGACTTCTTGCCGCGCACACCGTAAAACTGACCGGCCCATTTGCAACCATTGTACTTGACGCATTCGACACTGCCCGGATCCGGGTAGCTTTCATAGTTGGTCAACGCGGCGCGCTGCCAGTCGCCCTTGCAGGTCACATCCGCCATCGCAATCGGTGCGATGAGCGAGAGCACCAAGATGAGAAGAGGGCGCAGTAATTTCGACAAGTTCATACTGATCTCCTTATGGTGGCATCGGTTTGGTGGCTGGGACTTATGCTCGATTTGGGGTGATTCAACGGATTGGATCGCATTGTCACCACTTTTAGGTGTGGAATCAGGCAATACTATGTTCACATATCAAAATCCATATGTGTCGACAGGGCGTGCGAAATTTCGCTCAACCCTGTCAACAAAGCCCGCCATTCCGTTGAACCTTAGACCTGCCCGGGAAGCCACAGTACGATGGCAGGAAATGCGACTAGAAGCGCGATGGTAATCGCATCCGCGATGAAGAAAGGTGTTACGCCTTTGAACACGTCTTGCACGCTTAGATCATCGCGCACGCCTGCCACGACGAAGCAGTTCAATCCGATGGGGGGCGTGATCAAACAGAACTCAGCCATTTTCACCACCAAGATCCCGAACCAAATCGCGCACATCGGGCCGGACATCCCGAAGGTGCTGTCCGCGGCGGATACAAACTCGCCTCCATTCAGCGCCATAACCGCCGGATAGACTACAGGCAGGGTCAGCAACAACATTCCGATGGCGTCCATGAACATACCCAAGACTGCATAGGCCAGTAGAATGCAGACAAGGATCAGCATGGGTGACATAGTCAGCGAAGTGATCCAGTCCGAGAACGCGGCCGGAAGTTCGGCAAACCCAAGGAAGCGGACATAGATCAGCACGCCCCAGATGATCGTGAAGATCATCACGCTGAGCTTCGCGGTTTCCAAAAGCGCGTCTTTCAGCTGCGCCCAACGCATCCCGCGATAAAGCGCCATCAGGAAGACCACGAAGGCTCCGATCGCGCCGCCTTCGGTCGGGGTGCCCCATGCTTCGCCGCCGAACGGGTTATAGACGAACAGGATGATGGTCAGAACAACGACAAGGATCGGCAGGGCGGGGGGAAGCGATACGAAGCGCTCTTTCCAAGTGAAGCCTTTGACGGGCGGTCCGAAGTCTTTGATCACCATTGCCATGCCGATGATCAGCGCGCCATAGATGACGGCCGAGAAGGCACCGGGGATAAAGCCCGCCAGCAGGAGCTTACCCACATCTTGTTCCACGATGATCGCATAGATCACCAAAATGGCCGAAGGTGGGATCAGCGACGCAAGCGTGCCGCCAGCGGCCACAACGCCCGCTGCAAACTGTTTGTTGTAGCCAATTTTCAGCATTTCCGGGATGGCGATACGGGCGAAGACCGCCGAGGTCGCCACAGACGCGCCCGATACAGCCGCAAACCCTGCGGTCGCAAAGACGGTCGACACGGCCAGCCCGCCGGGAACCCAAGCTAGCCAGCGTTTCGCGGCCTCGAAAAGGGCTTTGGTCAGCCCGGCGTAATAGGCTAAGTAGCCGATCAGGATGAACGTCGGGATCAGGCTCAGAGCTTGGCTTGAGATCTTGGAATGCGGCACTTGCCCTGCAGTTTTGACGGCAATCGTCATAGCTTTTCCAAAGCGGGCCGGATCGTAGCCAAACTTGGCCCAGAAGATCCAGATCAACCCGATCATCCCGGCGGTCGCGGCAGCAAAGGCCACGCGCATCCCCAGAATAACAAGAACAAGAAGGCCACCCGAGACGACAAGGCCAATTTCAATCGGTTCCATACCAGTATCCTTAAGCGTCGTTGCCCGAGACGTGCTCGGCTTCCATCGCGGCCTGTTGGGCGGCGTCGGCAATGAGTGGCACAGCGATCGGGGACGTTGCCCCGGTAATCAGCGCATGTGCATAGGCCCAGACCTGCAGCACAAGGCGCAGGCATAGGACCGAGAATGCGACGGGGGCGAGAAGTTTAGCGGGCCACAGCGGCAGCGAAATATCGACCGAGCTGTCGCGGCTCCACAAGGGTGCTGCGAAATCGAAGCTGCGCTCGAAATGCGCCCAGCTGCCCCAGACTAGAAGCAACATCAGGCCAAGAATGATCAGCGTTGTGATCAGTTCGACCAGATAGAGGCTGCGGCCACGAAGTGCGCCGACCAGCATGTCCATCCGAATGTGCCCGCCATCGCGCTGCGTGAACGAGATGCCCATGAAGGCAATCAGCGGCATGACCTGTTCGATCCAGTCGATATAGCCCGGCAAGGGCTGGTTGGCGACGTTGCGCCCGCTGACGGACACGACCGCCAAGATCATCAGGGAAAACACCGCAAGCCCGCTGATCAACGCCAACGCGCCCTCGACGCGATAGAGCCTCTGATCAATGCGGCTAAGGACGCTGTCGTCGGTCAAAACAAGGGAAGACCCGGCCATGACACCACTCCGTTAGAAAAGGAAAGCCCTGCGCCGTGGGGGCGCAGGGCGATTGGGTTAGCTGCCGTTGGCAATCATGCCGGTCACAAGATCATACAGCTCTTGTGCGGGCAGGCCACGGGCGGTGTTGTCGGCAATCCACGCCTCGGCGGCCGGAGCGGCAGCGGCGTCACGGAAGGCGGCGATTTCCGCGTCCGGGAAGGTGACCTGCTGGATGCCCTTCTCTTCCAAGGCAGGGCCCCAAGCGACCATGGTCTTGTTGTTGTAGTTGTCGACATAGTGGGCCAGAGCCTCGTCCACCGACCCCAACAGCGCCTCGCGGTGGTCATCCGACAGATTGGCCAGCGCGTCCGAGTTCACGACGACCGGGCAGTTCACCGTGCCGGGGTTCAGGTTGGTGGTCCACCACGTCGCGTTTTCGATGGTGCCAAAGGACATATGGGCGTGCGGGGCGAAGCTGACCGCCTTGACCACGCCGCTGTCCATCGCCTGACGCACTTCCGAGGCCGACATCGAGGTCGGGACCGCGCCGATGGTCTCCATCGCTTGGCCGATGCCACCGGTTGCGCGCACAGTCAGGCCTTTGAAGTCTGCCAAAGTCGCAGGCGCATCGCCAGCGCCAACAATGTTGTACTGGGGCAGGGGCGACGGCATCAGAAGCGTCGCGTTCCAGCGCGCCATGTCAGCTTGCGTGGCCGGGTGGTTGTAAACCGCCATCGACAGTTCAATCTCTTGCTCAAGCGAGCTTACGCCCAGGAACGGCAGTTCCAGCACGGTGATCGAGGGGTTCTTGTCGCGGTGATAGCCCGCGCAGAACTGCGCCATCTCGAACGCCTCGATCGAGATCCCGTCCAGATTTTCGCGGTTCTTCGACAGACCGCCATAGCTGAGGTTCAAGGTGAACTCGCCGTTGGTTTTTTCGCTAACCAGCTCGGCCAGTTTCTCAACATGCTCGGTGAATGCGCGGCGCTTGCCCCACAGAGATACGTTCCAATCGGTGGCGAAGGCTTCGCTGGCAATAGTCAGAGACAGCGCTGCAAGGGCAGCGCCTTTGAAAGTCGATCGCATGGTATTCCTCCCAGAAATCGCGAAATTGTGGGCATAGTATCCGCGCCGCGATCTGGTCTGACTATGAGGGAAATTGCCTGCGCTGTCTGGCCAGCCCTGCGGAAATCCGCAGGGCAAATTGGCTACAGCAATGCGTCTTTATCGAGACCCAGTTTCACGATCTTTTCGTTCAGCGTGCGGCGTCCGATCCCAAGCGCTTCGGCAGCCGCATCCATACGACCTTCATGGGCCTGAATGGCCTTGCCGATCAACTCGCGTTCAAATGCGGCCACGGCTTCGCGCAGGGTGCCGGGAATGTCATCCAAATGCTGATCGGCTTCGATGGCTTGGGTCATCGAACCGCCCCCGCGCCGCGCCGCCAGCACCCGGCGTTCGCACACATTGCGTAGCTCGCGCACATTGCCGGGCCAGTTATGGGCCAGCAGGGCCGCCACGTCGTCTTGGGTCAGGGGCGGGACGGCAAGTTCGTAAATCTTGGCGTAACCATCCAGAAAATGACGTGCCAGCAAGGCAATGTCATCGCGCCGTTGCCGCAGGGACGGCACACTCAGGACGACCGTGTTGATGCGGAACAGAAAGTCCTGCCGAAGGCGCCCCTCTTTCACCGCCGCCGCCACATCCTCACTGGTGGCCGAGATCACGCGGAACTCGGTCGTCACGGCCTGCGTCGCCCCCACGGGCAGCACCTGCTTGTCTTCCAGCACGCGCAACAACTTGGCTTGTACGGCAGGGGGACAGGCGCAGACCTCGTCCAGAAATAGCGTCCCGCCAGAGGCCGCCGTCAGCCGCCCCTCGCGCTCGCCGGCAACGCCGAACATTTCGGCCTCGAACGTGTCCGGGGACAGCGCGGCGCAGTTCAGCGCCAGAAAGGGGGTCTGCCCGTTGCCCCCCAGATCGTGGAGAGCTTGGGCGACCAGTTCTTTACCCGTCCCGGTTTCCCCGGTGATCAGAACACTGGCGCCAATGTCGGCCAAATCCATCACGTCTTCGCGCAGCGTTGCAACCTCGTCTGTTTGGCCCAGAAGGACACGATCCAACCCCGACAACCGCATCAGGCGATCCTTCAGCCGCGCGTTGTCGCGGCGCATCCGGTTTTGTTCGGCCGCATGGGACAGGATGCGCAACAGGCGGCGCGGCTCATAGGGCTTTTCGACAAAGCTATAGGCCCCATCCTGCATCGCCTGAACCGCCATCGGAATGTCCCCGTGTGCTGAGATCAGCACCAGTGGAGGGGCGGTTTCCGGATCCAAAGAATTCAGCAGGTCCAGCCCGCTCATGCCGGGCATCTGCACATCTGACAAGATCACGTCCCACGGCCCATCTGCCAGTTTTGCAGATACCTGCGTTGCGCGCGAGATCGCCTCGGCCTGCCATCCCGCCGCGGCCAGAAGGTCCACAAGGGATTGGCGCATGGCTTTGTCATCATCGACAATCAAGACGCTAAAGGGGCGCGTATCGGCCATCAGATTTGATCCTCGTCTAGGGGCGCATGGGGGAAGGTTACACGAAAAACCGCCCCCTCTGGATCGACATTTCGCGCGGTCATCTGGCCCTCGTGGTCTTTCACGATGCTGGCCGAGATCGCCAGACCCAACCCCATCCCGCGCCCGCTTTCGCGGGTGGTAACGAAGGGTTCTTTCAGGTCTTCCAAAGTGGCCGAGCCGATGCCGTGCCCGTTATCCTCGATCTCGACCCACGCGTCAGTGCCAGAGACCCCAGCCCGCACCGCAAGCTTGGGGGCGGCGCGGTCTTCGCTGGCATCCAAAGCGTTGCGCAGAAGGTTGGTCATGACCTGCTCCACCCGCAACCGAATGCCGCGAATAAGCACGGGATCTGTCGTCAAATCCAACGCGACCTCGGCGCCGATCTGCTGAATGTTTGGTGCAACAAGATCGAGTGACATCTTGATCGCATCGCGCAGATCCAGTTGTTTGAAGGCTTCCGCGTCCGAGCTGGCAAAGAACTTCAACTGCCGCGTGATCCCCTCCATACGGTCCACCAAGCCGCCGATATCCGTGGTCAGCTTGCCGCCCCCTCCGCCGCCAATTTCAGCCGCCACAAGGTGGTTGCGCATGGCTGCAATAGGCTGCCCCAACTCATGCGTCACAGACGCGGCCAACCGTCCAAGAGCGGCCAGCCGGCTGGCGCTCTCCAGCTCGTTCTGGGTCCGCTTCAGGCGACGTTCGGCTGTCATCCGTACGGTGATTTCGGTGGCCAAACGTTCGTTTGCCTGTCGCAGCTCGGCCTCTTCCCGTTCGGAGCGGCGCAATTCCGCATCCACCCGCCGCGCACGCTGGATCTGAAAGAGGATGAAGGCAACCGCAGCCAAGATCATCGCAATGGCGGTGACCAACCACGCCCGCGTGCTTGCTTGAACGTCGCTTGCAAAGAAATGCAGCTGCCACCCGTGCGGAAGATCATCTGCCACCAGATGCAGATGTTCTGAACCGCCAATCCGGGCACGTTGATCAGCAAGCACGGACCAGTCCAGCAGCGCCAAGTCTTGCCCGGAAAACTGCCGCGCATCTACGATTTCCTGACGCCTATCGGGCGACAGCGGTGACAACACCCGATAGCGCCATGACGGGTCTGACGCCAGCAAGACCACCCCGTCCTTGTTGGCCAAAAACACGCGTTCGCCCGAGCCAATCCAGTTTTCTTCCAGCCCCGTCAGATTGATCTTGATCGCCAGCACGCCAAGCATCTGACCTGACACGTCATGAACCGCATCCGCGATGAAGTACCCCGGCAGACCCGTGGTTGCCCCGATGGCGTAAAACCGACCCTGCGCGCCGGACAGAGCGTCTTGGAAATACGGTCGGAACGCATAGTTCTGCCCGATGAAGCTGCTGGGCTCCTGATAGTTTGAGGCGGCAATCGTCAGCCCGTCGGGGTCAATCAGGTAAATCGCATCCAGCCCCGCACGGGCCGCGAAATCCTTGATCCGAGGGTTTAAGCGATCAGTTGACCCGCCCTTCGCGGTTTCGATCACAAACGGATCACGCGCCAGCACATATGTCAGGTGGGAAAACCGCTCCAACTCGCCCGAGACCGAGCTTTGATAGAGCGACAGACGCCCCTGCGCTTTGGTCAGTTCCTCGGACTGGAAATAGCCGTAGGACATCCTGAACAGGATGGTCGCAACGACGGCGGTCGCGATGATTGGAAGGATTAGCGATCGCAAGCGCATGCCCATCGATTGGCCGGAAACGCATGGGAAAGCAAGTTATTCCTTACCGAGCCGCATTCAGGGGCAGGCCTTGTCCGGCCCTGCCAATCCTTCTGGCGCATGCTAAACGCCGCCAATGGATCGAATGTGGGTCCAGACCTCATTGACCCCTTCACGGTTTTTCAAGTTGGTGAACTGTGTGGGCAGGTTCGGGCGCATCCGGGCAGAATCGCGCTCCATCACCTCGAGGCTCGCGCCGACATAGGGGGCAAGGTCGGTCTTGTTGATCACCAGAATGTCCGAGCGGGTGACGGCAGGTCCGCCTTTGCGCGGAATTTCTTCGCCCGCGGCGACGTCGATCACATAGATAGTGAGGTCTGCAAGCTCGGGGCTGAAGGTGGCGGACAGGTTGTCACCGCCGCTTTCAATCAACACGATTTCCACATCCGGATGTCGGTCGACCATCTCGGCCACGGCGGCAAGGTTGATTGAGGCATCTTCGCGAATGGCCGTGTGCGGGCAGCCGCCGGTCTCGACCCCGATAATCCGGTCCGAGGGCAGGACCTGCAATCGCACCAAGGCCTCGGCATCTTCCTGCGTGTAGATGTCATTTGTGATGACGCCGATCGAGTGCGTATCGCGCAACAGTTCGGACAGAGCGGCGGTCAAGGTCGTTTTCCCGGCACCCACCGGGCCGCCGATACCGATGCGAAGGGGGCCGTTCGGGCTGGTCATGAGCGAAAGATCCTTGAGTATTGGGTTTCGTGTTTCATCGACGCGATGTCGGACAGGAAGGCGGTCGCGCCAAGCTGATCCAAGTCGCCATGCGCGGTTTCTTGGGCGAGGTCAGGCAGGGTGCTGGACAGGCGGCGCAGCATGGCTTGACCCGCGGTTTGGCCAACGGGCAACAGCCGCTGACCGGCGGCGACCAGATTGGACAGGAAGGCCTGAAGATACATCGTTTGGGTCAGGGTCAAAGGCAGCCCGTGGCAAGACGCGGCCACGCCAAGCGCCACGGGGTAAGTCAGTCCAGACAACTCGCCGCCCCAGATGTCACTTGTGACCAAGGCAAAGCTTGCGCCCTGCTGGGTCGTTTCCAAAAGACGTTCCTTAGAGGCCGCGAAGGCGCGGGCGGTTGCATCGATCTGAGCGATGTCTTGGGTGCTTTCTGCCTGCCACGCGGCTGCCAAAAGAAGGGCGTCGGACCGTCCAGCACCGTGCCAGATTACGTCCTCCAACCACGACTCAAGGCTGGACGCGTCCGTAACCCAGCCCTGATCGGCAGCGGCTTCCAACCCGTGCGAATAGGCAAACGCCCCCACGGGATAAGCGGGTGACAGCCATTGGGTCAGGGTCAGGATCTGTGCGTCAGTGGGCGTGGCCATGGGTCCGTCCGTGACCATATGCGCCGCCTTCGGGCGTGAAGGGCTCGACGACATCGCGCAGCGTCGCGCCGAGTTGCTCCAGCATGTCACGTAGGACGTGATCATGTTGGATCAGCAGGCGGCCGTCTTCGATCTGGCAAGGGGTGTGGCGATTGCCGATATGCCACGCCAGCCGGGTCAAATCGCCCTTGACTTCCATCAGGGCCTCGCTGGCCGGGACGACCTCGATCAGCCTTCCGTCTTCAAGCTGGAACGCATCGCCCCCGTTCAAGGATGCCGTCTGGTCCAGATCGACTAGGAACTGGATGCCGCCATTGCTGGTCAGCACTTTGCGGCGCAGGAACCGAGCGTCATAGTCCAGCGTTACGTGGTCATCTCCATGATGGCTTTGGGTCACTTTGCGGGTGGTGGGAAGATGCATCATTCGCTCCTCAGAACATGAAATAGCGCTGGGCCATGGGCAGCACATCGGCGGGTTGGCAGGTCAGCAATTCACCGTCCGCGCGGACTTCGTAGGTTTCGGGGTTCACTTCCATCACTGGCGTGGCGTCGTTCAAAAGCAGGTCTTTTTTCCCAATGTCGCGCGTGTTGGTGACGGCGACGGTCTGCTTGGCCAAACCCAGTTTGGACCGGATGTCTGCGCTTTGCGCCGCCTCGCTGACGAAGGTCACGGCGGAGTGCTCGACTGAACGGCCACAGGCGCCGAACATCGGGCGCGAATACACTGGTTGCGGCGTCGGGATCGAGGCATTCGGGTCGCCCATCTGCGCCATCACAATGGTGCCTGCCATTAGAACCATTTCAGGTTTCACGCCAAAGAATGCAGGATCCCACAACACCAGATCGGCACGCTTGCCTTCGGTGATCGACCCGATTTCGTGGCTGATCCCGTGCGCAATTGCCGGGTTGATCGTGTATTTCGCGATATAGCGGCGGACCCGGAAGTTATCGTTGTCGCCGGTTTCCTCGGCCAGCCGCCCGCGTTGTTTCTTCATCTTGTCGGCGGTTTGCCAGGTACGGATCAGGACCTCGCCGACCCGGCCCATCGCTTGACTGTCCGACGCAATGATCGAGAACGCGCCCATGTCATGCAGGATGTCCTCGGCGGCGATCGTCTCGCGCCGGATGCGGCTTTCGGCAAAGGCGACGTCCTCGGGGATGGATTTGTCCAGATGGTGGCAGACCATCAGCATGTCCAGATGCTCTTCCAACGTGTTCACGGTGAACGGGCGAGTAGGGTTGGTCGAGCTGGGCAGCACATGGTCTTCGCCGCAAATCTTGATGATGTCTGGCGCATGGCCACCGCCCGCACCTTCGGTGTGGAACGCATGGATCGTGCGGCCCTTCATTGCCTTCACCGTGTGTTCGACAAACCCGCTTTCGTTCAGCGTGTCAGTGTGGATCATCACCTGCACATCCATCGCATCGGCCACAGAAAGGCAGCAATCGATGGCGGCGGGCGTGGTGCCCCAGTCTTCGTGCAGCTTCAACGCGCAGGCGCCACCCAACACTTGTTCCTCAAGCGCGGCGGGCAGGGACGCGTTGCCCTTGCCAGCGAAGGCCAAGTTCATGGGGAACGCATCAGCGGCCTGTAGCATCCGCCCGATATGCCACGGGCCGGGCGTGCAGGTGGTGGCCAGCGTGCCGTGGGCCGGGCCGGTCCCGCCGCCCAGCATCGTGGTCAGGCCAGAATGCAGCGCGTCTTCGATCTGTTGCGGGCAGATATAGTGGATATGGCTGTCGAACCCACCGGCGGTCAGGATGCGGCCTTCACCTGCAATGGCCTCGGTACCCGGGCCGATGATGATGTCGACGCCGGGCTGCGTGTCCGGGTTGCCCGCCTTGCCAATCTTGTGGATACGCCCGTCCTTCAATCCCACATCCGCCTTGTAGATACCCGAATGGTCCACAATCAGCGCGTTGGTGATGACGGTATCCACGGCACCCGCGGCACGGGCGACCTGAGACTGCCCCATCCCGTCGCGGATCACCTTGCCGCCACCAAATTTCACCTCTTCGCCATAGCTGGTCAGGTCGCGTTCGACCTCGATCACAAGTTCGGTGTCAGCCAGTCGAAGCCGGTCACCCGTGGTGGGACCGAACATCGCGGCATAGTCTTGGCGGGAAATGGTGGCGGGCATGGTGGGTTAGTCCTTGGATTTGGCTTTCGAGGCGAATTCAGGCACCTCGGGTTTGGACGGCGCGCGCGAGCGGCGGGATCGGCTTGGCTTGCTGTCGCTTGCGGCAGCTTTCGCGGTCGGTTTCCGTTTGGCGGGGGCTGCGCTGGATTTGGCCTTGGGCGCAGCCGCTTTCGCTTTGGAAGTCGATGGTTTCGTTTTAGGAGCTGCCGGTGTGGTCTTGCGCGCGACGGGTTTGGTCTCGGGCGCCTTGGCAACGGGTTCGGGGGCGACCGCTTTGACCACGGGCGCTTTTGGTTTGGGGGTCGCAGCTTTGTTCGCGGGCGCAGGTGCCTTTGCCTTTAGTGGCACTGGTTTGACGACCGGGGGCGTCACAATTGCTTCGGGTGCCAACAGATGGATCATCGGGTTGGCATTCAGCATCGTGTAGTACACGGATTTCAGCGCCTTCTCTTGGCGGGCCAAAACCGATTGCGCGAGATAGAGGGCCTCGAACGTGGCACCTACTGAAATTGCTGCGATATTCATTGTGGTCTCCGTTGATTGAATGGGGGTTACAGATCTCCCATGATCTGTTGGTTGAAGCCGAAGACGCGGCGGTCTCCGGCCATTGGAACAAGTTGGACTTCGCGCCGTTGGCCCGGTTCGAAACGCACTGCGGTGCCAGCGGCGATGTCCAAACGATGGCCGCGCGCTGCCTGTCGATCAAAGTCCAGCGCGGGGTTTGCTTCGGCAAAGTGATAATGCGAGCCGACTTGCACTGGGCGGTCGCCCGTGTTGGCCACCATCAGGGTGATCGCAGATCGATTGGCATTCAGGGTCAATGCACCTTCACCGGGGAAAAGCTCGCCGGGGATCATGACAGTTTCCAGACGACTGCGATCAACAGGACCGAAAGCACCAGACCCAGCAGGTCCGTGGCATGGAAATGAAGAAAGTCATCACCGTGGGCGAGGGCCGGTGTGGCGATCAGGCTAAGGGGAAGACCATATTTCATCATGCGTTCCTTTCAGCGAATGGGGTTGTGGACGGTCACCAGCTTGGTGCCGTCGGGAAAGGTCGCTTCGACCTGCACGTCGTGGATCATTTCGGGAATGCCTTCCATGCACTGGTCGCGAGTGACCACATGGGCGCCTGCTTCCATCATGTCCGCGACCGAGCGGCCATCGCGGGCCCCTTCGACCACGGCGTCGGTGATCAGGGCGATTGCCTCGGGATGGTTGAGCTTGACGCCACGCGCCAACCGTTTGCGGGCGACCTCGGCGGCCAGCGCCACCAGAAGCTTGTCTTTTTCTCGGGGGGTCAGGTTCATCTTAGATCATCCAGCATCTGGGCAGTTGGTGTTGTGTCAGGCGGTTCAGGATCGGGATCAGGCTTTGCCGCAGCGCGTGACTGTCGGGCGCAAGGATGCGCAGGACCAGAAGGTCGTCTCCGATCCCGGTGGCACCGGCGGTTTCGGGCAGGAGCGCGCGCAAAGGATCAATCTGACCCTGCGCATCAGGCGCGACATAGGCTAGAAGCGCCATCGCGCGTGCGCCATTCGCGATATGTGGGCGATCCAGATGCGCGGCCATGTTTCCGTCAAAACGGGTGGCATCCAGAAATAAGGGCTGGCCCTCGCGCCGGATCTCGATGCGATCGCGCAGGCGTAGGTTCGACAGTTCTTCGCCCATCGCCTGACGACCAAATACTACCGGCTCGACCACCAGTGCCTTCGCGCCGCGGGCCAGATTGACCGTCAACCTGCGATCCAGAGCGCTGCGGTCAAACAGGATGGTTTCTTGTGGCACCCAATTCAGACAGGCACCGGGCGCGACCTTCAAATCCGTGCGCATTTGCCCATATTCGGACGGCTGGGCGCGATAGGCGCGTTCCGACGCTTGGGTGGTCAGCGTCAGGCTGCATCCCTGAGCCACCCCGGCCGAGATCTGGAAGCTGTCGCCCCCAGTAATCCCGCCCGCCGTGTTCACAACGACGGCCTCTAACCCATCGGATTTGGGGCGCGGGAACAGGCAGCGCAAAGACCCTGACTGGCGCAGGCTGTCCAGAACGGACCCGCGCGGTCCCGGTTTGACCGACAGAGACACACGGCCAATCGCGCGCGGCTGAACCGGCGTGGCCGAGGGGGCAGATATGCGAGCAGACAGGGTTATGGCGGGGCCTCATAGGACTGGCGCCGGGTTTGACGCTTCCCCACTTTTTTCAAAGGGCGACGCGCGGGGTTCCACAAAAATCCGCTGACGCCGCACCGCGAAACCACAATTGCCCGGTTTTTAGGGTTCCCCGCCGCGTTCCGCCGAAAATATGGGCAGTTGCATGCAGCGTGGGCAAAAAACATGGCCGAGGGATTGCGTTTTTCGCCGCAGCGCAGAATCGCTATTCATGTCCGCCGAGAGCGATCTTGGGAAACGGGTGTGTGACGACCAGACGAATTGCAGCTCGGAAAGGTCGCCACACGGGTGCAACAGAAGTTGCGGGGACTGGGTACGGAAAGATGCGCGATGACGCAAGCACCCCCGACCCCCTCCGCCGGGAGAAATACATGACTATTTTGAAAACCACACTGACGACCACCGCCGCGGTTGCCGCAATGACCGTTGCGGCGCAAGCCGCCGATTGCCCTGTGAAAGTAGGTGTTTTGCATTCGTTGTCAGGCACGATGGCAATTTCGGAAACCACGCTGAAAGACACGATGCTGATGCTGATCGAGCAGCAGAACGCCAAAGGTGGCGTGCTGGGGTGCGAGATCGAGCCCGTCGTCGTTGACCCTGCCTCGGACTGGCCTCTGTTCGCTGAAAAAGCGCGCGAGCTTCTGACCGTGCATGATGTCGACGTGATCTTCGGCAACTGGACCTCGGTGTCGCGCAAATCCGTGCTGCCCGTGATCGAAGAGCTGAACGGCCTGCTGTTCTATCCGGTTCAGTACGAGGGCGAGGAAAGCTCGAAGAACGTATTCTACACCGGCGCAGCTCCGAACCAGCAGGCGATCCCTGCAACCGACTATTTCCTGGAGGAACTGGGGGTCGAGAAATTTGCTCTGCTTGGCACAGACTATGTCTACCCCAGGACCACCAACAATATTCTGGAAAGCTATCTGCAGGACAAGGGCATTGCCGCCGACGATATCTTCGTCAATTACACCCCGTTTGGCCATTCGGACTGGTCCAAGATCGTGGCCGATGTGGTTGCATTGGGCGCGGACGGCAAGAAAGTCGGCGTAATCAGCACCATCAACGGTGACGCCAATATCGGTTTCTATAAAGAACTGGCCGCCGCTGGCATCTCGGCAGATGACATTCCGGTCGTCGCGTTCTCGGTCGGCGAGGAAGAGCTGTCGGGTCTGGATACTTCGAACCTGGTCGGCCATCTGGCTGCGTGGAACTATTTCCAGTCTGCTGAAAGTGACGCCAACACCGAATGGGTCGCCGCATGGAAGGCCCGCATGGGTGAAGAGCGTGTGACCAACGACCCGATGGAAGCGCACTATATCGGCTTCAACATGTGGGTGAATGCTGCCGAGGCCGCAGGCACCACCGATGTCGATGCCGTCCGCACCGCCATGTACGGGCAAGAGTTCCCGAACCTGACCGGTGGCACGGCTGTCATGCTGCCCAACCACCACTTGGCGAAACCGGTTCTGATTGGCGAAATTCTGGAAGATGGTCAGTTCGACATCATCAGCCAGACCGAAGAAGTGCCGGGCGATGCCTGGACCGACTTCCTGCCTGAATCGGCAGTGCTCAAGTCCGATTGGAAAGATCTTGGCTGCGGGATGTACAACACCGAGACCGCAAGCTGCGTTCAGAT
The DNA here is from genome assembly GCF_947492455.1 of uncultured Aliiroseovarius sp. Classification (GTDB taxonomy): domain Bacteria; phylum Pseudomonadota; class Alphaproteobacteria; order Rhodobacterales; family Rhodobacteraceae; genus Aliiroseovarius. Next base: position 228,081 of record NZ_CANLNB010000003.1, read on the forward strand.
GAACTCGAACTATTGATCGCAACTGTCCCGGAGGGGTTCTCTCCTCCGGGGCCTTGAGGCATGAGCATTATGAAACGTCCCCTCTTAGCTGGGCTACTGGTCCTGCTGACCACTTTGACGGCCTGGGCGCAGAGCACGCCTATGCAGGACATCCTGCAAAAACACAGCGATCTGATTGTGAAAAGCTCGCGCAAGACCATCGAACCCGCGATCCAAGGCGTTGCCGCCAGTGGCCTTCCCCAAGCACAAGATGTGATGCAGGCGTGGCAGGCCAAGGCGATGTGGATGCGCAAGGCTGACGGGCTGTTCTTTCGCGGCGAAAAGCTGGATTCAAAGACCTATCGCCTGTTTGATTTCGACACCGGAGCCAAGGTCGGGGACGTTCCGAAATCAGACCTAAAGCAGATTAAACCCAATAGCGGCATCCGCGCGATGATCGCAACCGCGTTGGTGCAGTTCCAATTGATGGACCCGGACCCAGTTCTGCGCGCCGAGGCCTTGTCGGCTATTGAGCGCGCTCCAGACGGGAAGCTTCTGGAACCGCTACGAGCTTCGATCGAGGGCGAGACTGACCTGGTCCTGAAGACTCGCAAAATACGGATCGAACGGCTTCTGACCATCGCCTATGACCAAGACGAAACGACCCGCATTGCCGCCATCAACGAGATGTCGGATGATCTTGGCCTTGACGTGCGTGCGACTCTCAACCCTCTGGTGACCACAACGCTGACCGCCTTTGCCGGGGACGTCCCCAACACAGTGAATGTCGCGCGGGTGCTAGAGCCGGATCAGGATAGTTTGTCGTCGGACGCCGCATACGAAGTGCTGGTCGCACAGGGCATGGCGCCAGCGCAGATCACGCGCGATGACATCCGCACCGCGTTGTTGGAGCACAGTGATGGTGCCGATGCCGGGGGCGTGCCGATTGCGCAGTTGAATACCGATGCCGCTCGCGCCCGCGCCTATGCGGCCTTGACCGATGCGGGTCTTGTGCCGCCATTGGTCACAGACGCTGACGTCGCAGCAAGCCTTGGCACACACAGTTTTGCCGAGGTCTATGACGAACCCTCTGCCGCCATCACAACTGCGGCTCAGGATGCTCTGGATCGTATCACCACACGGGTCGCTGCGGGTCAAGCCGTCGACCTGACGCTGGATGCGCTGTCACTTGTCTCGATCTATTTCCTTGCCGCGATTGGACTGGCGATCACCTTTGGCGTGATGGGGGTCATCAACATGGCCCATGGCGAGTTCATCATGATGGGCGCCTACACGGGCTACGTGGTGCAGCAAATGGTTCCGAACCACACTGTGTCGATTCTGATGGCCGTGCCCTTGGCCTTTGCCGTGACCTTTGCCGCCGGTGTCGCGATGGAGCGTCTGGTCATTCGCTGGCTGTACAACCGCCCGCTGGAAACGCTTCTGGCCACGTTCGGCATCTCGATTGCGCTGCAACAGCTGGCCAAGAACATCTTTGGCACGCAAGCCCGCCCGCTAACGGCGCCGGGGTGGCTGGATGGGGCATGGGTGCTGAATGACGTGGTGTCGATCAGCTATATCCGCATCGCGATCTTCGTACTGGCCCTGATCTTCCTTGGCGTCTTCCTGTTCATCATGCGCCGCACGCGCTTGGGTCTTGAAACCCGCGCGGTGACGCAGAACCGTTCCATGGCGGCGTCGATGGGGATCAACCCAGAGCGCGTGAACATGCTGACCTTCGGCCTTGGTTCGGGCATCGCGGGCATTGCCGGCGTTGCGATTGGCCTCTTTGCCAAGGTCACGTCCGAGCTTGGCAGTGATTACATCGTGCAAAGCTTCATGACGGTTGTTGTCGGCGGGGTTGGCAACATCTGGGGCACGCTGGCCGGGGCCACGATGATCGGCTTCTTCCAGAAAGGGGTCGAGTGGTTGAACCCCTCAAACACGCTGGCCGCCCAGACTTACATGATCGTCTTTATCATCATCTTCATCCAGTTCCGCCCACGGGGCATCATCGCCCTTAAGGGCCGCGCGGCGGGGGATTAAGTCATGCCGAATACCTTTCTGACACGCACCCCGTCGAACGTCATCTTCCTGATCGTGCTTGCCGCATTCGCGTTGGGCGTGACCGTCTTGGCCGAGGGCTCGGGCATCGGGGTCATCTCGACCAGTTTCGTGAAAACGCTGGGCAAGACGCTGTGCCTTGCGCTTGTCGCCGTGGCGATGGATTTGGTCTGGGGCTATACTGGCATCCTGTCCTTGGGGCACTTCGCCTTCTTCGGGCTGGGGGGCTATATGATCGGCATGTGGCTGATGTATGCCCGCACGCATGGGATCGTCGTTAGCTCGATGGCTGATGCGCCGATCCCCCCGACCGAGGGCGAGATCGTCGAAGCCATCGGCAACCAAATCTTTGGCGTGGTTGGCTCCAGCGAGTTTCCCTTGGTCTGGGCCTTTGCCGACAGTTTCACAATCCAGCTTATTCTGGTGGTCGCGGTGCCGGGGCTGTTGGCGCTGGTGTTCGGCTGGCTGGCCTTCCGGTCGCGGGTGACCGGCGTCTACCTGTCGATCCTGACCCAAGCGATGACCTTGGCGCTGGCGCTGTATCTGTTCCAAAACGACAGCGGGCTGCGGGGCAACAACGGCTTGTCCGGGCTTCAGAATCTTCCGGGGCTGGATCATGTACCGCAGGCCCAGATCTCGATCTGGTTCTTCTGGGCCTCGGCTGCGGCACTGGCGCTGGGCTATGTGTTCGCGGCGTGGCTTGTTTCGGGCAAGTTCGGATCGGTCATGCGTGGCATCCGCGACAACGAGGCACGGGTGCGCTTTCTGGGCTACTCGGTCGAGGGCTATAAGCTGTTCGTTTTCACGGCGACCGCAATGATCGCAGGTGTGGCCGGCGCGCTGTACTATCCGCAAGCGGGTATCATCAATCCCGCCGAAATCGCGCCCATCGCCTCGATCTATCTGGCCGTTTGGGTCGCCATTGGTGGGCGCGGGCGTCTGTACGGCGCGGCTATCGGTGCGGTGTTTGTCAGCCTTGTCTCCTCGTGGTTCACAGGCGGGCAGGCACCTGATTTGAACCTTGGGTTCTACACGCTGAAATGGGTTGATTGGTGGTTGATCGTACTGGGCTTCAGCTTTGTCCTTGTGACGCTGTTTGCCCCGAAAGGGATCGGAGGACTGGTCGATCTGTGGACGGATCGCAAAAGCCCCGACCGCCACGAGGCCGATCTGGGCCCCGATGCTGGTGCTCTACGAGAACAGGAGGCCAGCCAATGAGCCGTCTATTGGAGGTCTCGGGTGTATCGGTCAGCTTCGACGGATTCAAAGCGATCAACAATCTTAGCTTTGCCATCGGTGACGCGGAAATGCGCGCCATCATCGGGCCGAATGGCGCGGGCAAGACCACTTTTATGGACATCGTCACCGGCAAAACGCGCCCGGACGAAGGACGCGTAACGTGGGGCGAGCGCAATATCTCGCTGCTGGGGATGTCCGAAGCGCGGATCGCCCGCGAAGGGGTTGGGCGCAAGTTCCAGAAACCAACGGTGTTCGAGGATCAGACGGTCAAAGAAAACCTGCTGATGGCGCTGAAGGCCAATCGCAATCCGTTCACCGTGATGTTCTATCGCGCCTCTGCGCAGGACCTTTCTCGCGTAGATGCCTTGGCCGAGGAAATCGGCCTGTCCGACGCGCTTGATCGAAAGTCGGGCGAGCTAAGCCACGGGCAAAAGCAATGGCTGGAAATCGGGATGCTGCTGGCGCAGGAGCCTCGGTTGCTTTTGGTCGATGAACCCGCCGCAGGTATGACGCCCGCGGAACGCGAGCACACGACAGAAATTCTGGTGGAAGCTGCCAAGACCCGCGCCGTGGTCGTGGTGGAACATGACATGGAGTTCGTGCGCCGTCTGGATTGCCGCGTCACCGTGCTGCACGAAGGGTCGGTACTGGCCGAGGGCAGCTTGGATCACGTGACCGCAAACCAACAGGTCATCGACGTATATCTGGGGCGCTAAACCATGCTGAATATCGAAGATTTCACTCTGCATTATGGCCATTCGCAAATTCTGCACGGCGTATCCTTGGACGCGCAGGCCGGGGCCGTCACCTGTGTCATGGGGACGAACGGCGTGGGCAAGACCAGCCTTATCCGCGCAATCTGCGGGATGCATAACCGGTCCGGCGGGCGCATGGTTTTGGACGGGGAAGACCTGCCACCGATGTCTGCCCATGCGCTTGCCAAGAAAGGCGTCGCCGTGGTCCCACAAGGGCGCGAGATCTTTCCGCTTTTGACCGTGCGCGAGAACCTTGAAACCGGGTTTTCCTGCCTGCCTGCTGCAGACCATCGCATCCCGGACGAGGTGTTCGACCTATTCCCGATCCTCAAGGATTTTCTGGACCGGCGCGGCGGTGATCTGTCTGGTGGGCAGCAACAACAACTGGCCATCGCCCGCGCGATTATTACCCGGCCCAAGCTTCTGTTGCTCGACGAACCCACCGAAGGCATCCAGCCCAACATCATCCAGCAAATCGGCGAGGTTATTCGCCTGTTGCGCGGCAAAGGGGACATGGCGATCGTGCTGGTCGAACAGTATTTCGACTTCGCCTATGACCTTGCGGACAACATCGTCGTCCTGCGGCGCGGAGAGGTCGTGTTCTCGGGCCGTAAATCCGACACAACGCGCGAGGAACTGTTGCCGCAGGTGTCCGTTTAACCTCTGCTCAATCAACAGGCAAAACCGCTATAAATGCGTCGTTTGCAATGTTTTTTTACCAATCGGTACAAAAATAATCGGGCGCGTCTGGACCCTGATCTTGGATAACCAACAATGGGCAAAACCCTTTGTGAAATCACAGGAGATCAATGTGTTTGTGAGAACTGTTGCTGCCATCGGCGCGAGCCTTGTCCTTAGCGCTGCTGCCCATGCCGAGACGCCCCTTCCCTTTGCGTTGGATTGGAAGTTTGAAGGCCCGGCTGCCCCCTATTTCGTCGCCATCGACAAAGGCTATTTTGCCGAGGCTGACCTGTCGGTTGAAATCTCTGCCGGGTCCGGGTCGCTGGATGCGATCCCAAAGGTGGCCACGGGTGCGTTTCCGGTTGGGTTTGCCGACATCAACAGCCTGATCAAGTTTCTTGACCAGAACCCCGGCGCGCCGGTGACCGCTGTGATGATGGTCTATGACAAGCCGCCTTTTGCAGTGATTGGTCGGAAGTCTCTGGGGGTTGAGGCGCCCGCTGATCTTGCGGGCAAAGTGCTGGGCGCGCCGCCCCCCGATGGCGCTTGGGCGCAATTCCCGATCTTTGCGGCTGAAAACGGTCTGGACATGGACGCGATCACGGTCGAGCCCGTGGGCTTTCCGACCCGTGAACCCATGCTGGCCGAAGGCAACGTGGCGGCGATCACCGGCTTCAGCTTCTCGTCCTACCTGAACCTTGTGCGTCTCGATGTGCCCGAAGACGACATCTCGACCATTCTGATGGCAGATTACGGCGTGGACCTTTATGGCAATGCGGTCATCGTGAATACCGAATATGCGGCTGCGCATCCCGAGGAAATCAAAGGGTTTCTGGGTGCGATTGCCAAAGGGTGGACGGATGCCATCTCGGATCCCGCCGGGGCGATCACCAGCCTGATGGAACGCAACCCGGCCGCTGATCCCGCGCTGGAACAACGCCGACTGCAGCTGGCAATCGATGCCAACGTTGTGACCGATTATACGATGGCCAATGGCATGGGCGGAGTGGACGGCGCGCGGTTTTCAAGCTCGTTGGACCAGATCGCCACGACCTATGAATTCCAGTCTGCCCCCGACGCGGCGTTGTATTTTACCGATGCATACCTGCCCGAGGGTGGTTTTCCGCTGCAATGACTGGAGCGGGCCGCGCGGGGACACCTCGCGCGGTCCACCGTTGAAAGCATATCCATGTATCCGATGATCAAGATCGAAGGCGTGCGCCACGCCTATCAGACCCCGACGGGGCCGTTGCCGGTGCTCGACGGGTTGGAAATGTCGCTGGACGAAGGCGGGTTTGTTGCCGTGGTCGGCCCGTCCGGCTGCGGCAAGTCCACGCTGACCCGGTTGGTGTCTGGCCTGATGAAACCGGACGAGGGCCGCGTGATGCTGCATGGCGAAATCGTGGCTGGCCCCCGGTCCACTGTCGGTATGGCATTTCAGAACCCGGTCCTGCTGGAGTGGCGCTCGATCCTGCAAAACGTCATGCTGCCCTTGGAAATCGTGTCCAACTCGCTGTCGAAAACCGAACGGGTCGAGCGCGCGCGCTATCTGTTGTCTCTGGTCGGGTTGGAGGGGTTCGAGGACAAGCGCCCTTCGGAACTGTCGGGCGGGATGCGACAGCGCGCCTCGCTGTGCCGGGCGCTTGTACACAAGCCCGAGGTACTGATCTTGGATGAACCCTTTGGTGCGCTGGACGCTTTCACCCGCGAGGATCTGTGGCAGACCATGCACAAGGTCAAGGAACAAGAGTCTTTCACCGGCGTGTTGATCACCCACGACCTGCGCGAGGCGATTTTCCTTGCCAATCAGGTCATTGTGCTGTCGGGGCGCCCCGCACGCACACAATATGTGCTTGATGTCCCCGATACTGGGCCGCGTGACCTTGAACATCTCTATACACCCGAAGCCGCCGAGATGCTGGCCATCTTGCGCCACCAGATCGAGATCGCACAAGGTCGCGCCCCGTCAGATCAGGAGGTCGCGTGATGTCCTTGCGCAGTGCATTTGTCCCCGCCTCCGCCCTGATCGTGTTTCTTCTGTTGTGGGAGGGGCTGGTCCGGGCCAATGGCTGGCCCAACTACAAGATGGCTTCGCCGTCAGACTTGGGGCCGGCCTTTACCAAGCACTGGGATCTGTTCCTTGTCATGAGCTGGCAGACCCTGTGGCGCACCGTCGTCGGGCTGCTTCTGGCCATTGTCGTGGGCACCGGGCTGGGCATGCTGATGGGCTTTTCGCGCCTGATGCGCGATGCGCTTTATCCGTTGTTGGTCGGCTTCAACGCGATCCCAAAGGCAACCGTCGTTCCCATCGTCGCCTTGATGTTCGTGGGCCAGCATGACTTCAACACCATCCTGATCGCCTTCATGATCAGCTTCTTTCCCATCGCCGTTTCCGTCTCGATCGGGCTGTCGACGCTAGAGCCCGAATATCGCGACATCCTGCGGTCGCTCGGGGCCAGTCAAGCCACGATCTTCTGGAAGATCGCGCTGCCGAAAACTCTTCCCGAATTCTTCGGTGCGTTGAAAGTTGCAGTCACCTTGGCCTTCATTGGCACCAACCTGATGGAGATCGTAAGCCCCCATGGCCGTGGCTTGGGCGCGCTTTTCGATAGCGGCAAAACGAACTCGGACTACCCGCTGATGTTTGCCGTTCTAGTGATGTTGGCCTTTCTGGGGATCGTGCTGTTCTATGTCGTGGTTTTCCTTGAACGGATCTTTGCGGGCTGGGCCGATCGATAGCTGGCGCCTGGAGATCACTGATTGAGTCGGCGCTTGGTGCTGATCTATGCTGCGGTCACCGAAGGGTTCTTTGCCGACATGGCCGCGGGTCAGTTTGCATTTCCTGACGATATGCCTGCCATTGTGGAATCCTGCGACCGCCATAACATGACCTTCACCGGTCCCCATTCAGATTGAGAGCTATGACCAAACCCGTTGTCTACCACATCCCTGTCTGTCCTTTCTCTCAACGGTTAGAGATCTTGTTGGCCCTGCGCGGCCAGCAGGATGCTGTCGAGTTCCGCGTCGTCGACATCACCAAGCCGCGCGATCCGGAGCTTCTGGAAAAAACGCGGGGCACGACAGCGTTGCCGGTCCTTGAAACCTCTGGGGGCAAGATCCTCAAGGAAAGTCTGGTGATCCTGCGCTATCTGGATGAAGTGCTCGACGGCGAGCCGCTGCGACGGCGCGATCCCTATGAACACGCGGTGGAATCCATGCTGATCGCCAAAGAGGGTCCGTTCACGATGGCGGGCTATATCTATGTGATGAATCAGGACAAGGCTCAGCGCGCGGCGCTGAACGACAAGCTGCTTGGGCTTTACAGGGACCTCAATGACTTCCTGCTTGCCTACAACCCGGACGGCACCTTCCTGTTCGACGACTTCGGTCTGGCAGAGGCCGTGTTCACCCCAATGTTCAAGCGGTTCTGGTTCCTTGACTACTATGAGGATTTCAAATTGCCGACTGGTCCCGACTATGACCGCGTCGCCAAATGGCGGGCGGCTTGCATGGCGCATGAGGCGACCGATCAGGTGTCCGAGGAAGAGATCGTGAAGCTCTACTACGATTACGCTTTAGGGGCCGGGAATGGGGCGCTGGTTGATGGGCGTAAGGTCTCGAGTTTCGTGTTTGAACCAAGTTGGCAGACGCGCCCAATGCCCCCGCGCGACAAATACGCGCCAACGGCATCTGATGAAGAGCTTGGGTTGGTTGCTGCGGGTGAGGGCTGAGCCGCAGCGGCTATTGCGCCATCAACCGACGCTTTTCGGCCATGGCCTCGCGACGTTGCTGTTCCAGACCTTGCCGGAAGGACTGTTCCACGAAGTCGATGTGATCCAGCGCCGCTTTTTCAGCACGGGTTTCGTCGCCGTCGATGACGGCCTGTCCCAGTTCTAAGTGTTGTTCGAGCAGTTTCTTGCCCGTGCCATCCAACGTCTTCAGGAAGTCGCGGTTATAGAACACACTTTGCTGGGTCAGGTCGAAAATCGACGCCATCATATGGATCAAGGTTGCGTTCTGGCTGGCATCCACAATGGCTGAATGCAGGGAGAAATCTGCTTCTCGGGATGCATCCGCGTCGTTTGCTTTCCACGCGCGTTCGATCTCGGTCAGGATTTCGGAAATTCGTTCTTTGTCTGCGCGTGTCGCGCGGCGGGCGGCAAGGCGGGCGGCAAAGCCTTCCTGTTCGCGCCGGTATTCGAGGTAGTCGAAAAACGCCGGTTCGTGACGGCCATACAGGTCCAGCAGGGCGGGCAGCATCGCTTGACCAGTCAAAGGTGCAACAAAGCTGCCCTCGCCGTGCTTGATCATGACCAAGCCGCGCTCTTCCAGAATATGAAGCGCTTCACGCAGCTTTGGGCGCGAGACGCGAAGTGTCTCGGCCAATTCGCGCTCGGACGGCAGCTGGCGACCCTGTTTAAGAACCCCCGAAGCAATCAAATCCTCGATCTGTGCGACGACAGCATCGGCCAATGATTCGTGTCCAACCGGATCAAAAAGAGCTTTCTTCGTCATTTTGAACGTCCCTCGGTTCCGCGTCGTTCTCGGAGTGGTGGTAAATCAAAGTAACCAATGCTCGTCAAAAATCAACCCGGATCAAATCTGCACAGTGTTCTTTGTTAGCTTTTGAAAAATAACAGGAATGCCCAAGATATTCGGACTTCCTTCATAGGCTATGGCCCGAAATCTGTGCGGTTTCGCACGTAAGAACCTAACGGTCAGAATTGCCAATGGTAAATAAAGTTGTTGACCGGTCGCGGTGGTAATATTTATTTACCAATTCATATCGACACCGGATTTGCCGTGGAGGCGGCGCCGGTCCTTACGGTCCAACCTCGGAGGAGAACCATGAAAAAGACCCTGACTTCGCTGGCGATTGCCGCGACCCTTATGACCACCACCGCAGCTCAGGCTGCTGACAAACTGCTGCTGAAAACCCCGATTGCGTTCTCGACCGCATTGCCGGGTCTGGGATCGCCGATCCCGCGCGTTGCCGAGCAGCTGGACCTGATGTCCGGTGGTACGCTGAAGATGAAAGTCTACGAGCCCGGCAAGCTGGTGCCGCCGTTCGAGATCTTGGACGCGGTAAGCTCGGGCAAGATCAACTCGGGCTACACCACGGCTGGCTATTGGGCCGGTAAGATCCCGGCCGCGCCGCTGTTCTCGGCTGTGCCCTTTGGCCCGGAAGCCGGCGAATACATGGCATGGCTGTACTATGGAAACGGGATGAACCTGTACCAAGAGATGTATGATCAGGCGGGCTTCAACGTGAAGGTTCTGCCCTGTGCGATCATCGCGCCGGAAACCTCGGGCTGGTTCGCAAAGGAAATCAACAGCGCTGAAGATCTGGAAGGTCTGAAAATGCGTTTCTTCGGTCTGGGCGGCAAAGTCATGCAGCGCCTAGGCGTTGCGACCAGCCTGCTGCCGGGTGGCGAGATCTTCCCCGCACTGGAAAAAGGCGCGATCGACGCGACCGAGTTTTCGATGCCAGCGATCGACGCACGCCTTGGCTTCCACAAACTGGTCAAGTTCAACTACTTCCCCGGCTGGCACCAACAGGCCACTGTGTTTGAACTGCTGGTGAACAAGGACGTCTGGAACGAAGCCAGCGACCAGCACAAGGCGATCATCGAAAACGCCTGTAAGGCCTCGATGACCGACAGCTTTGCAGAAGGTGAAGCCATTCAGCACGCGGCCCTTCTGGACAACGTCGAAAACAACGGCGTGACCATCAAGACCTGGTCGGACGAGATGCTTAACGTCTTCCGCGAAAACTGGGACGCCGTGGCCGACGAAGAAGCCGCCAATGACGAATTCTTCGCCAAGGTTCTGGGTGACATGACCGAGTTCCGCGAAGGCTATGCGATCTGGAAAGAGAACGCGTTCCTCCCCCGCAAGTAACTTTCCAAAGAACGTGGGGCGGCGCGACCCGCCGCCCCGCACTTATTTGTTTTTCCCTTTTTATCCCTGACCTCGCGCAATTTCGCCGCCATCGCCTGTGGAGGAGAACATGGCCCAGACCCCGCATCAAAATGACGTGGACAATTCCGATCCCGTTGACGTGTATGAACACATTCTCGAACACGAGGACCGCGACACGCAGGTCGCTGCCGTTGCCATCGACAAGACCGTAAAAGGCGTCGGCAACATCGTCATGTGGGCCAACCTGCTTTTGGTGGCTGCTATCGTGACACAGGTGAGCCTGCGCTATATGTTCAATGTGAACTTCCCCAAGCTCGATGAAATCCAGTGGCATTTCTATGGCTTGGTGACGATGGTCGGCATTTCTTATGCCTTGGTGACCGACAGCCACGTACGCGTTGATATCCTGCACATGCAGCTAAGCCGCCGTGCGCAGCGGGTGATCGAGGTGATCGGGATCCTCGCCCTGCTGGCGCCTTTCATCTATCTTATGATCGATCAGGGCTGGGATTATTTCTATGAAAGCTGGCGGGTGAACGAACGCTCGGACAGCCCGACAGGACTGCCTGCGCGCTGGGCGTTCAAAGCTGTGATCCCGGCCAGCTTCGTGCTGCTGGCGCTGGCTGCTGTGGCCCGGTTGATCCACGACGCGCATGCCATCGTGGTGAATTACGAGGACGAAAGGAAGGGCAAGGACCTACGCCTGATCCTGTGGGCGCTGGTGGCCTTTGCGGTCGTCGCAACCGCGCTGACATTCGTGGTCGAAACCACCGAAGAAAAGCTGGTCATCGCGATGTTCCTGACCTTCATCGCGCTTCTGTTCACGGGCTTCCCTGTGGCGTGGACCCTTGCAGGCGTTGGTGTCGCGTATTGCGGGCTGGCTTACCTGTTCGACAATGACCTGATGTTGTGGACTGGGCTGGAAAGCACCTTTACCGGGCTTGACTATTTGACCCTTGGGGCCGTGGTGAACCGTGTCTATGCGACCATGTCGAACGCGGTTCTGGTGGCACTGCCCATGTTCATCTTCATGGGCCTGATGTTGGATGAAAGCGGCGTGGCGGAACGCCTGATGACCTCGATGCAGCGTCTGTTTGGGACGGTGCGCGGCGGGCTGGCCATCACCGTGACCATGATCGGCATTATCCTAGCAGCGTCGACCGGCATCATCGGCGCGTCGGTGGTTCTGCTGGGCGTGCTGTCGCTTCCGTCGATGATGGAGCAGAAATACAACCCCTCGCTGGCGGCTGGTGTGGTGTCGGCATCCGGTACACTTGGCATCCTGATCCCGCCCTCGATCATGCTGGTGATTATGGCAGACCAGATGGCCCTGTCAGTCGGCGACCTGTTCATGGCCGCGGTGTTCCCGGGCGTCATCATCGGGTGCCTCTATCTGACCTATATCTTCGTCATTGCACTGATCAAACGCGATGTGGCCCCAGTGCCCGAGGGCGCAACCCGCCCTGACTGGGCTGCCGTCAAGGATGTGCTGATTGCCATCCTGCCGACACTGGGTCTGATCCTTGCGGTACTGGGCTCGATCTTCGCGGGCCTCACCACGCCGACCGAGGCGTCGGGCGTGGGTGCCCTTGGCGCGACCCTGCTGGCGCTGGGCTATCGCAAGCTGACCTTCCGCAAGCTGGTCAACGTGCTGAAAGCCACCTTCAACACCACCGCCTATATCTTCGCGATCTTCTTGGGCGCGACTGTGTTCAGCTATGTGCTGCGGGAATTGGGCGGCGACGCGTTGATCGAGGACATGATCCACAGCGCTGGCCTTGGCGCCACGGGAACTGTGATTTTCATCCTGTTCATCGTGTTCCTGCTGGGCTTCGTGCTGGACTGGATCGAAATCACGCTGATCGTGCTGCCTCTGATGCGCCCGATTGTGAATGCGCTGGGTCTGGATGTTCCCGGCTTTGGCGCCATCGATGAACCGGCGCTGGTGTGGTTCGTGATCCTTGTGGCGGTGACGTTGCAGACCAGTTTCTTAACGCCACCGGTTGGATTTGCGCTCTTCTATCTGAAGGGGGTTTGCCCGCCCGAGATCAAACTGACGGATATCTACAAGGGCATCATTCCCTTCGTGATCCTGCAGCTGATCGGTCTTGCCCTTGTCTTCTACTGGCCCGCACTTGCCACTTGGCTGCCCTCGGTCGCGTACTAGGAGTTTGGAACATGCGTCTTAAAGACTGTCACAACTTCCACGATTTCCGAAAACTGGCGCAGCGCCGTCTGCCGGGGCCGATCTTCAACTACATTGACGGTGGTGCCGATGACGAGGTGACGCTGCGCAAGAACTCCAGCGCGTTCGACACGTGCGATCTGCTGCCTTCGGTGCTGCGCGGGGTGAAGGATGTGGACATGTCCGTCACCGTGATGGGGCAAAAGCTGGACATGCCAGTCTATTGCTCGCCCACCGCGCTGCAGCGTCTGTTCCATCACCAAGGCGAACGCGCCGTTGCTGCAGCAGCCGAGAAATACGGGACTATGTTTGGGGTGTCGTCCTTAGGCACCGTGTCGTTGGAAGAGCTTCGGCAGAAGCACAAGAACCCGCAGGTCTACCAGTTCTATTTCCACAAGGATCGCGGGCTGAACGCGGCCATGATGCAGCGCGCCAAAGAGGCCGGCGTCGAAGTGATGATGCTGACCGTGGACAGCATCACCGGCGGCAATCGCGAACGCGATCTGCGCACCGGTTTTTCGATCCCGTTCCGGCTGACCTTGGGCGGCATGATCCAGTTTGCGATCAAGCCGATGTGGGGCATCAACTATGTCACGCACGAGAAATTCCGCCTGCCGCAATTGGATGAGCATGTCGATATGGGCGGCGGGGCCAGCTCGATCGGTGGCTATTTCACCGACATGCTCGACCCGTCGATGACATGGGATGACGTGGCGCAGATGGTGCGCGATTGGGATGGCCAATTCTGCCTGAAGGGCATCATGACCGTTGAAGACGCCAAACGCGCGGCTGAGATCGGCTGCACCGGCATCATTCTGTCGAACCACGGTGGCCGGCAGCTGGATGGGTCGCGCACGCCGTTCGACCAGCTGGACGAGATCGTTCAGGCGGTTGGCGACAAGCTGGACGTCATGATGGACAGCGGCATTCAACGCGGGACCCATGTGCTGAAGGCGCTTTCATTGGGCGCCAAGGCGGTGGGCATCGGTCGCGGATACCTTTATGCTCTGGCAGCAGGCGGTCAACCGGCTGTCGAGCGCGCGCTGGGCCTGATGCAGGCCGAGATCGAGCGCGACATGAAACTGATGGGCGTCACGCGCGTCGACCAACTGAGCCACGACAACCTGCGTTTTCTTGGGGAAAGCGGGGCGGCGAAGATAAGCACAGGAGCTGCTGCATGACCAACGACGCGCTTCTCTCTCGGTTCCGCGACATCGTCGGTCGTCGTCATGTCCTGACTGGACAGCGGGCGACTGAACGCTTTCGGCGCGGGTTCAGATCGGGGAAAGGGGAAGCGCTGTGCGTCATTCGTCCGGGGACGTTGCTTGAGCAATGGCAGGTGCTTGAGGCCTGCGTCGCGGCGGACAAGATCGTCATTATGCAGGCGGCCAATACGGGGCTGACCGAAGGCTCCACCCCGTCTGGCGCCTATGACCGTGACGTGGTTCTGATCAACACCCGCCGCATGGACAAGATCGTGCCGCTGGACGAGGGGCGTCAGGTCATTGGCTTTCCGGGCTCCACTTTGTTTGCTTTGGAAAAACTGCTCGACCCGCTGGGGCGCGAACCGCATTCCGTGATCGGGTCGTCCTGCATCGGCGCGTCGATCATCGGCGGGGTCTGCAACAACTCGGGCGGTTCGCTGGTGGAACGTGGCCCGTCTTATACCGAGCTGTCGCTGTACGCACAGGTCGATGAAAACGGTCAGCTGTCCTTGGTCAACCATTTGGGGATCGATCTGGGCGACACGCCCGAGGAAATTCTGACACGGCTTGAGGCAGGCGATCTGGGGCCGAGCGTCCCGGACACCAACCGCAAGGCGTCGGCCACTGACTATGCCAGTCAGGTGCGCAAGGTGGATGCGGAAACGCCCGCGCGTTTCAATGCCGACAAACGGCGTTTGCACGAGGCCTCGGGATGTGCGGGCAAGCTGGGCGTTTTTGCTGTGCGGCTGGATACCTATGCCAAGCCCGCCACGCAAAAGACCTTCTATATTGGCACCAATGATACCGCAGACCTGACAGAGCTGCGCCGTCATATTCTGTCAGAGTTCGAGACGCTGCCGGTCTCGGGCGAATATATGGAGCGCGAGGTGTTCGACCTGACTGAGCGCTATGGCAAGGACACCGTCATGATGATCGACTGGTTGGGTACGGATCGCCTGCCGTCCTTCTTTGCCTTGAAAGGTGCGATTGATGCGCGGCTGCGGTCTGTCCCCGGGCTGGCCAATTTCACCGACCGCGCCATGCAGCTGTTTGCCCGCCTGACCCCCAGCATCCTGCCGAAACGGTTGAAGGACTTCCGCAATCGCTATCGTCACCACCTGATCCTGAAGATGCGAGACGACGGGATCGCCGAGGCATCAGCCTATCTGTCCAAACTCTTTGCCGATCGCGAAGGGGGCTTCTTTGAATGTACCGACCGTGAAGCCAAGATTGCCGGATTGCATCGGTTCGCCGCCGCAGGTGCCGCAGTGCGGTACATGGCGATCCATTCGAACGAGGTCGAGGATATCTTGGCGCTGGATATCGCGCTGCGCCGCAATGATCGCGACTGGTACGAAGTGCTGCCGACTGAAGTCGATGATCAGCTTGTGCACAAGCTCTATTACGGCCACTTCTTCTGTCACGTTCTGCATCAGGATTATGTGGTCAAGAAGGGAGCTGATCCCAAGCAGATTAAGGCGCAGATGTTGGAGCTTTTGGATCAGCGCGGCGCCGAATATCCGGCCGAACACAATGTCGGGCATCTCTATCCTGCCAAGCCTGATCTGGCCGCTCATTATGCCTGCTGCGACCCCACCAACTCCTTCAATCCCGGCATCGGAAAGATGTCGAAGAAAAAACACTATGCGTGAGTTCGCCTCCGCAAAGGCCTATGCGGTAGTCTGAGGGTGGCTGCTCATCCGCAGGTAGTTGTAAGCGAGGTTTCTGAGACATATTCGTCTATCTCTAGGTGTTTGAGTCAGTTTTTTCTTGAGATTTAACGGCGCCCCGTTAGTAAGCCCCGACGCAAACTAGGGACTATTGGTGCAAAGCTATCGCGGGCAAAAATCAAGCAAACTGGGGGCGTGGATCGCCGCGGTACTGATTTTGTTCCTGCCAGTAAAGGCACCAGCAAGCGATCGGGTGTCGCTGGGGAATGCGAAACCCGGTGAAATCCTGTCCATCGAAATTGATCAGCTGCTTCCCCTAGCGCGTGCGAAAGTCGAGATCGACGGTGTGCGAGTCTGGACCGCTCTGGACCTGTCTGGCACGACACTTCGCTTGAAAGTGCCCACAGACCTGACCGGCAACACACACGAGATTGTGCTGTATGAAGATACCGCGCGGGGCGACGTTCTGATTGGCCGGTGGGAGTTCACGCTTGTCGCGGCGGGCACGACCGAAGCCTATGTTGCCGTCCAATTGGAAAGCGGTGTGGTCGGAAACCGCGATGCGCATAAAGTTTATACCGGGTTCGGCGGGCGGCTGGATTTCGATATCCAAGATGGTCTGCTGCGTGGCGGTCTAAGCTTCTCGCGCGCGGCATTACCGGACCCAGAGACCGGCGAGTACTACGCGATCAACGATCACTATTTGGAAACTCGACACACGGTGCTGGGCGGGGACCTCTCGCTACGGCTGGGCTCGCACTACTACAACATCAACGGAAACCTGATTGATCAGGCATCGCGCCGCGGGGTGTCTTTGCGGTTCGCGGATGCCACCAACCGGGACGAGGTCGCCGCCTTCGTGTTGCAACCCGGCCTGTCCACCAGTCCAGACAATCTGATCGGCGTTGCCGACCGGAATGATCGCGTCATCGGGGCGACAACCCAGATCGCGCCGTTTCTGAATTCTGGCCTGCGCCTTGGATTCACCGCCTTTGACGGGCGGGCAGGGGATCTGCCCAACGGGTCTGTTGGCAATGTCCGGGGCAAGGGCGTATCGCTGTCCGCGCCGGTGGTCGGCGACCGCGTGGATGTCCTGCTGTCGGCAGACGAGACCGAGTGGTTTGACGGCGGCACTTGGCGTTCCGGGCAAGCGCTGGAGGCTGAACTGGATATTCGCCTGACACCGCCTGAACGCCCGGACGCGCTGTCACTTGGTCTGGGCTATTCGCAGATCGATCAGGATTTCCATTCACCGCTCAATCCGGACCTGATTGTCGGCGAGCGCGCCAAACGGGTGGAGCTGGAATACGCGGGCCATGAATGGAGCTGGGCCCTTGGTGCCGAACAGGCGCGGACCAACGAAGGGGGCAGCCCGGATCAAGCGGTGGACCGCCTGACCCGACTGTCGTTCGAAACGACCTACGCCCCTGATGTTTTCACCGGTGGCTTCCTGAACGGCGCAAGGTTCTATTTCTCGTCCGAACTGTTCGTGCAGGAACGGCTTGAAACCCCGCTGGGTGCCTTGCCTGAACAGGATCACCAACTGGCCTCGTTCAGCGTCGGGATGAACAAATTCACCGAACACGGCAGCTATGCAGTGCTCTATAGCTACGAAGATCTGGAGTATCTTTCGGCACCCGATGGGGATGAAATTGCCCATGGGTTGGAGCTTCTGGCCTCGGTCGCGCCCACTGATCGACTGGACGCTACGGTCGAGCTGAAGATGCGCCATCATGCCTCGACCCTCGGGGATTTTTGGGAGGCGCGGGCAGCCGCCAGCTTGAACTACGCGCTTGTTCCCGACCTGTGGGACTATGCACTTGAGGCCGGGATTGTTGAGTATAGTGACAGCTCTAGCGAGAATGCCCGCTATCTGCGGCAGGAAATCGAGTGGACCTTTGTCGAAGATCATTCGCTTGTCTTCAGCGCGGAATACATGGAAGGTGCTTGGTCACGTAGGATGATCGACGGAGATGGCTGGCTGTTTGGGCTGGCCCTGCGCAGCGACATCAACCACATCGTGTATCGGTAGGGCGCGGATATGAATGATGCAGATCTGAAAGCTTTGATCCACCGGATCGGAACGGGCGACAAAATCGCCCTCGACGCGCTTTATCGCCAGATGGAGAAACCGCTCTACAGATTTATCAACATTAAATTGAACGATCCGTTCCTCTCGGCCGACATACTTCAAGAAGTGTTTTTAGATGTATGGAAAGGGGCGGCCGCATTTGAAGGGCGGTCTGCTGTCAAAACGTGGATGTTCTCGATTGCGTACCGAAAGGTAATTGATGTGTTTCGCAAGAATGCGCGCCTGACGATTGCCGATGATCTGCCCGAGCAGCTGGACGAGGCGCCAAGTGCGATGGCCCAGATTACGGCTGCCGAAGAGGCGGATCATTTGCGGGCCTGTTTGGCGCAGTTGAAGCCCGATCATCGTGACGCCATCGAGTTCGCGTTCTACGAAGACATGAGCTATCGCGAGATCGCCGAGGTGACATCAGTCCCGGAAGGGACCGTCAAAACCCGTATTTTTCATGCTAAGAAGTTGTTGTTGCACTGCCTTCAGGGCAGAATGAATACAAAGGTAGCATCATGAGTTCGGAAGTAGATCGTCAGCATATCCTTGATTTGTTGCCCTTTTGGGTCAACGGAACACTGTCAGAGGACGAGCAGGACATGGTCGAGGCCGCAATGGCACAAGACCCGTCGCTGCGGCAAGAAGCCGAGATGCTGTCCCTTGTTCGTACAACGATGCAACAGCAGCCCGACGGCGAAAGTCCGGGCGAACTGGGTTTGGCGCGGCTTCGGCGTGACATCGAAGATAGCCCGCAGAAAGTTGTTGAAGGGCGATCCAGAACGCGGCGCTATATGCTGTCGTTCTCAGGTGGGCTGGCGGCCGCGTTTGCCCTGATTGCCGTAATTGGCAACTTCCGCGTATCGGAAGATGTTTACGAACTGGCGTCGTCCAATAATGACACGGCGAATATCGTTGTGATGTTCCGAGCGGATGTCACGCAGGCGTCGATGGCGTCGTTGTTGCAGAGGCACGAGTTGGTGATCGTCGACGGTCCGTCCGCGATTGGCCTGTACCGGTTGTCCCCGCTTGATCCCGGCGCTGATCTTACGCAGTTGGCCGGTACGTTGCGCTTGGAGACTGACGTTTTCGAAAGTGTGGATCTTCCGTGAAGCGCCTTGCTCTTGCCGTTGCTCTGATTGCCATCACGCTTTTTGGCGTCGTGCCAAGCGCACAGGCGCAGCAAGGCAATTGCGTGCTGCCCGGTGACATTCTGGATGTGCCCACCCCCGGGTTTCTCAGGAATGCGACGCCCAATCTACGCACGCGGGTGAGCGGCACATTGCTGCCGGCCACGTTGATCTCGCACACCACCAGTCGGCTGCGTGTCAGGCTACCACTCAGCGGGTTGCCGTATTCCGTTCAGTTCCACGTCGTCCATGTCGAGCCGAACGGGTCGACCAAAGTCGTTGCGTCGGCGCGGATTTGCGATGATCCGAATGGTGGAGGAGGCCTTGGCCCCGGAGGCGGCGGTACAGGCACCGGTCCCGGAGGCAGGTCTGGCTTGGGGCAGGGGCTGTCCCTCAGAACGCCCAATGGCCAGCCGCTTGTTCGTGCCACGCGGAACGAGGTCGCCGCCCCAAGTGGGGGACCGGAATACCTGTTGATCGGCTCCAGCGAAGAAGTTGCCCGCGCCCAGACCATGATGTCGCGTGAAGGCGTGTCTATTCTGCGCAACACCTCTTTGGGGGCTTTGGGCGCGCGGATGTCTGCGGTGGACTTAAACGGGCGTATGTCGCTTGCGGAGCTGCGGTCCCGCCTTGCCCGTCAGCGGATTTCGGTGATTGTCGACAAGCATTCGGTCTATGGGGCCGCGAAGGGGCGCACAACCTATGCCAATCGGCTTCTGGGCCTTGCGCCCGACACGGGATGCAAGCTGAACCGCCCCGTCCGCGTGGGGGTGATCGATGGCCCGGTGGACACCTCGAACCCGGCTTTGCGGGGCGTGTCGGTCAAATCGACCTCGGTCCTGTTTCCGCGCGATCGCACTGGATCGGTCGATCATGCGACGGGCATCGTGGCTCTGATCAGCGGCTGGGGGACGGATAAGCTTCCGCAAGGGATCAGCCCGGGGGCCGAAATCTTCTCGGTCGTGGCGTTCGCGCGCAATGGCGGGCGGTCGGTCGCGCGGCTGGAAAGTATCGCGCAGGGGCTGAACTGGATGGTCGAGAACAATGTCGACATCGTGAACATGTCCTTGGCTGGGCCGAAGAACGATAGCCTGGAAGACATCGTCAAAACGGTTGCCCGCAAAGGGCTGATTATGGTGGCGGCCACCGGGAATGGGGGGCGTGCCGCCGTGGCCTATCCCGCATCCGATCCGAATGTCATCGCAATCACCGCAGTAGATGCGCGCGCGCGGCTGTACAAACATGCCAATGGCGGACCCGAGGTGGACTTCTCCGCGCCGGGTGTAGATCTGCTTTTGCCACGTGGACGGGGCACGACCTTTGCCTCGGGCACGTCATATGCCGCGGCTTTTGCCACTGCGATCATCGCGCAAGAGGTCGCGCGATCGGGGCTGCGCAAGCAGCAGCTTCTGAATACTTTGCGCCAGCGGTCCCGCGACCTTGGGCGTCCCGGAAGGGACAGCCGGTTCGGCTGGGGGCTGATCCAGGCCGACAGCTGCAAATAGTTGTAAATTATTTATGAACCTTTTCCCAACTCACCCGACAAACATTTAGCGACGCTGTTAACGTCGCTGCTGTTGCTTAGTGCGGTGCTGGTGGTTTGGTTAAATGGTGCGTGGTTATGCGGTTCCCTCCAGCGCAAGAGTATTTTGGGTTTGGCCTGCAAAGTGTGAAGTGGTTGAGTGACGATTTCTGCATGGTCAGAGGGAGCGGTTGGTATCGGTGATACCAACCGTGAACCTGTTGCCCAAGGGCGCCGCAAGGGCGCGCTGCCTTTCTTCCGACATCCCAAAAGCCCCAGCCCTGATAGCTGGGCAAGCGGCCCCTGAACTATACTTTCTTGGTTGAACGGGACAAATCCCCATAATTGCGGCACACTGATCTAAGGGTGATATCTTCAGGGGACGTGCCAAAGGGGGGACTATGTCGGACCGAACGCAAACCACCGATGCCATGCGCTGGATGCTTCTGGTGGCGGCGGTGCTGGTCACGGTCATCGGCGCGCCGTTGTTCCTGTTGCCCGACAAAACCGCGTTTTTGTTTTCGTGGACCGTGAACCCGCCGGTGACCGCGGCCTTTTTGGGCGGCGCGTATTTGGCCGCTGGCTTGGTCGAGTTTCGCGCCTCGCAGGACACAACATGGGAGAGCGCACGCATCGCGGTGCCCGCGGTCTGGATCTTCACGACCATGACCCTGATCGCCACGCTGCTACACATCGACAAGTTTCACTTCGGCGCAGAGTTCGCCCCGTTCACCCAGTTTGTCACTTGGGTCTGGCTGGCGGTCTACGGGTTGGTGCCGATTGTGATGGGGGCATTGTGGGTACTACAGCTGCGCAAAACGTCCAAGGATGGTCCGCGTGCGAACCCGATGGCTGGGTGGATGCGGACCGTGCTGTGGGGGCAGGCAGGTATCTTGCTGTTGCTTGGGGGCGGGTTATTTCTCGCCCCTGCCGACATCAAGTTTCTGTGGCCGTGGGCGCTTAGCGCTCTGACGGCGCGTGCAGTGGGCGCGTGGCTGATCGGTATCGGCGCACTGTCCGCGCATATGGCCTTGGAAGGGGACAATCAACGGGTTGCACACGCCAATGCGGCCTTGATCGTCTTCTGCGTGTTGGAGGTGTTGGCCGTCATCCGGCTTTCCGCAGATACGTCTGCGGCTGGCGACCCAGTTATCGATTGGGGTGATGCGCGCATTTGGCTCTTCATTGCCGCGCTAGGGGCAATGCTCGGGACAGCGATTGCAGGCTGGAGGGCGCGCGCGCATGGATGAGATGCGCGAACACAGAAGCGGCCCCAAAATTTGGGGCCGCGTCATGTTTGTAGGTTTCGCCTAGACCGCTTAGGTTCGGAACACGCGATAAATCGCGGGAATCACCAGAACCGTCAGTAGGGTTGAGCTGAGCAAACCAAAGAGCAGCGACAAGGCAAGCCCTTGGAAGATCGGGTCGGCCAAGATCACCGCCGCGCCAATCATCGCCGCAACTGCGGTCAAGAGGATCGGCTTAAAGCGGATGGCGCCGGCCTCGATCAGCGTTTCGACCTTATCCTTCGCGGGATCGGCATGCCGGATAAAGTCCACCAGCAGGATCGAGTTCCGCACGATGATGCCCGCAAGCGCGATGAAGCCAATCATCGACGGGGCCGAGAACGGCGCGTTGAACAGCCAGTGCCCGCCCATGATCCCAACGAAGGTCAGCGGGATCGGCGTCAGGATCACCAGCGGCAGTTTGAACGAGCCAAACTGCATAACCACAAGAATGTAGATCCCCAGAAGCGCCACGGCAAAGGCGGCCCCCATGTCGCGGAAGGTGACCCATGTGACTTCCCATTCGCCGTCCCACAGCAGGGTGACGATGCTTTCGTCTTCAGGCTGACCGTTCATGCGGATTTCGGGCTTGGTGCCTTCTTCCCATTCCATCGCCTCCAACTGCTCGGCTACGGCGATCATGCCATAGACCGGGGCCTCGAAGTCTCCGGCAACCTCGGCGGTGACCATTTCGGCGGTGCGCCCGTTGTGACGGAAGATCGGGAAGGAAGCGCGTTCCTCGGTGATCTCGATCACGTCGCCAAGCTCCACCACGCCACGAGCGCCGGGCAGGGCGTTCGCTGGGATCGGCGTCGACAGGAAGCGTTCGTCCAGCACCCGGTCCGCCTTGTCGCGTTCCACGATGATGGGGATCGGATAGCGGCCCTCACCGCGATGCGAGTACCCAACGGTCTGCCCATGGTTCAAAAGCGCGAGCGTCGAGAAGACGTCCTGCTCCTGTACCCCGAAGAACTCCAACTGGTCCTGCGAGATCGTGATGCGTAGACGGCGCGGTTGTTCCCCGAAGCTGTCATCGACATCGACGACGAAGGGCACGCTGTCAAAGGCCGCACGGATCTTGCTGGCGGCTTCGCGACGGGTGTCGGCATCGGGGCCATAGACCTCGGCCAGCAGGGTCGCCATGACCGGCGGGCCGGGGGGCGGCTCGACCGTCTTGATGTTGGTGCCTGCGGGCAGATCAAGTTGGTTCATCCGTTCACGCAGTTCCAACGCAATCTCGTGGCTTGTGCGTTCGCGGTGTTCCTTGTGGTCCAGCAGGATTTGCACATCGCCCAGATGTGGCTGCGTGCGCAGGTAATAATGCCGGACCAGACCGTTGAAGTTGAAGGGCGCGGACGCCCCGGCATGGGTTTGTGCCGACACAACCTCGTGCATCTGCAGGGCTTCGCGCGCCACGGCTTGCACCACGGCGTCCGTTGCCTCGATCGACGAGCCTTCGGGCAGATCGACCACCACCGACAGTTCCGACTTGTTGTCGAAGGGCAGAAGCTTGACCGTCACGTCCTTGGTGTAGATCAGCGCCAGTGACCCGAACGAGATCACAGCCGCGCCCAGCAGGAAGGTCAGGCTGATGGCTTTGGTCTTCAGCAAAGGCCGCGCAACCGAGGCATAGATCCGCCCCAACGCGCCACCATGATGTCCTTCGTCATCGTGATCATGCGCAGGGGCTTTGCCTGCGATCTTGATCATCAGCCATGGCGTGATGATCACCGCCACGAAGAACGAAAAGATCATTGCAGCCGAGGCGTTGGCCGGGATCGGGCTCATATACGGACCCATCAGGCCCGATACGAACAGCATCGGCAAAAGGGCGGCGACCACGGTCAGCGTTGCGACGATGGTCGGGTTGCCCACCTCGGCGACTGCGCGGATGGCTTTGGTCACGCGGTCCGCTTTGTCCTGCATGCCCCAATGGCGGGCGATGTTCTCGATCACCACAATCGCGTCATCTACAAGGATCCCGATCGAGAAGATCAGCGCGAACAGCGATACGCGGTTCAGCGTGTAGCCCATCACCCACGCGGCGAAGAGTGTCAGCAGGATGGTGACAGGGATCACCACGGCGACCACGATGGACTCGCGCCAGCCGATGGTGAACAGCACCAGCGCCACGATGGACACTGTCGCCAGCCCCAAGTGGAACAGAAGCTCGTTGGCTTTCTCGTCTGCCGTTTCGCCATAGTCGCGGGTGACGTCGATCTGCACCGTATCGGGGACTAGGTCATGTTCCAGCAGGTGAACGCGGTGCAGGATTTCCTCGGCCACGACGACGGCATTGGCGCCTGCACGTTTGGCAACCGCCAGAGTAACGGCAGGGGTGCGGATGATTTCACCATCTTCACCGCGTGTGACATTGGCAACGATCTTGTCCGAGGTATCCGGCACGAAGCTGACATTGGCGACGTCACGCACGTAAACCGGGCGGTTGTCGCGCGTGGTCAGAAGCAGGTTTGCAACGTCCGAGGACGCCTGCAATGTCTGGCCGGCTGTCAGCATCACTTGCTGCCCGCCGTCGCGGACATACCCGGTGCTGAACGCACGGTTTGCGCCTTGGACCTTGCCCACCAGCTGCTGCAGGGTCACCCCATACAGCGCCAGACGTTCGGGGTCCGGGGCGATGCGGATCGCCTCGGGGCTTTCGCCGACCAGATAGGTCAGGCCTACATCCTGGATCTTGGCGACCTCGACCTGCAGTTTGCGGGCAATCCGTGTCAGGTCGTTGGCGGTGGTGTGTTCAGCGTTGGGTTTGGGGCTCAGCGTCAGCGAGACAATGGCCACATCGTCGATCCCGCGTCCGACGATCAGGGGCTCGTTGATCCCAACCGGGATGCGATCCATGTTCGCGCGCACCTTGTCATGCACGCGCAAGATCGCGGTATCCGCCGATGTGCCAACCAAGAACCGCGCCATCACAAGCGCATAGTCATCGCTGGTCTGCGAATAGACATGCTCGACCCCGTTGATGCCCTGCACGATGCTTTCCATCGGCTCGGTCACCAGCTTGGCGGCGTCTTCTGCTTTCAGGCCCGGCGCTTGGATGTGGATATCCACCATCGGGACCGAGATCTGCGGTTCTTCCTCCCGCGGTAGGCTGACCAGTGCCACAAGGCCGACGGCAAGCGACGCCAAGATCATCAATGGGGTCAGGGCCGAGCGGATGAACGCCTTGGTCAATCCGCCCGCGATGCCCAGCGAGGGGGTGTTTGGCTGATTACTCATGGCTGGTCACCACCTGTTCGCCTGCGGTCAGACCCGACAGGATTTCGACCATCTCGACGCCGTCCATCTGGTGCGCGCCACCCGTGACGACCGCGCGCTGCGACTTCGCGCCGTCTGCGGATTGCACTGTGACGAAATCCAGCCCCATGCGGGTCGAAACTGTGCCCGTGGGCACCAGCAATGCCGTCGACTTGCCAACCGGAAGGCGTACCAAAACGCGTGCGTCCACAAAATCGGTCTCCATGCCCGCGAACTCGACATCGACGATCACGCGGCCGTTTTCAATCTGGGGATAGAGCTTGGCCAGAACGCCGGTCGACTCGCCCTCTTCACCGCCAATGCGGATTTCCGCGCCTTCTTCAAGGTAACCAGCATGGCGTTCCGGCACCGCAAGGCGTAGGAAGAAGCCGCCGCCGCCGATCTCGGCGATGCTTTCACCGGGCATGACGACAGAGCCTTCAGTCAGGGGAACCTGAAGCACCGCGCCGCCAATGGGCGCCAGCACAGCGCCCTCCGCTTCGCGCTGTTTCAGCACGCTCCGCTCGGCCTGCGCAGTGCCGATTTGTCCCTTAATCACATCCACGCGCGTGCGCAGCTGATCCAACTGCTGTGCGGTGGCGACCCCACGTTCCAGCAGGTCTTCGCCGCGCTGCAGATCGGCCGAGGCGGTCTCTAACTGAGACTCCAGCGAGGTCAGCGTCGCATCCACCGCGTTCAGCTGAAGGGTCAGCTTTTCATCCGTGATGCTGGCGATCTGCTGGCCTTTCTCGACCGTGGATCCCTCGGAGACGTCGATGGAGATGATCGTGCCGCCAAGCCGCGACCGCGCGTGTACACGGTCACGCGCCTCGATCCGGCCGAACACGGCTTTCCATTCAGTGACGTCGACAGCGTTCGCGACGAAGGGTTCTTCGGCTTGGGTCGCAAGCGGGAACAAGGCGACCAGAAGGGACAAGACAAATTTACGCATCGCAATCTCCTGTGCGGTAGGTGGCCCAAACCATGTCCGTTGCTGGCAGGTTCAACACGACTGGTGTCAGAGCGTGTTGTGACACTAGACGGATAGTCCTGACATGAACTTGATCAAGATCACATATTCAAAATAATGAATATGTTTGGTGAATGCAAGGGACGATGGCGGGAAACGGGCAGGCCACCGTGATAGACGCGAAAAGGCACACAAGTATAGTTTTGCGTTTTCGTCCTGGTTTTGGAAAGGCTGGCGACATCGCCCAGGGAACAGTGGTTCCACAATGTATGAAGCCCGCAACTGAGGTGCGGGCTTCAAATCACTAAGGGTCAGGCGGACGCGAGAAGCGTTGCCTCGTGGCGCTTTGCAACGTGGCGGGCGACCGGATACTGGCCTGCGCGGCTCATCAGCTCGGGGAAGAGGGTCAGAAGCTCTTCAACGGATTCCTGCGGCAGCGCTTTGACACTTTCAGGCCCGATATAGAGGCTTTCGGTCAGGGCGCCGTCAGTTTCGACGATCTCGTGCTGATCAAACAGCAGGTGTACATAGGTCACCTGACCACCAGACAGGCGGCGAACCGCGTCGCCCGTTACAAGGTGGGCTGCAGCGACAAGAACCTGATCGCTGCCGCAGTAAAGTTCGGCTTTCCAGCCGCTAACCAGAACACGGTGCTGCGGCGAGACGCGCAAAGCTGCGGTGTTGCCGATTGCGCCGGGCGCAAATTCGATGGGCGCCATGTCCCCTTCGGCTGCGACCTCGGCGGTTCCGATCCAGCGCACTGGCTGGAACCCATTGTCCATGGTCCAGACCATGTCACCAACTTCGATGTCTTCAACGGCGCGGGGGCCGTCCAAGGTTTCGATCAGCGTACCGGCCACAAAACAGGGGAACGGGGTCGGGTCCGTGGTGTTCAGGTCGGCGACGCCTAGCTTGGTGTTGCCATTTGGCAGGTCCGGATAGCCAGGATCCCCCGGTTGCCCCGTCAGGTCAATCGCGTAGGTCGTACCAATCGGAATCGTAGCATTGGGGTCGGAAGATCCGGTGATGCGAATAAATGCGGCAGGCAGCGTCGGATCGCTGTCGATGTCACCGGATCCAAGATAGTCATATGTATAGGTAAATCCACCAATCGTTACGGTGTCACCTGCAGACACGATCTCTAGCGTTGTCGTCCCCGACGGCTCGTTAAAAACCGCATTCGGCGTTTGGCTTGTTACAATGTTGATATTGTTGCCAGAGGTGAACGGATCTCCATTCACATCTTGGAGCGTAAGTTTAATCGTCGCCATGAGTCTGCCTGTGTAACTTCATCTACAAGAATTTGCTGTAGGGCTGCAGCAATGTTGAACCAAGAGTAATAAGATTTCGCAAATGAATCACGAAACTTGTCACTAGGTAAGAATTAAATATGGCGCCTTTGGGGCGCATAGGTGAAAATGCATGATTCACAACCGATGCGAGAGCGCAAAAAATGGTAGCCTGCATCGACCTGAGGAGTGGATCATAATCCCAGCGACACCCACAGCACTTTCGCATCTTCTTCGCTGGTCGAAATCAGCCCGTGCCCCATCCGCGCGTCGTAATAGACGGAATCTCCGGGACCCAAGTGTAACGGCCGATAATGTTCTGTCACCAGCGTCAGTTCGCCGGACAGGACAAACATGAACTCTTCACCGTTGTGGCGCACCCAATCGTCATACTCCGAGACTTCGCGCGCGGTTACGGTCGAGATATAGGGCACCATGCTTTTCGAGGTCAGTTCGTTGCACAGCAATTCGTGCGTATAGGTCGGCGTCTTTTTGATCTCGCCCTGACCCGCGCGGGTATAGTCGCGGCGGCCCGAGATGTCCGTCTTCGCGGATTGCAGGAACAACTGTGGGGTTTCAAGTTCCAGCGTCTGCATGATGCGCCGGATGATGTCGAAGCTTGGCCGGGTCTGGTTGTTCTCGATCTTTGACAGGGTTGAACGGCCGATCCCCGCCGCCCGCGCCGTGTCTTCCAGCGTCAGCCCTTTCGCCTTCCGGGCCTCTCGAATCATAAGGCCCATCGCTTCGCCATCGGGTGCGTCCGCAGGCTCGCTGCCTGTTTGTGCAGCGCCATTCGGGTCGATTTCCATGCGGGCCTCCTGAATTTTCCCGTTGTTCCTCCGCAGCTTAGTTACTGCTCTCAGAGCTGTCAAAGTATCCCACTGCACACAAATGTTGCACTTTCCCCCGAAGTTTCCTATGAGAAACAAGAAATCCCGGATAGGAAACTATTCCACAAAATGCGCATTCATGAATGTGAACGGGAAGCGGAGGAACATATGTTTGACCTGATCGTGATCGGAGCCGGCCCAGGTGGCTATGTCGCTGCCATTCGTGCGGCTCAGTTGGGCCTGAAGGTTGCCTGTGTTGAGGGCCGTGGATCGCTGGGCGGGACGTGCCTGAATGTGGGCTGCATTCCGTCGAAGGCGCTTCTGACCTCGTCCGGTAAATATGCCGAGCTATCGCATCTGGCCGCCCACGGGATCGCGGTTGAAGGCGCTTCGCTGGATCTGGGTGCCATGATGGCGCGCAAAGATAAGGTCGTTGGCGACCTGACCAAAGGCATCGCCTTCCTGTTCAAGAAGAACGGCGTTGAGCTGATCGAGGGCTGGGCGACCATTCCCGCCGCTGGTCAGGTCAAGGTGGACGACACCATTCATGAAACAAAGAACATTCTGATTGCCACCGGCTCGGAACCGACACCGATGCCGGGCGTCGAGATTGACGAGGTGGATGTTCTCAGCTCGACCGGCGCGCTGGCGCTGGACACGGTGCCCGAGCATCTGGTCGTGATCGGCGCGGGTGTCATTGGTCTGGAACTTGGTCAGGTCTGGGCGCGTTTGGGTGCCAAGGTGACCGTTGTCGAATACCTCGATCGCATCCTGCCCGGCATTGATGGCGAGATCGCCAAGCTGGCGCAGCGGGCTCTGTCCAAGCGCGGGCTGAAATTCCAACTGGGCCGCGCTGTGAAGGCGGTTGAAGCAGGCGAGGGCGGACTGTCCCTGACCGTGGAACGCGTTGGCAAAGACACCGTCGACACGATCGAGGCCGACAAGGTTCTGGTCGCAATTGGTCGTCGCCCCGTCACCCGTGGTCTGGGGCTGGACGCACTGGGCGTCGAGGTCAACGAACGTGGCTTCATTCCGGTGGACGGCAGCTTCCAAAGCTCGGTTCCCGGCATCTATGCCATTGGCGACTGCGTGCCCGGCCCGATGCTGGCCCATAAGGCGGAAGAAGACGGTGTGGCCTGTGTGGAAGGCTTGGCCGGTCTGAAAGGCCACGTCGACTACGACAAAGTTCCGGGCGTGGTCTACACCGACCCCGAGGTCGCCTCGGTCGGAGCCACGGAAGAGGCGCTGAAAGACGCGGGCACCGACTATATCAGCGGCAAGTTTACCTTCATGGCGAACTCGCGCGCGCGCTCGACCGGGGAAACGGACGGCGCGGTCAAGGTTCTGGCCTCGCCCGACGGCGTGCTGCTGGGGGCGCATATTTGTGGTGCTCACGGTGGCGATCTGATCGCGGAACTGGTCTTGGCCATGGCGAAGGGGGCGACACTCACGGACGTGGCGGCAAGCTGTCATGCGCACCCGTCCATGGCTGAGGCCGTGAAAGAAGCCTGTCTGGACGCGCTGGGCCGCGCCATTCACGCGTAAGGGGGCGGCAATGAACCAGATCCCCCGCCTGCGTCACCCGGAAAAGGCCCACAAGCCCGACAGTGCGATCCCGCGCAAACCCAGCTGGATTCGCAAAAAGAAGATCGAAAGCGCCGAGTATTACGAGACCCGTCGCCTGATGCGGGATCATGATCTGGTCACGGTCTGCGAGGAAGCCGCATGCCCCAACGTGGGCGAATGCTGGTCCAAGCGTCATGCCACCATGATGATCATGGGCGAGATCTGCACCCGTGGGTGTAGCTTCTGCAACGTGTCGACCGGCCGCCCGGATGCGCTGGACGCGTTCGAACCGGGCCGTGTGGCGGCTGCGGTGAAGAAACTGGGGCTGCGTCATGTGGTGATCACCTCGGTCGACCGGGATGATCTGGCTGATGGCGGGGCAGGGCATATCGCCCAGACCATCCGCGCCGTGCGCCACCAGAACCCCGGCACAACGGTCGAAGTTCTGACCCCGGATTTTCTGGGCAAAGGCGACGCGGCGGACGAGGTGTTTGACGCCGCCCCCGACGTGTTCAACCACAATCTGGAAACCGTGCCGCGGCTCTATCCGACCGTGCGCCCGGGCGCGCGCTACTACCAGTCGCTGCGCCTGCTGGATGACGCCAAGCGCGCCAACCCCGGCATTTTCACCAAGTCCGGCCTGATGGTCGGTCTGGGCGAGACGATGGCCGAGGTGAAGCAGGTGATGGACGACCTGCGCGCCGCCAATGTCGATTTCCTAACCGTGGGCCAGTACCTGCAGCCCACCGCCAAACATCACAAGATCGACCGGTTCTGGACGCCGGAAGAGTTCGAAAGCCTGGAACAAGCGGCCCGCGCCAAGGGGTTCCTTGGGGTCTCGGCCACGCCGCTGACGCGGTCGTCGTTCCATGCTGACGAAGACTTTGCCGCCTTGAAACAAGCCCGCGATGGCGCGCTTGCGGCAGGGGCATAACCGAAACGCGCAGGCCCATTCCGGGCCGAAATTCACTGGGAGGAAACCATGGAAGCGTTAAACAACATCGTAGGAGCCATCAATGGCGTCGTTTGGGGGCCGCTGATGCTGGTCCTTATTCTGGGCGTAGGCTTTTTCCTGCAGGTCGGCCTGAAATTCATGCCGATCCTGAAACTGGGCAAAGGCTTTAGCCTTCTGTTCAACGGCCGTTACAGCCAAGGCGAAGGCCAGATCAGCCCGTTCAACGCGCTGATGACCTCGCTGTCGGCGACCATCGGTACGGGTAACATCGCCGGTGTGGCCACTGCTGTCTTCCTGGGCGGTCCGGGCGCATTGTTCTGGATGTGGATGACCGCCCTGGTAGGCATGGCCACCAAATACGGCGAAGCCGTTCTGGCGGTGAAATATCGCGAGCAAGACGAGCTGGGCAACTATGTTGGCGGCCCGATGTACTACATCAAGAACGGCCTGGGCGCGAAATGGGCCTGGCTGGGCGTTGCTTTTGCTCTGTTCGGCGCCATTGCAGCCTTCGGCATCGGCAACGGTGTACAGGCAAACGGTGTTGCTCAGGTGCTGGAGGCCAACTTCGGCCTGAACACCTCGGTCACTGGCGTTGTCCTGATGATCCTGACCGCAGCCGTTATTCTGGGTGGTATCACCCGCATCGGCGCGGTTGCTGGTAAGCTGGTTCCGTTCATGGCGGTTGCCTATATCATCGCGGGTCTGCTGGTTCTGCTGATCAACATCGGCAACATCGGTCACGCCCTGTCGCTGGTCTTCACCCACGCCTTCACCCCGTCGGCTGCTGAAGGTGGCTTCGCTGGTGCGGCTGTCTGGGCTGCGATCCGCTTTGGTGTGGCACGTGGTGTCTTCTCGAACGAAGCTGGTCTGGGTTCGGCCCCGATCGCACACGCTGCTGCCTCGACCAAAGGCCCGGTAAACCAGGGTCTGGTTGCTATGCTGGGGACGTTCATCGACACCATCATCGTGTGCTCGATCACCGGTCTGGCCATCATCTCGTCGGGCGCTTGGACTTCGGGCGAAAGCGGCGCGGCTCTGACCTCGCTGGCATTCGAAAACTCGCTGCCGGGTATCGGCGGCTACCTGATCGCCATCGCTCTGTCGATCTTTGCCTTCACCACCATCCTTGGCTGGTCGTTCTACGGCGAGAAATGCGTGGGCTTCCTGGCCGGTCACAAGGTTCTGCCAGTCTACCGCATCGCATGGATCGTGATGATCTATTTCGGCGCAACCGCTGATCTGGGCTTCATCTGGCTGCTGGCGGATACGCTGAACGCTATGATGGCGATCCCGAACCTGATTGCTCTGGCACTGCTCAGCCCGGTTATCTTCAAGCTGACCAAAGAGTTCTTCGCGACCAATGGCGCGTCGGAAGAAGGTGGCGCAACGCCCGCCGAATAAGTCTGATCCCGGGGGCGGCGTGGATCGCCCCCGGACCCTTAGTTCCTTTCGATAGGAGAGAGACAATGACAAGCAAGATCCTGCTGCCCATTGATCACACAGATGACCGGTCGTGGAAGAAAGCCCTGCCGTTCGCACTGGAACAGGCGAAATTCTATGGGGCCGAGCTGCACGCCGTTTCGGTCATTCCTGAAATCATCCTGCTGCCCAACCTGCCTGCCAACTATGGCGCTGGCGCCAAAGAGCACGTGTCGGACGCCGTAAAGGCGATCCTGGCCGAAGGTGGCGCAGCCGACGTTCCTGTTCACATTGAAGAGGGTAGCGTCTACCGTGAGATTCTGAAGCTCGCTCACAAAGAAGGCTTTGATCACATCATCATGTCTTCCGCGAAGGGTGACTTCCCGAATTTCGAGATCGGCCCGAACCTCGCTCGCGTCGTGCGCAATGCGCATTGCACCGTGACCGTCGTTCGCGACTGAACCAGAAACAAAACTGACAGGAGGCGCGGCCATGACCGACACCCCCAAACGCACACCGCTTTATGACCTGCATGTCGAACTTGGCGGCAAGATGGTTGATTTCGCTGGCTGGGAAATGCCCGTTCAATACCCGATGGGGATCATGGGCGAGCACAAGCACTGCCGCGAGAAAGCCGCGCTTTTTGACGTCAGCCACATGGGTCAGGTGATCCTGAAAGGCGACAACATCGGCGAGAAGCTGGAAGCCATCTGCCCGCAGGCCTATGCCACGCTGAAAGAAGGCAAGGCGCGCTATGGCTTCTTCACCAACGAAGACGGCGGCATCATGGATGACCTGATCGTCTCGAACGCCGGTGATCATTTCTTTGTCGTGGTGAACGCCTCGATGCGTCATCAGGACATCCCACACATGGCCGCCAATCTGGACGGCGTCGAAGTGACCGAGATCTTCGATCGTGCGCTGGTTGCCGTTCAAGGCCCCAAGGCCGAGGACGTGGTGGGCGAGCTTTGCCCCGCCGCACGTGACTTGACCTTCATGGAAACCACCGTTGCGGACATCAACGGTGTCGAGTGCCGCATCTCGCGTCTGGGCTATACCGGCGAGGACGGATACGAAATCTCGATCCCAGAAGCAGATGCCGAAGCCGTCGCCCGTGCCTTCTTGGCGCATGACGATTGCGAACCCGCTGGTCTGGGTGCCCGTGACAGCCTGCGTCTGGAAGCTGGCCTTTGCCTCTATGGCAACGACATCGACCAGTCGACCTCGCCGATCGAGGCAAGCCTGAGCTGGGCCATCCAGAAGCGCCGTAAAGAAGAAGGCGGCTTCCCGGGTGCCGAGCGCATCCAGCGTGAGCTGGCCGAAGGTGCCGCGAAAAAGCTGGTGGGCATCAAGCCCGAAGGCCGCGCCCCCGCTCGTCAGCACGTGGAAATCCAGTGCGCCGAAGGCAACACGATTGGCGAGATCACCTCGGGCAGTTTTGGTCCGACCGTCGGTGGCCCCGTTGCTATGGGCTATGTGGCCAAGGGTCACGGCGAGGTTGGCGAGAAAGTGAACCTTATCATTCGCGGCAAGGCCCAGCCTGCCGAAATCGTATCGCTGCCCTTCGTGCAGCAGAACTACAAACGCTAAGACAGGGGATATCCTGATATGACAACCTATTATTCTGAAGAGCACGAATGGATCACCGTAGAGGGCGACATCGCCACCATCGGCATCACCCAACACGCCGCTGACCAGCTGGGCGAAATCGTTTTCGTTGAGCAGCGCGAAGCGGGCGACGAATTCGAAAAAGGCGACGAGATCGGCGTGATCGAAAGCGTGAAAGCCGCGTCCGAAATCTACGCACCGGTTGACGGTGAAGTGGTTGAGGCCAATGGTGCACTGGAAGACACCCCCGGTGCCTTGAACGAAAACCCCGAGGGCGACGCCTGGATCTATAAGGTCAAGCTGGCAGACGCCGCGCAGCTGGAAGATCTGATGGATCTGGACGGCTACAAAGCCCTGATCGGCTAAGAACAGACCGCCCGCCGGGCAACCGGCGGGTCATATCCCCCCTGTACGAGGATCACAGCATGGCCTTCAAACTGACCGACTACGAAGCCTATGACTTCGCCAACCGCCGCCATATCGGCCCGTCTCCGACCGAGATGCGCGATATGTTGAAAGTGATCGGCTTCAAGACGCTTGATGAACTGATCGACGCAACGGTTCCGCCCGCAATCCGTCAGGAAGAGGCGCTGGACTGGGGTCCTGCCATGTCCGAGCGCGACGCGCTTTTCCACATGAAGCAGGTGGCCTCGAAGAACAAGGTTCTGACCTCGCTGATCGGGCAGGGGTATTATGGCACCACGACGCCTGCGCCCATCCTGCGCAACATTCTGGAAAACCCGGCATGGTACACGGCCTACACGCCCTACCAGCCCGAGATTTCGCAAGGCCGTCTGGAAGCCCTTCTGAACTATCAGACCATGGTCTCGGACATGACCGGTCTGGAAGTCGCCAACGCGTCGCTGCTGGACGAAGCCACCGCCGCTGCCGAAGCCATGACCATGGCGCATCGCGGCTCGCGTTCGAAAGCCAACAACGCGGCGTTCTTCGTGGACAAGAACTGTCACCCGCAGACCATCGCCGTGATCAAAACCCGCGCCGAGCCTTTGGGCATCGACGTTCAGGTTGCTGACCCCGATGCGCTGGACGCCGGCGCCGTGTTTGGTGCGATCTTCCAGTACCCGGGCACCGAAGGTCACGTGCGTGACTTCACCAAAGAAATCGAAGCCCTTCACGAGCACAAAGCGATTGCCGTGGTGGCTGCCGACATTCTGGCGCTGGCGCTGCTGAAGTCGCCGGGTGAAATGGGTGCCGACATCGCCGTGGGTTCGACCCAGCGTTTCGGTGTTCCGATGGGCTATGGTGGGCCGCACGCCGCTTACATGGCGACGACCGACAAGCTGAAGCGCGCCATGCCCGGCCGCATCATCGGTGTGTCGATCGACGCGCGTGGCAACAAAGCCTATCGTCTGGCGCTGCAAACCCGTGAACAGCACATCCGTCGCGAGAAGGCGAACTCGAACGTCTGTACCGCGCAGGCCTTGCTGGCCGTTATCGCCTCGATGTATGCTGTGTATCACGGCCCCGATGGCATCAAGGCGATTGCCCAGTCGGTGCACCGCAAGACCTCGCGCATGGCTGCGGGTCTGGAAGAGGCCGGGTTCAAGGTCGAGCCAGAAGTCTTCTTCGACACCATCACCGTCGAAGTCGGTCAGTTGCAGCAGACCGTCATGGAAGCTGCCGTTGCACGCGGTGTGAACCTGCGCAAAGTGGGCGAAACCAAAGTCGGTATCAGCCTTGACGAACAGACCCGCCCCGAAACGATCGAGGCCGTCTGGGGTGCCTTTGGCATCGATCGTAAGGATGACAGCTCGAACGTGGCATACCGCCTGCCGGACTATGCTCTGCGTGACAGCGAATACCTGACCCACCCGATCTTCCACCTGAACCGCGCTGAAGCCGAGATCACGCGTTATATGCGTCGTCTGGCCGACCGCGATCTGGCGTTGGACCGTGCGATGATCCCGCTGGGGTCGTGCACCATGAAGCTGAACGCCACGATCGAAATGATCCCGGTCACGTGGCCGGAATTCGGCAACCTGCATCCGTTCTGCCCTGAAGATCAGGCCCAAGGCTATCACGAGATGATCGCCGACCTGAACGACAAGCTGTGCCAGATCACCGGCTATGATGCGATCTCGCAGCAGCCGAACTCGGGTGCGCAGGGTGAATATGCGGGTCTTCTGACCATCCGCAACTATCACGCGTCGCGCGGTGAAGCGCATCGCAACATCTGTCTGATTCCGACCTCGGCACACGGCACCAACCCGGCGTCCGCGCAGATGGTGGGCTATAAGGTCGTGGTGGTGAAATCGGATGACGATGGCAACATCGATCTGGAGGATTTCCGCAATAAGGCGATCCAGCACTCCGATGACTTAGCGGCTTGTATGATCACCTATCCCTCGACCCACGGTGTGTTCGAAGAAACCGTGCAGGAAGTCTGCCAGATCACCCATGATCACGGCGGTCAGGTCTATATTGATGGCGCGAACATGAACGCCATGGTCGGTCTGGCCCGCCCGGGCGACGTGGGCGGCGACGTCAGCCACCTGAACCTGCACAAAACCTTCTGCATCCCGCATGGCGGGGGCGGCCCCGGCATGGGTCCGATCGGTGTGAAAGCTCACTTGGAAGAGCACCTGCCGGGTCACCCGGAATACGGCACGGCCGTTGGTCCGGTGTCGGCAGCGCCGTTTGGTTCGCCATCGATCCTGCCGGTGAGCTGGGCTTACGTCCTGCTGATGGGCGGCGCGGGTCTGACCCAAGCCACCAAGGTTGCGATCCTGAACGCCAACTACATCGCGGCACGTCTGAAAGACGGGTACAACATTCTGTACACGTCCAAGACCGGTCGTGTGGCGCACGAATGTATCCTCGACACCCGCCCGCTGGCGGACGAGGGCAACGTGACCGTGGATGACGTGGCCAAGCGTCTGGTCGACAGCGGTTTCCACGCGCCGACCATGTCGTGGCCGGTTGCTGGCACGCTGATGGTCGAGCCGACAGAATCCGAACCCAAGGCCGAGCTGGATCGCTTCTGCGACGCCATGCTGTCCATCCGCGCCGAGGCGCAGGACATCATCGACGGCAAGATCGACCCCGAAAACAACCCGCTGAAACACGCCCCCCACACGGTGCGTGACCTGGTGGGCGAATGGGATCGTCCCTACACCCGCGAGCAGGCCTGCTTCCCTCCGGGCAACTTGGGCGTGGACAAGTACTGGCCGGTCGTGAACCGCGTGGATAACGCGTATGGCGACCGCAACCTGATCTGTACCTGTCCCCCGATGGATGCCTACGAAGACGAGGCATAAGCACTTCCCCCGCCCGGTCCCAAGGTGGCCGGGCGGGGTCTCATAATGTCGTACCAGAAAACGGGATGCATCTATGAATATTCAGAACACTCTTATGGCCCCCATGAACGATCTGTCGGCCATTGGCCCCATTCAGGGGATCACCATCATCGTGCCCGATCGCAGCCATGTGGCGCTGGCCAGCGTCTTTCGCGACTTCTTCATCTCGCTTGATCAGTTCACCAATGCGGAAACGCCACGCGACGTGTCTGTCTATACGCTGGACAGCTGCCCATCGCAGGATCAGGCCTATTGGCGCAATCGCACGGTCGTGTTTTGGGCCGACTTTCACGCCCGCTGGCAGTTGGACAACAAACAACTGAACCGCGCGCATCAGCTTCTGCGCCTCAGCCGTCAATGCGTGCTGGTGGGTGGCGGCGTGTTCGTTCTGTGCAAGTCTGTCTTTGCTAGCCGCACCGCCTTGGCCGTGCATTCGAACCTGCGTTTCGTCGCCGAGGAAGAGGGGCTGTTCTGCATCGACACCGGCGCGCCTTTTGCCATTGATGGCCGCATCTGCAGCGCCACCAGCATCTTTGCCGCCCTGCGCCTGTTCCTGAAACTTCTAGAAGCGGAAATGGGTGGGTTCTCGGCCGCCACCTTCGGCGATTATGTCGGGCTTGAAGTCTCGGGCGAGCCATTCCACGGCAAGCAAGAGCATATTATCAAACGCTATTCCGGCGGTGACCGGATCATCGGAGACTGCGTGGCCGTGATGCTGGAGCATCTGGAGAACACCCTGTCGATCGTCCAGATCGCGCGGATCATGAACGTGTCGTCACGCCAATTGCAGCGTCGTTTTGCCACCCAGTTGGGGGTTAGCCCGCTGACCATCTATCGTAGCCTGCGCCTGGAACGGGCCAGCCAGCTGGTGCAGCAGACCAGCTATTCCATGCACGAGATTGCGGCGGCAACCGGCTTCGGTACACGCTCCAGCCTTGTGCGGTCGTTCAAGAAGCAGTTTGGCATGTCGCCCACGGATGCCCGCGCGAAGATGTTCTAAGGCTTAGACCGCTTCGGAACAGGCCTTCACCAGCTCGGCCACTCGTTCAGCGTTGTCTGTCGCAACGGATCCGTCCGCGTGTTGGCGTGAGTTCTCGAACCCGATCCGGCACTTTCCACCCGCCTGCACCGCGCGGACAAGGGCGGGGGTTTCGCCCGGACCGAAGGCGCAGACGGCCCAGTCGGGTGACAGGCCGGTTTGCTTCAGCCAATCGAGAAACGGATCCAGCTCTTTCGGATCGGATTTCTGCCCTACCGCATAGCGCCCCAATACGAAGATCAGTTGCAGCTCAGGTGCGGTCAGAAGCTTCTCTTCCAGCACGTGGGTCAGAAGTTCGGCGTCCTCCACGTCATAGAGGATGTGCTGCACGGCAAAGCCGCGCTTATGGCAGTCGTTGTAGAACGCGCGCGTCACATCGTGATCGTCCCGGCACAGTTCGCGGATCGAAGCCGAGACCATATCAGCCCCTGAATTCAATGCGATATGCCGTTGATGGGCGGGGTCATACATCCCGACAGCCTCGGTCGTGATTTGCACCGGGAAGCCGGGCATTTCAGCGCGAAAAAGGGTCAGCGCATCTGCATAGGCGGCAGCGTCCAGAAGGTGCTTCCCGTCCTGATCCCGCAGATGAAGATGCAGCCCATCCACGCCCAGCGCCTGACAGGCTTGCGTGGTTGCCAAGATCTCGGCTGCGGTCATCGGCAGGGCAGGGTGGTCGGCTTTGGTCAAGCGCGCCCCGTTCGGGGCGAGCATGATCTTGGGAAGCGGTGTCACAGAACCTGCTCCAACGATTTGGACAGCTTGCCGACCAGCTCGTCGATCTGATCGTCCGAGATGATGAAGGGTGGGGCCAGAAGCACGTGATCGCCGTGCTGACCGTCAATCGTACCGCTCATCGGATAGCAGATTAGGCCGTTCGCGAAGGCCTGCTTTTTCAGGCGGCCGGCGATG
Source organism: uncultured Aliiroseovarius sp. (assembly GCF_947492455.1). Taxonomy (GTDB): domain Bacteria; phylum Pseudomonadota; class Alphaproteobacteria; order Rhodobacterales; family Rhodobacteraceae; genus Aliiroseovarius. The sequence goes on from NZ_CANLNB010000003.1 coordinate 266,959, forward strand.
CCGCGGGACGGATCGAACGGCGCTTTGCTGTCGCGGTTCGCCACGATCTCCAGCCCACGAAACATGCCGCGACCGCGGATGTCACCGATATGCGGGTGCTGGCCGAACTCGGCGTGCAGCGCATCATTCAGACGCGTACCCATCTTGGCTGCGCGTGCAACCATGCCACCTTCGGTCAGTTTGCGCACAACCGCATCTGCGGCGGCAGAGGCTACCGGGTGCCCGATATAGGTGTGCCCATGCTGAAAGAACCCGCTGCCCTGTGCAATCGCGTCATAGATCGCGCCCGTGCACAGCATCGCACCAATCGGCTGATAGCCCGCGCCAAGCCCCTTTGCGATGGTGATGATGTCGGGCGAAATCTTGTCTTGCTCGCAGGCAAACAGGGTGCCGGTGCGGCCCATGCCGCACATGACCTCGTCCAAGATCAGCAGAATGCCGTACTGATCGCAAATCTCGCGGATGCGTTTGAAATAGCCTTTGACGGCGGGCACGGCGCCTGCGGTGGCCCCGACCACGGGTTCCGCAAGGAAGCCGATCACCGTCTTGGGCCCGACACGCAGGATTTCCTCTTCCAGCGCATTCGCGGCGCGTAGGCCGTATTCCTCTTCGGTCTCGCCCTCTTGACGCAGGCGGTATTCATAGCAGGGATCGATATGGCTGGCTGACATCATCAGCGGGTCAAACGGCTCGCGCCGCCACATGTTGCCACCGGTCCCCAACGCACCCAGCGTGTTGCCGTGATAGCTTTGCTTGCGGGCGATGAAACGGGTGCGTTGGGGCTGCCCGGTTTCGATCATGTACTGACGCGAAAGCTTCAGCGCTGCCTCGACGGCTTCCGAACCGCCAGAGACCAAATAGACGCGCTCGATTCCCTCGGGCGCATGCGCGATCAGGCGGTCGGCGAGTGATTCTGCCGGCTCTGACGTCAGGAATCCGGTGTGCGCGAAGCTGAGTCTGTCGATCTGATCATGCATGGCTTTGGCCACGTCAGGGTCCGAATGCCCAAGGCAGGACACCGCCGCACCACCGGACCCATCAAGGTATCTTTTCCCTTCGGAATCAATGAGGTAGATGCCGTCTCCGCGGGTTGCGACAGGTGGGGCTGATTTGCAGTGACGCGGGAAAATATGTGACATGGGGATCCCTTGCATGTCCCGTTGAACCTGTTGCCATTGAAACAAATGAATCGAGAATTGACAATAGGTGAAACAAAAGGAACACTGAGCCTTGTCCAAACAGGGAGACACTGGACGTGAGCGCAAGTGAGAGCTTCGAAAAGAGGCTGGCAGTGGCCTATGGTGATTTAAGCGGTGCCTTGCGCGCAGCTGCCGATTACCTTGTGGCCAACCCGCTGGATGCCGTGTCGCGTCCACTGCGCACCGTGTCCGCGCAGACCGGCGTGTCGCCCGCCACATTCTCGCGTCTGGCCAGGGCCTTGGACTATGCCAGCTTTGACGAGCTGCGGGACGAGATGCGCGACAAGATCGACCGCAAAGTGAACAATTTCGCGGATCGGGCTGGGCAGCTTCAAAAAGCGCATGGCGACGGGAAATCTGACTTCGTTCAGGCCCATTTCGCCGCATGCGAGAACAACCTGAGGCAGACGATGGCTGGGTTGGATCCGGCGGCGATTCGTGACGTGGCCGACCGTTTGGCGGCGTCCCGGAAGGTGCTTCTTTTGGGGGCGTTGGGGTCCACCGGGGTCGTGGAATACCTGTCTTATATGGCGAATTTCTGCGCAGATAACTGGATTCTCGCCAATCGGATGGGGGCTTCCCTAGGGGGAGCCTTGTCAGGGCTCGATGAACGTGATGCACTACTTATAGTTACCAAGCCGCCATTTGCTGTCTCAGTGATCAAGGCAGCCAGGCTTGCACGTGAGTTAGGGGTTTATGTCGTGGTGATCACCGATACGCATACGTGTCCAGCGTTGGAATTTGCGTCGGCAGGGTTCTCTGTGTCGACCGATAGCCCTCATTTCTTTTCGTCCTACGTGTCGACGATGTTCCTTCTGGAAACCATCGTCGGAATGGTGGTCGGGCGCGCAGGCGTCGCGGCTCAGGAACGGATTGCTGAAGTCGAGCTTCACAACCGCCAACTGGCGGAAGTGTGGAGCGAATAAACAAACATCAAAACAAGGGAGAAATCTGATGTTTAAAGGGTTCAAGATTGCATTTGCAGGGGTTGCTGCCACCGCAGTGATGGCGCCTGCTGCCTTTGCCGAGGAATTCATCACCATCGGTACCGGCGGCGTGACCGGCGTGTACTACCCGACCGGTGGCGCGATCTGCCGTCTGGTCAACAAAGGCCGCAAAGACCACGGCGTACGCTGCTCGGTCGAGTCGACCGGTGGTTCGGTCTACAACATCAACACCATTCGCGAAGGCGAGCTGGAATTTGGTGTGGCCCAGTCGGACTGGCAGTACCACGCCTATAACGGCACCTCGAAGTTCGAAGATGCTGGTGCTTTTGAAGGCCTGCGCGCGGTATTCTCGGTCCACCCCGAGCCCTTCACCGTCGTGGCCCGTGCCGACAGCGGCATCAAGACCTTCGCCGACCTGAAAGGTAAGCGCGTCAACATCGGCAACCCCGGTTCCGGTCAGCGCGGCACCATGGAAGTTCTGCTGGAAGCCTTGGGCTGGACCACCGATGACTTCGCTCTGGCAACCGAGCTGAAGGCTTCGGAACAGTCGGCAGCTCTGTGCGACAACCAGATCGACGCAATGGTCTACACCGTTGGTCACCCCTCGGGTTCGATCCAGGAAGCCACCACGGCTTGTGACTCGGTACTGGTCGAAGTCTCGGGCGAGGCTGTAGACAAGCTGGTCGCCGATAACTCGTTCTACCGGACCGCCACCATTCCGGGCGGCATGTACCGTGGCAACGATGCTGACACGGCCACCTTCGGTGTGGGCGCAACCTTCGTCAGCTCGGACGCCGTGTCGGAAGACGCTGTCTATGCCGTTGTGTCGTCGGTCATGAACAACATCGAAGACTTCAAAGGTCTGCACCCGGCGTTCGCCAACCTTGACCCCAAGGAAATGGCAACCGCCGGTCTGTCGGCTCCGCTGCACCCGGGTGCTGCGAAGTATTATAAAGAGGCTGGAATTATCGAGTAAGCGGTCACCCGTAAGCCTTTTGATCGGGGGGCGGCCCTGCGTCCCCCGATCGTTTGACCCGGCAGAAGATCGGGCATGTTTTCAAAAGTAAACAAGTGCGGTCGCAAGCTGGCCGAGGGAGAAACAAAATGTCCACGAAAGAGGAACGCGCGCTTAGCGAAGAAGAGCTTCAAGAGCTCGTCGCCGCCAGCGACACCGGTGCGCGAAACCCACAGGGCGCGGTCGGGCTGATGATTGCCGCCGTTGCGCTGATTTGGTCGATTTTTCAGGTGCTTCTGGCGTCGCCAGTTGCGCCTTATGTTCTGCCTGGCGATCTGATTAACAACTCTCGCCAGTTCCATTTGGCGTTTGCTGTTTTCCTGGCCGCGATGGCCTATCCTTTGTTCAAGTCCAGCCCGCGCAACTACATCCCGTGGTATGACTGGGTGCTTGGAGTCGGCGGCGCGTTCTTGGCGCTCTACGGCTATTTCTTCTACGACAAGATCGTGGCGAATGGTGGTCTGGCCGATCAATCGGACGCGTATTTTGCCGTAGCGGGTCTGACCTTCCTGTTCATCGCCGCCTATCGCACCCTTGGGCCCGTCATGGTGGCCTTGGCGATTGTCTTCCTTTTCTACGTCTTCTTCGGATCGTCCGAAGTGGTCCCCGACCAGATCCGTTGGGCCGGTGCGTCACTGCGTAAAGCGATGAGCCATATGTGGATCACCTCGGAAGGGGTGTTTGGCATCGCGCTGGGCGTGTCCACCAAGTTCGTCTTCCTGTTCGTGCTGTTCGGCGCGCTTCTGGACCGTGCGGGCGCGGGCAACTACTTCATCAAGATGGCGTTTGGCGCCCTTGGCCACCTGCGTGGCGGCCCTGCGAAAGCGGCGGTTGTCGGCTCGGCAGCTACCGGCCTGATCTCGGGCTCGTCGATTGCGAACGTTGTGACCACTGGCACCTTCACCATCCCGTTGATGAAACGCGTTGGCTTCTCGGCGGAAAAGGCGGGCTCGGTCGAGGTTGCCTCGTCCGTGAACGGTCAGATCATGCCGCCCGTCATGGGTGCCGCGGCCTTCCTGATGGTGGAATATGTGGGTATCTCGTATGTCGAGGTCATCACCCACGCCTTCCTGCCTGCGATCATTTCCTACATCGCGCTGGTCTACATCGTGCATCTGGAAGCGGTGAAAAACAAAATGCCGACCATCGGCAACAAGGTCGTGTCGATGGGCAAAACCATCGGCGGGATGTTCGTCTTTTTCGCGGGCTTTGCGGCTCTGTGCTACGCCACGCAATACCCGGTGGGGTGGATCGTGTCTCTGTTCCCGGAGGGCTCGGGCTGGATCCTGTCGATCCTTCTGTTCGTGATCTATGTGGCGCTGATCTATCTGGCCGCACAGGTGCCGGATCTGGAACCCGATGACCCCAACGCTGAAGTGGTCGAGCTGCCGGACGTGGCAAAGATCTATAAATCGGGTCTCTATTACCTGCTGCCGATCATCGTGCTGGTCTACTTCCTGATGATCGAGCGTAAATCGCCCGGCCTGTCGGCTTTCTGGGCGACCTTCCTGCTGTTCGGCATCCTGCTGACCCAAAAGGCGCTTAAGGCGCTGTTCCGGGGCGAAGACAACCCGATCTCGCGTCTGCGTGACGGTGTGATGGACTTGGTCGAAGGTATGATCGACGGTGCGCGCAACATGATTGGCATCGGTCTGGCCACCGCTACTGCGGGCATCATCGTGGGTACCGTATCGCTGACCGGGATCGGTCAGGTGATGGCGGACTTTGTCGAGTTCCTGTCGGGCGGCAACCTGATCCTGATGCTGGTCTTCGTGGCAATACTGTCGCTGATCCTTGGCATGGGCCTGCCGACCACGGCGAACTATATCGTTGTGTCCTCGCTGATGGTGGGCGTAGTTGTGGAACTGGGCGCGCAGTCCGGCCTTGTTGTGCCGCTGATCGCTGTTCACCTCTTTGTCTTCTATTTCGGGATCATGGCGGATGTGACGCCCCCCGTGGGGTTGGCAAGTTTCGCGGCTGCAGCTGTGTCGGGTGGTGACGCTATCCGCACTGGGTTCACCGCGTTCTTCTATTCACTCCGCACGGTGGCCCTGCCGTTCGTCTTCATCTTCAACACAGATCTTCTGTTGATTGATGTGACGATCACACAAGGGGTTATCGTCTTCGTTGTGGCGACCATCGGGATCCTTGTCTTCACGGCGGGTACGATGGGCTTCTTCCTGACGAAATCCCGCATCTGGGAAACGGTTGCCCTTCTGGTGGTGGCCTTCGCGCTGTTCCGTCCGGGCTTCTTCATGAACCAGATCCAGCCGCCGTTCTCGGAGATTGCACCGGCGCAGATCGAGCAAGCGATTGGTGATGCCAACGCGGGTGACACGCTGCGCGTGGTGATCTCGGGGCCGGACTTTGACACGCTCGAGGTCAAGGACCTGACTGTGGTGCTGGACGTGCCCGAAGCCGAGGGCGGCGCGGCCCGTCTGGACGCAGCAGGGATCATGCTGATGCCGGAAGGCGACGTGATGCGGATTGACGAACCGATGTTTGGCACGCCGCTGTCCGACAAGCTGTCGACCTTCGATTTCTACGGGGATGATCCTGTGCAGATCTCGGCGGTGCAGGCTCCCTCGAACCAGTTGCCGAAAGAGCTGATCTTCATCCCGGCACTGCTGCTGCTTGGTCTAGTGGCCTTCCTGCAGTCGCGTCGCGCCAAGGAAGAAGAGATCATGGAAGGAGAAACGGCATGACCCAGACCATTCTATGTGCAGTCGACATCAACCGTGCTGATGCGGAGAATTCCGTTCTGAAGACTGCGGCCGAACTGGCCGAAATGCGGGGTGCGCAGCTTGATGTGATCACCGTCGTGCCGGATTTCGGCATGTCGGTGGTGGGTGCCTATTTTCAGGACCACCATGTCAAGTCAGCGCAAACCGACGCGAGCGACCTTTTGAAAAAGATGACGGCGAAGACTTTGGGTGCAGAGGCTGACGCCAAGTTGCGTCACATTGTGGCCGTCGGCTCGGTCTATGAAGAGGTCTTGCGCGCCGCCGAGCTTGGCAACGCCGATCTGATCGTCCTTGGCGCGCATCGCCCGGACCTGAAGGATTACCTTCTGGGGCCGAACGCAGCGCGAGTGGTGCGCCACTCGACCTGCTCGGTCTATGTGGTGCGTGGGTAAGCTTGCGCAATAAAGGCTATTGAAACGGGCGCGGCGCGGGCTGCGCCCGTTTTCTGTTGGGCTTTCCCTTCTTGGGGCGTGCTTCTACAAAGGGCGCAGGTTTACGCAAGATAAAGGTCAGCAAATCGCCATGCGGTTTCGGCAAGACATGCACAGCACCGTCCATGTTTCGGACGACCACGCGCCCAAACAGGCGCGGCGCGCGGCGCGTGCGGTGCAGCTTTTGCAAGATGGGTTGCGCGTTGGGGCCAGTGTCCGCGCCCGACAGGTGACGGGTGATCCAATCGAGATCTGGCAGTCCGAGGACGGCCAGCAGGTGTTGCAATGCCAAAGCTCGGGCTCCAGCGGCGCACCGAAAACCATCCAGCGTCGCCCGGACAGCTGGATCGCAAGTTTCGAAATTGCCCAGCGTGAATTCGGCGCTGGCGAGGACACGCCCTATGCGGTGCTGGGCGATCCGGGGCATTCGCTGGTGCTGTTTGCCATCATGGAGGCTTTTCATCTGGGTGCAGACCTGTCGGTTCTGACCGGTTTGTTGCCTCGTGCCCAGTTGCAAGGGCTTGCGCGGGACGGGGTGCAGGTGCTCTATGCCACACCCGCGCAGTTGCGGTTGCTGTTGAAAGCACATCCTGAACCGCTGCCCGAGATGCGGCTGGTGTTTTCGGGTGGGGGAAAGCTGGATGCGGACACGGCAGAGGCGCTGGTGGAACTGTTCCCAAATGCAGAGCTGCACGAGTTCTTTGGCGCCTCCGAGACCAGCTTCATGTCGATCGCGCCGGTGGGCGCCCCGATCGCCTCGGTCGGGCGGGCCTATCCGGGCGTCGAGATCGCGTTGCGCGATGCCAACGGCCGGCCGGTTGGGCAGGGGCCGGGTGAACTCTGGGTGAAAAGCCCCTATCTGTTCGACCGCTATGTGGAAGGTGAAAGCCCTGAGACCCGCTGGGAGGACGGTTTCCTGACGGTGGGCGAGATGGCGCGGCTGGACGCGGACGGGTTTCTGTACCTTCTGGGCCGCACCTCGCGGATGGTGACGGTGGCCGACCACAATGTCTTTCCTGAGGCGGTCGAGGCAGAGATCGCAAAGCTCAGCGCCGCGCGCGCTGCGGTTGTCCCGGTGCCGGATGACGCGCGTGGGCAGGTGCTGGTTGCCGTCGTTGAGGGCGCGGAGTGCGACGACACGGTGCGTAGCATCAAAGACCGTTGCCGCGACACGTTGGGCGCGCCGTCGATGCCGCGGCAGGTGCTGTTCGTTGACGCTCTGCCGATGCTGCCAGCCGGAAAGCCTGATCTGAAAGCGCTTGAGCAGCTCGCACGGGGGCAGGTATGAGCGCCGCTTGGATCATCGCCGCCCGCCGCACAGCCGTCGTTCCGCGCGGTGGGGCATTTGCGGCGTTAGACATTCACGACCTCGCAGCACCTGTGATCCGCGATCTGTTGGCGCAGGCTGGGGTGGCGCCCGACGAAGTCGGCGAGGTGATTTTGGCCAACGCGTTGGGCGCGGGCGGCAATCCCGCGCGTGTCGCGGCCTTGGCGTCGGGCTTGCCCGAAACGGTAGGCGGCTTGACCATCGACCGCCAATGTTGCGGCGGGCTGGACGCGGTGATGCTTGCGCAGGCGATGATCTTGTCCGGCCAGCAGGAGGTTGTGATCGCGGGCGGGGCAGAGAGCTATTCGCGCCGTCCCCTGCGGTCCCGCACCTTCGCGGATGGGCGTGACCCGGAACCGTATGAGCAAGCCCAATTCACCCCGTGGCCGGATCGCGATCCGGATATGGCCGAAGCCGCCGAGGCTTTGGCGCAGAAGCTGGGGATCACCCGGCAGACACAGGATGACTGGGCCGTGGCCAGCCATCAGGCGGCGTTGGAGGGCGTGCAATCGGATCAGATTGTGCCCGTGGCGGGGCAGGAGGCTGACGCGTTTACCCGAAAGCTCACCCCGCGTCTTTGTGCGCGCGCACCGGTGATCGCAGGCAGTGTCACCGCTGCCAATATGGCGGTCGCAGCCGACGGCGCGGCGTTCGTGCTGGTGGTCTCAGATCGCGTGGCGCGCAGGCTTTCGGCCCCGAAAGTCCGAATTGAGGCGGGGGCTAGCCTTGGCGGCACACCCGATTTGCCCGGCATCGCCCCGGTGGACGCGATCAAAGCAGTATTGGCGCGTACGGGGCGGATCCCAAACGACCTATCCATCGCCGAGATCATGGAGGCCTTCGCCGTCCAAGCCATCGCTTGTCAGGAGGGCGCGGGTGTGCCACGCGAGATCGTCAATCCGAACGGTGGCGCGCTTGCACGCGGGCATCCCATTGGAGCATCCGGTGCGATCTTGGCAGTGGGGCTGTATTATGAACTCTTGCGGCGGGGCGGGGCCGGCGTGGCCGCGATTGCCGCCGCGGGCGGTCTGGGCAGCGCGTTGGTGTTGTCTGCGCCTTAGTCGTCGAACCCGTGGAAACTTGTGAACACCTCTAACGCGTCGCGTTCGGTGCGGAACTGGTTCACTGGCGCGGCTTCGTCCTTTTTACCGACGGCAATGCCACAGACGACCAGTTCGTCCTCGGGCAGGTTCAGGTGGTCGTGGACGATGTTCCCGTAGTTCGCCAGCGCGCCAATTCCCGTGGCGCCATAACCCAGATCCTCGGCCGCCAGCAGGAAAGTCATCAGCGACATGCCCAGATCCATGAAGCAGCCTTTGCCCATGCGCCGGTCTATGGTGGCGATCACGCCCACAGGCGCATCAAAGAAGGCATAGTTGCGCGCAAACTGTGCGCGCCGCCCGGCCACGTCCCGTTTCGCAATCCCCAGCGCTTGATACAGCGCGTATCCAGCCGCGCGTTGGCGGGCCTTTAGGTCGGCAGGCATCGGGATCGGGAAATAGGAATACTCGCTGACTGGCGGTTCGTTGCGCTCCAGCGCGTCGTGCAGGGCGCTGACCAGCCCATCCAAAGCATCACCTGTCAGAACGTGAAATTTTCCGGGTTGCAGATTGGCCCCGCTGGGGGCTTTCCGCGCGGCCTGACAGATCTTTTCCAGATCAGATTTGGCCACAGGATCCTTGGTAAAAGCGCGCACAGAATGGCGCTGCGACAGGAGGTCTTGGAACGAGCGTTGCATGAGCTGGGATGTGCCTTGCGCCACTGTGGCCTGTCAAGCACAGGGTGAATCGCCTTTAGGCCGTTTTTTGCCGAGCATTTCCATATTGGATCCGAAAGTCACCATAAAACACCCGTAAGAGGCATCCATGCAGGGGGCTGCATGTATCCCTGTGTCTGTCAAGATTTTACATTTTTCGGGGATGTGATTTACGGAATTAACAAGTGAAAACAATGCTAAAAACTTTCTAGGTTAAGAAAAATAACAGAAATTCTCGACCTAGTTAAACTAATTTACACAAAATCTGTTGTTTAGATGTGATTAATCCGACAGTTTTCAAGGCAAGTTTGGGAATAAACCGTTTTGGGGACGTCCCGGCCCACGCGAACTGGTCGCGTTTGGAGGAAAATCTGGGAGGATCCTGAATGTCGTCGCAAGCTACGGCTGATAAGACCTATGCTCCGTCTGCGGAGTTTGTCTCGAATGCACATATCGATGCAGCTAAATACCAAGAGATGTATGCCGCATCCGTAAATGACCCTGATGCATTCTGGGCCGAGCAAATGACGCGTCTGACCTGGACCAAGACGCCGACCAAAATCAAAAACACCACTTTTGCGCACCCCGACGTGTCGATCAAATGGTTTGAAGATGGCGAACTGAACGTCTCGGCCAACTGTATCGACCGCCACCTCGAGACCCGTGGTGACCAGGTCGCGATCATCTGGGAATCAGACGATCCCAACCTTGATAAAAAGATCACGTATAACGAGCTGCACGAGAACGTCTCGAAGCTGGCCAACGTGATGAAGGGCATGGGCGTCGGCAAAGGCGACCGCGTCATTCTGTATCTTCCGATGATCCCTGAAGCATCGTACGCGATGCTGGCCTGTGCCCGCATCGGCGCGATCCACTCGATCGTCTTCGCCGGCTTCTCGCCGGAAGCACTGGCTGCCCGTGTTGAAGGCTGTGGTGCCTCGCTGGTGATCACCGCTGACGAAGCCCCCCGTGGTGGCCGCAACACGCCGCTGAAAACCAACGTGGATGCCGCTTTGGCGCACGGCGATCTGGGGTCGACCCCGGTTCTGGTGGTTGAGCGTACCGGTGGCGATGTGCCGATGGTAGACGGCCGCGACCATTCGTATTCGGCGCTGATGGCAGACGCTTCGGCTGACTGCCCGCCCGAAACCATGAACGCAGAAGATCCGCTGTTCATCCTTTACACCTCGGGTTCGACCGGCCAGCCGAAAGGCGTTCAGCACTGTACCGGTGGGTACCTGCTGTGGGCTGCAATGACCCACGAATACGTTTTCGACTATCATGAAGGCGACATCTACTGGTGTACCGCTGACGTGGGCTGGGTCACCGGCCACAGCTACATCGTCTATGGCCCGCTGGCCAACGGCGCGACCACACTGATGTTCGAAGGTGTTCCGACCTATCCGGATGCTGGCCGTTTCTGGGCCGTGTGTGAGAAGCACAAGGTGAACCAGTTCTACACCGCTCCGACCGCAATCCGTGCCCTGATGGCACGTGGCGAAGAGTTCGTGACCAAGTACGATCTGAGCGACCTGAAGGTGCTGGGCACCGTGGGCGAGCCGATCAACCCTGAAGCCTGGAACTGGTACAACGACGTTGTCGGCAAAGGAAATTGCCCGATCGTTGACACCTGGTGGCAGACGGAAACCGGTGGTCACCTGCTGACCCCGCTGCCCGGCGCGACCGCAACCAAGCCCGGCTCGGCCACCACGCCTTTCTTCGGCGTCCAGCCTGTGATCCTCGAGCCGACCACCGGCGAAGAGATCAACGAGACCGAAGCCGAAGGCGTACTGTGCATGAAAGACAGCTGGCCCGGCCAGATGCGCACCGTCTATGGCGACCATGACCGCTTCGTGGCCACCTACTTTGCTGATTACAAAGGCTACTACTTCACCGGTGACGGCTGCCGCCGTGACGCGGATGGCTACTACTGGATCACCGGCCGTGTGGACGACGTGATCAACGTTTCGGGTCACCGCATGGGCACCGCCGAAGTGGAAAGCGCTCTGGTGGCACATGCCAAGGTTTCCGAAGCCGCTGTTGTTGGCTTCCCGCACGACATCAAGGGGCAGGGCATCTACTGCTACGTCACCCTGATGGACGGCGAAGAGTATACCGACGATCTGAAGGTCGAACTGCGCAACTGGGTCCGTCAGGAAATCGGCCCGATCGCCAGCCCCGACCACATCCAGTGGGCCCCGGGCCTGCCGAAGACCCGTTCGGGCAAGATCATGCGCCGTATCCTGCGCAAGATCGCCGAGGACGATTTCGGTTCGCTGGGTGACACCTCAACCCTGGCCGATCCGTCGGTTGTGGACGACCTGATCGACAACCGCATGAACAAGGCGGGTGCATAATGGACGCAGCGACAACGACCGCCGCCCCTGTTCTGATCCTTCTCGGCCCTCCGGGCGCCGGGAAGGGCACTCAGGCCCGAATGCTGGAAGACAAGTTTGGACTTGTTCAGCTTTCGACAGGAGATCTTTTGCGCGCAGCAGTCGCAGCAGGGACCGAAGCGGGCCTTGCTGCAAAAGCCGTTATGGAAGCCGGTGAACTGGTCTCGGATGAGATCGTGATCAACATCCTGCGTGACCGTCTGGCAGATGCCGACTGCGCCAAGGGTGTGATCCTTGACGGTTTCCCCCGCACCACCGTTCAGGCCGAGGCGCTGGACGCCCTGCTTGCGGAAAGCGGACAAAAAATCAACGCAGCCATCAGCCTTGAAGTCGATGACGCTGCAATGGTGACCCGCATTTCGGGCCGTTACACCTGTGGCGGTTGCGGTGAAGGGTATCACGACGAGTTTAAGCAGCCCGCGAAAGACGGCGTCTGCGACAAATGCGGCGGCACGGACATGAAACGCCGGGCCGACGATAACGCCGAAACCGTGGGAAGCCGCCTTGTGGCCTACCACGCACAAACGGCACCGCTCATTGCCTACTACGGGGGCAAGGGCAGCTTGCAGAAGGTCGATGCCATGAAGGCTATCGATACCATTGCAGGTGACCTTAATGAGATCGTTCAGGAAGCGGTCGCATAAGAAAGGGAAGGGCGGGGGCGCGTGTGTGACCCCGTTGGAGGAACTTCAGAGGGAGGAGGCTTCATGGCCGATAACTCACAAAACGACGCATATTGGTCCGCCAATTTGCGCATCATCAAGATCAGCCTAGTAATTTGGGCGATCGTTTCATTTGGATTCGGCATTCTGCTGCGCCCGATGCTTTCCGGCATCGCCGTCGGCGGAACCGATCTTGGTTTCTGGTTCGCACAGCAAGGTTCGATCATCGTCTTCTTGATTTTGATCTTCAACTACGCAATGCGCATGAACAAACTCGACCGTGACCACGGCGTAGACGAAGAATAAAGGGGCCAGAAACAGATGGATCAGTTTACGATCAACCTGCTGTTTGTGGGTGCGAGCTTCGCACTTTACATCGGCATCGCAATCTGGGCCCGTGCGGGCTCGACTTCGGAATTCTACGCCGCTGGGCGTGGTGTTCACCCGGTCACCAACGGTATGGCGACGGCTGCTGACTGGATGTCGGCTGCATCGTTCATTTCGATGGCTGGCCTTATCGCCTTTACCGGTTACGACAACTCGTCGTTCCTGATGGGCTGGACCGGCGGCTACGTGCTGCTGGCACTGCTGCTTGCGCCTTACCTGCGTAAGTTCGGCAAGTTCACCGTGTCGGAATTCATCGGTGACCGCTTCTACTCGCAGACTGCCCGTATCGTGGCTGTTGTCTGCTTGATTGTGGCCTCGACCACCTACGTTATCGGTCAGATGACCGGCGTTGGTGTTGCGTTTGGTCGCTTCCTGGAAGTGGACAACACAACCGGTCTGTTCATCGGTGCTGCTGTTGTATTCGCCTACGCCGTTTTCGGCGGCATGAAGGGTGTTACCTACACGCAGGTTGCTCAGTACTGCGTACTGATCACTGCTTACACCATTCCGGCAATCTTCATCTCGCTGCAGCTGACTGGCAACCCGATCCCGGCCCTGGGCCTGTTCGGCGAGCACGCAGCTTCGGGCGAGCCTCTGCTGGCGAAACTGGACGCAATCGTGACCGAACTTGGCTTCAACGAGTACACTGCTCACCACGCCGACACGTTCAACATGGTTCTGTTCACCCTGTCGCTGATGATCGGTACTGCTGGTCTGCCGCACGTAATCATGCGCTTCTTCACCGTGCCTAAAGTATCGGACGCCCGTTGGTCGGCCGGTTGGACCCTGGTGTTCATCGCTCTGCTGTACCTGACTGCTCCGGCTGTTGGTGCAATGGCTCGCCTGAACATCTCGGAAATGATGTGGCCGAATGGTGGCGTCAATGGTGAAGCTGTGACTGTTCAGCAGATCGAGAACGAAGATCGTTACGACTGGATGAAGACGTGGCAGAAAACTGGTCTTCTGAACTGGGAAGACAAGAACGGCGACGGCAAGATCCAGTACTACAACGACAAGTCCGCAGCTATGCAAGAAATGGCCGCTGAAAAAGGCTGGACCGGTAACGAGCTGACCAAGTTCAACCGCGACATCCTGGTTCTGGCCAACCCCGAAATCGCCAACCTGCCGGGTTGGGTAATCGGTCTGGTTGCTGCTGGTGGTCTGGCTGCTGCGCTTTCGACGGCTGCTGGTCTGCTTCTGGCGATCTCGTCGGCTGTATCGCACGACCTTATCAAAGGTGCGATCAACCCGCAGATCTCGGAAAAAGGCGAACTGATGTCGGCACGTGTGGCGATGGCAGTAGCAATTGTTGTAGCTACCTATCTGGGTCTCAACCCTCCGGGCTTCGCAGCACAAACCGTGGCACTTGCCTTCGGTCTGGCCGCCGCGTCGATCTTCCCGGCTCTGATGATGGGTATCTTCTCGACCAAAGTGAACAACACTGGCGCCGTTGCTGGCATGATCGCGGGTATCACCGTTACCCTGATCTACATCTTCCTGCACAAAGGCTGGTTCTTCATCCCGGGCACCAACAGCTTCTCGGACGCTGATCCGCTTCTGGGCACCGTTAAGTCGACCTCGTTCGGCGCAATTGGTGCGGCGATCAACTTCGCTGTTGCTTACACCGTGTCGGGCATGACCAAGCCTCTGCCGGCTGAGATCAAAGCTCTGGTTGAATCGGTTCGCGTACCGCGCGGCGCCGGTGCAGCTCAGAACAAATAAATGGCTCGGGCGGGTGGCCCTCTGCGTCGACCCGCCCCCTTTTAAATTTGTCCCGTCCGGTGTTCTATCGGGCGGGATTAACTTTTGAAGAAGGCAGCGAATATGCCCCTGAGCCAAGATCAGATTTTCCGATTTCTGAAATCCGTTCACCCCTATGACGCCCTAAACGCTGATGTGGTCGAAAGACTGGTGCCGACGCTTCAAGCGCGCGCCGTACCCGCAGGCGAAAGCGTCTATGATTTCGGAGATGACCTGCCCGGCGTGTTCATCATCCACGAGGGCGAGGTCGAGGTCAGTGACGAGAACGGCTCGGTCGTGTCGCATCTTGGGCTGCGCAACTCTTTTGGCGAACGCGGGCTCTTGCGGGAAGGCAAGGCTGTGACCTCGGCGCAAGCCGTCACGGACACCACGCTGCTGATCCTGCCCGTGGACCAATTCCACGCGCTGATCGCCGCAGAAGACAAGGTTAAACGGTTCTTCGATCGCTCGCGCGCGGATCGGAACAACAAGCAGGACCAGCAGGACCTCGCGACCACGCAGGTGGATACGCTGATGGCTGCCAACCCGGTGACCTGCACCCCTGCGACCTCGGTGCAAGACGCCGCGATCCTGATGCGCGACCGTCGCGTGTCGTCGCTGTGTATCACCGAAGGCGATGCCCTGACCGGGATCCTGACCACCCGCGACATGTCTGGCAAAGTGCTGGCCGCAGCCCTGCCCGTAGACACACCCGTGTCGCAGATCATGACACCCAACCCCATCACGCTTGCCCCGTCCGCCATTGGTTCGGACGTGCTGCACATCATGATGGAGCGCCGCATCGGCCATGTGCCAATCGTCGAAGGTGGCAAGCTGGTTGGCATCGTCAGCCAGACAGACCTGACCCGCTTCCAAGCCGTAAGCTCGGCCGAGCTGGTGCGCGAGATCGCACAGGCCAACACGCCGGAGGAAATGCGCGAGGTGACAGAACGCATCCCGCAGCTTCTGGTCCAACTGGTCGCTGGGGGGCGCCCGCATCAGGTGGTCACCCGCCTGATCACAGACATCGCCGACACCTGCACCCGCCGCCTGCTGGCTTTGGGCGAGGCCAAGCTGGGTCCGGCGCCGGTGCCCTATCTGTGGGCCGCCTGTGGATCGCAGGGCCGCCAGGAACAGACCGGCGTTTCCGATCAAGATAACTGCATGATTTTGCACGACGATGTGACGGACGCAGATCGCGACGGATACTTTACCGAGCTGGCCAAGTTCGTCTGTGACGGGCTGGATGTTTGCGGCTATTTCTATTGCCCCGGCGATATGATGGCGACCAACCCGCGCTGGTGTCAGCCGCTGAAGGTTTGGAAAGACTATTTCGACGGCTGGATCGCCAAGCCAAGCCCGGAAGCGCAGATGCTGGCCTCGGTCATGTTCGATCTGCGGGCGATCTCGGGGGATGAAAGCCTGTTTGAAGGGCTTCAGAAAGACACGCTGAAAATGGCAGCGAATAACTCGATCTTCGTGGCGCATATGGTGTCGAACTCGTTGAAGCACACACCGCCGCTGGGCCTTCTGCGCGGCTTCGCCACGATCCGTTCGGGCGAGCATAAGAACCAGCTGGATATGAAGCATAACGGCGTTGTGCCGATCGTTGATCTGGGCCGCGTCTATGCCCTGCAGGGCGAACTGACCGAGGCCAACACACGCGCGCGTCTGGAAGCTGCCATTCACGCCGGTGGCCTCAGCCAATCGGGCGGGCAGGATCTGCTGGACGCCTATGACCTGATTGCCGACACGCGGCTGGAACATCAGGTTGCCGAAGTCAAAGCCGGTGGCAAGCCGGACAATTATCTGTCGCCCTCGGACCTGTCCGAGTTTGAACGCAGCCACCTGCGCGATGCCTTTGTTGTGGTGAAATCCATGCAAAGCTCGATCGGGCATGGGCGCGGGATGCTGGGCTAAAACAGGTCAGAACAGGCCGAAACGGGCCAAACGGGTAGGGAGGAAACCGAATGTTCTTTGAGATGGTCGCCACACTGGTGTCAGGTTTTGCAGGCGCAGGTGTGGTGCTGCTTTTGAACAAGATCAGCGGCGGTCGGCTGCCGAAATGGGCTATGCCCGTCGGCGCCGGTCTTGCGATGATCATCACCACGATCGCCAACGAATACGCGTGGTATGACCGCACGCAAGAGACACTGCCCGAGGGCATGGAAGTCATTCAAACGGTCGAAAACAAAGCGATTTATCGCCCGTGGACCTATGTAAAACCCTTCACCGAACGGTTTATCGCTCTGGATGAACCATCCCTGCGGACCCACGACGCACGCCCAGAGATGCGCATGGTGGACGTCTATTTCTTTGGCCGTTGGTCCGCGCCGGAAAAGATGGTCATGCTGGCTGATTGCGATGCGGGACGACGTGCCCCCTTGATCGATGGCGTGTCCTTTGACGCTGACGGAGAGATCACTGGCGTCGATTGGTTCGCCCCGGGCGAGGGGGATCCGCTGGTCACGGCAATCTGTAAACTGGAGGTATAGTCATGCAAATCCTGACGAAGCTGTCGTTGCGCTTTCGGATCTTCCTGTTCTTCGCCTTCTTGGCCGTCGCAGCGGTGCTGTTGGTGATCGGTGCATTGGTGGTCGGCGCAGGGCGCGCAACACCTGACGATGTAGCGTCTGGTTTCGTCTTTGCTGGGGTTCTGTCCAGTTTTGGTATTTTGGCGCTGGTCGCCGGGGTGTGGTTCCTCTTTGATGAAAACGTTGCCCGGCCCATCGAGCGTCTGGCATCGGGCTTGCGCTCCAAGGCCCACGCGGGTGCTGGCGAAGTGGACATGCATAGCGCGCGTTTTCTGGGCGATCTGGCCCCCGCGGCCGAGGCTGTGTCCGAGCAGCTGATGAAGTCGACGATGGATCAGGCCAGCCTTGTCGCGGCCGAAACCCGGCGCCTGTCTGACGACAAAGCCCGCCTGACGGCGCTTCTGTCCGAAATCCCCGTCGCCATGGTGCTGATCAACCCGGCACACCAGATCGTGCTCTATGACAAACAGGCGGCTGCCGTGCTGTCTCAGGTCAGTCCGGCGCGTCTGAATGCCTCGATTTTTGACTACTTCCAGAAAACGCCTTTCATGGCGGCCTATCACAAGATGATTTCGACGGGGTTGGAGCAAAGCTTTTCCGACCTGTCCGCTGCAAATGGACTAGAGTTCGACGCCCGTCTGAAGCCCCTTGCGCCGGGCGAAGGCTATTTGCTGATGATCGATGACGCCCATGCCGTATTGGCGCCGGACGAAGGGCGCCCTGTGGTGTTCGACTTCGATTTGATGGAGGGGCAGGCCACAGACGATCTGATGGAAATGCAGCTGCGCGATCTGACCTACGTGGTGTTCGACACGGAAACCACCGGGCTGTTGCCGCACAAGGACGAGATCGTACAAATCGGCGCCGTGCGCGTGGTCAACGAAAAGATCGTTCCCGGCGAGGTGGTCGACCAGCTTGTCGATCCCGAAATGCCGATCCCGCCGGCCTCGACCAAGGTGCACCATGTGTCTGACATGATGGTGGCTGGGAAGCCGACCATTCGCGAGGCGGGGAAAAGCTTCCATGACTTCGCGCGCGGGGCTGTTCTTGTGGCCCACAACGCGCCTTTCGACATGGCCTTCCTGCGCCGTCACGCCGAGGATTGTGGGGTTGAATGGACCCATCCCATTCTGGACACGGTGCTGCTGTCGGCTGTCCTGTATGGCACGACCGAAGTGCACACGCTAGACGCGCTCTGCGACCGTCTGGGCGTGGTCATCCCGCCCGAGCTGCGCCACACCGCCTTGGGCGACGCGCAAGCCACGGCCGAGGTTCTGTGCAAGATGCTCGCCATGCTGCACTCCAAAGGGATCGAGACGCTGGGCGGCGCGATCTCCGCGGCGAAAAAGCATAAGCGGCTGTTGGAAGACTTGAACTAGCGCAGGGGGTTAGCGGCTTTCGTCCGCCCCCATGCGCCGTTCCAGCCAGCGCACGCCCGCCGAGATGATCAGGACCAGCACAAGGTATTCCAGGATCAGCAGCGTGTAGATCTCGAGCGGGCGGTATTCGGTCACCACCAGCTCGTTCGCGCGCCGGGTTAGTTCCTGCATCCCGATGACGGACGCAAAGGCCGACATTTTCACGATGTAGATAAATTGGTTCGCCAGCGGCGGCAGAATGCGCCGGACCGCTTGTGGCAGGATGACATAACGCATCGCCTTGGCGCGGCTTAGCCCGATGGTCTGGGCGGCCTCGGCCTGACCACGCGGAACCGATTGAATGCCCGCACGGAAGATCTCTGCCGTGAAAGCGCTGTCCGACAGCGCCAGTGTGATCACCGCGCCCCAGAATGGATCAATCGAAATGCTGATCCCCATCCCGCGCATCACGACGGGCAGACCATAGAAGACCCAGAACAGCATCGGCAGAAGCGGGATCGCGCGGATGAACTCGACATAGATGCGGTTCGGCAGGCGCAGCCAACGGTTCTGTGCGAAGGCCGGAAGCGCCACCAGAAGCCCGATGATGATCGAGGCCACCGCCGCCAGAACCGAGATCTGGATGGTCGAGGTGAAGCCCCGGATCAGGAAGCGGATATTGGTCCAGCCATTGTCCGTTGTGGGGTCGATGACGTACCAGCCCCAGGTGCCGGGCGCTGCGGAACAGGCAGTCAGCAGCAACAGTGAGGACAGCAGGGCGATTGTTCGAAAAGTCATATCGGCCCCCTCAGTGTTTCAAGATTTTATCAAGGAAAAGTGCGAAACGTTCAGATTTCGGCGCCTTGAACACCTGCTCGGGCGCGCCGATTTCAACGATCTCGCCTGCATCCATGAAGGCAATGCGGTCGGCGACGCGGCGGGCAAATCCCATTTCATGGGTCACGCAGATCATGGTCATCCCATCGGCGGCCAAGTCCTCCATCACCTCCAGCACTTCGGCAATCATCTCGGGATCCAGCGCCGAGGTCGGCTCGTCAAACAGCATCAGCTTGGGTTCCATGCACAAAGCGCGTGCAATCGCCACGCGTTGCTGCTGGCCGCCAGACAATTGCGCGGGGCGTTTTTCGGCCTGTTCGGGGATACGGACACGGTCCAAATAGGCGCGCGCGCGCTCCTCGGCCTCAGCCCGCGACAGGCCAAGCGCTTTCACCGGGCCAAGGGTCAGATTGTCCAGAACAGACAGATGCGGAAACAGGTTAAAGCTTTGAAAAACCATGCCAATATCGCCGGGGCGCTGTGTGTTCATCGCGCCGCCTTGCAGGTGAATATCGCCTTGCTGATGGGTCTCTAGCCCGGCCAGCAGCCGCACGACAGTTGACTTCCCCGACCCCGAGGGACCGCAAATGACCAGCTTTTCGCCAACCTCCACCGTCAGCGAGATATCCCGCAGCACCTGAAAGTCGTCATACCACTTGGAAACGCCTGTCAACTGAACGGCGGTGTTGGGTTGATTTTTGTTCTGCACTTGTTCCACGCGCCGTTTTTTGTTCAACTGATCGTGACCGGTGATCCATTCCCTATACGATCACGTAATCTATATGGATGAAAACGAATATTTATAACCACCAAAAGGACAACGTGTGATGAACTTTTTGAGAACTCTCGGAGCGGGCCTCTTGGCCTTGGCGACACTAACGGGGGCCGCCAGTGCGCAATCCGCGTTGAACGAGATCCTGTCAGGCGGCGTTCTGAAGGTGGGGACGACGGGCGACTGGAATCCCATGTCGGTGCGTGATCCGGCGACGGAAAGCTACAAGGGCTATGACATCGACGTCATGACCGAACTGGCGAAAGACCTTGAGGTCAAGCTGGAGTTCGTGCCGACCGACTGGAAAACGCTGGTGAATGGCATTGTTGCCGGGAACTATCACATGACGGGCTCTGCCTCGATCTCGCCGTCGCGGATGAAGGTGGCGGGCTATTCGGATCCGTATATCTCGGTCCAGATTTTGCCCTTCACCACCTCTGACAAACTGGCGGGATTTGACGGCTGGGCGTCGATTAACAAGCCCGAGGTGAAGGTGGCAACCACGCTTGGCACCTCGTTTGAGGGGATGGTGAAAGAGTGGTTTGCGGACGCTGACATCAAAGTGGTCGAGGCCCCTGCGCGTGGCTATCAAGAGGTCCTGTCGGGCCGTGCAGATGTGTTCATCACGTCGAACATCGAAGGCGCGACGCTGACCCAGAAATTCCCGCAAGTGACGGCCATTCCTGTGGAAGCACCCCGTGCGCCGACCCCAATTGCGATGCTGCTGCCGCAGGGCGATCAGGTCTGGATCAACTATGTAAACAGCTGGATTAAGCTGAAGCAGGAGAAGGGCTTCTTTGAAGCGACTGCTGCGAAGTGGGGTCTGCAGTAAGCAGATCTAGAGAACTGGAAAAGGCCGGGGCGACCCGGCCTTTTTCATTTCAGTGGAGCCGTTTGATACAGCTTCACCTTGGTCCCACCGTGATCAATCGGAGGACCGGGCGGCAGGAACGGCAGCCCCGTGGCTTTAGCCAACCCGCCGTCCGAGGTGATGATCGCCACGCGCCAGCCCTTGAACCGCTCCTGAAACACCTTGCCCATTGTGCCATAGAGCGCGAAGAGCAGTTTCTTGTTGCCAATCCGCGCGCCGTAGGGCGGGTTTACGATGATTAGGCCGGGATCGGTGTCGGGGCGGCAGATGTCGCTGATCGAGGCTTCGGTGAATTGGCACATCGCCGCCACACCCGCGCTTTCGGCGTTTTTCTGGCTGTTGGCGATGGCACCGGCATTCCGGTCGGATCCGAAAAATCGAACATTCGCGGACGTTGTCGGTGCTTGCGCCTTCTTCAGGGCCGCAAAAGCCTTTGCATCAAAACTCGCAAGCTTTTCAAAGGCAAAACTGCGATCACGACCGGGGAGAAGCCCCGCCGTCATCTCGGCGGCTTCAATCAAAAAAGTACCAGAACCGCACATTGGGTCCAAAACGGCCTCTTCCCCGTCAAAGCCAGCGGCCCGCAGGAACAGGGCCGCCAAAGTCTCGCGCATCGGGGCTTTGCCCGTCGCGGTTTTATGGCCACGTTTGTGCAGGCTTTCGCCCGAGCTGTCCAAGCTGATGGTCACAAGGTTGTCGTCGATCCGCACCTTGATCACCAACGCCGCGTCCTTGCTGATCGGGGCGCCAAGCGTCTCGGAAATGGCGCGTTCGACCCGTTGGGCGGCCCCTTTGTGGTGATAGATTTTCGAGCGTTTGCAGACGGCCTCGACCCGTACGGGGATATCCGGGCGCAGCACGTCCGCCCACGGAAACTTGCGCGCGCGTTTGTCCAATTGGGCCATGTGGAAGGCGCGAAATTCGCCCAGACGAACCAACACGCGTGTCGCGCCACGCAGGGTCAGGTTGGCGCGCCAGACCTCGGACCAGGTGCCACGGGTGGTGACACCGCCGGGGCTGACTTTCGGGGTGGCGAACCCTGCAGCGCGGGCCTCGTCCGCCAGAAACGGTTCCAGACCGGGCGGGGCGACAAGGAATATTTCGAGATCATCTGTAGTCATGGGGCCTTCTACCCCATGCACCTCAGCGCGGCGAGCGAAATGCGCGGGCTGTTAGCAAAGATCGTCCGCCGGGATCAACGGAAAGAACTGCCCGTCCGACCAGACGCCAAACCAGCTTTTGCCCTCGTGCTCTTCGGCCACGCCTTGGTCAATCAGGCGATAGAAGGTCTTGCGGTCTATTAGCGCCTCAAGCCCAGCGCGGACTTCGACATAAGGGCAGGGGGTTTCGAACGTACAACCCAATCGCAGGGGGTGATCCGGGCCTGCGGTCACACTGTCGCCCACATGGGTGGTGAACGTCAGACGCTGCTCCCGCCCTTCGCCAGTTACGACCATATCCGTGGCGACAAAGGGCGCGTCCTCGACCGTGATGCCCCATTTTTCGACCGGGGTGACTAGGAAATAGCTGTCGCCCTCGCGCTTCAGGATCGACGAAAACAAACGCACCAGACCCTCGCGCCGGATCTCGCCCCCTTCGTGAAACCATGTGCCATCGCGGGTGATGCGAATGTCGATCTCACCACTATAGTCCGGGTTCCACAGGTGCACCGGGGGCAAGGATTTCCCGGCCTCTGATCCAATAGCTTTCGACACGGCGTCGGCGTCAAAGGCCCGCGTTTCCGGCGATTTTCCAGAGCTTGGCGAATTTGTCATTTGGTCCCCATCTGAATCTGGCCTTTAATGTACTTAGTATTCACGCAAAGGAATTGCCATGCAGAACGAAGATCTTCTGAGTGACGTTGAAGCCCTTGGCGCAAAACTTACCCAAGCGCGACAGATGGTTGGCCGCAAGATTATGGGGCAAGATCAGGTGGTAGATCTGACGCTTGCAGCCATTTTGGCGGGCGGGCATGCGTTGCTGATTGGTTTGCCGGGACTGGGTAAAACCCGATTGGTCGAGACGCTGGGGACGGTCATGGGATTGCATGACGGGCGCATTCAGTTCACGCCGGATTTGATGCCGTCAGATATCCTCGGGGCCGAAGTTCTAGAAGAAAGCGACACCGGCGCGCGGTCCTTCCGCTTTATCAAAGGCCCGGTGTTTTGCGAACTTCTGCTTGCGGACGAGATCAACCGCGCCAGCCCCCGCACGCAATCGGCACTGCTACAGGCGATGCAGGAACACGAGGTCTCGGTCGCGGGGCATACCCATGATCTTGGTGAAGTGTTCCACGTGCTCGCCACGCAAAACCCGTTGGAGCAAGAGGGCACCTATCCGTTGCCCGAGGCGCAGTTGGACCGCTTTCTGGTGCAGATTGACGTGGACTACCCGGATCGCGACGCGGAACGGGATATCCTGCTGGCCACGACGGGGACCGAAGATGCGCAGGTCTCGCCCGTCTTCAGTCGGGCCGAACTGATCGCCGCGCAGACGCTGTTGCGCCGGATGCCGGTCGGTGAAAGCGTGGTCGAGGCCATTCTGGATCTGGTCCGCGCCTGCCGCCCCGATGATCCCAGCGCGCCGCAGATCGTGCGCGACAATGTCAGCTGGGGCCCGGGGCCGCGTGCCACGCAGGCCTTGATGCTTCTGGCGCGGGCGCGTGCGCTCTTGGATGGGCGCTTGGCCCCGGGGATCGACGACATTCACGCGCTGGCAGCGCCGGTGCTAAGCCACCGGATGGCCTTGGGCTATGCCGCGCGGGCCGAAGGGCTGGTCCTGTCTGATGTCATCGGCCAAACGGTGGCCTCTGTCCTGCAAACCGAGGCCGCGGCGTGAGCTCTGACAGCGCCCCCATCCAGCTTCGGTCGCGTGCCGAAGCCTTGGCGGCGCGCCTTCCGCCCCTTTTGGTGGCGGCGCAGCACTTGGCGCAGTCCGTCGAACTTGGCGAACATGGGCGCAGGCAGTCCGGGCATGGCGAGGCGTTCTGGCAATATCGCCGTGCGCAGCCGGGGGATCCGTCGCACCGCATTGACTGGCGCCGCTCGGCGCGGTCGGACCGGCATTATGTACAGGAAAAAGAGTGGCAGGCGGCGCATTCGGTGCAGATCTGGGTGGACCCGTCTGCCTCGCTGGCGTTCTCCTCGGATCCGAAACTGCCTGAAAAACGCAAACAAGCTCAGGTCATCGCGCTGGCCTTGGCGTCTTTACTGCTCAGCGGCGGCGAGCGTGTTGGCCTTCTGGGCAGTGCGCTTAAGCCGGGGCGTGGGCAACTGACGCTGTCACGCATGGCAGACCAGTTATTGCGGGCAGATGCACCCCTGAGGGACGTGTTCGCAGTGCCCCGCGCGCGGCAGGTGGTGTTTTCGGACTTCTTAGGGCCGCTGGATGCCACCCGCGATTTCCTACATGCCGCGCGGGGCCGGGGGCAGCGGGGCGTTCTGTTCCAAGTGCTCGACCCGATGGAAGAGGCGTTCCCATTTCATGGCCGCGTGCTGTTTCAGGACGTGGGCGGTGCGCTGCGTCATGACACGCGTGAAGCGGGCGATTTGCGCGACCGTTATCTGGACCGATTGGCGCGACGCAAAGCCGAGCTGTCCGAGATCGCAAAACGTGCGGGCTGGCGGTTCCACAGCTATCACACGCAAGATCCGGCCAGCGCGGCGCTTTTGTGGTTGTGGAACGCGATCGGAGGGCCACGGTGAGCGTGTTCGGCATAGGATTCACCACGCCTCTGCTTCTGCTGGGGCTTCTCGCGCTGCCGGTGATCTGGTGGCTGTTGCGCGCCGTGCCGCCTGCGCCTCGCAAACAGGTGTTTCCGGCGGTTACCCTGCTTTTGGGGCTGGAAGACAAGACAGCACAGGCAGATCGCACGCCGTGGTGGCTTCTACTTTTGCGACTTTTGGTGGTGGCTGCGATGATCATCGGGTTTGCTGGCCCGGTGTTGAACCCGGATAACGCGCCGGGCAGGACTGGGCGGCTTTTGATATTTGTCGATGACTACTGGCCCGCCGCGTCGGACTGGTCTCAGCGGATGCAGGTGATCGAAGCGAGGCTTGAGCAAGCACAGGCGGCCGCGCGCCCAGTTTCCCTTGTTTTGGCAAGTTCTGTGGGGCGCGTGGATGTGGATCAGGACACCGTGTGGCAGACGGCAGACGCGTGGCAATCTGCGCTTTCGGGGCAGTCTCCGGTGGCATGGGATGCACCTTATGCGGTT
The DNA here is from genome assembly GCF_947492455.1 of uncultured Aliiroseovarius sp. Lineage (GTDB taxonomy): Bacteria > Pseudomonadota > Alphaproteobacteria > Rhodobacterales > Rhodobacteraceae > Aliiroseovarius. The sequence continues at coordinate 292,151 of NZ_CANLNB010000003.1, forward strand.
TCGGAGGACTGGGTCCGCGCGCAGGGATCTGCGGATGTGCTGTGGATTTCGGACGGGGTCGCGCGTGCGGGCCGTGCGGATCTGATTTCACATTTCGAACAAATGGGCGCTGTGGAGGTGTTGGAGCCCCCATCGGCCCGCATTGGCATTCTGCCTGCCACACTGGACGGCGGTGATCTGGTACTGTCGGTGCTGAGCACTGGCCCCGCCCCTGCAACTGACCTGACCGTCGAGGCGCTGGGTCCGGACCCGGAGGGGATCGAGCGTGTGTTGCTCTCGACCCCTGTCGCCTTCGACAGCGGAACCAATCGGGCGGAGCTTCGCTTGACCGTTCCCAGTGAACTCCGCAACCGGATCGACCGCATTCAGATCGCGGATCATCGGGCTGCCGGGGCCGTTACTCTTGCCGATGACAGTCTGCGCCGTCGGAAGGTTGGGCTGCTGAACACGGTGGGCGAGCGTGAAGGGTTGGAGCTTCTGTCGCCGCTGCACTACCTGCGCGAGGCTTTGGTAACGACCGCCGAGACCATCGAGCTGCCCGCGTTATCTGAACTGATCAAGGCGGGGCCAGATGTGATCATCCTGCCGGATGTGGCCAGCTTTTCGGACACAGATCGTGAGGCTTTGACCAATTGGGTCACGGATGGCGGGCTGTTGCTGCGGTTCGCGGGGCCACAGCTGGCCTCTGCCGATCTGGGGCAGGGGGTCGAGGACACGCTGCTGCCCGTACGCTTGCGCGCAGGCGGGCGTGTGGTCGGCGGCGCGATGAGCTGGGGCGACCCGCGCACCATGGCGCCGTTCACAGAAGACTCGCCGTTCTTCGGGTTGCCCGTCCCGGATGATGTGCAGGTCGAGGCGCAGATCTTGGCCCAGCCCGGCCCAGATTTGGCCGAACGCACGATTGCCACCCTGTCTGACGGCACCCCAATCGTGACCCGCCGTGCGCTGGGCGCGGGGCAGGTGGTGTTGTTCCATGTCTCGGCCAACGCCGAATGGTCTTCGCTGCCGTTCTCGGGACTGTTTGTGCAGATGTTGGAGCGCTTGGCGGTCTCGTCCCAAGGCAGCGCGCGCGAGGGCGTTGCGTTGGAGGGGACCACATGGGTCGCCACCCACGTATTGGACGGGTTCGGCCAGCTGTTGCCTCAAGATGCAGCTGCGGGAGTGCCCGGGCCGCAACTGGTGGATCCCGCCGGGCCTGATCTTCCGCCGGGGCTTTATGCGGATGGGGACCGGGTACAGGCGGTAAATGTGCTGCGCGCGGACAGCGTGCTGGAGCGCGTCGACTGGCCCGCGCGTTTGGCACCAAGCTGGCAGGTTGAAGAAACCCAGCAGGAGTTCGGCCCGTGGTTGTTGGCATTGGCGTTGGTCTTGGGCGCGCTTGATGTTTTGCTGACGCTCTGGCTGGCGGGACGATTGCTTCCGGGCGCGCGGCGGTTCGCGACCGGGGTGGTTGCCGGGATCGCGCTGCTTGCTACGTCGCAGCTTGCGGATGCGCAGACCGAGACGCCACCCAGCGTCTTGGACGCCGCCAGCATTGTCACGCTTGCCCATGTGAAAAGCGGGGACCCTGCTGTGGATCAGGTGGCGCGGGCCGGTTTGCTTGGTCTGTCGGATCAACTGTTTCTGCGCACCTCGGTCGAACCCGCGCGGCCTGTGGGCGTGGATGTTGAGGTCGACGACCTGTCCGTCTATCCGCTGCTCTATTGGCCCTTAACCGACACGACGCCCATACCTAGCCCCGATGCGATCCTGCGGCTGAAACGCTATCTGGCGGCGGGCGGGTTGATCCTGTTTGACACGCGCGATGCCGGCACGGGTGGAGATTCCGCCGCCAGCCGCCGCCTGCGCGCGGTGGCCTTGCCGTTGAACCTGCCGCTTCTGGATCAGGTGCCGCATGACCACGTGCTGACCCGCAGCTTTTACCTGCTGCAAGAATTCCCCGGTCGAAATCGCGGCCCCGTCTGGGCCGAAGCCCCGCCCCCCAACGCCGAGCGCGCCGAGGGGATGCCGTTTCGCAATCTGAATGATGGGGTGACGCCGGTGATCGTTGGCGGCAATGACTGGGCCGGTGCCTGGGCCATTCGCGACGATGGACGCCCGATGTTCCCCGTGGGACGCGGGCAGGCGGGCGAGCGGCAACGGGAAATGGCGCTGCGGTTCGGGATCAATCTGGTGATGCATGTGCTGACCGGAAACTACAAATCCGATCAGGTCCACGTGCCTGCGCTTTTGCAAAGGTTGGGCGAATGAGTGCGCTGTCGCTGCAATTCGCGCCCGGCCTGCCGTGGTTGGTGATTGCTGTTCTGGCGGCGCTGGCTGCCGTATCGCTTGCGGTTGCCCTGTGGCGCGGGCTGGCAGGGTGGTCGTTGCGGGCTGCGACGGCTTTAGTCCTTCTGGCGGCGCTCTCTGGTCCATCGCTTCAGCAAGAGGAACGCGATCTGCTGACGGATATCCTGCTGGTGCTGGAGGATGACAGCCCTTCGCAATTTTTGTCAGATCGCCCCGCACAGAACCAACTGGCGCGCGACGATATACTGGCGCAAATCGCCGCCCGCCCATCGCTCGACGCGGTGTGGCGGCAGCTGTCCGAGTTTGCACCCGAAGGTGAAGGGGAGGCCGAGGGGACGCGGTTGATGACCGCCCTAAAAAAGGCGATGGCCGAGCTTCCAGCCAACCGCCTTGCAGGGGTGGTGCTGATCACGGATGGCGTCGTGCATGATCTGCAGAACGCGCCCGGTTTGCCTGTGCCTGTGCATGCGATGATCTCGGGCAGGGCGCAGGATTGGGACCGGCGGGTCAGCGTCACGGATGCGCCGGCCTTTGCCATTCTGGGCGAACAGATTGAACTGCGCCTGAAGGTCGAGACCCTTGGCAATCTTCCTGATGGACTGCCCCCTGCGGTCCTGTCCGTGTCCCATGATGGCGTACCCCTTGCCGATGTTCCTGTAGGCGATGGTGCAGAGATTGTGATGCCGCTGACGCTGGAACATGCCGGCCGCAATCTGATCCACGTGACGCTTCCCGTAGAGGACGGCGAACTGACCGGGCGCAACAACGAGGTGGTGATCGAGCTGAACGGCGTGCGCGACCGGCTTCAAGTGCTTCTGATCTCGGGCACTCCGCATCCGGGGACGCGGACGTGGCGCAATCTGTTGAAATCTGACAGCGCGGTGGATCTGGTGCATTTCACCATTCTGCGTCCGCCTGAGAAACAGGATGGCGTGCCGGTCAGTGAGCTCAGCCTGATTGCCTTTCCCACGCAGGAACTGTTTGTCGAAAAGATCGACGAGTTCGATCTGATCATCTTCGACCGCTACCAATTGCGGGGCATTCTGCCCGGTGGGTATTTGGCGAGTGTGCGCAATTATGTGCAGCGGGGCGGGGCGGTGCTGATCGCAGCGGGCCCGTCTATGGCCAGTGCAGATAGCATCGGGCGCACGGCGCTTGCAGATATCATGCCCGCGACGCCGACGGGACGGTTGTTCGAACAACCCTTTAAGCCTGTTGTCACTGATGACGGCCAACGCCATCCGGTGACGCGCGATTTGTCACGTCATGCGCCAGAAGGCGGCTGGGGGCCGTGGATGCGCCATATTGAGGTTTTACCGCAGCGCGGCCACGTGATCCTGTCCGCGCCAGATGATGCACCGCTTTTGATGGTGGATCACAGTGACGACGGGCGCGTTGCTCTGCTGGCGTCGGACCACGCGTGGCTGTGGGCGCGGGGGCATGAGGGCGGAGGACCTCAGTTGGAGCTTCTGCGCCGCTTGGCCCATTGGCTGATGCGCGAACCCGAGTTGGAGGAAGAGGCCCTGTCGGCCATTGCGACCGAGGACGGGCTTGTGATCCGGCGCAATACGATGTTACTCGAATTGCCCGAGGTGACCGTCACTGCTCCGAGCGGGGAAGGTGCCACCACCGCCTTGTCCCAAGCCGCACCCGGCGTGTTTGAAACGCCGTTTGCCACCGATGCGACGGGGCTGTTCCATATCGAACAGGGAGAGTTGTCGACTGTCGTAGTGCGCGGGGCGGCAACATCGGTCGAGTTCAGCAATCCCCTAGCGCGCCGCGATTTGCTTCAACCGGTGCTGGCCACAAGCCGCGGAGCTGTGATGCGCATCGAAGACGGTTTACCCAGTTTGCGTGCGGTACGAGTTGGTCAACCCGCGTCGGGTCGCGGATGGCTGGGCTACACCCCGCGCGACGCTTATGTCACCACCGCAATCCGCCTGCGCCCCTTGGCACCGCCGTGGGCCATGTTGGTTTTGGCGGGTTTTGCTTTGGTATTTGCTTGGCTTTGGGAAGGCCGTGGTGGCGCAGCGCGGCGCGATCCCTAAACGGATCAGGTGTCAGGTTGCATCAGCACCGAGCGCGAGTGAGAGGCAAACTCGCGTCGCCACAACACCGCAAACGTAAAGAGCGTTGCGAAGATCAGGCTAACTGGTCCGATTAGCCAGGCCAACGCGGCCATCGAGAAATAGACCGAGCGCAGTCCCCGGTTGAAACTGCGTGCCGCGGTGATGTTGATCTCTCCTGCTTTGCGGGCGCGGGGCAGGGCGGTCGGGTCGGTTTCATCGTTGGGCACTGACGCCATGACCACCGCGCAATACCCAAACAGCCGGTGCGACCAGACGAATTTCAAAAACGCATTGGCGAGAAACAGAATGACCAACAGGATCTTCACCTCCCAGACCAGTTCCGGTGCGCTGGTTTGGGTCAAGTCGTGCGCAACACCGCGCAACCGTTCAGTATTGCCAAGCAGGGCCAGCCCACCACCCGTGGCGATCATTGTGGCCGAGGCGAAGAAACTTGCCCCTTGGCGCAAGCTGGACAGGATCGCGCTGTCAAAGATACGGGGTTGGCGCGTGATGAACTGGACCATCCAGTCGCGCCGATACTGGGCCACGATCTTGGATGTGGATTGTTTTTCGTTCGTGGCGCTCTCAATACGCAGTCCGATCGCAAGCCAAGCCAGTAAGATCAATGCCACGGCGGCCAGATCAAGCAGCGAAAATAGGGCGAAACGCTCAGCAAAAGTCATGTTTCACGCATAAGCCGTTCCTTGTTGTTGCTAAAGTGAAAAATTGGTTATATTTTTTTACCAATTTAGTTTGGAGGGATTCTCATGCAGATGCCGGAGCCAAGTTCCCGCGTTTTGTCGCGCAAAGATCACATCGTTGCGCGGCTGCAATCTGTATTGCCGCAAGGGGCCGTGGTGCATGACCCGATCCAGACCCGTGCCTATGAATGCGATGCGCTGACGGCCTATAAATGCCCACCGCTCTGCGCGGTGTTGCCGACCTCAACCGACGAGGTGTCAGCGGTGATGCGTATCTGCCATGAGGAAGGCGTGCCCGTTGTGCCGCGCGGGGCAGGGACATCGCTTGCGGGCGGCGCATTGCCCACGGCAGACAGCGTGATCCTTGGCGTGGCGCGTTTGAATGATGTGCTGGAAACCGACTATGACAACCGCTTCATCCGCGTGCAGTCGGGGCGCACTAACCTGTCTGTCACGGGTGCTGTTGAAGAAGACGGATTCTTCTACGCGCCCGATCCGTCCTCGCAACTGGCCTGTGCGATTGCGGGCAACATCGCGATGAACTCTGGTGGCGCACATTGTCTGAAATACGGCGTGACCACCAACAACCTGATGGGCGTGACCATGGTCATGGCCGATGGTGAGGTGGTCGAGATCGGCGGCGCACATCTGGATGCAGGCGGATTGGACCTGCTGGGGCTGATCTGCGGCTCGGAAGGTCAGCTTGGCGTTGTGACCGAAGCCACCTTGCGCATCCTCGCCAAGCCAGAAGGGGCGCGTCCGGTGCTGGTCGGGTTTGATAGCAACGAAGTCGCGGGCCATTGCGTCTCCGACATCATCAAATCCGGCATCCTACCTGTCGCGATCGAGTTCATGGACCGCCCCTGCATCCGCGCGACCGAGGCGTTCGCCGGCGCGGGCTATCCCGATTGCGAAGCGCTTTTGATCATCGAGGTCGAGGGGTCCGCGGCCGAGATCGACGACCAGCTGTCGCGCATCATCGAGATCGCCAAGCGTCATAACCCGGTGGAAGTGCGCGAAAGTACCTCGGCCGAAGAAAGCGCGAAGATCTGGCTGGGTCGTAAGTCCGCCTTTGGTGCGATGGGGCAGATCAACGATTACATGTGTCTGGATGGCACGATCCCGGTGTCCGAGCTGCCTTTGGTGCTGCGCCGTATTGGCGAGATGAGCAAGGAGTACGGGCTGGACGTGGGCAACGTATTTCATGCGGGCGACGGGAACATGCATCCTCTGATCCTGTTTGATGCCAACAAGCCCGGCGATCTTGAGAAATGCGAGGCCTTTGGCGCCGACATTCTGCGCCTCTGTGTCGAGGTCGGTGGCTGCTTGACCGGCGAGCACGGTGTGGGCGTCGAAAAGCGTGACCTGATGGTGTCGCAATATGGCGATGACGATCTGGAAATTCAGCTGCAGGTCAAGGACGTGTTCGACCCTGCTTGGCTTCTGAATCCGGCCAAGGTCTTCCCCCTGAACGTCACTGAAACCCGACGCGCCGGATAGGGGCTCTGCCCCTACGGCTTGATCTGCGATCCGCGCCTACCCCGAGATATTTGAGACAAGAAAATGCGAAGAACTCCAACGAGTGAACAAGACCTGTCCGATCTAATCCAATCCTCAGAGGGGCCGATTAAGATTGTGGGCGGCGGGACGCGTGATATTGGCGCGCCGGTTGAGGGGACGCGGATCTCCACGGCTGGGCTGTCGGGCGTGACGCTTTATGAGCCGGGCGCGCTGACCCTTGTGGCGAAGGCAGGCACGCCGTTGGAGGAGATCGACGCGCTTCTGGCCAAGGAAGGGCAGCGGCTGGCCTTTGAGCCATCCGATCTGCGCGGGTTGCTGGGTACTGAAGGCGTCTCGACCATTGGCGGCGTGGTGGCAACCAACGCGTCCGGTCCACGCCGCATTCAGGTCGGGGCTGCGCGGGATTTCTGCCTTGGCGTGCGGTTTGTCGACGGGATGGGCCGTGTGTTGAAAAACGGTGGGCGCGTCATGAAGAACGTGACGGGCTATGATCTGGTCAAGCTGATGGCGGGCAGTTGGGGCACACTGGGCGTGATGACCGAAATCAGCATGAAGGTGATGGCCATTCCTGAAACCGAAACCACTCTGGTGGGCGAGGGTCAGACCGCTGTGCAGGCGGTCGAAAGCCTGTCCGCTGCGCTGGGCTCGCCCTTCGATGTGACGGGCGCTGCGTTTGCCGGTGGGAAGACCTTTGTGCGGATTGAGGGGCTTGAGGCTTCTGTTGCGTATCGTGCGGCAGAGCTTGCGAATGGCGCTCTGGCCGGGTTCCAGCCCGTTTCGGGGGCTGCGTCCGCTGATATTTGGACACAGATCCGGGATGTCAGTGCCTTCGCGGATCGTGACGGTGCCGTTTGGCGCATCTCGGTCAAACCTTCGGATGGCCCGCGGTTGGTTGCCGCCCTAGAAGACCTCGCGCCTCAAGCGATCTACGACTGGGGCGGCGGGCTTGTTTGGCTGCACATCGCGGATCAGACCGATGGGGGCGCCGCGCGCGTGCGGGCTGAGCTGGCAAAGATGGGTGGCCACGCCACCTTGGTGCGTGCCCCTGCGGAAGTGCGGGCCACTGTTCCCGTCTTCCAGCCCGAACCCGCCCCGATTGCCGCTTTGACCCGCGGCCTTCGCCAGAAATTCGACCCGCACGGGATCCTTAATCCCGGCCTGATGGGAGCTTAAGCCATGCAGACCCATTTCACGCCCGAGCAGCTGAAAGACCCTGCCATCGAACGCGCGAACGAGATCTTGCGCTCGTGCGTCCATTGCGGGTTTTGCACCGCGACCTGTCCCAGCTATCAGGTGCTGGGGGACGAGTTGGACAGCCCGCGTGGCCGGATCTATCTGATCAAGGATATGCTGGAAGCCGGGCGGCCTGCCGATAAGAAAACGGTCGAGCATGTGGACAAATGCCTGTCCTGTCTGGCCTGCATGTCGACTTGCCCGTCGGGCGTGCATTATATGCACCTGATCGACCACGCGCGGGCGCATATCGAAAAGACCTATAAACGCCCGCTGTTTGACCGGCTGCTGCGCTGGACGCTGGCGCAGGTGATTCCCTATCCGGGGCGGTTCCGGCTGGCCATGCAGGGCGCGCGACTGGCGCGGCCTTTGCGGAAGTTCATGCCCGATCCGCGGCTTGAGGCGATGTTGGAAATGGCGCCGCCCAAGCTGCCACGCAAGTCCGCCAATGACGCGCCACAGGTGTTCCCGGCCAAGGGTGAGCGCAAGAAACGTGTGGCGCTGCTGACCGGCTGTGCACAAAAGGCGCTGGACACGGATATCAACGACGCCACCATCCGCCTGCTGACCCGTCTGGGCTGCGAGGTCGTCGTGGCGAAGGGCATGGGCTGTTGCGGCGCACTGACCCATCACATGGGCAAAGAAGATCAAAGCCACGCGCAGGCGGCGGCGAATATTGCCGCGTGGATGCGTGAAAAGCGCGGCGAGGGGTTGGACGCGATCGTGATCAACACATCGGGCTGCGGCACCACGGTCAAGGACTACGGCTTCATGTTCCGCAACGACGCGCTGGCCGAGGACGCAGCGGCGGTGTCGGGCATGGCAATGGATATCAGCGAGCTGTTGATGACGCTGGACCTGCCCGAGGCGCAGATGGATCTGCGGGTGGCTTATCACTCGGCTTGTAGCCTTCAGCACGGCCAACAGGTGAAAACCCACCCGAAAACGCTGTTGAAAAAGGCCGGGTTTGAAGTGGTCGAGCCCGCCGATCCGCATCTGTGCTGTGGGTCTGCCGGAACGTATAACCTGATGCAGCCCGAGATTTCGAAAGAACTAAAAAAGCGCAAGGTGGCCAATCTGGAGGCCAAGTCACCCGAAATCATCGCAGCGGGCAATATTGGCTGCATGATGCAGATCGGATCAGGCACGGGCATCCCCGTGGTTCACACGGTCGAGCTTTTGGACTGGGCAACTGGCGGCCCAAAACCGCGCAAAATACAACCAGCGGCGCATTAATCCTTTCGTAACCGTCTGTTTTCGCCTTAGATATAGCCCAATGGGCAGAGAAACTGCCCGCATTAGGCAGTTGAACATGAAGTATCTTGTGGCATTCTTGTCGGCCGCATTGTTGCTGGCCGGACCTTTGGGGGCATCCGACCCCTCGCCTTTGCGCACCTTGATGACAGGGGATGACAGCAAAGGCTGGGAAGCGGTCGGACGCCTGAACATCGGTGGAAGCAGCTTCTGCACTGGATCTTTGATCGACGAAAATCTTGTGCTGACGGCTGCGCATTGTCTCTTTGATCGCGACAGCGGAGAGCGCTTTAAGCTGTCGGAAGTCGAATTTTTGGCGGGCTGGCGCGGCGGGCGTGCCTCGGCCTATCGCGGGGTGCGACGCGCTGTCGTGCATCCGGATTTCGAGTTCTTGCCCGAGAAAGGCCCGACCCGCGTGGCAACCGATCTGGCCCTGCTTGAGCTGGACAAACCGATCCGCAATATGTCCGTGACACCGTTCAAAACCTTCTCGCGCCCGCGCAAGGGGGCAGAGGTTGGCGTTGTGTCCTATGCCCATGACCGCATGGAAAGCCCGTCGCTGCAGGAAACCTGTAAGGTGCTGGCACGACAGGGCGGAACGTTGGTGCTAAGCTGCATCGTGGATTATGGCTCGTCCGGTGCTCCGGTGTTTGTCATCGAAGGCGGAGAGCCGCGGATTGTGTCTGTGATTTCGGCCAAGGCGATGGTGCGGGACATCCCAGTGTCCCTGGGCACCGATCTGGAAGCGCCGTTGGCCGAAATGTACGAGATGCTGGCCACGGATAATGGCGTGATCGAGCGGATCGAGACAGTGAAGGCGCCGACGGTTCGACGGGTGGGCACCGGCGCGGCAGGGCCCGGAGGGGCCAAGTTCGTGCGTCCGTGACCTCGTGCATTTTAGGGTCTTGAACCCGTCTTTTCCCGACATATCTCTATTCTACGGATGCCGCCGGGCGGGTCCGTGAATTGCCTGTCCCAATTGGGAAGGCCCCACATATGTCGCTTTGCGAAAGGACACCAAAAATGCGTAATTTTGATATGTCGCCCCTTTACCGTGCCACCGTTGGCTTTGACCAAATCGCCGACCTGATGGACCGGGTTCTGACCAATGATGTCAGCCGCGACAGCTATCCCCCGTATAACATCGAGAAAACCAACGAAGACGCTTGGCGTATCTCGATCGCTGTGGCTGGGTTCACCGAAGATGAACTGTCGGTTGAGCTTCGCGATAAGGCGTTGTTTGTCTCGGCCAAGAAAGCTGCCGAGGATGAGCGCACCTATCTGCACCGTGGCATCGCCACCCGTGCGTTTGAACGCCGGTTCCATCTGGCCGATCACGTCCGTGTCTCGGGCGCAACCCATGAGAATGGCATGCTGCATATCGACCTGATCCGCGAAGTGCCGGAAGCACTGAAGCCGCGCCGGATCGAAATTGCCGGCAAGAATGATGTCGAAGCCAAGGCCATCGAGGCCTAATCCGACACCTCAGACGTAACGAAGGGCGCGGAGATTCCGCGCCCTTTCTGTATGTCACCGGAATTTTCGAAAATTCCGGGCAAAACTCTTGCAAGAGTTTTGGTTAAGCAGTTGCCCCGCGCCGTTCTTGTTCCAACAGCCAAAAGCTGGCCGCCAGAATGATCGCCGTACCGATCCACATGGAGCCGGTGGGCAGGAAACCGAACACCACAAAGCCCAGCACCACGTTGAACACCAGTTTCAGGTGATCAAACGGCTGCAAAAATGCAGCATCCGCTATCGCATAGGCGCGGGCGAGCACGTGTTGCGCAAAGGCCGTCAGAAGTCCCGCGCCCACCACCAGCCAGATCGCATTCGCGGGCAGCGTAAACCCGGTGCTCAGCGCCAGACCCGCGTTGATCGGGCTGAGAAGCAGCAGCAGATAGATGGTGATCGTTTCCGTGCTGTCACGATGGGTCAGGAACTTCGTCACGACGGAACTTGACGCCCACAGCGCCGCCGCCCCTACGGGCAGAAGGGCGGCCAGCTCGAACCGATCCGACCATGGTTCTAGGATAATCGCCCCGCCGATAATGCCGAGCACCACCGCGCCCCAACGATGGACCGAGACGTCCTCGCGCAGGACCAGCCCCGCGCCGACGGTCACAAAGAAGGGCGACAACAGGATCAGCGCAATCGCCTGCCAGATCGGCACATGCGCCAGCCCCAGCGTCCACAGTTGAACACCGCCCGCCGCCAAAGCGACCCGCAGCACATGCAACCATACCTGCCCGGTTTTCATCACCGCCGCACGGTGGCGAAACACCCATGGCAGGTAGAAGCCAAGCGCAATCAGATATTGCCAGAAAGTGACGGCAGGGGCCGACGCGCCCTTGCCCATGGTTGCCGACTGCAACCCCGTATTGACCAGCGCAAACGTCGCGCCCGCCAATACCATTAACCCCGCCGCGCGGGCAGGTTGAGTTAGAAAAGTTGACTGAGTCATGCGAGATGTCCTTTCTTCCTTACGCAATGACCCAAGGCAGAAGGACAGGGCACACGGGAACCCCGCGCACCCCAACCCATTCTCTTCCATCCGGACTGTAACCGTCGGCTCTGGAGTTGCACCAGATCTGCTGACCCAAGTGTTTCGCCAGAAACACGAGGCGCTCGCGGGCTTTGTTTTTTGTGCGGCTCAACGGCCTCGCAATTCAAACTAAGTGTGTTTGATTTGCGAGACACATGAATATGAATCCGCAAAAAAACTTACCGCCGGTGGGGAATTCCACCCCGCCCTGAGAATGTCACCACCCCGGCTGGGGCAGCGATGGGAACGTAGGATGGGGCGCTGCATCCGTCAAGCGGAGTGCGAAACAGAAAAAGGGGGCCGAATGGCCCCCTGTCCTCGCTTTTTATAGACCTAATCAGTTCACCACGGCGTCATCAATTTTGCCGATGTTGAAGAACATGGTCTCGCCCGAGTGGTCGTCCACACCGTCATTGTCGGTCGACACCCACGCGGTACCGTCGGCGGCGATCGCCAGACCTTCGACCTTGTCCAGAACGTAGCCTCCGGTCGCGGTCAGGTCGGGCAGCAGGTCGCGCACTTCTTCTTTCGAAACAACCGGCAGGTCTCCGCCCAGCGGTGCGGGCACCATGTCGGCGGCCGGGATGCGATAGATCTTTTTGGTCACGGCACGGTGGTCGTGCTGGTTGTCACGCTCGATCACATAGAAATAGTCTCCGTGCGCCACGATTTCCGACAGGCCAACCCAACCGGTGGCGGGTTCAGCTTTCGGGTAATGCACGGCGCCCCATTCCTTGGTCTCAAGGTTATAGGCAACCAGTTTCACGTGGTTCTTCGGGTCGTCGTTCCATTCGCGCTGCACAGCCATCCACAGGGTGTCGCCCACCTTGGTGATGCCCTCAAATCCAAAGCGTTTCTCGACCGCGGCCAGTTCCGGCGGGATGCCGATCTCGCCCTTCAGGTTCTTGATCGAGCCGTCGGCCTTCACGTGATAGATCGCGTGCGGGATTAGGCGTTCGGCGCGGCCTTCCGAGGCGACGTAGAAGCCACCCTTGCCGTCCAGCGTGATGCCTTCGAGATCCAGCTTTTGCGCGGGGGCGCCGTTGCGGGTGATGCGGATCACGTCGGTGATGCGAGCGGGGGTGGCGTTCGTATCGATCTTGAAGATCGAAGGCTGGAAGCCATAGAAGCTGTCCGACACGGCCCAGACGATACCATCTTCATCGGCAACCATGCCCGAGATTGCACCCCAGCCGATCAGCTGATCCGCGCCTTCCGAGGTCAGCATGGGATAGCTGGCAGGAGCGTCCTGCAGTTCATAGATCATGACATGCGCACGCGCGCCGCCATCTTCGATCAGGTCTTTTTCGTTGGCGGATACCAGCAGGTTGCGCCCGGGGATGGTCACATAGCCTTCCGGCCCAACGCCCGAGGGCAGCAGCTGTTTCAGCACCGGGTTGGCCAGATCCGCGACGTCATAGACACCCACGATCGAGCCGCGCTCGGACCCAACAAAAGCCAGCTCCATGTCGCCATAGGTGGCAGCGGTCACGCTTTCAGGCTCGACGCCTTTGCTGTCCGACCGCTTGTCCGGATAGTGGCCGATCTGTACGATGGCATGCTCGAACGAGACACCGCTTTCGTAGACGACGGTTCCGTCCTGATGGAAGATCGTCCAGCCGCGCGAGCCACCTTCATAGTCGCCTTCGTTGGCGGTGGCGAAGTGGTCATTGTCCAGCCATTTCACCGCGTCCGGCTCGCGTTTGCGGCCCTGTTGGCTTTCGGTGAAGATCAGCGCGCCGCGCTCGTCCGTGGCGTCGATGTCGTCCAAATCCACGGCCCCGGCCGAGAAGTGGCTCAGCAGTTTGCCGTCCTTCGACACAACCGCGATGTGGTTGTTTTCCTGCATCGTGACGACGATCTCGCCCTCGGCGTTGATGTCGATATGTTCGGGCTCGGGATCAGAGGGGGCAACGTCTGCCAGACCGGTCAGGTCGACGCGGGTGATGCCGCCGCAGTCCAGCATGCCGTCCTTTAGGCGTGCGATGACCAGATCGCCAGCCGGACCTTGTGGGATCACGCCGTTGTTCAGGTCTTCGTCACGCTCGTTTTCAACTGCAACGGCGATGAAGCTGCCGTCTTGTGCCTTGGCGACGCTATCCGGCTGACCGCCCAGATCGCAGGATGCCTGCTCTTCACCCGTCAGCACGTCGATGACGTTCAGCATACCCGACGGCGCGGTGTAGCTTTCCGAGGTGTTCACGCCCACAAATGCGGTCCCGCCGATCACGGCGACCGAGGTCGGCTCGCCCGGAAGCGCGATGTTGCCAAGCGGCTTGGGGTTGGCGGCGTCGGTGATGTCGATGCGGCCCAGAACGCCCAGCGGGCTGTCGGTATAGACCAGCGTCATGCCGTCGGCGGTGACGTCGATGATCTCGGGGCTGGTTTCGCGGGTGGTGTCCTCACCCTCGGCCATGTTCTTCACGACGGGGAAGGATGCGATGCGGTTGAAGTTCATCTCGGCCATTGCCGCACCGGCGGTCAGGGCGAGGGCGGAGGTCAGACACATCAAGCGTGCGGTCATGCCAAAATCCTTGGTTCATATAAAGGTGGAGCAGGGATGGCGGGGGAATTTGACGGCTGCGCGACAGATTTGAATCAGTTTTGTAAGAAGCGGGCGGCGGGGGAAACCAAACCTTAATCGGTGGGCATGATACTGGGGTTCCGCGTATTTAAAGGTCACTCATTATGGACAGCACTGATATCGCCCTCGTTCAATCCAGTTTTGCCCGCATCTTTGCCCGGAAGGCGGAGTTGACGGATCAGTTCTATGCGCATTTGTTTGCGCGGATGCCTGAGGTCGAACAGTTGTTCAGCGGTGAGTTCCGCAAGCAGAAAGAGATGTTTGCATCCATGCTGGCCTCGACCGTGCGCAGCCTGTCGGATTATGACACGTTCGCGCAACTGGCACAGAAACTGGCCCAAAGCCATGCGCGGTTTCATTTAAGCGAGGAACACATGGAAAACGCGGCCCAATCGCTTGTGGCCGCGTTGCACGAGGTGATGGAGGGGAAGCTAAGCCCCGAGGAAGAAGCGGCCTGGACCCGCGCCATCACCAAGCTGTCTTCGGTGATGGTCACACGTCCCGCCGCGACTGCCGGTTAGACCGACATACAGATGTATTTCATCTCGAGGAAATCCTCGATCCCGTGGCGCGAGCCTTCGCGGCCAAGGCCCGACTGTTTCACGCCGCCAAACGGGGCGGTCTCGGTCGAGATGATGCCGGTGTTCACGCCGACGATGCCGTATTCCAGCGCCTCGGCCACTTTGTACACGCGGCTCAGGTTGTTGGCGTAGAAGTAGGATGCCAGACCAAAGATCGTGTCATTTGCCTGTGCGATTACGTCGTCTTCGTCCTTGAACTTGAACAGCGGTGCCATCGGGCCGAAGGTCTCGTCCGTGGCGACATCCATATCGCGGGTGGCGTTTTTGATGATGGTGGGTTCAAAGAACAGGCCGCCCAGATCATGCTCTTTACCGCCAAGGATCACTTCCCCACCTTTTGAGGTCGCATCAGCCACGTGCTCGCGCACTTTCTGGACCGCGGCGGGCGAGATCAACGGGCCAAGGGCGATGCCTTCGTTCAGACCATCGCCGACGGGCAGGGCGGATACGGCTTTGGCAAAACGCTTTGCGAACTCGTCATAGACACCCTCTTGCACGTAGATCCGGTTGGCGCAGACGCAGGTCTGGCCGTTGTTACGGAACTTACAAGCGATCGCGCCTTCCACGGCGGCGTCCAGATCGGCGTCGTCGAACACGATGAAGGGCGCGTTGCCGCCCAGCTCCATCGAGCATTTCAGAACCTGATCAGCGGCCTGACGCAGTAGGATGCGGCCCACATTGGTCGAGCCTGTAAAGGTCAGCTTGCGCACCAGTGCGTTTTCACAGAACTCTTTGCCGATCTCAGAGGCGTTCGAGCTGGGCACGATATTGAAGACGCCAGCGGGCACGCCTGCGCGTTCGGCCAACACAGCCAGTGCGGTGGCCGACAACGGGGTCAGCTCGGCCGGGCGACCGACGAAGCCACAACCCGCCGCAATCGCAGGGCCACATTTGCGGGTGATCATGGCATTCGGGAAGTTCCACGGCGTGATCGAGGCGACAACGCCGATCGGCTGACGGATCACCATCAGGCGTTTGTCGGGCTGGTGGCCGGGGATGGTTTCGCCATAGATGCGTTTGGCTTCTTCGCCGAACCACTCGATGAAGCTCGCGCCATAGGCAATCTCGCCCATGGCCTCGGCCAGGGGTTTGCCCATTTCTGCGGTCAGGATGGTGGCCAGATCGCCCTGGTTTTCCATCATCAGCTCAAACCACTTGCGCATGATGTTGGCGCGTTCTTTCGCGGTGCGCTTGGCCCATTCGCTGCCGGCCTTGTCAGCGGCCTCGATGGCCTCGGCCACCTCTTCACGCGACAGGTCTGCGACTTGGGCAATCACCTCGCCGCGGGCGGGGTTGGTCACGTCGAAGGTTGCACCATTCTTGGCATCCACCCATGCGCCGTTCACATAGGCGCGGGTTTCGACCAGCGACGGGTCTTTCAGAAGCTTTTTCAGCGCGGAGGCGTTTGCGGCCATGATCATTTCTCCCAAGTCGTGTTCCGACTGAATGCCTGATCCAGTCGCAGCTGTCCATATGTTAACATGTTAACTTATTTCAACGCAAGGACGTCGGTCCTCTTGGAATCGGACATAGCGCATCCAAGCTTGGAATTCATCCCGATTGGATACATTTTTTTGATCATTTTCTGAAGGGTTGCGCGGGCGGCAATCAGCCCGCGCAAGATTCTTCGAAAACCAAAGTATTTGCCGCAAGAAATCAGCAGATCAGGTCTCTTGGGTGGCCGACTTATCGCCCGAAATCTTCCAGCCCGCGATGGTCGATCTCGGCCAGCACGGATTTCATCGTGTCAACATCCGCGCCTGTGGCCTGGATCAGGATGCGCCCATCCACGATCCCCGATAGCTCTCCGTCTTGGTTGAGGTATTTCTGACGCCCGACGCGCTCAAGCTTCATGCCCATCAGGCTGGCATTGGCCATCATGCCGGACAGCGCCCCCACCATGGGGTTGTCAGCCATGATCATGATCCTAAAGCTTTCATTCTCGCGGGCATAGGTGGCTTCCGCCCCCGACCCGCCGCCAAACATCGCCATACCCGTGGCGACATCGTCCGAGACCTCGCGGGTCCACCCTTCGGGTGCTTCGGGCAGGAAGGTCGCCAGATCGGCGGTTTTCATTTCCAGCATCAGCTGCTTGGCAAATTCCAACTCTTCCAACGCGTAGGACAGGTCGCCTTCTTCATAGGCTTCCAACGCGGATTTAAGAGTGTCCGAGACCTCGTCCGCCAGAGCAATTCCCGGCGTCAAAAGTGTGGCGGCAAGCGCCAGTGTGCGAAAATAGGACATGCGTCCCTCCTTATTGAAATGGGCCAAAGCCCGTCATGAAAACTTGTCGGCCCAAGTGGGCAATGTGTCATTTGGATGAGCGTGGGCGGCATAGACACCACGGGCCACGGCGCGGGCCAAGCAGGTGGCGGCGGCGTGTCCAAGGCGCAGCGCATCAAATCCGGGATCTGCGAGGGCCACCTTGCCGGTCGCAGCCGCAAAGATCAGATCGCCGTCAAACGGTGTGTGGCTGGGGTGGATCGCGCGCGCCATGCCGTCATGGGCCGCCGTCGCCAGACGTGTGGCCTGCGCCTGATCCAGATCTGCATCGGTGGCGATGATGGCGATAGTGGTGTTCTCGCCCAGCTGCGCCTCGGGGCGGGGCTCAATGCTGGGATCATGCTGGCCGATGCCACGCGCGCCGAACTCGTCGCCAAACTCCCACGGGGCGGCCCAGAACGCGGGCCCGTCACCCATCGTGACCGATCCTAAAGCATTGACGGCCACCAAGGCCCCGACGGTCACGCCATTGTCCAGCACCAAGGACGCGGACCCAAGCCCGCCCTTCAGGCCAGCCGTGGTTGCGCCGAACCCGGCACCGTGGCTGCCGATCAGGAAGTCATCCGCCGCCGCCGCATAGGCCGCACGCCCAAGCCCCTTATAGGGGTTCTGCGCCCAGCCCTTGTCGCCGCCGTTCAAAAGGTCAAACAGGATGGCGCCCGAGACGATGGGCACATGCTGGTCCCCCACCTGAAACCCGCGCCCGTCCTCGCGCAGGGCATCTGCGACACCGGACGCGGCGTCTAGCCCAAAGGCCGACCCGCCGGAGAGCACCAAGGCGTCCACCTGCTGCACCAGCTTATCCGGGGCCAGCAAATCCGTCTCGCGCGTGCCGGGTGCGCCGCCCATGACATGGACGCCTGCGGTGAAGGGGGCGTCGCCCACCAAGACGGTGGCGCCAGTCTTGATCACTGCATCATCGGCATTGCCTACACGCAGTCCGTCCACATCGGTGATCAGGTTCTTTGGTCCCGGTTTCATCACGTCCTCTGCTTTTTCTTGTTACAAATATCCCACGGGGGTCTGGGGGTGTGAAACCCCCAGCTGCCAAGCTCAGATACAGCGCCCGCCATCTACTTCCATCGCCACGCCCGTCACCATGCTGGCCTCGTCCGAGCACAGGAAACAGGCGGCGTTGCCCATATCCTCGGGCGTCGAGAACCGGCCGATCGGAATGGTCGAGATGAACTTCGCGCGCATCTCTGGTGTGTCTTCGCCCATGAAGCTGGACAAAAGTGGGGTTTCGCCCGCCACGGGGCAGATCGCGTTCACCCGCACCCCATGCGGTGCCAGCTCGACCGCCATGGCCTTGGTCGCGGTGATCATCCAACCTTTCGAGGCATTGTACCAGTTCAGGTTCGGGCGCGGGCTAAGCCCCGCGGTCGAGGCGACGTTCAACACCGCCCCGGTGCCCGCGGCCTTCATCCCCGGCACGAAATAACGGGCGGTCAGATAAACGGATTTGGCATTCACGGCCAAGACGCGGTCAAATTCGCCCTCGTCGACCTCTTCCATCGGTTTGGGCAGATGGGTGATGCCTGCGTTGTTTACCACGATGTCCACATGACCCCACAGCTCGTGCGCCGCCCGCGCCATTTGCGCGACACTGTCGCCGGACGAGACATCCACATGGTGCGCCACACCGCCGACTTCGGCAGCGACCTCGCGGGCCAGTTCGTCATTCAGATCGGCCACCATCACCCGCGCGCCTTCAGCTGCGAATTTGCGAACGATCCCGGCCCCAAAGCCCGATGCGCCGCCGGTAACGATGGCTGTTTTATTGTGAAGCCGCATATTCATCTCCTGATTGCAGGATCAGATTGCGCCCAATTCAGCCCGCGCGCAAGTCAGGCGCGCATGACCTGCCACTTGGTCGCAGACAGCCCCGCGAAGCGTGCGAATCGCGCGAGTTCGGCATCCAGTTTCGCGTGACGCGCGCTGCCCCAGCGGGTGCCGGGTTCCGGCCAGAACCCGATGACGGTCAATTCACCGGACTTGCGATCCGCCTTTAGCTCGATCCGCCCAACAAAGCGGTCACCTTCCAGCAACGGATAGACGTAATAACCCCACCGGCGCTTGGCTTTCGGGACGAACATCTCGTTGCGATAGTCAAAGCCAAAGAGCTTCTCCAACCGCGCGCGGTCGCGGATGGCGGGATCGAACGGGTTGAGGATCCGCAGGCGCGAGGTGGGGGCAGAGAGTGTGTCCAACCGCGCCTCTATATCGGCGGGCGCGAGGGCAGCGTAGCTGCCGCCGTCTGCAGTTTCGACCTCGACCGGGACCAGCGCGGCCGTGTCGCACCACACCTTTGCCTCGCGCGCGGACATGGCGTCCCAGAAGCGGCCGATTTCGCCAGTCGTGCCAAAGGACAGCCGATCCAATGCGCCGCGGCACAGCCAATCGACAGCCTTGTGATCCGGGGCGGGATCATGGGACGGAAAGACCCGCTCGCCCAGATCATAGAACTTCACGAAGTTCTTTCGGTGGCATGTGGCAAGCTCGCCCGCATACCACATCTGGTCCAGCGCCTTCTTGTGCGGAGGCCGCGCCCACATCTCGCGCTTTTCAACCTTTGTGTCGAAGGCGTGGGTGGATAGAGCCCCCTCGCGCGCGATGCGGTTGCGGATCTCGGCGATCTGCGCTTTTCCAAGCCCAGATTGGTACCATTCCGACCGACCCATATATTCGCCCAGCCGGTCAAACTGACGCCGCCAATAGGGCAGCACGCGCATGTCGATCAGGCTGGCATCATGGGTGAAATGCTCGAACAATGCGCGGCCCGAGAGCTGCTTCCAGATCGCGCCTTCGCGGATGTTCTGGTTGCGGCTCCACAGGATGTGATTATGCGCGCGGGTAACGTTGCGGATCGTGTCGATCTGCACGAAGCCCAGCCGCCAGATCATGTCCTGCAGGTCGAACACACCGGTCGGCGTGGCCGAAAGCAGGTTCGTCGACAGCCAAAGATGCCGCGCTTGCCGGTTCGAGATCTTCAGCGCGGCCCCCATTTAACTCTCGACCAAGAAGGCTTGCATCTGGGCTTTCAGATCCTCATCGATCACTGTGGCCTTGCGGGCCTCAAGGTCCATCAAGACGCATTTCGCCGTCACGTCGAACAACAGTTCATCATCCGTGCCGCGATACATCCAGTGTTGGAAGGTGGCCGAGCGGCGACCAACCTCGGCAATGCCCGAGCGCATATAGACCCATTCGCCCGCAAGAACCTCGCGGTGATAGGTGGCGTCGGAGTGGACCATGGCAAAGGCCTGACGGCGCCCGCCGGTCAGCTGGTCATGTCCCAGCCCGAAGGCAGTCATCAGGCCCAAACCGGCATCCGAGACGCAGCCGAAATAGCGGCTGATGTTCATGTGCCCCAGCATGTCGCAGTCAATTGGGTCGATCACCCGGCGGAAGGTTTCGATGATGGCCATTGGGCCTCCTGTCAGTCGTGTTTTGCGGCGACGGTTTTCAGCTGCGAAAACCCGTAAAGCGCCTCAAACCCTTTTTCGCGCCCGTGGCCCGATTTGCCAACCCCGCCGAAGGGCAATTCGACGCCGCCTCCCGCACCGTAATTGTTGATAAAAACCTGACCGGCGCGCAGACGTTTGGCCAGCCGCATCTGGCGGGCACCATTGGCGGTCCAGATGCTGGCGACCAAACCAAAGTCGGTGGAATTGGCGATCTGGGTGGCTTCGTTTTCGGTGTCGAAGGGAATTATGACCTGCACCGGGCCGAAGACCTCGTCACGGGCCAGTGGGTGGTTGGGCGGAACGTCGGCAAAGAGGGTCGGGGCCACGTAGTGACCGCCCTTGGGAGTGTCGGTGATCTGGCCGCGCCCAGCGACTTTCAAATCAGAGCCTTGAGCTAGAAAACCGGTCACGATCTCTTTTTGACGGGCTGAGATCAGCGGGCCGACGTTCAGGTCCGCCTCGGCCGGCCCCACGCACAGCGCGTCATAGGCCGCCCCCATCCGCGCCACGACCTCATCATAGACCCCGCGCTGCACCAAGATGCGCGAACTGGCCGAACACGTCTGACCCGCGTTCTGAATGCAGGCGCCCACAAGGAAGGGCAGGGCGGCGTCCAGATCGGCGTCGTCAAAGACCAGTTGGGGCGACTTGCCCCCAAGCTCCAGCGTCACCGGTACGACGTTTTGGGCCGCTGCGGCTTGCACCAGACCGCCCACGGGGACCGAGCCGGTGAAGCTGATGTGGTCCACGTCGGGATGCGCGGAAAGGGCTGCACCTGCTTCATCGCCCAGCCCGGTCACCACGTTCAGCGCGCCCTTGGGCAGGCCTGCTTCTTCGGCCAGTCGCGCGAAGGCAAGCGCGGTCAGACAGGCCTCTTCTGCGGGTTTCAAGACGCAGGCATTGCCCATTGCCAAAGCCGCCCCGACCGAGCGCCCGATGATCTGCATGGGATAGTTCCACGGCACGATATGGCCCGTGACGCCATGCGGTTCGCGCAGGGTATAGACGGTGTAACCATCCAGATAGGGGATGGTTTCGCCCATCACCTTATCCGCCGCGCCTCCGTAGAATTCCATGTAACGCGCCAGTGCGATGGCATCGTTGCGGGCTTGCGTCAGGGGCTTGCCAACATCGCGGGCTTCCAGAGCGGTCAGGTCGTCGATGCGGGTCTGAACCAACTGCCCGATCCGGGTCAGGATGCGTCCGCGCTCGGCCGCGGTCATGCGCCCCCAGTCGCTGTCGAGCGCGTCGCGGGCGGCCGAGACCGCCGCGTCCACGTCCTGCGCCGTACCACGCCCGATGCGCGCAATTTCTAATCCGGTCGAGGGATCCTCCACCGGTAAGGTGTCTTTTGTCTTCTGCCAGCTTCCGCCAATCAGGATTTCTGTGGGATTAAACCAAAGCGCGTCCATTCAAGCCGTCCTCCACGCGGGCGGAATGACCGGCGCCGCGTTTATCAGGTTTCGTGTGTAGTCATGTTGTGGGTGGGTGAAGACCGCCTCGGTTTCGCCCTCTTCCACGATCTGCCCCGCGCGCATGACCAACACGCGGTCGGTGACATTGCGCACGACGCCAAGGTCGTGGCTGATGAACAGATAGGCCAGCCCGTGCTTGGCTTGCAGGTCGGCCAGAAGGTCCAGAATATCCGCGCGGATCGAGACATCCAGCGCCGACACAGCTTCGTCCAGCAGGATCAGTTCCGGGCGCAGGATCAGGGCGCGGGCAATGGCGATGCGCTGGCGTTGGCCGCCAGAGAACTCGTGCGGATAACGGGTCATGGCCTCGCCCGGCAAGCCGACCTCGGCCAGCGCGTGCCGCGCACGATCGCGCCAATTCTCGGGCCGCTTTCCCAGCAGATGGAACGGCTCGGCGACCAGTTTTTCAACCGTCCAGCGTGGATTGAAACTGCCATAGGGATCTTGGAACACGACTTGAAGCCCGGCACGGCGAGCGGGGTCCATATCGGGTGTGATGGGCGTCCCGTTCAACAGAATTTCCCCACCTTGCAACGCCTCAAGCCCCAGAATGGCGCGGCTGAGCGTGGACTTCCCGCAGCCGCTTTCGCCCACCAACCCAAGGCTTTCCCCCGTGTTCAGCGTGAAACTGACGCCATCCACCGCGCGGAATTGCGGGGCAGGGCCAAACAGGCGAGTGCGGGGCAGGGGGTAGTCACGTACGGCGTTTTTAACCTGAAGAAGCGGCGCGGCGCTGGGCCGCGCGGCGCCGTCGGGGGCGTGGCTGGAGGCTTCTAATAGCTGCCGCGTGTATGGGTGCGACATGGTACGAAAGAGTGTTTCGGTCGCGCCCTGCTCGACGATTTCGCCCTTGCGCATAACCGCGACGTGATCGGCCATCCCGGCGACCACGGCCAGATCATGGGTGATCAGCAGCAGGCCCATACCTTCCTCGGCGACGAGTTCCTTCAGAAGATCGAGGATCTGCGCCTGCGTCGTGACGTCCAGCGCGGTGGTGGGTTCGTCCGCGATCAGAAGGTCCGGGTGCAGGGCGATGGCCATGGCGATGCAGACGCGCTGACGCTGGCCGCCGGACAGCTCGTGCGGATAGCGGTCCAGCGGGAAGCGATCTTGCGGCAGGCCCACGCGGGACAGTTTCTCGGCAGCGATGCGCAAGGCATCTGCCTTCGAGGTGTCCGTGTGGATCAGCAGCGTCTCGGCCACCTGATCGCCGATGGTTTTTACGGGGTTCAGTGCGGTCATCGGCTCCTGAAAGATCATCGAAATCCGCCGACCGCGAATGTCGCAGAGCGCGGGTTCGTCTAGCGTCGACAGGTCCGTTTCGTCCAACATGACCCGCCCCGAGACCTCGGCCCCGCGGGGCAGAAGGCCCATTAATGCTAGTGCAGTCATCGACTTGCCCGACCCGCTTTCGCCCACCAGCCCGACCACCTGACCGGGCGCAATGGACAGGTCGACATCGCGCAGGATGGGCGTTTCGTGGATCGACAGCGAGAGGTTCTGGATCTTAATCATTCGCGCGCCCTTCTGATCCGGGGATCCAGCAGATCACGCAGCCCGTCACCCATCAGGTTCAGCCCCAGCACCATGACGACAATCGCTAGCCCGGGAGCGATGGCAAGGCGCGGGGTCGAATAGATCATGGTCTGCGCGTCGGCCAACATCCGACCCCAACTGGGGGTGGGGGGCTGCGCGCCAAGGCCCACATAGCTGAGCCCCGCCTCGGCCAGAATGCCCAACGAAAACTGGATGGTTCCCTGCACGATCAACAGGTTGGCGATGTTGGGCAGGATGTGCTCGACACTGATGCGGGCCTTGCCTTTTCCGGCCACACGGGCGGCCATGATGAACTCGCGCGTCCAGATGGTCAGCGCGCCACCGCGGGCGACACGGGCGAAGACCGGGATGTTGAAGATACCGATGGCGATGATCGCGTTGGTGGCGGACGGGCCGAAGGTGGCGGTGATCAAGATCGCGATGACCAGAGAGGGGAAGGCGAAAATCAGGTCATTGCCGCGCATGATGATTTCATCCAGCCAGCCGCCTCGATTGGCGGCGGCCATCAGGCCCAGTGGCACGCCTAGCCCCAAGCCGATGCCGACGGCCAAGACGGCGACGGCGATGGAGATCCGTCCGCCCTCCATCAGCATGGACAGAAGGTCTCGGCCGAAGTGATCGGTGCCAAGCAGATACTCAGCCGACGGCGCCTTCAGCTTGTCCGCGATGTTCAACGCGGTGACGTCATAAGGCGTCCACAGAAACGAGATCAACGCAGCGGCCAAGAGCACAACGCTAAGCACAGCGCCGATCCAAAGCTGGGCGGGTAGGCGGGTCATGCGCGCCTCCTGAGCCGGGGGTCCACGACCGCATAGGCCACGTCCACAAGGAAAGTCACAAGGATGACCGCGAAGACCAACAGCATGACCACGCTTTCAACGACAACGAGGTCGCGCTGGGTGATCGCTTGGAAAATCAGTCGCCCGAGGCCGGGCAGGAAGAACACGTTTTCAATGATGATCGCGCCTGCCAGAAGGAAGCTGAACTGCAGCCCGATGATGGTCAGAACCGGGATCATGGCATTGCGCAGCGCGTGGCGTCGGGTGGCCTGCGCGACGCTTAGCCCCTTGGCGCGGGCGGTGCGCATGTAGTCTTGGTGCAGCACGTCCAAGAGCGACGAGCGCATGACGCGCGCAAGGATCGATGCCTGCGGCAGGGCAAGCGCGATGGCGGGCAGGGTGAGCGCTTTCACCGCAGGGCTGATGCCAGTGTCCCACCCCGGAAAGCCGCCCGCCGAGAACCAGCGTAGCTGCACTGCGAAGACCAGAACCAGCAGCATGGCGAACCAGAAATTCGGCACCGCGATGCCCATCTGGGTCGCGCCCATGATGGTGTAATCCGTCATCTGTCCGCGACGTGCGGCGGCGATCAGGCCGACGGGAATGGCGATCAGCGTGGACAGGATCAGGGCAAACAGGGCCAGCGGCAGGGATACCTGAAGGCGTTCCAGAACCAGCTCGGACACGGGTACACGATAGGTATATGACGTGCCGAAATCCCCGACTAAAAGCCCGCCGATCCAGTTGACATAGCGCGTGGTCACGGATCCATTCAGGCCCAGATCATCACGCAGGGCCGCGACTGTGTCAGGCGACGCATTCAGCCCCAGCATGAACGAGGCCGGGTCGCCGGGAATGACCTCGATCATCGCGAAGATCACCAGCGAGGCCACGATCAGGCTGGCCCCAAGCGACAGGGCGCGGGTGATCAGATAACGCAACATGAGGCGAGCCTAGCCCCTGAAAATGCCTGCGAAAAGAGAATTCGGCCTGCGGGGGCGCTGCGTCAGATTTTGACCTCGACACCCGGCAGGTTCAGGGCCTTCATCAGCTCGCGCAGTTCCTGACGGGCGGCCACGTTCGAGATGTTCATCTGCCCCATAACGCCAATGTCGCGCAGGTCCAGCAGGGTCAGGCCACGGGTAAACAGCTCGCGGAAGATAACGCGTTCATTAAAGCCGGGGGCCACGCGGAAGCCGATGCGGCGTGACAGTTCGTCAATCGCGTCGCCCATCTTCTTCTTGTTGTGCATCATCTGTGCGCCCAGACGGTTGCGCACGACGACCCAATCCATTGGCTTCAGCCCCGCTTTCGCGCGAAGCTGGCGAGCGTTCCAGACCATCTCGGAATACACTGACGGGCCGGTGACCTTGCCCGAGGTCGGATCGATATGCGCCAGCAGGTCGAAATCCACGAAACTGTCATTCAGCGGCGTCACCAGCGTATCAGCCAGCGAATGCGCCACTTGGCTTAGGCGGGTGTGCGAGCCGGGGCAGTCGATCAGGATAAAGTCTTGGCTGTGTTCGAGCGAGGCAATGGCCATCGCCAAGCGGCGGTCATACGGGTTCTCGCCGTCTTTCAGCTCGGACGGGTCAATGTCGGGCAAATCGTGGTATTCGGGCGTCGGCAGATTGGTGCCTTCACGCTCCATCGTGACCTTGCGGTTTTCGATGAACCGGCCAAAGGTTTGCTGGCGCAAGTCCAGATCCAGCACGCCCACCCGGTGCCCCAAGCGTGACAGCGAGGTCGCCACATGCATCGACACGGTCGACTTGCCCGCACCGCCCTTTTCGTTCCCGACAACAATAATATGTGCCACGCCACTATCCCCGGTATCTTGAGTGTTTTTTTCTTTCGGCCACTATATGTCGCATCATTCGCAGGGGGAAGAGGCGCAAATCCAAATTGTACAACTCTTTCGCGAAGCTGGCCCTATGATCACAGCACGGCTGCGGTAAGCATGGACAAAACCTCAGGAGGCACGATGGAAAAGAAACGCGTACTTGTTGAATTCGGTATGGGCACGTCGCTGCGCCGCGAAGACTATACCGAGGCCGCCGCCCGCGCGATCCGGGACGCGCTTTGGCATAACTCGGTCAACATGGCCGAGCTGTTCGGGTTCGAGAAAGCCGACATGATCGTGGATGTCGAAATCGCCGTGCAACAGCCCGATCAGGTCGATACCAGCCAGCTGGCCAAGGAGTTTCCCTATGGCAACATCTCGTTCGTCGTGAAGCACGGCGGCTTGGACATTGACAAGCCGCATGTGGGGAAGACGCTGATCGCCAATGTCGTCATTGCCGTATCCTTCATGATGGAGGCCGCGTGATGGGCGAGAAACGCATGATCCTTGAAATGGGGATGGGCAATGACCTTTACGGTCAGGACTATACCAAGGCGGCGTGTCGCGCGGTGCAGGACGCACTGCATCATTCGTCGATTACTCTGTTCTCGACACTGGGTCTGGACCATCAGGATATGCGCGTATCCGTGACCATCGGCGTGGCCGACCCGGAGCAGGTGGATTTGGAGGTTGTCCGCGCCGAACTCCCCCGAGGCCGCGCCGAGGTGCGCGCGGTGAAAGGCGGCATGAACACAGACAGCGCCGGTCAGGTGCATGTGGTGGCCACCGCCGCGATCGAGGCGTGGCTCCCGGATCAGGCGGGGAAGTGGCGGCTGGGCTAGGCCGGAATTTTGCAAAATTCCGATCCGAACTCTTACCAAGAGTTCGCGCCCCAAACAAAAAACGCCGCTTCGAATGAAGCGGCGTTTCTGTCTCGAAAGAAGCTTTGTTTAGAAACCAAAGCCTTCGTATTTCGATTTGAACTTCGACACGCGACCGCCGGTGTCCAGCAGGCGTGCGCCGCCGCCGGTCCATGCCGGGTGTACGGTGGGGTCGATGTCCAGCGCCAGAGTGTCGCCTTCGTTGCCCCAGGTCGATTTCATCTGAACGATGGTGCCGTCGGTCATTTTGACGTCGATCAGGTGGTAGTCGGGATGCAGATCCTTTTTCATATCGACGCTCCTTAAGCTTTCTTGGCTTTGTATGTGGTGTCTTCAGCGATACGTGCCGACTTACCGCGACGCGAACGCAGGTAGTACAGTTTGGCGCGACGTACGCGGCCACGGCGAACTACGGTGATCGAGTCGATGTTGGTCGAGTGCAGCGGGAATACACGCTCCACGCCTTCACCGAAGGAAATCTTGCGAACGGTGAACGAACCGGCAATGCCAGCGCCGTTTTTACGGCTGATGCAAACGCCTTCGTAGTTCTGCACACGGGTGCGCGAACCCTCGGTCACCTTGAAGCCTACGCGAATGGTGTCGCCGGCTTTGAAGTCGGGGATGTCTTTCCCCAGGGCGGCAACTTGTTCCGCCTCGAGCTGTGCGATCAGGTCCATCTGATCATCTCCTATCTGCTTGCGGTTGGTCCGCAAAGTTGGTGCCGTCCAAGAGCTCCGCGTCTTCACCGGGTCCGTCATGCGCCCGCGGGAGGGTAGTCCGTCGTTTCTTTGTCTTTTCCGCCGCGCTGTATGGTTGCCGAAGAAAGGCAACAGCCCAAAAGGAAAAGGCCCGTGCGACTCGGAAGAGTGCCGGACGGGCGGTGTATAGGGGCTTTAGCCCTGTGGATCAAGCGTTTTGGCGGGGTTTAACCACAGTTCCAGATATGGGCGCAGACGGTCGCGAACGGGGCGGTGATTGTTCAGGGCGCAGAAGTTCAACGCGAGCGCCTGAAACACGAAGGCTTGAACCCCTTCCGCCAGCGTGGCGGGGTCTGCATCCTGACGGAAGGGACCGTCGACGAACCAGTCTGCCAGCACGTGAATGAAGCGCTCGAATGTCGCTGCGATGGGGCCGATCTCCTCCACGGATGCAGCACCAGAATAGCGCAGGATGACGTCAAACACCGTGCGCTCGCTGCCCATGAACCGCATCAACGGGGTCAGGGTGTCCAGAATCTCGTCAATCGTTTTGGGCGTGTCTTGCCCGCTGATCTGATCAAGGTGCTGGTCGATGATTTGCCCGATCATCCGGTCCAGAAGCGCGTCCTTGTCCTTGAAATGGGCAAAGAACGTGCCCTTGGCGACGCCAGCGCGGCGCACGACCTCTTCCACCCGCAATTCGGTGAAGCTGCTTTCGGCAACGATGTCCGTTGCGGCTTCGATCAGGCGGGCGCGGGTTTTCAATGTGCGGGGTTGGATCGTCGTCATGGCGCTTTATCCCACATATTTTGACCGTGGTCAAAATTAATAATTGACCGTGGTCAGTTTTGTGTGCGAGAAAAATGACCGTGGTCAATTATGGAGATTGATATGACACAGAAACGGATATTGGTGTTGAACGGCCATCCGGCCGAGACATCGTTGAACAAGCGTTTGGCAACGCAATATGCTGAGGCAGCAACAGCAGCGGGGCACGACGTAAGAGTGCTGCATATTCACGACATGACGTTCGACGCGGATTATGGATTTGGCGGATACAAGCATCACAAACCGCTCGAACCGGCGTTGGAGCAATTTCTGGACGATCTGAACTGGTCCAGTCACGTCGTGATCGTTAGTCCGATGTGGTGGGGCGGATTGCCGGCCAAGCTGAAGGGGCTGATAGACCGCGCATTTTTGCCGGGCGTTGCCTTTGATCCGCGTGGTGCTGGCCTGCCGAAGCCACTTTTGAACGGTCGCTCTGCCCGCGTCATCCTGACCTCGGACAGCCCGTGGTGGTACTTCCGCTTCTTCCTGCATCGCCCGCTGTTCTGGCAGCTCAAAAAGCAGATCCTGGAGTTTGTCGGCCTGCGCCCCGCCCGCGTAACCCATTTCGCGCAGGCGAGCCACCCAAGTGACAAGCAAGTCGATCGCTGGTCTCAGAAGGTCGCCGCATTGGGGCAGCGTGGGGTGTGACCGCACGCGACGTAGATAAGAAAAGAGGCCGCCCTTGCGCAGAGCGGCCTCTTCCAATTCAGCGCCGGGCGGTCTGGCCGCGATGGCGGGCTTACGCCTCTTTCTTGATTTCCACCGAATGCGGGTAGGGGATCGAAATGCCACCAGCGTCGAACGCCTCTTTCACAGCTTTGGTCAGCTCGAACTTCACGTTCCAGTATTCGGCGTTGTCGCACCAGACGCGCGTGGTCAGATCAACGCTGCTGTCGCCAAGGTTGGTGACGCGGACCCACGGGGCGGGGTCGGCATGAACGCGTGTATCGGCAACTGCAAGATCCGTGATGATCTGCATCGCCTTGTCGATGTCGTCGGCATAGTCGATGCCAAAAACCATATCGACGCGGCGAGTGTCGTGATGCGAAAAGTTGCGGATGATCGAGCCCCAAGCCTGCCCGTTGGGCACAATTACCTGCACATTGTCAGGCGTCACCAGCTCGGTCACGAAGAGGTTCAGGTCTTTCACCGTGCCTGCTGTGCCGCCAATATCGACGAACTGCCCAAGTTTGTAAGGACGAAACAGCGTCAGCATAAAGCCGGCGGCGATGTCGCTGAGCGTGCCCTGAAGCGCCAGACCAATGGCCAAGGTGGCCGCGCTGAGCATTGCGACAAGGCTGGTCGCCTGAATGCCAAAGATGCTGAGCACCGCGGCCAGCACCATCAGCAAAATGACCCATTTCACCATCGAGGCAATGAAGTTGCCAAGGGTCGGGTCGATTTCGGGCGTGTTGTTAACCTTGCGCCGGGCCAACGATCCAAGGGCATTGGCAACGATCCAGCCGATGACCAGCGTGGCAAATGCTTTGGCAACGTTTAGCACCAACGGTCCATAGCTTTGGACCTGTTCAAGAAGGGTTTCCATTGTGGTGTAACCTTTAGAAAGTCAGAAGGGGGGCGATCAGCTGTCGTCCTGATCGCGGGTCAACGCTTCCCACAGATCGGGGCGGCGTTCACGGGTAATTTTCTCGCTCATTTCCCTCCGCCATTCGGCGACCTTGCCGTGATGGCCGGACGTCAGAACCTCGGGGATCGTGCGGCCGCGCCATTCGGCAGGGCGGGTGTATTGGGGGTGCTCAAGCATCCCGGCGGAAAAGCTCTCTTCCTCGGTCGAGGCTTCGTTGCCCAACACGCCGGGCAGCAGGCGGACGGTGGCGTCCAGCATGGCTTGGGCGGCAATCTCGCCACCTGTCAGGACGAAATCACCAAGGCTGATTTCTTCGATATCGTATTCTTCCAGCACGCGTTCATCGACGCCTTCAAAGCGACCGCACAGGATGGTCATTCCCTTGCAATCTGCAAAGCGGCGGGCGGTTGCCTGATCCATCGGTTTGCCACGCGGTGACATATAGACAATCGGCCATTCGGCGCGATCTGCGGGCACACCGCGCTGCGCCATGTCGATGGCGCGGCCCAGAATGTCAGCGCGCAGGACCATCCCTGCGCCGCCGCCAGCAGGCGTGTCATCCACGTTGCGATGCTTGCCTTCACCAAAGACGCGCAGGTCAATGGGCTCCAACGCCCAGCCCCCGTCTTTCAGGGCTTTTCCGGTCAGGCTTTCGCCCAGCACGCCGGGAAAGGCGCCGGGGAACAGCGTGATCACCTTGGCGGTCCACGTGCCCGCAACGCGCGGTGTGTCCGTCATCAGCTCGCGCGGTTTGAAGCTGGCGGAAATCGCCAGACGACCATGGGAACGACCCTTAGGGTTCGGAGGCGTGGAGGATGCGCTATTTTCATTGACCTTAGACATAGCGGCTGTCTACGACAGTCAAAGGGAAATGCAAACCGCCGAGGTGCTCTTTTGAGCGAACGTGAAGATCGTCAAGCTGTTGAGCATCTTGCGCTTGAAATTGCGGCCCAGCACGACTGGCTGCGCCCGCATCTGTCCAGCTTGATGCCGGTGGTGTTGGCGGACCGGTCGTCGGCCAAAGGGCGGCGGTTCGTGGTGCGTTTGACCAATCGCGGGCGGGTGGATGATGCGGATGCCATAGATGTGGTGCTGAAGGCGTTTGCTGCTGGGGACGCGCTGGAGGACTTCAAAGACGGCCTTGCTGGACATCAGAATGCCCTAGACAATCTGGGCCCGGACGCGGTGCCCGAGATCCTGTCGATCGATCCAGATACCCGCAGTTTGATTATGCGCCATATCGGCGTCAGAACGGCGCAGGACATGTTGGGGCTGGCCGAGCTGGGTTTGGCCAAGTCTGACGAGATACTTGAAACCTGCGGGCAGTGGATTGGCCGGTTCCACCGGTCGACCCTGCAAGAGCCCCGTCCAATCAATCCCAAGTTCATGCTGCGCTGGGTTGCGACTATGCGGGCCGGGGTTGAGGATCGCAGTCACGATGTCCCCCGCCGCGACCTCTTCTTGACCTATGCCGATCAGATCCCCGCGCTGGCCGAGGCCGTCACAGGAGAAATGACACCACTTGCGGTGGCGCATGGCGACATGCATCTGCGCAACCTGCTGATTACCGACAATGGTGCCGTTGGTTTGGATTTCGAGGGCGTGCGTACCGTGACCCCTGCGCATGATCTGGCGAAGTTTCTGGTGCGCTATCACGGCGGGTTTGACCCTGATCCGAACGCGTCTGCGCTGAAGGCATTTTGGCGCGGATATGGGGCCGATCTGTACGCGCAGGCGCTGCCCGCGCTTAGCTACATCCTGCCCATTCGCGTGCTGGGGGATTGGCGTGACATTCCGAAACGGCGTACGGATCGCCGTCCCGGGCAGCAGCAACGCTTTCAGAACCTTCTGAAATACGCCGAAAAGCTTTTTGCGCCTTAAGCGTCTTTGTCGTCCGGAAAGACGCCCTCAGGCGGATCAGCGATGATCCGGCCCGACGCCAGATCCACAGTCGGCACCGCATCCAGCGTGAAGGGCAACAGCGCGGTGGTCGAGCTTCCGGGCAGCTTGATTTCCAGCACATCGGACGCGCCGTGATTGTGTACCGCATGGACCTTGCCCAGCTCGGTCCCGCCAGTGTCCAGCACCGTCAGGCCCACCAAATCGGTGTGATAGAACTCGTCATCAGGCAAAGCGGGCAGGGCGTCGCGGCTGACATAAAGCTTCACGCCCTTCAGCGCGTCGGCCTGTTCCTTGGTCGAGACACTGTCGATCCGCACGGAAAACCCGTTCTTGATCGGGCGCAGCAGGGTCAGGGAAAAGGCATGCTTGCCGTCCTCGGACGACAGCGGGCCGTAATCGGCAATCGCCGTGGGTTCCGCGCAGAAGCTTTTGATGCGCACCTCGCCCTGAACGCCATAAGCGCCGCCAATGCTTCCTACACAAATCCGGTCTTCACTCATTTTGCACCTATGCAGACAGCTTGTTCCATTTTGCCCCCGCGGGCCTCGCATTTATCGCCCAGCACACCGCGTTCATAGACCACGCCTGCGGTAAAGCCTGCGCTGACCAGTATGATCAGCTTCACCGGATGAAAAAGCAAACCCATTGGTGTCACCTTACCTCGACAGGAAGCGAGCCGCGACGGCTTTCCCATCCTGCTTTTTCCAGTTCGGGGCTATCGGCGTTCTGCTCGGGCCAGCCGAGGCAGAAATAGCCCACAAGGCTCCAGCTTTCAGGCACGTCCAGATCGCGACACAGCTGTTCCGGGTCCAGAATGGACACCCAGCCCAGCCCCAACCCGCGAGACCGAACGGCAAGCCAGAACAGCATGATGGCCGAGACCACAGAATAGCGCCGCATCTCGGGCATGGTTCTCGCGCCGAGACCTGCGCCCTTGTCGGTCGCCTCGTCACAGAAAATCGCCAACTGAACGGGTGCGTTTTCCATGCCAGACAGTTTCAGCCCGGAATAAAGCTGTGCCTTGTCGCCGGAATATCCAGACAACGCATCGGCATTGGCGGCTTTGAAATTTTCAAGTGCGGCGGCGCGCGCGTGGTCACTTTGGACACGCACCACCCGCCACGGTTCGGACAACCCCACAGAAGGGGCCATCAGAAACGCGTCGAGGCACTGCGTCAGCAATGCCTCGTCCACAGGATCCGTGCGGAAGCGGCGCACGTCGCGCCGCCAACGCATCAGATCTTCTAGATCCGACTGAAACTCGTCTGAAAAGGCGTGCATGTCGTCAGATCCGTTCCGAAGGATTTATTCCTCGGCAGCAGCTTCTTCAGCCGGAGCAGCAGCAGCTTCAGCAGCGGCAGCAGCTTTTTCGGCTTTCTCTTCTGCGCGGTCCTTGGCTTTCTGGCCCGGCTCACCTTTTTTCAGGTTTGCACGCTCTTTCTTCTCCAGAACGCCAGCGGCTTCCAGGAAGCGCGATACGCGGTCCGACGGCTGAGCGCCTTGGTCCAGCCAGTACTGAACGCGTTCCATGTCCAGCTTTACGCGCTCTTCCGAATCTTTCGGCAGCAGCGGGTTGTAGGTGCCCAGCTTCTCGATGAAGCGGCCATCGCGCGGCATGCGCGAGTCTGCAGCTACAACGCGATAGAAGGGACGTTTTTTCGAGCCGCCACGGGCGAGACGAATTTTCATAGCCATGAGAGTTTTCCTTTTTACTAGCTATTTGAGGGGCTTACAGCCCATTCATTCTTGGTGTTTCTTGTGGTGCCTGATGACCTCATCAATGATGAAGTTCAGGAATTTCTTGGCGAATTCGGGGTCCAGATTGGCGCGGGTGGCCAGATCTTCCAGACGTTCAATTTGTTTTGCTTCCCGGTTCGGGTCCGACGGGGGCAGGTCGTGTTCAGCCTTCAGCTTGCCCACGGCCTGCGTGTGCTTGAAGCGCTCGCCCAGCGTGTAGACAAGGATCGCGTCCAGCCGGTCGATCGACTCGCGATGTTCTTTCAGCAGGTCTGCTGCGCGGGTGGATGCGTCGGTCATGCGTAGGCCTCCGGATTGCCATCAGCGTCGGGGGCCGGGTGGCGCCAGACGTCATAGGTGTCGTCTTCGTCTTCAAAACGCGGAGCGTCCGCGTCGATCACGCAGCCCAAGCGTTTGGCCAAGGCGGCCGAGGGGGCATTGTCGTGATCCACGTAGCTGACGAAGCTGTCGATGGTGGTGTTCGTATAGGCCCAGTCGATCGCGGCCACGGCGGCCTCGTGCGCAAAGCCTTTGCCTTCGTGCTTATCGGACCAGATCGACCATGCGATCTCCGGTTCCGGCCAGCCTTCGGGGTTCCACGGGCCGATCCAGCCGATGGGCTGGCTATCGGTCTTGTCGGTGGCGATGAAGGGGCCGTAGTCGCGCAGGACCCAGTGTCCAACAGCATGGCCAAAGGCGCGCCAAGCCAGACGACGGTTGGTGTCGCTCTTCGGTCCACCACCCACGAAACGTGCGCGCGGATTGTCCACGAGGAAATCGCGGAATGCATCCCAGTCACCCGCTTCTGGCGGGCGCAGCACAAGGCGCGGGGTGGTGATATGATCGAAGGGCAGTTTCACGGGTGCTTACTTCTTCTTCCCGAAGCCGGACAGGCCGGGGGGCAGGCCACCGCCACCCAGACCGGGCAGACCGCCGGGCAGTTTGCCGCCCATGGCTTTTGCCGCTTGTTCCAGCGCTTTCGGGTCCATCTGCGAGGGATCCATACCGGCAGGCATATCGGGCATTCCGCCGCCTTTGCCGAACATGCCACCCATGGCTTGCTTCAGCATCTTGCCTTTGCCCATCTTGCCCATCTTCTTCATCATGTCCGCCATTTGGCGCTGCATTTTCAGAAGTTTGTTCAGGTCGCTGACTTCCATGCCCGCACCGGCAGCAATGCGTTTTTTACGGCTGGCTTGCAGGATCTGAGGGTTCGCACGTTCGCGCTTGGTCATCGACTGGATCAGGGCGATCTGCTGTTTCAGAACCTTGTCGTCCATGCCGGCGTCTTCGGCCTGTTTGGCCATTTTCTTCATGCCCGGCATCATCCCCATGATGCCCTGCATGCCGCCCATCTTGATCATCTGCTCCAGCTGCATTTTCAGGTCGTTCATGTTGAACTGACCCTTCTGGAAGCGCTTCATCATGCGCTCGGCTTGCTGGGCTTCGATGGTTTCTTGGGCTTTTTCAACAAGAGCAACGATGTCACCCATGCCAAGGATGCGGCCTGCGATCCGGTCGGGCTCGAAGGTTTCCAGCGCGTCCATCTTTTCGCCAAGGCCAACGAATTTGATCGGCTTGCCGGTGACCGCGCGCATCGACAGCGCCGCACCACCACGTCCGTCACCATCCATACGGGTCAGGACAACGCCCGAGATGCCGACCTTGTCGTCGAACTCTTGCGCCACTTCGACGGCGACCTGACCGGTCAGACCGTCAACCACCAGAAGGGTTTCACGCGGGTTCACCACGGCCGAGACTTCCTCGACCTCACCCATCAGAACTTCGTCGATGTGCAGACGACCCGCGGTGTCGAGCATATAGACGTCATAGCCGCCCATCGTCGCCTGCTGCTTGGCGCGCTTGGCGATGTCGACGGGTTTTTGGCCCGGAACGATGGGCAGGGTGTCCACGCCGATTTGCGTGCCCAGAACGGCCAGCTGATCCATCGCGGCGGGGCGGTACACGTCGAGCGACGCCATCAGTACCCGCTTGCCTTCTTTTTCCGTCAGGCGTTTGGCCAGCTTCGCGGTTGTGGTCGTCTTACCACCACCTTGCAGACCGACCATCAGGATCGGGGCAGGGGGGCTGTCGACCTTCAGCGCGCCGGGCTCGCCTTCGCCGGTCAGAACATCAACCAGCGCATCGTGCACGATCTTGACGACCTGCTGGCCGGGGGTGACCGATTTGGTCACGGCCTGACCGGTGGCCTGTTCCTGCACCTTTTTCACAAAGTCGCGGGCAACGGGCAGCGAGACGTCCGCCTCAAGCAGCGCCACACGCACTTCGCGCAGGGCAGTTTTTACATCATCTTCAGACAGCGCACCCTGCTTCGTCAGACGGTCAAAGACACCAGACAGGCGATCTGACAGGCTCTCAAACATATCTCGGCTCCTTTGCCGTTTCGTTTCCCCCAAGATAGGGGTGGGTTCGCGCTTTTCCAAACGCCCAAACCACGATGGCCCCTGTGGGCGTAACACGCTGACAGGGGGCGATCCCGGCATTGGGCCATGGGACCGGAAGTTTCACACTTCCGAGATTTGGGGGTGAGTTACGGCGTTCGGGGGTCAGAGTCAAGCTGCATTGGGCTTTGATGCGCCTTGTACCACTCATTAATGGCATCCGCGGTGCGTCGGGGGCCGGAGCCATTGGTGTAGTAGGATACGACCGGCAAGTTTTCCTGCCCCTCCATCAGCAATACAGGGCGATACATGGTCGAGCCATCGCTGCGGGATTCCTCGAGCGTAGCGCCACGCAGTGCGCCCAGCGGATAGACATCTTGGGCATAGCCAAGGATCGAGCGTTTTCGCTTCACAATCTGCCCGACACGCGTGTCAAAGATCAATTGTACGCGCTTGGCAAAGACCGCAAAGCACAAGCCCCAAGTCAGCGTGCCGATCCCGCCAAACATCAGCCCGAAGACCCATTCTCCATCCATCAGAGCGTTTCCTCCGATGGCCAGAAATATCAGCAGTCCCGCAATCATACTTAAAGATAGAAGCCACGGCTTGTGGTCTAGAACCAGCAATTCAGGCGTGTTGGTCAGCGTTTTCATGATCTCAGCGTAGTAAGGAAAGCCCGACAGGAAAAGAGGGGTATTTGACCTGTGTCATGTTCGCCAAATCGTTCGCGCGTTACGTTTTGAGCAAGAAGACTTGAAGCCCATGAAGGAGCTGACCCATGTACAAGAATGTTTTGGTGCCCATCGCACTTGATCACGATCGCAACACCACTGAGGCGCTTGAGATCGCCAACGCGATCTCGGAAGAAGGTGCAAAAATCACCGCACTCCACGTGATGGAGGAAGTGCCCGCCTATGTCGCCCAATACCTGCCGGAAGGACAGCTGGACGACAATGTGCACGAACTGGAAGCCCGTTTGAAGGACGAGCTGAAGGACGCGCCGAATGTCGAGATCGCTGTGATTTCGGGCCATGCGGGCCATGCGATTGTAGACTATGCCAAGGACAACAAGGTCGACTGCATCGTTGTTGCCTCGCACCGTCCGGGCCTAACTGATTTCTTCCTGGGATCGACAGCCGCGCGTGTTGTACGCCATGCGCCCTGTGCGGTTCACGTGTCGCGCTAACTTCTCTCCCTCCCTGCGTGACAAACTGGCGGGCCCCTTGCGGCCCGCTTTTTCTCTCCTAAATGTTCCTCAGAACAGGAGGATCCATGATGAAATGTCCGGTAGACGGAACCGAGCTTTTGATGACCGAGCGCCAAGGGGTTGAGATCGACTATTGCCCCAAATGCCGTGGGGTCTGGCTGGATCGGGGCGAACTGGACAAGATCATCGAAAAGGCGACACCCGCTGTGGAGTTGGACGATCCGGATCCCTATGTCGCATCGCTTCCCCCGCAGCCCGAGCCGGTCTATCGCGACGAACCCGTCCGCATGCGGTCCCGTGAAGAGATGGAGCGTGGCGCAGGGCTGAAGCCCGGAGGCTCGCGCAAGCGTAAGCATGATGACGATTACTACGACCGCGACGACGACGATTATCGCCACGCCAAGCGCTATAAGAAAAAGCGCAAAAAGTCGGTCCTGTCCGAGCTTTTCGACATCTTTGACTAACGCTGTGGCAAGATCACATATTCATATGTAATCCAAATCGGGCTAGGCTTCTTTTATCAAGGAGGAAGCCATGCCCAAAATCAGCAAAGCCCCCGACTATCAAACCGTTATCACCACGTTCGAGATGACACCCGGCACCTGTCAGGATCTTCTGGATGCGTTGACGGATGCCTATGAAAGCTTCATCTCGAAGCAGCCGGGGTTCGTCGGCGCGGGTCTTCATGTGAATGACGCCCAGACGCGGATTGCCAACTATAGCCAATGGAATCGGCGCGAAGATTTTCAGGCGATGCTGCGCACCGAGGAAATGCGCGAGCGGAACCGAAAGATCGCGACCCTCTGCAAAAGCTTCGAGCCCGTCATGTATGACGTGTTCGAGACCTATAACTGATCCCGACCGCAGGAGCCGACATGAAAACTTTCCTGATTGCGGCGGCCTTTGGCCTTTTCGCCGCCCCTGTTTTTGCTGACGTGAACATCACCCCGGATATGCCGTGGGTGACGGTTCAGACCGAAAATGGCGAGGTCGAAATCTCGCGCATTGATGATCCCGCGCACGAGCTGTCGGGCGAATGGGCGCGCACCTCGCGCAATTGCCCGAATTTCTGCGTGCAGCCCATGGTGCCCGCCCCGGGCGTAACGCCGATTGGCGAGCTGGAGCTTCTGGAGATGCTACAAGACCCCGAGGCCATCGTGGTCGACAGCCGTGTGGCGGCGGATCACGAAACCGGAACCATTCCGGGTGCGATCTCGATCCCTTATAACGAAGCGACGGATCGTCTGGACGAGCTGGGCTGCGAGCTGGATTTCGACGGATTTGTTTGTGAGGAAGCCAAGCCTGTGGCGTTGTTTTGCAATGGCAACTGGTGTGGCCAGTCCCCGACCGCTGCGCGACGCATGATCGAAGCGGGCTTTCCTGCCGACAAGATCCACTATTACCGCGGGGGCATGCACGCGTGGCGGATGCTGGGCCTGACGGTGACGGACGGAAGCTGATCAACAGTCAGGCTTGCCTCCATTGACCTTCGGACGCTTGGTCCCCATTCTTAAGACACGCCACTGATTGGCGCGTGGGTAAGGAATGGGACATGCGGTATCGCATCCAACTGGTGAAAACTGCCGCTGTGGCGCTGGGCCTAGCCTTGGCGTCGCACGCCGCTGTGGCGCAAGAGCAGATCGGCGCGTTCACGGCCTTCATCGGCAAACCCGATATGACGAATGACAAAGGCGCGACCTTGTCGGAGCCTTGGCGGGTTCTGAGTCAGGACCGTACGAATTTCCACCGCTTTGGCGTTAGCCAGCCCGGCGATCAGTGGGACCCGTTTTTTGGCAGCAGCCAAAGCCGGAAGAGCCTGCAAAACTTGGTTGCACGTGGGGATGTAAGCTCTAAGGCAGCCAACCGGCTGAAAAGCGGCGGGATAATCTTGGTGCGCGTTTTGGGGCAGGGCGGCAAACCCACCGCGATCAATATCTCTGTCCCCTAACAGGCGCTGGTCTGCATTTACTCGGGATAGGCGCGAATGCATGCAGCGCGTGCGGCTGCCGCAGCGGGGGCAAGTTTGGATTGCTGGGCTTTAAGCCGTGCCAATTTCTTGCGTGTGTCGTCTATATCCACAGACACGGGCGTTTCGATCGTGTGAAATCGCGTTCTGGGGCAGAGAAAGGGCTCTTTTCCTTCGACGCGACAGATGCGTGCATCCGTATAGGGAACAGTTTGGCGGTGCAGAGCGTATCCCCGCTCTAACGTCTCTTCCAACTCTTTGACTTGAGCAGATAGTGCACGGTACTCGGCCGTTTCCTGTGCAATGCACTGTTTTTGCGGCGTGGCGCAGGCCGTTAGCAGTGTCAAGACCATCCCGAAGGCCGTTAGGCGCAGTTTGGATGCTGTGAACATGATACGCGCTCCGATACTCGATATTCTTGACCAGTATAGCGGGAACGCGCTGCCGGTGAAAGCACGTCTGCGCGACGTCGCGTGCTGCAAATATTCAATGCCGCTTGTGTGTGTTGGGTGGTTTCGGTATCCGTGCACGAAAGGAGCAGATCACATGGCAAGACAGGCAGGTGCGTCCAGCGTCGAGATGGACGAACGCGAGAAATCCAAACGTATCGGCGCGCTGTCGGGTCTGTGGCCTTTCATGCGTCCTCATCGCATGTGGATGCTGGCCGCCTTCGTAGCCCTTGTGTTTACGGCAGGCATTTCGCTGATCCTGCCGATTGCGGTGCGCCGTGTTGTGGACGGGTTTGGAGAAGCCACGCCCCAGCTTCTGGACAAGTATTTCCTTGCGGCCCTCGGGGTTGCGTCGCTTCTCGCGCTGGGCACGGGGCTTCGGTATTACCTTGTCACGCGTTTGGGCGAGCGGGTCGTATCAGACATCCGCAAGGCAGTGTTTGCCCGCGTCGTGGGGATGAGCCCGGCATTCTATGAGAAAATCATGACCGGCGAGGTGCTGTCGCGGATCACTACCGACACCACACTGATCCTGTCGGTGATCGGCTCGTCGGTGTCCGTCGCCCTGCGCAACGTATTTATTTTCATCGGTGGCATTATTCTGATGCTGTTCACCTCGGCCAAGCTGACCGGTTTGGTCTTGCTGATCGTGCCGGTCGTCATCGTGCCGATCATCGTGCTGGGCCGCCGCCTGCGCGTTTTGGGACGTGAGAACCAAGAATGGATCGCCAAAAGCTCGGGCAATGCGTCCGAGGCTCTGTTGTCCGTGCAAACCGTGCAGGCCTTCACCCATGAAGACCTTAGCCGGACCGAGTTTTCGCGCCTGACCGAGGAAAGCTTTATTTCCGCCAAACGCCGCATTCTCACCCGCGCGCTTATGACGGTGATCGTGATCTCGCTTATCTTCTCGGGCGTTGTCGGCGTGTTGTGGATCGGAATGCGCGACGTGACGGCGGGCGAGGTGTCCATCGGGGCGCTGGTGCAGTTCGTGATCTATGCCGTGATGGTTGCCGGCGCTGTCGGTGCGCTATCGGAAATCTGGAGCGAACTTCAGCGTGCCGCAGGCGCCACCGAGCGTCTGGTCGAGCTGTTGAACGCCGAAGATCAGGTGAAAGACCCTGCACAGCCCATCGCGATCACTGAGCGCCCAACTGGGGCTCTGAGTTTCGACGATGTGACCTTCCACTATCCCGCCCGCCCCAATCAGGCGGCGCTTGAGGGGATCACGCTGGACGTCACTGCGGGCGAAACGGTTGCACTTGTCGGCCCCTCGGGCGCGGGCAAAACCACCATCATTCAGCTGATCCAACGGTTCTATGACCCCGAAAGTGGAGCGGTGAAGCTGGATGGCGTCGACCTGCGCGACATGCGCCGCGATGACTTCCGCAAATATGTGGCGCTTGTCCCGCAGGATGCGGTGATCTTTGCCGCCTCTGCCCGTGACAACATCCGCTTTGGCCGTCCCGACGCCACGGATGCCGAGGTCGAAGCCGCCGCCAAGGCCGCCGCCGCCCACGACTTCCTGTCGCGTCTGCCCGAAGGCTATGACACCTATGTGGGTGAACGCGGCGTGATGCTGTCGGGTGGCCAGAAGCAACGCATCGCCATCGCCCGCGCCATCCTGCGCGACGCACCGATCCTGCTGTTGGACGAGGCGACCTCGGCCCTTGACGCGGAAAGCGAGCGTCTGGTGCAGGGCGCGGTGGACGAGCTGGCCCAAGGCCGCACCACCTTGATCGTGGCGCACCGTCTGGCAACTGTGAAAAAAGCCGACCGGATCGTGGTCTTCGACGAAGGCCGGATCGTCGCCCAAGGCACCCATGATGAGCTTGTTGCGCAGGACGGCCTGTATGCCCGTTTGGCGCGCCTTCAGTTCACCGAAGGGCAGATTTAAGCGCCCCTTACGGCAATCTCGGCTATACGCTACGTCGCTTACCTTCCGTAAACGTCAATTCCACGTCACGTCAGACTTGCGGGTACAGGCGTTTCAGACCATTCTCAGCTCCCAAACAGGCCCGAAAAATGGGCTAAGGGAGGATGTAGGATGTATGAATTTGGAT
Organism: uncultured Aliiroseovarius sp.; assembly: GCF_947492455.1. Lineage (GTDB taxonomy): Bacteria > Pseudomonadota > Alphaproteobacteria > Rhodobacterales > Rhodobacteraceae > Aliiroseovarius. The sequence goes on from NZ_CANLNB010000003.1 coordinate 334,047, forward strand.
CGATGTTCGATCGGGACGCTGTTGAAGCGGAAATGACGTGGGAGGCGCGGGACAAACCCCAGACGCTTTACCAGATGCTCGAGCGCACAGCGCGTGCTTTCCCGGACCGTCCTGCGGCCTCGTTCCAGATCACGTCCGGCCCAACGGACCCCAAGGAAACCGTGACGTGGCAGCAGATGCTGGACCGTTCGGTTCAGGCGGCAAACCTGTTCCGCTCGCTGGGCATCGGCGAGAACGATGTGGTGGCCTATCTGCTGCCCAACTCGAACGAGACGATCTATACCTTGATGGGCGGCGGCATCGCTGGGATCGTGAACCCGATCAACCCGCTGTTGGACGCCGAGCAAGTGGCCGGGATCCTGAAGGAAACCGGCGCCAAGGTACTGGTGACCCTGAAGGCCTTCCCGAAATCCGAAGTCGCCCAGCTGGCGAATGAGGCCGTGGCAATGGCCCCGAACGTCAAGACGGTGCTTGAAATCGACCTGAACAAATACCTCAAGCCACCGAAAAGCTGGATCGTCCCGCTGGTGCGCCCGAAGAACCCGGTGAAGCACAACGCCAAGGTTTTGGACTTCGTGGCCGAGATGAAGCGCCAGAACACCACGCTGGATTTCGAAGACAAGACCGATGACCGCGTCGCGGCTTACTTCCACACCGGCGGCACCACCGGTACGCCGAAAGTGGCGCAGCACAAGTATTCCGGCATGGTCTATAATGGCTGGCTGGGCGCGAACCTGCTGTTCGACGAAAAAGACGTCATCATCTGCCCGCTGCCGCTGTTCCACGTCTTCGCGGTTCACGTGATTTGGATGGCCTGCCTGATGTCGGGCGCGCATTTCGTGCATCCGACGCCCGCTGGGTATCGCGGTGATGGCGTGTTTGACAATTTCTGGAAGTTGATCGAGCGCTACAAGGTCACCTTCATGATTTCGGTTCCAACGGCCTTTGCAGCGTTGATGCAGCGCCCGGTGGATGCGGATGTCTCGACCTTGAAAACGGCGTTCTCGGGCTCGGCCCCGCTGCCGATCGAGCTGTATAACCGCTTTGTCGAGGCTACCGGCGTGAACATCGTCGAAGGCTATGGCCTGACCGAGGCGACCTGCCTTGTATCCTGCAACCCGCCCACCGGTGCGAAAAAGGTCGGGTCGGTCGGCGTGCCGTTCCCCTATACGGACGTCAAAATCCTGTCCTGCGACGACGCGGGAACCGTGCTGAAAGAACATGGCGTGGACGAGGTGGGCGAGATCTGCCTGACCAATCCGGGTGTTGTCACGGGTGCGACCTATACCGAAGAGGCCAAGAACAACGGCCTGTTCGCCATGGACACGCATCTGCGAACTGGCGATCTGGGACGTCTTGATGAAGACGGCTATCTGTGGATCACCGGCCGCGCCAAAGACCTGATCATCCGTGGCGGTCACAACATCGACCCGGCCGAGATCGAAGAGGTTCTGGCGGGTCACGAGGCCGTCGCCATGGTCGGCGCCATCGGTCAGCCCGACAGCTACGCGGGCGAACTGCCCTGCGCCTATGTCGAGCTGGTTGGCGGTGCTCAGGTCACCTCGGAAGAACTGATGGCCTTTGCCAAAGAACACATCCACGAGAAAGCCGCCCTGCCGAAACATATCGAGATCTTGGACGAGCTACCAAAGACTGCCGTCGGCAAGGTCTTCAAGCCCGACCTGCGTAAATCCGCCATCGCGCGTATCTATGACAAAGCGCTGGCCGACGCAGGCCACGCGGCTTTTGTTGCCGAGGTGCTGGACGACAAGAAACGCGGTCTGGTGGCGCGCTTGAAGGCGACCGGAGATGTCGACCATGAAGCCGTCAAGCATTGCTTGGGAGAGTTCACACGTCCTTTCGAATGGATGGATTGATCGGATTGGATCAGAATGGAAAGGGGCGGCCAGTCGGTCGCCCTTTTTCATTGGCCTAACCTGTATCCCTCCGATCACTTGGCTTGGATTTCATGCCTTTCGAAGGCAGGCCAACCCCATGCATTGATCTGGCGCATTGTGTCCGCCCGCACCGTGGGCAAACCTGTTAGGGTGAAACGAGCTGGCACGGGAGAATGCATGGAAGCACGCACGGTGAAGGCCCAAACAACCGGCCTGACGGGCGCCGAGGCGCAAGAGCTTCTGCGCCAGTATGGTCCCAACGTGGTCGGGGAAGCCAAGGCGACACCCGTCTGGGCGATCCTCGTGCGCCAGTTCACCGGGCTTTTGGTACTTCTATTGATCGTCGCAGGTTTGGTCGCATTGGTTCTTGGCGAGCGTGTCGACGCCATCGCCATCGGGCTGGTGGTCGTTTTGAACGGCGCCTTGGGGTTCGTGCAGGAATGGCGCGCCGAAACCTCGCTTGCGGCCTTGCGTCAGATGCTGTCGCCAAAGGCCCGTGTGGTGCGCGACGGTATTCCCGTTGAAATCCCTAGCCGAGACCTCGTACCCGGCGACCTCATTTTGCTTGAGGCTGGCGATCAGGTACCTGCGGATGCGCAGGTGATCTCGGCCGTCGCGTTGCGTGTGGATGAAAGTGTGCTGACAGGGGAATCCGTGTCGGTGGCCAAGTCCTCGGACGCAGTAGGGGACCAGAGCACCGTGATGATGGGCACTTATGTGGTCGCGGGACGCGCGGAAGGGATCATCAGCGCCACGGGGCCTCAGACGGCGTTCGGTAAGATCGCTACCCTGACCGTGTCGGTCGAGGATAAAGGCACCAACCTTTCTCGCCAGCTTGGGCGGTTGGGGCGTCAGTTGGGCGTTGTTGCGCTTGGGCTAGGCGGGGCCATTGCGGCGACGGGGATCTTGCTTGGCCGCGATATGTTAGAAATGGCGATGACGGGGATGTCGATGGCGGTGGCTATTATTCCCGAAGGTCTGCCTGCCGTTGTAACCATCAGTTTGGCCTTGGGCGCAGGCGCGATGGCGCGGCGCAACGCTTTGGTGCGCCGCCTGCAAGCGATTGAAACGGTCGGCGCAGCCTCGGTCATCTGTACGGACAAGACCGGCACCCTGACCGAAAACATGATGACCGGGGCGCTGTTATGGGTCGCCGAGCAGGACTATACCGCCGTCGGCACCGGATATGATCCCGCCGGACGGATTCTGCACGACGAGACCCCCGTGCGATACGGCGCGAATGCCGATTTGGATGCGGCGCTGGACGTGATGATTGGATGCAGCCATGCCAGCCTGCACCGGGAAGGGGACAGCTGGCGCATGGTCGGGGATCCGACCGAAGGGGCACTGGTGACATTTGCCTATAAGGCGTGGACCCCGATGCCGGCCACTGCGCCCTTGGCGGAGATCCCGTTCTCATCTGAACGCAAACGCATGAGCATGGTGCGCGAAAGCGAAGGCGGGTTGATGCTGTTGGCCAAAGGTGCGCCTGAGCAGATGTTGGACGTCTGCGAGACGTGGCGCGGACCCAATGGCAGCGCGCCGTTGGATCAAACCGCCCGTGCGCAGATCGAACAGAAATACGAAGACATGGCGGCCAAGGGGCTGCGGGTCATTGCGCTGGCGCATCGTCAGGTGGCTGACAAGCGGGTCGGGGACACGGGGCTGGAGTTCATCGGGCTTGTCGGCATGATCGACCCGCCACGCCCGGTAGTTCGGGACGCTATTCAAACCTGTCTGCGGGCGGGCATGCGGATCATTATGATCACCGGAGACGGCCCGCTGACCGCGCGTGCGATTGCAGATGCCCTCGGCCTACCGGTCCAAAAGGTGATGACTGGGCACGAGTTGGAGGACATCGACGACGCGACATTGCGCGAGATCCTTTCCGAACCCACGCTGTTTGCCCGCACCTCGCCCGAACACAAGATGCGGCTTGTCGAGGCATTACAGGCGCAGGGCCATATCGTGGCGATGACGGGCGACGGGGTGAACGATGCACCCGCTCTGAAACAAGCCGATATTGGGGTCGCGATGGGGATCCGGGGCACGGATGTCGCGAAAAGCGCAGCGGACCTTGTGCTTCTGGACGACAACTTCGCCACACTGAAAGGCGCAGTCAGCGAGGGGCGGCGGCAATTTGCGAACATCCAGCGGTTCGTGCGCTATCTGCTGGCCTCTAACGCGGGCGAGGTTGTGGCCATCCTGACAAACTTGGCGCTGGGCGGGCCGTTGATCTATCTGCCAACGCAAATCCTGTGGATGAACCTTGTAACCGATGGTGTGACCGCCTTGGCCTTGGGGTTGGAGCCGGGCACCTCGGACCAGATGCGCGACCCGCCGCGCCGCCCCGAGGCAGGCATACTGGACCGCAAAGCGCTGGGCATGATCTTGGCCTTTGGCACCTATACCGGGGCGGCCAGCCTGTATCTGTTCTATACCTTCATGCCCGACGGCACTGTCGTGGCACGGACGGCGGCCTTCAGCGGAATGGTCATTTTCGAGAAGATGAGCGTCTTTGCCTTCCGGTCTTTCTCGCAACCCTGCTGGCGGCTCGGCTGGTTCTCGAACCCCAAGCTGATCATCGCGCTGGTGGCGATGGTGTCTTTGCAAGTGGTCGCGATCTATTGGGCGCCGCTACAGCAGTTGCTGCGGGTTGCGCCCTTGGAGTGGGCGCATTGGCAGGCGATCATTTTGCTGGCGCTGCCGCTGATCGTGGTGCCTGAGCTGATCAAAACCGTTCGGATGAAGCGGGACTAGTCCGCCTCGGCGCTCGCCACGTTGCTTTTCACGGCAAAGAAACTGTCTGGTGTGACCGAGATCGTGTCGATCCCCGCCTGCACAAGCAGCTTCGCGAACTCGGGATCGTTGCTGGGCGCCTGACCGCACAGCCCGACCTTTCGTCCGGCCGCGTGCGCTTTGGCGATGACGGTGTTGATCATCCACAAAACCGCCGGATCACGTTCGTTGAACAGATGCGCCAAGGCTTCGGAATCCCGGTCCACCCCAAGCGTCAACTGGGTCAGATCGTTCGACCCGATCGAGAAGCCGTCGAAGCGCTCGGCGAACGCCTCGGCCTCGATCACGTTCGACGGAACTTCGCACATCACATAGACCTGCAGCCCGTTCTTGCCACGTTCCAGTCCGTGTTCGGCCATCGTTGCCAGCACCCGGTCGGCTTCCTCCACGTTGCGGCAGAAGGGGATCATGACGATGACATTGTCGAACCCCATCCGCTCGCGCAGGTGCCGGATCGCTTTGCATTCCAGTGCGAACCCGTCCTGATAGGCGGCGTCATAATAGCGCGACGCGCCCCGGAACCCGATCATCGGGTTTTCCTCGTTGGGCTCGAACTGGCGGCCGCCCAAGAGGTCGGCATATTCGTTGGTCTTGAAGTCGCTCATGCGGATGATGGTGGGGTTGGGATACCACGTCGCCGCAATCCGCGAGAGGCCCATAGCCAGCTTCTCGACGAAATAATCCGCCCGGTCGTCATAGCCGCGGGTCAGGCGGTCGATTTCAGCGCGCACATCCGCGTCGGTCAGCGCGTCATAACGGGTAAGCGCCAAGGGGTGCACCCGAACTTCGTTGTTGATCACAAATTCCATGCGGGCAAGGCCGACGCCATCCACGGGCAGGCGCCACCAGCGGAGGGCGGCGGCAGGGTTGGCGAGGTTCAGCATGACCTTGGTCTGGGTCGAGGGGATCTGGTCTAGCTCTCGTTCTTCGACGGTGACGTTGGCTTCCCCAGCATAGATCACACCGGTTTCCCCTTCGGCGCAGGATACGGTGATGTGCTGGCCTGTATGCAAGATCTCGGTGGCATTCGACGTGCCGACAATCGCGGGCACGCCCAGTTCGCGACTGACGATGGCGGCGTGGGACGTGCGGCCCCCGTGATCGGTCACGATGGCGGCGGCGCGTTTCATGATCGGCACCCAGTCCGGGTCGGTGTTCGAGGTGACTAGGATCGCGCCGTCGACAAACTGGTCCAGATCCGTCACGTCATGGATCAAGCAGATCTCGCCCGTCGCGACTGAACTTCCCACGCTCAGGCCGGTCAAAAGCTCCTCGCCGGTATCGTGCAGCGTATAGGTCTGAAAGGCGCTGGCAGCGAGATTGGATTGGACCGTTTCAGGGCGCGCCTGCACCACGTAAAGCAGCCCGGTTTCCCCATCCTTGGCCCATTCGATGTCCATCGCGGTGCCGTAATGCGCTTCAATTTTCACGGCAGCGCGGGCCAGTTCAAGGATTTCAGCATCCGACAGCACAAAGCCCGTGCGTTCCGCCTTCGAGGTCGGAACATTCCGCACCGGCGCGCCTTGCTCGCGGCCATAGATCATCTTGATCTCTTTGGCGCCAAGCGCCTTGTGGACGATCGGGGTCAGGTCGTCATTGTCCAGAAACGACTTGTAGACTTGGTATTCGTCCGGGTCGACATGGCCCTGAACGACGTTCTCGCCCAGACCCCACGCCGCGTTGATCAGCACGACCTTGTCAAACCCGCTTTCCGTGTCGATCGAGAACATGACGCCCGAGCCAGACAGGTCCGAGCGGACCATGTGCTGCACGCCGACGGACAAGGCGACTTCGAGGTGATCGAAACCCTTCAGCTGGCGATAGGTGATGGCCCGGTCGGTGAAGAGCGACGCCAGACAGGCCTTGCAGGCATCCAGCAGCGCGGCCTCTCCCCGGACGTTCAGGAAGGTTTCTTGTTGCCCGGCAAAGCTTGCGTCGGGCAGGTCTTCAGCGGTGGCCGAGGAGCGTACGGCGACGGCGGGATCAGATTGCCCGACACGCACGCCCAGCTCGCGATAGGCTGCGCGGATGTCCCGTTCGGCGTCTTCGGGCCAGACCCCTTCGGTGATCGCGTCGCGGATCGTTTTGCCCGCTGTGGCCAGCGAGATCCGGTTGGCTTCAAGCTTGGGCAGGACCTCGCGCAATACGCGGTCCAGACCGTTGGCCGCAATGAAGCTGCGATAGGCGTCTGACGTGGTGGCAAATCCGGGCGGCACGCGGATGCCGCGCTCGGTAAGTGACTGCAACATCTCGCCCAGCGAGGCGTTCTTTCCGCCGACTTTGGCAATGTCCGTGCGCGCAAGTTCGTCCAGCCAAATCAGCGTCGGCGACGTCGTCTTCAAGGCATCTGTCATGTAACCCTCCCAAAGTTCATCGCCTATATGTTAGCCTATCGGCGCATATATGCGTTGATCCCGGTCAATGCGGGTTGCGACCGACCTATGCGAGGCAGTTCGACATCAGGCGATAGGTGATTTGGGCTGCAGTAAAGTCCCATGCCTCGTCACCGTTTGGCGCAAGCTCGACCACATCAAGCCCGACACAACGCCGTCCTATCAGGGCGCTTTCCACGATATGCAGCGCCTGATAATAGGACAGCCCACCCGGAACGGGGGTGCCGGTCGCGGGCATCTGGCTGGGGTCCAACCCGTCCACGTCGAAGCTGACATAGACCAGTTCGGGAAAGTCCTCGGGCAGATCGACCGAGAAGATGTTCTGCGTCACCAGCTCTTCCGCGTCGATGAAGACCACGTTGTTCTGCTGGCGGCTTTCAGCCTCTTGTGGGCATAGGGCGCGTACGCCGTATTGGGCCAGTCGAACGCCGTCTTCGGCCAGCATATGCATGACCGACGCGTGCGAGTGCTTTTCCCCCTGATAGGCGATGCGCAGGTCGGCATGGGCGTCGATCTGGACGATCCCGACCGGCTGGCCAAGGGCACGCATGACACCGGTGACGGCGCCATAGCTAAGCGAGTGTTCCCCGCCCAGCGTGACCGGAACATGGCCGGCTTTGACAACGGCCTCGGTGCGGGCGGCGATGCGTTCCATCACCTCGGGCAGGGGGCCGTCGCAATCCACAGCCGACTGGGTGAAAATGCCGTCGGCGCAGGGCTCAATGCCTTTGCACAGACGCTCAAGCTCGTTCGAGGCGTCGATGATCGCGGCGGGTCCGTCCTTGGTGCCCGATCCATAGGACACGGTGCGCTCCAGCGGCACCGGAATGACGTGGAAACGCGCGGTGTCAGTACGCTCGGCCTCGGTCAGTTCGCTGTCCAGAAAAATGCTCATGAGAGGCGCTCCTTGAAGTCGTCATAGCCGAACTGTTTGATGATCTGCAGCGCGTCGGTTTCGCTGTTCCACAGGGCGATTGTGGGCAGGGGGACGCCGTTGAAGGTGTTGGTTTTCACCATCGAGTAATGCGCCTGATCGAGGAAGGCAAAGCGCTGGCCAATCTGCAGGGGCTGCGCCCATGTGTAGTCGCCAATCACGTCGCCCGCGAGGCAGGATGGCCCGCCAAGGCGATAGGTGTGGCCCGCATCGGCCTCGTCCAGAAGGGCGGGGCGATAGGGGGCTTCGATCACGTCGGGCATGTGGCAGGTGGCCGAAATATCGGTGATCGCAAGGTTCATGCCATTCACCGGCAGGTCCAGAACCTCGCCCACCAAGATGCCCGCGTCCAGCGCCACGGCCTCGCCGGGTTCAAGGTAGACGTCGATGCCGTATGTGGCGCGGATGTTCTGAATGAAGGCGATCAATGCCTCGCGGTCATAATCTGCGCGGGTGATGTGGTGGCCGCCGCCGAAATTGATCCATTTGAGGCGGGGCAGGTAGGGCGCAATCTTGGGTTCAACGGCGGCCCATGTACGGGCCAGCGGCTCGAAGCCCTGTTCACACAGTGTGTGCATGTGCAGCCCGTCAACGTCCTGCATGATGTCATCCGTCAGCAAAGATACCGGGGTGCCCAGACGCGAGCAAGGCGCGCAGGGGTCGTATTTGGGGATCTCGCCCTCAGAATGCTCGGGGTTGATGCGCAGACCGACCTGCACGCCCGCCGCCTGAGCCTGCGCCAGAAAGCGGTCTTTCTGGGCGGGGCTGTTGAAGATGATGTGGTCCGAGAGGCTGAGGATCTCGTCCATATCCTGCGCCTTGTAGCCCGCGCAGAAGGTGGCAACCTCGCCGCCATATTCCTCGCGACCTAGTCGTGCCTCAAAGATGCCGCTGGCGCAGGTGCCGCCCAGATGTGACCGGACCAGCGGGGCCAGCGCGAACATCGAGAACGCTTTTAGCGCCGACAACACATGCGCGCCCGAGCGGTCGGCAACGTCGGACAGGATCTTCAGATTGGCCTCGACCGCTTTTTCATCCACCACGAAGCAAGGCGTGGGGACGCGGGACAGGTCGAAATCGCGGAATGCGCCTGCATCTCCGGCTTGGGTTTGCATCAGTTCGGTCATTGTCGCCATTCCAGATGAAGGGTTAGGGGAGCGCCTGCTTGAGGACGGGCGCTCCCCTTAGTTCTTAGAACTCGACCGGGCCGTCCAGTTCGTGGACCTGCCACGGCAACCCGTGTTCGTTCAGCATGTCCATGAAGTTGTCAGGGTCCAGCTGCTCCATGTTCCAGACGCCGGGCTGGGTCCAGTTGCCTTTCAGAACCTGCGCCGCGCCGATCATGGCGGGGACGCCGGTGGTGTAGGACACAGCCTGCGAGCCGACCTCGGCATAACACTCTTCGTGGTCGCAGATATTGTAGATGTAGAAGGTCTTCTCGCCCGAGCCGTCCTTGGCCTGACCGGTCGCAATGTCGCCAATGCAGGCCTTGCCCTTGGTCTCGGCGCCCAGATCGCCGGGATCGGGCAGCAGAGTTTTCAGGAATTGGATCGGGATGATTTCCTGACCGTCATGCATCACCGGATCGATGCGGGTCATGCCGACATTTTCCAGCACTTTGGCGTGCATGATATAGGCGTCGCCGAAGGTCATCCAGAAACGGGCGCGCTCGATCTCGGGGAAGTGGGTCGACAGGCTCTCCAGCTCCTCGTGATACATCAGGTACATGTTTTTGTTTCCAATGGCGGGGAAATCGAACTCGACCTTGGTGGTCATGGCCGGGCTGGTCTGCCAATCACCGTTTTCCCAGTGACGCACCTCGGCCAGCACTTCGCGCAGGTTAATCTCCGGGTTGAAGTTGGTGGCAAATTCCTGATCGTTCGAGCCGCCATTAGCGTCCAGAATGTCGATCTGGCGGATGGTGTCCAGCTTGTGCTTCTTCAGCCAGGTCGCAAAGACCGAGGTCACACCCGGATCGAAGCCCGAGCCCAGAATGGCGGTCAGGCCAGCTTCTTTGAAGCGGTCCTGATAGGCCCATTGCCAGTGATATTCGAACTTGGCAACGTCCTCGGGTTCATAGTTCGCGGTGTCCAGATAGTGGCAACCCGCCTCAAGACAGGCGTCCATCAGAACCAGATCCTGATAGGGCAGGGCCAGGTTTACAAGGATCTCGGCACCGGTTTCCTTGATCAGCTTAACGGTGTCTTCGACTTTGTAAGCGTCCAGTTCAGCGGTCTTAATGTCCACGCCCACGCGCTCTTTCACGCTTGCGGCAATCGCATCACATTTCGATTTGGTCCGGCTTGCCAGCGTGATCTCTGTGAAGATATCCGCGTTCATTGCCATTTTGTGCACAGCGGCATGGCTGACGCCACCGGCACCTACGACGAGTGTCTTTCCCATGATGATCTCCTGTGGTTATTCAAAGTAAGTGTAACCGTTCATCGAGCCGCGATAGGCATCGATGAGGGTCTTGCGTTCATTGGCTTGGATCGATCCGGCGGAAATCGCCTCGTCCACCATTTTGCGGAAGGCGGCGATACAGTCTGCCGGGTCGTATTCAACGTAGGACAGAACCTCGGCAATGGTGTCGCCTTCCTGCTCGTGAAGCAAGTCAAAGCCGCCATCTTCGCGCAGGTCGATGGTCACGACGTTGGTGTCCCCAAAAAGGTTATGTAGGTCGCCCAACGTTTCCTGATAGGCACCGACGAAGAACACGCCCAGATAATAGGGCTGGTCTTCGGGCAGCGAGTGGACAGGTAAGGACGGCGCGATGTCGCCCGCCAGGATGAACTTGTCCATTTTGCCGTCGCTATCACAGGTAATGTCCGACAGAACCGCGCGGCGGTCCGGTTCTTGATCCAGCATTTGCAGCGGAATGATCGGGTGCAGCTGGTCAATGGCCCAGACATCCGGCAGCGACTGGAAGACCGAGAAGTTGCAGTGATAGACGTCCGCGATCTTCTGCAGCTCTTTGTCCAGATCACCCGATTGTTCGGTCCCGCGTGCGATGTCTTTGATCCGCGCCATCAGGTTCAGATAGATCCGTTCGGCCCGCGCCATCTGGCGCAGGTCCACATGGCTACGGCGGAAGAGGGCGCGCAGTTCATCGCGATAGAACCGGGCGTCGTTCCAGCATTCCTGCACGCGATCGGGCACCAGGTACCCCGAGATCGCGGCAAGGTCGGCCACAAGGTGATGGTCGTCCGGCTTGACCGCAGGCGCGTCGGGCGCGTCGTAGAGCGTGCTTTCCAGTACGTCGAAGATCAGCATGGACGAGGTCGCCGACACCGCGCGGCCGCTTTCGGTGACCAGAATGGGGTGCTCGAGGCTCTCTTCGTCCATCGCATATCCCACGGTCTCGACCACATTGGCGCAGTATTCGGCCATCGTGTAGTTGATCGAGTTTTCCGCAGCGCGTTTCTCACCCGTGTAGTCAACACCCAGACCGCCGCCCAGATCCAGATGGGTCAGCGGTGCGCCCTCGCGGGTCAGCTCGGCGAAATAGCGGCAGGCCTCGGTCGCGGCGCGGCGCACGTCGTTTACGTCCGGCACCTGAGACCCCAGATGCGAGTGTTGCAGCTTCAGGCAATGCAGCAGGTTTTCGCCGCGCAGGCGGTCAACCACGCGCAGAAGCTGGTCGGTGTTCATACCGAAGGCCGACCGATCGCCCGAGCTGCTTTGCCATTTGCCACCGATCTGGTTGGTCAGCTTGACCCGCACACCCAGAAGCGGATCGATCCCTAGGTCCTTGGCGACCTCGATCACGATCTCGGCCTCTTTGGGGCTTTCCAGCACGATCACGGTGTTAAAGCCCATGCGGCGTGACAGGATGGCCAGCCGGATGAACTCGGCATCTTTGACGCCATTACAGACAATCAGCGCCTCTTTCGACAGGCGATGGGCCAGCGCGATGACCAATTCAGGCTTGGAGCCAGCTTCGAGCCCATAGTCGAACTGACGGCCGAACTCGACAATGCGGTCCACCACCTGCGCTTGCTGGTTCACTTTGATCGGAAACACCCCGCGATAAGGTGCGCGATAGCCCGTCTTGGCAATCGCCGCTGCAAAGCTGTCATTCAGGTGCTGGATTTCCGATTCAAGAAAGCTTTTCACACGCAGAACCAGCGGGCTGGCGATGCCACGCTGGCGCAAATCTCTTAGGATATGCGGTAGGCTGAGCGGCGCTGTGTCCGGATGGGCCGGATCACACAGCGCAACGTCGCCATTCGGCAGAACCGAGAGAAGGCCTTTGCTCCAACGGTCGATGCCGTAAATGGAGTCAGAAAGGGGCTGTCCTTTGGGCATTCGAACAAACCTATTCTAGAGGTGAATTGTAGAAGGGGGGGGAGTGTTTGCGTGCGGCGTCATTGCCGCGCAGGACTACGCGGGTTCGATCTGTCCAGCATTATTGAAATGAAGCCATTTCATCAGCACATTCTCCAATCCGGAACAACCCGGATGCAAAACCGCCGATATATTTCGTTGAAATCTGAGTCAATAAAAAAAGACCCGCACCTGATGGGCGGGTCTTCAGTTGCTAGGAAGAGGGTGTGACCTACGAAGCGTCGGATGTGCCCCGTAAGGCCGTTGTCTTAGCTTGCCAGCTTCAGGTTTTCTTGGGCCTTCAGCAGCTCTCCGATCCGGCGACCCGTATCGATCATCCGGTTCGAGAAACCCCATTCGTTGTCATACCAGCTAACCACGCGCACCAGCCCGTCTTCGGTGACGGCGGTCTGGGCCGAGGCGAAGCAAGACGAATGCGGGTCGTGGTTGAAGTCGATCGACACCATCGGGTCTTTTTCATAGGACAGAACGCCCTTCAGCGGACCTGCGGCGGCTTCTGCGATGGCGGCGTTAATCTCGTCCCGGGTGGCCGGGCGCTCGGGCATGAAGCTCAGGTCGACCAGCGATACATTCGGGGTGGGCACGCGTACGGCAGAGCCTTCCAGCTTGCCTTTCAGCTCGGGCAGGACCAGCGAAATCGCGCGCGCTGCCCCGGTCGAGGTCGGCACCATCGACATAGACGCCGCACGACCGCGATAGAGGTCTTTGTGGTTGGTGTCGTGGCTGGGCTGATCGCCGGTGAATGCGTGAATCGTGGTCATATAGCCGGTCTTGATGCCAAACGCGTTGTGCAAAACCATTGCCACGGGGGCCAGACAGTTGGTGGTGCAAGATGCGTTCGACACGATCACGTCGTCGGCCGTCAGGTCGGCGTCGTTCACGCCATAAACCACGGTCCGGTCGGCATCCTTGCCGGGGGCCGAGATCAACACGCGCTTCGAGCCGTTTTCAAGCAACCGCGCGGCCTGATCGCGGGCGGTGAACAGCCCGGTGCATTCATAAGCAACGTCGACATCGCCCCAGGGAAGCTCCTCGGGGTTGCGCAGTGCGGTCAGGCGGATGCGGCGCGTGCCGACCACAAGCGTATCATCTTCGATGGCAACGGTCTCGCGCAGGCGACCATGCACACTGTCGTATTTCAGCAGATGCGCGATGTTCTTGGGCGGGGCGAGGTCGTTGATGGCGACAACCTCGATATCCTGGGCATCCTGTTCGATCAGGGCGCGCAGAACGCCGCGGCCAATACGTCCGAAACCGTTGATCGCGATCTTAAGTGTCATGGTCTTATCCTCTTCGCGGTGTGCTCAGTGATTTGATAGCGCTAACATGTTTGGCGCGTATTTAGCGCTAACAGATCCATTTGTCAAAGCTCTTCTGCCCATGGCGGGTTCGCACCGGCGCGTGACACGGTGACGGCGGCGGCTTTCGCCCCGTGTTCCATCGCTTGCTGCAAAGTATCTGACGACAGGTTATGCAGTTGGTCCTTGGTCAGGCACCCCAGCTCTGACAGCTTCGCCAGGAAGCCCGCGTTGAACGTATCCCCGGCACCCACGGTGTCTTTGATGTCCACCCGTTGGGCAGGCACTTGAACCTCGGTCCCGTCGGCTAGGAAACCGCTTGCCCCCGCGCCGCCGCGCGTCAGGATCACAACCGACAGCCCCTTCTCCAGAAGCATCGCCACCTTCTCGTTCAGGGACAGGGGGGCGGGCAGCAGCCAGTTCAGGTCCTCGTCCGAGACTTTGACGATGTCAGCCTGCGCGACCATGCGGTCCAGCCGGGTGCGATAGCGGTCGATATCCTGAATGAAGCGCGGGCGGATGTTGGGATCGATCATCACCACGCGCTGTGCGGCTTCCTCCGCCAGCAGTGCCGCATAGGCGTCGGCAGCGGGCTCGCAGGCAAGGCTGATCCCGCCGAAAAACAGCGCCGAGACTTCCGGGGACAGCGCCGGGATGTCCGCCGGGGTCAGCATGCGCCCAGCCGAGTTTTCGTCAAAGAAGCAATAGGTTGCGTGCCCATCGACAAGCCGCACGAAGGCCAGTGTCGTGGGGCGGTCCGAGGGGATCACATGCGTGGTGTCCACATGGCTGGCCTTCAGAGACTCGCTCAGCTGACGCCCAAACATGTCGGTCGACAGCCCGGTCAGCATCCCGGTCTGCACCCCCAGACGCCCCAGCGCGATGGCGGTATTGAACACCGCCCCGCCGGAATGCGGCACAAACCCGTCCGGTCCCGCCGTCGTGGGGGTCGGGATCATGTCAATCAGAGCTTCTCCGCAGCAAAGGATCACGTCTCTCTCCTGTTTGGGTGTGCCGCATAGGCGCGTTGGCCGAGTTCACGTGAGCTGATAGCGCTAACGGAGCTGAATGTCAAAGGGCTGCGACAGCCCGCCCTGTGCATATTAACCAAGCCAGGATTTATAGTCGCTGACCAGCAAATGTGTGGGGGCTTCGTCCTCCTCGATCTCGGCGAAGCGGCCAATGGGTGCGCGGAAGATGTTGTCGGTTTCGTCGTCATTGACGGTCGAGACCTCGCCGATCAGCACATCGCCACCTTCGCCCCAGAAGGCGTGCCAGTCGCCGGGCATCAGGGTGACGCTTTCACCGGGGGCGAGCTTCAGTTTTTCACCGGGGGCAAAGTCGCGCTGGATCCCGTCGCAATAGACCGTACCGCCGCGATCCTCGGCGAAATTTCCATCGTCGTCGGAGCCATAAAGCTCGATCACCAGCGTTGCACCACCTCGGTTGATGATGTCCTCGGCCTTGATCACATGGGTGTGCATCGGGCTGAGCTGGTCTTGGCGCGAGATCAGCAGTTTCTCGGCATAACACATGCCACCACCACGCTGCAGATCCGCAAGCCGCCCGTTGCGCAGGGTGAACAGGAACAAGCCCATTTCGTCAAAGCGCCCATCGCCGTAATCGGTAATGTCCCAGCCACAGCGCGCGGTGATCACGTTCCGGGCCACATCGCGCTTGGCCTTGAATTCTTCAGGTGTCCAATAGGCAAAGGGCGGCAAGACGAAGCCATGCTGGCGGATCATCTCATCCGCTTCCGCCATGATCTGGTTAATTCGAGAGCGTTTCATTCGTGGGACCGTGTGAGGGGCCACCGCGCGACGGCGCTGGGGCGGTTACTGACGAACCCTGAATAGGGATCACTTCGCCAAACGAGTCAAATGCCTATTTCACGGCATCCCTTACCCGATCCGATGCCCCTCGGACCACACGCCGTGCAGGACGGGCGCGTGTTCAAAGCGGGCAAACCGGATCAGGTCCGCGCGCTTGCCGATCGCAATCACGCCCCGATCTTCCAGTCCGACAGCGCGGGCGGGTGCATGGGTGACGGTTCCCAGACCGCGCGCGAGATCTCCCCACATGTCGCCCAGTTGAAGGGCCGCCAACATCAGCGACGAGGGCACGTAATCCGACGACAGGATGTCCAAGAGGTCCAGTTTGGCCAGATCAGACGCCGCCACGTTTCCGGAATGCGATCCGCCACGCACCACGTTGGGGGCGCCCATGATGTTGGCGATGCCTGCGCCGTGATTGGCGCGCGCGGCTTCGATCGTTGTGGGGAACTCGGCCAGATGAATGCCATAGCCCGCCGATGTCGCAACCTGTTCTGGAGTTGTGTCATCGTGGCTGGCAAGGGTCGCCCCTAGACGTGCAGCGTGGTCCACCGTCGCCCGTTCATGCGTCACGCCCAGCTTATCCTGCAGCCCGGTCAGGAAGGCGATGTAATCCTCAAACTCGGCATCCTGCATGGCGTATTTACCCTGAATGTAGGCCTTGAATTTGGCCACATCGGTGAACTGCCGCTGCCCGGGCGTATGGTCCATCATGCTGACAATGCCCACCCGGTCCTTGGGTGAAAACTCGGCCAGCTCTTCGGGCAGGGTTTCCGAACAAATCTCGGCGCGCAGATGCAGATGGTGCGAGATCTTCAGTCCGCCCTTGGCACGCAGGGTCAGGATTTCATCGGCAAGCGCACGGGCATATTTGCCGTAGTTCTTGCGCCCGTCGGAATGGATCGAGCCCACCCGCAACGCATCGAACACAGTGGTGATCCCGACCGAGGCAAGCTCGGCGTCGTGGGCGACGATCGCGGCGTCATGCGGCCAATCCACCCGGGGACGTGGGCGGATGTGGCGCTCCAGATTGTCGGTGTGCAACTCGACCAACCCCGGCGCGATATAGTCGCCAAAGCAGTCCTCGGCGCCCTGCGGCACGTGGGTGCCTTGGTCTATGGCGGTGATTTTGCCGTTGGTCACGGTCAAGGCCCCGGTAATAACCTCGTTTTCCAGAACAAGTTTGGCGTTGGCGAGGGTGAAGGTCTGTGTCATCTGAGTGTCACGCTTTACTGTCAGAGAAGGGCCGATTTTGAATAGCACAATCGGACCGGAAGAGGGTGAAATGCAGTTCAATCGCTATGCGATCTATTACACGGCGCCACAGGGCGCGCTGGCGGATTTCGGGGCCAGCTGGTTGGGATGGGACTTGGTTACAGGTCGCGAAGTGCCCCACCAAACCCTGCCGGATCTGTCGCAGCACGAGATTGCCGATATTACCCAGACCCCGCGCAAATACGGGTTTCACGGCACCATCAAGCCGCCCTTTCGTCTGGCCGATGGTTGCGACGCAGAAGGGCTTTTGCAGGCGTTTCAAGACGCCGCGCGTCAGGTCGCCCCGGTCACGTTGGACGGGTTGAAGTTGGCCCAGATCGGCCGGTTTCTGGCGCTGGTGATCGACGGGGATCAGGCACCGCTGGCCGCTTTGGCGGGTCATATGGTGGCCAAGCTCGACCCATTCCGCGCGCCGGCCAATGACGCCGAGTTGGCCCGCCGCCGCGCTGCGGGCCTGACGCCCGCGCAGGACGAAACGCTCGTGAAATGGGGCTATCCTTACGTCTTTGACGAATTCAAGTTCCACCTGACCCTGTCGGGCAAACTGGACCCCAGCCGCGCCGCGCAGGTCTGCGACGTGTTGGCGCCTTTGGTGGCGCCAATCCTGCCGCGTCCGTTCGTGGTGGGCGATCTGACCCTTGTGGGGGAAGATGCAGAGGGCCGGTTTCACGAGATCTCTCGCATCGCGCTGGGTGCATCTGCGACGTCCTGATCGGCGAGGCGCGCAAGGATCGTTCCGACGGTGTCGTCCAGCGGGCCGTCATTCACCACATTGATTACGGTCAGCCCGCCGGGCAGGTCCACCTGCCTCGCAAGCCGTTTGGCGATGCTGTCTGCGCTTTCGCGCCCGCGTGCGGCCAGACGGTGCGCTAGAACCTCGGGGCTTGCGCTCAGGTTCACCACGATGAACCCGGGGAAGGCCGTATGGGCGTCCGTCAACACCTTGCGGGACAAGTTAACCAGCGCATTTCGGCCCTGATCCAGAAAGGCCAGTTCCGTTTTCGGAATGCCATAGCGCAGGTCATGGGCGGGCCAGTGCAGGGCGAACCGGCCACGGGTCAGATCCGCGTCAAACGTGGCCTCGTCGCAGCCGTCAAACTGCTCGCCACCCGCTGCACTGGGCCGGGTGATCACGCGCCGCACAAGGTGGAAATCTGCCGCCTTGGCCAGCGCCTCCATCACGCTGTCTTTGCCAACGCCCGAGGGACCGACGACGGCGATCAGACGTCCGGGTGCGACGGCCATCACGCATCCCCTTTCGGCAGGAAACTTGTCACGTCCGGAACCCGGTCACAGACCCGATCACGGGCGGATTCGTCGTGGAAAATCCCCACAATTGCCGCGCCGCGTGCCTTGGCCTCTTCAATCAGGCACATCACCGTCTCGCGGTTCTGGGCATCAAGGCTGGCGGTGGGTTCATCCAAGAGCAGCGCCCGGTAGGGATGCACAAAGCCACGCGCAATGTTCACCCGCTGCTGTTCACCACCTGAAAAGGTGGTCGGGCTGAGCGACCAAAGCCGTTCGGGGATGTTCAGGCGCGCCAGAAGGGTGGCGGCCTTGTTACGCGCGGCACCTTCGTCTTCACCCAGCGCCAGCAAAGGCTCGGCCACCACGTCCAGCGTGGGCACACGGGGCACCACGCGCAAGAACTGGCTGACATAGCCCAGCGTGGTACGGCGCAGGTCCAGCACGTCGCGGGGATTGGCACCGACGACCTCGACCCCGTCCACCCGGATCGAGCCGGACTGCGTCAGATAGTTGCCATAGATCATCCGCATCAAGGTGGATTTCCCCGCGCCAGACGCGCCGGAAAGGGCCACGCATTCGCCCGGAGTGACCTCGACATTGGCGTCGCTCATCACCGTGATCACCGCCGTGCCTTGGTTGTGCAGGGTGAAGTTTTTCTCGACATTTTGAATGGAAATCATGGTGCTACACCTGCAAAACAGAAGAGACAAGAAGTTGCGTATAGGCGTGTTGCGGGTCGTCCAGCACCTGATCGGTCAGGCCGGTTTCCACCACGTGACCATCTTTCATCACCATTAGCCGGTCGGCAAGCAGACGCACCACAGCGAGGTCGTGGGTGACGATGATCGCCGACAGGCCCATCTGCCGCACAAGTCCGCGCAGTAGGTCCAGAAGACGCGCCTGCACCGAGACGTCTAGGCCCCCGGTCGGTTCATCCATGAACACCAGACGCGGCCCGGTGACCAGATTGCGGGCGATCTGCAGACGCTGCTGCATCCCGCCTGAAAACGCCGACGGGCGGTCGTCAATGCGGGTCTCATTGATCTCAACCCGGCCAAGCCAGTCAATCGCCTCGTCCCGGATCTGGCCGTAATGGCGTGCGCCGACGGCCATCAGGCGTTCGCCAACATTGCCACCGGCCGAAACCGACATGCGCAGCCCGTCGCGGGCGTGTTGGTGGACAAAAGCCCAGTCGGTGCGCGACAGCATCCGCCGCTCGGGTTCGGCCATCGTCACGGTGTCGACCAGACCGGCATCGCGCGTGTCAAACAACACCTCGCCCTGATCCGGTTCCAGATGCCCGGCAAGGCAGTTCAGCAGTGTCGACTTGCCCGAGCCGCTTTCGCCCACGATCCCCATCACTTCTCCGGGGTAGAGGTCGAAATTCACGCCGGTACAGCCAATGCGCTGGCCATAGCGTTTCTCGATATTCGCCACACGAAATAGCGGGCGCGGGGCGGAGTTTTCAGAAAACTCCGTGAAAAATTCTTCGGAAGACTTTTGCAGCGTCATGCTGAGATCTCCTCGTGTTGGGCTGCGGCTGCGTCTTGCAGTGCGGTCTGACGGGATGCGCAATAGGCCGTGTCCGAGCAGACAAAGATGCGCCCGCCCTGATCGTCGACGATCACCTCGTCCAGATAGCTGTCATCGGCGCCGCACAGCTCGCAGCTGTGGTCGGCTTTTGATGCTTCAAACGGGTAGTCTTCGAAATCCAGACTGACGACCTCGGTATAGGGGGGCAGGGCATAGATACGCTGTTCCCGTCCCGCGCCGAACAGCTGGATCGCGGGCATGGTCATTTTCGGGTTGTCGAATTTCGGGATCGGCGACGGGTCCATCACATAGCGCCCTTCGACCTTGACTGGATAGGCATAGGCGGTGGCAATCGCCCCGTGGCGCGCGATGTCCTCGTATAGCTTCACATGCATGAGGCCGTATTCCTCAAGGCTGTGCATCTTGCGGGTTTCCGTCTCGCGCGGTTCCAGAAAGCGCAGGGGTTCGGGGATTGGCACCTGATAGACGAGGATCTGGTCTTCGTTCAGCGCGGCCTCGGGGATCCGGTGGCGGGTCTGAATGACGGTGGCCTTATCCGTTTCTTCCGTGGTGTCGACGCCTGCCGTGGCCTGAAAGAACTTGCGGATCGACACGGCGTTGGTGGTGTCATCGGCGCCTTGGTCGATCACCTTGAACACGTCCTCGGGCGTCAGGGTCGCGGCGGATACCTGCACGCCGCCCGTGCCCCAGCCAAACGGCATCGGCATTTCGCGGCTGGCAAACGGCACCTGATAGCCGGGGATCGCGAGGCCTTTCAGGATTGCCCGCCGGATCATCCGCTTGGTCTGTTCGTCAAGATAGGCGAAGTTATAGTCGTTCATTCCGCCGCCTCCTGTGCGTGGGTGTTGCCTGCCCCGGCCATCGTGTCGCGGCGCAGTTTGCGCACCAGTTCCAGTTCCGACTGAAAGTCGACGTAGTGGGGCAGTTTGATATGTTCCAAGAACCCGGTCGCTTGGATGTTGTCGCAATGCGACAGCACGAATTCCTCGTCCTGCGCGGCGGCGCCCAGATTGTCTTCGCCCAGCTCTTCCCAGCGCAATGCGCGGTCCACCAGCGCCATCGAGATTGCCTTGCGTTCCGACATACCGAAGACAAGGCCATAGCCGCGCGTGAAATGGGCGGGCTCGGTTTTCGAGCCGGTGAACTGGTTCACGGTTTCGCATTCGGTGACGGTGATGTCGCCGATCTCGATCGCGAAGCCCAGTTCGGGGATGTCGACCTCAACTGGTACGTCACCAATGCGAAGCTCGCCCACAAAGGCGTGATTGCGGGCATAGCCGCGCTGGGTCGAGTAGGCGAGGCTGAGCAAGAAGCCCTCGTCCCCGCGCGCCAAGGATTGCAGGCGCAAGGGGCGATTTGCAGGCAGTTCCATCGGTTCACGGGTCAGGTCGGGCGGGGTTTCGGCCCCCTGTTTTTCCTGCTGGATCAGCCCCTCGCCATCCAAGAAGCTCAGCACATGCGGGACGTCGCCCGGCTGCGCGTCGCCTTCTGGGGCGTCGGTCAAGCCGCCTTCGGCTGCCAGTTTGAAATCCAGAAGGCGGTGGGTGTAGTCGAAGGTCGGCCCAAGGATTTGCCCACCTGGTACGTCCTTGAACGTGGCCGAGATACGGCGGTCGCAGGCCATCTTCTCGGTCGCGATGGGTTCAGACCCGGCAAAGCGCGGCAGGGTGGTGCGATAGGCGCGGATCAGGAAGATCGCTTCGATCATGTCCCCGCGTGCCTGCTTGATCGCCAGCGCGGCCAGATCAGGATCATAAAGCGAGCCTTCGGCCATTACGCGGTTCACGGCCAGCGACAGTTGCTTGCGGATTTGGGCGACGGAGAGTTCCGAGACATCGTGGTCTCCGCGACGTTCCTCGCCCAGCCAGGCATGCGCATTGTCAATGGCGCGCTCGCCCCCTTTTACGGCGACATACATTAGCTTGCCCCCCCTTTAGTCACTTTGGTTGTGCGCGGCAGGCTGGCCAGCCGGGTGTCCGCGCAGAAGAAGAAATCCAATCCCAGCGGGAAGAGCAGCGCGTTGCGCAAGAATGCGTCCGTTTCGGGCAGAGACAGGCGTGCGGTGTCCTTAATCCCGGGACCGGTTAGGATTGCCCCGGTCGACGACAATGCGTCCATCTCGACAATCAGCGTGGCCGAGCGGTCGGGGTATTCCGGCGTGCCAATCGCATAGGTGGTCAGCGGTGCAAGAGCGTCCCAGCGGCCAATCGCGAAATCGGCGTCTTCGGCGGGTACGATGGGCGCGCCGGTGTGAAACTGCACCCACGCGCGGATGTTCGGCGTGTCGTGGTCCCCGGCAAGGTGCAGGCCCGTGTCCGGGTCACACAGCGTCAGCACCATGACACCTGCGGCCACCGACATGGGGGCAGGGGGCGTGGCGCCGTCTAGGGTTTCAATCCGACCCGGACGGGCAATCGCGTTCATGATGGCGCGGAACTGGCGCGCGGCTTCGGTGGGCACATCTTTAAACCCGCCCTGCATGGCGGAGGTGCTGGTGGCGGTCGCAAGCATCAGTCTTCCCCCCTGACCATGGTAAAGAAATCGACCTTGGTGGCGGCCGCCTTTCGGGCGCGTTTGGCCTTAGTGGCGGCAAGCTGTTCGGACAGCGGGGTCAGGAAGGACGTTTGCAGCGCTTCAGCCGCATCGCCTTGCATCATCGCGTCCGCCAGTGCCGCGGCGCGGGCCTTGTCGTGGCTGCGGCCTTGCACATAGCCGTGACCCACGGTGCCGTTGTCCAGTTGAACTGTGCAGCGGGTCACCGTCATCTCGCCCAGATTAAAGGGCGCACCTGTGCCGCCCGCGCGCCCGCGCACCATCACGGTTCCAGTTTCGGGGCGGCGCAGCCACGTGAAGCTCGGGGTGCAGTTTTGTGCGTCCCACAGCGCAAGCATCGCGCTGTCTGGCGCCTTTGCCATCAGGCTGAGCCACGCTTTGCGCGCGGCCTGAGCGGGTGGCAGTTCGTTTCTCATGTCCATTGTCATGCAGACACCTTGTCAAGTTGTCTATATATCTATACTTCTAGACAAATAATCACGGATTCGCGCATTTCTGGCAAGGAAAGTGTTGTGAAACTTTCGTGACAGCTGGCAGAGGGTCCCACGGGCATGAGCATCTGGAAAACCATCGAGACGACCCTGAAGGACGAGATCCGGCAGGGGCATTATGGGCCGGGCGACAAGCTGGCGACCGAGGCCGCACTGGCCGCGCGGTTTGGTGTGAACCGCCACACGGTGCGCCGGGCACTGGCCGAGCTGGCCGCGCAGGATTTGGTGATCTCGCGCCGGGGGGCGGGGGTGTTTGTGCGGCATGCGCCGACGGATTATCCCATTGGTGCGCGGGTGCGGTTTCACCAGAACCTTAAGGCGGCGGGCAAGATCCCCGGCAAGAAAATGCTGGCATTCGAGACCCGCCGCGCCAACGCGCAAGAGGCTCAGTCTTTGAAACTGGACGAGGGCGCGGCGGTGCATGTGTATGACGGGCTGTCCCTGTCGGACGGCCACCCGATTGCGGTCTTTCGCAGCGTCTTCCCGGCAGATCGCTTTCCCGAGATGCAGAAGGCGCTGAGCGATACGAATTCTGTCACCGCGGCACTCGCCCATCACGGGGTTGCGGATTATACCCGCGCGGAAACCCGGCTGTCGGCCCGATCCTGCCTCGCCACAGAAGCGCGTCATCTTGGCCTGCGCGAAGGGGCTCCGGCGCTGTTTTCAGAGGGCATCAATGTGGATGGCGACGGCATCCCGGTCGAGCTTGGCCTGACTTGGTTTGCAGGGGATCGCGTCACGCTGACGCTTGACGGTGGGCACACAGCCTAACGTTACGGAAGTGATACGTTCGCGTCACATCCACGATACAGCGCGCGATTAGCAACGGCCCAATCAATGAATGAGGCCTGGAATGTCGAGCGTATCATCCCAAACCCAGCCCCTGCCGTCCTTTCGGATGACCCATGCAACCATCTTGCGGGACCGAGAGATGCAGCAAAGGTCGGTCGTCATACAGGACGGGCGGATCTCGAAAGGCGCGCTGCCCGAGGTGAACCTGTCCGGCTATTGGATTTTGCCCGGCGTCATCGACCTGCATGGCGATGCGTTTGAACGCCACATGGCGCCGCGTATCGGCGTGCATTTCCCAGTGGAAACGGCTCTTCGTGCGACCGACGCGGATGCGGCAGCGGCGGGCGTGACCACCGCGTGGCTCGCCCATGGTTGGAGTTGGGAAGGCGGGCATCGTGGCCCTGAGGCGGCAGAACGCTTTTTAGAGGCGATGAGCTGTTATCAGTCGCGCACTCATACCGATCTGCGCGTACAGTTGCGGTGCGAGACGCATACGGTCGACACGGCCGACCGGCTGCACGAGGCCGTGAAGCGGCACAAGATCGACTATGTGGTGTTTAACGACCATCTGGATGAAGCGCTGAAACTATCGGGAACACGCTCCGGCGCGCTGGATGTTTGGGCGCACAAACTTGGCTTGCAGCCGCATGAGCTGATGAACGCGGTCGAGGCCGCGCGCGCACGGTCCAGCGAAGTCCCGCGCCATCTGTGCCGATTGGCCGAGCGGTTCGATCAGCTTGGCGTGAGCTACGGGAGCCATGATGATCCCGACGGGGACACACGCGAGCGGTATTCGATGATAGGCGCGCGGATCTGCGAATTTCCGACCTCGACCTCGGCCGCCCATGCGGCGCATGCGGTGGGGGATCCGGTGATCATGGGCGCGCCCAACGTGGTGCGTGGTGGCTCTCAGTCGGGCAATATCGCCGCCGAGCAGCTGATCCGACGCGGGCTGTGTGATGCGCTGGTGAGTGATTACTACTATCCCGCCCTGACCCAAGCGGCCTTCCGGCTGGTGGATGACAGCATCCGAACGCTGCCCGAGGCTTGGGCGATGATCTCGGGCGGGCGGATTACCTATCTGGCGGGTGAGGCGGCGCATCGGTTTACCCGGATGGGCAGCGCGGTGCCGATGGCGGCGGAGTAGACTGCCGTTGATTTTGCCCTCGGCGTTGCCTTGGGACGCGCGGCGGCGGTGGCTCATCTGCGACGAGCCTGAGAGGGGCGCTGCCCCTCGCGCGGCAAGCGCGCTCACCCCGAGGTATTTTGGGCAAAAGGAAGGGCGAAAACTTATGCGTATTTTTCGAGGAAAGCTTCGGCGCTGAGGCTGCGGAAGTCTTCGAGTGAGGCGCGCAGGCGGGCGTGGTCCCAATCCCACCAGGCGAGTTCTATAAGGCGTTCGGCAACCTGTTTTGGTTGGCGTGCGCGGATGGGTGCGGCCGGGACGCCCGCGACAATCGTGTAGGGCGCGACATCCTTGGTCACGATGGCGCCCGAGGCCACGACGGCCCCGTGGCCCAGCGTCACCTCGGGTTTCACCATCGCGCCGTGGCCGATCCATGTGTCGTGGCCGATATGGGCGACGCGGGCGGCGCGGCGGGCGAAGAAGTCCTCGTCTGCTGTCACATCGTCCCAATAGTATTCGGACCGATAGAGGAAGTGGTGGCAGGATGCCGTCTCCAGCGGGTGGTCCGTTGCTCCGATCCGGGTCATTGCGGCGATATTGGCGAACTTGCCGATCTGCGCATTGGCGATATCCGCGTGGCGGTCGCAATAGGAATAGTCGCCGAGCTGCGCATTCACCAGCCGCGTGCCCCGACCGATTTCCACGTAGCGCCCGAAGGTGCTGTTATGGATTTCGCAATCGGGATGCAGGACGGGGTCATCGGGGGAGAGTTTGGGCATCAGTGTGCGTCCTGTCCGCCGATCAAGCGTTTGCGCAGCCAGCCCGAGAACCAGTCCATCAACATCACCATCAAGATGATCAGGGTGATGTAATAGGCGACCTCTTCCCAGTCTTTCTGGGTGATCATGGCCTGCGTCAGAAGAAGGCCAATGCCGCCCCCAGTGATCGCGCCGATGATGGTGGCGGAGCGGGTGTTGGATTCCAGATAGTAGAGCACTTGCGACAGGAAGATCGGGGTGATCTGCGGCAGGACGCCGAAGCGGTAGGTTTGCAGCGGTTTGGCACCGGTCGAGCGGATGCCCTCGATTTGCTTTCCGTCCACGTTTTCGAGCGTTTCAGAGAACATTTTGCCGAAGCTTCCAGTATCCGTGATCAGGATCGCCAGTGCGCCGGTCAAGGGGCCGGGGCCGAAGGCGCGGGCCAGAACGATGGTCCAGATCAGCGCGTCCACGCCGCGGAAGAAGTCGAAGACACGGCGTGTCACCATGCGGACCCAGACGAAGGGGGCGAAGTTGCGGGCGGCAAGAAGGGCCAGTGGCAGGGCCACGATGGCGGCACCGAAAGTACCAAGGAAGGCCATCAGGATGGTTTCGAAAATCGCCCAGGCCACCTGATGGTGTTGCCACATGCGGTTGTTCCAGAAGTCGGACCAAATGGCACCCGCTTCGCCGTTGGCTGCGCGCTGGGCCAGCGCTACTGGACCAAGTCCGTGATAGGGGCTGTCGAGGGTGAAGAAGAAAAGCTCCCACCCCATGGTATAGCGGAACACTTCGGTGCGGTTGCGGGTGATGGTCAGGCGTCCGGCTTCGGTCTTGATCGCAAGGCGGTTCTTGGATGCGTTGATCCAGTTCGGCACGTCACCGTCGGGAAGAACTGCGTTCACGCCAGAGCGGCCCGGAGTGGCGGTGACAAGGCCGTAGCCCGGAATGTCATAGCGCACTGACCCATCCGCCAGAAACAGAACTTCGTGCCCCTTCGGCAGGGTGATGACCGTGTCGTCGCCAAGGGTGACCCAGTCAGGCGACATCCCGTCGGGGTAGGCCCCCTTGCGTTCGCCTTCGATCGAGATGGAGACCTCGCCCGAGCGATTGTCGCGGGCCACGTGGGTTTTGTAGGAGTAGCTGTCGTTGACCAGCGTCATCGCATTGTCCAGACTGGCGCGGTCACGCAGCCCTGCGATGTCGAAAGCGATGAAGATATACGCGAAATAGGCAAGGATCAGCGCGGGGACCGCAAGGGCAACCACCCGTTTGCGGGCAAAGAGCGCGTCGGTATCACGGATCAGGCGCGCGGTTGTCGCGGCGGGGGTGAGGGTTGCGGTGCTCATGCCTGTGCTCCGATCATGTTGGATTTCTTGCCGTGGGTCAGGCGGTCGCGCAGGGCAGAGGACAATTGGTCCACCACCACGATGGTGACAAACAGCATCAGGAAGATCGCTGCGGCCTCGTCATATTGGCCTTTGCCCCAAGTCATGGCGTTTTTCAGTTCGTAGCCAATGCCGCCTGCGCCGACGAAACCAAGGATGGCCGAGGCGCGGATGTTGATCTCAAAGCGCAGCAGCGCATAGCTGAGGTAATTCGGCGCGACCTGCGGGATCACGCCCAGCACCATGCGTTGCGCCCAGCTTGCCCCGACTGAAGATAGCCCCTCGACCGGTTTCAGCGACGCGTTTTCGTTCACTTCCGAGAAGAGCTTGCCCAAGGCACCCACAGTGTGGAACGCAATCGCGATCATTGCGGGCACCGGTCCACCGCCAAGGATGAAGATCAGCACCAAGGCGATCACGATCTCGGGCATGGCGCGCATGATGTCCAGAGCGCGGCGGAAAACGGGGATCAGGCGGGGCCAGCGGGCCATGCCGCGGGTGGCGAGCAGCGACAGGATCACCGCCCCCAACGCGCCCAGCAGGGTCGAGGCCGCCGCGATATTGATGGTTTCCAGAAGCGAGGGGGCGTATTGCGCGAAATGGGCGGGGAACTCGGCCAGTTTGCCCGCCGCTTCGCCCAGAACCTCGGCGGGGAAGTCGAAGAAGCGATGCCAACCGTCAATAAAGCTGCCAGCGTTGCGTGCATCCGCCGTGCGGAAGCCCGCCAGCATCAAAGCCACGAACACCGCCAGCATGATGCCACCATAGAGGCGTTTGCGTCGGACCATGTCCATGTAGGTCTGGTTGTTCTGCTCGATATTGCTCATGTCC
Organism: uncultured Aliiroseovarius sp.; assembly: GCF_947492455.1. Taxonomy (GTDB): domain Bacteria; phylum Pseudomonadota; class Alphaproteobacteria; order Rhodobacterales; family Rhodobacteraceae; genus Aliiroseovarius. Next base: position 361,564 of record NZ_CANLNB010000003.1, read on the forward strand.
CCACCTCGTTTGAAAAGACGGGCCCCGACATCGCGGGACCCGCCAGCAGCTTGTTGAAAATCGCTTATTTCGATTTCAGCTTGCGGGCTTCGATGATCACTTCGTAAGCGTCATGGGTGATCGGCTCGAAAGCACGGGCTTCGCCAGCGGCCACGCCGTAGAAGCACTCGCGGTCTTTCTCGGCCAGACCAGCCATCAGCGCGGTCATCTTTTCTTTCACGTCGGCAGGCAGGGCTTTACGCAGCACAACCGGGCCTTCCGGGATCGGGGCCGAACGCCAGATCTCGACCAGATCGTTCATGTCGACCAGACCGGCATCCACAGCGCGGCGCAGAGCACCCGACTGATAGCCGTCTTCCCATTCACCCAGACCGTCAGCCCAGGTCACGCCGCCCTGAACGTCACCATTGTTTACAGCAACGATGGTTTGCTCGTGACCGCCGGTGAATTTCACTTCACCGAAATAGTCACCCGATTCCATCGAGGCGTTGATCTGCTGCGGGATTTCGATCGACGGGATCAGGTAGCCCGAGGTCGAGTTGGGGTCGCCGAAGCCGAAGGTCTTGTCCTTCAGGTCTTCCAGCTTGGTGATGCCGCTGTCCTTGCGGGCAAAGCCGATCGAGAAGTAGCCATAGCCGCCATCGGTGTTCACTTTCACCAGAACCGGCTCGACCGCTTCCGGGTCCGACAGGAAGGTTTTGGCATAGCCCGACGCACCCAGCCACGCCATGTCGATGGTGCCGCCCAGCAGGCCCTGGATCACACCGTTATAGTCGACCGGGGCGAACAGCTTGGCTTCAACACCCAGGGTTTCTTCGGTGTATTCACGCAGACATTCGTTGTTGTTCAGACGGTCCTGAGCGTTTTCGCCGCCCAGAATGCCGATGCGGAACTCGGTGATGTCCGCAGCCATGGCCGGAGCGGCCAGAGCGGTCGTGGTCAGTGCAAGAGCAAGAAGCTTTTTCATTTGGATTTCTCCTGATGGGCGCCCTGTCCCATCGATTGTTCGGTTCAAGTTGATCAGGGCAGGTAAAACGGAGTGCGTTCTTCGGATGCCGCCTGTGAGGCTGCGTCCAGAACGCCCAGTTCGGTGGATGTGGCCGCTTCGCTGAACGTGTCGTCCGCGCCATAGATGTCGCGGGCCACACCGGCCGTCAGTTGTTCGGGGGTGCCGTCAAAGACAACCCGGCCTGCGCGCATGCCGATCACGCGGTCGCAATAGCGGCGCGCAGTATCCAGCGTGTGCAGGTTGGCGATGACCAGACGGCCATCTTCGTCATGGATGCGGCGCAGGGTCTGCATCACGATCTGTGCGTTCATCGGGTCAAGCGAGGCGATGGGCTCGTCGGCCAGAATGATCGACGGATCCTGCATCAGCGCACGGGCAATCGCCACGCGTTGCTGTTGCCCGCCGGACAGGGCCTCGGCCCGTTTGGCGGCGTGTTCGGCAATGCCCAAACGCTCGAGGATCTCGATGGCGCGGTGAATGTCGGCCTTCGGGAATAGGTTGAACAGGGTCGACAATGTCGAATGGCGGTTCAGCGTGCCATGCAGCACGTTCGAGGCCACATCCATACGCGGCACCAGATTGAACTGCTGGAAGATCATCGCGCATTGCGACTGCCATTCCCGCTTTGCTGCACCGCTCAGACGGGTGACGTTCTTGTTCTGAAACAGGATCTGGCCCTCGGTGGGATCAGTCAACCGATTGACCATCCGCAGAAGCGTCGATTTGCCGGCGCCCGAGGCCCCGATGATGCCGATCATGCAGGGGCGCTCGACCGAAATGGTCACGTTGTCCACCGCGCGCTTGTCGCCAAAAGCTTTGGTCAGGTTTGTAATCTGCAGCATGTCGCCCCCTTCGTTTCGAGGGGGGGATATGGGCGTTTCCCAACAGCTTTGTGTCGGCAATACAAAACTTCTGTAACGCCGCATCGCCGCGAAGGTCGGTGATCGTCGCCCTTGATTGAAAACCCTTCAGATTGCTAACGTGAAGGAGAAACCCAGAAACAACAAAATACTGGGAGGGGAAATGTCAGAGGGATCAATCACGCTTCATTCAGTCGCGCGCGGCTATGCGACAGCCGACGACACACGCGCATGGTGGGAGTTGGGGATTAGCCTTGGGCTTTATGTCGTGGCCTTGGTTCTTGCCCTATCGACGATCGGAACATGGTGGTTGATGGTGCCCCTCATGGTTCTTGCCGCCGCGATGGGGCTTAGGATCTACATGATCCAGCACGATTGCTTGCATCGGGCCTTTTTCACCAGCCGGCGCTTGAATGACGTTGTTGGAACCTTGCTGTCCCCGATTGCAATGACGCCGTATCAGGCCACCCGCTATAAGCATAATCTGCATCACCGCTATGTTGCCGATCTAAACCGCCGCGACGCGTTTGAAATCGAGGTGATGACATTGGCGGAATGGAAAAAGGCCAGTTTGGGAAGGCGGCTCTATTACCGGATTTACCGCAGCCCGTTCATCCTTGTCGCGATCGGACCGTTCATCCTTTATGCCATCCTGCGCCGGATGCCGCTCTATGGGTTCAAAACCGGGGTCTGGGATCTGGTTTTGCACAATCTTCTGCTGGCTGGCTTGGGATATTCGGTCTGGGCGTATGCGGGTTGGCCCGGCATTTGGGTATGGATTGGGTCGATCTATATTGCCTGCACATTTGGCGGGCTGATCCCCTATGTGCTGCACAATTTCGAACATGTGCATTGGGGCCGGAAACCCGAACTCAATTTCGAACAAGCCGCGCTCGAGGGCTCTTCGGTGCTGGACTGGGGACGGCTGTTCGATGTGGTGACAATGGACATCGCCTATCACGATCTGCACCACCTGAACGCCAAGATCCCAGGCTACAAGATTCGCAAAGCCCACGAGGATCTGGAGGCCCGCGGGTTGATCCAGTCCGAGAAGATCAGCTTTATCGAAGGGGTGAAATGCCTGCGTTGGAAGCTCTATGACGAAGATCTGGGCCGGATGATCCCCTTTCCCGGCGCCGCGCGGCAGGTCTCGGTGAGCGGTGTCTCGTGACCCCTCGGTTCGCGCCAGCAGCTGAGTAGCCAACTGACGACAAAGGGCCTGTCATGCGATACGCCGTGTTCCTCGCTTTTCTACTTGCCGCTTGCCAGACGAGTGCGCCGCACGGGTTTACGGAATCCGGCGTGGCCTCGCCCGTTGCAGCGGATGTGACGAGCGTTTCTGCAAGCCTACCCGATTGGGTCCCCTCGCATTTCAGCATCACCCCGCGCTCGGTCTCGGCTCCGGAAAGCAGGGGTGGGGAGATCGTCTTTTCGATCCAGCAAGGGCAATGCACCGGGCATTCCGACCACACCGGATCCAGTGACTGCGCGACAAGGACAACGCGGTCGACCATCCAGACCGGCAAGGTCTGGGAGCAGCAGGTGGAATGGCAACGGGGCCAGCGGTTCCTCTATAGCTTCGAATTCCGGATTGACCCATCACTGCGCTATCAGGGTAGGGCGCGCGGAGAAGGTAGCCAATTGGTGCTGGCCCGCTGGGAAGGCGCTGAGGGCGGACAACCTCTCTTTGACCTGAAGCTCGACGCCCGACATGGCGTGACCTTCATGGGCCGTACTTGCATTACGCCCGAACAGTTCGGCGACTGGCATCGGTTCAACCTGCGCCTGCGCTGGGCAGATGACGATACCGGTTTTATCGAAGCACGGTGCGATGGATCGCTGCATGTCGGCGACCCAATCTTCGCCGCAAGCGGCCTGCCGACAAATCGTCCGCTGGCCTGCGCTCTTAAAGACAACTGCCCTGCCAACACACTGCGTCCAAGCCGGTTCAACATGCAATTGGGGTTAATAGCCGACCCAAACCTGCCGCCGCGCAGAGGTGGATTTGTCCCCCTCACCCAAAATGGTGCCAAGGTTGCGATGCGTCGCATTCTGGTACGCCGTCTCTACGTTATTTTCGGACGCAAAGACGAATTTTGACCCCAGATAGGCCATGTTTCGAAGACGCCTTTAGCCTACGGTCGCAATCGTGGACGAACGGCGTCTGGGGGCGAAATAGAACCACCGATATGATGGCCTGTTGAATCTGCCTATCGGCTTTAATGAAAATCTCGGCTTGGGAACAACCGCTTTGCCTGATCGCGTGGATGCATGGCCCGGGCGGGATGGCGGGCGGTTTTGGGGGTGTCATCCGCGCGGGGGCCTTCGGTGGTTAGGGCTTCGGGTTGGGGGTGCCCTAATTCGGACAGTCTGTAGGACAGATCCTCAACCTTCTGCGCGATCAGATGCACCACGATGCCTTCACGTTGCAGATAGCCCGTGACGCGCAAGAGCCGCCCGCCCATGACCGAGCGCCGGAACCGCTCGTACACTTTGGGCCAGACCACCACATTGCTGACACCCGTTTCATCTTCCAGCGTCAGGAAAATCACACCCGAGGCCGTGCCGGGGCGTTGCCTTGTGATGACCAGACCGCAGACACTGTGCTGACCCAAGGGTATGTCTTGCAGGGATGCATGGGTCACAAGACCCGGAAGTGTGGGGCGCAGCAGCTCCATCGGGTGGGCGCGCAGGCTTAGCCGAGTTGAAACATAGTCCTCAACCACCTCTTCGCCCAGTTGCATGTTCGGTAACTGGATATCTGGTTCATCAATGCGTTCCCCATCAATCGGATCATTAAACAGGGGCAAAGGCTTGGGGCTTTGGATCGCCTTGACCTGCCAAAGCGCATCACGCCGGTTCAGACCCATATCGGAAAACGCATCTGCCTCGGCCAGACGCATCATCACATCTGGACGCAGACCCGCGCGCAGCCACAAGGCTTGCGGATCCGGGTAGCCATTGCCACGCGCCGCGGCGATCCAACCCGCATCCTCTTTCTTGAACCCTTTGATCTGACGAAACCCCAGACGCAGCGCCAGCGCACCATCGGCACGACGTTCCAGCGTGTTATCCCATTCGGAGTGATTTACACAGATTGGACGGGTTTCCACTCCATGTTCGCGCACATCCCGCACAATCTGGGCAGGCGCATAGAACCCCATTGGCTGCGAGTTCAAAAGCGCGCAGGCAAAGACCGCCGGGTGGTGGCATTTCATCCAGGCCGAGACGTAAGCCAGCATCGCAAAGGCCGCCGCGTGGCTTTCGGGGAAACCGTAATCGGCAAAGCCCTCGATCTGGCCAAAGCAGCGGTCGGCGACCTCGGCACTATAGCCGTTCTTCAGCATGCCGGTGACGAACTTGTCGCGGTATTGCCCAATGGTGCCCATCCGCCGGAACGAGGCCAGCGAACGGCGCAGGTGGTCGGCCTCTTCCGCCGTGAAGCCCGCGCCGACCACGGCGATCTGCATCGCCTGTTCTTGAAACAGGGGGACGCCTAGGGTGCGGCGTGTCACCTCTTCCAGTTCGGGGCCGAAAGGTTCGGGTTGCTCAAGCCCTTGGCGGCGCTTGATAAAAGGCTGCACCATGCCGCCCTGAATGGGGCCGGGGCGGACGATGGCGACCTCGATCACCAGATCATAGAAGGTTTGCGGCTTCATCCGGGGCAGGAAGTTCATCTGGGCGCGGCTTTCGACCTGAAATACCCCGACCGCATCGGCGGCACACAGCATGTCATAGGTGGTGGGATCTTCTTGCGGGACGGTGGCGATGCTCAGGTCCATCCCTTCGAATTCGTCCAGCAGAGCAAAGCTTTTGCGCAGGCAGCTGAGCATTCCCAGTCCCAGAATATCCACTTTCAGGATGCCCAAGGCGTCGATGTCATCCTTGTCCCAACAGATGACGGTGCGGTCCTCCATCGCGGCGTTTTCGATCGGGGCGAGCTCATCCAGCCGCCCGCCCGTTATGACGAACCCGCCCACATGCTGGGATAGGTGGCGGGGGAAGCCGATGATTTCGCGGATCAGATGGATGGTCTGCATCAGGCGGCGGTCGTTGGGGTCCAGTCCCAGCTCGCGGATGCGGTCCAGATCAACGCCACCATTGCTCATCCCCCAGATCTGCCCCGACAACCCGGCTGTGACGTCCTGCGACAGGCCCATCACCTTGCCCACCTCGCGGATGGCCGCACGGGTGCGAAAATGGATCACGGTGGCACACAGCCCGGCGCGGTGGCGGCCGTATTTTTCATAGATCCACTGGATCACCTCTTCGCGCCGTTCATGTTCGAAATCCACGTCGATATCCGGCGGCTCGCCCCGGTATTTCGAGATGAAACGTTCAAACACCATCGCGATCATATCGGGGCTGACATCGGTGATGCCCAGAAGATAACAGAGGATCGAGTTTGCTGCCGACCCACGCCCCTGGCACAGAATGCCCTGTGATTTGGCGAATTGCACAATGTCATGCACGGTCAGGAAATAGGCGGGGAAATCCAGCTCTTTCACCACAGCCAATTCCTTGGCCATCAACTCCAGAGCCCGGTCCGGAGGGCCGTCGGGATAGCGGCGGCGCAAGCCGTCCTGCGCCAACCGCTCTAGCCGCTCGAACGGGGTTTCCCCTTCGGTTTCTTCATGCGGGTATTCGTATGAGAGCTCACCCAGATCAAAGCTGCATTTATCCGCGATCTCTATTGTCCGACGCAGGGCTGCCGGATGGGTGTGAAAGACCCGCGCCATATCGGCCCCTGCTTTTAGGCGGCGCTCACCATTCGCAAGCGCGCGGGTGCCGATTTCATCAATGGTGATATGTTCGCGCAGACAGGTCAGCACATCTGCCAGCTGACGGCGGGACGCGCGGTGCATCAGAACATCCCCCACCGCCACCATCGGGGCAGACGCCCTTTGCGCGGCCTGTGCGCAGGTGTTCAGATAGGCCTGATCACTGCCATCATAACGCGGTGCCGCCCCCAAAAAGACGTGACCCGGAAAATGTCGCCCTAGGCTGCGAAGCTCGGAAACCGCATCCTTTAATCCGCCCTGCGGCAGGGCAATCAGGATCATGCCTTTGCAGGCGGGGATCATATCCTTTCTGTAAAGGATGCATTCCCCTTTCTCGGCCCGTCGCTTGCCAAGCGTCAGAAGCCGCGTGAGCCGCTTATACGCCGCCCTGTCGCGCGGCAGGGCGATCCAGTCCACTGAACTGTCCTGCAACACCAACCGGCAGCCGACAATCAGCTTGGGTAACGGTGCCGTATCGGGCTTCGCCAGCGGATCACTCTGCCCTCTGGGCTGCCGGGACGAGCTATCCACCCTCTGTTGTGATCGGATCTGGACCACATCCTGCGTTTCACGCCGAAGTTCCCTGAGCGCCGACCACGCGCGCACCACCCCCGCCAATGAATTGCGATCCGTGATGGCAATGGCCGACAGCCCCAATTCAGCAGCCCGCACCACCAGTTCCTCGGGATGCGAGGCCCCGGTCAGGAAGGTGAAATTCGTGGTGACGCAAAGTTCGGCATAGGAACTTCCCTGCGCTTGCAGGCTGCGCAGATGGGGCGGCGGTGGGGTCATGCGAATTCTCCCTGCACGAACCAACCCGGATTTTGCGGCGTATAAAATAGCCATAGCCTGCGCCCTTCGCGCGTCTCTACCCGCCAGTAATCGCGCAGACCTGAACGCCAGTTCTCATCCCCAAGCCACCATTCTGGCGCGATACGCTCTGGTCCAGTGGCGCGCCCCGTGGTCAGGGGCATCCGTCGCCAACGGAACCGCGCTGGCGGGCGAGACCCGCTGGCGGAAATGGGTTCGGGCGGAAAGAGGATCAGGGGGCGCGGGTTCAGGCTGCTCCATCCCGCTGCCGGTTCAGAATAGGCGGCGGGTGCGATGATAAAACTGCGCTCTGGAATATGGCTGTCAGCCGGCAGGAAACGATGGATGTTTTCCAATCCGATCCGCGTGCCAAGTCGACTGATCAGATCGTCCAGCCTGTCTTCTCTTCCGTCTGACACATGGCTGATTTGTTGTATCGGAACAGCGTCAACTTGCGTGGCTTCCAAGCGCAGTTGGTCGATGCCAAACCCCGCATCAATCTCGCTCAATCCGCGCTCGAACAGGGACAAAATACGTTTGGGGTCGCGCAATGGTCGCGCCAAACGCAGTTCAACGAGTTGCTGGTCCTGATCAACGCGGCGCAGGGTGAGGCAAAGTTTGCGCGCACCCATTTCTTGTGCCTTCAGTTTCGCGCAGAGTTTTGACAGCAATCGCTCTGTCCCAGCCATCACATCGGCGAGCAAGCCAATCGGTTCGGGCAAGGTTATGCGCACCGCATAGTGGGGAGGGTCGGCATCGGGTGAGATCTGTTCGGGCTGTGCGCCCAAGGCCTGATCTAATCGCAACAGCAGGCCAGGCCCAAAGCGGCGGGTCAGCGGCGCACGCGCGGCATTGGCCAGATCACCAATGCTGCGCAGCCCCAGACGTTGCAATGCAATCGACATATCCTCGTCGATCCGCAAACCTGCCACCGGCAGATATTTCAAGGCGGCCAGCATATCCCCGCTTGGGGCAATCCCCTCGTCATAATGCGCCAAGGCCCAGGCCGCCCCGCGCGTATCGGCACAGCCAATCTGCACAGATAGCCCTGCGCGCATCAAATGCATGCGCATATCAGCCAGCATAGGGGGTTCGCCGCCAAACAGATGTGTGGACCCGGCGACATCCATCACCAACCCATCCGCACCCTCTGTCCCGACCCATGGGCAATAGCGCGTGGCCCAACGGCATAGGGCGCGCAGGAAGCGGAAATCTTGTTCCGGTTCGGCTGTCCGGCTTTGTAGGTTTGGGCAAAAGGCACGTGCATCCGCATAGGGCATCCCCGGATGCAGCCCCTGCTGTGCTGCCGCTTGGTTCAGGCAATAAATCCGATTGGCATTATTCTGTTTGAACGTCAGGGCAAATGGCCCGTCGATCGGGCGTTGGCGTAAAACCCGCTCACTTGCGAGGCGGGGGAACCACAAAGAAACGACGCGACGCTTTATCCCATCGAACATGCCAGACATCCAATGTTCCTGATTTGTTCTTAATAAGCTCCCACCGTTGTAGAGTCGAGTCCTCGGCGCCTGTCTGGGGGTCGAAGACTGGCGTGCAGCGCCAGCGCGTTTCCACGGCATTGCTGCCCATTCCTTCGGGAATAATCGCCAATCCGGTGGCGTCCCCATCCCGCGCGGCAAGCTGCAACCGCCGCCCCTCGGTCAAACCAACAGGTTGGCTAAGCTGCATTATAACCAGCGACACCGCCCCCGAACGCAAGGCCTCCTCGGCCACTGCAAGTGTTTCCGTTTGGTTTTGGGTGATGCAGCGGATCAACCGCGAAGGGTTTGTGAAATCGGCAAAGCCAGCAGGGTTGATCTGACTGGTTTCCCAGTTTTCGCGAATCCACATCGCTCCCCCGCTTAAACGCGTCGCGAGCATAAAAGCAAACATATACGCTCCGGGCCCGCATACCTCATGTGTGCGGGTTCTGGCAGGAGGGAAGAATGGAATCTCTGCATGTTGCATGGGTAGAATGTATTGGTAAGCACTTGGGCCAGACAATACCGGACATTGGTACAGTTGCGGCGAAAGATAAGACCTCGTCAGTCCAGAAATGAGACCCGTACCAATTCTTAGATGCCGCGTCAAAGGCTTGCATTGATGTAGGGCGATGATTTTAATGCATTAAATGGTGCCCGGGGGCGGAATCGAACCACCGACACGAGGATTTTCAATCCACTGCTCTACCCCTGAGCTACCCGGGCACGGGTGAACGTTTTATCGTTCGGGTGGGCGCGTTTTAGTCGTGGGGGTCGGCGGTGTCCAGAGGGAAAAGTTGGTTTTTCGAAGGTTTTTCAGTGCGGCTTCAAAGTTTCGCGCGAAAGGGCCTGAGACATGGCTTCTGCGGCCTCGTCCAGATCCTCGGGACTGTCGGCGGGGACGGCGTAAGAGCCGTTCAGCCAGCGACCCAGATCAACATCAGCGCAGCGCTTCGAGCAAAAGGGGCGATACTTGGGATCCGTGTCTTTTTCGCAGATGGGACAAGCCATTAGCGTTTCTCCAGACAGCGCGACAGGGGTAGGCGTTCGCGTTTGCGCTGCAGCTCGAACAGGCCCAGTTGCGTCCATCCGACCATGGCGGTTTCGATGCCCTCGGCTTTCAAAGCCGCGCGCAGAACCTGTTCCAGCTGGCGGCGGTCTTTTTTGGGGCAGGGGGCGAAATCGACGACGATCTGGCCGCCCAAGCCCCGGCATCTCAGCGCGGCGGGCAGCGCACGGGCTGCGGCAATGTTGGCCTTCAGACCCGCCGCCGGGCTGGTGTCTCCGCCCGTGTTGACGTCCACGGTCACGAGCGCGCGGGTGGGCTCAACGAACATCGAGGCGCCACCGGATAACCGCACGAACGCCCCTCGGGCGGCGTCGATCATCTCGTGCACGTTATGGCGGTCAAATGCGCCCTCAGCGGCGTCCAACTGGTCCGGTTCGGGCCATTCACGCCACGCAAGCTCGTGCGGGTCGGGGCCATCGACCAGAAGCTCCGCATCGCCTTCGGAATCAGCCAGCACCGCGCGGCTGAGGTCGAGCATGGCTGCAATGTCTGCCGCCACATCATCGTCCGCGCCCTTTTCGGCGACCGAACGAATGATCAGGCCTTCTTCGGCGTCGCCCATGACTTCATGCGCGATTTCCAGCAGACGCACACGGGCCTCGTCATCGCGAATCGCGCGGCTGACATTTATGCCAGGCGCGCCGGGGGTGACGATGGCATAGCGGCTTTTAAAGAGAACTTTTTGCGTGACCGGAACAGCCTTGCCGTCTTCGCCAAAGCCCGTGACCTGCACCAGAATGCGTTCGCCTGGTTTCAGACCCTTGCCTTGACGCAGGAAGCCCGTCTGTCCGTCGGGAAGACGCAACATCATACCGCCTTGGCCCTTCAGGGGGCGATCACAGATGGCGCGGAAAATTGCACCGGGCAGCACCACGCCCTCGGGCGGTTCGATCAGCAGATCGGTTAGCGCCCCGTCAGTGATCTGAGCTGCGGCCATGCGGCCTTCATAGGTATCAAGCGCAATCACGCTGCCCTTCATGTCTCTGCTCCGTATAGGGGGAAGCCTGCGGCCTGAAGTAGCCCGGCGGTCTCCGCAACGGGCAGCCCGACTACGGCGGTATAGCTGCCCTGAATCCATGGGATGAACGCGCCTGCGGGGCCTTGGATGGCGTAACCGCCCGCTTTGCCCTGCCAGTCGCCGGTGGCCAGATAGCCATTCAGCTCTTCATTCGACAGACGCTTCATTTTGACATCGGTCACCACATCACGCGCCCAGGTGCCGGTGGCATTGCGCACCACGACCGAGGTGATGACCCGGTGACGGCGCCCAGACAGGGCCAGAAGGAACTCGGCGGCCTGGGCTGCATCTTCGGGCTTGCCCATGATGCGGCGGCCCAGCGCGACGGTGGTGTCGGCACACAGCACGACCTCGTCCGCAGCGACAGACATCGCGGCAGCTTTCGAGGCCGCAATCCGGCGGCAATAGTTCAATGGAAGCTCGCCCTTTTTGGGCGTCTCATCCACATCCGGCGGGCGGATGTCGTCAGCAACAAGGCCGAGCTGCCCCAGCAACTCGGCCCGTCTTGGGCTGCCAGAGCCCAGAATCAGTTTAAGACGCGTCATGCGCGACGGCGCTTACTTGAAGCGATAGTTGATCCGACCTTTGGTCAGATCATAGGGGGTCATTTCGACCTGCACCTTGTCGCCAGCCAGAACGCGGATGCGGTTCTTGCGCATCTTACCTGCCGTGTGAGCGATGATCGTATGGCCGTTCTCTAGCTCGACCAGAAATGTCGCGTTCGGCAGGAGTTCCTTAACGACACCGGGAAATTCGAGCAGTTCTTCCTTGGCCATGTTCACTCCTGTATTTTCACCCACCCATCGTGGGCGCCTACTAAATGGGGGGAAACGTCCCGGTTTTCAAGGGAATTCGGCAGGGAAGCCAGATTTGCTGCCTACGTCATGCGTCGTCGGCGTCACGCCGAAGAGTCATCCTTTGTCGGAGTGCCAAACCGTTCGATTATCCGGTCGCGAATCTGATCCCGCGCTTGCCGGTAATTCATCAGCTTTTCGTCACGTCGTGTGCCCAGACCAGTAGGGTCAAGGATGGGCCAGTATTCCACGTCCAGATGGAACACGCGCGTCAATTCCAACGCACGGCGTTGGCTTGCAGGGGACAATGCGATGATCAGGTCAAAGCTGGACAGGTCGTCGCCCCATTCTTCCATCTGGTCAAAGCTGCGTACCCGGTGGCCGGACAGCTGGATCCCCAACTCTTCGCACACCGCGACAGAAAACCCGTCGATATCGAGCTCGCTGTGTACGCCAGCAGATTGCACATAGATGTCATGGCCGTAAAACGCCTTCATCATCCCTTCGGCCATCGGTGACCGCACAGAATTGTGGTCACAGCAAAACAGCACGGACTGAGGACGTTCACCGCTCAAGCTTACCCCCAGTGCAACACGCAGATCAGGGTGAACAGGCGGCGGGCGGTGTCGATGTCGATGTCTGCCTTGCCCTCAAGACGTTCCTGCAACACGCGCGCACCTTCATTGTGAATGCCGCGCCGCGCCATGTCGATGGCTTCGATCTGGCTGGGAGGCAGCTTTTTCACGGCGTCGAAATAGCTTTCGCAGATCGCGAAGTAGTCCTTCACAACCTGACGGAATGGGCCAAGCGACAGGTGGAATTCACCCGCCGGATCACCCGCTTCGGTCTTGGCGTCGACCACCAGGCGTTTCTCGCGGATTGCTAAGGCCAGATGATAGGGACCATCCGGGGCGGGCTGATCGCCGCGCGGGGCCAGATCAAAGCTGTTGTCTTCCAACAGATCGAAAATCGCGACTTTGCGCTCCTGCTCGATTTCGGGCGTCGGGGCGGCAAGGCCGGTATCATCTATTTCGATATGGGTGATGCGGTTCGTGGTCATTGGCACTATCTGAGGGTCAATCGTTAAGGGCGTCAAGCCTTGCGCGCACGGATAGGCCGTGGGCTTCAAGACTTTCGGAAATGGCGAGGGTTTCTGCGGCGGGGCCAATGGCGGCCAGCGCGCCGGGTGTCATACGCGCCAAAGTGGTGCGTTTCAGAAAATCCATCACCGACAGGCCCGAGCTGAAGCGGGCCGAGCGCGCTGTGGGCAGCACGTGGTTGGGGCCGCCGACATAGTCGCCGATGGCTTCAGGCGTGAATTTGCCAATGAAAATGGCGCCTGCGTGGACGCATTTGTCCGACAGGGCTTCAGGGTCGGCTACGCAGAGTTCGAGGTGCTCGGGCGCGATGCGGTTCGACAGCGCGGCGGCCTCGTCCAGATCGCGTACTGTGATCACCGCGCCAAAGTCGCGCCAGCTGGCACCTGCGATCTGACGCCGTTCCAGCGTTTCCAGACGTGCGGTGACCGCATCGGCCACTTTCTGACCGAACGCTTCGTCGGTGGTGATCAGAATCGATTGGGCGCTTTCGTCGTGTTCGGCCTGGCTCATCAGGTCCAAGGCCAGCCAATCGGGATCATTGTCCGCATCCGCAATGACCAGAATTTCCGAAGGCCCCGCGATCATGTCGATGCCCACCTTGCCGAACACGCGGCGCTTGGCGGCGGCCACAAAGGCATTGCCCGGTCCGGTGATCTTGTCCACGGGCGCGATGGTGTCGGTGCCATAGGCGAGTGCGGCTACAGCCTGCGCACCGCCAATGCGGTAGATCTCGTCGACACCGGCGATCTTCGCGGCCAGCAACACCAACGGGTTCGAGATCCCGTCGGGCGTGGGCACGGTGATCGCCAGACGATCAACGCCTGCAACCTTCGCCGGGATGGCGTTCATTAGGACCGAGGAAGGATAGCTCGCCAGCCCGCCGGGGACGTATAGACCCGCGGCAGAGACGGCACTCCAACGCCAACCCAAATCGGCCCCGCTGTCGTCGGTCCAGCGCTGATCCTCGGGCATCTGGCGGGTGTGATAGGCGCGGATGCGCTCGGCAGCCAATTCAAGGGCTGCACGATCTTCGTCCGAGACCTTGGCGCATTCCGCCTCGATCTCGGCTTCCGAGAAGCGCAGCGTGGCGGGTGTCAGCTCCAGCCGGTCGAATTTCGAGGTCAGGTCGATCACCGCCTGATCCCCACGTTCGCGCACATCGGCAATGATATCCGCTACGGCAGCATCCACATCTGGGCTGTCCTCGCGCTTCATCGACAGAAGCGCGGTGAAACGGGCCTCGAAATCGGCGGATGTGCTGTTCAGAAACTGGGGCATGGCGCTCTCCTTTGCGCCGTTTTAGCTGCGGCGCGGCATTGCTTCAAGCGGGCAGGGGGATCACTCAGTTAGATCGTGCGTCGGCGTGTGTTTCGACGGCGCAATGTAAGGCCGGGTGACGTCTTGAAGGGTCACGTCCAGCGCTTCGACATCCAATGCAATCGCACCGTCGCCCGCCAGTACCAACTCGATCCGGCCCATCCCGTCGTCGCCGGGCGCGAAGGACAGGGACAAAAGTGACAGGATCATGTCCTTGTCGCCCTTCTGAACGCCTTGGCTTTGCACTTTTAGAACATCCGTCACGGACAGCACCGATTGCACGCGTTCGACGGGGCGGCCACGTGCCTCGGCGGCTTTTTTGTCTTCCCAGCGGAAACGGTTGATCAGCAGCGCAAAGCGGCGTTGCGCGGGGTTCCACGAGATTTCGGACGCGGGAAATACCGCGTCCTGCGTCAGGGCCGAAACCACCGCAAGATCTTCGGCATCCAGCGCCACCAGCTTCAGGGCGTTCTCGCCACCATCTTCGAACCGTGCATCTTGCATGTCGGTCACTCCTTCACGCGTTCGACCTTGGCCCCGATCGAGGACAGTTTGCGCACAACTTTCTCGTATCCGCGATCAAGGTGATACACGCGGCTGACGACGGTTTCGCCTTCAGCAGCCAGACCGGCCAGAATCAGCGACACAGACGCACGCAGATCGGTCGCCATCACAGGCGCCCCTTTCAGCTTCTCAACACCATGTACGGTGGCCGTGCCGCCATGCACTTCGATATTCGCGCCCATGCGCATCAATTCGGGGGCGTGCATGAAGCGATTCTCGAAGATGGTTTCATGCAGGGTCGAGGTGCCCTCGGCCGTACACAGCATTGCCATCATCTGCGCCTGAAGGTCGGTGGGGAAGCCGGGGAAGGGTTCGGTCGTGACGTCCACGGCAGAGACGCGGCCATTGCGGCGCGCAACCTTCAGGCCGCGTTCGGTCTCTTCCACGTGGATGCCCGCCGCGTCCAGCTTCTCGCAGAAGCTTTTGACCAACGAGATCTTCCCGCCCAGGCATTCCACCTCGCCACCCGCAATGGCCGGGGCCAGCATGTAGGTGCCAAGTTCAATACGGTCGGTGACAACGGGGTGAGTCGCGCCGTGCAGGCGATCCACGCCCTGAATGACGATTTCCGAGGTGCCGTCGCCGTCGATCTGGGCGCCCATCTTGCGCAGGCAGTCAGCCAGATCGACGATTTCCGGTTCACGAGCGGCGTTGCGAATGACGGTGGTGCCTTTGGCCAGGGTCGAGGCCATCAGGATGTTCTCGGTCGCGCCAACGGAAGCAAAGGCCAGCTCGATCTCGGCACCTTTCAGGCCGCGCGGCGCCTTGGCGTGCAGATAGCCGTCTTTCAGCTCGATCTCGGCGCCTAGTTTCTCAAGCCCATGAATGTGCAGGTCCATCGGACGGGCGCCAATGGCGCAGCCGCCGGGCAGGGACACAACTGCATGGCCCAGACGGGCCAGCATTGGTCCCAGCACCAGATTCGACGCGCGCATCTTCCGCACGATGTCATAATCTGCGACGTGGTTGTCGAGGTTATGGCTGGACATGGTCAGAACCTGCCCGTCTTGCATCGAGGCAGCCTCGGCGCCAAGGCTTTCAAGCAGTTGGGTCATCGTCTTGATGTCCGACAGACGCGGGGCGTTGGTCAGGGTCAGAGGCTCGTCCGACAGAATCGTCGCGGGCATCAGGGTCAGACAGGCGTTTTTCGCTCCCGCAATCGGAATTTCTCCACGCAGCTCGCTGCCGCCGGTCACTACAATCGAATCCATGTACCTGCCTTACCTTTAATCTTGTTCATTTTTTGCCGCATCATCGTCGGATGCAGCCCGTGCCTTGGCCTGCGCCTTGCGCCGACCCATATTCGCTTTCAACGCCGCCTTCAGCCGCGCTTCGCGATCCGCCCCTTTTTTTGTGGGCTTTTGAGGTGTGTTTTTCCGCTCCATGGGCTCTTCTGTAACGCGGAATGAAAAAAGGGTCCAGAATACCCTTGCACCCGTCAGCGAATACGTTTAGTCAGCCGCTCACGATAGGACGCTGTGGTAGCTCAGTGGTAGAGCGCACCCTTGGTAAGGGTGAGGTCGGGAGTTCAATCCTCCCTCACAGCACCATCGTACACTTCCCGAAATGGATGGTTCAGACACAGCGATGCGCACGCATTTCTGGTGTTCTGTGCGCCCAAATAGAAACGCGCGGACCATTGCCGCGCGTGACTGTGATTCGACCTGTGTCGCGCCCGTTAGCCCACGATCAGCTGCTTCAGTTGCAGGGCCTCGTGCTCAACTTCGTTCAAACGATGGGTGATGACGTCGCCGATGGTGACCATGCCAATCGGTCCGGTGTCGTCCATCACAGGCATGTGGCGGAACTTCCCGTCGCTCATGCGTTTCAGGACCGAGACCAAGGGGTCGTCTGTGCCACAGGTCTGCACCTCTTTGGTCATCACGTCTTCGACCAGTTGGGGCAGGGTCTGGCCCGGCGTGTCGGCCAGTTTCCGCACAATATCGCGTTCCGACAGGATGCCACACAGCGCGCCGGTGCTGTCGGTCACGACCAAGGCGCCGATTCGTTTGTCGCGCAGGATTTCGACGGCACGGCCCAAGGTCTCTTGCGGACGAATGGCGATCACATCGCCGCCCTTGTTGCTCAGGATGTCCCCAACCACGGCGGTTTTCGCCTTGAGATTGCTGGATGGATCCTGGCTTTGGCTTTTCGATCCTTTTTGATCCTGACGCATGGGGGCCTGATACGATGTGGGCATGTTTTGCTGTCCTCCCTGAGCAGTTGCGGTATGCACATAGAGGAAGCATAACCCAGCCAATCGATTTCAGGAGATAAAAAATGTCGCAGCTTGCACTTTCATCCCCGGTCGCGACGGTGATCTTCGTGTTGGCCTGCTTTTGTGGCTATCAATATCGACGGGTTTGGAAGACCGAAGGTCCACGCTATTTGCTGTGGATCTACGGCGTTCTGACAGCCGCTGGGCTGCTTGTTTTGGGATTTGTCCCCTTGGCTGGGGCAGGCTAGGGGTAGGGGCCCCTAAGTCGATATTCCAGCGTGCGGCTTAGCTTTCAGCCTGCATCTGCTCCAACATCTTCTTTTTGCGCGGGCACTGTGTCAGGCGATCGCGAAGGGGGCTGTTGGGATCAATTTCTTTGCTGCACACAACGCATTGATCCGCATCGCTGATGGCGTTCAGGCCACCGCAACTGCCTTTGATCGTCTTGCCTGCCATGATTACGCCAAGGGCCATGCCCAGCATGATGACAAGAAGCGCGCCGAAGGTCAGAAGGAAGGTGGCCATGAAGCTCTCCGATTGTTACGCGGTCAGGCGCGTGAAGGCGTCGCTTGCGGACGATTTGAACTGCAGGCTCGACGCCTCAGTGTCGCGCTCGACAAACAGGACAGCAACGTCGTGCGCTGCGGCGATTTCCAGACCACGCTCGCGGCCCAGGATCAGCATCGCGGTTGCCCAAGCGTCTGCCATCATTGAGTTTTCTGCCAAAACAGTGGACGAGGCCGTGCGGTGCGTGATCGGCTGGCCGGTGGCCGGATCAATCACGTGCGAATAGCGCTGACCGTCTTTCTCGAAATAGTTGCGATAGTCCCCGGACGAGGCCAGACCCAGACCCGAGATGCCAACCACATCAAAGATGCCGTTGTTCAGCGACGCGGGCGTCTCGATCCCGATCTGCCAGGGCAGACCATCGGGGTTGCGGCCCGAGGCGTACAGGTCGCCGCCGATCTCAACCAGGTAATCGGTGATGCCGAAGCTTTCCAGCGCCTGACCCACACGGTCGGCACCATAGCCCTTGCCGATTGCTGCCAGATACACCTGTGCGTCGGCTTGTTTCTTCTGCAGTGCGTCGGCGCCAACGCTGATGGTATTGTGGTGACCCACAGCGGCCAGCGCGTTGTCGATCTCGGCCTGCTGCGGCATCGGGCGCTTGCCCGGAGCACCAAAGCCCCACAGTTCGATCAGCGGGCCCATCGTGGTGTCGAAGCGGCCTTCGCTGGCGGTATATACGGTGTCGGCAGCCTTCATCACATGTGCCAGTTCGGGCGAGACCTGAACCGGTGCGGTGTTGGTTGCGGCGTTGAAGCGCGAGATCTCGGAATTGGCGTCCCAGTTCGACATCTGCTGGTTCACTTCCGCCAGCGCGCCGTTGATGGCGGCCTTTACGTCAGCTTCGTTCACGCTTTTCGAAGAATCGATCGCGACCACATTATATGTGGTGCCCATGGTCAGGCCCGACAGGTTAAAGACACGAGCGGCAGACCCTTTGCACGCGGCCAAGGCCAGCGGCATGAACAGGATGGAACGGCGTGAGAATTTGATCATGTCGGGCACAGGAGAACCTCTTTCAGTCGCGAACTGGTCGTATTTGAATGTTCAGTGAGGCTTGTCTTAGACAATAATGGTCTTTTCAACAAGAAAATGACCTAAACTTTGTAAAAAGACCCTTTCGACCGCGCCGTACATATTGCATATAGCTGCAAGTCAATCTGAAGAGGTGAACACTGTGCAGCGGTTTAGGCTACGCAAAGGATTGAATATTCCGATCTCTGGTGCGCCCAAGGCGGGCGTCGAACAAGGGCCGTTACCGCAATCGGTTGCCATTCTTGGTGATGATTACATCGGCTGGAAACCACGTATTCTGGTCGCTGAAGGTGATGTGGTTGGGGCAGGCACCCCGATTCTTCTCAGCAAGGACATGCCGGACGTGCAAGTCGTGTCGCCGGTGGCGGGTACAGTCAAAGCCATCAACCGCGGCGCACGTCGTAAGCTGATCAGCATCGAGATTGACGTGAAGGACGGCGCAGCGCCTGCCGTTGACTTCTCGTCGGTCGGTGATGTGGCAACGCCTGAAGGTCTGACCCAGCGCCTGTGCGCCGCCGGTCTGTGGACCGCGTTCCGCACACGTCCTTATTCGAAAGTCCCCGATCCGGGCACCCGCCCGGCTGCGATCTATGTAAACGCTATGGATACCGAGCCGCTGGCCGCTGATCCTGCCGTGATCATCGCAGAAGATGCCGAGGCATTTGCCAAGGGTTTGGAAGCTGTGGCTTCGCTATGCGACGGCAAGACCTATCTGTGTCAGGCCGATGGCGTGACCCTGCCGGGTCAAGACATCGCCGGTGTGGACGTTGCGGCCTTCGAAGGCCCGCACCCTGCCGGTCTGGCCGGCACGCATATGCATTTCCTTGAGCCGCCCCGCGCGGACAAGACGGTTTGGACCATCGGCTATCAGGACGTGATCGTCATTGGCCGTTTGCTGACCACTGGCACTTATGATGCGTCCTGCATCATCTCGCTGGCGGGTCCTGCCTGCGCCAACCCGCGCCTGATCCGCACCATTGCGGGCGCCTCGATGGCTGATCTGTCGGCTGGCGACATTCCCTCCGATCTGCCGGTGCGCATGATCTCGGGTTCGGTCCTTAGCGGTCGGGCAGGCGAGGGCGCAAACGGCTATCTTGGCCGCTATGCCCGCCAGATCACCCTGATTGAAGAGGACAAGAAGCAGATCCCGATGGGTTGGATCCGCCCGATGTTCGCCAAATACGCGGTTCAGCCGGTTCTGGGTTCGGCCTTTGCCAAGCGCGAGTTCCCGCTGACCTCGAACCTGAACGGCGGTCGCCGCGCGATGGTGCCTACCGGCACGTTTGAAGAGCTGATGCCGCAGGACTTCCTGCCCACCCAGCTTCTGCGCGCGCTTCTGGTGATGGACACGGATCAGGCACAGGCGCTGGGTGCGCTTGAACTGGACGAAGAGGATCTGGGCCTTGTCGGCTTTGCCTGTCCTGCGAAATACGAATACGGGATGGCGCTGCGCGACAGCCTGACGAAGATCGAGAAAGAGGGGTAGACCTTTGGGCTTGCGTAATTTTTTCGATCGGATCGAACCGAACTTTGAAAAAGGCGGTAAATGGGAAAAGTACTTCCCCATCTACGAGATGGTGGAAAGCTTCCTTTATACGCCGAAAACCGTAACGACCGCAGCACCTCATGCGCGCTCTTACGTGGATATGAAGCGGATCATGACCTATGTGGTCATCGCGACGATCCCCTGTATCCTGATGGCGCTGTATAACACGGGCTATCAGACCAATATGGCAATTGCCGAGTTCGGCCCCTCGGGCTGGCGCGCGGCGATCATTTCGGCTCTGGGCATTGGGTTTAACCCCGCCAGCGTCTTTGCCAATATGGCACACGGGCTGCTGTACTTCCTGCCGATCTACATCGTGACGCTGGTTGCAGGTGGTATTTTCGAGGTCATCTTCGCCACCGTGCGCAAGCACGAGGTGAACGAAGGTTTCCTTGTTTCCTCAATGCTTTACGCACTGATCGTGCCCGCAACTACGCCACTCTGGCAGGTCGCGCTGGGCATCATCTTCGGTGTTGTGATCGGCAAAGAGGTCTTCGGTGGTACCGGCAAAAACTTCCTGAACCCGGCTCTGACGGGCCGTGCGTTCCTGTACTTCGCCTATCCGGCCCAGCTGTCGGGCGACAGCGTCTGGGTGCCGGTGGACGGCTTCACTGGCGCAACCGCTCTAGCCGTATCTGCTTCGGACGGCGTTCAAGCTCTGGCTGCACGTGGCATCACCTGGTGGGACAGCTTCTATGGCTTCATCCCCGGCTCGATGGGCGAGACGTCGACCCTGGCCGCTATCCTTGGCCTGATCTTCCTTCTGGTCACAAAGATCGCAAACTACCGCATGGTCGTGGGCTGTTTGGCCGGGATGATTGGTTTCTCGCTGCTTCTGAACGCCATCGGTTCCGACACCAACCCGATGTTCGCCATGCCGTGGTACTGGCACCTTGTGCTGGGTGGTTACGCTTTCGGTCTGGTCTTTATGGTGACCGAGCCCGTTTCCGGCGCGCACACCAACATGGGCCGCTATATCTATGGCGCGCTGATCGGCTTCATGGTCGTGATGATCCGCGTCATCAACCCGGCTTTCCCGGAAGGCATGATGCTGGCGATCCTGTTCGGCAACGTCTTCGCTCCGCTGATCGACTATTTCGTCGTTCAGGCCAACATCAAACGCAGGGCAAAACGCCATGTCTGATAACGATCTGAACACCAACAAAGGCGCCATCCGCCGTTTCCTTGATGCACCGGCTGACTCGGTTGGCAAAACAGTCTTCGTGGCTGTCACGCTCTGCCTTGTCGCCTCGATGATCGTGTCGGCCGCCGCCGTGGCGCTGCGCCCGCTGCAAGAGGTCAACGCGCTGAAAGACAAGCAGATCAACATTCTGCAAGTCGCAGGCATCTATGATCCCAGCAAAGATGTGGTCGAGAGCTTCCAAGCTTTTGAGGCCCGCGTTCTTGAACTGGAAACCGGCGCCTTCACCGACGCGTTTGACGTGGCCAGCTTTGACGACCGCGCCGCTGCAGAAGATCCCGCAACCTCGGTCGCGCTGGACGAAGATCCGGCGGGCATCGTGCGTCAGGGCAAGTTCGTCACCGTTTATCTGCTGCGCGACGACGCGGGCGCGATCGACAAAGTGATCCTGCCGATCCACGGCTATGGCCTGTGGTCGACACTCTATGGCTTCATTGCGCTGGAAGAGAACGGCAACGACATCTTCGCCCTGCAATTCTATGAGCATGCCGAGACCCCGGGTCTGGGCGCCGAGGTCGACAACCCACGTTGGAAGTCGCTTTGGAACGGCAAGAAACTGGCCGATGAAAACGGTGATCTGCAGATCAGCGTGACCAAGTCGGTTCCGGCAGCGGGTGCAGATTATCACATCGACGCGCTGGCAGGGGCGACCCTGACCACGGTGGGTGTGCACAACCTTCTGAACTTCTGGATGGGTGAAAGCGGCTATGCTCCCTTCCTGGCAAATCTGAAAGCGGGGGATATCTAATGGCCCATAAACGCAGAGAGATGCTGATCGACCCATTGGTCGACAACAACCCGATCACCTTGCAGGTGCTGGGGATTTGTTCGGCGCTGGCGGTGACCTCGTCGCTTCAGGTGGCCTTCGTCATGGCCATCGCGGTGACCTTGGTGACGGCCTTCGCGTCGCTGTTCATTTCGATGATCCGCAGCCAGATCCCCGGATCGATCCGCATTATCGTCCAGATGGTGATCATCGCGTCGCTGGTTATTCTGGTGGATCAGGTGCTGAAAGCCTTCGCTTACGAGATCTCGAAAACCCTGTCGGTCTTCGTCGGTCTGATCATCACCAACTGTATCGTGATGGGCCGCGCCGAGGCGTTTGCCATGAAGAACGGCCCCATCGACAGCTTTATCGATGGCGTCGGCAACGGGTTGGGCTATGGCCTGATTCTGATGCTGGTCGGCGTGATCCGCGAGCTTTTCGGCTCGGGCAGCCTGTTTGGTGTGACCATTCTGGAGACCGTGAACAATGGTGGCTGGTATGTCCCCAACGGCATGCTGCTTCTGCCCCCGTCGGCGTTCTTCATCATCGGTCTGATCATTTGGGCCTTCCGCACATGGAAACCCGGTCAGGTCGAAGAGCGTGAATACAAAATTCAAACGGTCGAGGCCCACTGATGGAAGCGCTACTTTCCCTCGCCGTGAAGGCGATCTTCGTTGAAAACCTGGCCCTGTCCTTCTTCCTTGGCATGTGTACCTTCATCGCTGTGTCCAAGAAGATCTCGACCGCCATCGGTCTGGGCATCTCGGTTATGGTAGTGCAGTCGATCACGGTTCCGGCCAACAACCTGATCCTGACCTATCTGCTGGCCCCCGGCGCGCTTAGCTGGGCAGGCTTTGCGGATGTCGACCTGACCTTCCTTGGTCTGATTTCCTATATCGGCGTGATCGCCGCCCTGGTTCAGATCCTCGAGATGGTCTTGGATAAATACTTCCCGCCGCTTTACAACGCGCTGGGTGTGTTCCTGCCGCTGATCACGGTGAACTGCGCCATTCTTGGTGGCTCGCTGTTCATGGTGGAGCGTAGCTATGACTTCGCAGAATCGGTGACCTACGGCATCTCGTCGGGCTTCGGTTGGGCGCTGGCCATCACTGCGATGGCGGGCGTGCGTGAGAAGTTGAAGTACTCGGATATCCCGGATGGCCTGCAAGGGCTGGGGATCACCTTCATCACCGCGGGACTGATGGCGATGGCCTTCATGTCCTTCTCTGGCGTGAAACTGTAAGGGGCAAAAAGATATGGCAACCTTTAGCCTTGGCATCATCCTTTTCACCCTGATCGTTCTGGCGCTGGTCTCGATCATTCTGGCCGCCCGTTCGAAACTGGTGTCCACAGGTGACGTGAACATCACCATAAATGGCGAGAAGACAATCGCAGTTCCGGCTGGTGGTAAGCTTCTGCAAACGCTGGCCGAACAACAGCTGTTCGTGCCCTCGGCCTGTGGTGGTGGCGGGACCTGCGCACAGTGCCGTGTGAAAATCCACTCGGGTGGCGGATCGATCCTGCCGACCGAGGAAAGCCACATCACCAAACGCGAGGCCGCCTGTGGCGACCGCCTGTCCTGTCAGGTGGCCGTAAAGCAGGACATGGAAATCGAAGTCCCGGAAGAGGTGTTCGGCGTCAAAAAGTGGGAATGCACCGTGCGTTCCAACGACAACGTCGCGACCTTCATCAAGAACCTTGTTCTTGAACTGCCGGAAGGCGAAGACGTGAACTTCCGCGCGGGTGGTTACATCCAGATCGAAGCGCCTGCTCACAAGCTGAACTATAAAGAGTTCGACATTGGCGAAGAGTATCACGAGGACTGGGACAAGTTTAACCTGTGGCAGTACGAAAGCACCGTGTCCGAGCCGATCGAACGTGCGTATTCGATGGCGAACTATCCGGATGAAAAAGGCCTGATCATGCTGAACGTCCGTGTGGCCTCGCCGCCGCCGGGATCGCAGGGCATTCCTCCGGGCCAGATGTCTTCTTACATCTTCAACCTGAAGCCGGGCGACAAGGTCACCATCTCGGGTCCGTTCGGTGAATTCTTCGCCCGTGAGACCGAGAAGGAAATGGTGTTCATCGGCGGTGGTGCAGGTATGGCGCCCATGCGTTCGCACATCTTCGACCAGCTGAAGCGCCTGAAGAACAAGGATCGCAAGATCACGTTCTGGTACGGTGCGCGCTCGAAGAAAGAGATGTTCTTTGTCGAGGACTTCGACAGCCTTGCCGAAGAATTCCCGAACTTCACCTGGCACGTGGCCCTGTCGGATGCGCTGCCCGAGGACGATTGGGGCGGTTACACCGGCTTCATCCACAACGTCCTGCACGACGAGTATCTGAAGGATCACCCGAACCCTGAAGACTGCGAATACTACATGTGTGGTCCGCCCATCATGAACCAGTCCGTGATCAACATGCTGCTGGAACTGGGCGTAGATCGCGAAGACATCATGTTGGATGACTTCGGCGGATAAGCTGCCCGGGGTTCCCGAACAGACACATCAAAATGCCCCGGGCAATACTGGCTCGGGGCATTTTACGTTTACGGAACCGTCACTTAAAAGTTGAGCGGTTCTGTTGGCATTTGGTTGACCTTGTTGCGATGATCCCTAATCTGACAAGACCTTAAATCGGGGATTTCATGGTTTTAAGCTCAATTGGCGCTGGTGCACTGGAAAGGTTGCGTCAACGCGGACACACCCGCATCTACAAGAAGAAGGAAGTGGTGTTTCGCTTTGGCGATCCGGGCTTGACGCTTTTGATCGTCTCATCGGGAACGGTCGAAATCAGCGTTACAACAGCGGTTGGGCAGAAATCCATTTTGGGCGTGGCGACAGCCGGCGATGTGCTGGGCGATATCGCCTGTCTGGATGGCGGCCCCCGCAGTGCCGATGTGGTCGCCTTGGAAACCATGGAAGCGGTCGAGGTGCAGCGCCAAGACGTGTTGCAACTGTTCCGCGAGGATCCAGATAGCGCCATCTTGGTCATTGAAGCGCTTTGCCAGAAAGCCCGCAATGCCTCGGAAATGTTCGAGGTGCAGACCATGCAAAGCGGGCAGGCGCGTCTTGCGGCCTGTCTGCTAAGGCTGCTTCCGAACGCTGTACATGGTGAAGACGGTCATCTTGCCGTGAAGGCCAGTCAAAGTTGGCTTGGTGCCTATGCCGGCCTGACGCGCGAGAATGTAAACCGGCAGCTTAAGGCTTGGGCAAAGGACGATGTTGCCCGGTTTGAGAAGGGTTTCGTTGTGATCGAAGATCAGGATCGCTTGAGAGAGATTGCTCAGGGCGACGATCACTAGGCCTTACTTTCAAAATCGCACCAATAAGTTGAAAATGAATAAAAATCTTTCGATTTTCGCCAATCTGTGACGCGCGTCACAGGTGCGACATGTGCCGCGTGCTATCCAAAGGTAGAAGACGCTGAAAGCTTTTGGGGAAAGTTATTTTAGCACGCTTAGATAGATAGAGCTCGCTTTGGGTGGCGCTGGAAACGGCGTTTTGGAGTGAGAATTGGTCCCGACCTCCGGGGTGCCTAAGTGTCTTCCCCCGTCAGATGACGGACGGGGTTTGGTTGTGCCATTACTGGCTGCCGTGAGTGGTGAGGCGCTGCGTCAGCTCTGGGTTCTCAGGTCCAGAGGCGCCGACACACCTTAAGCCGATTGCGAAAGCTCTGTCCGGATATCGCGGATGGAGCTGTCCCACTCGTGCTCACCAGCAGACTCAGACAAATGCTCGGCCTGTTCCAACAGTTTTTGCGCTGTTTCGACATCTCCGTTCGCCACATGTGCCTTCGCCAACGCCGCCTTATAGAAGGGGGCGTTCAGGTTGGCCCCAATCATGCTGGCTTGCTCGGTTAGCATTTCCAGCATGGCCGGGGTTTCGGTCGTATTGCCCTGGTAAATCTGGATAATCGTCATCCAAACGCGCCCGATCAACGACCAGAATTGCGCTTGTTGTTCATCAGCAATTTCGATCCCGGCCTGAACTTCCTTGGCAGCCAGATCCAGATACCCACCCGCCAACAGAGCTTGCCCGCCAAAAACATGGATCCATGGGATCTGTGCGATGGCACCGATCGCTTTCAGGTGTTCTTGTGCTTGCGTCATGGCGGCTTGTGCCCCGTCCAGATCGCCTTCGCGGCTTGCCACATGGGCGTCCGCCGACAGAACCGAGGCCAGCGGATCTGCGCCCAGCTCTAGGAACAGGCGGCCGTGATCTTCGACGCGATAGATGGATTTCAACTGGGCGCTTCGCTCTGCGGCCAGGTCAAACTGCCCTGAATAGAGTGCATGGGCAGTCTCGTTCACCAACCACATGACTTTCAGCTCGTCATCGCCGTCGCGTGCAAGCTTCTCCATCATCTCGACATACTCGCCGCTCTCGCGCACGCGTCCATTGATGATGCGATGGGCAAACAGACCGTAGAGTGCGGTCATGCGCTGGCGGTCGGTGCCCTCGGCATAGGTGATGGCATCTTCCAGCAGCTGATAACGTTCCAGCACCACAGGGTGCGAGAAGCCCATGCGTTGCACCGTGGCGCTGGCCAGAAGCGACAGGATGGGCAGGTATTCGGGGCGCGAGACCTGCTCGGGTGCGGCCTGGTCTTCCATGTTCGCGCGTGCATGATCCAGATAGGCCATCGACTGGTCAAAGTTCACAGCCATCAGCATATGAATGCCCGCGGCGATGCATGCCGCCGGAAGGTTTTCATGGTCGCGTGCGGCCATGCGGTGGTCCGCGATCAGATGCGGATAGGCGCTGCAATAGTCCGGGTCATGGGTCTGCATGGCGTCCGCAAAGGACTTATGCAGAGAACGCCGACGTTTTCCCGGGATCATTTCGTAGGCTGCATCGCGCAGCAGGATGTGATCGAAAAAGAGGTTCTCTTCCCCATACGGATTGAAGATGCCGCGGATGGTCAAAATCCGCAGCTCATCGGCAAGGGACGGGCGATCAGGCAACAGATGCGCCACGCGTGCAGGGTGAAAATCGCGCCCCAAGATTGACGCGCATTGGATCACGTCTCGCAGAGCGCCGAAGCTGTTAATAATGGCCTGAAAGGTGGCTTCGATCGTTTGGGGCAGCTGTTGCGATCCGTCCTCGTTCCCGACCTGACGTGCGTGGGTAGCCAGTGCCGACAGGAACAAGGGATTGCCCTCGGCCGCTTCGATGATCCGGGCGCGCTTGGTATCGTCAAACTCGGGATAGGCGGATAGGGCTTCATGTGCGGCCTCCTCCGAAAGCGGAGCTAGATGGACCGCCGTGAGTGGGGCGTTTTCCAGCAATGTATCGATCTTCTCGGACGGGCGACTGGTAAGCACGATGCGTGGCGCGGTGCCGTCTGCCTGTAAAAGCGCCTGAAGGACTGCAATGGTGTCTTCATCGAACCAGTGAAAGTCGTCAAAGGTGAGGGCCGCCGTTCGGGTTTGCGCCAGTCCAGCCAGCGCGCGGGACGCCAATGTGATCCTGCGCGATTGCAATTGCTCGGGCGTCAGAAGAATGGGCTGAGCGGCCTGCAGGCCAAGCAGCCCGGCCACCACCATGATGTCTTGATCTTCGAGCGTGACCCCGATTGACTTAAACTGCGCCGCCAGGTCCTCAAGCGAAGATTGTGCATGCAGATCCAGCTCGCGCCGAAGGGTTTCGACCACAGGGAACAGCGCGGATTGCTGTAGGTTGGCACGGGCGTCAACCCGGACCACACCAGCGTTCTTCTGGGTGCGGCTGAAGGCGTCCAGCAGCACGGTTTTCCCGATACCCGCCGGGCCGATGATCGCATGGGCGCGGCTGGCGTCGTTTTGTAGAAGCGCAAGTTCCTTGTCGCGCTCCAACAGGTTAGAGCCCTCGGTGTGATCCTCTTGGAACTGGAAGCCGGTGACCTCGATCAGCTCGACCGGTTGGTCGATGCCTTTCAGAAGGCGCGTGTCATGCGATGCTTCATCAAGCCGCGCGAGCCGCGATAGGAAAGACTTCGTCTGGCCAGAGATCACAACGCCGCCCACAGGCGCCTGTTCTTGCAGGCGCGCGGCGCGGTTGACGTGCAGCCCGGTCAGCTGCGGAAACAGCGCGCCCTGCTGGCCGACGCGACACATGATCTGGCCGGTGTCGATCCCGACCCGGACCTGTTGACCGTTCACTTTCTCAGGCATGGATTTTGCAATCGACAGACCTGCCGCAATGGCCGACAGCGCCGAATCCTCGCCATCATGGTCCAGCCCGAAGCAAGACAGCACCCCGTCGCCATAGCGCTGTAGGACACGACCGCGATAGGTTTCCACCGTGTCATTCACCAGTTGGTGAAAGGCGGCGATGGTGTCGTCATAGGTCTCAAGCTCGGTCGAGTTCGCAAAGGCGGTCGAACCGACAAGGTCAATGAACTGAATGGTTAGGATGCGCAGTTCGGGATTGTCGTCCAAGGCGACGACCTCGGTCCCGCAATGGCTGCAAAACCGCGCGCCCTCATGCAGTGCTTCACCGCATGACATACAATTCATGGCATTCATATTTACCTCATCGACCTTTGACGCACCCATTCCCTTGCCATGGCCGCGTGACGGACCCGCTTGCTGTCCAGCGGGTTGGTCATCGCCCATGAGCACCATACCCGGAATGCACCGGGAAGGCGTTCACCAGTTTGCAACTGAAGCGGTGCCGCGTCAAACGAAGTTGTTGGAAAACCGTTAGGATCCGGGTCCTTAACCTCGATCTGGGCCGACACTGGCGCAACGTAAGCGCGGTCCAGTTGCAGGTCGAACGCGTTGTAGAACAGACGGCCCGACGCATTGCGGGTGACAAAGGTCATGTTCAGCAGATTCGAGATCGCCCCCTGTGCCGGGTGGCCGGGTAGGGGGTCCGGGTCCATGTGTTGTTGGAACGTGGCCTGCATTTTCATCCCGCGCGGGCCGGTGGCCGTAAAACGCGTGTTCTCAAGCTTGATGTCGGACCAGACCTTCGGCATCGCGTAGAATACCTTGCCTGCCATGATCGCCGACTTGCTGTTCACATAAAGCCTGCGTGGATAGAGAAGCGGCGCCTGCCGTGCCTCGGCGGTGCGGGTATAAGGGATGGCGAAGGTGGCCTCTCCATAGGGGGACATCGCCATGAAATCCGGAATGAACGACCCGCGCACGTTGTGATAGCTGCAGAACGACATGCCGACCGGGTGGTATCCGGGACGGGTCAGGGGGCTTGGCCCCAGCTCGATCCCCGGTGGCAGCATGGCCTGCACTTCTGCGCGCGGGACTTCGTAGAAGACGAACACGCCCGTCATTTCGCCGCGTGCAAAGAACGGGGTCAGCGGCCATTTCGTGCCCGAGACCGAGTTCGTCTGGAACATCGCCTTTTCCGACACGGTTTCTTCGCGGGCGATATCCTCGGCCCCGACATTCAACAGTTTCACGCCGGTAACGGCAGAGGCACAGGCGATGCCGGACATGGTCGCGCCTTCCACGCAGCCAGCGTTCAACCCGCAGCGCGTCCAGTCACCCGCCAGATAGAGGTTGGCAAAGCCGCTCTGCGAGGGCGCCAGCCGGTGATAGACGCTGTTTGTGACTGACAGCACATAGCGTTCAGACCCGAACATGTTCACGCGGGAATAAATCGCGGCGTCTTCGCTTTCGTGCAGAAGGCTGCGGTCAAACGTGCCGTCCTTTTCCGCCCCCGGCCAGAACTTCACCAGATCCTTGTCCATCCACCGCCCGAAGCTGTCGCGGAAGTCGTGGATGTCTTCGCCATCTGGTGCGGGTGAGCAAAAATAGGCGATGGATTTGGGATTGTCCGCGCCCCACTCCTCATGCGGGATCAGGTGGGACATGTCTGCCCATGTGTCCAGCGGCTCGGCAAAGCCGGTGATGACCGTCCGCATCGGGGAGGGGGGCAGGGATTTTTGCGAGTTATGCGCTTTCACGCGCTTTTCCCACCCTAGCTGTTTTGGCGTTTTGTTCAGCCACAGTTGCATTGCGTGGGTCGGGACCGTCTTGACCCGGTCCAGCATGTTGCGCCAACGCTCGGAGGCGATGGACAGCTCTTGTGACATATAGGGCAGCGACCCGATCGAGGCGCCAAGGATGACAAGGTCGAAATCCTCGCCCCGTTTCAGCGTAAACGGCTCGCCCTTCGGCGGCGTGCGCTCGCTTTCAAAGTTGATGCCGCTGGCTTTCAGGGCCGCTCCGTCCACCAGCTGATCCCACAAGGGTTCCGAGGGCCAGCAGGGCAGACCATCCACGTCGACCAGCGGTTCGTAGCTGCCGGATTTCACCTTGGCCTGCCGCACCATGCTGATGCGCTCAATATGGGTGCGGTCTTCGTCCAGATGCAGATTGCGAGCGGCGTTGAAGAACTCGAACTTCACGCCCAGCTCTTTCAAGACCAGATAGTAAGGGCCGAAGATCGTATCACCCATCCCGGCCTGCATCTTGTGAAAGATCGCACCGGAATAAGTGAAGATCAGCCGTGTCATGGCCCGCAAGGCCGTGCCCGCGCCAGCATCACCCTGACGTTCGGTGTTGCCCATCGGGAAGCCAAACACGAAGTCATAGCAGCCTCGGATCGACACCCATTTCAAAGCTTGATCGCTGACCCCGTTCATGCGCAGCCAGTCCGAGAACTCCCACTGGTCCAGCACGTCATAGCCATTGGTGAACGTGTCCGAGCTGACCACCCCGTGCATATAGCCCAACCCGATATCCAGAAGGTTCAGGCCCCGGCGCACACTGTCGCGGGCCATGTTTTCAGGCGTCTGCTGGCTGTGCACCTCGGCCTGCACATCTTCGATGATCTCAAGCAACAGGTCCGCGTTGTGCGGCCCCACAGGAAGGCCGGCCCCCGGCAGGGCCTTCAGATGCGACAGGATGCTTTCATGTCCGTCCAACAGGCCATCCGGAACCTCGATCCCCAAGGGCCCATCCGCGCCGCCTTCCAGCTCGCCCCGGCGCAGGAACTCGATCATGATCTGCAAAATCCGCATCATCATCTCGAAAGGCGAGGGGACCTCGGTCTCGTTCCCCGGCACCTCGTCATATTCAGGTAGATCAATTACCCAAGGGCGCCACGGGTTTTCGTTCGGGTCGTCGGTGGGGACGTGTTCGGCCAGGAACAAATGCGACAGCGGCTTGAACGCCTTGTCCATCGTGCCAAGAGGGTCACTTTTCTTGCGCAGTCCCAGCTCGACCATCTGTTCATAACAGCGGCGCATGTTGCGAAAAGCGTTCTGATAAAACCCGGCCCAGACATGCAGCCCGTGTTCCTCGATCCGCTGCCCAAACTCAGCGTTGCGCCCGCTGGCGCCTTTTCCGCCCGTGCGCCATCCAAGCTGATAGACGGTAATGTCGTATTTCTTGTCCCAATCCGGCGTTTGCGTAATGGCGTAAATGGCCGTCATGGCCCCGACACCGCCACCAATCACGGCGATCTTTTGCTTCTCCATATTGCGTCCCCAATAATTCGATGCTGCATAAAGCGATCATTTCAAACTGTTGATTTTGGTTAACTGGTATTAACCTTTGCTGATAAGGGCTCATCCACCAACATTTTCGTGTCCAAATGCAGGCGAAAAGCGAATATTTTTAAGGGTTTAGCAACTTAAAATTGAAACATGCGTCATGCCGCACGTGGCGCATGTGAAATGTCGGTGGAAGCGTGTTCTCAGAGCGCGGCTGCATACAGAGATGTTTGTCAGCGGGTTTTGGGAAAGAGGATTGGCTGGCCGCTGATAGGATCGAGCTGACTTGCCCTTCACGCGCAAAGCAGCGGACCGAAGGACCAAAATCCAATCATGGACTAACAATCTAATGGGGCCAATCAGGTTGGGTTAATCGCGGACGGCCTGCGCAATGACTTGGTCCCAACGCGCCAAGATCTGCTTGGGCGCCAAGCGGTCACGGTTGATCGCCGCTTGTCCAGCCATATGCGCGCGCAGCGTGCTGTCTTGCATCAAGCGTATCACCGCATCAGCCAAAATGGGCACGTCGTCCACAGGGACCAGCAGCCCGTTTTCTCCGACGACGATCATCTCGCGCGGGCCGAAATCGCAATTCGTGGACACGACCGGAAGTCCGGCGACGGTCGCCTCGGCTAAGACATTGGGAAAGCCTTCGAAGCGCGATGGCATGATTAGAAGATCGGCCTGAGACAGCCAAGCTCCGGGGGTAGGACTGGCGCCGGGAAGGGCGACGTGATCCTCTAAGCCCAATTCAGCGCGCAGGGCTTCCAAAGCGCCGCGCTGAGACCCTTCGCCATGGATCGTCAGCATTGCCTTGGGCTGTGCTTCCACGATCTCAACCATCGCGCGCAACAGAACATCAAAGCCCTTCTGCGTATCAAGCCGCCCAACAGCAACCAGACGATTGCCATGTGGGTCGGGCCGCGCCGGATGGTCTGGATTGGGGGCGCAGGGATTTGGGATTACGTTGGAGCGGACCTGTGCCGATTTGGGCAAGTCAGCCTGCGCCCGTTCGGTCTGCATAACGGCGCAGGCCGCGCGGCGCACCAACAGGTTCTGCGCGTGTCGCCAGATGGGATGGGCATTCTGGGCGCGCGGGTTGTTGCGTTCCGATATCACGACGGGTGTCGCAGTGCCGATCGCCGCAATAAGGCTTAGGACATTGATCTTGGTTAGAAAGGACAGAACCACGTCGGGGCGGGTGGTTTTGATAGTGCGCCGGATCATACGGAACCGTGCCAAGGGATTGCTTCCCTTGGCCCCGTCTGGCAGCAGCAAGCGAACGGTTTCGGGATAGGGGAAATAGGACCCGTCATCGGGCATATCGAATCCCATGACCGTCACTTCATCCCCCATTTGGGCGCGATGTGCGGCGATCATGGCGACGACTTTCTCGGCACCGCCCGCGCCAAATCCACCTTGTACAACCAGGATCTTCACGCGCTTTTCCGCCCAAATGGCGCCAGTGGATCCAGCTCTTCCATTGCGTCGATCACCCGCGACAGTCCCACGCGCAGATCTAGGCTGGGGCGCCAGCCGATCAGGTCGTGTACCCGGTCCGAGGTCAAGCAGAGTTCATGACCCGTCTCGGGGTGTTGTGGATGCAGGGTGACAAGGTCCGCTGACGCGCCGGTCAACTCCAGCACCAGTTCGGCCACCTCGCGCATGCTGTGGGCGGTTGCGGATCCCAAGTTCATGAGGTCGGGAAGCGGGCCATCAACCCGGCCAAGGCTGATCAGGGCCGTGACGATATCAGACACATGCACCAGATCGCGGCGATCCTCGGGCCGTTTGATGTCGAACGGCTCGCCCGCCAGACAGGATTCGATCAGGGACGGGACAATGAAGTCGCCGGCCTGATCCGGCCCATAGGTCAGGGCCAAACGCGCGGTTGTGGCTTGGAACGGAAGGTGCGGACGCGCAGCGTTCAGGTAATGGGTGCCCGCCAGCATGGATGCTGCATAAGCGTTGGTTGGCAGTGTTTGTGTGTTCTCATCTTGCGGTGCCGAGGCGCGTCCATATTCCGCGATGCTGCCTGCGCGGATGAAGGTCTTTGGCGGGATTTGTAGCGCGTCAGCAGCCCGGATCATGGTCAAAAGCGGCGCGACATTTGCTTCGTGCGCGGTTGTCAAATCACGAAGCGGGTCCGAGGACAGGAACCGGGTCTGCGCGCTGAGGTGATAGATCACGTCCGGTGCGATCTGCGCCATCTGCCGCGTGACGCCATCCAGATCCAGCGGGTTGATCCAATAGATCCCGATCCGCGCGGCGATGTCTTGCAAGCGTGCAGTGGATGAGCCCGGGCGTGAGAGCACGGCGACCTCGTCGCCGGCCTCGACCAAGGCGCGTACCAAATGCGAGCCGATAAAGCCCGTGCCGCCAGATATGAGGACGCGACGGCTCATGCGCTCAGACCCTTCTGATGCGTCTCGTCGCGGCTGCGCCATTCGCGAGCCACCGTGGCGGGCAGATTAGCGCCCAAACACATTGGCTGATGGCTAGCCCGATCGGCAGACGAACAGTAAGATTGAAGAACGGGAAGTCGGACCCTTTCGAACATGCCGCCATAGTGTGAAGGAACAGTGTCGAACATCATTTCCCTCACATCGCAAGGGCGGTGATGTCTGACGGACGTTCCTCGTTAAACCGTAACCATGGCGGAGTTTCCTCTTCGCATAGATCATCCAGCATGTTGCGATCCCGAATTGTGTCCATGGGATGCCAGAAGCCTTCATGTTTGAAAGCCATAAGCTCGCAATCCTGTGCCATTTGACGCAAAGGGGATTGCTCGAGTGGCTCCATGTCATCGACAAAGTAATCCATGACTTCAGGCTCAAAAATAAAGAATCCGCCATTAATCCAAGTGTCGCTTTGGCTAACTTTTTCGGTGAAGGCTTCTACGCGCTCTCCATCCAGTTCGATCCCACCGAACCGCGCAGGAGGCTGCACGGCGGTGATGGTTGCCAGCTTACCGTGCGATTTGTGAAACTCGATCAGCGCGTTGATGTCGATGTTTCCCAGCCCGTCCGAGTAGGTGACCATGAAGGGGCCGGGTCTTAGCCATTCTTTCAGACGCCGAATGCGCCCACTGCTCATGGTACGGGGGCCTGTGTCCACGACGGAAACATTCCACCCGCCGGGCGAGGCAGGCACGAAGTCCATTTTACCGCTGTCCAGGGATACGGTGATGTTGTTGGCGACCAGATGGTAGTTCGCAAAATATTGCTTGATACATAGGGACTTGTATCCTGCCGCGACGATGAAATCATTGTGCCCAAAATGACTGTAGATATCCATGACGCGGGTGATGATCGGACGGCCTCCGACCTCGACCATTGGTTTTGGGATAGTGACGGTTTCCTCAGCCAGACTCGAGCCCAAGCCACCGGCTAGCAAGATTGTCTGCATAGTTCGGTCCCCCCTTTGAAAGAAGTTTGAACGCAAATGAAATTCGCCCCGATCAGTGCCACCCTAGGGACGTGGTGTTGAAAAGTAATTGGTTGAAAAGGTTGATGGATGGGGATCATTCAAAACGTCCCCCGGGTTGAAGAAAAACGCGACCCTCGCCGTAGCGATTGCTCAGGCCGTGTACGGAAACCTCGCGATAGCCATGCGCCTTTGCGTAATTCAAAAGCGGTGCTTCCAGTGTGCGTTCATAGCCCAAAAGGAAGGCGGCGGGCGGTTCCCGGTCAAATACGGATGAGATCTGGTCCGGTCCGGCCATCACATAGTGTTTGGCGAGATCCGGGTCGGTATGTTCCGCGATGCGATAGGCAAATAGCCCCGTGGCCAGTTCGGGATAGACGTCCAGCCCAGCCTCAAGCGGATAGATCGGCAGGAAGGTTGCGACTTTGCCGTTGACGATGCCGTGGTCGGTCATGGTTGTGGCAAGGGCGCGTCCACCGGCAAGCGTACGCTGCGGTGTCGAGGTGCTGGCCCCCAAAGTGGTGCGCAGATCCGATGCCAGCCACGGCAGGGCGGTTAGCACACAGAGAAGCGATGCAGCCGCCAGAATCGGGCGGGTATAGTCATGCTTGGACCATGGCACGCGGGCAAATATCAACGCGGCTATAATGGGCAGAACCACAATCGGCGTGGTGTAGTCTTGCGGGAAACCGGGCGTCGGCAGAAAGCTCATCGCGGCGGTGGTCATAAGCGTGCCAAGCGTGACCAGAACCGGGCCTATTGTATGTTGGTCCGCATTGCGCTGCGCTGCCGGTCCGGTAAACGCCATCCAGCCAAAGCACAGAATGACGAAGCCAATAATCAGCGGCACGCCTTCCAGCCAGATCCCATAGGCAAGTTGTGCTTTTGCGCCCAGTTCCACCGCCAAGCCGGGTTCGGTCAGGCGGTTGACCTCCCAATTGGAGGCATGGGGGCCGGTGTGGAATTGGATGATATGAGCCAGGAATTGTTGCGGATCGGACAAGAGCAGGGTGAACAGGGGCAGGGCGCCGACCAGTCCCCCGATCAAGATCGGAAGGGCTACATGGCGGACACGCAGTTTGAAGGGAAGGGCTGCGGGCAACAGGAACGCAGCGATCGCGACGGGCGGGATGAACGCAACCGCGCTGACCTTTATGCCCGCCGCGATGGATAGGCACAGGCCCGAGGCAAACAGACGCGCGGTGCGCAGCCGACGCGCGTTCAGCTCGATCAGGAAGAAGCCAAGCCCGGCAAGGGCGAAAGGCAGTGGCAACAAAATGTTCGAGGCCGCCATGCCGGGTTCGTTCATCAACGGATGACAGGTCAACACAGCGACGGCTGAAAACAGCGACAGCCGCGTCGATCCGGACAGTCGCAGGGTCAGCCAGCTGGTCACGCCCGCCAACATCAGCCATGCGGCAAAGATGCCCATCCGGGCCGAGAACAGAAGCCCTCCGGCCCCGAAGATCAGGTCGAAGCCGCGGAAATACCACGCGGAATAGGGGACGTGGTTATAGAAGATGTCTTGGTAGAGCGTCAGGTCATCCATCAGGGGGGCAGGGGTGGCGAACATCATCTCGTCATGGCGCAATCCATAGCCCATCAGTCGGCCATAGACCGCCGCCAGAAGCATGGCCAATCCGAAAACCAGTGCAATCTGTCCCAAGCGGCGGGCGACAGGATCGTCCAGAGAATCTACATTTGCAGAGCCTGATATATCTAACTTAAACAGCTCGGTGACACTCATGAGGGACACTCTCCACCGTTGCCAGCGCTTCCCACAAGATACCCGGTGACAAGGCTGCCGGATCGGCTGCGCCTTGCAAGAAAGGAAGTAGCGACCGCCCAGATCATGACGCCAACTCGGCATAGTCGAGACCCTTGGGAAGTCTCGCATCACGATCAAGTGGCTCAACGCCCATGTGTTGCATCAAGATGGAGTTAACAAGATGCACATCATAGGTCCGGCAGGCGTGTTCGCGTGCGGCATGACCCATGGCGGTCGCAAGGGTGGGATCGTCGATGAATCGTTTCATCGTCTGCGCAAGGGCGTTTGCGTCCCCTTGAGGATATACCAAACCAGACACGCCGTCTTGGGTGGCTTCGCCACAACCGGGGGCGTCTGTGGTGATCACAGCGCGTCCACTGGACATGGCCTCAAGGATCGACCGCGGAACGCCCTCACGCAGCTCGGTCGGCAAGACAAACACGCTGCACTTGGCCAGATACGGACGTACGTCGCGTGTCTCGCCCAACCAGTTGACCAACCCGCGTTTCTGCCAGTCGGCAAAAAGATCGGGGTCAATGGCGTCAGGGTTGCTGTCTGCCGGTCCCAAAATGTCGATGTCACACTCATGCCCTTGGGCACGAAGAATTTCAGCGGCTTTGCTAAGGGTCAAAAGCCCTTTGCTGCGCAACAGCCGTCCAATGAATAGAAACTTCGCACGTCCTTCAGGGACGGGAGTTTCAGCAAAGCGCCGCGTGTCCACGCCGGATCCGGGGACGTCGTGCAGCGGCACGCGGTCCGGAATTAGGTGAAAGCGGCGGATGTCGCGCCGGTCTGCCGAGTTGTAGCAAAACGCGCCATGAATGCGGCGCAGGGCCAGCCGGTGCAGTAGAATCGACAGGCCGCGGACGCGCTTGCGCCGCCCTGTCGGGTTCTCTTCCATGAAGCTATAGCCAAGCCCCGTGAACAGCGCATATCGATGCGGGACGCCTGCGATTTGCGCGGCAAGGCTGCCGTAGATGTTGGGCTTCATGGTGTAGGATATCACCAGCTCGGGCTTCTCTTTTTGAAAGAAGCGCACAAGTGCCCACAGCGTGCCCAAGTCGCGTAGGGGATTGGTCCCGGTGCGGTCCATCGGAATGGGGCAGGGCCGCACGCCATTCTCGCGCAGGGTTTGGGCGGTCTCGTCATCGATATCGGCGGCAGCGGCCAGCACCTCGTAACCATTCGAGGCAAGCCGGCGGATCAGGTCGAGGCGGAAATTCACCAAGGACCAGCCAAGGCTTCCCAGAACCACGGCCTTTTTCGGCGCGTCATGCGCGGTCGACATATGTGTTTGAGATGCCCCCGACATGGCCGTCACTCACCCGCCCACAGGCTTGTGCGGGAGGCGATACCAGTTTGAGCCAGACGCTGGGGACCAGCAACCGGTGCGGGATAGGACGGACGGTAGCTGCGGATGCAGTGCACGTTCTCGCGCGGGGTATCATCGGCATGGTCGCCATACCCCGGACACAGGTCGATCAGCTGACGACGCACGGCGGCTTCGTCGCCTGCGCGCGCGGCGGTTTCCAGCGCGACGATTGCAGAGCGCAGATGCGAAATCGGGATGCCATCCGGCAGGGCGCTTTCGACGGATTCGATGCCACTGTCGCGACGCTCCTCGGCCTTGTCGAACAGCTCTTCAAACAGCTTCTCGCCCGGGCGGATGCCGACAAAGTCGATGTCGATATCGCGGTAAGGCTCAAGCCCGGCCATACGGATCATGCGCTCGGCCAGATCGACAATTTTCACCGGCTCACCCATGTCCAGAACGAAGATCTCGCCCAGACCCGAATTGCGGGCCAGCCCTTTGGCGGCCGCCACCACGGTCAGTTGCACAGCCTCACGGATGGTCATGAAGAACCGTTCCATCCGGCGGTCGGTCACAGTCAGCGGACCACCCTCTGAGATCTGCTTTTGGAACAGCGGGATCAGCGAGCCAGACGAGCCCAGAACATTGCCGAAGCGGACCGAGAAGAACCGCGTCTGCGCGTTCGATTTCTGGCTTTGCTTCTGATAAGTGATGCGGTCCTGTGCCTGAGCATAGAACTCGGCCACACGTTTGGTGGCGCCCATCACATTAGTGGTGTTCACCGCTTTGTCGGTCGAGATCTGGACCATCGCAATGGCGCCCACATCGCGTGCGGCATCTGCCACGTTGCGCGTGCCAATGACGTTGGTCAGCACACCTTCGCAGGGGTTCAGCTCGACCATCGGAACGTGCTTCAGGGCCGCGGCGTTGAAGACCAATTCGGGCTTATAGCGCTGGAATACGGACTGGACGCGCTGGGCGTCACGGATGCAGCCCACATGCACTTGACGGTTCACATCGGGATAGTTTTTCCCAAGATCCATATCAATCGAGTAGGCGTTGAACTCGCAATTGTCTAACAGCACCAAAAGAGACGGGTCGAAGGATGCGATCTGGCGCGACAACTCGCTTCCGATCGATCCACCTGCCCCAGTAATCAGCACCCGGCGCCCTTCGATCATCTGCCGCAGCAGCGACCGCTCCACGGCTTTCTGCGGACGGTTCAGGATGTCTTCTGGATCGATCGCGCAGAGCTTGATTTCGGTGTCCCCCGCGTGATCCAGCGCCGGATCGGCAAGGCCCGGAAGGCGCGAGATCTTGATGCCATTCGAGGTCGCCCATGACAGCAATTCGAAGATGCCTTTGTTATCGAAATAGGACACGTCCTCGGTCAGTAGGATTTGCTTCGCCTGCAGATCGCAGTCTTCCAGCGCCTGGATGGCCCGTTTGGGTTCGCGGATCGACCCCAGAATGCGCGCGCTGTGGAAATGCAAACCGGTCGAACCGGCTGCGTCGTCAATGATCCCAACCGGAACATAGGTCGAGCTGGTCCGGTCAAGTGAGCGCAGAAACAGGTCACAATTCGTGCCGGTGCCAACAAGAACAACAGGTATCTGTTGCTCTGCAATGCGATCGGCCTGCTTGGTGCGGCGCACCAGCTCGCGGTGGCGTGCCACAATACGCAAGGCACCGGTGAACGGGATCGTTGCGAGGAACTGAATAATGAAGATCGAGAAAGTGATCGGTGCCAGCGCTGGAATTTGCGTGGCGATCAGGATCTGAACGCAGATGGCCACAATTGCCCCGCGTGAAATCACCATCACATCGTTCAACGAGGTCGAGCGCGAATGGCGCGTATAGAACCCCATCACGGTAAACACGACAAGATTCACGATGCTTGCCAAAAGCATCATCGGCACCATCACCGCAAACAATTCCGAACTGACCGATCCGCCTTGCGACAGGCTGATCGCGGCAAACACAGCTGACGCCGAGGCAATCATGTCTCCGGCGACGAGTTTGCGGTTGGCACATAGCTCGATCTTTTTCTGAGCGAACCAGTACTTCAGTGCTTTTTGTATTCCGGTGCGAGCAGACGCATTGCCTTCACGAGAAGGCCCGAACCCCATTCCATCAAGCATTTTTAGAACCCTTTTCGGCTCTGAGAGAAAAACATTTTTAAAATTTCGTGACGCTCCAGGGGCGCACGACAGAAATCCATACCTTCAGTGATGTTGAACCGGCTGACATTTTCCGACGCGGGTGGCCGGACAATGTCAGCCGTAGAGTCTAACAAATAAAATTGTTCAACATCTCTTCACACTCGTTACTACGTGCCCTCACCAAAACCATTTACTGTGCCAAAATCTGGCAAACACAAAACCGCACTTAAAAATGCGCGCGGATATACAACTGGGGCGGAGAGCACAGACACAAAATTCTTTTGCTATTGAGAAACAGACCCACCCCTGGAAGCTTCGATGAAAAATCAAAACGTAACCTGTTTCAGCGAGATTCAGCTTAGCGCAAGTTTCGCCTTATTTCTAACAAATTGTAGACACGTACTGTTTCCTTTTTTGAAACTTACAATGATAACAGTGCCTTACGTTTCATTCAAAGCGGGTTGTGGGAGCGGCTTGCGCCGTAATGGCGCCCTCGGATGGCATGAAAAATCTAGAATACGAAAAGGTGCCAATAGGTGAATCAACCATAAGTTTGTCTCGAAAGAATCGGTTCTTGGCACTCACCAGAGGGGATTTTCAGTTGATTAGCTGACCCCGTGCTGACTTGTCATGAGCGTGAAGGCTCAAATCCATTCTTCCTGAACAAGGTGTGTGAAACTACTGAGAGTTGGTGGTCAACGAAGTGGCGCGTGAGACTTCTATTGTGTCACCTGGCCAAAGCGGATCGGTGGGGGCGATGACCAGCGTGAGGGGCGTGCCGTCGACCATCCGTGTGACGCGATACTCGGTCAGTTCCTCTGCCAAGGGGTCAGGGACGGCCAAGCCGCTTGCGACCGCTTGGGCGCGCAGGGCCTCGGACGTGGCAAGGCGGATATCCAGACGGGCAATATCGCGGTCGACTCGGTTCAACTGTTCCAGAGTGCGCGCGCGGGCGTCATCGGTCAGGGCCAGCGTGTCGCGCTCGGCGCGGTTTAGCTGTTGGCGGGCAGTCAGGCGCGCGATTTCAAGCTGAAGCTTTTTGCTTTCCAGATCGTTCAGCGCGGTGGTCAGCGCGTTCACCCGCGTGTTCACGGTCAGCCCACGTTCTTTCAGCGAGGTCACATCGGCAAGTTCGGCCGTGGTGCGTTCGATCTGTTCGGTTCGCAGAGTAATCTGCTCGGTCATCCGGTCGATCTGTTCGCGCAGAACGTCTTGCAGGTCGCGCAACCGGTCAGCCTGTGCTGCCCGTGCTTTTTGGGTGGCGTTCAGAATATCGCCTTCAATCCCGCGCGGGCGGGGGCGGATCGACGTGACCAATCCGTCGGACGCGCGATCCAGATCCTCAAGGTCTGCCAGCAACCGGGTTCGTTCTTCCTGAAGGGCTTTGATCTCGACCTCTAGCCTGCGCACTTCACCGCCCAACCGCATGGTGTCCTGCGCAAATGCGCCTGCATTGCTGGGGCTCAGACGGACCAATCCGCTGGCCAGCGCCAAGGCCTGCTGTGCTGTCAAACCGGGGCGATAGGCATACGATCCGGGCGACGCGACTTCGCCCAACACGAAAATCGGCTGGTGGCCAGTGATTTCGATCCCCACACGCGGGGCAGGCGTGATCGCCAATTTACGCTCGATTTCGAGTTCGATTTGCCGCGCCAGCGCGGGCGCGGTTTGTCCAGCCGCGTTGATACTGCCGATTAGGGGCATGGACAGGACGCCCTCGGTCGAAATGCGATACTCGCCCGAGACACCGTCCAGCACCGTAAAGGCGTTCCGATCTCCGTCCCAGCGCAGCACACGCAGGCGCAGTTCGTCCTGCACGTGAAGTTGATACTCGGCGGCTCGGGCATGATCCGAGAGGGCAAGCAGGGAAAGGATCAGGGCCAAAACTAAGGAAACGATGCGGATCATGGGCGTACTCTTTTATTAGGAAGGACCGAGATTTTGGGTTGGTTCAGACCTTCAAATTGATGTGTGATGGACCGACGGAAAGGCGACTTCGAAGGGGTTTGGTGCTTGGTCATGACAGCACCTCGGACGTGGGCACATTTGTGTGACGTGTCTTTTCGCGCAGCGTTTTGATGACCAACCAGCTGGAGGCTGCCAACCAGAAGGCGTTGCTGAAAAGATGGCTAAGCGCGGCGCCATTTACGCCGAATGCCATGACCAACGGGAATATCAGGGTGAAGAAGAGTGTTGCCGTCGCCACGCCGATCAACATCAGCTCTCGATCGCGGCCAAGGCTAAGAAGAACCGGGGTCAGGATGACGCCTGCCAAGAAAAGTGCCACCGCCACGGCCTGAATTGACACGACGGGGGCGGCAGAAATGAAGGCCTCGCCAAAGGCCGTGTCCAGAATGGGATCGATGTAGATTAACACCGGGACGAGACCTGCCAGCAGGATTGTGCAGAAGCCAATGCTGATCCAGAGCGCCGTTTTTTTGATGCGGAGATAATTGCCTTCGGCGGCAAGTCGGGTGAATTCGGGAAAGATGGCCTGTTTGATAGGGCGGCCGAGACGGATTGCGGCGTCTCCGCATCGACGGGCAATGTGGTAATGACCAACGAAAGTTGGCGCGACAAGGGCACCAAGGATAATCACATCCAGGCGCTGTGTCGTCTGACGCAGAATTACAGCGATGTTCGCGTTCCACATGAAGCGCAAGAAGCCCGGGTTCTGACGCAGCGTGACAAGAAGATTTCCGAATTTCGGTTTTTGCCCACGCTGCCGCATCTCGCGCTGCCCAAACAGGAACGCGACCACTCCATCGGCAAAGCTGCACAGCACAAAGATGATCACGAAGTGAAGCAACGTGCCGCCGAGCAACCAAGCGATCACGAACAAAGCTAAACGGAACAGCGCCGTTGCGATGTCGATCTTGGCGAGCAGGTCAAACCTGTCTTGGAGCCTGAGCAGAGCAATGCCGGTGGCGCGCAGCGAAACGACCATTGCAAGTGCGCCAAGGGGTAACAGATGTGTGCCACTGCCATCCAATCCAATGGGGGCAGCCACAATTGGGGCCAGCAACAGGATAAGGGCCGCGGCGGCCAGACCTCCGATCACATCAAGCACGATGGATAGTCCCACCAGTCTTTCGAAGCGGAGGGTTTCTTCGTTGGTCAGGGCTGCACTGCCAAACTGAATGACGGCCTGCCACGGTTCGAAATGGACGAGCCGCGCGTTGATCCGGGCAAAGGCCTCGATCAGGGCAAGAGCGCCCAATCCCGCAGCCCCCAGCGCGCGCGCGGACACGGCAAGTGAAAGCATACCCAAAACCGCAATCGCAATCTGCGAGGAAAATATCCATTTCAGATTGCGAACAAGGCGCTTGGCGATCTTGTCGCGTGGGAGGGTATGAAGCAGACGTTGGATCATTCGAGGTCTCCGGCACGCAACGCCAGCCACGTTTCTACATGGCTAAGCGCACTGCCCGGCGGGCGCGCCCACGGGTTGTTTGGCTGATCTGGCGACAGGCCGGGCGCGGCCGCTTCATAGCTATCGGGCAATCCGTCCTGATCGCTGTCCACAATACGCGGCGCGCGGGGATACGTGGGCCATCCGCCAACCTCGTCCGGGCTGTTAATCACGCGGCCACGGCAGTTCAGAGTGTCATTGATCACCTGCTGATCCAGTGAATCCAAATGGACATCACCGGGCATCCGATCGCCTGCTGTCGCAAGGACTTTTTCAAGCACATCCTTTGCGTGGTAAAGCGGAGCCGAAAAAGGGCCACTGGTCGTTGGAATGAGCCGGGCCTTGGCTGTCGGGTTCAGAACGGCAAAAGTCCGTGGGGTGCACCCGGTGGGCGTGCCGGTTTTGTTGTCGAATGCCATGATAGACAGGCGCCATTTGCGTTTCCACTCAAAGGCCTGAACGGCCTCGGGCGTCTTTGCGATCGTGCTTGGACCGCTGAGCGCAACATTGCCCCCATAAACAATCCTTGCATCCCCCAGTAGGTCGTAGAACTCGCCGAACTGGCTTTTGGGATTGTAGAAAACATTGTTCAAAACTTCGATCGGCCCCACGTCAGTGCCCTTGATGTCCGGCATCCGATCGCGGTGATGTGCAAATAGATTTCGCGCAATCGTGATCCGGCCGCAAATGCTCGACTTTCCGTCGAACGAGCAGATCAGCGCGCCTTTCGAATGTTTGCCCTTCGGGTGCGTGCTGCGATCCAAACCGTGCGCAAGGATGCTGTCGGCAAGCGTCACGTCAACGACGCGTCCACCGGAGACATGAATATTGAAGGTCTCGTCTGTGGCGAAGTTCATCGAGAGGTTCCCAAGATACACGTTCCTAGAGTCTTCAACCGTAATAGCGTCCACATTGGCTGATGGTGTGACGCTTGGGCCGGGGCGGACCTTCAGAAAGCGGATCACCACGTCGCGTGCGTTTTTTACAATCAAGGGGGTTCGGGTCGAATTTCCGTTGCGAATTTGGATACCCTTGCCGGGCGCAGTTTGTCCCGCGATGTAGATGTTCGAGCCAACGAGGATCGGGGTATCTAGCTGGATCGTCCCTGACACGCGGAAAACACAGATGCGTGGACGGTCACCGTTTTGGGCACAGGCGCGCAGACTGCCAGCGCCGCTATCCGCCA
Source organism: uncultured Aliiroseovarius sp. (assembly GCF_947492455.1). GTDB lineage: Bacteria > Pseudomonadota > Alphaproteobacteria > Rhodobacterales > Rhodobacteraceae > Aliiroseovarius. Next base: position 406,407 of record NZ_CANLNB010000003.1, read on the forward strand.
AGGTTGTTACCTCGATAATGTCGCCCCCTTTCCACGCCACAGCCTTGGCCCCGAAACCAAGTGCACCGGGAAACGCAACACTCTCGGCCAGCGCTGGACCGCAGTAGGCAAAAAGCCCCAAGCCGGCAACAACCGAGGCGGCTGGAGCAAGTCTTAACCGACGTCTCCCGCGGGGATTACGAATAATATCCCTCGCCATAGTTGTAGTATTGAGCATACCCACCATATCCCAATCGTTGATGTCTGCGCGTATCTACGTCGTTGATCAGGGTCGCCGTGATTGGCAGTCCTTCTCGTTTTAATCGTTCAACAGAATCCACCAGAACGCTTTCCGGCGTGCGCCCCCAGCGCACCACTTGCCAAATTTCGTCCGCCAAAACGCCAATGCGGACCGTATCGTCCACGACCAGCACGGGCGGTGTGTCGACAATCACCAGATCATATTTTTCCCGCAACTCGGCTCTAAGCGTCGCCAGTTGCGCGCGCTGTGCTTTCAGGTTGGATCCGCTGCGCGCGTCCACCGAAAGAAACTCCAAGCCCTCGACGGTCTTGCCCCCCAAACTGACGGGGCTGGGGGTGACGTCGCCCGCAAGGACGTCGGCGATTTTCGCAGGTTTGGTGTTCGCCTCGAGCAGTTTCGATGCCGCCTCGCGGTGGCTGTCCATGTCGATGATCAAGGTGCGCAGTCCATCCAGTGCGGCCGACACGCCCAGCGCGACGGTGACCGTGGACTTGCCCTCATGGGGCAGGCCCGAGGTGATCATGACGACCCAGCCTTCATTGTTGTCGTCAAACCAAAGACCCGTGGCGCCACGCACCGCTTGGGCAAACATCGTATGGGGTTTGGCGATCAGGAACTTGGCCACGCCCTCGTGGCGCATCGCACCAGCATCGCGCCCAATGCGCGGCAGGAAACCAGCATTCGGCAGGCCGGAAATGCGCATGGTCTGCGCTTCGTTCCACAGCCGCCGGTTCATCAGGTCCAGAATAAGCGCGACAACAAAGGCCAGAACCAGCCCGCCAACCGCCGCAATCACCAGCGCAGCTTTCTTGTTCGGCCACGAGGCCGCAACAGGCGGCCGGGCGACCGAGACCTGCCGCGCCCCCTGTGAGACCAGATTGATCTGGGTTTCAAGCTCGTTCAGCTTCTCTATAGCCGTTTGATAGCGCAGACGCTGCACGTCCAGCAGACGCTCGCGGCGCATCTGTTCCAGCTCGGCGCGGGTGCGTTCCTGAAGCTCGGCTTCGACCCTTACCAACTCGCCTTGAAGTTGCTCGGCATCTTGGTTCGCATCCGCGGATTTTAGGAACGTGGTCAGATACTGAATCTGCGAGCGCAGCCGGTCCGGAAGCTGGTCATCATCCAGCTTGTTCTCGCGGATGAAATTGGCCAGCTCGACCTCCGCCACCGTCATCTCTTCCCCCAAGGTCTCGACGCGTTCGCGCAGGAAAACGATGGAGTCTGAAACGCTGGCACGTTGTTCGGCCAGGTTGTTTTCAATGTAGACCGCTGGGATCGCGTTGGCGATGTCGGCGGCAAGACGTGCCGAGTTCGCGGTGGCAATGACGTCGATTGCCCGGCTCTCGCCCGAGCGTATTACGTTGTAGGACGCTTGTATTTTATCGATCACCTGTTCTTGACGCAGGGCCGGGTCAATCGCCCGGTCATCGGTTGGCGGCGACACAAAGCTTGGGTCGTCATATAGGCCCAGATGCTCGGCAAGTTGATTGGCAAAGGCGCGTGATTTCAGGACGTCCATCTCGGTTTCGATCACGGCACGTGACAGTTCGAAGCTTTCCAGCTGGGTGTCCGTCTGGCGCACACGGGTATCAAGCCCGGTCAAAACCAAGGTCGCGCGCGCGGTAAAGCGTTCTTCCAGTCGTTCGACAACGATGTAGGTGACCGCGACGATAGCAAGGACAATCAGAATGATCAGGCGAAGGTACCGACGCAGGATCAGCCAAAAGCCATCCAGCCCAATGCGATCAAAGTCATTCGAACCGCTTTCATCGCCACCGATATGTGCGTCGATCTTCATGAATCAATCTCCATTCGGGTCACGACTTGTTTCCGAATGGCGAAAACACGATGACGACGTTTACAAGAAACGCGCCACATAACCCCTATCAACTTCTTTTCCGCCATCCGGCGGGCCACCCCAACAGCCCCTTCCCAAGTTTCCCCCGTGGGAAGGGATGTCGTTCTTAAATTGGTTCTCTGTGCTTAAATCTTCACAGAGAGTGCGCGCCTATAGGCCGCGTAATGACGGTCGACATAAATGCTTGTCGAAAAATTCTTTGTCACGCGTTCCCGCGCGAGTTTCCCCAAGGTTGCCCTAGCCACAGGGCCTTCGTCAATGAGTTCTGCAACCGCAAGTGCTTGTTTTTCAGGCTGAGCAGGCGGAACAACGCGCCCTGTATCGCCCACAAGTATGGCGCAATCGCCCACATCTGTGACCACGCAGGGGACCTCGGCGGCCATGGCTTCGGACACGGCTAGGGGGAACGCCTCGCCCCAGGCCGAGGATAACAGGAAGATGTCAAAACCGGGCACGATGCGGTGAATGTCGGGGCGCGTTTCGATGATGCTGACCCGATCCGAGATGCCCAGATCCTGTGCCGTTTGCTCGGCCAAACTGCCCCGATGCCCTTCGCCCACCAGTACCGCATGTACGTCATGGCCCATCTTCGCCAGCTGCGCCGTGGCCTTGACCATGGCAACGTGATCTTTCATCGGATGATTGCGTGCGACGTTTCCGATGACCAGACGACCTTCGGGAATGCCTGCGATTTCGGACAGGCGGGTGCGGGCGTCCGGGTCTGGCTTGAACACCTCGGTGTCGACGGCATTTGCAATCAGCTCGACCCGGTCAGGACAGAACCCGATGGCCTCGTGTTGCTGTTGTGAGATGCCCGAGCAATAGGTGATCAGCTCGATCTTGCGCGACAATACGGCCATCGCGCGGACAGCAATTCGGGTCGAGCGTTTCTCGTTCTGGATATCTTGCAGCGAATGGTGCACGGCCCAGACTTGTGCGGCCCGCTGGCGCTTGGGCAGCAATTTCAGCCCGGCCCACGCCGCAAGACAGCCGTGGTACATCCAACCATGCACCACATCTGGGCTGGCATCGCGCAGCATGCGCCGCAGACGCCACAGCGCACCCAAAGTGATCCGTCCCGGACTTAGCCCAAGATCTGCGACCTCAATCCCCAAGTCTTCGATCTGCGACGCGACCGAACCCGGGGGAACCAACGATATCACGGAATGCGACTGCGCATCATCCTTCAAAGCAGATAAATATCTTTGCAACATAATTTGTGCGCCGCCGACATCCGTGGTTGTGACGACATGAATAACTTTCATGGGGCAAGCTTGCATGGAATCTGAATGTCTGGCAAGCTTCATCCATTATGTATGTGCATGTTGGGGCGGGATTTTCTGGCTCAAAGCTGATTTGAAGGCGCGCCGGGAATAGTCTTCCGACATTGATGCGGCCTCGGCGCTTCGGGGTGTTCTGACAACTTTCTCTGCCTGTTTCAGGCCCTTGTTTGATGGATGCATTATGAATCGATTGCTCGAGATTCTGATCTGCTTGTGCATGTTGGTGATTGCCGTTCCCCTGTGCGCGGTAACCTTTCTGATTGTCGCAACGACATTGGGTCGTCCTGTAATGTTTCGCCAAACGCGGGCAGGTAAGGGAGGCGTGCCCTTTGATCTGGTCAAGTTTCGAACCCTCACCGATGAACGTGATGACAACGGAGACTGGTTGCCCGATGAGGATCGCCTGACACCCGCCGGACATTTTCTGCGTCGTTCACGCTTTGACGAACTGCCCCAACTGTTCATCATATTGGCCGGTCGTATGGCGCTGGTTGGGCCGCGCCCGCTCTGGCCGGAGACCATTGATGATTTCGGAGCCGACGGCATTACTCGGGGTCACGTCCGGCCGGGGTTGACCGGTTGGTCTCAGGTCAGCGGGGCCACTTTGCTCAATAATGACGAAAAGTTGAAACTGGACCTTTGGTATGTCGCACATCGTTCGACGGCCCTGGACCTTCAAATTATGATTGAAACCGTCGGTGTTGTTCTGTCGGGCGAGCATCGCCGAGAGGACCGAATTGAAGCAGCAGAGCGCTGGAGTGCGACACCGGAGGACGAGCGGGTGCACGCATGAAGAGTGCGTCGCCAAATGTCAATTGAGGGGGCGCCGAATGTCCAACTGGCCCGTATTCGATGAAGAACAGATCGCTGCCGTGACCGAGGTTTTGCGCTCGGGCAAAGTGAACGCGTGGACCGGCCCAGATGTGTGGGCTTTTGAGGAAGAGTTTGCCGAGTGGTTCGGCGTCCCCCACGCGATTGCGATGGCAAACGGTACCGTCACGCTGGATGCGGCGCTGCATGTGTTGGGCGTGTCCGAGGGCGACGAGGTCATCGTGACGCCACGCAGCTTCATCGCTTCGGCGAGCTCGGTATCCCTGAAAGGCGGTGTGCCGGTTTTCGCGGATGTCGACCCAGACAGCCAGAACATCACGGCTGAGACCATCGCCCCCCTGATCACGCCCCGCACCAAGGGGATCATCCCCGTGCATCTGGGCGGCTGGCCCTGCGATATGCCCGCGATCATGGATCTGGCAAAGGCGCATGATCTGTGGGTGATCGAGGATTGCGCGCAGGCGCATGGCGCGATGATCGGGGATCAGCATGTGGGTGGCTTTGGAACCTTTGGGTCGTTTTCGTTCTGCCAAGACAAGATCATGACGACAGGCGGCGAGGGCGGCATGCTGACCACCACCGACCGTGATCTCTGGTCCAAAGCGTGGAGCTTCAAGGATCACGGCAAAGACTATGATGTGGTGTTCAACACCGAGCACCCTCCGGGCTTTCGGTGGCTGCATGGGGCTGGTCCGGGTACGAACCTGCGCATGACCGGGCCGTCCGCCGCCATCGGGCGGGTACAGTTGAAGCGGTTGGCTGATTGGCGCACACATCGCACGGCGAACGCGGGCATACTGGCGCAGGCGCTGTCAGGGTTGGAGGCGATCCGACTGCCGAACGTTCCGGATGATCTGACCCATGCCTATTACCGGTTCTATGCCTTTGTGCGCCCAGATGCGTTGAAAAACGACTGGAGCCGCGACCGTATCATCGCCGAGGTCTCGGGGGCTGGGTTCCCGATCTTCTCGGGCAGTTGTTCCGAGATCTATCGCGAAGGCACTTTCACGCGCTATGGTTTGGGACCAGACGCGCCGCTTCCGGTGGCGCGGGATTTGGGCGACACCAGCCTGTGTTTCTTGGTGGATCCGACTTGGGCCACAGAGCGCACGCAGGCGCTGGGTGACTGTTTGCAAACGGTGATTGGTAACGCGACACGGTAAGAAAGAGCGGAATGGGAACGTTTCTAAACAACCTGTTTCAAAAGTTCGGGGGCGGTGCCGCGTTTGACGCGCCGCTAGCCCCGGATCAGCCTTTTTTGGTGATTGGGGATATCCACGGGCAGCTTGAAGCGCTCGACGCCACATTGGACCGCATCGCAGATGACCCGAAGCATGCCGATCTGCCCCTTGTCTTCGTCGGGGACTACATGGATCGCGGCCCGCAAAGCGCAGGGGTGCTGAAACGGTTGATGGGGCTTCAGGTCTCGGACCCGCGCGACGTCTATTGTTTGCGCGGCAATCACGAGCAGCTTTTGCTGAACTTTCTCGATAACCCGCCAATGAACGCGCCCGTCTGGTTCGCCAATGGCGGGCTTGCCACGTTGAACAGTTTTGGCATTCGTGCCACGAAGCTGGACATGCGTGGGGACCGCGTTCTGATGGTGCGTGAGCGGTTGAAGATGGAGATGGGGGACGAGGCATTGGGCTTTCTGCGATCTCTGCCCAACCTGTGGCAAACCGGAAATGTTGCGGTGGTGCATGCGGGGGCGGACCCGGGGAGGCCTCTGCCGGATCAAGAGGACGACGTGCTGATCTGGGGCCACGCCGATTTCAGGACGCGGCCGCGGGCCGATGGGGTCTGGGTGGTGCATGGCCACACGATTGTGCCCAATGTGATGGTCCGTCAGGGACGCATCTCGGTCGATACCGGAGCCTTTCAGACAGGCGCGCTGCCTGCGGTCTCGGTGTCTGCAGGTGGCATTCGCGTTTTGGGGCAGGGGGGCAGTCAGCAGATCTGGCCTGACCGGGACATGCAAGACGCCAGTTGACAGAATCCACTTTCACGGCCACAACTTCCCCATCCGCAGCGATGGCGTCGCTGCCCTGTGTGCCACATGCACACCGGTCCGGAGATCAACTGCCCTGGACGCCGGGGAGTTTGGTTGGCCGGGCATATCCCATTCACGTCCCGGCCTCGGAAGATGGAGAGATGTGATATGTCACGCCCTCAGTATTTTGTTTGTGAAAACGGTGAAAAAGCCCCGCTGCCCTTCTCGGACGCGGAATATGAACGCCGCCTGGCCGGTCTGCGCAAGATCATGGCCGCCCGTGGTGTCGAAGCGGTTGTGTTCAGTTCGATGCACAATATCGCCTATTACTCGGGCTTTCTGTACTGCGCCTTCGGCCGTCCCTACGCGTTGGTAGTGACAGCGGATCGCTCGACCACGGTGTCGGCCAACATCGACGCAGGTCAGCCGTGGCGCCGCTGCTATGGCGACAACGTCATTTACACCGATTGGGAGCGCAACAACTATTGGCGCGCGGTGAAGAACCTTGTGGGCAACGCCAAGTCGATCGGGATCGAAGGCGACCACATGACTTTGGCGCAGCGTGGTCTGGCCGAAGAGTTCCTGTCGGACAGCACCTTTACCGACATTGCCGGTGACACGATGCAAGCCCGCATGATCAAGTCGGCCGAGGAAATCGCGCTGATCCGCGAAGGCGCGCGCATTGCGGATGTCGGCGGGGCCGCCATTCACGACGCGATACGCGTCGGTGCCCGCGAGATTGATATCGCTATGGCCGGTCGGGACGCGATGGAGTTGGAGATCTCGCGCGCACATCCCGACAGCGAAATCCGCGATAGCTGGGTTTGGTTCCAGTCGGGCATCAACACCGACGGTGCCCATAACCCGGTCACCACGCGCAAGTTGGAAGATGGCGATATCCTGTCGCTGAACACCTTCCCGATGATCTCGGGCTACTACACCGCGTTGGAACGGACCCTGTTCGTAGGTGAACCGGATGCAGAAAGCCTGCGCATCTGGGAGGCCAACGTCGCCGCGCACGAGCTGGGGATCAGCCTGATCAAGCCGGGCGCGACCTGCTCGGGCATCACGGCCGAGATCAACAAGTTTTTTGAGGCCGAAGGCCTGCTGCAGTATCGCTCGTTCGGCTACGGTCACTCGTTTGGCGTGTTGTCGCACTACTATGGCCGCGAGGCTGGGCTGGAGCTGCGCGAGGACATTGATACCGTGCTGGAACCCGGCATGGTTGTGTCGATGGAGCCGATGCTGTTCCTGCCGGAAGGCACAGCAGGTGCTGGCGGTTATCGTGAACATGATATTCTGGTGGTCGGAGAGGACGGTGCCGAGAACATCACCGGCTTCCCCTATGGCCCGGGTCATAACATCATTTCGCGATAGGAACTGATTCTGGCGTAAAATTGCCCCGAAGGGTCGCGAGAGTGTCATCCTGAAGGTGTGATTTACTCAGAGTAAAGAGAGAAACCCGGGCGGCAGAACAGTTGCAAGCGTAGATTTGCCCCTGTCGCCCGGTCACCAATCAACGGCTTTCCCCAAGGTCAGAAAACGGCAGGGTGAAGCGTTTATAAAAAGAGGTTTGGCGCGAACTGACAGTTAAGCTTTGGTGTGTAATGCACGCGCAGAAAAGCACAAATAATTGTCAGACAGTGGGAATTCAGTCGAATTGACTGTTGATATCGCTCATTTCTTCGTGTTGGCTGGTGCAAGATAAAAAAGAACATAGACCAGGGGGGTCACTTGGCTGAAGCTGTTACCGACGACGGATTTGTCGTCTTCGATCGTGTCCAAAAAAGCTACGACGGGGAAACACTGGTTGTTAAAGACCTGAACCTGTCGATCGCAAAGGGCGAGTTTCTTACCATGCTTGGGCCGTCTGGCTCTGGTAAAACCACCTGCTTGATGATGCTGGCCGGTTTCGAGACTGCAACCCACGGTGATATTCGCCTGGGTGGTCAACCGATCAACAACATCCCGCCGCATAAGCGCGGTATTGGCATGGTGTTCCAGAACTATGCGCTGTTCCCGCACATGACGATTGCCGAGAACTTGGCCTTCCCGCTGGAAGTCCGGAAGATGGGCAAATCCGAGCGTGAAGAGAAAATCAAGCGTGCACTGGACATGGTGGAAATGGGGGCCTTTGGTGGCCGTCGTCCGTCGCAATTGTCCGGTGGTCAGCAGCAGCGTGTGGCGCTTGCTCGCGCACTGGTGTTCGAGCCCGAACTGGTTCTGATGGATGAACCGCTGGGCGCGCTGGACAAGCAACTGCGTGAAAAGATGCAGTTCGAAATCACAGATCTGGCACATAATCTGGGTATTACAACGGTCTACGTGACCCACGACCAGACCGAAGCCTTGACCATGTCGGATAACGTCGCCGTGTTTGACGATGGCCGCATTCAGCAGCTGGCGCCGCCAGATCTTCTGTATGAAAAGCCGGAAAACAGCTTCGTTGCGCAGTTCATCGGCGAAAACAACACCCTTGAAGGCGTTGTGACCGAGATCTCGGGCGATACCTGTGTGGTCCGTCTGGATGACGGGGAAGAGCTGGACGCCACCCCGATCAACGTCTCGAAAGTGGGCGAGCGCACGAAGGTGTCGATCCGCCCCGAACGTGTTGAGTACAACAAAGAACGCCTGCAGGAAGGTGCCCATACGCTGAAAGCCGAAGTGCTTGAATTCATCTATATGGGCGACATTTTCCGCACCCGCCTGCGCGTTGCTGGCAATGATGAGTTCATTATCAAGACCCGTAACGCACCGGACGTCGAGCGCCTGAAGCCGGGCCAGCAGATCGAGATCGGCTGGTTGCCGCAGGATTGCCGCGCGCTGGACGCATAAACAGAATTGCTGCGGGGGCGTGGCAACACGGCCCCGGGGCATCTAGCCAGGGAACTGCCATGCAGCCCGTCATGCAGTTCCGACTAATCAAACGGGATAACTAGGGAGAATTAGAGTATGAAACTTGCGAAGATGTTTATGGCCACCTCGGCCCTGACGCTTGCCGGTAACGTGGCAACCGCCGAGGATATGGCCAACGAACTGACGCTGGTGTCCTGGGGTGGTGCCTATCAGGCCAGCCAGGTGAAGGCCTATGTCGAACCGTATCTGGAGATGCACCCCGAGGTTAAAGTGACCTGGGACGAAAGCTCGGCAGAAGCTGTGGCTAAACTGCGTGCCATGAACGAAGCCGGCAACGTCACCTGGGACCTGGTCGACGCCGTTGCGTCGGACTCGATGCGTCTGTGTGACGAAGGTCTGGCAGAAGAGCTGAACCACGACGAAGATCTGGCCGCTGCCCCCGATGGCACCTCGGCGTCGGACGACTTCGGCGACCTGCTGGTATCGGATTGCTTCGTACCGCAGATCGTGTACTCGACCACCTTCGGCTACCGCAAAGACCTGGTTGGCGACACCAAGCCTGACAGCGTTTGCGCCATCTTCGATTTGGACACCTGGCCGGGCAAACGTGCTCTGCAGAAGCGTCCGATCGACAACGTAGAATGGGCTCTGTACTGCGACGGCGTAGCCAAGGACGAGATCTATGACGTTCTGGGTGAAGACGGCGGCATGGAGCGCGCTCTGGCCAAGCTGGACACCATCAAAGACCAGGTTGTCTGGTGGACTGCTGGTGCAGAAACCCCGCAGCTGCTGGCTGACGGCGAAGTTGTCTTCGGTTCGACCTTCAACGGTCGTCTGTTCTCGGCCATCGCCGAGCAGAACCAGCCGATCGAAATGCTGTGGGACATGCAGTCGTTTGACCTTGACGGTTGGGTTGTACCCGCTGGCCTGCCGGCAGACCGCAAAGCCCGCGTCATGGACTTCCTGAAGTTCGCAACCGACACCCAGCGTCTGGCTGATCAGGCTGCCTACATCTCGTACGGCCCGGCCCGTGCATCGTCGGCACCGCTGGTTGGTAAGCACGCCGAACTGGGCATCGACATGGCGCCGCACATGCCGACCGACCCGGCAAACTCGGGCAACGTTCACGTGTATGACTACGAATGGTGGGCAGATAACCGTGACGATCTGAACGCAAAATTCGAAGCTTGGCTGGCCAAGTAATTTGAATACGAAGGGGGCCTTCGGGCCTCCTTCATCCCCTATTTTATCTATCTGATTTGTTTGTCAATTTAGCTGACTGAAACCAAGAAACGGCAACAGCCGACAGGGAAGATATGAGCGATACAACTGATACCGGCGGCCCGGTTCTGGCCGCAGATGGAACGCCGCTGAAGCGCAGTCTTGCGCGGGCGCTCCGCCGACAGAAAATGCGAGCGCTGCTGCTGATTGCACCATTGTTGCTGTTCATTCTGATCAGTTTCATCCTGCCGGTTGCCGATATGCTGTATCGCTCGGTCAAGAACGGGATCGTGGCCGAGACGCTGCCGCGCACCGTTGTTGCGATCGCGGATTGGGATGCGGATTCAGGAGAATTGCCAAGCGAGGCCGTCTATGCGGCCATGGCAGCCGACCTGAAAGAGGCCGCCGCCGCCAAGACCCACACCAAGGTCGGTACGCGCCTGAACTATGAGAACCCGGGGATTTCTTCGCTGTTCCGCAAGACCGGTCGCAAGGCCAAGAAGTTCGACATCGAGGGCGTCGCCTCGTGGAAAGACGAGCTGATCGACATCAACAAAGACTGGGGTGACATCGATAACTGGCGCACCATCCAGACGTATTCGCCGCGTGTCACTTCGGGATACTTCCTGAACGCTGTGGATATGCGCGTCGGGACGGACGGGGCAGAACTGCGTCCCGAGGCCGAGCGGATCTATATGAACCTGTTGGGCCGGACGCTATGGATGTCGCTGGCGATTACCGTCTGCTGTATCCTGCTGGCCTATCCGGTTGCGTGGATCCTTGCGAACCTGCCAATGCGTCAGGCGAATATCTTGATGATCCTTGTGCTGTTGCCCTTCTGGACCTCTCTTCTGGTGCGGACCTCGGCATGGAAAATCCTGCTGCAGCAACAGGGCGTGATCAATGACATTCTTGTCTGGGTCGGCCTTGTGGATGACAGCGCGCGATTGGTGATCATCAACAACCAGTTCGGTACCATCGTGGCGATGACCCACATCCTGCTGCCGTTCATGATCCTGCCAATGTATTCGGTGATGCAGACCATTCCGCCTAGCTACCTGCGGGCTGCGAAAAGCCTTGGCGCAACCGATTGGACCGCGTTCTGGAGGGTGTACTTCCCGCAGACCGTCCCGGGCATCGGCGCAGGTTCGATCCTCGTGTTCATCCTGGCGATCGGTTACTACATTACACCGGCTCTGGTCGGGGGTACGAAAGGCACGTTCATCTCGAACCAGATTGCCTTCCACATCTCAAGCTCGTTGAACTGGGGTCTGGCCTCGGCACTGGGCGCAATCCTTCTGGCGGTCGTTCTGGTCCTGTACTGGGCGTATGACAAAATCGTCGGCATTGACAACGTGAAGCTGGGGTAACGGACATGGCACTTCCTCCATATGCAACCACCGGCCAGCGGGTCTGGCACTATACCTTCCGCGTGATCTGTGGACTGATCTTCTTCTTCCTGATCGCTCCCATCGTCGTGGTGATCCCGCTTAGCTTCAACTCGCAGGATTTCTTTACCTTCACGAAAGAGATGCTGAGCTTCGATCCGGCAGGGTATTCGCTGAAGCACTATCGTGACTTCTTCTCGAACCCGGATTGGCAGGACGCCCTGTGGAACTCGGTCAAGATCGCACCGGCCGCCACGATTTTGTCCGTGTCGCTGGGCACTTTGGCCGCCATCGGTCTAAGCCAGCCGCACGTGCCTGCACGCCGCGCCATCATGGCCACGCTGATCTCGCCAATGATCGTTCCGTTGATTATCTCGGCGGCTGGGATGTACTTCTTCTATTCCCGCATCGGTCTGGCCGGCACCTACTGGGGCGTTGTTCTGGCGCACGCGGCACTGGGCATCCCCTTCGTGATCATCACCGTGACCGCAACGCTGGTGGGCTTCGACCGCTCGCTGACCCGTGCAGCGGCCAACATGGGCGCGGATCCGGTAACCACCTTCTTCCGCGTGCAGATGCCGCTGATCCTGCCGGGCGTGATCTCGGGTGCGTTGTTTGCCTTCATCACCTCGTTCGACGAAGTTGTTGTGGTGATCTTCGTGGGCTCGGCCAAGCAGCAGACGCTGCCATGGCAGATGTTCACCGGCCTGCGCGAGCAGATCAGCCCGACCATTCTGGCGGTTGCTACGATCCTGGTCGCCATCTCGATCGCGCTGCTGACCACGGTTGAACTTCTGCGCCGCCGCTCGGAGCGCCTGCGCGGGATGTCCCCGGGCTGATCGCAGCGGAAAAACTGAAAAAGATCAGGCGCCTTTCTGGCGCCTTTTCTTTTGCAAATTGTTGTCGTGACGGCGCCTAGCAAAGGAATTTATTAACCGTTTTCCGGCAACTCTGTCCGAAATGTGTGACGGAGTGCGCAGCCGGATTGCTTCGGCCCCTTGCAGCCCCCCAAACACAGGACTAGGTTGGCATCAGGTGCCCAGAACGGGCTTTGGCGCGAAGAGAAAGCAGGCGACATGCACGATCCGATTGATACCTATATGAACACCCTTGTCCCGATGGTGGTCGAGCAGACCTCGCGCGGGGAACGGGCCTATGACATTTTCTCGCGCCTGTTGAAGGAACGGATTATTTTCCTGTCCGGCCCGGTGCATGACGGCATGTCCAGCCTGATCGTGGCGCAGCTTCTGCACCTCGAGGCTGAGAACCCGAACAAAGAGATTTCGATGTATATCAACTCGCCCGGTGGCGTGGTGACCTCGGGCCTGTCGATCTATGACACGATGCAGTACATCAAACCCAAAGTGTCGACCTTGGTGATCGGTCAAGCCGCGTCGATGGGCTCGCTGCTGCTGGCGGCTGGTGAAAGCGGTATGCGCTTCTCACTGCCCAATTCGCGCATCATGGTGCACCAGCCTTCGGGCGGCTATCAGGGGCAGGCGACGGATATCATGATCCACGCACAGGAAACCCAGAAGCTGAAGGACCGCCTGAACGGGATCTATGTGAAGCACACGGGTCAGAAGATGGAAGCCGTGGTTGACGCGCTGGAGCGTGACAACTTCATGGACCCCGAGGCCGCCAAAGACTGGGGTCTGATCGACGAGATCGTCGAGAACCGTGCCAAAGGCGACGACGCCGAGGCCTGATCTTGAAAGGCCCTACACGGGCCTTTCAAAAAGCTGATTGTGAATACCCTGACCCTGGCCTAAGCTGGTGGAAGGGGCAAAGACCGCCCGGAAGGGCTTAACGGGGTCGGTATCCGGCCTAATGGGACTGGACTATGGCGAATAATTCCTCTGGTGACAGCAAGAACACGCTCTACTGCTCGTTCTGCGGCAAAAGCCAGCACGAGGTGCGCAAGCTGATTGCGGGGCCGACGGTGTTTATCTGTGATGAATGCGTCGAGCTGTGCATGGACATCATCCGTGAAGAAACCAAGTCGTCGGGGCTGAAGTCATCCGAAGGTGTGCCGACACCTTCCGAGATCTGCCAAGTTCTGGACGATTATGTGATCGGGCAGGGGCATGCGAAGCGCGTGCTGTCTGTGGCCGTGCACAACCACTATAAGCGTCTGAACCATGCCGCCGCCAATGGCGACGAAATTGAGCTGGCGAAATCCAACATCATGCTGATCGGCCCGACGGGCTGCGGTAAGACGCTGCTGGCCCAAACGCTCGCGCGCATTCTGGACGTGCCCTTTACCATGGCCGACGCCACCACGCTGACCGAAGCCGGTTACGTGGGCGAGGACGTGGAAAACATCATTCTGAAGCTGCTGCAGGCGTCGGAATACAACGTCGAGCGCGCACAGCGCGGCATCGTTTATATCGACGAGGTCGACAAGATTACCCGCAAGTCGGACAACCCCTCGATCACCCGCGACGTGTCGGGCGAGGGTGTGCAGCAAGCGCTCTTGAAGATCATGGAAGGCACCGTTGCCTCGGTTCCGCCGCAAGGTGGCCGCAAGCACCCGCAGCAGGAATTCCTGCAAGTGGACACCACGAACATTCTGTTCATCTGTGGTGGCGCGTTCGCGGGTCTGGACAAGATCATCGCACAGCGCGGCAAGGGCTCGGCGATGGGCTTTGGTGCTGACGTGCGCGAAAATGACGACCGTGGCGTGGGCGAGCTGTTCAAAGAGCTTGAGCCCGAGGATCTGCTGAAATTCGGTCTGATTCCGGAATTCGTTGGCCGTCTGCCGGTGATTGCAACGCTGGAAGACCTGGACGCGGATGCGCTGGTCACCATTCTGACCGCACCGAAAAACGCTTTGGTTAAGCAGTACCAGCGCCTGTTCGAACTGGAAGATGCGCAGCTGACCTTCACGGAAGACGCGCTGAAAGCCATCGCGAAACGCGCCATTGAACGCAAGACCGGTGCACGCGGGCTGCGCTCGATCATGGAAGACATCCTGCTGGACACGATGTTCGACCTGCCGGGGCTTGAGAACGTGGACGAAGTGGTCGTGAATGACGAGGCGGTGACCTCGGACGCGAAGCCGTTGATCATCTATGCGGACACCGCGAAGGAAGAAGTGACCGCCAGCTAAGCGCGTAAACTGATTCCCAAAATCATTACAAAGCCATCGCCCCACGCGGTGGCTTTTCCTTTTCTGGCCCGCCTGCATGCGAAACTGGCCTCAAATCGCGCATGGAACGTGGATTGGCAGGCAAAGCTCTGGACCTTCGCACCAGCTTGGGCCATATCAAGTGTAAGAAATTTCGGAGATCGACATGCGGCTTCTTTCGCTTCTGACATGGTACCACAGTGAGACGATCGGAACCTGGCTGTTCACCCGCCGTAAAGGCGTGAAAGTCGGGCAGGATGATCAAGGCAACGTCTTCTATCGCAACCAAGACGACAGCCGCCGCTGGGTGATCTATAACGGCGAGCCAGAGGCAAGCCGCGTCAGCCCTGAATGGCATGGCTGGCTGCACCACACGTTCGACAACTGCCCGGAAGACAAGCCGCTGGCCCATAAGGACTGGGAAAAGCCGCATCAGGATAACCTGACCGGCACGGCGATGGCCTATGCGCCTGTTGGGTCCTTGCGTCAGGCCGCTCCGGCCGAGCGTAGCGACTATGAAGCTTGGCAGCCCGAGTAATACGCACAATCTGTCGATCAGCCCCCGGAACGAGGGAATTTTCGCATGAGTGATAGCCATACAACTGAAGTCGTGACCGGCAGCATCGTGCTGGCGGTCGCCGTTGGGTTCTTCCTGTATGCCGGCCAGATTGTGGGCCTGTCCGGGTCGGGGACGACGGATTCCTATTCGGCTTCTTTCCGCTCGGCGGATGGTATCTCGATCGGGACGGATGTGCGACTGGGTGGCGTTAAGGTTGGCACCGTGACCGATATCACGTTGAACCCTGACACGTTCCGTGCAGACGCGGATTTCACCGTTTTGTCGGATGTGGCGTTGCCGGAAGATACCGCCGCCATCATCTCGTCCGAGGGCCTTTTGGGCGGCAATTTCGTCGAGCTTCTGCCCGGCGGATCGCCCTTCAATTTGGAGCCGGGCGCCGAGATTGAAGACACCCAAGGCTCGGTTAGCCTTGTGCAACTGCTTTTGAAGTTTGTGGCCGGTAGCGAGGATAGCGCCGAGTGATCCGCGCAGCTGTCATCCTGTCCACCGCTCTGTTCGCGGCCAGCACGGCTTGGGCCGAAACCGCCAAGGCGTCGGGTGCCCTGCTGCGTGGATTGGACAAGGTGTCGGGTACGCCCGTGGACTTCAAGATGAATGTGGGTGACACGGTCGAACTTGGCCGTCTGCGCGTCACTTTGGGCGAATGCCGCTATCCCACCGACAACCCCTCGGGCGACGCTTTTGCGTGGCTTGTCGTGCGCGATGGCAATGCAGAAGAGACCACGTTCGAAGGCTGGATGATCGCCTCCTCGCCCGCGCTGAATGCCTTGGATCACCCGCGCTATGACGTCTGGGTGTTGCGCTGCGTCACCGAATAAGCGTCGGGCAGGGGGCGACGTGCCAGGTCGGCCTCACCCTCCAGCGCAGTTCTCAACAGCTGATGATAGGCCGCGCGCGGGATCTCGACCGCGCCCAAACTGGCCAGATGCGGGGTCAGGAATTGCGTGTCGAACAGCGTGAAGCCGCAGGCCCGTAGGTGGGTCACCAGATAGGCTAGTGCAATCTTTGAGGCATCCCGACGGCGCGAGAACATGCTTTCCCCAAAGAACGCCCTGCCCAGCGTAACCCCATAGACGCCGCCGATCAGATCGCCGCCCTCCCACAGCTCAAGCGAATGGGCGTGGCCCATCCGGTGCAACTGCTCATACAGCGCGAAAATCGTATCGTTGATCCAGGTTTCGTCCCGGTCAGCACATCCTGCAACAGTCCCAGCAAAATCCCGGTTCAGTGTGACCTGATAAGGCGTGCGGCGGATCGTGCGGGCAAGGCTGCGCGAGATGTGAAAACTGTCCAACGGAAAGATCCCGCGAAGTTTTGGGTCGACCCAGAAGATTTCGGGATCATCGCGCCCTTCAGCCATGGGAAAGACGCCCATGGCATAGGCTTTCAAAAGCAACTCAGCGGTGAGAGGTGGAGGGGTTGGGGGGGCCAATGGCCCTTACCCCATGTTTTCGTCCAACCAGCGTTCCAGCCAGTGGATATTATAGTCACCCGAATGGATGTCGGCCTCGGCCAGCAGCATGTCGAACAGCGGAACCGTGGTTTCGATCCCGTCGATGATCAGCTCACCCAAAGCGCGGCTTAGACGCGCCAGAGCTTCAGGCCGGTCGCGGCCATGCACGATCAGCTTGCCGATCAGGCTGTCATAATAGGGCGGGATCGAATAGCCGTCATAGAGTGCGCTATCCATCCGTACACCCAGACCGCCGGGGGCGTGATACTGAGTGATCTTGCCCGGGCTGGGGGTGAAGTTCGGCAGACGCTCGGCGTTCAGACGTACCTCGATCGCGTGGCCGTTCACCACTAGATCCGACTGGGCAAAGGACAGCTTGTTGCCTTCCGCCACAAGGATCTGTTCGCGGACCAGATCAACGTCGAAGATGTATTCTGTGACCGGGTGTTCCACCTGCAGACGGGTGTTCATTTCGATGAAATAGAACTCGCCATCTTCATAGAGGAATTCGATCGTACCCGCGCCGGAATAGCCCATCTCGGCCACGGCGTTGGCGCAGATTGTACCAATCTTTTCACGCTCTTCCGGGCTGATCGAGGGGCCGGGGGCTTCCTCGAACACCTTCTGGTGACGACGCTGCAGCGAGCAGTCACGTTCCGCCAGATGCACGCCGCCGCCTTGGCCGTCGCCAAAGACCTGCACTTCGATGTGACGCGGCTTTTGGAGGTATTTCTCCATATAGACTTCGTCATTGCCGAAGGCGGCTTTCGCTTCCGAGCGCGCGGTCGAGAACGCGGTGTCGATGTCGGCTTCGGTCTCGGCCACTTTCATGCCGCGCCCGCCACCACCTGCGGTGGCTTTGATGATGACCGGATAGCCCATCTCGGCCGCGGTTTTGCGCGCGGTTTCGATGTCGGGCACACCACCGTCCGAGCCCGGAACAACCGGAATGCCCAGCTTGATCGCGGTGTCTTTCGCGGTGATCTTGTCGCCCATCATGCGGATGTGCTCGGCCGAGGGGCCGATGAAGGTGATCTCGTGATCTTCCAGCGCCTGCACGAAGGTCGCGTTTTCCGACAGGAAGCCGTAACCGGGGTGCACAGCTTGTGCGCCGGTGATTTCGCAAGCGGCGATGATCGCAGGGATCGACAGATAGCTGTCGGCGCCGGCGTTGGGGCCGATACAGACGCTTTCATCTGCCATACGCACATGCATCGCGTCCACGTCAGCGGTCGAATGCACGGCAACGGTTTTGATGCCCATCTCGCGGGCAGCTCTGATCACGCGCAGCGCAATCTCGCCCCGGTTGGCAATCAGGATTTTATCGAATTGGGCCATGATCCGCCCCTTATTCGATGATCATCAGCGGCGCGCCAAATTCGACCGGCGAGCCATCTTCGACCAGAATACGGGTCACCTTACCTGCGCGCGGGGCCGGGATCTGGTTCATGGTCTTCATGGCTTCCACGATCAGCAGGGTCTGGCCTTCGGACACGGTGTCGCCCACGTTGACGAAGGACGGGCTGCCGGGCTCGGCCTGAAGGTAGGCGGTGCCGACCATCGGCGAGGGAACGGCGCCGGGGTGGCTTGCCGGATCGTCCGAAGCCGCGGCCGGAGCGTCTGCAGCGGGTGCGGCTGCCGGGGCGGCAGCGGCGGCTACGGGTGCAGGGGCCGCAGCGGCAACGGGGGCTGCGATCTGCTGTACAACCTCTTTCGCGCGGCTGACGCGCACGTTCAGGCTGTCGTTTTCGCCATAGTCGCGCATGACTTCCAGCTCGGTCAGGTCGTTTTCCTGAAGCAGTTTCGCCAGCGCTTCGATGAATGCCACATCGGTTTCGTGATTTTTCTTGGCCATAGGTCCTCGCCCTAGATTGTCTGCCTGTCTATCTATGCAGGCTTCACGTCATTGCAACGCTTATAAGACGCTACGTAAGGGGAGAAAAGCAAGAAGGGCGGCGAAATTGGAGAATCGCCCGATATCTGTCAGGAATTCTTGGTAACCTCCGCCGAAATCGGGTCGTCAGTTTGAGGGGAGCTGTCGTCCTGAAGGATCTCGGGCGCATCAGTCGCCTCGTCCACCTCGGTGAGTTGTTCAGGCTGGGATTCTTGGCCCTCAGACAGAGACCGTGCCAGTTCGATCTGCGCGAGACGCTGGTGCAACTCGCGCTCCATTTCCAGCACGTTCATCTGAAAGGTGGGTGGCGGCCCGACCGGCTGGTTCGGGTCCGGGGGTGGCTCGATTGCATTGCGTTCTCGGTCGTCGGTCAGCGCCTGCGTGTTGCCATGTTCCTGCGTGTTATGGGCATCCGCGCGGGTTTCACCGGCTGCGGGCGATTTTTCCACGCGGTTCGGGTCAGGGGCCGGACGTATTGGCCTCTGCGCCATCAATGTGGCCTGCGCCCCCAAGGGGGACGGTACTGTAAATTCCATTTCAAGCTCCGTGACTTGCGGAGCCCCCACCATGTGGCAGTTTATCCAGCCAAAAGTTGCCAGAGGCTTAAGATCTGGTGGAAAATGTTCACGAAGGTTAACCCGGTCTAAACGAAGTCTTACAGCGGCATGCCCGAGAACTTCGCCACAAGCTCGGGCAGTTTGCGGGCGCCGAACTTTTGCAACAGCCGCGCGCGATGTGCTTCGACCGTGCGATAGCTCAGTCCCAGCGACAGGCCGATTTCTTTCGACGTCTTGCCCTGACAGGTCAGGATGGCCACGTCGCGTTCGCGGGGCGTCAGTTCGACCACAGGGCGTTCGGCCGATAGGTCGGCAAAGCTCCAAACGCCTTGGCGGAACGGGTCGTCAGGCGTCAAGCTGGTGCCGCGTACGCGACACCAGAACATGTCGCCATCCAGCCGTCGCATCACGCGCTCGTCTTCATAGCGTCCGGTTTCACGCAGGATATCGCCCCCGACTCGCGCCACTTTTTCATAGTCTTTCAGTGACGGGTACAGCCGTTCCAGTGGCATGTCTTTGAAGCTGTCGACCTCGGCCCCGAACATCTCGGCAAAGCGCAAGTTGCATTGGCGCACGATCCTGTTTTCGGTCAGCGCAAGCCCCGTGGGCGCGTACATGAAGGCAAGATCCATCTGCGTCATGGCCCCACTCTGCCAAAGCTTTGACGACAATTCAAACAGTTGCGTAGTTCTACGGGGCTTGCGAGGATACAATTTATCGTCCGATAGTCGTTTGGTCGATCGTGATGAAAGGGAGGTCTCATGAATCTGGCGCATTGGCTAGAGCGTACAGCACAAGTGCATGGCGACCGGCCAGCAGTGTTTCGCGGGGCCGAGCAGGTCTTTACCTATGATGGGTTTTTCCGGGCTGCACAGGGGCTGGCGGCAGGTTTGGCCGCGCGTGGCGTCGGTCCGGGCGACCGCGTTGCCCTGTTCATGAAGAACTGTCCGCAATACCTGTTGGGATTCTACGGCGTGTGGGGGCTGGGTGCGGCAGTGGTGCCGATCAACGCCAAGCTGCACCCGAAAGAGGCCGCTTTTATCGTCGAGAACTCGGGCGCCAAGCTGGTCTTGGTGACGGATGACTTGGCTGATGGGCTTGCCGACGTGGCCGATGTGCCCCTTGTGCGCGTCGAACGCCCTGAATTTGTCGAGCTGTTCATGCACGAGCCGCTGCCGGTGGCCGAGCGCGCGGGACCTGACTTAGCGTGGCTGTTCTATACGTCCGGTACAACCGGGCAGCCCAAAGGCGTCTATATCAGTCACGAGATGATCCGCTCGACCTCTTTGTCCTATTTGTTGGATTGCGACGACGTTTCGCCCGATGATGGGGTCTTCTATATGGCGCCGATGAGCCACGGGGCCGGGATCTATTCACCGATCCACGTGGCGCGCGGGGCGCGACACATCACGCCTGCTTCGGGCGGATTTGACGAGATTGAGCTTTTGGACACGGCGGAGGCACAAGGCCCGCTTCAGATGTTCATGGCGCCCACGATGGTGCGGCGGTTTACAGATATTGCGAAGGCGGCGGGGCGGCGCGGCGAGGGGATCAAAACCATCGTCTATGGCGGCGGACCCATGTATCTGGCGGATATTGAAGACGCCGTCGACTGGTTCGGCCCGCGCTTCGTGCAAATTTACGGGCAAGGCGAATGCCCGATGGCAATCACGGCCCTGTCACGGGGTGAGGTCGCAGACCGCTCGCATCCGCGGTGGCGTGACCGTCTGGCCTCGGTCGGGCGGGCGCAAAGCGTGGTCGAACTGCGGATCGGGGACGAAGCTGGCCAGCCCTTGCCCCCCGGCGAGGTGGGCGAGATCATGGTGCGCGGCACCCCCGTCATGCCCGGCTATTGGAATAATCCTGAGGCCACCGCGAAAACGCTGGTGGACGGCTGGCTGATGACCGGAGACATGGGGTTTCTGGACGAGGACGGCTATCTGACCATGCGGGATCGGTCGAAGGACGTGATCATCTCGGGCGGGACAAATATCTACCCGCGTGAGGTGGAAGAGGCGCTGTTGACCCACCCGGATGTGCGCGAGGTCAGCGTGGTGGGGCGCCCCAGCGCGGAATGGGGCGAAGACGTTGTGGCGTTTGTTGTGTTGGCCGAAGGGGCTGTATTGGACGAGGCCACGCTGGACGCGCATTGTCTTGAAAATATTGCCCGCTTCAAACGGCCCAAAGCCTATGCTGCGCTGCCTGAATTGCCCAAGAACAACTATGGCAAAGTGCTGAAAACCGAGCTGCGCAAGCTGTGTGAATAGAAATAAAGGCGCGCCGTATCGGGCGCGCCTTCTTGTGTGTCATGCTGTCCTGATCAGACCGGGCAGGGCTCTTGGCGATAGGTACCGTCACCATTCGAATAGGCGCACATATTGGTGTGATAGTTGCGGGCCACCATGATGCCAGCGGCAGCGCCGCCCAGCGATGCCAGTACCGTCCAATTTTTATTGGCGCCAATGGCGTTTGCGGTGATCAAGCCAGCGGTGATCCCGGCAACACCGCCGACGATAGTTTTTTCCTGATCGGTCAGGGGGCGGCTCATACAGGCGGTCAGCGCCAGCGAGGCCACACAGGCGAGGGTCAATACAGATTTCTTCATGTTGTCCTCCAGAATGAAAGGCTGTTTTCATACACTTCCTAGTGGATTTGAAGGCCAAGCGCACATTTCGGCGCAGTGCGGCTAGAACCCGGCGGGAAATTGCCACCTGATTTGGGTGATGTCTCCTTTGGGTTTGTTAACGTAGTCGTGCGCCCATGTTCACATTTGAAAATTGCGTGTTAAGGCGCTACAAAGGCGTGATCTTTTTGTAAACTCACTTCGGTGGAGGTGGCGTAATTTGAAAACGCTGCCAAACTCCATAAACGCATTGCAAGGTGACGACCTATGCCACATTCCAGACTGACAGGAAGCCGAATTCGCGAACGCAGGCTTGTGCTGGGCCTGAAACAGGCTGCGCTTGCCAAGGATGTCGGGATTTCCGCGGCCTATCTGAACCTGATCGAGCATAACCGTCGTCGCGTGGGCGATAGTCTGCTCGAGGCGCTTGCAAAGGCGTTGAAGACCGACCCAGCCGTGCTGGCGGAAGGCGCCGAGGCAGCTCTTTTGGGCGCATTGAGTGAGGCGGATAAACGACTGCCGCAAGCGCAGGCCGAGCTCGACCGGTCCGAGGATTTTGCAGGGCGATTTCCCGGTTGGGCGTCGTTGGTTATGGCGCAGAACCAGCGGATCCAAGAACTTGAACAGATGGTCGAGGCACTGTCGGATCGCCTGACCCATGACCCCGAACTGGCTGCGTCTCTGCACGAAGTAATCTCGGCGGTGACGGCCATCCGCTCGACCGCCGCCATTCTTTCCGGCGGTGGCGAGGTTGATCAGGAATGGCAGGATCGCTTCCTGCGAAACATGCGGGACGAAGGGATGCGCCTGTCCAGTGCCGCGCAGGGTCTGGTCGAGTTTCTGGATGCAGGCAGCAGCGAAGAGGTTGTCCCCATCGGGCCGTCGGAAGAGCTGGCGACATTTCTGGGCGCCAATGAGCACTTCTTCCCAGACCTTGAAGCCCCATCTGCGTGGAAGGCTGGTGCGCGCGATCAGGCCATTGCGGCGGTGATTGCGGACAGTTCCGCGCTGACCTCGCGCGAGGCGCAGGACATGGCGCGGCAATTTTTGCTGCAATATGTGCGGGATGCAGAAGCGATGCCCATGCAGGCCTTCCAGACCGCGCGCACGGCGCATAGGTGGGATCCGGCGGCTCTGGCCCGCGAGTTCCGGCAATCCTTGCCGTCTGTCATGCGACGCATCGCCTTTTTGCCGCCGATCTCGGATGGAACTGTCGCCGGGTTGATCAGTTGCGATGGCGCGGGTGCCTTGGTGGTCCGCAAAGCTGTCCCGGGGTTTGCCTTGCCGCGTTTTGGCGCTGCCTGCCCGTACTGGCCGTTGTTCCAAGCTTTGGCGCAGCCAGAACGCCCCATTCGTGCCGTGGTCCGTCAGCCCGGCGGCGCGCGGCGTCGCCATGTCTGTCAGGCGGTGTGCGTGCAGCAGGATGCGCCGTCTTTTGACCGCCCACCCGTCTATGAGGCTTATATGCTGATCCGCGAGTTGGACGACGCGCTGGATGGAGATGCGCTGTCCCACGCCACTCCGATCGAGGTCGGTTCCACCTGTCGGGTGTGTCCACGCACCGATTGTGCCGCCCGCCGCGAGGCGACGATCCTGTCGGCAGGGTAATTTTGCCGTTATTTCAAGGACGCATCCCTGCCGTTTGGGCGTGTTTTACTTGATTGCGGCCATGATCTTGGCGATAGTCGCGGGACGGTGCGGACACGCCGCATCCCGGGGGAGGGGCTTATGACAAAACAGGTGCTGGTCATCGAGGATGAACCGAACATCGCCGAGGCCATCAGCTTTATCCTAAGTCGCGATGGCTGGAGCGTTTCAACCCACGCCAGTGGCACCACTGCGGTTCAGGCGGTGCGCGACGCCAAACCCGATGTTCTGATCCTTGACGTGATGCTGCCCGGCAAGTCGGGCTATGACATTCTGCAGGACCTGCGCAGTGCCGATGACACCCGCGCGCTTCCGGTTCTGATGCTGACCGCACGCGGGCAGAAAACGGACCGCGATCTTGCCGAGCGGCTGGGTGTGAATCGGTTCATGACCAAACCCTTCTCGAACTCAGAAATGCTGACCAACCTGCGCGAGCTGGTCGGAGGCTGACCGCGTATGAGGTCTCCGCGTGAACCCCTTTTTCTGGCGCGCCAAAGCTATCGCCGGCGCCGGGTTGAGGATGCCGCGCGACTGCTGCCCCTGCTGGGTGTGGTCCTGTTCCTACTGCCCCTGATGGTTGGGGGGGCGATCGGAAATGTGCGCCTTGCCTTTGTCTTTTCGTCTTGGTTCTTTCTGATCCTGTTTGCGATGTTGTTGGCCCGTCATCTCGGGCGTGATTCAGAACAACAATCCACCGGACCCCAATCTAAACCCGTTCGACCGTCAGAAGATCCCGCAGGAACGCGCTGATGCTGACATTCAACACGCTTGTCGGGGTCTGCTTCCTGTATGTCATCATGCTGTTTCTGGTGGCGTTTGTGGCCGACAAACGCGCGCGGCGCAGCAAGGTGCGGTTCCTGTCGTCCCCGATGATCTACACGCTGTCGCTGTCGGTTTATTGTACCGCGTGGACGTTCTATGGCGCGGTCGGATACGCGGCGCGCTCGGGGTTGGAGTTCGTGACCATCTATCTTGGCCCGACCTTGGTGATGATCGGTTGGTGGTGGTTTCTGCGCAAACTGGTCCGGGTAGGGCGCAGCCAGCGTGTGACGTCGATCGCCGACTTGGTGTCGTCCCGCTATGGCAAGTCAAACCTGTTGGGCGTGTTGGTGACTCTGATCGCGGTGATCGGCACCACGCCCTATATCGCGCTCCAACTGCAATCCGTGACCCTGTCCTTCGCCGTCTTTGCCCGCGACCGGTCTGCGGGGTGGGTCATTCCAGACCTTGAGCAGACCGCCATCTGGGTGGCCGGCGGGCTGGCCCTGTTTACAATCCTTTTTGGGACGCGAAACCTTGATGTGAACGAGCGGCACCATGGCGTGGTCACCGCCATCGCGGTCGAGGCCGTGGTGAAGCTTGTCGCGCTGATGGCGGTCGGGATCTTCGTGGTCTGGGGCATTGGCGGCGGGGCGCAGGGTATCTCGGCGGCGATGAATGAAGCCATTCAGGCCGCCCCAGAAGGCGCGTGGTCCCTGCAAGGCGGGCGCTGGGTTGGTCTGACCTTCCTATCCGCAGCCGCCTTCCTGACCCTTCCGCGCATGTTCCAGGTTCTGGTGGTCGAGAATGTGGATGAACGGCAGCTGGCCACAGCCTCGTGGGCGTTCCCACTGTATCTTTTCCTGATGAGCCTTTTCGTCATTCCCATCGCCGTCGTTGGCTTGGCGATCTTGCCGAAGGGCGAAAACCCGGACCTGTTCGTGCTGACCCTGCCACTGTACTTCGAGCGCGACGGGCTGGCGATGCTGGCCTTCCTTGGCGGCTTCAGCTCGGCCACCTCGATGGTGATCGTGGCCTCGATCGCGCTGGCGACGATGGTGTCGAACCACATCATCATGCCTTTGTGGCTGTCGACCCGGCTTGGCGTGGACGCGTCAGAATACCGAGACGCCCGTCAGATCCTGCTCTCAGCCCGTCGCTTGTCCATCGTGGGCATCCTTGCGCTGGGCTATTTCTATTACCGCATCTCTGGCGGTGGGGCTGCGCTGGCGGCAATCGGTCTGATCTCGTTTGCAGGCGTCGCGCAGGTGTTGCCCGCGATGGCCGGCGGGTTGTTCTGGCGCGGCGCGTCGCGCAGCGGGGCCGTGGCGGGCCTGATCACGGGCTTTGTCATTTGGGCCTACACGCTGTTCTTGCCCAGCTTCGGCGAGGCGGGCGTGATGAGCGCCTCGATGTTGGCAGACGGCCCGTGGGGGATCGCGGCCCTGCGCCCGCAGGCCTTGTTCGGTGTAGATGGGCTGGACCCGGTCGTGCACGCGCTGTTTTGGTCTTTGATCCTGAACTGCTCGGTGTTCGTCTCGGTCTCGCTTCTGTCCTTCCCCAGCCCGCTGGAGCGTTTGCAAGCGGCCCAGTTTGTCAATGTGCTGGACCAATCCGGCCCGGCCCGGGGGCGCAGTTTCAACGCGGCCACGTCAGAAGACCTTTTGGTGATGGCGCAAGAAATCATGGGCTCGGATCAGGCGCAGGCGTGGTTTCAGGCGCAGGCGGAGCAGCAGGGGAAACAGGGCTATCTGCCAGACACGACCCCGGATTTCATTGGGCGATTGGAGCGCGAGCTATCGGGTCTTGTCGGTACCGCAACCGCCCACGCCATGATTGGGCAGATCTTGGGCGGCACAACCGTGTCGGTGGATGACCTGCTGGCCGTGGCGGATGAAACCCAGCAGATGCTGGAGCAGACCTCGCAGCTGGAAGCCAAGCAGTTGGAGCTGACCACCACAGCGCGCCAGTTGTCCGAGGTGAACGAGAAGCTGACCCAGCTGTCGATCCAGAAGGACGCGTTCCTCAGCCAGATCAGCCACGAATTGCGCACGCCCATGACCTCGATCCGAGCGTTTTCGGAAATCCTGCGGGATGGAGGGGCGAATGATCCCGAGGCCGCCGCGCGACACGCCTCGATCATCCATGACGAAAGCGTGCGCCTGACGCGGCTCTTGGACGATCTTCTGGATCTCAGCGTGTTGGAGAACGGTCAGGTGCAGCTCTATCCGCGGCGTGAGGTAATGCGCGATGTGCTGGACCGCGCGATTGCGGCCACAAGCTCGGTCATTGATCAGGAAAAGATGCATATCCACCGCAATCGTTCGGACGAGGGGGTGGCGCTGTATACGGATACAGACCGGCTGGCGCAGGTGTTCATCAACCTGATTTCGAACGCCGCGAAATACTGCGATGCCAAGGACAAGCGGTTGGCGATCCGCGTGCGCCAACGCGGCGGGCGGCTGCAAGTGGATTTCGTCGACAATGGCAGTGGTGTGCCCTTGGAAAGCCAGTCGATGATTTTCGAGAAGTTCTCGCGCCTGTCCGATCAGGCGGCCGCAGGCGGTGCGGGCCTTGGCTTGGCCATTTGCCGCGAGATCATGGACAAATTGGATGGGTCCATCACCTATCTGCCGGGGCAGAGTGGCGCCGCGTTCCGCGTGACCCTGCCAATTGGCACGCAATCCCCATTTGGCCGCACATGGCCGTCAGACATCAATCATTTATAAACCTTGTCTTGGCAGTGTCGAAGCGATCTATCGCGTGGAACTGACATGGCCGATCCAGACATATTCAGCGTGTTGCAACGCAAAGCCGGGGCAGGGCAGCCGTCTTCGGGTATTCCGCGCCTCTCGGCGACGGGGGCGTTGGGCAATGCACTGCGACGCGCGGGGCAGGATGTGGCGCGTGTTCTTATCGCGGTGTCGTCAGTCGACCAAGGCAAGGCGGTGCTGGACGAGGTGTTGGGTGATCTGCCAGACAACGCGCTTCTGTGTCTGGTCGAAGGGCCGGACAGCAGTTTTGGTCTGGCTGTTCTGGACCTTAATTTAATGGCTGGACTGGTCGAGGCGCAGACCATCGGGAACGTTTCCAAAGCCGCGGTCACGGATCGTGCGCCGACGCGCACAGATGCCGCCATCTGCGCCGATTTTGTGGATCGCATGATGGAGTGTTTCGAGGTCGAGGCGCATGGCGCGAAACTGGACATCGTTCCTCAGGTCTCGGGCTATCGCTATGCGTTGCCGATTATGGATCCCGAAGTGATTTCTTTGACGCTGGCAAACGTTCACTATCATACGTTTCGGGCCGAACTGGATCTTGCGGGTGGCGCAAAACAGGGCGTGTTGACCGTGATCCTACCGTGCGAAGCCCCGGCCAGCACCAAGCAAAGCCCTGCGACCGACGGGGACGCGCCAGAGCACACAATCGCAGACGTAGCGATGAGCTGTCGGGCTGAACTTCGGGCAATCTTGCATCAGGTCCATCTGCCCGTCACGGACGTGGCAAATCTGGAAGTTGGAATGGTGATCCCCGTGCCGCTTCAGGCGCTTGGTCAAGTGGCGCTGCTGGATCCTGACGATGAGGTTGTGACCACCTGCAGATTGGGGCGAATGCACGGCCAGCGCGCTTTGCGAATTGGCCCCGCGACCGATCCCCGCGTGGTGCCAATGATGCCTGAGCAGTCGCTCGCGGGTGCGACCACAGCACCCGCGCCGTCGCCCCCTGCACAGGCAGATATGCCGACCCCCTAAAGCCTGAAATTGCTTGACCTGTATCAATGCAACGCGCCCTGTCTCGCTTCAAAGTCAGGGCAAAGGAGAACGCTATGGTAGATGTGAACAGGTACCGTGATATTCTGAACGCGCGGATGAAAGAATTGGACAAGCGCCTTCACGAGATTGAAGACGAGTTGGACAGCCACCAGTCGAAGGACTGGGAAGAACTGGCAGTTGAGCGCGAAGAAGATGAGGTTTTGGAAGGCCTGGGGAATTCCGGCCAGAATGAAATCGCCATGATTCAGGCCGCTTTTGCCCGCATGGATGAGGGCGAGTTTGGCTATTGTGTAGAATGTGGCAACGAAATCTCGGCCGAGCGGCTGAACGTGCTGCCGCACACGCCTTTCTGCCGCGACTGCGCTGCAAAGCACGCATAAGGACGATCGCCGCCAGTGGAGGGGCGGCGATCGTTTCCCAGATGGGATCGTCCATTTGATTGCATAAAGGAGAGGATGCAATGGCATTTGAAGAGCTTAAAGCCTCGATCAGTTTGATCCTGGACGAAATCGCAAAACGTCCCGAGGATCGTCACGTTCTGCAAGAACAGCTGCGCGAAAAGATCGCCGAGCTGGACAAGCTGGGCCTGCCGGTGCCCGAAGATATCCGCCGTTTTGAGAGCGAACTGGAAGAGGATGATTCCGACGACCTGTTCGACAACATGCCCGTTTAAGCGGGCGCCGCGGTCACTTTTTGTGACAAATCCGACCAAACGGTCGGGAAAGATGGCGTGACGGTGCCATCAGCCATTGACAAGGTTGCCCCTGTTCTGCCCCTAAAGGGCAACTGATTACGGAGGAACCATGTCCGAGCCTGTCACCCTGCGCGTCGAAAACACTGTTGCGGTCATCACTATCGAAAACCCGCCAGTCAATGCCCTTAGCCACGCGGTACGTTCCGGCCTGTCCGAGACCATTCAGGCCGCGATCGCGGACGATACGGTGAAGGCCATCGTACTGACCGCCGCAGGGCGGACCTTCCCGGCAGGTGCGGATGTGCGCGAGTTCGGGCGACCACGCGAGACGCCGATCCTGTCGCAGGTGTGCGATTTGCTGGAAAACAGCCCAAAACCCACGATTGCGGCCGTACATGGCAACGCGCTTGGCGGCGGATTTGAGCTGGCGCTGGCGTGCCACTATCGCGTCGTGCTGAAGGGCGCAAAAATGGGTCTTCCCGAGGTGAAACTGGGCGTTCTTCCGGGCGGGGGCGGGACGCAGCGTGTGCCGCGCATCGTCGGTGCCGACGCCGCTTTGGACCTGATGCTGACGGGCAAGCCCATTCCGGCGCAAAAAGCGCTAACCCTTGGCCTTGTGGACCAGATCGCGAATGACGATGTAGCGGGCGCCGCTGTCACTATGGCTGAGCAGCTGATCGCAGATGGCAGCAAGACCCGGCCCACGCGTACACGCGCCGAGGGTCTGCAAGATCCGGTCGGATATGCGAACGCCATCGCCGCCCGACGTGAGAAGATGAAAAACGATCCGCAACCCTCGGTGGCCGAGATCATCAACTGTGTCGAAGCCGCGCAGATCTTGCCGTTCGAAGCCGGCATCGCCAAAGAGCGCGCGGCCTTTGATGAATGCGAAACAGGCCCCGAGGCGACCGCTATGCGCCATGCGTTCTTCGCTGAACGTCGCGCTGCGAAAGTGCCCGAGTTGAAAGGCGCGACGTTGCGCCCGGTCACCTCCATCGGTGTGGTCGGGGCTGGCACCATGGGGGCGGGCATTGCGATTGCCTGTCTGGATGCAGGGTTTCCGGTTGTTCTGGTCGAACGCGATCAAGAGGGCTTGGAGCGCGGCGTTCAGCGTATCGTTGCGAACTATGACAAATCGGTCGCCAAGGGCCGCATTGATGCCGCCACAGGAGAAGAGCGTCTGTCGCGCCTGAACGGCACCACCAACATGCAGGATCTGGCCCAAGTCGATCTGATTATCGAGGCTGTGTTTGAAGACGAGGACGTCAAACGCAACGTGTTCGCTCAACTGGATGCGGTTATGAAGCCGGGCGGGATTCTTGCGACGAATACCTCGTATCTGGATATCGACGCGCTGGCGGCGACAATCTCGCGTCCGCAGGACGTGGTGGGCTATCACTTCTTCTCGCCTGCGCACATTATGAAGCTGCTGGAAATTGTGGTCGGCGAGAAGACCGATCCCAACGTGGTCGCGACCGGATTTGAATTGGCCCGTAAGCTACGCAAAGTGCCGGTGCGGGCAGGGGTGGCCGACGGCTTTATCGGCAACCGCGTGTTGGCGGCTTATCGTTTGGCGGCAGATTTCATGCTGGAAGATGGTGCGACGCCGGCCCAGATTGACGCGGCGATGCGCGCTTATGGCTTCCCGATCGGCCCATATCAGGTGCTGGACATGGCCGGGCTGGATATCTCGTGGGCGCGGCGCAAGCGTTTGGCCGCCACGCGGGCGCCGGAAGATCGCTATGTCTCGATTGGGGACAAGATCTGCGAGCAAGGCTGGTTCGGCCAGAAAACGGGCCGGGGGTACTACATCCACGATCAAGAAGGCGGCCCGGTCGAAAACCCCGACGTCTTGGCGATCATTGAAGAAGAGCGCCGCATCCAAGGGATCACCCCGCGCAGCTTCACCCAGCAGGAAATCCAAGAGCGCTGCCTGTTTGCCATGGCGAACGAAGGCGCGCGTCTTGTGGCGGAAGGCGTCGCGCTGCGTCCGTCCGATGTGGATGTGGTGCTGCTTTATGGCTACGGCTTCCCGCGCCATCGCGGTGGCCCGATGATGGCGGCCGATCAGGCCGGTCTGCTGGCTGTGAAGAACGCGCTGACTGGCTGGCAGGCGGAAGAGCCGCGCTTTTGGGCGCCGTCGCCACTGTTTGACGAGCTGATCAAGAACGGCAAGAAATTCGGGGATCTGTGACCCCGGTTACCTAAATCGAATGATGGGGCCAGCGCGGCCCCATCGGTATGTCAGCCCAGCGACACGCCCAGGATGACGCACATCAGGCCGAGCACAGACAGACCCAGCGCGCCCATGTTCAGCGCCATCGCCTTTTGAATGCGCGCGCGCAGTTCGGCGTCTTCCAGCCCTTCACGTTTGGCCTTCAT
The DNA here is from genome assembly GCF_947492455.1 of uncultured Aliiroseovarius sp. Lineage (GTDB taxonomy): Bacteria > Pseudomonadota > Alphaproteobacteria > Rhodobacterales > Rhodobacteraceae > Aliiroseovarius. The sequence goes on from NZ_CANLNB010000003.1 coordinate 437,567, forward strand.
GACCTTCAACGCGCTGGCCACCAGCCCTGCAAGGCCGATAACCGACATGATTGCCCCTACGATGATCAGCCAGTCCATGGCGGTCTCCTTTTTGGTTCCCATGCGCCTACCGCGCGGGATGCCGCTGTGCAAGCCCTGAGAGGTCTTGAAGGTGGTCCCCTGTCGGGCTAAATCGGTTCTCAACAACGCCTGTCACGTTTCACGGGCAATCATCACAGGTAAGAGGGCCCCATGGACGATCATCAGACCCAAAGCAGCTATCGCGTCACTGCAGACGAGCTTCGCCAGTTCATTGAACGCATCGAGCGTTTGGACATGGAGAAGAAGGACATTGCGGATCAGCAAAAAGAGGTGATGGCCGAGGCCAAAGGTCGTGGCTATGACACCAAGGTCATGCGCAAGGTGATCGCGCTGCGCAAGCGCGACGCCAACGATATCGCCGAGGAAGAAGCGGTTTTGGATATGTATAAAGAAGCGCTGGGCATGTAAGCGCGCTACATATCGGATCGGAAGGGGCCTTTTGGCCCCTTTTTTATGGGCTCAGGACGGTGACGCCGGGGATGTTCGCGATTTCCTTGATGTCGCTTTCGTAGTTTTTCGTCAGCTCATCGACCAGATCCTGCGTCCAGCCCGGCAGCTCGATCTCGTGCTCGACCGCGCCGTCCTTTGCAAACTTGTCCAAAAACGCGGCAAGAATCCTTCGGCGGTGCACCTCGTTCTGGAAGGGGTTTTCGTGCAAATACGTCCGCAGCCGCTTCATCCCTTCGGGCTTGGTAATCCGTTCCAGAATATCCAAGCTGCCGCGTTCAAGCTTGTCCTCACTGTCCATCCCCGAGATCACCTGCATGACATTGGGCCAGATCAGCGGTGTATCTTCGTTGCACCAGACGGTGATCGGCGTATCGGGGTTGGCCTCGCGAATATTTTCGATCACGTCTGCCCAGAACAGATCGCGCGGATCTACCGAACCCAGCATCATCTCGCGTTTCTCGTCATCCAGACGGGCGGCAAGGTCGGGCACGAAGTTGGCCATGTTGCTGATCCCGATGAACAGGCTGACGTCATGGTCAGGGAACAGGTTACGCAGCCAAGACGTGTTGCGAGCGGCCAAATGATACAGACGCCCGCCTTCAATTGCCCGGTGATGCGCGCCAAGTAAGTTTTCATGGCCAAGGATGATCCGCTCCACCTCTTTTGAATCAATCAGTTCGTCGATCAACATGTCTTGCGTGTCGGTGCTGGCCACGCTGCCCTTAAGCTTGACCATAATCTGCCCCAGAAGCCTCCGATAGCGCGTTGGACCGGGGACGGCGACGCCTTCTTGGAACAATTGACCCGCGTTCTTCAGAAGCGATTTCGTCAAAAGGTCGTCATCTGTGCAATGTGCGCCGATATGGATTGCGATTTTCATGTGTCGCCTGTGTTCTCTTGCCCTGCCGCAGTAAAACATACTGGGGATTTCTGGACAGTTAAACAGAATTCAGGTTAAAGCCGGTACATGGTTGAGCAAAAGACTCGGATAGAGGCGCCAAGACGCGCTGGGTATCGGCTAAATATTTGGTCTCTCGGGGCAATTGCGATTGCCGCGCTGGTCCTGCTGCCGATCCTGTCGATCCTGTGGCTGGCGCTGACGCCCGAGGAAAACGCCTGGCCACATTTGATGTCAACGACCTTGCCGCGCTATGTGACCAACACGGTGATCATCTCGCTCTCCGTGGGTTTTCTGTCAGCCGCCGTTGGCACCGGGTCGGCATGGTTGATCACCATGTACCGCTTCCCCGGAGCGCGCTGGCTCGAGTGGCTTTTGCTGACGCCCTTGGCGATTCCCGCCTATGTCGGTGCCTATGCGTTGGTCGACTTTCTGGAATATGCGGGGCCACTTCAAACTGGGCTGAGGGCCGTGTTTGGTTGGGAGAGTGCCCGCGACTACTGGTTCCCCGAGATCCGCTCGCGCTGGGCCGCCATCGTCGTGCTGGCGGCCGCACTGAACCCATATGTTTTCCTACTGGCCCGCGCCGCGTTTCGCGAGCAATCCGCTGATGCTTACGAGGTCGCCCGTGCCTTGGGGGCAGGGCCCTTTGCCCGGTTCTGGCGCGTTGGCCTTCCCTTGGCACGCCCTGCAATCGCAGCGGGTGTCGCCATCGTGATGATGGAGACGGTCTCGGATTTTGGTGTCGTCGACTACTTCGCCGTGCAAACCCTGACCACCGGAATTTTCACGGTCTGGCTGGAAAGCCATAATGCCGGGGGCGCGGCCCAAATCGCCTTGGTCATCCTCGGCTTCGTCTTCCTGCTGGCCGCGCTTGAAAAACTGGGTCGCTCGCGCAGCCGGTTCTATCGCATGTCTCGTCAAAGCCGCCCCGTAGAGCCGCGCCAGCTTGGGCGGTTGGGCGGTTTGGCAGCCCTGTTCCTGTGCGCTGTTCCCTTCGTGATCGGCTTCGTGTTGCCTGTCGCCGTGCTGTTCTCGCACGCGCTGGCCAAGCCGGAATACTGGCTGTCGAATGGACTGCTCTCGGCTTTGGTGCACACGCTGACCGTTGGGTCCGTTGCCGCCCTTGTCACCGTCTTGGGAGCGCTGTTCCTCGTCTACGGGGTGCGACTGTCCGGCAGCGCCTTGGCCCGCAAACTGATGCCGTTGACCACCATCGGTTATGCCGCCCCCGGGGCGGTGCTGGGCATCGGCATCCTGATCCCTATGGCGGCTGCGGATAACGCGATGGCGGACGGGGTTCTAGCCGTCACGGGCTGGGATCCGGGTCTGGTCATGACCGGGACCGCCTTTGCCGTGATCTATGCCTATTGCGTGCGGTTCTTCGCGATTGCCCAAGGCGCCACCGACGCCGCGATCGAGCGTGTTTCGCCCAATATACCAATGGCCGCCCGCTCGCTGGGTCGTTCGGCCCGCGGTGCTCTGGCCGAGGTCTATTTTCCATTGATACGCGGCTCGGTCGGTACCGCGCTTCTGCTGGTCTTTGTGGACAGCGTGAAAGAGCTACCCGCCACCCTGCTTTTGCGCCCCTTCAACTACGGCACGCTGGCCACGCGCGTTTATGAGCAAGCCTCGCTTGAGCAACTGGGACAAGCAGCCCCGCCAGCCTTGATGGTGATCGCCGTCGGCCTTTGCGCCGTCGCCCTGATGGCCCGCGCAAGCCGCCGCTGAATTTTGCTTGCACCTTCCCAAAGAAGCACGTAGATCGTCCCCGAGTGCCCCTATAGCTCAGCTGGTAGAGCAACTGATTTGTAATCAGTAGGTCCGCGGTTCGAGTCCGTGTGGGGGCACCACTCATTTCGCCAACATGTTGATACCCCTCTGTTTTATGTGGGGCTAGAGGCGGGTGTAGGGTGTGGCGTATGATGGTTTGGTCTCCTTTTCTCTTACGAAGAACGGAATCTATTGCGTCGAACGGCGTGTCCCTTAGGATTTGGTAGACCACTACAACATCCGAAAGATCTCATATTCTCTAAGGGCGCGGTCTGCCTCTGTGGCTGCGTCTCGTGCGAGACGCGCCTCTGGTCAGCTGCACGAACGCTGATGAAACATGGGCGCCCAGTAAGCGGACCTTCCGGGTAAGCATCGGCTCAGAATGTTTTCCAATGGTCACCCAGCGAAGCCACAATTCCCACAATTTGCGTCCGCAAAACTCTCAGAGGCCTTTGGGGTCTTTCTGCGCCTCAAGGGACAGGGTGAGGCGCTACTAGGTTCCTAGACACATGCCTAGTTTCTGATGTCTGGCTTCTAAATCAACGGGCAAAAGCATACTGCAGCATCGTGACAATCCCTTCCGATTTGTGACGCTTACATCCCATCTTTAATCCTTCGTTTCCCAACCTTTAGGGCAGGCCGATACACTGGGGGGATCAATTGGGCAAAGGGCGGGCCGTTTAGCCTGATTTGACCAAGATCATAGTGAGTGGTCGCGCCCTATGCCTAGCTTCAACCGAGGGGTAGGTCGTTTCGTCCACTCGACGTATTCAGTCGTGCTCAATAGGCTTTGCAACTTAGAGCCGTACACGACGCGCCGTTTGGGCGATCACTTACTGGCGCAGATTATGCGTCGGGTGCAGCGAAGTTGCGCTGCTGAAGTGGCGCAAGGCTTGCGGATCTCATCAAGGGAAAGGACGCGTATGACAACGGCCATAAGTATTACATTGATCCTGTTGGCCCTTTTGCTGTTGCGCAAGGCGGTTACATCGCGCCGCGCGGCTCTCGGATTTTCCGCTAGTATTCTGGTTCTGCTGCTCTTTCTGGTCACATACTATGGGGTCAATGCCCTGACCGGATCGGGCATTGAAGAATCCGTCCTCTTCCATGTTGTCGCTGGGATGGAGGGCGCCACGGTGCAGGACTTCACCGCCGTCATCGTCGTTGTTGCGCTGTTGGTGGTCGCCGCACTGATCGTGACATATTTTGCCTTCCGCTTTATGCGCGCCCGTAAAAATGATGCGCCGCGCCGAGCCCCGGTTTTGGCCGGCATGGCGGCATTGCTGGCTGCGTTTGCGGTAAATCCGACCGTGCTGGACGTCAGCGATCTGGCTTGGAAATACGGGATCGGTGCGCTTGGCGGCGGGAACCGGATTGCGCCGCCGCCGGAATATGTTGCGATCGACAAACGTGACGCGAAAGGAACCGACAAGAACGTCGTCCTGCTGTATCTCGAGTCGATCGAGCGCACCTATATGGACGAAGACCTGTTTCCCGGGCTGACGCCGAACTTGCTGGAACTTGAGAAACAGGCGCTTAGCTTCACCGACATGACGCAGGTCACCTGGGCCAGTTGGACGATCGGCGCGATGGTGGCCAGCCAATGCGGCATCCCGCTGGCCGGGTCTGGCGCGGGTTCGGACGAGTTCCTGCCTGCCGCGACCTGTATGGGGGATCTGCTGCGCGACGCGGGCTATGACATGACGTATATGCACGGCTCGTCGCTGGAGTTCGCAGGCTGGGGGACGTTCTATGAAACCCACGGTTTTGACACGGTCGAGGGCGCAGACGATCTCTATAGCGCGCTGGATGACCCGTATTACAAGTCCATTTGGGGGATCTATGATGATGCCCTTTTGAAGATTGGGGCAGAGCGGTTCGACACGCTTGCCGCCCGCGACAGGCCCTTCGGACTGGTTCTTCTGACCGTCGATACCCACCACCCGCAGGGCGGCACGGTCTCTAAAACCTGTGAAGGCATCACCTATAGGGACGGCGAAAACCCTTTCCTGAATGCGGTGCATTGTGCCGACCACATGGCGGGCGAGTTTGTCCGCCACGTCCTTGCAAGCCCCGCGATGGAAGACACAGTCCTGTTGGTGATGTCGGATCATCTGGCCCGACCGAACTCGGTCTGGGATACGCTTGAGGCCGCGGATCGCACAAACCTTGTGATGGCCTTCGGGGCAGGGATCGAACCCGGAAAGATCGACAAACCCGGCACGACCTTCGATCTTGCGCCGACCTTCCTTGGGCTACTGGGGGCCGAGGTCGACGCGATGGGCTATGGACGTGACCTTCAGGGGCCGACCCCGTCCTTGCGGACCACGACGGCCGACCTGAACCTGCTTCTGGAAGACCATTGGACCTTCCTGTCATCCCTTGCAGTCTTTCCCCAGCTGAATGCGGGTATTCGGGTCGATGAGGCGGCTGAAAAGGCCTATATGGGCACACGCTATGTGCGGCTGCCCGCCATCTTCCAGTTAAATGACGATCTGCGTGTGCGGGACATTCTCTATGATCTCGACGACGGCAACAAACTACCACGGAAGCTGTTGGATACGTGGTATGGCGACCTGTTTGTCTGGGTGGATCGTTGCGCGCGGGTCAGTGTTTTTGAAGGGCGCAAGACGAGCATGCCCGCAGAATACTGCGCGCTGGTCGGTAGCATTGGCAGCCCGGGCCTGACGTCATTTCCGTTGGCCGATGGGGTGACCTTGCCCTTTGGCAGCCTGAAGAACGTGTTCGCGCAGGTGCGACCGGACCAAGCCTATTTCGACAGCGTTGTTGGTGAGTTATACAACAACACATTGTTGATTGACGCGGACGAGGTGCGCGCGGTGTCGCCATCGGGTCTTGTCGGCGACTTCGTCATCCGTTCTACCGGCGGGGCAGATGCGTGGGAAAGTTATGTATCCAACCGGGCGCAGGGCGGTGAAATCGTCTATGTCTATCGTGGGATGACGCTTTTGGGTCTGAACCCGGATGCGGCCCCGGTGAAGATCGCCCACGAAGACACCTGTGCGTGGGGGGGCGAGCTGCCGGACCCCGAGGTGTTGCTCGACACCGGTTTTGGAACCGCCATGGACCGCACGTCCAAGGACTTCGGCGCGTTTGCTGTCGTCGTGCATTCCTCTGCCCTGTGCAGCGATCCCGACATTGATTTCGAAGGGATCTTCGCGGGCACCGGGTTTAGCAAGTGGCGCGATATCCAAGGCGCACAGCCCTATGTCGCCATCCGTGCAGGGAATGGCAACGTCACCGAATATCTGGGTGAGCCGAACACGGCCATGGTGTTGGAGTTACGCGATTTCTTGCGACAAGACGTGGCCGAACCCCGTCCCTTGGTCCTGCGCGACCTTGCTGGAGCTCAGGACGCGCCTTTCGTCGCTGAACTGCCTTTGCTTCCCCGTTTTGAAACCGACCGGTTGCACTAAGAAGGCCTTAGTTTCTGCAAATCTCAAGACAGGCGCGCAACCCATGCGCGCCCGTTTCGAAGTAGAGGCGCCCACCATGTTGTTCAGCAACCGTTGCCACGATTGTCAGACCCAGCCCGAACCCATCCACGGCTTGCGTGTTTTCCCCCCGCTTGAACGGCGCCACCACGGCTTCGATATCGTCGGCGGACATACCTGACCCTTCATCCTCAACCACGATGGTGGCGTGATCGGCGTTTGCCGTCAGCTCGACCGTGGCGCGGCGACCGTATTTCAACGCGTTCTCGATCAGGTTCGATATTGCGCGTTTCAGGGACACGGGGCGGGCGGTGATCAGGATGCGTTGGATGTCGGGCAGCGCCACATGGCCGGGTGTGGCGGCAAACACCGAGCGTCCCCCTTCGACCGAGGGCCGCTCGAGCGTGCGGATCGCGACGGGCTGGCCCAGATCCTCGTAATCCGCGACGAGCGCTTCGATCAGAGAGGTCAGGGACACTTGCCGCGGGTTTTCTTCGTTCAGCTCGGCGCGGGTATAGGTCAGCACGCTTTCGATCATCTCGGTCATGCTGTCGATATCGGCCTCGAACTTGTCCCGTAGATCGGCGTCCTCGATCAGCGCGGTACGCAGGCGCAAGCGGGTGGCAGGGGTGCCAAGGTCATGGCTAACGCCGGATAGAACGGTCGCGCGCTTGGACAGTTGGGCGCGCTCATCCTCCAGATAGCTGTTCACCGCCAGAACGATGTCGCGCAGCTCTTCCGGCCCTTGCACGGCATAGCTTTCCGGCCCGCCCAGACGGCGCCGATTATGAAGCGCCCGCGCGAAGCGGTCGAAATAGGCAGAGGTGTCGCGCACCACCGTGGCAAGGATAGCTAAGGCCACCAGACACATCAGAACGGCTAGCAGGCGCAAATCCGTAGGTGCCGCGCCGCAGCCCCAGACCGCGCGCCCGTCGATGCGCAACCACGGTTGTGTCCCCATGCGGGCAAAGAGGATTGGTTCGCTGCAATAGGTCGCGAGCAGGCGCGTGACATTGCCGAACTTCTGGGCGGCAGGCTGGCCTTCGTTCGAGACAAGTTCAGACACCGAATATTGCAGGTTCTCGGACACGATACCGAGGATCAGGGTCTCGCCGGATACCGGATCCCGGCCCGGACCCTTGATTGACACATTGGTGGTGAAGGCGGGCTTGGGGATGTCGGGCAGGCGCGAAAACTCGCCACGGCTGGCCAGAATTTCATCCATCGCGTTCAGCGAAGTGATGTGGATGCCTTCAGGCGGCTCGGCACCCGTGCGCAGGGATTCATAAAGCGCGATGCCGGTGACATAGCTGCCGGTCAGGTGTTCCTGCCACGAGCGGTTCGACGCAAACCACATCCATGCCGAGATGAAGGCCATCGCGAACGAGACCACGACCAGCGTGATCCCAAGGGTTTGCAGACGAAACCCCTTGCTCATGCGCTGTCCTCGGTCGTGACATCGGCGGTGAAGACATAGCCGATGCCGCGTTCGGTGCGCAGAAGTTCGGGGGATTTCGGGTCGGTCTCGATCTTGCCGCGTAGACGTCCCACAAGGACGTCGATGGCCCGGCCAGAGCCTTCGGGCGGGGTTCCCTGTGCCTCTCCGGTGACATCAAGGGCATTTGCGATTTCGTCACGGGTCAGGGGGATGTGCGGGTTGGCCAGAAGGACCTTTAGCAGTGCGGTTTCCTTGCGCGACAGCGCAACCTGATAGCCTTGCGGCGAGGTCACCTCGTCCCGTTTGGCATCATAGTGCCAGCCGGCAAAGCGAAAGACAGACACGCTGCGGCGATAAACAAGCGAGGCGCTGCGATTGGCGCGGTGCAAGACGGCGCGCACGCGGGCCAGCAGCAGTTCGGGGTTGAAGGGCTTGGCGATATAGTCGTCCGCGCCGACCTCATACCCTTTCATACGGTGGTGATCAGCTGACAGGGCGGACACCAGAATGACGGGCACGTCCTGTTCCTTACGCAGGCGTGCACAGATCTCTACGCCGTTCTCATCCGCCAGCATCACGTCCAACAGGATCAGGTCCACGCGGCCGCCTTTAAGGTGGTGACGGATCGTGTCCTCGGTCTCGCAGGGGAACGCCATGAACCCGTTCTGTTGTAGAAACTGGGTCATCATGCTGCGCGTTTCTGCGTCATCATCGACGACAAGCAGTCGTGGAATCGCCATGCGATATGCCTCCCTTCGGCAAATATGCCGTCCTCACCATCTGTGTGTTTGTAACAGCGTGCAACAAAATCAAGGCTTGCGTAACATCATGTAACAAAAGGCTCGAAAAACTAACTTCAGCTGCAATCTGGCCCTGTTTCTAGCATTGCGCAAAGAGGGGTTCAGTCGGCAAGCTTGGGTTAGCGCTACCTAATCGGGTGGCCAATGGGAGGAAAAATCTAATGAAGACATCCGTATTCGCGGCCGTTTCGGCCATTGCACTCACCTGCGCCATGCCCGCAGTTGCCGAGCCTCAGGCCGAGGTTCTGCACTGGTGGACATCGGGCGGTGAAGCCAAATCCGTCGCCGTTCTGCAGCAAGAGTTTGCAGACAATGGCGGCACCTGGACCGACATGCCGGTTGCCGGTGGCGGTGGCGATGCAGCCATGACCGCCCTGCGCGCACGTGTTCTGTCGGGCAACGCACCGACCGCCGTTCAGCTGAAAGGCCCAGCCATTCAGGAATGGTATGAAGAAGGCGTTCTGGCCGACATCTCGTCGGTGGCAGAGGCTGAAGGTTGGGCGGACGTACTGCCTGCCTCGATCGCTGGTCACATGATGTGTGAAGGCACATGGTGTGCAGCCCCCGTCAACGTACACCGTGTTGACTGGATCTGGGCCAACGCTGACGTTCTGGAAGCCAACGGCATCGCCATGCCCACCACGTGGGACGAGTTCAACGCCGCCGCTGACAAACTGGCAGCCGCTGGCATCACTCCGCTGGCCCATGGCGGTCAGGCGTGGCAGGACGCCACCGTGTTTGAAGCAGTCGCACTGGGCATCCTTGGCGCTGACGGCTTCAAGAAAGCCTTTGTTGACCTGGACATGGACACTCTGAAATCTGACGGCATGGTCGCTGTCTTTGACCAGATGCGCAAAATGCGTGGCTATGTCGACGACAACTTCTCGGGCCGTGACTGGAACCTTGCCACGGCTATGGTCATGAATGGCGAAGCCGCCTTCCAGATCATGGGCGACTGGGCCAAAGGCGAGTTCCTTGCTGCTGGCAAAGCACCGGGTGAGGACTTCCTGTGCGCTTCGGTTCCCGGTGACGGCTTCCTGTACAACGTGGACAGCTTTGCCATGTTCAACGTGGATGGCGACGACAAGAAAGCCGGTCAGGACCTTCTGTCCAAGCTGATCGTTGGTCAGAACTTCCAGAAAGTGTTCAACCTGAACAAAGGGTCGATCCCGGCACGCGTTGACGTGGCTCTGGACGACTTTGACAGCTGTGCACACCTGTCTGCCAAAGACATGAACGAAAGCTCGGACAATGGTTCGCTGCTGCCCAGCTATGCCCACGGCATGGCGCTGCGTGGCGCGCAGTCGGGTGCCATCACCGATGTGGTGACCGCGCACTTCAACTCGGACATGTCCTCGGCTGATGCTGTGAACATGCTGGCCGACGCTGTCGCCAACTCCATGTAAATCTCCCTGGCCTCGCGCCTGATCACAGGTGCGGGGCCTCCTATTATTCAGGGAACGTTACAATGACCGAATGGCTTGAACGTCATATCCCCAAGATGGTGCTCGCACCCTCTTTCATCGCCATCCTCGTTTTCGTTTACGGCTTCATCGCTTGGACTGCTTGGGTATCGTTGACCCGTTCGCGGCTGCTGCCAAAATACGAGGTCGAGGGGCTTATCCAATATGAGCGCCTGTTTGCATCGCCCCGGTTTGATACCGCGATGATGAACCTTTTCATCTTCGGTACGTTGTTCATCATCATCTCGATGGTGTTGGGCCTGCTGATCGCGATCCTGCTGGATCAGAAGATCCGCACCGAAGGCGTGTTGCGCACGATCTATCTTTACCCCATGGCGCTGTCGATGATCGTCACCGGTACCGCGTGGAAGTGGATCATGAACCCCGGATTGGGCATCGAGAAGATGGTCCGCGACTGGGGGTTTGAAAACTTCAGTTTCGACTGGGTCATTGATCCCGATATGGCCATCTACGCCGTCGTGATCGCCGGTGTCTGGCAAGCGTCTGGCTTTGTTATGGCACTTTTCTTGGCTGGTCTGCGCAGCGTGGACGGAGAGATCATCAAAGCCGCACAGGTCGATGGTATCCCCAACTGGCGCATCTATTCCGCCATCATCATCCCCTCGATGGCCCCGATTTTCCTGTCAGCCTTCATCGTGCTGGCCCACCTTGCGATCAAGAGCTTCGACCTTGTCATCGCACTGACCGGAGGCGGTCCCGGCTATGCCACCGACCTGCCTGCAACCTACATGTACGCGATGGCGTTCTCGCGCGGCGATATCGGGCAAGCGGCAAGCTCTGCCATGGTCATGATGGCCGTCGTCTTCGCGATCATCGTTCCCTACCTCTACTCTGAACTGAGGACGAAACATGACTGATATTGCGCTTACCACCGCTCACAGCCCATCGCGCAATTGGGGTCGTATCGCCCTGCGCTGGCTTCTGTTCACCTTGCTTGGCTTGTTTGCCCTGTTCTATCTGATGCCGCTTTTCGTGATGGTCACGACCTCGTTGAAAAGTCTGGAAGAGATCCGCACCGGCAGCCTTGTGGCCTTCCCCCGGGAAGTCACGTTCGAGGCCTGGCGGACCGCTTGGTCCGGCGCCTGTACCGGCATCCAGTGTGAAGGCCTGCGTCCTTACTTCTGGAACTCGGTGATCCTTGCGATCCCGGCGGTCCTGATCTCGACCATCCTTGGGGCGCTGAATGGCTATGTCATCGCCCAGTGGAAGTTCAAAGGCGCAAACCTGATCTTCTCGCTGATGCTGTTTGGGTGCTTCATCCCCTTTCAGGTGGTGCTGCTGCCGATGGCGCGGACACTGGGCATCATGGGCATTGCGGGCACCATCCCCGGACTGATCTTCGTCCACGTGATCTATGGTATTGGCTTCACCACGCTCTTTTTCCGCAACTACTATGTCACCATTCCGCAAGAACTGGTGAAGGCGGCAAAAGTGGATGGCGCGGGTTTCTTCCGGATCTTCTGGTCGATCTTCCTGCCGCTTTCGCTGCCGATCATCGTTGTGACCGTCATCTGGCAGTTCACCCAGATATGGAACGACTTCCTGTTCGGGGTCAGCTTCAGTCAGGCTGGCACCCAACCCGTCACTGTGGCGCTGAACAACATCGTAAACTCGACCACCGGCGTGAAGGAATACAACGTGGATATGGCTGCTGCGATCATCGCCGCGCTTCCCACACTCCTCGTCTATGTCGTCGCCGGCAAATACTTCATCCGCGGACTGACCGCGGGCTCTGTGAAGGGGTGAGAGATGGTTTTTGGAACAAAAATGAAAAGTGCCGGTGGCACTTTGCAAATCTCGAACGCCGCGAGCCGCTGCGAGCGGCAGGGAAAGGATAACTGATATGACCCCTATTCTGGATATCAAAAACCTCTACAAGAACTATGGGTCCGTCGAGATCCTGAAAGACATCAACGTCGCGATCGAACCGGGAGATTTCTTGGTCCTCGTTGGTCCCTCGGGCTGCGGCAAGTCCACGCTCTTGAACTGCATCGCGGGGCTTGAACCGATCACCGCTGGTACCATCGACATCGGTGGGCGTGACATGACCGAGGTCAGCCCAAAAGACCGTGACATCGCGATGGTGTTCCAGTCCTACGCGCTTTACCCGACTATGTCGGTGGCCAAGAACATCACCTTCGGCATGAAAGTGCGGGGGGTGGACCAGGCCACGCAAGAGAAAAAGCTGAACGAGGTGGCGCAGCAGCTACAGATCGAACCGCTTCTGCAGCGCCGCCCCGGCCAGCTTTCCGGCGGTCAGCGGCAGCGTGTCGCGATGGGTCGGGCACTGGTCCGCGACCCCAAGCTCTTCTTGTTTGACGAGCCTCTGTCGAACCTCGACGCCAAGCTGCGTGTCGAGATGCGGTCCGAGATCAAGAAGCTGCACCAGAACTTGAATGCCACCATGGTCTACGTGACCCATGACCAGATCGAGGCAATGACCCTGGCGACCAAGATCGTGGTCCTGAAAGGCGGGATCGTGCAGCAGATCGGCAGCCCGGCTGAGATCTACAACAAACCGGCGAACCTTTTCGTGGCGGACTTCATGGGTAGCCCGGCGATGAACCTGATCCCAGCGCGCGCCAAGGCCAATGGTTCCGGCACGAAGATCGAGATCGAACGCGCAGGTGCTGCCCCGTTGGTCCTGACCGACACCCACGCCAAAGACCTGCCCGAGGACGTCATTCTGGGCCTGCGCCCCGAAGACATCGCCGAAGCGGGCTTCCGCGCGGGCGAGGACGTGCAAGAGGCCGATTGCCTGATCGACATGGTCGAACCGGCTGGCGCCGACACCTATGTCGTGTCCCAACTGGGGGGCAAACAGGTCACCGCGCGCCTGCACGCCGAAACCAACGCGCGCTCGGGCGAGACGTTGCCCTTGGCGTTCGATCTAAGCAAAGTGTCCTACTTTGCACCCGAAAGCGGAAAGCGTCTGAACTGATCTGCGGCAGGCCGTTTACCAATACCATTGGGTCAATCCCGTTTGGGGTTGGCCCGCTCTGTGCAGTTGGCTGCCGCATCGGGCAAAATCAATCGCGATTGCGTCTGCACTGCCCCAAGACGAGGCCTCGGTCATAAACTTGGGGCGTAATGTGTTCCCACTGAAGAGAGCGGCAGGGTTCAACCGAATTTCTTGAAGCGCTCTCGCCTTTTTCAAATGTTTCCCTAAAGTGTTGTTGCCGGATTGAGGGTGGTGAGATGATGAAATCACACGCATATTTCTGGCATCTTGCACTCTGATTAGGAGCATCCATGAGCACACAATATTACGCACCGCACGGGGGACTTCCCGCTCAGACCCAGCTTCTGACCGATCGAGCCGTTTTTACGGATGCGTATGCCGTGATCCCTAAGGGGGTGATGCAGGATATTGTGACCAGCTTTTTGCCTTTCTGGACTGACACGCGGCTGTGGGTACTGTCGCGTCCGCTTAGTGGTTTTGCCGAGACGTTCTCGCAATACATCATGGAGGTTCAGCCGGGTGGTGGGTCTGAACGACCCGAGGACGATCCTGAGGCGCAAGCTGTGTTGTTCGTGGTCGAGGGGACCGCGACGTTGGAGGTTGCTGGTGAGGTTCACGAGCTGACGCCGGGCGGTTATGCGTATCTGCCGCCCTCAGAACGCTGGACGTTGCACAACAAAGGCGACGAGGTTCTGCGCTTTCACTGGATCCGCAAAGCCTATCAGCGTGTTGAAGGGCTGGACGCGCCTGATGTGTTGATCCTGAACGAAAAGGACATTGCGCCCACACCGATGCCGGACACGGATGGTACATGGGCCACCACGCGGTTCGTCGACCCAAATGACCTGCGCCATGACATGCACGTGACCATCGTGACGTTCGAGCCGGGCGGGGTGATCCCATTTCTGGAAACCCATGTGATGGAGCACGGGCTGTATGTGCTGGAAGGTAAGGCGGCCTATCGCCTGAATCAAGATTGGGTCGAGGTTGAGGCCGGCGACTTCATGTGGCTGCGCGCCTTCTGCCCGCAGGCATGTTACGCAGGCGGGCCGGGGCGTTTCCGGTATCTTCTGTACAAAGATGTAAACCGCCACATGCCGCTGCGGCTTGGTGGCGGGCGCTAAGACGTCAATTCGGCTGGAATGCGATCCCGCCGATGGCTTCGGTCAGGCGGAGTGACGCGTCTATGACCGCGCGGCTTAGGCGTTCGGTTTCATTTTGACCGACGCGGCTGGTGGGGCCGGAGACCGAAATCCCAGCGACGACCTCGCCGTTCATGTCAAACACAGGCGCCGCGATGCACCGCATCCCGGCGTTTTTCTCTTCATTGTCGATGGCGTATCCACGCGTGCGGATCTGATCTAAGTCCGCACGAAGCTCTTCTGCTGTCGTGATCGTGTGCTCGGTGAAGGCTTCAAACGTCGCGGCATCGAGCACTCGGTTCAACCGGTCCTCGTCCATATAGGCCAATACCGCCTTGCCAATTCCCGACGAGTGCATTGGCGACAGTGTGCCAGGGGGAAAGAAGGCGCGGATATTGGCGTGGGTCTCGACCTGGCTCAGGAATAGCACGGATCCTTCTTTTTCGATGCCAAGGTTCGCTGTTTCGCCGGTGGCTTCCATCAGTTTGCGTAGAATGGGGCGCGCCCGGTCGACAAGGCTGGTGCGCCGTAGGAAACGCGCGCCGATGACAAAGGCGCGGGCACCGATGAACCAGACCTGTTCGACAGTGTCGAACTCCACAAGTCCGCGCGTCTCAAGCGTTACCAGAACCCGATAGACGGTCGCCGGCGACTGCCCCATTTCCTCGGCAATCACCGACAAGGGTTTGCCCTGCGCTTCGCTCAGATGCTCGAAAACCTCCATCGCCCGATCAAGTGATTTGATCGTGTTCTGCGCGGTTTTGTCATGCCAGTCGCGGGGGCGTCCGCGGGCCTTGCGGGTGGTTGATGTGCCGTCTTTTTGGAATTCCATAAAAACCCTCGCATTTTAAGTGAAAAATAAATTCACAATATGAAAAAGTCAATAGATTGAAAAATAACATGAATATTCTGCTTTTCGAAAATGAAAAACGATTTCAAAAAAATATCCCTCGAAATGGACGCCCGATATTGTGGCTTCAATGACGAAGGAGAACCCCATGAGTTTTCAAAACCCCGTTTTTATTCCGGGCCCGACCAACATCCCTGAAAGCCTGCGCAAGGCGTCTGACATGCCGACGATCGACCATCGCTCGCCGCTGTTCGGTCAGATCCTGCATCCGGCGCGCGCAGGCGTGAAGAAGATCCTGAAAAGCCAAACGGCCGAGGTCTTCATCTTCCCCTCCAGCGGCACGGGTGGCTGGGAAACGGCCCTGACCAATACGCTGTCCGCAGGCGACAAAATCCTTGCGGCGCGCAACGGTATGTTCTCGCATCGCTGGATCGACATGTGCCAGCGCCACGGTCTGGATGTGACCATCGTCGAGACCCCGTGGGGCGAAGGCATTCCGGCAGATCGCTATGAAGAAATCCTGACCGCCGACAAAGGTCACGAGATCAAAGCGGTTCTGGCCACCCACAACGAAACCGCCACGGGTGTGAAGTCTGACATTGCCGCGGTGCGCCGTGCGCTGGACGCCGCAGGCCACCCGGCGCTTCTGTTCGTTGATGGCGTCAGCTCGATCGCGTCGATGGAGTTCCGATTTGACGACTGGGGCGTTGATGTTGCGGTGACCGGTTCCCAGAAAGGGTTCATGCTGCCCGCCGGTCTGGCCATCGTGGGCTTCAGCCCCAAGGCGATGGACGCGACCAAGACAGGTACGCTGCCGCGCACCTTCTTTGACGTACACGACATGGCGAAGGGCTATGCCAACAATGCCTATCCCTACACGCCCGCAGTTGGGCTGATGAACGGCCTGAACGAAGCCTGCAAAATGCTTCTGGATGAAGGGCTGGAAAACGTCTTTGCCCGTCACAACCGCATCGCTGAAGGTGTGCGTGCCGCCGTGGGTGCGTGGGGGCTGGAGCTGTGCGCCGCATCTCCGGACGTGTACTCGGACACGGTCAGCGCCATCCGCACGCCTGCACATTTCAACGCGACCGACATCGTAACTTTGGCCGCCGAGAAATACGGCGTCGCCTTCGGTGTCGGGTTGGGCGAGGTCGCGGGCAAGGTGTTCCGTATTGGTCACTTGGGCAGCATGACCGACGTCATGGCCCTGTCGGGCATCGCGACCGCCGAGATGTGCATGGTCGATCTTGGTCTGGACATCACGCTGGGTCTCGGGGTTGCCACGGCGCAGGAATACTATCGTGGAAGCGCTGCCATGAGCCATCAAGAGGCTGCGGAATGAAGGATACGTCGATGTATATCCCGACCTATGACGACATGCTGGAGGCGCATGAGCGCATCCAGCCCCATATCCGCCGCACGCCGGTTCGGACCTCGGATTACCTGAACGAACTGACCGGGGCCGAGCTGTTCTTCAAGTGCGAGAACTTTCAAGAGCCGGGGGCCTTCAAGGTCCGCGGTGCCTCGAACGCGGTGTTCGGGCTGGACGAGGAACAGGCGGCCAAGGGCGTGGCCACACATTCGTCGGGCAACCATGCCTCGTGCCTGTCTTATGCCGCGATGAAGCGGGGAATTCCGTGCAACGTGGTCATGCCGCGCACTGCACCGCAGGCCAAGAAAGACACGGTGCGTCGCTATGGGGGCAAGATCACGGAATGTGAGCCGTCGACCTCGTCGCGGGAAGAAACCTTTGCGCGTGTGCAGGCCGAAACTGGCGGTGATTTCGTGCACCCCTATAACGATCACCGCGTGATCGCGGGGCAGGGCACTTGCGCGCGCGAGTTCATCGAGCAGACCGACGGTCTGGACGCTGTTGTCGCACCCATCGGGGGCGGCGGCATGATCTCGGGCACCTGCCTGACACTGTCGACCTTGGCCCCAGAAACGCAAGTGATCGCAGCCGAGCCTGAGCAGGCGGATGACGCCTATCGCAGCTTCAAGGCAGGCTACATCATCGCGGATGACGCACCCAAAACCATTGCGGATGGGCTGCTTGTGCCGCTGAAAGATCTGACCTGGCACTTCGTGTCAAACCATGTGAGCGAGATCTACACCGCCTCGGATCCTGAAATTATCGACGCGATGAAGCTGATCTGGAAGCACCTGCGCGTGGTCATGGAGCCGTCCAGCGCCGTACCGCTCGCCACCATCTTGAAAAATCCCGACGCGTTCAAAGGCAAGCGCGTGGGCCTGATTATCACCGGCGGCAATGTCGATCTCGACCGCCTGCCGTGGACTCTGTGAAGGAGAATGACAATGAACGCAGTGACCAATTTCGATAACCTTATCGTTGGCTTTGACGTTCCGGCCCTGCCGGGCATGGACGAGGCTGACATCCAGACCCCCGCGCTTGTGCTGGATCTGGACGCGTTGGAGCGCAACATCAAGAAGATGGGCGACTATGCCAAGGCGCATGGGATGCGCCACAGGGTGCATGGCAAGATGCACAAATCGGTGGATGTGGCGAAGTTGCAGGAAGAACTGGGCGGCGCGGTGGGCGTCTGCTGTCAGAAAGTGTCTGAAGCCGAGGTGTTCGTGCGTGGCGGCATCAAAGACGTGCTGGTGTCGAACCAAGTGCGCGATCCGCTTAAGATTGACCGTCTGGCGCAACTGCCGAAGCTGGGCAGCCGGATCATCGTCTGTGTCGACGATCTGGATAATGTGGCCGATCTGTCGGCAGCCGCGCAGAAGCACGGTACCCAGCTGGAAATCTTCATCGAGATCGACTGTGGCGCGGGACGCTGCGGTGTGAATTCGACCGCGGATGTGATCGAGATTGCTAAGGCGATTAACGCCGCCGACAACCTGAAATTCACCGGCATTCAGGCCTATCAGGGCGCGATGCAGCACCTTGATACCTATGAGGCACGTAAAGAGAAGCTGGACGTCGCCATCGGTATGGTGAAAGCCGCGGTGGACGGCCTGAAGGCTGAAGGTATCGAGTGCGAATTGGTCTCGGGCGGCGGCACCGGATCCTATTACTTCGAGTCCAATTCGGGCGTGTATAACGAGCTGCAGTGCGGGTCCTACGCGTTCATGGATGCGGACTATGGCCGTATCCTCGACAAGGACGGCAAGCGGATCGACCAAGGCGAATGGGAGAATGCGTTCTTCATCCTGACCTCGGTGATGAGCCACACCAAAGCCGACAAAGCCATCGTAGACGCGGGCCTGAAGGCGCAGTCGATTGATAGCGGTCTGCCCGTGGTCTTTGGGCGCGATGATGTCGAATACATCAAATGCTCGGACGAACATGGCGTGGTCTCGGACCCGAACGGTGCCCTGAAGGTCAACGACAAGATGCGTCTTGTGCCGGGCCACTGTGACCCGACCGCCAACGTCCATGATTGGTATGTCGGCGTACGAAACGGCAAGGTCGAAACCCTCTGGCCGGTCTCGGCACGCGGCAAGGCGTTTTAAGGAACCTCTGAGGTTGGTCCGGCGACGGGCCTAACCCTCCTGAACTGGGTGGAGCGTCACGCTCCACCTGCTTTTTCAAAGGACACAGACATGTATATCGTTCCAGAACGCGAGATTGCGGGCCTGATGACCCGGGAGGCCGCCTTTAGCGCGGTGGAGCAAGTTTTCGCAGCGATGGCGTCGGGCGACGCCTATAACTTCCCGGTGATCCGCGAGGCGATTGGTCATGAAGATGCGCTTTATGGGTTCAAAGGCGGGTTTGATCAGGTTGGGCTGACATTGGGGCTAAAGGCGGGCGGCTATTGGCCCCACAATCTGGAAAAGCGCGGGCTTATCAATCACCAATCCACCGTGTTTCTGTTTGATCCGGACACCGGCAAGGCCAAGGCAATGGTGGGGGGCAACCTGTTGACCGCCCTCCGCACCGCGGCTGCGTCTTCGGTGTCGATCAAGCACCTTGCACGCGATGATGCGAAGGTGATCGGTATGATCGGCGCGGGTCATCAGGCGACGTTCCAACTGCGCGCCGCGCTTGAGCAGCGCTCGTTTGAAAAGGTGATTGGCTGGAACCTGCATCCCGAGATGCTGCCGAACCTCGAAAAGGTTGCCAGTGAGGCTGGCTTGCCCTTCGAGGCGGTTGAGCTTGATGGCATGACCGAGGCTGATGTGATCATCTCGATCACGTCCTCGTTCGACGCCATCCTTGGCGCAGGCCAAGTCAGCCCCGGCACGCATGTCGCCTGCATGGGCACGGACACCAAGGGTAAACAAGAGGTCGATCCGCAGCTTTTGGTCAAAGCAGACGTGTTCACAGATGAGGTCGCGCAGTCCATCACCATCGGTGAAGCGCAGCATGCCGTGGGGCAGGGCCTGATCCGGGACAGCGACGTGGCGCAGATCGGCGCGGTGATCAACGGGACGAACCCGGGGCGGAGCTCGGACGATCAGATCACGCTGTTTGATGGTACGGGTGTTGGGTTGCAGGACCTAGCGGTGGCCGCATCGGTCGTGGAGCTTGCCATCGAAAAAGGTATCGCCATCGAAGTCGATTTCTGATCAGACGCACATCACAATCAGCGCCCGCCCGGTTCTCAGTGGCGGGCGTTTTACGTTACTTGCGCGGTGTTTGCCTTCAGCATCTCCAATCCGCGGCGCGCCACGAAGTCGACCAACAGGCGGATCTTCGGATCCTGCAGCTTCTTATGCGGGTACAGGCACCCGAACATCGACGGCATGGGGCGGGCATCGGGCAAGATTTCCACCAATTGGCCGGATTGAAGATGCTCTGCCACTTCAAAAAGCGGCTTGTTGACGATCCCACGCCCATCCAGCGCCCAGTTCAACAGAACATCACTGTCATCCGCGTCATATTTCCCCGAGACCTCAAACTTGCGATACCCAGCCTCGGTGTGAAGCGTCCAGAAATACTCGGGAGAGCGGGGATAGCGCAGCAACAAGCAGTTGTGACCCTGTAGCAGGTCATCGGGATGCTGCGGCGTGCCCGCTTGGTCTAAATATCCGGGGGTCGCGCAGAGCACCCGCATGCAGTCGGCGATTTTGCGCAGCTTCAGGCTGCTGTCATGTGGTGTGCCGACGAAGAAGGCCACGTCCAGACCGTCTGCAAGAATATCGACCTTGCGATCCGACATCCGCATCCGCACGTCGATATTCGGATTTCGATCCACAAACTCGGGCACCAACGGGGCAATGATCCGGCGCCCTGCCGCCATGGGCGCGGTCACCCGCACCGTGCCGCGCGGCGCGTCCGAGAAGCGCGCCACAACGCTTTCGGCCTCGTCCACCGTCTCCAGAATGCGCAGGGCCTCGGAATAGAACTGTTGGCCAACCTCGGTCGGGGTCAGCGACCGAGTCGTGCGATTGAACAGCCGGACCCCCAGATGCTTCTCAAGCTCTTTTATCCGTTTGCTGGCCACAGCTGGCGTCAGACGCAGGTCGCGCCCGCCCGAGGTGATGCTGCCCAGCTCGACCACGCGGCAGAAGACACGCAGGCTTTCCATATAGGCCATTGGGGTTCCTAACTTTTCTCAAGGCACCATAGTGCCGCTGGCGCCCAGTATAGCAATTTTCAATGATCTGTTGAAAGTATTTCCCAAAACCTATCATTTTTCCGTGCAGTCATTCGCCGTAGTCTCACCTTCATACCCGCCCGCGCGGGACAGGTTTTGGGAGGCCATATGACGTATCAAAGCACCATTCGCTTTCTTCTGAACGGACAGGAAAAGACCGTCTCCAGCGTGAATGCTACGCTGACGCTTCTGGACTATCTGCGGCTTGAGGAACGTCTGACCGGCACCAAGGAAGGGTGTGCCGAAGGTGATTGCGGGGCTTGTACGGTCATGGTCGGGCGGCTCCAAAACGGCGTGCTGCACTATGAGACAGTGAATGCCTGCATCCGTTTTCTGGCGTCACTGAACGGCTGTCACATCGTTACGATCGAACATCTCGCTGGCCCCAAGGGGCGGCTGCATCCGGTGCAGCAAGCGATGGTTGACTTCCACGGCAGTCAATGTGGTTTCTGTACCCCGGGCTTCGTCATGTCGCTTTACGCCCTGTGGATGGAGACCCCGCAGCCAACAGCCCATGAGGTCGAAACTGCCATTCAAGGGAACCTGTGCCGCTGCACGGGGTATGAGCCCATCGTGAAGGCGGCGCTGGCCGTCAACCAATATGGCACTCCTGCACATGACCATCTGAACACCGAGCGCGCGACGGTGACCGCACAGCTGACCGAGCTGGCCCAAACCGCACGCATCGAGGCTGGCCCGGAAGATGACCGTGCTCTCCTGCCGCTTGATGTCGCCGACTTCGCAGACATTCTGGCCAAGAACCCGAAAGCGACCATCGTTGCAGGGTCGACGGATGTGGGGCTGTGGGTAACGAAGTTCATGCGGCCGATCTCTCCGGTTGTGTTCATCACCCATCTGGACGAGTTGAAATCCATCGAGATCTCCGACGACGCGCTGATCCTCGGCGCGGGCGTGACCTACAGCGAAAGCCAATCTGCGATCCGTCAGGCCTTCCCCCATCTGGGGGAATACTGGGACCGGATTGCGGGCTGGCAAGTGCGCAATATGGGGACCATCGGGGGTAATATTGCCAATGGATCACCCATCGGGGACACCCCGCCGGTTCTGATCGCGCTGGGCGCCGAAGTGACGCTGCAAAGCACCAAGGGCACGCGCGTTCTGCCGCTCGAGGACTTCTTCATCGACTACGGCAAACAGGACCGCAACGAGGGTGAGTTTGTCGCCAGCATCCGCATCCCCCGTGCCACGGCGACGCAGATTGATGCAGCCTATAAGATTTCGAAGCGTCGGGACGAGGATATCTCTTCCGTTGCCGCAGGGCTAAGCGTGTCGGTCGAGGATGGCATCATCACGAACGCCCGCATTGCATTTGGCGGTATGGCGGCCACGCCGAAACGTGCGGCCGCGGCCGAGGCTGTGCTGGTCGGCCAGCCATGGAGCGCAGAAGTTTTCGAGGCGGCGGCCAAGGCGCTGGCGCAAGACTTCACACCCCTCACGGACTGGCGCGCGTCGGCAGAGTACCGACTGCTTGTAGCCGGAAACCTGCTGCGCCGCTTCCACCTAGAACATGACACGGCCAATGACGTGCCCGCACGTTTGGCGATTGCGTAAGGGGGCGACAAGATGAAAGATCTTCAGACCGTAAAGGGTGCCGCGCATCAGAACCTGAAACATGACAGTGCCGTCAAGCAGGTTCAGGGCCGCGCCGACTATACCGATGACATCGCCGAGCCGATTGGCACGCTGCATGCCTATCTGGGCGTCTCGACCGTGACCCACGGTAAGATCCTGTCGATGGACCTGTCACGTGTGCGTCAAGCGCCGGGCGTGGTCACGGTGCTAACTGCCGAAGACGTGCCGGGTGTGAATGATGTCAGCCCCACGGGCCGCCATGACGAACCGGTGTTTCCGACCGAAAAGGTGGAATTCCATGGCCAGCCCATGTTTGCCGTTATTGCCGAAACACGTGATGCAGCACGTCGGGCCGCCGAGCTCGCAGATGTGGAGTATGAGGTTCTGCCGCATGCGCTGGACCCGGTCGCTGCTGAACAGGCAGGAATGCCGCTTGTCACTGATCCTCTGAAGCTCGAGCGCGGTGATGTGGGGGCTGGGTTTGCTGAAGCCACGCACCGTATCACGGGTCAGATGATCGTCGGCGGGCAGGATCACATGTATCTGGAAGGACATATCGCCTTTGCCATCCCCGGCGAAGATGACGACGTGATCGTCCATTGTTCCACCCAGCACCCAAGCGAAGCCCAGCATATGGTGGCTCATGTTCTGGGCGTTCCGAACAATGCGGTCGTGGTTAATGTGCGTCGCATGGGCGGCGGGTTCGGCGGCAAGGAAAGCCAGATGAATCTTTTCTGTGCGGTCGCCGCGCTGGGTGCCAAGAAGCTGAACCGCCCGGTCAAGATCCGCCCGGATCGCGATCAGGACATGACCGCCACCGGCAAGCGCCATGACTTCGTGATCGATTATGATCTGGGCTTTGACGATGCGGGCCGTATTCAAGTAGTGGAAAGTCAGTTCGCCGCGCGCTGTGGTTATTCCTCAGACCTGTCGGGTCCTGTCACGGACCGTGCGCTGTTTCACGCGGACAACGCCTATTATTATCCCAATGTGCGCCTGACCTCGCGCCCGCAAAAGACCAACACGGTCTCGAACACCGCGTTTCGTGGGTTCGGTGGGCCGCAGGGGGCGGTGGCCGCTGAACGGATGATCGAAGAGATCGCATTCGCGCTGGGCAAAGACCCGTTGGAGATCCGCAAGGCCAACTTCTATGGCGATGAAACGGACGGGCGCAATGTGACGCCCTATCATCAGACGGTCGAAGACAATGTCATTGGCAGGATTGTGGACGAACTGGAAGATAGCGCCGACTATCAAGCGCGCCGCAATGCAATCCTTGAACACAATGCCAAGGGCGGCGTGATCCGTCGCGGCATCGCATTGACGCCGGTGAAATTCGGCATCTCGTTCACAGCCACTTGGTTCAATCAGGCCGGCGCTCTGGTCCATGTCTACAATGATGGCTCGATCCACCTGAACCACGGAGGGACCGAGATGGGGCAGGGGCTGAACACCAAGATCGCCCAAGTAGTGGCCGAGGCCTTTCAGGTCGATTTCGACCGGATCAAGATCACCAAAACCACGACCGAGAAGGTGCCGAACACCTCAGCGACGGCTGCATCCTCTGGGGCGGACCTGAACGGTTTGGCAGCGCTGGACGCGGTCGAGCAGATCAAGGCGCGGTTGGTGGCCTTTGCAGTGGAAAGCCGTGGCGTTTCGGAGGATGCGGTCGAGTTCCGTCCCAACCATCTGCGCATCGGGGACGAAACCATCGCCTTCGATACCTTCATCAAAGAAGCCTATATGGCGCGTGTGCAGTTGTCTGCGGCCGGGTTCTATAAGACGCCGAAAATCCACTGGGATCGTGCCTCGGGCACCGGGCGGCCGTTTTATTACTACGCTTATGGCGCTTCGTGTTCCGAGGTCGCCATCGACACGCTGACCGGAGAATACCGGATCGAGCGGACGGACATTTTGCATGATGTGGGCCGGTCGCTAAACCCGATCTTGGACAAGGGGCAGGTGGAAGGTGCCTTCATTCAGGGCATGGGCTGGCTGACCACAGAAGAGCTGTGGTGGGACGACGCCGGTCGCCTGCGTACCCATGCGCCCTCGACCTACAAAATCCCGCTGGCCAGCGACCGCCCGCGTGAGTTCAACGTGAACCTTGTCGACTGGTCCGAGAACCGCGAGATGACGATCAAGCGGTCGAAAGCGGTCGGCGAACCTCCGTTTGTGCTGGGCGTGTCGGTTTTGGAGGCGCTGTCCATGGCGGTCGCCTCGGTGAATGACTATCGCACCTGCCCACGTCTTGAAGCTCCGGCCACACCCGAACGTGTCTTGATGGCGGTCGAACGCCTACGCGCTCAGGGGTGAACTGATGTATTCCGCTCAATCCCTTCAACAGTTCCTCAATGGTCCCGGCCCGGTCGCCAGCGTGCGACTGACCAAAGTGCGTGGTTCCTCCCCCCGCACGGCCGGGACCGAAATGTATGTCCGGGCAGACAGTTTGTGGGGCACAATCGGTGGTGGGCAGTTAGAGCATCTGGCAATTAAGGCCGCGCGAAACCTGCTGACGAATGGCGATCTGTCGCAACATTTAGATGTCCCGCTTGGACCCGAGATCGGCCAATGCTGTGGCGGACGGGTTGAACTTTCGCTCGCGCGGATGAGCGTGACGGACAAAGATATCGCCTTGAATGTTGTGCACATGGAAGAAGCCGCGCAGCCTGCGGTCTATGTGCTGGGGGCTGGCCATGTCGGGCGGGCGCTGGCGGATCTGTTCCAGCACCTTCCGGTGCGCTGCGTGCTGGTAGACCAACGCGAAGACGAGTTGGCCCTATCACACGCTTCTGTCGAAAAGCGACTGAGTGTCGTGCCCGAGTTTGACGTAATGAACGCGCCGAAAGGCAGCGCCTTCATCGTGTTGACCCATGACCACGGGTTGGATTTTCTGCTGACCTCGGCCGCGCTTGAACGCGGCGATGCAGCCTATGTAGGAATGATTGGGTCCGCCACAAAGCGCGCGAAATTCGCCAGCTGGACCCGTAAGAATTGCGACGACCTGTCTGTCGCACCCTTGATCTGCCCCATCGGGGCAGGCGGTAGCCGCGACAAGCGGCCCGCCGTGATCGCCGCCCTCGTGGCGGCAGAAGTGATCACGGCATTGACCTCTGAAACTGCCGCAAAATCCCCTGACTGGGGCGCTGTCTCGCATATCGCGGCGCAGTGAAACAACGCGGGTTGGGGTGTGTCGAGGAGAACGCCCCCGACCCGGTTTGATTGAAGGAGGTCCCCATGAGGGATGGGAGTTACACTTACAAGCTGTTTCACCGCAGCGATTTCAGCGCGTTCTGGGCGCTGTTCACAGACAACCTGATCAACTTGATGGTTTTGGCGGGCATCTGTCAGTTCGTCTTCCAAATGCCAGCGGACATCGTCTATGGCCGCATCGTACCCGGGGCTGCTATCGCGATCCTTGCGGGTATTGCGGTCTATGTAGGCCTTGCCAAACGCGCGGCGGCTCAGCATGGGCGGGATGTGACGGCGATGCCTTACGGCATCTCGACCCCGGTGATGTTCGTCTATCTGTTTGGCGTCATCGGACCGATCTATTGGTCGACCAATGACCCGGTTCTGGCCTGGCAGGTCGGGATTGGCGCGGGCTTCATGGGGGGCATTGTCGCCGCTATGGGCGCGATTATTGGTCCGTGGCTGAAGCGCGTGACGCCGCGTGCGGGTATGCTGGGCACACTGTGCGGCATCGCGCTTGTGTTCATCGGCACCGTGCCGCTGGCCACCGTGTTCGAGAACCCGTTCATCGGTTTTGCCTCGATGATCATCATCCTGTGGGGACTGGTTGGGCGTTTCCGCCTGCCGTTTAACATCCCAGCCGGTTTGCTCGCGCTGATCGTCGGGACGATTGTGGCCTTTGCCATTGGCGAAGCCAAAATCAGCACGGATGGCGTCGGTTTCTATCCGCCCATGCCCTATATCGGTGACCTGATTGCAGGGATCCAACACCTGTTCGCCAACCCGGAGCTGTTCCTGGTTCTGGTGCCAGTGCAGATCTACAACTTCATCGAAACGATGAACAACGTGGAAAGCGCCGAGGCTGCAGGTGACCACTACCCTGTCGCCACCTGCCAGATCACCGATGGTGTCGGCACGATGGTTGGCGCCGTTTTCGGTTCACCTTTCCCGACCACCGCCTATATCGGCCACCCGGCATATAAGCGGATGGGGGCGCATGCTGGATACATCATCGGCGTGGGCATCGTGATCCCTCTGGCCGCGTTCCTTGGCCTGTTGGCGTTCCTGAACAACCTGATCCCCGTGGCCGCCGCCGCCCCGGTTCTGGTGTTTGTTGCGCTGAGCCTGATCACCAACACGGCCCATTCGGTGAAGACGGACCACATGGCCGCCGTGACCTTCGCGATGATGCCGCACGTATCGTCGTTCCTGATGGTCAAATGGGGGTCGCTCATCGGGGCACTTGGCGCCGTTGGTGTCGCTGGCCTGCCGCAGCTAGGGGACGAGGCGCTGACCGCTGCCCTTCTGCAGCAAGGCGCCCATTTCGAAGGTCACTTGGCCCTGTCGCAAGGTGCGATCCTGACCGGTCTGATCTGGGGCGCCATTGTGGCCAGCGTCATCGACGGCAACTTCAAGAACGCGGGCGGCTTTGCCTTTGCAGCGGCCATCATGTCGGCCTTCGGCATCATCCACGGTGCCAGCCTGCATTGGCCGGAACTTAGCGGCGTCTCTGCCGGCTATCTGATCTCGGCTGCGTTCCTCTACATCTATCCGCTTTTCCACAAGGAAGACGAGCTGGTGAACGAGAATGTCGTGGTCGAGGAAGCCCCAACTACGCCTGCGGAATAACACCCTGAACCTTGGAGTGGGCCGCGGTGCGATCCGTCGGCCCACTTCGCTTTCCGCTCACTCAAAGCAAATGAACCGGATTTCAAAATGACCAACACACAGCCACGGACGCTTCTGCGCGGGCGGACGCTCGACTTCAACCGCAAGCCATTGGATGAGGCCGACACCGAGGCCTATAACTATCTGGAAGATGGCGCGATCCTGATCGTGAATGGCAAGATCGAAGCATCCGGTCCCTATGATCAGCTGTCTGCCTGCGCGCCAGACGCGACGGTGATCGACCACCGCCCGCATCTGTTGATGCCCGGCTTTATCGACATGCATGTCCACTTTCCTCAGGTGCAGGTGATTGCCTCGTGGGGCGCGCAGCTTCTGGATTGGCTGAACACCTATACTTTCCCAGAAGAAACCCGCTTTGCAGACGATGCGCATGCCGCTGCGATGGCCGCGCATTTCTGTGATCTGCTGACCGGTCACGGCACCACCACGGCGGTTGCCTTTGGATCCGTGCACGCGGGATCGGTCGACGCGCTGTTCACAGAAGCCGCCAAGCGCAACATGTGCATGATCAGCGGCAAGGTCATGATGGATCGAAACGCCCCAGACGGGCTGCGGGACACGCCACAGACGGGCTATGATGACACGAAGGCGCTGATCGAGAAGTGGCATGGCACAGGCCGCGCGCACTACGCAATCACGCCACGCTTTGCGATTACCTCGACACCCGAACAGATGGAAATGGCGGGCGCGTTGGTGGCCGAGCATCCTGATTGTTTTGTCCAAACGCATCTGAGCGAAAACCACGACGAGATCGCCTTCACGGCTGAACTGTATCCCGATGCGCCAGACTATCTGGGCGTTTATGAGCACTATGGATTGCTGGGTGAAAAGACCCTGCTGGGGCACGCCATTCACCTAACCCCGCGCGAGATTGATGTGCTGGCAGACACAGGTTCGAAGCCAGTCTTCTGCCCGACCTCGAACCTGTTCTTAGGGAGCGGCTTGTTTGACGATGCAGGCCTTGCCGCGCGCGGTATTCAGAACGGGATCGCCACGGATATCGGGGCAGGGACCAGCTATTCAATGCTGCAGACCCTGAATGAAGGCTACAAGGTCCTGCAACTTCAAAACCAGAAACTGCACCCGCTTGCGGCGTTCGATTGGATCACCCGTGGCAATGCCGAGGTGCTGGGACTGTCGGATAAGATCGGATCGCTGGCCGAGGGATCGGATGCTGATATCGTGGTTTTGAACGCCCGCTCGACCCATGCGATGGACCTGCGGATGCAACGGGCCGAGACCCTATCCGAAGAGTTGTTCATCCTGCAGATGTTGGGGGATGATCGCGCAGTTGAGCAGGTCTATGTGGCAGGGAGCGCGTCCAAATCTGTGCCAACGAGCGCTGATCCCGAGAAGCTGACCCAACCGGTTGCGGCGTAATCCCCGCGCGCTTCCAACAAAAAAGCGGCGTGAACCTCACGCCGCTTTTCACTTTGCTTAAGTGCCGCTCTTAGCCGTTGTCGCTTTTCGGCAGGGATCCCTGACCGTGTCCAGATAACCCGCCCGAGACTTCCTCGGTCGATTCATTCGACAGTTCCTCGGGAAGCACCAGGTTCAGCACAATCGCGATCAGTGCGGCAGGCAGGATGCCCGACGTGGCCAAAACCTTGATCGTCGAGGGCAGGTGCTGCAGGGCGCCCGGCTCCAACTGAAGGCCAAGTCCCAGCGACAGCGAAATGGCGAAGATCACCATGTTGCGGCGGTTCCAGTCGACATCCGACAGCATCGAAATACCGGCCGAGGCCACCATGCCGAACATCACGATTACACCGCCGCCCAGAACTTCGATCGGGATCGACGAGATGATCGCCCCGATCTTGGGGATAAGCCCGGCAAGGATCAGGAAGATCGCACCGATGGTCACCACGTGGCGGCTCATCACGCCGGTCATGGCAATCAGGCCCACGTTCTGGCTGAACGAGGTGTTGGGCAGGGCGCCAAACAGGCCCGAGACCGCCGTGCCAAGACCGTCAGCATAGGTTGCGCCTTGGATCTCTTTGTCAGTCGCCTCGCGTCCGGCACCACCTTTGGTAATCCCCGAGACGTCGCCAACGGTTTCCACCGCGGAGACGAAGGACATCAGACAGAAGCCGATAATCGCCGCGACCGAGAACTCGACACCGAAGTGGAAGGGGTTCGGAAGCGCGAAGGGCGCTGCGCGGCCAACATTGCCTAGGTTCACCTCGCCGATGACGAAGGCAAAGACGTAGCCCACGATCAGGCCGATCAGAACCGCGGATACCGACAGCATGCCACGGGTATAGAACTTAAGGCCAAGCGTGACGAAGATCACAACCAGCGCCATGGTCCAGTTGATCAGCGATCCATATTCGGGCTTGCCGATGGCCGGAACACCGCCCGCTGCATACTGAATACCAACTTTCACCAGTGCGAGACCGATCATGGTTACCACAAGGCCTGTCACCAAAGGCGGCAAGGCAAAGCGGATCCTGCCGATAAACAGGCCAAGGAATGCGTGGAATAAGCCCCCTACGATGACCCCGCCCATCAGGACCGCGATCGCATCAACCCCTTTGCCCGCAACCAACGGGATCATGATTGGGATGAAGGCAAAAGATGTACCCTGTACGATGGGAAGGCGTGCGCCTGCCGGGCCCAGACCGATGGTCTGGATCAAGGTGGCGACGCCTGCAAAGAACATCGACATCTGGATCATATAGATCATCTGTGGAAAGTCCGGGCTGTTCGAGCCGAACCCGAACCCAGCAGCCCCGCAGATGATGATGGCTGGCGTGACGTTCGAGACGAACATCGCCAGCACGTGTTGGATGCCCAAGGGCACAGCCTTGGCAAGTGGTGGTGTATAGTTGGGATCGCGCAGCTGCTCTGGCGTCCCGATGGATGTGTTAGCCATTTTTCTTCCTCCCTATGATGCCCGTGACGGCTCCTCTTCCGACTTCGGGCTTATGGCTTCTCGATTCTGATTTCCTCCTTGAACCAGTGTTCCTGCAGGTTCGGCCCCGTGCCGATCCTGTCGATCACCGCAAACTGTCCCTGATCAGAAAGGGGGGCACAGACCCCGTGCCAGGTATTGCGGTGGTAATTCACGCCCTGTCCGGGCTGTGCGATGAAGGCCACGGGTGTCCCCGGTTGGCCGCCCGCGTCCGGGGCGACGACCACCAGATAGGGTTCGCGGCTGATCGGGATGAACGCCTGACTTCCGTCGGGGTGGCGTTCGACCATGTCCAGTGTCAGCGGCAGGCTGCGGGCCTCGGCGTCAAAGATGCTGATCCCGGCCTGTCCATCCGAAAAATCCAGCGTCGCCCGGTCATGATACCGCCCGCAAAGCCCTTGATTGATCATCTTGTCCGGCGCACCCGTGGTATCGAGCACATCGCCAAAGGGCGCAAACGCCTCGGGCGTCAGGGGCAGGGGGGTGATCGACAGGGTCATGCGGCGAACTTCTCTTCCAGACGAAGCTCGGCGATGCGTTCGACCTGACGACAGGCCTCGGCAAACTCGGTGTCGCGGTCGTTGTCGATCCGGCGATGGAACGCTTCAAGGATCGTCGGCTTGGTGTTGTCCTTCACCGCGATGATGAAGGGGAAGCCATGCTTGGTGGTGTAGCGGTCGTTTAGCTCGGTGAAGGTCGCGCGTTCCTCGTCCGTCAACATATCCAGACCGGCGCCCGCCTGTTCAGCGGTGCTTTCCGCGGTCAACCGTCCAGCCGCAGCCAGTTTCCCGGCCAAGTCGGGGTGCGCCACCAAAACGCCCAAGCGCGCCTCTTCACTGGCGCTGCGGAAGACGCGGGCGAGGGCGTTGTGGACGCCCGCAGCCGTGTCGTGGGTGGGGCCAAGCTCAAGCCCAAAGGCGCCTTCGGCAATCCAAGGGCTGTGTTCGAACACGCCGCCGAACTCGGCCACGAATGTCTGTTGGTCCATCTTGGACGGTTTCAATCTTTGCATTGGGGGGTGCTCCTTGGCCCAGTGATCGGCAATCTGTTCGCGGGTGGCGAACCAGACCCCATCGTGCGATTTGAAGTAGTCGATGACGCGTTTCAGCGCGACAGCTCGGCCCGGACGTCCGATCAGGCGGCAATGCAGGCCGATAGAAAGGATCTTGGGCGCGCCGGAATTCCCTTCGGCATAGAGCATGTCGAAGCTGTCCTTCAGATAGCTCTCGAACTGGTCGCCATTGGTGTAGCCCGCCTGAATCGCAAAACGCATATCGTTGCAGTCCATCGTGTAGGGCACCACCAGTTGGTCCTTGCCACCGGCGGTGATCCAATAAGGAAGGTCATCGGCGTAACTGTCTGCGATATAGGCGAAATCGCCTTCTTCTGCAGCCAGCTCCACCGTGTTCATCGAACAGCGACCGGTGTACCAGCCACGCGGGGCCGTGCCGGTGACTTCGGTGTGCAGGCGGATCGCATCGCGGATCTGTTCCCGCTCCTCATCTGGCGACATATCCTTGTGCTCGACCCATTTCAGGCCGTGGCTGGCGATCTCCCAGTTCGCAGCCTTCATCGCCTTCACTTGCTCTGGCGCACGCGCCAAAGCTGTGGCCACGCCGTAAACCGTGACGGGCAGGTCCCCAAGCAGTCGGTGCACACGCCAGAACCCGGCCCGCGAACCGTATTCATAGATGGACTCCATGTTCCAATGGCGCTGCCCCGGCCAAGGTTGCGCCCCGGTGATTTCGGACAGGAAGGCTTCGGATGCTGCGTCTCCGTGCAGGACGCAGTTCTCGCCGCCCTCTTCATAGTTCAGGACGATCTGAACGGCGATCTTTGCGTCGCCCGGCCATTTGACGACCGGTGGCTTGGCGCCGTATCCGGTCATGTCTCGTGGGTATCGTGTCACGTGGTTTCCCTTTGCTAGTCTTGAATGTCATTCTAGGTCAGAAAATCTGCGCACACTTTCAAAATAAATAAGAAGGATTGTTTGGCAGTCGGGCTCTGTGTGCGTCTGCGCATCCAGACTAAGAAGAGGGTGCCAAGCAAAAGCCCATATAGGAGACACCGAAGATGACAGGCTACCTGACCACGCATGTGCTTGATACCGCCCGCGGGTGTCCCGCTGAGGGCTTGAAGATCGAGCTGTTTCGGCTGGATGGCGCTGAGCGCACCCTGCTTAAGACGCTGGTGACCAACGACGATGGCCGGACCGATGAACAGATCCTGCCTGCCGAGACATTTGAGACCGGCGAGTATGAGCTTGTGTTTTACGCGGGGGATTACCTAGACAGCATCGGTGTTCCGCCTGAAGCGCCCCGATTTCTGGATGTGATCCCGCTGCGCTTTGGCATGTCCGAGGCATCGCACTATCACGTGCCACTGCTTCTATCGCCCTTCGGGTATTCGACCTATCGGGGCAGCTGAGCCTAGCCCTGATCCGAGCTGCGGATGCTGGTGGCGATCCGGTCGATCACGAACTCCATGAACAATCGTGACTTAGGGTCCTGACCGCGCCGGTGCGTGAACAAACACGCCATCTGGATCGGTTCGGGCGGGGTTTCGGTGGCGACGGGCACCAGCCGCCCTGATTTCAGGTGTTCAGAAATTTCGAAAACCGGCTTCATCGCGATGCCATTTCCACCCAGCGCCCAATCGGTCAGTACATCCCCGTCATCCGATTCATAGCGCCCCGTCACGCGAAAGCGTTTCGGGCCGTCTTTCGTGGTCAGCAGCCACTGAAATTCGGTCGCGCCGGGGAAGCGCAGGTTCAGGCATTCATGCCCATCGTTGATAAGGTCATCGCCGTTTTGCGGCATGCCGCGTTGCTTAATATACTCAGGCGTCGCGCAGAGGACGCGTTCGACATCCGCGATCTTGCGGATCTTGAGGTTGCTGTCCTCCGGCTGCCCAAGGAAGAACGCCAGATCCAGCCCCTCGGTCGTCAGGTCCACTTTGCGGTCGGTCAGGCGCAGGCGCACGCTGACTTCCGGGTACTTCTTCAGAAAGTCCGGCACCAAGGGGGCGATCAGACGCCGTCCGACTCCCAACGGGGCAGCAACATAGAGCGGTCCACGCGGATTGTCCGTAATATCAACAATTTGCGCCTCGGCGTTTTCGACCGCTTCAAGGATTTCCGTTGCGCCGCGATAGAACCTTTCGCCCTGTTCCGTGGGGGCCAGACTGCGTGTGGTGCGTTGAAATAATCGGACGCCCAGATAATCCTCGAGCTGTGAAATGCGCGAGGAAGTCACCGCAGGCGACACCCGAAGGTCGCGTCCCGCAGCGGACATGCTGCCCAATTCATAGACGCGGACAAAGGTTCGGATGTTGGCGAGATAGGACATTATTCTGTTTTTTTTGATGCTGCTTGGTATTTAGCAGCAATACCAGAATAAATATGCTTAGCATAGAGTGTCGCTAAGACGAAAACTGGAGGTATGCCATGTACGACTTGGCAATTATGTGGGACTGGATCGCGTTTTCTGTGCGGTGGCTGCACGTCATCACCGCGATGGCGTGGATCGGGGCGTCATTCTATTTCATCGCGCTTGATCTGATGCTGAAACCCAATCCCAATCTGCCCGACGGCGCCTATGGCGAAGAATGGGAAGTGCACGGCGGCGGGTTCTATCACACGGTCAAATACCTTGTTGCCCCGTCAGAAATGCCCGAGCATCTGACATGGCACAAATGGCAAAGCTACACGACATGGCTGTCAGGCGCGGCGCTGTTGATGATCATCTATTGGGTGGGAGGCGAGCTGTTCTTGCTGGACCCAACCAAAGCGGATCTGTCTCTATGGCAGGGCATTCTGATCTCGGGCGGGTCGCTGACAATTGGGTGGTTGCTCTATGACCAGATGTGCAAATCGAAGCTGAGTGAAAACCCGACGCTTCTGATGCTGCTGTTGTTTGTCATTCTTGTGGCGATGTCCTGGGGCTATAACCAGATATTCACCGGTCGCGCGGCCCTGCTGCATTTGGGTGCGTTCACTGCGACCATCATGACCGCCAATGTGTTTTTCCAGATCATGCCCAACCAACGCATTGTTGTGGATGACCTGAAGAATGGCCGCACGCCGGATGCGAAATACGGCAAGATCGCCAAGGTGCGCTCGACCCACAACAACTATCTGACCCTGCCGGTCGTGTTCCTGATGCTGGCGAACCACTATCCGTTGGCGTTCGGTACCCAGTATTCTTGGATCATTGCCAGCCTGATCTTCCTGACGGGTGTGACCATCCGCCACTACTTCAACACCATGCACAAAACGGGCAAGGGGCCGAACTGGACGTGGTTGGTGACGGTTCTTCTGATGATCGTGATCGCGTGGCTGTCGACAGTACGAACCGGCGAGACATACGAAGATGCCGAGGCGCGTGAGATGACCGATTTTGAACAGAAGTATGCCGCGGCCGATGGGTTTGAGGATGCGTTCTACGCCGTTGTCGGCAACTGTGCGATGTGCCACGCCCGCGAGCCGTCATGGGATGGCATGTACTGGGCACCGAAAGGCGTGGTTCTAGAGACCGAAGCAGACGTGGCGCGTCATGCCAAGCAGGTCTACCTGCAGGCGGGCGCATCCCACGCCATGCCGCCACCCAATGCGATCGAGATGGATCAGGAAAGCCGCGACTACATCGTGGCGTGGTATCAGGGGGCTACGTCCAACTAAGGTCGCGGCACGCCGGGTTTCGACACATTGAGCAGACCGTTTCGGTTCCTCCCACAGTCGTGTGTTCTGATGTCAATCACACAAGCGAGTTTTCGGTAGCTACCTGATCCGGATCAAAGCCCGGAAGATTCGAGAATGCTGGAATAGCTAGAATGGAACTATCTGGAATCTTGGTAACGTTGGGTGCGCTCTTTCTTGTGGGGCTTGCCGCTGACGAACTGGGTCGCGTCACGCGATTGCCTCGGGTTACTCTGCTTTTGCTCCTCGGCGTTGCGATCGGCAGCGAGGGTTTCGATCTGGTGCCAGATGATGTTGCCCAGTGGTTTGACGAACTTTCAATCGTCGCCCTGACCATGGTGGCCTTCCTGTTGGGGGGATCGCTGACACGCAAGAACTTTGCGCGTCACGGAATTGCAATCTTTACGATTTCTTTGTCCGTCGCCTTCGCCACCCTTGTCATTGTCGCGCTTGGATTGTGGGCTCTTGGGATAGCTCCCCAGCTTGCTTTGGTCCTTGCGGCGATTGCGACAGCGACGGCGCCGGCAGCGATGGCGGATGTCATTCACCAATCCGGGATTGAAAACGGGTTCACGGACACACTGAAGGGTATTGTGGCCGTTGACGATGTCTGGGGACTGATCGTGTTTAGTGTTGTGTTGGTCATGATCGGCCAAGCAAGCGGTTGGGGTGGTGTCCTCAGCGGGGCGGCTTGGGATTTAGGCGGCGCGATTGTTCTTGGATGCGTTCTGGGCGCCCCCGCTGCGTATTTGACCGGGCGGCTGAAACCGGGCGAGCCCCAACAGGCCGAAGCCATCGGGATCGTTTTTTTGACCGCTGGATTTGCCCTGTGGCTGGAAGTTTCCTTCCTGATCGCCGGCATGACCGTCGGCGCCATCATCGCGAATTTCGCAAAGCACCATGATCGCGCCTTTCACGAGATTGAGCACATTCAGTGGCCGTTCATGATCCTGTTTTTCCTGCTGGCAGGTGCGTTGCTTGAAGTGGATGCACTGGTGCTTATGGGTTGGACGGGGGTTGGATTTCTTTTTTTACGAATTGCCGGGCGGTTGGTCGGAGGTGTCGTTGGTGCGCTGCTTGGCCGGGTGCGGGGCAACGAAGTGGGCTGGTACGGTCCCGCGCTTTTGCCACAGGCTGGTGTTGCCGTCGGAATGGCGCTGGTCGCGAGCGAGCAATTTCCGGAATGGTCTTCCGGCATCATGGCTTTCACCATCGCCAGCACAGTGGTGTTCGAAATCATCGGACCACCACTGACGCTCATGGCTATTCGCAGGGTGTCGAAGGCGCGCTGAAACAAGAAAAGGGCCGCGTCATGCGGCCCTTTTTTGTGGATCTAGGTGGCTTTTACTCGGACTGCTTGCCTGGTTTCTGCAAGAACAGCGCATCGAACGTATAGACCAGAATGGCTGCACCGACCGCGCCCATCACCGCGATGCCCAAGAGGATGATCAGGTCAATCGGTCCACCGATATCCGAGAAGTTCGAGTGGGTCATTTTCTGCACAAAGATCACCGCGATCACCGCCCCGAAGGGCATCGACAGCTGGGCGCGCAGGAACTTGCGCCAGCTGACCGCACGATCGCGGATCAGCACATAGAAATAGGCCAGTGTAATCACCGCCGCGACAATCACCATGACCCAGAACAGGGTCGGGCCAAAGATCTCTTCAAAGACGGCGATCAGGGTGCCAAAGGTAAGTTCTTTCATCGGTCAAATCCTCCTTACGCGTCGCCACGGATCATGGCGTTATAGGTGGCTTTCAGGGCGACCTCTTTCATCAACCAGCTGATCCAGAGCTCTTCCAGCGGGGCAATTACGCCCGGGAAGCTGGGGGTCAGATCGTTGTTATAGTCGAACTCGATCAGCATCGCGCGGCCGACACGGGTGATCAGCGGGCAGGACGTATAGCCGTTATAGCTGGCGTCGCTTTTGGTGCCGGCGATCTGCGCGATCAGGTGTTCTTCGACCACCGGGACCTGCCATTTGGCACTGGCCGCGGTCTTGCCTTTCGGAACGCCCGCGATGTCGCCCACGGCGAAGACGTTGTCGAAGAAGTTGTGACGCAGCGTGTGCTTGTCGACCGTCGCCCAACCGCGACCGCCCCAGCTGCCGGGATCGGTCAGGGCCGAGTTGCGGACCACGTCCGGGGCCTGCTGCGGCGGCACGATGTGCAGATAGTCATAGGGCATTTCCGCATCGCCGTTTTCGGTCGCGAAGGTGGCCATCTTCTTGCCTGCATCCACCGATTTCAGCACGTGGCTGTAATGCGGCGTGATCTCGCGCTGGCCAAACAGCATCCGCAGTTTTTCCGAGATGATCGGAACCCCGAACAGACCCTTGTTGTGGGCCATATAATTGATGTCGAGCTTCGTGGTGCCCGATTTGCGGGCGATGTCGTCGATCAGGAAAGTGTGCTTAAGCGGCGCGCCTGCGCATTTCATTTCGGTCGCGGGGCGGGTGAAGATGCCGACGCCGCCGTCTTCGGTATAGCGGCCCGCGGCCTCCCACGTCTTGGCGGCGTAATCCGGCCCGGCATAGAGCGACCCAATGCCGTTCTTACCGATCATGTCCATCTCGAAGCCTTCGATGGCGCCATAGTTCAGCACTAGGCCGGTGGCCAGCACCAGAAAGTCATAAGGAACAGTCTTGCCGCTTTCGGTCATCACCTTGTTGCCGTCCGGGTCGATCTCGGCCGCGCGTTCCGCAATCCAGGTGATGTCCTTCGGCAGCCAGTCGCCGGTTTGCGAGACCGAGTACTTGGCCGGTTTCAAACCCGCCGCGATCAGCGAGAAACCGGGCTGGTACCAATGTTCCTTGCGCGGGTCGATGATGGTGATCGTGGCGCCGTTCAGGCGGCGCGACAGGCGGTTCGCCAGCGCGGTGCCAGCAGCACCCGCGCCAAGGACGACAATTCGGGCCTTGGTGTCGATGGGGGCGGGGGCGGCTGTTGCACCGGGGCCTGCGGCCATAAGGGCACCTGCGCCTGCGGCAAATCCAAGAAATCCGCGGCGTGTTGCGTTGAAGCTTTGTGACATGAGCGATCTCCAAATAGGCAATGCTTCGTTTTGCTTGCCTCTCTACGCCTGTTAAGTATTCACGTCTATGAATGTGTTAAGCGGTTGGGGGTGGCCTAATGACGCAGTTAAATTGCGGTGGGATCAGATCGCAAATCTGTGTATGAAGCAGCGAGGCGGGTTTCTACCGCCTTTGTAGATATTGCAGCGCCCGCGATAGTTTGGTATACAGCGGCATACCGCAGACAAATCCGGCCACAGAAGATTCTGTTTTGCCGGGTGAACGGGCTGCATCAAACTCGAAATCGTAGGGATCGTCATGAGCTTGTACACCGACTACCTAAATGAGATTGAAGCGCGCAAAGGCGAGGGTCTGAACCCCAAGCCGATCGACGACGGCGCACTGGTGGCTGAACTGATCGAACAGATCAAAGACACCGGAAACGCTGATCGCGAAGCATCGCTGAACTTCTTTATTTACAACACTCTGCCGGGCACCACGAGTGCTGCTGGCGTCAAGGCGGCCTTCCTGAAAGAGATCATTCTGGGCGAGGCTTCGGTCGCTGAGATCTCGGCCGAGTTCGCTTTTGAACTGCTGTCGCACATGAAGGGCGGCCCTTCGGTCAAGGTTCTGCTGGACCTTGCACTGGGCGATGACGCTGCAATCGCAGCGCAGGCTGCGGAAGTCCTGAAGACTCAGGTGTTCCTCTATGAAGCCGACACCGACCGTCTGGAAGCCGCATACAAAGCTGGCAACGCTGTTGCCGCCGATATTCTTGAAAGCTATGCCAAGGCTGAGTTCTTCACCAAGCTGCCGGATGTCGAAGAAGAAATCAAAGTCGTGACCTACATTGCCGGCGTGGGCGACATCTCGACCGACCTTC
This sequence comes from uncultured Aliiroseovarius sp., assembly GCF_947492455.1. GTDB lineage: Bacteria > Pseudomonadota > Alphaproteobacteria > Rhodobacterales > Rhodobacteraceae > Aliiroseovarius. Next base: position 476,449 of record NZ_CANLNB010000003.1, read on the forward strand.
TATCGCCGGGTGCCGAAGCGCACTCGCGCGCTGACCGTGAACTGCACGGCAAATGCATGATCACGCCCGAAGCGCAGGTCGAAATTCAAGAGCTGCAGAAACAGCATCCGGACGCACGCGTCATGCTGATCGCTGAAAAAGGCACCATGGGTGTTGGCTCGTCGCGTATGTCGGGAGTGAACAACGTGGCGCTGTGGACTGGTAAAAAAGCCAGCCCCTATGTGCCCTTCATCAACATCGCCCCGGTTGTGGCAGGCACCAACGGCATTTCGCCGATCTTCCTGACCACCGTTGGCGTGACCGGCGGCATCGGCATCGATCTGGACAACTGGGTCAAGAAGTTGGACGCCGACGGCAACGTCGTTCTGGATGAAGATGGTGAAGCCGTTCTGGAAGAGGCCTATTCGGTCGCGACCGGCACTGTCCTGACCATCAACTCGAAAACCAAAACCCTACATGACGCAGATGGCAAAGAGCTGAAAAGCGTCGCCGCTGCATTCACCCCGCAGAAGGTCGAGTTCATGAAGGCTGGCGGGTCTTACGCTGTTGTCTTCGGTAAGAAGCTGCAGACATTCGCTGCCGCCGCTCTGGGGCAGGAATTGAAATCGGCTTACGCACCTTCAAAAGAGATCACCGCAGAAGACCAAGGATTGACCGCCGTTGAAAAGATCTTCAACCGCAACGCTTTGGGTACCACCCCCGGCGCGATCCTGCACGCAGGCTCGGACGTGCGCGTTCAGGTGAACGTGGTTGGCTCGCAGGACACCACCGGTCCGATGACCGCGCAGGAACTGGAAGCCATGGCTGCGACCGTAATCTCTCCGTCGGTGGACGTGGGCTATCAGTCGGGCTGTCACACCGCGTCGGTGTGGGACAAGAAGGCGCAGGCCAACATTCCCAAGCTGATGAAGTTCATGAACGATTTCGGCCTGATCACCGCGCGTGACCCGAAGGGTGAATACCACGCGATGACCGACGTTATTCACAAGGTGCTGAACGACATCACCGTGGATGACTGGGATGTCATCATCGGCGGCGACAGCCACACCCGTATGTCCAAAGGCGTAGCCTTCGGCGCAGACTCGGGCACCGTGGCGCTGGCGCTGGCAACCGGTGAAGCTTCGATGCCGATCCCGGAATCGGTGAAAGTGACCTTCAAGGGCAAAATGGCCGAGCATCTGGACTTCCGTGATGTGGTGCACGCCACTCAGGCACAGATGCTGGACCAGCATGGCGACAACGTCTTCCAAGGCCGTGTGATCGAAGTGCACATCGGGACGCTGCTGGCTGACCAAGCCTTCACGTTCACCGACTGGACGGCCGAGATGAAGGCGAAAGCCTCGATCTGTATCTCGAACGACGAGACGCTGATCGGATCGCTGGAACTGGCTAAATCGCGCATCCAGATCATGATCGACAAAGGCATGGACAACAAAGCCCAGCTGCTGCAAGGCCTGATCAACAAGGCGGATGCTCGTATTGCGGACATCAAGTCGGGAACCAACCCGGCCCTGACCCCGGATGAGAACGCCAAGTACTTCGCAGAAGTGGTTGTCGATCTGAACGCCATTGATGAACCGATGATCGCCGACCCGGACGTGAACAACGAAGACGTGTCCAAGCGCTATACCCACGACACGATCCGTCCGATCTCGTTCTACAACGCTGAAAAGCATGTTGATCTGGGCTTTGTCGGCTCGTGCATGGTGCACAAGGGCGATATCAAGATCGTGGCGCAGATGCTGAAGAACCTGGAAAAGGCAACTGGCAAAGTCGAGTTTAAGGCTCCGCTGGTTGTGGCAGCCCCGACCTACAACATCATCGACGAGTTGAAGGAAGAGGGCGACTGGGAAGTGCTCGAGAAATACTCGGGCTTTGAATTTGACGACCTGTTCCCGAAACAGAATGCACGCACCGAGTACGAAAACATCCTGTATCTTGAGCGTCCCGGTTGTAACCTTTGCATGGGTAACCAGGAAAAGGCTGCCAAGGGTGACACCGTTCTGGCCACCTCGACCCGTCTGTTCCAAGGCCGCGTCGTAGGCGACCTGCCCGAGAAGAAGGGTGAATCGTTGCTGGCATCGACCCCGGTTGTTGTTCTGTCCGCCATTCTGGGCCGCACGCCCACGATGGAGGAATACAAGGCCGCCGTCGAAGGCATCGACCTGACCAAGTTCGCTCCGCCGCTGGCTGTTCCGTCGACCACGAAATCGGCACACTTCTAAAGCCGGCACCAGTGAGATACAGAAAGGGCGGGGAAATTCCCCGCCCTTTTTGCTTTAAGCCTCTGTCGTATGTCGCTTAGGCATTCAACAGCAAATGCTGCCGCTCCCACGGCGAGATTTCACGTTGGTATTCCTCGTTCTCGGCCCACTTGATGTCGGAATAGAGCTTGCAGAATTCTTCGCCCAGAACGGCACGCATCTCTTTCGCCTCGTCGAACAGTTCCAACGCAGCACGCAGAGAAGCGGGCAGGGGATCTTGCACTTCCCAGACCTCTTTCACGGCCTCGGCGCGCGGCTCTACCTTGTTCATCATGCCCAGATAACCACAGGCCAGCGAGGCTGCGATCGAGATATAGGGGTTCGCGTCCATCCCGATCACGCGGTTTTCCAGACGGCGCGCGGCCGGGCTGGAATGCGGGACGCGCAGGCCTGTCGTGCGGTTGTCGCTGGCCCATTCAAGGTTCGCGGGCGCCGATTGTCCGTCGACAGTGATCCGTCGGAACGAGTTCACGTAGGGTGCAAACAGCGGCACCACATCCATGATGTATTTCTGCGAGCCTCCAATGAACCAGCGGAACAAGTCCGAGGCTGATCCGTCTTCGTTTGAGAAGATGTTCTTGCCCGTCTCTGCGTCCACGATCGATTGGTGCACATGCATCGCGCTGCCCGGCTCGTCGCGGATCGGCTTGGCCATGAAGGTGGCGAAGACGCCGTTTTTCAAGGCGGCCTCACGGATGGTGCGTTTGAACAGGAAGACCTGATCGGCCAGATTGATCGGGTCGCCGTGGTTCAGGTTGATCTCGATCTGACCCGCGCCGCCTTCTTGAATGACCGTGTCGATCTCAAGCCCCTGTGCTTCGGCAAAGTCATAGATCGTGTCGATCACCGGGCCGTATTCATCTACGGCGGACATTGAGTACACCTGACGACTGGCGCCTTTACGTCCGGTGCGGCCGATGGGCGGCTCAATCGGCTCATTGGGGTCGTGGTTGGGTTTGGTTAGATAGAACTCGAGCTCGGGCGCGATGACGGGTTTCCATCCTTTCGCAGCGTAAAGATCCACAACGCGTTTCAGAAGCCCACGCGGTGAAATCGCCAGCGCCGAGCCGTCGCGGTTATACATGTCGCAGATCACCTGCAGCGTGACATCCTCTGACCACGGCACAGCACAGGCCGTCGACATATCAGCGCGCAGCACGACATCCCGCTCGACCCACTGGTTTTCAATGTCCATATCGACATATTCGCCAGAAATCGTCTGATAAAACAGAGAGATAGGCAGGGCCAGATCGGTTGCGGGATCAAACTTCGCGGCAGGCATCGCCTTCCCGCGCGAGGTTCCGACAATGTCGGGGATGATGCACTCCACTTCTTCAATGCGACGCCCATCTGCGTAGGCGACAAAATCAGCGGACAAATCCTGGGCCCAATCCAAGGGGCGCTTTGGTGACATCAAAACCTCCTTCGGCGTCGTGTGTCATTCGACGCCGGTTTTCATAAAATGAGTTGGTGTCGGATATTTGATCAAATTATGGAGAAGGTCAATGGCCCGTTTTCGATTGCTCTTTTCGCTCGAACACGCGAACGCTTCGCGCTAGGCTCCGATAAAATATCCAATCTGGGGAGATTTGAGACATGAAGACATTGATGACGATCCTCTGCGCATCGCTGGCGGGCAGCGCAGCATTTGCGGCTGACCATTGTGCCGCTGGCAAGACTTTGACCGACGGCATTCTGACCATCGCCACTGGCAACCCGGCATATTATCCGTGGGTTATGGACGATGCCCCTGAAAGCAAACAGGGATTCGAGGCCGCCGTCGCCTATGCTGTCGCAAATGAGATGGGCTTTTCTGATGACGCCGTCACCTGGGTCCGCACCTCGTTTGACGAGGCGATCCAGCCTGGCGCCAAGAATTTCGACTTCAACCTGCAGCAATACTCGATCACGCCCGAGCGGGAAGAGACCGTCGATTTCTCACTGCCGTATTACAGTTCAGCGATGGCAATTCTAACCACCCAATCGGTGACAGAGAAAGTGGGCGAGCCGACAATGGAAGTCCTCAAGGGGCTGCTTTGGGGGGCAGGTGCCTCGCATACGGGCGCAACCATGGTGGGCGAGGTAATCGCTCCGGAGCAGGATGTGCTGCTGTATAACGACAACACCGACGTGACCGCGGCCCTGCAAGCCAACCAGATCGATGCGGCGCTGTTTGATCTGCCAACCGCGCTTTACCTGTCGGCTGTTGTGGTCGAGAACGGTGCGCTTTTGGGGCAGTTCCCGGCTGAGCGTTCGGAAAACCCGGATCAGTTTGGCATGTTAATGGCTGATGGCAGCCCCTTGAAACCCTGTGTGGATGAAGCCATCCAAGCGCTTACGGACAGCGGCAAACTGGCCGAGATTGAAGCCGAGTGGCTGCAAGGCGCCACTGGCGTACCGGTTATCCAGTAAGGCGGACGTCGCGCAGAATGACTAAGGCAGACGAAAACCCGGCCATGCCGGGGCGGCGCGCGCAGTATGAAGCTGCGTTGCGCCGCCGTTCTATGTGGGTCGCGGGTGTCTCGACCAGTTTGGTCTTTCTGGCCATTCTGGTGCTGGTGCCACTGGCGCCGGGCTGGGAAGCGGTCAAAAAAAGCTTCTTCAACTGGGGCGTCTTTTCCAAGACCTTTCCGGGGTTGCTGGACGCTTTCCTTTTGGACATTGCGATCTTTGCGTGGTGCGCGCCGCTGATCGCGCTTTTGGGTCTGTTCGTGGCGATCTGCCGCGACATCCAGAAGCCTGCGCTGTATCCGCTGCGTCTGTTTGCGACGGTCTATACCGACGTTTTTCGCGGGCTTCCGGTCATTTTGGTCATCTATCTGGTGGGCTTCGGCATTCCCGGTCTGGGTCTGCCGCGCCCGTGGAATTCGCCTTATATCTGGGGCTCTTTGGCTCTGATCCTTGTTTATGCTGCCTATGTGGCCGAGGTCATTCGGTCTGGTATCGGGTCGATCCACAAAAGCCAAAGCTCCGCGGCGCTGTCGCTGGGGCTTTCGAACGCCGACACCATGCGTTACGTGATCCTGCCGCAAGCTCTGCGCAACGTGCTCCCCGCCAATATGAACCTTGTGGTCGCGCTGCAAAAAGACGTGGCGCTTTTGTCCTTCGTTGGCCCGGTCGAGATTTTCCGGCAGGCGGGTGTCTACAAATCGCTCTATGCCAATTTCACGCCCTATGTAGGCGCGGCGCTTATCTTTCTGGCGATCACCATCCCGATGACGCGGTTTGCTGATCACTTGATGAACAAACGCCGCAAGCAGGAGCAGTAAGCCCATGCTGTCGCTACGAAATATCCAGAAGAGCTTCGGCGATCACCACGTGCTGCGCGGCATTGATCTTGAGGTTGCGAAGGGCGAGATGGTCTGCCTGATTGGAGCCTCTGGTTCGGGCAAGTCGACGCTTTTGCGGGCGGTGAACCTGTTGGACCCTGTCGATGATGGAGAGATTTGGTTTGACGGTGTCGACATCGCTGAACCGGGGCTGGATCCGCAGCCGATCCGTCAGCGCATCGGGCTGGTCTTCCAGTCCTTCAACCTCTTCCCACATATGTCCGCGGCGGAGAATGTCATGCTGGCCCCACGTCGGGTGAAGGGCCTGTCCCGTGCTGCACAACGGGGCCGTGTCGAGGAATTGTTCGACCGTTTCGGCCTCGGCCATCGGATCGACCACTATCCTGACCAGCTGTCCGGCGGACAACAACAGCGGGTGGCGATCATCCGTGCGCTCGCCATGCAGCCCGATATCCTGCTGTTTGACGAGATCACGTCGGCGCTCGACCCAGAGCTGGTGGCCGAGGTTCTGGACGTTTTGCGCAGCTTGCGCGCAGAAGGTATGACGATGATCCTCGCCACCCATGAAATGGGATTTGCACGCGAACTGGCGGACAAGGTGTGTTTCTTGGAAAGCGGTCGTATTCTAGAAGAGGGCACACCGGCCCAAATCTTCGACGCCCCGCGCGAAGAGCGGACGCGGCAGTTCTTGTCTCAGGTGCTCTAGGGGCGCGCAGGCTTAGCGCCAGAAGGCCACCCACTCGGTCAGTTCAAGGAATTTCTTGGCGAGAAACAGAAGGTTCTCGGCACCCCATAGGACAACATCCAGCCCGACCAGCAGCAGGATTACTGCGCCCAGAATGATGGCCAACTGATTTGTCACAAAGAAGCTCCTGCCTGTTGTGAGCGATTATGCAAGCCGCACCGGTGGGGGCAAGGTAAAACACGCAGGTTAAAGAAAACCCCCAAGGGCAGGGCCATTGGGGGTTCTCAGAGTTGCATTTTCAGGGGGGGCTTACAGCGAGCCCATCTTCACGGCCAGATCGCCCATGCGGGTCGAGAAGCCCCATTCGTTGTCGTACCAGGCCAGAACGCGCACCAGACGACCGCCGATGACCTTGGTCTGGTCAGCTGCAAAGATCGAGCTTTCTTCGGTGTGGTTGAAGTCGGTCGAGACCAGTTTCTCTTCCGTGTAGCCCAGAACGCCTTTCATGGCGCCCAGCGACTGCTCTTTCATCACGGCGTTCACGTCTTCGACGGTCACGTCCTTTTCGACCACAACGGTCAGGTCCACAGCCGAGACATTCGGGGTCGGAACGCGAACAGCCGAGCCGTCCAGCTTGCCCTTCAGAGCAGGCAGAACCTCACCCAGAGCCTTGGCTGCGCCGGTCGAGGTCGGGATCATCGACATGGCGGCGGCGCGGGCGCGGTACAGGTCTTTGTGGCGACGGTCCAGCGTCGGCTGGTCGCCGGTGTAAGCGTGGATCGTGGTCATGATGCCGCTTTCGATGCCGAAGGCGTTCAGCAGAACCTTGGCGACCGGAGCCAGACAGTTGGTGGTGCACGAGCCGTTCGAGACCATTACGTCTTCTGCGGTCAACATCTCTTCGTTCACGCCGCAGACGATGGTTTTGTCCACGTTCGTGCCGGGGGCCGACAGCAGAACTTTCTTGGCGCCCCGTTCGAGGTGCGGCTTGGCTTTGATGCCGTCGTTGAAGTTGCCGGTGCATTCCAGAACAACGTCACAGCCATCCCAGTCCAGTTCGTTCATGTCATAGGTCGACATCATCTGCATCGGGCCTTGGCCCACATCCATGGTGCCTTCGCCCAGAACGACGTCGTTCGGGAAGCGGCCATGTACGCTGTCATATTTCAGAAGATGCGCTGCGGTTTCCAGCGGGCCGGTCGCGTTGACCTTCACCACCTGGATGTCTTCGCGTCCTGACGCGGCGATCTGCGCCAGGGTGCAGCGGCCGATACGACCAAATCCGTTGATACCGACTTTGACGGTCATGGGTGTTTCCTCTTTCTCATGGCGGCATACGTGAGCCGCGAGGGGTGTTCAGACTTGCACGCGGTATACCTTTCAGGGCGAGGCCACCCAACCCAGAAAACACCATTCGTAACCGCATGATAGCGAAAACATTTGCGATCTGGTGAAGCAGCTGAGCAGGTTAGCGCAAACCTTCGCAGCGGCGAATTATTCCAAGGGTCAGCCGGTCCTGCCCTTGCCCTTCTAAGCGGTTTCGCTAGATTCGCCCCAAGTTGAGTACAATGAGAGTGAAGGCGGTACGATGAGCGGTTTGATTGCACTTCTGGACGACGTGGCGGGCATTGCGAAAGTCGCAGCAGCGTCAATTGACGATGTCGCGGGGCAGGCGGCGAAGGCCAGTGCCAAAGCGGCGGGTGCCGTTATTGATGATGCGGCGGTGACGCCGAAATATGTGCAGGGTTTTGAGGCCAAGCGCGAGCTGCCGATCATCGGGCGCATCGCGTGGGGCTCGATCAAAAACAAGCTGATCATTCTTCTTCCTATCGCGCTGCTTCTTTCCGCCTTTGCGTCCTGGGCGATTGCACCACTTCTGATGCTGGGCGGGGCCTATCTGTGTTTTGAAGGGGCCGAAAAAGTCTGGCATACGCTTTTCCCGCACGACCACACGTGGGATCACGCCGAACATGACGAGGGCGACCCGGCCCACTTGGAAGAAGCTAAGATTGCTGGCGCGATCAAGACCGATTTCATCCTATCGGCCGAGATCATGACCATCATCCTGTCAGGGATCCCGAACAGCAATTTCTGGATGGAGGCCGCCACGCTGGCGGTCGCGGCTGTGGGCATCACTGTGGCGGTCTATGGCTCGGTCGCGCTGATCGTGAAGGCGGATGACTTCGGCCTCTATCTTGCCAATAACGCGCGGCTTTCGGTGACGCAGGCGCTGGGGCGTGGGATCGTGAAGGCGATGCCGTACGTTATGAAACTGCTGACCATCGTGGGCACGGCGGCAATGATCTGGGTCGGCGGCTCGATCATCGTACACGGGCTGCACGAGCTGGGCTGGCATCTGCCCTATGACACCATTCATCACATGGCCGTGGCTGCCGCCCATGCGGTGCCGCAATTCGCAGGCGCGGTGGAATGGGCCGTCACGGCGGCGCTGGATGGCGTGCTGGGCCTTGCGCTTGGCGTGCTGATCATTCCCTTGGCAACATGGGTGATCGGCCCGATCTGGGGCGCGATCTTCAAGGGAAAAGCTTAAGCTGTTGGCTTTGACCGGCTGAGCAAAAACAGCCCGCTGAGGACAATGACAGCACTGCCCGCCAGCGTCATCATGTCGGGACGCTCGTGGAACACTACGACGCCTAGAACGAGCGCGAAGAGCAGGCGCGAGTAGCGGAAGGGCGTGACGATCGAGACCTCTCCGGTCCGCATCGCCAGCGTCAGTGCGCCATAAGCAAGAACGCCGCAAACAATGGTCAGCATGATGTATCCGCTGGCCGCCGGAGTCATTGGGCCGACCTCTCCAGAAACAGCCATCAAGACGAGCCCAGAGACAGTCAAAACCGCGAACCCGGCTACACCCAACTGCGCCGCGTTCAATGTTGCTGGGCTGGCGCGGGTGGCCAGATCGCGCCCAGCAAACCCGAGCATCCCAAGCACCGCGAAGATCGACAGAGGGTCAAACGCGTCCAGTCCTGGGCGCAGAATCATCAGAACTCCGATGAAGCCCACGAATATGGCCAGCCAGCGGCGTATCCCAACTTGCTCTTTGAAGAAAACGACCGCCCCCAATGCGACGACCAGAGGCGTTGCCTGCAAGATGGCCGAGGCGCTGGACAGCGGGGTCAGAGCAATCGCCAGCGCGTAGAACATGCGTCCTGCGATCTCGGACAGCGACCGCCAGATCAGAACGGGCGAGCGTAGATCCGTGTGGAAGATCCGCGTCCCCTGTGCGCGGGCGACCATCGCAAAGACAACCAAACCACCCAACCCAAACAGCGCAACCGCCTGTCCGATTGGGATATCGCGCGCCGCGGCTTTCAGCGCCATATCCTCGAGCGCAAAAGCGGCCATGGCGAAGACCATGAACAGCGCGCCACGATGGTTTTCGCTAAGAGCTGACAGCACGTTGGCATCCTTTGACAAAACAGGCGCAGACTGTCCGATCTGGGGCAGGTTTAAAAGGCATAAAGAAAACGCCCCACCAATTGGCGGGGCGTTCATTTCAGTGAGGCCGAAAAATCTTCGAAGATTTTTCATCGGAATTTTGCAAAATTCCGCTGCTTAGCCCAGAAGCTCTTTTGCTTTTGCCACGACATTGTCGGTGGTGATGCCGAACTTCTCGAACAGCACGCCAGCCGGAGCCGAGGCGCCAAAGCCGGTCATGCCGACAAAGGCTTGCTTGGCTTCGCGGCCGCGCTCACCCAGTAGCAGTTTGTCCCAACCACCATCGCGGACGGCGGCTTCGACACCAACACGTACGGGACCAGCGGGCAGAACCTTGCGGCGATAGGCTTCGTCCTGCTGGGCAAACAGCTCCATACAGGGCATGGACACGACGCGGGTGCCAATGCCTTGGGCTTCCAGCTGTGCACGGGCTTCCATCGCCAGCGACACTTCCGAACCGGTGGCGATCAGGATCACCTGACGCTTGCCAGCTTCCGCATCGGCCAGAACGTACCCACCCTGAGCGGTCAGGTTTTTCTGTTTGTAGTCGGTGCGGACGGTCGGCAGGTTCTGACGGGTCAGAACCAGGGTCGAGGGCGTCTCTTTCTCGGTCAGTGCGATTTCCCAAGCTTCCGCCGTTTCCACCGTGTCCGCCGGGCGGAAGGTGTAGCTGTTCGGGGTCGCGCGGCAGATCGACAGATGCTCGACCGGCTGGTGGGTCGGGCCATCTTCGCCAACGCCGATCGAATCGTGGGTCATCACGAACACGGTCGGAATGCCCATCAGTGCAGCCAAACGCATCGAGGGGCGGGCATAGTCGGTGAAGACGAAGAAGGTGCCGCCGTAGGGGCGGATGCCGCCATGCAGAGCCATGCCGTTCATTGCAGCAGCCATGCCGTGCTCGCGGATGCCCCAATAGACGTAGCGGCCACCACGGTTATCGGTGTCAAAGATGCCCAGATCACCAGTTTTGGTGTTGTTCGAACCGGTCAGGTCAGCCGAGCCGCCCACGGTTTCCGGCATCACCGGGTTGATCACCGACAGCGCCATTTCCGACGACTTGCGGGTCGCAACGGCGGGTTTGCTCTCGGCAATCTCTTTCTTCAGTTTGCGCACTACCGAGGCCAGCTTCTTCGGGGCGTCCAGCGCGTAGGCGCGTTTGAACTCGCCCTGCTTGCGGTCAGAAATGCTGGCGAAACGTGCGTCCCATTCAGCGCGGGCTTCTGCGCCGCGTGCGCCCATGGCTTCCCACTGTGCTTTCACGTCGGCAGGCACTTCGAACGCCCCCTGCGGCGCGCCATAGACTTCTTTGGCGGCGGCCAGCTGCTCGGCATCCGTCAGGGCGCCGTGACCTTTCGAGGTGTCCTGTGCCGCGTGGCCCAGAGCGATATGCGTTTTGCACGCGATCATCGACGGCTTGCCCGTCGATTTCGCTTTGGTGATGGCAGCGTCAATCTGCTCGGGATCGTGACCGTCGATTTCCTGCACGTGCCAGCCCGAGGCCTTGAAACGCTGAACCTGATCGGTGCGATCGGACAGCGACACTTTACCGTCGATGGTGATGTCGTTGTTGTCCCACAGAACGATCAGCTTCGACAGCTCGTGACGCCCGGCAAGGCCGATGGCCTCTTGGCTGATACCTTCCATCAGGCAGCCATCGCCCGCGATGACATAGGTGTAGTGGTCAACGATCTTCTTGCCGAAATGCGCGCGCTGGATCTCTTCCGCCATTGCGAAACCAACAGCGTTGGCAATGCCCTGACCCAGCGGGCCGGTGGTGGTCTCGACACCCGATACATGGCCGTATTCCGGGTGGCCCGCAGTGATTGCGCCCCACTGACGGAAGTTCTTGATCTGGTCCAGCGTGACGTCTTTGTAGCCCGTCAGATAGAGCAGCGAATAGATCAGCATCGAGCCGTGACCCGCGGACAGGATGAACCGGTCGCGGTCTTCCCAGCGCGGCGCAGCGGGGTCAAACTTCAGGTGGTTTTCGAACAGCACGGTTGCCACATCGGCCATGCCCATCGGCATGCCGGAGTGGCCGGAATTGGCGGCAGCAACTGCATCCAGCGTCAAGGCGCGGATCGCAGCGGCTTTTTTCCAGTGATCGGGGTGTGCTTTGGCAAGAGCAGCGATATCCAAGGTCCGAGTCCTTTGGCTAAGTAAAGATTGGCCCCTGATAGCAGGCCTGCCGGTTGGGTCAAGCAAAGCAAGGCTTTGGGGCGGTTTGGTGGGGCTATGTGTCTGTAATTGCGTCCATGAGCGGGACGTTAAAGCCCGATTTGCACCAATTGCGCAGGATATGGCGACGAATCGCGATTGACTGCGCCGAAGTGCCACTGGGCGTTGAGTGTTTGGCAGGCTTGTGACAAGATCGAAGCGAGCGAATTAAACAGGGCATATTATGAGTGATATCTCCGAACTCGAGACGCGCATTACAACGGCGCTGGAGCGGATTAACGCGGGGCTTGATAAATGGGCAGACCTTCCGGCCGGAAACGCCGATGAGGTCGACGCGCTGAACCGGCAGTTGGACGAGGAACGCACGGCAAACGCGCAACTGAACGAACGTCTGTCGACGCTGAAGGACCAGATGAGCGAGAAGCTGGTTGTTGTTGAGAACGCGCTGTCTCAACTACAGGCACAGCTTGCGCAGGCCGAAGCGTCAGCAGATGCGCTGCGCCAAACCAATCAAGAGCTGCGCAACTCGAGCGACGCGTTGCGGGCCGCTGCCGCCACCGGCGTGGTGGAGCCTGCGCTGATCAACGAGGCGATGGGCGACGAACTGTCCGCCTTGCGCGCGACGCAGCAGGCAGATCGGGCCGAACTGGACGCCGTCCTCAGCGAGTTGACCGCCATGACCGCAGCCGATGCCACCCCTGTAACCGAGGAGGAGCCTCATGCCTGACGTCATGATCACGATCGGCAGCCGCAGCTTTGAAGTTGCTTGTCAGGAAGGCGAAGAACACTTCCTGAAAGCCGCAGCGGCGATGCTGGATACCGAGGCCTCGGTTTTGGTTAGCCAGATTACGAACCTGACCGAAAGCCGGATGTTGCTGATGTCCGGCCTGATGCTGGCTGATAAGACCGCCGGGATGGAAGACAAGGTCAAGCTGACCGAACGCCGTGTGGCCGAGCTGGAGCGCGAGATTGAAGCGCTGAAAAACGCTGGGCCTCAGAAGGTCGAGGTGCCGGTGGTCCCTGCGTCGGTCACGGATACATTGGCTGAAATCGCGGCACGGACCGAAGCCATGGCCGCCTCGGTCGAGGAACGCCTTAAGGCAGACTGACACCTGACAGCCAAACAAAATACAAAGGCGCGCCGAAAACTCGACGCGCCTTTTTCTTGTCTAAAATATCCCGGGGGAGCATGAATTTCCAAAGGAAAATCATGCGGGGGCAGCGCCCCAGATCCCTTATGCGTTGGCTTCGCGGATCTTGTCAGCGGCGTCTTTGTCAAACGCCACACCGTTGTCAGCAAACAACGTGTCCAGCTCGCCCGACAGGGTCATCTCGGTCACGATGTCACAACCGCCCACGAACTCGCCTTTGACGTAAAGCTGCGGGATGGTCGGCCAGTCGGAATACTCCTTGATGCCCGAACGGATTTCTTCATCCGCCAGTACGTTCACACCGGCATAGTCCACGCCCATGTAATTCAGAACGCCAGCCACGCGGGACGAGAACCCGCATTGCGGCATCTCTTTCGTGCCCTTCATATAAAGCACCACGTCATTGGCTTTGACGGTTTCGTCGATGCGTGTTTTTGCGTCGGTCATTTTGTATCCTTAGGCGCCGGGGCGCATTCGTTTGTCGGTTGTGTCAGGCCGCTCATTGAGCGGAGAGTGATTATTCTGGAACCTTGGTCGTCAGCGCCAGAGCGTGCAGTTCGCCGCTGTCGATCTGCTCGCGCACGGTGGCGTTCACGGCGCGTTGTTGCTGTACGCGGTTCATGTCGCGGAAGCTTTCATCCACGACCTCGGCCGCCCAATGGTTCCCGTCCCCCGCCAGATCGGTAATGGTGATCTGGGCGTTGGGAAAACCTGCGCGGATCAGGTCTTCGATTTTGGATGCTTCCATGACCATGGGCGAAACCTCGTATCTGTTTTGTTTAACTTATGTGTGGGGCAGGGGGGCTGCAAGGCCTAGCGGCGCAATGCGGCATCACGAAAACTGGTCAGAACGGCGCGGGCGTCAGACAGAAGCCCGGTTTCCTCGGCTTGGGCCAAGTCGTCGGCGGTCCATGCAGGGTCCGGTAGTAGGCGATCCAGCATGTCACGGCGGGCGGCCTCTTGCGTGGCAGAGAGCGGCAAGCGCGCGGCCAGATGCAGAAGCTCGGCCATGTCACAGACGGCACGCATCCGGCGATAGGCCTCGGAAATGGCTTCCAGCGTCTCGCGATCCTTGCGCCAGCGTTTGCGCGGGAAGATTTGCTGAGTCACATATTGCCCTGCGCCCTTGCAGTCGAACTTGGCACAGCCCGGAAAGCCCTGATCGGACAGGGTTTCATGGATGCGGCATAGGTTGTCCGGGCCAAGGTGGCGGCAGGGCGCAAGCGCACGTTTGTCGAAAGCGAAGTCATCGCCTGCGTCAAAGCCCGGAGACACGCAGCACAGCCCCATACAGCCCGCACAATCAGCGGTCAGCGTCGAAGGATCCTGCGCCAGTGGCACCGGGCCTGTCATTTACGAATGCGCCTGATCGAAACCGGTGCGGAAGATCTGGGCCAGTTCCGCCAGAGGGGCTTCCGAACCGCCCATCTTCACGCTGTCACCGGTGAAACGGCCAACCGTGGTGATCGGAACGCCAGCGCGGCCGGCTTCGATCATCAGCGCCTCGGCCTGATCAAAGTTACAGGCCACCAGATAGCGCGCCTGATCTTCACCAAACAGGGTGGGCGTATCCGAGGCGTCCAGTTGGACACCAACTTCGCCAGCTTCCGCCATCTCGAACGCAGCCAAGGCCAGACCACCGTCCGACAGGTCCGAACAGGCTTTGATCAGCGCGCGGTTGGCGCGGATGAAGTCGCCATTGCGCTTCTCGGCGTCCAGATCGACATGGGGCGCGTCGCCGTCTTCGCGGTTGAAGACTTCGGCCAGCAGGGCGGATTGGCCCAGATGTCCGTTGGTTTCGCCGACGACCAGTGCCACGTGACCTTCGCGAGCAACACCGCCAATCATGTCATCAAGGCTGTCCAGCAGGCCCACGGCACCGATGGTCGGGGTCGGCAGGATCGCCTGGCCGTCAGTCTCGTTATAAAGCGAGACGTTGCCCGAGACGATCGGCACGTCCAGCGCGGCCACAGCCTCGCCGATGCCTTTGATGGCGCCGACGAACTGGCCCATGATTTCGGGCTTTTCGGGATTGCCGAAGTTCAGGTTGTCGGTGGTGGCCAGCGGCTTGGCGCCAACAGCGGTCAGGTTGCGGTAAGCTTCGGCCACGGCCTGACGGCCACCTTCCAGCGGGTTGGCTTTCACATAGCGCGGCGTCACGTCCGAGGTGAAGGCCACGGCCTTGTCGGTGCCATGCACGCGTACGATGCCTGCACCCAGACCGGGGGCACGCACGGTGTCTGCCATAACCATGTGGTCATATTGTTCATAGACCCACTGCTTGGCGGCGTGGTTGGCCGAGCCAATCAGCGCTTTCAGGCCGTCGATCGCGTCGATCTCCGGCACATCAGCCAGTTCTTCTGCCGCAGGAGTCTCGACCCACGGACGGTCATATTCAGGGGCGCGGCCCGACAGGGGCGACAGCGGCAGGTCGGCTTTGACCTCGCCGTGATGCATGATCAGGAAGCGGTCTTCGGCGATGGTTTCACCGACGATGGCGAAGTCCAGATCCCACTTTTCGAACACAGCGCGGGCTTCTGCTTCCAGTTCCGGCTTCAGAACCATCAACATTCGCTCTTGGCTTTCGGACAGCATCATCTCGTAGGCGGTCATATTGTCTTCGCGCTGCGGAACGTCTTCGAGGTTCAGCTTGACGCCCAGACCACCCTTGTCGCCCATCTCGACAGCCGAGCAGGTCAGACCAGCCGCGCCCATGTCTTGGATCGAGATCACGGCGCCGGTTTGCATCAGCTCCAGCGTAGCTTCCATCAGACGTTTTTCAGTGAAGGGGTCGCCGACCTGAACGGTGGGACGCTTGTCTTCGATGGTATCGTCGAATTCGGCCGAGGCCATAGTTGCACCGCCAACGCCGTCGCGGCCGGTTTTTGCGCCAAGATACACGACGGGCATACCGACGCCCGATGCGGCCGAATAGAAAATCTTGTCTGCGTCCGCCAGACCGGCAGCGAAAGCGTTCACAAGGCAGTTGCCGTTATAGGCCGGGTGGAAGCGGACTTCACCGCCCACATTCGGAACACCAAAGCAGTTGCCGTATCCGCCGATGCCTTCAACCACGCCGTTGACCAGACGCTTGGTCTTGGGGTGATCCACCTCGCCAAAGCTGAGCGCGTTCATCGCGGCAATCGGGCGGGCGCCCATGGTGAAGACGTCACGCAGAATGCCGCCCACGCCGGTGGCCGCACCTTGGTAGGGCTCGATGTACGAGGGGTGGTTGTGGCTTTCCATCTTGAACACGATGGCCTGACCGTCGCCGATATCCACGATGCCCGCGTTTTCGCCCGGACCACAGATCACCTGAGGGCCTTCGGTCGGCAGGGTGCGCAGCCATTTTTTCGACGACTTATAGGAACAGTGCTCGTTCCACATGGCCGAGAAAATTCCAAGCTCGGTGAAGGTCGGTTCGCGTCCGATGATTTCGAGGATCAACTCGTACTCATCCGGCTTCAGGCCATGTGCTTCAATCAGATCAGTGGTGATTTTCGGCTCGCTCATGCGGGGTCCCCTTCGGCGTTGCAGCGACATCGACTCGCGCACGCACGATATCAAAGTCAGTTGCTGCGCCTTTTAGGGGAAGGGGGGCGATTGGGAAAGGGTCTGGATGCCTTGTTTTGCAGGAACATGGGGCGTTCGGGCAAAAAAAAGGCCGGGCAAAGCCCGGCCAAGTCCAACAGGGAGGTAAAAACCGACTAGAGCGATGCTCAACCATCGGCTTTGAACCTGATTTAGGAGGGGGAATGAGTCGCTTCAAGGTAAAATGCTGCATTGCAGCTATGCATTTTGCGCATGCCTAGGGCGTGTTTTGCCGGCGAATGCCTGCCCTAGGGTCAACTCCCCTTCAGATAGTTCAATGATTATATAAACTTAACGCGGTAAAGGAACGGCAAGGCGAGCAAAATAAGGCCAAAATGCGTGTCAGTGAGTGTTGCGTGTTCGCATCACTATTCGCGAATGTATTTCTTAGCTTGCCATGCTGCGGCGCTGCGCAGCCAGTTCTGAAGTGACAAAATCTCGGAAGGCCTCGATCCGTTTCGAGGCGCGCAACTCCTCGGGATAGGCCAGATAAACAGGGATGTCCTTGCTTTCGATATCCGGCAGAACGCGCGTCAATTGCGGGAAATCATGCGTGATATAGTCCGGTAGGACGCCGATCCCTAGATCGTTCAGGACGGATTGCAGCACACCAAAATAGTTATTCACCGTCAAAAGCGATCCGACATCATAGGTCAGAAGCTCGCGTACCAAGGCAGCCCCTGCGCTGACCTGCGCGGCCGAGGTGTTCTGGCAGATCAGGCGAAACTTCGACAGGTCCTCGAGCGTTTCAGGCGTGCCGTTGGCCTCTAGATAGCTGGGTGTCGCGTAGAGACGCATATGCACGTCCATCAATCGTTTGCGGATCAGGTCTGCCTGACTGGGTTCTTTCATGCGGATGGCCACATCCGCCTCGCGCATGGGCAGGTCCAGAACGCGTTCCTCCAGCATCAGGTCAATGCGCAGATCGGGATAGGCTTCATAGAGCTTGGGCAGGCGCGGGGCCAGCCACATCGAACCAAAGGCGGTTGTGGTCGTAACCCGCAGTTCGCCAAAAACCTCTTCCTTGCTGTCCCGAATGCGAGCGACAGCGGCTTCGAGGCGGTGGTTCATCGCTTTGGTTGCGTCAAACAGAAGCTCGCCCTGTTCGGTCAAAATCAACCCACGTGCGTGGCGGTGAAACAGCGTGGCATTCAGCCCTTCCTCGAGCGCGCGGATCTGGCGCGATACGGCAGATTGGGACAAATGAAGCGCGTCGCCCGCATGGGTCAGCGATCCGGCGTCTGCCACGGCGTGAAATATTCTGAGTTTATCCCAGTCCATGACGAACGAACCAATCCCTGTTAGCGTGTAACCTGTACATACTGCTACCATCAGAATCGTGATGAATGCCAGAACGGATTGTGATTGGACCCTTTTTGATGGGTCATATATGTTGACCTATAAATAATAGGTCGTATATTGTGACCTAAATTGGAGGTCCGTCTCCAGCTAGCTTTTCGTATTGGGAGGTACGTTATGGGTAAGCCAGAAATCACGCTGAACGACCGGTTTGACCTGACGAAGGATCAGGTGCTGCTGAATGGCACGCAGGCGCTGGTGCGTTTGATGCTGACGCAGCGTGAGCGGGACCGGCGCGCAGGGCTGAACACATCTGGCTATGTGACCGGGTATCGCGGATCCCCCTTGGGGGCGGTGGACCTGTGGATGTCGCGCGCCCAAGGCGTGCTGGGTGAAAATGACATCCTGTTCCAACCGGGCCTGAACGAAGATCTGGCCGCCACCGCTTTGTGGGGGAGCCAACAAGCAGAAGTGCGCGGTGAAGGTGCGCGTGATGGCGTGTTCGGGCTGTGGTACGGCAAAGGGCCGGGCGTGGACCGCACCGGCGATGTGATGCGTCACGCCAATATGGCGGGTTCGTCGCCGAAAGGTGGCGTGCTGATGGCGATGGG
Source organism: uncultured Aliiroseovarius sp. (assembly GCF_947492455.1). Lineage (GTDB taxonomy): Bacteria > Pseudomonadota > Alphaproteobacteria > Rhodobacterales > Rhodobacteraceae > Aliiroseovarius. The sequence goes on from NZ_CANLNB010000003.1 coordinate 494,980, forward strand.
GGATGACCATACGGGCGAAAGCTCGACCGTGCTGCATCAGTCCGACTGGGCGATGGTGGATGCCTATATCCCGGTGCTCAGCCCTGCAGGCGTGCAGGAGATCATCGACTTTGGTGTTTACGGCTATGGCCTGAGTCGCTTTTCGGGCCTGTGGGCCGGGTTGAAAGTGATGAAAGACACGGTCGAGGCAACCTCGGTCGTAGATGGCCGTCCCGATCGGATGCAGCTGGTCACGCCCGAGTTCGATATGCCCGAAGGCGGGCTGAACATCCGTCTGATCGACGACCGCATCCCGCAAGAAGCGCGGATGATCGACTATAAACGTTTCGCGGCCGAGGCATACGCCCGCGCCAACCGCATCGACAAGCGCGTCTGGGGCAAGCCGGGTGCCAAGATCGGATTTGTCGCAGCTGGCAAGAACTGGCTGGATTTGGTCCATGCGATGAGCCTGCTGGGCATTGACGAGGCCGAGGCCGAGCGTCTGGGCATCACCACTTACAAGGTCGGACAAACCTGGCCGCTGGACATGCAGTCCTTCCACGAATGGGCCGAGGGGCTCGATCTGATCGTTGTCGTCGAAGAGAAGCGTAAGCTGATCGAGGTGCAGATCAAGGAAGCCATCTTTGATGATCGCCGGGGGCGCCGCGTCTACGGCTGGCACAAAGGCGACACCTGGGAAAACGGACGCCAATTAGAGCTGTTCCCGACGCGCTATGCCCTGGACCCGATCATGATCGCCGAAAAGCTGGGCGATATTCTGGTCGAAGAGGGTCGCGGCACCGAGGCCGTTAAAGCCGGGCTGGACGCGCTGGCACAGGCGCGCGGGGCAGATAACGCTCCCAATATCGCGGCGCGTTTGCCCTATTTCTGCTCGGGCTGCCCGCATAATACATCGACCAAGCTGCCGGATGGCAGCCGCGGATATGCGGGGATCGGGTGTCACTATATGGTGCAGTGGATGGATCGCTCGACGCTGGGATCGACCCAGATGGGCGGCGAGGGCGTGAACTGGATCGGCGAGGCGCCGTTCTCGAACACCAAACACGTGTTCCAGAACCTTGGCGACGGGACCTACAATCACTCGGGCATTCTGGCGATCCGTGCGGCTTTGGCGGCGGATGTGAACATCACGTACAAAATCCTCTACAACGACGCGGTTGCGATGACCGGCGGACAGACCAACGAAGGCGACCTGGACGCGCCCCGCATTGCCCGCGAAGTGCTGGCGATGGGCGTGAAGAATATCTTCGTTGTCTATGACGACAAAGAGGATGTCGACCGAGGTGCGTTCCCCAGCGGGGTGAGCATGCATTCGCGCGACGAACTGCTACCCATTGAAGAAAAATGCAGGGATTTGAAGGGGGTGTCGATCATCCTCTATATCCAGACCTGCGCGGCCGAAAAGCGTCGCCGCCGCAAGCGGGGACTGTTCCCGGATCCAGACAAGCGGGTCTTCATCAATACGGATATTTGCGAGGGCTGCGGAGATTGTGGCGTGCAGTCGAACTGTGTGTCTATCGTTCCCGTCGAGACCGAGCTGGGCCGTAAACGCGCCATCGACCAGTCCAGCTGCAACAAGGATTTCAGCTGCGTGAACGGCTTCTGCCCCAGCTTCGTGACTGTGGAAGGCGCGACGCTGAAAAAGGCTGCGACTGCCGAGATTGACCTGCCGGACCTACCCATGCCCGAACTGCCGAAGATTGATGGTACGTTCAACACGGTAATCACCGGCGTCGGCGGCACCGGCGTTGTGACCATCGGGGCCGTGATGGCACAGGCGGCGCATATCGACGGCAAGGGTGCTGGCATGATGGAGATGGCCGGCCTTGCTCAGAAGGGTGGAGCGGTCACAGTTCATCTGCGGTTGGCAGAGAAGCCTGAAGATATCTCGGCTATTCGTGTGGCAACCGGAGAATGCGACGCGCTGATCGGGTGTGAACTGGTGGTCTCGGCGGCGTCAACGACATTGGGCCTGACCAAAACCGGGCGCACAGGCGCCGTGGTGGACAGCCACGAAACCGTGACCGGCGAATTCACCCAGAACACGGATTTCACCATTCCGGGCGACCAGCTTCAACTGTCCTTGCAAGCGCGTCTGCGCGATCGCTTGTCGATGTTCGACGCAAGCGAGTTGGCGCGGGTGTTGATGGGCGACAGCATCTTTTCCAACATGATGGTGCTGGGCGCGTCGTGGCAGGCTGGCTACGTTCCGTTGACGCATGAGGCCTTGATGCATGCAATTGACCTGAACGGCCAAGCTCCAGACCGCAACAAGCGCGCGTTTGAACTGGGACGTTGGGCGGTTGCTTTCCCGGAAGAGGCCGCGAAGTTCACACAGGAAGACGTAGTTGAACTGCCGAAATCTCTGGCTGATATCATCGACTTCCGCGCGGATCATCTGGTGAAGTATCAGAATGAAGCGCTGGCGCAGAAGTATCGCGATTTCGTGGGTGCGATGCCGGAAGAACTGCAGGAAACCGTGGCGAAGGGCTATCATAAGTTGTTGGCCTACAAGGACGAATACGAGGTCGCGCGCCTGTTGTGCGAAACCCGCGCCAAAGCCGAGGCCGAGTTCGATGGTGACCTGAAGCTAACCTATCACCTTGCACCGCCAATGCTGAGCGGCACGGATCCCGTCGGTCGCCCGAAGAAGCGCGCCTTTGGGGCGTGGTTCGAACGTGCGGCACCGCTTCTGGCCAAGATGAAAGGGCTGCGCGGCACCGCGCTTGATCCCTTTGGCCGGTCCGAAGAACGTGTGACTGAACGCAAACTGATTGCCGACTACGAGGCCGACATGCAGCGTTTGGCGGCAGGCTTGACCGACGCCAACGCCGAAGTCGCGCTGGAGATCGCCGCGCTGCCTCTGTCGATCCGTGGTTTCGGCCCGGTGAAAGAGGCGAGCGTCGTCGCGGCAGACACCAAGCGCCGCGCGCTATGGGCAAAATTCGATGGGACTGGTCCGGTCCAAGAGGCTGCGGAATAAGGGTTCAGTGGGCGACATAATGCTGTTACATCGCGCTGCCAGATAAGGCGTCCATCAAGGATCACGCAGATGAGCAGACACGTCGCCCGCGACATCACTTATGCCCACAGCGCCGAAACGCGCCCCGGCCGCGCGGTTATCCGGGTCATGGAGAACGCAACCGGGCGGCTGCGCCTGATCAAACGCGCGCATGGCTATGACGCCGATGTCGCGCAGGGGCGGGACTTTTGGCAGGTGATGGTCGAGCGCTACGGGCTGTCGCTTGATTTTGTTGAAGGATCTTTGGATCTGATTCCGCGCGACGGTCCTTTGATCGTGGTCGCCAACCACCCCTACGGTATTCTGGATGGGCTGGTTCTGGGCCATATCCTTAGCCGCCATCGTGGCGATTTCCGCATTCTGGCCCATCAGGTTTTCCGCAAGGCCGAGGATCTGAACCGCGTAATCCTGCCCGTTGACTTCGCCGAAACGCGCGAGGCGATGAAGGTGAACCTTGAGACACGCAATGCCGCGCGCAGCTATCTGGCGGAGGGTGGCGCGATTGGGATTTTCCCCGGCGGCACAGTCTCGACCGCGCAAAAGCCGTTCGGCACGCCGCTTGATCCCGGCTGGCGACGATTTACGGCGCGCTTGATCGCGAAGTCCAATGCGACAGTGGTGCCGATCTGCTTCCACGGCCACAATTCGCGCAGTTTTCAGGTGGCGAGCCATTTGCACGTGACGCTGCGCATGGCGCTTTTGATCCGTGAATTCGGAAAGCGAACCGACAAACCGGTGAGCTTGTCGGTCGGTCAGCCGATTTTGCCAGCGGAATGGAGCGAATATGCCAAAGACGCCAAATCCATGATGGATTTCCTGCGCGATCGGACCTATGCCTTGTCCAAGACCCCCGGTGCTCAAAGCACCTATGGGTTCGAGTTCGAGGACAAGCACAAGGCATAAGGCGATGGCAGTAGGAATTTTCGACAGCGGTCTGGGCGGATTAACGGTTCTGGACGCGGTCTCGAAGCGCCTGCCAGATGTGGATTTTGTCTATTACGGCGACAACGCGCACGCACCGTACGGGGTACGGGACGCGGATGATGTCTACGACCTGACCACCAAGGCTGTATCGGCTTTGTGGGATCAGGGCTGCGATCTGGTTATTCTGGCCTGTAACACCGCCTCGGCAGCCGCGCTGCGCCGGATGCAGGAAAGCTGGATCCCGACAGACAAGCGGGTGCTGGGCGTGTTTGTGCCTCTGATCGAAGCGCTGACCGAACGCCAGTGGGGCGACAACTCGCCCCCGCGCGAGGTCGAGGTGAAGCATGTCGCGCTGTTTGCCACCCCCGCCACCGTCTCGAGCCGCGCCTTCCAACGTGAACTGGCCTTCCGCGCCATCGGCGTGGATGTCGAGGCGCAGGCCTGTGGTGGTGTCGTGGATGCCATCGAAGACGGCGACATGATCTTGGCCGAGGCGCTGGTGCGCAGCCATGTGGACGCGTTGAAGCGTAAGATGCCCAAGCCCGAGGCCGCCATTCTGGGCTGCACCCACTATCCGCTGATGGAAAAGGAATTCCAGGACGCGTTGGGCGCAGACGTGAAGGTCTATAGTCAAGCCAATCTGGTGGCGGAAAGCCTTGCAGACTACCTTGAACGCCATCCCAAGATGCGTGGAACGGGGACGGAGTCGAAGTTCCTGACGACTGGGGATCCGGTCCAAGTTTCCAATCGCGCGACCCAGTTTCTGCGACGAAAGATCGCTTTCGAAGCCGCCTGATTGCAAGGCGCATGCAAAACACCTATCTATCCTTCGAATTCGCAGGAGGTCTGAATGACCCACAAAATCGCCATTCTTGGTGCGTCCGGCTACACGGGTGCCGAGCTTGTCCGCCTGATCGCCACCCATCCGTCGATGGAGATCGTCGCCCTGTCCGCCGACCGTAAGGCCGGGCAAGAGATGTCGGATGTCTATCCCCATCTGCGGCATCTGGATCTGCCGAAGCTGGTCAAAATGGACGAGATCGACTTCTCAAACGTGGATCTGGCCTTTGCAGCGCTGCCGCATGGCCTGAGCCAGGCACTGGTGCGTGACCTGCCCGAGAACGTGAAAGTCGTCGATCTGGGAGCGGATTTCCGTCTGCGCGATCCGGCGGAATACGAAAAATGGTACGGCGCCCCGCACGTGGCGGTCGAGCTGCAGAAAACCGCCGTTTATGGCCTGACCGAGTTCTATCGCGACGACATCAAAAACGCGCGTTTGGTGGCGGGCACGGGTTGTAACGCGGCGACTGTGCAATATGCGTTGCGCCCGCTGATTTCGGGTGGGCTGGTCGATCTGGACCGGATCATCTGTGACTTGAAGAACGGCATCTCGGGGGCGGGCCGGTCGCTGAAGGAAAACATGCTGTTTGCCGAACGCTCGACCGATGTGTTGGGCTATGCACAAGGCGGCACCCACCGCCATCTGGGTGAGTTCGATCAAGAGTTTTCCATGCTGGCGGGCCGCGATGTGCGCATCCAGTTCACGCCGCATCTGGTGCCGGTGAACCGGGGCATTCTGGCCGACTGCTATGTAGACGGCGATCCGCAGGCAATCCACGAAGCCCTTGTTGCGCAATACGCAGACGAGCCCTTCGTCACCGTGCTGCCCTTCGGCAAGCTGCCGGGCATGGGGCAGGTGATGGGATCGAACCAGTGCCATCTGGGTGTTGCAGGCGACCGTATTCCCGGTCGCGCCTTGGTCGTTTCGGCCTTGGATAACCTGTGTAAGGGATCGTCCGGGCAGGCGCTGCAGAACGCCAACCTGATGCTGGGCGAAGATGAAACCACCGGGCTGATGATGCCCCCGGTCTTCCCGTAAGAGATTGAAAAGGATCCTGAAATGGCCGGTCTGAAAAGCTTGAAGAAAACCCGTCGCATCCAGATCATCGTTCTGGCATTCGTCGCGTTGGCGCTGTCGACCGGACTGATTGGGTACGCGCTGAAGGACGGGATCAACTATTACCGTTCGCCCACCGAGGTGATCGCCGAACCGCCCCGCGCAGACGAGGTGTTCCGCATGGGCGGGCTGGTGTCTGACGGCTCGATCGTACGCGGACAGGGGGAAACGGTCAGCTTCTCGGTGACTGATGGGGCGGAAACCGTGCCCGTGCGCTATACCGGCGTGCTGCCCGACCTGTTTGCAGAGAACCAAGGCATGATCGGCACCGGGACGTATATCGATGGCGTCTTCGAAGCCTCTGAAATCCTTGCCAAACATGACGAGGAATACATGCCGAAAGAGGTGGTGGACAGCTTGAAAGAAAGCGGCGTCTACGTCGAACCGACCGACTGATTTCGACATTGTTAACCTGACTTTCGCAGCCTTATCCCCGTGTTTCAAACGCGGGGAAGGCCCGGATGCAGAGCGTCACAGAGATTGCAGATCAGATCGTCGCCCGTGAAGGCGGCTATGTAAATGACCCCGATGATCCCGGCGGGGCGACAAATTTCGGGGTCACGATCCATACCATGCGCAGGTTGGGCCTGGATCTAGATGGTGATGGTAAGATCACGCCGTCTGACGTTAAACGTCTGACTCGCGCGCAGGCGCGCGACATCTTCCTAAAGCACTACTTCTATAAGCCCCGGCTTAACGAACTGCCCGAACCCCTGCAGGCCTCTGTGTTCGACATGAATGTCAACGCGGGCGGAAATGCTGTGAGGATCCTGCAGCGGCTGCTGGCCAAGATGGGCTATGCGCTGTCGCAGGATGGGGCGCTTGGACCGCAGACCTTGGGCATCGCGCGTGCCGCAATGGAGGCCGCGCCGGACCATCTGGTGGATGCCTACGGGATCGAGCGGCGCAACTATTACTATCGTCTGGCGGATCGTCGCCCGGCGTCCAGAAAATACGCGCGGCGTAAGGATGGCGGGAAAGGCGGTTGGATCAAACGCGCCGAGGAGTTCATCGCGCCGCGCTATCACCTGACAGATGCGGCTCACAGGGAACGGGTGCGGGCATGGGGCTGATTGGCGACGTGATCCGCGTGCTGTTCGGCGGGCGCGGCAATGTGGTGCGTGAGACCGCGGAAGTGTTTCGCGAGAACGCCGAGGCAGCCTCGGCCCGCGATGCTGGCTTGCAGATGACCGCGATCGAGGCGTTCGCAGCGGAATTCGCCCAGGCGCGTCGCGGTCGATTTGACCGGTTCATGGATGCCCTGAACCGCGTGCCGCGCCCCGCTTTGGCCTTGTCGACGCTAGGACTGTTCGCAGCGGCGATGGTGGACCCGGTCTGGTTCGCAGACCGGATGCTGGGCATCACGCTAGTGCCCGAGCCGCTGTGGTGGCTGATGGGCGCCATTGTCAGCTTCTATTTCGGGGCACGCCAGCAGGTGAAAGGGCAAGAATTCCAGCGTTCGATCGCCGAGGTATTGGTGCGCGCCAATGAGTTAAGGGCGTCCGCAGGCCCACAAGACGTCGAGCCTGTCGCCGCAGGCTTTACCACTTTGGGCATTCGCCAATTCACGGCACCCGTCCCAGCGAATGTGGATGTCAGCGACAATGCAGCCCTGCAGGATTGGAAGGCGCAGCAAAATGGCAAGTGACATGATCCTGAAACTGGTGGCCGAGCATGGCCCGTGGGTCTTGCTTGTCTTCTATCTGCTCTATCGCGACTTGCAGAAGGATCAGGCAACGCGGGCGGTGCTGGACAAGAACTCGTCCATCCTGATCGAGATCACGACCATCATCCGCGAACGGTTGCCTTCGGGCGGGGGGCGCTGATGATCTGGCGCCTCTATCTCTGTGTCAAAGAGCGGCTCAAGGACGTTCTTCTGGCGGACCGTTTTCAGAAAGCACTTTCACGAAACGAACAAGCAGCCGCGGAACTTGATGCGGTTGTCCGAGGTATCTTGCACAAATGAAACAAGCAGCTCTCTTAGTCGCGATATTGGCCGTTTTGCTTCAGGCCGGGTACTGGGCCATTGGATATCAGGCGATTTTCCAGATTGGCTTTGGGGCCATCACGCTTATGGGCCTGATGATCGCGCTGACGTTCCTGTGGCTCTACCTGCAGCGTGCCACCCCCTTGGCGCTGGGCATGGCCTATAGCTGGTGCGGGGCAAGTCTGGTGCTGGGGTGGTGGTGGATCTATGCCCTTTTGGGCGCGCCCGAGGCGATGACCGCCAGCGCACTGCATTTTGCGCCACTAGCTGTCTACCTGTCGGGGGCGGTTTTGCATTTCAGCGTAATTCACCGATCCTTCGGCCTGCATGGGGCGGCGTTTCTGGCACCGGTTCTGGGGGCCGTGATGTGCTCTTCCGCAATCTATTTGCTCGTTCAGTAGGTCCAGACCATACAAAAGCCCGTGACCGGGTGCCGCATCATGCGGCAAGGGCTAGTGACTGAGGCCGACTCTCTATAAAGTCCGCCGCATGATTACAGAGCTTGGACATTTTGCGCTGATCTTGGCGCTGGGCGTGGCCGTGGTGCAGACCATCGTGCCACTGATCGGGGCACATAAGGGCTGGAATAGCTGGATGGAGATGGCGGTGCCTGCGGCAACCATCCAGTTCTTGCTGATCTCCACGTCATTTCTGGCGCTGACCTATGCGTTTGTGACCTCGGACTTTTCAGTCCGATTGGTCACGCTGAACTCGCATTCGGCCAAGCCAATGCTGTATAAAATTTCAGGCGTGTGGGGGAACCACGAAGGCTCGATGCTGCTTTGGGTGCTGATCATCGCAGGCTTTGGCGCGACCGCCGCATGGTTTGGACAAAACCTGCCACGGACCCTGAAAGCGCGGGTGCTGGCAGTGCAAAGCTCGATCGCTGTGGCGTTCTTGGCCTTTATCATCTTCACCTCGAACCCGTTCCTGCGTCTGGCGCAGCCGCCCTTTGACGGGCAGGACCTGAACCCGCTGTTGCAAGACCCCGGTTTGGCCTTCCACCCGCCCTTCCTGTATCTGGGCTATGTGGGCCTTTCGATGGCCTTTTCCTTCGCCGTTGCGGCCCTGATCGAGGGCCGCATTGACGCTGCATGGGGTCGCTGGGTTCGCCCGTGGACGCTGGCCGCCTGGGTCTTCCTGACCATCGGTATCGCGCTGGGCAGCTGGTGGGCCTATTACGAGCTGGGCTGGGGCGGGTTCTGGTTCTGGGACCCGGTCGAGAACGCGTCCTTCATGCCTTGGCTCTTTGCCGCCGCGCTTCTGCATTCCGCCATTGTGGTCGAGAAACGAGAAAGCCTGAAAAGCTGGACCATCCTGCTGGCGATCCTTGCCTTTGGCTTCTCGCTGATCGGGACGTTCATCGTCCGCTCAGGCGTGATTACCTCGGTCCACGCGTTTGCTTCGGACCCCGAACGCGGCGTGTTTATCCTGTTTATCCTGCTCTTCTTCACCGGCGGTGCACTGACGTTGTTTGCCGCCCGCGCCGGCGCGATGGAGGCCAAGGGCGTCTTTGGCTTCGTCAGCCGTGAAAGCGCGCTGGTGGTGAACAACATTCTGTTGGCCGTGTCTTCCTTTGTCGTCTTCGTCGGTACCATCTGGCCCTTGGTAGGCGAGGCGTTCGACCGCAAGATCTCGGTCGGCGCGCCTTTCTTTGAGGCCGCCTTTACACCTTTCATGGTGGTGCTGGCGCTTGTGCTGCCCATTGGGGCGATGCTGCCGTGGAAGCGGGCAAAGATTGGACGCGTGGTGAAGCAACTTGTGCCCGCACTGGTGCTGTCCATTGCCATTCTTGCGCTGGTCTGGGCGATGCAGACGGGCAAGTCTGCCCTTGGGCCGATTGGCATGTTCTTGGGCACCTGGCTGGTGACTGGATCTATGACAGATATCTTCAGCCGCACGGGACGTGGAGCGCTGTCGAACCGCCTGTCGCGCCTGACCCGCCTGCCTGGTGCTGACTGGGGCAAGTTCGCCGCCCATGCGGGTCTAGGTATTACCATGATGGGGATTTCCGGCTTGATGGCTTGGGAAGTCGAAGACATCCGCGTCGCGCAGATCGGTGAGACCTTCCAAGTGGCCGAGTATGACATCACGTTGGAGCATGTTGGGCGCGAACAGGGGCCGAACTATATCTCGACAATGGCGACCATCGTTGTCTCGGAAAACAATGCCGAAATTGCTGTCCTATACCCCGAAAAACGCGTCTATCCGGTGCAGGCGATGCCCACCACCGAAGCTGCGATCTCGAACGGGTTCTGGACCGATATCTATGTGGTGATCGGCGATCCACAGGAAGGCGGCGGTTGGGCCGTGCGCACCTTTATCAAGCCGTTCGCCAACTGGATTTGGGCAGGCTCGATCATCATGGCCTTGGGCGGGATTTTCAGCCTGTTTGACCGCCGCTTCCGCGTGGCCGCTGGGGCCGCCAAGACCCGTATGGAAGGGATGCCTGCCGAATGAAACGTCTGATCGCCTTGCTGGCCGTGATGGGCTGCCTTGCGGCGCCCGCCTACGCCGTGAACCCCGACGAAGTGCTGGCGGACCCGGTGCTGGAACAGCGCGCGCGCGATATTTCATCCGACCTGAAATGCGTTGTCTGCCGAGGTGAAAACATCGACGAAAGCAACGCCTCGATTGCCCGCGATCTGCGCCTTCTGGTACGCGAGCGGTTGGGCGAAGGAGATAGCAATGAAGAGGTCGTGGACTTCATCGTCGAACGCTATGGCGAATACGTTCTGATGAAGCCCAACCGCTCGGGTGCGAACCTGATTCTTTGGGCGACCGGACCGGTTCTGTTCCTGATCGCCGCGTTGTCAGGTGTGCTCTATCTGCGCCGCCGTGCGCAATCGAAGGACGGCGCTGCCGCGTTGACGCAAGATGAAGAGGCCCGGCTGAAAGAATTGCTGGACGAATAAGGCCTGACCACAGGAAACTTCCACAAATGACGGGGCGTTCATCTTTACCTGACCGATTGGTCGGTTATATTGCGTGAAACTCCGGGAGGATGACATGATTTACGAAACGATCACATTGGACATTACGGATGGCCTGGCGGTTCTGACCTTTGACCGCGCCGACGTGATGAACGCCCTGAACACCCAGATGCGCGCCGAGATTGCGCATGCTGTGGAAGAGGCAGGTAAAAAAGCACGCGCGCTGGTCATCACCGGCTCGGGCCGTGCGTTCTGCTCGGGTCAGGACCTGGGCGACCGCGCTAATGCAGCCGAGGTCGATCTGGAACGCACCCTGCGTGACGAATACGAGCCGCTGCTGCGCGCCATCTATGACAGCCCGATCCCGACGATCTCGGCCGTGAACGGGGCTGCTGCTGGGGCAGGGGCCAACATCGCGCTGGCTGCCGATGTGGTGATCGCATCGGAAAGCGCCTTCTTCATGCAGGCCTTCTCGCGCATTGGTCTAATCCCGGATGCCGGTGGCACCTATTGGATGCCGCGTCAGATGGGGTTTGCCAAGGCGATGGGCGCCGCCCTGTTCGCTGAGAAGATGCCCGCCAAGGAAGCCGCCGATCTAGGCCTAATCTGGGAATGCGTGGCAGATGACGATTTTGAGGCCACGTGGCGCAAACGAGGCGAGCAGCTGGCGAAAGGCCCGACGCTGTCCTATCGCAACATCAAGAAAGCCATGCGCGCATCGCTGAGCAATACGCTGGACGAACAACTGGCGCTTGAGGCGAGCCTGCAGGGCGAATGCGGCAAGTCGCGTGATTTCAAGGAAGGCGTTCTGGCGTTCCTCGAGAAACGCGCGCCTCAATACGAAGGCCGCTGATCCCAAACGGATCGCGATTAGGAAGGAGCCTACGGGCTCCTTTTTTATTGGCTGATGGCCGCTTGATCGCGCTTACCATAAACGAAAAAAGCCGCCCAAAGTGGGCGGCTTTTCTCTGATATCGTACGACTTAGCGCTTTTCGACGTCTACATAGTCGCGCTCGGTGTCGCCGAGGTACAGCTGACGCGGACGGCCGATTTTCTGGCCCGGATCGCCCAGCATCTCTTTCCACTGCGAGATCCAGCCGACGGTGCGCGACAGCGCGAAGATCGGGGTGAACATCGAGGTCGGGAAGCCCATCGCCTCGAGGATGATGCCCGAATAGAAGTCAACGTTCGGGTACAGTTTCTTCTCGACGAAATATGGATCTTCCAGCGCGATGCGCTCCAGTTCCTTGGCAACTTTCAGCGTTTCGTTGTCTTCGATGCCCAGAAGGCCCAGAACCTCGTCAGCGCTTTCCTTCATGACCTTCGCACGCGGGTCGAAGTTCTTGTAGACGCGGTGACCGAAGCCCATCAGGCGGAAGGGATCGTCCTTGTCTTTGGCGCGGGCCACGTATTCCGGAATGTTGTCGACCGAGCCGATTTCACGCAGCATTTCCAGGCAGGCCTGGTTGGCGCCACCGTGGGCAGGGCCCCACAGGCAGGCGATGCCGGCAGCAATACAGGCGAACGGGTTGGCACCGGACGAACCGGCCAGACGCACGGTCGAGGTCGACGCGTTCTGCTCGTGATCGGCGTGCAGGGTGAAGATACGGTCCATGGCTTTCGACAGGATCGGGTTCACTTCGTATTCCTCTGCAGGCACGGCGAAGCACATACGCAGGAAGTTCGAGGCATAGTCCAGATCGTTCTTCGGATACACGAAGGGCTGACCGATCGAGTATTTGTACGCCATGGCGGCGATGGTCGGCAGCTTGGCGATCATGCGGATCGCAGCCACTTCGCGCTGCCACGGATCATTCACATCGGTCGAGTCGTGATAGAAGGCCGACATTGCGCCCATGACACCGGTGATGATCGCCATCGGGTGTGCATCGCGACGGAAGCCCGAGAAGAACTTGGTCATCTGCTCGTGCACCATCGTGTGACGGGTTACGCGGCTTTCGAAATCTTCCAGTTCTGTCGCCGACGGCAGTTCACCGTACAGCAGCAGATAGCAAACTTCGAGGTAATGCGACTTCTCGGCCAATTGGTCGATCGGATAGCCGCGGTACAGCAGTTCACCCTTGTCGCCATCAATATAGGTGATGGTCGAATCACAGCTCGCTGTCGAGGTGAAGCCGGGGTCATAGGTGAACACATCGCCCTGAGCATAGAGCTTGCGGATGTCGATCACGTCCGGACCGGCGGTCGGGGAGTACATGGGAAGCTCGAGTTCTTTGTCTCCGAACGAGAGCTTTGCGGTTCCGGTTTGTTCAGCCATGTATTTTCCCTTCGTGTTAGAAAGCGACCGCCCCGGTTGGCCGATCGCTTGTGCTTCAGGCGCTTGCGTCGTCTAGGCGTGCGATGGTTTCGTCACGCCCGAGAACAAGCATCATATCAAATACGCTCGGTGTTACGGCGCGTCCGGCAAGGGCTGCACGCAGGGGCGCGGCCAGTTTGCCAAATTTCGTGCCGTGGGCCTCGGCCAAACCGTTCAGGATCCCCTCAAGCGTCTCGCGGTCCCAGCTAGCATTTTGCAGCTGCGGCGTCAATTCTTTCAGTATACCACGGGATACTTCGTCAAGCGCCTTCTCGGCCTTCTCATCCCGGTCAATGGGGCGCGAAACCGTAGCAAACCTTGCTTTTTCAAGGAGTTGCGGCAAAGTTTTGGCACTGGTTTTCAGCACATACATGGCCGATGACACCAAATCAATTTGCTGCGACTGCAAAGAAATTTCGCCTGCGGCCTCCATATAGCCCTGCAAGGCGGCCAGAACGTCCGCATCCTCCATCGCGGCCAGATGTTGACCGGACAGGTTATCAAGCTTTATGAAGTCGAACCGGGCGGGGCTTTTGCCGATGCCCGACAGGTCGAACCACTCCAGTGCTTGCGCGTCCGAGAAGAACTCGTCATCGCCGTGGCTCCAACCCAGGCGGGCCAGATAGTTACGCATCGCCTGCGCGGGGTATCCCATGGCCTGATATTCTTCGACTCCCAGCGCCCCGTGGCGCTTGGACAGCTTCTTGCCATCGGGGCCGTGGATCAGCGGGATGTGGGCCCAAACGGGCAGATCCCAGCCCATCGCCTGATAGACAATCGTCTGGCGCGCGGCATTGTTCAGGTGGTCATCCCCCCGGATCACATGGGTTACGCCCATGTCATGGTCATCAACAACAACGGCCAGCATGTAGGTGGGTGTGCCATCCGAACGTAAACAAATCATGTCGTCCAGCTGGTCGTTACGGATGGTGACATCACCCTGCACCTCGTCGCGGATCACCGTCACGCCCTCGCGCGGGGCTTTCAGGCGGATCACGTAAGGCGCGTCCGGGTGGGTCGCGGGATCAGCATCGCGCCACGGGCTTTGATAGAGGGTCGAGCGGCCCTCGGCCCGGGCTTCCTCGCGGAAGGCCTGAATTTCGTCTTGCGTGGCGAAGCATTTGTAGGCGTGGCCGTTTGCCAGCATCTCGCGGGCGACCTCGGCGTGACGGTCAGCGCGGTCAAACTGGCTGACAACCTCTCCGTCATGGTCCAGACCCAGCCATGCCATGCCCTTCAGGATGGCCTCGGTTGCCTCGGGGGTAGAGCGCGCGCGGTCCGTATCCTCGATCCGCAACAGGAACTTACCGCCACGGCCACGGGCATAGAGCCAGTTGAACAGCGCTGTGCGGGCACCGCCGATATGCAGATAACCGGTGGGCGAGGGGGCGAAACGGGTGACAATCTGGGGCGTCTGAGACATCGGTCATTAACCTTTTGGAAACCATGTGCGCGGTACGCAGAGGAGGTGGCATTTCAGGGAAAGCCTGAAACCAAGTTTTGTTGAGATGCTTTTAACAAAAGGAAGGTTTTGAACAAGGGTGCGGTCGTGAATCTCTTGTCTCGTATCGAAGAAGAACGCGGACGGTTCCTGATCTGGGCGCCGTTGTTCTTTGGTACGGGCATTGGGCTTTACTTCGTGCCACTGCGCGAACCGGATATTGCGACCTATACTGGGCTTGCCGTTTTGGGGCTGATTTGCGCAGGCATCGCGTGGCGTTGGCCGTGGGGGATCGGGCCACTGGCACGCGCCGTGATCTGCGTGGCGCTTGGCTTCGGCGTTGCCGGTGCGCGCGCCCATTGGGTGGCAGGGCCGGTGCTGGACTTTCGATATTACGGCCCTATCGAGGGGCGGATCATCGCGATGGACCGCTCGCAATCGGACGCGGTGCGTCTGACTTTAGATCAGGTGCGGCTCAATGATGTGAATCCCGCGAAGCTTCCGGACCGGGTGCGGGTCTCGCTGCATGGGGAGCAGGGATATCTGTCCCCGGCCATTGGGCAGCGCATTGCCCTGACAGGGCACCTGTCCGGTCCTAATGGCCCGGTTGAACCCGGCGGCTTTGATTTCCAGCGCATGGCGTGGTTTCGCGGGATCGGCGCGGTGGGCTATACGCGCAGTCCTGCACTACTTCTGTCCCCGCCCACAGGCGAGCTGTCGCTGACAATCGGGCGGCTTCGTCAGGCGATTGCTATGCGGGTGCGCGAGGTGCTGCCCGGGGAAAGCGGGGCCTTTGCGGCGACGATTACTACAGGAGATCGTTCGTCGATGGATCGCGCCACGATCGACGCGCTGCGCGGATCGAACCTTGCGCATCTACTGGCGATCTCGGGCCTGCATATGGGGCTGCTGACAGGTTTTGTCTTTCAAGCCATGCGCCTTCTAATGGGACTTTGGCCCAGAATAGCCCTGAACTTTCCAGTGAAGAAGCTCGCCGCGGTGACTGCCATTGCCGCCGGGGTGTTCTATCTGGCGCTGTCCGGTGGCGCGGTCGCGACCACGCGGGCCTTCATCATGGTGACGACCATGTTCGTCGCAATCTTGTTCGATCGGCGTGCCCTGACCCTGCGCGCGGTTGCCATGGCGGCGATGATCGTCTTGATCTTGACGCCCGAAGCCTTGGTCGAGCCGGGGTTCCAGATGTCCTTTGCCGCGACCACCGCGCTGGTTTCGGTGTTCGCCTGGATCCGAGACCGATCACGCGATGGGGCGTCCCGGCGCTTGCCCGATTGGCTGCGGCCCGTTGTGACGGTGGTCATTTCCTCGGCCGTGGCGGGATTGGCAACGGCCCCTATTGGAGCGGCGCATTTCAATCAGGTTAGTCACTACGGCTTGGTCGCCAACCTTCTAAGCGTGCCTATCATGGGGGCCGTGATCATGCCGCTAGCGGTGATGGCCGCCTTGCTTGCCGTCGTGCGCCTTGAAGCGGTGGCGTTGTGGCTCATGGACTGGCCCATCCGCTGGATCCTATGGGTGGCGGACACAGTTTCGTCGCTAGATGGGGCGATCGGGAAGGTGCCGGCACCTCCCGGATACATTCTGCCCTTGCTCGCCGTGACGGGAATTGCCTTCGTCTTAATACGCGGGCAGGAAAAGTGGATTGCGATCTTGCCAACGGTGGTGGCATTCGCTGGCTGGGCTGCGGTCGAACGCCCGCCAGTTCTGATCAGTTCCTCAGGCGGATTGCTCGGCGTGATGACCAGTGAAGGCCGCGCACTTTCAAAAGCACGAGGGGAAGGCTTTGCCGCGCGATCTTGGCTGGAGAATGACGGCGATGTCGCGACGCAGCAAATCGCCTTCGAGCGCCCAGGGTTCGGCGGGCAGAAGGGGCAACGACAGGTCAACCTGTCAGGGCTATCGATATTGCATTTAACAGGGCGCGGGGCCGAAGACCGCTTGATTGAGGCTTGCACCACTGCCGATCTGGTTGTTCTGGCGGCCTGGCGGGATGGGCCGGTCCCGAAGGGGTGTGCTTTGCTGGATCGCAAAGCGCTTGTGCAGAGCGGCGCAGTGGCGGTGTATCTTGAGGCAGACGGGTGGTCAATTGCGCCATCGCGCCCGGAAAACCTCTCGCGGCTTTGGACCCGTTAAGCGGGATTGGATGTTGCTCGGTCCCGGCTTTGCCCATAGCTTCTGAGCAAAGGAGAGCGATATGGTTGAAACTGCCGGGCGTATCACACTTTGGGGTGTCGAGGTGTTCGTTGCCATTGCCGATGAACGCTCGATCTCGGTGGCTGCACGGCGCTTGGGTGTCAGCCCGTCCTCCGTTAGCCAACAGCTTACGAACCTTGAAGCCGCGCTGGGCACGAGCCTTTTGGACCGATCTGCACGGCCTGTGTCGTTGACTGCCGCTGGGTCTTTGTTTCTTAAACGCGCGCAGGCCATTCTGAACGAAGCTGAACAAGCGAAGGCCGAGCTGACGCTGGGGGCGATGTCCCAGCTTTCACGCCTGCGACTTGGGATGATCGAAGATTTCGACGCAGACGTCACCCCGCGCCTGCTGTCCGAGGTCGCGGGGCAGTTGCACTCCACGCGGTTCCTGTTGGAAACCGGCGCCTCGCACCGGTTGCACGATCAGTTGGACGCGCGGGCGTTGGACGTGATTGTGGCGGCAGATACGGGAGCTTCTGCGCCGTGGATGGAGGTGCATTCCCTGTTGGAAGAGCCATTTGTTGCCGCAGTGCCCAAGGGGCTGATTGGGGATCGTGATCCGCGCGACGTGCTGAAGGACCTTCCACTGGTGCAGTATACGGCGCGTCACCATATGGGCCGGGTGATTTCCGACAATCTGGCGCGGCAGAACCTGAAGCTGGATAACCGGTTCGAGCTGGACAGCTATCACGCGATCATGGCGATGGTGGCAGGTGGGGCCGGGTGGACGATCATTACGCCACTGGGATTCCTGCGCGCCCACCGCTTCAAGGATGCCGCGGATCTGATAGAGTTGCCCTTTGCCCCGTTCACACGACGTATCAATCTTGTCGCACGCGCAGATATGCTGGGAGATTTGCCGCGGGATCTGGCGGCGCAGTGCCGAATGCTTTTGGACACGCTGATCGTCGAGCCTGCGGTGCGCGACTATCCGTGGCTGAAGGGCACGCTTCGAGTATTGTAAGGGGGAGGGGCGTTGCCCCTCTGCGCTGTGCGCATTCACCCCAAGGTATTTAAGACAAGAAAATGAGTGCTTTTCTAGGCTGCGGTTTCCGCTTTCTGGGCTTTGACCTCGGCGATGGCGCCCACGATGGCGTCGGCGATGAAGTCCAGCTCGGGTGGGGTCAGGCGCACAGGTAGGCGGGTGTCGCAGGCGCGTGACAGCATCGCGCGGGTTTGCGGCAGCGGGCCTTGGTCGTCGATGAACTGCCAATTCCAGAAGGCGCGGGCGTTGTCTTCGCTTTTGCCGAACACCTGAACACCGACGCCGCGCGCTTTGGCAGCTGCTTGAAAGGCGATGGTTTCTTCGTCGCTGACATTGTCCAGGTTGAACTGGATCGAATCCGGCGCGCGGGTTTCCGGGGCTAGCGGCGCGGGGACCGTGATCCATGGGCTTTTTTCCAGCTTGGCCGCCACATAGTCGTGGTTGCGCAGGCCGTCCGTCACGCGGCGCTCAAGCTCGGGAATTTGCGGGCGGATGACGGCGGCGGACAGGTTCGACAGGCGCGTGTTGTAAAGCGGTAGCTGGTTCTGCCAGCGCGCAAATGCATCCGCCAGATCGGTCGAGTTTTCGCCACGCGGCGTTTTGTGTTTCTTCCAGTTATGCTCGTAAGCGCCGGACATAATGACGGCACGCGCTGCCAGATCAGCGTCATCGGTGATCAGGATGCCCCCTTCGCCCGCGTTCAGCATCTTGTAGGACTGGAACGAGAAACAGCCGATCTTACCAATCGTGCCGATCTTGCGTCCATGCCACAGGGTGCCAAGCGAATGGGCGGCATCTTCGATCACGGGGATTTCTGCGGCATCACAAAGCTGCATGATCGCATCCATGTCCGAGGTGTGCCCACGCATGTGGCTGATGATCACCGCGCCCACATCCGGGGTCAGTTTGGCGGCAAAATCGTCCATGTCGATGCGATAGTTGTCCTGTACGTCCACCAGCACCGGCTTGCACTCGGCATGCACGACCGAGCTGGGCACGGCGGCAAAGGTGAAGGCGGGGAGAAGGACCTTGGTGTCACGCGGTAGGTTCAAGGCTTTCAAAGACAGAAACAGCGCGGCCGAGCAGCTGGCCACGGCCAGTGCGTATTTCGCACCCATCATTTCGGCGAACTCGGCCTCCAGAAGAGCGACGGGCGCGTCCTCTGGGGCGGTGTAGCGGAACAGGTCGCCTGATTGTAGCAGCCGGTCGATCTCGGCGCGGGCGGCTTCGGGGATGGGTTCGGCGTCATGGACGTTCGGGGCGGCGGGTGCTGCGGTCTGGTCCAGGGTCATGCTGTCTCCTCTTTCGAGCGTGGCCTTTTCGGCTTTTTCGAAAACTCATTTCGGAAAATATAAAAGAGTGAGGTGAGTCTGGCCAGAAGTTTTCCTGACTTCGACGCGGCGAAATTTTCTGATCTGTCGCGTGGACGTTACGAAGCTGCGGGGTGGAGACGCCCAAAAACGCGAAAAGCCGCGTTGGGGGTAACGCGGCTTTCAATGTGTTTCGGGGCTCTGGGTTAGCGTTTCAGAACGGCGGCCATCTGTTCGGCAAACATGGCGTTGTCTGTTCCGGTGTCCAGCGCGTCTTCCGCGGCATCCAGCAGCGCGTCAGGGACATTGCCGCGCCCACGATGTTCGATCAGACCCGCGACAAGCGGGGCCGTGAACTCGGGGTGGGGCTGGATGGTCAGGATCTTGTCGCCGATCATCATGGCCGCATTGGCGCAGAAATCGGTCGAGGCGATGATCTCGGCCCCTTCAGGCGCGTCGATCACTTGGTCCTGATGCCACGCGTTTAAGGCCAGCTTCTGATCGCCGAAATCATACTCTGTCCGGCCAATCGACCAACCACCGTCGAATTTTTCAACCTTCCCACCAAGCGCTTGGGCGATGATCTGGTGGCCGAAGCAGACGCCGACTAGCGGCTGACCCGCATCGCGAATGTCGCGGATCAGATCTTCCAGCGGCGGGATCCAGTCGTGATCCTCGTAAACGCCATGTTTCGAACCGGTGATCAGCCAGCCATCCGCGTCGTCCGTGCCCGCAGGAAACTCGCCATCCACGACCGAGAAGATCTGGAAGTCGAACCCATGCCCATCCAACAGGCGGGTGAACATCTCGCCATAATCTCCGACGCTGTCGCGCAGTTCGTCGGGGGAATGGCCTGCTTGCAGAATGCCGATTTTCATGTGCTACCCAAATTTGATCAAATTATCGTGCAGTCATACATGACCTACCCGAGCCGTGACGCCGGGGCAAGAGCAATTTTGCGTGAATGATCAGCGAAACAAGGTGCGCATGAAGCTGGGGCGACGGACCACAGCCTGCGGAAGGTGCCGGTTCAGGCGCTTGCCGATGCGGCCAAAGATCGTGATGACAGCGAGCGTCAGCAGGATGAAATAGAAGGCCAGGATCGGATAGGGGATGAACGGGTTGAACGTCTTGTCCGCGAAATAGCTGGCATAATACAGCGCGTCGCCGCGTTGCTGCCAAACCGGAAAGCCCGAGAAATAGACCAGCGCCGTGGCGTGGAACAGGAAGATTGCTTCATTCGTATAGGCAGGCCATGCCAGACGCATCATCGACGGCCATATGATCCGCTTGAACCGGGTCCAGCCGGTGATGCCATAGGCGTCGGCGGCTTCAAGATCGCCTTTCGGGATGGACTGTAGCGCGCCAAAGAAGATCTCGGCCGAATAGGCGGTGGTGTTCAGGAACAAGACGATCGCCGCGCCCAGCCACGCCGAGGTTAGCAGCGAAAAGCCCGGGACGCTCTGCTTGATCGACAGGAACACCGCATAGGCGAAGAACATTTGGATGAACAAGGGCGAGCCGCGGAACACGTAGATGAAGAACTCGGCCGGTTTGCGCACGCGGGCCGAGCTGCTGTTCTTGGCCAGTGCCAACCCGGTAGCGGCGAAGAAGCCAAACAGGATGGCGATCAGGCCGAAATAGATGTTCCAGATCATGCCCGAGCCGATCAGCGTGAAATGCTCGCACAGCGTATAGTCGTCGCGCGGTAGCAGGCGTTCGCCAAAGCCGATCGAGCGGAAAGCGTAGTCTTGGATGGTCTGAACGCAGCTCATGTCGCGGCCTTCCGTTGCGCTTCACCGGCGGCAGTGGCCTGTCCGTGGGACAGACGCAGGGATAGCCGCTTATACACGCGCTCGCTGATCGAGGTGAGCATCAGGTAGAAGACCAGAAGGCCCCCGAAATAATAGGCGTTCCAGTTTCCATGCGGATAGTCCGAGAACCTAGCGGTCTTGGTCGCCCCAAGCTCGCGCGCCCAATAGACGATGTCTTCGACGCCCAGAAGGAACAGCAGCGGCGTGGCCTTGATCAGGATCATCCACAGGTTCGACAGGCCGGGCAGGGCGTAGACCCACATTTGTGGGACCATGATGCGCCAGAAGGTCTGGCGGGGCGACATGCCATAGGCCTCAGCGGTTTCAAGCTGCGCGCGGGGGACGGCTTTCATCGCACCGAACAGAACGTTGGCGGCGAAGGCGCCAAAGACGATGGCGAAGGTCAGCACGGCCAGCGCGAAGCCATAGGTCTCGTGCACCCATTGTGGGCTGGTCGACAGGGGCAGTTTGGCCTGCGCACAGACCACAAAGTCATTGCCCTGACGGATCGGCTCGGACCAGTCCGAGCATTTCACCTTGTGGCGCAGATACTCAAACCCCTGATCCAGCGCGATCACGAAGAACATGAAGAACGCGATGTCAGGAACGCCCCGCACGATGGCGGTATACGACTTGCCCAGAAGACTGATTGGCCAGATGCGCGAGCGGGCGGCGGTTGCGCCTGCAAAGCCAAACATCAACGCCACCGGCGCGGTGATTGCCAACAGCACCAAGACAATCCCGAAGGATTGATAGAACGCCATGTGCTTGCCTGTGGTCAGGTAGCAGCTGAGCCAGCTAAAGCCCTCGAGCGTGGAAGGATCGGTGCAGTAGGAAAACATCGCGTGTGCAGTTTATCCGTTAGAAAAGCTAGGCCCGCGCGCATTTGCACACGGGCCCGGCCATTACATTACCACTGAGAAGAAACTTCCCATTTGGCGATCATGGTGTTCAGCGTGCCGTCGTCTTTCATCGACTGGATGGCTGCGTCGAACTTGGCGCGCAGGTCGCCGTCGCTTTCACGGATCCCCATGCCAACGCCGCCGCCAATGGCTTCCATGCGTTCCAGCATCACCAGGCCGTCAGCGCCAACCATGGTGTCCAGGAAGGATTTGTCGGCCAGAACCGCGTCAGCTTCGCCGTTCTTCACAGCAGCAACAGTTTCTTCCGGGGTTGCGAATTCAACCAGGGTCCAGCCCTGTTCAGCCACGAAAGCAGCCTGAATGGTGGTGGCCTGTGCGGCAACCACGCCTGCCGACGGGTCTACGTCAGCCGACATAGCAGCGTAAGCCGAGGGATCTGGCGGGGTGTAGGGCTGGGTGAAGTCGATGACTTCGTCACGCTCGTCGGTGATCGACATGCCAGCGATGATGGCGTCATAGTTGCCCGACACGAGGTTCGGAATGATGGTGTCCCATTCGTTCTTCACCCACTCGCAGGTCAGCTCGGCGCGCTTGCACAGCTCGTCGCCCAGCTCGCGCTCGAAGCCGTCGATTTCGCCGGCGTCATTCACGAAGTTCCACGGTGCATAGGCACCCTCGGTGCCAAGGCGCACGGTGTCCGCGGCCATGGCGAAGCTAGCCGTCAGGGCCAGTGCCGCCGTTGAGACGATCAGTTTTTTCATGATTTACTCCCAGGTTACTTTTATTGGTTAGAAATTGGTCTCACACAGGGTGCGAGTGAGACAGGAATTGCTTCAGACGCTCGCTTTTTGGGTTGCCGAACAGCTCAGAGGGCGCGCCTTCTTCTTCGATTAGACCTTGATGCAGGAACACCACATGGTCCGAAACATCATGGGCCATGCGCATGTCATGGGTCACGATAATCATGGTGCGGCCCTCGGCGGCCAGATCTTTGATGACCTTAACCACTTCCTGTTCCAGCTCCGGATCCAGCGCAGATGTGGGTTCGTCAAACAGCAGCGCCTTGGGCTCCATGCACAACGCGCGGGCGATCGCGGCGCGCTGTTGTTGGCCACCCGACAGCTGGGCAGGCCAGACGTCGCATTTGTCGCCAATTCCGACCTTTGCCAAATACTCGCGGGCTTTTTCTTCAACCTCGGCCTTGTCGCGGCCAAGAACGGTGACGGGGGCCTCCATCACGTTTTGCAAAATGGTCATGTGGGACCACAGATTGAACTGCTGGAACACCATCGACAGGTTGGTGCGGATGCGTGTGACCTGCGCGCGATCGGCGGGGTGACGGTTTAGCCCCTGGCCCTTCCACTTGATCGGCTCGCCTTCAAAACGGATGTCGCCCTGCTGGCTTTCTTCCAGCAGGTTGGCGCAGCGCAGAAGGGTGGATTTGCCCGACCCGGACGACCCGATCAGCGACACGACGTGCCCGCGGGGCGCCACCAGATCAACGCCTTTCAGCACCTCCAACGCGCCATAGCTTTTGTGCAGGTCGCGGATTTCGATTACCGGCAGAGTGTCGGTAGGGGTCTGGTCAGAGTTATCGCGAGGCACAGGCGGTTCCGGTTTAAAACAAGGTTTTGTGGTGCACGAGTAGGGAGCAATTTCATACGGATTGCAACGGCGAAATGACGGGGAAGTTACGTAAATCCGGGTGGATGGTCGGTTCGCGCTGCAAAATGTCGGTTTGTGTCACGGGGATCAACACCGGGTAGAGCGCACGCGTTTTGGCGCAGAGCTGCGCGCTCTGCGGGGAATCATGTTCTGAAGGGGTAGGAGGGGCTACAGCGCCTTTGCGGCCCGCTGGCGTGCGAGGTTGCTGTCCAAGTCACTGATGCCCAGAAACCGAGGGATCATCCGCATCAGCGCATCCTCTTCCGAGGCGCGTTCTCCGTCTGTCAGGACAACCGACCAAGCGGCTTCCAGGATGGCAATGCGATCCTCCAACGGCACAGCATCCTTCACGGCGTTGGTAAACCGAACCGTGTCGGGGGCGGTCGCTTCCAACGCTTCAGCCTCGGCGCGCAACGCTGCCGCATCCGCATCGGACAGGCCGTGCCGTTGCGCCAAAATCCGGTCAATCGCGCGCTTTTCATCGGCGTCATAGTCGTGATCCGCCCGCGCAAGTCGCACAAGAATGGCCGCGACGGCCAGTCGGGCATCCCCATCCTGAAGCGGCTGGGGGGCGGGTTGTGTCAATCTGTCCAGAAGCGATTTCAGCATATGTTTAATGTGGGCATGGCGTAGAAAATGCCAAGCCCACGCCTTTCACTTATCCGTCATAGCCTTCGATGATGATCAGATCCGCCACAGACACCGGGTCGCGGAACGCTTTGGCGGCTTGATAGATGTCGCTGTTGTAGCAGTCGACGGCGTCTTGGTAGCTGGGAAACTCGATCACGACATTGCGCGAACGCGACTGCCCTTCGACGGATTCAAATTTTCCGCCCCGGATCAGGAAACGAGCGCCATAGGCCTCGAACGCTGCGCCATTGGCTTTGACATAGTCCTGATAACGCTCAAGGTCGTCCACATCGACGCGACCGATCCAATATCCTTTGGCCATTCCTGCCCCCTGTTCTTCAGTTGGACAGACTGTCCAGCGAATAGCGGATGTCGTCAATCGCAATTCCGCCGGGATCCTGATGGGTGAGGGTGATTGCCGTGATCGGCGCGGTGCTGAGGAACCCAAAGCTTTGCACGCCATGCGCGGGCGTCAGCGTTTCCATGTGGATCAGAGCGGCGTCCGCGTCGTAGAAGCTTAGCCACACCGGGCCGGGGGCTGGGCGGCTACCCAGCGGATCGGCATAGTCCAAATGCAAGCGTAGGGCGAAGGACTGGATCGGAGCGCTAAAGCTGATCGCCACACTGCCTTCCCCGCGGCCTGAGCGCTGGGCGAATCCGTTCGGTCCCAAAGGGAATGCCGCATTCGACCCAAAACCCGCGTGGAAGGCGATGGCCAGAGGCGGGCTTGTCGGGGGCTGCGTCACGCGCGCAGGGGGCGCCGGCACGCCACCCAGCACGGTGAATGTACCGCTAGCGCCAATTCTCTGCCCGACAAGTGTGGCCCCCAAAGTGGCTCCGGGGGCGTGGATTGCACCGGCAATGGCTTGGCCCGGTTCGGGCAGGACGAGGAAGCTCTCGAAATCAATCACGCCGGAGGTGGTTTGGGCGACAAGGTCGTAGGGGACGGGGGTGATGGCGTCTGCCAGCGCGGGCGCGGTGTTCAGACAGAACGCGCAAAGCGCCAGAAAGGGGATTGGGGGGCTTTGGGATAGCGGCACAGCGGGTCCTTCACGGTCCCCGAAATCCTAAAACGTGGACCCGGCAAAGAAAAGGGCGGGGAAAACCCCGCCCGTATCCGAATCTCTATGTGGCTTAGACCAGCCGTTCGATGTCTTTCGCAGCACGCACGAAATCCGCAAACAACGGCGCCGGGTCGAAGGGTTTCGACTTGAGCTCCGGGTGGAACTGCACGCCGATGAACCAAGGGTGGTCTTTCCACTCGACGATTTCCGGCAGACGGCCATCCGGCGACATGCCCGAGAAGACCAGCCCGCACTCTTCCAACTGCTCGCGATACTTGGTGTCGACCTCGTAGCGGTGACGGTGGCGTTCCTCGATCGTGTTGGAGCCATAAACTTCGGCCACTTTCGAGCCTTCGGTCAGCGCAGCCGTATAGGCGCCCAGACGCATGGTGCCGCCTTTATCGTCACCCACTTTGCGCTTCACCTTGTAGTTGCCCTGCACCCATTCCTTCAGGTGATAGACAACCGGAGTGAAACGGGTCTCGCCGGCTTCGTGGTCAAATTCTTCGGATCCCGCATCGGTGATGCCGGCTACGTTGCGCGCAGCTTCGACCACGGCCATTTGCATGCCCAGACAGATGCCCAAATAGGGGATTTTACGCTCGCGGGCGAACTGCGCCGCTTTGATCTTGCCTTCGGTGCCGCGCTCGCCAAAGCCACCCGGGACCAGAATGGCGTGGAAGCCTTCCAGATAGGGGGCGGGGTCTTCCTTGTCGAAGGGTTCGGCATCGACCCATTGCAGGTTCACCTTGGTGCGGTTGGCCATGCCGCCATGCACCAAAGCTTCTTTGATCGACTTATAGGCGTCTTCCAGCTGGGTGTACTTGCCGACCACGGCGATCTTCACTTCGCCCTCGGCATTGTGAATGCGGTCTTCGACGTCTTCCCAGCGGCTCAGGTCGGGTTTCGGAGCAGGAGCAATCTGGAACGCGTCCAGTACAGCCTGATCCAGACCCACATTGTGATAGGCCATCGGCGCTTCATAGATCGACTTCAGGTCATAGGCCGGGATGACCGATTCCTGACGGACGTTACAGAACAGACCGATCTTGGCGCGTTCTTTGTCGGGAATCGGGTGCTCGGACCGGCAGACCAGCACGTCAGGTGCGATGCCGATCGAGCGGAGTTCTTTCACGCTGTGCTGCGTCGGCTTGGTCTTGAGCTCGCCCGAAGCAGCCAGATAGGGCAGCAGGGTCAAGTG
The DNA here is from genome assembly GCF_947492455.1 of uncultured Aliiroseovarius sp. GTDB lineage: Bacteria > Pseudomonadota > Alphaproteobacteria > Rhodobacterales > Rhodobacteraceae > Aliiroseovarius. Next base: position 521,305 of record NZ_CANLNB010000003.1, read on the forward strand.
CATGAAAATACACTGGCCGCGCGGACGTTCCTGGCTGAACTGACGGATTGCTTCGAAGAAGGGCAGGGCTTCGATATCGCCCACGGTGCCGCCGATTTCACACAGCATAAAGTCGACCTCATCGTCACCGATTTCGATGAAGTCTTTGATTTCGTTGGTGACATGCGGGATCACCTGAATGGTTTTGCCCAGATAGTCGCCGCGGCGCTCTTTTTCCAACACGGTGGTATAGATGCGGCCCGAGCTAACCGAATCCGTGTTGCGTGCCGCCACGCCGGTGAAGCGTTCATAGTGGCCAAGGTCCAGATCGGTCTCGGCGCCATCGTCGGTCACGAAAACCTCGCCGTGCTCAAACGGGCTCATCGTGCCAGGGTCGACGTTCAGATAAGGGTCAAGCTTGCGCAGACGGACTGTGTAGCCGCGCGCCTGCAACAGCGCACCCAATGCGGCCGAGGTCAGACCCTTGCCCAAGGAAGAAACAACACCGCCGGTGATGAAGATGTAACGTGCCATGTGGTTGGCTGCCCCCGTGATACTGGCGTCGTTGCGCCGCAATAGCTTGTAAGTGGATACGCAAACAGCAAGCAGAAAACACCGCTGCGAATCCGGTCCTCACGGGATTAAAGATATAACCGATTCCGGCGTCCCGCGCAACCGGATCGTCTAGATAATGGGGCGACGCAGCGCCCCGCCTCTAGGTGTTGTGTGGGTTGTCTATCGTCCGGTTTTCTAAGCGAAAACCGGTTCGACCGAAGATATGGGGCAGGCGAACCCGCCCGATGATCAATCCGCGCGCGGCGGGGTCAGGCTTTCGTCGGTGTTGACCGGCGGCAGCAGGTTGCTGACATCCGGAACCGCAGGCGCGGTTTCGCCTTCAGCGGCAGGGGCCTCAAGACCCAGCGCATCCACGACCGAGCTATCAGCCGAATTCTTTGCCGAAATAATCGTCAGCGAGATCGAGGTGATCAGGAACGCAATCGCAAAACCCCAGGTCAGTTTGCCCAAGGCCGTTGCCGCACCACGTGCCGACATAACGCCGCCACCACCGCCGCCACCAATGCCAAGGCCACCGCCCTCAGAGCGCTGCAAAAGCACGATCCCGATCAGCCCAAGGGCCAGGATCAGGTGAATGACGAGGATGACGTTTTCCATATGGGGCGCTTCCCGTGGTTTGGGTTCGTTCGATCTGCCGGGGTATGTAGGCGAAAAGAACGCAGGGTGCAAGCCGCAGCAGGAAGGATCGCGACCTTTCTGCATTCGCAGCAATTACACCTTTCGCTGGGGAAGATGTGCCGCTATACCGGGCCGGGTTTTCTTTGAGATAGGAAAAAGACCATGGCCAATGTCGTTGTCGTAGGCGCCCAGTGGGGCGATGAAGGAAAAGGTAAGATCGTTGACTGGCTCAGCGAACGTGCCGATGTGATCTGCCGGTTCCAAGGGGGGCACAATGCGGGCCATACTCTTGTTATTGACGGAGCGGTTTATAAGCTGCACGCGCTGCCCTCGGGTGTTGTGCGCGGTGGCAAGCTGAGCGTGATCGGCAACGGGGTCGTGCTGGACCCGTGGAACCTGCTGAAAGAGATCGAAACGGTGACCGCGCAAGGCGTTGATATTTCGCCGGAAACGCTGATGATCGCGGAAAACACGCCGCTGATCCTGCCGTTCCACGGCGAACTTGACCGCGCCCGTGAAGAGGCCGCGTCGAAAGGCACCAAGATCGGCACCACCGGTCGCGGCATTGGTCCGTGCTATGAAGATAAAGTCGGTCGTCGCGCCATTCGCGTCGCCGATCTGGCAGACGATGCCACGCTTGAGGCCCGCGTTGACCGCGCGCTGCAGCACCACGATCCGCTGCGCAAAGGTCTGGGCATCGAGCCGATCGACCGCGACGCGCTGATCGCACAGTTGAAAGAGGTCGCGCCCGCGATCCTGAAATTCGCCGCCCCCGTCTGGAAAGTGCTGAATGAAAAGCGCAAATCCGGCAAGCGGATCCTGTTTGAAGGTGCGCAGGGCGCGCTTCTGGACATCGATTTCGGCACCTATCCCTTCGTGACCTCCTCGAACGTGATCGCAGGTCAGGCCGCTACGGGTGTCGGCATCGGTCCGGGCTCGATCGACTATGTTCTGGGCATCGTAAAAGCCTACACCACCCGCGTGGGCGAAGGCCCGTTCCCGACCGAACTGGACGACGATGATGGTCAGCGTCTGGGCGAGCGTGGGCACGAGTTCGGCACCACCACGGGCCGCAAGCGCCGTTGTGGCTGGTTCGATGCGGCTCTGGTCCGCCAGACTTGCGCAACCTCGGGCGTGACCGGGATCTCGTTGACGAAACTGGACGTTCTGGATGGGTTCGAAACCCTGAAAATTTGCGTGGGTTATGAACTGGACGGCGAGCGTATGGACTACCTTCCCACCGCAGCCGATCAGCAAGCCCGTTGTACGCCGATTTATGAAGAGATGCCGGGTTGGTCGGAATCGACCGAAGGCGCACGTAGCTGGAATGATCTGCCCGCCAACGCGATTAAATACGTCAAGCGCGTGGAAGAGCTGATCGAGTGCCCCGTGGCGCTTCTGTCCACAAGCCCGGAACGGGACGACACCATTCTGGTGACCGACCCGTTCGCGGATTGATCTGATGGCGCTGGGATATAAGGCCCGCAAGCGACTGGCACTTCTGGTGCTGGTCGTCGGGCTGCCGGCCTACATCATCGCGGCGGTCTTTGTGGTAAGCCTGTTTGACCGCCCACCGATCTGGCTGGAGTTCATCATCTACGCGGCGCTTGGCTTTTTGTGGATGGTGCCCTTGAAGCAGGTGTTTTTGGGGGTCGGTAAGGCGGATCCGGACGAGGATGAAGCCAACTATCCCCATGATCCCGCAGGGAAATATGCCCTGAAAGACAAAGACGATAACGCATAAAAAAGGCCCCGGATCGGGGCCTTTTTTGTGTCCAGTGCTTGATGCGATCAGGCGGTTTGCAGACCGCCCTGAGCAACAGCGGCGTCTGCGCTGGTCAGCGCATAGCAGCCCTGCGCCACTTTGATGATCTCGCCTTCGCGCAGAAGACGGCCAAAGGCGCGCAGCGCATCCTCGCGCGAAATCCCGCCGGGAACACCCAGCTTCGTCACCAGTTTCACCAGCTGCGGGCGGTGGAAATGCGACTGGCCCGACGTTTGCGTCACAAAGGACGCTGCGGCGCGCAGATAGCCCTCGGTGTCATTGTGGTCGATATGGGCGGCGAACGCTGTAAAGGCGGTCAGATCGGCAGTTGTGGCAACAACCGGCTCTGCATCCGGATCAGCGTCGGTGGCGTCCGGGTTCTTACGGTGAGTGCTGATGTTGACGCGGCGCGGACGCACGAGGCGGTCACGCGGTGCGGTAACCGATGCGTCTTGCTCGGTGTCGGTGTCTTTGACGCGCTGTTCGGAAATCAGCACCAAGGGAGAGGTGCGCTGAGGTTCCGGCGTTTTCGGTGCCGTCGCCTCTGGGCTTGGCGCCTTGACGGCCTTTGCCAGATCGCTGCGATAGGGCGACTTCTGCTCTTCTTCGGTGCCCTCCACCGGACCCGTAGCCTTGTCGGCGCGGGTTGCCTGAACCGCAGCTTTCAGGTGGCTGATCGAGCTACGGCGACGCGAAGCATCCTGATTGTCCATCTGTGTGTTGGTTTCGGCCAAAATGCGGTCCAACGCGCTATCGTCGCGTGCAGCTTCTTGTTCGTCAAAGACCTGTGCGCGACGCTCGCGGCGGGCATCCATGCGGCTTTCGGCTTCCATCGTCGACAGCAGCGCTTCGATTTCGCTGTGCAGCTCGCTGCGCGGGGCGTTGTCCGCGATGTCGCTGGTGATGTCATCTGAAACCTTGGTCGACACTTCCTGTACGGCGACGCGCAGGGAATCGTCCAGCGGGAGGGGCGGTAGCGGTGCAATCGACGCAAACGCGGATTTCAGCGACGGAGCGGGCTCGGCCTGTGCTTCAAGGTCCGCGCGCGTTTCGGCTTCGGCCTGTGCCAGCTCGGCGGCCAGATCGGCCTCTTGCTCGGCGGTCAATGCAGCATCCGAGTGGATCTCGGTCGCGTCTTCGATGCTGTCGCTTGTGGGCGTGTTGGTCTGCGAGACGACGACGTTTTCCTCGCCGTCGCTGCGGCGCTTGCGTTTGACACGCAGCACGCGCGAGACATTGCTGGCTTCAGTGCGACCCGTGTCCTCGACCGGGGGGGCAACAACGGCAGCCTCCTCGGGGGTGCCCGGTGCACCATCGTCATTCATCGCAATCTGATCTTTCACGCGCTGACGCTTGGCGTCGCGATCTGCGGTTTCCGAGACAGCCTCTTTTTCCGCTTCTGCATCCGGCGACAGAGCATGGTTGGTGATCAGCGCATCAAACTCGTCCAAATCTTCCAGATCCGTCAGTTCTGAATTTGCAGCCCCAGCGGCATGCTCGTCTTCCAGATACTCGTCTGCGATCTGCGCGTCGTCCAGCGCAGCCGCCCGTAGACGAGACAGTTTCGACAGCGCGTCATCTTCGTTCAGATCGTGCGCGGCACCGTTGTCGTCTTCGCGTTCGTCGACCTGCGCGGTCATCGTGGCCACCTTGGCTGGCGCATCGTCCGACTGCGGTTTCAGGTCTTCGGCGCTTTGGCGCAGGATAATGCCCTGATCTTCGATTTCGGCATCAACCTGTTTCAGCGATTCACGCTCGGCGATTTTGTGCAGGACAGAGGTATCCGGCGCGACAGGCTCGGCGCCGAACGAGCGGTCTTGTTCGGCCAGACCGCGGAAATAATCGGCGATCGATTTCATCGCGCCGAACGGATCATCAAATCCTTCCAGCGTGCAGGAAAACGTGCCATAGGAAACCGTGAGGATCTTGTTGTTGTTAACCATTAATAATTCACCTTCTCAACCAGAACGACGACAACGATACATTTAACTATAGTGATGCTTAAATTGCGCAAAAGCGCGATGTGGTTGGTATTTTTATGTGTCGGAAATGTGGCAATAATGTGGAGAGGGGCCGGAATACAAACCATGAGTTGTCAAGTTCTACGTCTGGATGAAGGGGTTACGTTGCTGGGCGGAGGTCAAGCTTCGCCAAAAGACATCGCGGAATCGTTAAGGGTGGCGCCAAATCTGTTTGGCGTTGACGGCGGCGCCAACCGCGCGGTGGCGCTGGGCCTTGATATCATTGGGGTTTCTGGTGACTTCGATTCGATCAGCGACGCAACGCGTGCAGAGCTTGATCCTTCGATCCTGATCGAGACGCCGGATCAGAATCGAACGGATTTCGACAAGGCACTCGACTTGGTCGACGCCCCAGTGATCTTGTGTACAGGCTTTACCGGAAAACGCATGGACCATCAGCTGGCCTGCTATTGCGTTTTGGTCCGTCAGGCCGGGAAACCGGCAATTCTTCTAGGCGAAGAAGACATCTGTTTTCACCTGTCCCAAAAGGTCACACTGGACCTGCCCGCAGGCACGCGCCTGTCGCTGTTTCCGATGGCCCGCGTGATCGCGAATTGCACCGGATTGCGCTGGCCCGTCGAGAATTTGGAGTTCGCGCCTTGGGGACAGATCGGCACCTCGAACGAGGTGACAGACGGCCCTGTCACCCTGTCCGCCAAAGGCGAGGGGCTTTTGGTGATCCTGCCTCGCGCGTACCTGCAACAGGCCGTGCGGGTGCTGTGGCAGGGCGACCCGGCGCGCTGCCCCTAGGCCCGGAACGTCTGGCGATCAGCAGTTCGGAACGTTGACCGCCAGACCGCCCAATGAGGTCTCTTTGTACTTTTCCATCATGTCCTGACCGGTCTCGAACATCGTTTTGATGCAGGCGTCCAGCGGGACCAAATGGGTGCCATCACCACGCAGGGCAAGAGATGCGGCAGATACTGCTTTGATCGCGCCCAGACCATTGCGTTCAATACACGGCACCTGCACCAGTCCGCGCACTGGGTCGCAGGTCAGGCCAAGATGGTGTTCCAGTGCGATTTCCGCCGCATTTTCCACCTGTTCAGGTGTCCCGCCCATCACGGCACACAGGCCGGCAGCGGCCATTGCGCTGGCGGAACCGACTTCGGCCTGACAGCCTGCTTCCGCACCCGAGATCGACGCGTTGTGCTTGACGATGGCGCCGATGGCCGAGGCCGTCAGCAGGAAATCGTGAATGCGCGATGCTGATGCCCCCGGCACGTGGTTCAGCCAGTAATAGACCACCGCAGGCAACACGCCCGCTGCGCCATTGGTCGGGCTGGTGACAACCTGTCCGCCCGCGGCGTTTTCCTCGTTTACCGCCATCGCATAGACGCTCATCCAATCGTTGATCGTGTGCGGGGCGGTCAGGTTCAGGCCTTGCTCAGCGATTAGACTATCATAGATGGCTTTGGCGCGGCGCTTGACCATCAAGCCGCCGGGCAGAATGCCATCTTTCGTCAACCCGCGCTCGATGCAGTTCTGCATGACCTCCCAGATCCGATCCAGCTTTTCGGCCAAGCTTGCGGGGCCCATATGCACCAGCTCGTTGGCGCGTTTCATGTCCGCGATGCTCTTGCCCGAGGCCTTCGCCATCTCAAGCATCTGCACGGCGTTTTCAAACGGGTAGGGATGAATTTTCGCATCTTGCGCGTCTAGCTTGGCTTCTTGCGCCTGCTCGGCCTCGGTCACGACGAACCCGCCGCCGATCGAATAATAGGTCTCGCGCACCACAACGTCGCCTTGCGCATCGGTGGCCATCAGCTGCATGCCGTTGGCGTGACCGGGCAGGGGGTGGTCATAGTCGAAAATCAGGTCGGTTTGGGGCGCGAATTTCAGCGTGCCTAGACCGTCAGGCGACACAGTGCCAGTTGCCTCGATATCCGCCAACGCGGCCTCGGCCTTGGCGTGGTCATAGCTGTCGGGCAGGAAGCCCGCGAGGCCCAGAATGGTCGCACGGTCGGTCGCGTGGCCGACGCCGGTAAAGGCAAGCGAGCCATGCAGCGAGGCCTTCAACCCATGCACCTGGAAGGGCTGTTCACGCAGCAATTCCAAAAAGCGGGCACCCGCAACCATTGGCCCCATCGTGTGGGACGAACTGGGGCCGACCCCGACTTTGAACATGTCGAATACAGACAGGAACATTTTGACCTCGCTTGGTTACATCAGACCATTGTGCGGATTTTCCGCAAGTAGGTGCGTGAAAAAGCGACAGTTTTTACGCCAATCGCGTTCCGGTCAATCCGGGCGGGTTAGAATGAACGCGGCCCCCGCCCCCATCAGCAGCACTTGCGCCAGCACCACCCACCACGGAGCGCTCAGGATTAGCGAGAGGACAAGGACCAGCGCCATCATGCTGGTGGCAAGCGTTTTGGCCCGGCGCGAGATCGCACCACGCTCTTCCCAGTCGCGGATAGCAGGGCCGAAATGGGCGTGGTCAATCAACCACGCACGGGCGCGCGGGCTGCTGTTGCCAAAGGCAAAAGCCGCGACCAGCAGAAAGGGCGTGGTCGGCAGCACGGGCAGAATAACCCCGAGAAGGCCAAGCGCCACGGCGCACCACCCAAGCGTGAGATAGAAAACCTTGCCCATGTCCTGCGCCCATATTGCTGTCCCGACAGTCTCAGATGCCAGAAGGGGATTGTCCAGATGGCGCCTTACAGCGCCACCCCTTCCGGCGGATTGGCAGGCGAGGGGTTGCTGAGCGGCGTCTCGCCCAATCCCTCGGCGATCATCGCCGCCTGCATCGCTGGGCGGGCTTCGATCCGCGTGGCGAGGGATCGTAGGCGCGGCCAGTTGTCGAGCACGAACCACGGCTCGTCCCGCAGATACAGTGCAAACCAGCGCAGGGGCGTGGCGACGTAATAGTCCAAGGCGGTCGGTGCCTCGTCGCCAAACCAGTCATGCCCTTCGCCCAGCAGCGCCTCGTAGCGATCCAGATGTCCTTGCAGTCGCTTGGCCACGATGCGGCGGTGGTCGTCTGCAGGTCCAGCTGTGAACCGCTCGGCATAGAAATGCTGGCGCAAATCCATCTGCAGACCATTCGACGCCACCATCATCCACGACAGGAATGCCCCACGATCCGGGCTGTCCGCAGCAGGCGCCAGCCGCCCCGCGCGATCACAAAGCCAGAGCAGGATGGCTGCAGTTTCAAAGACCACCCCATGCGGGGTCTCGAGCGCCGGGATCGTCCCCATCGGATTGACCTTCAGATAGGCAGGGCTTTGCTGCGCATTGCTGCCGCGGTCGACCAGAACGGTTTCATAGGGCTCGCCTAGTTCCTCCAGCACAAGCCGGATGATCAGAGAGGCGTTGTCGGGGGCGTAGTGAAGTCTCAACATGGCGCGACACAATCAAATCCACAGCAATGTGACCAGAAAAAAGTTGCCGTTCTGGCTCGATACTCGCCAACGCGGGGTCCGCACCCTATAAACTGCGCAACAGTTGTTTGGTTTGAGGGATTCGTTGTTATGACCGCAGAACTTTCACCTATCGACACGGCCAAAAGCATTGCAGCGAAATATGCGGTGCAGTTCGTGGAAGATGGGATGAGCGTTGGGCTGGGGACCGGGTCGACATCGGCTTGGATGGTCAAATATCTTGGCGAACGCGTGCGCGAGGAAGGGCTGAATATCGTCGGCGTGCCGACCAGCCGCCGTACTGCTGCACTGGCACAAGGGGCTGGCCTGCGGGTCTCGACATTGGACGAGGTCAAGTGGCTGGATGTGACCATTGACGGGACCGACGAATACGACGCCGATCTGACCCTGATCAAAGGGGGTGGCGGGGCGCTGTTGCATGAAAAGCTTGTGGCCTCGGCCTCGGACCGGATGATCGTGATTGCGGACCAGTCAAAATCCGTAGCCCATCTTGGCGCGGTTCCCTTGCCGATCGAGGTCATTCCTTTCGGCCTGCAAACCACCCGCGCCACGGTCGAGGCGATGTTGGACGGGATGGATGTGCTGGGATGGGAAGCAGTGGTGCGGATGATCGATGACACGCCCTTTGTGACGGATGAAGGCAATCATATCATTGACTTGCACCTGAAACGGATCGGCGATCCGCGTCATCTTGCGCTTGCACTGAACCAAGTGCCGGGCGTGGTCGAGAACGGGCTGTTCATCGACATTTGCGACATGGTGGTGTTGGGCCACGGCGACGGGCGGATCGAGGTGACGGACCTGACCGATGGCACTTTGAAAGAGGTGCAGGTGGAAACCGGGCAGGACGCCAACATGTTTGCGGATCTCTGATCGGGATCAGACGCGGAAACGTGATCAATGTGACAATTCTGGGGGTGGAAAGCCGCGTGCCAAGCCCCTAGCTTTCAGCGGATGCAAACCCCGATGTGATGCGCACCCGACCGGGTGGGACGTGAAAGGCAATGAACGGGTGGGACGTGAAAGGCAATGAATATGAGCGGATTTGACTATGACCTCTTTGTTATCGGCGGCGGCTCGGGCGGCGTGCGCGCTGGTCGTGTGGCAGCCGAAGGCGGTGCGAAAGTGGCGCTGGCGGAAGAGTTCCGCATGGGCGGCACCTGTGTCATCCGCGGCTGCGTGCCGAAAAAGCTGATGGTCTTTGCCTCGCAGCATGGTCCGGCGGCGGCAGATGCTGCGGCCTATGGCTGGCAGGGCAATGCGCGTGGTGAGTTTGACTGGAAGGGCACCTTCCGTCCCGCGCTGCATGCGGAACTTGAGCGGCTGGAGGGCATCTATACCCGCAACCTCGGCAATTCGGGGGCAGACATTTATAACGCACGTGCGGTTGTCAAAGATGCCCATACTGTCGAGTTGTCGACGGGTCAGACCTTCACCGCCAAGCACATCCTTGTGGCCACCGGCGGACGACCGTTCATTCCGGATACGCCGGGCGCGGCTGAATTGGGCATCACCTCGAACGAAGTGTTCAATCTGGAAGAATTCCCCGCGCGGATCCTGATTGTTGGCGGCGGCTATATCGCGACCGAGTTTGCCTGCATTTTCAACGGTCTGGGGAGCCATGTCGCCCAATGGTATCGCGGCGCGCAGATCCTGCGCGGCTTTGACGACGAAGTGCGCGGCTTCTTGGCCGAGCACATCCGCGAACGCGGCGTGGACCTGCATGTCGGCCTTGAAGTCGAACGCATGGAAGAGCGTGACGGCGCCATCTGGGTCAAAGGCACTGATGGGCGGGAAGAGGTCTTTGATCAGGTGCTCTTTGCCACCGGTCGTGTGCCGAACACCGACGGGCTTGGCTTGGAAGAGACCGGCGTGAAGCTGGGTCGTGGCGGGGAAGTGGTCGTGGATGACTACAGCCAGACCTCGGTCCCGTCGATCTATGCGGTCGGCGATGTGACCAACCGGATCACCCTAACCCCGGTCGCGATCCGCGAAGGTATGGCCTTTGTGGAAACCGTCTTTAATGGCAACCCGACCAAACCGGACCACGAGAACGTCGCCTCGGCGGTGTTTACCCAGCCGGAATACGGCACTGTAGGTCTGTCTGAAGAAGACGCCCGTGCGCAGGAAAAGATCGACGTCTATTGTGCGGCCTTCCGCCCGATGCAGAAAAGCTTCATCGGATCGAATGAACGCGTGCTGTTCAAGCTGATCGTCAGCCAAGAGACCCAAAAAGTGCTGGGCGTGCATATCGTCGGAGACGGCGCGGGCGAGATGATCCAGCTGGCCGCCGTGGCGATAAAAATGGGCGCAACCAAGGCCGATTTCGACCGGACCGTGGCCGTTCACCCGACCATGTCGGAAGAGATCGTGCTGATGAAGTCGCCCACCCGTAGCGACTGAACCGGTGCGAACGTCATTTAAACACATGAAAAGGGGGCGCATTGCGTCCCCTTTGCCTTGAAATCTGCGCCCCGAAGGGCCAGTTATGAGCGCGAAACCCTGTTTTTAACACGGAAGGAATAGGACCAGATGGCCAGCGATAATGGCGGTCCCTGGGGCGGCGGTGGAAACCGTGGCGGCTCTGACGGACGTCCCCCCTCGAACAATGGTGGCAACCGCGGCGGCAATAATCGCCCCGGCGGTGACAATCCCCAGATCCCGGAAATCGACGAGCTGATGAAAAAAGGCCAAGAGCAACTGCGTGTGCTCATGGGTGGCCGAGGTGACAGTCGCAAAGGTGGCGGTCGCGGTGGTCAAGGCGCAGGCGGTCCTAGCATCGGGCGCGGCTCGATCCTGCTGATCGCGCTTGTCGCGGCAGCCGTATGGGTCTTTGCCAGTTTCTATCGCGTCGACACGTCCGAGCAATCGGTCGAGCTGCTGTTCGGTGAACGCTACGGCGTTGGGGAAGAGGGTCTGAACTTTGCCCCTTGGCCCATCGTGACCAAGGAAATCTATGCTACGACGCGTGAAAACGTCATCAACATTGGTGATGGTACATCTGAAGGTCTGATGCTGACCGGGGATGAAAACATCGTCGACATCGACTTCCAGGTTGTGTGGAACATCTCGGACATCGAGAAATTCGTGTTCAACCTGGCAGCCCCTGAAAACACCATTCAGGCCGTGTCGGAATCGGCCATGCGCGAGATTATCGCGCGTTCGCTTCTGGCGCCGGTCCTGACCTCGGATCGTGGTGTCATTGCGCAAGAGCTGGAAGAGCTGATTCAGTCGACGCTCGACGGCTATCAGTCAGGCGTGAACATCATTCGTGTGAACTTTGACCGTGCCGACCCGCCTGCTGAAGTTATCGACAGCTTCCGTGAAGTGCAGGCTGCTGAACAGACCCGCGACACGCTGCAGAAACAAGCGGACGCCTATGCAAACCGCGTTGTGGCTGCGGCCCGTGGTGAAGCGGCTCAGCTTCTGGAGCAAGCCGAAGGTTATCGCGCGCAGGTCGTGAACGAAGCCGAAGGTGAAGCTGCACGCTTCTTGGCCGTGTTCGAGGAATACCAGAAGGCGCAGGACATCACCCGAAAGCGTCTGTATCTTGAGACGTTGGAAAAAGTCATGACCAATATCGATAAGGTCATTCTGGATGAAGCCATCGGTGGTGGAAGCGGTGTTGTACCCTATCTGCCCCTGAACGAGCTGAACAAATCGCAATCCAACAGCGGAGGGTCGAACTGATGAAACGTACTCAAGTTGCTCTTTTCGTTCTGGCCGGTCTGGTGTTCGGTGCGCTTCAGGCGGTCTATATCGTGGACGAACGCGAAACGGCTCTGCGCCTGTGGTTCGGTGAAGTTACCGCCGAAATTCGCGAGCCGGGCCTGAACTTCAAAGTTCCGTTCCTGCATGAGATCGTCAAGTATGACGACCGTATCCTGCCTTTGGATACCCGTAAGCTGGAAGTGACGCCGGTTGACGGTCGCCGCCTTGAGGTCGACGCGTTCGCCCGCTGGCGTGTTGCGGATGCCAAGCAGTTCCGTCGTGCGGTGGGCTCAAGCTCGATCGCGGGCGCTGTGCCGCGTCTGGAACGCATTCTGAACGCGGAACTGCGTGAGGTTCTGGGTAAGGTGAACTCGGGCGCTGTTCTGTCAGCTGACCGTGTTGTTCTGATGAACCAGATCCGTGATCAGGCCCGTTCGCAAGCCTTGTCGCTGGGTGTCGAGATCATCGACGTGCGCATCAAGCGCGCCGATCTGCCCAAGCAGAACCTTGAAGCCACGTTTGAACGTATGCGTGCCGAACGTCAGCGTCTGGCCGCAGACGAAATCGCCCGCGGTAACGAGGCTGCGCAGCGTCTGCGTGCAGCTGCGGATCGTACCGTGGTTGAGACCGTGTCGGAAGCCCGCAAGAACGCTCAGATCGTGCGTGGTGAGGCGGACGCCCGCCGGACCGCCATTCTGGCCGAAGCACTGGGTCGTGACGCCGAGTTCTTTACCTTCTTGCGCTCGCTGGAAGCTTACGAGAACTCGCTGACCACCGGCAATTCGTCGCTGGTAATCTCGCCGGATAGCGAATTCTTCGACTATCTGGGGTCGGAGCAAGGACGGCAATGAGCCTTCTGATACTAGGTATCGGGCTTGTGCTCGTGATCGAGGGGCTGGTGTTCGCACTGGCCCCTTCGCGTCTGGATGATTTGGTGCAGGCGATGGCAGCCATGTCGCGGGACCAGAGGCGGCTGATCGGTCTGGTCGCATTGGCGCTGGGCGTGCTTCTGGTCTGGCTGTCTGGTGTGCGGCCCTGACCCTCACGCCGTGTTACGTGTGTTCACATAGCGGTGAGGTCGCCGTCCAAACTTTGCGTTGCGCTTTCCCGCTCCTATCTAGAGACTATCATTTAAACGGATGTATCATCCGGTAGATATCGAAAAGGAGAGTAGTGTGAGAGCGCAGGCATACGCCCTTAGGCAAGTGCAGACAGAGTATTATCGGGGGTTTGTGGCCCTGATCCTTGCGGTCGCCACATTGTTGGCAACCTCCCTTCGCGTGGAGGCGCGCGGCGCGCCAGAAAGCTTTGCGGATCTGGCCGAACAAGTCAGCCCCGCGGTTGTGAACATCACCACGTCGACGATTGTGGCCGGGCGCGAAGGTGGCCCACAGCCGATGATCCCGGAAGGCAGCCCTTTTGAAGAGTTCTTCCGAGATTTCCTGGACCGCAACCAGCAAGGACCGAACGGCGGCGAACGTCCGCAGCGACAGCGCCGTAGCCAAGCGCTGGGCTCGGGCTTTGTCATCTCTGAAGACGGGTTCATCGTCACCAACAACCATGTGATTGAAGGCGCCGATGAGATCCTGATCGAATTCTTCGACCGCGAAGAACAGCTGGAAGCCAAAGTGGTTGGCACCGACCCCAACACCGACATCGCGCTTCTGAAAGTCGAAAGCGACGAGCCGCTGTCCTATGTCAGCTTTGGCGACAGCGACATCATGCGCGTTGGCGATTGGGTGATGGCCGTTGGTAACCCGCTGGGGCAGGGCTTCTCGGTCTCGGCTGGGATCGTGTCGCAACGCAACCGCGAGCTGTCGGGCAGCTACGACGACTACATTCAGACCGACGCGGCCATTAACCGGGGTAACTCGGGTGGTCCGCTGTTCAATATGGATGGTCAGGTGATTGGCGTGAATACCGCGATCCTTAGCCCCAATGGTGGCTCGATCGGGATCGGCTTCGCCATGTCCTCGGCCGTGGTGGACCGCGTGGTTGGCCAGCTGAAAGAGTTCGGCGAAACTCGTCGCGGGTGGCTGGGTGTGCGCATTCAGGACATCACCGATGACATTGCCGAAGCGCTTGGGCTGGAAAGCACCGATGGAGCGCTGGTAACGGACGTGCCGGATGGTCCGGCGAAGGACGCAGGCATTCAGGTCAATGACGTGATCCTGAGCTTTGACGGTGTGGATGTCACGGATTCGGGCGCGCTGGTGCGCACCGTTGGCAATGCTCCGGTTGGCAAGGCTGTCCGCGTGATGATCCTGCGTGACGGGAAAACCGAAACCATCAAGGTGACGCTGGGCCGTCGTGAAGACGCTGTAGCTGCTTCGAACCAAACGGGTGAAGAACCTTCCGCGCCTGCCGAACCCAGCAAGGTTCTGGGCATGACACTGGCGCCGCTGGATGACAGCACGCGCGAGGCGCTGGGTCTGAACCCCGGTGAAGAAGGTTTGGCCGTTCTGGACATCGACGAAGACACAGAAGCCTTCGAAAAGGGCATCCGTGCGGGTGACCTGATCTCGGAAGCGGGGCAGCAGCCTGTTGCCTCGATCGAGGATCTGGAAGCTAGCCTCGAGGTTGCGCGTGATGGCGGCCGCAAATCGGTCCTGCTTCTGGTGCGCCGTGATGGCAATCCGCGCTTTGTCGCGCTGACCCTCGAAGAATAATTCGAAACGAAAATTCCCGCCGGACAAGCTCTGGCGGGCAAAACAAAACCCGCGCTGGAGAAGCGCGGGTTTTTTAGTTTTGACCGAACTTGGTCAGTCCAACTCGTACAGTGAGTGGTGAGGTCTTAGATCGCCTCGATATCGGCGCGGCACAGCCCGATATCTTCAAGCTCGCGGTCCGTCAGTTTCGACAGTGCGTTGCGGGTCTCGCGAGCGTCATTCCAGGCGACCACAGCGGCAACAATACCGCGCATGGCGTCGGACAGACGGCCCCCGAAGACACCGCCGGTTACGGGAGTCATGGTTTCGAAAGCAGCCATTTTCGTGTCCTTCACAAAAAAGAGGTTGGGTGAGCTGAATTGCTCTGAAGCGCCATCTAGGACCGAAAAACCGTTGCCACAAGAACGGTTTTTGCATGCCCCATATGCGTTTTGTGCAACGGGTCGTTTTCAGGAAATGCGGGGTCGAAATTGGTCGAAAAATGGCAAAAATCACCGTAGATGATTGCTAGGTGACCAAAACTTTTTCTTCGATTTTTATTTAAGCTTCGCGTCAGGCAGTCTTCCTGAGTGGAGCTGCGCAAATCTGGCTGGTCAATGTTCTCGTTTCGTGCTAATTCTGGCGGCGTAACAAAAACGCGCCGAAAAGGCCGCAGAGCATCAGGGCAGAGCAGGATATGCGCATCATTGGCATCGACCCGGGACTTCGAATCATGGGCTGGGGGGTGGTGGACACCGCGGGGACGCGTCTGTCGCATGTCGCCAATGGCGTTTGCACCTCGCGCGACGGCGATCTGGCGTCGCGGCTTCTGTCGTTGCATGAACAGCTCTCGGATGTGGTGGCGCGGTTCCAGCCGGATACGGCGGCGGTGGAACAGACCTTCGTGAACAAAGATGCGGTCGGCACGCTGAAGCTGGGACAGGCGCGGGGGATCGCATTGTTGGTGCCGGCACAGGCGGGGCTGTCGATTGGGGAATATGCCCCCAACGCGGTGAAGAAAGCCGTGGTGGGCGTCGGTCACGCGGACAAGAAACAAGTGGATCACATGGTACGGATGCAATTGCCGGGCGTGCAGATCACTGGGCCGGACGCGGCGGACGCTTTGGCGATTGCCATCTGCCATTCCTTCCACGCACAGAACGCAGGCCGCCTTGAGGCCGCAGTGAAAAGGGCAACAGCATGATCGGACGGATCGCAGGACGCATTGACTATCGCGCGGATGATCACGTGCTGATCGACGTGAAGGGCGTGGGATACTTGGTCTACGTCTCGGACCGGACCATGTCAGCGCTGCCCGGCAATGGCGAGGCCGTCGCGCTTTATACCGATCTTCTGGTGCGCGAGGATAATTTGCAGCTTTTCGGATTTACCTCGTTGGTCGAGAAGGAATGGCATCGGTTGCTGATGAGCGTGCAAGGCGTGGGGGCGAAAGCCTCGATGGCCATTCTGGGCACGCTTGGCGCGGATGGCGTTAGCCGGGCGATTGCCCTGGGCGACTGGAACGCGGTGAAAGCGGCAAAGGGCATCGGTCCCAAGACCGCGCAGCGCGTGGTGAATGAATTGAAAGACAAAGCCGCCAGCGTGATGGCGCTGGCCGGGGCAGGGGGTTCGGCTGGGGCAGGCTCAGGCGCTGCCGCGCCTGAGCCTGATCTCGATGACATGGTCATCGAGACACCCGCAGTTGCGGATGCGACTTCGGTACCCACTGCGCCCAGCACGGATCCCGCTGCGCAGGCCGAAGCGCTGTCGGCCCTGACCAATCTTGGCTACGCGCCCGGCGAGGCCGCGTCGGCCGTGGCGCAAGCCTTGGGCGACGATCCCGCATTGAACACCGCCGGGCTGATCCGGGCGGCGTTGAAACAGCTTGCGCCCAAGGGCTAGGGGTTGAAGGATTAAGACATGTCGATCTCGGACCCTGCATACAGCCCGGACCCCACCCTACGTCCCGCACCGACGCCGGAAGAACGCGCCGAGGTGGACCGCGCACTGCGCCCCCAAGCGCTTGGCGATTTCATCGGTCAGGCCGAGGCCCGCGCCAACCTGCGCGTCTTCATCGAAAGCGCGCGCCGCCGGAACGAGGCGATGGACCATGTACTGTTCCACGGCCCGCCCGGTCTGGGCAAAACCACGCTGGCGCAAATCATGGCGCGCGAGCTTGGGGTGAATTTCCGTATGACCTCGGGGCCTGTGCTGGCCAAGGCGGGGGACCTTGCGGCGATCCTGACCAATCTGGAAGCCAATGACGTTCTGTTCATTGACGAGATTCACCGCCTGAACCCGGTCGTGGAAGAAGTGCTCTATCCCGCGATGGAGGATTTCGAGCTGGATCTGGTGATTGGCGAAGGTCCCGCCGCGCGGACCGTGCGGATTGAGCTTCAACCCTTTACGCTGGTCGGCGCGACCACCCGTCTGGGGTTGCTGACGACCCCGCTGCGCGACCGTTTCGGGATCCCGACACGCCTGCAATTCTATACGGTCGACGAGTTGCACGAGATTGTCTCGCGCAATGCTGTCAAACTGGGCGCCCCCGCAGACGAAGACGGCGCGCGCGAGATTGCCAAACGTGCCCGCGGCACGCCCCGGATCGCGGGCCGCCTGCTGCGCCGTGTGGTGGATTTCGCTGTGGTCGAAGGCGACGGACGTATCACGCGCGACATTGCCGACAATGCTCTGACCCGGTTGGGCGTCGACAATCTGGGCCTTGATGGAGCGGACCGGCGCTATATGGGACTGATGGCAGAACACTACGGTGGTGGCCCGGTGGGGATCGAGACGCTGTCGGCAGCGCTGTCCGAAAGCCGCGATGCGCTGGAAGAGGTGATCGAGCCTTACCTGTTGCAGCAAGGACTGATCCAACGCACCCCGCGTGGGCGGATGTTGGGGCAAAAGGCTTGGCGGCATTTGGGGCTGGACGCGCCGGAACCTGCGCAGAAAGCCCAAGGGCAGCTCTTCGACGGTTAAGTCTTGCATGCACGCACAGCCTGCGCGAAACAGCCCCCAGCAAGGAGACTGCCATGACCGACACCCCTCAGATGCCCCAGATGATGACCCCCGAAGACGTCACCGCGCATTTCACGCGGCCTGATGGCAGCTTTACTTTCGCGCGTTGGGGCCGCCCCATCGTGCCCGTGGTGTTCGGGGTCGAGGAAGAAACGCTGGAGATCGTCAAAGGCGCGATCGAGGCTGTGGCCGTCGTCGCCGGTCACAAAATGGCCGAGACCGATCCCGAGCTTGGCGCGAACTTGATGGTCTTCTTCTTCCGCGATTGGGACGAGCTTCTGGGCGTGCCGAACCTTGAGAAAATGGTGCCGGATCTGGCCCCCTTGGTGGCGCGCCTGAAAGCCGCCGGAGCCAGCCAGTATCGTGCCTTCCGTTTCGACGATGACGGCGCCATTCAGGCCTGTTTTAGCTTCGTCTGCATGTCGGGCGAGATGGCGAAACAGCCCGCCGAAAGCATCGCGCTGGCGCAGGCCGTGCAAGCGGTGATCCTGTGGGGCGAGGGCGCGTTTGGGGCGAAAAGCCCCTTGGCGTTACTGCCCGACGGGCAAACGATCTTGCGCCCGGAAATCGCGGCCTTGATCAAAGCTGCCTATGACCCCGTGCTGCCGGTTTGTGCAGATGATGCATCGCACGCACTGCGCTTGTTCGCACGGATGCAGGTCGCAGTGCCGGATGGCGAAACGCAGCATTGATGCGGAGTTTCCTTGCTCTTCCCTTGCCGGATGATCTGGCTGACGATTTGGAGCGCTTCGCCGCGCGTTTGAAGATCGGGCGCCCGCAGCCCTTTGAAAATCTGCACATCACGCTGGCGTTCCTTGAAGATCAGCCCCACGAGGCGCTGCAGGATCTGCACGAGGTTTTGGGGGCCACTCCGCTATTCGCCGTCACCGCCGAATTCTCGGGGCTGGAACCTTTGGGCGGCAAGGTGCCCTCGGTGCTGGGCCTGATGGCGTCGGGTGTGGATGTGCTGCAAAAACACGTCCTGTCCTGTGTGCGTCAGGCCGGAATCACGCTACCGCATCGCCGGTTTCGCGCCCATGTGACATTGGCGCGATTGCCGCGTAAACCCTTGCCGGATGATATGACGGCGCTGGGGCATGTATTGCAAACCCACGGCGCGATCCGCTTTCCAGATGCACAGCTGGACACTCTGTCTCTGTACCGCTCAGAACTGCGCCCCGAGGGCGCGCGATACGAGGTCTTGGCGGATTATCCTTTGACGTCCTAAAGTGGGCAAAAATCACGAGGCCCCCATGCACCAGTTTCCCATCCGCGTTTACTATGAAGACACCGACATGGCCGGGATTGTCTATTATGCCAACTATCTGCGCTATATCGAACGGGCGCGGTCGGATTGGGTGCGCGAAATCGGGATTGATCAGAACGCGATGCGCGACGAGGGGTTGGTCTTCGCTGTGCGCCGGGTCGAGGCAGATTACATCGCGCCTGCTAAATTTGACGATGAGTTACAGGTTGAAACATCTGTTGAGCAGGTGACCGCCGCGCGTCTGGTACTGGCGCAGGTGGTCAAACGCGGCGAACAGCCTTTGTTTCAGGCGGTTGTGACCATTGTATGCGTCGCGGATACAGGCGCACCGGCCCGCCTTCCGGCAAATATTCGCCGGTTGGTGCACTGAATTTACAGCAAAACCTGCCGATGACGCGGTTTTGATAGCCATCTGCCTTTCCATAAGTTAATCTTCGTGCAGAAAAGCGGCCCAAAGAGGCGGCGGTACAGAGGCAGAGTTATGGAAACGGAAGCGCTTTCGGCAGCGGCGGAGATTGATTTCTCCTTCTTGGGCCTATTCCTACGTGCAACTTTTACAGTGAAGCTGGTGATGCTTCTGCTGATCGTTGCGTCGGTCTGGTCATGGGCCATCATCATCACAAAATTCATGGCGTTTCGGCAGTCCCGTGACGAAGCAGACGTGTTCGACCGCAAGTTCTGGTCGGGCGAACCGCTGGACGAATTGTTCGACCAGATCGGCCCCAGCCCCTCGGGTTCGGCGGAAAAGGTTTTCGCGGCGGGGATGCTGGAATGGCGTCGCTCGCATCGGGCAGATGGCGGGTTGATCGCCAACGCGCAATCGCGGATTGATCGCTCGATGGATGTGGCTATCGCCAAAGAAGGCGAAGAGCTGAACAAGGGGCTGAGCTTTTTGGCCACGGTCGCCTCGACCGCGCCGTTTGTGGGTCTGTTCGGCACCGTCTGGGGCATCATGAACGCCTTCATCGAGATCGCACAGCAACAGAACACCAACCTGGCCGTTGTGGCCCCCGGCATCGCCGAGGCGCTGCTGGCGACCGGTCTGGGCCTTCTAGCTGCGATCCCGGCGGCGGTCTTTTACAACAAGCTGAGCGTGGACAGCGACAACATCCTTGCAGGCTACGAAGCCTTCGCGGACGAGTTCGCCACCATCCTCAGCCGTCAGTTGGACAGTTAAGATGGGCGCGAATGTGCAAGCCAGCGGGGGTGCCGATCGGCGCGCCCGTCGTGGGCGTCGTCGTGGCAAGCATCGCCGGGTGATGGCCGAGATCAACGTGACACCCTTCGTTGACGTCATGCTGGTGCTGCTGATCATCTTCATGGTGGCCGCGCCCTTGTCGGTGGTCGGCGTGCCGGTCGAGCTGTCGCAGACGGCAGCCAAGTCGCTTGAAGCACCTGAAGAAGAACCGCTTGCCATCACCATCAACGCTGATGGGCAGGTCTTCCTGCAAACCACTGAAATCGCACGTGACGATCTGATCCCGCGCCTGCGCGCCATCGCCGCTGAACGTGTGGATGACAAGATCTTCCTGCGCATCGACGGTCAGGTCGAATGGGACACGACGGCCCAGATCATGGGCGCGTTGAACGCTGCTGGCTTTTCCAAGATCGGCTTCGTGACCGAAGGTGGTGGCCCGACGCTGACCGGGCAGGGGAACTGAGGCAGAGATGCGCAAGGGGCTGTATATCTCGACAGCCGCTCATGGGGTTCTGATCCTGTGGGTGCTTTTCGGCGGGGTCTTCAAGTGGGACCGCGACGATGAGCTTGTGTCGGTGTCTGATGTCTCGTTCATATCAGAGGATGAATTTGCCGCGCTGAGCGCCCCGAAAGGCGAGGCCAATGCGCCCGAAGAAAGCCCGGCGCCCGCGCCGCGCCCTGAGCCGACGCCCGAGCCAGAGCCTCTGCCCGTGCCGGAACCTGAACCCACCCCAGAACCGGCGCCCGAGCCTGAACCGGAACCCGAGCCCGTGCCGGTAGAAGAACCTGCCGATGTCACCGAAGTCGCGCCGCCCGAAGCCGCCCCTCGTGTGGCCCCCGAGGCTGCACCGGAACCCGAAACGCCGGTCGAAGAAGCGCCAGAGCCGGTCGAGGCCGTGACGCCCGAGCCGACCCCAGAAGCCGCCCCCGCGCCGGAAGAAGTCACCCCCGCCGCGCCGCCCGAGGCCACGACCGAGATCGTGACCGAAGCGGAAGTGCCTGCGGCGGACCCCTCTGCCGCGCCCGCAACCTCGCTGCGTCCGAAAACGCGCCCAACCCGCCCGCGTCCGCAGGTGGCACAGCCGGAAACGCCTGCTGAGGCGCCTCCTGCCGCCGATGCAAACGCCGTGGCGAATGCAGTCGCCAACGAGGTGGCGGGTGGTACGCAAGACGCGCCCGCGCAGGATATCCCGCTTGGCCCGCCGCTGACACGAGGTGAAAAAGACGGGCTGCGGGTCGCCGTCAGCCAGTGCTGGAACCTCGGGTCGTCTTCGACCGATGCGCTGTCCACGACCGTGGTCGTGCTGGTCACGATGAGCCGCGAGGGCAAGCCTGAAGGGATCAAACTAGACAGCTGGGACGGCCCCAACCAAGCCGCTGCGAACACCGCCTTCCAAGCCGCCCGCCGCGCCATCATCCGCTGCGGCGCGCGTGGCTTTGACCTGCCTGCCGAAAAATACGGCCAGTGGCGCGAGATCGAAATGACCTTCAATCCCGACAAGATGAGGATCAAGTGATGCACATGCGCCTCTCCATCCCACCTAAAGTGGTGCAAATGAACCGTTTCGCGCCAGTTTCCGCCGATTTTTCCCCTGTCGTTGAAGGGGGTGCTGAATTTATGCCTAAGCTAAGCAAAACAAAAAGGGGCAGTCGCGCAATGAAAAGGACATCCGAGCAGATGAAACGTGGTCTGAAGAAAGTCTCGTGCCTGATGGCCGCTTGTGCGGTACTCGCAGCAGGGGCGCTGACCCCCATGGCCGCGACCGCACAATCAAGCGGTCCCTTGCGGATCGAGATCACCGATGGCGTCATCGAGCCCTTGCCCTTCGCGATCCCCGATTTCGTCGCGGAAGATGGCGGTGCATCCGATTTCGCCCGCTCGATTTCGCGCGTGATTGCGGCGGATTTGGCCAGCACCGGGCTGTTTCGCGAAATTCCGCAGGATGCGTTCATCTCGGGCATCTCCAACTTCTCAAGCCCTGTGGCCTATGCCGACTGGAAGGCGATCAACGCGCAGGCGCTGATCACCGGCGCGGTCAGCAGCTCGGGCGACAGCATCAACGTCAAATTCCGCGTGTTCGACGTGTTCTCGGGGCAGCCGCTGGGCGAAGGTTTGCAGTTCTCGGGCGGGGCAGGCGGCTGGCGTCGCATGGCGCACAAGGTTGCAGATATTGTCTATAGCCGGATCACCGGCGAGAGCGGATATTTCGACAGCCGCGTGGTGTTTGTGGCTGAAAGCGGCCCGAAAAATGCCCGTCGCAAGCGCTTGGCGATCATGGATTATGATGGCGCGAATGTGCAGTACCTGACCGACAGTTCGGCGTTGGTGCTGGCGCCGCGGTTCTCGCCGCAAGGGGATCGGGTGCTGTATACCAGCTATGAAACCGGCTTCCCGCAGGTTTACGTTCTGGATGTAGCGACCGTTGGCCGCCGTGTGCTGTCCAGCCAAGAGGGCACCATGACCTTCGCGCCGCGCTTTTCGCCGGATGGCCGCACGGTTGTGTATTCGCTGTCGGCAGGGGGCAACACGGACCTGTACACGATGGACATTGCCAGCGGGCAAGCGCGTCGTCTGACCCAAGCCCCCTCGATCGAGACCGCGCCCAGCTTTTCGCCGGATGGCTCGAAGATTGTCTTTGAAAGTGACCGTTCGGGCAGCCAGCAGCTTTATGTCATGCCCGCCACGGGCGGCGAGGCGACGCGGATCAGCTTTGGTCAAGGGCGCTATGGCACCCCCGTTTGGTCGCCGCGTGGCGATCTGATCGCTTTCACCAAGCAAAACGCGGGCCGTTTCCACATTGGCGTGATGCGCACCGACGGGTCCGAGGAACGTCTTCTGACGGCGTCCTTCCTGGATGAAGGTCCGACCTGGTCTCCTAATGGCCGTGTGATCATGTTCACCCGCGAGAGCCAGGGCGCGTCGGGCGAAGCGTCGCTCTATTCGGTGGACATTACAGGCCGTAACCTGCGCCGGGTCTTGACCGAAGGGGCCGCGTCCGATCCTGCGTGGTCGCCCTTGCTGAACTAAACTAATACGGGCGCTGAATGCGCTTTGTTTTCAAACCGCCGGTGAAATGCTAGACTTCCGGCAAGAATATGAAAGAGCATGCCCACAAAGGGCAAAATGATACAGGAAAGACCATGAAACATATTGCGATGACTGCGCTGTTCGTGGGCGCTTTGGCCGTGTCGGCCTGTTCGAACGACCGCTTTGGAAATGGCCGCTTCGGCGGTGGTTCGGGCGACTTCGTGGCAGGCAGCCCGTCCGACCCGCGCTCGCCCGCCTATTTCAACCAGACCATCGGGGACCGCGTTCTGTTCGCCGTTGACCAGTCGACGCTCAGCCCGGAAGCTGTTCAAGTGTTGACCCAGCAGGCCACGTGGCTGATGGAAAACACCAGCTATACCGCCGTGATCGAAGGTCACGCGGATGAACAAGGCACGCGTGAATACAACCTTGCTTTGGGCGCGCGCCGCGCTTCGGCCGTGCAGAACTTCCTGATTGATCGCGGTGTCGCGCCGAACCGTCTGCAGACCGTCAGCTATGGTAAGGAACGCCCGCTTGAGATCTGCTCGGACGAGCTGTGCTATTCCAAGAACCGCCGCGCCGTGACCGTGCTGGCTGCGGGTGCAATCACCAGCTGATCCAACAGGACGAAAAGGGGCTGAGATATGGTGGCGAGATCTTTGAAAGTACTGTTGCTGGGCGCTGTTCTGGCGGGTGCGCCTGCTTTGGCGTCTGCGCAGGACCGGGCCCAGTCCTTGGCGGATATCCGGCAGGAACTGACCGTGCTCTATGTCGAGATCCAGAAGCTGAAGACCGAGCTGTCGACCACCGGGGGTGCAAATGTGACCACCGGTGTGGGCAGCCTGTCTCAGCGTATGGCGGCCATCGAGGGCGAACTGTCGCGCCTGACTTCGAAGACCGAACAGTTGGAGTTTCGCATCAACTCGATCGTGAAAGACGGCACCAACCGCATTGGCGATCTGGAGTTCCGTTTGGTTGAACTTGAGGGCGGAGATATTTCCCAATTGGGTGAGACCTCGACCCTTGGGGGCGGGGTGGCACCGGAAGGGCCGGTGACGGCGCCTATCGCGCCCACGTCCCCGGCGACCGAGCTTGCCGTGGGCGAGCAGCAGGACTTTGACGCTGCTGGTGGGGCGCTGGAAGCGGGTGACTTCGCGCAGGCTGCAACACTCTACACCCAGTTTATCGAGAACTATCCGGGAAGCCCGCTGACATCAGAAGCGCATTTCCAGCGCGGCGAGGCGCTGACCGGAACAGGCGACGTGAAGAACGCCGCACGTGCCTATCTGAACGCCTTCTCGGGCGCGCCCAACAGCGACCGCGCGCCAGATGCGCTCTATCGTTTGGGTTTCTCTCTGGGTGAGCTTGGGCAGGTAAATGAAGCCTGTGCAACGCTGGCAGAAGTGGGCAAGCGTTTCCCCGGCGCGCCAGCGGTGGCCGATGCGCAAGCCGCGCGTCAGGCGCTGAGCTGTCCGTGACGCCCGCGCAGACATTCGAAATTGCCTTGGACCGGGCCCGCCAGCGCGGGCCCGTTTCGCGTCTTGGGCTGGCGGTGTCTGGCGGCAGCGATAGCATGGCGATGATGATCTTGGCGGCCGACTGGGCCAAGGGGACCGGGGCTAAGCTGCAGGTGGCCACGGTGGACCATGGGTTGCGACCTGAAGCAGCCGCGGAGGCCAGCTGGGTCGCCGCGCGCTGTGCCGAGCTTGGGCTGCCCCATGACACGCTGACATGGGCGGGGGCACCTAGCGGGAACGTCCAAAACGCGGCGCGCACGGCCCGTTATGACCTGCTGGGCAAATGGGCGCGGGATTTGGATCTGGACGCCGTGGCTGTGGCCCATACTGCCGATGATCAGGCCGAAACTTTCGTAATGCGTCTGGCGCGCGGCTCGGGCGTGGATGGGCTGTCTGCAATGCAAGATGACTGGGTGGCACAAGGTGGGCGTTGGTTGCGCCCGGTACTTGCTGCGGATCGTGAAGGCTTGCGGCAGGTTCTGACCGACCGTGGGGTGGGGTGGATTGACGACCCTTCGAACACCGATACCCGCTTTGAGCGTGTTCGGGTACGTAAGGCGATGGAGGATCTGGCGCAGCTTGGCTTGGATCGCGACCGGCTGGTCGGCACAGCTTATCGCATGGCCGAGGCGCGCAGTGCTTTGACACAGGCGGCAGTCGATGCCGCGGAAGCCTGCGCCCAAGTCGTGCTGGGGGACGTTGTTTTCGATGCCGCAGCCTATACGGTGCTCGCCACCGAAACCCGCCATCGCCTACTGGCTGCGGCAATCCGTTTTGTCTCGGGCGCGGCTTATCGTCCGCGCTATGACGCGCTGAAAGAGGTTGAGGCGCAAGTGCTGGACGGAGCGCGCCGAACCTTGTCAGGCTGCACGCTGGACCTGAAAGCCGGGCAGATCACGATTGGGCGCGAGCTGAATGCCGTTCGCTCTGAAACCGCATATCCCAGCGCGGTTTGGGACGGGCGCTGGCGGCTGACGGGGCCCGCAAATACACAAGTGCGCGCCTTGGGCGAGGCGATTTCGGATTGCCCCAACTGGCGTGAAACCAGCCAGCCCCGCAGCCGTCTGATGACCACACCCGCGCTGTTTGACGGCGATCAACTGATGGCTGCGCCCGCTGCTGGTTTTTTGTGCGATGGCGCCGCGCTGACCGGGCCAAGCAAAGCCGATTTCCTAAAGGCGATTTTATCGCATTGAACCTCGGCCAATCATCCCTATTTTAAGAACACGGCGTTAAGCGTTCCGCTTGGCGTCCCGTCGCTATGGCATCTAAAGGAGATCCCCCTTGGGCAACGCGAGAAATTTCGCCTTCTGGATTGTGCTCTTCGTGCTCATCCTGGCCTTGTTCAACCTGTTCTCGAACGGTCAGTCTGGGCTTGCATCGTCTCAGGCAACTTATTCGGAGTTTATCGCCGCCGTTCAGGGCGACAATGTAAAGTCCGTCACTATTGATGGCGAAAAGCTGATCTATCAGGCTGGCGACGGCAAGATTTATCAAACCATCGCGCCGCGTGATGCGGAAGTCACGCAGTTCCTGATCGCCGAGGGCGTCGAGGTGACCGCCGAAGCGCAGCAGCAATCGGGCTTCATGAGCCTTGTAACGCTGCTTTTGCCGGTGGCTCTGCTGATCGGCTTCTGGTTCTTCATGATGAACCGGATGCAAGGTCGCGGGGGCGGCGGGGCCATGGGCTTTGGCAAGTCGAAAGCCAAGATGCTGACCGAACGCGAAGGCCGTGTGACCTTTGACGATGTGGCCGGTATTGATGAAGCCAAGGAAGAGCTGGAAGAGATCGTGGAATTCCTGCGCAACCCGCAGAAATTTAGCCGCCTTGGTGGCCAGATCCCCAAAGGTGCACTGCTTGTTGGCCCTCCGGGGACCGGTAAAACACTTCTGGCCCGTGCGATTGCAGGCGAAGCTGGCGTGCCCTTCTTCACCATTTCGGGTTCTGACTTTGTCGAGATGTTCGTGGGTGTGGGTGCATCCCGTGTCCGTGACATGTTCGAGCAGGCCAAGAAAAACGCGCCCTGCATCGTTTTCATTGACGAGATCGACGCCGTGGGCCGTTCGCGTGGCGCAGGCTATGGCGGCGGTAACGATGAACGTGAACAAACGCTCAACCAGCTGCTGGTTGAGATGGACGGCTTTGAAGCCAATGAAGGCGTCATCATTCTGGCCGCGACCAACCGTCGTGACGTTCTGGACCCGGCTCTGCTGCGTCCCGGCCGTTTCGACCGTCAGGTCACTGTGCCGAATCCCGACATCAAAGGCCGCGAAAAAATTCTGGGCGTCCATGCTCGCAAAGTGCCGCTGGGCCCCGACGCCGACATGCGCATCATCGCGCGTGGTACGCCAGGCTTCTCGGGCGCCGATCTGGCGAACCTTGTGAACGAGGCTGCGCTGATGGCTGCCCGCGTGGGCCGTCGGTTCGTGACCATGGAAGATTTCGAGAACGCGAAAGACAAGGTCATGATGGGGGCCGAGCGCCGCTCGATGGTCTTGACCGACGATCAGAAGGAAAAGACCGCCTATCACGAGGCGGGTCACGCCGTGGTTGGCCTGAAGCTGCCGCAATGTGATCCGGTCTATAAGGCGACCATCATTCCGCGCGGTGGTGCTTTGGGGATGGTCGTGTCCTTGCCGGAAATCGACCGCCTGAACTGGCACAAGTCGGAATGCGAAGAAAAGCTGGCCATGACGATGGCGGGCAAGGCGGCCGAGATCATCAAGTATGGCGAAGACAATGTCTCGAATGGTCCGGCTGGGGATATACAGCAGGCATCCGGTCTGGCGCGCGCGATGGTGATGCGCTGGGGGATGTCCGACAAGGTCGGCAACATCGACTATGCCGAAGCGCATGAGGGATATCAGGGCAACACCGCAGGCTTCTCGGTCTCGGCGCATACCAAAGAGCTGATCGAGGAAGAGGTCAAAGGCTTCATCCAGAACGGCTATGAGACTGCGTTCAAGATCTTGGAAGAGCACAAGCAGGAATGGGAAAACCTGGCGCAGGGTCTTCTGGAATACGAAACCCTGACCGGTCCGGAAATCGAGCGCGTGATGAAGGGTGAACCGCCCCACGCGTCTGACGATGACGAGTCGCCGGATGAGGGCAGCGCACCGTCGGTCGCCGCGATCCCGAAAACCAAACCGCGCAAGAAATCGTCTGACGATGGCGGGATGGAACCGGAACCCACCGCATAAAACACAAAAACCCCAGAGCGACGCTCTGGGGTTTTTCTTTCAGGTCGACTCAAGCTGTGAATTGCTGTTCGTCGTGTGACCGGGCAGGGTGTTCGATAACGACAGGAGTTCCCATGCCCGCCTTGGTCCCCACCGACTATATTGCAACGATCACGTGGCTTGGAGTCACGCTGGATCGTGATGCCACCCTGCGCAGCGAAGCGCGAGATATGGTTGATGTGACCTATGACGGGTTTGTCGGCGAAGCGCGTTCAGGGCTGATGCGCGCGTCTTGTCCCCGGGTGACGAACCAATACCCGCAGGGGACCGAGATCCGAAACACGCGGCAGATCTCGATTCTGTCAGTCGAAGAGCTGGCCGAAGTCGCGAAGACGTTGGATCTGGATGCACTTGACCCAGCGTGGCTTGGCGCATCCCTGATTGTTGAAGGTATTCCCGACTTTACCCATGTGCCCCCGTCATCGCGCCTTTTGTCGGAAAACGGCACCTGCCTTGTGATCGACATGGAAAACCGCCCCTGCAACATCACAGGTCGCGAGGTCGAGCGCGCCATGCCCGGGCATGGTATCGGTTACAAGCAAGCAGCGCGTGGAAAGCGGGGGGTGACGGCGTGGGTTGAGCACGCAGGCGCCTTGAAAATTGGGGATCAGTTACGCCTGTTCGTGCCGGATCAACCGGCTTGGAAGCCAACGCAAGGCTGACCGTAACAAATGCAAAGATCTTCGTGCTGTTTCGGAACCTTCGTTGCGGATCAGAAACGTCGCGTCAATGATCCGACGAAATCGGCGGCAAACATGTCGGATTTCAGCCTGTGAGTCGGTTTTAGGATCGTTATGCAGAGATAGATATTTGGCTGCAGCGCTAACAGGGATGCAGCTGCCTTGAACATGCTCTCGTTTCTGAAGGATCTGCCATGAGCTATAAATCTGACATCGAAATCGCCCGCGAAGCGAAAAAACGCCCGATTCAGGAAATCGGCGATAAGCTGGGCATTCCGACCGAGCACCTGCTGCCCTATGGCCACGACAAGGCCAAAGTCAGCCAGGAGTTCATCAACTCGGTCCAGTCCAAAGAGGACGGCAAGCTGATCCTGGTGACTGCGATCAACCCGACCCCCGCTGGTGAAGGTAAAACCACCACCACCGTAGGCCTAGGCGATGGTCTGAACCGCATCGGCAAGAACGCCATGGTCTGCATCCGCGAAGCATCGCTGGGTCCGAACTTCGGTATGAAGGGTGGTGCTGCTGGTGGCGGTTACGCTCAGGTTGTTCCGATGGAAGAGATGAACCTGCACTTCACCGGTGACTTCCACGCCATCACCTCGGCGCACTCGCTGCTGTCGGCCATGATCGATAACCACATCTACTGGGGTAACGAGCTGGAAATCGACGAGCGTCGCGTGGCTTGGCGCCGCGTGGTCGACATGAACGACCGTGCTCTGCGTGACATCGTGTGCTCGCTGGGCGGCGTTGCCAACGGCTTCCCGCGTCAGACCGGTTACGACATCACCGTGGCTTCGGAAGTCATGGCGATCCTGTGCCTGGCCAACGATCTGCAGGATCTGCAGAAGCGTCTGGGCGACATCATCGTGGCCTACACCCGCGAGCGTAAAGCCATCTACTGCCGTGACATCGGTGCAGACGGCGCCATGACCGTTCTGCTGAAAGACGCCATGCAGCCGAACCTTGTGCAGACGCTGGAAAACAACCCGGCCTTCGTACATGGCGGCCCGTTCGCCAACATCGCACACGGCTGTAACTCGGTCATCGCAACCAAAACCGCGCTGAAACTGGCCGACTATGTTGTGACCGAAGCTGGCTTTGGTGCTGACCTTGGCGCCGAGAAGTTCATGAACATCAAGTGCCGCAAGGCTGGTCTGGCTCCGTCGGTTGTTGTTCTGGTTGCCACTGTGCGCGCCATGAAGATGAACGGCGGCGTTGCCAAGGCTGATCTGGGCGCTGAAAACGTGGAAGCCGTTCAGGCTGGTTGTGATAACCTTGGACGTCACATCGAGAACCTGAAGGGCTTTGGTGTCCCGGTTGTGGTTGCGATCAACCACTTCGTCAACGACACCGACGCCGAGGTTGCCGCGGTGAAAGACTACGTGGACGGCCACGGTGCCGAAGCCATCGTATCGCGTCACTGGGAACTGGGTTCGGAAGGCTCGGCTGATCTGGCTACCCGCGTTGCTGAAATCGCCGACGCAGACGTTGCCGCATTCGCTCCGATCTATCCGGACGAAATGCCGCTGTTCGAGAAAATCGAGACCATCGCCAAGCGCATCTACCGCGCTGACGAGGTTCTGGCGGACAAGAAAATCCGCAACCAGTTGAAAGACTGGGAAGACGCTGGTTACGGCAATCTGCCGGTCTGTATGGCGAAAACGCAATACAGCTTCTCGACCGACCCGAACCTGCGCGGTGCACCCACCGGCCACTCGGTTCCGGTACGCGAGGTTCGCCTGTCGGCTGGCGCCGGTTTCATCGTCGTTGTCTGCGGCGAGATCATGACCATGCCGGGCCTGCCGCGCAAACCTGCGGCGCTGTCCATCGGCCTGAACGCCGACGGCGAAATCGAAGGCCTGTTCTAAACAGGACCATGAAGGGCGGGGATACCCCGCCCTTCGCTTTTAAGTCCCCCAAAACCCCGCAAAGAAGGAATGGGCCATGATTGGCAACACTGCCACTCTGATCGACGGCAAGGCCATTGCCGCGGACATGCGCAAGGACGTGGCCGCCCGCGCAGCCGAGCTATCTGACAAGGGCTGGTCGCCCAAGCTTGTCTCGCTGTCCGTCGGTGATGTCGCCGCAGCCGAGCTGTACGTCCGCAACCAACAGAAATCGGCGGAAAGCGCCGGGGTCGAGTTCGAGGCGCGCAACTATCCCGCCGAAACCTCGCTTGAGCAGCTGACCGGCATCATCCAAGGTCTGAACGCCGACCCGCGCGTCAACGGGATTATCATTCAGCGTCCGCTGCCGGACCACATTCCGGTGAAAACCCTGCAAAAGCTGGTTCACCCGCTGAAGGATGTGGAAGGCATGCACCCCGCGTCCATCGGCAACATCGTTTATAACGATCTGGCGCTTGGTCCCTGTACCGCCGTGGCGGCTGTCGAAATCCTGAAAACGCTGCCCTTGGATATGGAAGGGCTGAACGTCACCGTAATCGGCCACTCGGAAATCGTCGGCAAGCCCATCGCCTTCCTGCTGATGGGTCTGGGCGCGACGGTCACCGTATGTCACCACATGACCCGCTCGGTCGCGATGCATAGTCGCGCGGCGGACGCGGTCTTCGTCGCCGTGGGCAAGCCCGGTCTGGTGACCGGCGAGATGTTGAAACCCGGCTGCGCGGTGATCGACATCGGCATCAACCGCGTTGACGGCAAGACCGTGGGCGACGCGGATTTCGAAAGCTGCAGCCAAGTTGCCGGCTGGATCACCCCCGTTCCCGGCGGCGTCGGCCCCGTGACGGTTGCGACCCTCATGTCCAACGCGGTATTGGCAACTGAAATGCAGATGAATCACTATCGTGACGCCTATGCGCGTTCCGAATTCGACTGATTGGTAAGGAGAGCGTGATGACGGCTCAGATCATTGATGGCAAGGCGTTTGCCGCAACTGTCCGCGAGAAAGTCGCGGGTCACGTGACCCGCTTGAAAGAAGAAAACGGCATCACACCGGGGCTGGCCGTGGTGCTGGTGGGCGAAGATCCCGCCTCGCAGGTCTATGTCCGTTCGAAGGGCAAGCAGACCGTCGAAGTGGGCATGAACAGCTACGAACACAAGCTGGACGCCGACACTTCGGAAGAGGATCTGCTGGCGCTGATCGACAAGCTGAACAACGACCCCGCCGTGCATGGCATTCTGGTCCAGCTGCCGCTGCCCGGTCACCTGAACGAAGACCTTGTGATCAACTCGATCGACCCGGCCAAGGACGTGGACGGCTTCCACATCTCGAACGTGGGCCTTCTGGGCACAGGTCAGAAGTCGATGGTGCCTTGCACCCCGCTGGGCTGCCTGATGATGCTGCGCGACCACCACGGGTCTCTGTCGGGGCTGAACGCGGTTGTCATTGGCCGCTCGAACATCGTGGGCAAGCCGATGGCACAACTGCTGCTGGGCGACAGCTGCACCGTCACCATCGCGCATAGCCGCACCAAAGACCTGCCCGAGGTCGTGCGCAAAGCTGACATCGTGGTTGCCGCCGTGGGTCGCCCCGAAATGGTGCCCGGAGACTGGATCCGCGAAGGCGCCACCGTGATCGACGTGGGCATCAACCGGATCGAGCGTGACGGCAAGAACAAGCTGGTCGGCGACGTGGATTTTGAAAGCGCCTCGAAAGTGGCAGGCGCGATCACCCCGGTCCCCGGCGGCGTCGGCCCGATGACCATTGCCTGCCTTCTGGCCAACACCCTAACCGCCTGCTGCCGCGCCAACGGCTTGGCCGAGCCGGATGGGCTGACGGCGTAAGACTTGCGCTTAAGAGAATTGAAGCGGCGTCAGGGGAACTTGGCGCCGTTTTCTGTTTTAAACGGCAAGATGCGTGACAACAGAGGCGGTGCTTCTACGCAAACGAATGTGTTCGCACCCGGTTTTGAGAATTCAGCGAAATATAGTAGAGTATCAAATCAGCTCTTCAGAGACGTACTGATAGGAGCGCTATTAAAATAAGGGAATACAATCACTTAGAATTTGGGGGATAATTATGAATAGAATTCTATTCGCTTTTTCAGTTGCGACATTTCCATTTTACGCCATGGCCGAACCAAGTGTGGAGCGCGGTGAATACCTCGTTCGCGGACCTGCGGCGTGTGGCAATTGTCATACTCCGCAAGGTCCAAACGGGCCTGACATGTCGAATGAACTTGGCGGAATGATGGTCGAAAAAAGCGACATGATGGAAGCTTGGGCCGTGAACATTACACCCGGCAGCCGCGTCGCGGATTGGAGTGACGAAGAGCTTGCCCGCGCAATCCGCGAAGGTATTCGCCCTGACGGCTCTGTGATCGGCCCACCAATGCCGATTGGCCTTTATCGTGGATTAGGTGATGACGATCTAATGTCGATTGTGGCATTCCTGCGAACCATACCTGCCAGCGACAATCAAACGCCTGCTTCCACTTACAATTTCCCACTTCCGCCAGCCTATGGCCCACCGGTTGAAACTGTTTCCGCGCCTCCCCGTGGTGCGACTGTAGAATATGGTGCCTATCTTGCTGGGCCGGTCGCGCATTGTACCGAGTGCCACACAACTTTCGGACCACAAGGCCCGATGTTTGACACCCATCTTGGCGCCGGAGGCTTCGAGTTTCATGGGCCATGGGGGGTATCCGTCGCGCCCAACATAACCAGCCACGAAGATGGTTTGGCCGGGTATTCCGATGACGATCTGAAAACCATGATCACTTCGGGAAAACGTCCAAACGGAAGACAAATGTTGCCACCGATGGGGTATGGATACTACGCCATGTTTACGCCCGAGGACATTGAGGCAGTGGTAATGTATTTGCGAACCATCCCACCGCTGCCTGATCCTGAATAGCCGTCCAGAAAGCGATTGGCTCAGTAAGCCAAATCCACGCTGTGCACATAGCTCTCGGTCAACCGGGTCTCGCGGGCACGATTGACCTTGCGCTGTGTGTGCACGGCGCGCAAGAGCTGCTTACTTTTTCTCAAACACGATGATCGCTTCACCAATGCGCACTCCGTATCGCGAGACGTAGGCGCGATTAAGCACGCGGTCATCACTCAGCATCCACATCCAATCATCGAAATCGACACGCATCGTGCCCTTTCTGACCGGCAGATCAATGCGATAGGCCCAATTGAAGGTGTCGCCATTCTCGCGACCCGTTGCGATGCCTATGACCCCAGGGGCGGTGCCTTGCCATGTGTCCTCGCCGGTCTTTTCAAGCGTCCAGATGCGCTGCTCGGTTTCCCCGTCGTCATAGGTGAAATCTTCGACCAAGGTCAGTGTCTGACCATCCCAGTCGCCTGTGATTTCCACATCGAACCGGCGTTGCACCGTCCCAAACAGGTCTTGAAACTGACCGCGGGCAACGGAATTCCCTTCAAAGAACTCCTCAAGATTAAGCTCGCGATCCGACAGCGGATGATCCTGTAGATCCGGTCGTCCTGCGCAGGCGGACAAGGTCACAGCTGCCACGGCCAGCACTGCGAATATGCGTTTCTTTCCGGTTAGCATGGTCTTGTCCTCCTGCTTCGCTAGGGATCAACGGGTTGGATCGGGCCGCATGGTGGCCACAAGTTCAGCCACCTTGATGCCGAACTTGCGCATTTCCGAACGGTTCAGGATCACGCCGCTTTCGGTCATGTAAAGCCAGTCGGTCACGCTGAGCGTATGGCCCCCGGCCTCGGCGGGCAGGACGATGTCATAGGTCATCTTGATCGTCGACCCGGACACCGTGCCTTGGGCTGTGCCGACGATGTCATCGGCGGTGGCGGTGAAGGTGTTGTTGTCGCCCAAGGTCAGGAACCATTTGCGCGCTTGCGTGCGGCCGTTGGAATAGGTGAAGTCCTCGGTCAGGGTACCGGTGTTGCCCTCCCACTGGCCGACCATGCGGGCGGTGAAGCTGTTGGTGACGCGACCGGTGGGGCCATAGATCAGGCCCTCGGACAGGATTTCGCCGGACAGGTGTTCGGTCAGCGAAAAGGCGGGGCCGGTGTCGGCATAGTCCTCGGGCGCCTGCGCCTTGAAGCTGAAGAACATGTGGCGGGTCAAGGTGGCCACAACGAATAGGGCAAGGATGGCTGTGACGAGTTTCATTGGGTTTGGTCCTCTGTAGGCAGCGCAAGCACCATGGCCAGAGCGCCGAGTTTCAGAATGCAGGGGATGATGGCGTACGAGATATTCAGCGCGGCAAGAGCGTCTGCGCTGTTGGTGCCGCCGGGGGTAAAGCCGTTTCGTTCCAGCAGCGGCAAGGTCGCGAAGGCCGCCAGCGCAAGGCCGAGCTTTCCGGCAAATGACCAGATGCCAAAAGCCAGCGAGGGTTTCAGCCCCGCCCGTGTCAGCACGACCGAGAACATGGCGGGCAGGATCACCATGTCCGCGCCAAGGGCAGCCCCAGAGGCCACGCAGATGATGGCGAACCCGATCAGGTTTCCGGGCGCCAGAAACGCCGCGCCGATAAAGCCCAGAATGGCCAGTGGCATGGCGATCAGCAGTGTGCGTTTCGGGCCGACGGCATGGGCGATGCGGGTCCAGAGCGGCACGCTGACCCCGGCGCTGAGGAAGAACAGGATCAAAAGCGGTCCGGCCCGATCAGGAAGCTGCAGGCGGTCCTCGACAAAGAACAGAAACAGCGTCGATGTAATCGCGACAGGCAAGCTGTTGACCAAGGCCAGCGCAAGCAGTTTCAGCGCGCCCGCTTGACCAAGACCTTGAAAGCTCAGGCGGTCGCCGGGAAGGGGCGTGCGGCGCCAGATTGGAAGGGTCAGAAGCGCGGTGGCGACGGCCAGCACGCCAAGAAATACGCCAAAGCTGGGATAGCCCTGCGCGCGGGCGCCCATTGCGGCCAGAAGCGCCGGGGCCATTGCCGCAAGGATCACGCCGCCCAGCATGCCGACCTCTCGGTACGCGGCCAGCGTCATCAGAGCGCGCGGGGTTGGGCTGTCTGCCAATGTCGCGCTGCGGCCATACAGCAGGATCATCCCAAGGCTGTAGGCGGAGAACAGCAGGATCAGGATCAGGACGAGGTCTATCGTGACACTCGGACCGGGGGCAAGGGAGAAGAGCAGGGGGAAGCCCACCGCAAGGCCAAGCGCGGCGGTCACGGCAAAGACGCTTTGCGCGCGCGGCCAGCGGTCGATGGCCCAGCCGATCAGCGGGTCTTGGACAAGGTCAACCAGACGGATCGCCAGCAGAATTGCCCCCACCGCCCCAAGCCCCAGCCCAAGGTTCACCGAGGCAAACCGGGGCAGGTGGATATAAAGCGGGATGCCAGCGGCAGCCAACATCAGGGCATAGAGGCTGACACGCGGATAGGTCATCAGTCGCTCCGCAGTAGGCTGGTGAAACGGCGCGAGCGTGTGTTCTCGCCCAGAAAGATCCCCATAAAGCGGGCCTTGATCTGGGGATGCGACAGGGTGCAGGTCCGGGTGTCATTGCGCCAGAAGGTCAACGTGTTGGGACCATCCGAGACTGCGGTATAACGGTCGCCTTTGCGCACATCGAAGAAACACTGATTCAGCTGTGCGCGCACGGGCAGGGTGCCGCCGGTGCGCGCGAATTCTCGCATGGTGCCTTCCACAAGGTCATAAGCGGTCAAGTTGCGCAGATAGGTCAGTTCCAGCGCGAAGTCCTTGTTCCAGTCAAGGCGCGCACCCGACGCAGTGAACAGCCGCGCCTTGTAGAGCGGAAAGCCAAGGAACCGCAGCGTGGCTTCCCCGCGCAGTTCGGCATCCGGCAGGGCCGAGCTGACGGGGGACGCCTTAGCGGCGTGGCCCACCATGATCAGCAGGCAAAGAAGCACGGGCCTAAGCATGGGCCAGCTCCACTTGCACAACATTTGTGTGGCCCACGGCGAAGGATGCCGCGCAGATCTCGAGGTAATATTGCCAGTTGCGGAAGAACGCCTCGCCATAGCCCAGCTCGGTGATCTTGTGTTTGCGTGCGACCAGACGTTCGGACCAAATGCGGCAGGTCTTGGCATAGTCTTGACCAAAGGCGTGGTTGTCGTTGACCTTCAGGCCCGCGCGCCCCGCTTGATCCGCGATCACTGCGTCAGACAGCAACATGCCCCCCGGAAAGACGTATTGGCGGATATAGTCCGAGGACGTCTTGTAGGTGTCAAAGAACGCGTCCTGCACGGTGATGGCCTGCAACAGCACACGACCGCCTTCGGCCAGCTTATTTTTCAGAACCGAGAAATAGCTGGGCCAATAGCGCGCCCCCACAGCTTCGATCATCTCGATCGAGACGATGTTGTCATATTGGCCTTCGATGTCGCGGTAGTCGCGCAGTTGAATATCCGCACGACCGTCAAGGCGGCTGTCGGCGTAGTTGTGTTGATTGCGCGAGATGGTCACGCCGGTCACGTCACGGCCTGCATCGGCGGCAGCCTCGGCAAATCCCCCCCAGCCGCAGCCAATTTCCAGCGTCCGCGCCCCACTGTTGAGCCGCGACAGCGCCCGGTCATTCTTGTTCTTCTGTGCGCGCCCAAGGTCGTTATCGCCCCTGTCGAAAATACCCGACGAATAGGTCATCCCTTCGTCCAGCCACAGCGCGTAGAACTCGTTCCCCACATCGTAATGCGAGCGGATATTCTTGCGCGATCCGCGACGCGAGTTGGCGCGCAGGATCGTATCGACCAGACGGAATTTCGCCTGATTGAAGGGGCTGGCCTTATCGAACGCGCCCAGTTGGTCGCGGTTGCGCATCGCGAGCGCCACAAGGCCCTCGATCGAGGGCGTATCCCACAAACCCTGCACATAGGCTTCGCCAAGCCCGACCTGACCATGCGCGGCCAGAGCGGACACGGCAGACCAGTCGCGGATCACCATCTCGGCTTCGGGGCCGGATGTGCCGAACTGAAAGCGTTCGCCTTCCGGGGTGCGCAGGGTCAGCTGGCCGTCATGCAGACGCGCGCAGGTCGACAGGAATTGTGACTTCAGTTTCTTGTCCGCAAATCGCATGGGGCTCTCCTTTGGTGGTGCGGCGGTTGTTCAGGGCGCGTACGATGCGCATGGCGCTGGCGATGCCGTCTTCGTGGAACCCGTGACGGTTCCAGGCGCCGGCAAACCAGGTGTTGTTGTTGCCTTGCATGGCGCGGATGTCTTGCTGCGCCTTCAACGCGGCGCGGTCAAAGACGGGATGGGCAAATTCCACCTCGTCATAGATCGCGTCGGCGGGGATCTCGGTCGACGGGTTCAGGGTCACGAACAGCGGATCGTCTTCCGGGATGTTTTGCAGGCGGTTCATCCAATAGGTGACGCCGATGGCCCCATTCTGCGAGCGATAGGCCCAGCTGGACCAGCAGTCGCGACGGCGAGGCATCTGGGCGGGATCGCAATGCAGGACGGCTTTGTTGGGCTGGTAACGGATGCTGCCAAGGGCGGCGGCTTCGTCTGGGCGGGCGTCGTTGCCCAGAATGGCTAGGGCCTGATCCGAATGGCAGGACAGGATGAGTTCGTCAAAGGACTGCGCCGGAGCGCCTTCTGCCACAAGGCTGACCCCAAAGGCGCTGCGCGTCACGCTCTCCACCGGGGTGCCGGTGCGCAAGGTGACCCCGCGCGCGATTAGGGCCGCTTCAAGCCTGCGGACATATTCGATGCTGCCGCCTTTGACGGTCCACCACTGATGCTCGCCTGTACCGGCGAGAAGCGCGTGGTTGCGGAAGAAGCGGACCAGAGACTTCGCGGGGAATTCGTCGACCTCGGCCACAGGGGTCGACCAGATCGCACCGCACATGGGCATTAAGTAGTCGTCGCGAAACGTCCGGCTTAGGCCCAGCTCGTCCACCAGATCCCCGATGGTTTTGTCGTCGTCAGTCGCGGCGGCCTCGGCACGTTTTCCGAAACGCAGGATGTCGGCGATCATGCGATAATAGCGGGGGCGCAAGAGGTTGCTTTTCTGCGCAGTGATGGCGCGCAGAGTGTTCAGACCGTATTCCAGACGCCCATTGTCGATGCTGGCCCCAAAGCTCATCTCGCTTTTGATGACGGGGACATCAAGCTCGCGAAATAGCTGGGTCAGGAACGGGTAGGTGGCGTAGTTGAAGACAATGAAGCCTGTGTCGACCGGCTGATCGCCGTTC
This sequence comes from uncultured Aliiroseovarius sp., assembly GCF_947492455.1. Lineage (GTDB taxonomy): Bacteria > Pseudomonadota > Alphaproteobacteria > Rhodobacterales > Rhodobacteraceae > Aliiroseovarius. The sequence continues at coordinate 560,011 of NZ_CANLNB010000003.1, forward strand.
TTGCCCGCCATGACGGTGCGGGCGTGCCCGCCCAGACGCGGGGCGGCTTCATACAGGGTCACGTCGTGGTAGGGGGACAGATAGTACGCGGCAGACAGGCCCGAAATGCCACCCCCGACGATTGCAATTCTCTTTCGCTGTCCCTGTGTTTGATCGAACATGCCAACCCCTTTTTCGCGTTTATTATGCAGGGATTACGGCTGGGGTACGGGGCTGGATCACAAAAAACGCAATGTTTGCAAAATAATATGATCCGACGTGCGTCCGCGCGCGTAGGATAAGTACCATGATCAGTCATATCCAAGCCAAAACCCATCACGCCCGTAGAGGATCATTGAAGAACGCCTTCACCTATGGAGTGGACTTTGTTCTGACGGATCTGTCCGACACGGACACACCGTGGCTTCTGTCGCGCAACCGCTGGAACCTCTGGTCAATCTGGGATCGCCGCCATGGCGGACCGCGGGATGATGGGCGCGGTGTCGCGTGGTTTCGCGAGGTGCTAAAGGAGCGTGGATTTGATCCCGAAGGGGCCGAGCTGCTGCTTCTGACCCAGCCCAGCTTTCTGTGGTTCCATTTCAACCCGGTCAGCTTCTGGGTCGCGCTGGTGGATGGCACGCCGCGCGCCTTCGTGGCCGAGGTCAACAGCACCTTTGGGCAGCGCCATTGCTATGTCTGCGCGCATGAAGATTTCCGGCCGATCGACGCGAAGGATCGTCTGATGGCGCGCAAGCTGATGCATGTGTCGCCCTTCCAGAAAATCGAGGGGCAATATCACTTTAATTTCGGCCTGACCGTGGACGCGGTGAACATCCGGATCGACTATCGGAACGGAGATCAAGGCGTGTTGGCAACCCTTGCCGGGAAGCGCAAGAGGGCAACCAGCGGATCGTTGCTGTGGGCCGCAGTGCGCCGTCCGTTTGGGGCGGCGCGGGTCGTGGCGCTGATCCACTGGCAGGCGGCCATCCTCTATCTGAAACGCGCGCCGTTTCTGAAGAAACAACCGCCCGCAGAACAACTTGTGTCTGATGGGGGAGCGCTGAAAAAATGACCCACTTCTCAGGCAAAACCTACTGGCTTGTTGGCGCAAGCGAGGGGTTGGGGCGTGCTTTGGCCCAGCAACTCAGCGATCAAGGCGCGCATCTGATCCTCTCGGCCCGCAATGCGGACCGGTTGGAAAGCCTGTGCGAGGGCCTGCCGAACGCACGCGCCTTGCCGCTGGATGTCACAGATCTGACCGCCGTACGCGCCGCCGCGCTGCAGGTCGGGACGATTGATGGCGTGATCTACAATGCGGGCGCCTATGTGCCGATGCGCGCGACCGAGTGGGACAGCGCCGCTGCTTTGACCATGTGTGACGTGAATTTCACCGGCGCGATGCGGGTTCTGGGCGAAGTCGTTCCGGACTTCGTCGCGCGCGGCGCGGGTGACATCACCCTCGTGGGATCGCTTGCGGGTTATCGCGGCCTGCCCGCTGCCATCGGTTATGGCGCCAGCAAAGCGGCCCTCGTCAGTCTGGCAGAAACCATGCGCTTTGATCTGAAAGACACGGGCGTGACGGTCCGTCTGGTCAATCCCGGTTTCATCGAGACGCGCCTGACTGCGAAGAACGACTTCAAGATGCCGATGCTGATGAAGGCCGAGGATGCCGCAACCCGCGTGTTGCGTGCCATGACCAAACGGCGTTTCCGCACCGATTTTCCCGCTCCGTTTTCATGGTTTATGCGACTGTTGGCCTATCTTCCGGACATTCTGGTCTATCGCGGAAAGTAAAATGGACGCCTTGAGAACAAGGCGCCCGAAGCTTTGCGATATGACTGCTGGTCTTAGTGGCAGGCAGGGCGGGTGCCCGGCAGCAGAACTTTGTCAATCACATGGATCACACCGTTGTCTGCCTTGATGTCTGCGATCACCACATTGGCCATTTCGCCGGTGCCATCTGCGATCATTACGCCGTCAGACCCTGCGGTGATGCACAGGCGTTCGCTTGCCAAAACTGGTTTGAAATAGTTCGATCCGGCGGGCATCATGCCGGCGGTCAGCATGCGATCGTCAACGTGATACAGCAGGATGTTGGTCAGTTGTTCTTTGTTCTCCGGCTTCAGCAGATTGTCGACGGTACCCTTCGGAAGGGCCGCGAACGCATCGTTGACCGGAGCATATACGGTGAAAGGGCCGGGACCAGACAGGGTTTCAGCCAGGCCTGCCGCCTGAACGGCGGCAACCAGAGTCGAGAAACGCTCGTCTCCCGCGGCAATTTCCACGATTGTATCGGCGGTTGCTGTGCCTGCAGACAGAGCGATTGTGATGGCTGCGGCGGCAGATTTCAGGGCGGTTTTCATAAGGACTTCTCCATGTTGATGCGCGTGTGGCGCGTAGATGTATTTGTGGTTCGTATGGAGGTTACGCTGGGGAAGAATCGCCGGATCACGACCTCACGAATGCGTGAAAGATCGTGAAGTAAGTATTTGAAACAAAAAAAGAACCGCCGAATTTCGGCGGTTCCTTCTATGCAGATTTTCTGGTGTGTCAGATGCGGAAAATTGGCTGCAGAATACGTGGCAGGAAGGCGTTGAAGCGCAGTCGTGCATCCGTCGCGGCAAGGCAGATACAGGGATCGCCCGCGTCAGCGATCGGGGTGTGCTCAAGATCTTCATCCGCGATTTCGACATCGCCGACCCCGAATTGCCCGGTCTCATCACTGAAGCTGCCCTGCAGCACCAAGGTCATCTCGAGCCCGTTATGGCCGTGATCCGGCACCGCCTGCCCGGGTGGGATATACAGCAGACGCACCGATCCATGCGCATCTTCGGTCAGAATGTCCTGACGGACACCCATCCCAAGCGTTTTCCATTTCAGCGCACGACCTTGAAGCGCCTCCATCACAGGGCCGGGATAGATGCCCGAGCGATCATAGACGGGTTCGGGGACGAAAGGCGCGTCCAACTGGGCAAACAGGTTGTCTTTCAGCGACGACGACACCGGCACGGCGTCACTGTCTTCCAAGACAACACCGCCCACGGTTTGATGCGCAGCAAGAGCCACGCGGCAGTGGTCGCAAAGCGAGATATGGCTGGCAACGACCACGGCGAAAGCATGGGGCAGCGTACCGGCGGCATAGGCGGCCAGCATCGCGTCGGGGATATGATGGGTCACGGCGCTCATTGTTTTAAGTCCTTCAGCTCGTGTCTCAGTCGTTCCATTCCAAGTCGTATGCGTGATTTTATGGTTCCCAGTGGTAGGCCGGTTTGGGCGCTGATTTCTTGATGTGTCAACTCGCCGAGATAGGCTTTTTCGATGATCTCGCGCTGTTCCGGCTTCAGGTTTGCAAGAGCCTGCCTTAGCTGCGCGGCCTCTTGCTCAAGGCCCAGCACCTGACTGGCGTCTGCCTCGGTGCCCGGGTCTTCTTTCAGCTCTTCGGGGACGGGCCGGCTTTCCTTGCGCGTGATGTCGATCTGGCGGTTCCGCGTAATCTGATAGATCCACGCCGAGACTTGTGCCCGATGAGGATCAAACTGCGCGGCTTTGCGCCAGACTGTCAGCATCACATCCTGCACGATCTCTTCGGCCTGTGCCGCGCCGGTCCCGGATTTCATGATGAAACCCTTCAGGCGCGGTGCGAAATGGTCGAACAGCTTAGCAAATGCGTCGCGGTCCTGATGGTCGCGGATGGCGATCATCCAATGGGTTTGGTCGGAATAACCGATACATTCTGGCGGCACAGATTTTGCCTCGCTGGGGCACGCGCCAGTCGGCGGCGCGCTTGTTATCGTGAGTTCTATGATTTCCTGTACCATAACACGCTTACGCGCGCGCACTCTATTTGGATCTCTTTTTTTACCGAGTGTGCTTTGTTTGGCGATGAGGCCCGGCGGGGCAAATCTGCCGATGCAGTGTTTATGACAGGAAATCTTCGTAAATCTGGCTAATCTGCTGAATATGACGTTCTGCGCCGTATCGGTTCACAAGATCATCACGGGCAGCGGCAACAAGTGAGGCGCGATCGTCTGGATTGCCTTCCAGATGTACAATGGCATCGGCAAAAGCGCCTGCATCGTCTGTCGGCACGAGCCGACCAGTTCGGCCGTCTTCGATGGCTTCCATGTTTCCGCCGTGCTGTGTCGCGATTACGGGAACGCCAAGGTGCATGGCCTCGATAAGTGTTCGGCCAAAGGGCTCGTTCACGGCCGTGACGATTGTGGCGTCCATTGCTGCCATGGGCCCATTGATTGGTCGTCTGAACCCCATCATATGAATGCGATCACGGATCCCAAGGCGGTCGGCGAGCTCTAGGGCGTCGCGGTCAAGTGGGGCATGAGGCAGGATGGCTTCGCCAAACAACAACCCATGCACATCCCGATTGGGGAGCGCTTTGACCGTTTCCGCCACCGCCTGAACAAATTCAACGGGTCGTTTTCGCGGCACTAAGGACCCAAAGAATCCGATAAGCAGCGGATCTTTCCCGGCGTTGATTTCGTCTAGAAGCGCGGTGCGGGCTGCTTCCCTATCTGGCTGTTCTTCGAACTCGAAGGGGCTGTAGACAACATGGGTACGTTTTTTCACAGGTAAGAGTGGACGCGACGGGCGGGCGAAATTCGACACGGTCACAATTCGGTTCGCAAGAAAGGGGGCAATTGTGTTGGCCCCGAAACTTGTTGGATCCTCGCGATGATGCCAAATCAGCTTGCAGCCAGCGAGCCGTGTTGGAAGGGCCCAATTGACATGCATCCGCCCATCGTTGGTGTGGACGATGTCATACCCTCCCTTGATCAGATAACGCCGCAGCGCGGGCAGGGTGCGGGTCAGATAGGTCCCGAACGACGTATGGCCCGAGGCCGTACTGTGGGACGGGGCCATGATCGGGACATCCGACAGGGTTTGATAGCTAAGGCCCAGCGAATGAATGTACTCTCCAAGCCGTCCCGGCCCAGTCCCATCAAGGTCGTGCAGGAGTATTGTTGGATCGAAGCGATCACGGTCCAGCCCTGCGATCAGTTTAAGGGCTGAGATATGGCTGCCGCCGACGGTGCCTCCCCCAATGAACGGGAATAGAATTCGCAACTGTTTCAAAGAAACGACCTCGGAAAAAACGCCTAAGCGACCCCTCTGCGGATCGTTTTGCGTGCGCTAATTTAACAACTCAACGATTGGACAATAATGTAGGAGGGTAGTTTAAAAAAGAGTCTGCGTCGATAAAGAAACGGGTTACCTTAGAACGGATTACATTAAAGACACTTTATTTCCGGCCGTTGGGGGCATGTATGAAACCAAAGATTATTTATATCGCCGGCTATGGCCGCAGCGGATCAACTGTTGTCGATATTATGTTGGGGATGCACCCCGAGATCTTTGGTGCTGGCGAGCTTTCAACGATGTGTCGCCATGTTTGGAGAGAGAACGAATATTGCGCCTGTGGTGCCCGCTTGAACGAGTGTGACGTGTGGGAACCGGTCATGAAACGCTGGACCAAGGAGTGTGATCCAGACGACTATTTTGCTTTGCAACGTTCAATTGAGCCGCTCTATGCGCCGGGGCGCATGATCGGAGGGGCAAAGCTTGAGGCCTACCTGAATATGTCGCGCGCGATGTTTTCAGCCATTCGCGATCAGACCGGGCAGCCCATCATTTTGGATTCGTCCAAAGCCCCAGGGCGCGCGCTTGCGTTAGCGAGCGATCCAAAGATCGATTTGCGGGTCATCCACCTTGTGCGAGACGCGCGCGCGGTGGCGCATGCATTGGGGCGCGCGATACCCGTTGATGTTGCGCAGGGGGTGCAGAAGAAAATTGTCCCACGCTCGCCCCTTCGAACAGCTCTTAGATGGCGGATGTACAACAGCGTCGCCGAGAGGTTGCGGACCCGCCTTGCGCCGAACCGTTCGGTGCGGGTTCGATATGAAGACATTTCCCGCAATCCGCTTGCCGAGCTAAAGCGAATTTCTTCGGCGGTTGACGTGGATCTAACCGAGGTCGGAAGTCAGATTTCCCAAGGGGCGAAAATAGTCCCCGCGCATCAGATGGCGGGCAGCCGACTTCGGATGAAAGGCCCTATGGCATTGCGGTACAATTCGGATTGGGAAACTGAGATGCCCAAGGCCGCAAAAAGGCAGGTAGAGCTGATTACCGGCGCCCAACTTTGGCGCTATGGGTATTCTGAATGAAGGCCCGTGGAAGGCTGAGGCTGATCGCAATCGCCAAAGGGACATGCCAGAAGCGGGCGTAGAAATGCGCGAAAGCGTTCAGGACGAGAATAAATAGAATAACCGTGACAAGCGTGATGACGCCCCTCGACCGGCTTTCAGGATTTCTGTAGGCCCCGATGCCCAAAGCCAATGCTGAAAAGAAAAGGCCGCACATCCCAAGCAAAGACATGATCCCGCCTTCTAGCAGTATCAACAGGTACGTATTGTGTACTGGCGCTCCGTGATGGCTGATGATCCGGTATTGATTGGCGCCAAATCCAAGCCACTTGGCGTCATTTGACAGCTGAAATGCCTCTTGTATCAACGCGGCCCTGTCCGAGAAAGTACCCGCCTGCGACAGGTCTGCCGTGGACAGCGCGCCCAACACACGCCTTTGGAAAACTTCGGGTAAAAACAAGTCTCCGGCCAACAAGGTGATTGCGATGAAAATACCCCCCAAACCCACCGTTATGAGGGTGGTGCGAAAGCTTCCGACCAGAAGCAGAACGAGGCTTGCGCCCAAGACCGTTGCGCCGAACCCGGTATTCGATCCTGTCAGCATCAATCCATAAAGCAGGATGACCAGCGTCGGCGCAAAGTGCTTCAGCCGGAACCTTCTTGTTAGTCTCAGATAAAGGCTGAATGTGATCGCGATTGCTGTCATCGCGCCTGCTGCGTTCTCGCGCTCTAGAAGCGATCTTAGGCGTCCACTGCCGGAAACAAGCCGGGGGCTGGCATCAGGCACAAATGTCACCAAGTATATTCCATGCAGCATGATGGCGGCGATGGAATATATTAGCACGCGCATCAGCAGAAATGTCTCGTCCAGACGCCGACACGCGATGATGATTGGAATGATAATCAGCGAGTAAAAATATTGAAGCGACACAATCAGTCCGTCGACCGGATCCCCATGCGCGATTGAACTTAGCAGCAGTCCGCCCACAAACAGTATGAACGAGAAGTGCCAGAGCGATGTCGTAGGCCCGTAAAAACGCAAAGGTACCGTGCGATTGAGCAGCATGAAAATCAGCGTCATGAAGCCGAACAAATCGCTGGCCGTGAAGTAGGCCACGTCAAGACGAAGGTAATTCATCGGCGACAGCGCGACCGTTGCGATTGCCAAATACAATTCGAGTTGCTTGGCTGACGTTTTTCGGTTGGGGGCAAAGCCAGCAGATATCGGACCCGCGTTACTCATTCGGGTGCCCCTCGGGAAGGTAGGCCCCCCGCGTTGGGGTGGGGGAATGTGAGTCCGTGACTGCCGCCATGCCATAAGATTCCAAGAGGGTATTTTCTGGATGTACACAGCGCTGGATGGCTATCGGCATGGATCCCTCCCACTTGGCAGGCGGTTCAAGATAATGAAATTACGTAAACACGATTAGGCTAGATTGCTCTTATAGTTACACGGAATCTGGCTTTTGAATACCAGTTTCGGCCCGATGGGTGTTCCCCTCAAAGGTTTGGGCCATTTGGGGATGCCCCGAAAACTTGCACGAGACCAGAGTGCCGCTGAGGTGTTTTGTGAAGCACATGTAAAACAAAACCGCCCGCCACACGGGGGGTGCAGCGGGCGGTAAATCTGTCAGCGGTGGTTTGCGTGGATCAGTCCAGGAACGCTTTCTCGACCACATATTGCGCGGGTTTCGAGTTCGCGCCTTCCTCAAGCCCGTATTCCTCGAACATCTCTTTCAGCTCCAGGTTAAAGGCCAGGTTGCCGCAGATCATCGCGCGGTCATATTCGGGGTTCAGGGGTTCAACGCCCAGATCCTTGAATGCCTCGCCCGAACGCATCAGGTCGGTGATGCGGCCCATCTTGGGGCTCTCTTCGCGGGTGGTGGTCGGGTAGTATTTGATCTTCTTCCAGAAGCCTTCACCGATCACTTCGTTCAGTAGTTCGTCTTCCTTTAGGCTTTCAATCAGGTTCGCACCATAGGTCAGCTCGCCCACTTCTCGGCAGGTATGGGTGATGATGATCTCGTCGTAATCCTCGTAGGTCTGCGGTTCACGCAGAAGCGAGGCGAAGGGCGCAAAGCCGGTGCCGGTGGCAAAGAACCAAATGCGCTTGCCGGGCAGCAGGGCGTCATGCACCAACGTACCAACGGGTTTCGGACGCAGGATAATCTCGTCGCCCACTTCAAGGTGCTGCAGCTTCGAGGTCAGCGGCCCGTCCTGCACTTTGATCGAATAGAACTCCATTTCCTCGTCCCAGCTGGGCGAGGCGATGGAATAGGCGCGCAGAAGCGGTTTCTGTTTGCCGGTCTTCGGGTCCGGGTCACCCATCAGGCCGATCATCACGAACTCGCCCGAGCGGAAGCGCAGGCTGGCAGGGCGCGTGCAGCGGAAGCGGAACAGGCGGTCGGTGTAATGTTCAACTTCGGTCACCGTCTGCGCGTCGGGCAGGGTCGGGACCGGTTTTACTTTGGTTTCAGCATCCATAACGGGCGTCACTTCATTCATCAGCGTAAAGCGAGGCACGGTGCCTCGCCCTTTCTTGTCTGTGTGTATAGGAGGGTTGCGAAGGGCGGTCTAGCCGGTCATCCGCGACCTATAGTCATAGGCTTTCCAATCCGCCCGGTACTGCCATTCAGCTTCCGGCTGGCGCTTGGCCAGCTCGTCCGAGATCTCGACCTCGTCAAAGCCCGACCGACGCGCCATCGCATATTGGTCCGAGATCACGTGGCCGTGGGCGCGTAGGCGACCCTCGTAGCCCAGAAGGCGCAGTTGACGACCCAGCGTAAAGCCGCGCCCATCCGCGAAAGACGGGAAGTCGATGCGGATGGCGGGTACGCCCACCATCAGATCAGCCAGTGCCGCCGGATCCGTGTCCGAGGCGATGTGCAGCCCGCGCGTGTCATTGGCAGCGCGCTCTTCAGCGGTTGCGAACCCTGCGGTCCAGTCTTCACGGGCAAAGCCGCTATCGGTTACAATCACGCTCATGCTTCTGCTCCTACGCGAACCATTTTTCCGTCGACAAAGTGAATGCCGCATTCCGTCTTCTCGGCCCCGCGCCAGCGTCCGGCGCGCGGGTCTTCGCCGGGTTTCACAGCCGATGTACAGGGCGCACAGCCGATCGACGGGAAGCCGCGTGCGACCAGCGGGTGCTTGGGCAGGCGGTTGTTGATCAGGTAATCCTGCACGTCCGAGGCCGCCCAGTGCGCCAGCGGGTTGACCTTCAGTAGACCATCCTCGGCCTCGAAGAACTCAAGATCTACGCGTTTGCCGCCCTGAAAGCGCTTGCGCCCGGTGATCCAGCCGTCAAACCCTCTTAGCGCACGGTCCAGCGGTTCGACCTTGCGCAGCTCACAGCAGGCATCGGTGTCGGCCAGATGCAGAATGTTGTCCGGGTCGCGGGCAAACAGATCTTCCGCGTCCGGGTGAATGACCCGTACATCCGTCAAACCCAGCTTCTCGGCCACTTCGACCTGATAATCGAGCGTTTCCTGGAACAGCATCTGCGTGTCCAGAAAGATCACCGGAACGGTGCGGTCGACCTTGGCCACCAAATGCAGCAGCACAACGCTTTCCGCGCCAAAGCTCGAGACCAAAGCAAGCGAGCCAATGGTGCTGTCCGACAGCGCCCGTTCCACGACTGAGGTCGCGGAATGGTGCTTGTAGCGATCATTCAGATCGGCCGCGCGCTCTTCCGCGGGGGGAAGGGGGAGTTCAAGCGGCATTGGTCTTGTCCTCCTCCGGATAGAGGGCAGCCTTGAACGGCGCTTCGCCAAGGCGGCGATAGGCGTCGATGAAGGTCTCGCCCTCGTCCTCGCGCAGCTCAAGATAAGCGTGCACAAGGCGCTCGATGGCCGGGACGATCTGGTTGTAGGCAAAGCCGGGACCCGCCCGTTTGCCAATCACAGTGTCCGGGCCGGCGTCACCACCCAAGGTGATCTGATAGTTTTCGACGCCCGCACGATCCAGACCCAGAATGCCGATATGGCCCAGGTGGTGGTGCCCACAGGCGTTGATGCAGCCCGAGATCTTGATCTGCAGATGGCCGATATCGTGCTCGATCTTCAGCGCGTCGAAACGCTCGGCAATCTCTTGCGCGACCGGGATCGAACGGGCCGTTGCCAGCGCGCAGTAATCCATGCCGGGGCAGGCGATGATATCCGAGATCAGGCCAGCATTGGCGGTTGCCATGCCATGCGCACGCAGGGCGGCAAAGATCGCAGGCAGGTCCGAACGGTGGACATGCGGGAAGATCACGTTCTGCTCGTGGCTGATGCGAATGTCGCCGTGGCCGAACTCTTCGGCCAGATCGGCAAGGACGCGCATCTGGTCAGAGCTTGCGTCACCCGGCGTGGCGCCATGCGCCTTCATCGAGATCGTGACGATCCCGTAGCCATCCGCGCGGTGGTCGTCCACGTTGGTGTCGCTCCACGAGCGGAAGATCGGGTCGGCGTCGCGGGCGGCGTGGTAACCATCCAGCGAGGCGGTCTTGAACTCCGGCGCTTTGAAGTCAGCGGCGATGTTGGCGAAATGCTCTTGATCCACACCCGAGAAGAGCGGGCGTAGCTGGGCAAAACGTGCCTCGACCAGATCGTGGATCGTGTCGATCCCGTTCTCCATCGTGGTGATCTTGATGCGCGCCTTATACTTGTTATCGCGGCGCCCCAGCGTGTTGTAGACGCTGACCACAGCCTCGACATACGGCAGCAGATCTTCGCGCGGCAGGAAGTCTTTCAGCACCTGACCCACAACCGGCGTCCGGCCAAGGCCGCCACCGACGAGGATCTGATAGCCAATCTCTCCGGCCGCGTTTTTCACGATGCGAATGCCGATGTCATGCGCCTTGGTGACAGCACGGTCAGCCTTTGATCCGGTCACAGCCAGTTTGAACTTGCGCGGCAGGAATTGGAATTCCGGGTGGTCGGTGGACCACTGGCGCAGCAGCTCGGCGGTGGGGCGCGGGTCTTCAACCTCGTCCGCGGCAGCGCCGGCGAAGTGATCCGCCGTCACGTTGCGGATCGTGTTGCCCGAGGTCTGGATCGCGTGCATGCCCACATCGGCCAGCGCGTCCAGCATGTCCGGAATGTCCGACAGGCGCGGCCAGTTGTATTGGATGTTCTGGCGCGTGGTCCAGTGGCCATAGCCCTTGTCCCAGCGTTCACCGATCATCGCCAGTTGGCGCATCTGGTTCGGGTTCAGCGAGCCATAGGGGATCGCCACCCGCAGCATATAAGCGTGCAGCTGTAGATAAACGCCATTCATCAGGCGCAGCGGTTTGAACTCGTCTTCGGTCAGCGCGCCCGAGATGCGGCGGCCTACCTGCTCGCGGAACTGCGCCACGCGGTTGCGCACGAAGCTTTCGTCGAAATTGTTGTAATCATACATTGGCCACGGCCTCCGATGCCGATTGCTCTGTCTGTTTGCCGTGGAAGCGGTTCGACGGGCCGGTGGCACGGAACGCTTCGCGGAAGTGGGTGGGGATCGGGCCGGTTGGGCCTGCGGCGGCGTCGGCCAGATAGGGGCCAACGGCGATGCCGGGCTCGTCCGTGGCGCGTGCAAGCTGGGCGTTTGCCTCGGCCTCGTCCTCGATCAGCCATGCCATACACATGTCGCGGACCCACGACCCGTTACGGGCCATATAGATGACGTCACCTTCGATCAGATCGTTGGCGGTTACCACTTTGGGGCTAAAAGGGCGGGGCATGGCATGTCCTTTCCGGTTGCGTTCGGGCTTTATATAGGACATTTTCCCATTATTCCGCGAGGTGTCGCGGCAAATAAGGAATGTTGTTTCGGTTTGCGCGTCAGGTAGAACGCTTGGACCAGAAGAAGGGAAAAAGCGGAATGTCTGTTCGGCTGGACGAGATCGACCGGAAAATCCTGCGCGAGCTTCAGCGCGATGCGGGGCAGTCTTTGGACGTAATTGCCAAAAAGGTTGGGTCGTCTAAGACCCCGGTTTGGAACCGGATTCGCAAGATGCGGGAAAACGGGGTGATCGGGCAGAACACCATGGTCATGGATGCCGAAAGCCTTGGGTTCGAAGCTTGTTTCTTCGTCCTGATCCGCACCTCCGAGCATGAGGCAGACTGGCAGGACAAGTTCCTGGCCGCGCTGCGCGCACGTCCCGAGGTGATGGAAGCACACCGTTTGGCAGGCGAGATCGACTATATCTTGAAGGTTCGCGTGGAAAACGCCCGCGCCTATGATGTGTTCTATCAGGCGCTGATTTCCGAGGTGAAAATCTTCAACGTGACTGCGCTGTTGTCGATGGAAGAGATCAAGTTTTCGACGGAATTGCCAATCTGATGGGCTTTCGGTGGCTCACTGCGTGAGCCTGAGGGGCGTTGCCCCTTGCGCCAAATCTGCGATTTGACGCTACCCCAAGGTGTTTTCGGCAAGAGGAAGATGTCAGGTCTTGACCATCAAGCCTGAGAGCCCGTGGAAGTGATAGACATTTCCGTATTTCGGCGGCGCGGTGATGGTCAGGTTCGGGCAACGGCTGAACAGGATTGGAAGCGCGTGTTTCAGCTCTAGCCGGGCCAGCGGCGCGCCGATGCAGAAATGCACCCCGGCGCCGAAGGCGGTGTTTTGTTGGATGCGACGGGCTGGATCGAAGGTGTTGGGATCGTCCCACATATCTGGATCACGGTTGGCGGCACCCAGCAGCAATCCAATTTCGTCCCCGCGTTTGAAGTCGTGCCCGTACAGCGTCGTGTCCTCATAGACATGGCGGGTGAACATGTGCAGCGGCGGGTCGAAGCGGAGGGTTTCCTCGATCGTTGCGTCAATGGCGTCTGGGGACAGGGCGGTAGCGGGAGTGCCATGTTCCAGAAGGGTTTTAACGGCGATGGCCATCGCGTGCACGGTGGCTTCGTGGCCCGCATTCAAAAGCAGGATACAGGTCGAAATCAGCTCGTCGGTCGAGAGCTTTTCGCCTTCTTCCTCGGCTTGGATCAGCTCGGTAATCAGGTCGTCGCGCGGGTCTCCGCGCCGCTGGTCTACGTAGTCGCGCATGAAGGCGACGAAGGCCTCGGTGGCGGCAATCGCCTCGTCTTCGACCGCGCGGGTGCGGCGGGCTTGGTACATCGAGACCATGGCATTGGACCAGCGCAGCAGGTCATCGGCGCGATCCTCGGGGACGCCCAGAAGGCGGCAGATGATGATCACAGGGATACGGGTGGCGAAGGCGGGCAACAGGTCGAAGTCGCCTGTGGGGAAGGCGTCAATTAACTCGTGGGTAAGGGTTTCAATCTCGGGGCCTAGAGCTGCAATCCGGCGCGAGGTGAAGGCACGCAGGACCAGCTTGCGCAGGCGTGTGTGGCGTGGGGCTTCCAGTTCCAGCATCGAATGCGCCTCGACCGCGTAAAACGGGGCCAGATGGTCGGGAAACTGACGTGGCTCAACGGGTTCACGCCCGAAACGACGGTCGCGCAACAGCGCGTTCACGGCGCGAAAGCTGACCGCCATGGGCAGGTCGTAATCGGTCCAAAAGAACAGATCGCCTTCCGCGCGGGCGCGGTCATAGAAGGCGTAGGGGTTCTGGATAAATTCGGGATCCGTCGGGGATTGGCTCAGTCGCTTCATGGGCGCATGTTCCTTAAAGCGGCTGGTCAATGCAAGAGGCCTTTCCTATGCTGCCCTCATGTTGCGGTTTCTGCATACGAAGTGGATTTTTCCCTTTCTTCTTGGGACGCTGGTGATCAGTGCCGGGGTCTGGGCGGTGGCGTGGCGGGCGGCACTAACACCGCTGGCAGAGCAGGCGTCGTCGGAACTGGAACTGGCGACCGACCAATTAACGCGTCATCTGTTTCGCTATCGTGAACTGGCCGTTGTGCTGGCGCGCCATCCGGATTTGCGGGCCCGACTGAGCGGCGAGGCTGAGGACCCGAAAACCGCAGATGATCTGCTGCGTGCTATGGCGGATATGACCGGCGCGCATCAGCTTTTGCTGGTCGATGCCAGTGGGCGCGTATTGGCGGCGTCGCATCAGACACAGCAGCAGTTGGATCCGGCTGGGGCGATGCTGCACCGTGCGTTGACGGGTGCTTTGGGGTCGGAAGCCGAGTTTCAGGTGGTGGGCGATGACAGCCTGCGCCGGGTGTTTTCCTTCGCAGCGCCGGTTCTGGGTGAGGGAGAACAAGGCCAAGGTGCGGTGATCGCCCGTACGAACCTTCTGGATTTTGAAGAAAACTGGCCGTCGACCGCCTCGGCGTTGTTCTTCACCTTGAATGACACGCGGGTCTTCGTGTCGAACCGATTGGATCTGGTTAGTGCTGCGCGACCCACCGAAGGGTTTTTGAACAGCAGTGCCAGCCATTGGACGGGGCATGAGGTTTGGGCGATCGAAGCCGGGCCATACCTTCCCGACCGCGCGCTGCACCTGACCCGTGATCTGTCCACGGTTGGGTTGAGCGGCGAGATCCTGTTGGATACGGCGCCCGCCGAGCGCAGCGCGGCCCTGTTGGCAGCCATTGCCGCCGCGATTTGCTTGGGGATTGGTGGACTTCTACTGGCGGTTGGCGAACGCAGGCGTGCGCTGGACGAACGGCTGCGTATTGAAGCTGCGGCCAACGCGCGGCTTGAGGCCCGCGTGGCGGAACGGACTCAGGCGCTGTCTGAAGCAAACCTCGATCTTCTGCGCGAAAACCGTGAGCGGCGCGAGGCTGAGGCCGCGTTGAAAAAGGCGCAGGATGATCTGGTGCAGGCGGGCAAACTGTCGGCGCTGGGGCAGATGTCGGCGGGCATCAGTCACGAGTTGAACCAGCCCCTGATGGCCATTCGCAGCTTTTCCGAGAACGCCACACTGTTTCTTGAGCGCGGGCAGGAGGAGCAGGCCGGGCAGAACCTGACCCGGATTTCCGAACTGTCCCACCGCATGGCGCGGATCATCAAGAACCTGCGCGCGTTTGCGCGAAACGAAGCCGAACCGACCGGGAAGGTTGATCTGGGACAGGTGGTGTCGACGGCGGTCGAGCTGACGGAACCGCGGCTCAAGGCGGATCGGGTTACGCTGGACTGGACGCCTCCGGCCACGCCGGTGTTTGCCAAGGCGGGCGAGGTGCGGTTGTCTCAGGTTTTCGTCAACCTGATCAACAACGCGGCGGACGCCATGATGGAACAAGACGACCGGCATATTCGGATCGTCGTTAATGCGGGCAAGACCCTGTCGGTGACGGTTCAGGATAGCGGGCCGGGCATCGAGGATCCTGATCGGATTTTTGAACCCTTCTTCTCGACCAAGCAGGTGGGCGACGAGGGCATGGGGCTGGGGCTGTCGATTTCCTACGGGCTTGTGCAAAGCTTCGGGGGTGATATTCGCGGGCGCAATTGCGAAAACGGGGCGATGTTCACGGTCGAGCTGCCCTATTGGAAGGACGCGGAATGACACAGACGGTGTTGTTGGTCGATGACGACATGATGGTGCGCGAGGCGCTGGGCCAGACCTTAGAGCTGAACGGTCTGACGGTGATCGCGGCGGGCAGCTATGTCGAAGCCAAGGATCACATCCGGCCCGATTTCCCGGGCGTCATACTGTCGGACATTCGCATGCCCGGAAAGGATGGCTTTGCGCTGTTGCAGCAGGCGCAAGAGGTTGATCCTGATTTGCCTGTCATCCTGTTGACGGGCGAGGGAGACATTCCGACCGCCGTGCGCGGGATGACCGAGGGGGCTTTTGATTTTCTCGAGAAACCCTGTGACCCGAATACGCTGCTTTCAGTGATTGGGCGGGCGCTGCAGACCCGGACGCTGGTGTTGGAAAACCGTGCCCTGCGCGCCAAGGCGCAGACCGGTGACGCGGCAGCGCGTCTATTGATCGGGGAAAGCACGCTGGCCGAGGAGCTGAGGGCGCAAATCCGCGCGGCTGCTGCCACCACTGCCGAGGTCTTGATTTGCGGCGAACCCGGCTCGGGTACGTCCAAGGTGGCCGAGGTTTTGCACCTGCTGTCCGGCGATGCCACGCGGCCTTTCGTCAAGCTGGCGTCGGCCGGGTTGTCCGCAGAGGATCTTCTGTCCGGTGTGGATCGGGCAGAAGGCGGCACGCTGTTTTTGGACGAAGTCGGCGCATTGGACGCGGCCATACAATACCAACTGCTGGATCTGCTCGAACAGCCCGGCAACTGGCGCATGGTGGCCGGAAGCTATCGCGATCTGGAAGCCGAGCATCAGACGGGCCGCTTCAATGCGGACCTCTATTATAAACTGGATCTCTTCCGGATCCGCATCCCGGCCCTGCGCGAGCGGAAAGAGGACATCCCGCTGCTGTTCCGACATTATGTCTCGATCTCGTCCGAACAAGCGGCGTTGACCCCGCCCGAGATCGGGCAGGATGCGATCGCGCAGCTGATGGCGCAAGACTGGCCGGGCAACGCGCGGGCCTTGATGAATGCAGCGATGCGCTTTGCGATGGGGCTTGGTTTGGGGCAGATGGACAGCCCTCAGGATGACACGGGGTTGGGCTTGGCCGAGCAGTTGGCGCAGGTCGAACGGTCACTGTTGATGGATGCCCTGAAACGTCACGGCGGCGGGGCAAGCGCGGCGGCGAAAGAGCTGAAACTGCCGCGCAAAACCTTCTATGATAAGCTGGCACGGCACGGGATTCGGCCCGAGGCATTTCGCGGCTGACTGTGCGGATTTCCGCACAAATCCCACAATCACCTGTGTGACTTTCCGCCCATGCTGCAGCTACAAGTCCGCTATGCCCTCAGCTTTAGGCGCGACAACCTGCCGTAAACAAACGAAAAACCCAACATTTCTTGAGTTTTTTCTGGTTCCCCTTGGCGGCGTCACGAAGCCGTGAGCCTATAGAGCAGTTGCCCATTTTTGCGGCGCTTACTCTATCTGTCTGGGAGGACACCACATGAAATTCCTGACCATTGCGGCTTCGGCCCTGGCCATTGCAGCCTCTGTCACCACCGCACAGGCGGCCTGTGACGACGGCGAGATCGTGATCAAGTTCAGCCACGTCACCAACACCGACAAGCACCCGAAAGGGATCGCTGCGTCGCTTCTGGAACAGCGTGTCAACGACGAGATGAACGGCAAAGCCTGTATGGAGGTTTTCCCGAACTCGACGCTCTACAACGACAACAAAGTTCTGGAAGCCATGCTGCAGGGCGACGTTCAGTTGGCTGCACCGTCGCTGTCGAAATTCGAAAAGTTCACCAAGAAATTCCGCATCTTTGACCTGCCGTTCATGTTCAATGACATCAACGCGGTCGACGCCTTCCAGGCTTCGGAAAGCGGACAGGCCCTTCTGGACAGCATGCAGCGCCGCGGCCTGCAAGGGCTGGCATACTGGCACAACGGTATGAAGCAGATGTCGGCCAACAAGCCGCTGGTTCTGCCGACTGATGCTGCCGGCCTGAAGTTCCGCGTGCAGTCGTCGGACGTGCTGGTTGCCCAGATGGAAGCCATCGGCGGTAGCCCGCAGAAAATGGCCTTCTCGGAAGTGTATGGCGGCCTGCAGCAGGGTGTTGTGGACGGTCAGGAAAACACCTGGTCGAATATCTACGGTAAGAAGTTCTTCGAAGTTCAGGACGGCATCACCGAAACCAACCACGGTGTGATCGACTATCTGGTTGTGACCAACATCGACTGGCTGGAAAGCCTTGATGCCGATGTACGCGATCAGTTCCTGACCATCCTGTCGGAAGTGACCACCGCACGTAACGCGGAATCGACCGCCGTGAACGAAGCTGCCAAGCAGTCGATCATCGACGCCGGTGGTGAAGTCCGCCAGCTGGACGCCGCACAGCGTCAGGCATGGGTCGATGCGATGAAGCCGGTTTGGGCGCAGTTCTCGGACGATGTAGGTCAGGAAAACATCGACGCGGCACAAGCCATCAACGCAGGCTCGTAAGCCATTCAAAACTCTCCGGGACGCGCATCAGCGTCCCGGAACACCACTGGTGTCGCGGTGCCCCATCGGGCCCGCATCTTTAGCAAAAATTCTGCGGGGACGAGGACATGCAACACAAGCACACCTTCGTGGACCGAATCGAGGAGACGCTTATCGCGACGCTCCTTGGGTTGATGACGGCGATTACCTTCGCAAACGTCATTGCCCGTTTCGGGTTCAATTCAAATATTCTGTGGGCGCTGGAACTGACCGTGTTCCTGTTCGGGTGGCTGGTGCTGCTGGGCGCTTCATATGCGGTGAAGAAACATAGCCACTTGGGCGTTGATGCGATCGTCAACATGGTTCCGCCCGCGGTTGCGCGTGTTCTGGGACTGATTGCAGCGGCCGCCTGTGTCCTGTTCTCCATTTTCATGGTGAAGGGCGCGTATGACTACTGGGCCGTTTTCGCCGACCTGCCGCCCACCTCGGGTCGTTGGTTCCCGACGGGGTTTGTCGACAAGTTCCGCTCGCAATCCTTCTACGAGGTACAGGACGTGCCGATGATTGGGCTCTTTGCGTTTCTGGAAGACCTGATCAACTACGGCGAAAGCTATGAAAAGCTTCCGAAAGTCGTGCCTTACATTGTTCTGCCGATCTCGATGATGCTGTTGCTCTTTAGATTCCTGCAGGCGTCGCTTGCGATCTGGAGCGGAAAAACTGACCGTCTGGTCGCAAGCCACGAAGTCGAGGACGAGATCCAGGAAGTTCGTGAGCAATTGGGGGAGCATGACTGATGGACGTCGTAATTCTTTTTGCAATGGTGATCGGCCTTCTGCTGATCGGTGTGCCGATCGCAGTCAGCCTGGGCCTCAGTTCGATCCTGTTTCTGCTGTTCTATTCGGACGCCACGCTGGCATCGGTCGCAGGCACGCTGTTCGAAGCCTTTGAGGGGCACTTCACCCTGCTGGCCATCCCGTTCTTCATCCTAGCCTCAAGCTTCATGTCGACGGGTGGTGTGGCGCGCCGGATCATCCGCTTCTCGATCGCGTGTGTTGGCCACCTTCCGGGCGGTCTGGCGATTGCGGGTGTGTTCGCCTGTATGATGTTCGCAGCCCTGTCGGGCTCGTCGCCCGCAACCGTGGTCGCCATCGGCTCGATCGTGATCGCAGGCATGCGCCAAGTGGGTTATTCCAAGGAGTTTGCCGCAGGTGTGATCTGTAACGCAGGTACGCTGGGCATCCTGATCCCGCCGTCGATCGTGATGGTGGTCTATGCTGCCTCGGTTGAGGTGTCGGTTGGCCGGATGTTCTTGGCTGGTGTGATCCCGGGCCTTCTGGCGGGCTTCATGCTGATGGTGACGATCTATGTCATCGCGAAGGTCAAAAACCTGCCCAAGGGCGAATGGAAAGGCTGGGGCGAGATCATCGAGTCCGGTCGAGAAGCCGGTTGGGGTCTGTTCCTGATTGTCATCATCCTGGGCGGTATCTATGGCGGTATCTTTACCCCGACCGAAGCCGCCGCTGTCGCCGCTGTCTATGCCTTCCTGATTGCAACCTTTGTCTACAAGGATATGGGCCCGCTCGCTGGGGCCGCAGCTGGGGTGTCGGCTGGCAACCTCGAGGCATCGACCGGTGAGAAGGTCAGCCTGTTTAAGAAGCCGCAGGCGCTGATCACGTCGCTCTTCCACCCGGACACAAAGCACACGCTGTTTGAGGCGGGTAAGCTGACCGTTACTCTGTTGTTCGTGATTGCCAATGCGCTGATCCTGAAGCACGTGCTGACCGAGCAACAGGTGCCGCAGCAGATCGCAGGTGCCATGCTGAACGCAGGCTTCGGTCCGGTCATGTTCCTGATCGTCGTCAACGTGATCCTTCTGATCGGTGGTCAGTTCATGGAACCCTCGGGTCTGCTGGTCATCGTGGCACCCTTGGTGTTTCCGATTGCCATCGAACTGGGCATCGACCCGATCCATCTGGGCATCATCATGGTGGTGAACATGGAGATCGGGATGATTACGCCACCGGTGGGTCTGAACCTCTTCGTGACCAGTGGTGTCGCCGGTATGCCGATGATGTCAGTGGTGCGTGCAGCACTGCCCTTCTTGGCCGTGCTCTTCGTCTTCCTGATCATGATCACGTACATACCGTGGCTATCGACCTTCCTGCCCAACACCTTCATGGGGCCGGAAATCATAACCAAATAAAAGAACAGCGCCGGGCCCCAAAAGGTCCGGCGCAAACTTTTCCACTCGCTACGTCGACCTGTCTAGCGGACGAGCGTTGCGATTTTCTGAAGAAAACCTGACTTAATTCTTAAGCTTGCAGGTGTTGATCCCGAAGACGGTGTAAAGCGGGCAGGATCCCAGCGCACCGGTGGCCAGCGGAACCACACCGATCAAAGCCCAGACCGGGCCGCCTGCGAAAAAGTACCACCCCAACAGTGCAAGACCTGCAACAACGCGCAGGATACGATCCAGATTATCTTCGTTTTTCTTGAGCATGATGAACTCCTTTCCTTATCTGAACCCTTTTTAGCAAGGCGTTACGGGAAAGGCATGTGACGTGGTCACACAAGGCGATCAAAAAGCTGTCCCGCTGACAATTGCGTTCAGCGCCTTGCGATCTAGAATGGTCACCACCCCGCGTTCATGCGCCACCGATCCAGAATGGGCCATCTTGTCCAATCGGCGCGAGATGACCTCGCGGGCAGTGCCAATCGCGGTGGCCATTTCGGCTTGCGTCATGTGCAACGCTCCGTCTGGACCAGAGCGGTCCAGAATGAGGGCGGCCAGCCGCGCCTCGACGCTCATGAAGGACACGTTCTCGATCAGTTGCATCATGGATTGCATGCGTTCGGCAAAGGCACCGAAGACCAGACGTCGAAAGCCAGGTGAGCTGTCGAGAAGTGCAAAGAACACGTCGCGCGGGATCAGGACCAGACGGGCAGGGGTCTCGGCGGTTGCTTCGGCGGTATAATCGTCGCCACCCAACAGACCCAGCGTCGACTGGATGCAGCTTTGGCCCGGCGCCACGCGGTAAAGCAGAATATCGCGCCCATTGGGGCCGATCAGGTTCACGTCGACCTGCCCGGACAGCATGACGACATAGCCTTTCACGGCTTCGCCGGGGCAAAACAGAACGGCGCCTTCGGGCACCTCCATCGGGGAAAGCGTATCCAGAAGCGCGCGGGCTGGCGCGTCCAGCCCGGCGATCTGGTCAGTGTGTTCGGTCCAACTCATACCCATAAGCTAGACCGAACGCGTCTTAGCTGCGACCGCGTTTTTCAAAGCGCGGCAACATGGCCGAGAAATCCATGCCCAGACCGTCTTCGTTTTCGACGAACTGCGTATACAGTTCGGTCGCGGCCTGACCCATCGGGGTGTCGGCATCTGCGGCTTCCGCGGCTTGCTGGCTCAGACGCAGGTCTTTCAGCATCAGCTCAGCGGCAAAGCCCGGCTGATAGTCGTTATCCGCGGGCGACTGAGGACCAACACCCGGTGCGGGGCAATAGGCGTTCATCGTCCAGCTATAGCCCGACGAGGTCGACACGACGTCGAACATCTTCTGGCGATCCAGACCCAGCTTGTCGGCCAGCGCGAAGGCTTCGCAGGTGCCGATCATGGTGATGCCAAGGATCATGTTGTTGCAGATCTTGGCGGCCTGACCCGCGCCACTGTCACCGCAATGCACGGCTTTCTGACCCATGATGTCAAAGAGGGGCTCGGCCTTGGCAAAGGCTTCTTCCGAACCACCTGCCATAAAGGTCAGTGTGCCACCGGCCGCGCCGCCAACACCGCCCGACACGGGGGCGTCTACGGGCAGCATGCCGGCTGCCGCGGCCTGTTCCGCCACCGCACGCGCGCTTTCCACGTCCACGGTCGAGCAATCGACGAACCCGGTGCCCTTGTCCATCGCGGGCACGATTTCGTTGGCCACGGCGCGCAGGATCTGGCCGTTGGGCAGCATGGTTACAACCACATCTTTGCCTGCGGCAGCCTCGGCACCTGACGCGGCCAGCGCCACACCTTCGATGTCGACCGGGGCCATGTCAAAGCCGGTGACCTCGTGACCGGCCTTGGCCAAGTTCGTCGCCATCGGGCCACCCATGTTGCCCAGTCCGATAAATCCGATTTTCATGAGGTTCTCCCTAGAATGTCAGTTTGTTGTCGCCCAGAGGGGCGAGCATATGTTCGACTGCCTCTTTCGGCAGGTTTTCCATGTCGTATTCCCAGTTCGGGTTGCGATCTTTGTCGATCACGGCGGCGCGGATGCCTTCCACCAGATCGGAGTGTTCCAGCGCGCGGTAGACGAAGCGGTATTCCAGTTCCAGCGACGCCCGCACGTCACGGGTACCCGCCATGCGGTGCAGCATCTCGACCGTGCAGGCCATCGAAAGGGGCGAGTTTCGGCCCAAAAGCTCCAACGTGTTTTCAGCAAACTGGCTATCTTCAGCGCGCAAGGACGCAACGATCTCGCCTAGGCTGCCGCCGCCAAAATGCGCGTCGATCATCGGCTGCATGGCTGACAGGTTGCCGGGGATCGGCGGGATCGCGGCTTCGTCAATATGGCTAGGGTCGCCAGTACGGATCAGATCCGCTTTCAGCGCGTCCCATTCGGCCTGACGGATCACGTAGTCAGCAAAGCCTGCATGGATTGCATCGCCCGGGGCGAGGCGTGCACCGGTCATGCCGATATACTCGCCCAACCGTCCCGGTGCGTGGGCCAGGATCATTGACCCACCCACATCTGGCACCAAGCCAATCCCGCATTCCGGCATCGCCATCCGCGACGAGCGCGCCATAATCCGGTGCGAGCCGTGACAGCCCACGCCGACGCCGCCGCCCATGGTGAAGCCCTGCATGAAGCTGACCACGGGTTTGGGGAATTCAAACAGGCGCGCGTTCATGCGATATTCGTCGCGCCAGAATTCTTGCGCGCGGGTGTGATCGCCCGACAGACCAATCTCGTAAATTTCGCGGATGTCACCACCGGCACAGAAGGCGCGGTCGCCCTCGGCGTCGATCAGGATCAGCGCCACGTCGTCATCATCGGCCCATTTGATCAGGGCCGCGTCAATTTCAAGGCACATGTCATAGCTAAGCGCATTCAGCGCCTCGGGGCGGGTCAATGTGATCCGCCCAGCCTTGCCTTCTTTTCGAATATGAATGTCTGCCATTAGCCGCGGTCGCGTTCTGCCAACAACTGCCGCCCGACGATCAGGCGCATGATTTCGTTGGTGCCTTCAAGGATCTGGTGGACACGCAGGTCACGGACGATCTTTTCGATGCCGTAATCCGACAAGTAGCCATAACCGCCATGCAGCTGCAGGCAGCCGTTTGCAACCTCGAAAGACACATCCGTCACCATCAGCTTGGCCATGGCGCAGAACTTCGAGGCATCATGCGCTCCGTTATCCAGCTTCCACGCCGCCTGACGCAGGAAGGTGCGGGCGGCTTGCAGCTTGGTCTCGTACTCGGCCAGACGGAACTGCAGTGCCTGGAACTGGTCGATGGTTTTGCCGAACGCCTTGCGCTCGCCCATATATTGCAGGGTCAGATCCAATGCCTTTTGGGCGCCACCCAAAGCCCCGGCCGAGATGTTCAGACGTCCACCGTCCAGACCGGCCATCGCATAGGTGAAGCCTTTGCCCTCTTCGCCCAGCAGGTTTTCATGCGGGACAAGGCAATCGTCGAATTGCACCTGAGAGGTCGGCTGCGCTTTCCAGCCCATCTTGCGTTCGTTGGCGCCAAAGCTCAGGCCCGGCGTGCCGTTTTCCACCACAACGGTCGAGATACCTTTGGGGCCATCGTCGCCGGTGCGGCACATGGTGACGTAGACGTCAGAATAGTTGCCGCCCGAGATGAACGCTTTGTTGCCGTTCATCACATAGCCCGCGTCGGTCTTTTCCGCGCGGGTTTTCAGGGCCGCCGCATCCGAGCCCGATCCGGGTTCGGTCAGGCAGTACGAGAAAACTTTCTCCATCGAGCAGAGCGCAGGCAGCCATTTCTGCTTGTCTTCTTCCTTGCCGAACTTGTCGATCATGCCGCCACACATGTTGTGGATCGACAGGAACGAGCCAACCGACGGATCGGCCATCGCCAAAGCTTCGAAAATCAGCGTGGCATCAAGGCGCGACAGGCCCGATCCACCGTATTCTTCCGACACATAAACGCCGCCAAAACCCAGCTCGGCCAGTTGCGGCCACAGCTCGCGTGGGATGGTGCCGTCGGCCTCCCACTTCTCGGAATTTGGTGCAATGTTTTCTTCGCCAAAGCTTTTGGCCATGTCGAAGATAAGGGTCTGCTCTTCGGTCAGCGCGAAATCCATCTGGTCCTCCCGTCCACGTGTTTGCACGGAGCTTATGAGGCAATCCTTACAGGAGTTTTTCAAGCCCTGTCACTGTTGCACCGCGAGACAAGGTGCTGCCAAGGCTAACCATCAGAAAACTCACGTAGAAATCGCGAGGCGCTATAGCCCTTCGTGAAAACTGTCGACCAAATGGCGGACCACGTCGCGCAGGGCTTCCTCTTTCGGTTTTTCGGCCTGAATGCTGTCTTGAAAGACAGCGCGCTGCCGGTCTGCAGCAACACCGCCGGACAGGATGGTACGGGCGTGTTCGACCTCGGCCTGGCAGCCTAGGAACTGGGCGTCTTCGGCGGTCAACTCGATCATTTCTTCCAGCAGCGCGTCAAACTCTACGATCTCGCCTTGGCCGAAGTCGATCAGCCCGCCTGAAACGCCATAGCGCTGGGCGCGCCAGCGGTTTTCACCGACCAGGAAGTTGTCATAGAGCCGCCAGCGCTGGTTCTTGGCCTTCAGGCGCCACAGCATCCGGGTCAGACATTGGATCAATGCTGCCAAAGACAGCGTGTCTTCCAACCGGGGTTGTACATCGCAAATGCGTGCCTCGATCGTCGGGAAGCGGGCCGACGGGCGCAGGTCCCACCAGATTTTCGAGCTGTCCTCGATCACGCCGATATCCACCAGCGCCTGAACGGATCGCTCATATTCCGACCAACTGCCCAACTGCGGCGGCAGCCCGGTGCGGGGCAGGTTGTCGAAAACGGTCAGGCGATAGGACGCCAGCCCCGTATCCTCGCCCTGCCAGAAAGGCGAGCTGGCCGATAGCGCCAGAAGGTGTGGCAGGAAATAGGACAGTTGATTCACAAGGTCGATGCGCGTGTCGGGATCGGGGATGCCCACATGCACGTGCATCCCACAGATCAGCATCCGGCGCACAACGCCCGCAAGATCGCGGCGCAGATCGTTATAGCGGTCTTTGTTGACGTGGTGCTGGTCTTTCCAGCTGGCAAACGGATGGCAGGACGCCGCAATCGGGGCCAGTCCGTAATCTTTCGCGTTCTTCGCGACGCTGGCGCGCAAGCGTTTCAGGTCATCGCGCGCCTCGGTCACATTGGCACAGACGCGGGTGCCAATTTCGATCTGGCATTGCAGGTATTCGGGGCTGACTTGGCCTTCGAGCTCTGCGCGGCAGGCCTCCATCATTTCGTCGGGGGCTTCGCGTAGGGCAAGGCTGTCGCGATCCACCAGAAGGTATTCTTCCTCGATCCCGATCGAGAATGTGGGGGCTTGTCGGGCCATGGCCTGTCCTCCTGTCTGCGTCGCGCGGGTCCACTTTGACAAGAGAATGCCGAAGGGACAAGCAGGCAGGGACCATGAAACGCAAAACGCCCCGGCCAGTGACCGGGGCGTTTCGTGTAAACCGCGTGTGGGTTTAGTCCATGGCTTTGAAGTTGAACTCGCCACCTTCTTTGATGCCCGACGGCCAGCGCTGGGTCACGGTCTTGGTACGCGTGTAGAACTTGAACGCGTCCGGGCCGTGCTGGTTCAGGTCACCAAAGCCCGACTTCTTCCAGCCGCCAAAGGTGTGATAGGCCAGCGGAACCGGGATCGGAACGTTGATGCCGACCATGCCGATGTTGATGCGGTTGGCAAAGTCACGGGCAGTGTCACCGTCACGGGTAAAGATCGCGGTGCCGTTGCCGTACTCGTGATCCATGGCGTGGCCGATGGCTTCTTCATAGGTCTCGGCGCGGACCATCGACAGAACAGGGCCAAAGATTTCCTGCTTGTAGATGTCCATGTCGGTGGTGACGTTGTCAAACAGGTGCGGGCCAACAAAGAAACCGTCTTCGTAGCCTTGCAGCGTGAAGTCGCGGTTGTCGACAACCAGATCTGCACCCTGTTCCACACCCGAGTTGATCAGACGCAGGATGTTTTCCTTGGCGGCTGCGGTCACAACCGGGCCATAGTCCACGTCGTCGCCTGCAGTGTAAGGTGCCACTTTCAGCTTCTCGATGCGCGGGACCAGCGCGTCGCGCAGCTTGTCTGCGGTCTCATTGCCAACCGGAACAGCAACCGAGATCGCCATGCAACGTTCGCCAGCCGCACCAAAGCCTGCGCCGACCAGAGCGTCAGCAGCTTGCTCCATATCCGCGTCGGGCATGATGATCATGTGGTTTTTCGCGCCGCCGAAGCACTGCGCACGTTTGCCGTTGGCGGTTGCGCGCGAGTAGATGTAGTGCGCGATCGGGGTCGAGCCAACGAAGGCCACGCCCTGAACGGTTTCGTTGTCCAGAATGGCGTCAACCGAGTCTTTGTCGCCGTTCACAACCTGCAGCACACCATCGGGCAGGCCAGCTTCTTTGCACAGCTCAGCCAGCATCAGCGGCACCGAGGGGTCACGCTCGGACGGTTTCAGGATCATCGCGTTACCCGCGGCCAGAGCCGGGCCCATACCCCAGAGCGGGATCATGGCGGGGAAGTTGAACGGCGTGATCGAGGCCACAACACCCAGCGGCTGACGCATCGAGTACATATCGATGCCGGGGCCCGCGCTGTCGGTGAACTCGCCCTTCATCATCTGGGCAGCGCCGATGCAGTATTCGATCACTTCCAGACCACGCTGAACGTCGCCTTTTGCGTCGGGGATGGTTTTACCATGCTCGCGCGACAGGGCTTCTGCCAGCTTGTCCATGTCGCGGTTCAGAAGGCCAACCAGAGCCATCATCACGCGGCCGCGCTTCTGCGGGTTGGTTGCGCCCCAGGCTTTCTGAGCTTCGGCGGCTTTGGCGACAGCGTCGTCCAGCTCGGCCTTGGTGGCCAGAGCAACCTGTGCCTGCACTTCGCCGGTGGCGGGGTTGTAGACGTCGGCGTAGCGGCCCGACGTACCTTCGACCATCTGGCCGTTGATCCAGTGTCCAAGTTTCTGCATGGTAA
Source organism: uncultured Aliiroseovarius sp. (assembly GCF_947492455.1). Taxonomy (GTDB): domain Bacteria; phylum Pseudomonadota; class Alphaproteobacteria; order Rhodobacterales; family Rhodobacteraceae; genus Aliiroseovarius. The sequence goes on from NZ_CANLNB010000003.1 coordinate 587,223, forward strand.
ATCTCCCAAATTTCCAGCGCAGGATAGTCTTGCAGAATTGCCGGGAAAAGGGGTAGTTTTCCAAAAGCGTTTTGCATTTTTGCAATAGTGCGGGTGTGGTGCGGGAATGGTTAGGGGCTTTGCCCCTCGGCCTGACGGCCTCACCCCAAGGTATTTGATGCAAGAGGAAGGGGCGGTCGCGGTGGATTGGGATGATCTGAAAGTGTTTTTGGCGGTGGCGCGCGGGGAAAGCCTGTCGCGTGCTGGGCGGGTGTTGAAGCGAGATGCGGCCACGGTCGGGCGGCGGGTGTCGAAGCTCGAGGCGGATCTGGGGCTGCCTTTGTTCACGAAGTCTCCGCAAGGGTATGCGCTGACAGATGCGGGGCTGCGTCTGATGGCCCATGCCGAACGGGCCGAGCAGGCGGTGATGTCTGGGGTGGACGAGCTGGCAGGGCAGTCAGGGCAACTATCCGGGCAGGTGCGGATCGGCGCAACGGATGGGGTGGCCAGTTTCATCTTGCCGCAGGTCTGCGCTGCCATTCAGCGCGATCATCCAGAGTTGGAGTTGCAGATCGTTGCCCTTCCGCGTGTGATCAACCTGTCCAAACGCGAGGCGGATATGGCGATTACGGTGTCTCCGCCGCAAACGGGGCGGATCACGGTGCAGAAGATCACGGATTACCATCTGCATTTGGCGGCCGCGCACAGCTATCTGGCACAGGCCGCGCCCTTGGACGGTTTGGCGGATCTACGCAATCATCCGGTGGTCGGGTATATTCAGGACATGATCTCGTACCCCGAGTTGGATTTCCTTGAAGACCTCGGGGTTGAGAAGACGGCGCTGGCGTCGAATCTGGTGTCGGTGCAGCTGGGGCTGGTGAAGCAGGGCGGCGGAATTGGGGTCACGCATGACTTCATCTTGCCCTCGACACCAGAACTGAAACGCGTGTTGACGGACGAGTTGTCGATCAAACGGTCCTTCTATCTGGTGCGTCACGAAGGCGACGCCCGCATGGAACGGTTTGCCCGTGTCGGCGAAGAGCTGTTGCGCGGCATTCGCGACGAAGTGGCCCGTCTAGAAGAAATGGTAGAAGTTTAGTGCTGCAGCTGCAAAGAGCGCTTGACATTTTGTTGCGCAAAGGGTGACGCTGGGGACAGAAAAATACAATACATACAGTCAGGAGGGCGCCCATGCTCATTCACCAGATCCTCAAAGATAAGAACATCGAGGGCGTTGCTACGGTCAAGCCAGGCAGCAAGGTGGCAGATGCGGCACAGCTTTTGTCTGAGAAGAAAATCGGTGCGGTCATCGTGTCCAATGACGGTGTGCATCCCGCGGGTATTCTATCCGAGCGCGATATTGTGTCCGAGCTGGGCAAGGTCGGCACGGGCTGTCTGGATCAGCCGGTAGATGACTTGATGACTGCGAAGCTGATCACCTGTTCGCCGGGCGACCGCGCCATTCAAGTACTGCAGACCATGACCGAAGGCCGCTTCCGCCACATGCCGGTGATGGAAGGCGACGAGATGGTCGGTCTGGTGTCCATCGGTGACGTGGTCAAGGCGCGCCTGCAAGAGCTGTCGCAGCAGGCGGATGCCCTGAAAAACATGATCATGGGCTACTAAGGCCAATAAAAGCGTTTGGGGTTTGACCTGAGAAGGGAAAAGCCGAAGCGCAGTGCCAGATTTCCGTGTGGCGGGCGTTTCGAAACAAACTTGAGACCCAAGTTTGCTTCGAAATGCTTTACGTAGGAATACGCTGCGCTGCGGAAAAAGCTTGCATTTGGGCGCGCCATAATGTTGCGTGCGCCCACTGCAAGGAGATCATATCATGCGCATTGGATTGTATCCCGGAACTTTTGACCCGATCACCTTGGGGCACACGGACATCATTCGTCGTGCCTGTGCGCTGGTGGATCGGCTGGTGATTGGCGTTGCCATCAACACGGGCAAGGGGCCTCTGTTTTCCTTGGAAGAGCGCGTGGCGATGGTCGAAAGCGAATGCGCGAAACTGTCCGCCGAAACCGGGACAGAGATCGTTGCGCATCCGTTCCAGAACCTTCTGATCGACTGTGCCCATGATGTTGGCGCGCAGATTATCATCCGCGGCCTGCGGGCTGTGACGGATTTTGAGTATGAATATCAGATGGTTGGCATGAACCGTGCGATGGATGACAGCGTCGAGACCGTGTTCCTGATGGCTGAAGCGCGCTATCAGGCGATTGCGTCGAAACTGGTGAAAGAGATCGCCAAGCTGGGCGGCGATGTCAGCAAGTTCGTCCCCGAGGATGTGCGCGGTCAGCTTCTGGACAAGATCAAATAAGCGCGGATGTATTGGGGGGAAGTGGCGGCCCCACCGCGACCGTCGGGGTCTGAATTCCCGAGGACCTGTATATACAGGTGGGCGCCGGGTAAGTGGACCACGGCCCAAACAGAGCCAGCTCCCTCGGAATTGCTTAAGGCCACCGGAATTTTACCCGCATGTGACGCGAAGGGCAGAAGCCGCCTCGGCCTAGATAGGCGCGGGGCGGCCCATGTGCAAGGGTGCACGCAAGGGGGTGGACCGCTACGCACGCTGCATTGACATTTTGTTCACTAAATGTTCGTGTGAGGGCATGGACAGTCCATCGCAAACCTTGATGCCCGGACAATTGCTGGCGCGCGGCGTATGCCGCCACATGTTGAGCCACGGGTTTGTCACCGTGGAAGAACTGGTGCCAACACGCGGCCTGCGGGTCGACGTGATGGCCTTGGGGCCAAAGGGCGAAGTCTGGGTGATTGAATGCAAATCCTCGCGCACGGATTTCACCTCGGACAATAAATGGGAAGGCTATCTGGAATGGTGCGACCGTTATTTCTGGGCCGTTGATTCCGACTTTCCGACCGAGCTTTTGCCAGAGCACACCGGGCTGATCATCGCAGACAGCTATGATGCCGAGATTTTGCGCATGGGGCCCGAGGACAAGCTGGCGCCAGCGCGGCGCAAAGTGATGGTGCAGAAATTCGCAACCCATGCCGCACGCCGGTTGCAGGGGTTCCGTGATCCCGGCGTGGCGGCTTTGGTCAACGTCTAGAAAACGTTACTTTTTCTTCGATTTGGCGCTGTCTGCCAAGGCGCGGGCCTGTTTGGCGGCGGCCAGCATCTCTTCCGCGATTTCTTCGGCCTCTTCCGGTTCGAAATCCATCGGCAGTTCCACGCCGCCACCTTCTACATAAAGGCGCACCATTCCCATCGAGGTCGGCCCGATCTGAAGGTTTGCGTCGATGTCGCTTTCGTCGTTGATGCCCATGTGTGGCCTCCTGAATTTCATCTGATCGGGTTAGTGCGCTTTCGTGCATTTTTCAAGCCGGGACCTCTTGCAATGCCCCGCGGGTGGGGGTAAACGCATCCAGCGTGCCGACATAGCTCAGTAGGTTAGAGCGCTTGATTGTGGATCAAGAGGTCCCCCGTTCGAGCCGGGGTGTCGGTACCATCCCCCTCCCTCAAGACAGACTAGTTCAGCGCAGGTTGATGCGTTTTCGCAGCTGTCCGTCTGTCTCGTAGATCAATATTTCATCGCCCGACACGACGCCGATCCAGTCGCGGCCCAATGTGACAGCCTCGGCAGTGATGCCTTCAGGCAGGGTGATCTGATCTGGTAAGGGCAGGGATGTTGCCTCGGGCGAGGTCTGAGAGAATCGCAGCACCACAACGGTGATCAGCACGATCATTCCCAGAATCGTTGCCACCGTCATTGCCGTGACAATCGTTTTCAGATAGCGCACGGTGCCAAGGCCCACGCTGTCCTCTAGGGCTGCGTCCAGTTCCTGTTCAGGAGTTTTGTCCATGTCTACCTCGCACCGGCTTGTCCGGGTCATCATAGCCGAGAACCCGCCCAAGCGTCTTGATAAGGCGATTGCGCGCGATGTGCCAGAGGAAGCAAACCTGTCGCGGTCCCGCTTGGCCAAGCTGATTGCCGAAGGCGCGGTCACGATGGGCGGGCAAGTGATGGATGATCCGCGCGCGAAACTGGCAGAAGGGGACGAGCTGGAGATCCGCGTACCCGAGGCCAATGAAAGTCATATCGGCCCCGAGGATATCCCGTTGGATATCGTTTACGAGGACGATGACCTGATCGTGGTGAACAAGCCTGCGGGCATGGTGGTACACCCCGCGCCGGGCACGCCCACGGGCACGCTGGTGAATGCTCTGCTGCATCACTTCGGCGGCAACCTGTCCGGTGTCGGCGGCGAAAAGCGCCCTGGCATCGTGCACCGTATCGACAAGGATACGTCTGGGCTACTGGTGGTCGCCAAATCGGACGCAGCGCATCACGGGCTGGCTAAGCAGTTTGAAGCCCACTCGGCCGAGCGGCACTATCTGGCCGTCACCCACGGCGCGCCGGATCAGGCGGATCCGCGTCTGGGCGGGATCAAGGGAACGAGCTTTGAGAAGGGCAATATCCTAAAGATCACCACCCAGCTGGCGCGTCACAAGACAGACCGTCAGAAGCAAGCGGTGCTGTTTTCGGGCGGACGCCACGCGGTGACGCGGGCGCGGATTCTGGAAAGTTTCGGAACGCCCGCGCAGGCCGCGCTGATCGAATGCTGGCTGGAAACCGGCCGGACCCATCAGATTCGTGTGCATATGGCCCATGCGGGCCACGGGCTGATCGGAGACCCCACCTATGGCGGGCGGCGCAAGCTGAACGTGAAGGTGATCGGCCCCGACGCGGTCGAGGCCGCACGCGCCTTCCCACGCCAAGCCCTGCATGCCGCGACATTGGGATTTGTGCATCCGGTCTCGGGCGAAAAACTCAGCTTTGAAGCACCCATTCCTGACGATATGCTAGAGTTAATTGAAACCCTGCGTGCGGGCTGAACTGCACGCAAACGCGTGAGGCAGAGCGAGCATGACCGAGCTTTCCTGGGCATCCTGGGGCGGTATCTGGGCCGTGGTTTTGGTGCTGCTGGACATCGGGACCATTGCGCGCGCCGTTACGCGCGAGCACCGCTCGGCCGCGTCACGTCTGGCGTGGGTCGTTGTGATTCTGTCTGTGCCGCTGGTGGGGGTTATCGCCTATTTTTTCCTTGGGGATACAAGCTCGGATCGACGGTCTGACAAAAAACTCAAAGACTTGCGACGCGAGCTTCCCAAGCGACCACAAGGAGAGCTGCCACAGCCCGAACTGCCCTTGCTGTATCGTCAGTCCTTTGCGCGTGCGGCGTCGGTCAACGGGTTTCAACCGGTGGCGGGCAATCACGCCAAGGTCACGACAAATAGCGACGAGAGTATTGATTGGCTGATTGCAGATATCGACGCGGCCCAAGATCACGTGCATCTGCTCTTCTATATCTGGCTGACGGACCGCAACGGGACTCGCGTGGCCGAGGCCATGATGCGGGCCGCTGAACGGGGTGTGACCTGTCGGGTCATCGTCGACGGGCTGGGGTCGCGCGGGTTGCTGGCCAATCCCCTGTGGAAGAGAATGAAAGAGGCCGGGGTCGAGACCGTCGTGGCCTTCGCCTTCCGCTTCGCCCTGTTCGCCGCCTTCTTCCGCCGCCTTGATATTCGCAACCACCGCAAAATCATCGTGATCGACCATGATACGACCTATGTGGGCAGCCAGAACTGCGCCGACGCGGCGTTTCTGGTGAAGAAGAAATTCGCGCCCTGGGTCGACATTATGATGCGCATCACGGGCCCGTTGGCGTGGCAGTCACAACGGCTGTTTGTCTCGGATTGGATGGTGAATGGCGGGGCGGACATCTCGTCCGTGCTGCAGCGCGAAACCCCAGTGCCGGACGGTGGGTTTCCAGCCGTTGTCGCGGGCACTGGCCCCAATATCAGCGTGCAGGGCGTGCCGGATATGGCGCAGATGCTTCTGGCCTCGGCACAGGACGAGGTGGTGATTACCACGCCTTATTACGTGCCGTCCGAGGCGCTGCAGCAGCAGATTTGCGCCACCGCCGTGCGCGGGGTGCGGGTGCGGCTGAACGTGCCTGCCAACAATGACAGTCACTTCGTCGGTTTCGCCTCGCGCAGCTTCTATCGCGCACTGTTGAAGGCAGGTGTCGAGATTCACGAATTCCAACCCGGCCTGTTGCACGCGAAGATCTTGACCGTGGACGGGCAGGTGGCTCTGATCGGCTCGCCCAATCTGGACCGGCGCAGTTTTGATCTGAACTATGAGAATTGCATGATGCTGGCAGATCCGGACACGGTTGGCGCGATTGTGGCCAAGCAAGAGCTTTTCCTGAACGCCTCGCTGCCCGTGTCGCGCAAGAAGGTTGAAAGCTGGTCCATTACCAGACGGGTTCTGATCAACGGGGTTGGAATGATGGCTCCGCTGCTATAATTTGCATTTGCAACTTTCTGCACGAATCCGTGAGGCAATGTGTCATCCTCTTACAATTGCCCTAATAGGTTCATACTCTGGTAACGAAATTCGACGACACCCTCTTGAAAACAGTGTTGTAAGGCTTATCTCGATGTTAAGCCCTTAAACATGAGGGTAACGGACAGGAGAAGTTTGCGCCAATGAGCAACTATAAGAATTTACCGGCCCCGACGCCCGAAGGCGGTTTGAACCGCTACCTTCAGGAGATTCGGAAGTTCCCGATGCTGGAGCCGGAAGAGGAATATATGCTGGCCAAACGCTGGGCGGATCACGAAGATCGTGATGCGGCGCACCAGATGGTGAACTCGCACCTGCGTCTAGCGGCCAAGATTGCCATGGGCTATCGCGGCTATGGTCTGCCGCAGGCCGAAGTGATTTCCGAAGCTAATGTGGGCTTGATGCAGGCCGTGAAGCGGTTTGACCCGGAAAAGGGCTTCCGTCTGGCGACTTATGCCATGTGGTGGATCCGTGCCTCGATACAGGAATACATCCTGCGCTCGTGGTCGCTGGTGAAACTTGGCACGACCTCGGCCCAGAAAAAGCTGTTCTTTAATCTGCGCAAGGCGAAGGCGCGCATTGGTGCGCTGGAGGAAGGTGACCTGCGTCCTGAGAACGTGCAGAAAATCGCTGAAGATCTGAACGTGACCGAGGAAGAGGTGATTTCCATGAACCGTCGTCTGTCGGGCGGGGATGCGTCGCTGAACGCGACGGTGTCCAACGACGGCGAAGGCGCGATGCAGTGGCAGGACTGGTTGGAAGACGAAGATGCCGACCAGGCAGGCGACTATGCAGAAACCGACGAGATGAACGTCCGTCGTGAGCTGCTGGCACAAGCCATGGACGTTCTGAACGACCGCGAAAAAGACATTCTGACCCAGCGCCGTTTACAGGACAAGCCGGTCACACTAGAGGACTTGTCGGGCGTCTATGACGTCAGCCGCGAACGCATTCGCCAGATCGAGGTGCGCGCGTTCGAAAAGCTGCAAAAGCGCATGCAAGAGCTTGCTTCTGAGAAGGGCCTGCTGGAACACGCCTGATCTTGACGGCAAATGATAGAACGGCCCTGTGCAGATCGCGCGGGGCCGTTTTCGTTTAGGGGGTCAGCTTGTCTATCGGTAGAGGCCCCAGTGCGGTCAGTGCCTCTTGCACCAAACCGCGCACTTGAAGCGCGGGGCAGATCGCCTCGACGGGAAGGTCGGGCAAACGAAGGGCAATACGGCGCCATTCATGCAGCAAAACCAACCGGAGCGCGGCGCGATCCAGCGCAGGTAAGTCGTGCAATGCATCAAGGGGCAGACGATCAATTGCGTTACGCAACTGCTTCGAATCTATTTGCAACTTTGACGGCGCGAGCGTTGCGATGACCCAACGGGGCAACTCGGTATTCGGATCAGAAAGATGCAGGGCGTCGGGCGTGGTTTGCGGGGCAGATGTGCCCAGGAATACGCCGGGGGTCAGCTCACTAAAGCCTTCGGCGATCAGGCTGTCAAAGCAGCCATCATCCTCGGCCTGCGGCGGCAGGACCAGCAGGTGCCATTGGTCAGGCGTGGGGCGGGCGGGGCCATAGATGCGATCCGCCACGGCCTTGGTCTGGGCCAGCCCGTCCGGTGTCAGGTGATAGACCGACCGGCGCCCGTGTCGGGTGCTTTCTATCCAGCCATCCTTGCGCAGACGATGTAGCGCTACGCGGGTGGCTTCGGGGCGAATGCCAAGGGCGGACATGACCTTGCCCAAGGCCTGACCGGAAACGCCGGACGCATCTGCATCCGGCGTGCCCATAACGGTCAGATCCCCCATCAAGGTGACGATCACCGACCAGACGCGCAGATCACTGCTGTCGCGCAACTGCGCCAGAGTGTCTTGAAGCGGGTCGGTCAGTGTCATCGGGTCCTCAATAGGCGTTCATTGTCAGCAGCTCGTATTCTGCCACCAGTTCGTCATCCTGGTTGGTCAGAGTGACATGCCAGCGCACTTCGCCATACTCGTCCGTGCGGCGCGTTTTGGCCTTCACGGTCAGGCGCACTTTCATGCTGTCACCAGCTTCAACCGGCTTCATAAACCGCAGGTTGTCAAGTCCGGTATTGGCCAGAACGGGGCCTTCGTTGGGCTCGACAAACAGGCCAGCGGCGAAGGACAGCAGCAGATAGCCGTGCGCCACGCGATCTGGGAAGAACGGGTTCCGCTTGGCCGCATCGCTGTCCATATGGGCATAGAAGGTGTCACCGGTGAAATGGGCGAAATGCTCGATATCATCCAACGTGATCTCGCGCGACTTGGTGTGCAGCGTCTCGCCAATCGACAGCTCGCCATATTTGCGGGTGAACGGATGGGCCGGGCCTTCGATCTCGGTCGCGCCGGGCACCCAGCGATTGCCGATGGACGTCAGGATGTCGGGGCTGCCCTGAATGGCGGTCCGCTGCATGTAGTGCAGCACGCCACGCACGCCGCCCATTTCCTCGCCGCCGCCGGCACGACCGGGGCCACCATGCACCATGTGGGGCAGGGGCGAGCCGTGACCGGTCGATTCCTTCATCGACGTCGCGTTGTTGAAGTAAAGGCGCCCGTGGAAGGCACCGGCGCCCATGGCGACCTCGCGGGCGACGTCGCCCGACCCGGTGATGACCGAGGCCACCAGAGAGCCTTCGCCCTTGTTCACAAGTTCGATGGCGTGGGCAATGTCGCGATATCCCATGATGGTCGACACAGGGCCGAACGCCTCGCATTCATGGACGATGGTGGCGGTGTCAGGGGTTTCGCAGTGGAACAGCATCGGCTTTACGAAAGCGCCTGCATCCACGTCTCCGGCGAAGTCATTGTCATCGGGGTTGCCGTAGACAAGCTTGCTTTCTGACCCGATCGCGGCGGCTTTCTCCAACACGTCAGCTTTTTGCCCAGCCGAGACCAGAGCCCCCATGCGCACGCCTTCGGCACGCGGGTCACCGATCACGGTTTTGTCCAGACGGGCCGACAGCGCCTCGATCACATTCTGCACCTGCGCTTCCGGCGCGATGATGCGACGGATGGCGGTACATTTCTGGCCGGCTTTCGTGGTCATCTCGCGATGTACCTCTTTGATAAAGAGGTCAAATTCGGGGGTGCCCGGCGTCACGTCCGGCCCCAGAATGGACGCGTTCAGGCTGTCCTGTTCAGCGACAAACCGCACCGAGTTCTTCAGGATATTCGGGTTCGAGCGCAGCATCGACGCGGTCTGAGCCGAGCCGGTGAAGCTGACGATATCCTGCGGGCCAAGACGGTCCAGAAGGTCGCCTGTGCCGCCCGAGATCAGCTGCAATGCGCCTTCAGGCAGGATGCCACTGTCCAACATGATGCGCACGGCGGCTTCGGTCACATAGGACGTCGCGGTCGCCGGTTTCACAATGGCAGGGACACCGGCCAGCAGCGTCGGGGCGAGTTTTTCCAGCATCCCCCAAACCGGGAAGTTGAACGCGTTGATATGCACGGCCACACCTTGCAAGGGCGTCGCGATGTGCATGCCCAGAAAGGTGCCATTGCGCGACAGCTGCTCGATCTCGCCATCGATGTAGACCTTGCCATCGGGCATCTCGCGACGCCCCTTGGAGGCGAAGACGAACATGGTGCCCACGCCGCCATCGATGTCGATCATGTGGTCGGACTGTGTGGCGCCGGTATCGAAGCTGAGGTCGTAGAGTTCCTGCTTATGGCTCCCCAGATGCATCGCCAGCGCCTTCAGCATCTTGGCGCGGTCGTGAAAGCCCATCTCGCGCAGGGCAGGGCCGCCCACATTGCGCGCATAGTCGATCATCTTCTGCATATCCAGATCCGCGCCACCCGCTTCGGCAAGCGGCAGCCCGGTGATGGCCGAGGCGATGGGGCGGGCATTGGCACCCGGTGCAATCCATTGACCAGCCGCGAAGCTGGAGACTTTCATCAGGGTCATTCTCTGTCCTCTGTTCGTATGCGGTCGGGGCGGCGCTTAAGGCGCGCTCAGCCCCAGTTTTTCAAGTTGAGCGGCCGCAGCAGCTTCCCATTCCTCGCGCAGTTCTGCGTTCGACGAATGGCGCAGGCCGAAGGCTTGCAATTGGCTGGCGCGGGTCGACACGTCCTTGCCAAAGCTTGCCGCCACACGGGGCCACCAATAGTCGACGCTGGCTTGCAGGTCCGAGGTGCTGGTGCCGGTTTCGACCAGACGTTCGATGCCTTCGGCGGCCAGTTCGGCGTGACGGGCCTCGACCGGGCCGACGGCGCGGAAGGCTTCGGCGAGCGGCGCATACGAGACGCGCTTGAATTCGCTCATCTGCACGCCCACGGCCAAACCCATCAGAAGGTTCATGACCACGGCATCCGACCAGCCCTGCATGGGATAGTTGAAGACGGACAGGCGCATGTCCGTGTCAGTGCGCGAGGTGCCGATGTCGGCGTCGCGGGCCAGACGATCCGTCCACGGGTGGTGGTTGGCATAGCGCGCGGTGTTGGCGCCGAAATCGCCCATGATCGACAGCACCTTGTCGGCATTGTCGGTCTTTTCCAAGACGATCTTGGCGGCGGCGATGCGTTCCTTGATGCCCGGGCCGTCATTGATGATGTCGGCAAAGCCGGCAGCACCCGCCAGCGCAGAGTCCACAAAGGTGGCCATCAGGCGCATCAGTTCGGCGCGATAGCGCGCGGGGACGTTTTCGGGATTGCTCAGGACACCGCCCTGAGCCAGATAATCGGTGATGCTCATATCAGACATTGGGGTCTCCTTACTGGTCGAAATCGACGACGATTTTGCCCGAGCGCGCGAAGGTCTGGCACGAGAGGACATAGCCTTTCTCGACCTCGTAATCTTCCAGCGCGTGGTTGGTGATCATGTCCACGTCGCCTTCCAGAACCTTACAGCGGCAGGTCGAGCAGACACCGGCCTTACAGGCGTAAGGGGCGTCCATGTCGTTGGCGAGGGCTGCATCAAGGATCGAGGTCTCGCCATCCATGGTGATGGTGCGGCTGGCGCCGTCCATCGCGATCACCGCCTCGATGCCGTCGCCGGTTGCAGCGGTCGAGCTGGCGGCTTTCTTGGCCGCACGACCCGGTTGGCTGGATGCAAACAGTTCGAACTTGATCTGTGCGTCGTCCAGCCCATGATCGCGCAGCGCCTTGGCGATGCCCAGCATCATCGGCTCAGGGCCACAGATGAAGGCGGTGTCGACGGATTTGATGTCGATCCAGTTCTTGAACAGCGCGGCGCATTTTGCCTCGTCCACCAGACCGGTGAACAGGTCGATTTCCTGCGCGTCGCTTTCCAGAATATGGATCACGTTGAAGCGGCCCATATAGCGGTTCTTCAGGTCTTCCAGTTCCTCGCGGAACATGATCGTGGTCACGGCCTTGTTGGCGTAAACCAGCGTGAATTCCGACTGCGGCTCGCGGGCCAGCGTGGTCTTGATGATCGACAGAACCGGCGTGATGCCTGACCCACCGGCAAAGCCCAGATAGTGGCGGTTGGTGGCGGCATCCAGCGGGATGTGGAAGTTGCCCATCGGCGGCATAGCTTCGATGGTCGCGCCTTGGGTCAGCTCTTCATTGGCCCAGGTCGAGAACGCGCCGCCATCGACACGTTTGATGCCCACCTGCAGCTTGCCGTCGTCCAGACCCGAGCAGATCGAGTAGGAGCGGCGCAGTTCCTGCCCGTCAAAGTCGCGACGGAAGGTGATGTATTGGCCTTGGGTGAAGTCAAAGGCTTCGGGGTCGTCAGGGGTGAGCGTTACCACCACCGCGTCGCGGATGGTTTTCTGGATATCGGTCACAGTAAGATTGTGGAAGCGCGCCATAGTGGGTCTCCTCAGTGCCTTAGATGCACTTGAAATAGTCAAAGGGTTCAAGGCAGTCGCGGCATCGCCAGAGCGCCTTGCATGGGGTCGAGCCGAACTGGCTGGTGCGTTCCAGATTGTGCCCGCCGCAATTGGGGCAGCGGTCTGGTTCGCCTTTGGGCGAGGGTGGGGCGATGCCGTATTCCTCAAGCTTCGCCTTGCCCTTGTTCGACAGCCAGTCGGTGGTCCACGGGGGGGACAGCTGCTGTGTCAGGGTCAGCTTCTCGATCCCGCGGTCGCGCAACGCGGTTTCGATATCGAAATTGATCACGGACGTGGCCGGACAGCCGGAATAGGTGGGGGTGACGGCGACCTTCAAGGTGTCGCCTTCCCACTTCACATCCCGGATGATGCCCAGATCGACCAGCGAGATCACGGGGATCTCGGGGTCGGGCACCTGGTCCAGCCAGTCCCAGATCGTATCTACTGACGGCTGACCCATCTTACCAGGTCGCGCCCGGATAAGCGCGCTGCAGCCATTGCATGGTGCACAGAAGGTGCCCCAGATGCTCGGTATGCATATAGCCCGTGCGCCCGCCCTTGTGGTGGAACGTGTCGGTCGGGATGGTCAGGGTTGCTTGGCCCAGGACCTTGCCCACCAGCGCGTCGTATTCTTCACGCAGGGACGCGGGGTCAGGGGCAATACCGGCCTTGACCATGGCTGCATCAACCTCGTCACTGTCAAACATCTCGCCCACATAGGGCCAGAGGTAATCGAGCGCGGCTTGCATGCGGGCGTGGCTTTCTTCGGTCCCGTCGCCAAGACCAACCACCGTGTCGCCCGAGCGTTCGACGTGATAGGCCACTTCCTTCGACGCTTTGGCTGCAATCGCGGCCACGCGTTCGTCGGACGAGGTCATCAGACGGCCCATCATCACCGACGCCCATGCGTCATAGAGGAACTGGCGCATCAGGGTCTGACCGAAGTCACCGTTGGGCAGCTCGCACAGAAGGACGTTGCGGTAATCCCAAGCGTCGCGCAGGAACGCCAGATCGTCAGCCGTGCGGCCTTTGCCTTCGACTTCGCCGGCAAGGCCCAGCCAGAACTGTGTCTGACCGATCAGGTCCAGCGCAGTGTTGGCCAGCGCGATATCTTCTTCCAGCACCGGCGAGTGGCCACACCACTCGCTGACGCGGTGGCCGAGGATCAGGCTGTTGTCGCCCATCCGCAGCAGAAATTGAAAGAGTGCGTTGTCAGCCATTACATATGCCCCACTTCTTCGGGGATGTCGAAGAAGGTCGGGTGACGATAGACCTTCGAATTCGAGGGCTCGTAGAGCGGACCTTTTTCTTCGGGGCTTGAGGCCGCGATGTGCTGTGCTTCCACAACCCAGATCGACACGCCTTCGTTGCGACGGGTGTACACGTCACGGGCGTTCTTGATTGCCATTTCAGCGTCCGGCGCGTGCAGGCTGCCCACGTGACGGTGGCTCAGGCCGTGCTGGCCGCGGATGAAAACTTCCCAGAGGGGCCATTCTTTCGACATGTGATCTCTCCTTATTCGGCGGCTGTGCGTGCAGCGGCTTTTTTGCGGCCATGGGCCAGAAGACCGTCGCGCACCCATGCGCCGTCTTCCCAAGCGTTGGTCCGGTCGTTCAGACGGTCCACGTTGCAGGGGCCTTTGCCTTTGATAACGTTGAAGAACTCGGACCAATCGGGGTCCGAATAATCATAGTGACCGCGTTCCTCGTTCCATTTGATGCCGGGATCGGGCAGATCCAGACCCAGATACTCGATCTGCGGAACGGTCTGGTCGACAAACTGCTGGCGCAGGTCGTCGTTCGAGCGGACTTTAATCTTCCACTGCATCGACTGCTCCGAGTGGACACTTTCGCTGTCCGACGGGCCGAACATCATGATCGCGGGGAACCACAGGCGGTTCACGGCGTCTTGTGCCATGGCTTTCTGTGCAGGCGTGCCAAAGGCCATCTGCATGATCGCGTGATAGCCCTGACGTGCGTGGAAGCTTTCTTCCTTACAAATGCGGATCATCGCGCGGCTATAGGGACCATAGGATGTCCGCTGCAGCGCCACCTGGTTCACGATGGCCGCGCCATCCACCAGCCAGCCCACGGCGCCGATATCGGCCCAGTTCAGGGTGGGGTAGTTGAAGATCGACGAATACTTCATCTTACCTTCGTGCAAGAGCTCGACCAGCTCGTCGCGCGACACACCCAGCGTTTCTGCGGCCGAGTAGAGATACAGACCGTGGCCGGCCTCGTCCTGCACTTTTGCCAGCAGGATCGCCTTACGTTCCAGCGTGGGCGCACGGGTGATCCAGTTGCCTTCCGGCAGCTGGCCCACGACTTCCGAGTGCGCGTGCTGGCCGATTTGGCGGATCAGCGTCTTGCGATACGCCATCGGCATCCAGTCTTTCGGCTCGATCTTTTCATCGCGGTCGATCCGCGCCTGAAATTCTTCAAGCAGCTTGGGATCCTCGTCCGAGGCCTCGGCTGTGATCATCTGTGCATACATCGTCAGATCCTTTCCAGAATAAGGGCAACGCCCTGTCCCACACCTACGCACATAGTGCACAGCGCATAGCGCCCACCGGTGCGTTGCAGTTGATATGCGGCAGTCAGCACAAGGCGCGCGCCGGACATGCCCAGCGGGTGGCCCAGTGCAATCGCACCGCCATTCGGGTTCACGCGCGGATCATCATCCGCGACACTCAGTTCGCGCAGCGTGGCAAGGCCTTGGCTTGCGAACGCTTCGTTCAATTCTATCACATCGATCTGGTCGATGGTCAGACCAGCTTTATCCAGCGCCTTGCGGCTGGCCGGAACCGGGCCGATGCCCATGACGCGGGGCGCAACACCTGCTGCCTGCATGGCCACGACGCGGGCCATCGGCTTCAGGTTGTTGGCATTGGCGGCCGCTTCCGAGGCGATCAGCATCGCCGCTGCGCCGTCGTTCACGCCCGAGGCATTGCCCGCGGTGACCGTCAGGTCCGGGCCGTTCACGCCGCGCAGGCCCGACAGCTTTTCAGCCGTGGTGCCGGGGCGGGGGTGTTCGTCGGTGTCAACCACGACCGGATCGCCCTTGCGCTGCGGGATGGTGACCGGAATGATCTCATCCGCAAACATGCCAGCCTCGTGTGCAGCAGCCCAGCGGGCTTGGCTGCGGGCGGCGAACGCGTCTTGGTCTTCGCGGCTAACGTTATAGTCCTCGGCCACGTTGTCGGCGGTTTGCGGCATGGAGTGCGTGCCGTGCAGTTTGTCCATCTTCGGGTTCACGAAGCGCCAGCCGATGGTGGTGTCGTAGACCGCATTGGCACGGGTGAAAGCGCTGGTGGCTTTCGGCATCACAAAGGGCGCGCGGCTCATGCTTTCGACGCCGCCTGCGATACACAGGTCATAGTCGCCAGCTTTCACCCCACGCGCTGCCATGCCTACGGCATCCATGCCGGACGCGCACAGGCGGTTGATGGTGGTGCCCGGAACCTCGACCGGCAGACCGGCCAGAAGGGCGGCCATGCGCGCCACATTGCGGTTGTCTTCGCCCGCCTGGTTGGCCGAGCCATAGATCACGTCATCAATCGACGCCCAATCCACATCTGGGTTGCGCTCTTTCAAAGCGGCGATGGGCAGCGCGGCAAGATCGTCGGCCCGAACGCTGGACAGCGCCCCGCCATATCGACCGATCGGAGTGCGCACCGCGTCGCAGATGAAAGCTTCCATATATCCCTCCCGGAATGTCCAAGCGCGGCGCGGGATAAGCTTGCGGCGGCTTGGAGTATTGCTGACCGTTTGGTCGAATATAGTCTGAATGACGATTCGCCACAATAGATATGTTACGAGAAATTATTCTCGCACTTCTATTGGTAACAATACCTAGGAAGGCGGGTGTGGAATGGGTCAGGCAGCGCCCAAAAGGGCAAGCCAGCCCCAGACCGTAAAGATGGACAGCGCCGTGCCCACCAGAACCGTCGTGGCCGCCACGCGTTTGCCCACGCCATAGAGGTTCGCAAACACATAGGCGTTGATGCCCGGGGCGCTGGCGGCGGTCAGGATGGCGGACCGGAACGCGTCGGTTTCCAAGGCGAAGGTGCTGCCCAAACTCCACGTGATGGCGGGGTGCAGGCCCAGCGAAATCAGGCAAAGGAACGCCACGATCTTCAGATCGCCCTCGGGCCGGTACAGATACAGCACGCCCCCAAGCGCAAAGAGTGCCGTCGGCAGGGCGGCGCGGCCAACAAGGGCTACGGCCTCGACGAATACGCCGGGCAGATGCAGGCCGGTCAGGTTCACGACAAAGCCAGCAGCGATGGCCAAGACCAAGATGTTGCGTGACATCGACCGGCCAATTTGGCGCAGCGTTTGCAGGGCGCCGTTTCCTTGGGCGCGCGCGATCTCCATCGCGGTGATGCCAACCGCATAACAAAACGGGGCATGCAGCGCGATGATTGCGTAGTTCCCAGCCAGAGCATCAGGACCGAAGGCGCGTTCGGTGATGGGAAGGCCCAGTAAAAGCGAGTTTGAGAAGAGCGAGACGAACCCGAACGCCACCGCGTCGGGCCACGGGCGGCCAAACAGATACCGAGCACCAAGAAGCCCCGCGAAGAACCCCGTCAGAGCACCCGCGTAGAAGCTAAGCAGCAAGGGCGCGTTGAACTCGGATTTCAGGTCCAGCCGGGCGATGGCCAGAAACAGAAGGCAGGGGATCGCGACGCTTTGGGCGAATTTCATCAGCCCATCAACAGCGCCATCCGATAAGACATTGCGCCAGCGCACGACATAGCCGAAACCGACCACCAGAAAGACTGGCAGGACGATATCGATCAGCGCGTTCATGAATGCCGAATGGGCAGAACCATTCCGTCATAGGCCACGGTCACGTTGTCCGGTGTTTCCGCAAGAACCGTCTCATAGTCCAGATCGATATGCATGTTGGTCAGCACGCCCTGCTTGGTGCCCGAGCGTTTGATCCATTCCAGCGCATCATCCAGATTGAAATGGGTTGGGTGGGGCGCACGGCGTAGCGAGTCGATGACAAAGGTCTGCAGCCCTTGGATCACATGGGTCACGTCCTCGGGGATCTCGCTAACATCGGGCAGATAGGCCAGATCACCGATGCGGAAGCCCAGCGAGTCCATATTGCCGTGACGGACCTCGAACGGGGTCATGCGGATCGGGCCACCTTCGCCGTCGATCACCACGTCACCGGTAATGGAATGCAAATCCAAAATGGGCGGATAGCTCGAGCCTTCGGGCTGCACAAATGCATAGCCAAAGCGCGACATCAGCGCGGTCTGCGTCGGGCTGTCGGCCCAGACGGGCACGCGCTTGCGCATGTTATAGACGATCATCCGCAGGTCATCGATCCCGTGCATATGGTCCGCGTGGCTGTGGGTATACACCACCGCGTCCAGCGCCCCGACGCCCGCATCCAGAAGCTGGCTGCGCATGTCGGGCGAGGTATCGATCAGCACGCGGGTCACGCCGCCATCGTCGCCCACGCGGGTGACAAGGGCCGAGCAGCGGGTGCGGCGGTTCTTGGGATTCTCGGGATCGCAATCGCCCCATTGGCCGCCCAAACGCGGTACGCCGCCCGAGGAGCCGCAGCCAAGGATGGTAAAGTAGGTGCCGGGCGCGCGCTCCGTCATGCGGGCACCTGATACGCGGCGGCCTTGGCGAAGAGGCGCTCGAAATTCGCCTCGGTCTGGGCGGCGAAGTCTTCATAGCTCAGGCCATACAGCTCGGCGCCCACTTTGGCTGTGTGCACGGTGAAGGCGGGTTCGTTGCGCTTGCCGCGATGGGGCGGCGGGGCCAGATATGGCGCGTCGGTTTCGACGAGAATGCGATCGACCGGGGCGGCGGCGAAGATCTCGCGTACCTCTTTGCTGCGCGGGAAGGCGGCGATGCCGGACATGGACAGGTAGAACCCCAGTTCCAGCGCGGCTTTGGCCAGCTCTGGCCCCGAGCTGAAGCAATGCATCACACAGTCAAACGCGCCTTTGCCATGTTCCTCGGTCAGGATGCGGGCCATGTCGTCATCGGCGTCGCGCGAGTGGATGATCAGCGGCAGACCCGTTTGGCGCGCGGCTTCGATATGGATCAGCAGGCTTTCAATCTGCGCGTCGCGGCTTTCGGCGGTATAGTGATAGTCGAGCCCGGTTTCGCCAATGCCGACGAATTTGGGATGAGCGGCCAGCGCCACCAGTTCCTCGACCGAGACCATTGGTTCCGACGCTACGCTCATCGGGTGGGTGGCAGCGGCGAAGAAGATGGGCGCGTGGGCTTCGGCAATGGGCTGCACTTGCGGCAGATTTGCCATCTTGGTGCAGATCGTCACCATGCGGGCCACGCCTGCGTCGGCGGCATTGGCAATCACCTCGTCCAGACGCCCTTCGAAATCGGGGAAGTCCAGATGGCAGTGGCTGTCGGTGATTTTCGGCGTGCTCATAGGGGGCGTCCTTGCCTCAGGCCGCCAATTTCACGGCCGTGTCGTTGATCTTGAAAACCATATCAAGGATGAGCGCAGCCGGGTCAAGGTTCACCGCCCGTCCATGGCTTGCGCGGGCCGACAATTCCTGTTGCAGGCTGGCCCAAGCGCGGGCGGCGTTGGGGTGGGGCGATAGGCGCGCAAGGCAGGCCGCTTCGCCCGGCGCGGCCTCGGCCGCTGGGTGGAACCCGGCCCCGTGGCGGGCCAGTCGGGCCAGAAACAGGTCAAACAGATGCAGGATCAGCGCATAGCGCTCGGCATTGGCTTTGCCGGCCGCGCTTTCAGCCAGTTTCAACGCACGGGGGCGGTCGAAATCGCGGTTTTGAAAGATCTGGACCAAGTCGCCATAGGTGCCCAAACCGTTCAGGTGTAAAAGGCGTAGGGCATCGCCTGCCGATCCAGCGGCCAGTTCATTCAAACGCAGAACCTCGTCCGCTGATGGCGTTTCGTCCAGCCCGGCCATGACCTGTGACAGCGCATCCGGCGCCAAGGGGGGCAGGCGCAATTCGCGGCAGCGCGAGCGGATCGTGGGCAGAAGGCGCGAGGGTTGGTGGCTGATCAGCAAGAGCACAGCGCCTTCGGGTGGTTCTTCCAACAGTTTCAACAGCGCATTTGCGGCGTTGGTGTTCATTTCGTCCGCCACATCAACGATGACCACGCGGCGACCACCACCGGCCGAGGACAGGGCAAAGAAGCTTTTCAGCTTACGCACCTCGTCCACGGTAATCTCGCCTTTCAGGCGCTTGGCTTTTTCGTCCCATGGACGGCGCAGCAGGAAGAGGCCGGGTTCGGACAGGGCTGCAATCCGGTGCGCGACCGGGTGGTCGGGGGAAATGTCCAGCGTGTCCGGGGTGGGGGCGGCGAACATGCCGCCATCATCCGGCGGCGTGGCCAACAGAAAGCGCGCGATGCGCCATGCCAATGTCGCTTTGCCCACGCCGCGCGGGCCGGAAATCAGCCAGCCGTGGTGCATCCGGTCCGAATTGTAGGCCGACAGAAACGCCTGTTCTGCTGCGTCCTGCCCGATCAGCCGGGTTGCCTCTCGCGGATGCGGGGCGCCTTCGATCCGGTCGGGTTGTGGGATGTCGTCGGGATCGGTGCTCATGCGTGCGCCTTGATGTCGTTCAGTGCCGTCGCCAGCACATCGGCGGCGACCACATCAATGTCGCGGGTGCCGTCGATCACGCGAAAGCGGGTGGGGTGATCTTGGGCAAGCTCCAGAAAGCCAGCGCGCATTTTGTGCTGCAACTCGGCGCCGAAATCTTCGAACCGTTCTTCGGTGCCGCCACGGCCTTTGGCGCGGGCGTGGCCCAGATCCGGGTCCATGTCGATCAGAAAGGTCACATCTGGTTCGCAGCCGATCATCAGATCATGCAGCGCGTCGACCTGTGCACGTTTGTCGCCCGAGCGCGTCCCTTGATACATGCGCGTGCTATCAGCGAACCGGTCGGTGATGACGATCTTGCCTTCGGCCAAGGCCGGATTGATCAGTCGCTCCAAATGGTCGCGGCGGGCGGCGGTGAAGAGCAGAAGCTCGGTCTCGGCCGACCAGCGGTCGGGGTCACCTTCCAGCACAAGCGCGCGGATTTCCTCGGCCCCGGCGGACCCGCCGGGTTCACGGGTCAGGACCACATCGTGACCCGCATCGCGCAAAGCCGCGGCCAGCAGGCGCGCTTGCGTCGACTTACCCGAGCCGTCGATGCCCTCGAAGCTGATGAATAACCCGCCCATGTCAGATCAGTTTGTCGTCGACGACGCGCCGGGAAGCGCCAGCGGGGGCGGGGCGTCGCCACCCATGACCATCGTCAGAACCTTGCTGGCGGCAGTGGTCAGGCGCTTGGTATAGCCCGCATTGCCGACGCCGTGTTCGGCATAAAGGGGCACGACGGTGTCGCTTAACCCATCGCGGCTGATGACCATCTGGGCCAGTTCTTGCCCCTGTGCGATCGGCGCAGGGATCGGGCCGGTCCAGCTGACCGTTGCGGTCATGTCGCCACGCTGCCCTGCGGGGATCAGCATGTTTACATCCTCGGCCGGAACCAAGCCAACGGTCGCGCTGGAGCCCAACCAGACGGGCGCTTCTGCCACGCGCTGACCGGCTTTGACCGTGGTTTTCATGGTGAATTGACGGAAGGCCCAGTTGACGATGGCTTCGGCCTCTTCCGCGCGTTCCTTTTCCGAGGTCATGCCCGAGATCACGAAGACGATGCGGCGATCCCCCTGACGCGCGGACCCAACCAGACCATAGCCTGCTTCCTGTGTGTGCCCGGTCTTCAAGCCGTCGGCACCAATGCCAAGCCGCAGAAGCGGATTGCGGTTGAAGCGGTTGTCCGGCGCGCGGTCTTTGTAATGATATTCAGTCTGCGAGAAGTAACGGTAGTAATCCGGGAACTCGACAATCAGGTGGCGCGCCAGAAGCGCCAGATCTTTCATCGACATGCGCTGCATCGGATGCGGCCAGCCCGAGGCGTTGCCGAAGCTGGTGTTTTCCAGCCCCATGTTGCGGGCGCGGTCGGTCATCATACGGGCAAAAGCGTCTTCCGTGCCTGCCAGTCCTTCGGCAACAGCCACACAGGCGTCATTGCCCGACTGCACGATGATCCCCTGCAACAGATCCTCGACCGTGGGGCGGTCGCCCTGGGTCAGGAACATGGTCGAGCCACCCATATTGGCGGCCCGGTCAGACACGCCAAACGGGGTCGACAACGTCACGCGGCCATCTGCCAGCGCTTCGAACAGCATGTTGACCGTCATCAGCTTTGACATCGACGCGGGCGGCAGGGGAACTTCCGCGCTCTTCTCAAGCAAAACGGTGCCCGTGGTCACATCCAACACATAGGCCGAGGTGGCGCGCGTGTCGAAGGCGTGCGCGGGCAGTGCTGCAAGGAAAACCAACGCCACAAGGGTCGAAATGCGCAAGGTCAGGCGTCGAAGCATAGTCAGGGTGTGTCCTTTGGTTGCTCTGTAGGGCCTATGGCCCGATATCTGCGTTCCGGTATTAGTTCGAGACAGCATAGGCGTCGACGAAACCAAGCCCTTCAATTTTCTTCAGCAAAGCTGCGAGCTCGGCCTTGTTTGTCGCCGGTCCCGCAACCACGCGCCAGAACTTCTTTCCGTTCGAGTCGCCCGGTTTGATGGTCGGCGTGATCCCAGCGGCGCGCAGAGAGGCTGCGGTGTTTTTGGCGTTCTGTTCGACCGAGAAGATGCCGATCTGGATGAAGGGCTTCGCGAGCTTGGTCTCAGAGGCAGGGGCCTCGGGTGCTGCGGCGATAGCGGGTTTGGTTGCCGCAGCCGGCTTGGCTGCAGCAGGTTTCGCCGCGGGTTTTGTCGCCGGTTTCGGGGCAGGGCGGGTGCCCACCTTTGGCGTCGTTGCTTCGGTCCGGTCCAATGCGGCCTCGGCGGCGGCAATCGGGTCATCCAACGTCGATTGCGAAATTTTCGCGGGATCTTCCAGTGTCGGTTTTGCTTCGGGCGGGGGCGCCACAGGCACCTTTTCCTTGCGTAGGGCCGTCACGGACAGTTCCGTCGGCGCACCCGCCAGGATCCCAAGCTCGGCCGCCGCTTCGGACGAGACCTGCAATCGCGGCCCCGGAATTTCACGTTCGCGGCGGAACAGAGCGGCGACAGCGGTTTTTCCGTTCGACAGGTTGCGAATGATCACGCGCTCCGGGTCTGTTGCGTTAGGGTGGGCCACCCAAACACCGCCAAGGCTGGGGCGTCCGTCCCAAAGACCTTTTTCGGTCACTTGGAAGACATCTGGAGCTTCAACATCGCGTTCAACAACCTTCCCCTGACGGGCGGTCGCCTGCGCACTCTCCGCGCCTGAATTGGCGTTTTTCATGAAGCCGGGAAGGTTGGTGTCGTCGCACGCAGCAACAAGAAAGGCACCTCCAAGTGCCACGGCCACTTTCACGGTGGTCTTTATCGACATTTCACGCCCCTAGGTTCTTTGATTTGGGATCCTTGGATCCAGACTGCTCGTTCAGGGTGTCCCCCGGATTTGCAGGCAGTCTAAACACAACATCCGCGCGAGAAAAGAGTGGCAATTACATCCATCCCCCATGAGCACCTTCTCGCGTGAAATCTTCACTTTCAGAATCGCTTGATGGAAGTTAAGCGTCTTCCTGTCGGAGGAGTGGCAGAGTGGTTGAATGCACCGGTCTTGAAAACCGACGTAGGTGAAAGTCTACCGTGGGTTCGAATCCCACCTCCTCCGCCATTTTGTCCAGTAGTCGCATTTAATATCAATGAGATATTGGCATTTAATGTAGTCCGGTCCCTATTTGCGCCCCTATATGTGCATTTGCTTGCAAGGAGTGAAATGCATTCTCGGCAACAACTCCAATTGCACCAAGTCAACTCGAACAACCTACTTTCAGCGGGTCAGTTCGATCATATCAGGCACTAGACGCTCCTCGTCAGCACGGACAACCGGCAAACGACGTTGTGTGGACCGGTGCTGTCCTAGGGCGCGACAGGCTCGCCGCTCCGATACCCTGAACTGGCTGCGGACATGATCGATACAGGCACGACGACGCGAAGGGCTTAGTAGTTTCCCCGTGCAGCTTCCGAAAGGATGGGCTTGTCCAGCGTCAGGTCCGACACGGCGCGACGCAGCCGATCATACTCTTTCTGAAGCCGCTCAACTCCTTCAACTGATCCACGCCCATTCCACCGTCGTGCTTGCGCCAGCGATAACAGGTGGTTTGGTATATGTATGGCAGGTAGTGGCCGAAGTCTGCTTGCAGAACAGCAGTTCAATTCCTGTCGACGAACTGCATTATGATCCGTCAGAAGCGTCTCCTTCGTCCGAAAACAGATGCTGCATGATCCGCTGATATCCATACCCGATCTGGACGCGCTGAATGAACCCGACGGCGGCCATGTCTCCTTGAACGAGAGCGGCTTTTATCTCCTTTAGCTCTTGCACGAGAGACGTCGCCACATCTGCGCCTGCCATCGATGCAACGCTGTACCAGGTGCTGGCGGCCTGAAAATAGGCCTGACGCCAAAAGGATCGCAGAAGACTGTTTCCGATCAGATCGGCAATCAGGATTTGAAGCTGATCATTTAATTCGACATATCTCCGCGCATCAAATTCATGCTCCAAAGCGATTGCGGCATTCAACAAGTCTTTGATCCGCGTAAGGTCGTGCTCGGTAACAGGTGGCGGAGACATGGTTCCTATCAGCGTTGCCAGCTGCAGCCGCATTTCATAGACGTGCTCGATCTGCTCGCGCGGTAGGGCTGTGACAACCGTCCCAACCCCATTGCGCGTCTCGACCAATCCCAAATGCTTAATCCGGCTAATAGCGTCGCGCACAGGCGTGCGGCTCACCCCGAACTCTTTTGCGAGTTCGGCCTCTTTCAGCTGGCTGCCTGGTGGGTAATCCAGAAAGCATATCCTGCGGATAACCTCGTCCTGAATGGATTCAACGGATGTTTTCCCATCTTCGCTTTCGATGGGGGGAAGTGACACGGGTTCGCTCATGTTGACTCTCAGAATGTCGATGCCTGTATACATGTATGGTATAATTTCAAAAAAAACACCACCAAATACAATATTGACAGCTTAGCTATATACAGCATAGTTCGAATTCATCCCTGCACCGGATCTAGGAGTAAAACGGTGAAGCGAGGATGCACATCGTCAAAACAGGAGGTTCCGATGCTGGAAGAAGCCAAAATGCGCACACACGCCCTTCAGGCCCGCATGAAGGAGACAGGCATCGTCAAAGCCGTATTCACCGATGAGAGCTCCATCGCCTACCTGGCCGGGTTCTGGGGCTATCTGGGGATCGAGTTCGGGCGCCCGACAATGCTCGTGGTTGATGCCGATGACGCGCCCGTTGTCATTACTCCGCTGATGGAATCTGAGATGGTCTCTGAAATGACGTGGGTAGAAGACGTCCGTGTCTGGGAAGACATTGGCCAATGCACATGGGGCCGCGCATTGGCCGGGGCTTTGGGTGACAACCCCGCCGAAATCTGGGTGGAAAAGGGCAGCATTCCCGCCATCGTGCGCAATCACCTTGATGAAACCTATCCCGGCGTACAGCTCAACGACATCTCTCCGATCCTGGGCGCAATGCGCATCATCAAGACACCGTTCGAGATTGGTATCATGAAAGAAGCAGGTCAGATTGCCGGGGCGATGATGGCAGCCGCGCATAACAGCCTGAGCGAAGGGGCGCAGGAATACGAATCCGCGCTTGCTGTCATCGAGGCCGGATCTCGGAAAGCAGCCAGTTTTCTGACCGATAAAGGCTGGGATCGCTTCGTGTCGCCGATGATCCACAATCTGCAGATTCTACAAAGCGGAAAGGATGCTTCGATGGTTCACCGTCGGGCCAGTGTGAAGGCATACGAGAAATTCGACCCCGTCTATTTCTGTTTCTGCAACATGGCGCAGTTCAAGCAATATAAGCTTGGCTTTGATCGGATGTTCCACATCGGTGATGTCAAAGACGAAGACCGTAAGGTGCAGCTGGCCGCAATCGAAGCGCAGCAAGCCGCGATTGCAGCCATCCGTCCCGGTGTTCTGGCCGAGGAGGTAGCTGCGGCTGCAAACGATGTTTACCGCAGGCGGGGCTATCAGACTGGCTATCGTACTGGGCGGTCGATCGGTGTGGCATATCTGGAAGCGCCAGAGCTGAAAGAGGGTGACAAAACGGCTCTGCAGCCCGGCATGACCTTTGCCGTGGATGGTGGAATTTCGGTCGACGGCGTCACCGCGGGACGGATCGGGGATTCCATTGTCGTGACGGAAACCGGCGCTGACTATATTACGAATTACCCGCGTGAAATCCTGCTAAGCAAGGCGTGAGAGATGTCTGACGCTCTTGAAGTTGCGGTTGCCCAATGCCCGGCGGGTCTGGATGGCCCGCAGGCGCGCCTGTCGTGGCTGTCGGACATCCTAGCCGAGCATGACGGCGTGCCGCTTGATCTGGTTGTCCTGCCAGAGTTGTTTCAGTGCGGTTATAATATTGGCCGCCGGGTGTCAGACTGTGCCGAAACTCCAGACGGGTCATTTGCTACGGCAATTGCAAATCTGGCGCAGCAGCATAGTACTTCAATTATTTATGGTTTTGCGGAACGCCAAGGCGACACCCTGTTCAATTCGGCGCAGTGCATCGACAAGAACGGGATCACCATCGGTCGGCATCGCAAACTCTTACTGCCACCGGGTTTCGAGGGGGATCACTTTGCGCCGGGCAGGGGCTGTGAACTGTTTCAACTTGGCGCATTCACTTTGGCGATCCTCGTTTGTTATGACGTCGAATTTCCTGAAAACCTGCGCCACGTGGCATTGTCTGGCGCGGACCTTGTTGTGGTGCCGACGGCCCTTGCGGCGCAATGGGGCGTCGTGTCGGAATGCGTCGTGCCGACACGCGCTTTCGAAAACGGCGTGTATCTTTGTTATGCGAACTACTGCGAGCAGGAAAACGGTGTCGATTACTTCGGGGGCAGCTGCATCATTGCACCCGATGGCAGTGAGCTCGCCCGCATCGGACCATCAGCAAAGCTTGCGCATGCTCAGCTGAACAAGTCTGCCGTTTCTATGGCTCGGGCACGGTTGCCCTATCATACCGACAGGCTCAGTTTGCCCTGGGTCGCCTGACCTGGGTGAAAAGGCTGTCTCTGTACGGCATAAGAGACAGTCTTGCCGGCCCAGCTAAGACGCGTTCGAGTTCGTCTGGCAGCGCGCAATTTCGCCTCACCAACCAAGCCGATACTGAAAAAGAGGCTCCCCTTGTCGATTCTGGCGTCAATCTTGTCCAAAAACGAAATGGTGCTTGGTGGCATTCTCGACCTTCATAGGGGAAGGAAGAACAGGAGCCCTCATGCGCTATTCTGCTTTGAGACTGATCAAGGAAAGCCTGACCGGGCACAAAGGTTGGGGGCCGCAATGGCGTGATCCCGATCCAAAGGAAGCCTATGACTATGTGATCATTGGCGGCGGCGGGCATGGGTTGGCCACGGCCTATTATCTGGCGAAAGAGTTTCAGGGCGCGCGGATCGCGGTTCTGGAAAAAGGCTGGATTGGTGGCGGCAATGTGGGCCGGAATACGACCATCATCCGTTCGAACTATCTGCTGGATGGGAACGAACCGTTCTATGAGTTTTCGCTGAAGCTGTGGGAGGGTCTCGAGCAAGACCTGAACTATAACGCGATGGTCAGCCAGCGCGGCATTCTGAACCTTGTGCATACGGACGCGCAGCGGGATGCGGCGCGGCGGCGCGGGAATGCGATGATCCTGAACGGGTCAGATGCCGAGCTGCTGGACACGGATGGCGTGCGCGCCATGTATCCGTTCCTGAATTTCGACAATGCCCGCTTCCCGATCAAGGGTGGGTTGTTGCACCGGCGTGGCGGCACTGTGCGCCATGATGCAGTCGCTTGGGGCTATGCACGCGGCGCGGACCAGCGCGGCGTAGACATCATCCAGAATTGCGAAGTCACTGGATTCCGTATCGAAAACGGCAAAGTGCTGGGCGTCGAGACCTCGCGCGGGTTTATCGGCGCTAAGAAGGTGGGTGTCTCGGTCGCGGGCAGCTCTAGCCGCGTGATGGCAATGGCGGGGATGCGTTTGCCCATTGAAAGCCACGTCTTGCAGGCTTTCGTGTCCGAGGGGCTGAAGCCCTTCATTCCGGGCGTGATTACCTATGGCGCGGGGCATTTCTATTGCAGTCAGTCCGACAAGGGCGGGCTGGTCTTTGGTGGCGATATCGACGGCTACAATTCCTACGCCCAGCGCGGAAACCTGCCGGTGGTCGAGGACGTGATCGAAAGCGGCATGTCGCTGATCCCCGGCCTTGGACGCGCGCGGCTTTTGCGCAGCTGGGGCGGTATCATGGACATGTCGATGGACGGCTCGCCCTTCATCGACAAGACCCATATCGAGGGTCTCTATTTCAACGGCGGCTGGTGCTATGGCGGTTTCAAAGCCACGCCTGCTGCGGGCTTCTGCTTTGCCCATCTTCTGAAAACCGACCGTCCGCATGAGACCGCAAAAGCCTATCGGCTGGACCGGTTCATGACCGGGCACATGATCGACGAAAAGGGCCAAGGCGCCCAACCGAACCTGCACTGAGGAACAGAACCGATGATTATCAACCATCCGCTTCTTGGGCCGCGCGACGCGCAAGAGTTCACCTATCTGGGCGACGCGGGCCTGATCAACCGTCCCTATTGGCTGTCGGAAAACGCCCTGCGTGAATTCCACGACTATCTGCATCTGCGCGACAACCCGGCGGGTCTGCACCGCGAGCTGTGGTTCCACGAACAGGGCGACCGCTCGTGGCTGGTCGTCACCCGCGACACCACCACGCATGAGATCACCAAGGTCGAATTGGCCCGTGATGTGGCCCGCGCAAACCGGGCGGCCGAGGTAATGCAATGACACAGGCAAACCGCCTTTCCGGCGGGCTGATTGATCGGTCCGCCACGCTGAATTTCAGTTTTGATGGCAAAAGCTATCAGGGCCATGCGGGTGACACGCTGGCCTCGGCGCTCTTGGCAAATGGCGTGCGCCTGATGGGGCGCTCGTTCAAGTATCACCGCCCGCGCGGCGTGCTGACCGCCGGGTCCGAGGAACCCAACGCGCTGGTCGAGTTGCGCTCGGGTGGACGTCAGGAACCCAACACCCGCGCCACCGTGGCCGAGATCTATGACGGGTTCGTCGCCAACTCGCAAAACCGCTGGCCGTCTCTGGAACGCGATATGATGGCGATCAATGATCGCTTCTCGACTTTCCTAAGCGCTGGGTTTTACTACAAGACCTTCATGTGGCCGCGGGCGTTCTGGGAAAAGCTCTACGAGCCGATCATCCGCAAGGCCGCCGGTCTTGGCAGCCTGACAGGCGAGGGCGACCCCGACGCTTATGACAAGGGTTTCCTGCATTGTGACCTTCTGGTGATCGGCGCTGGCCCTACGGGTTTGGCCGCCGCGTTGACCGCAGGCCGTGCAGGCGCGCAGGTGATCCTTGCGGACGAGGATTTCCGTCTGGGCGGGCGGTTGTTGTCAGAAACCGGGTTGCTGTCGGATCAGTCCGGTGCGGAATGGGTCGGTCAGGCGCAAGCGGAACTGGCGTCTCTGCCAAACGTTCGTGTGATGCCACGCACCACCGTCTTCGGGGCATATGACCACGGCGTCTATGGTGCGGTCGAGCGCGACGCGGATCACCTGATCGCCCCGGAGGCAGACAAGCCGCGCCAGACGCTCTGGCGGATCTATTCCAAACGCGCACTGGTCACGACCGGGGCAATCGAACGCCCCATCGGGTTTGAAAACAATGACCGCCCCGGCGTGATGCTGGCAGGCGCCACCCGCGCCTATGCCAACCGCTACGCGGCCACGCCCGCGCAGTCGGTGGTGATCTTTGCCAACAATGACGACGCGCACCAAACCGCCCGCGACCTGATCGCCAAAGGGGTCGAGGTGCCCGCCGTGGTGGATATCCGCCCCGATGCGCCCGCGATTGACGGCACCGAGGTGCTGGCCGGCGCACAAATCATCGACACCAAGGGTCGTCTGGGTTTGACCTCGGTCACCGTTCGTCTGGCAAATCGCCAGACCCGCGTGATCCAATGTGGTGCGCTTGCGATGTCGGGCGGTTGGAACCCGAACCTCGGCCTGACCTGCCATCAGCGCGGTCGCCCGGTTTGGAATGATGACATCCATGCCTTTGTGCCGGGGCAGGGCTTGCCCTCGGGCCAAAGCGTTGCTGGCTCTGCAATGGGCGAGATGTCGACCCATGCGGCTCTGACCGGAGGGGCGGCGAAGGCGGTTGAGGTGCTCTCTGAACTGGGCATCGAGGCCAAGGTGGGTGACCTGCCCAAAGCCGAGGACGCGCCCGTATCGCTCACCCCGTTCTGGCATGTTTCGGGCGCGAAACGCGCGTGGCTGGATTTCCAGAACGACGTGACCGTCAAGGACGTGAAACTGGCGCATCAGGAAAACTTCACATCCGTGGAGCACCTGAAACGTTACACCACGCTGGGCATGGCGACCGATCAGGGCAAGACCTCGAACGTTGGCGCGCTGGCGGTGATGGCCGAGCTGACAGGCAAGTCGATCCCCGACACTGGCACCACCATTTTCCGCCCGCCCTATACGCCCGTGTCGATGGGTGCACTGGCAGGCCGGGCGGTGGGGAAAGAGTTCCACCCGACCCGCCTGACCCCCAGCCATAAATGGGCCGAGGAACAGGGTGCCGTCTTCGTCGAAGTCGGCAACTGGCTGCGCGCGCAGTGGTTCCCAAAGGCGGGGGAAACCCACTGGCGTCAATCCGTCGACCGCGAGGTTCTGGCAACGCGTAACTCCGTGGGCATTTGCGACGTGACCACGCTGGGCAAGATCGACGTGCAGGGCGCGGATGCTGCCGAGTTCCTGAACAAGATCTACGCCAATGGCTTTGCGAAACTGCCCGTAGGCAAGGTGCGTTATGGCCTGATGCTGCGCGAGGATGGTGTGGCCTATGACGACGGTACCGCCGCGCGTCTGGCCGAGGACCACTTCGTCGTCACCACCACAACGGCCAACGCGGTTCTGGTCTATCGCAACATGGAATTTGCCCGCCAATGCCTGTGGCCGGATCTGGACGTCCAATTGATCTCCACCACCGAAGCTTGGGCGCAATACGCGGTCGCTGGCCCCAATGCGCGCAAGCTGTTGCAAAAGATCGTGGACCCCGAGTTCGACATCTCGAACGAGGCCTTCCCCTTCATGGGCTGCGCGGAAATCACCGTCTGTGGCGGTTGCCGCGCGCGGTTGTTCCGGATCTCGTTCTCGGGCGAGCTGGCCTATGAGATCGCCGTCCCCACCCGCTATGGCGACGCGCTGATGCGCGAAATGATGGCGGCAGGCGAGGAGTTCGACGTCGTGCCTTACGGCACCGAGGCGCTGGGCGTCATGCGGATCGAGAAGGGTCACGCGGCAGGGAACGAGTTGAACGGCACCACCACCGCGCTGAACCTTGGGCTGGGTCGCATGGTGTCGACCAAAAAGGATTGCATCGGCAATGTGCTGTCGCGGCGCGATGGGATGAACGCCGAGGACGCGCTGAATCTTGTGGGTCTGCGCCCGGTGGATGCGTCGAAAACTGTTCCGGCGGGCGGGCATCTGATGAATGCTTCGGGGCCCGTCGATGCAGCCCACGATCAGGGCTATGTCACCTCGGCCGCCTATTCGCCGATCCTTGAAAGCTCGATTGGGCTTGGCTTTGTGAAGTCGGGTTTTGAGCGGATGGGCGAGCAGTTGCGGTTGGTTAACCCACTGGAAGGTCAAGAAATTCTGGTCGAAATCGTCAGCCCGCATTTCGTCGATCCGGAAGGAAAGAAGCTCCGTGCATAAGTTGAAACCCATCACCCCGCTGGGCGCGGATACGCCGCGTGTAGACCAGATCGGAACGCTGACCATCACCGAGGTTGTGGATCAGGCGTTGGCGTCCGTCGCTGCGCGTGAGGGGCAGCTGGAGGCGGCACAAAAAGCTTTGCCGCTGGGCTTGCCGAGCGTCGGGAAGTCCGCAACCCAAGGCGACTTCACCGCCTTCTGGACTGGTCCGGATCAGTGGATGATCTCGGCCAATCACGACGAGTACGAGTTGCTGGCTACTGAGCTGAAACAGATGGTCGGGGACACGGCATCGGTCGTAGAACAGACCGATGGTTGGTGCCGGTTCGACGTGTCGGGCGCGGTGCTGTGCGACCTGTTCGAACGTCTGTCCAACGCTCCGGTACGCACAATGGCACCCGGAGACGTCATCCGCGGAACGGTCGAACATCTGGGCGCCTTCCTGTGGCGACTGGCGGACGACCGCATAGCCGTGATCGCCCCGCGCTCGTCGGCGGCGTCATTGCATCATGCATTGGTGGCGGCGGCCCGTTCGATCGCCTAGGTCACACAGATCACGAGGGCAGCGCGTCGCTGCCCTTGACCCGCATCGAGTTCTTCGCCCGCCGGTCTGCAATCGGTGTCATCCCGAAGCTTTCGCGGTAGTGCCGCAGAAACGCGCCGGGGGTGGCATAGCCGACCATGAACGCGACCTCGGTCACGGGTGTGTTGGAATACAGCACCAGCTGGCGCGCCTGATTCATCCGCATTTTCCGGTAGTACTTCAGCGGGCTCTGCCCCGTAGCTTCCTTGAAGCTGCGTTCCAGCGAGCGGGTCGAAACGCCCACTGCTTCGGCCACTCTGCTGATCTGGATCGGACTTTCGATATGCTCGGCGAAATGCTCGATCGCGCGTTCGACCTGTTTGGGCAGCAAGTCCTGACTTTTCGCCGTATCGTGTGCCGGTGTCTTCTGCGTGGCGGCGGCGCTGCGGATATAGGGGTGCTGGAACCAGCAGGCGACCTCGGCCATGATGTCGCCGCCCAGCCGTGCCTCGATCAGCGACAACATGTGGTCGAAGGCAGCAGATGCGCCGGAAATGGTTGTATAGTCCCCATCTTCGCAGATCACCGTGCTTTGCGCCGGGATGTCTGGGAATTCGGCTTGAAACGCAGCCTCGTAGCACCAATGCACCGACAGCGGGTTATCACGCGTCAGGCCGGTATGGGCCAGCGCGAACACCCCGCCACTGATCGCTCCCAACCGTGTTTTGCTGCGCTGGTACCGTTGAAGGGCGGCATTGGCGCGCGATGGTGCAGCAAAGCGGGCATTGGGGCCGGCGGTGAACAGCAGAAGATCCAGCTCTCCGGCTTCAGACAGTGTGCAATCTGGGGCAAAACTGACGCCGGCTGACGAGTCGACCGGGGCGCTGCCTTCGGCGATCACCTTCCAGCGAAACGCCTCTTGCCCCGAGATCTCATTGGCGGCGCGCAAGGGTTCGATGCACGAGGTCAGGCAGGCCATCGGAAAGCCGGGAAAGATCAGAATGCCCAACGTCAGAGGCAGCTGGGAGGTGGGTGCATCGGTCATGCGGGTATTCCCATCACTGTATCTTGCGAGATCTCGGCAGCGATTTCACAAATGTGGCGTTCCAGCAGGCGTGCGGCGGGGGATTGGGTCGAATCAGCCCGGCGCAGCAGGTGAATTTCGCGTTTTGCGTGCGGTTCGGCGAGCGGACGGAAGATCAATCCGGCTGAATTTGAGGCTCTGACCGCCATTTCGGGTAGAATTGTGATTCCAATATTGGCCTGCACCATCGCCATGATCGAGGTCAGGTTGTGCGCCGAGAGAAGTGCCTTTTCATGCAGCAGGATCGAGGCTTCGGCGCTAATCCCGGCAGAAAGCGAGTTCGCGATAAGACGCTCGTTCGCTAACGCGTCCCACGTGACCGGGCCCGTGTCCTGCGCCAAGGTATGGGACGGCGCGCAGATGACTCCAAACGTGTCGGACAGAAGGTGCTGACTGTGCAGCCCTACGCTTTGCTGGCCAATCGTTGCGATGCCGATGTCGATCCGGTCACGCGACAGCTCGTGCAGGATCGAGCTTGAATCCATATCCCGCAGTTCGATGTCTACATTACCGTAGTCGTTGATATGGCGGGAAAAAACCTGCGGGATAATCGTGCCGGCAACCGAAGGGACAGTGGCGATGCGCACATGGCCGTGGGTGGCTTTGGCAAAGCCTTCGATCGCTTTCACCGTATTGTCGAACTGCTGAAGTTCGCGCTCGGCTTGTTCCAAGACGAAGCTTCCCAGCGCGGTCAGTTTGCTTTTGCGGTCGGTTTCAAACAGCGGCTCGCCCAGATGGGTCTCTAGCTGTTTCAACATCATCGACACGGCCGAGGGCGTGCGCCCCAGCGCCTGGGCCGCGTCGCTTAGATTGCCGCTGCGGGCGACGGTGGCAAAGCCACGCAGCATTTCAATTTTCAGCGCCATAGCGATCTCATTTCAATTGACCTGAAATAACCTTCAGGAATTTGAGTTTGATTGAAGTGAATTAAAAAGTCCATACCCAAGGAAACTGACTTTGTGTGAGGCGACACTTCCATGACCGATATCCAAAAGAACCTGATTGCTGGCGAATGGCTGACAGGCGTAAGCGAAATTGAAAACCGTAACCCGTCGGACCTGACCGATCTGGTTGGCGTGTTTGCGCAGGCCAGCAGCGACCAGCTGGAGGCCACGCTGGACCAAGCCAAAGTGGCACAGCGCGAATGGGCCGCTTACGGCATGGAGCGCAAGCAGGCGGTTCTGAACGCCATCGGCAACGAACTGATTGCCCGCTGCGAAGAGCTGGGCACGCTTCTGGCCCGTGAAGAAGGTAAGCCCTTCGCGGAAGGCAAAGGCGAGGTCTACCGCGCCGGTCAATTCTTCACCTACTACGCGGCCGAATGCCTGCGTCAGATCGGCGAGAACGCGGATTCGGTTCGTCCGGACATTGAAATTGATGTCCGTCGCGAAGCTGTCGGCACCGTCGCCATCATCTCGCCCTGGAACTTCCCGACTGCGACCGCGTCGTGGAAAATCGCGCCTGCTCTGTGCTACGGCAACGCCGTGGTCTGGAAACCCGCCAACGTAACGCCCGCCTCGGCTGTTGCGCTGGCTGAAATCATCAACCGTCAGGACATCCCGAAAGGTCTGTTCAGCTTGGTCATGGGCGCAGGTCGCGAAATCGGCCAGCGTCTTGTGGAAAGCCCGAAGGTAAACGCCATTTCCTTCACCGGGTCGGTTCCGGTGGGCAAGGGGATTGCCTCGGCTGCCATTCAGAACCTGACCAAGGTTCAGATGGAGATGGGCTCGAAGAACGCCTTGGCTGTGATGGACGACGCCGATCTGGATCTGGCCGTGACGCTGGCCCTTGGTGGCGCCTTCGGTGGCACCGGTCAGAAATGCACCGCGTCCTCGCGCCTTGTTGTCCACGAAGCCATCCACGACGCCTTCGTTGAAAAGCTGGTGGCCGGTGCACAGGCCATGAAAGTCGGCCACGCGCTGGAAGAGGGCACCCAGATGGGTCCCGTTGTCAGCGAGCAGCAGCTGAACGAAAACCTGGCCTATGTGGATCTGGGCAAGTCGGAAGGCGCTGAACTGGCTTGCGGTGGCGCGCGTCTTGAGATGCCGCATCAAGGTTTCTACATGTCGCCGGGCGTGTTCCTGAACACCACCAACGACATGCGCATCAACCGCGAAGAAATGTTCGCGCCCCTGACCGCCGTCATCAAGGTTGGCAGCTATGACGAGGCCCTAGCCACCGTCAACGACACCAACTTCGGCCTGACCTCGGGCATCGTGACGAAATCGCTGGCCCGCGCCACGCATTTCCGCCGCAACGCCCAGACCGGTGTTGTCACCGTGAACCTGCCGACCGCAGGTACCGACTATCACGTGCCGTTCGGCGGCCGTGGCGACAGCTCGTACGGTCCGCGTGAGCAGGGCAAGGCAGCCGCCGAGTTCTATACCACCGTCAAGACCGCGTACATCAGCGCAGGCCCTGTCTGATGCGTATCGACGGTCTTCAATACGCCAACTGGTCCGAGAAGATCTTTCGCCAACTTCGTGAAGGGGGCGTGGATGCAATCCACGTCACCATCTCGTACCACGAGAACTTTCGCGAAACGGTTCTGAACTTTGAAAAGTGGAACCGCTGGTTCGAACAGTATCCGGATCTGATCATGAAGGGCCTTTGGGCCAGCGACATCGACGTGGCCCGCGAAACCGGGCGCACGGCGGTGTTCTTTGGCTTCCAGAATCCGTCGCCGATCGAAGATGACATCGGTCTGGTCGAGATCGTCCACACCCTTGGCGCGCGCTTCATGCAGTTGACCTATAACAACCAGTCGCTTCTGGCGACCGGCTGTTACGAGGCCGAGGACATGGGCATCACCCGCATGGGCAAACAGGTCATCAAAGAGATGAACCGCGTGGGCCTTGTGGTCGATATGAGCCATTCAGCGGATCGCTCGACCATCGAGGCCGCCGAGCTGTCCGAGCGTCCCATCGCCATCACTCACGCAAATCCGTATGACTGGTCGCCCGCCCTGCGCAACAAGCGCGACGCGGTGATCCGTGCGGTGACCGAAAATGGTGGGATGCTCGGCTTTTCGGTCTATCCACATCACCTGAAAGACAAATCCGACTGCACGCTGGAAAGCTTCTGCGAGATGATTGCCCGCACGGCAGACACCTATGGGGTCGAGCATCTGGGGATCGGCACGGATCTTTGTCAGGACCAACCCGACAGCATCGTTGAATGGATGCGCGTGGGGCGTTGGACCAAGGAAATCGACTATGGCGAGGGCTCCAAATCCGCGCCCGGTTTCCCGCCGATGCCCAACTGGTTCGAAGACAACCGCCATTTCGGCAACATCGAAAACGGCTTGAAAGCCGTGGGCATGAATGACGGCGAGGTTGCCGGCATCATGGGACGTAATTGGTACCGCTTTTTTGCAGAGAATTTTGGCCCTCAGACAGGACGTTAAGGGGCCGGGGAAGTGAAACTTGGCCTCGAGCGAACAGGAGGGGCCATATCTTAGGGAGAGATAGATGTCTGAAGCATCTATGGGAGTGACAGATCAGAAAAGCAGCGGCGTAAACAAGCCGTTGTTCCTGATCTCGGGCGGGTTCATCGCCCTTTTCTGTCTGGCAGCACTGGTCAATCTTGACGCGCTGTCGGCAGCTGTGGACTGGGGCTTCAATGTCTCGGCCACTTATTTCGGCCTTTATTGGCAGGTACTGCTTCTGGCGACCTTCCTGATCGGCCTTGTGCTGTGCGTACTGCCCGGTGGCCGCGCGATCATGGGCGGCCTTGCTGCGCCCGAGTTCACCATGTTCCAGTGGGGCTCGATGATCATGTGTACGCTTCTGGCCGGTGGTGGCGTGTTCTGGGCCGCAGGCGAGCCGATTGCGCACTTCCTATCCTCGCCGCCCTTGTTTGGCGCTGAAGGCGGAACTGCCAATGCCGTGAACGGTGCGATTGCACAAAGCTTCATGCACTGGGGCTTCTTGGCGTGGGCCATCCTTGGCTCGCTGTCGACCGTGATGCTGATGCATTACCACTATGAAAAAGGTCTGCCACTTGCCCCGCGCACGCTGCTGTATCCGGTCTTTGGCGACAAAATCCACGGCCCAATTGGCCTGATCGCAGATGCGTCGTCGATCATCGCCGTTGTGGCTGGTACCGTCGGCCCGATCGGCTTTCTGGGTCTGCAGGTTGCTTACGGTCTGGATGACCTCTTCGGCATTCCGAACGGCTTTGCCACGCAGTTTCTGGTGATTGCAGGTCTTGTTGGCATCTACACGATCTCGGCCATGACCGGTCTGTCGCGTGGTATTCAGCTGCTGTCGAAGATCAACGTGATCTTGGCCGCTGTGCTGCTGATCTTCGTCCTGATTGCAGGTCCGACTGGCTTCATCTTCGGCTCGTTCTTCTCGGGTTTCGGCACCTACATCGGCAACTTCTTCCAGATGGCACTGTATCGTGGTGACGCTGGTCTGTTCGGAGCACCCGGCTGGCTGGGCTGGTGGACCGTGTTCTTCTGGGGCTGGTTCATGGGCTATGGCCCACTGATGGCGATGTTCATCGCCCGCGTATCGCGTGGCCGTTCGATCCGCTCGATCATCATCATGCTGTCGATTGTTGCTCCGATCGTGACCAACTTCTGGTTCACCATCATCGGCGGCACCGGCATCTCGATGGAGCTGGCAGAAACCGGCACGATCTCGAAAGCCTTTGAAGGGTTCAACCTGCCGGCGGCCCTGCTGGCGATCACCTCGAACTTGCCGCTGGGCTTCCTTGTCTCGCTTCTGTTCCTGATCCTGACCACGATCTTCGTGGCCACGACCGGAGACTCGATGAGCTATGTGATCTCGGCCACGATGAGCGACGGCGACAACCCGCCCGTGTTTGTCCGCGTCTTCTGGGGCATCGCGATGGGCGTCATGGCCGTGATTTTGATCTCGGTCGGCTCGGGCGGCGTATCCAAATTGCAAAGCTTCATCGTTGTGACTGCCGTTCCGGTGTCGCTGCTTCTGCTGCCATCGCTGTGGGATGCCCTGCGCATCACGCTGGCAAAAGGCAAAGAAAACTAAGCAAGACGGGGCGCCTTTGGGCGCCCCTGACCCCCGCGCATTATCGGGCCCTGTTCGACGAAAGCCCCGAAATGCTCTATTGTCCTGACTGCAAAGGCCAAAAGAATGAACACGATACACCGCCGTGATCCCGAACTGGTCATGCGCCTTGCGCGCCTCGGTTCCATCCACCAATCACGCCTGTCCTTCATGCGCGTGCTGACCCGCCGTCTGGCCCGCGAAGGCTGGCGGTTCGAGAAAACCGCCTTCAACGTGAACGACGCAGGCGAAGGCCATGCGGTCTATACCGCCTATGGCCCCGACCGCGCCTATTCGCTGATCGCCTATGCCCATGACCTGCCGCCCGAGAAACGCTCGGACCGGGTGATTGCCGACGCATGGGATGCAACTTTCACGCTGTTCGATGGCGTGCCCACCGCAGACGACATCGAACGCCTGTCGCACAACATCCCGGTTCAGGAAGCGGGCCGTGTTAGCGGGACAGAACTGTCCGTGTCGCGCGCCAACCGTTCGGTGCGCCTGTGGGAGCACGTGGTGTCCAGCCTTGCCGCGGGCAACCAGCCCGACATCGACCAGATCAAGGCCGTTGGATACCTGATGCGCACCACTGCGGTTTACGGATCAGGCAAGCTGGGTGCCGCCGACCGCGAGATGATCGCCGACCGCCCCGAATTCCGCGCGCCCTTCCAGGTCGAGATGCTGTCGGTCTATCTGACCCGCTGGTTCGTGCTGGATCTGGTGCAGCACATGGCCGACCGTCGCGCTGCAGCGAACGGCGGCACTGCTGCCCAACTGTCGCCCGAGATCGGACGCGCGATGGGGATCGGTAACTCGACCGGTCTGGGCATGGCGCCCTTCCTGCTGAACCATCCCGTCCTGTTCAACAACTGGGTTGCCGCCCGTGAAAACGCCATTCAGGCGGTGCGCAAGCTGGTGAAGGCCAGTGCAGACGAGATCGCCCTGTTTCAATCGCTGATCGCGCGCAGCAAGATCACCATTGATCAGTGGCATTCCGAGCATCCGATCCAGATCGAGAAGCTGAAGGATCTGCGTGCCGACGTGGCCAAAGTGGATGGCTATTTGGCCAGCGCCGACCTGACCGCGAACCAGCCGTGGGATGCGTTGTATCGCTGGGCGGAAGAGAACCTGTCGCTGGAAGGGCAGGAATGGATCGCCTCGCTGATCTTGGAACCCTACGGTGCGCTGGTGGATGGCTACACCCAAGATATGGCCGCCGACAATACCGCCACCTTCCGCATTGCGGGCGCGATGACCGTGGGGGATCTGCGCGCGCTGCTGACCGATGTGTATTCCTGGGCCATCGACACCAACTGGCAGGCGCCGGAAAACCGCGCCCGCGCGTGGTATGTGTCGGAAGAAAAGCTTGAACCCCGTCTGGGTGAGCGTTTCGAAGAGCCGATCGAGGAATACGAGCAGCCGCTGGCCCCCGGTCGGGACGCCGCGCAACTGTTCAACGCTTTGACCCATTGGCCGGACGAGGCACAGGTTGCCGACTTCCTTCTGCGTCACCCCGAGCACCGCCACGTGCTGCGCCGCGCCCAGATCGTTGGCCGCGCACCCTATGCAGAGATCCGCGACAACACGATTTCGGATCAGGTGTTGCCCATCGACATGCTGCGCTGCAAGCTGGCCTTCTTTGGGGCCACACAGTTTGACCCGCGCTCGGATCGCTGGGTGCGGATCTGCATGTATGGCAACGCGCCGCTGCCCACCGAACTGACCGAAGACAATGCCGATTTCTGGGTCTTCCCCGACGCTGAAATCAAGCTTGAGGAGGGCGTCGCATGAGCCACTCGCTGAATGAAATCGAAGCCATGAGCAAACGCGCCGCACGCGGTGCTGGGCTGTCGTGGGGGCTGTCGGAAGAGGCTGCAAAAGGCACGCGCTGGCTGTCGGCCTTCGGCTTTCCCGGCACAGAGATGCTAGCCGAACTGCTCGAGATGAACGACCAGATCCCGCCAATTGACGTGTCGCCCGTATCGCTAAGTGCCGATATCTGGCACGCACCGACCCGTCGGATGAGCCCGCTGATCGCAGGCGCCTCGCTGTCCGATTGCGCCGTGCGTTTGTTGGAACGCGGCACGATCACCATGCAGAACGTCAGCCTACCTTTGCTGGCCGTGCCCTTCATGGGCGGTGCCGCACTGCGTCTTGGCGTGCCCGTGGCTGCCGAATGGGACGGAGCGCGGGTTGCCACCGATGGCAAACAGCTGTGCGTTCAGGGTGAAGCCGACGCGCTGCGCGCCAAACACGCCAGTCAGTTGGTCTTCTCGGCCCCGGCGGAAATGACCGGCAAGCGCGAACCGGTGATGCGTGCCGAGGTCTGTGAGAGCAGCTGGGAACAGCTGGGTAGCTTCGCCCACCGCACCTTCGCCCCCGCCACCGAAGAAAGCCGCCTGCGCGGTGCGGGTGCCGGGGTCAGCGACAACGATTGATATCTGTTTGGGGGCAGAATGCTGCCCCCATCACGCGACCAATAGAAAAGAAAGAACAAAGATGACCGCCACTGAAACACTCTCGCTCTCGGAAATCGAAACCCTTGCTTTTGACGCGCTGGTCAAGGCTGGCACCTCGGAAGAAAACGCGCGCCCCTTGGCGGTCGCCACCGCGATGACCGAGGCCGACGGCGTTGCCTCGCACGGGCTGGCCTATATCCCGATCTACGCTCAGCATGTCGAATGCGGCAAAGTGGACGGACAGGCCAAGCCCGTCGTTGACCAGCCGCGCCCGGCCGTGGTGACCGTGGACGCCGCAACGGGCTTTGCCCACACCGCCATCGATCTTGGCTTTGAAAAGCTGATCCCGCTGGCGAAAGAGATGGGCGTGGCGGTTCTGGCTGTGAACAATTCCTACAACTGCGGCGTTCTGGGTGTGCACACGCAGCGCCTGGCACAGGCTGGCCTGATGGGCATCGGCTTCACCAACGCACCTGCGTCGATTGCACCCTCGGGTGGCGCGAAGCCGGTTGTTGGCACCAACCCGTTCTCGATCTCGGCCCCGGATGCGGATGGCAACGCGGCCCTCTTGATCGACCAGTCGGCCAGCACGATTGCGAAAAGCGAAGTTATGAAGCACGCCCGCGAAGGTAAACCGGTTCCGGAAGGCTGGGTGCTGGACGCAGACGGTCAGCCCACCACCGATCCCGAGGCCGGGTTGAAGGGCTCGATGGTACCGTCGGGCGGTTACAAAGGCGTGGGCATTGCCCTGACCGTGGAACTGATGGCCGCCGCCATGGCAGGCGCCACGTTGGGGTCGGTCGCCAGCCCGTTCTCGGGCACCGCGGGTGGTCCGCCCAAAACAGGTCAGTTTTTCATCGCGATTGATCCAGAAGCGACGTCGGGCGGTCTGTTCCAAGAGAAACTGGCAGACCTGATCGCCTCGTTCCGGGACCAAGACGGCGCGCGCCTGCCGGGTGATGGCCGTCAAGCCGCCCGCATCCGCGCCGCGAAAGAGGGCGTGGCCGTGAACGCCGCGCTGCTTGAGAAAGTGCGCGGGCTGCTCTGATCTAATGCCACCGAGCAGGATGGGGCAGTCTTTCGATGATTGCCTCTCCTACTGGCTCAAACGAGACAAGAGGGAATTGTTAGAAGGAGGTGCGAGTATCCACGTTTGTGTAGATCAGGGTTGGGGGTGGTTTGGTGTAGGCCGCTTGGCGTCCCGACAAGCAATACAAAAAGCTTCTGCTGGCCCGAAATGGAGACGGGAAGGCGAGGTGCCCACCCTTGTGAGTTTGAAGGAATGCAGGCTTGCGGTTGCAGCTGAAACTGGGTGGCGTTTGCTTGGCATTACACGGGAGTATCTTGGGCCTCTTTCGATGACGTTAGAAAGCGCGCTTCATGACGTAAACGCCCGGAACCGCGTCGCACTTAGACCATTCAGAGCCGTATGGTGCGGCAGACTGATACGCACCCTTGAACTGTTGGTTGGAGAAGGTGCGAACCAGAGCATCTAGCGGTTTCAGGGGAGAAGTTTGCTGTGAGTAAACGAAACCAACTGGGAGAACAAAAATATGTCTGTCAAACCTCCGTTTACGGAGCTCAACATCAAGACGCAGGATTCTGGGTTCTATAAGGACAACAGCCTGCCCATTGCCCTGATCAGTAAGGGCATCATGGTGCTCTTGGTTATTTGGGCTCTTGTCTGGCCAGCCAATGCCAATTCTACATTGGGTAGCCTCAACTGGAAACTTTTGGAAAGCTTCAACAGCTTCTACATCGTCATTGTAGGACTCTTTGCCTTTTTCCTGGCAGTTATTGCCATTTTGCCGCAAACCGGCAGACGCGTTATGGGACGCCCGGGAGAAGGCAAGGAGTTCTCGGACTTTTCGTGGTTCTCGATGATGTTCGGGGCTGGTCTGGGTGTGGGCCTGATGGTCTTCGCTACTGCCGAGCCTCTTGGACTTTGGGGATCCAATCCAGTAGTTCTGGCCGGTGATGTTGCCGGTAACACTGAAGCCGCGGTTCAGTCGGGCTATCGCTATACGTTCCTGCACTATGGTTTTCACGCTTGGGCGATCTATGTGGTGACGGGCCTGTCGCTGGCTTACTACGCCTATACTCGGGACATGCCGCTAACGATCCGATCGGCCCTAACACCGCTGTTTGGTAAGTTCGTGAACGGCTTCTTCGGTCACGTGGTTGACGTTCTAGGTGTTGTCGCCACCATCTTGGGTGTATCCGTGACGATTGGATTTGGCGTCAGCCAGTTCATCGACGGTGTCTACGCAATTTCCGGAATGGAATGGATGATGGATATGTCCGGTGATGCTCCGGCTCCGGGTAAAGTCGGATTGATTGCTGGTCTAGTCACTATCATGGGTCTGTCGATCATTTCCGCCGTTTCCGGCGTGGGTCGCGGGGTGAAATACCTGTCGAACCTGAACCTGGTTCTGTCGATCATCCTGCTTTTGACTTTTGTCACCTTCGGTTCGTTCTTCTTCGCGATGAGCACCTATGCCTCGGCCTTGGTTGACTACTTGATCCACTTCGTCAGCCTGAGCTTCGGGGCCTGGGGTCCACAGTCGGCAGCCGATTTTGCCTCTGCGATCCCGGAAACGGCCAAACCGCTGGCGGATGAGCTCTTCTCGGGGGCAACCAACGCCTGGGGCGCATGGGCCGGATCGGATGGTTTCGAGACCTTCAAGTCGGGTCTGGAAGGAGCTGCCGCCGAGTTGGATGATGCCACGCTGGCAGCTGTCTACGAAGTAGGAAACCAGGGGCGTCAGTTTGGCTGGCAGGCCGGTTGGACCACCTTCTACTGGGCCTGGTGGATTGCGTTCTCGCCGTTCGTCGGCCTGTTCCTGGCCCGCATTTCCCGCGGACGCACCGTGCGCGAGTTCATCGTGGGTTGCGTAATTGCGCCGTCGCTGGTCTGTTTTGCATGGATGACCATCCTTGGCGGCACAGCCATTGATCTGGAGCTGACAGGTGGAGCAGAAGGGGCCATTGTCGGTGCTTCAAACACAGCCAAGCTGTTTGTGACCTTGGGCCAGATGATCGACGGTCCATTGCTGGCAGGTTTGACAGTGATGTGTGTCGTACTGATCATGACCTTCCTGGTCACCTCGGCCGATAGTGGTATCCTTGTCATGAACACCATCATGTCGGGTGGTAGCCAGGAAACTGGCATCAAGCACCGTATCGTTTGGGGCGTGATCCTGACGGCCGTAATCGGCACACTGCTGATGGCAGCGGGCGACAACAATCCGATGGATGCGCTGAAAAACGCGATGATCATCGGGGCGCTTCCCTTCACCATGGTCATGGGCCTGATGATGGCCTCTCTGGCCAAAGCGCTTTACCGCGATGGGAAACGGGACAAACACGCAGCACAACAAGCTGCGGAGTAATCCCTAGAAGGAAATATCGGCAGCGGTGTATTAACGCCGCTGCCGTACTGGTGACGCTGGAAGACTAAATGGCTGTGTCAGAGGAAAAAGACCTGACATAGTGCGTTCGCCTCGCGCCATGACTAAGCCCTCACCTTTCAAGTATGGCTTTATCCCGTGTGGTCGGCTCCTGTTTCGCAAGGACTGATTTGAGCTGACTGTGATAATTTTAGGGTGCGGTCATGCTTCTGATACACCCCCTTCAACTCTAAGCACGGCTTCTACGCCAGACCAAGTTTCGAGATGAACCGCGCCTCGGCTCTTGCCGCTTGACCTCGTATCTACATGGACTACAG
This sequence comes from uncultured Aliiroseovarius sp., assembly GCF_947492455.1. GTDB lineage: Bacteria > Pseudomonadota > Alphaproteobacteria > Rhodobacterales > Rhodobacteraceae > Aliiroseovarius. The sequence continues at coordinate 631,035 of NZ_CANLNB010000003.1, forward strand.
GGCAGTGCTACCGGCCTTGTTCGAGACCGTCTAGCAGCAGCGTTTCACTGTATCTCCCCCAAACACCGGCGATTTCAGCTGAAAAGCAGGTTTCAATTGCTTTTTGGCGCAGAATAGTGGTGAATCGTGGTCAACGCTGATGAACTGGCGCATATTTGGCCGGTTTCTGCGGTTGCATTTTGTACTACGCACTTATTGATTGATATTAGGAGTGTTCGTTAATGCCATGAATTTATGCAACGATGAGAAGCAGTTTCATGCGATGACCTCGCGTTTCAGATCGAAGCTGAACGCACCGCAGATCAGCTAATGACGTTGGAGTTGCCGTAGAGCGGCGTTCGGGCAATCCGGCCTCAGCCCTTTATTTGTCGGCTGATTTCTGAAAAGGTCGAAGACCTCTAGGATCAAGGCAACAAGGGATTGGAAGCCCTGATTGGTAGGGAATTGAAGGCTGATCCTTTCGGATCGATTAGATTTACGATGCTGACGCCAGTTTTCGGCGCCACCTGCATCATTTGAGAACACAACGCAGGCCGCTAGATTTTACAGGCCGCGAGGGGGTTAGTTGGGAAAGGTGGACCGTGCTGTTGAGCGCGGGGTTTGAGATGAGTCACGATTTACAAGAAATTGATGCCGATGTGTTGGGCGCGGATTTGTCGCGCGAAGATCGGTTTTACCGGCAGCTGTATTTGATCCGCCGGTTTGAACAGAAATTGTTAGAGCTGTTTACCAACAACATGCTGGCGGGCACGACCCATACCTCGCAGGGGCAGGAAGCCAATGCGGTGGCAATTATGGAAGCGCTGAAGCTGGACCGCGACATGGTCTGGTCCAACCACCGGTGTCACGGGCATTTCCTGTCCTATTGCGGCCAAAGCTATCGCCTGTTTTCTGAAATTCTGGGCCGCCGCACCGGGGCTTGTGGTGGCCGTGGTGGCTCACAGCATCTGCACTGGCGCAACTTCTACTCCTCCGGCATACAGGGCGGTTTCGCGGCGGCGGCTGTTGGCGCGGCGCTCGCTGAAAAGGATAAGGGCGCGATCAGCTGCATCTTCATGGGCGACGGCACGATGGGCGAAGGCTCGGTCTATGAGGCGTTGAATTTCGCTTCGCTTTTGTCGGCGCCCGTCCTCTTTGTGGTCGAGGACAACGGCATTGCCCAAACAACTCCGAAAGAGCTGGGCGTCGCGGGTTCCATCACTGACCGAGCGCGGGCTTTTGGGATCGACTGTCACCATCTGGCCAGCACGGATGCGGACGAGATCTTTGCAACGGTCAACCCGATCGTGGACCAGATCCGCGCCACCGGCCGTCCGGCGTGGCTGCATCTGGAAACCGTCCGCCTTGGCCCGCATTCCAAAGGAGACGACACGCGCGACGAGGATTTCGTGGCCGAGCTGCAGAAAAGAGATCCCTTGACCGTGTATCGCGACCGCGTCGGCGACCCCGGCGCGCTGGAAGCATGGTGCGACGACCACATCGCACACGTCCTGGATCTGGCTTTGAAGGATGACGTCGCATGCGTGTCGTAGAAGAACTTCGGGACAGCCTGTTTGGCATCGTCGAGCGCGATCCCTCGACGATCGTGCTGGGCGAGGATTTGCTAGATCCCTATGGCGGGGCGTTCAAGGTCACGCAGGGGCTGTCTGATGCCTACCCAAACAACGTGATTACGACTCCGATTTCAGAGGCCGGTCTGGTCGGTGTCGGTCTGGGCATGGCTTTGCGCGGGCGCACTGTGCTGGCCGAGATCATGTTCGGGGATTTCCTGACCCTGACCACGGATCAGCTGATCAACCATGCCGCCAAGGTGAAATGGATGTTCAACGACGCGGTGGATGCAAGCCTTGTGGTGCGCACGCCCATGGGCGGCGGGCGCGGCTATGGTCCGACCCATTCCCAAAGCATCGAGAAGCATTTCTGCGGTGTCCCCGGTCTGACCGTCATGGCGGTGAACCAGTTTCAAAGCCCGGGCGCACTGCTGAAAGAGGCCGCTGAACTGGGCAGTCCGGTTCTGTTTATCGAAAACAAGATCATGTACTCGAAACTGGTCGAGCCGGACCGGCTGGTCACCTATGACCGCCCCGACGCTGTGATCCTGACCTATGGCGGCGTGACCGAGTTCTGCGTGCAGGCGGCCGAGCGTCTTCTTGAGGACGAAGAGCTGACGGTCGAAGTCGTGCCGGTGCAGCATCTGTCCCCCATGCCTGCTGATCTGATCCGGGCCGCAGCCGCCAAATCGGGCCGCATCTTCACGGTCGAGGAAGGCACGGAAAGTTGGGGCTTCGGCGCGGCTGTGGCCGAAGAAATCCTGTCGGCGGGCATCACGCCGCGCCACTTCCAACCCATCGCCGCCGATCCCACCGCCATCCCAAGTGCGCGCAACTGGGAGCTGGAAATCCTGCCCAGCGTCGACAAGATCGAACGCGCAATCGTCGCCTCGTTTTAAGGAAAGATCATGGCACTTATCGACATCATGACCCCTCGGGTGAACGCAAACGAAGACGAGGTTCTGGTGGCAGAACTGCATGTCGCGGTGGGCGATCAGGTTGACGTAGGCGATCTTCTGATCTCGGCGGAAACGACGAAGGCCTCGGTTGATATCGAGGCAACACACGCGGGCACGGTGTCCAAGATCAACGGCAAGAAAGGCCGGATGATCGCCAGTGGCAGCGTGATCGTGGTCATTGATACGGGCGGCGACAGTGCCGCAGCGGGCGACGATGCAAGCGGGGCTGATGGTGGCAGCGCCGAGGTGAAAGTGACCACCAAAGCCCGGCTGCGGGCCGAAGAGCTCGGGGTCGATCTGGACACGGTCGCCCCCAAAGCCGGGCGCATCGGCGTGGCCGAGGTCGAGGCCGCTGCGGGCAAGGGCCCGGATGGTGGACCTCAGGTCACTGCCATGCAAGCCGTTCTGGTCGGAGGCGGCGGGCACGGTGCCACGATTGGCGAGATTGCGGTTGCCTGCGGCTGGGATCTGATCGGTGCGGTGGACGGCAAACTTCCGAAAGGGACGCACGTCATCTCGGGGGTCGAGGTGATCGACACAGATGATGCGCTGCAGTCGCTTTATGACAGCGGTGTGCGGGTCGCGTTTGTCGGGATCGGCGGGGCGACCTCGTCCGAGACGCGACAGGCCGTGTTTGAGAAATTGCAAGCAATTGGTTTCATTTTGCCACCATTGGTGCATCCGACTGCCCATTTCGGCGCGGATGTGAAACTGGGGGCAGCAAGCTATGTGCTGCCCAACGCGATGGTCGGACCGCGTTGCCGGATCGGGGCGAATGTGATCGTGAACTCATCGAGCACCGTCGCGCATGATTGCGTTGTGGGTGACCATGCGCATCTGACCCCTGCGGCCATTTTGGCGGGGAACGTCCGGATTGGGGCGAGCAGCGTCATAGGCATGGGCGCGTCCGTTCTGTTCGGTGTCGAGGTGGGGCGGGGCTGCCTGATCCACAACAACGTCTCGGTCCTGATGGATGTGCCGGACTTCACGGAACTGTCGCTGGAACACGCGCCGAAACACCGGGATTTGGATGCGTAGGTTCGGGGGATGTGATCCCGTTTTGCGAGGTTTCGTGTAGTCTTCAAGCGGCCATGGTGTTCGCGCGGCAATTCCCGGATTAGGTGAGAAGCAGGTCGTTCCTTAACTCACCCTCGGCTTCGGATTGCATTTGGCGTCGTGCCAAACCAGCGGTTGAAGGCGCGGAAAAACGCACTGGGTTCGGCATAGCCCACCTGACGGGCGATCTCGGTCACGGGTAGGTCGGTCTTTTTCAGAAGCGAGATCGCCAGATTGCGGCGACGCTCTTCTTTAATCTCTCCAAAGCTCTGGCCTTCCTCCTTCAGCCGCCGATGCAGCGTTGACGTCGATATGCCAAGCTTCGCGGCCATCGCGTCCACGCTGTCCCAGGCGTCTATTGTGCCCGCTGACAGTTCTTTGATGATCTGCGCCTTGATACCGTCCCCGTGGCGATAGCCAGTCAGGAAGGCGGTCGGCGCGGACTTCAAAAACCGCTTCAATGCGCGGTCAGATCGGTTGATCGGCTTGCGCAAGTATTTCCGTTCAATCACCATCTGAGCGCAATCCGCGTTGAACTGGACGGGCACCCCGAAAAAGTCGCCGTAGTCGTTGGTCCATGCGGGTTCGGCACAGGGAAACTGGATGTGCCGAATGGGGATGCGCGAGCCGATCAGCCAGCAATTCAGCGAATGCAGAATGGTGAAATAGAGCCGGTACGAGAAGGCCGATTTGACCGGGCCATGTTCGGACAGCGAGACGATGGCCTGTCGGCCCTCGATGCTTAGCTTGCCCGCCGGATCCTCCAAAACGATCGTCAAGAAACGCAGCGCGCGCGCCATCGCGACCTCAAGGGTAGGGGCGTGGCGGGTGGCATGACCCAGAATAGTAAAGCTGCCCGGGCGCATGGGGCGGGCGGCAAGGCCGAAGAACTCGTCCTGCATGCGAAAGGACAGCTCCAACCAGATCTTACCGAACTGAGCCGCTGTTAGCTGGCTTAGATCCTCGGGCGTGATGCCAAGGCTGCCCAGCAGGGCGTCCATATCTACCCCGGCGTTGCGCCCACAGTCGATCGCTTCGTTCACGAATGCGCGGGGGATGGTGCTGGTTTCCGGCATGGCATTTCCTGTCAGTTATGTGAAATATACTGGCATCGCTTACAACTTTCTTCAATTGTATAGTCCCGATCCAACCCGCCCGGATTCGCCGTGGGCCAAGACCAGTCGGCAGATAGGAGACATGACATGCTTGACGAAACCCAATCCGCCATTCGCGACATGGCTGCGCAGTTCGCTCAGGACCGCCTGTGGCCCGGCGCGGAAGAACGTGATCGCACCGGCAACTTCCCCCGCGAACAGCTGACCGAAATGGGCGAGCTGGGCTTTCTGGGCATGCTGGTCCCGGAAGAATATGGCGGGATCGAACTGGACTCTGTGACCTATGCCAGCGTGGTCGAGGAAGTCGCCGCAGGTGACGGCGCTTGTTCCACTATTCTGTCGGTTCACAGCTCGGTCGGCTGCGGCCCGATCGTGAAATACGGCACCGAAGAGCAGAAGCAGAAATACCTGCCGAAATTGGCAAGCGGTGAATGGATCGGTGGCTTCGCCCTGACCGAGCCGCAGGCCGGGTCGGACGCTTCGAAACTGCGCACCACTGCGGTTCTGGACGGCGATCACTATGTGCTGAACGGTGCGAAGCAATTCATTTCTTCGGGTAAGAACGGCAAGGTGATCATCGTGTTCGCCGTGACCGATAAGGATGCCGGATCGAAGGGCATCAGCGCCTTTATCGTCGAGACCGACACCCCCGGATACGAGGTCGTGCGGGTCGAAGAAAAGCTGGGTCTGCATTCGTCGGACACCTGCCAGCTGTCGTTTGAGGACATGCGCATTCCCAAGGAAAACCTGCTAGGCGCTGAAGGCGAAGGCTATAAAATCGCCCTAGCGAACCTTGAGGGCGGGCGCATCGGGATTGCCTCGCAAGCGGTTGGTATGGCGCGGAAATCGCTGGAGCTGGCCATCGAGTATGCGCAGGAGCGCAAGGCGTTCGGCAAGGAAATCGCTCAGCACCAAGCGGTTGGGTTCCGTCTGGCGGATATGGCCACAAAGGTCGAAGCCGCACGTCAACTGGTGCAGCATGCCGCCCGCCGTCGTGACGCTGGTTTGCCCGCGCTGCGTGAAGCCTCGATGGCGAAACTGTTCGCCACGGAAATGGCGGAAGAGGTCTGCTCGGCTGCGATCCAGACCTTTGGCGGCTATGGCTATCTGAGCGACTACCCGGTCGAACGGATTTACCGCGATGTCCGCGTGGCGCAGATCTATGAAGGCACCAGCGACATTCAGCGCCTTGTGATTGCGCGGGATCTGATCGCCAACCCCGGCCCGCGTTAATATCTTAGGGATAGTGGCGCCATGTCGAACGACATGGCGCCTCGCTTTACACCTGAAGCGCCAAGGCCAGTTGATTTTGGCGCTCGATCACTCTGGGAAGGTCGACTGTAGCCATCTGACCATCCCGCACGATCTGCCGCCCTTCGACGAACAGATGTTTGACCCGTGTGGGACCGGCAAGAAGCAGGGCGGCGGGATCCCAGCTGCCTGCACTTTCGATACCGGACACGTCCCAAACCGCGATGTCCGCCCGTTTCCCAACGGCCAGCCGTCCGCAATCAGGACGCCCAAGAACATCCGCACCGCCGCGGGTGGCGATCTCAAGCGCTTCGCGCGCGGACATGGCGTCGGCTCCGTTGACGACCCGCTGCAACAGCATGGATTGCCGCGCTTCCAAGATCAGGTTCCCCGCATCATTACTGGCGGATCCATCGACACCCAGCCCCACCGGTACACCCGCATCGCGCATCTGACGCACCGGCGCGATCCCGCTGCCCAACCGGCAGTTCGAGCATGGGCAATGCGCGACACCGGTCTTGCTGCGGGCAAAGAGGTCGATTTCCTGCCCATCCAGTTTCACGCAATGGGCGTGCCAGACGTCGTCGCCGGTCCAGCCAAGATCCTCGGCATATTGACCGGGGCGGCAGCCGAACTTTTCCAAAGAATAGGCAATGTCTTCGTCGTTTTCTGCCAGATGGGTATGCAGCATGACGCCCTTGTCCCGCGCCAGTAGGGCGGCGTCGCGCATCAGGTCTCGGCTGACAGAAAATGGCGAGCACGGCGCAAGACCCACACGCACCATCGCGCCCTCGCGATCATCGTGGAACGCATCGACCACGCGGATCGAGTCCTCCAGAATGGCGGCCTCTTTCTCGACCAGACTGTCGGGGGGCAATCCCCCGTCGCTTTCCCCAATGCTCATCGATCCGCGCGTTGGGTGGAAGCGCAGCCCGACCTCTTGCGCGGCGGCAATCGTGTCGTCCAGCCGGGAACCGTTGGGGTAGAGATACAGGTGGTCCGAACTAAGCGTGCATCCGGACAGCGCCAGTTCAGCCAATCCCACTTGCGCCGATATGAACATCTCTTCCGGCCCAAAACGGGACCAGATCGGATAGAGCGTCTGAAGCCAGCCAAACAGCAAAGCATCCTGTCCGCCCGGCACCGCGCGGGTCAGGGTTTGATAGAGGTGATGGTGCGTGTTCACCAGACCGGGCGTCACCACGCAGCCACGCGCGTCATGGATGTCGCCGTCGCTTGTTAGCCCGGTGCCGATTTCGGTGATAACACCATCGCGGACCCGGATATCCGCACCCTTCAGCTCGGTCCGAGTGTCATCCATCGTCAGGATGCTATCGGCATTTCGAAGTAGAATTTCGGTCATGTTTGCCCCTTTTGATCAGCCCGTCTCAGAAGGGATTGGTAGAGGCGATGGAAAACGGGGCAAGAACCGCCTCTGCCATGACAATAAGCTGGAAAGCGCGGGCTGTGTCAAATCGCAATCCAGGCGCCTGCATTCAGGTAGTCGCTTCAAAACGCCGCGATGTGGGCGGCGCTGAACTTGCCCCGAAACACCATAAAATCGCCGCAAGGCTTGACAGCTTAGCCTTGCTGCCGCGATCTTAGGGGAAGAACATTTGATCGAAGCGGGGGCTTCAATTGACATAATACGTTTGTTTTACTTGCGTGATACGACCTGCATTTTCACGTCGTTTACCTGCGCATCAATAAGGGGTGCTACTATCCTATGCATTTCAAGGATATTGATTTCATCATAATTGGGGCCGCAAAATCGGCCACCACATGGCTGCAGCAGCAGTTGCAAGCGGATCCTGCCGTTTACATGCCGGACCCGGAACTTCACTATTTTTCAAGAGAGTATAGTCGCGGGCAGGATTGGTATTTTTCCCATTTCGATGACGCGCAGCGTGATCGGGTTGTCGGGGAAAAGTCCAACTCCTATCTCTACGAACCTGATGCAGCGACCCGGCTGCACCAAGATCTTCCTCACGTGAAGCTGATTGCGCAGTTGCGCAACCCGGTTGAGCGCGCTTATTCAAGTTATTGCATGCGGTATAGGCGTGGCGAAGTTGGGGCGGATATCGAAAACTATCTGGATCCGGCTTTGGGTGAGAACCTGAAATACATGATCTCGGGGAAGTTCGCGTCGCATTTGAACGCCTTTATTGATCTTTACGGTCGGGATCGGCTTCTCATTTTATTCTTCGAAGGTGTGGCACAAGACCCAGAGAGACAGATGTCGCTGGTTCGATCCCACCTTCGCCTGCCACAACGCCCGCTTTCAGAATTGGATCGCGGAAAGGTGAAAGACAAGAAAGCCCCGACTGTATCACCCCGTTTGCGCAAAAGCCTGTCATGGCTGAAGCCGATTGTGCGCCCCTTGCGTGGGACGTCCGGGTTTGAGGCCGCGCGCGGGTTGATCACCAATGAGATCCAGTATCCGAAAATGACAGACGAGCTGCGCCATCGTCTGAACGATTACTACCATCCCTCTATCGAGGCGTTGGAACAGATGAGCGGTCAGTCGCTGGATCATTGGTATGGATCAGCGGATCGAGCCAGCTGATGGAACATGCGACGATGTGTAGAAGCTCATGTTGGGTCGATGGCTTTGGTGGATTGCCCGTAGATCTGGGATGTTCAAACAGAAACGAATTTTGCGAGCGTTCGAAAAAGCAAGGAGGAAGAGTGGAGGCGTAACGCCTTTCGCTTAGTGATATGAAAAAGTTTATTATTACCGGTATTCAGATGCGGAACAAAGGCTCTCAGGCCATGTTCCTGACCTTATGCTACGGCTTGAAAGCTATTTACAAAGACTGCGAAGTCGTTGGTTTTTCGAACAAGTATGACGCGCCTGAGCAATATGCGTTCAAGTTGTTGCCCTATGATGATTACACGCGTCTGGTGTTTAAATACCAGTTGCACAAGGTGCCACTGCTAGAGCCGCTGCTTACGCGTTTTGCCGGGCAAAGACGCAAGACCGACAAATGGAACGGTAAGGTCGCCGAAATGGACAAGGCGCTGAGAGAAGCGGATGCCATTTTCGATGCAAGCGGCTACACGCTCGGCTCTGGCTGGCCCAAAGGTGGCGGAGAAATGTTGCTGCAGACGATAGGTCTTGCGAAACGGTACAACAAAAAAATCGTGCTGATGCCGCAAAGTTTTGGCCCTTGGGACTGGGATGATGGCGGCGATAACGAGGCCTTTCTGGAAAAAGTCAAAAGGGAACTGTCTTACGCCACCAAGATATATCCGCGTGAAAAAGAAGGCTATGCGTGCCTGAAGTCTCTGGGCCTCGACAATGTCGAGTTATCGACAGATATGGTTATCCGAGAGAAGTTATTCCCAACACCCGAAGAGATTTACGCCTCATATGATAAGGACGAGTCTGGCTACCCCGATGAAGGGTCAGTTGGATTTATTATCAATGAAAACGTCTTCAGGATCGGTGATGCAGGCGCGGTTTTTGATCTTTATGCCAAGGCGCTGGACCGATTGGTCGATAAGGGCGAGAAAGTATACATTCTGAACACGTCCACAGCGGACGATCACCTTGTTGAAAATGTTCTTAAGATTACGAAAAATCGGGACAAGGTCAGTATCATTACCAAAGAATACGCCAGCCCCGAGCTGATCGGGATCATCGGGCGTTTTAAATACATTGTTGCATCGCGCTATCACTCGGTGGTGTTCGCGTACAGAAGCGGCGTTCCCGTTATCATTCTAGGGTGGGCCAGCAAGTATACTGATCTTGCGGAACACTTTGGCCAGCAGGACTATGTCTTTGATATCAGAAATCCCGGTGTCGACCTGATGGTCGAGAAGATCGACAAGTTGAGTGAGGACCATGCGCGTGAATCTCGCCGTATCCTTGATCGTCTTGAGGCTCTTCAGGCCACGTCGGTGGTAAAGGATGCCCTTGACGCCTTGAAAGGTTGAGCGTCGCTCGCAGCTGCGCATATGGCTTTGCCATCTGCGGTGGGGCCTGATCGGAAAGATGTGTGGGGCGTGCTCACCACCTCAGCGACGGATGTCCTTCGAGGCGTTGCTATTGCGGCGTGGATGATGCGTTCCCGAGCGGTGTTTTCGACGTGCTTTGGCGCCATGAGGGGTCGAATGCAGGTCGATACAGTTTCCGAGAAGACGGCCACCGGCGAGTGGTGCCGGTGGCTGAACACCATTACTCCCCTCACTCATACGTTGAGACTTATCGGGAACGTATTTGTCAAAAATTGGGCGCAATGTGGTTGACCTAACGTAAGCGTAAACTCCAATTGGAACCGCCATCGGCCTTGTGAACGCGGACCCACGCCGATGTTACGGCCCAGGTCGCCCTATCCGCGAACTAGCCATAGCGCCATTCAAAGTAGCGCTCTTTCAACGCTTCCCAGTAATACACTGTGTCTGCGGCCAAGGGTCCGAACACGGATCCATTCCATGTCAGCCCATAGGGATCCAGCACCGCGTGGCGCTGGCCGTCGTCGACAATCGCCTCGGCGATCAGGCGCCCGACAAGGGGTCCGACATTCACGCCGTGACCGCCAAGCCCAGTGGCCGCCCAGACCCCATCGTGCAGCTCGCGCAGATAGGGCATCCGGTGTCGCGCATAGCCCAGAAGGCCGCTCCACGTCGCGTCGATTTTGACATCTGCGAGCTGCGGAAAGACCGAGGTGAAGGCGCGGCGCATCTGCTGTTCCAGATTTGCAGGCTCCAGCGCCATTCCCGTCATGCCACCACCCCACAAAAGCCGTCCGTCCGGCGTGATACGGAAATAGTCGCAGGCCATCCGCGTGTCGACAATGGCCGCGCTGGTGGGGATCAGCGCATGCGCCAGATCGCCAAGGGGCTCGGTAACGGTCACGAAGGTGCCGATAGGCAAAAGGTTGCGCTGCAAACGCTTGGAAAACCCGTCCACCATCCCGCCTTGGCACAGGATGACGGTTTCACACTGCACCGATCCCGCTTGCGTCGTCACCAGATGCCCCGCCCCCTGACGCGCCATCGACACCGCACGGGTGTTTTCAAAGATGCGCCCACCAAGGCGCTGCGTTTCCCGGGCAAGGCCAAGGCAATAGTTCAGCGAATGGGCATGAAAGCCCTGCGGGTCATAGACGCCATCAAAATAGCGATCCGTGCGTACCATTTCGCGCAGTTTCTCGGTCGGGACATACTCCACCGGATAGCTATAGGCATCGGTCTTGTGTCGGGCCGCATCCTGCATCCCCTGCGCGTCGCGATAGCGCGATACTGACAGGGCTCCGGGCCGTATTTCCACACCGGGCAAGGCGAGTGTCTGGGTGTACTCTCGGAAGATCTCGACCCCTTCACGGGATAGGTCAAAGATTTGCCTCGCGGTGTCCAAGCCGCGTTTCTTTTCAATGGCAGAGCCACTGGCGGCAAAACCCGGGGTGACGACGCCTCCGTTGCGGCCACTGGCGCCCCACGCGATCTGATCGGCCTCCAGCAGCACCACCGACTTCCCCGCCTTGGTCAGTTCATAGGCCGCGCTGACGCCCGCGATGCCGCCACCGACGATGCAGATATCGGCCTCGATCCGGTCGGACAGGGGGGCGGCGTTCAGCGGCGGCTCCATCGTGCGCGTATAGTAGGTGTCGCGGTAAGAGGGGCCGAAGCCGTCCGTCCGGGTCTGTGTCATTGAGGCGTCCTGTTGATCCATGTGCCACGCCGAGCCACCTTGCGTCGGAGGCGCAGGCCGCTCAAGCTTAAAAACGACACGGCGAGAATTTCGACACGGCCAATCTGTCGCGCTCTTGTGAAGGTCCGGACAGTGGCCATTTTGCGCGGGCTCAGGTATCGCCTTAGGTATCCGTTATTAAGGTGATCTGTGATGCAATCTCAGCCGGTTCTGACGAAAGACCTTGTGATGATCGGGGGCGGTCATGCCCATGCGCTGGTGCTGCGCATGTGGGGGATGAAGCCCTTAGCAGGCGCGCGGCTGACGCTGATCAACCCGGCCCCGACGGCGCCCTATTCGGGGATGCTGCCAGGCCATATTGCTGGGCATTATACGCGCGAGGCATTGGACATTGATCTGATCCGGTTGGCACGGTTTGCGGGCGCACGGTTGGTGATCGGTCATGCCACCACGATTGATCCGGTGGCCAAGACCGTGACCGTCGAGGGCGGGCGCGAGATTGGGTATGACGTGGCCTCGATCGATATCGGGATCCATGCGCAGATGCCGGATATTCCCGGGTTTTCCGAGCACGCGTGCGGTGCCAAGCCCTTGGACGTCTACGCGGCGAAATGGCAGGGTTTCTTGCAGGCTGTCGCGGAGGGTGAGGCCGCGCCTCATGTGGCCGTCATCGGAGCGGGTGTCGCTGGTGTCGAGCTCGCCTTGGCGATGTCCCATGCGCTGCGGGATCGCGCCGACAGGAAGGTGCATCTGATCGAGGCTGGCGACGATATCACCGCCCGCGCCAAGGCGGCGCGTGGTCCGTTGCGGGCAGCGCTGCGTGACTTGGGGGTCGCGCTGCATGTGAAGGCCTCGGTCGCGCGGATCGACGCGGATCGCGTGGTCTTGGCGGATGGCGCGACACTGGACAGCCAGTTCACCGTCGGGACAGCGGGCGCATTCGCGCATGGCTGGCTGCAAGAAACCGACCTGCCGCTGACGCCGGATGGTTTCATTCCGGTCGGGCCGGATTTCCAAGTGCCGGGGTATGACGGGCTGTTTGCCGTGGGCGATTGCGCCGAGATGCTGCATGATCCGCGCCCCAAAGCAGGGGTGTTTGCGGTGCGGGCGGCACCGGTGCTGGCGCAAAATTTGCGGGCTGCGTTGGCGGGAGGGGCCATGACCCCCTTCAAGCCGCAAGCCGATTACCTGAAGCTGATCTCGATGGGCGGAAAACGGGCCTTGGCCGAGAAATGGGGGCGGGCGGTTGCGCTGCCCGGCCTGTGGCGCTGGAAGGATCACATCGATCAGAAGTTCATGCAGAAGTTCCGGGGCTATCCGGCCATGGCGCAGGCCCCGGAACCGCGCGAGCGTGCGCTGGGCGGGGACGCGGTCGATGCGGTGCCGCTCTGTGGGGGCTGCGGATCGAAAGTTGCGCCGGGAAGCTTGTCGCAGGCGCTTTCCAAATTGGACCAGCCTATGCCGGACGAGGTTTTAACGGGGCCGGGCGATGACGCCGCAGTGGTGCGCGTGGGCGGGGCGGTACAGGTCCTCACCACAGACCACTTGCGCGCCTTCACGGAAGACCCCGGCCTATTGGCGCGGATCACGGCGAACCATGCGATGGGTGATATCTGGGCAATGGGGGCGGTGCCGAAGACCGCGATGCTGTCAGTCATTCTGCCGAGGATGAGTGCCACGCTTCAGTCCCGCACGATGGACGAAGTTCTGGCGCAGATAAGCGCGTTCCTTGCCGATGAACAGGTGGCGCTGATCGGCGGGCATTCCAGCATGGGCGCCGAGATGACGATCGGCGTGTCCATGACCGGCCTCTTGCCCGAAGGTGCGCAGGCGCTGACCACCGCTGGGGCACAGCCGGGGGATCGGTTGATCCTGACCCGCCCAATTGGCTCTGGTACGCTGTTGGCCGGTGAAATGCAGGGGCGCGCGGACGGGCGTGATGTGGCGCGGCTGATGCAAAACATGGCGCGCTCGCAAGGGGACGAGGCGCGTCTGTTGCAGCCCTATGCGACGGCGATGACCGATGTGACAGGCTTTGGGTTGGCCGGGCATCTGATGGCGATCTGTCGTGCCTCGGGCGTCTCGGCCGCACTGGATCTCGCCTCCATTCCGACCCATCCGGGGGCCGAGGCATTGGCTGACGGTGGCGTACGCTCGACCATCCACGGCGCCAACCGCGATGCGGCACCTGTTTTCGGCGCCGAGGGCGCTAAGGGGCTGTTGTTGCACGACCCGCAGACGGCGGGGGGCTTCTTGGCCACGGTACCCGAGCGGGATGTGCAAGCCGTGCTGGAGGGGTTCGCAGCCGAGGGACGCACAGCCTATGTGATCGGCGAAGTGCAGGCGGACAGCCCGAGCATCTATTGCCGCTAAAACGCTGCGTTGTCCATTTGTGTGATCAGCTTGGCGGCGGTCTGGGCCAAGGTCGCGTCTGACAGATCGGGTAAAGCGATCTGTGTCGGCGCGGGGGCATCCTTGCGGGTGATGCGCCGATAGCGCGGGTCGTAATGCGTCTCGATCAGCCCCGCCGCCAACGCCTGCATATCGCCCGCGCGCGCCATCCCGTGCCACAGATCCACCTGCGCGCGCCCGTGATAGGACACGAGTTGCTCGAGAATGTCCTCAAGGCGCGCGGGATTTTCGATCAAGTCGTCATAGTCGCGCGCCAAATGTTCCGCGCGGGCGGGCAGGGGGGCGGACAGCTCGAACCGCGGGGCGCGGATCATCTTTTGCCACAGGCTGGGGGGCACAATCAGACGTCCGATCTTGTTGCTCTCAGCCTCGACAAAGACAGGGCGGGATGGATCGAAGCGGCTAAGCGTCATCGCCACTTGGCTTTCAAACCACTTCTGGCTGGGCTGCGCGGGGCCAACCAGACCAAATAACGATCCGCGATGGCTGGCAAGCTGTTCGAGGTCCAGAACCTGCGCACCTGCCGTGTCCAACGCATCAAGCAGGCGGGTCTTGGCGGTACCGGTGCCCCCGTCGATCAGGACCAGCATATGCGGAAGCGGGTCGTCATAGAGTAGTGCTTTCACCATCCGGCGATAGGATTTATACCCGCCTTCCAGTTGCTCTGCGCGCCAGCCGATCTGCGACAGGATCGATACCACCGAGCCCGAGCGCTGCCCGCCGCGCCAGCAATAGACCACGGGCTTCCAGCCGCCCGGACGTTCCGCCAGTTCGGTTTCCAAATGGGCTGCCACATTGCGGGCCACCAAGGCCGCGCCGATCTTGCGGGCCTTGAAGGGGCTGTCTTGCACATAGATCGTGCCGACCCGGGCGCGTTCTGCGTCGCTGAGCGCAGGCAGGTTGATGGCACCTGGGATATGATCCTCGGCAAACTCGGACGGGGCGCGCACGTCGATGATGTCATCCGCGTCCAACGCTGCAAAGTCTGCCAAAGTCTTGAGCTTCAGGGGCATCTGGATCCTCGTGGTTCTGCGATCCGGTGGTAAACCAGACCGCCGCGTGGCGCCAGAGCGTTCACGGGATGCACGTCTCATTATCTTAATATGCCCGAGGACGCTGTGAAAACTATGCTGGCATCCCTGTCGGGGGCTCGGGCTGCTTGGATAATCCAACCACCATTTCCGAATGGTATCGCTGAAAAACGCTCAGAAAACGGCGTGCACCATGCCTCTGCCCATTTTCGTGGGCTCTTTGTGCGCACACGATTGACATTTCCCGGCCCATGCCTGACCTCTGTCTGACGGATCAGGGAGGGGCACATGTTGGACAGCAAGTGGGAGTTCTGGGTGGATCGTGGCGGCACGTTCACCGACATCGTGGCGCGTGACCCGGATGGCGGTCTACAAAGCCATAAGCTCCTCAGCGAAAACCCCGAGCGCTACGCGGACGCGGCGGTGCAGGGCATTCGCGAGCTGTTGGGGCTTGAGGCCGGTCAGTCGATCCCGGACGGGGCGATTGCCTCGGTCAAGATGGGGACGACGGTGGCGACGAACGCGCTGCTTGAACGCAAGGGCGACGACACGCTGCTCTTGATCACCAAGGGCTTCGGGGACCTGCTGCGCATCGGTTATCAAACCCGCCCGCGCCTGTTTGACCTGCATATAAAACGCCCGGACTTGCTTTATGCGGCTGTCGAGGAAGTGGACGAGCGGTTGGACGCGGATGGCAATGTCCTGCATGGCATAGATGAAGCTGCCGTGCGGACGGTGCTTCAACACCATTTCGATACCGGCATCCGCGGCGTCGCCATCGCCTTCCTGCATGGCTATTTGAACCCGGTACATGAAGCGCAGGTGGCCCAGATCGCGCGCGACATCGGCTATACGCAAGTGTCCGAAAGCCACGCGGTCTCGCGCTTGTCGAAGCTGGTGAGCCGGGGCGATACGACCGTGGTGGACGCGTATCTGTCACCCATCCTACGCCGCTATGTAGAACAGGTCGCGGGGGCGCTGGACATTGGCACGGCTTGCGATCGTTTGCTCTTCATGCAGTCTAATGGTGGCCTGACCGATGCGGCGATGTTTCAGGGCAAGGACGCGATCCTGTCCGGCCCGGCTGGCGGCATTGTCGGCATGGTCAAAACGGGCGAGGTCGCTGGCTATGATCATCTGATCGGGTTCGACATGGGCGGAACCTCGACCGATGTCAGCCACTATGCAGGCAGCTATGAACGCAGTTTCGAGACCGAGGTCGCAGGCGTCCGCATGCGTGCACCGTTGATGGATATCCATACGGTTGCGGCGGGCGGCGGCTCGATCTGCCAGTTCCGCGATGGGCGTTTTCAGGTAGGCCCGGAAAGCGCGGGGGCGAACCCCGGTCCGGCGGCGTACCGCCGTGGTGGGCCGCTGACGGTCACCGATTGCAACGTCATGCTGGGCCGTCTGCAGCCCGCCCATTTCCCGCATGTGTTCGGCCCGAATGGCGACCAGCCGCTGGATGCGGATGTGGTGCGGCAGAAGTTCGAAACCCTCGCGCAAGAGATCGCGACGGAAACTGGCCAACCCGCGCAGTCGCCTGAGGACGTGGCGCGTGGCTTCCTGCGTATTGCCGTCGACAACATGGCCAACGCGATCAAGAAAATCTCGGTCGAGCGCGGGCATGATGTGACCCGCTATGTGCTGCAATGCTTCGGTGGGGCCGGGGGGCAGCATGCCTGTCTGGTCGCCGATGCGCTGGGTATGAAAACTGTATTTCTGCATCCATTCGCCGGGGTTCTGTCCGCTTATGGAATGGGGCTGGCCGAGATCCGGGCGCTCCGACAAGAGCAGTTCGACGCGGCACTTGAGGCCGAAGGCGAGGCTGCAACGCGGTTGCAGGCCTTGGCAGCCGATGCTGAGGCCGAGGTCGCGAAACAAGGCGTTACGGACATCCAGATCGAGCGCATTGCCCATCTGCGCTATGACGGCTCGCATCAGGCGCTTGAGGTGCCGTTTGGCGACGCTGCGCAGATGCGGACGGATTTCGAAGCCGCACATGACGCGCGCTTTGGCTTCCATTCGCCCGAACGCGCGATCCTGTTCGAGGTGCTGGCGGTCGAGGCGATCGGCACATCGGGCGAAGCCCCGCGCGGGCACGTCACCGGCGGGAATGATCAGCCCGACGACACTGTGCAGCTCTGCACCGAAGAGGGCTGGCAGGAGGTGCCGCTCTTTGACCGCGCAAACCTGTCGGCAGACGCCTGCATTTCTGGCCCAGCGATCATCCGTGAGCCCACCGGCACCAACATGATCGAACCGGGCTGGCAGGCGCGGCAAGACGCGCATGGCAACCTGATCCTTGAACGGGTCGAGGCGCTGGCCCGCGCCCATGCCGCAGGGACCGATGTGGACCCGGTGCTGCTCGAGGTGTTCAACAACCTCTTCATGTCGGTCGCCGACCAGATGGGGGCGACGCTGGCCAATACCTCGTGGTCGGTGAACATCAAGGAACGGCTCGATTTTTCCTGCGCGATCTTCGACGCTTCGGGCGATCTGGTCGCGAACGCGCCGCATGTACCGGTGCATCTGGGGTCCATGTCCGACAGCATCCGCACAGTGATGCGCGACAACGCCGGACAGGTGAAGCCCGGGGATGCCTTCGTGCTGAACAGTCCCTTTAATGGCGGCACCCACTTGCCGGATGTGACCGTCGTGACTCCGGTCTTTGTTGGTGACAGCATCGCCTTCTGGCTGGGTTCGCGCGGGCACCATGCGGATATCGGCGGGCGCACACCGGGCTCGGGTCCGCCCGACAGCACGCATATCGAACATGAAGGCGTGTTGATCGAGAACACGCGGCTGGTGGCCGAAGGGCAGCTTTTGGAAGACGATATGCGCGCGCTGCTGGCCTCGGGCCGGTATCCCTGCCGCAACATCGACCAGAACATGGCCGACCTGAAGGCACAGGTCGCTGCGAACGAGACCGGACGGCAGGCCCTCTTAGGCGTGGTCGATCACTACGGTCTGGAAGTTGTGCAAGCCTATATGGGCCACGTGCAAGCCAATGCCGAGGAAAGCGTACGCCGCGTCATCGACCGGCTGCGCGATGGGGCGTTCTCCTATCCGATGGATGGTGGGTCCGAAATCCGCGTGACCGTCAGCGTTGACAAGGCGACGCGGTCGGCCACAGTCGATTTCACCGGGACCTCGGATCAACAAGCGGGCAACTATAATGCGCCCCTGTCAATCAGCCGTGCGGTGGTGCTGTATGTATTCCGCACGCTGGTGGGCGCGGACATCCCGCTGAACGAAGGCTGTCTGGCACCGCTGAATATCATTGTCCCAGAAGGCACCATGCTGAACCCGCGCTATCCGGCGGCGGTGATTTCCGGCAATACCGAAGTGAGCCAAGCCGCCTGCAACGCGCTTTATGGTGCGCTGGGTGTGATTGCCGGATCGCAAGGCACGATGAACAATTTCATCTGGGGAAATGATGACTTCCAGAACTATGAAACCATCGCAGGGGGCACTGGTGCTGGGCCGGGTTTTGACGGCTGTGACGGGGTGCAAAGCCACATGACCAACACCCGCATGACTGATCCGGAAATCCTTGAGAAGCGCTTCCCCGTACGGCTCGAGGCGTTCACGTTACGTGCAGGTTCTGGCGGGGCAGGGCAGTGGCGTGGTGGCGACGGGGTTGTGCGCCGGCTGCGCTTCCTTGAGCCTGTGACGGTGACAACGCTTAGCTCGCACCGTGTGGTTCCGCCGTTTGGCGGTGACGGCGGCGCGCCTGGTCAGGTAGGTGTGAACACCGCTGAAAAGGCTGACGGCACCCGCATTCCGATGCCGGGCAATGGCGAGGTTGCGTTGGATCCCGGAGACCTGTTCGAGATGTGCACACCCGGTGGCGGCGGCTGGGGTAAACCTGCCTAACCCCTTGATGCAAAAGAAAACGGGCGCCGCGTTGGCGCCCGTTTCTGTTTACTTACCTTCCAGACAGGTGGCGATTGTCTCCGCTGTGCTCCACATCAGGTTCTCATAAAGCATCGGGTCGATCTCGATCGTGGATCCGGACGGGTCCAGCACCCCAGTACCTGCCCCGGCAGTTTTCGCCAGATCGAGTACCTGAGACACGCCTCGCTCAGGCTCCGAGAAGATGCAGGACACTTCGCCATGCTCGATTTGCTCGGCGATTTCGGCCAGCTGCGCGGCCGAGGGTGGGGCCGCATCGGTTTCGCGGATCGCGCCAAGGCTGTTCAGGTCATAGTGATCGGTGAAATAGCCAAACGCGTCGTGAAACAGGACGAAGCCTTTTTCGTGCACAGGCTCAAGCCGTGCCTTGATACGGGCGTCCAGCGCGGCGATCTTTTCCTGCGCCGCATGGGCGTTCGCGTGATAGCGCTCGGCGTTTGCCGGATCTAGTTCGGACAATTCTTCGGCGATCGCCTCCAGCCAGACCTGTGCATTCAGAGGCGACAGCCACGCGTGTTCATCTACGCCTTCGACATGCGCGGCATGGTCATGATCTTCCTCATGGCCGTGGTCATCGTGATCATGGTCGTGATCGTCGTGGGCATCATGCGCCTCGTCATTATGGTCCGCATGATCGTCATGTTCATCGTGGTCATGGTCATCATGGTCGTGATCCTCATGCATCTCGTCTTCATGAGACTCGTGGTCGTCGTGACCGTGATCGTGCCCGCCTTCGCGCAATACCGTGCCCGCTTCGGACAGCAGTGCCATGCTGTGACCCAGTGATGCGCCTTCGACAGCGCGCTCAAGCCACGGGGTCAGGGCCGGGCCAACCCAGATCAGAAGATCGGCGTCCGACAGCGACCGCATTTGCGATGGGCGCATTTGGAAGCCATGTGGATCCGCCCCTTGGGGCAACAGCAGTTCCGGCTCACCCACGCCGTCCATCACTTGCGCAGCAAGCGAATGGATTGGGGCGAAATCGGTCACGACTTTGGGCGTTTCGGCCATCAGCAAAGTCGGGCTGAGGCACAGCGCCATCGTGGTGCGGGTTAGGGTCATCGGGGCTTGCTCCGGATTTTGTGATGTTATATCATTTGAGGAAGGTGATAATATTACACAAAACAGGTGTCAACCCATGTCGGATCCCGCCAGCGCGTTTCACAGTCACGACCATTCCACATGCGCCAACGAGGCGCTGACCCGCGCCGAGGACATCTGTCGCGAGGCTGGCGCACGGCTAACACCGGTCCGACGCCGTGCGTTGGAGATTCTTTTGGAAGAGCATCGTGCGATGGGGGCCTATGATGTGTTGGAGCGTCTGGCCGAAGACGGGTTCGGAAGCCAGCCCCCCGTTGCCTATCGCGCTTTGGAGTTTCTTGTAGATCAAGGGCTTGCACACCGTATCCGGCGCCTGAACGCCTTTACGGCCTGCACGACACAAGGCTGCGATCACGCCCCGGCTTTCTTCATATGTCGGGTCTGCAAATCGGTGGCCGAGATCCCCGCGCAATCGCTGCGCACCAAGATTGATGAAGCCGGCGCAAGCCTTGGTTTCACCGTCGAGCGCGCCAATGTCGAAGCTCTGGGCCTGTGCCCCTCCTGTCAGGATGAGGCCGCCGCATGACATTGATCGAGGCGAAGGGCCTGACCGTGCGCCACGGTGCAAACACTGTGCTGGACAGGGTGAATATGTCTGTTGCGCCAGGCGAAATTGTCACCATCGTCGGCCCGAACGGGTCGGGCAAGACGTCGCTTCTGCGCGCGCTTCTTGGGCTGACCCCGTCCAAGGGGAAGGTCACGCGGAAGAGGGGGCTTGTGGTTGGCTATGTGCCGCAGAAACTTGCGCTGGACCCGACGCTCCCGCTGCCGGTGCGCGCGTTTTTGAACCTGCCCAAGGCACACGCACCGGATCAGATCGCGGCCATGTTAGAGCGTGTCGGCGTGCCGGGGCTTGCAACGCGCCAGGTGGCGGACTTGTCGGGTGGCCAGCTACAACGTGTCCTTCTGGCGCGCGCGCTTCTGGAAAAGCCTGATATCCTGATCTTGGACGAGCCGACACAGGGGCTGGACCAGATGGGCGAGGCAGGCTTCTATCGCCTGATTGAGGATGTTCGCCGTGAAACCGGTGTTGCCGTCCTGATGGTCTCGCATGATCTGCACGTGGTGATGAGCGCCTCGGACCGGGTGATTTGCCTGAACGGGCACATCTGCTGCGAGGGCAAGCCCCATGTGGTGCAGAACGCCCCCGAATATCGCGCGCTGTTTGGCCATGGCACGCAAGGTGCACTGGCGCTGTATCAGCACGCGCATGACCACGATCACGACGATGGCTGCGGGCATGATCACACACACGACGCCCCGAACGACGAGGTTGAACATGCTAGATGATTTCCTTGTCCGTGCGGTGCTGGCGGGCGTCGGTCTGTCCATCGCAACCGGCCCGTTGGGCGCTTTCGTCGTCTGGCGACGTCTGGCCTATTTCGGGGATGCCACGGCCCATGCCGCCATTTTGGGTGTGGCGCTGGCCTTGATCTTCTCGCTGCCGATCAGCCTTGGCACCTTGCTTGTCGCCTTGGCGATGGCAGGCGCGATCAGCTGGATGATGGCGCAGGGGCAGTCGCCAGACAGCGGGTTGGGCGTGTTGTCCTTTGGCGCATTGGCGACGGGTCTGGTCGCGATCTCGTTCGTGCCCGACGTCCGGGTTGATCTGTCCGCCTATCTGTTCGGCGACATCCTGACCGTCACACGATCCGATCTTTTGTTGATTTGGGGCGGGGCCGGTCTGGTTGCCGCAGTGATCGCGTGGCGCTGGTCTAAACTGCTGTTGTCGACGCTTAGCCCTGATCTGGCGGCGGCGTCCGGCGTTAAGCCGAACCGCGAAAGCCTTGTTATCACCGTAGCCATCGCGCTGGTGGTGGCGGTGTCGCTGAAGGTTGTTGGGGCGCTGTTGGTCTCGGCCATGCTGATCATCCCGGCAACAGCTGCACGACGTGTCTCGTCTTCTCCGGTGCAGATGGTGGTCGCGTCGGTACTGGTCAGCTGGGCGGCCAGCGGGGCGGGGCTTTGGGCGTCGCTACGGTTGGATACGCCTGCTGGGCCGTCGATCATCGTGGCTGCGGCGTTGATCTTTGTGCTGACAACCGGCTATAGGACGATCCGCAACCAATCCGTTTGATAGGAATGCCTTATGACGGCCACGCTGGATCGTGCCTTCGAGATCGCTGCAGAGCGAAAACCGCGCGTTGTCTTCCCCGAGATGGAAGATCCGCGTATCTCCGAAGCTGCTGCGCGACTGCATATCGACGGGTTGGCGCAGCCGGTTCCACTTGGCGATCTTGCCGAGCATCACGTCAATGCGCTGACGTCCAACCGAGAAATGCGCCGCTCCATTGCCGAGCGCCTGTTGCAACGGCCTTTGATGCGCGCGGCCGCCATGGTTGCGACGGGCGAGGCCGATTTATTGGTCGCAGGCGCCATTGCGCCCACCCGGCGCGTGATCGAAGCCGCGTCGATGGTGATCGGGTTGGAAGACGGCATCCAAACGCCCTCCAGCTATTTCTTGATGGTTCTTCCTGACGGGCAGGAGTTTATCTTTGCCGACTGTGCTGTGAACGTGTCGCCTTCGGCGCAGGAGCTTGCTGATATCGCCACGACAAGCGCCAAGACAGCCAGATCCCTTTTAGGTCAGGCGGAAGTTGCGCTGCTGTCTTTCGCGACCGGGTATTCCGGCGCAGGAGGGAGCGTCGAGAAAGTGCGTGAAGCCGCTTATATCGCGGGGGTCGCTGGCCCGCTGCAAGCAGATGCTGCCTTGGATATCGCGACCGCGCTGAAGAAACAGGCGGACATCAGCAATCGCGCCAATGTGCTGATTTTTCCGGATCTGGATGCGGGCAACATTGCCTATAAGCTGTTGGTGCAACTGGCAGGGGCGAAGGCCTATGGCCCGATCCTGCAGGGCTTCAGAAAGCCAATCTGTGATCTTAGTCGCGGTGCCACTGTGGACGAGATCATTGCGGCGACCGTTTTGTCGATTGCAGGTTCTGATGGGCAGTAGTGGCTATTCGGTATCACTGGCCTGTGCGGCGGTGACGGCGATCATGTGCAAGATATCCTCGGACGAACAGCCACGTGACAGGTCGTTGGCCGGTTTGGCCAGCCCCTGAAGGATCGGTCCAATTGCCTCGGCGCCGCCCATACGTTGGGCGATCTTATAGGCGATGTTGCCACTTTCCAGATTAGGGAAAATGAAGATGTTCGCGTTGCCGTGAAGGGGACTGTCTTCGGCTTTCCGCGCGGCGACGTCTGGTACAAAGGCCGCGTCGAACTGTAGTTCGCCGTCGATAATCAGATCTGGCGCGCGGGTGCGGGCAGTTTCTGTGGCGGTCACGACCTTCGACACTGCGTCGTGTTCGGCGCTTCCGCGGGTCGAGAACGATAGCATGGCTACGCGCGGTGTCTCGCCAATCAGGCGCTCGAATGAGTTCGCCGAGCTGAGGGCGATCTGCGCCATTTCGTCGGCTGATGGATCTACCACCAGCCCGCTATCAGCAAAGATCATCGCGCCCTTGCGATCGTGATGTTCCTTGCAGAACAGCATCAGGAAGAAGGACGACACAAGATTGGTGTCCGGCTTGGTGCCAATGATCTGAATGGCCGCGCGTACGATGTCTGCCGTGGTGGCAACGGCTCCGCCAACGGTGCCGTCTGCGTGCCCGGACTTCACCAGCAAAGCCGCAAAGATGTGGGGTAGATCGACATCTGCCTGTGCGTCTTCCGGGGTGACACCCTTATGCTTGCGCAAACTGTAAAACAACTCGGCCATCTCGTTGCGAAGGGGAGAGGTTGCTGGATCATGGATTTCGATCCCGTCGAGGATCTCAAGCCCTTGTGCTGCGAACTCGGCATGAATTGCTGCGGTGGTCCCAACAAGACCAATACGCGCAATCCCCTGCGAGACAGCCTGATACCCTGCCGTTACAGCACGTGGATCGCTGCCTTCAGATAGTACGATCCGCAGATTGGTGCGGGCGGCGTTCTTCAAAAGGGTCTCGAGCGGTTTCATCGGTGCCTCGGGATCAAGCAAGGGGGTGCCGGGATGTGGCCGGCAGATAACCGGGCGCGAGGGATCCCGCGCCCGGAAGTTTTCATCAAACCTGTTGCGGTTTCATGTCGTCTTTGTTGATGCCAGCGACTTTGACCGGCTTCTTCATCGCGTCGCGGCGGAAGGGTTCGCCCAGTTCCTGGTTGATCATCGCCTCGATCAGGGTGGTGATGCCGTTCTTCTGGTCTTCCACGGCCTGGCTCATCGCGGCGGTCAGTTCGTCCATTGTGCGGGCGACGACGCCTTTCAGGCCGCACGCGTTGGCGATGCCGGCGTAGGACACTTGCTGGTCCAGCTCGGTGCCGACGAAGTTGTCGTCAAACCACAGGGTCGAGTTCCGCTTTTCCGCACCCCACTGGTAGTTGCGGAAGACCACTTGGGTCACGGCGGGCCATTC
>NZ_CANLNB010000004.1 GCF_947492455.1 uncultured Aliiroseovarius sp.
AATAAAATATTCTCTCAGACGATGAAACAAAACAAAACGCCGGTAGCCAAAAGCTGCCGGCGTCTTGCGTTCGGGGGAAGCTTGTGTGCGCACCCTTCTCAAAGACCTAGAACGCCACGCGTAGAACGCTCTTCAGCCCGAAAGCACTTAGTGTCTTTTGAACGATCACGTTAGATATCCCATATTGGTTTAACAATAAGTCAGAGCTTTACCATGGTGGGAGTCCAATACACCAAAAAGGAAGTACTAAGACACTTGATTGGGTATGCCATTTGCTGGGTTATCTTGGCTGCTGATGTGTACTTTCGACCTGAGGGAATAGAAGGGGCCCGATATGAGTACACCCTGAAAACTCTGCGGGTCTTAGCCCCGATAGTTGGGCCGGTTCTGATATGGTCCGCACGGCGTCACGCTTCCGATTGCAAAGCCAAGCGGGACAAAAAGTGAAGCTGGTTGCAGTCTCACCGCACATTTGGACAGTTTTCTAGCGATAAACCGCACTAAAGGTTAACATGCGGGGACTGGTTATCCCTGGAATGATCGTAAAACAAAAAACAGTGCGTCGTTCCCAGTGAAGAGGAGCGCCCGCCCATGTCGTCAGACATTCTTGTATTCGCTGCTGCGACCACATTTGTTTTGGGCTACTTGATCATCAATCAGGTGGCTCTGCGTATCATGCTGTTGATCGGGACTGGGCTGTATATTTGGTACTATGCGGTCGTGAACGATACGCCGCTTTGGCCTGCGATCTGGGCCAGCGGGGCGACCGGATTGGCAAATCTGATTGGGTTGACCAATCTATTTGTCCGACGATCCAAATGGATCCTTCCTAAACGGGATGTTGACATCTATCCGGCTTTCAGCGCGCTCCCTCCGGGCGATTTCCGGAAACTCATGCTACTGGCGCGGCGGGATAAATACAATAAAGACAGGGTTTTAACCACCATCGGGACTGCTGTGCCGGATCTGTACTACGTCATATCCGGCGCTGTGGACGTGCAAAAACAGGATGGCAACTTCACGATGCACAGCGGGAACTTCGTGGGCGAGGTGGCGTTCCTGACAAACAACGAGGCATCAGCGTCGGTTGTGATGGCTGAAGAGGGGGAGTTGTTGTGCTGGGATGTGACCCAATTGCGCGCACGGGCTGAACGGGATGTGAGGTTCCGGTTGGCGTTGGATGCGATGATTTCCCTGGATTTAGCGCGCAAGGTGGCGCAGGCCGGGGCGCCGAAAGAGGCGAGCGGAGACAGTCAGGAAGTCGCCATGTGACTTTACTGAGCGTAGCGCAGAAGGACTGTTTCCAGACCCGGATTCGGAATGGGATAGCTGAGCTCTCCGTTTGACCGATGATCCAGAGACACTCCAACCCGTTCGCCGGTCTCACGATAGAAGCCCGCCTCGATGCCCGACCGAAACTCCAGCGGATACCCCAAGACAGGACCGCCCTCTGATCGCATCCACCAGCCTGGCATGAAGCTAAGCTCGGCAAAACCTGGACCACTTGGCATGCGGAACTCGTTCACGGCTCCTGCGCCGATCCAGACATCTCCAAGGCTGTCAACGGAGACGCCAACGACGGGGCGGAAAGGGCCGAAGCTGACGGGCAGATCGTGGCGATAATACAGTTCGCCCCCGACCGAATCTGCTTCGAAAATCAAGCTGCCCGCTGACACCGTGTAGCGTGCGACCTCGAGGGCAGGTTTCACACAGCCGCGGTCGCAGTGATTGACCCACATATCAATCAGCCCGGTCAGCAGAAACAAAATGGCCAATGTGCCGTCCATGAAACCCTCATTTGTTCCCAGAGACTTAGCCGATATCTATGGTGAAGTCATCCATCCAGACGGGCGAATGCATTTTGTAACAGATTTTTTGCCGATTGCGCTTGAGCTTCCCGAAACCCGGGACTATATACACCACACTACTGGCGCGGGATGGAGCAGCCCGGTAGCTCGTCAGGCTCATAACCTGAAGGTCGCAGGTTCAAATCCTGCTCCCGCAACCAAAAGCTGATTAGTGATCAGACACTTAAAGGTCGCCTCAGGGCGGCCTTTTTGTTTGCTTGATGCCTTGTGGAAGCATTGCTTTCGTGGCCGTTACTTCTTTCCCCAAAGCCAAGGGCCCGGCCAATTCTCCCACAAGATCAATATCTGGTTTGTCACCGTTGGGAACTAGTCTGACCTCTGAAAGAAGAGAGCGGATGAATTCCGTCGCCTTATCCTCCCCTACTGAAATGGTCCGCCGCTATAGTTAGGAAACGGAGGATCAAACATGGGAATTAAGCGACATAAACCAGAAGAGATTGTCACGAAGTTACGGCAGGTTGAGGTGCTGTGTGGGCATCGGAGCGGCGAGCCTGTCGTGTTCTGGGACCGCACCGGTCCACACAACGTCGTTTGCCGGTTGGCCCTTCTGACGAGGAGCGTCTAGTGCCTGATAAAATCGACCTGACCCGCCAGTATGGTCGGTATGCGCTGCACGGCAGGGTATTTCCGCAGGAAATGTCCCAAGAGTGGCTACCGCCGGATCGCAGCTTTGCTCAAAGACGCCGGATGGCTTGTGAACGACAAGCGTGTCGAACGTCTGTGGCGGCGTGAAGGGCGCAAAGTGCCAATGAAACAGCCGCAGAAACGGATGATCTGGCTCAACGATGGCTCCTGCATTCGTTTGCGGCCGGAGTATCGCGATCACGTTTGGTCATACGACTTCGTGCATCACCGAACTGATGACGGGAAGGCATTCTGGACTCTGAGCATCCAGAATGAGCACAGCCGGGAATGCCTGGCGATCCGAGTGAAGCGAAAGCTGAACTCGACCGATGTTATAGGCGCACAGACGGACCTGTTCATCCTGCGTGGCGTCCCGACATACATCCGTTCAGACAATGGCCCGGAATTCATTGCTCAGGCCGTTCGTGGCTGGATCGCAGCTGTTGGCGCCAAGACCGCTTACATCGAGCCGGGATCTCCTTGGGAGAATGGATATTGTGAAAGCTTCAATGCCCGGCTCCGCGATGAACTGTTAAATAGCGAAGTCTTCTACAGCTTAAGGGAGGCGCAAATCCTGATCGAAGAATGGAACCTCTCGGTGAATGCTGGCATTCACCTGCCGGTCAGCGGGAAGCACTACAACACGAAACGACCACGTAGTGCCTTGGGCTACCGCCCACCCGCCACGGAAACCATCGGGCCGATGGAGCCCACACCAATAATGCACTAACATTCAAACTGGACCACTTAGGTGGCGCTGATCAGCGGCCGATATTGCTATGATCGAGGCCATTTCCGCCTAAAAAAGAATTGGGATGTGTCTTGTTCTTTTCCGAGCAGTTCACCAACTGCAACCTCTGTCACCAGATCGGCGAAAGCCTGATGGACCAGTGTGAGGCCTTTTCCGACTACAGTTACCACAACAGTAGTGTTCTACAGCCATCACAATACCACGTTGGAGCCGCGGCGGATTAATCCCGAACCCGGTACGCCTTTTGCCCTTCCTGCGGTGCCCTGGGCGCTGGCGGTTAAGGAGCTGACGCACGGTCCGGCGCTGGATGACCGACGTATCGACGCGCTGGTGGCGTTCATGAAGACTCTCGCCGACGTGCGGTATGAATACCTGCTGGAGGAGTAGGCTCAGCCCACCCGCACCAGATGATTGTCCCAGGACCAGTCTCCTGCGACAGGCACGGTTTCGATCACGCCATTGTTCCGCAGCACAAGTCCACCCTTGCAGCTGATGACCAGCCCCTGTGCGCTTTGGGCAACGCCGCTGGCCACCGGGATATCTGCATCACCCAGCGGCTGGCCCTGCCTGTCCAGAAAGATCACGTGACCACCCTTGGGTCCGGTCACGGCAATTTCCGCGCCATCCGGGGCTACGGCGATAGAGCCAGCGTAGTGCTTGAGGCGGGTTTCGGATGGGTGTGTCAGTAGCTCTGGTGTGCCGCCACGGCTAAACCGCGCCACAAGAGGCACAACCTGCGTGGGCGCCCCCTGCCATTGCAAGGCGGCCACCACCCGACCTGCTGCATCCACATCGATATGGCGCACCGAGTTCTTCTGCATCTCGCCCTGCAACGGCTGGGTTTCCAGCAGCGATCCGTCTGCAGACACGAAGGCAAGGTTCGTCTGCATGGTCGGGATATTGAGCTTGGCACGGACGAAGTCGGGATGGGTCTGGATGCCACCGTTGGCCACCGCGAAGTCACCGCTGGCCAAGCGGATGATCTCGTGCGGCCCGATGCCACCACTGGGAAATTCCCCGACCCGCGCATAGCCGTTTTCGACGTCCCACACGCCGATGCGCCCGTCCGGGATGTCATAGGCGTTTTCGGTGGTGAACAGGTGGCGCCCGTCGGCGGAAAAGGCGCCGTGGCCATAGAAATGCCTGCCCTCGGGTGTGGTCAGGCGCGCGACCTCCTGTCCGGTGACGCAATCAAGGACCAACGCAAACGTGCCTGGCCTGCGCGCGAAGGCGACCGCCTGTGCAAGATGGGGATGCGCTGCGGCGGCGTGACCGCGGCCCGGGATCGGCAGGGCAAAACGCACAGCGCCAGAAAGCGTCAGCCCGACCAGCCAGGTCGAGTTATCCGAGCGATTGCCCGCCGTCAGGTAGAGCGGTTCACTGAAGTCGGCCCAGAGCGGCGAAGTGCCGGCCGCAAGCCCGGCCCCCGCACCCATCAGGAAATGGCGGCGGCGCATAGTCTTAGTCCCCATCAGCAGCAGAGAACCCGGTCTCTACGCCAATAGCAGGACCAACACTTTCGTTGACCTGCCGCTGAAGGGACCCAATACGGGTTTGCAGCGCCTCGACGCGAAAACGCGTTACAGGGTCGGTAACGGCGAGGTCAAGAGGCGTGCCGACGGCTGCGATCCGCATGCGTGTTTCGTTGATCCTATCCAGCAACTCATCAATCTCGGCAAGATTGTTGTCTCCTGCGAATCCCTGTTCCAATAGGGTGCCAATCCCAAGAAGCTGAGCATCAATGAGTTCAAAACTAAGCCCCGCCCGCCAAGCTTCGGCCCGGGTCGGCCGCGGCGCATTGAACGTGCCCAAAGGCCGTCCCAATCGAGCGTCGCCGATCCGGGTCAGTTCGAAATCTGCGGCGGTGAACAGAACCTTGGTGAACTCGTCTGCCGATTGATAGACCGGGTTTTCGGGGCTAGGAGCACGCGCCAAATCGGCCCATCCACCCTTGTTGAACCAGTCGGCATAAAGCTGGTTGGCCATGCCGTGCAGATGGGCTGAGATGCCAATGACAGCTGGACAAGCCGGCAAGTCGTCAAACAGCAACCGTTCGATCGCGGGCAATCCTTGGACCGCTGCGGAATGTTGAGCTATTGTTGCCGGGTCTTGCAGCGCTTCGGGGCTTTCGGTCAAAAGCGCTTTTAGCCCACGCCCGACATAATCCTTTTTGTCAGGCCAGAATCCCACTGACAGCACGGCGCCGTTCTGCACGATGGGACCGAATTGATAGGCATCCAGCGGCGCCCATGCCAGCCAAGTTTGTTTGAACGCGTCAGTATGTGCGTCCTGTCCGATCTCAGCAGCACAATAGGATACGGACATTTCAGCCAATGTCTCGGCCGCGTCTCGAAATGCTCCGAACTGCATCTCGATTACGGTCAGCGCGCGGTCTCGCAAGGCCTCGTGGTCGATATCAGCTGCTTGAGCAGGTGCAGCAAAACACGCAAACCCGATCAGCGCTGCTGGGGCAAGGTGGTACATTTCAGAGCGACTCCAGAAAAGCGATGAGCGCATCGCGCCCGTTTTTGTCCATCATGCGAACGGCCTCACGCGCGGCTTCTGCCTCTCCCCCGTGCCAGAGGATGGCTTCGAGCAAAGTGCGCGCCCGTCCGTCATGCAAGAAGTTTGTTTGCCCGCTGACCGTGCTCGTCAAGCCAATTCCCCATAGTGGTGGCGTGCGCCATTCCCGCCCGGTAGCTTGCCATTCGGGCCGGTTGTCGGCCAGCCCTTCCCCCATGTCATGCAACAAAAGGTCGCTGTACGGCCAGATCAATTGGAAGCTCTGTTCAGGCCGGTCATCCAGGCGATGGGTCACGAATTTCGGCACATGGCAGGATGTGCAGCCCGCCGTATAGAACGCCTCTTTGCCAGCCAGAACCTCGGGCATATCGATATTTCGCCGCTGCGGAGGGGCCACATTGCGAGCAAAGAAGGTGATAAGATCCATGACCACTTCACCGACCTCAAGGTTGTCCTGTTCGGGCGTGTTGCCATCGGGCGCGGCCATGCATTCGGTTTGCAGCTCGGTGCAATCGCCGGTCGCCGCAGGGCGGTAGGGATTGGATAGTCCGATATCACCGTTCAGCGCGTCCATTGATTGCGCCTGCACGGTCGGCGCCCCGGCCTTGAGCCCGAAACGGCCTGTCATCCACTGGCCGTAAGGTTCCGACCACACCCGGTTGGCCCGCCCTGAAATGCCATCGCCATCGGCATCGTCTGGGTCAGCATGGGCAAGAAGATCGGCTTCAGGAATTGCTTCGAGAAGCCCTAGGCCAATCATCGGCGGCGCGACGCGGGGGCTAAGCTGCGTGTCCGGGTGCAACGAACCATAGCCGAGCGCCTCGACCGTGTAGGTCGGCTTGCGCAATTCGACCACCTCTCCGTCCCCCAGTGTAACAGGAACGGTTTCATAGCTGACCTTCACCCGACCCTCGGCGGGCACACCGAGCACGGATTTGTCTTGTAGCTGAAGCCCGTAGTGCGGCTCGGGTGCGTTGGGCAACAGAGCCAGCGCGTCGGCTGAAAGCCCCGAGGCCACATCGGGGATCGACACCCGCAGGAACAGCGACCCCAGCCGGTCACCGTCACCTTCGGGGGGGCGGCCGCGGCCATTGTTCGGGTGACATGCGGAACAAGCCCGCGCATTGTAAAGCGGCCCCAGCCCATCGCTGGACACCGTCGCGGACGGCGGCGCAACCCACAGCTTTTCGAACAGGGACGACCCGACCCAAAAGTCCAGCTCGCGGTCTTTCGGCATATTGCCCGAGGCCGCGTAAAATGACTTGTCCGACGCGGGCGCAAGAAAGGTCGCCGCCCCAGCTGGGCGCAGTTCAAAGGGTTCGGGTGCATTGAAATCCTCGGTGGGCGCGGTCACAATTGCGATCCGGTCAGCCTCGGCTTTGCTGCGCGGCGCAATCTCCAGATGCGGCTCACCGAGCGGCTCGGAAAAAGAAGCGCTGGCGAAGATCGCCAGCGCTGTGGAAAGGAGGGCGCAGGACGCCCTCGATATGCTCTTGGTGGTCATGGGACCTTATTCGAAGACTGTCGAAGGATTGTCGAGGCTATCAGAACCCTCAACGCTCACACCTTCAAGGCCAACCAGAGCAACGGCACGTTCGATGTTACGGGTCTGGGCGATCAGACCATCAATAGCAGTCTGTACCAGAGCGTTACCAGCTTCGTTGCCAGCGCCGATCATTTGGTCATAAGAGGTGCCTGCAATGGCGGTATCGCGGATGGCACCCAAAGCCAGAACCGAGTTGTTCAAGTCATTCATCAAAGCCACCCCAACCGAAGCATCCAGTTCGGTGACCAGATCGTGCAGTGACGGGCCCGAAACAACCGAACCATCCACGCGTACATAGGAGCCGGAGTAGACGTTGCGCACGCCCAGACCATCGTAATAGTGCGAGTTATGGGTGTTGTCCGAGAAGCAATCGTGCTCTTCTTCCGGATCATGCAGCATCAGGCCCAGCTTCATGCGTTCACCTGCTTGCTCGCCATAGGACAGCGATCCCAGACCTGTGAAGGCCATGATGAGACCCTTGTTTTCGTCGGCAGTCACATCTGCGCGGCCTTGGCCACCTTCGGACCAGTTGGCGACGGCATCTTCAAGGTCGGTGATCAACAGATCGGACGCAGCCACAAGGTAATCAGCACGACGATCGCAATTGCCGCCCGTGCAGTTGGCGGTGTCAAAGTCGGTGGCCGGGCGGTTACCGGCTCCGTGTTCCGTGCCGTTCAGATCCTGTCCCCAAAGCAGGAACTCGATGGCGTGGTAACCGGTGGCCACATTGGCTTCGATCCCATCAATTTCATGCAGGCTTTCAATCAGCTCAGGCGTGATTGTGGCCGCATCAATGGTCTGGCCAGCCACTTCAAGGCTAGCATTGGCAATGATATTGGCGGTCGAGAATGGGTTCTCGTCATTTGCACCGGCTTCGCCTGCGATATAGTCGATCAGACCTTCATCCAGCGGCCATGCATTCACTTTGCCTTCCCAATCATCCACGGTCGGATTGCCAAAGCGAAACGCCTCGGTCTGTTGATAAGGCACACGAGAGGCTAGCCATGCGTCCTTGGCGGCTTGCAGGGTCGCGTCCGAAGGTGTCGCGACCAGCGCGCCAACGGCCAGTTTCAGCTCTTTGGCCAAGATCAAGCTGTCCTCGTAACCCGCGAGCGCGATGTTCGCATAGTTGTCCAAAATGGCCGCACGATCAGCGGCTTGCGTCATTCCTGCCGAGGCAATCAGTAAAGTTGAAGCGGTGAGAGTTTTGCAAAGTTGCATCGAAGAACCTTTTTGTTCGTGCGTGAATCGTTGAGTGGTCATTGCCATAGTATTTTTGTCAGGTAAAGTACCTGATTGAATTAGTAGGTTAAACCTGAGGGGCATAACCCCTACAAAAGAAAGAATTTAGCAGAAAAGCGGACTTTACTTGGAAACGCGTTTAACGTCCGCTACCGGCCGGTCTTTATCGCACGACTTCGCGGCGACTGCGAAATGCTGCGACTGCTCGCTCGGTAAAGTTGGCTCAGTCCGGGTGCAATCCGGAGTGGCTTCAATGGGCTAAAAGCTACACTCAACCTCGGCGAGGCAGCTCCATTTTGAAGCGGCGCTTGCGGGCTCCAGAAGCCAATAAAATAGTAGCTAGATACTTAAAGGTCACCTTCGGGCGGGCTTTTTTGCCTGAATGCTTCTGAAAGCACCGTGGACGCACTCAGCTTGATAAAGAGCAACAATCTCCGCAGCCAGATATGGATGCAGAAGTTGGTTTTTGAGCCCAGCAAAGTATGTGGCCCGGCCGCGACAGCCAGATTTCATAAGGCCAGAATAGAGGTATTTGGCACGAGGGGCTTTCCCAGGGCGGTTAATACCGCCTTGGGTTAGCCTTCGGACGAGGTGTCCATCAGGGCACGCATTTTTTCGATCGCGGATTGCATGGCGCCTTCCAGCCAAAGCCGGACGCCGTCGCCCATCGTTGTGTACTGGTCCAACGCACCTTGCGCCTGCGGGAAGCGTTCGCTGATTTGCGGGGCCAGCACGTAGAGGCTGACCAGAAGCACGGCCAGCAGAATGGTCAGGCTGAAACCGCGGCGGAACCCGCTGCCGCTGGATGCCGCATCATCGCCCCTCGGGCCAAGATCGATGCGCGTATCACCCGCGCTATCCGGGGTGTCGAGGGTCGAGTTGATCTCTTCAATATCCGGCAGCATGTCGCGGCTGCGCAGATCTGTTTCGTCGACCTCTTCCTGCGCGGCGTTTGCCTCGTCTTCCATTTGCTTCAGACGGGCCGCAAGCTCGGCGTCATTGTCGCGCGGTGCTGCGTCCAGCCCAAGATCCGGCTGGGTTTCGATCCCTTGGCTCTCGGCCTCGCGGGCGCGCAGTTCTTGTTCGGCCTCTTCCTGAAGGATCTGTTTGACTTCTTCACGGACCTCGGTGCGGGGGGCAGCGGCGGCGGCGGGCGTGGAAGTGTCCGCGTCGTCTTTGTCGTCGCTGTCATCCGGTTGGTCAGCTTCGACTTCAGGCTCGGTCTCCGCGTCTTCCGGCTGGCCTTTGGCTTCTGCCTCCTCGACTTCGGGTTCTTCGGGCGCGTCCGCGCTGTCTGCTTCGGCCTTTTCAACCTCGGCGACATCTTCGCTGACCTCTGGATCGGCGCTGGGGGCTTCGTCCGGTGTTGGTTCGGGATCAGGTGTGGGCGCGGGTTCCGGCGCTTCGTCTACGTCTGGCGCGTGCGGTGCCGGGATCTCGATTTTCGGCTCTTGCACTGCCTCGGCTTGGGTGGTGGCAGGCTTGGGCGGGGTGAAAAACCACGCGTGACCACAATTCGAACACTGAACATCGCGGCCTTCTTCAGGCATCACGCGATCATCAACTTCGTACTGAGCACCGCAATTGGGGCAAACCAAACGCATTTTTATACCTATTCCCCTCAGACTGGCTGGAAATTTTCCGCCTCAATCAAGAGTAATATGAGCAAAAAGCTTGTGGAAATCAAACACTCCTGTGTCGCTCATTGAAACAATCCGCTAGCTGAGGCACAACTGGCGCCAAGCAAGCACGAGGGCATCACATTGATCGAGCTGGAACAGGTCGCTTATGGCTATGGCACCGGGACGTTGTTGTCCGATGTGACCATGTCCTTGGCGCAGGGGTCGTTTCATTTTCTGACGGGGCCGTCGGGCGCAGGTAAAACCACGCTGATGAAGCTGTGTTATGGAGAGCTGGTGGCCGAGCAGGGCAGCGTTGCGCTGTTTGGCCAAAACGTGCGCGATATGCAGCGGGATGATGTGGCCGAAATCCGTCGCCGCATCGGTGTCGTGCACCAAGATTGCCAGTTTCTGGATCACCTGAGCCTTGCGGAAAACATCATGCTGCCGCTGACCGTGTCTGGTCGCGCGTTGCACGACCCGTCCGAACTGCAAGAGCTTCTGGCCTGGGTCGGGCTGCAGCAACAGGCCAACGCCAAGCCACCCGAGCTGTCCGGCGGGGAACGTCAGCGGGCCGCACTGGCGCGGGCTGTGATCATGTCCCCGGATGTCATTCTGGCGGACGAGCCGACGGGTAACGTAGATTGGGATATGTCCGTGCGTCTGCTTCAGTTGTTGGTCGAGCTTAACCGCATGGGTAAGACCGTGGTGATAGCGACCCACGACATGAACCTGATCCGCTCGGCTAAATCGCAGGTGCAGGCACGAGTGCTGCGGATTTCGAACCATCAGGTGACGGCAGCGGGGGCAAATCTGTGATGACCCTTTTGTCCAACATCCTTCGATTTCTGTCTGGCGACGCGCAAGCCGACCGCGTGGTGCCGCCCACCGGGTTTACCGCGCGACTGACGGTCTTTGCCTCGGCCGCGATGGCGTTTCTGGCGGTGTTTGCCTTGGCCTTTTCGCTGGCGACGGGGCGTCTGGCCGACCGCTGGGGCGATGCCTTGGCGAAAAGCGCGACGATCCGTATTTCGGCCCCGGCGGACCAGATGGATGCCCAGCTGCTGGCCGTGACCGAGATCTTGGCAACCACCCCCGGCGTGAAAGAGGCGCGGCCCTTGGGCGAGGACGAACAGCGCGCATTGCTAGAGCCGTGGTTCGGCCCGGATCTGCCGCTGGATCGCCTGCCGATCCCGCGTTTGGTCGAAGTGATTGAAGATGACGAGGGCTTTGACGCCGCCGGGCTGCGTGCCCGTCTGGCGGGCGAAGCCCCCGGCGCCATTCTGGATGACCACGCCCGCTGGCGCGAGCCTTTGGTGAAAGCCGCCACGCGCCTGCGGTCGCTGGGACTGGTTGCGATTGTGTTGATCACGGCGCTGGCGGGCGTGGTGATCACGCTGGCGGCTTCGGCAGCTTTGTCCGCCAATGAACAGGTGATCCGCGTGCTGCGTCTGATCGGCGCGCGGGACAGCTATATCGCCCATGCCTTTGTGCGCCGCTACACGCTGCGCGCGCTGGGCGGGTCCGCTGTTGGCACCGTGCTGGGCGCGCTGGCGCTGTTTCTGCTCCCCTCGGCCGGGGCCGAAGGTGGCTTCCTGACTGGGCTTGGCCTTCAGGGCTGGCAGTGGCTCTGGCCCCTTGTGATCCCCCCATTCGCGGCACTGGTGGCGTTTCTCGCCACCCGCCAAGCCGCCCTGACAACCCTGCAGGAGAAACGCTGATGCGTCACGCAATTCAATGGCTGCGCTCGCTTCTGTTCATCACCCAGATGTACATCATGCTGCCCATCGTCGGCTTTATCGGTGTCCCACTAGTCTGGATCAAGCGCGACAACGCGTTCAAGGTGATCCATTTCTATTGCAACTGGGTCCGTTGGACCGCGTCTTGGATGATCGGTCTGAAAAGCGAAATCCGGGGCGAGGTGCCGACAGGCGAGGTTCTGATCGCGGCGAAGCACCAGTCGTTCTTTGACATCTTGCTGCTGGCCTCGGTCCTGCCGCGCTTAAAGTTCATCTATAAAAGTCAGCTGAAATGGGCGCCGATCATCAACATCTACGCGGTCTATACCAATTCGGTCCCGGTGAACCGCGGCAAGAAGGGCGCGGCGATCAAGCAGATGGTGGCCGCCGTGAAGGACGGGCAATCGAAGCCGGGGCAGCTGGTGATCTTCTCGCAAGGGACGCGCGTCGCGGCGGGGGCGAAGAAGCCCTATAAGGTTGGCACGGGCGTGCTGTATCGGGAAACTGGGCAGACCGTCATTCCAGCCTCGACCAATGTGGGCGTGTTTTGGAAACGCCATGGGATCATGCGCCATCCGGGGCTTGCGGTGTTGGAGTTTCACGACCCGATTGAACCGGGCCTTGAGCTGAACGAATTCATGGAACGGATCGAAGACGTGGTGGAAAGCGGCTCGGACGCGTTGATGGAAGAGGCCGGATTTAAGCTGGAGAGATAATGGACTTCATCGAGACGACAGAGGCGCTCGAGGCGCTGTACGGCACGCCCAGCAAAGGCTCGCAGGTCAAAGTCGCACAGGAACTGACGCCGACCTATCGCCAATGGATCATGGCCTCGAAGTTTTGCATTCTGTCCACGGTTGGTCCTGACGGCACCGATGGCACCCCGCGCGGTGATGATGGCCCGGTGGTGACCGAACTGGACGCCCGCACGCTGGCGATGCCGGATTGGAGCGGTAACAATCGCATCGACAGCCTGCGCAATATTGTCCAAGACCCGCGTGCGTCGTTGATGTTCATGGTGCCCGGATCCGACAACGTGGTCCGCGTGAACGGAGAGGCGCGGATCACTGCAGACGACGCCTTTTGCGCCCGGTTCGAGAAATCCGGAAAACGCCCCCGCACCGTGCTGATCTTCCGCATTCACGAGATCTATGTGCAATGCGCGAAGGCCCTGATGCGCTCCAAGTTGTGGAGCGCCGGGGATCAGAGCGGCGCGCTGCCCACCATCGGGGACATTCTAAAGGAAATGAGCTCGGGCGAGTTTGGCGGCGCGGAATATGACCGCGCCTGGCCAGAGCGTGCAGAACGGACGTTGTGGTAGGCGTCAGGCGCTGAACTGCTCATACGCCTCCCGCGCCTTGGCGCTGTAAGCCAGCGACGGGCCGCCGCCCATATAGGTCGCCATGGCCAACGCCTCGTTCAACTCATCCAGCGTGGTTCCCAGACGGACCAGCGACCGCACATGAAAGCCAATGCAGCTGTCGCAGCGGGTCGAGATGGCGATGCCAAGGGCGATAAGCTCTTTGGTCTTTTCGCTGAGCGCACCGTCGGTTTTCGCCGCGGTGCCCATCTGGCCGAACCCTTTCATCGTGGCCGGAACGTCCTTGGCCAGATGTCCAATATTACCTTCGGTTTCAGCTAGAAATGCTTTCCAATCCACGGGGAACCCTCCTGATTTGTGGTCCCGTGAATATTGTGGATGCGGGCCGGGCTTCCAACCCGCCCCACGAAAGCGTGATTGCTGCGTGTGTCGGCGTTACGCCGCCAGACCTTTCGAGCCCATTTTCAGGAACTTCTCGCGGCGTTCTTTCAACAGCGCGTCGCCCTTCTGGCGCTTCATCAGCGCTTTCAGCTCGGCTTCGATGGCCTTGCCGACGGCTGCGATGGTCTCATCCCGACCGCGCTGGGCGCCGCCCATCGGTTCGGGGATGATGTTGTCGATCACGCCCAACTGCTTCAGGTCTTGCGCGGTCAGGCGCAGTGCTTCGGCAGCTTCGCGCATCTTCTCGGCGTCTTTCCACAGGATCGATGCGCAGCCTTCCGGCGAGATCACCGAATAGACCGAGTGTTCCAGCATCATGACCGAGTTCGCGGTCGCCAGTGCAACCGCACCGCCCGAGCCGCCCTCGCCGATGATCACTGAGATCACGGGCGATTTCACGTTCAGGCAGCGTTCGGTCGAACGCGCGATGGCTTCGGATTGGCCGCGCTCTTCCGCGCCTTTGCCGGGATAGGCGCCGGGGGTGTCGACCAGCGCCACGATGGGCAGGCCAAAGCGGTCGGCCAGATCCATCAAGCGGATGGCTTTGCGATAGCCCTCGGGGCGGGCCATGCCGAAGTTGCGTTCGATGCGGGTTTTGGTGTCGTGGCCTTTTTCCTGACCCATAACGACCACCGGGATGTCGCCGATGCGGCCCAGACCCCCCATGACCGCGTGGTCATCGGCAAAGTTCCGGTCGCCTGCCAGCGGCGTGTATTCGGTGAACAGCGCGTTGATGTAATCGCGGCAATGCGGGCGATCCGGGTGACGGGCCACCTGGCATTTGCGCCACGGGGTCAGGCCTTCATAGAGTTCTTTCAGAAGCTTCTCGGCCTTGGCGTCCAGCGCTTGCGCTTCGCCTTCGACATCCATCTCTTCGTTGTTGCGGGCAAGTGCGCGCAGCTCTTCTGCCTTGCCTTCGATTTCAGCCAGCGGTTTTTCGAACTCGAGATAGTTGGTCATGGGCCTGCCTGATTACACAATGTTCATGACTATATGACGCTTGGGAAGCGGCTTTGCAACGGGGGGGCGAAAATCCGGCCCGGCGGAAATGTCGATTCTTGCGACGGGAATCCGTTGCTCGCGCGTTTGCTAATTAGATGGCCGCTTGGGCCGTTTGGTTCACACCACGCAGAACACGCAAAGGGAGCAGACGCATGACACGGACCATATTCACGAAACGCAGCGCTTTCCGGGCCTTCACGGCCAGCTATTTGGTCTTGCTAATGACCCTAAGCTTCGCCGCAGTTGCGACGTCCGAGGTGCTGGTCGGGCTGTAGGAACAGTGAGGGCGGCAACACGCCGTGCCGCCGCCCTGCAAGATCAGGACACGCCTGCGATTTCCAGCAGTTTGGCGAATTGCTCTTCGGTCAGAACCATGCGCCAGTGATCGGCGCAGTTTGACCGCATCATCACCAGCTTAACCTCGTTCGCGCCGATCTTGTCGGCGATGGCCTGACGCTCGGCGGTGGGTTTGCCGTCCACGATGGCTTGGCGCAGGGCTGCGCGCAGCTCGACCGTCTCGGCCTCGAGCGCCTTGCGGTTCGCAGGCATGGTGGCGACCCAGTTCTTCACGTCCGCGCGCTGTTCGTCGTTCAGCTCAAGCACATCCATGTTTTTGGCCAGAATGCCGGTCAGTTGGATCACCGGACGCGACAGCCCAGTTTTTGCAGGGTTGGAGGGTTGCATTTGTGCCAAAGCAGCCCCGGACAGGCCAAGGGTGAGTGCGGTGGCGATAAGAAGCGGTTTCATCAGTGTGTCTTTCAGTTTGGGATGCGTCCCCAAACGGGCCTCGTCATGACCCGCGCCTAAATTAACCCTGACGGCGCTGCCGCCCATGCGACCAGTTGACCCGGCACAAAAAAAGCCCCGCGTAAACGCGGGGCCAGTCGGGGAATAATCTTCTAATTAGCTGCCGGCGATCAGTTCGGCCTGTGCCACGATCACCTCGGCCTGTTTGATCGACGCGATGTCGACCAGACGGCCTTTGTAGACCGTTGCGCCTTCGCCATTGGCTTTCGCCTGTTCCATGGCGGCTAGGATCTCGCGGGCTTCTGCGACGGCTTCTTCCGACGGGGTGAAGACTTCGTTTGCCAGTGCGATCTGCTTGGGGTGGATGGCCCATTTGCCAACCATACCCAGCGTGGCCGAGCGTTTGGCCTGCGCGATATACCCTTCGTCATCCGAGAAGTCGCCGAACGGGCCGTCGACCGGCAGGATGCCGTGGGTGCGGCAGGCGGCGACGATGGCGGCTTGTGCCCAGTGCCACGGATCCGACCAGTGCTTCACGCCTTCGCGCAGCATGTAATAGTTTTCCTGCGTCCCACCGATGCCGGTGGTCTGCATGCCCATCGAGGCGGCAAAGTCAGCCGCACCAAGCGACATGGCCTGCAGGCGGGGCGACGAGGCGGCGATGGCTTCGACATGCGCGATGCCCGCTGCCGATTCGATGATCACTTCGAAGCTGACCGGCTTGGTGCGGCCTTTGGCACGTTCGATCGCGGTGACCAGCGCGTCCACGGCATAGACGTCTTCGGCGCAGCCCACTTTCGGGATCATGATCTGGTCGATGCGGTCGCCAGCTTGCTCCAGCAGGTCGACTACGTCGCGGTACCAATAGGGCGTGTCGAGGCTGTTGATGCGCACCGACATGTATTTGTTGCCCCAATCAATGGTATTCATCGCTTCGATGATGTTGGCGCGGGCCACATCCTTGTCCGACGGCGCCACCGAATCCTCGAGGTCGAGGTTGATTACGTCAGCGGCCGAGGCGGCCATTTTCGGGAACAGCTTTGTGTTCGAGCCCGGGCCAAACAGTTGGCAGCGGTTCGGGCGGGACGGGGCGGCGGGTTGCAGTCGGAAGGACATGACGGGCCTCTCGGTAATGATGTTGCGATTTCTTGGGTGCAATCGTTATTAAATTGCTGCGCTGCCCGCAAGGTTATTTTGCGCCCGCAGCATATTGGGCGGATTCTTAGGCAAACCGACTTTGTGTCGAAGAAAATTGCTTGAATGTGGCAAAATGACGGAGGAATTTGCGAAAAGGCCTCGTTTCGAAGTGAGTTCGCAAGAAAATCCGCTGAATAATCGTCAAAATGACGCGACGGATAATCCACCACTCATCGAAAGGGCCGCGGCCATGATCAAGACACCGTATCTTCTGTTCCTGGGCGACGCGCCCGACCAACTGGCGGCCAAAGTGGCCATCGGCATCCGTGACTGGCGCCCTGAAAACGCCGTGGGTCAGTTCCGCATGGAAGGCTGCGGTGCGGATCTGGGTCTGACCGACATGACGCTGGCCGAGGCCAAGGCCGCTGGTGCCAAGACGCTGGTTGTGGGTGTGGCCAACCGTGGCGGCGTGATTTCCAAAGAGTGGAAAAAGGTGCTGGTGACGGCGCTGGAAGAAGGCTTCGACCTGGCCTCGGGCCTGCACAACCTGCTGCGCGACGAACCCGATCTGGTTGCCGTGGCCGAAGCCACCGGCCAAGAGCTGCACGACGTGCGCATCCCCGAGGTCGAGTACCCGATCGCAAACGGCAAGAAACGCACCGGTAAGCGTTGTCTGGCTGTGGGCACCGACTGCTCGGTCGGCAAGATGTACACCGCCCTGTGCATGGACGCTGAAATGCGCAAGCGTGGCCTGAAGTCGACATTCCGCGCCACCGGTCAGACTGGTATTCTGATTACGGGTGACGGTGTGCCGCTGGACGCCGTGATCGCCG
This sequence comes from uncultured Aliiroseovarius sp., assembly GCF_947492455.1. Lineage (GTDB taxonomy): Bacteria > Pseudomonadota > Alphaproteobacteria > Rhodobacterales > Rhodobacteraceae > Aliiroseovarius. Next base: position 17,394 of record NZ_CANLNB010000004.1, read on the forward strand.
ATTTCATGGCCGGTTCGGTCGAATGGCTGACCCCGGACAATGACGAAGATCACTGGGATCACATCGAAGGTCAGGGCAGCCTGTTCCACGTGTCCTATTCGGGCGTGACCATGGCGCTGATCCACGGCGGTCAGCCGGATGCTCTGGTTCTGGCGCACGAACCGACCCGCGAACATATGCGTGGTCTGCCCGAGTACACCCAGCCGTCGCTGGAAGCGCTGCGCGACACTGCGCTGAACTTGGCGAAGGTGGCAAACCCGGACTGTCAGGTGATCGGCATCTCGGTCAACACGCAGCACATGTCGGATGACGACGCCAAGGCCTATCTGGCGAAGGTCGAAGCTGACATGGGCCTGCCAGCGACCGACCCGTTCCGCTATGGCGCGGGCAAGCTGGTGGATGCGCTGGAAGCGATCTGATAGGTCGTTAGCGGCTCTGGTGGCTGGGGGCGCTGCCCCCAGATCCCCGGGATATTTATGACAAGAAAAAGAGGGCAGGCGCGTGAAGATTTCCGTTACCCCTGATGTGTTCAAACTGGCGCAGGTGTTCACCATCTCGCGCGGGTCGCGGACCGAAGCGAAGGTTCTGACCGTTCGGGTTCAGGATGGCGATCATGTGGGCTGGGGCGAATGCGTGCCCTATGCGCGCTATGACGAAACGCTCGAGAGCGTGACGGACGAGATCATGGGCCTGCCCGGCGACATCACCCGTGCGGCGCTGTATGATCTGTTGCCTGCCGGTGCGGCGCGCAATGCCGTCGATTGCGCGTTGTGGGATCTGGAAGCCAAGCGCGCGGGCAAACGCGCGTGGGAGTTGGCCGGGTTGACCGCGCCGAGGCCGGAAATCACCGCCTATACGCTGTCGCTGGCCGAACCTGCCGAGATGCAGGCGCAGGCCGCGAAGAATGCGCATCGTCCGCTGTTGAAGATCAAGCTGGGTACGCCTGACGACATGCCGCGTCTGGAAGCTGTGCGCGCCGGGGCGCCCGCCTCGCGTATCATCGTCGACGCCAACGAAGGCTGGTCGGCCGAGGTCTATGCCGATCTGGCCCCGCATTTGGTGCGTTTGGGCGTCGATCTGGTCGAGCAGCCGTTGCCTGCGGGCGAAGACGATGCGCTGATCGGGATGGACCGCCCTGTGCCCGTCTGTGCCGATGAAAGTTGCCATGACCGCACAAGCCTGCCCAAACTGACCGGCAAGTATGATGTGGTGAACATCAAGCTGGATAAGACCGGTGGCTTGACCGAGGCGTTGGCCCTGCGTGAAGCTGCATTGGCCGAGGGCTATAAGGTGATGGTCGGTTGCATGGTCGGCTCGTCGCTGGCGATGGCACCCGCCACGCTGGTTGCTCAGGGCGCGATGGTCACCGATCTGGACGGCCCGCTACTGTTGGCCGAGGACCGCGAGACGCCGCTTTTGTTTGACGATGCGGGCGTACACCCGCCCAGCGCCGCGCTTTGGGGCTGATGTCAGCCACGTCCTGCAATCTGGGTCAGAAAGACGCCCACGCCCATGACCGCAATCCCGGCAATGCGCCAGAAGGTCAGGGGCGTGACATTCGCGCCAAACAGGCCGAAATGGTCGATGGCGGCCGCGGCGATCAACTGTCCGATCAGCACATAGAACACGGCATTTCCGACGCCAAAACTGGGCGCAACCCATGTGATCGTCAGCACGTAAAACGCCACAAGGCAGCCCGCGAAGAACAGGTGTGGCGGAGACCCCACCGCGCCTTTCAGCGACGCGCCGGACATCAGGAACACGACGCCGGTAGTCAGAAATGCCACCACGAACAGGATCAGTCCCGCCGCAATCGGCGATCCCATCCGCTGCCCCAAGGCTGCGTTCAGGGCAGCCAAAACCGGAATGCCAATCCCGGCGGTCAACATGATGGCGGCGGATTGCGTGGCGCTGGGCATGGGGTTTCCTTTGACTCTGGCGTCGGTATTTGTATCAACACCCCAAACAGGAAATGCCGCACGGGTCAAATGGCCCGCAGCGTCACATGAAGGAGACCTGACATGACCCGCACCGTTTACGTAAACGGAGAGTACCTGCCCGAGACCGAAGCCAGCGTCTCGATCTTTGACCGTGGCTTCCTGTTTGCGGACGCGGTGTACGAGGTGACCAGCGTGCTGAATGGCAAGCTGATCGATTTCGAAGGTCACGCCGTGCGCCTGGCACGTTCACTGAACGAGCTGGGGATGGAGAACCCGATCTCGAAAGAGGATCTATTGGAGGTTCACCGCGAACTGGTGCGCGTGAACGAGATCGACGAGGGTTTGGTCTATCTGCAAATTTCGCGTGGCGCCGACAGCGACCGTGATTTCGTCTTCCCGGATCCAGAAAAGGTAAAGCCGACTGTGGTCCTGTTCACCCAGAACAAGCCGGGTCTGGCCGAGACCGTGAAGCCGATGAAGGTGATCTCGATCGAGGATATCCGCTGGGGCCGTCGCGACATCAAGACCGTACAGCTGCTGTACCCGTCGATGGGCAAGATGATGGCCAAGGCGGCTGGTGCAGACGACGCATGGCTGATCGAAGATGGTTATGTGACCGAGGGCACGTCGAACAACGTCTATATCGTGAAAGACGGCAAGATCATTACGCGCGGTCTGTCCAACGACATCCTGCACGGCATCACCCGAGCCGCCGTTCTGCGCTTCGCTGAAGAAGCCCAGATGGAGATTGAAGAGCGTAACTTCACCATCGAAGAAGCACAGAACGCCGATGAAGCTTTCTTTACCTCGGCCTCGGCTTTCGTGATGCCGGTTGTGGAAATCGACGGCCAAGCGCTGGGCGATGGCGCGCCGGGCAACGTGGCCCTGCGCCTGCGCGAGATTTATCTGGATGAGAGCCTGAAGAAGGCTGTGTAAGCCACAGGCAAATGAAATCCGAAGGGGCTGCGTTTGCGGCCCCTTTTTCGTTGCGAGTTGGCTCGGTTCTAAGCCAGTTGGCGCTCGGCGGCGGGTTCGAGGTTTAGGATAGCGGCCACTTCGTCAGCGAGCGCTCGTACCTCGTCCGCTGCGGGACCCGTCCTTTTGGCCTCAATCACACCTAGGCCGCGGCCCAGTGCCTCGGCATAGATCACGCGGTGGGTGAGCGTGGATTGCAGCGATGTTGCCCCAAGTTCGGCCACGGCGGCGGCGACTTGTTCGCCAACGCGCGTGCCGTTGCGGGTGCGGTTCATGACGACCTGGGTGGGCTTGCCGGCGCGGTCCGCCAAGTCCAGTACGTCGTTGGTGGCCCAGACATCGGCCTGACTGGCCGAGACGGGGATCAACACCAAATCCGACTCGCTTAGCACCCAGCGCACGTCGCTATCGGCTTTGGGGGGCGTGTCGATCAGGATGATGTCGGCCTGTTCTTTGACCCCACGAACGGCGCGCGAGATGCCATAGGCGGTGGCGGTCGCGAACTGAAGGTTGTCATCCTCGCCCAGCGTTTCTTCGCGGATATCCAACCACTTACCAAGACTACCTTGGGGGTCAGTGTCCAGCAGGGCCACGCTTTTGCCCTGCGACAGGAACGCGATTGCCAGGTTCGAGACGAGCGTTGTTTTGCCCGCGCCACCTTTCTGCTGCGCCACGCAGATGATCCGACTGCTCATTGGTCAAGCCTCCAAATGTCGTTTCTGCGCTGCAGCATACCACTTTGGAGGGGGGAGCGATAGGACTATTGCGTGGCGTTTTTCGCTATCCCAAGCGGAAACTTGTCGCAGTGACGCCGCCAAAGATGCCTTCCTCGTGATAGCTCACGGTCGAGGGGTCCTCTTCTGCCGCCCCCAAAGCCACGAAGATCGGGGCAAGGTGGTCTTCTTCTTTGTGGGCGATCCGGGCCGAGGGTGCGGTTTCCCAATCCAGAAGCGCTTGCGTACGCTCTTTGGGGTCGCGCAGCATCACGTCATTCAACCACGTATCAAACTCGGTCGATGGCACCCGCGCGCCGGGGCCGAAATTGCGCAGGTTGTGATAGCTCAGACCCGACCCCACGATCAGCACACCTTCGTCCCGCAGGGGCGCAAGGGCGCGTCCAAGTGCGAAGTGGGCGGCTGGGTCATATCCGTGCTGAAGCGACACTTGATAGGTCGGCACATCTGCCTCGGGATAGATCACGGCCATCGGCGCAAAGACCCCGTGGTCGAAGCCCTGCTGATCGTCCAGATGCGTGGGCAAGCCCGCCGCCGCGATCAGATCCGCCGTGCGCTGGGCCAGCGCGGGTGCACCGGGGGCGGGATAGGTGATCTCATATGTATGGGCCGGAAAGCCGGTATAGTCATAGACCATCGGCGGCGCGTCCGAGGACATTACGGCGAAGTCAGTCGTTTCCCAGTGGCCCGAGATCATCAAGACCGCTTTAGGCTTTTCGGGAAGTTCCGACGGCATCGCGGCAAGCGAGCGTTCCAGTTCGGCGAAACCACGGCGCATCTCGGGCAGCCACGGCCACGGGCCGCCGCCATGCGAAATGAAGAATGTGGGCATGCGAGTCATATCAGGTCCTTTCGTTGGAGCTTAGATAAGACCCGCGCGCGGCGCACGGAACCGGCGCGCGCGAACAGGCTTGGTGCGCATTTGCACAATTTAGATTAGAGTAGCGGGCCGCGCCGGTCTGCGTGACGCACGACTTTTCGCGAGGGCACAGGGATCAGCGATAGGTGATGGTTGCGCAGCCGGTGGAAGCTTCCAGCCGTCCATTGACGACATGTGTCGAACGCAGGGCGTCAGGCTTTTCTAGCTCGACACAGATTCGATAGGTGTTCGCCGAGGTCTTCTCGTAGCGATACGGAGATCCGGTGTGCGGGTCGTCGAACCGAACGTCGGTCGAGCAGGCTGGGTCTGGGGTCAGGCTTTCGGGAAGCTGCCGATTGTTGGCGTGGGCTACGCAGCGCACGAAATCCGACAGGGCACGCAAGTCGTCGATGCGGCCCCTGTCGCGCTTTTCGCTCTGCCCGGCTTGGGGGCCGCCGGTCGCCAAAAGCCCAAGGATGACTGCCCCTGCCACAAGGGTGCCGATCACGATCTGCGCTCCGGTTTCACGACGCATCGCTGTCTTCCCCGGTTTCGTTGCGGAAATACATCAAGACCGCCCCCGCCACGATCGCGACCACCAGTGCCTTCAGGATGAACCGGAGGGTGAGATCCCCTTCAAGGAAGGTGTAGATCACCGCCATCAGGTCGCCTAGCAGGGAAATGACCGCCAAGAACAGGGTCACATACCCGAACCATTTGCGCACGCCGGAACGCTGTTTTCCAGGATCCGCACGGGTGGCGCGGACGGTCCGGGCGTTCAGCAGAAGAAACAGCGGCGCGAAGACGATCAGCGAGGCGATTGACCAGCGCATCATCGAAAGCTTGTAGCCCGCGTAAGGGGAATCACCGGGTTCCGGAAGCCACCGGTCGATCAGGTTGAATGAGAGCGACGTCAGGTGCCACGCGGTCATTGCGAGTGACACGAACAAGATGCCGTAGAAAAACGCCTCGCGTGCCGAGACATAGGGTCGGGGGCGTGGGACGGGTGGAGAGAAGTCGATCTCGGCCCACGCGTTGAGCGCCTGTTTGACCTCGTTCGGGGCCCAGCCCGCATCGGTCAGGGCGCGGTGGATGTCGTCGCGGGATTTTCCGGCGGCAAGAGCTTCGCGGGTGAACTCGGCGAGTTGATCGGCTGGGCGCATGGGAACCTCTTCATCTCGAATGGCCTTCTCAGCCTGACACGCATGGGCAGAAATGAAAAGCGCCCCGGCCGAAGCGGGGCGCTGTACAGGAAACGAGATTTCTAGTCGGACTACTTTTTTTCGTTCAGCACATTCTCGCGGAAGGCCACTTCAAATTCCGCCTGCTTTTCGGGGCTGGCGTCGGTTTGATAGTTCGCCTTCCACTCGGCCATGGTCATGCCATAGAACGCCTCGCGACCTTCTTCCTTCGACATCTCGATACCGCGTTCGTTGGCGGCTTCTTGATACCAGCGGGCAAGGCAGTTGCGGCAGAAGCCGGCAAGGTTCATCAGGTCGATGTTCTGTGCGTCGGTGCGGTCTTCCATCAGGTGCTTTTGCAGGCGGCGAAAGGCGGCGGCTTCGATCTCGATACGGGTCTGGTCGTCCATGTGGGTCACTCCTTAGAGAACGTCTTTGGCATAGGAGGGGCTGAGGTCTTCGACGTCAACGGATAGGTTGGCGATCTGCGGCAGTTGGGCGCGAGTTGTGGACAGGATCAGCCCGGAAAGGTCGGATTTCACGGCCTCGGACCGGCCGGGAAGCAACGCGAATTGCGCGTGCGCAAAGCTTTGCGCCTCGCTTCCCATTACCGCATAGGCGGTCGGCAGCGCCCGGATCTTGATCGAGGCGGGGTTGGGGATCGCGTCATGGGCGGACAGCGCGTCAAGCAGCGCCTCGCACAGGGGTTGCATGCCCGGTTCGGCCTCGCCGGTGTATTCAATGCGGATATGTGGCATGTCAGAGCCCCGTTTCGGCCAGCGTTTCCATCAAGATCGGTGCCAGACGTTCGGCCCATGCGCGTTGCTGCTCTTCCGTCTCGATCAGGTCGTTGCGGATCTCGATCAGCACGTTGGGGCGCTTTTGCAGCACCGCGTGGCGGTCGATGCTGTCGCCGTCCAGATGGCCGCCATAAGGCTCGTTTTCGCCCACACACAGATCGGGATCTTCCGCGAGCTTCGCGATCAGAGGTGTCGCAAGGCGGCTGTCTTTCTCATGCAGGACCGCAACATGCCACGGGCGCGGGTCGCGGCCGTTCAGCTGCGGCGTGTACGAGTGCATTGCCACGATCACCGTGTTGTCCTGACGGGCGGCCATATCGGCCAGCGCGTTGTGATAGGGGCGGTGGAACGCGTCCAGACGGCGGGCCTTCTCAGACGCATCCGCATGGCGGTTCGCGGGAATCACGGTGCCGTCGTAGAGCTTCATCAAAAGCGTCGGATCATCCTCGCCCCGGTTGGGGTCGATCACCAGACGCGAGAAATTGGATAGGATCGCGGGCGCGTCCAGAAGCTCGGCCAGATGGATGCTGACCCCAGCGGCGCCGACGTCATAGGCGATGTGACGGTTCATATCTTCGGGCGCGATGCCCAGATCGCCGTTGCCAACGCAAGAGGGCACGGTATTTGCGGCATGATCGCATGTGATCAGCCAGCGCGAAGGCCGATCCGGCCCGTGAACGTGAAATGGAAGGTATGTCATGATGGTGTTGTTATTCTGATTCATATCCCCTTTAAGCGAGGTCAAAGCCGAGCGCTACATGTGAGCGCTAACATTTTGTTGTCAGCGCTAACAAAATAGGGCATAGAGCGGCTAACCCCGCGTAAGAAATGCCCGTGCAAGAAAAGAAAGAGAGGTGCGCCGTGAGACGCCATCGTAATGTCAAGATCGTCGCAACCCTTGGTCCGTCCTCCAGTGACTACGATACAATTCGTGCGCTGTTCGAGGCCGGGGCCGATGTCTTCCGCATGAATATGTCCCACGGAACCCATGACGAGCAGCGCGCGCGTCACGCCTTGGTGCGTCAGGTCGAGAAAGATCTGGATCGCCCGATCGCGATTCTGGCCGACCTTCAGGGGCCGAAGCTGCGTTGCGGTGTGTTTGCCGCGGGTGCCGCGGATATCGAAGAGGGGCAGGAGTTCCGTTTCGATCTGGACGAGACCCCCGGTGAAGGCCATCGCGTCTGCCTGCCGCATCCCGAGATTTTCGAAGCGCTGAAGCCCGGATCGACCCTTCTGGTGAATGACGGCAAGCTGCGCCTGAAGGTCAAGACCTGCGGCCCGGACTTTGCTGATTGCGAGGTCGAGGTCGGCGGGACGATCTCGGATCGCAAGGGCGTGAACGTGCCCGATGTGGTGCTGCCGTTGGCGGCGCTGTCCGACAAGGACCGCGCGGATTTGGAATTCGCCTGTCAGCTGGGTGTGGACTGGTTGGCGCTGAGCTTCGTTCAGCGTCCCGAAGACGTCGAAGAAGCCCGCGATCTGGCCAAAGGGCGCGCCGCCGTGCTGTCGAAGATCGAAAAGCCCGCCGCCGTGGATGCCTTTGCGGAAATTCTGAAGGCCTCTGACGGGATCATGGTTGCCCGTGGCGACCTTGGGGTGGAGCTGCCCGTGCATGCTGTGCCGCCGATCCAGAAACGTCTGGTGCATGACTGCCGCCGCGCTGGTAAGCCGGTGATCGTCGCCACCCAGATGCTGGAAAGCATGATCGAAAGCCCGATGCCCACGCGGGCCGAGGTCTCGGACGTCGCAAACGCGATCTATGACGGTGCGGATGCGGTGATGTTGTCGGCGGAGAGCGCCGCAGGCCAGTACCCGGTCGAGGCCGTATCCACCATGAACGCTGTCGCGGTCGAGGTCGAAAGCGATCAGACCTATCTGGAACAGGTCGAGGCATCGCGCGTGGCCAGCCGTTCGGGCGTGAACGACGCAATCGTCGCCGCCGCCCGCGAGATCGCCGAGACCACGGACATCAAGGCGATCTGCTGCTTTACTCAGTCGGGCACCACGGCGCTTTTGACCTCGCGGGAGCGCCCACGCGTGCCGATCATCGCACTGACCCCGCTGCGTGGCACAGCCCGTCGTCTGTGCCTGTCTTGGGGAACCAATTGTTTCGTGACCGCCGGGGAGGTTGAGCGCTTCAAAGCGGCCGTTGTGTCCGCCGCACGCGCCGCGCGCAGTGCCGGATTTGCTGAGGAGAACGACCAGATTGTTGTGACCGCCGGTGTGCCCTTCAACGTGCCCGGAACCACCAACATTCTGCGCGTCGCCCCCTGTGACGAAAGTATGATCTACGCAACTTGATCGATTTATGCTATCCTCGGTGCACGGAGCATCGAGGTGGTATTATCGATGGAGGTCCGCGTATGACGTACGATACCTTTTTTGTTGTAGGGCTTTTTATTCTGGTGCTGGCCACTCCAGCAATTTTGGGCGCGTTACGACGCGGGGCGACACCGCGCATTCCGGGTCTTATGTTGCTGATTGGCGGAGGGCTGATTGCGGTTGCGATCAGCGCCAAACCCAACGCCTATTCGATCAGTACAATCCCACAGGTCATAGACTCGGTGATCAGCCACTTAGTTGCCTATATGGGCACCTGATCCGAAGCCGGTTTTCCACGTAAAAAACGCTTGCGAGTCGGGCGATCTGCCCCTATACGGCCAACTTCATGTGCGCGTGGGCTAGTGTGGCATGCCCGCCGTGCATCAACGTAACCTTTAATTGGAGACGAAAATGCCCAAGATGAAGACCAAATCGAGCGCCAAAAAGCGCTTCAAGGTAAGCGCGACTGGCAAGGTCCGCGCAGGTCAGGCCGGCAAACGCCACGGCATGATCAAACGTACCAACAAGTTCCTGCGTAACGCACGCGGTAACACCACCCTGTCCGCCCCCGACGCTAAGATCGTCAAGGGCTACATGCCCTACGACCGCTAAGAGGAGATACTAATATGTCCCGCGTAAAAGGTGGAACCACAACCCACGCCCGTCACCGTAAAGTCGTCAAGGCCGCTAAAGGCTATTACGGCCGTCGTAAGAGCAACTTCAAAGTTGCCCGTCAGGCCGTCGACAAGGCGAACCAGTATGCAACCCGTGACCGCAAGAACCGCAAGCGTCAGTTCCGTGCGCTCTGGATCCAGCGTATCAACGCTGCCGTCCGTTCGCATGACGAAAGCCTGACATACTCGCGCTTCATCAACGGCCTGAACCTGGCTGGCGTTGAAGTCGACCGTAAAGTTCTGGCTGATCTGGCCGTTCACGAGCCCGAAGCATTCGGTGCGATCGTTGAAAAAGCACAGGCTGCTCTGGCTGCCTAAGCCTGATCACAGCGAAGAATTCGAAAGCCGCGAGGGGACACCTTCGCGGCTTTTTCGTTTGAAACCGCATGGGGGCATTTTGTTGCCGATACCCCATAAACCTGTCTGAAACGGGTGCCCCGGTTCAACTTCACATTGCGACGGGCGCTAAACTGGGTAATTTGCTGGGAATTAGATGAATTGAGGCACATCAATGTTTAGGCGGAACGCTGTTGACGGTATTTCGGTTGTGGTTGCGCTTGCGATTGTGGCGTTGCTTGTGTCCAAGCACAGCCTCTATTTCCACGACGATGCGTATATTACCTTGCGATATGCCCGGACCTTCGTGGAAACCGGACTGATCCAATGGAACCCCGGTGAGTGGGCCGAGGGGTATACAAGTCTGCTTCATGTGATCGTGGTCAGCTGGTTTATGCGGCTTGGACTTGCCGCAGTCGCATCGGCGCAACTGCTGAACGCCGTCGCGGTCGCTGTGTTGCTTGTGATGACTGCTCTTTCCGCACGTGCCATTCTGCCGGGCCGGGAAAACCAGCTTGGGCGCGCGGCGACGTTGCTGACCGTTGCAAGCTCGACACCCATTGCGATTTGGGTTCTCGGGGGGCTCGAGGCGGTGATCGTCGCGGCATTCCTGGCCAGCGGGCTTGCGGCGTTGCTGACATATCTACGCCAGCCGCGCACGGGATTGCTGTTTTTGGCGGCTTTGGCCTATACGCTGGCAATCTTGACGCGGCTGGATGCATCGGTGTTCATCGCGGGCTCGGGCCTTGGTCTTCTTCTGGCCGGGCCTGGGGCTGGTCGCACCCGCCTGATCTCGGCAGTGATCGTGGTTGGCATCCCCGCGGCTGTGTCCTTCATCCAAATGGGGTTTCGCTGGCAGATCTACGGAGAGCTCTTTCCCCTGACGTTCTACGCGAAAGCAGATCTGCCCCTGTCCGAGAAACTTGTGAACGGCGCCGAGTATCTTGCCACTGCGGTGGTGATCATTCCAACGCTAGGGATTGCGTTGGCGATCGTGGCCGTCATGTTCCGAGCCGGAAGTCTGAACGCTGCCTCCCGGTTCTTGCTCAGCGCGATCTGCCTGCAGTTGCTGTATATCCTCTGGGCCGGAGGGGACCATATGCCGTGGGCGCGGATGATGGTGCCACTTGTTGTGCCAATGGCCTTGCTGCTTCTGGCATGCGTCTCAAGAATGGACCTGCGCGCAAGAAACATCACTTTGGGCGCATCTGCGCTGGCGGTGGTGGTCGTTGCGATTGTCGAGCCGCCCAAGCTGAAAGACCCAGCCGCGTTCTATGGCGAGATCGTCGGTCAGTACATTAACGACACTTGGCCCGAAGACATCACGATTGCTTTGAACACCGCGGGTTCGACGCCCTTTGTGGCAGGTGAAAAACGTGCTTTCATCGACATGCTGGGACTGAATGATGTGACGATCGCAAAGCGCGAAAACGTCCCGATGCTGGCCGAACGTCAAAGCTGGCCCGGCCATGCCAAGGGGGACGGAGCCTATGTCTTGGCACGAAAACCCGACCGTATCATTATAGGGCCGGTAACGGGCGTTGATGTGTCCGAGGCTTGGTTCCTGACCGGCAAAGAGTTGGAACTCATGCCCGAGTTCTCGCAATGCTATAAGCGGGTTGTCGAGCCGGTCTCTTTCTCAAAGGAATTGACGCCTCCGTTTGAGGACGCGCCCAATCCGCTCCCATTTGTTTATTATGTGCGGGTTTGTTCCTGACTGGGCGTTCCTTGAAAGCCGCCTTCACGCATTGAACGCGCCCTGAACCCCTTCCCCCGCTTGCCATTTTGCCCTGCATTCGCTAGCTGGAAACGGTGCGAAGCAAAGGGACCGAGATGGACGAGCTCAGAACAAAATATCTGGACGCAATCGGTGGGGCCGCTGACGAAGCGGCGCTGGAAGATATCCGCGTGCAGGCGGTCGGCAAAAAGGGCGAAGTGGCCCTGAAAATGCGCGAGCTGGGCAAGATGACGCCCGAGGAACGCCAAGTGGCCGGCCCCAAACTGAACGCGCTGAAGGACGAGATCAACTCGGCCATTGCCGCCAAGAAATCCGCGCTGGCCGACGCCGCGCTGGACGAACGTCTACGCACCGAATGGCTGGATGTCACCCTGCCGGGCCGCCCGCAGCGCCAAGGCTCGATCCACCCGATCAGCCAAGTGACCGAGGAAATCTCGGCCATCTTCGGCGACATGGGCTTCTCGGTTGCCGAGGGTCCGCAGATCGAAAGCGATTGGTACAACTTCGACGCCTTGAACATCCCGCCGCACCACCCCGCGCGGCAGGAATTCGACACGTTCTATATGCACCGCGACGAAGGCGACAACCGCCCGCCGCACGTGCTGCGCACCCACACCTCGCCGGTACAGATCCGTGCGATGGAGAAGACCGGCGCGCCGATCCGCGTGATCGCACCGGGTCGCGTCTACCGCTCGGATTACGACCAGACCCACACCCCGATGTTCCATCAGGTCGAGGGGCTGGCGATCGACAAAGACATCTCGATGGCGAACCTGAAATGGACGCTGGAAGAATTCTGCCGCGCGTTCTTTGAAATCGACGGCATCGAACTGCGCTTCCGCGCCTCGCACTTCCCCTTCACCGAACCGTCGGCCGAAGTCGATATTCGCTGCTCGTGGGAAGGCGGCACCCTGAAACTGGGCGAGGGCGACGACTGGATGGAAATCCTCGGCTCCGGCATGGTGCACCCGAAAGTGCTGTCGGCAGCGGGCGTGAACCCCGACGACTGGCAGGGATTTGCCTTCGGTCTGGGCATCGACCGTCTGGCCATGCTGAAATACGGCATCCCCGACCTGCGCGCGTTCTTTGATTCAGATCTGCGCTGGCTGCGCCACTATGGCTTCAGCTCGCTGGACGTGCCGACCATGCGTGGGGGGCTGTCGCGGTAATGCAACCAGAACCCACAATCGACCTGATTGAATGGGTCAGGTTTGCCGTATCGCTTACCGTTCCATTCATAGCACTGGGGGGTGGTATATGGTTGTTCTTTCTCAAGCGATCAGCAGAGCGCGTCGATCAAGCTCGAGATGAGAGAAAATCGCTCTACAGATCGTATCTGGAAGATTTGAAGAACGCTGAGAAGGATGCGAAAACGGTCAAAACGTTGAGCGTGGCAGGCGCCGCAATGAAACATCAGGAATTGTTTGCGGTATTGGCACCCGATTCTGTCTATACAGCTACCCACCACTTCATTCGCGCATCGGTTCTGAACGCGTTCGACGCTGAGCCTAAGAGGGACGAACACGGGCTGCAAAAGAATCCACAACCGCAGTCCTACATTGAGGCTGTTGAAAAAATTCGCGCTGCAAAGGTGAACATGCTTAATGCGATGCGTGCTGATGTGTTGGAGGGGACCAAAGTGAAAGTCGACCTCCCAACTACCGAGGAACTGAATAAATGAAATTCACCATCTCCTGGCTGAAAGACCACCTCGACACCGAAGCCTCGGTTGACGAAATCGCCGAGGCCTGCACCGATCTGGGGCTCGAGGTTGAGGATATCTTCAACCCCATGGACCGTCTGGGCGCCTTCACCATCGCCAAGGTGAAATCGGCCGAAAAACACCCCGACGCCGACCGTCTGCGCGTCTGCACGGTCGAAACCAACGAAGGCGAAAAGCAGATCGTTTGTGGTGCGCCGAATGCGCGTGAAGGCATCACCGTGGTGCTGGCCAAACCCGGCGACTATGTGCCCGGTATCGACGTGACCCTGTCCGTCGGCAAAATCCGCGGCGTGGAAAGCCACGGCATGATGGCCTCCGAGCGCGAGCTGGAGTTGTCGGACGAGCATGACGGCATCATCGAGCTGCCCTCGGGCGAAGTGGGCGAGAAATTCGTCGACTGGCTGGCCGCCAATGACCCGACCAAGGTCGACCCGGTGATCGAGATTGCGATCACGCCGAACCGCCCCGATGCGCTGGGCGTGCGCGGCATTGCGCGCGACTTGGCCGCCCGTGGTCTGGGCACGCTGAAGCCTCTGAAAGAACATAAGGTTGAGGGCAACGGCCCCAGCCCGATCAACGTGACCATTGATGACGACACGCGCGACGACGCGCCCGTCTTCATGGGCCGTCTGATCAAGGGCGTGAAGAATGGCCCGTCGCCTGCGTGGCTTCAGGCCCGTCTGAAAGCGGTTGGCCTGCGTCCGATCTCGGCTTTGGTCGATATCACCAACTTCTTCACCTATGCCATGAACCGCCCGCTGCACGTGTTTGACGCGGACAAGGTCAAAGGCGACCTGCGCGTGCACCGCGCGAAGGGTGGCGAGACCTTGGTGGGTCTGGACGAGAAGGAATATACCTTCCCGGAAGGCGCCGTCGTGATCTCGGACGCGGAAGGCGTGGAATCGATTGCGGGCATCATGGGCGGTCTGCCCACGGGCTGTACCGAAGAGACCACCAACGTCTTCCTTGAAGCCGCTGTTTGGGACACGATCCAGATTGCGAAAACCGGCCGTGCGCTGAAGATCAACTCGGACGCGCGCTACCGCAACGAACGCGGCATCGACCCGGAATATAACGCACCCGCGATCGAGGCAGCGACCCAGATGATCCTTGACCTCTGCGGCGGTGACGCGTCGGACGTTGTGACCGCTGGCGAGGTGCCGGACGTTTCGCGTGCCTACAAGCTGGACACCGACCGCGTGCAGTCGCTGGTGGGGATGGACATTCCCGCCGATGAGCAGCGCAAGACGCTGACCGCGCTGGGCTTCACGCTGGACGGTGACATGGCGCATGTGCCGTCGTGGCGTCCCGACGTGCTGGGCGAGGCCGATCTGGTCGAGGAAGTCGCCCGCGTGGCATCCCTGACCAAGCTGGTCGGCAAGCCCCTGCCGCGCAGCCATGTTGGCGTGCCGAAAGCGATCCTGACCCCGATGCAAAAGCGCGAAGGCATTGCACGGCGCACCGTGGCGGCTCTGGGCTACAACGAATGTGTGACCTACAGCTTCATTGATCAGGCGAGCGCCGAGCGGTTCGGCACCGGCGGCGACAATGTCGCTTTGGCGAATCCGATCTCGTCCGAGATGAGCCATATGCGCCCCTCGCTGCTGCCCGGTCTGCTGCAAGCCGCTGCCCGCAACCAGGCGCGTGGTTTCATGGATCTGGCGCTCTTTGAAGTTGGCCCCGTCTTCCACGGCGGCGAGCCGGAAGAGTACGAACAGATGGTCACCGGCATCCTCGTCGGTCACACCGGCCCGCGCGACCGTTTCGGCGCGCGTCGCCCGGTCGACACCTACGATGCCAAAGCAGATGTCGAGGCTGTTCTGGCCGCCATCGGCGCGCCCGCCAAGCTGACCTTCGTGCGTGACATGAACGCATGGTGGCACCCGGGTCGTTCGGCCAAGCTGGGTCTGGGTCCGAAGAACATCCTTGGCGCGTTCGGCGAGCTGCACCCGAAAACCATCGCCGAGATGGACGTGAAAGGTCCCGTCGTGGCCTTCGCTGTACATCTGGCGAAAGTGCCGTTCCCGAAAGCCAAAGGCACGGGCCGCGCCGCACTTGGCGCATCTGACCTGCAACCGGTCGAACGCGATTTCGCCTTCGTGGTGGATGCCGATGTGGAAGCCATCAATCTGGTGAACGCCGCAGCCGGTGCCGACAAGGCGCTGATCACCGATGTGAACGTCTTTGACGAATTCATCGGCGGATCGTTGGGTGAGGGCAAGAAGTCGCTGGCCATCACCGTGCGCCTGCAACCGCGCGACGCGACCCTGACCGATAAGGACATCGAGGCGGTCAGCCAGAAGATCGTCCAGAAGGTAGAAAAAGCCACGGGCGGAAGCCTGCGCGGCTAAATCTTTCGCCGGGGCGCTTTGCGTCCCGGCACACGCCCGCCCGCCCCATGGCGGGCGTGTTCCACGCCCACCCGTGCGGTCGCGTGCCTAACGTCTGGGGATGAAAGGACTTCCTATGACTCTTTCCGTTTATCTTTCTGGCGAAATCCACACCGACTGGCGCGAGCAGATCATCGACGGCGCCAAGGATCTGGATGTTACCTTCTCGGCCCCTGTCACCGATCACGATGCCTCGGACGATTGCGGCGTGGCCATTCTGGGTGACGAGCCCAACAAATACTGGCATGACCACAAAGGCGCTATGATCAACGCCATCCGCACCCGTAAGGGGATCGAGGACGCCGACGTCGTCGTCGTCCGCTTTGGCGAGAAATACCGCCAGTGGAACGCGGCCTTCGACGCGGGCTATGCAGCTGCCAAGGGCAAGTCGCTGATCATCCTGCAAATGCCCGAACATGACCACGCTTTGAAAGAGGTCGACGCCGCAGCACTTGCCGTCGCCCGCGAGCCTGCGCAAGTGGTCGAAATCCTGGCCTATGTGCTGAACGGCACCCTGACAAGCTGACCCAGACGTCAGTTTGCGGTGACACGCGTCTGAATTTTCCCCAGCAAAATGCACGGACACCGTGTATCTTTGTGATTAGTGCGAACAGGATCACGCATTCTGCGCGATCAGGAAACATACGGGGATAGTATGCTTAAAGAATTCAAAGATTTCATCGCCAAGGGCAATGTCATGGACATGGCCGTTGGTATCATCATCGGCGCCGCCTTCACCGCGATCGTCAAATCTATGGTCGATGACCTGATCAACCCGATCATCGGTCTGTTCACCGGCGGCGTGGATTTCACCAACAAATATGCCGTGCTGGCAGGTGATGTCGCCACAGGCGCGTCGCTTGAAGCCGCGCGCGAGGCAGGCGCTTCGGTCTTCGCCTATGGCGCCTTCCTCATGGCCGTGATCAACTTCCTGATCATCGCTTGGGTGGTCTTCATGCTGGTGAAGATGGTCAACAAGGCAAAAGAAGCCGCCGAGAAGGAACAGGAAGCCGTGGAAGAGGCCCCCGCAGGCCCCAGCGAACTGGATCTGCTGACCGAGATTCGCGACGCTTTGAAGAAATAAAACGGGCCGAGTTGGACCGCGAAAGGGCGTCGGAAAAACCGGCGCCCTTTTGTTTGAAATTTCTGCGCCCGTTTGCCGATTTCTGGCGTTTTTCGTTTGACACTGGCAGCGTGCCGGAATATTCGGACCTCCGATATGAGATGGCGTGGTAGCTCAGCTGGTTAGAGCACAGCACTCATAATGCTGGGGTCGGCGGTTCAAGTCCGCCCCACGCTACCATCTCAATCCTGAAGTAAGCCCTGCCATTTGGCAGGGCTTCTTTCGTTCCAGGGACATGCCAAAATAAAAGCCCCGCTCGCTGGCGGGGCTTTCGATGCGCAATATCTGGGAAGGGAGGATCAGATCTTCAGCGCGTCTTCTCCGGTGATGCTGTCCAGACCAAGGGCTTCACCCACGGCTGCATAGGTCAATTTGCCAGCATGCACGTTCAGACCGTTCAGCAGATGCGGATCGGCGGCGCAGGCTTCTTTCCAGCCTTTGTCTGCCAGCGACAGCATGAAGGGCAGGGTGGCGTTCCCCAATGCGATGGTCGAGGTGCGCGCAACTGCGCCCGGCATATTGGCCACACAGTAGTGCATCACGTTGTCGACCTCATAGATCGGGTCAGCGTGGGTGGTCGCCTTCGAGGTCTCGAAGCAGCCGCCCTGGTCGATGGCAACGTCCACCAACACAGCGCCCGGCTTCATGGTCGACAGCTGCGCGCGGCTGACCAGTTTCGGGGCAGCAGCACCCGGGATCAGAACAGCGCCGATGACCATGTCGGCTTGCTGAACCAGCTCTGCGGTTGCCGCAGCGGTCGAATACTGATTCTTGAAGGTGCCGCCATAGACGTCATCCAGATAGCGAAGACGCGGCAGCGAGCGATCCAGCACGGTCACATCCGCGCCCATGCCAGCCGCGATCTTGGCCGCGTGAGTGCCCACGACACCGCCGCCGATCACAACGACCTTGGCCGGGCCTACACCGGGCACGCCGCCCATCAGCACGCCACGGCCGCCATTGGCCTTCTGCAGCGTCCACGACCCAACCTGCGGGGCCAGACGCCCGGCAACTTCCGACATCGGCGCCAGCAGGGGCAAGCCGCCATTGTTGTCGGTCACAGTCTCGTACGCGATGGCAGTACAGCCCGAGGCCAGAAGGTCATGAGTCTGGTCGGGGTCCGGCGCCAGGTGCAGGTAAGTGAACAGCAGCTGACCTTCGCGCAGCATCTTGCGCTCAACGGCCTGGGGCTCTTTTACTTTCACGATCATGTCGGCTTTGGCAAAGATCTCTTCTGCCGTGTCCAGAACGGTGGCACCCGCGGCGCGGTAGTCATCATCCGAGAATCCAGCACCCATTCCGGCATTGGTTTCAACGATGACGGAATGACCACGTCCGATGGCCTCGCCTGCGGCGGCGGGCGTCAATCCGACGCGAAATTCCTGTGGTTTGATCTCTTTCGGGCAACCGATCAGCATGGGGGTTCCTCCTTCTCCCTGGCGCGGAAACTTAAGCTGTTATCCATTGATCTTGGGGGTGTCCCCACGCAATTGCTTTGAAAAGATGTGGCGTGTTGGGTATAGTTCTTCGAAGAAATCTGCGCCGATGGCGTAAACAGCGCAAGGAATGTGATCGAAATTGGAACTTGATAGTGTAGATCGCCGCATCCTGCGGGCATTGCAACGCACCGGGCGCATCTCGAACGCAGAGCTGTCCGAAAAGGTGAACCTGTCCCCGTCCGCCTGCCACCGCCGGGTCCAACGACTCGAGGCCGAGGGCTTCATTAAGGACTACGTGGCCCTACTGGATGCCCGCAAACTGAAATGCCCGACCACCGTGTTCGTCGAGATCACGCTGTCAGGTCAGGCAGACGAAGTGCTGGAAGCGTTTGAGCGCGAGGTCGCACGGGTGCCGGACGTTCTGGAATGCCACCTGATGGCGGGCACGGCGGATTACATCCTGAAGGTGGTCGCCCAAGATACCGAGGACTTCGCGCGCATCCACCGCCAATACCTCGCCCGCCTACCGGGTGTGCAGGGGATGCAGTCCAGCTTCGCGCTACGTACGGTGTTCAAAACCACAGCACTGCCCGTCTGACTCTCACCTGCATTTTCTTGTCATAAATATCTCAGGGTAGCATGAATTTCCGAAGGAAACTCATGCAAGGGGCAGCGCCCCTCAGGCTCACGCAGTGAGCCACCGAAACTTACGCTGTGCGCGCCGTCAATGGCTGCTCTTTCACCGGCAAATGCACAATCGCCGAGAACGCCCCGACCCCCACACCAATCCACCAGACCAGCGTGTAATCGCCAAAGGCGTCATACATCCGGCCCCCCAGCCAAACCCCAAGGAAGCTGCCCAGCTGGTGCGAGAAGAATACGATTCCGTAAAGTGTGCCCATATACCGCAAGCCATAGATATGCGCGACAAGACCCGAGGTCAGCGGCACAGTCGCCAGCCACAGCGACCCCATCGCGATCGAGAAGATGATGACCGAGGTCGGCGTGATTGGCATCAGGATGAACAGGGCCGCCACAATCGTGCGCCCGGTATAGATCGCCGCGAGCAGGTATTTCTTCGAGTACGTCTTGCCCAGATAGCCTGCAAACAAGGTGCCGGCGATATTGGCCAACCCAATCAGCGAGATCGAAATCGCCCCAAGTGCCGAGGTCGTCGAGACCCCAACCGCCGCCAGTGTGCCCGACGGATCAATCGCCCCGCACATCTCGGTCACGAAGGCCGGGAAGTGGGCGGTGATGAAGGCCAGCTGATAGCCACAGGAAAAGAAACCCAGAAAGATCAGGGTATAGCTGGGATCCTTGAACGCCTTGACCAGAATCTGCCCCATGCTTTCCTCAAGCTCGGACTTGCTGGCGATGGTCTCGGTTTTCATCAGAGGCAGCAGGGCCAGCGTGGCAAGAATGGCGGCGGCGAAGACGATGAAGACGTTTTGCCATGTCATGAAAGACAGCATGTACTCCGCCAGCGGTGCACCAAAGACCTGACCGGCGGAGCCAGCAGCGGTGGCAATCGCCAAAGCCATCGAGCGATTCTCGTCGCTGGCGGCGCGGCCCACGACGGCCAAAATGACGCCAAACCCTGTGCCTGCGATGCCAAAGCCCACTAGTACCTCAAGCATCTGGTGCGCTTCCGGCGTCACGGCGGCGGAGCTGGCGACCAGACCGACCGCATAAACAATCGCCCCCATGATGATCGCCTTACGGTCCCCAATCTTCTCGGCAATCGCGCCGAAAATGGGCTGTCCGATGCCCCAAGCCAGGTTCTGGATCGCAATCGCCAGCGAAAACTCGGCGCGCGGCCAGTTGAATTCGGTGGCAATCGGGATCTGAAACACGCCAAAGCTGGCCCGGATCGCAAAGCTGATCAGGATGATAAGGCAGCCAGCCACAAGGACCGGGGTGATAAGGGGCGCGCGTGTCTCAGTCATTCGCACAATGTCAGACAATTGCCGCACTGCGTCAATTCTTGCTTTTTGATGTGCGGCTTAACCTTTCCTTATGTGACGCGGCGTTTTATCTGTCGGTCATGGCGAACTTGATCCAAACCTATGATGCCCTTGCCCAATCCGGCGAGATTACCCGAGACCCCGCGCAAGAGGCCTGCCTGCCGGGTCTCGAAGACATCCGCGAACATCTGGACGCTGCCCCGAAGCGCAAGCGGGGCATCCTGGGCGGGCTGTTTCATTCGAAACCCGAAGAGGTGCCGCAGGGGCTGTACCTGTGGGGTGGCGTTGGGCGCGGCAAGTCCATGTTGATGGACCTGTTTGTCGACAGTCTGGAAAACACGGCCGCCCGCCGCGTGCATTTCCACGCCTTCATGCAAGAGGTGCACGAGGGCATGGCCGAGGCGCGCAAGACCGGCGTGGATGACCCGCTGGCGCCCGTCGCTGCGAAGATCGCCGCTGATGTGAAGCTGTTTGCTTTTGACGAAATGCAAATCACCGACATCACCGACGCGATGATCGTCGGACGGCTGTTCGAAAAGCTGTTCGAGGCGGGTGTGGTTGTCGTCACCACATCGAACCGCCATCCGGATGAGCTGTATAAGGACGGACTAAACCGCCAGCTCTTCCTGCCCTTTATCGCGCTTTTGAAAGATCAGATGGTGGTGCACGAACTGGTCAGTCCGAACGATTATCGCCAAGACCGACTGGCGGGCGAGCAGGTCTATTTCAGCCCCGCGAATGCCGAGGCACGGCAGGCGATTGATGCGCTGTGGAAGGATATGACCGGCGGGCAGGCCGAGCCCTTGGTGCTGACCGTCAAAGGGCGCGAGGTCGTGTTGCCCGCCTATCGCAACGGGGCCGCGCGCGCACGGTTCCATGATCTGTGCGGCGCGATGTTGGGGCCGGGTGACTATCTGACCGTCGCCAATGCCGTAAAGCTGTTGGTGCTGGAAGACATTCCGCGCCTGAGCCGTCAGAACTTCAACGAGGCGAAGCGCTTCGTCACGCTGATCGACGCACTTTATGAAGCGAAGGTGCGCCTGATCGCATCCGCTGCGGCCCTGCCCGAGATGCTGTATGTCGAAGGAGAAGGCTCGTTCGAGTTCGAGCGCACCGCCAGTCGCTTGCGCGAGATGCAGGATAAAGACTGGGGAATGGACGTCTAGCGGCGTGACGAGGGGCCGCGCGTCTGCGACCCCTCAGGTTTGCACCTGCCTGCCTAACTCGGATGGGGTCGAAATACCCCGAAGCGCCGCTGGGTTAGGCAAAGAGTCACGATGTTGTTTTTGTGATCACAAGGGCATGGGTAATTCTTGCCCCGTGCGAATCACTTTGCCGCCCCGGCGAAATGTACTGCTCGATAAGCCGTCCACTTAGTGCGGACTTTGCCTATAGAATACTCTATTTATAGGCGCTAACCCCTTAAACCGTCAACGTTTTACATGGAATCACTGCCGATTCGCGAATCGGGTAAAAAAGTGATTCTTTTCGGGGGTTTGACTCGTGTTCTTGATGCGGGTGGGCGTGACCATGCAAAATTAATTTTGTGATCACGCCCGTGAAAATCGCTGTCTCAGCCGTTTTCGCGCAGGATTGCGCCCGCCAGATACAAGGATCCGCAAATCAGGATGCGCGACTGCGGATCGGTTTGCGTGATGGCGGTAATCGCGGCCTCGACCGAGTCTGCGGTGCGCGCGGTCATCCCGACCTTCGCGGCTTCCTCTGCCGTGGTTTCGGCAGGCAGGGTATTGGGCTCGTCCGGGATGGATACAGCGGTCAGACTGTCGGCCACACCCGCCAAGGGGCGCAGATAGCCCGCGATGTCCTTGGTGTTCAGCATCCCGCAGACCAGATGAGTGGGCCGCTTGGGCAGGCCGGCCAGCACGCCTGCCAGCATCTCGCCTGCAGCGGGGTTGTGACCGCCATCGAGCCACAGCTCGGCGTCACCTGCCGCTTCAATCAGGGGCCCAGTGCGCAAACGCTGCATCCGCGCGGGCCATGTGACGTTTCGCATGGCAGCTTCACAGGCGACTTCGTCGAAGCCCAGCACGCGCAGGGCAGCGATTGCGGCGCCTGCGTTTTCGATTTGGTGCGGGCCGATCAGGGCAGGCAGGGGCAGATCCAGCAGCCCGTTCTCGTCTTGGAAAATCAGACGCCCACGCTCTTCCCAGAAATGCCAGTGCTGGCCATGCACGAACAGAGGGCAACCCAACTTGGCGGCGCGGGCCTCGATCACGTCGAGCGCTTCGTCCTTTTGCGGGCCAACCACGCAGGGTACGCCGCGTTTCAGAATGCCGGCTTTTTCGCCTGCAATCTCGGGCAGGGTTTCGCCCAGAAATTGCGTGTGGTCGATCGAGATCGGGGTGATCACGGTCAGCGCGGGTTTTTCAACCACGTTGGTGGCATCCAGCCGCCCGCCCAGACCGGTTTCCAGCAAGGTGAAATCGGCAGGCGTTTCGGCAAAGGCCATCAGACCCGCGACGGTTGTGATCTCGAAATAAGTGATGTTCTCGCCGTTGTTGGCGGCATAGCAGCGGTCCAGCACCTCGGTCAGGGCGTCTTCGCTGATCAGCTCGCCCGCCAGACGGATACGTTCGTGAAAGCGTGCGAGGTGCGGCGAGGTATAGGCGTGAACCGCCTTGCCCGCGCCCTCAAGCCCCGCGCGGATCATCGCTTGGGTCGAGCCTTTGCCGTTTGTGCCCGCCAGATGGATCACGGCAGGCAGCTTGTCCTGCGGATTTTCCACGGCCTTCAGAAGCCGCCAAACACGATCAAGCGTCAGGTCGATGATTTTCGGGTGCAGCGACATCATCCGGTCAAGGATGACGTCCGAGCCTTGGGCGCTCACGCTTTGTCAGCCTGCTCGGCGTCGGCGGACGCCTCTTCGGACGCTGCCGTCTCGGCCTTGGGTTCCGTTTCGGCTTCAGGCTCGGGCTTCGGCAGGTCGCCCTTCACTGCAGGCGGCTGGCCTGTCAGCATTCGAAGGATCGTCACCAGCTCGTCCTTCATGTCCTTGCGGTGCGTTACGCGGTCCAGCATGCCGTGATCCAGCAGGTATTCAGCGCGCTGGAAGCCCTCGGGCAGTTTTTCACGGATGGTCTGTTCAATGACGCGCGGGCCAGCAAAACAGATCAAGGCGTTGGGTTCGGCAATATGCACATCGCCCAGCATCGCATAGGACGCAGTCACGCCGCCCGTGGTCGGGTGGGTCAGGACGACGATATAGGGCAGGTTTGCCTCTTTCAGCATCTGTACGGCAACCGTAGTGCGCGGCATCTGCATCAGCGACAGGATGCCTTCCTGCATCCGCGCGCCACCTGCGGCCGAGAACAGCACCAGCGGGCGTTTCAGCGCCACAGCACGTTCGGCGGCCGCGATGATCGCGTTGCCCACATACATGCCCATCGAGCCGCCCATGAAGCTGAAATCCTGCGCGGCGGCAACGATGGGCGTGCGGCCGATTTCGCCTTCGGCCACCAGCATCGCTTCGCGTTCGCCGGTGCCCTTGCGGGCGGATTTCATACGCTCGGGGTATTTCTTTTGGTCTTTGAACTGCAGCGGATCGTCGATTGGTGCGGGGACGTCCACCTCGGTGAAGATGCCGCCGTCAAACAGGTGCGTAAAGCGCTCACGCGGTGTGATCGCCATGTGATGATCGCAACTGGTACAGACATTCTGATTCTCGGCAAATTCGCGGTGGAACAGCATGGTTCCGCATTCACCACATTTGGTCCACAGATTTTCCGGCACCTCGCGACGCGAGAAAAGCGAGTTGATGCGGGGGCGGACGTAGTTCGAGATCCAGTTCATCGCCAGACTTCCTTGTTGCGTTTGGCCTTAGTTAGTCTGCCTTGGAGGCATTTGCAATTGGGGCTTGCCCTTGCGTGAGTTTCCACCAGATCGCAAAGGCGATCAGAACCAGCACGGTTTGCAGCATCATCGAGGCCGACGTGGTCCAACCTTTCAGATCAACTTCGGCCACGAAAAGGGAAAAACCATCCAAACTTCCCTTATTGCCCATCAGTACCATCGACATGTTGTTGCCAAAGTGCAGCCCGGCGGCGGCTCCGATATTGCCCGTGCGAATGGTGACGAAGCTAAGGACAATGCCGACGACGCTTGTGTGGATGACATAAAACACCGCGTTGATGCCCCATGTGCTGGGGTCTGCGTGCAAAAGCCCGAAGGCGACCGAGGGCAGGATCGCCCAGATCCAGACCGACTGAAACCGGGCGCGGAGTTGTTGCAGCATGTAGCCGCGAAAGACCAGTTCCTCGGCGAAAATCTGGATGAAGATCAGAATCAGGGCTGGAACAAGAACCAGCATCCATTCGTCCGTGGGCAGGTTGCGCTCAAGCTGGGTTTGATCTTGGGGCGCGACGAAGAGCGGCTCGACCGTTTGCAGCAGGCCAGCGGCAAGGGCGACTCCAAGTGCGATCAGGATGCCAATGCGGAATTGTCGCCAGAGGACGTGTTTCTGCGGGCCGAAGAGGGTCCAGTAGCTGCGTTTGTGTAGGAACCGCACGACCAGCCACAGACCAAGGTGATAGCCCAGGAAGGTTAGAAAGAAGATCGCGGTATGGGTAGCGGTTGCCCCCTCCAGGATGGTGGCGGGATCTTTGTCAATCAGCCACGCGCCGCCCATGAAGATCGCAAAGGTGGCGGCGAAGAACACCACATGGATCAGGATGAACCCAAGGACCGAGCGCCAGATTTGGCAGGTGGGCGCGGCGGCGGACCAGAAAGAAAACTGGGGGGCGGGGGTCACGGGACGGCTCCTGTACACATCAACTGGATAGTCCCTGCAAATGTGTCGTGGATCGCCGAAAAGGACAATCAGGTTTTCCCTGACTTGCGTTCTGCTGCGCAGGCTTGCTATCCGATTCGGGCTGAAGCGGGAATTCTGCAGGATTGGGTGTGCGCGTGTTAAGTGGTGGAAATACCGGAAATATCAGGGGGCAAATGCGCTGGGTGGCAGGAGCTGTCCTAATGGCTTTGCTGGCTGGGTGCTTCGGCGGTGCGTCGTCGAATGACGTACGCAATAGTCCGCTGTTTTCGAAACAGGCCCCGTCTGCGTCGCGCGATCTGGTTCGGAAGCGGACGGTCATGTCCGGGGCGGTGACCATCGCCGCGCCCAAAGGATATTGCGTCGATGTCAGTTCGCTGCGGGATCAGGCGTCAGGGGCGTTTGTCCCGCTTGGCGCCTGTGCGGCCCTGACGCGCAATGCCGCCGATCCCAGCCCTAGGACCCCTGCCTTTCTGGTGGCCAGTGTCTCGGCCCAGCCCGCAGGTGCGGTGACTGCAAAGGGTGATCCCGACGCGCAGATGGCGCAGGCGCGGCGTTTTTTGGAAAGCACTACTGGCCGTGCCGCCCTCAGCCGTTCCGGCGATGCTGACACTGTGACTGTCTTGGACCTGAAGGCCGCGTCGGGCGTGGTGAAAGTGCTGACGCGCGACAGCTCGGGCAATCGTCCGCAATCCCTGTCGGATACGACATGGCGTGCGTTCCTGCCGGTCGGTGACAAACTTGTCGTCGCCAGCGTCACGGGGTTCACAGAGCATCCGTTGAGCCCGCGCAATGGTCTGTCGCAGTTGAATAAATTCATCGTGGCGATCGAAAAGGCCAACCCCTGAAACCGTGCTGACAATGGTGGCGCAGTGTCCACTTTTCACAAATTGCGAAATTAACGATTATCTGATTAAGTGCGGCCATCCTGACACCTGATCACCACCAGAACGGGCAGACACACAAATATGCAAAGCTGGATTACCTCGCTTTCGGATCGCTTGGCTGACCGCCGGGCCCTGCGCCGATGGGCGCGCGCTGCGCGCGATGCGGGGGCTATCGACAAGCCCTCGCTGCGGCAGGCACGCGTGCGGGCGCGGCAGTTGCGGCAGCAGCTGGATCAGGTGCTGTTCACCGCTGACAGCCGCTTGGCGCTGCCGGCTCTGGGTTCGAATACATTCCAAAAGCCGTTGCATTCCGACTGGGCCCACCGGCCCGAGGCATGGCGCGGCCCGCTTGAGCTGTCCGGCGTGGCCTCCGTCCGCAACGCGACGCAGTTCGGGGACGAGGTGAAGCTGTTCCACGACTGTCCTCTGGCCGAGGTTGCCGTCCGCCAAGTGCGCAACACGCGCGAAGCGGACCTTGCGCCGTTTGGCGTCGCGCTTGAGGTCTTTGGCTTCGAAGGCTCGTTCCTGTCCTTCGCGGTCGAGCTGCCCGAGGGTGCAACCGACGGCCTGCACCGGAATCACATCGTGCGTCTAACCGTATCCGCCGAGGCCGAGCGCCCCATCGATGTCTTCGCGCGTCTGAACATCCTGCACGGCCCGAACCACGAACAACTGCCTGACAAGCAAACCCTTGGGAATGGCGGCGCGCAGTTTGAATTCGACCTCGCCTATTCCAACATGAATGAAAAGCGGGTGCAGAAGATGTGGGTCGATCTGGTATTTGGTGATCCCGCTATGAACCAAATCACGCTGCGCGATCTGACGCTGTACCGTTACCCCCGTGCCGAGATCTAAGGACATCGCCAAGAAGGAGCACTCATGGCCAACATGACGCTTGAAAAAGCCCGCATTCACGCCGGCATCTGGGAAGGTGTCCTGACCGCGCCCGTCGATGCCGCGCCCGCGATTCAGGTGATGCATCACGCGCAAGAGGTTTCGGGGGTTGAGGTAGCCACACTGGACGGCCAGTCCGGTCAGTTCAGTGTCCGCGTCCCGATCCCGGCAGCGCTGTTGGCTGACGGCATTCAGACCTTCGTCATTCAGGATAAAGCGACCGGGCAGACGCTGGACAGCTTCGTGATTGTCACGGGCGAGCCGCTTCAGGCAGACATCCGGGCTGAGATGGACCTGCTGCGCTCCGAGCTCGACATGCTGAAGCGCGCCTTCCGTCGGCATTGTCAGGACGGCGACGAAGGATGACCGCGATCCTCGTCAGTGCGTGTCTGCTGGGGCAGAAAGTGCGCTATGACGGGGCGGCGAAAACGCTGGCAGATGCGCGGTTAAGCCGTTGGGCGCAGAAAGGGTGGTTGCATCCGATTTGTCCCGAGCTTCTGGGCGGTCTGCCCGTCCCACGCTTGCCGGCTGAGATAGAACCGGGCCATGATGGCGCGTCGGTTCTATCGGGGCAGGGGCGTATTCTGGACTTGCACGGCGGCGATGTGACAGAGGCGTTTCTGTTGGGGGCTAAGCTTGCCGTGGACCATGCGCAAAAGCATGGCTGCAAATATGCTCTGTTGACCGAAGCCAGTCCGTCTTGTGGCACAGATATGATCTATAGCGGCCATCATGACAGTGTGCGGCGCGCCGGAATGGGTGTGGTGACCGCAGCGTTGATACAGGCTGGGGTACAGGTGTTTTCGTCCGAGCGGATCGAGGAATTGGCATCCCTGATTGATACCTAGGGCAACTAGGTTACGCAGCGTTTCAGGTGACACTGCTTTACGTGCGCGTCAATATTTCGGGAAACAGGCAGCCCGAGGACCGCTATGACCCGCTACCCACATCTTCTTGCCCCGCTCGACCTTGGTTTCACCACGTTGAAAAACCGCGTCCTTATGGGGTCGATGCACACCGGATTGGAAGAACGCGGCGATTGGAACCGCGTGGCCGAGTTCTATGCGGCGCGTGCTCGCGGTGGCGCGGCCCTGATCGTGACGGGCGGCATGTCTCCGAATGAAGAAGGCGGCGTGTTCCCCGGTGCGGCTGGGCTGTTCTCGGACGAAGACATTGCCAACCACAAGACGGTTACGGATCGGGTGCATGCGGAAGGCGGCAGGATTGCCATGCAGATTCTGCACGCCGGTCGCTATGCCTATGGGCCGAACTGCGTGTCGGCCAGCCCGGTAAAGTCCCCAATCTCGCCCTTCCCGCCGAAAGAGCTGGACGAGGACGGTATTCAGAAACAGATCGACGATTTTGCTACTGCTGCTGCTCGCGCCAAAGAAGCGGGCTACGACGGGGTCGAGGTTATGGGGTCGGAAGGCTATTTCCTGAACCAGTTCCTTGTGACCCACACCAACAAGCGTGAAGACCGCTGGGGCGGCTCGTATGAGAACCGGATGCGTTTGGCCGTAGAGGTCGTGAAAGCCGTGCGCGCCGCCGTGGGGCCGGAGTTTATCGTAATCTACCGCCTGTCGATGATTGACCTTGTGCCGAACGGGTCCACCTTTGACGAGGTGATCCAGCTGGCCAAGGAAATCGAAGCCGCTGGCGCAACCATCATCAATACCGGCATTGGCTGGCACGAAGCACGCATCCCGACGATTGCCACTTCGGTCCCGCGCGCAGCGTTCACATGGGTCACGAAGAAGCTGATGGGGCAGGTGTCGATCCCGGTCATCACCTCGAACCGGATCAACACGCCCGATGTGGGGGAAGAGGTTCTGGCCGGCGGCGCGGCCGACATGGTGTCGATGGCACGCCCGTTCCTGGCGGATCCGGATTTCGTGGTCAAAGCCGCCGAGGAACGCGCCGATGAGATCGCGCCCTGTATCGCCTGTAACCAAGCCTGTCTGGACCACACCTTTGGCGGCAAGATCTCGACCTGTCTGGTGAACCCACGTGCCTGCTACGAAACCGAGCTGAGCTATGACCTGACCGACACGCCGAAGTCTATCGCCATTGTGGGCGCTGGGCCTGCGGGGCTGGCGACGGCCTTGGTCGCGGATGAACGCGGTCACAAGGTCACGCTGTTTGACCGCGCCGATCAGGTGGGCGGGCAGCTGAACATGGCCAAGAAAATCCCTGGCAAGGAAGAATTCATTGGGCTGGTCGAGTGGTATGACCGGATGGTCCGTGCCTCGGACATTGATCTGCAATTGGGGCGCGAGGTGTCTGCTGATGATCTGGTTGGCTTTGACGAGGTGGTGATCGCCACCGGCGTCTCGCCCCGTGATCCGCAGATCGACGGGCAGGACGGAGCGAATGTCCTGTCCTATATCGATGTGCTGCGCCACGAGGCGCCCGTGGGTGGCAAGGTGGCCATCATCGGTGCGGGTGGCATCGGATTTGATGTTGCGGAGTATCTGACACAGGCGGGCGAAAGCCCGACCGAGAACCTAGAGGAATGGCTGGCCGAATGGGGCGTCACCGATCCGGGCGAGGCGCGGGGCGGATTGGCCCCGGAAGGGCCGAAGCCGGAAGCCCCCGCACGTCAGGTCGTGCTTTTGCAACGCAAGGCACAGGCGCTGGGCAAGGGGTTGGGCAAGACCACCGGATGGATCCACCGCGCGACGCTGAAAATGAAGGGTGTCGAGATGCAGGGCGGCGTGAACTACGAACGCATCTCGGACGAAGGGCTGATGGTCAGCTCGGGCGAAGCGCGGGAAAACCCGCGTGTGATCGAGGCCGACAACATCATCCTTTGCGCGGGCCAAGTGCCTGAGCGCACAGTTTTTGATCAGCTGGCCGAGAAAGGTATTACCGCGCACATCATTGGTGGCGCAGATGTCGCGGCCGAGCTTGACGCCAAGCGGGCCATCGACCAAGGATCGCGATTGGCGGCCTCGCTCTAACAGCTGGGGCCTGAATGAGGGCCCTATGCTATTCCTATCGATCTTCTTGGGACTTCTGCCCAGCTTCCTTCTGATTGGGCTGGGCGGGCTGGTGCGTGGGCGCCTGTCGGATAACGCGTGGCAGGGGCTGGATCGCCTGAATTTCGAGATCCTGTTCCCCGCCCTTTTGTTCGTCGCCGCCGCCAGCCGCCCAATCGAGATTGCACAGGTCATCACCATGGCCCCGGTGGTCTGGGCCATTCTGGGCATGGGGCTGGCGCTGGGCTGGCTGACCCGCCGCATTGGGCCGAATCGTTTTCTGGATTTCGCGGGCGCGTGGCAGGTCACGTGGCGCTTCAATACCGCGCTGGGTCTGGTCGCTGTGGGGCTATTGCAGCAAGGCGGGCTGGGCGAAATGGCCGTGGCCGTTGGTATGGGCGTGCCCGTTGCAAACCTATTTGCGGTCAGCGCCTTGTCCCGTGGCGGCGCGATGGGGCTGAAACAGACGCTTCTGAAGATCGCGCTGAACCCCTTCCTGTTGGCCAGCCTGTCCGGTCTGTGCGTCGGGCTTCTGAAAATCCAAATCCCGCAGCCGATTATGGCACCGCTGGATCTGCTGGCAAAAGCCGCCATTCCGATCGCGCTGTTGTCCATCGGGGCCACGATGGAGTGGAAGGCCTTGGCGCGGTTGAACCGGTTCAGCGCGGCGATCTCGGGCATCAAACTGGTGGCCCTGCCGGCCTTCGCGCTGGCTTGTGGCGTTATCCTGGGGCTGTCGCCGGGTGTGGCCTCGGTCCTTGTGGTGTTTGCGGCGCTGCCTACGGCGTCCGCTGCGCATGTGCTTGCGTCCGCATTTGGGGCAGATCGCCGCCTTGTGGCCACATTGATTGCACAAACGACCCTGCTGTCCGCCCTCAGCCTACCGCTTTGGATGGCAATCGCAGAGGTTGTGTTTACCTTACGTTAGGGTGGGCGCATGCCCGCGTGCTTCTTCTTTAGTTGAGGTTTGGCAGCTTTCACCAGCAAGCCCATCAGTCCGTGCAGCCTGAGGTTGTGATCGGATTGGGGTCGATAAAATTGTCTCGTTTCCAATTCGTAAACATAAACCGAATTACCCCTGTAATGTCGGCAGGTCTTCACAGTCTTGCCCCAATTTGTGGCGATACAAATATGGCTGCGAGAATTTTTTTAGAGAGTGAGTGATGGATCGATTGACCGAAATGGAGGCATTCGCAACTGTCGTGGATCAAGGGGGATTCACAGATGCCGCCAAGAAGATGGGGATCTCGAAGTCTGCTGTATCAAAGCATGTGTCCAGTCTTGAAGCGCGTTTGGGTGCGCGGCTTCTGAACCGAACGACACGGCGCGTCAGCCCGACCGAGATTGGACTTGCCTATTACGACCGCGCGCGGCGCGTTTTGAATGATGCAGGCGAGGCGGATGCCTTGGTCACGTCGATGCAGTCGGCCCCTGCGGGGATGCTGCGGATTTCGGTCGCGACAGATTTCGGCGTCAACCACCTGAGCCCAGTTCTGGGCGAGTTCCTGAAGGATTTTCCAGACGTCACCGTGAACATGGAATTGGCGAACCGCTATGTCGAGCTGATCTCGGAAGGGTTCGACATGGCGATCCGCGTGGGCGAGTTGGAAGACAGTTCGCTGCGGGCGCGTAAGATCGCCGAAACGACGCGGAAGATGGTCGGAAGCCCCGCCTATTTCGAGCGCTACGGACGTCCCCAACGTATTGACGATCTGAACAATCACAAGCTTCTGCACTATTCCAGCCAAAGCTCGGGCAATATGTGGAAGATCCCTGCCCCGTCGGGCGAGTTGCGGCAGGTGCGCTCGGCCGGGTGGCTCAGCGTGAATGACGGGCAGTCGCTGTTGAACGCGGCGATCTCGGGTCTGGGCATCGCCTATCTGCCCAGCTTCCTTTACGCCGACGCGTTAGAGCAGGGTTTGGTGGAAGAGGCCATTCCAGAACTGCCCGCCGACATTCAGGGGATTTACGCGGTGTACCCCCCGGGTCGTTTCACGCAGCCCAAAGTGCGCGCGTTCATTGATTTTCTGGTGCAAGCCTTTGCAAACAAAGGGCCAGACATCTGGTAAAGGCAGAGCAGTAAAAGCGAAGAGCATCTGCGGCGGGCTGGTCCCGCCGCTTTTTGTATGCGCTAGTTGGTGTTCAGAAGCACCGCTTCCACACGACGGTTCAACTCGCGCCCTTCGGCGGTGGCATTCCCTGTCAAGGGGGACAGATAGCCCACGCCGTCAGCAGACAGTTGGCCCGCATCCACACCATAGCCGGTGATCAGACGCTCCATTACCGACGTCGCACGTTTGCGGGACAGAGCGACATTGCCGTCCAGACTGCCCTCGGCATCCGTATGCCCGACCAGAACCACCCGTCGGGCTGGGTCTGCGCTAAGATACGCGGCCAGTTCGGACAGGGCGGGTACGTCGCCCTCGGCAAGTTGAGCGGATCCGGTGGCGAAGGACAGGCCGGACAGGACCACATGCCCAAGGGTCGACAGCTGAACATCCAGCGGGTCGCTGGGCTGGGGCGCAGCAATCGGCGCCGCCTCTGTCGTCGTCAGTACAGGCGCGCTGTCCTTCGAAGGCGTTACAAAGGTGAGCTCGAAAAACGCGTCCTGCGCGCTGTGGCTGACCAGAATTTGCGCAAAGCTGTCATCCTTGCGGGCGCTTAGGAAGTGATAATCCGCCAGATCAACGAACATGTCGGGGGACTGAAAATGCCCCACCTGAAAGCGGAAATCGAACCCGCCACAGGACACGGCTTGGCATTGGTACAGGAAGTTATAGTCGTCCTGTAGCAACTGCTCGCGCAGGGCGGTCAGAATTTGATAGCTGCGCCCGGTCTGGCCGGGGACGCGCCACGCCTGCCTGTTCACATGGCCGGTCGCGGTGATGGCCGGAACCGCCGCGCCGTCGAAACGACTTGTGGCGATCTCGGCCTGACCGGTTTCCGAAACCTCGGCCTGCAGCCTGGCCCCCGCGGGTAGGTCGAGTGCCACGGCCCCGAAGGGCAGCGTGGCGACCACACAGGCAAGGGCAAGCAGGCGGCGGGGCAGGATCATCGGCTTTGGGCGTGGTATTCGTCGTTTGGTTTCATTCCGACGGCGGATGCCATGCGGTTGGACATCGAGAAGAACCCGACCGTCGCCGCAATGTCCCAGATATCCCGATCCGAGAATCCAACATCACGCAGCGCCTGACGATCGGCTTCCGAGGTTTCCGAGGACGCTTTGGTGATCTTTTCCGCGAAGGTCAGCATCGCGGTCTGACGTTCATCCAGATCGGCCATGCGCCAGTTCATCACCATCGCCTCGCCCAGCATTGGATTGCCCGATAGCTGACGCACGGCGGCACCGTGAGCGACCTGACAATACCAGCACCGATTGATCGAGCTGACGACCACCGCGATCATCTCGCGTTCCAGCTTGGACAGCCCGCTGTCGTCCAGCATCACCTCGTTATACATGTTCATGAAGGGGCGCAGCTTTGCCATATCGAAGGCATAGGCTTGCAGCACATTCGGGATCAGCCCCAGTTTTTCATCGCAGATGTCGAAGTATTTCTGGATGTCTTCGGGCAGAGGGTCGACCATCGGCAGGTCAAGGGCGGTGACACCGTTTGTTTTGCGCGCCATGCTGTATCCTTCTTAGCGTTTCACACGGTAATGGTAGTGCCCAACCAGATGCATGCCAAGATTTGCATACAGCGGATTTGCAGCGTGGTTGCCTTGGGTCACGATCAGCGACAAGAATTCGGCGCCTTGATCTTCGGCCCACTTGGCGGCCTGTTTCAACAGATTCTGTCCAGTGCCCATGCGACGCAGCTTGGTGTCCACATGTAGGGCGTGCGCCATCGCAATGCCGTCATGGATGCCCACAAAGCCAACGCCTGCAGGCGTGTCATCGGTGCGCGCCAGAAGGGCGGTCTTGGGGCAATCCGCGCGCTCCATCACGGCGCGGCGGTGTTCATGGATGCCGCCGGCTTCCCAGAGCTCGGTCATGATCGACAGCATGGGCCAGATCGCAAAGGCGGACACGGGCGGCAAAGGCTCGCGGGTCAGTTCGGCCACGGGGATGACCCAGATGTTGACCGGATCCACGATCTCGTACCCGTGTTGCGCCAGCATCTCGTCCAGATGCTCGTCACCTGCGCGGATTTGGAACAGCGGATCCATGCCCATGTCGCGCATCGCTTTTTCAGCGGCGGGCAGGTCGGCTTCGGTGGTCGGCCAGTTCTCGGTCGCGGCGGACACACGCTTGCCACCGCCCGCGCCATCACGCACCACCCACGCGCCGACGCGGTGCGTGGCGGCCGGGGGCCAGGTGGCTTCACAGACCTCGATCAGTTGTTCGGGGGTAGGAAGATGGGGCGTTGTCATGTGGCCTCCTTGAACTGGTCTTGAAGCGAACGGGCGGCGTCCTTTATCAGGGCCGCATCCGTGCCGCGAATAACAATGTTGACGCCGAACGCGCCGTTTTCGATGAACGGGTAGGATCCAAAGCTGAGCGTAGCATAGTTCTGCACAAGCTGCCCCAACGGACCCGCAATATCGCCTTCCCCTCGGTCGATCCGCACGGTGCGTGACACCAAAGGCGCTCCGCCGGTCAGGCTGGGCAGAACGCTTTCGACCATCGCGTTGAAGACGGATGGGACGCCTGCCATCACATGCACGTTTTCCAGCGTAAATCCGGGCGCGATCGAGACAGGGTTGTCGATCAGCGTGGCCCGATCCGGGATGCGCGCCATGCGCTGGCGGGCTTCGTTAAACTCGCGGCCGTTTTCGGCGTAATAGGCGGCCAGAAGATCACGGGCGTCGTCGCGAATGTCGATATGGTCGTCAAAGGCGCGGGCGATGCAATCGGCGGTGATGTCGTCATGTGTCGGCCCGATGCCACCGGAGGTGAACACATGGTCATAGCCAGCGGACAGGGCTGTCACGGCGGTCACGATGGCGTCGGCGTCGTCGGACACCACGCGCACCTCTTTCAGGTCGATACCGTGTTCGGTCAGGCGACCTGCAAGGTGATGCATATTCGCATCCCGCGTCCGGCCCGATAGAATCTCGTCTCCGATCACCAGCATTGCGGCAGAGGGGTTGGGCATCGCTTGTTCCTTTCCTGTTTCCGGTATAGGCCCGAGGTATGGAATTTCCCAGCCCTCTTGTGCCCGCCACGCTTGTCCGTCGTTATAAACGCTTTCTTGCCGACTGCCTGCTGACAGATGGTCGCGAAGTCACGGCCCATTGCGCCAATCCCGGATCGATGATGGGGCTGGCCGAGCCGGGCTCGAAAATCTGGCTTGAGCCTAACGATGACCCCAAGAAAAAGCTGAAGTTTGGTTGGCGGTTGGTCGAGCATGCGGATGGGCATTTTACCGGCGTGGACACCTCGGTCCCGAACCGCGCGCTGAAGGCCGCGCTTGAGGCGCGGGTCGTGTCGGGGCTGGGCGACTATCACACCGTCCGGGCCGAGGTGAAATACGGCGAGAAGAGCCGCATTGATTTCCTGCTGGAAGGCGAAGGCCTGACTTATGTCGAGGTGAAGTCTGTCACCCTGTCCCGCCAGCCCGGTCTGGCCGAGTTTCCCGACAGCGTGACCGCCCGCGGCACCAAGCATCTGGGCGAGCTGGCGAATATGGTCGGCGAGGGCCACCGGGCCGTGATGCTCTATCTGGTGCAGCGCACCGATTGCGACCGGTTCGATCTGGCCCGCGATATTGATCCCGCCTATGGGCAGGCCTTTGATGCGGCCCGCGCCGCCGGGGTCGAGGTGATCGTTTTGGGCACACGCATTTCGCCGTCTGGGGTCGATGTTGCAGCCCCTCTGGCGTCTTTGGTCTGAAGGCCCTATCTAGGGGGCAGAAGAAGGAAACCACCATGGACGACAAGATGCGCGTAACCAAGGAAGGCATTCGCCTCTATGACCCGGCGGATTTCGCAGGGATGCATGCAGCGGGTAAGCTGGCGGCTGAGATTCTGGACCGTGTGGCCCCGATGATTGCCCCCGGTGTAACCACCGCCGAGCTGGACGCCGCGATTGAAGCGATGGTGGACGAGGCGGGCGCCGTGTCGGCCACCATTGGCTATAAGGGCTATAAGCACGCGTCGTGTATTTCGCTGAACCATGTGGTCTGTCACGGCATTCCCGGCTCGAAAACGCCGAAGATGAAGAATGACAAAACCGGTCGCAAGCATGACGAGCTGGTCGAGGGCGATATCCTGAACATCGACGTCACCGTGATCGTCGATGGGTGGTATGGCGACACCAGCCGCATGTACAAGGTGGGCAAGATCAAGTCCTTCGCGGATCGACTGATCCAAGTCACCCATGACGCGCTGATGGAGGGCATCGCCGCCGTCAAGCCGGGCAACACGTTCGGCGATATCGGTCACGCCATCCAGAAATATGCCGAGGCACAGCGCATGTCCGTCGTCCGCGATTTCTGTGGCCACGGTCTGGGCCGTGTCTTCCACGCCCCGCCCAACGTCCTGCATTATGGCCGCCCCGGCACCGGTGCTGTGCTGGAAGAAGGCATGTTCTTCACCATCGAGCCGATGATCAATCTGGGCCGCCCGGAAACCAAGATCCTGTCTGATGACTGGACCGCGATCACCCGCGACAAGTCGCTGTCGGCGCAGTTCGAACACTCGGTCGGCGTGACTGCGGACGGGTGCGAGATCTTCACCCTGTCGCCTGCTGGAAAGTTCCATCCGACCTGGGGATGAACGCAAAGTTGACTTAGGGGAAACTTTTTCAGGTTTCCCCCTAGTCACCGAATCTTCGTTGAATCTGTGGTGCCTTCTACGACCCTGCGTATTCGCAGATCGTGATCACCGTGTCGCCATAGCGGCGGCTGTCCAGCTGGGTAACGCCCGCCGGCGGGATCACCGGCGTGTTGTCCTCCCACACGATCAGCGCGCCGTCGGCGACCCAACCGGATTTGATCGCCGCCGCCAACGCCTTTTCGCCCAGCCCTTTGCCGTAAGGCGGGTCCAGAAAGATCAGGTCATGCGGCGTGCCTTCGGGCAGACGTGTGGCGTCGCGTTTCAGGATCGTTGCCTCATCCGCGCAGCGGCATTTCTGGATGTTCTCGCGGATCAGCGACAGCGCTTTGCGCCCGTCATCGACCAAGGTGACATGGGACGCCCCGCGCGACAGCGCCTCAAGCCCCAGCGCGCCCGTGCCTGCAAACAGGTCCAGCACGCGGGCGTCTTCGATCGGGTCGCCAAAGCGCCCGCCGGTCAGCATGGAAAACAGGCTTTCGCGCACGCGGTCGGTGGTGGGGCGCAGATGTGCGCCCGCGTCCCCTTTGCCGACACTCGCCAGCGCAAGCCCGCGAAAACGACCTGCGATGATCCTCATGCCAGAAGGGCTTTCAACTCGGTCCCCGGATCGGCCACGGCGGCTTTGTCGGGCGACTTCCCGCCTTCGACCAGCCGCTTGCCAACCATATAGGCGCGCGGGTCGTTCATCGCGTCCACAGCCAGAAGCGTGTTGCCCTGATAGTACCAGAAGCTGACGCTGCCATCCTTGTCGCCGGGGCGGGTGACGATATTGTCATAGCCCGTGTTCAGCCCCGCGATCTGCAGCTTCACGTCATACTGATCCGACCAGAACCACGGCTTGGCGACATAGTCGACGCCTTCGCCCAGCATGTTGCGGGCGACGATCTCGGCCTGATCAATGGCGTTGGGGACGCTTTCCAGACGGATCCGCGCGCCGCGATAGGGGAAGGACGCGCAATCGCCCGCCGCCCAGATCGACGCATCCGAAGTGCGGCCCTGCGCATCGGTCTTGATGCCGTTGTCCAGATCAAGCCCCGCGCTTTCGGCCAGCGCGCTGTCGGGGGCGATGCCCACACCGACGATGGCGAAATCAATGTCCAGTTTGGTGCCGTCCGACAGGGTGGCGCCCGTTACGCGGCCCTCACCGGTCAGGCGGTCCAGCCCGACGCCCTCGCGAATATCGACGCCGTGCGCGGTGTGCAGTGTGCGGAAATAGTCCGAGGTCTCGGGCGCGGCGACACGTTGCAGGATGCGGTCGGCCATTTCAACCAGCGTGACCTTCAAACCTTTCTTGGCAGCCACCGCTGCGGCTTCCAGCCCGATATAGCCGCCGCCGATGATCAACACGCTGCGGCCTTCGGAGAACTCGGGCGCCATGCCGTCCACATCGGCCAAGGTGCGCACCACGTGCACGCCGTCCAAATCGCCGCCAATCGCAGCAGGCAGATAGCGCGGGGTCGATCCGGTGGTGATGGCCAGTTGGTCATAGGCGATACGCTCGTCCCCGATCACGACCTCTTTCGCTGCCGCATCAATTGCGTCCACGCGGGTGTCCAGCCGCAGGGTGATGTTCTGGTCGGCATAGAAATTTTCGGGGCGCAGATAGAGCCGCTCCAGCTCCATCTCGCCCAGCAGATAGGCCTTGGACAGGGGCGGGCGCTGATAGGGCGGTGCGTTTTCGGCGCCGATCAAAGTGACCTCTCCGTCGAAGCCCGCATTGCGCAGTTTGGCGACCAGCGATGCTCCGGCCTGTCCGGCTCCGATCACGACGATATGGCTCATGGTTTTCTCCGCGTTTCTGTCAGGGGACGATAGGCCGAAAATAGTTGCTTTGGCAACGATTGGCATTCTGTCTCTACACAAGATTGTTGGATGACATGGCGCCGAAAGAAGTCAAAAGTCAATTTACTGAATCATAAGTAAGGAATGCGCGAATGACCCTAAGTGTTGGTGACACGTTACCTGATGTAAATCTGCTGCGGATGGGGGCTGAAGGCCCCGAATCTGTCAGCCTGTCGTCCCTGCTGGCCGGGCGCAACGTGGTGATCTTTGCTGTGCCCAGTGCGTTTTCGGGCACCTGTTCGACTGCCCATGTGCCCAGCTATATCCGCACCAAGCCCGCGCTGGATGAGGCAGGAGTGGACGATGTGATCTGTATCGCCGCCAACGATCCGTTCGTCATGAGTGCTTGGGCAGATGCGACCGGCGCCGCCGAGGCCGGGCTGGTGTTCCTGTCGGATGCCTTGTCCGAGTATACCAAGGCGGTCGGCATGGACTTCACCGCGCCGCATGTGGGTCTGGTCAACCGCTCGAAACGCTATGGTGCCTATGTGGTGGATGGCGAGGTGAAGATCCTGCATATCGAGGACAACCCCGGCATGTGCGGCATCTCGGCGGGCGAGGCGATGCTCGAGGCCATTCAGGGCTAAGCCCATCAGTCGTGTTCCGACACATCCACGGATTTGAACGGGCCGTAGGAGGTCAGGATGTCGATGTCCTGCGCCACGGCCTTGCGTTCTGACTGAAGAAACTGATCGACGGCCTCGCGAAAGCCGGGGTCGTTGATCCAGTGCAGCGAATGGGTGGTGACGGGCAGATAGCCGCGCGCCAGTTTGTGCTCGCCCTGCGCGCCGGCCTCGACACGGTCCAACCCGTGCTGAATGGCATAGTCAATGGCCCGATAATAGCACAGCTCGAAATGCAGAAACGGGTGGTCCTCGACACAGCCCCAATAGCGACCGAACAGCGTATCGCGGCCGATCACGTTTAGCGCACCGGCTACAGGGCGGCCCTCGCGTTCGGCCAGCACCAGAAGCACATCCTTGGCCATCGTGTCATGAAGCTGATCAAAGAAGGCACGGGTCAGATAGGGGCGGCCCCATTTGCGGGCGCCAGTGTCCTGATAGAAATGCCAGAAGGCATCCCAGTGTTCTGGTCGAATCTGGTCGCCGGTGAGCGACAGGATCTGTCCGCCGAAGCCTTGCGCAATGCGACGTTCCTTGCGGATCTGCTTGCGCTTGCGCGAACTCAGCGCGCTCAAAAACGCATCGAAATCCGCGTAGCAGTCATTCTGCCAATGGTACTGCAGCCCTTCGCGGGTCAAGAGCCCCATCGCCTTGCCCGCCGCAGCCTCTTCCCCCGTGCAGAACGTCACATGGGCCGAGCTGATCTGATTGTCCGCGGCGATCTGCACCATGCCCTGTACAAGGGCCGCTTGCCCGATTTGCGCATGCCCGGGGCGGGTCAGGAACCGGCGGCCCGTAACGGGCGAGAACGGGACGGCGGATTGCAATTTCGGATAATAGCTTCCCCCGGCACGCTCGTACGCATCTGCCCAGCCGTGATCGAACACGTATTCGCCTTGGCTGTGGGTTTTCACATAGAGCGGCATCACTGCGATGACCTGATCGCCTGCGTGGACCGTCAGGTGTTGTGGATGCCAGCCCGTGCTTTCCCCGACCGATCCCGAACGCTCCAGCGCAGACAGAAAGGCATAGGTGGTGAACGGGTCCAAAGCCCGCCCGCCCGCGGCCCGTTCGGGGCAGGCGCAGGCATCCCAATCCTCGGCGCGGATGGCGGCAAGGGATTGGTGGGTGCGGATGTCGACTTGGGTTTCGCTCACGGTCCTATTGAGGGGCAGAGGGCTGGACGGGTCAAGCCAGATAGCCTTCGAACGTCACGTTGTCGGCGATCTTGCGGGCCTCGGCCTCGACCTCTTGCGATCGCACGGTCCAGCATAGAACCGGCACGCCGCGCTCCTTCAGGCGTGTGACCGCAGGATTGTCCAGATCGCGCACGTCGTGGCTGATGAAACTTGCACTGACCCGATCGAAATCAGGGATGTCGCGCAGGTGGGCGCGCGTGGCGGCTGGCAGAAGCGCGGTGTCTTCGTCCGTGTAGGCCTCGGTCGTCAGGCCAAGAGGTAAGGTAGTGTTGTGCTTGCCAAATTCGGCAACCGAATGGGGATTGAAGGACATGACCGCGACGTCTCCGGTGTAGCCTTCCAGCGCTTTCGCCGTGGCTTTCTCCATCACGCCATCATGCGGTCCCATCGCGCCGTGCTGGTCTTTCAGCTCGACCAACAGAGGCACGCGGCCAGCGACGATGTCCAGTACCTCGGCGAAGCTTGGAATGCCCTCGTCCCCGCCGGTCAGCGCAATGCCGCCCAGCTCGACCGCATTGCGCTGGCGCACCGGGCCTTTGACGCCGGTCAGGCGGGACAGGTCATAGTCGTGAAAGACCATGGCCTGCCCGTCTTTCGACATTTGCAGATCAATCTCGATCCCATAGCCCGCGTCCACAGCGGCCCGAATGGCCGCGCGCGAGTTTTCTGGGCGGCCTGCCGATAGGTCGTGCAAGGCGCGGTGAGCAATCGGCCGGTCAAAGAAGCTTTGCGGCAGCGGGACGGGTGTGCGCGTCATTTGATCTGGAAGATGCCTTCGATTTCGACGGCCACGCCAAAGGGCAGGCTGGCGGCAGAGACAGCGGAACGGGCGTGACGACCCGCGTCGCCCAGTGCTTCGACCATAAAGTCCGAGGCGCCGTTGATCACTTTCGGCTGATCACCGAAATCCGCGGTCGAGTTCACAAAACCCACCAGCTTCACCACACGTTGCAGGCGGTCCAGATCGCCACCACAGGCGGCTTTCACTTGGGCCAAAAGGGCGATGGCGCAGCTGCGTGCGGCTTCGGCACCTTCTTCGGCACTCATGTCGTCACCCAGCTTTCCGGTCAGGAACGCGCCATCCTTCATCGAGATCTGACCCGAGACATGCACGAGGTCTCCGACCTGAACGTAGGGCACATAGTTGGCAGCGGGGGCAGGGGCGTCGGGCAGGGTGACGCCCAGTTCTGCAAGGCGGGTTTCAAAAGCGCTCATCGGGCGATCCTTTCGTTTGACTTGCCTGACAGGCAGGCGTTGTCCGGACGCTAGCCCGCGTCCGGGATCATGGGAAGGGGGAAACCGACGCCTTCGCGCTTTTCCCCGTCGCGGTGATCAGGACTCGCGGAAGGCTTTCTTGAAATAGTCCAACAGCGGCTCGACCAAATATAGGATCGGGCTGCGATCCGTGGTGCGAATGAAGGCCGAGACCGGCATGCCGGGGATCAGCACCGCACCTTCCGGCAGGCGATCAATCTCGCCGTCATTCATCTGGATTTCGGTCAGATAGTAGGCCTGCCCGGTTACGTCATCCACGAAGGAATCCGCCGAAATACGCGTGACATGTCCCAAAAGGTCCGGGGTTTTGCGGCTGTTGAAGGCCGGGAACTGCAGGTACACGGTCTGGCCGACATAGATCTGATCGACATGCAGCGGTTCAATCCGCGCGTTGATCACCAAATTGCGGTCTTGCGGAACGACATACAGCAAGGGCTGTGCCGGTTGGATCACTGCGCGTTCCGCAAAGACCTGCAACCCGTGGATGACGCCGGTGACGGGTGCGCGGATTTCCAAGCGGTCCAGTTGTTCCAGCAGGTTACGGCGCTGTTCGGCCAGATCGCGGGTGTTGGCGCGGGAATCGCGTAGTTCCGAGATCGCCTGTTCGCGCAGGTCGGTTTGCAGTCCGATGCTTTGCAGCTCGGTTTCGGTGATACGCAGCTCGGCCTCGGCGCGCGCGGCCGACAGCTCGCCCAGCCGTCCGGAAATACCCGCTTCCTCGCGTTTCAAGCCCAGCACGCGCGAGGCTTGCGACAGACCCTTGTCCAGCAGGGTCTGTTGGTTTGTCAGTTCTTCTTGGATCAGGGACAGCTGTTCACCTAGCGCAGTCGTCTGCGCGTCCAAACCGTCCAGTTGGCGCGAGATCTGAGTCTTGCGTTTGTCGAGCTGTTCAAGCTGTGTCGATAGCCCGTCCATACGCGAGGAAAACAGACGAATTTGCCCCTGCATGAGGCTGTCGATTTCCGGATTTTTCGCGGCGACGTCGATCAGTTCGG
This sequence comes from uncultured Aliiroseovarius sp., assembly GCF_947492455.1. GTDB lineage: Bacteria > Pseudomonadota > Alphaproteobacteria > Rhodobacterales > Rhodobacteraceae > Aliiroseovarius. The sequence goes on from NZ_CANLNB010000004.1 coordinate 59,851, forward strand.
GATCAAATGCCAATATGTCCGTGCCGTCCCGCTCGGCCTCGAACCGGGCTTGGCGGGCCAGAAGCTCGAAATACTGACCCTCGATGATGGTCAGGCGCGAGGCCAGTTGCGCTGCGTCCAAGCGTACCAACACATCGCCCGCCTGCACCGCGTCGCCTTCCTTGATCCAGATCTCGGTCACGACACCCCCGTCCGGGTGCTGAACGACCTTGCGGTTCTGTTCGATCTGCACCTGCCCTTCGGCAATCACGGCGCCGGACAGTTTGCTGGCAACAGACCACGTGCCAAACCCGCCGATCAGGACCAGCAAGGCGATGAAGCCAAGGATCAGCGGGCGGCGGGCCGAGAAGTTCGGAGCGTCGGGTGCCTGTGTCATTGCGTGCCCCCGCTCGTCTGCGCTGTCTGGATTTGCTGCGCGTTCTGAACATGCTTGTTTAGCACCTCGTCGCGCGGGCCGAAGCTGCGGGCGACGCCATCGTTGATGATCAAAAGCAGATCACATTCCCGAATGGCGGCAGGGCGGTGGGCCATGATCATCACGGCACCGCCGCGGTCCTTCACGGCACGGATCGCGTTGTTCAACGCTTGCGTGCCTTCGTTGTCGAGGTTTGAGTTCGGCTCGTCCAACACCAGAATGACCGGGTCGCCATAGATCGCGCGGGCCAGCCCGACGCGCTGCATCTGACCGCCAGACAGGGGTGCGCCACCCGGTGCAAGCCGCGTGTCATAGCCATCGGGCAGCGACAGGATCAGGTCGTGCGCACCGGCCATCTGGGCCGCGGCCACGACGGCGGTGGCGTCTGGTTGCAGCTCAAGCCCAGCGATATTTTCGGCAATCGTGCCTTCGAACATCTGCACCCGCTGGGGCAGATAACCGATATAGCGTCCCAATGCGTCAGGCGTGTAGTTGTCCAGCGACGCGCCACCCAGGCGCACCGTACCTGCATCGGGGGTGACAACGCCCGTCAGCACCCGTGCCAGAGTCGATTTTCCCGAGCCGGAGGGGCCGATGACGCCCAATGCTTCGCCGGGGTTCAAGTCGAACGTGACCTGTCGCAGAACGGCGCGGTTTGCCCCGCGGGGAATGACGGTCAGCTTGTCCACGCTCAGTTTTGCGTCAGGGCGCGGCAAAGCGGTGCGTTCTTGTTCCGGTGGCGTTTCGGCCAAAAGCTCGGCCAGAGCCTGCCAGCCAGACCGCGCGCGCTGTACCAGTTGCCACTGGTTCACCGCCATATCGACAGGCGCCAGGGCGCGGCCCAACAGGATTGATCCCGCGATCATCGCACCCGGCGAGATCTCGCCCTTCAACGCCAGATACGCCCCAAGTCCCAGCATTGCGGATTGCAGGAACTGGCGGAACGTCTTGGACATGGTGGAAAACTGCCCCAACAGATCCGAAGCGCGTAGGTTTTCGTACAGCGACACCTCGCGCGACTGATGCCACCGCTTATACGCTCCACTGGACATGCCAAGCGCGCGGACCATTTCGGCCTCGACATGCATCTGTTCGGCCAATTGATCCGCGTGGTGTGCCGCGATGGTGGCTGTGGTCAACGGCCCCTTGGTCATGACCTGGTTCAGCACCGTGATGCCGATCAATACCGCCCCGCCCACGATGGCCAGAATGCCCAGCCACGGGTGAAAGATGCTGATGGCAAGCAGGAAGACCGGAGTCCACGGGATGTCGAAGGCGGCTGTAATAACCGGGCTGGACAGCAGTTTTTGCACCGCCTCAAGATCCTTCAGACCTGCCGTGGTGCCGCCCTCCTTGATTGGTTGGCGCAGGACGGCCGAAAACACCCGATGATCAAGCGAGGCCTGAAACTGCGCCCCGGCCCGCGCAAGAATGCGGGCCCGGGCATAATCCAGAATGCCCATCATCAGAAACAGGAAGCCCATCAACAGGGTCAGGGCGATCAGCGTTGCCTCGGAGCGGCTGCCCAGCACCCGATCATAGAGCTGCAGCATATAGATCGGCGCTGTCAGCATCAGCAGGTTCACGAAGACCGAGAACAGCGCGACGGCCCACATCAATCCGCGCAACTTGCGGCGCTTAGATCGGAGTTCCTCCAGCCCTTGAAGCAGTTGGTTCTGTTTCATGTCGGTCTAGCTTGTTCCTGCGATTGCTTGCCAGCAGCCCGTCGAACAGCATACGCTTGGCGGGATTCTGCTTGTACCTGTCGCCAAATAGTCACATTCAAATGCTGCAGAAGCCTTAACATCTGTGCATTAGGGCTACATCTACTATGTGTTGCCGGAATAAGCAGATAACACCAAGATTAGTGATAGTTCACGTGACGAAAAGAAATTCAAAATATGTGGTGGTGCTGGCCGGTCTGGCGCTGATGGGGCTAAGTGCTTGTGCAACAGCGCCCACGCCTTCTGGCTATGACGATCCGCATGCGGAACAGAACCGCCGCACCCACCGTGCCAACATCAAGCTGGATCGCGTGTTTGTGTCTCCCGCCTCTGACACCTATGGCACCGTGCTACCCCAACCCGTGCGCGACTCGGTCTCGGCGTTCTCGGACAATGCGTCCTTGCCGGGCGTGGTCGCGAACAACCTGTTGCAGGGCAATGTCGAAGACGCCGTCCACAACACGGTCCGCTTCGTGTTCAACTCTACGTTAGGTCTGCTTGGCATTTTCGACGTAGCGACCGATATTGGTCTAGAAGAACGCGGCAGCGATTTTGGTGAAACTCTGCACGTTTGGGGTGTGTCGGAAGGGGACTATGTGGTTCTGCCCTTCTTCGGCCCATCGACCGAACGTGACGCCGTCGGGATCGTGGTGGACTTCGCCTTTAACCCGCTCAGCTGGGCCTTGCCGACTGACGTGAAACACCTGCCCAAAGCGGCTTGGGTTCTGTCTAAGTTTGGTGATCGCTACCAGTTCAGCGATACCGTGGATGAATTTTACGAGAGCGAAACCGGCTATGAGCTGATGCAACTCTACTATCTGGACTCGCGCCGTTACGAGCTGGGCGTTGAAGTGGAAGATGACGAGCTTGAGGATATTTACGATGCGTATGATGGGTAACGAGACCTCTATGACACGCCGCGCCTTTGTTGGTGGGTTGGCTGGACTGGGCGTTTTGGCTGCGATGCCGGGGCGTGCCTTGGCCGCGATCTCTGCGTCTCAGGCGGAAAGCCTGATCGGCAAGGTTGTGCGTGACATCAACGCGATCATCAACTCGGGCGCACCCGAGGCGACGATGATCAAGCGTTTCGAAGATGTGTTCGCACAATATGCCGATGTGAACTTCATCGCCCTGTCCGCGCTCGGCCCCGATGGCCGGTCGGCCAGCGCCGCGCAGAAAAGCGCCTTCGTCAAAGCCTTCCGCACCTATATGGCACGCCGTTATGGCAGCCGCTTTCGCGAGTTCGAGGGCGGGCGCATTGATGTTGTCAGCACAACTCAGGTGAAAACCCGGTTTGAAGTTCTGACCAAGACAACGCTGCGGGGGCATTCGCCCTTTGACGTTGTGTTTGTCGTTGCTGCCAAGAATGGCAAATTCATCGACATGCAGGTCGAAGGCATCTCGATCGTGAAGTCCGAGCGTAAGGAAATCGGCGCGATGCTGGACCGTCGCAAGGGGGATTTGGACCGGCTGATCGCAGATCTGAAGAAGGGCTGATCTTCGCCCCATAGAATAAAGAAAGCCCCGGCCAATGTGCCGGGGCTTTTACTTTGAGTGTCTCTTGGATCAGTTGCCTTGGCCGAAGATGGACCGGAGCACGCCGATAAATACATCTTCGACGGCCTCGCCCACCGATCCGCCGCCCTGACCATTCTGTGGGCTGACTTGGAAGCCGGGTTCGCCCGAGTTCATGGTGCGCCCGTCGAACTGGGGCACGAAATCTGGGCGGATCATCGGCAGCGGCGTTGGGACCAGTTGTGATTGGATGTTCACCATCGCTTCGCGCCACATCTCGGCGGGAAGGCCGCCGCCGGTCACGCCTTTCAGGGGCGTGTTGTCGTCATAGCCCATCCAGATGCCCATCACATAGTCCGCCGTGAAGGCGATGAACCACGCATCGCGCGCCGATTGGCTTGTGCCGGTCTTGCCTGCGATCTCAAGCCCGTCGATCCGCGCGCGCGTGCCGGTACCTTCCTCGATCACGCGGTTCATCATATATGTCAGCTGTGCGGCCGCCTCGCGCGAGATCACGCGCTCGCCGATGCCGCCGGTCTGGGTCATCAGGGGATCACGGTCGCCGACAAGGCTTAGCTCGGTCAGGCCATAGGGCGTCACCGATGATCCACCATTTAGGATGCCCGCATAGGCGCCGGTGGTTTCCAGAAGCGTCCCGTCCGAGGCGCCAAGCGCCAGCGCCGGACCCGCGGCCAGATCGCTTTCGATGCCAAACATCGACGCGACCGAGCGCACAGCCTCGCGCCCGACTTCTTCCGAAACCTTCACGGCGGGGATGTTCAGGGACTTGGCCAAGGCTTCGGTGAAGCTGACCGGGCCATAGAATTTCTTCGAATAGTTCTTGGGGCACCATTCGCCCGAGCCTGCGATGTTCAGGCAATAGGGTTCGTCGACAACGAAATCGTTCCACTGATACCCCATGTCCAGCGCGGCGGCATAGACGAAGGGCTTGAAGGCTGATCCGGTCTGGCGTTTCGCCTGCGTGGCGCGGTTGAACGCGCCCGTCACACGGGTTTCACGCCCGCCGACCAGACCACGCACCGCGCCATCGGCGCTCATCACCACAATCGCGGCCTGCGCTTTTGACCCTTCCGAGACCTTTTCGTCAAAGACCTTGGCCATCGCATCTTCCGCCGCTTTCTGAATGCGCGGGTCGAGCGTGGTTTTGATGATGACGTCCTCGGTCGTCTTGCGGGTCAGGAAGGCGGGCAGGTCGCCCATGATCCAATCCGCGAAATATCCACCCGCCTGCGCCTTGGCGGCTTTCGACAGAACAGCGGGGTTCGCTTGATACTGCGCGGTTTCCTTGTCCGACAAATAGCCCTGTTCGTTCATCAGGCGCAAAACCGTTGCTGCCCGATCCTGCGAACGTTTCAGGTTGTTGGTCGGTGCAAAGCGTGACGGGGCGGTCAGCATCCCCGACAGCATCGCGGCCTGCGCCGGGTTCAGATCGGATGCGGGGATGGCGAAATAACGCTGCGAGGCCGCGTCAAATCCGAACGAGCCCGCCCCCAGATAGGCGCGGTTCATATAGATCGTCAGGATCTCGTCCTTGGTGAACTTGGTTTCCAACGCCATCGCATAGACGGCTTCTTTCATCTTGCGCCACAGCGATCCTTGGCGGCAGTCAGCCTCGTAGGCGGCTTCGTTCTTCCATTGGTCGGGATCATACGGCACGCCCAAGCACAGAAGCTTGGCGACCTGCTGGGTCAGGGTCGAGCCACCGTGACCCGACAAAGGCCCGCGCCCTTCGCGCAAGTTGATCCGCACCGCGCTGGCGATCCCGCGTGGGCTGAGGCCAAAGTGACCGTAGAACCGTTTGTCTTCGGTTGCGACCACCGCATTCTTCAGATGCGGGCTGACGGTTTCGGTGGTGATGGTGCGTCCGCGCTGATCCCCGCGCCAGGCGTAGACCTCGCCATAGCGGTCCAGAATGGTGACAGACCCCTTGGCCCGACCGTCCAGCATTGCGTTCAGTTCGGGCATGGTGGATGCGAAGTAGAACACGGCAAGCCCGATGATCATCGCCGTGACCACCGCGCCCTTCCACATCAAACGCCAGAACAGCCGGAACACCCAACCGATCAAGACGAAAGGCCACATCAGGATCGAGCGTGGCTTCTTCGGCCCGCCGCCGCCCCCACCGCGCCGCTTGGGGGCTGCCTTGCGCTTGGTGGTCGTAGCCTTGCGCGCGGGCTTCTTGGGCGCCGCCTTTTTCGCAGGATAACGCTTGTCTGCCACCAAAGGGGGGCGTTTCTGGCCAGATTGGCTCATGATACTCGTCCGGGTCTGCTCGGTGTCTGCTCTGGGCTTGTCATTTGTGACTTAGCGATTCGTTACGGGCAAGTGTAGCCCCAAGCCTGTTAGCGCGCGACTTTTCGCGCTGCCGCATTTTTCATCACTGCCCTAGGCAACCGCGTCAATTTCCGGGCGTGACCGGTTTTCAGGTCAGCTTTCCTGCCCAATTTATGCCCGTTCTCGTGCATTTTGCTGCGCTGCGGCGTCTGACTTGCCTCAAGCGCATGGTGACCACGCCATGCCGAGGAAGGAAAGGAAAGAACGTGAAACTGATCATTGCAGCGATCAAACCGTTCAAGCTGGAAGACGTACGCGAGGCTCTGACCACCGTAGGCGTCACCGGCATGATGGTTTCTGAAATCAAGGGCTTTGGCGCCCAATCCGGTCACACCGAGATCTATCGCGGCGCGGAATACGCCGTGAACTTTTTGCCGAAAATCAAGCTTGAGATCGTCGTGAATGACGATCTGGCCGCCGAGGTCGTCGAGACCATCGCCAAGGCCGCGCACACCGGCAAGATCGGTGACGGTAAGATCTTCACCCTCGACGTGTCGGACGCCATGCGCGTGCGTACGGGCGAAACCGGCGCTGACGCCGTATAAGCGTGAAAGGACAGACGATGACACGCAAACTTCTGATTTCGACGGCCCTGCTGGCCGCACTGCCGGGGCTGGCTTTCGCAGAAGGCGAAGCGGCCGCACATACCGGCTTTATTCTGACTTCGGTCCTATTCCTGGTCGGTGGCTTCCTGGTCTTCTGGATGGCCGCGGGTTTTGCCATGCTGGAAGCTGGTCTTGTGCGATCCAAAAACGTGACCATGCAGCTGACCAAGAACATCGCGCTCTTCTCGATCGCGGCGATCATGTACTGGCTGGCCGGTTACGGCATCATGTATCCCGGCGACTGGCTGATCGAAGGCTGGCTGGGTCCGTTCTTCGCTGTCACCTCGCTTGATCCGGTTGGCGTTGCTGCTGATGCCGTAGACGTCGGCTATGCCTCGGGTGCGTCGGACTTCTTCTTCCAGCTGATGTTCTGTGCCACCACGGCCTCGATCGTATCGGGTACGCTGGCTGAACGTATCAAACTGTGGCCCTTCCTGGCCTTCGTTGTTGTTCTGACCGGCTTCATCTATCCCATTGAGGCAAGCTGGCAGTGGGGCGGCGGCTGGTTGTCGGTAGCTGGCTTCTCGGACTTCGCGGGTTCGACACTGGTGCACGCTGCGGGTGGCTTCGCTGCACTGGCGGGTGTCCTGATCCTTGGACCGCGTATCGGCAAGTATAAAGACGGCCGCACGATCCCGATGCCGGGTTCGAACCTGCCGCTGGCAACTCTGGGTACGTTCATCCTGTGGCTGGGTTGGTTTGGCTTCAACGGCGGCTCGCAGCTGGCCATGGGCACCATCTCGGACGTCTCGGACGTGGCACGTATCTTCGCCAACACCAACATGGCTGCTGCTGCAGGTGCTGTTGTCGCGATGATCATGACCCAAGTGATGTTCAAGAAGGTCGACCTGACGATGACCCTGAACGGCGCACTGGCTGGTCTGGTCTCGATCACCGCCGAACCGCTGGCACCCTCGCTGTTCCAAGCGCTGATCATCGGCGGCATCGGTGGCGCAATCGTAGTCTTCGTGGTCCCGCTGCTGGACAAGCTGAAGATCGACGACGTGGTTGGTGCCATCCCGGTACACCTGGTTGCAGGTTTCTGGGGTACGTTCATCGTAGCTTGGACCAACACCGACGCCAGCTTTGGCACCCAGATCATGGGCTTTCTGGCAATCGGCATCTTCGTCTTCGTCGTAAGCTACATCTTCTTCTCGATCATCAAGGCCACCATGGGTCTGCGTGTCAGCGAAGAGGAAGAAGTGAATGGCTTGGATATGGCCGAGCTGGGCATGGAAGCCTACCCGGAATTCACCAACGGGTAAGACATAAACGCCGGGGGACAAACCCCCGGCACACGCTGGCCGCGCAAATGCCAAGGCCAACAGGGTGGAAAAGGGGGCTGAAAGGCCCCCTTTTCTTTTGCGCGATGCCCGTAAGAATTTGATGTTTGCATCGAGTCACAAAAAAAGCCCTCGGCGAATGCCGAGGGCCGAACTGTGACAGGCGAATATGAAGCTGGGTGTTGTGCCTGTCTTAAAGCATAGCTTTAGAATTTATAGCTGACCCTCAGCTGAACCATTCCGAAATCGGCTTCGATTCCATTGGAATTTTCGTTGAAGCCCGCATCCATTTTGCGATGGATGTATTCCGCGCCTACGGTCCAGTCGTTGATCTTATAGTCGATGCCTGCTCCGTAGTTCATTCCGGACAGGTTTGGGTTGGTCAACGGGTTGGAGGGTGCATTGGTCCAATCGCCTGAACTGTAACCGACAAACCCATATGCCAATGCGTTGCCAAAGACGTAGCCAAGGCGTCCTTTCAAGTCGATAGCGCTCTTCAGGAAGGTGCCCGGATCGGCGGATGGCATTTCGCCATTCATTGAGGTGAGTGCAATCTCCGCACCATAGACAAGAGCTCCTCGTTGCCAGTTGTGGCCAGCGAAGAGACCATAGCCATTACCCTCCAAAGCATAGAAGTCACCGGGCACGCCATCGTACATGTAGGTTCCTTCGCCGCTTGTGATCGAGCCCACGGATGCACCTACATAGGAGCCAGAAAAGTCGGTCACGGCAGCTGCTTCAGGCGCGACGCGCGCATCAGGAGTTGGCGCTTCGAGAGAGCCCGCAAATGTTGCCGTGCCGGTCAGTGCCGCAGCTAAGGTAAGCGATGTCAGCGCGGAGTATTTATGAGTCATAATTAGATCCTTTTTAGAAAACTTTCTTCGTACTGGTAACAAAGTGATTCAGGCCTTTGTATACTGCATTAATGCTTTTCTTCTGGTTGTATTAGAAATGCCACGTATCGGTCTGCGTGTCAGCGAAGAGGAAGTGAATGGCTTGGACATGGCCGAATTGGGCATGGAAGCCTACCCGGAATTCACCAACGGGTAACACGAAACAACTGCGCCGGGTTGGCTCGGCGCGGTTTTCTAAGGCCGGCACTAGACCAAGGCCAACAGGGTGGAAAAGAGAGCCAAGGGGCTCCGTTCTTTACGTTCTCCCTTGCCGTTTTACTGACCGCGCTGCGACAATGGCAAGTCTTCACATTCGGAAATTAATATGTGATAGAGGGGAAACTCGGTCACAAAGATACTGGATAGCGAAAAATGAATGCACAACGCGCAACAATGTCCATCGCAGGACTGTTCGTTCTGATCAGCCTTGGACTGGCTCAGGCCAATGGGCAGATCGATATCACCTCGGTGAGCTGGCTTTGGTTCACGGCATTCGTTGGCCTGAACCTGTTCCAAGCCGGACTGACGGGCTTTTGCCCTCTGACGATTATCCTCACGAAACTCGGGTTGAGACCCGCCACGTAATACGCGGGAACGGGTTATCGGCCGTCCTAGCGACAGGGCGATGTGGACTGGATGTTAGAATTCGAAAGGGGGCTGGAAAGCCCCCTTTTCTTTGTGTTGCCCCGGACAAGTCCAAGCTGCCCTATGCTGGACTTGCCGACGGAAAAGGGCGGCTTAGCCCTCAAACGGCAGGGACGAATGGTGCACTACCACGCGCAGCGTCCCTTCTGTGTCTTTCTGATAGCCGAAGGTTTTGTCTGCCTTCGTAGTGTTGCCATCCTTATCAGTGAAATAAGCCCAGCCCATCCACATGCCAACATTGCCGTTAATGAAGCTGGCCGCTGTTTCAAAGCGTACCTCGCGCCAGTTCCGCAGTGCAAAACCGCCATCTTGCGGGTAGGTGTCATCATGCCCTACGAAATAGGACAAGGCGCCTTGCTGAGTGGTGCGGAAGGTTTGCGCGCCGCCGCTGAGCGTTGGCTTGAACAGAACTGGTCCCATGTTGTAGCCATAGGCCGCATCAAGGGTTTGAGTGGCAAGTGTGCGAGCGGCTTCGATTCCGTTTTCCTCGTAAGCCTTAGAAATCGCAATCAGCGCGTTCCCCCATGCTGTGCGTGCGGCCAACAGGTCGTCTTCAGTGATCATTTTCGCGCTTCCCTTTCACATTCGGTCTTAGCTGGGTCGACGTCAGTTTATATAGGGTTGGGAATGCCTTGGGGAAGACCCTATGGGGATTCCGCTGTGAATATTGGCAAATTTACGCTACGGCAGTTTGCGCGGGGTGTGTGCTGAACCCACAGCTTCGGTGGGTTCAGTGTTTTCAACAAGGGAAGGGGTAATTTACACCCCAACCTTCGCAATCGCTTCCGCCAAGATCGGCACGGTCTCTTCATTCAACCCCGCGATGTTCATGCGCGAGTCTCCGACCATGTAGATGCCGTGGTCGACGCGCAGGGCTTCGACCTGTTCGGGCGTGGCGCCGAGGCGCGAGAACATGCCGCGGTGGTCGGCGATGAAGCCGAAGCGGTCCGATCCTGTGCGGGCGCGCAGCTCGCCGGCCAGTTGTTCGCGCAGTCCCAGCATACCGGTGCGGACCTCTTCCAGTTCGGCCATCCAGTCTGCTTTCAGACCTTCATCCTCAAGGATCATGGTCACCAGACGGGCGCCGTGATCGGGCGGGAAGCTGAAGTTTTGACGGTTCAGGTGGGTCAGGTTCTGTTGGGTCACGCCCGCTTGCTCGGCGTTTTCCGAGATACAGGTCAGCAGCCCGGTCCGCTCGCGGTAGATCCCGAAGTTTTTCGAGCAGCTGGCCGCGATCATTGCTTCAGGCACGGCCTGCGCGATCAGGCGCACGCCAGCGGCGTCTTCTTCCAAACCGTCACCGAAGCCCTGATAGGCAATGTCGATCAGCGGGGTCGCGCCTTTTTCAACGATCAGCGCAGCGACCTCTTTCCACTGGGGCAGGGTCAGGTTCGCGCCGGTCGGGTTGTGGCAGCAGCCGTGCAGCAGCACCGCGTCGCCCGCCTTGATGCTCTTCAGGTCTTCCATCATCCCGTCGAAATCAACCGCGCGGCTTTCATTGTCGAAATAGCGGTACTCGGCCATGTTCATGCCAAGGTGCTTGATGATCGAGGGGTGGTTCGGCCAAGTCGGCGCCGACAGCCAGATCGTCGCGTCGGGCGAAGCCATCTTAATCAGCTCGACCGCTTGGTGGATCGCGCCGGTACCGCCGGGTTGGGCAGCCATCGACAGACGACCGGACGGCACAGCATCGCCCAGAACCAGCTTGGTCAGCGCGTTGCCATAGGCCGGATCACCAGCAAGGCCGGTATAGGCTTTGGTGCCTTCGATATCCCACAGCACCTTCTCGGCCGCTTTGATGGCACGCATCACGGGGGTGATGCCCTGCGCGTTCTTGTACACGCCAACGCCAAGGTCAATTTTGCCTTCGCGCGGGTCTTCGCGGTACTGCTGCATCAGCGCCATGATCTTGTCTTTGGGCTGGGCTTTCAGGTTGGTGAACATCGTCTACTCTCCGGTTTCGACTTTCAGGTCGGAATACATGCCCCATTCGGACCAGCTGCCATCATAGACCGCGTGGCGGTCATGGCCCTGCCGTTCCAGCGCAAGCGCAAGGATCGCGGCCGTCACGCCCGAGCCGCAGCTAAGGATGGCGGGTTTGTCCAAATTGACATTCGCAGCCTCGAACACGGCGCGGGTGTCTTCGGGGGATTTCATCGTGCCATCCGCATTCAGCAGCGTGGCAAACGGTACGTTTTTCGAGTTCGGGATGTGCCCGGCGCGCAGACCCTCGCGCGGTTCCGGCACCTCGCCACGGAAACGTTCGGCGCCGCGGGCGTCAATGATCTCGTAATCACCAAGTTTCGAGGCCGCCGCCACCTGCGTGACGTCCTTAACCATATGCGCCTGACGCGTAACCGTCATGTGGCGGTCACGGATGACGGGGGGCATATCTTCGACCGGGTGACCTTCGGCCTGCCATTTCGGCAGACCACCATCCAGAACCGCGATGTCCTTGTGGCCCATCAGGCGGAACATCCACCAGACGCGGGCAGCGGAAAACAGGCCCATGCCGTCATAGACAACAATCTGGTGCCCATCGCCCACGCCCATCGCGCGCACGCGGGACATGAATTTCTCGACAGGAGGCATCATGTGCGGCAGGTCCGAGCGCAGATCCGCGATCTCGTCAATGTCGAAGAAGCGCGCACCGGGAATGTGGGCCGCGTCATATTCGGCCTTCGCGTCCCGGTTCATATCCGGCAAGTACCAGCTGGCATCCAGGATGCGCAGGTCGGGATCTTTCAAATGTTTCGCCAGCCAGTCGGTCGAGACCAGCGTTTTCGGGTCGCTATGCGGCATGGCTTGCCCTCCGGTCAGTGTTCATTCCTGCCTAGTCCCGGACGGTCCGATAGGCAAGCAATTGCGTTGAATTGCCCAAGAAAAAAGGGGAAAGCGGTTGCCTTCCCCCGGTGTTTGAAAATGGTTTTGGCACAAATGTCGCCAGCATGATGTGCATAACGCCTACCACAGCACGCATCATGCTGCCGCCAACCCGGCCCGCAAGCATGCAGAAGGGCTGTCCTTAATAAGATCAGCGAAGCACGGTGACGCAAGGTCAATTAAGGGGAAAACTTGGCAAAAACCGACGCTGACGTTTTGGTCAACCCGCCGAGGCGCAGCGGCGCAAGGCGGTGTCCAACGCCTGCCGGAACCGCGCGCGGTCGGCTTTCGAGAACGCTTTGCCGCCGCCCTGACGGAAGGGATCGGCCGCACGCAGGTCGGCCATCAGGTCGCGCATGGCAAGCTGTTCGCGCACATTGGCTTGGGTGAAGCGCTCGCCGTTATGGCGCAACACCTCGGCCCCGGCTTCGACGCATTTGGCAGCAAGCGGGATGTCCCCGGTCACCACCACGTCACCCGGCCCCGCACGGTCGGCGATCCACATGTCGGCCACGTCTGGGCCGTCGGGGACATAGATCATCTCGACCAGAGGGTTCGGCGACGGCCGCAGCCCGCCATTCGACACCAGAAACATTTGGGTCTTATAGCGGGTCGCGACGGCCTCGGCCTCGGCCTTCACCGGGCAGGCATCTGCGTCGATATAAAGGGCCATCAGGTTACGCCCACAGCGCCTCGGCATGGAAACTCACGTGGTCTTCCATGAAGGTCGAGACAAAGAAATAGCTGTGGTCATAGCCCGGCTGCATGCGGAACACGGCCTCTTGCCGACGGGCGGCGATGGCGCTGGCCAGCGTTTCGGGCCTCAGAAGGTCGATGAACTGGTCCTTGGTGCCGGTGTCGATCAGCATCGGGCCGTCGAAGCCCACATTCTTCATCAGCAGGCTGGCATCATGCGCGACCCATTTGGTCGTGTCGTCACCCAGATAGGCGCCCAGCTGCTTCTTACCCCAATCCGAAGCAGTCGGATTGCAGATCGGCGAGAAGGCCGAGACCGAGCGGAAGCGTTCCGGCAGGGTCATCGCGATGGTCAACGCGCCGTGGCCGCCCATCGAATGGCCGGTGATGCCTTGGCGTTCCGCGTCCAGCGCGAAATTGTTGAAGACGAGGTCGGGCAGATCCTCGGTGATGTAATCCCACATCTGGAAATGCGGCGCCCACGGATCCTGCGTGGCGTTCACATAGAACCCGGCACCTTGGCCCAGATCATAGGCATCGTCATTGGCCACACCCTCGCCACGCGGGCTGGTGTCGGGGAAGATCAGCGCGATGCCTTGTTCGGCGGCCCACGCCTGTGCGCCCGCCTTGGTCATGGCGTTTTCATGGGTGCAGGTCAGGCCCGACAGATACCACAGCACGGGCACGGGGCCGTCCTGCGCTTCGGCGGGTTGGAACAGGCCAAAGGTCATGTCCGTACCGCTTGCCTCCGAAGCGTGTTTATAGACCCCTTGGGTGCCGCCGAAACAGGCGTTTTCCGAAATCGTTTCCATGGCGCGTTCCTTTTCGAAAGATGTTGTCCCGACCTAACTAGAGGCGCGGCGCGATGGCAATGGGGAAAGCGCGCAATGCAAGTGCGATCATGGCCACTGCCCAGAACAGCCCACCCGCGTGATAAAGCGGTGTGGGGTCGTCAACCCAGCCTGCACAGACGCGCAATGCGGCCCCCAGATGAAGCACGATGAAGAGCAGCGTGTCGGCGCGGGTCGCCTCGATCGGGCGGCCCGAGTGACCCAGAAGCGCACGCAGCATGACGATGGCGGTCATCGTGCCAATGGCGCCAGCCCCCAGCGCATGATGGGTCTGATCGCTGCTGGCCCAACCGCCAAGGCTGGTCGCTGCCAAAAGGCCCAGCCCGATCATCAGCCACGCATAGGCCGCGTGTTGGGCAAACAGCAGCGGTTCTTTCAAAACGCCGAGCCCGCGCCACCGCGATAGGCGCAGGGCTTGCGCCAACGCGGCGAGGGCCGCAGAGATGCCCGTCAGCATGCTGGTGTCGGTTGCGATCCACAGAAGTGCGGTCGCGACTGTTAGGATCAGGGCGGATTTGTCGACCGTGCCGAACTCGGGTGGCAGGCGTGTCGCGCCGCGTTTCTTCAACCAGTTGCGGCTGAAGGCGGGGGTGACGCGGCCTCCGATCAGGGTCATGAGGACAAGCGACACAGCAAAACCTGCGGTCACGCCGATCTGCGCATCTTGCCACAGGAACACAAGCTGCGCGGCCCAGAAGGCAGCGATCATGGCGGCCACGACGATGTTGCGTTTGTTGCCTGCGGCGATGATTCGCGCAGGGCCAAGGTTGCTGCGACGGGAAGGAAGCTGGCGGTCAGAATCTGCGCGGCCAGCGCGTCCGAGGCCGCGAACATCGCTGCACGCCCTGCCAGCCAAAGGACGAACAATGCCAGCAAGGCCATCGGGGACAGAGCAGGGCGGCCCGTCCAGTTGGGGATCGCGGTGAACAGAAATCCGGCCAGAGCGGCAGGCAAATATCCCCACAGCATCTCGTGCTGGTGCCACAGGTAGGCGTCGGTGACCGGGGTCTCGGCCCCGGCGTGGGCGATCAGCCACAAGGGGATCGACACCCCGGCGAACAGGGCCGCGGCGGGGAAGAAGAGGCGGTAGGCTCCGGTCAGAAGGATCATGAGGTTACCCAAGCGATGATGGCTGACACGGTCAGTACAGAAATGAGGGTCGATAGCAAAATGGCCGAAGACACCCGTTGCGGCGCCACGCCGTAGTGCTGCGCAAGGATATAGACGTTGCCCGCCACCGGCAGGCCCGCTGCGGCCACCATGACGCCTGCCATGAAGGGCTCGACATCGAACACCATGAAGGCAAGAACGCCCACGGCCAACGGATGCAGGATCAGCTTGGCGAAGCTCAGCCAGCCCGCGACGGACAGGCGTTCCGCGGATTTCGAGGCCAGAGACGCCCCAATGGCAAACAGCGCGCCGGGAGTCGAGGCCCCGGCCAGAAGGTCAAGGAAACGCTGCACGGGGTCTGCCAAATCCCACCCTGTCGCGGACCACGCGAAGCCAAGTGCCATCGAGACAATCATCGGATTCGACACCAGCCCTTTGCCGACCGTCCCCAGCACCGCGGGGCTGACCCGCCCGTCGCGCGTGCCGGTGATGATGATCACGATCAGGCTGCTGAACAGAAACAGGTCGACGGCCAGCACCAGCATGACAGCGGGGATCGCGGCCTCGCCCAGCAGAAGCGCCAGCATGGGCACGCCCAGAAAACCTGTGTTGCCGATCACGGCGCATTGCGCTTCGACGGCAGCTTCCTGCGCGCCGCGTTTGCGGACAAGCGCCACTACGGTGGCAAGGATATAGACCCCCAATCCCCCCAGCGCATAGGCCCAGATGAAGGGCCAGTTGATCACCTCGGCCAGCGACAGGTTCGCGGAAAAGCGAAACAGCATGGCGGACAAGGCGAAATAGAAGACGAAGCGGGTCAGATAGGCCGTGGCTTCGGGTGGGAAGAAACCCCGCGCGGCGGCGCCAAAGCCCAGCCCGATCAGGGCGAAGAACGGAAGGGTTTGAAGCAGCACGTCGATCATACGCCAAGCCCTAGCACGGAGAATTTCACTTGACCATGCGGCGCTTAGGTTGGCTTGGCGTCTTCAAGCAACTCGACCTCAATAAATGCGCATTCGAAGTCATTTCCATTGATCACGTCATGCTCGACACCAGCCTTGCGGTCATAGGGAACACCGTTCCTGAGCGTCGCCTCGACACGCGTTCCATCTGGCAGGTCGATCTCTAGAATTCCGTCAAACATTGGAATGACAAGATAGTCATAGGCGTGCCGATGCCAGCCGGTATTGTCGCCCCTTTTGGCAAAACGCCATTCGGTGACGCGCATCCGGCCGTTTTCAAGCAGCACCGTTCCCACGGCGGTTCCATTTGCGTCGCACATGATTGCCTCCTTCTGTAAGGCAATCCTGCGCGCGGAGCGCTGTTTCGGTTATCGCCAGTCGCGATGAAACGTCGGACCAGCCTAGCCGCCGCCAATAAGCGCGCCGGCCGCGAAGACCAGTGCGCCGCCCACGACAACTTGCAGTGTCGCGCGCATGAAGGGGGTTTGCATGAAGCGGTTCTGGATCCACACAATTGCCCAAAGCTCGACGAAGACGACGAGGATCGCGATGGTCGTGGCGGTCCAGAAATCGGTGATCAGATAGGGCAGCGCGTGGCCCAAGCCACCCAGCGTGGTCATGATGCCTGAGGCAAAGCCGCGTTTCACAGGGCTGCCGCGCCCCGACAGCTCGCCATCATCCGAGGCCGCTTCGGTGAACCCCATCGAGATCCCGGCACCCACACTGGCCGCCAGACCCACAAGGAAGGTGGTGTGCGTGTCCTGCGTGGCGAACGCCGTGGCGAAGATTGGCGCGAGGGTCGAGACCGAGCCGTCCATTAGCCCGGCCAGACCCGGCTGCACCCATGTTAGAATGAACTGACGATGGGCGGCCTCGTCTTCGCTTTCGCGGGCGCTGGCATCCAGATGTTTGGTCTCCAGATCGACAGCGGCATGGGCGTGGTCGGCTTCAGCAGCGGCCAGATCGCCCAAAAGCTTGCGGGTGTTTGCATCCGATGTGCGGTCCGCAGCCTTACGATAAAACTGCTCGGCTTGGCGTTCCATCTCGCGAGCCTCGCCCCGGATGGTTTCTAGGCCAAGGTTCTCGACCAGCCAGATCGGGCGGCGGGCATAGAAGCCTGCCACGTGTTCGCGGCGGATCAAGGGGATGACGTCTCCGAAGCGCGCTTTGTGGGCCTCGATCAGTAGGCGGCGATGCTCGTCCTCTTCCTCGGCCATGCCATCGAACACCTTCGCGGACGAAGGGAATTCCTCGCGCAGATGCTCTGCGTACTGCCGATAGATCCGCGCGTCGTCTTCTTCGTTCGAAATGGCCAGCGCCAGAATTTCCTGTTCGGATAGGTCCGAGAAGCGACGGCGATACAAAGTAGAGGACAGCATGGAAAGCTCCTGAATTAGAATGGTTCTAATTTATGAGTTTAAATTGGGAAGGCAAGTCTACATTCTGTCGCGCCTGAAATGAAAAAGGGGGCCGAGGCCCCCTTTGTGTTTGATGGTCGTGTGGATCAGAATTCCACCACGGCGCGGATGCTTTCGCCCTTGTGCATCAGGTCGAACCCTTCGTTGATCTGATCCAGCGTCAGCTTGTGGGTGATCATCGGGTCGATCTCGATCTTGCCGTCCATGTACCAGTCGACGATCTTGGGCACGTCCGTCCGGCCCGATGCGCCGCCGAAGGCCGTGCCGCGCCAGACGCGACCGGTGACCAGCTGGAAGGGCCGGGTCGAGATCTCGGCACCTGCGGGGGCCACGCCGATGATGATCGATTCCCCCCAGCCTTTGTGGGCGCATTCCAGTGCGTCGCGCATCACTTTCACGTTGCCGGTTGCATCGAACGAATAGTCCGCGCCGCCGCCGGTCAGTTCGACCAGATGGGCAACGAGGTCGCCGTCCACCTTCGAGGGGTTCACGAAATCGGTCATGCCAAAGTGGCGGCCCATTTCTTCTTTGCTGTCGTTCAGGTCAACGCCGACGATCTGATCCGCGCCGGCCATGCGCAGGCCCTGGATCACGTTCAGGCCGATGCCGCCCAGACCGAACACAACGGCGGTCGAGCCGATTTCGACCTTGGCGGTGTTGATCACCGCGCCGATGCCGGTGGTGACGCCGCAGCCGATGTAGCAGATCTTGTCAAACGGCGCGTCTTTGCGGACTTTTGCCAGTGCGATTTCGGGCACAACCGTGTGGTTGGCGAAGGTCGAGCAGCCCATGTAGTGGTGGATCGGCGTGCCATCCAGCATCGAGAAACGGGTCGAGCCATCAGGCAACAGACCTGCGCCTTGGGTCGAGCGGATCGACTGACACAGGTTGGTTTTCGGGTTCAGACAGTATTCACACTCGCGGCATTCGGGGGTGTAGAGCGGGATCACGTGGTCGCCAACCTCAAGCGTGGTGACGCCTTCGCCCACTTCGATCACAACGCCTGCGCCTTCGTGGCCCAGAATGGCCGGGAAGATGCCCTCGGGATCATCGCCAGAACGGGTGAATTCGTCGGTGTGGCACAGGCCGGTGGCCTTGATTTCGACCAGAACTTCGCCGGCACGCGGGCCTTCAAGGTTCACTTCCATAATCTCAAGCGGTTTGCCTGCTTCTACGGCGACGGCGGCACGGGTGCGCATGTTCATACTCCTCTGTTGGTTGTCGCAAGAGTGGGCGAAAAACCGATGACGTTTCAAGCAACCAGCGACACGCATTTGTACAAGCGCGACATTGAAAAGGAAATCCTTTGCTGTTCGGGGATGGTCGCGTTTGACGAAGCCGCGCTAAGGCGTTTTCTAATCCCCGAAACGAAAAGGGGCGGCGCACCTTGCACCGCCCCCGTCCTGTTCGCTCCGCGCTTATTTTTTGCGGTAGTCGTCGTGGCAGGCTTTGCAGGTGCCGCCGATCTGACCCAAAGCCGCGCCAATCGCGCCTTGTTCGGTGATCTCGGCAACGCCTTTGGCCGCCACAACCATGTCGTCGGCTTTCTTGGCGAAATCATCCCAGTTTTCCCAGATTGCGGGCAGGGCTTCGGTTGCGGGATCGGTTTCGTTGGCTTCGAACACAGCGGGGACCATCATGCCTTGATCAGCGATGGTCGCGACGGCTGCGTTGGCCTTATCCGCGTCAAACGCCATCTCGCCTTTGGCCATGCCCGCCAGCGTCTTCATCGAGCCGCCAATGGCCTTCATTACCTCCATCCGCTTGATCACGGCGGGGTTTGTGGCGTCTGTGTGTGCGGCAAGTCCGCTTGCCATAGTGATGCTGGCGAGGGTTGCGAAAGCGAGAATGCGTGCAGAATTCATACCTAGTCCTTTCAGGCGATGGTGACTCGTTTCCTCAATTGTATGCATATGCATCTATTTTCGAAATCACAGGATCGTGATCTGCATAGATGTGGGGGAAGTTTGCCGAAAGGGGCGTATCAGACAGGGCCGAATTTACAGGGCGTGGACGCCGCCCAGAACCAGATCTGTCACCAGATCGGCATAGTCTTCGCGGTTCAGCCCTTTTCCGGGGCGGTTCCACATATAGTACCAGTTCAGTATGCCGAAAACTGACATGGTCACAGCGCGCAGGTTGGCGCCGTTTTCAAAACGTTCAGGCGCTTCGGCCTTCAACGCCGCGCCCATCATGTCGATCAGGCGACGCTGCAAATCCACCAGAGGCGCCTGTTGTTCGGGCTCTAGAACGGTCAGGCTGTCCAGCTGCAATTTGTGCTCGGCATCCGCGCCTTTATAGGCGACCAAAATGGCGCGGACCAAACCCCTCAGCCCATCGGTTTCAGGGGCGGCTTCAACGTCGGCCACCAATTTGGACAGATGGTGGTCGAGAATGTCGTAAAGCAGGGCCTCTTTGCTGTCGTAGTAATGATAGATCAGCGCCTTCGAGACCCCGCAATGCTTGGCGGCAGCCGTCATGGACGCGCGATCAAACCCGTGCTCTGCGAAATAGGCCGCTGCCCCCTTGCGGATGGCAGCGCGTTTTTCTTCGTGATCACGGGCGATCCCACGTGGCATGGATTACTCCTTCGGGCGGTTATCAACGACCCTTACAGCCTTACCCTCGCTTCGTGCAACCTTACCACCGTCGGCAACATGCACTTTGGCGCTGACGCCCACGTTGGATTTGATCTTGCCAGACAGGGCGCGGGCGGCGGCTTCGGCACCTTCCTGTGACTGTCCCTCGGCCATTTCCACGTGCACGTGCATCTCGTCCATGCGGCCCGGGCGGACCAGCTCGATCTGGAAGTGTGGTGACAGGGCGGGCACGTCCATCAGCTGTTCTTCGATCTGGGTCGGGAAGACGTTCACGCCGCGCAGGATGATCATGTCATCCGAACGGCCGGTGATCTTCTCCATCCGGCGCATCGAACGAGCGGTGCCCGGAAGCAGACGTGTCAGGTCGCGGGTGCGGTAGCGGATGATCGGGAAGCCTTCTTTGGTTAGCGAGGTGAACACCAGCTCGCCCAGTTCACCATCTTCGCAGACCTCGCCGGTCTCGGGGTTGATGATCTCGGGATAGAAATGGTCTTCCCAGATGTGCAGACCGTCCTTGGTTTCCACACATTCGTTGGCCACGCCCGGTCCGATCACTTCCGACAGGCCGTAAATGTCGACCGCGTGCATGTCGAACGCGTCTTCGATTTCGCGACGCATGTTGTTGGTCCATGGCTCGGCGCCGAAAATGCCGACCTTCAGCGGGCTTTCGCGCGGGTCCAAGCCCTGCTTGGCGTATTCGTCCAGAATGGACAGCGCGTACGAGGGCGTCACGGTGATGCCGTCGGCGCGGAAATCTTCGATCAGGCGCACCTGGCGCTGGGTCATCCCACCCGAGACCGGAACCACAGTCAGGCCAGCGGCTTCCGCACCGCCATGTACGCCCAGACCGCCGGTGAACAGGCCATAGCCATAAGCGTTGTGCAGCACGTCACCGGGGCGCAGACCCGAGGCGCGCATGCAGCGGGCCACAACGCCGGCCCACATGTTCAGGTCGTTCTTGGTGTAACCCACAACAGTCGGCTGACCCGTGGTGCCCGAGCTGGCGTGGATGCGCGAAATCTGCTCGCGCGGGACGGCGAACAGGCCGAACGGATAGTTGTCGCGCAGGTCCTGTTTGACGGTGAACGGGAACTTGGCCAGATCCGCTAGCGTCTTCAGGTCATCAGGATGCACACCCGCGTCGTCAAAGCTTTTGCGATAGAACGGCACGTTCTCATAGGCGTGTTTCAACGACCATTTCATACGCTCCAGCTGCGTGGCGGCGATTTCGTCGCGGGAAGCGATTTCGATCGGGTCAAGGTCTTCCTTGCGAGGTGTCAGGTCTTTCATGTCTCTCCTCCGACGGGGCAGCGCCCCGTGCTATCATCCGTCTTGTTCGTCAAAATGTGTGCCGCTGACCTGCCGCGAATGCCCGCGGAAAATCACCACTGTACGCCCGTCTTCCCCTGTGACGGTCACGTCATAGATGCCCGAACGGCCTGCGCGGCTAACTTCGGTGGCGGTGGCGGTCAGGCGTTCGCCCAGTTTGCCTGGGCTCAGATACGTGATCGAGCAATGCTGCCCGACCACGCGGTTGTTGTAGCTGTTGCAGGCGAAGGCAAAAGCGCTGTCGGCCAGCGTAAACGAGAAGCCGCCGTGGCAGGTGCCGTGCCCATTCACCATGTCGCGGCGCACCTCCATCGACAGGACGGCTTCGCCCGGTGCGATGCGGTCGATCGTCATGCCCAGTTCCTGACTGGCGGGATCGTCGGCCCACATCACGTCGGCGCTTTTCTCTGCGATTTCCTGCGGCGTCATGTGGCCTCCCCCAAGATCACTCGGGTCTAGGATGCACAAAACCGACCGCACGGTCAATAATGCGTTTCAATTTTCCAGAAGGCAGGCACGCTGCGTCACGAATGAAGGTGTGCAAGCGGGGCGGCATTGTGGGGAAAGTTGTCGATTCCGGCGCCGCTTACTGGATGGGGGCTGTTCGCGCGGCGCCGGAAGAGCCCTCGCTCGTGACGTGTTAAGATTTCCCTACTTTGGCGGCGTTAACACGGTCTCTGAAAGGTAACTTACCGGTCATTTCTGGGCAAAACTGGGGCAGGTATTGATTTGTTTACCATGTCGGTCCACTCTGAATTCATGAACTGGCAGACAACGACGCCCTTCCAAGGGACGGGCAAACCGGCCGAGCAGGTCGCCTTTAATCGCATGGAACTTGGCGCCATCATGGGGCTGTATGGCCGCATGGTTGCCGCAGGTGAATGGCGCGATTACGGGATGAGCTTTCTCAGTGATGTTGCGATCTTTTCGATCTTCCGGCGCACCGCAGAGCACCCCATTTACCGAATCGAAAAGCGCCCCAAGCTGCGGAACAAGCAGGGGCAGTATTCCGTGATCGGCATGGACGGGCGCATCTTGAAGCGCGGCAGCGACCTGCGCACCGTGCTGCGTGTGCTGGAGCGCAAGCTGATCCGCGCGGTCAAATAAGCCTATAGCCGCTTGCGTGCGGTGACGGGGCCATCGCCCTGAGCGCCAATGCGCGCGATGGCGTCCGCTGTATTCTCATACACCACCGACATGTGATGCGCGTTGGCGTGAATGATCCGGTCGGCATCCACCACCATCGCCACATGACCTTTCCAGAACAAAATGTCCCCACGTTGAAGCGGCGTGCCCTCGAGGATGTCGTGACCCAACGCGGCCTCTTGCAGGTCGCTGTCGCCGGGGCAGGGGATGCCGCAGGCCAGAAGGGCGGCCTGCACAAGGCCGGAACAATCGATGCCAAAGCCAGAGTTGCCCGCCCAGACATAGGGCGTGTCCAAAAACTGCTCGGCAATCGCGACCGGGTCCGAGGCGTAATCGTTGATCGGGCGCAGATGCGTCGCCGGGATAAAGCCGTGTTTTGGGGCGGACATCGGGGTCTTTGGAAGTTTCACCTCGGCCCATTTATCCTGCTGAGACACCACCTGCACCGTGCTGTTCAGGTGGAACGCGCGGCTGTAGGGCGTTTTGAAATCCGGCTCGCGATACATGTGTGTTGTGCGCCGGACTACGCGGTGGGTCAGGGGCTGCGGATCGCCCAGACTCCACGCTTCAAGGTACCCAACATACCCGTCTTTCAGAGACTGCCCGAACACCATGTGATCGTCGCCGTCCAGAATGTTGAACTGATCGCCGGACAGAACCTGCCGGTCCCGGTTGCCGCTGGGCGCATCCAGCAGGAAGCTGTCTCCGACGACCTGTTTCACCGTGCCTTCCGTAAAGCGCGGGGCATCAACCTTCCCGCGCAGGCTTTCATGCGCAACGTGGTCGTTGGCGGGGGTCAGGCGGCGATCCATCACAACTCCAGCATCTCAGGCAGTGCGTCCAGCAGCGCCCGGGCGCCCATACCGACGCCGCCTTTCGGGCGGGCAGGAGCTGCGGTCGGGTTCCAGCCGTAGATGTCGAAATGCATATAGCGTGGGGTGTCGGTGACGAAGCGTTTCAGGAACAACGCGGCGGTGATCGAGCCCGCGAATCCGCCCTTTGGTGCGTTGTCCAGATCGGCAATGCCGGGTTCGATCATTGCCTCGTAGGGTTCCCAAAACGGCATCTCCCATACCGGATCGGCGCTGCTCTCTGCGCCCTTGCGTAGGGCGTCGGCGTCGTCGGTTGCGGTCGCATAGAAGGGCGATAGGTCCGGCCCGACGGCGACCCGTGCGGCCCCGGTCAGTGTCGCCATCGACACGATCAGATCCGGTTTTTCCTCGTCCGCCAGCGCCAGCGCGTCGGCCAGCACAAGGCGGCCTTCTGCGTCGGTATTGTTGATCTCGACCGTCAGGCCCTTGCGTGAGGTCAGGATGTCGCCGGGACGGAACGCATTGCCCGCAACGGCATTTTCCACCGCCGGGATCAGCACCCGCAGGCGCAGTTTTAGGCCCAGCGTCATGATCATCTGCGCCAACCCCAGCACGGTCGCCGCTCCGCCCATGTCTTTCTTCATCAACCCCATCGAGCCACCGGGCTTTAGGTTCAACCCGCCCGTGTCAAAGCACACGCCCTTGCCAACCAAGGTCAGCGCGGGGCCTTCGTCACCCCAGCGGATATCGATCAGACGCGGCGCGCGGGTGGCGGCGCGGCCAACGGCGTGGACCATCGGGAAGTTCTGATCCAGCAGTGCTTTGCCCAAGATGGTCGAGATCGTTGCCCCATGCGCCTCGGCCAGTTTGCGGGCCGCCAGTTCCAGCTCGTCTGGCCCCATGTCCTCGGCCGGGGTGTTGATCAGATCGCGCGTCGTCAGCTCGCCCGCAGTGATCGCCTCCAGCTGTGCAGCGTCCACGCCGTCAGGGGCGACAAGCTGCGCTTTCGGGAAGGATTGTTTGGCGTAGCGGTCAAAGCGATAGCCCTCGAGCAGCCAGCCAAGGGCAAACTCTTGCGTGATCTGCTTAGGCTGCGTGCTGGCCAGTTGATACACGCCGTCGGGCAGCTTTCCGCGTGCCGCAACCGCGCCGAAACGCTTGCGTTTGCGCGCCTGCGCGGTGCCCAGCCCTACCAGAGCCATCTCGACCATGCCCGACGCCGACGGCACGACCAAGCTCTGCCCCAGCGCGCCGGTAAACCCGTTGGCTTCGGCCCAAGTTTGGGCTGATTGCGGCAGCGCTTCGCCCTTTTCGATCAGGTAAAGCGGAATGGCAGCGTCCGTTTGGGGGGCGAAAGTCAGGGTCATCGGGGCCTTTGTCCTTATCTGTGCCGGTTCTGACTGGCAGAGTAGCGCGCCCCGGCGCAAGGGCAATCCCCGAATGGCCTTCCTAAAGCGACATGTCCTGATGATCCCACACAGCGATCAGACTGCGTTCCCCCACGCGGTTCAGGCGGGCCACCGTTGCGGGCAGGGCTGCTGGATCCTGTGCCACACATTGTTCCGCTACATCACGCGCTACGCGGGCCAATGTGGTCATGCCCAGCCGCTGCGCGATGCGTTTCAGATCCTCGGCCCCTTGTCGCAGATCCCCGTATCGACGGGTCTTCTGCGCATGTTGCAGGCGTCCCAGCCAAAGCGCCAAATCCTCGAGCGATTGGTTCAGGTTACGATCCGCCTGCACCGGCCCAAAGCGTACATACAGCGCACGCAGCTGATCCCGATCCAGTTGGATGTCTTCGAAATGGGTTAATGTCGCAATGTCACTCATACCAGCACCCCGGTTGTCTCTTTCCCTCAGGGGCAGAATGACCGCAGGGCCTCAAGAAATCGTATATGGATGCGTTGAAATTACCTCGAATTGCGCGGGATTTCGGGCCGGTCCGCGTCCGCCCGTAATTGACGCGCGTCAATGAAGCCGCCTTGGAAATCATGTCAGAATGAACGTGGTTTGCACGGTCATTGATGCCAAAGGAGGTTCCTATGAAAATTCTTGTTTCCTATGCCACAAGCGAAGGCCACACGCGCAAGGTCGCCCGGTGGGTTGCTGATGGCATCTATGATCAGGGCCACTCTGTAGAGCTGCTTCGGCTGGCGGATGCGAAGGACATCGATCTTGATCGGTACGATGGTATGGTCATGGCGGGGTCGGTGCATGTTGGGCACTACCAGCCAGAGGTGGCCGAGTTCGCCAGTGAACATGCGTCAAAGCTTGGGAACATGCCGACCTTGTTTCTGTCCGTATCGCTAGCCGCGGCCGGGCATGACGCCGAAGACTGGCGTGGGCTGGAACGTATTCTCAGCGAGTTCACCGATGCCACCAACTGGACGCCCGACCGTGTGGTCCAAGTGGCCGGAGCCTATATGCCGTCCGCCTATGGCGTCCTCAGCCGCTTTGTCATGCGCCGGATCATTGCCGAGAAAGACCCCGAGGCCGATCTGGACACGGATCACGACTATACCGATTGGAGCGCGCTGCGCCGCGAGCTGGACAGCTGGCTTGTCGAGTCCGAGGCGTAGTCAAACCTCACTGTGGGGACAGCGGCCCGTCGCCGCTGCCCATTTCTTTGAGGCCGTCACCCGTGGCGTTTAAGGTGTCCACGAGAGGGTCTTACCCTCGGGCCAGCGCAGAGTGGTTCCGATGCTGATCTCGGATTGCCCGTTGGCGGGGATGCTTAGATGCCAGACGGACACACCCTTGCGAGCGTCATGATGAATATGTCCTCTCTGGTTCATGTTTTTTGTGTGGGGCAAAGTGAGCTTTCGCTGCTCTTGCTTCAATGACTGCCTTTGGTTTTCGTTCTGCGTCCTACTACGCTTCTGTTTGCGGCCGCGCACTCCATCAAATCGAGGCAACCGCGCAAGGCGCCAAGGGCAGAAGGAACAGAAGCGGCCACGACTAAAACGGGATCAGGGGTTGGAGCCGTAGGATAACGAAGTATGGCTAATTAGTTCTGATAATGGGAAGGAAAATTTCAATCATTTCGGTGATGATGGAGTTGGCTAGTTCCCAATCTTTTTCAATGCCGGAATCAGACAATGCGACACTTGCAATGCCAATTGTGAAGTCCCATGAAGGAACTGCCTCACATCGCATTTGGACAAATATTCGACCATCTTCCGTTCTGTGGAATATGCCGACTAAGTTACCGGAGCCGTATCTTCTTACACTGAAACCCATTCTTGCAAACGTCTGCCTAGCGGCATCTTCACAATCTCCTAGATCCGCTTGATCAATAATTACAAAATTCGTTAGCGCGTTAGCTCGATCAGCAAGAGCTGGCTGAATTTGAAGTGCAAGCATTGCAAGAATTAGATTCAACTTTAGAGAACTGAACATAATTTTCTTTACCACTTACCTAACCACATCAATTGACCAGCCATTTGGACGCCGGGGTTTTGATCTATATTTGGGGGTTGATAAGCGCCGCCGCCACTGGCCGCATTTCCTAGTCCAGCTGCTAGAGTTAGGGTTCCTAGCCCAATTAATGCGAGTATTGCGTAGGTCTGTTCTTGCTCCCTGCGATCTCTGTCTTGAATCTGCACCCTTGTGCTATTCAACTCAACCGTCGCCTGTTCGCATATATTCTGATCATAGCTATAGAATTCTAGATTTCTCTCAGAGCAGTAGGACGCACCAAGAAATTGCGCTTCCGCCCATTTGAGATTTTGCGGAGTTCCGACGCCATTGAGATACATGTAACCAACAGCCATGCTGGCGTGCTGTATACCAGCTTCGGAAGCCATAAAGTAGTGTTCGAATGCGTTCTCAAAATCACTATTTTTCGCAAATTCGACAGCCTTGTTCAAGGCTAATGATCCAAGCACCGGATGCAGAACTAGATTCAGGTTGTCCCACTCTTGAAAGGTGATTTCGTTGGAGTTTCTCATGTCGTTTGCTTGGCGTCTTGCGTCCAAAGCTATCTGGTAAGCACGCTCTTGATCCGCTGAGCTGCCAGTGGAGAGCAATCTTGCTCTTGCAACTTGACCAAGCCATGATCCTTCTTCGTCTGAAGCTGTGAAATGGGCTAGAGCCTGTTCCGAGTCTTGAGGAAACCATACCCCATCCTCATATAGGCTCCCGAGGATAAGATGCGCCGTAGCGGGGTCTTCGTTCTCTAGGCTTGATATGGCCTCAAGAAGCGCAGCAAGATTATCGTCGTTAACGGGTGCTGAAATAGCCGAGTTTGCTGCGCTTAAAGTGGGGCTTATGGATTGGGCTAACACAGATTGGAACGTAAACGTCAAAATTGTCGTAGATAGTGCGACCATTCTCAGCTGCTTTTTCATAAAAGTACTTAGCCTCTTTGGAAATCCATGCGCTTGTCGCCATTGGTTGCAGAAACGGTGGTTTTTGTCACCCCCTACCTTGCCATAGTGGATTCAGGGCTTTGGCGTGCCACTAACCCATTCCAAAGGTGTAATGGGTTTCGGTACGTTTCAGACCGAACCGTGGAAGCCGACTTTCGTGCGATGTGCAACATCCGGTAAAACGGCCTCAAAGCAGACACCACCCCACAAAAAAGCCCCGCCAAATGGCAGGGCTTTCTCTTAATCTATCGAGGGTCAATCAGCCCTTCTTCAGAACCTCACGGCCCAGCAGCTCGGCGATCTGGACGGCGTTCAGGGCAGCGCCTTTGCGCAGGTTGTCCGAGACACACCACATGTTCAGGCCGTTCTCGACCGTGACGTCCTGACGGATGCGGCTGATGAAGGTGGCGAAGTCGCCTACGCATTCAACCGGGGTGACATAGCCACCGTTCTCGCGCTTATCCACGACCAGAATGCCGGGGGCAGTGCGCAGGATATCGCGGGCTTCGTCTTCGTCCAGGAACTCTTCGGTTTCGATGTTGATCGATTCCGAGTGGCCCACGAAGACCGGCACACGCACGCAGGTGGCGGTGACTTTGATCGACGGGTCGACGATTTTCTTCGTCTCGGCGATCATTTTCCATTCTTCTTTCGTGTCGCCCGAGTCCATGAAGACGTCGATATGCGGGATCACGTTGAAGGCGATCTGTTTGGGGTAAACCTTCGGCTCGACTTCCTGACCCGGGACATACATGCCCTTGGTCTGGTTCCACAGCTCATCAATCGCGTCTTTGCCCGAGCCCGATACCGACTGATAGGTCGACACAACAACGCGCTTGATCTTGGCGCGGTCATGCAGGGGCTTCAGCGCCACAACCATCTGCGCGGTCGAGCAGTTGGGGTTCGCGATGATGTTCTTGTTTTTATACTCGTGAATCGCGTCCGGGTTCACCTCGGGCACGATCAGCGGGATGTCGGGGTCGTAGCGGTACAGCGACGAGTTATCGATCACCACACACCCAGCCGCAGCCGCTTTCGGTGCGTATTCCTTGGTTGCTTCCGAACCCACGGCAAACAGCGCCATGTCCCAGCCAGTGAAGTCGAAGGTGTCCAGATCCTGGGTGGTCAGGGTCTTGTCACCAAAGCTGACTTCAGTACCGAGCGAACGGCGCGATGCAAGCGCTGCGATCTCGTCTACAGGAAACTGGCGTTCTGCCAGGATGTTCAGCATTTCGCGGCCCACGTTGCCCGTGGCGCCTACGACGGCGACTTTATAGCCCATTACGGCCTCCTATAATGTTGTTGTCTTTGAACCACCCAAAGACGGAGGCCTCTTAGATCAATTCCGCCTTGCAGAAAAGGCTTTTCGCGGCGATGTGCCATCATTTGTCGTTGACTTGTGTGCTTTTCGCTGTGATACGCGCGCTAACTGTCCGGTCGACGCGTGAGCGACCCGCCCCAGATGTGAGGCAGACAGTCCTTCCTACAAGTTCCCAAATCACGCGGGGTTCTAGCGGTCAGATCGGCGCTTGGGCATTCGGCCTTTGTGCGAGCATCCGCCGCAAACCTAAGCGATGGGCGCAACAGCCCCACCCGCGTGATAGCGGTGCACCCTTGCGTGTGCCAGAAAGACGATGATGACAAAATTTGCAGAGCTCGGGCTGAACCCGAAGCTGGTAACCGCCGTGTCTGACGCCGGTTACGAAACCCCGACCCCCATTCAGGTTCAGGCCATTCCGTTGGTGCTGGAAGGCCGCGACGTGATGGGTTTGGCCCAGACCGGCACTGGTAAAACCGCGGCCTTTGGCCTGCCGCTGATCCACCAGCTGCTGAACAGTCATGACAAGCGTCAGCCGAAGTCGGTCAAGGCGCTTGTGTTGGCCCCCACCCGCGAGCTGGTGAACCAGATCGCCGACAACCTGCGCCTTTATGTGCAGGGCACCCACCTGAAGGTCCGCACTGTTGTGGGCGGCGTGTCGATCAACAAACAGATCAGCATGCTGGCGAATGGGATCGATATTCTGGTCGCCACGCCGGGTCGATTGATTGACCTGATGGACCGCGGCTCGATCCGTTTGGATACGGCAACCTTCCTTGTGCTGGACGAGGCCGACCAGATGCTGGACATGGGCTTCATCCATGCGCTGCGCAAAATCGCGCCCGAGCTGGGCGAGCCGCGCCAGACCATGCTGTTTTCGGCCACCATGCCCAAGCTGATGGCCGAGCTGTCGAAGGCCTATCTGACGAACCCAGCCCGTGTGCAGGTGTCGCCTCCGGGTAAGGCCGCCGACAAAGTCACGCAAGGGCTCTATTATTGCCCGGACCGCGGCGCAAAGATCACACGATTGGTTGATCTGCTTCGCCATGATGAACAGGCGCTGTCGCTGGTCTTCTCGCGCACCAAGCATGGGGCCGAGAAGCTGATGAAGCATCTGGTGCATGAAGGTTTCGCGGCGGTGTCCATCCACGGCAACAAAAGCCAGGGCCAGCGTGACCGCGCCCTTGCCGCCTTCCGCGCGGGCGAGGCACGTATTCTGGTCGCCACCGATGTGGCCGCCCGTGGGATCGACATTCCCGGCGTCAGCCATGTCTACAACTTCGACCTGCCCGAGGTCGCCGACAACTATGTCCACCGTATCGGCCGCACCGCGCGTGCAGGCGCGGATGGGGATGCGATTTCCTTCGTGTCGGGCGTCGAGCTGGGCCTTCTGCGCGACATCGAGAAAGTCATGAAGATCGAGATCCCCGTGCTGGGCGGCAAACGCCCGGCCGAGGAAAAACGCCCGCAGCGCGGCCAAGGTGGCGGCGGTGGCGGAGGCGGTCGCCGGGGTGGTGGTGCTGGCGCAGGTGGTGGGCGCAAGCCGCGTGGTGCACAAGGGGCGAAACCTTCGGGCAATCCCGGTGGCGTATCTAAACAGCGTCGCCGTCGCAGGCCCCGCAAGTCCGCTTAATCGGTGCGGTCCTGACTGAACAGATACAGCAGGCAGCCGATTAGACCCGGCACAGCAAAGAACAGGAACACGGCCTGATAGGGGGCCGTGACCGACACGTCAGGCCCCTGCGCTGCGCGATAGACGCTTGCCGAGGCGTATTGGAAAACGCCTACGCCACCGATCCCAAACATATTCATCAACGTCACGCCCCGTCCAACAAGGTGGGGTGGATAGAAGCTGCGCCCGTGCGCCATGAGCAGCGGGAAGCTTGCGGCAAACAATCCGATTGCGGCCATGGTCAATGAAATTTTCAGGACGCCCGACTCGGGGAAGGCCCACAACAGGAATACCATACCAACCGCGATCATGTTGCCAGTGAAGATCACCCATTTTCGGGTGCCAAAGATGCGGTCCATCGGCCCATAGGCAAAGCTGCCCACCACCATGGCCAGAGCAATCGCCATTGTGACCCAGCCGATACCTGTCGTGTCCAACCCATAGACATCACGCAAGAACGGCCCCGCCCAGCTGCCGCGCAGCCCGGCTGCTGCTGCATAGTTGACAAACATCAACGGGAACAGCGCCCACAGCGCGGGCATCTTTAGCAAATCCAATACGGACCCTTTTGACTGCCCCTCTTCGACCTCGACTTTCGGCGGGTTGTCGACTGTGACCATGATCAGCGCCGCGACCACCAGCGTCACTGCCGCCAAGGCCCACAGGCACGTACGCCAGCCGAACTGTTCAACCGCAAGTGCCAAGGGCAGGGCACCTGCGATGTTGCCCAGCGATCCAAAGCCGATCACCATCCCGGCCAGTGTGCCGAAGACAGCGGGCGAATACAGGCGCGCGAAGATGAAATAGCTGGCCATCAGGACAGGAGAGCACCCGATCCCGATCAGCACCATCGCATACAGGATGTGATCCGGGCTTGAGGCCATGGCGAACATCGCGGCCCCTCCGGCCCCGCCTAGCGCCAGAAGGCCGGCGGCCACTTTGCGCGGGCCGATATTGTCCAGCGCCCAGCCCACGGGGATTTGCATCAGGGCAAAGACAAGAAACCACGCACCCGATGCTTGGGCCAGATCCTCGGGCGTGGCGCCCAGATCTGTTTTCAGCGCAGGCGTCATCACCGCCAGAAAGGCGCGATAAAACTGGCTTAATACGTAAGCCACGATCAATGTGATGATACCAACCCGCATGCGGACCTCCCAATCTCAACCCGCGCAGAAGACACGGGCCGGGGTGATTTGGCAAGCGGGCTGGTAGTTCTACCTGATCAGCCGTTGCGAACCGTATCGATCATCAGCTGCACATTTTCAGGATCGGCGTCCGGTGTGATCCCGTGGCCAAGGTTGAAGATATGCGGGCCGTTCTTGAACGCCTCGACGATGGCGCGGGTCTCGTCGACCAAGGCCTGACCGCCCGTAACCATGTGGCTGGATTTCAGATTGCCCTGCACGCAGCCATCGACTTGCACGTTGGCAGCAGCCCATTCCGGACTGACCGAGTTGTCCAGCGCGACGCAGTCCACGCCGGTCGCCTTGGCAAAGCCAACATAGCCCTCGCCCGCTTCGCGCGGGAAGCCGATGACCGGAATGCCGGGGTGACGTTTCTTCAGTTCTTGGGTGATCACACGGGCAGGTTCGACCGCGTATTTCTGGAAGTCTTCGCCCTTCAGCGATCCGGCCCAGCTGTCGAACAACTTCACCACTTCGGCGCCTGCTTCGATCTGCTTGGACAGATACTCGATGGTGCCTTCGGTCAGACGGTCCATCACCGCCTCGAACAGCGGACGGTTCTCGGCCTTCAGCGCGTGTGCCGGACCCTGATCTTTGGTGCCTTGCCCCGCGATCATATAGGTCGCAACCGTCCACGGCATGCCAGCGAAACCGATCAGCGTGGTCTCTTCCGGCAGCTCACGACGCAGGATGCGGACGGTTTCATAAATCGGGTTCAGCGTCTCGTGAATGTCATCCTTGCCCGACAGTTTGTCGAAGTCAGCTTGTTCAGTGATCGTGGACAGACGCGGGCCTTCGCCGGTCACGAACCACAGATCCGCACCAAGCGCTTGCGGCAGCAGCAGGATGTCGGCAAACAGGATCGCCGCGTCAAAGCCGTAACGGCGGATTGGCTGCAATGTGACCTCGGCGGCCAGCTCCGAGTTATAGCACAGCTTCAGGAAATCCCCGGCCTGTGCACGCGTGGCGCGATACTCGGGCAGATAGCGCCCCGCCTGACGCATCATCCAGATCGGAGGGGTCGGAAGGGTCTCGCCTGCAAGTGCGCGCAGAATGGTCTTTTGCTGGGTCATAAGGTGGCCTTTCCTGTCTGGTTCCAAGCCTCGTCCCAAAGCAGCGGCAAGATGTCAAGCGTTGGGGGTGTCGCAGGCATGGACAGAGGGGGGCTTCGCGCGTAAACCAAACGCCATGACTTACACGCTTCCGACCCCCGACGCCCCCCTGAACATCGGCACACGTGGCAGCCCATTGGCGCTGGCGCAGGCCTATGAAACGCGCCGCCGCCTGATGGCTGCGTTTGATCTGCCGGAACAGGCGTTCGAGATCGTGGTGGTCCATACCACAGGCGACAACCGCTCGATGATCGACGCGGACCGCCCGCTGAAAGAGATCGGCAATAAGGGCCTGTTCACCAAGGAAATCGAAGAGGCGATGCTGGATGGGCGCATCGACATCGCGGTGCATTCGATGAAGGACATGCCGGTCGAGCAGCCCGAGGGGTTGGTGCTGGACTGCTACCTGCCGCGCGAAGACACGCGCGATGCGTTCGTGTCGCTCAAGTACAATTCGATTGCAGAGCTGCCGGAAGGCGCCGTCGTCGGCACCTCGTCCCTGCGCCGCAAGTCACAGCTTTTGAATCGCCGCCCGGACCTGAACGTGGTCGAGTTCCGCGGAAATGTTCAGACCCGCCTGAAAAAGCTGGGTGCGGGTGTGGCCGAAGCGACCTTCCTTGCGATGGCAGGCCTGAACCGTTTGGGCATGGACGACGTCCCCGCCACGGCGATCGAGACGGCAGATATGCTGAACGCCGTTGCTCAAGGTGCCATCGGGATCGAACGCCGCGCCAACGATGCCCGCGCGAAAGACATGCTGGATGCGATCCACGATCTGGAAACTGGCCAACGTCTGGCCGCCGAACGTGCCTTTCTTGGCGCGCTGGACGGGTCGTGTGAAACCCCGATTGCAGGGCTTGCGACGCTGGACGGCGATACCCTGACCCTGAAGGGCGAGATCCTGCGGACGGATGGGTCGGAAAGCGTGGCTGATCAGGTCTCGGGGCCGATTGCAGATGGGCGAGAGTTGGGGCGAACGCTGGCTGAAAAGCTGTTGTCGCAAGTGGACGACGATTTCTTCGATTGGAAATAGGAAAAAGGCCCGGCATCGCGACCGGGCCTTTCTTCTTTCGGGTGCGTGCTTACAGACGCTCGATGGCCAGTGCGATGCCTTGACCGCCGCCAATGCACATGGTGATCAGCGCTTTCGAGCCGCCGATGCGTTCCAATTCATACAGCGCCTTCACTGTGATGATCGCGCCCGTTGCGCCGACCGGATGACCCAGCGCAATCGCGCCGCCATTCGGGTTCACCTTGGCCGTGTCCAGACCCAACCCGTTGTTCACGGCGATGGCTTGGGCGGCAAAGGCTTCGTTCGATTCGATCACGTCGAAATCGCTGACCGACAGCCCGGTGCGCGCCAACAGGTTCTCGACCGCCGGGACGGGGCCGATGCCCATGACCTCGGGCCGCACGCCTGCATGGCCATAGCCAATGATGCGCGCCTTGGGTTTCAGGCCAGCGGCCTCGGCGGCGTCCGCGCGGGCCAGAACCAGCGCTGCCGCGCCATCATTGATGCCCGAGGCGTTGCCCGCCGTCACGCTGCCATCTTTCTGGAACGCAGGGCGCAGACCGGCAAGCGCGTCGGCGGTCGTCGGCTTGGGGTGCTCGTCGCGGGCGAAGGCCACCACCTCGCGGCGCTTCTTCACCTCGACCGGCACGATCTGGCTGTCGAAATACCCGGCCTCGATCGCAGCAGCGGCGCGGCGCTGGCTTTCCAGTGCAAAGGCATCCTGATCTTCGCGGGTGACGTTGTTTTCAGACGCGACGTTTTCAGCGGTGATGCCCATGTGACCGGTGCCAAACGGGCAGTTCAGCGCGCCCAGCATCATGTCCTGCGCACCGGTGTCGCCCATCTTCTGACCCCAGCGTGCCTGCGGCAGGATGTAGGGCGAGCGGCTCATGTTTTCGGCCCCGCCTGCGACGGCGAAATCAGCGTCGCCCAGCATCAGGTTCTGGGTGGCGGACACGATGGCCTGCAGGCCCGAGCCGCACAGGCGGTTCACGTTCATCGCGGGGGTGGTGTCGGGGATGCCGGCCTCGATCATCGCCACACGCGACAGGTACATGTCGCGCGGTTCGGTGTTGATCACATGGCCGAATACCACATGGCCGATCTGTTCCGGGGAAACACCAGCACGGGCCATTGCCTCGCGGGTGACGGTTGCGCCAAGCGCGCTGGGCGGGGTTTGGGCAAGGCTGCCGCCAAAGCCACCGATTGCAGTGCGTACGCCGTCAAGAATGACAATATCGGACATGTCAGAACCTCCTGTTTTGAGTTGGCAACACTGTGCCGCAAAGCAGAAGACCTGTCTTGTGTAACGCTCCGTCAGAGGAGCGGGATCAACTGTCCGCGGTGGTGTCGGGGTCCAGTTTGTGCAGCAAACCGGTCAGCGCTTCACGAAAACTGGAATCTTCCGCCCCCAGAAGCGTCGATAGCTGCGCCTCATAGTCATCGGCAATAGGCGCCAAAGCTTCGATCATCGCCCGGCCCTTGTCGGTCAGGCTGAGTTCGACCAGACGGCGGTCCGAGGGATTGATGGTCTTGGTGACATAGCCCGCCGCCTCAAGCCGAGACGCCGCCCGACTGACCTTGGGTTTGTCCATGTCCACGCGTTTATGGATCTCGCGTACGCTGACGCTGTCGGCTTGGCTTAGATGCGCCACGACCCGCCATTCGGACACCGAAATCCCATAGGCCTCGCGATAGTGTTTGGCAAACTCCGCGCTGACACGGCTGGACAGAACAGCAAGCTGATAGGGCAGGAAATCGTCAAGTTTAAAGCTGGTCACGCCGGGGCCTTTCGGGTTTTCCACACAGCTTGCCCCGACACGTGCGCCAAGGCAAGCCAAAGCCCACCTGCGCATTTTCTTGTCATAAATATCCTGGGGTGAGCCCGAAAGGGCGAGGGGCAAAGCCCCTCAGGCTCGCGCCAGCGAGCCACCGAAGTCTTTAGACCCACTTCGCCATCGGCGGCAGGCTCATCAACACCGCATTTGCGTCGTGGCCGGTGGCTAAGCCAAACTTGGTGCCGCGGTCATAGACAAGGTTATATTCGGCATAGAGTCCGCGATGCACGAGTTGCGTGTCCTTGTCAGCCTCGTTCCACAGTGTGTTGCGGCGCTTTTCGGTCACTGGCACGAAGGCGGGCAGGAAGGCGCGGCCAATGTCTTGGGTCAGGGCGAAATCCGTTTCCCAATCGCCTGTGTTGCGGTCGTCCATAAAGATCCCGCCGACACCGCGGGCGCGGCCACGGTGGGGGACATAGAAATACTCGTCCGCCCATTCCTTTAGCTTGCCGTAAAGCGTGGGGTCATGGGGATCCAGATGCTCTTTCTGAATGTTGTGGAAATGCGCGGTGTCCTCGTCATACTCGATGCAGGGGTTCAGGTCAGACCCACCGCCGAACCACCACGCGCCGGGGGTCCAGAACATGCGGGTGTTCATGTGTACTGCAGGGCAGTGCGGGTTCTGCATGTGGGCGACCAGAGAAATGCCCGAGGCCCAGAACCGCGGATCGTCTTCGATCCCCGGCACGCCGCGTGCGGCCATAGCCTGCTGGGCGGGCTTGCCCAAAGTGCCGTAGACGGTCGAGATGTTGACGCCCACTTTTTCAAACACGCGTCCTCCTCGCATGACGCTCATCAGTCCGCCACCGGCATCCGATCCGTCATCCGACTTGCGCGTGGTTTTCGTAACCTCGAACCGACCGGCAGGTTGATCCGACAGGGGACCGTCCGTCTGGCTGTCTTCCAGCGCCTCGAACGCGGCAACGATCTGGTCGCGCAGCTCGTGGAACCACTGGCTGGCGCGTGCTTTTTGATCGGTCATCTGGTCGGTCATCTGGGGCTCCGGGTGTCAAAGGTTACGGCTGTCCTGACCAGCTATCAAAGCTGGGCGGGTTTGGCAAAAGGCAGGATGTCGCGACGGCGCGCGCGGTCAGTGCGCCGGATTACCCACCACGTCCAGCAAGCTGCGTCCGCCATCGACCTGCAAAATATGGCCGGTCATAAAGCTGGATCCTTCCGAGGCCAGGAATTGCACAGCGTCCGCGATTTCCGAGGCCGAGGCGATCCGCCCAAGAGGTGTGCCCTCGATGATGTCCCCGCGGGTCTCGGGGTTGGCGCGGATTGTGTTGCGCAGGCTTGCGCTCATCAATGATCCAAAGGA
Source organism: uncultured Aliiroseovarius sp. (assembly GCF_947492455.1). Classification (GTDB taxonomy): domain Bacteria; phylum Pseudomonadota; class Alphaproteobacteria; order Rhodobacterales; family Rhodobacteraceae; genus Aliiroseovarius. Next base: position 96,920 of record NZ_CANLNB010000004.1, read on the forward strand.
CACGGCGTTCACGCGGATGCGATTGGGGGCAAGCGCCACGGCCAAAGAGCGAGTCATCTGATCCACCGCTGCCGAGGCGATCGAATAGGCCATCAGCCCCGGTTGCGTGCGTGTTGACGCGATCGAGGACAGATTAACGATGGCCCCCAGCGGGGTTTCGGTATCGTCCTCGTCCAGATCCTGACCTTGCAGGATCATGCGTTTCGCGACCAATTGGCTTAGGCGCAGGCTGGTCATCAGGTTCTGATCCAGCAAGGATTTGACGGATTTGTCATCCACGTCCAGAGGGTCCGCCAGCGTCACCTGACGCGAGGCGTTGATCAGAATGTCCACCCGTTCAAAGGCATCGATCGTGGCCGACAGCAGGTTCGCAAGGGTCAGTTTCTCGCGCAGGTCGCCAGCGAAGATGCGGGTGTTTCCGGCCTCGTCACTGTCTTCGTCCGGGTTCGGGCCCCATTGATCCAGAAGCCCCGCTTCGTCCATATCGGCACAGACCACATTGGCGCCGTGATCTGCGAAGTGGCGGGCAATGGACAGGCCGATGCCATTGGCGGCACCAGTAATGATGGCGGTCTTGCCTGCGATATTGAAAGACATAAGCTCTCCTGTCTCTGGGCGATTCCCCGCGCCAGACTAGCGGAAGTTACCGCGCCGCGCGATGAGGTTTCAGCCCGGCCAGAAGCTTGAAGCCCGGCGTGCCGCCCAGATCCTCGACCACGCGGAAATACTTGGCCAGTGCGTCTTCGTAGGGCAGGTGGCGATTTGCGACCATGACGAAGCGGCCCGAGGGCTTCAGGATGCGTGCGGCCGACTGGATGAAAGCCTGCCCCAGTTCGGGACGGCCCGCACGGCTGGTGTGGAATGGTGGGTTCGAGATCACAACATCATAGGGCTGTTCAGGCGTGAACGCGGTGGCGTCGTCCCAAAGGAACCGAGCGCGCGGGTCGTCGATGTTGCGGCGGGCACAGTCCAGTGCAACCTTGTCCGCTTCGATCAAGTCCAGCGCATCGACCCCGTCACGCAACAGGATGTGGTGCGACAGATATCCCCAGCCCGCGCCCAAATCGGCCACACGGCCATTGATGACGTCGGGCATAACGGCGGCCAGAACCTCGGACCCTTTGTCGATCTTCTCGGCAGAGAATACGCCGGGGCGGGTGACAAAACCATCGGGTAGGGTGATGTCATTGGCCACCCACTCGGGCGCGTCCAGCCCTTGGAACCAGACGATCTTGCCATGCGCTTTCGACAAGTTGCCCAGAAGATCCGCGCGCTTCTTTAGTGCCTTCAGATGGCTATCCATCCCGTCGGTCTTCTGACCGTCCAGAATAACCAACCCGCCACCCGTGGCGCGGTCAGCGGCATGCAGCCACGCCTGCGCTTGCGTCTTCGACCGGGGCGCACAGACCAGCGCGGCGGCGAAGCCCGCGTCCGGCAGATCATTGACAACGTTGTATCCGCGCGCGCTCCAGTACTGCACATCGGGATAGAAATGGCTGTAGATCGTCACGCGATCCTTGGGCAGCGCCGAGATATCGTGATCCGGCGTCGGGCCAATCACCAGAAGCGCACCGTCTTCAGGCAGCGCAATCAGCCCATCATCAAGGGCAATGGACAAACGTGTGTGAAGCATCTTGAACCCCGCGCGCGGCGGTCATTCCTTTTCCATGGTGCATTGCAGCGGATGCTGGTGTTCGCGCGCCAGCTGCATCACCTGAGTGACCTTGGTTTCGGCAATCTCGTACGAGAAGACCCCCGCCACGGCCAGACCCTTTTTATGCACGGTCAACATCAGCTCGAACGCTTGCGAGTGGTTCAGGCCAAAGAAGCGCTCCAGTACCATGACGACGAACTCCATCGGGGTGAAATCGTCGTTCAAGAGCAGCACCTTGTACATCGGCGGTCGCTTGGTCTTCGGCTTGGTTGCAACCGCAAGGCCGGCGTCACCGTCATCATCGGGACCACCCGAGGACAGGATGAAGGGTGATGTTGTCATGTCGACATCGCTCCGTGGGTTGCAGTCAAAAGCGTCCGGGACACACAATATAAGGCTTGCCCGTTGATAGAAAAGGGGCAGGGGACCGCGCATCCGGGACCGCTCATACAAAATGGGGGCGAAAGTCTCAACAATTGGTTTCATTGGGCTGGTCGGATGCGACAAATCCGCTGTCTGCACGATCCTGTGCGGCCACAGTTTGCGTGCAGATCTAGTAAGTGCGCCGCGCCATGCGCCCCATATCTTGCGGTTGGGGATGTGCCGTGGCCCTTTAGACACGCAATCGGGCGAAGTAAATAAGCGGTTTCCCAAACGAAATCCGCGTGCTAGCCTGAAAAAAACAAATCAGCTGGGCGAAAAAAGATCCGGCGATTGAGGCAGAAAAGGTAACCGTCGTGATGACGCGTTTTAAGCAGTTGGCCCGTTTTGGGTTCATTCTCGCAGTTATTGGCTGTTTGGTGGCGCTTGCCCCCATGCGTGCGCAGGCCGCGCCCTATGCGGCGATGGTGATCGATGCGCGCACCGGCAAAGTTTTGCATTCCAGAAACGCGGATACCCGGTTGCACCCGGCCTCTTTGACCAAAATGATGACGCTTTATGTGGCGTTTGAAGCGATCAAGCATGGCGAGATTTCGGCCGATACGGTCGTGACGATCTCGGCCAAAGCGGCTGCTGAACCGCCGTCCAAGCTGGGCCTGCGTAAGGGTCAGAAGATCAAACTGCGCTATCTGATCCGCGCCGCCGCCGTGAAATCCGCCAACGACGCCGCCACCGCAATTGGAGAGGCGATCTCGGGCTCGGAAGCCGCGTTTGCGCGCCGTATGAACCGCACCGCCAAAGCGCTGGGCATGACGCGCACGCATTTCAAGAACGCCCACGGGCTGACCGAAAGCGGTCACCTGTCGACCGCGCGGGACATGACCACGCTGGGCCGTCACATTTTCTATGACCACCCGGACTACTACAACCTGTTCTCGCGCCGCTCGACCCATGCTGGTGTGAAAGCGGTCAACAACACCAACCGCCGTTTTCTGAACGCCTATAAGGGCGCGGACGGGATCAAGACTGGGTATACCAACGCCGCCGGGTTTAACCTTGTGGCCTCGGCAGAACGTGGGCAAGAGCGGATTATCACGACCGTTTTCGGTGGCCGTTCGACCGCGTCGCGCAACGCCAAAGTGGCCGAGTTGATGGACCTTGGATTCCGCCGCGCGCCCAGCCATGCCGCGGTGCGTAAGCCTGCGCTGCCCGCCTATGCGGGCAATGTGGGAACGGACACGCCCGAGCCCGGCGCGGCTGGCAAAATTATCCGTCTGGTCACAGCCGTCAAACGTAGCCCGCGCCCCGCGCCCCGTCCGGGTGCGCAGGAACCGGTGGTTGATACCCAACTGGCCAGCCTGACCGACAGCATCAAAGACGCCGTGGTCGCGGTGACAGAAGACGGCACCACCACGCCCGAGGCTGAGGCCGTTGCGTTGGCTCCGGCGATCGAAACGACACCAGTGCCGCCCACCGCCCAGCCCTTCGGTGGCGAGGCGACCGTCGCTTCGGCAGCCATGACCTCTCCGCCACCGCGTCCCGCCGCGATCATTCTGGCTTCGCTGGAACCCGCCGCGCAGCCCGCCGAGGCCGCACCCGAGATCGTGACCCGTATGTCCACGTCAGGTGGGCGGCACTACGCGATCAACGTGGGCGTTCTGGGTACCCGCTATCACGCCGAGCGGCGCTTGCTGAAAACCGCATTGCGCGAGCTTGATACGCTGGACGAGGCCCTGCGCAAAGTCGTCAAACGCTCGGACGGGTGGCATGCGAATTTCGTCAGCCTGACGCAGGAACAGGCCGATCTGGCCTGCCGTCGCTTGAATGCCCGCAACACGCGGTGCAAGGTAATTGGGCCGTCCTAATCTGATCTACTGAGAAACAGCGTCGCTGGCTTTCATGTCGAAGGCCGCGGCCATCAGCGCGCGAGTATAGTCCGTCGCGGGCGCATCAAAAATCTGATCCGCGTCACCGCTTTCCACCACGTCGCCCGCCCGCATCACCAGCACCTTGTGGCTGAGCGCGCGGACCACGCGTAGGTCGTGCGAGATGAACAGATAGGCCAGCCCGTGCTTCCGTTGCAGGTTGCGCAGAAGCTCGACGATCTGCACCTGTACGGTCATATCCAAGGCCGAGGTCGGTTCGTCCAGCACCACCAGCTTCGGGCGTAGGATCATGGCGCGGGCGATGGCGATGCGCTGACGTTGACCGCCCGAGAACTCGTGCGGATAGCGGTGCATGGTGCCGGGGTTAAGGCCCACTTCTTCCATGATCTCCGCCACCATCTCGCGCCGGTTGCGGCCCGGTTCCAGCCCGTGCACGGATAGACCCTCGGCGATGATTTCCTCGGCGGTCATGCGGGGGGACAGCGATCCATAGGGGTCTTGGAATACGATCTGCATGTCGCGGCGCAGGGGTTGCAACTGGCGGGATTTCAGCCCCTGAATGCCGTCGCCCATAAAGACAATCGGCCCGTCCGAGCTGATCAATCGCATCACGGCCAGCGCCAACGTGGTCTTGCCTGATCCGCTTTCGCCCACGATGCCGATCGTTTCGCCCGCGCGGACGTTGAAGGTGGCGGCGTTCACCGCCTTGATGTGTCCCACGGTGCGGCGCATCAAGCCGCGTTGGATGGGGAACCAGATGCGCAGGTCTTGGGCGCTCGCAATCTCGGGTGCGTCGGCGGGGACGGGATCGGGGCGGCCATGTGCCTCGGCGCCTAGCAGCATCTTGGTGTAGTCGTGCTGCGGGTTCTCGAAGACTTCGGCAGTTGGGCCGGTCTCGACAATCTCGCCGTCTTTCATGACGCAGACGCGGTCCGCGATTTTACGCACGATGCCAAGGTCGTGGGTGATGAACAGAAGGCTCATCCCCTCGCTTTCCTTCAGATCCGCCAGCAGGTCGAGGATCTGCGCCTGAATGGTTACATCCAGCGCGGTGGTGGGTTCGTCTGCGATCAACAGCTCGGGCCCATTGGCCAGCGCCATTGCGATCATGACACGCTGCCTTTGCCCGCCGGACAACTGGTGCGGATAATTCTGCAACCGCGTTTCCGCGTCGCGAATTCCGACCTTGTCCAGCAGCTCCAGAATGCGGGCACGGACGGCGTCTCCGGTCAGGCCCTGATGCAGCTGGATCGACTCCGCCATCTGCTTTTCGATCGTGTGCAGCGGATTCAGCGATGTCATCGGCTCTTGAAAGATAAAGCTGATGTCGTTGCCGCGCACGTCGCGCAGGTCAGAGGGCGAGGCGCCAATCATCTCGCGCCCTTCATAGGTGATGGACCCTGTGACCTCGGCGCTGTCTGGCAGAAGGGATACGGTGGACAGGGCGGACACGGATTTCCCCGACCCGCTTTCGCCGACCAGCGCGACGGTCTCGCCCTTCTCGACGGTGAAGCTGATCCCACGCACGGCAGGGTGGCTTTGCCCGTCTTGGCGGAACGAGACGCTTAGGTTGTTGACTGTCAGAAGGCTCATTGGAAGGTCTTTCTTGGGTCAAACGCGTCCCGCACGCCTTCGAAGATGAAGACAAGCAGCGACAGAAGGATCGAGAAGGTCATGAAGGCGGTAAAGGCCAGCCACGGGGCTTGCAGGTTTTGCTTTGCCTGACGGGTCAGTTCACCCAGTGACGGGGCCGAGGACGGGAGGCCGAAGCCAAGGAAGTCCAGCGTTGCCAGCGTGGAAATCGTGCCGGTAATGATGAAGGGCAGCATGGTCAGCGTGGCAACCATCGCGTTGGGCAGCACGTGGCGGAACATAATCACGCGGTTCGAGACCCCCAGCGCGCGGGCGGCGCGGACGTATTCGAAGTTACGCGCGCGCAGGAATTCAGCGCGGACCACGCCGACCAGCGCGGGCCAGCCAAACAGCACGGTGACAAAGACCAGAAGCCAAAAACTTCGCCCAAGGATCGCGAAGAGGATGATGATCACGTAAAGCGACGGGGTCGAAGCCCAGATCTCCAAAATCCGTTGGAAGATCAGGTCGATCCAGCCGCCGAAATAGCCCTGAATGGCACCCGCCGTGATCCCGATGATCGAGGTCAGGATAGTGACGACCACGGTGAAGAACACGGACAGACGGAAACCATAGATCACGCGGGCCAGCACGTCACGCGCGGTGTCATCGGTGCCCAGAAGGTGCTGCGCATCGGGCGCGCTGGGGGCGGCGCCGTCGATGTCGTTGATGGTCGTGTAGCTATAGGGGATCGGTGGCCAGATCAGCCAACCTTTGTTGATCGGTTCGCCTTCGACGGTGCCGGTCTTGGCCTCGGCAATCACGCCTTCGGGGTCGTCCCAGCAGGCCTCGGACCCTTGGGCGATGATCAGGCATTGCACCTCGATATCCCCATAGACGGCCTCGGTCTTGAAGTCGCCGCCGAACGCGGTTTCGGGGTAGAACTTGACCACGGGCATGTAGAAGCCGCCGTCATATTTCACCAAGATCGGTTTGTCGTTGGCCAGAAGCTCGGCAAACAGCGACAGGCCAAACAGGATCGCGAACAGGATTAGCGACCAGAAGGCGCGGCCGTTGCGGCGGAAGTTGCGCCAGCGGCGTTGGTTGAGGGGGGACAGCGCCATCGTTAAACCTCGCGCCCTTCAAAGTCGATGCGGGGATCGACGAAGACATACATGAGGTCCGACAGGATGCCGACCAGAAGGCCCAACAGTCCGAAAACGAAGAGTGTGCCGAAGATCACCGGATAGTCACGGGCCAGCGCGGCCTCGTAGCCCAGACGGCCCAGACCATCGAGCGAGAAGAGCGTTTCGATAATGACCGAGCCGCCGAAGAACACGCCCAAGAAGACCGAGGGGAAACCGGCTATCACGATCAGCATCGCGTTGCGGAAGACATGGCCGTAAAGCACGCGGTTTTCGGCCAGACCCTTGGCGCGGGCGGTCACGACGTATTGCTTCTTGATCTCGTCCAGAAAGCTGTTCTTGGTCAGCAGCGTCAGGGTCGCGAAGCTGGCAATTGTGGATGCCAGCACCGGCAATGTGATGTGCCAGAAGTAATCCACGACCTTGCCCCAAAGCGACAGCTCCTCCCAATTGTCCGAGGTTAGGCCGCGCAGCGGGAACCACTGCAAATACGAGCCGCCTGCAAACAGCACCAGCAGAAGGATCGCGAACAGAAAGCCCGGGATGGCATAGGCCACGATGATCATGCCCGAGGTCCAGGTGTCGAATTTCGACCCGTCGCGCACCGCCTTCTGAATGCCCAGCGGGATCGAGACCATGTAAGCAATCACGGTGGACCACAGCCCCAGCGTGATTGACACGGGCATCTTTTCGGCCACCAGTTCGAAGACGCCGATAGAGCGGAAATAGCTTTCGCCGAAATCCAGCCGCATATAGTTCCAGATCATCGTGAAGAACCGCTCAAGCGGGGGCTTGTCGAAGCCGAATTCTTTCTCAAGTTCGGCAATGAATTCCGCAGGCAGGCCGCGTGCACCCAGATAGCTTTCGTCGCCGCTGCTGGCCTCGATCCCGGCGTCCCCGCCGCCCGAGATCGTTTCAAACACGTCCCCGCCGCCTTCCATTTGGGCGATGATCTGTTCGATCGGGCCTCCGGGCACGAATTGCGTCAGCGTGAAATTGATCACCATGATCCCGAAAAGGGTCGGGATGATCAAAAGCAGTCTTCGCAGAATATAGGCGCCCATATGCGGTCCTTGGTTTTGTGCTCGGTTGTGCGGCTTAGTTTATTTCAACACGCCCGCCGCTTCCAACTTGGCGGCTTTGTCTGCGTCGTACCACCAGAAGGACAGTTCGCCCAGAGACAACGGCGGCAGATTCTCCGGGTAGCCGAAGATGTCATAGAAGGCCACGGTGTGCTTGTTCTTGTACCATTGCGGAATGGTGAAGCCGATATGGCGCAGCACGCGATCCAGCGCGTTGGTCGAGGTGCGCAGCTGATCCAGCGTTTCCGACTGCGCCACGATGGGCAGCAAGGCGTCGACCGCAGGATCGCGCAGACGCATCAGGTTGCGCGAGCTGTCATCGGCGGTTTTCGAGTGGAACCATTGCTCCAGCCCCGTGCCGGGTTCGAACCCCATGCCAATCGAATGGGTCACAAGGTCGAAATCGCCCGAGCGGGTGCGCTCGATATATTGCGGGATGTCCACGCGGTCGAGTTTGGCATCCACCCCCAGCTGTTTCAGGTTCTCGACGATGGGGTTGATCACGCGGTCAAACGCCGGGCTGTAGGTGACGAAGGTTGCGGACATGCGCTGGCCGTCTTTTTCAAGGAAGCCGCTCGATCCGATCTCCCACCCGGCGTCTTCCAGCAGCTTGTTGGCCTGACGATAGAAATTGCGCGAAGGGCGGTTTTCGTCGGCGTCGTGGACCGGCGGCATCACGGCGTCGGCGGTCAGGATGGTTTCGGGCAGCAAGCCTTGATCGACCAGCGGCTGAAGGATCTCGACCTCGCCCGCGCTGGGAGCACCCTTGGCACCCAGATCAATGCCGGGCCAGAAGCTGTCGACACGGCTGTAGAGCCCGCGGAACAGGGCCTCGTTCGACCATTCGAAATTGAACATCAGCCCAAATGCGTCACGCACGTTGGGATCCTGCCAAACACCTTTGTCCAGATTGAAGATGAAGCTTTGCGCGGTGCCGACTGATCCATCGGGGAACTCGGCCTTGATTGCATATCCGTTGCGCAGGTTCGGGAAATCGTAATCCTCGGCCCAGATTTGCGAGGAGTTCTCGGTGCGGAACGTGTAGGTGCCTGCCTTGAAGCCCTCCATCGCGGCGGTGCCGTCTGCGAAATAGATCGCCGTGATCTCGTCAAAGTTATTCTGCCCGACCGACAGCGGATGATCCGCGCCCCAATAATTCGGGTCGCGCACATAGGTCACGTGGCGGCCATAGTCGAAACTGCCGAGCTTGTAGGCTCCGGTGGCCATGAACGGCGCGTCCGAACGTTCGTCCACGCGTGCGCCAGTTTCTTCGAACCACGCTTTCGACAGGGCCATGCTGCTGCCCGCAAAGCTGATCCGGTCGCGTTTCGGGGCATCCTCGGTGAAGGTGTATTTGACCTGCAGCGGGCCAGTGACTTCGACGCCCGCTACGATTTCCGTGATGATGGCGCGGTATTCAGCGATGCCTTGCTCGACAAACAGGTTGTGGCTGAAGGCGATGTCCTCTGCCGTCATCTTGGTGCCGTCCCAGAAGGTCACATCGTCGCGCAGATTGAAGATGACCCAAGACAGATCGTCCGGATACTCCATCGTGGTGCACAGGAAGCAGTAGGTGCCATAGGGGTCGTCTGCGGTCGAGGTCAGGATGCTTTCATACCCAATCGTCGCCATCGAGGCCGTCGTCCCCTTGCGGGTGAACTGGTTGAAGCTGTCAAACGTGCCCTGCGCCCAGATCGAAATCTCGCCACCCTTTGGGGCGTTCGGGTTTACGTAATCCAGATGTGTGAAATCCGGGCCGTATTTCAGCTCGCCGAAATTGGAATACCCGTGGCTGACGGTGGTCTCGGCCTTGGCAGCCAAAGGTGCCAGCGCCAGCAAGGCCCCCGCGGCCAGTCCGAACCCAAATGTCAGGGCGCGGGTGTCAGGTCGGGTCATGGTCTTGGTCTGTGCGTCGCGCATGGCGGTACCTCCGTTCATCAGCGGAATGCGTTGATCCGAGTAAAAAGCGCTGCCCGATAACATTCAAGGCGCGAATTGGTGAACTGGGTGTTAATCCGCCGTACGCCGCCTGAAACCGCGCAACGAAAAAGGCCGCCCGGAATACCGGACGGCCTTTCAAATTCTTCACCGAAGGGGGGCTTAGCCGCCGATGGTGGCCAGATACGCAACCAGGTTTGCGCGGTCTTTGTCTTTCTTCAGACCCGAGAAGGTCATCTTGTTGCCCGGCGCAAAGGCTTTCGGGTTGGCCAGCCATGCGTCCAGCGCTTCGATGGTCCAGGTATCGGCGCTCATGCCGGCCAGAACGTCCGAGTAGCCGAAGCCAGCAACGCCAGCGATCGGGCGATCAACCAGACCGTACAGGTGCGGGCCGGTGCCGTTGGCGCCGTCTTCCAGCTTGTGGCAGGCTTTACACTTGCCCCAGACCTTTTCGCCTTTGGCGGGGTCGGCGGCTGCAACCAGATCTGCGAAGGGAACGGCTTCTTCCTCTTCTGCGGGGCCAGCGTCGCCGCTTTCAACCGCGATGACATAGCCGGTGGCGGCTGCGTGTGCTTCATCGCCGTGTCCGGCGTCGTGGCCGCCGCCGCTGGTGTTATACAGCGCGCTGCCGGCCCAGTTGCCAAGCAGAAGTACCAAGAGCGTGCCAATCACAGCGGCGCTCGCTTTCGTAAAGGTCATTGTGTCGAACATGTCGCGTTCCGTCTCATCCAAAGTCAGAAGCCTTCTAGCCGCTTCCCTTGTGTCTTTTCAAGCGATATGACGCGCGACTTATAGTCCTTTAACGCTAACCCGCAGGGAGGGTCCGCAAAATGACCAGCCGAATCGCCTTTCAAGGAGAGCCAGGCGCCTATTCCCACGAGGCATGTCAGGCCGCCAGACCGTATATGGAAGCCATGCCCTGCGAATCCTTTGACGAGGTCATCGCGGCCGTGCGCTCGGGGCAGGCGGATCAGGCGATGTTGCCGATCGAGAACACGACCTATGGCCGGGTTGCGGATATTCACCGTCTGCTGCCGGAAAGCGGGCTGCACATTCTGGACGAGGCTTTCGTGCGGGTTCGGATCAGCCTGATGGGGCTGCCGGGCGCCAAAATCGACGACATCAAGCTGGTACGCGCCCATCCCGTGTTGCTTCCGCAATCAGCAAACTTCCTGAAGATGCACGGCATGCGCGGTGTTGGTGCTGCGGACAGCGCCGGGGCGGCAGCGCATCTGGCGAAGGCCAAAACGCCGGGCGAAGGGGTTCTGGCGTCCGCGCTGGCGGCGGATATCTACGGCCTCGATCTGCTGGCCGAGGATGTCGAGGATCACGGCCACAACACCACCCGTTTTGTGATCATGGGCCGAGAACCCAATTTGGAACGTCGTGGCGAACACGGCATGATGACCACATTCGTCTTCGAAGTGCGCAACATCCCTGCTGCGCTTTATAAGGCGATGGGTGGCTTCGCGACCAATGGCGTAAACATGACCAAGCTGGAAAGCTACATGGTCGACGGCTCGTTCAACGCGACGCGGTTCTATGCGGATATTGAAGGCCACCCGGATGACCGGGGCGTTCAGTTGGCTTTGGAAGAGCTGGCCTATTTCACCTCGACGCTGGACATTCTTGGGGTCTACCCCCGCGATCCCGCCCGCGACTAAGGTTGATTATGGGGCGCGGTCAGGCTTTGTACCGGGCCTCGATCGTGGCAGCGTATTCCGAGACGCGCTTGCGGAAGCGGCGCAGCATCGTCGTGCGCGCCAGTTTCAAGGACTGAACCAGCAGCCGAGCCGGAATGGTCTTGGGGCGCATGTCGACGCTTAGGGTCATGCGTGTGCGCGTGCGGGACAGGGGCACCAATTCGACATCAACATCAGCAGTTAGCCCCGAGACTTTCGACCAGACGCGCAGCTGGTTCGGACGCTCGAACTGTTCAAGATTGATGTCGGCAACCCGCTGACGGCCACGATGGGCAAACTTTGCCTGCCAGCTCATGCCCTGACCGGGCTGGGTCAGCGTGTCGACGCGGCGCACCTCGGCCCCGCGGCGCAAAGCGGCAAGTTCAAAGCCTTCAAAATCAGTGACAGCGTCGAATACCTGATCAATTGTGGCTTCGATGTCTTCGTGGGTCTTGATTTTCATCAATCGCTCCTGCCGTTCGCGTCTGGGGTGAAAATGAAGTTAGTCCAAGCGATCCGCAAGCCAGTTCTGCATCAAAAAATGCGCAATTGCACCTTTTCGGGCGGGTTTGATCGCGGGATTGCGACCGGCAAAGATGTCCAGCATGTCCTCACGCGTGATCCAAAGGGCGTCGGCCAGTTCCGCCGGATCCAGCTTGATCTCGGTGGTTGTCGCATGCCCCCATGTGCCAACCATCAATGATGACGGGTAAGGCCAGGGCTGAGACGCCAGATAACCAATCGGCCCAACGCGCACGCCTGATTCTTCGTAAACTTCGCGCCGTGTGGCGGCTTCAATGGTTTCGCCGGGCTCGACGAATCCTGCCAGCAAGGAATACATGTCCTCGGGCCAGCCGATCCCGCGCCCGACCAAAACCGAGTTTCCATGCGTGATCAGCATGATCACCACCGGATCGGTCCGGGGAAAATGCGAGCGCCCGCAATCCCCGCAATCCCGTTGCCAGCCTGCCATCGCAACATGTGTCTTCGCGCCGCAATTGGCGCAAAATCCGTGGATGCGGTGCCACTCCAAGATCGAGCGCGCGGTGGCCGCGACCTCGGCCTCGTCCGGGGTCAGGCCCGCCATCGTTGCGCGCAGTTCGGCAAAGCCAAAGTCTGCGGGCAGATTGGGGTGGCGCTGGATGCTGCGATCCACGAACTGCGTTGCGTCCGGCAGTTCGTCCTCGGGTTCCCACCATGAAACATCCAAGGCAAACAGCGGCACATCGTTCTGAAGGCCAAGATAGACGCGCGGGGCGGCTTCGAAATCAGTGGGAAGCGTAGCTTGGGTCAGATAGGCCAGATCCCAACCGTCCCCCTCGGGCTTCAGCAAGATCTTCCCGCGCCACAGGGGCAGCAGATGCGCAGTCTGCGCCAATGCGGCAAGCTTTTCTGGGTGTCCACGGCTTTCGGCATCCCGATTCAATTTGCCTGCTGCAAACGTGACCTGTTCGGCGATTTTCATGGGCTGTCCTGCGCTGGTTCGTTGCCGCGCACGCTATCAGAGCCCACCCAACTGTCCAGTTTTGAATCTTGCCGTTATCGGGTCATTAAATTGACATTATACAACATTAGCGAGAAATAGCGCGACACAAACACTTATAAGAAGAGTGGGGCAAGTGGCCGAGACAAAGAAATGGTAGCGGAATGAGGCATTTCGTTCGGAATCCGGTTGCGGATCAAGGAGTTCGCGTGCGCCTGCGGATCTTGGCCACAACCGATTTGCACATGAACATCCTACCTTATGACTATCACGCGGACCGGTCTGTCAGCGGGTGGGGACTGTCGCGGACGGCACAGCTGATTGACCAAGCGCGTCGGGAAGCGGCCAATGTGATCTTGGTGGATAACGGGGATTGCCTGTATGGCTCGGCGCTGGGCGAGCGCCTGCCCCATGTGGGTGGCGATCCAGTGCATCCCATGATCCGCGCGATGAACCATCTGAACTATGATGCCATGAACCTGGGCAATCATGATTTTGATCAGGGGTGCGATGCGGCGTTGCGGTCCATTCGCGGGGCGGATTTCCCCGTGCTGACGGCGAATGCGGACCTGCCAGAGGGGGCGGGGGTTGCGCCCTATGTCTTGCTGCGGCGGCAGGTGGAAGACGATCTCGGCCGGGTGCAGGTGCTGACAATTGGCGTGATTGGTTTCCTGCCGCCGAACTCTTTGCATCAGGCGCAGATCGACACGCGTGATATACTGGACGCCGCCCTTCGCTATGTGCCTCAGATGAAGGCGGAAGGCGCAGATGTAATCATCGCGCTGGCCCATAGTGGGTTGGGGGACACAGCGCATAGTGCGGATATGGAGAACGTTCTGCATCCGCTCTCGGCCATTCCGGGGATCGACGCGCTGGTTGGCGGGCATACGCATCAGGTGTTCCCTGCCGATGGCGCCGAGGATGACGGCTTTCTAAACGGCGTTCCTACGGTCATGCCGGGGTTCTGGGGGTCTCATCTGGGGGTGATTGACCTGTCGATGACACGTCTTGATGGGCAGTGGAGTGTGTGCACTGGCGCGGCCAGCCTGCGCGCGGTGTCGGACGATCCCTGTTGCGCGGCTCTTGAAAACAACACCATTGAGGCGCTGTTTTCGGATCTGCACAACAGCACCCGCGCGGCGATGCAGGCAAGGGTGGGGGAAACGGTGCGCCCGCTGAACAACTACTTCACTCTGGTGGGGGCGGACAGCGCCACGCGGTTGGTACAGCATGCCATGTTGGACCACGCTCGTTTGTGCAAAGATGCGCTGGGCTTGCCCGATCTGCCGCTTCTGGCCGCCAGTGCGGCCTTTAAGTCGGGTGGCTTTGGCGGGCCGGACTATTACACGGCCCTAGGTGCGGGAACGCTGACGCAGCGGTCCTTGGCGGACCTTTATATGTTCCCCAACAGTTTTGCGCTGGTAAAGGTGACGGGCGCATTCCTGCGCGATTGGCTTGAGCGGTCCTGTAGCATCTTCAATCAGGTTCTGCCGGGACAGACCGCAGTGCAGCTGAAAGATGACGGCGTGCCGGGCTATATTCACGAGAGCATTTTGGGGCTGACCTATCAGGTTGATCTGACCCAGCCGTCGCGGTTTTCGCCCGCGGGGGCTCTGCGGTCGGCCACCGCAGGGCGCATCAGGGCGCTGTGTCACGAGGGGCGTGCAGTCCGGGATGACGACCAGTTCCTACTGGCCACGACGGATTATCGCGTGTTGGGCGGGGGGAATTATCCTCTGCCCGCGGCTGAGGACATTCTTCCAGTCGTCCCGGTCGAGATTCGCGAGCTGTTGACGGATTATGTTGCCAATCAGGATTGTCTCGCGGTCGAAGCGTCTCCGATCTGGCAGTTTGTGCCCGTCGACGGTGCATCTGTCTGGTTTCGATCCTCGCCACAAGGGCGCGAGGTTGTCAAAGAGTATCCGTGGCTTCGTCTGAACGAACTGGCCGCATGTGATGCGCGTGGATTTACCTGCTACGAGCTACCGCTCTGAGGCTTGCATCCCTCAGCGCAGCCTCATATATGGAAGGCGAGAGGTTGGCGCGGGTAGGCGCCTCGCCAATCTGGTCAGGTCCGGAAGGAAGCAGCCACAACGAGCCCCGTCTGGGTCGTGTTCAGCCTCTCACCCAGCTTCAAATCCGCAGGATTTGAAGCACCCGACAGGGGAAACGCAGTTTCCCCGAGAGGGACACCAGCCCCGACACATGAAACACCGTTTCACACAGTCGGACCAAAGCCCGCGCGGCGATCCCCGATATTCGCCACGCATTCGAACGGAGGGATTTTATGAGTGTCGTCACCGCCTTTCAGGCAGGTTGTCGCCCGTCGGAGTGATCCGGCCCTGCCTGACCCCATGCACCCTACGCCGCGTCTGCGCGATGGGTGTTCTTTTGTGCTAAATCAGGCAGATCAATGACTTTGACACTTATGGACCTTGGCTGGTCCGCATCCTTCGAACAGGCGCGCGCCGAATACCCGGACACGCTGACCCCTTACCGATTGACCGAAATCCACCGCGCGCAGATGAATGCGCTTGGCGCGGATGGCCCCGTGATTCTGACCACGCCGAAGTTCTCGGCTGGTGAGCTTGCGGTGGGCGACTGGGTTCTGGCGGACCCGGAAATGCGCATTCAGCATATCCTTGAACGCCGGTCGTTGCTTCAGCGACGTGGCGCGGGCACCGATGCTCATGTGCAGCTGATCGCGGCCAACGTGGACACGCTGTTCATCGTGACTTCGTGCAACGATGATTTCAACGTCGCGCGTCTGGAACGCTTTCTGGCATTGGCGCACGAGGCCGGGTGCTATCCGGTTCTGGTACTGACCAAGGCCGACCTCTGCGATGACCCGCGTGAGTACGAGCGCGAGGCGCAGGCGCTGGATCCGATGTTGACGATTCTGACTGTAAACGCGCGGGATCCCGAAAGTGCGGCCGAAGTGGCTGCGTGGTGCAAGGCGCCGCAAACCGCTGCCTTCATTGGCTCGTCTGGTGTGGGGAAAACCACGCTGACCAATGCGCTGACCGGCGGCGATGCGGCCACAGGCGGGATCCGCGAGGATGACGCCAAGGGCCGTCACGTGACCACGGCACGCTCGATGCGACCCATGTTGCAGGGCGGGTGGATCATCGACATGCCGGGCATGCGTGCGCTGCGGCTGTTGGACTCGCGCGAGGGCATCGACAACGTCTTTGACGATCTGGCCGAGCTGGAAGCGCAGTGCCGCTTTTCCGATTGCGCCCATGAGACCGAGCCAGGCTGTGCTGTTCAGGCGGCGATTGCGGCGGGGGATCTGGATCTAGAACGGTTGGATCGCTGGATGAAGCTGCGCAAGGGCGAGAAGAAGAACTCGGAAACCGTGGCGCAGTCGCGGTCGCGGGAGAAGAAGTTCTCGAAGATGGTCAATGCGCATGTGCGTGGGGCCGGTAAGCGCAAAGGTCGATAGCTCGCTTCGCGAGCCTGAGGGGCTTCGCCCCAGAGGGAAAGCGGGTGCTTTCCCTCTTCCCCAGGATATTTAGGACAAGAAAATGCGGGTTAGGGGCTGCTGGCCCAGTTTTTCTGTGCGTCGGTCTCGACGGCGCAGGGACGCACGGCGCGTAGGCGGTTGAGGGCCTTGTTCGGGGCTTCTCCGGTTTCACACAGGATACGCAGAAGCATCATGCCGGACCGTCCGCAGCCGCCTTTGCAATGGGCCAGCACTTTGCCGCCTCGGGCGAGGGTGCGGTGGGCTTCGGGTGAGATACCTTCCCAGCTTGCAATGATTTTCGCAGAGGGGGCGCCGAAATCCTGAATGGGGAGGTGGTGCCAGATGACGCCCGCCTGTGTCAGGTCGCGGCCCAAATCGGCAGCGCCAAAACTATCCATTTCGCGCGTGGTGGTCATGGTCAGAACCATGTCTGGTGCCCAATCAAGCAGCGTTTCCAAGTCTTCGCGGTAAACTCCGCTTCGGCCGGGGATGGGGCAGATGCCAAGGATGCCGTTGCCTGCGGGCAGGTGTGCGATGGGAAAGAGCGGTTCCATGCGCTTGGCGTAGCACGCAGAAAGCCATCCGCCAATTGGCTTTCGGTGGACGGCGCGGCTTTGGCCGCATAGTCTGGCCCGGACACGAATCCGGCCCGAAGGCATTCCATGACCGACACGCAATCCGACGCCCCCGCCTATCAGGTTCTGGCGCGTAAATATCGCCCTGAAACCTTTGCCGATCTGGTCGGGCAAGAGGCGATGGTCCGCACGCTGAAGAATGCGTTCGAGGCGGATCGGATTGCGCAAGCCTTTGTGATGACCGGCATTCGCGGGGTCGGTAAGACGACCACGGCGCGGATTATCGCCAAGGGGATGAACTGTATCGGTCCGGATGGGCAGGGCGGCCCGACGGTTGAGCCCTGTGGCGAGTGTGAGCACTGCGTCGCGATTGCCGAAGGGCGGCACGTGGACGTGATGGAGATGGACGCCGCATCCCGCACCGGGGTTGGCGACATTCGCGAAATCATTGAAAGCGTGCACTACCGGGCGGCCTCGGCCCGGTACAAGATCTATATCATCGATGAGGTGCACATGCTGTCGACCAGTGCGTTCAACGCGCTGTTGAAGACGCTGGAAGAGCCACCGGCACATGTGAAATTCATCTTCGCGACGACCGAGATTCGCAAAGTTCCGGTGACCGTGCTGTCCCGTTGTCAGCGTTTTGACCTGCGTCGGATTGAACCTGAAGACATGCTGGCCATGCTGCGCCGGATTGCCGATGCCGAGAAGGCCGAGATTGCAGATGATGCGCTGGCGCTGATCACGCGGGCCGCCGAGGGATCTGCCCGTGATGCGCAGTCATTGCTGGATCAGGCGATTTCGCACGGGGCGGGGGAAACCACCGCCGATCAGGTGCGCGCGATGCTGGGCTTGGCAGACCGTGGCCGGGTTTTGGACTTGTTTGATATGATCCTGAAGGGTGACGCTGCGGGTGCGTTGACCGAGCTGGGCGCGCAATATGCCGACGGGGCCGACCCGATGGCGGTGCTGCGCGATTTGGCCGAGGTTTCGCACTGGGTCAGCGTCATCAAGATCACGCCGGAAGCGGTCGAGGATCCGACGGTCTCGCCCGACGAACGCACGCGCGGGCAGCAGATGGCGCAGGCTTTGCCAATGCGTGTGCTGGCGCGGATGTGGCAAATGCTTCTGACCTCGATCGAGGAAGTTGGCCGTGCGCCCAACGCGATGATGGCGGCGGAAATGGCGGTTATTCGTCTGACCCATGTGGCAGATCTGCCCTCGCCCGAGGAACTGGTGCGCAAGCTGAAAGATAGCCCCACGCCGCCTGCAGGCCCGGGTGGTGGTGGCGGGATGCCAGCGGGCAATGGCGCGCCGATGGGAGCGCCGGCCATGTCGACGCAATCTATGCCTTCAGGACCGGGCGGCGGGGCGACGGCCTTGGCCGTGGCGGCGGATGCCGAAACCTCGCTTGCGCGATATGCGCGGTTTGAGGATGTGGTCGAGTTGATCCGCACCAACCGCGACGTGAAGCTGTTGGTTGAGGTCGAAGGCGGAGTGCGTTTGGCCGCATACCAACCGGGACGGATCGAATTCACGCCCTCGGACAGTGCCCCGCAGGATCTGGCGGCGCGTTTGGCGCAGCGCCTGCATGGCTGGACTGGTGTGCGCTGGGGCGTGACGCTGGTCAATGGCTGCGAGGCGCCGACCATCACCGAAACCCGCGATGGCGAAAAGCTGGCGCTGGAGGAAGAGGCCAAGGCGCATCCCTTGGTGCAGGCCGTGATCGCCGCCTTCCCAAAGGCGCGCATCACCGAAATCCGATCTGCCGAGGATATGGTGCAAGAAGCCGCCGAAGAGGGTCTGGCCGAGGTCGAAGACGAATGGGATCCGTTCGAGGAAGACTAGGCCCTGCCTTGTATCCGGTGCCTGCGCCCCGTATCTAAAGCTCAAGTGACATAACAGGAGCATCACATGTTCAAAGGACTGGGCGGTCTCGGCGATATGGCCGGGATGATGAAGAAAGCGCAGGAAATGCAGGCCAAGATGGCCGAGCTGCAGGAGAACCTCGAGACGATGACCGTCGTGGGCGAAAGCGGCGCGGGTCTGGTCAAGGCGACCGCTACTGCCAAAGGTGTGCTGACCGGTCTGGACATCGACCCCACCATCTTCAATCCGGATGAAAAAGAAGTGGTTGAGGATCTGATCCTTGCCGCGATCAAGGATGCTCAGGCGAAAGCTGCACAGCGTTCGGAAAGCGAAATGTCGCGTCTGACGGAAGAGCTGGGCCTGCCTAAAGATATGAACCTGCCGTTCTAACGCATGTCAGAAGCACCGCGCGATATCGAGAACCTGATCGAGCTGATGGCGAAGCTGCCGGGGCTGGGTCCGCGCTCGGCGCGTCGGGCGGTGCTATATCTGATCCGCAAGCGCGCGCTGGTGCTGACGCCTTTGGCGGATGCGATGCAGGCGGTGGCGGAAACCGCGCGGGAATGCGTGACCTGCGGCAATGTCTCGACCTCGGATCGTTGCGACATTTGCGTGTCGGAAAAACGTGCGACGGGCGAGATCTGCGTGGTCGAAGATGTGGCCGACCTGTGGGCGATGGAGCGCGCGGGCCTGTTCAAGGGCCGCTATCATGTGCTGGGCGGCACGTTGTCGGCGCTGGACGCCGTTGGCCCCGATGATCTGGGCATTCCGCGTCTGGTGCAGCGGGTGGTTGATGACAACATCAGCGAGGTCATCTTGGCCCTGAACGCCACCGTCGATGGCCAAACCACCGCACATTATATCGCGGATGAACTCGAAGGCCGCTGCGTGGTGTCATCCCTTGCGCAGGGTGTCCCCATCGGGGGCGAGCTGGATTATCTGGACGAGGGCACGATCTCGGCCGCGTTGTCTGCACGCAAGCGGATGTAACTGCGGATCAGAACTGATCCAACAGACGTTCCAAATAATCGCGTTCCAATTGCGGGCGGTCTGACTCGCCCGAGCGTTTGCGCAATTCCTGCATCAACTCTTCGGCCCGGCGATAGATCTCGTCCGTGTCCCCCAAAGGACTGTCGGTCGAGGTCGCGCCGCCGCGTCCTGATGCGCTGCGTCCCAGCGGATCCTGATCCGAGGCCTGATTGCTTTCGCCCGGGTTTTCACCCTGCTGACCGTTCTCGCGGGCTTGTTGGTTTGCCATCGCCTGATCAAACTGGCGCAGGCCTTCGCGCATGGCTTCCATCGCGTCCGCTTGTTGGTTCAAGGCTTCGGGGATGTCGCCTTGTTCCAGCGCATCGGCGGCTTCTCCCATGGCGCGGCCCGCTTCGTCCAGCGCGTCACGGGCGGCTTGTCCTGCGGGATCGCCCGCGCCGGGCAGGTTGCGCCTTTGGGCGTCTAGCTGGTCTTGCAGTGCGCGTTGCCGGTCGGCAAGGCTGGTGCCCGGATCGCCGCCACGGCCTTGACTGTCTTGACCTTCCTGCGCGCCGCCCTGTCCATCCTGACCCTGCTCGCCGCCCGATCCCTCGTGGCTCTGCCCGCGCCCCTGACCGCCATCGCGCCCTTCGTTCTCTTGGTTTTCACCGGCGGCGGACCCTTGCCCTTGTTCCTGAAGATCGCGGAAGGCCTGATCCGACAGGCCCTGCTGCTGGCGCATGGTCTCGCGCAGTTCGTCGCGCGCCGCTTCGCCGGGGCGCTGGCTTTCGCCGCCGCGCTGGGCCTGCATGTTCTCCATCATCCGGCGCATCTGATCGAGCAGCTCCATCGCTTCGTCGGTGCGGCCTTCACGCATGAGTTCCTCGATCCGGTCCATCATCGCGTCCAGATCGGATTGGCTGAGTTCGATCATATTGTCAGGCTGCGGCGCGTTGGGATCGCCTTCCGGGGCTTGCTGGGCCAACTGGTCCATATAGTCCCGCATCGCGTCGCGGTATTCGTCCATCAGCTCGGCCAGTTCCTCGGGTGTAGCCCCGTCGCGCATGGCTTGTTCCAGACGCCGCTGCGCCTCTTCCATGCGGGCGCGGGCGTCGTCCAGCTGACCGTCTTCCAGCTCGACCGCTACATCCCAAAGAACCTGCGCCACCTCGTCGCGAAGATCGCCGGGGACGCCGCCCGCCACATCGGTAAAGGCCAGCCCCGCCTCGAGCCGCCGGATCGCGCCGCGAAGTTGTAGATAGATGCCTTCGGGCAGGGACAGGTCTTCGGGCTGAAACAGCGTGGCGCGCAGAACTTGCGTGACACGTCGGGCGTTGGCGCGGTTCCACAAGAGGTCGCGGCGCTGTTCGATCAGCGCCTTGGCCATCGGGTTCAGAAAGCGCCGGGCGGGCAGGATCATCGGGTAGGGCTGGCTGTCGCCTTCCTGACCCGCCCCGTCCTGCGCGACAAAGGTAAGCGTCACGGGCAGGCCTGCGAAAGGGTGTTCGACCAGATTCTCCTGAAGCGTCCCTTCGATCAATTTGCGCGCCCCGCGATAGGGCAGGGGCAGGTCTACAGCGACTTCGGTCCGGGGTTCTGGATCGATGGACAGCCCATACGCCCGTGTCACATCGTCCAGCGACAGGGTGATGATGACGGCACCTCCTGTGATGCCATAGTCATCGGTGGCCACGAAATTGAGCGTGAAATCCCCGTTCAATTGCCGGGTCAGCGGTCCGCTTGGGCGGATGGTCGGGGGCGTATCCTGTAGCGCAGTCAGCGTCCAACTGCGCGCCGTTGGGCCATCGATGGACAACGTACCGCTGCGGGTGATCCGTTGGCTGAGGCTCGAGGCCGCGCCCGCTTCACTGTCCAGAACTGATCCGGTGAAAGCCAAGGCCAGAGGGTCGCCATAGCGGCGCAGGGTCAGACGGCTGTCCTTCGGGATGGTCAGTGCGCCATCGGGTTGGTCATCAAGATAGAGGCTGGGTTGCCCGGTATAAGACGGCGGCTCGATCCAGCCTTCCCAACTGGCGGCAATTTGCGCCGCCGCACCGGGTGCGCCCGTGGGCGCCGTGCTGTTCCACGAGCCGAACCCAATCGCCATGACCGCCCCAGTCGCTGCGATCAATCGCAATGCATAGGGGTCTTTTTCCGCCACCCGCAGATCGGGCGGGGCCGCCTTTACATCGCCCAGCCGCGCCAGCATCCGATCCTGATGCGCGTGCCACAACTGGGCCGAGGCCGCGTCGCCCACACCCGTTGCCTGATCATCTTGAACCGCAGCAATCGGGTGGCCGGTCAGGCTGTCATCTAATCGCCGGAGCGCATGGCCTGACGTGGGCCAGACAAAGCGGCGCGTGGCGCGGATAAGGAAGATCAGCGCGGCAAGGACAAGCACCACAGGCGCCGCCCAGCCCCGCAACCCACCGAAGCCTGCCAGCGCAATCGTGACCAAGACGACACTCGCCAAAGGCCATCCGACCTGCCAGAGCCGCTCCAAAACCATCCCGCCCCTTGTCAGTGCCAAGGGCCAACGAAGGCGCTTTTGCACCTTCTGGGACAGGTCGGGCCGGGTCACCGGACCCGTGGGGTCATCAGAGCCATTCTGGAATGGTATCGCGTCCCAGCATTTCTTCATAGGTGGGACGTGCGCGGATGACGGCATATTGATCGCCCATCACCAGCACTTCGGGGATCAAGGGGCGCGAGTTGTACTCGGACGCCATCACCGCGCCATATGCGCCTGCCGAGCGGAAAGCGATCAAATCGTCAGGCTTCAGACTGTCCAGATCGCGGCCTTTGGCGAAGGTGTCGCCGGTCTCGCAAATCGGTCCAACGATGTCGTAGCGCGACTTGTCCTCGCCGGGGGCGGCCTCCACCACGGGGATGATGTCGTGATGCGCCTCGTACATGGCCGGACGTACAAGATCGTTCATCGCAGCGTCCACGATTAGGAAGTCCTGACCTTCGCCCTCTTTCACATAGATCACGGATGTGACCATGATCCCGGCATTGCCCGAGACCAGACGCCCAGGCTCGATCTCGATCTCGCACCCCAGATGGCCAACTGTTTCCTTCACCATTTGGCCGTATTCGATGGGCAATGGCGGCGCTTCGTTCGAGCGTTCATAGGGAATGCCAAGCCCACCGCCCAAATCCAGACGCGTGATGTCGTGCCCGTCTGCGCGCAGGGCTTCGGTCAGTTCGGCCACTTTCTGATAGGCCTGACGGAACGGCTCCAACTCAGTCAGCTGCGAGCCAATATGCACGTCGATGCCGACGGCCTTCAGCCCGGGCAGGGATGCGATTTCTGCATAGACCTCGCGCGCGCGGGCGATCGGGATGCCGAACTTGTTCTCCGATTTCCCGGTCGAGATCTTGGCGTGGGTCTTCGCGTCCACATCCGGGTTCACGCGCACGGTGACGGGGGCGACGACGCCCATTTCACTGGCCACTTCGGACAGAACCCGCATTTCCGGTTCGCTTTCCAGATTGAACTGGCGGATGCCACCCGTCAGCGCCAGACGCATCTCCTCGCGGGTTTTGCCAACGCCGGAAAAGACGATCCGATCCCCCGGTACGCCCGCCGCAATCGCCCGGCGGTATTCCCCGCCCGAGACAACGTCCATCCCTGCGCCCATCTCACCCAGCAGTTTCAGCACGGCAAGGTTCGAGTTCGATTTCACGGCGAAACAGACCAGATGATCGGCCCAGTCTAGCGCTTCATTGAACAGCCCGATATGACGTTTCAACGTGGCCGCGGAATAGACATAGAAGGGCGTGCCAACTTCGGCAGCGATCTCTTCAATCGATACGTCTTCGGCGTGCAACACGCCGTCACGGTAAAGGAAATGGTCCATCTTGGGCCTCGTCTGTCTGCGCTTCCCGACTGCCCTAGCGGAACTGCGCCTGCCGCTCAACCCTCCGGGCCTGCTCTTTTTCTTGTCATAAATATCCCGGAGCGCGAGGCAGAGCCTCGCAAAAGCAAACGCCGGCCACGTGGACCGGCGTTTGAAGCTACTCTGCTTGGGTATCCTCGGGCGATCCCG
Source organism: uncultured Aliiroseovarius sp. (assembly GCF_947492455.1). Taxonomy (GTDB): domain Bacteria; phylum Pseudomonadota; class Alphaproteobacteria; order Rhodobacterales; family Rhodobacteraceae; genus Aliiroseovarius. The sequence goes on from NZ_CANLNB010000004.1 coordinate 120,674, forward strand.
GACGGATTGGCTCGCCATCCGCGCCACAGGCCGCCAGCCCCAAAAGGGCGGTGATCAGAAGCGCGCGGATCATGCCAGCACCTCTTTCCCCAGTTTTTCTTTCCAACGTGCGATCTGCTTGCGTACTTCCGACGGTGCAGTGCCGCCATAGCTGGTGCGCGAGGCGACCGAGTTGTGGACGCCCAGAACCCCGAAGACTTCCTCGGTGATTTGCGCGTTGACCGACTGCATGTCTTCCAGCGACAGGTCCGGCAGGTCGCAGCCGCGATCCTCGGCCATCGCGACCAGCGATCCGGTGACGTGGTGGGCGTCGCGGAACGGCATGTTCAGCGCACGCACGCACCAATCGGCCAGATCGGTCGCGGTCGAGAACCCAGACGAGGCCGCAGCCTCAAGGCTTTCGGTGTTGGCGGTCATGTCGCTGACCATCCCGGTCATCGCGGCCAGCGCCAGCATCAGGTTGTCGGCTGCGTCAAAGACTTGCTCTTTGTCTTCCTGCATGTCCTTGGAATAGGCCAGCGGCAGCCCCTTCATCACGGTCATCAGGCCGATGTTGGCGCCCATGATCCGGCCGATCTTGGCGCGGATCAGCTCGGCGGCATCCGGGTTGCGTTTCTGCGGCATGATCGACGAGCCGGTCGACCATTTGTCCGACATGCGCACGAAGCGGAACTGGGCCGAGGACCAGATCACCAGCTCTTCAGCGAAGCGCGACAGGTGCATGGCGCAGATGGTGGCCGAGGACAGGAATTCCAGCGCGAAATCACGGTCGGCCACAGCGTCCAGCGAGTTCGCGGTCGGGCGGTCAAAGCCAAGCGCCTCGGCGGTCATGTGACGGTCGATGGGGAAGGACGTGCCTGCAAGCGCAGCAGATCCCAGCGGGCTTTCGTTCATCCGGGCGCGGGCGTCACGGAAGCGGGACATGTCGCGGCCAAACATCTCGACATAGGCCATCATGTGGTGGCCCCATGTCACAGGCTGTGCGGTTTGCAGGTGCGTGAAGCCGGGCATGACCCAGTCGGCACCCGCTTCGGCCTGCCCCAAAAGCGCGCGGATCAGGGCTTCGAGCCCATCAATCGCGGCGTCCATCTGGTCGCGGACCCACAGTTTGAAATCGGTGGCGACTTGGTCGTTGCGTGACCGCGCGGTGTGCAGACGGCCAGCGGGTTCGCCGACGATTTCTTTCAGGCGCGCTTCGACATTCATGTGGATGTCTTCCAGCGCGGTCGAGAAGGCGAAATTGCCCGCTTCGATCTCGGCCAGCACGGTCAGCAGGCCTTCGCGGATGACCTTGGCGTCGTCCTCGGTGATTACACCCGTCGCGGCCAGCATCGCGGCATGCGCGCGCGAACCTTCGATGTCCTGTCGCGCCATGCGCTGGTCATAGCCGATCGAGGCGTTGATTGCCTCCATGATCGCGTCGGGCCCTGCCGAGAACCGGCCGCCCCACATTTCATTCGCGGATTTCGTGTCGTCGCTCATGATCTGCCTTTCAGGACATATTTCTGCTGACTGCATGCTATACGCGGCAAGGCGGGTAGGTGCAATTGCTGTAGCTCTGCTTGTTCATGGCACGCTTTTGCCGATCGGGCCGGATTGCCTTTGTGTCGTCATGGACTGTCCCTAAAGTGGCCGGACACGCTGCTGCCAACAGGATCCCCGATGACCCGACCTATCCCGTCCTTGAGCCGCCGTATGGCGATGGCCACGCTGACCGCTGCGGCGGTGATGCCGGGGCGCGTGCTGGCCGATAGCGGGTTCACGGGGTGGCTGTCGGGGTTTTCATCCAACGCACGTTCGGCGGGGGTGAGTGATGCGGCGCTAAAGGCGCTTGGACGGGCGGAGTATTTGCCCTCGGTCATCAAGTCGGACCGCCGACCGGCGGAAACCGCGCGCAGCTTGCAGGACTATATTTCGTCGGCGGCCTCGCCCCAGCGGATCAAGGGCGGGCAGAGGGCACTGTCGCGCTATCCGACGCTTCTGAAGAAGATTGAGCGGAAATACGGTGTTCCGAAAGAGGTCATCGTTGCGATCTGGGGTATGGAAAGCAGCTATGGTGCGGTGCGCGGATCGGCCTCGGTGCTGTCGACGCTGGCTACACTTGCCTATGAAGGCCGCCGCCGCGATCTGTTCGAGGCCGAGCTGTTGGCCGCCTTGCAGATCCTGACCGCGGGTGATGTGTCGCCATCCCGCATGAAGGGGTCCTATGCCGGGGCGATGGGGCACACGCAGTTCATGCCCAGTTCGTATCTGGCTCATGCCGAGGACTTCAACCGTGACGGTGCGCGCGACATCTGGTCGGATGATCCGACAGATGCGCTGGCGTCAACGGCAGCCTATCTGCGCGCCAAGGGGTGGGTGAAAGGCCAGCCCTGGGCGATTGAGGTCCGCTTGCCCAAAGGGTTTGATCTGGCCCTGACCGGGCGGATCTATTCGCGCCGGTTGCGCGATTGGGGGAAGTTGGGCGTGACGAATGTAGCTGGGCACCCGCTGACCGGTGCCGCCAGCGGCGCACTGATTCTGCCAGCTGGTCCGAGTGGTCCCGTCTTTATGATCTTCCAGAATTTCCACGTTCTGAAGACCTATAACTATGCCGACAGCTATGTGATCGGTGTGGGCCACCTGTCCGACCGTCTGGCGGGGGGCAGTGCGATCCGGGCCGGCTATCCCAAGAAGCCTTGGGGGATGAGCACCGCCGAACGTCAGGCGCTTCAGAAGCGTCTGAACGAACTGGGGTTTCAGGCAGGGCGCCCAGATGGCGTGATCGGAGAAAAAGGCCGCGCCGCCATCCGCGCCTACGAGGCGTCGCGCGGCATGCCCGTAACCGGCGTGCCCAGTACCCAGCTTTTGGCGAGCCTCAGCTAGACCTGATCGTGCCGATGGCAGCTGACCAGATGGTTGTTGAACAGCCCGCAGGCCTCCATCCACGCATAGACAATTGTCGGACCACAGAACTTGAACCCGGCTTTCTTCAGGTCTTTCGAGATCTGTGTCGACAACGGGGACGAGGTCGGCACCTCGTCGAGCGCCTTGTAGCGCCCGTTCAGCGGTTTCCCATCCACATAGCCCCACATCATATCCCGAAAGGCGTCCGCGCCGCCCAAATCCAGATAGGCCTGTGCATTGGTGATGGCCGCTGCGATCTTCCCGCGGTGCCGAATGATGCCTTTGTCCTGCAAAAGGCGCTCGATCTCGGGCTCGCCCCACGTGGCGATGCGCTCGGGATCAAACCCTTCAAACGCTGCGCGAAAATTATCTCGCTTTTTAAGGATCGTGATCCAGCTGAGCCCGGCCTGAAAGCCATCAAGGATTAACTTTTCCCAAAGTGCGCGTCCGTCCCATTCCGGCACGCCCCACTCAAGGTCATGATATTCCTGATAAATCGGCTCGCTCCCGCACCAAGAACAGCGGATCAAGTCAGTGGTTTGCGCGTGGGAGTCGGTCATGTTCTCGGATCCATTACACTTTTAGACAAACTATCTGATTTACGTCTCGTTAGCACTGAATTGCCACTTATGGTCGTACGGCAGCACAGGTGACACCATGTTCAACTTCGGAAGTAAGACATCCCCGGACACACAGATGCAAGACCCTGTGGGTGGGCCAGTGGGCGATCCGCTCAGCTCGGCCATCGGGATGCGGGACAAGGACGCGATCAACCTTGTGCGCGAGGCATTGCGCAAAAAACGCGTCCGGCTGGCCTTTCAGCCTGTCGTGCAAACGACCAAGCCAGATCGCCGTGCGTTTTTCGAAGGGCTGATCCGCGTTCTGGATCCAAACGGGCGGGTGATTCCCGCAAAGGACTTCATCGACTCGGTCGAAGATAAAGAGATGGGGCGCAAACTGGATGCGCTTGCGCTGGAAAAAGGGCTGGAGGCGCTGCAGGCCGAACCCAACCTGCGTTTGTCCATCAACATGTCTGCGCGGTCGATTGGGTATCCGGGGTGGAAGAAGGTGTTGGAGCGTGGGCTGGAAGACGACCCGCATCTGGGTGAACGTCTGATCCTTGAGATCACCGAACGCACTGCCATCACCATGCCCGAACTTGTCCGCGTCTTCATGGCCGAGATGCAAAGTCACGGTATCAGCTTTGCGCTGGATGACTTTGGGGCAGGCTATACCTCGTTCAAATACCTCAAGGATTTCTATTTCGACATCATCAAGATTGATGGCGAGTTCATCCGCGGGATCCACAGCGACCCGGACAATCAGATCCTCACACAGGCGATGGTCTCGGTCGCGCGGCATTTTGATATGTTCACCGTGGCCGAAAGCGTCGAAACGGCCGAAGATGCGGCCTTTCTGACCCAGATCGGCGTGGACTGCATGCAGGGCTATTATTTCGGCGTGCCGACCTTGGATCCCTATTGGCGCAAAGCGGCCTAGGTGGGCGTGATAACGCTACCACATTCACGCCGCTTGATTTTCTCTGCAATGCAGCACAGGATGCGCTCAGCAATGATCGTGCATGATGGCGTGTGTTTTGGAAATTTCTGAAATTCGCGGTGGCGTGCTGATCGTAAGTCTGGAGGAAAAGGAAGCATCATGACCAATGTCGTAATCGTATCGGCCGCGCGCACCGCCGTGGGCAGTTTCTCGGGTTCGTTCGCGAACACGCCCGCCCATGACCTCGGCGCAGCCGTTCTGGCCGAGATCGTCGCCCGCGCAGGGATTGACCCGTCCGAGGTCAGCGAGACCATTCTGGGTCAGGTGCTTCAGGCCGGTCAGGGTCAGAACCCGGCACGTCAGGCGCATATCAACGCTGGTTTCGCGAAAGAGGCATCGGCTTGGGGCATCAACCAGGTCTGTGGCTCGGGTCTGCGTACCGTTGCGCTGGGCGCACAGCACGTGCAATTGGGCGACGCTGCCATCGTGGCTGCTGGTGGCCAAGAGAACATGACCCTCAGCCCCCACGTCGCGCACCTGCGTGCCGGGCACAAAATGGGCGACATGAAATTCATCGACTGCATGATCAAAGACGGTCTGTGGGATGCGTTCAACGGCTACCACATGGGCCAGACCGCTGAAAACGTGGCCGAGCAGTGGCAGATCACCCGCGAGATGCAGGACGAATTCGCTGTTGCCTCGCAAAACAAGGCGGAAGCCGCTCAGAAAGCCGGCAAATTCGCGGACGAGATCGTGCCCTTCACCGTGAAAACTCGCAAGGGCGACATCATCGTGGACCAAGACGAATACATCCGTCACGGCGCCACCATCGAAGCCATGCAAAAACTGCGTCCGGCCTTCACCAAAGACGGTTCGGTCACCGCTGCAAACGCCTCGGGCATCAACGACGGCGCGGCTGCCGTGCTGCTGATGTCGGCTGATGAGGCCGAGAAGCGTGGGCTGGAGCCGCTGGCACGTATTGCGTCCTATGCAACTGCCGGTCTGGACCCGTCGATCATGGGCGTGGGCCCGATCCACGCGTCGGGCAAAGCGCTGGATAAGGCGGGCTGGAAAGCTCAGGATCTGGATCTGGTTGAAGCCAACGAAGCCTTCGCCGCACAGGCCTGTGCCGTGAACAAAGACATGGATTGGAACCCGGACGTAGTGAACGTGAACGGCGGGGCCATCGCCATCGGTCACCCGATCGGCGCCTCGGGCTGCCGTATCCTGAACACGCTTCTGTTCGAAATGAAGCGCCGCGAGGCCAAGAAGGGTCTGGCGACCCTCTGCATCGGTGGCGGCATGGGCGTGGCCATGTGCCTCGAGCGTCCGTAAGGTCGACATGAACGATAGAAAAGGCGCCTTCGGGCGCCTTTTTTGTTAAATGTTTTGTCGTGCTCTTGTCGCAACCGCAAAATAAACTCTGCATTGCGGCAAAATGTTTGCGCAATAATATTGCGCAAGTTAAATTGAAAATGTAACAGAGTTTCAGGCTCAAGATTCGAAGTGGAGATAAACATGGCCCGAGTTGCACTTGTCACCGGTGGTTCGCGCGGTATTGGCGCATCAATTTCAAAAGCGCTGAAAGCTGAAGGTTACGAGGTCGCCGCGACCTATGCCGGCAACGAAGAGAAAGCTGCCGCCTTCACTGCCGAGACCGGCATCAAGACGTACAAGTGGAACGTTGGCAGCTATGAAGAAAGCGCCGCCGGTATCGCTCAGGTCGAAGCTGACCTTGGCCCGATCGACGTGGTTGTTGCCAACGCTGGCATCACCCGCGACGCACCGTTCCACAAGATGACCCCGCAGCAGTGGCAGGAAGTCATCGACACCAACCTGACCGGCGTGTTCAACACCGTTCACCCGATCTGGCCCGGCATGCGCGAGCGCAAGTTCGGCCGCATCATCGTGATCAGCTCGATCAACGGTCAGAAAGGCCAGTTCGCTCAGGTGAACTATGCTGCAACCAAGGCGGGCGATCTGGGTATCGTCAAGTCGCTGGCCCAAGAAGGCGCACGCGCAGGCATCACCGCCAACGCTATCTGCCCCGGCTACATCGCAACCGAAATGGTTATGGCGATCCCGGAAAAAGTACGCGACTCGATCGTTGCAGGCATCCCGGCAGGCCGTCTGGGCGAACCGGAAGAAATCGCGCGCTGCGTAGCCTTCCTGGCCTCGGACGACGCTGGCTTCATCAACGGCTCGACCATCTCGGCCAACGGTGCGCAGTTCTTCGTTTAATTACGCAGGACAATCACAATTCAGGGGCTGGCCAGTTTGGCCGGCCCTTTTTGTTGGCAACTGAGGTGTCAGCGACGCTAGACGCGCCGACATCCAGCGGCCAATATTCCGAAAGACCAAGGCGCGCTCCGCATGTGCGCGCTTATAGGCGGCATGAAGCTCGGTCTGGTTTGTCGCGGTCTCCAACATGGTCCTGGTCCTCTTAAGTCATCTTTGAGTGTTCTTAATATGGGGCGTTGAAATACATGCGACAAACGAGACTTTCAAAGGCTTCAGATAAGTGATACTTAACTGAAATGAGTGACCGCCTGCCCCCCTTAACCGCCCTGCGCGCCTTTGATGCTGCGGCCCGCCATATGTCTTTTCAGAAGGCTGCGGCCGAGCTGAATGTGACACCGGCGGCCCTGTCTTTTCAGATCAAGTCGCTGGAAGAGCATTTTGGCGCGCCCCTGTTTCACCGCTTGAACCGCGCCGTCGAGCTGACCGAGGCCGGCCGTCTTCTGGCGCCCGGCGCGGCGGATGGGTTCGAGATGCTGACCAGCGCATGGCGGAATGCGCGGCGAAGCTTGGACAGCAATACGCTGACTGTGACGGCGGGACCGGCGTTTACCTCGAAATGGCTAGCGCCCCGGCTTTACGACTTCGCGCAGGATCACCCCGAGATCGAGCTGCGCTTTGCGGCGGGTTTGAAATTTGTGGACCTGAACCGGGATGAAGTCGACGTCGCCATCCGGTTTGGCTATGGCCCCGATGACGGGCTGTATTCTCATCCGCTGGCGAGCGAATGGCTGACCCCGGTGATGCTGCCCGCTTTGGCCGAGAAATATCCAGAGCCGAAAGACCTGTTGTCAGCGCCTTTGATCCACAACACATCAGATGATTTCTTGAACCCGCCCTGTGACTGGCCCGCGTGGTTACGCGCGGCTGGCGTTCATGGGACGCCCCGGATCACGTCGGTGTTTTCCCAACCCGACCACGCGCTGGATGCGGCGATGGCGGGGGTGGGCGTCGTGTTGGGGCGACGTGCCTTTGTGGTGAAGTATTTGGCTGAAGGGCGCCTGGTCGCGCCCTATGGGCTGGCGTTGTCGACCAAGGCGCGGTTTAGGTTCCTGTGCCGTCAGGGGCAGGAAAACCGACCCGCGATTGCGGCGTTCCGCGATTGGGTGCTTGCCGAGATCGCCAAAAACACGCATGTGACGGACAGCTTGAAAATCGTTTCGGTCGAGGACATGGCGTGACGCGGAAAACCGCCACCTTGATTGGGTTCATCGCTGTGCTGCTGTGGTCGCTTCTGGCGCTGTTCACCGTGGGCACGGCCCCGGTGCCGCCGTTCCAACTGGCGGCAATGACCTTCCTGGTCGGCGGAACGTTGGGCGTGATCTGGATCGCTACGACCGAGGGGTTGGGCGTTTTGCGCACGGTCAGCTGGCGAGTCTATGCGTTCGGGACGCTGGGGCTGTTTGGCTATCACGCGCTGTATTTCTCGGCCCTGCGCATGGCACCCGCGGCCGAGGCCGGGTTGATCGCCTATCTGTGGCCTCTGTTCATCGTGCTGTTTTCAGGGTTGCTGCCAGGCGAAAGCCTGCGTCCAATGCATGTGATCGGCGCGTTGGTGTCCTTTGCCGGTGCGGCCTTGATCGTGCTGGGCGGCGCCACCGGCTTTGACGCGGCTGCGCTGCCGGGTTTTGTGCTGGCGTTCCTCTGCGCGCTGACCTGGTCGGGCTATTCGGTTCTGTCGCGCCGGCTTGGGAATACGCCCACGGCGTCAGTCGTGGTGTTCTGTCTGGCCACCGCCATCCTGTCGACCGGCGCGCACCTTGTGTGGGAAGACACTGTTTGGCCCAACGGAGCGCTCGGTTGGGCGTCTGTTGCAGGACTTGGTCTGGGGCCAGTCGGGCTGGCCTTCTATGTCTGGGATGTGGGGGTCAAACGCGGAGACATTCAACTTCTGGGCGTCGCAAGCTATGGCGCGCCCTTGCTGTCTACGCTTGTGTTGATTTTGGCGGGAGTTGCGCAGCCTCACCCATCTTTGCTGATCGCGGGGGTGTTGATCACTGCGGGTGCTTTGATGGCGGCACGGGCCAGTGCCGGTTCGTCTGAACAGAGCTGACCCGCGCCTAAAACCGTCAGGCCGTGGCCGTCGTCAGTCGTTCAATCTCTTCCTTGAGCTGGAGCTTTTGCTTTTTTAGTTCGGTAATCTCGGCATCTGTGGTGCCGGGCGCGCGCTGGATTTCCTCGACTTTATCCGAGAGGACCTCGTGTTTCCTGCGCAGCTCTTCAAGATGCGAACTCATGCTCATGGCGATCCTCCTGTTGATTTATAGAACGTACCGAGTGCACCACACTTTTCCTCGCTTGTCACGGAATCGTTGCAATTCTTTGCGGGGATTCGCTGACGTGGTTTCGCGGGATTTAACTGGTGGGCTTTACCCCCAGCACAATGCCGCCCCGTCGCGCAGGATGGCCTGAATCTCGGGCGTATAATGCTCGCGATCCGAAGTATGCGCGGCGCCTTCATGCAGAACAATCGGCGCGGCCAGACGGAACGCCGCGCGCCCGCCTTTGCGGGCTTGCAACAGAAGCAGCTTCGCGGCGCGCCCGGTGCGCGGGGACAACGGTTGCACCACCACCGACCCCAGTCGGTCATCAAGTGCTGATAGGATGTCCGGCAACCTCTCGGCCGCGTTGATCATCGTCAGCATCCCACGTGGTTTCAGGCGGCGCGTGGCTTGATCCATCCAGACCGCCAAGGGGGTCTCTTCCCCCATCGCCTGTTCGCGGGCGTCATGTGGCGACATGCTGCCACGCGCGCGGTCGAAATAGGGCGGGTTCATGATCACATGATCAAAGCTTAGGGCGCGTAGCGCATCCGGCATCCGCGCCAGATCGCCGTCATGCACGGTCAAGGAAATTCCGTTATCTTCCGCATTCTTGCGCGCCAGGGTCGCGTGATCCGCCTGCCGCTCGATCCCGTGCAGCGTTAGCCCTGATACCCGCCGCCCTAGACACAGGGATGCCGCCCCAACGCCGCAGCCCAATTCTAACACAGACTGGCCGGCCTGCGCGGCCACGGCGCTTGCCAGAAACACCGGATCGACCCCAGCGCGATAGCCGGTTCTGGGTTGCGTCAGCACAAGCTGCCCACCCAGAAAATCATCCTGTGTCAGATCGTCGGGATGCATCATGGCCCTTAGCTTTCAAAGGCGATGTCGTGGTCGCGCAAGATCGCCTGCGCCATGAACAAATCCTCGTCCCGCACCATCAAGCGGCGCGGCAAAATGCCAATGCTTCCTTCCAACGCACTCATATGGACGTCCATCGCAAAGCAAGCTATATCCTCGCCTGTAAGAAGGGCGGTGACGAAGGGGATCATGGTTGGATCCGTGGTTCTCAGAAGCTCTTTCATACTTTCGGAGATAAGGGCATCCCCGCCCATTTGTCGAGCCGGTTGACGGGAAGGTGAAGATGCTGATCGAAGCTGCACATAAACCGCATGAGCGTCTGGGCCAGCATCTGGCCGCGGATATGGATGCTGTGAACACGCTGATTCGCGAGCGGATGGCCTCGAAACATGCGCCGCGTATTCCCGAAGTGACTGCGCATCTGGTCGATGCAGGCGGCAAACGTCTGCGCCCGATGCTGACCTTGGCCGCCGCGCGTCTGTGTGGCTATGACGGCCCTTATCACATCCATTTGGCCGCGACGGTCGAGTTTATTCACACCGCGACGCTGCTGCATGATGATGTGGTGGACGAAAGCGCCCAACGGCGTGGGCGACCCACCGCGAACCTTCTGTGGGACAACAAGTCCAGCGTATTGGTGGGCGACTACCTGTTCTCGCGCTCGTTCCAGCTGATGACTGATACCGGCTCGCTGGACGTGCTGCGCATCCTATCCAATGCCTCGGCCACGATTGCAGAAGGCGAAGTTCTGCAGCTGACCGCCGCGCAGGACCTGTCAACGGACGAGGAAATCTACCGTCAGGTTGTCCGAGGCAAGACTGCCGCGCTGTTCTCGGCGGCGACCGAGGTGGGCGGTGTCATCGCAGACGCGCCGGAAGATCAGGTGAAAGCGCTGTTCGACTATGGCGACGCGCTGGGGATTTCCTTCCAGATCGTGGACGATCTGCTGGACTATTGGGGTGGCGACGCCACCGGCAAGAACATCGGCGACGACTTCCGCGAACGCAAGCTAACCCTGCCGCTGATCAAGGCCGTGGCCAAGGCCGACGACGAAGAGCGTGCCTTTTGGACCCGCACGATCGAAAAAGGCCGTCAGGAAGAGGGTGATCTGGAGCGCGCGTTGGAGCTGTTGAACAAACACGGCGCGCTGGAAGACACGCGGGCCGAGGCGATCGCCTGGGCAGACAAAGCCAAAGCCGCCCTGACCGCGCTACCCGACGCCCCTATCCGCCACATGCTGCATGACATCGCAGACTACGTGGTCGCGCGCCTGAACTAAACTTCCTCTTGCGTTAAATACCTCAGGGGAGCGCGCAGCGCGGGGGCAGCGCCCCCTAGGCTCACGAAGTGAGCCACCGACAGCCCGCCGACAGCCTTACGCCAGATTCGCCGCTTCTACCCACCAGTCAGGCTGCGCCGTTGCCAGCGCGGCCGCCCCGGCGTGCGCCGCGTCCTCGGTTTCAAACAACGCAAAGCACGTTGCCCCGGATCCTGACATCCGCGCCAATCGCGCGCCGGGCAGATCGGTCAGCGCGTCCAACGCGTCCTGAATGACCGGGGACCGTGCAATCGCCGGGGCTTCCAAATCATTGCGTTGGGTTGCTAGCCAGTCGATGAACACACCCGTTTTCATACCCTGCGGGATCCGTTTGGGCATGGGCGGGTTTTGTTTGCTCTCCAGCGCTTTGAACACCTCGGGGGTTGGCACGTCCACACCCGGATTTGCCAGAACCGCGAACAAGGGCGGCAGACCGGGGCAGGGGGCGACGTCTTCGCCAATCCCGCGCATCCGGGCGGCTTGCCGCATCAGGCAGACGCGCACGTCTGCGCCCAGCTCTGCCACGCCCTCGGGCAGGCGCGTGTCTCCGATCAGGTCGGACAGCGCCAAAATGGTCGCCGCCGCGTCCGAGCTTCCGCCCCCGATCCCTGCTGCTGCGGGCAGATGTTTGGACAAGACGATATGCACCGGGACGCCAAACAGGTCTGCCGCGCGGGCAACTAGGTTTGAGCCATCCGCCGGGACACCCGCCGCTTTCGGGCCAATCACCTCCAGCCGGTTTTGTTCGGCAGGCATCACGGTGATCCGATCGCCCACATCGGCGAAGACCACAAGGCTGTCCAGCAGGTGATAGCCATCACGCCGCTGCCCCGTCACATGCAGGGTCAGGTTCACCTTGGCGGGGGCGAAAACCTTTGTGATGCTCATTCGGACGCGTGCAGGGGATCAGCCCCTTCTTCTTCCAGAACCACGTCCAATCCAACCTCGAGCTTGCGGCGAATGCGGTCGGGATCAAGCTCGGTCAGGTCGGTGTCATCGGTGATGAAGCTTAGGGCGCGGCTCCATTGGAACTCGGCCTCGCGCTTGCGGCCAACGGCCCAATAGGTGTCGCCCAGATGGTCGTTCAGGATCGGTTCTACCGGGTCCAGTTCGACCGCGCGCTCCATCTGCACGACGGCCTCGTCATAGCGGCCTAGGCGGTACAGAACCCAGCCCAGACTGTCGACGATATAGCCACGATCCGGGCGGGCTGCGACGGCGCGTTCGATCATACCCAATGCCTCGTCCAGCTTCTCGCGCCGCTCAACCAGCGAATAGCCCAGATAGTTCAGGACGGTGGGTTGCTCGGGGCTCAGCTCCAGTGCTTTGCGGAAGCCTTCCTCGGCGGCGGGCCAGTCGCCCAGTTTGTGGGCAGCAATGGCGCGCTGGAAATAGGTGGGCCATTGGGTGGGAAGGTCGGCTTCGAACCGGGCGATAGCAAGGTCATAGGCATCGCGGGCCTCGGCAAAGCGGTCCTGCTGCATCAACGTATCCCCAAGCGCCACGCGAAAGCGCAGCGTGTCGGGGAAGGTTTCGGCCAGCGTGCGTAGCTCTCCGGTCGCTTCGTCCAACCGGTCAGCGCGACGCAGCACATCGGTGCGACCAAGGGCAGCGTGCTGATACGCAAAACTGTCTTGCGGAACCCGGCCATAGGTCTCGATCGCCAGATCATGGTGGCCTATATCTTCTAGGATCTGGGCCGATAGAACCAAAACACCGGCATGGGTTGGGGCAAGATGTTCGGCCACGCGATTGTAGAGAAGGATGCCGGTCTGGTCGCCCTCGGGGCCGACGGATTCGGCCACGGCAAACAACAGTTCGGCAATCCCGTCTTGCGGCGCGCGAATGATGGTGAAGTCGAGCGTTTTTCCCGCCTCGAGATCCGCGATCACCTGTTCGACTTCGGCGTCGGACATGCCCGACCGGGCGGCCTTCATCAGCTCAAGCGCTTTGCCCTGTTGGTCGCTTTGGCTAAGCGACTGCGCATGCGCGAACAGGCCCGAGCGGTTCAGTTGCAGCGCTCCGTCCTCACCGCCCAGAATGTGGGCCGCGCCTTCGAAATCCCCGACATAGGCCAGCATCAACGCCTTTTGATACAGAGTGAAACCGTGGCTGGCATTGCCTTCCCCAAGCGTATCGAAGATCGCCAGTGCCTCTGACATCTTGCCTTGTCCAATGCGGATCCAGGCCTGAATCATCTGGTCAATCACCGGGGCGATCGACACCTTTGTGCCCACAAGCGCAGTCGCCGTGTCCCAATCGCCTTTCTTCAGCGCATCGCCCAACAGGACCAGCGCGGCGATCTGGTTGTTTTTACTGACCGAGGCCATTCTGCGCGCATAGGGCAGCGCATCATCCAGCTTGCCAAGCGCAATCTGGGCGACGATCAGCCCTTCCAGCACGTCCAGATTCTGCGGATCCTGCGCAATCGCACGAGTGCCATATTCAACCATTTCGGGGAAATTGCGCGACAGATCGGCGTGCCGTGCGGCCAGATAGGCCCCCGCGACATTATCCGCGTAAGCCGCGGTTCCCACAGCGCAGTGCGCGGCCAGAAGGGTCGGAAGGGCAAGGCGGCGTAGAGCCGAGGATGTCAGGCGGAACAAGGGCAGAAATTCCTTAAGTCGCAGCAGGGTTACGTCTGCAAAACCTAATGTGCCTTCCAGTTGAAAACAATGAGGGGCAGCACATGGCCGCCCCTCTTTGTCGCTTTTTTGATCGCTTGCGATCACATGTTCGGATAGTTCGGCCCGTCGCCGCCCTGCGGAACCGTCCAAGTGATGTTCTGGCTGGGGTCCTTGATGTCGCAGGTCTTGCAGTGGACGCAGTTCTGGAAGTTCACGACAAAGCGCGGGTCTTTGCCTTCTTCTTCGACGACTTCGTACACACCGGCCGGGCAGTAACGCTGCGCGGGTTCTGCGAACTCGGGCAGGTTGACCGAGATCGGCAGATCCGGGTTTGCCAGCTTCAGGTGGCACGGCTGGCTTTCTTCGTGGTTGGTGGCCGCGAAGGATACGTTGGTCAGGCGGTCAAAGGACAGCGTGCCATCGGGTTTCGGATAGTCGATTTCCGGGTAATCCTTGGCCTTGCCGGTGGCTTCCGCATCGGACTTGCCGTGCTTCACGGTGCCGAAGGGCGAGAACTTGAAGATCGACTGGACCCACATGTCCAGACCGCCCAGCATCAGCGATGCGGTCAGGCCGTATTTCGACCATAGCGGCTTGACGTTGCGGACCTTCTTCAGGTCTTTCGCGACGTCGCCGGTGCGCAGTTCTTCTTCGTAATCGTTCAGCTCGTCGCTGGAACGGCCTTCTTTGATGGCCTTCACTGCCGCATCAGCCGCAGCAATGCCCGACAGCATGGCGTTGTGGTTGCCCTTGATGCGCGGCACGTTCACCAGACCGACCGAGCAGCCCAAGAGTGCGCCACCGGGGAACGAAGCTTTCGGCATCGACTGATAGCCACCTTCCGAGATCGCACGCGCACCGTAGGCCACGCGCTTGCCGCCTTCCAGCAGCTTGGCGATTTCCGGGTGATGCTTGAAGCGCTGGAATTCCATGTAGGGATACAGGTGCGGGTTCTTGTAGTTCAGGTGAACAACGAAGCCGACAAACACCTGGTTGTTTTCCAGGTGATAGATGAACGAGCCACCGCCTGCGTTCTTGCCCAGCGGCCAGCCCATCGTGTGGGTCACGGTGCCTTCGCGGTGCTTGGCGGGGTCGATCTCCCAGATCTCTTTCATGCCGACGCCGAATTTCTGAACGTCGCGGCCAGCCTGCAGGTCGTATTTGGCGATGATCTCTTTCGCCAGCGATCCACGCACACCTTCCGAGATGAAGACGTATTTGCCGTGTAGTTCCATGCCCGGCTCGGTGTTGGGGCCATAGGATCCGTCGGCTTCCAGACCGAAGACGCCAGCAACGACACCCTTCACTTCGCCATTGTCGCCATAGACCAGTTCGGATGCGGCCATGCCGGGGAAGATTTCCACGCCCAGCTCTTCAGCCTGTTCGGCCATCCAGCGGCAAACATTCGCCATCGAGACGATGTATTTGCCGTGGTTGTTCATCAGGGGCGGCATCGGCCAATTCGGCACGCGCAGGTGACCTGCCGGTCCAAGAACAAGGAAGTTGTCTTTCTTCACTTCCGTCTTGATCGGTGCGCCTTTGTCCTTCCAGTCCGGGATCAGCTTGTCCAAGCCGCAGGTGTCCAGCACAGCACCCGACAGGATGTGCGCGCCCACTTCCGAGCCCTTCTCTAGCACCACAACCTCAAGGTCTGGGTCTTGCTGTTTCAGTCGAATGGCGGCGGACAGGCCAGCGGGGCCTGCGCCCACGATCACCACGTCGTATTCCATGCTTTCGCGTTCGATGTCGCTCATAATCTTTTCCCCGGATGGTCCGTTTCGCAAGATCGTTAGCTTGACGCACGGGGCGGGTCAATCAGGACACGACGTTACAAGGGTGTGTTTCCGACAAATTTGCCGAACCACGGCTTTGTTTGCGCTGACACCAGCGGCGCGGGGGTGAAATGCTGCATTTCGGATCCAATCGTGCAAGCAAACAAGGGCGTTGCAAATCGCGCCGGATTGCTAGATTTTCGACCCGACCGAGCCGAAATGAGACCACGCTGGCGGGCACCTTCGTGCCGAGCGACAATAAATGAACAGGTTTGATGGAAAAAATACCTTTGACCCGCGCGGGCCACACCGCGCTGAATGACGAGTTGAAGCAGCTGAAAACTGTAGAGCGCCCCGCGATCATCGAGGCGATTGCCACCGCGCGCGAGCTTGGCGACCTGAAAGAGAACGCCGAATACCACTCGGCCCGCGAAAAGCAGGGCTTCATCGAAGGCCGTATTAAGGAACTCGAAGGCATCCTGTCGCTGGCCGAAGTGATCGACCCGGCGAACATGTCTGGCACCGTCAAGTTCTCGGCCACCGTCACGATCGTTGACGAAGACACCGACGAAGAGAAGACCTATCAGATCGTTGGCGAGCCCGAAGCCGATATCGAAAACGGCAAGCTGAACATCAAGTCCCCCTTGGCCCGCGCCCTGATCGGCAAGGAAGAAGGCGACAGCGTCGAGGTCCGTACGCCGGGCGGCGAGAAAGCTTATGAAATCCTGAGCATCGACTGGATCTAACCGTGGCAGACAAGCCCCAGACACCGGACACCAAGCGGTTCCCCCCGAAGGGGACCGCACCGTTAGAGATGCTGGACGAAGCGTCCACGCTCTCGGTGGCCGAGGTAATCGGTCTGGCCCTGTCCTTCGTCTGGTTGGCGGGATGTGCGATGTTCTTCATGGTGATGGGCACCGGTCCGTCTGAGGGTGGCTTTGACCCGCTTCGGTTCGTGATGGTTGTCGTGGCGATTGCGATGCCTGTCGCGATGATCTGGGTGGCTGTCGCCGCGATGCGCTCGGCGCGGATTATGCGGCAGGAAAGCACCCGGCTGAAAGCGGCAATCGACGGGATGCGCACCGCGTATTTGCAGCAGCAACAAAGCATGGGCGGCCCCGGCGCGCAGGTGTCGAAGGTCGAACAGAAGCTGGAAGAGATCGCCAAGGTCTCGCGCCGGACAGAAACGGCGCTGGCGACGTTCGTGTCGATTCGCCCCGGAATGCCTAACTTGGCCAACCCGCACCCGGACCCGGTAGCGCCAGCGATGGGGCCCGAGGAAACGGCGAAAGAACCGGTTGATCAAACGAAGCTCGAACTTGGCACGCCGGCCGAAGATATGATCCCGCCGCTGTCGATCGAGGACTTCATCCGCGCGATGCACTTCCCCGAACATGCCCAAGATGCCGAGGGCTTCCGCGCCCTGCGTCGCGCCCTTGAAGATCGTCAGGTCGCGGGGCTGGTGCAGGCGGCACAAGATATCCTGACGCTGATGTCGCAAGACGGCATCTATATGGACGACCTGCGCCCCGACCGCGCCCGCCCCGAGGTTTGGCGCAAGTTCGCCGCAGGGGAACGCGGAAAAGAGATTGCTGCGTTGGGTGGCGTGCGGGATCGTTCGTCCTTGGCTTTGACGGCGGGACGGATGCGCAAGGATCCGGTGTTCCGCGACACGGCCCACCATTTCCTGCGTCGCTTCGACCAGACCTTCGCGCAGTTCGAAAAGAACGCCTCGGACGCGGATCTGGCGGCAATGGCCGACACCCGCACCGCGCGGGCGTTCATGCTGCTGGGGCGCGTGACGGGGACGTTCGACTAAACCCTCCCGCCCATGTGCCATGCCTGATGGCCTGTCCCTTGGTTTGGGGCGGCCTCGCTTCGCTCGGCAGATTTCAGGCCTCCGGTAGGGATATTTGTGACAAGAAAAGCGCGTAACGGGATATTAACTATCGCGATATAGCCTCAAGGAGCGGTACAGGCGGGGACGCCGATGGCCGCACAAGGAAAAGCGCAAGCTTGAAGGAGAGGGCAGCCCCCTCTCTTTTTCTTGTTTCAAGTATCCTGGGGTGAATGCGCGAAGCGCAGAGGGGCAAAGCCCCTTCTCGGCTCTATCACCCCGATCGGCGTTGGCTGGAATAGGCCGCCGCCATACTGATTACCGCGATGGCTCCGCACATCATGACCGCCCGCAGGATCGCGCCGTTTGTGGCGCCCCAAATCGCGACGGACCCGGCGAAGGCCAGCAGCATTGCGCCTGCGGCCACCCCGGTCACGCGCACTGCCGGTTTCGCCGCCGCACGCCCGCGCCCGTGCCAAAGACGCCGCAGCGTTCCTAGCATCTTACCGATGTCGGTCTGAATGGCGATCAGCGATGGTACGATCAGCAGTACCAGAAACATCCCGAACCCAAGCCCATAGATCAACGTGATCACCGTGGGTTTCAGGAACTGCGCTTGCCGCGAGGTCTCGTACAGCAGCGGCATCAGCCCCAGCACGGTGGTCAGGGTGGTCAGCATCACCGCGCGCAGGCGGTCGGCGGTGCCCTCGATGATCGCCGGGATGATCCCGCGTTCCTTCGCGTATTCGTCGATGGTGGTCACCAGTACGATGGAATCGTTGATGATGATCCCCGTCATCCCGATCAGCCCCACGACCGAGAACATGGACAACGGAACCCCCCATTGCACATGCCCGTAAATTGCCCCGACCAGCCCGAAGGGAATGATCGACATGACCACCAAAGGCCGCGTCCAACTTGAGAAGATCCATGCGAGCGTCAGGAAGATCCCCAGCAGCACCAGAATCAGACCGGTACGTGCATCCGAAAGGAAATCACGCTGCTGCTCGGCCAGCCCGCCGATGCGGTATTCGATCGAGTGGGTTTCGGCCAGCGCGGGCAGGATTTCGGTCTCGATGGTGCGTTGGATTTCCTCGGCGCGGGCCGCGTTGTCCTCGCTGATATCACCCGAGACATTGACCATCCGGATGCCGTTTTCCCGTTGGACAGTGGCGAAGCCCTGGCGCGTTTGCACCGACACCAGATCGGCGAGGCTAACATAGGCACCGGACTGCGTGCGCAGCTGCATCCGTTCAAGGAAATCGGCGGAGCGTTCGCCGTCCGGAATCTCAACGCGGATTTCGGCCGAGCGCGTGCCGTCGGGATAGGTGGCAGCCTCGACACCGTTCAAGCGATTGCGCAACACGCGGCTGAGGTCATCAATGGTGAAGCCAAGTGCCTTGCCCTGCGCGGTCAGGTCCAAAATTAGCTCTTCCTTATCATAGCTCAGGCTGTCTTCCAGCGCGGACACTTCGGGATATGGAATCAACTGGGTTTTCAGGTCTTCGGCGGCGGCTTTCAGGGCCTCGGATGTTGCCCCAAACAGGTCGACATCAAGGCTGTCGCCGCCCGGGCCGAAGCGGCCACCGCGGAAGGACAGGACTTCAAGTAGAGGGTGATTCACGATCTCGTCCTGAAGGGCCGAGACGAGCTCGAACGTGGAGTAGGGGCGCAAGTCGGCGTCGATCAGTTCGACCACGATCGACCCCAGAAGATCCGCATCTTTGTTGTCCACGCCCGACAGGCCGCGCCCCGCGTTACCGCCGATTTGCGCCAGTGCGCTGGCCACGGGGTCTGCGCCGTATTCTTCCTCGAACTGGGCTGTCGTCTTCTCGACGGCGCGCTGCAGATTGTCCAGCATGGCGCTCGTATCGGCGCGGGTTGCACCTTCGGCCATGGCAAAGTTGGCAGTGATGGTCGAGCTTTCCGGAGCGCTGAAGAAGCGGAAGGTCAGGTCGCCGCGAATGAAGATCGACGCTTGGCTGACCAAGATCAGTATGGTCGCCGCTATCACCGGATAGCGCGCCTTGATCACCAACGCCATGAGGGGACGGAACGCATTGTCACGCACCCAGCGGAAGCCTTTGTTCACCTGTCGCGAGGGCCAGTCATACCAGTGTTCCTTCGCTGTATGGGTCAGCGCATGCGCCATGTGGTGTGGCAGGATCAGGAAGCACTCGATCAGGGACGCCGCCAGCACCACGATCACGGTGAAGGGGATATCGGTGATGAGGTCTCCGAACCGTCCACCGATCGAGGTCACGCCGAAGAACGCGATGATGGTGGTCAGGGTGGCCGAGAAGACCGGCGGGAACATCCGCTTTGCGGCGTTCTCGGACGCTGCGAAGGGGCTTTCGCCCAGCCGGCGGGCCCGAAAATCCGCGTGTTCGCCTACCACGATGGCGTCATCCACCACGATCCCCAGCGTGATGATCAACGCGAAAAGCGAGATCATGTTGATCGTGATCCCAGACATATACATCAGGAAAACAGCAGTGGTCATGGCGACGGGGATGCCCGCCGCGACCCAAAACGCGGTGCGGGCGTTCAGGAACAGGAAAAGCAGAAGCAGAACCAACCCAAGCCCTTGAAGCCCGTTTTCGGTCAGCATTTTCAGGCGCGCAGATATCAGCTCTGACCGCGTGCGCATCAGTTCGATCTCGACGCCTTCGGGCAGGGTTTCCAGCATCTCGGCGCGGATGTCCTCGACGATCTCTTGCAGCTCGATTGCGTCCCCTTGGGCGGATCGCGAGACGTTCAGCGCCATCGCCGGATTATCGCCCACGAAATAAGAGCGGTTGCGGTCTACGCCTTCGACGCGGACGGTCGCGACGTCTCCGATGGTCAGGTTCGATCCGTCGGCATTGGCGCGCAGGACCAATGCAGCGATGTCATCCGGCGTCCGCTTTGGATCACCCGTGCGTACCCGCGCCGCGCCGGACGAAACATTGCCCGCCGGGTTTGTGCTGACCGCGCCTGCGATGACTTCGGCAATCTGGGCCATTGTCACATCGTTTTCGATGAGCGACAGCGAGGTCACCTCGACCACGGTTTGCGGCGCGGCAAAACCTCGGATCGAGGTGCGCGTCACGCCGCGCTCAAACAGGCGGATCACCATTTCATCGGCAAAGCGGCCCAGCTGTTCAATCGCCACAGGACCCGAGATCACCACATCCGTTACGCTATCGCGCCAGACGCCGCGCCGGACTTGGGGGGTGTCGGCGTCTTCGGGCAGATCGGTGATCTCGTCTACCGCAGTCTGGATGTCATCGGCGGCCTGATTGACGTTCCAGCCGGGCTCGAACTCCATCGTGATGTTCGCCCGCCCTTCGAAGGCACGCGAGCTGACGCTAGAGACGCCATCCACGGCCAGAAGCGAAGGCTCCAGCACTTGGACGATGGCGGTGTCCACGTCCTCGGCACCAGCGCCCTGCCATGTGGTGTTGACCGAAACGGTCTCGACTACGACATCGGGGAAGAACTGTGCCCGCATTTGCGGATAGCTGGCGATGCCAAGCGCCATCAGGATCACCAACAGCAGATTGGCGACCGTGGCATGGCGGGTAAAATAGGACAGGATGCCGTTGGCGGGGGTCATGGATCAGTTCTCCATGTTCTTCTCAAGCCGCGCCAGAGTGTCAGCGGGCAACTCGCCTTCCTCTAACTGGCGCAGGATGCGATCACGGGCGCTTTCCGGCATCCGCGTGTTGCTTTCCACGAAGCTTTTCAACAGCGCGACGCGGGCCGGGTCCAGCGCGACCATTTCGGGCTTGGCTTCCGGGGTGAGTTTGCCATCGCGCACCGGGCGCACACGAATGCCTTCCCCCAAAACCGGGCTGCGCTTGGTGATTGCTTCGCGCCCGTTCAGGCCGGAGGCGCGGACCAGCACGTCATCACCTTGGCGACGCAGAAGCGTCACCTGTGCGCTTTCCAACCGGTCCCCTTCGCCCAGAAGTAGGATATTGCCGGACGCATCCAGTGCGGTTGCTGGCAGGCGAACGACCTGATCCAACGGCGGCTCGGACAGTTCGACGGTCACGAAATCGCCCGGACGCAAGCCCGGTGTGGCGTCGAGATTGGCAAAGAGCATCCGGCCCGTTTGTCCTTCACCCACATCGGCGTTTTCACGGTCCACGCGGCCGGTGGCGGTCAGGTCTACGCCGGTGGCTTCCAGCCGGACCGTGACCGGTAGATCCGCAAGCGCGCCGTTGTCTGCCAGAAGCCGTGCATATTGCGCGGTCGAGACGCGGAAGCCGACCTCAAGCTTGTTGGGGTCGACCAAGCGTGCCAGCTTTTCGTTCGGGGTAACAAGGCCGCCGAGCAACACGGTTACATCTGTCAAAGTTCCTGAAAATGAAGCGCGTATCTCGGTTTCGTCCAGTCGGCGCTGGGCTTCGTCGCGGGCGATCTCGCGGCGGGATAGGGTGGCTTCGGCGGTGGCGACACGGGCTTCGGCTGTGATGACTGCCTGACGCTTGCCCAGCACGGCCTGCGCCGCGGTCGAGGCTGCGAGTGCTGCGTTTTCGACGGCCGCTTCGGTGCCGACACCCCGTTCAACAAGGTCATTTTGTCGGGCCAAAGCGGCGTCGCGCAGCTCGGCCTGACGTCGGGCGTTGTCCAGATCATCGCGGGCCAGATCCAAGGCGGCGGTTGCATCACGCAACTCGGCCTTGGCTTGGGTCAGGTCTGTCTCGGCCAAGTCCAGCGCGGCTTTATAGTCGGTCGGGTCGATGCGCAGCAAAAGCGCGCCTTCTTCGACCTGTCCGCCGTTTACGAAGGTCTCGGACATTTCAACCACGGTGCCCGAGGCACGGGCGCGGATGTCCAGGCCCCGGCGCGTGGCGAGTTCCCCGAACGAGGACAGGATGGGGGTAATGGTCGCGGGCTCCAGCGTGACCACATTGGCCGAAAACACCCGCTCGCGCCCAGACGGGGCCGCGTTGTCGCGATCCGCGCGGGCCTTAAAGGCTGATTGCACCATCAGTCCGGCCATCGCCAAAAGGCCGATCGTGGCAGCCAGCAGGAAAAGCCCAATCAGGCTGCGTCCCAGAAATCGCATACATCTCTCCGTCTCATCCGATGCTATCCTGACGCGCGCCTCAGGCCGGGGCAAGCGGCGTGTGGTCACAGGTGCGATAGCGTCGGCTCATATGATCCATACGGATCAAACGGATGAGCGGATTACTTCCGTCGCTTATGTTCGTCCAAACGCGGAAAAATTTCGACGAAGTTGCAGGGGTGGTGGCGATAATCCAGCTGATGCACCAGAATGTCGTCCCAAGCGTCCTTGCAAGCACCGGGGCTGCCGGGCAGGGCGAAGAAATAAGTGCCGTTGGCGACGCCCCCCGTGGCGCGGCTTTGCACCGCCGAGGTGCCGATCTTTTTCATCGAGACGATGGTGAAGACTGTCCCGAATGCCTCGATTTCTTTTTCATAGACATCGCGATGCGCCTCGACCGAGACATCGCGGCCCGTCAAGCCGGTGCCGCCGGTTGAAATCACCACGTCAATCTCGGGGTCCAAAGACCATGCGCGCAGCTGGTCGGCAATCTCGCCCCGTTCGTCCCGGATGATCTTGCGGTCGGCCAGCAGATGCCCGGCCCCCTCCAACCGTTTGACCAACGTATCGCCCGAGCGGTCCTCGTCCATCGAGCGGCTATCGGACACGGTCAGAACTGCGATGCGGACCGGGATGAACTCGCGTTGGTTGTCGGCAGGAACTTTGGACATGATGTGGCCTGTGATTTGGCGGGCTATGCGCCCTCGTTCAGTTTTGCTTGGATTTCCAGAAGATCCGCCCATGCCTCGCGTTTTGCCGCGGGGTTGCGCAGCAGATAGGCGGGGTGGAACATCGGCATGATCGGCCTGCCCCACTGGTTGTCCCAGTGGCCGCGCAGGCGGGTGATGCCGCGCTTGCCGAGGACGGCTTGGCACGGGGTGTTGCCCATCAAGACGATCAGCTCGGGCGCGACCAGCTGCACGTGACGTTCGAGGAAGGGGACCATCATGGCCATTTCCTCGGGCGATGGATCGCGGTTTTGTGGTGGGCGCCATGGCATGACGTTGGTGATGTAAATCGCGTCTTTCGACAGGGGCACATCGCGGCCCATGCCGATGGCGGCGAACATCTTGTCCAGAAGTTGACCGGCGCGACCAACAAAGGGTCGGCCTTCGATATCCTCGTCCCGGCCCGGCGCTTCGCCGATGATCATCACACGCGCGGCGGGGTTGCCGTCCGAGATCACCGTGTTGCGTGCGCCTTTCTTCAGCTCGCAGCCGTCAAAGGCTTTAATTGCGGCCTTCAGCCCGTCCAGATCCTGCGCCCCTGCGGCGGCTTGTTTGGCCAGCGCGACATAGTCGATCTTGGGCTCAGCAGGCGGCGGTGTTGGGGCGGTCCGTTTCGGCAGCTCGACCGGTGCGGATGCTTGGGCTTTGGGGGCGGGTTTCGGCTCGGACGGGGCCAAGGCATAGCGATCCACCGGGGCGTCGGAAATTGCATCCACCGCGCCCAGCTCGATCTGCCATTCCAAAAGCGCTTTTGCGCTGTGCCAGTCTTGTGCCGATTCCATGTGCGCAGCCTAAGTGCAGCCGAAGGGAAGGTAAACGCCCCACGATCGCACGATGCGTGCACACAAGGGATAGACGAACCCGCGCCCCAACCCTATAAGCGCGTGGAACACAGGACGGAGGCCCGTATGACATTCCGCCAACGACATCTTCTTGGGATCGAACAGCTTCACCCGGAAGAGATCAAAACCGTTCTCGATCTTGCCGACAGCTATGCCGAGATGAACCGCTCGTCCGTGAAGCATTCCGATGCTTTGGCCGGGCTGACCCAGATCAACATGTTCTTCGAGAACTCCACCCGCACGCAGGCCTCGTTCGAGATCGCCGGCAAGCGTCTGGGTGCGGATGTGATGAACATGGCGATGCAGGCGTCGTCGATTAAGAAGGGCGAGACGCTGATTGATACGGCGCTGACGCTGAATGCGATGCACCCGGATCTGCTGGTCGTGCGCCACCCGCATTCCGGCGCGGTGAACCTGCTGGCTGAGAAGGTGAATTGTGCCGTCTTGAACGCAGGTGACGGCAAGCACGAACACCCCACGCAAGCGCTTTTGGATGCGTTGACCATCCGGCGCGAGAAGGGCCGCCTGCATCGTCTGACCGTGGCGATCTGCGGTGACATCGCGCACTCGCGCGTGGCGCGTTCGAACCTGATCCTGCTGGGCAAGATGGAAAACCGCGTGCGCCTTGTGGGTCCGCCGACCCTGATGCCCAGCCAGATCGACCAGTTCGGGGTCGAGGTCTATGACGACATGGAAGAGGGTCTGAAAGACGCCGACGTCGTCATGATGCTGCGCCTTCAACGCGAGCGTATGGATGGCGGATTTATCCCCTCGGAACGCGAATACTATCACCGCTATGGTCTGGACGCCGAAAAACTGGCCCATGCCAAGGACGACGCCATTGTCATGCACCCCGGCCCGATGAACCGGGGGGTCGAGATTGACGGCACCATCGCCGACGACATCAACCGTTCGGTCATTCAGGAACAGGTGGAAATGGGCGTCGCCGTGCGTATGGCCGCAATGGACCTACTTGCGCGCAACCTGAAAGCGGAGCGCGAAAACCGGACCGAGGGCGTCTATGTCTGATACGTCGGAACGCACACTTGATCTGGAACCGGGTGAAAAGCTGATCGACAGCTTCTCGGGCAACACGAAGACCTATGTGAAAGAGCATGTGATGTTGGCCGCGCTGGGCGCGGTCGCGATCTCGGGCGCGTTGATGGCGATGGGCAATCCGCATGCCTGGACGGGTGTCGTCGGATCGGTCGCAGCCATCGGGGTGCGCGGGCTGTATGTCGCCAAGGAGCAGCTCGGCTTCACGTGGCACCTGACCAACCGCCGCCTGATCGGCCCGGATGGGCGCACCATTCTGTTGAGCTCGATCGACAAGGTGAACGTGATTTTCACCGCCGCGCAGATGGTGACCCTGACGGGCGACAAATACATGCTGAAATATCAGGCCGACGCCAAGGCCACCCAAGCCGCGATTGATCGTGCGCGAGGCGCGTAAGGAGACTGACATGACCACCACCTTCACCAATGCCCGCCTGATCAACCCGGAAACCGGCACGGACGAGATTGGCAGCCTGACCATCGAGGGCGGGTTGATTGTCGGCCTGAATGCGGGCGAGGCGGGCGAGGTCATCGATTGCGGCGGCAAGTGTCTGGCCCCCGGCATCGTGGATATCGGCGTGAAGATCGGCGAGCCGGGCGAGCGGCACAAGGAAAGCTTCCGCACCGCCGGTCTGGCGGCGGCGGCAGGCGGCGTGACCACGATGGTTATTCGTCCCGACACCACCCCCGCTGTGGATACGCCCGAGACATTGTCCTTTGTCACTCGTCGCGCGGGGCAGGTGACGCCGGTGAACGTGCACTCCATGGGCGCGTTGACCAAAGGCCGCGAAGGCCGCGAGATGGTCGAGATGGGTTTCATGCTAGATGCAGGCGCGATTGCCTTCACCGATTGCGACCACGTCGTCACCGACAATAAGGTCTATTCCCGCGCCATGACCTATGCCCGTTCGCTGCGCGCGCTGATCATCGGCCACCCGCAGGATCCGCAGCTGTCGAAAGGGGCGGCTGTGACCTCGGGCAAGTTTGCGTCCTTGCGCGGGTTGCCTGCTGTGAACCCACTGGCCGAGCGCATGGGGCTGGAACGCGATCTGGCTCTGGCCGAGATGACGGGCGTCGCCTATCACGCCGACAGCCTGTCGACCGCGAAATCGCTGCCTGCGTTGGAGCGCGCCAAAGCCGCGGGCGTTGACGTGTCCGCAGGCGTGAACATTCACCACCTAACCCTGAACGAACTGGACGTGGGCGACTATCGCACCTTCTTCAAGGTGAAGCCGCCTTTGCGCAGCGAAGACGACCGTTTGGCGATGGTCGAGGCCGTCGCCTCGGGTCTGATCGACATTATTTCGTCCATGCACACCCCGCAGGATGAGGAAAGCAAACGCCTGCCGTTCGAGGAAGCGGCCTCGGGCGCGGTGGCTTTGGAAACCTTGCTGCCCGCTGCGATGCGTCTGGTGCATGCTGGGCTAATCGACCTGCCGACGCTTTGGCGTGCGCTGTCGTTGAACCCCGCCCGCCGGTTTAACCTGCCGGGCGGAGAGCTAACCGTCGGCGCCCCCGCAGATCTGGTTCTGTTCGACCCTGATGCGCCGTTCGTTCTGGACCGTTTCAAGCTGAACTCGAAATCCAAGAACACGCCGTTCGACGGCGCGCGGATGGAGGGCAAGGTGCTGGGCACATGGGTCGCGGGCGAGCGCGTGTTTGGAGGCAATGATGCCTGATCTGCTCACCTCGTTTCCGCTGCTGATCGGTGTGGCCATCGCAGGCTATCTGCTGGGCTCGATCCCCTTTGGAATCGTTATGGCGCGGCTGTTCGGTCTGGGTGATTTGCGCCAGATAGGGTCGGGCAATATCGGCGCGACCAACGTGCTGCGTACGGGTAATAAAGTTGCCGCGTTCCTGACCCTGATCGGAGATGCCGGCAAAGGCGGCGCCGCCGTTCTGCTGGCCCGTGCGCTCTTTGCCGAAGACGCCGCGCAACTGGCGGGCTTCACTGCCTTCCTTGGACACTGCTTTCCGGTGTTTCTGGGCTTCAAAGGCGGCAAGGGTGTCGCCACATGGCTGGGCACCATGCTGGCCCTGGCCTTCCCGCTGGGACTGGCCGCTTGTGCCACGTGGCTTGTGACCGCGCTGGTCTTCCGCATTTCCTCGCTTGCCGCTTTGGTCGCGGCAGCCCTGTCGCCGGTCATTGCGTTGGCGTTCGGCTGGAACAGCCTTGTTCTTATTTCAGTTGCATTGGCTGCCTTGATTTTCTACCGCCACAGCGCGAATATCGCGCGTATCATCGCGGGCGAAGAGCCGCGTATTGGGCGCAAGTAGCGCCGCACGTAACAAGGAATAGTCTCGATGGATTTTCAGACATCAGTTAGAATCTGCTTTCAGAAATACGTAACCTTCTCAGGCCGCGCGATCCGAAGTGAATATTGGTGGTTTTCCCTGTTCCTCGTCCTTGCGTCGATCGCTCTGGGAATTGTGGACAGTATTTTCTTTGGTTGGGAAAGCATGTTCTCGCCGCTGAGCGACCTGTTCTCGCTGGCGACCATTTTGCCCAGCTTGGCTGTCACGTCGCGCCGTCTGCACGATATCGACAAATCGGCCTGGTGGATGCTGCTGATCCTGATCCCGATTGTTGGCTGGATCGTTCTGATCTATTGGATGTGCCAGCCCGGCACCCAAGGCCCGAACCAGTTTGGTAACGATCCGTTCGGCGATGGTCCGGCTGATTACGATGACAGCGACTATGCGCCGTCGTCGATCCCGAATGTCGGTGACTGATCACCCAGTGATCTGAAACACCTTATCTTTCGATGTCGCGCCTTGGACCAGTTCAAGGCGCGATTTTGCGATGCCAAGCGCGTCTGCCAGCAACTTCGCGACTGCCTTGTTGGCTTTGCCGTTCTCGGGCGCGGTGGTGGTCTGAACGCGGATCTGTCCATCCCGCAAAGTGACTTCGTTGCGCGATGCTTTCGGGGTGACCCGCACCGCGATCCGCGCGCCTTCCTTCGCCAGATATGACAGCTCGCCCTTCTTCATGCGCGCAGAGTGCCGCGCGGGGCTGGACGGCGCAAGGGCTGTAGGTCACTGTGCAGAAAATGACGGAGGGCGACATGCGCAAGACAGGGTTTTTCTGGGACGAGAAGTGTTTTTGGCATTCGGGCGGCAACTATGCTGGCAACTTGCCCGTTGGCGGGTTGGTGCAGCCCTTGGCGGCAGGTGGCTTGCCGGAAAGCCCCGAGACCAAACGGCGCTTGAAAAACCTGCTGTATGTGACCGGGCTGTCGCGCGCACTGGTCCAACGCACCGCTGCCGAAGCAGATATCGAGACGCTGGCACGCGTCCACCCGGCGTCCTTCCTGTCCGACTTCAAAGCGGCCTCGGACACGGGCGGGGGAGAGCTGGGCCTGCGCACCCCCTTCGGCCAAGGCGGGTTCGAGATCGCGGCGCTGTCGGCAGGTCTGTCCGTTGCGGCGCTTGAGGCCGTTCTGCGGGGCGAGGTCGATAACGCCTATGCTCTGTCGCGCCCGCCGGGGCATCATTGTTTGCCGGATTTCCCCAACGGGTTCTGCCTGCTGGCCAACCTTGGCATCGCGATCCGCAACGCGCAGGCCAAGGGGCTGGCCAAACGCTTTGTTGTGCTGGATTGGGACGTGCATCACGGCAACGGGACCGAGGCGATCTTTCTGGATGATCCCGACGTGCTGACCATCTCGATCCATCAAGAGCGGAACTACCCGCTGGATACCGGCGATGCAGATGTGCGCGGCGAGGGGAAAGGGGAAGGGGCCAACATGAACCTCCCGCTGCCGCCGGGTGCGGGGCATGCGACCTATCTGGAGGCAATGGAGCGGATCATCCTGCCCGCCATCCGTGCCCACGAGCCCGAGGTGATCGTGGTGGCGAACGGCTATGACGCGGCGGTGATTGATCCCTTGTCCTGCATGTTGGCCACCGCTGACACGTTCCGCCAGATGACCCGCATGGTCATGGCGCTGGCCGATGACATCTGCGACGGGCGCGTGATGATGGCGCATGAAGGCGGCTATTCCGAGGTCTACGTCCCGTTCTGTGGCCACGCCGTTCTGGAAGAGATGTCGGGCGCGGGCATTCACGCCGCTGATCCGCTGGCCGAGGCCTTCGCGATCCGGCAGCCCAACGCCAAGGCCGAGGCGTTCTTCTCCAGCCAGTTGGCCGACCTGTCTGATTTCTTCAATGTGAAGTGACTTAACATCTTGACGTCGGGCCGCGCAGACCCGACATATCCCCCAAGCCAGCCGCGCCCGCGGCCAAGCAAGATATTGCTCTGACCAAGGACAAAACGATGCCTGAACGCAACCAAGCGGCGCTTGATTTCCTTCTGACCCGCCGGTCCCGCCCCGCCAAAACCCTGACCGGTCCCGGCCCGGATCGCGACACGCTGACAACCATCTTGACTGCCGCCGCCCGCACGCCGGATCACGGCAAGCTTGAGCCGTGGCGCTTCGTGGTTCTGGAAAAGCCCGCTTTGATGCGCGCCCATGCGCTGGTGGCCGAACGGGGTGCGGCACTGGGACATGACCCCGCCAAGATCGAGAAAGAACAGATCGCTTATGAGCGCAGCCCCCTGGCCGTCGTGGTGGTGGAAAGCCCTGTCGACAGCGAGAAGGTGCCAGCGATCGAGCAGACCTATTCTGCCGGTGCCGTCTGTCTGGCGCTCTTGAACGCCGCCTTGGCCTCGGGCTGGGGGGCGAACTGGCTGTCTGGCTGGGCCAGCTTTGACGCGGATTTCACCCGCGATGCGTTTGGTGTGGATAGTCACGAAAGCGTTGCAGGGATCATCCATATCGGCACCGAAACCGTTGCCCCGCCCGAGCGCCCGCGCCCGGATCTGGACGCCATCACCACTTGGATTGAAAGCTAATGTTTGACGATTTCTTCCGCGCCCTCGGCCAGCTTGGCGACCCGCGCTTTCGTAATGTGCTGCTGAAGGGGCTTGGCCTAACCGTCGGCCTTCTGGCGGCGATCACCATGGCGATGACGTGGCTTGTCGGCTTTCTGGTCCCAGACACGCTGTCGCTGCCCTTCGTGGGCGAGATCTCTTGGGTGAACGGGCTGGCGCTTTGGGCGTCGGTGCTCTTGATGCTGGTGCTGTCGGTCATTCTGATGGTGCCCGTCGCGGGTGCCTTTACCGGTCTGTTTCTGGATGAGGTCGCCGATGCGGTCGAGGCCAAGTACTATCCCCACCTCCCGCCCAATCCCGAGACCTCGATCCTGAATGACGTCCGTGAAAGCCTTGGCTTTTTCGGCGTGATCGTCGGGGTGAACCTGATCGCACTGATCCTGTTCTTCTTTGTGGGTCCGTTGGCCCCCATCTTGTTCTACGCGGTGAACGGATACCTGCTGGGCCGGGAATACTTCACCATGGCCGCCATGCGCCGCATGCCCCGTGCGGATGCCCACGCCCTGCGCCGTCGTCACAACGCGCAGATCTGGTTTGCCGGATGTTTGATGGCGGTGCCGCTGTCGGTGCCGCTGGTGAACCTGCTGATCCCCATTCTAGGAGCCGCGAGCTTCACGCATATGTTCCACCGTCTTGCAGGACGTTAGAACGAAATAGGGCGCCCGCTGGGCGCCCTTTTCTTATCCGCTGGTGTCATCGTAGCGGTCGAACCAGTCGATATCCTCGACCCCGATCCAGCCCGAGATGATGATCCCCGCGATGATCGCCCAGACGATCGTGCCCGCGATGGTCACGATCAAAAGCGTGCGTCCCAGCTTGAAGTTGGCCGGGGCGCCTGCATGGGTGCCGGGCACGATCTCGCCCTCGTCGCCTTGGGTACGCAAGCGGATCGGCAGGACCACGAACATGGTCACGAACCAGATTACGACATAAAGGACGGCGGCGGCGGTGATCGACATCAGACTTGTTCCAGTTCCACCAGAGTACCGGTGAAGTCTTTCGGATGCAGGAACAGAACCGGCTTGCCGTGCGCGCCGATCTTCGGTTCGCCCGTGCCCAGAACGCGCGCGCCCGAGGCTTGCAGTTGGTCACGTGCGGCCAGAATGTCGTCGACTTCATAGCAGATGTGGTGGATGCCACCCGACGGGTTCTTTTCCAGGAAGCCGGCGATGGGCGAGTTGTCCCCCAGCGGGTAGAGCAGTTCGATCTTGGTGTTGGGAAGTTCGATGAACACGACGGTCACGCCGTGATCGGGTTCGTCCTGCGGTGCGTTTACCTTCGCGCCCAGCGTGTCGCGGTACTGAGCGGCGGCGGCCTCAAGGTCCGGCACGGCGATGGCTACGTGGTTCAGGCGTCCGATCATCTTGTCTCTCCCAATTCAAATGCTGTGCTGCTTATGCATAAGCGGCCCCTTCAGGGCAAGCGGCACTGTGCCACAGGCGCGTAATGCCGTTGCGTTTCTGGGGTTAACCGGTTGTTAGGCAGTTTTGCGCCAAGGTGATCCCTGAAAGGAGCATGAAGATGAGCGATAAACTGGAAGCCTTCATGATGACCCAACCGCCGACCGCTGAGCGCCCCCTGAACGGGATGACCGTTTTGGTGGTCGAAGACAGTCGCTTCGCGTCCGAGGCGATCCGCCTTCTGTGTTTGCGATCCGGCGCGCGCATTCGGCGGGCCGATAATCTGTCCGCCGCACATCGACATCTTCGTGTCTATCGGCCGACGGTCGTGATTGTTGATATGGGCCTTCCTGACGGGTTTGGCGCGGATCTGATAGAAGAGCTTTCGGGCGATGCCATCCGCGTCCCCGTGATCCTTGGAATGAGCGGAGATGCCGGCACGTGTGATGCTGCGCTTCAGGCTGGTGCAGACGGGTTCCTTGAGAAGCCCGTAGAAAGCCTTGCCGTATTCCAAGAGGCAATTTTAAGCGTCTTGCCACAGCAAGAAGGACCGGCGACCCCGCGCAGGCTTCCGAATGACGTGATTGCACCGGATGCGCTGGCGCTGCAGGACGACCTGTCGCATCTGGCGCAGATCATGCGCGAGGGCGATGATGATGCGACGCAAGACTATGTCGCGCAGTTTCTGGGGGGGCTTGCCGTTTCCGCTCATGATCAGGCGCTTGCGGCCGCTGCCAAACGGCTTGCTGCGGCCCGCCATGCGGGGCGGTCCACGGGGACAGACATGGCCCATGTGACGCATTTGGTTGCGGATCGACTAAAGGAACGACGACAGCTTTAGTTAGTTTTCGCGAAAATACCCGGCACGAAATATTCCTCGACCCTCCTCATTTCCGCCCTTTTTCAGGGGCACTCTGAAGAATGAGGAAGGGTATAAGAATCAATTTGCGAGGTTGATATCGTGAAAGACTTGATCAAGAAATTTGCTGACGAAGAGCTGGGCAACGCCGTGATTGACTGGACCGTACTGATTGTGGGTGCGGTCATGATGGTGACTGCTGTGGTTCTTGCGGTGGTCGAACCCAATGCACCCGTGAGTGAGGCAACGGGCCAGATCATCAACGTTCAGCCCTTGGCTGGTTAACCCTACCTCTATTTGTAAACGTTCTGTTGTTATGTGTATCGGGCGCACTTCTTGAAGTGCGCCCTATTCGTTTTCTAATCCTTTGAGCGATGCCCAATGACCGGGCAGTCGGCCCAGCCCGACCCCTTGCGGACCAATTTTTCCGCTGCAGGTGACGCGGAAATCATCGTGTTTCCCGACGCAAAACGACCCGCATAAAATATGCGGGCCGTCTGTTTTTTCTAGTTGCGTGCGATGACCGTGATCAGATCACTCTTGCGGAATAACCCGCAGGTGCAGTTCGCGCAGCTGTTCGTTCTGCGGTTCGGACGGTGCGTTCATCATCAGGTCTTCGGCGCGCTGGTTCATCGGGAACATCATCACTTCGCGGATGTTTTCCTGATCGGCCAACAGCATCACGATACGGTCGACACCAGCGGCACAGCCACCGTGCGGGGGTGCGCCGTACTGGAACGCGTTGACCATACCGCCGAAGCGCTTGATCACTTCGTCTTTGCCATAGCCGGCCAGTTCAAAGGCTTTGAACATGATTTCAGGCTGGTGGTTCCGGATTGCGCCCGACACCAGTTCATAGCCGTTACAGGCCAGGTCATACTGGAAGCCTTTGACGTGCAGCGGATCGCCCAGCAGCGCGTCCAGACCGCCTTGCGGCATCGAGAACGGGTTGTGGTCGAAGTCCAGACCGCCGTTTTCTTCGTCCAGCTGGAAGATCGGGAAATCGACGATCCAAGCAAAGGCGAAACGGTCCTTGTCGGTCAGGCCAAGCTCGTCACCGATGACGGTACGGGCGCGGCCCGCGACACCTTCAAAGGCTTTCGGCTTGCCGCCCAGGAAGAAGGCCGCGTCGCCGATGTCCAGACCCAGTTGCTGGCGGATGGCTTCGGTGCGCTCGGGGCCGATGTTCTTGGCCAGCGGACCGGCCGCTTCCATGCCGCCTTCGACTTCGCCGGATTTCAGCTTGGCTTGGGCTTCTTTCACGGTGATGCCCAGCTCTTGCGCCACGGCATCGGCGGTTTTCTCGCGCCAGAAGATATAGCCCATGCCGGGCAGGCCTTCTTGCTGTGCGAACTTGTTCATGCGGTCGCAGAACTTGCGCGAGCCACCTTTCGGGGCCGGGATGGCGCGGATTTCAGTACCGTCCTGTTCCAGCAGCTTGGCGAAGATCGCAAAGCCCGAGCCACGGAAGTGGTCCGAGACGATCTGCATTTTGATCGGGTTACGCAGGTCCGGCTTGTCGGTGCCGTACCACAGGGCGGAATCCGCGTACGAGATCTGCTCCCACGTCTGGTCAACTTTGCGGCCCTTGCCGAATTCTTCGAAGATGCCGCGCAGAACTGGCTCGATCGTGTCGAACACGTCCTGCTGGGTGACGAAGCTCATCTCCATGTCCAGCTGATAGAAGTCGGTGGGCGAGCGGTCGGCACGCGGGTCTTCGTCGCGGAAGCACGGTGCGATCTGGAAATACTTGTCGAAGCCAGCAACCATCATCAGCTGTTTGAACTGCTGCGGGGCCTGCGGCAGCGCATAGAACTTGCCCGGGTGCAGACGCGACGGCACCAGGAAGTCACGCGCACCTTCCGGCGACGAGGCGGTGATGATCGGGGTCTGGTATTCGCGGAAGCCCTGATCCCACATACGCTTGCGCATCGAGGCCACAACGTCCGAACGCAGCTTCATGTTTTCCTGCATCACTTCGCGGCGCAGGTCGAGGAAGCGGTACTTCAGACGGGTTTCTTCCGGGTATTCCTGATCGCCAAAGACCATCAGCGGCAGTTCGTCAGCGGCGCCCAGAACCTCCAGATCACGGACGAAGACTTCGACTTCGCCGGTCGGGATTTTCGGGTTCACCAGATCTTCGTCACGCGCCTTCACGTTGCCGTCGATGCGGATACACCATTCCGAGCGCACCTTCTCCATCTCGGCAAAGACGGGGCTGTCGGGGTCACACAGAACCTGCGTCACGCCGTAATGGTCGCGCAGGTCGATGAACAGGATGCCGCCATGGTCGCGGACACGATGGACCCAGCCCGACAGGCGGACGGTCTCACCGACGTTGGATTTGTTCAGTTCAGCACAGGTGTGGCTGCGATAGGCGTGCATGTCAGGCTCCCACGAGCGGATTTAAGTCTCGGGCCGATACACCTGCCTTGGCGGGCAAAGTCAAGGCGCAGCGGCACCAATGGCGCAAAAGAGCCGCCACAAGGTGCAATTTTCTTGGTCTTTATCGCACAATGAACGAGAATTCCGTCTGAACCTGAAACAATGATGGGTTCCGCACAAACAGGGCTTGCAGAAACCCCGCTGGTGTCTATAACCCACGACAATTTGCGTGCGGCAGGGATTCCCGCGCGCGTTCAGTCTGCCGATGGGGGATACCATGCCTAAAAGAACCGATATCAACTCGATCATGATCATCGGCGCGGGGCCCATCATTATTGGGCAAGCCTGCGAGTTTGACTACTCTGGTGCCCAAGCTTGTAAGGCGCTGCGCGAAGAAGGCTACCGCGTCATTCTGGTGAACTCGAACCCGGCGACGATCATGACCGACCCCGGTCTGGCCGACGCGACTTATATCGAGCCGATCACCGCAGAAGTCGTCGCCAAGATCATCGAAAAAGAGCGCCCCGATGCGCTGCTACCCACCATGGGTGGTCAGACCGGTCTGAACACCGCGCTGGAACTGGATGATCTGGGTGTTCTGGACAAGTTCAACGTGGAACTGATCGGCGCCAAGCGCGACGCCATCGAGATGGCAGAAGACCGCAAACTGTTCCGCGAAGCGATGGACCGTCTGGGCATCGAAAACCCCCGCGCAACCATCGTCACCGCACCGACCAACGAAAAGGGTCACGCGGATCTGGACGCTGGCGTGAAGATGGCGCTCGAGACGCTGGACGAAATCGGTCTGCCCGCGATCATCCGCCCCGCCTTTACCTTGGGCGGCACCGGCGGTGGTGTGGCGTATAACCGCGAAGAATACGAACATTACTGCCGCACCGGCATGGATGCCTCGCCGGTGAACCAGATCCTTGTGGATGAAAGCCTGCTGGGTTGGAAAGAATACGAGATGGAGGTTGTGCGCGACACTGCCGACAACGCCATCATCGTCTGTTCCATCGAAAACGTGGACCCGATGGGTGTACACACCGGCGACTCGATCACCGTCGCGCCCGCGCTGACGCTGACCGACAAGGAATACCAGCTGATGCGCACGCACTCGATCAACGTGCTGCGCGAGATCGGCGTGGAAACCGGCGGATCGAACGTACAGTGGGCCGTGAACCCCGCCGATGGCCGTATGGTCGTCATCGAAATGAACCCGCGCGTGTCGCGCTCCTCGGCGCTTGCCTCGAAAGCCACCGGTTTCCCGATTGCAAAGATCGCGGCGAAGCTGGCCGTGGGCTATACGCTGGACGAGCTGGACAACGACATCACCAAGGTCACCCCCGCCTCGTTCGAGCCGACCATCGACTATGTCGTCACCAAGATCCCGAAATTCGCGTTCGAGAAATTCCCCGGCTCCAAGCCCGAACTGACCACCGCGATGAAATCCGTGGGCGAGGCGATGTCGATTGGCCGCACCATCCACGAGTCGATGCAGAAGGCACTGGCCTCGATGGAATCGGGCCTGACCGGCTTTGACGAGGTCGAAATCGAAGGCGTTGATCAGAACGAACTCGAAGTAATGGCCAAGTTGGCTGATACCGATATCGGAGAGCACCTTACCGATGAGCACAAGGCAGCTGTGACCAAGGCTCTTTCAGAACAACGTCCTGATCGGATTTTGAAGATTGCTCAAGCAATGCGGCTCGGTTTTTCAAACTCTGAAATTCAGCGAATAACATCCTTCGATGCATGGTTCTTGGATCGGATCCGTGAGATTGTGATTCACGAGAAAAATGTAAAGGTAAACGGTTTGCCGACTACGGAGTTTGGTCTGCGCAAGCTTAAGATGCTGGGCTTCACCGATGCCCGTCTGGCCAAACTGTCGGGCCGCACTGAAAAAGACGTGCGCGATGTACGCCGGAACGCTGGCGTGAACGCCGTGTTCAAGCGCATCGACACCTGCGCGGCGGAATTCGAAGCGCAGACGCCCTATATGTACTCGACCTATGAAGCCCCGATGATGGGCGAAGTCGAATGCGAAGCGCGTCCCTCGGACCGCAAAAAGGTCGTCATTCTGGGCGGTGGTCCGAACCGGATCGGACAGGGGATCGAGTTCGATTACTGCTGCTGTCACGCCTGTTTCGCGCTGACCGACGCGGGTTACGAGACCATCATGGTCAACTGTAACCCCGAAACTGTGTCGACCGACTATGACACCTCGGACCGTCTGTATTTCGAGCCGCTGACCTTCGAACACGTGATGGAAATCCTGCGTGTCGAGCAAGACAACGGCACGCTGCACGGCGTGATCGTTCAGTTCGGCGGTCAAACCCCGCTGAAGCTGGCCAACGCGCTGGAAGCCGAGGGAATTCCGATCTTGGGCACCACGCCGGACGCCATCGACCTGGCCGAGGACCGCGAGCGGTTCCAGGATCTGGTCAACAAGCTGGGCCTGAAGCAGCCGAAGAACGGCATCGCCTCGACTGACGAACAGGCGCTGGAAATCGCCGAGGAAATCGGCTTCCCGCTGGTCATTCGCCCGTCCTATGTTCTGGGTGGCCGCGCGATGGAAATCGTGCGCGATATGGGTCAGCTGAAGCGCTACATCGCCGAGGCCGTTGTGGTGTCGGGCGACAGCCCGGTTCTGCTGGACAGCTATCTGGCCGGCGCGATCGAGGTTGACGTGGACGCGCTGTGTGATGGCGAGAATGTCCACGTTGCCGGCATCATGCAGCACATCGAAGAAGCTGGTGTCCACTCGGGCGACTCGGGCTGCTCGCTGCCGCCCTACAGCCTGTCGGAAGACATCATTGCCGAGCTGCGCCGTCAGTCGCGCGAGCTTGCGCTGGCCCTGAACGTGGTTGGCCTGATGAACGTGCAGTTCGCCGTGAAAGACGGCGAGATCTATCTGATCGAAGTGAACCCGCGTGCCTCGCGCACCGTGCCGTTCGTGGCCAAGGCGGTTCTGTCGCCCATCGCCTCGATCGCAGCGCGCGTCATGGCGGGCGAGAAGCTGGACGCGTTCGATCTGGTTGATCCCAACATCGACACCTATGCGGTGAAAGAGGCCGTTCTGCCCTTCGCCCGCTTCCCCGGAGTGGACACGATCCTTGGCCCGGAAATGCGCTCGACCGGCGAGGTTATGGGCGCGGACAAGGATTTCGCCATGGCCTTCCTGAAGGCTCAGCTGGGCGCAGGCACCATGCTGCCGACCGAAGGCACTGTGTTCCTGTCGATCAAGGATGGCGACAAGACCCCGCAGCTGGTGGAAACCGCACAATTGCTGGCCGAACAGGGCTTCCGCATCATCGCGACCTCGGGCACGGCCAAGTTCCTGGCCGGAAACGCGGTCGAGGCGGATGTGGTTGCAAAGGCATACGAGCCGGGCCGCATGATCATCGACATCATGAAAGATGGCGAAGTGCATCTGGTCATGAACACGACCGAGGGCGCCCAGTCCGTCAGCGACAGCCGCGAAATGCGCAACGTCGCGCTGATGGACAAGATCCCGTATTTCACCACGCTGGCAGCAAGCCACGCCGCAGCCCGCGCCATGAAAATCCGCGGTGAACGCGAGATCACGGTGAAGCCGCTGCAAGAGGCGTAAGTCTCTCAGCAAAGACAGAACAAAGGGCGCGGCAATTCCGCGCCCTTTTTCGTGGCTGGGTGAAAATCTCGTTCGATCTGCGCGGGCTGTGCTATGCTTTCCTCAATAAGAAGGAGAGCAGTGATGAAACCCTTTGCCCCCATGATCTTGCCTGCTGCAATTGCCGGCCTTCTGTCCGGATGTCAGGCGATGCAACCAATCACTACGCCCACCACCAACGTCACGGACCTGCCGCTGATGGGCGGGTATCGCAGCCCTGCGGATGAATGCGAAAAGCTGGGCGAGAACGAGCTTACCATCAACTATCTGGACCACACGGCAACCTTGGTCGGCTGCCCGGCAGACTATGAAGGTCTGGGCGTGTTCCAAGTGGATACCGGCGGCATCGAGGTCGCGCGGATTGACGGCTGGGTTCTGTTCAGCGTTCCCAGTGGGTCTTAACCGTACAGCTGCTGTGCCTGCGTGAACGACATCAACTTCTTGCTTTTCTCGTCCCACAGGTGCAGGCGCACGCTGGCCAGGCTCTCGCGGATCGTCATGCGGTTCACCGTCGACAGATACTCGTGATCCTTCAGCACTTCGGTCAGGCGATAGAACGGGATACGGCTGTGCAGGTGATGTACGTGGTGGATGCCGATATTCGCGCTGAACCATTGCAGGATCGCGGGCATCACGTAATGCGAGCTGCCATGCAGGGCCGCGTCGTGCAGCTGCCAGTCTTCCTCGGCCTTCCAGTGCGTTTCTTCAAACTGGTGCTGGATATAGAACAGCCACATGCCCGCGGTGGCCGCCAGCAACGTGGTGGGCAAGAAGATCAGAAGCACCGGCATCAGACCGCCGAAATACCAGATCACCACAAGCGCCGCGACAATCACGATGTTCGTCGCCATCGCACTGACCCAATACTTCGCGGCATTCATCAACCCGAAGGGCAGGCGGTTTTGCAGCAGGAACAGGTATCCGGGCGCAAAGCCAAACAGCGTGATCGGGTTGCGATAGAGCCGGTACTGGAATTTGCGCAGCGGCGACAGCGCGTTGTACTCGTCCACGGTCAGGGTCATGATGTCGCCAATCCCACGCTTGCCCAGATTGCCAGCCGAGTTGTGGTGGATCGAATGCGTGCGCTTCCAGACATCATAGGGCGTCAGGGTAACGACGCCGATCACACGGCCAACCCAATCGCTGACCGTGCGGCTTTTGAAGACCGAGCCATGTCCGCAGTCATGCTGGATGGCGAACAGGCGCAGAAGGAAGGCCGCGTTGAACAGCGCGATGCCAAGGCTCAGCCACGGGCTGATCGACAGGCAATACCACGCGAGCGCCCAAAGCAGCAGAAACGGAACCGCGCTGACGGCCAGTTCGAACGAACTGCGCAGCGTGCTGGGTTCGCGATACTTTGCCAGCGTTCTGACCCAATCACGGGCGGTAAGGTCTTCGTCTTTCGGCAGCGGAATGTTTGAGAGCTCTGTCATGGGCCTACTTTTGTGGTGGTAGGCCATTCCGATAGACTATCGGGTCAACAGTGCAAGGGAATAATGACATCTGGTGCCGGACTCTCGTTTTGCGGGAGTGCGCCGGCCCTTCAGGCGCTCAGCCCAATCGGCTCGATCCGATAGACGCCGTTGATCCGCCATTTGCCGTCAATGACGATCATTTCGTAGGCGAACCAATGGTCCTTGCCGGACTGGTCCTGAATGCGCAGACGTTGAAGCGTGTAGCTGCCATTGGTGATCTGATCGACATATTCCAGCTCGGCCGGGTTCTGCACCATGGGATAGCCGTTCTGCACCATCATGCCGAAGTTTTCAGGCGTGCCGAACAGGCTTTGGATATTGGGCGAGGCATAGGAAAACGCCTTGTCCGTATCCTGCGCCCCGAACGCGTCGATCTGGGACGAGATCACATCCTCGATGCTCTGATCCTGTGCATAGGCTGGGGTCAGCATCAGCGCCAAGCCCAGCAGAAGAGATGTCGGAAACCTCATGTGTATCACCTCCTTTACGAAGACGATTACGGGGTGAGGCGCGGTTTGGATCAGTTGCAGGACCGGATGCCGCGCGCGACGATCGCTTTCCAATCCGGGCCCAACACCTCGCGGGCGTCGATCGCGGTCTTATAGCCCTTGTCGCGCGGCTTGAACATTTGGACATACATCATGGCCTCATGCGCACCGGTCATGACCACCCGCTGATTGCCGAAATAGGTGACGTTCCCATTTGCCGAAGGGCTGGAGGCATCGGCGGTGGCATAGGGGTTCGCATGGGTCGGACCCGTCACGGTCGCGCGGGTGCTGTTGGCCACGGTGTTGCGCAGGATCTGGAAACGGTCATAGCCACGGCGCAACGTCTCAACCGCTGCCAGTTCTTGCTCGACCCTTGCCGCCGCCATAGGACCACAGGCCGTCGCGGTGGACGTTCTAAGCATAAACTGGCTTTCCAGCCCACCGGTGGATTTGCAGCCCGCCAAAGCGGCCAGAGTAAAGGCGAACGCCATTCCGATACGTAGCTTCATGTGCAAATGCTCCCGATAAGTCCGGCATCAATTTAGCCGAGGGGGTGGCGGGGGCAAGTCTTGGATTAAGACTTGAGTTGTCCCCACAAATCATATTCCCCCGCCTCGTCGACCTCGACGGACACGATATCCCCGACCGAAAGCCCCTTGGTGCCGTCGTCGATGAACAGGTTGCCGTCGATTTCCGGCGCGTCGGCTTTGGTGCGGCAGGTGGCGATGCCGTCTTCGTCGATGTCGTCGACGATCACGTCCATCACCTGTCCGACTTTCGCGGCCAGTTTGGCTTCCGAGATCGCCTGCGCCTTTTCCATGAAGCGTTCCCAGCGGTCTTGTTTGACCTCGGCGGGGACGTGATCGGGCAGGTCGTTGGAGCGTGCGCCGTCGACGTTTTCGTATTGGAAGCAGCCGACGCGATCCAGTTGGGCCTCGTCCATCCAATCCAGAAGGGTTTGGAATTCTTCCTCGGTCTCGCCGGGGTAGCCCACGATGAAGGTCGAGCGCAGGGTGATGTCTGGGCAGTCCGCACGCCATGCGGCGATCTCGTCCAGTGTTTTGGAGGCCGCTGCCGGGCGGGCCATACGTTTCAGGATGTCCGGGTGGGCGTGCTGAAAGGGGATGTCCAGATAGGGCAGGATCAGGCCTTCGGCCATGAGTGGGATTAGATTGCGCACATGCGGATAGGGATAGACATAGTGCAGGCGCACCCACAGGTCTTTGCCCGCCCCCAGCGCGCCAAGGTCGCGCGCCAGATCGGTGATGTGGGCGCGGTGGCCGCGCTCTTCCGCGTGTTTGATGTCGACGCCATAGGCCGATGTGTCCTGTGAAATCACCAGTAGCTCTTTCACGCCAGCCTCTACCAGCTTGCCAGCTTCACGAACGACCGCATGGGCCGGACGGCTGGCGAGTTTCCCGCGCATATCGGGGATGATGCAGAACTTGCACTTGTGGTTACAGCCCTCGGAAATCTTCAGATAGCTGTAGTGGCGCGGCGTTAGGCTGACGCCCGTGGCTGGCAGCAGGTCGATGAAGGGATCTGGGCTGGGCGGTACGGCGCCGTGCACGGCGTCCAGCACCTGCTCGTACTGATGCGGGCCGGTGACGGCCAAGACGCTGGGGTGGGTGCCGCGGATGTAATCCTCTTCCGCGCCCAGACAGCCGGTGACGATCACCTTGCCATTTTCGTTCAGGGCTTCGCCAATGGCTTCAAGGCTTTCAGCCTTTGCCGAGTCCAGAAACCCGCAGGTGTTTACGATCACCGCATCCGCGCCGGAATAGTCCGGGCTGATCGCATAACCTTCGGCGCGCAGGCGCGTCAGGATGCGTTCGCTGTCGACCAGCGCCTTTGGGCAGCCAAGGCTGACCATGCCCACGGTGGGCTGACCCGCGCGGGCGGGCTCGGAAAAGCGGGCCTTGGGGGCAAGGTCGGGGCGCAGGTTGGGCGGATTTACAGGATCTGTCATGGCGGGCCGTATAGCTAAAGCAGAACGTTATGGGAAGGGCGCGGGGCCGGAATGCAAAAGCGCGCCCGGTGGGACGCGCTTTCGAAATGCTGTGTCGCGGATGCTTACCGCTTGCGGTCGCGGCGCGAGGACATCGGCTGGAACGCCACGCCCACGTGTGCTTCGCAATAGGGCTTGCCCTGCTGCACGGCCAGACCGCAGAACCAGAAGTCATCGGTGGCCGGGTCACCCACGGGCCATTTGCAGGTCTTCTCGGTCAGTTCCATCAGGTTCAGGCGCTTGGCGCCTTTTTCCACTTCGCTGACCTTGGCCAGGGCCTCGGGGCTGATCTCGTTGGCCGAAGGCTGCGGGGGCAGGGGTTGGCCTGCCGGAATGATCGCCTTGCGCGCGGGCGTTGCAGGCTTGGCTTCAGCTGCAGGCGCCTCTTCGGCTTTCGGCGCAGGTTCAGCGGCTTTCTTCGGGGCAGCCTTGGGCTTGGCCGCTACCTTAGGCTTGGCGGCTGTCTTGGCCGTTGCCTTGTCGCCCGCAGGAGCTTTGCTGCCACCGCTCGAGCGGTTGGATAGGCCCAGACGATGCACCTTGCCGATGACCGCATTGCGGGTCACGCCACCAAGTTCCTTCGCGATGACCGAGGCCGATTGACCCTCGCCCCACATCTTCTTCAGGATTTCTACGCGCTCGTCTGTCCAGGACATGCTTTCTTCCCGTCTGCTTGGGGGCGGCCGTTCTCGGTCAGGCCCCTTTGAATTCACAAGCCCCTATACTAGTCACCCACGCGGCGGATACAAGCCAAGAAGCCGCTTTACTTGGCCTGTCGTCCTTCGCGCCACGCCAGAATGGCACCACCCGCCACGATAATCCCCGCACCAAGCGCGCTGAGCCACCCGGGCGCCACGCCAAACAGGCCAAAGTCATAGAGGGCGGCGAAGATCAGTGTTGCATACGAGAACGGCACGACAAAGCTGGCATCGGCGCGCCGGATCGCCTGCACATAGCACGCCTGCGCCGCGGCCATCATGAAACCAAGCGCTGCCAGCACGGTCCATTGCGCGGGGGTGGGGGCCTGCCACACGAACAGAACCGCGCAGGACGCGATGGTTAGGCCGATCGCGTTGTTGATGACGAGGATCTGCAGGGGTGCCTCGCGCCCTGCCAGTCGTTTAATGAAGATGGTTTCGAGCCCCAAGATTGCTGCGGCCCCAAGGGCGAGCAGCGCCGCCGGGTCGAAGCTGGAGGCACCCGGGCGGATCAGGATCAGCGCTCCGGTCAGCGCCATCGCGACCGACAACCAGCGCCACGGGCCGACGCGCTCGCCCAGCAGAGGGATTGCTAGCAGCATGGCGAAGACAGGGTTCAGGAACGAGATTGCCGTGGCATCCGCCAGCGGGATCAGCGTGGCGGCGGCAAACATCAGCGTCACACCCGCGAACCCGGCAGCAGACCGCGCGGCGTGGAGTTTCAGGTTGGGGCGCGTGATGCGCAGCCGTCGAAACAGCGCGAAGCTGCCGATCGCCAGAAATGCGAAGGTAAACCGCCCGTGCGTGATCTGAAGCGGGTGTAGGGGATCGCCCAGCAAATCCTTTCCCGCCAGCTTCGCCATCAGCGTCGTGCCCGCGATGAACACGGTGGCCACCAGCATGAAGCCAACAGCAGCGAGGGGAGAGTTGCGCGTTTCCATCCTTTCCCTCTACGCGTGCGCATCCCGATTGAAAAGGCTGGACAGAACAGGCGCGATCCCCTATCTCGCCCCCATGATCAAACGCCTGCATATCGCTGAAACCCGACGCCGACGCACCCGCGCCTGACGTCCCGTTCGTTTGTTCCTGCGCAACGTTTGCGCAAACCCATCCAAAACCATCTGGAAATTGTTGACTTGAGGCCCGCCATCCGGCACCCAAAGGCTTCTTTTTGAAGAGGATACCACCATGATCCCGTCGCTTCTGCCGACCTATAACCGTGTTGACCTTGCTTTCGAGCGTGGCCAGGGCAGCTGGCTTGTCACGGATGGGGGCGAGCGATATCTGGATCTAGGCGCGGGCATCGCGGTGAACGCGCTGGGCCACGCCCATCCTGCGCTGGTCGAGGCGCTGACCGAGCAGGGTGCGAAGCTGTGGCATGTGTCGAACCTCTATAAGATCCCGCAGCAGCAGACGCTGGCCGATCAGCTGGTCGATCTGACCTTTGCCGACACCGTGTTCTTCACCAACTCGGGCACCGAAGCGTGCGAACTGGCGGTGAAGATGGCGCGGAAATACTGGTCGGACAAAGGCGAAGACCGCGCGCGGATCATCGGCTTTGAGGGCTCGTTCCACGGACGCTCGTCGGCGGGCATTGCCGCCGCGGGTGGCGAAAAGCTGACCGCGGGTTTTGGCCCGCTTCTGCCCGGCTTCACACATCTGCCGTTCGGCGACCTCGACGGTCTGACCAATGAACTGGCCGAGGGCGACGTGGCCGCCGTGATCATCGAACCCGTGCAGGGCGAGGGCGGCATCCGCCCCGTCCCAGATGACGAGCTGAAAGCCATCCGCGCCGCCTGTGACGCCGCTGGCGCATTGCTGATCTTTGATGAAGTGCAATGTGGCATGGGCCGGACGGGCAAGCTGTTCGCGCACGAGTTCTCGGGCGTCACACCGGACATCATGATGGTCGCCAAAGGCATCG
The DNA here is from genome assembly GCF_947492455.1 of uncultured Aliiroseovarius sp. Lineage (GTDB taxonomy): Bacteria > Pseudomonadota > Alphaproteobacteria > Rhodobacterales > Rhodobacteraceae > Aliiroseovarius. The sequence continues at coordinate 165,505 of NZ_CANLNB010000004.1, forward strand.
GCGGGGGCTTCCCGTTGGGTGCTGTGCTGGCGACCGAAGACGCGGCAAGCGGCATGGTCGCGGGCACCCACGGGTCCACCTATGGCGGCAACCCGCTGGCCTGTGCCATCGGCTCGAAAGTGACCCAGATCGTCGCCGATCCCGAATTTCTGGCCGAGGTCAGCCGCAAGGCCGGTTTGTTCCGTCAGAAGCTGGAGGGCCTTGTCGCTGCGCACCCGGATGTTTTCGAAAGCGTCCGCGGGTCGGGCCTGATGCTGGGTCTGAAGTGTAAGGCGACCAACATGGACGTGCTGGCGAAATGCTATGACGCGAACCTGCTGTGCGTCCCCGCAGGCGACAACGTGCTGCGCATCCTGCCCGCGCTGACCATCGAAGACGAAGACATTGCCGAGGCGATCACCCGCCTTGAAACCGCTGCCAAGGCTGTGGAGGGCCAAAGCGCATGAAACATTTCCTCGACATCAACGCCACGGAAACGGGCGAGCTGAAAAACATCATCTCGGAAGCGCACCGGATCAAAGCCGCGCGTGCGGGCCGCCCCAAAGGCGCCCTGGACGACGAAAAGCCGCTGGACGGCCACATGGTCGCGCTGATTTTCGAAAAGCCCTCGACCCGGACGCGCGTCAGCTTTGACGTGGGTGTGCGCCAGATGGGCGGTGAAACCATGGTTCTGTCCGGCTCTGAAATGCAGCTGGGTCATGGTGAAACTGTTGCCGACACCGCCAAGGTGCTGTCCCGCTATGTTGACATGATCATGATCCGGACCTTCGAAGAAGCGACCCTGCTCGAGATGGCGGAATATGCCGACGTGCCGGTGATCAACGGGCTGACCAACCGCTCGCACCCCTGCCAGATCATGGCCGACATCCTGACGTATGAGGAACATCGCGGCTCGATCGAGGGCAAGAAAGTGGTCTGGGCGGGTGACGGCAACAATGTCTGTGCCTCGTTCCTGCACGCCGCTGGCCAGTTCGGGTTTGACCTGACCTTCACCGGACCGGAACCTCTGGACCCGGAAATGGCCTTTGTCGAGGAAGCCCGCGCCAAAGGCGTGAATGTCGAGATCGTGCGCGATCCGGTGAAGGCCGTGGAAGGTGCGGATCTTTTGGTCGCCGATACCTGGGTGTCGATGCACGACGCGCCCTCGGCCCGCGAACGTCGCCACAACCTGCTGCGTCCCTATCAGATCAATGACGAGCTGATGGCGCACGCCAAACCCGACGCGCTGTTCATGCACTGCCTACCCGCGCATAGGGAAGAGGAAGTGACGAACTCTGTCATGGATGGTCCGCAGTCGGTGATCTTTGACGAGGCCGAGAACCGCCTGCATGCCCAGAAAGCCGTCATGCGCTGGTGTTTGGGCAAGTAAGCAGCACTATTGTTCCAATAGAAAAGGGCGCCTCGCTGGGCGCCCTTTTTTGATCCTATGTGGGTTTGATCACGCCACGACCGCGTTCAGGATGTAGAAGATTACTGCCGACATCATCGCGGCGGCAGGCACGGTGATGACCCATGCGGCCACGATGGTCATGAAGTGCGAGCGGCGCACCAGTTTGCGGCGGCGGCGCTCTTCGGGCGCGATGCGTTTGGCTTCGGGGCGGGCGGCGCGTGAATTGCGCAGGCGGCGCTCCATGTGGAACTCGCGATAGAAACCGACGCCGAAGACACCCCCAACTGCGATGTGGGTCGAGCTGACGGGCAGGCCCAGCCAGCTGGCGACAATCACGGTGATGGCGGCGGACAGTGCCACGCAATAGGCGCGCATAGGGTTCAGCTTGGTGATCTGGCTGCCGACCATGCGGATCAGCTTCGGGCCGAACAGCATCAGGCCAAAGCTGATGCCGAACGCGCCGATCACCATCACCCATGTGGGGATCGAGACCTTGGCGGCGAAGTCGCCCACGCTTTCCACGTGCACGATGGCGGCCAGCGGGCCAACCGCGTTCGCCACGTCGTTTGCGCCGTGTGCGAAGGACAGCAGGGCTGCCGAGAAAATCAGCGGCAAGGCAAACAGCGTCTTTAGCGATTTGGTGCGGTTCTCAAGCCCTTCGGCCTGACGGGCGATCAGCGGGGCGGTGATCACGTAGGCCGCGCCACCCACGGCAGCGCCGATCAGCAGGGCAGTGCCAAGGTCAATCTTGATAATCCGCTTCAGACCTTTGATCGATAGATAGGCGCCGAAAGCAGCGGCCATGATCCCTATCAGGATCGGCACCCAGCGTTTTGCAGCAGCAATCTTGTCTTCCTGATAGACAATCTTGTGCTTGATCAGGGCAAGGAAGCAGGCCGCAATTACACCGCCCAGAACCGGCGAGATCACCCAGCTGGCGGCAATCTTACCCATGGTGGGCCAGCTTACCGCAGCAAAACCCGCCGCCGCGATGCCCGCGCCCATGACGCCGCCCACGACCGAGTGCGTGGTCGAGACCGGAGCGCCAACCCAAGTTGCAAGGTTCACCCATAGCGCGGACGAAATCAACGCCGCCATCATCGCCCAGACAAAGGTGCGCGAGTGGTCAAAGCCCGACGGGTCGATAATCCCCTTCGAGATGGTCGAGACCACATCACCCCCCGCCAAAAGCGCACCGGCGCTCTCAAACAGCGCGGCAATCACGATCGCGCCGCCCATCGTCAGCGCGTTTGCGCCCACCGCAGGCCCCATGTTGTTGGCAACGTCATTCGCGCCGATGTTCAGCGCCATATAGGCGCCAAACGCGGCGGCGATGACGACAACCAAAGAGGTCGGGGTTTGGCCAAAGAATACAGCCGCACCCAGCGCTGCGACCACGATGAAGGCCAAAGCCACGCCCATGCCCACCAGCGGACGGGCCACCAGTTGGGTTGCGTATTCGACTTGGCTGATCTTGTTCAGGTCCTTGTCCAGTGTCTTCCACTGGTTGCCGCTGTTCTCGCCGCTCATGTCCCATCCTCGCAAGCTGCTTGTTACACGGCCGTTACGCAGCCGTTACAATTCAGCGCCCGCGCTAGCTTGTCAGGGCCGCGATTGCAACAGATTCTGTGATGGAAATGCCATGTGGCGTTGGGAAATCAGAAATCACGCAACAGTTTGCGCAAACCTTTTTCCTGCACCATCTCGGCGGCCTCTTCCGGCGACACCCACGCTCGCGTGCGCTCGTCCGCTTCGGGGAAGTCGTTTTCCAGCGTTTTGACCTTCAGAGGGAACACGCGGGCCGAGCAATGCGCCAGACCACCATCGTCCAATTCCTTGGCATAGCTGTATTCGCCGATCGGTGCGCGATCCAGTTGGCCTTTCTTAACCCCGGCCTCTTCCCAAGCTTCCTGGGCGGCGGCGTCAGCGTCGTTTGTGCCTTCCATCGGCCAGCCCTTGGGCAGGATCCAACGTCCGGTTCCGCGGGATGTCACCAACAGTACTTCCTTGTCATCGCCTTGCCCACGATAGCACAGCGCCGCAACCTGCGGGCGGCTGGGGCGTTTCAACATAGGTACTAGGACTTCGTCCCAAGCTTGTTTCAAAAGCGACGACATAGGGTGCCTGTGGATTTCTTGCTCATTATTCTACTTGTTGCGCTGTTAAATAACTGTTTGCGACCAAATTGCAAGTAAATGGGCCGTGATCAGGTGCCTGCGGCCTGTTTGTGTGGCTATTTGCCCCTTGGTTTGGCGCGCAGGGTCGGGTCCGCGACAGTTGGATCCTCGGGCCACGGGTGTTTGGGATAGCGTCCGCGCATGTCCTTGCGCACATCGGCATAGCTGGTGGCCCAGAAATTCGGGATGTCTGTCGTCGTTTGCACTGGTCGGCGCGCGGGTGACAGCAGCGTCACGCGCAGCGGGGTCTTGCCCACGGTCGGGTGACGGGTGACGCCGAACATCTCTTGTAGGCGCAGACTGATCTCGGGCGTGTCGCCGGAATAGTCGATGGGGGTTTTGTGTCCCAGCGGCGTGAGGAAATGGGCAGGCGCCTCGGCATCCAAGCGCGACATCTGGTTCCAATCGAGCATTGCGCGCAGGGCGTCCAAGGTTTCGAATTTCTTCCAGTCGGCGGTGGTTTTCACGCCGGACAAGTGCGGCAGAAGCCAGTCTTCGAGGGTCTCCATCAAGGCGGGCTCGGTCATCTCGGGCAGGCTGTCACCACCGGCCCGGACCAGCTCAACCCGCGCGACGAACCGCTTCGCCGCGTCCGAGGGCCGCAACCCCAGATCCCGCACCCCATCCAGCATCGCGTGCGCCACGATATCTTTCGGCGCGTCCTTCCAGATCCGATCATCCAGCACCACCGCGCCCAAGCATTCCTGCCGTCGCGCGATCACGCGCCCTTCGCGTTTGGACCATGCGCAGTTGTCGACCCAGCGGATTTGGTTCGCGAACAGCTCGCGCAATTCACCTTCGCCGATCAGGATCGCCTGACGCACGCGTGCTTCGCGTGGATTGCCGTCAGTATCGGTGATCACCAGAAGGCGTGATCCGGCGAGCGCATCGCCGTCGTCCATGACGGCCCCCTTGCCGCCAGACATCACGAAACGCGGAATGTCACCGGGGCGCCGCAAGGCCACGCGATCGGGATAGGCCAAAGCCGCCATTTGCGCGGGGCTGAGATCCGGGCGCGCATCCCCCGCCATACGGCGCAGGCGCTTAGCCTCGGTGCGAATGCGTTCAATGCCACCCCGGTTTGCTTGAATGCCACGCCGGGCGGCAAACCCCTTGGGGTCGCGGATGGCCTCAAGCCGCAGGATTAGATCCATCGCGGCGCTACGGGGCAGGGGATCCCGGTCGCTCCAAAGGGCGGCCAGATCGGCTGCGTCGGCTCCAGCCGTCAGCAGCATATGTCCAAGACGCGGATGCAACGGTAGGCGAGACAGCTGCGCGCCATGATCCGTAATCCGCCCGGTATCATCCAGCGCGCCCAATCCGCGCAATAGCGCTTGCGCCTCCGAGAGCACGCCCACATTGGGCGGCGTCAGAAACGCCAACCCTGCGCCATCCGGGCTGCCCCATCCGGCCAGCTCCAACGCCAAGGGGGCGAGGTCTGCGGTCTCGATCTCGGCGGGGGCAAAGGGCGGCATCCCGCCGTCTTCGCCCTTGGTCCAGAGCCGGTAGCATGTGCCCGGCGCTACACGGCCTGCGCGGCCTCGGCGTTGTTCAGCCTCGGCCTTAGACACGCGCTCGGTCACCAGTCGCGACATCCCCGAACCCGGATCGAACCGAGCGCGCCGCGCCTGTCCCGCATCCACCACCACGCGGATGTCCTGAATGGTCAGCGAGGTCTCGGCAATTGCAGTTGCCAGCACGATCTTCCGGCCGTCCTTGGCGGGCTGAATGGCCGCGCGCTGGGCAGCGAAGTCCATCGCACCATAAAGTGTGTGCAGGTGGCAGCCGCCGGGCAATCGCCCTTTCAGCGCGGCCTCGCAGCGGCGGATTTCACCCTCGCCGGGCAGGAAAACCAGAACGCCGCCCTCGGTTTCAGCCAAGGCGGTCATCACCAGATCGGCAGTGGCGTCCGGCAATCGTGTGCCCTTCGCCAAGGGCCGGTCCAGATGCCGTGTCTCGACCGGATAGGCCCGTCCCTCGGACCGAATAATCGGCGCATCGTCCAAAAGCCGTGCCACCGGGTCCGCATCCAACGTGGCCGACATCACGACCAGCTTCAGGTCATCGCGCAGCGCGCCCATCGCTTCCCATGTCAGCGCCAGCCCAAGGTCCGCGTTCAGGGATCGTTCGTGGAACTCATCAAAGATCACCGCGCCTATGCCCTCCAGCGAGGGGTCCGTTTGCAGCATCCGCGTCAGGATGCCCTCGGTCACGACCTCGATCCGGGTGGACTTGGAAACCTTCGCCTCGCCCCGAATGCGATAGCCCACCGTCTCGCCTGCTTTCTCGCCCAGCGTCTGCGCCATCCGCTCGGCAGCGCCTCGCGCGGCCAGACGGCGCGGTTCCAGCATGATCAGCCGCCCCTCGAACGCGCCCGCCTTGAGCATCTCAAGCGGCACCACCGTCGTCTTACCCGCTCCGGGCGGCGCCATCAGCACCGCGCGACCCTGCGCGCGCAGGGCAGCCAGCAGATCAGGGATCGCGTCGTGAATAGGCAGTTGGTCCGTCATCCCGCCCTTATCCGACGCCCCGCGCGCCGGGTCCAGTCCGGATCACAGGCGACATCGGCGCTAACATCGCTCAGGGCTCTGGACAGGGGCGTTTCCGCACGGCATGAACAGACCCGAATAACGGAGGCGACATGGATATTCAGGATCTGGCCAAACGAGTGATTGCAGGCGAACGCCGCGCCTTGGCGCGCGCCATCACGCTGGTGGAAAGCGGACGCGCCGACCATCGTGCGCAAGCGGTCGAACTGCTCGAGGCCACGGCACCCGAAGGCCGCCAAGCCCTGCGCATCGGCCTGTCCGGCACGCCCGGCGTCGGCAAATCGACTTTCATCGAAGCCTTCGGCATGTTCCTGATCGAAAAAGGGCTGAAAGTGGCTGTGCTGGCCGTCGACCCCAGTTCCGCACGGTCGGGCGGGTCCATCCTTGGCGATAAAACCCGCATGGAAAGCCTGAGCCGCGAGAAGAACGCCTTCATCCGCCCCTCGCCCTCGCAGGCGCAAATGGGCGGCGTGGCGCGCCGGACCCGCGAGGCTGTCGCTCTGTGTGAGGCGGCTGGCTTTGATATCGTGCTGATCGAAACCGTCGGCGTCGGCCAGTCCGAAACCATGGTCGCCGAGATGTCGGATCTGTTCCTTCTCCTCCTCGCCCCTGCCGGTGGCGACGAACTGCAAGGCGTCAAACGCGGCATCATGGAGATCGCCGACCTGATCTTGGTGAACAAGGCCGATGGCCCGCTGAAAGAAACCGCCATGCGCACCTGTGCAGACTACGCCGGCGCGCTGCGCCTGTTGCGCAAGCGCGTTTACGATCCCGAAGGTTTCCCCAAGGCGCTGATGGTCTCGGCCGTCACCCATGACGGCCTGCCCGACGCATGGGACACCATGACCGAGCTCACCGATTGGCGCCGCGAACATGGCTACTGGGACAAACGCCGCGCCGCCCAAGCGCGCCACTGGTTTGAAGAAGACTTGCGCATCGGCCTGCTGTCTGTGCTGGAGAATCCCGACACCCGCGCCCGGATCGAAAGCCTTGGCACTCAAGTGGCCAGCGGCACCCTCTCCGCCACCCGCGCGGCCGAGGATATGCTAGCGCACCTGAAGCCCTAGCAGCTTTCCCCTTCCTCTTGCCCCAAATACCTTGGGGTGAATGCGCGCAGCGCAGAGGGGCAACGCCCCTCCAGGCTCGTGAAACGAGCCACCGAAACCCGGTCTAAAACCAAAGGTTGATCACCGCTAACATTTCGGATAGCGTCCCATCACGGACACCAAGAAGGAATTGCCGGATGCGAACAGCCAGGACCCCATACCACGCGTAGAACGCCGGTCCTGTCGGGCTGTCGTCAGCCCCGTTTCCCTATTTCTATTTCTTCCAGCGCATGAGGCGCCACCATGTTCCGTTTCTTTGAAAATCTCATCGACCCGTTCCGTCCGTCGCCGGACGACACCCCGCCCGCCACGCTGTGGCCCTATCTGAAGTCGCAATATGACGGCTTCGGCAGGCTGATGGCGTTCATGGCCATATCCGGCGTCGTCGTCGCCCTGATCGAAACCAGCCTGATCTTCTACTCGGGCCGGGTGATCGACCTGATGGATGGCAGCACCACCGACAGCTTCTTCGCCTCCCATGGGGTCGAGCTGCTGTTGGCGGCACTCTTCATCCTGTTCCTACGCCCGGCCACCATCGGGCTGAACCACCTGCTGCTTGAGCAAACCCTCGTCGGAAACCTGCACGATCAGGTGCGCTGGCGGGCGCATAAGCACCTGCTGGGGCAAAGCATGGGGTTCTTTCAGAACGACTTTGCCGGGCGGTTGTCCAACCGCGTGATGCAACTGGGCGGCGCGGTCGAGGACGGCACCTATATGGCGTTCGAGGGCATTTGGTACGCGCTGACATATGTGATCGCGGCGGCCCTGATCCTAAGCCAGATCGACCCTCGTCTGGCCGCGCCGCTTTTGATTTGGCTGGTGCTCTATGTGATCTACACCCGCTGGGTCGCGCTGCGCGTGGCGTCCGCGTCGGAAAAATGGTCCGACGCGCGGTCGCTTCTGTCGGGGCGGATCGTGGACGCCTATGCCAATATCGAAAGCGTCAAACTGTTCTCTCAGGGTGAAAGCGAGGAACGCTATGTGCTGTCCGCCCTCAAACGCCACCGCCTGCGGTTCCAGCGATTCCTGCGCCTGATGACGGAACTGAGCTTTGGCCTGAACGTGCTGAACGGGCTGCTGATCGTGGGCGTTCTGGGCACCTCGATCTGGTTCTGGACCCGTGGCGTCGTCACCGTGGGCGAGGTTGCTGCAGCATCCGCCCTGACCATCCGTCTGAACGGCATGTCTGGCTGGATTATGTGGGTCACGGTGCGGCTGTTTGAACATGCAGGCGTGATCCGCGAAGGTCTGCGCTCAATCGCGGTCGCGCATGAAGTAACCGATGCGCCGAACGCCCCCGCGCTGGCGCTGACCAAAGGCGAGATCCAGTTTGATGGGCTGACCCATCACTATGGCAAAGGATCGGGCGGGTTGGACAACGTCACCCTGTCGGTGCATCCGGGCGAAAAGGTCGGGCTGGTCGGGCGCTCGGGCGCGGGTAAGTCGAGCCTTGTGAACCTGCTTCTGCGCTTCCGCGATCCCGAAGGCGGGCGCATCCTGATCGACGGTCAGGATGTGGCGGGCGTTACCCAAGACAGCCTGCGTGCACAGATCGGCATGGTCACACAAGACAGCTCGCTTCTGCACCGCTCGGTGCGGGCGAACCTGCTCTACGGTCGTCCCTCGGCCAGTGAGGCCGAGATGATCGCCGCCGCCGAACGCGCCGAAGCGCATGACTTCATTCAGTCGCTCGAGGACCCGAAAGGGCGCACCGGCTATGACGCCCATGTGGGCGAGCGCGGTGTGAAACTGTCGGGCGGCCAACGTCAGCGGGTCGCCATCGCCCGCGTGATGCTGAAGAACGCGCCGATTCTGGTGCTGGACGAGGCCACATCGGCCTTGGACAGCGAGGTCGAGGCCGCGATTCAGAAAACCCTCTATGGTATGATGGAGGGCAAAACCGTGATCGCCATCGCGCACCGCCTGTCGACAATTGCCCAGATGGACCGGATCGTGGTGTTGGATCAGGGCCGGGTGATCGAAGACGGCAGTCATGATGAACTTCTGGCCGCCAAGGGCATCTATGCCGGTCTGTGGGAGCGCCAATCGGGCGGTTTCCTGGCCGAAGAGTAAACAATTGTGGTGGGGTGGAAAATTCCTGCCCCACTGCGCCGCGACTCACTTGACGTCCCCCGATAAGGCGTCTATTCACCGCGGACGGAATTCGGGGCGCTGCCGTTGCGGCGCCCGTTTGTATTGACCGGCTGGACGTGAGCGGCGCGAGGGCGCGCTGAACTTCTCACCAATCTGGCCCGAGAGAGCAAGGATAAGAGCCATGTCGCGTGTTTGCGAACTGACCGGAAAAGGCCCGATGACTGGCAACAATGTCAGCCACGCCAAAAACAGAACCCGCCGCCGGTTTCTGCCGAACCTGAACGACGTGACGCTTCAGTCGGAAGCACTGGGCCGCGCGTTCAAACTGCGCATCTCGGCTGCTGCCCTGCGTTCGGTTGACCACCGTGGTGGTCTGGACGCGTTCCTGGCAAAAGCCAAAGACGTTGAGCTGTCGGCCAACGCTCTGAAGATCAAGAAAGAAATCGCGAAAGCTCAGGCAGCCGCCTAAGCCCCGCGCTTTTCTGGATCGACCAGATTTTGAACCGCCCCGGCCCTTGGCTGCGGGCGGTTTTCGCGTGTTCTACACCTGTTACATTTTGTCACTTGTCGCCCCTGAAAAAGAGGCATAGCTAAGTGGCATGATCCGTGCGGTATTTGCATATGTTCTGGCCTTTGCGCTGACCATCACCAGCTTTGCGCTGGCGGATGCCCGTGGTGAAAACCCGGATATGAATGGTGCGTTCGAGATGGTGCTGTGTACTGGCACCGGCATGACCACCATCACGCTTGGCCCCGATGGTGAGCCCATCGAATCGGTGCACCTGTGTCCCGATGGCACGTCGATCTTCGCGGCCGCATTCTCGCTTCCATCCCTTGATATGCCCGAAACACGGGTGATCGCGCGCATCGTCCCTTCGCGTGCTGTCGCCATGCCGGGCCGGGATGAACTGTCCCCGTCTGCCCGAGGTCCCCCGGCGCTGGTCTGATCCCTTCTATCAAGACCAACCCAAAGACCTAAGGACAAGACTATGTTCCGTATGAAAACCGTTCTGGCTGCCAGTGCAGCTGCCCTTCTTTCCATGCCTGCTTTCGCGGGTGACATCATGATCAACGACGCCTATGCGCGTGCCTCGGGCATGAACGCCAAGGCCGGTGCCGCTTTCTTCCAGATCATGAACCATGGCACCGAAGATGACCGCCTGATCGCCGCTAAATCCGATGCCTCGAAGCGCGTCGAGCTGCACACCCACAAAGATCTGGGTGATGGCGTCATGAAAATGATGGAAGTCGAAGAAGGCTTCCCGATTGCCGCCGGTGGCATGCATGAACTGAAACGCGGTGGAGATCACGTGATGTTCATGGGCCTGAACGCGCCCTTCGTGGACGGTGAAACCGTGACCGTCACGCTGGTCTTTGAAAAAGCCGGTGAAATGACAGTCGAGATCCCGGTCGACCTGAACCGCAACCCGATGGCTGGCGGCATGCAGCACGGCAAGCCTGAAGACGGCAAAATGGGTGAGGGTCACGGCACCATGACCATGGGCGACGGCAAGTCAAACTAAGGGCAACCCTTCAGAATTGAGGGTGCGGGGCGATAATGCGTCCCCAGCCCCGTGCCCCTAAAGGGGTCTCGTCAACCCCGATTGGCCGTAGCGATGCGCTGCGGCCTTTCCTATTTCCTCTTGCCCTAAATACCTTGGGGTGTTCGGAGACAACTTAGAAACAGTCCAGGGGACTGTTTCGTCGACGAACGCGCAGGGGCGAGGGGCAAAGCCCCTTCAGGCTCGCGAAGCGAGCCACCGAAGCCGGCTAGCCCAGCACCTCGTTCACCCACGCTGGGACAATTTGGGTCGCCGGACCAAAGCGTGCCTCGTCGAAGATGCCCGCTGTATCCGATGGTTCCAGGTTCAGTTCCAGTGTCGGGATGCCCATCGCCCGCGCCTCTCCGACGAACCCGGCGGCCGGATAAACGGTGCCCGAGGTGCCGATGGCGACGAACAGGTCCGCTTGTCCTAGCGCGGCATAGATCATGTCCATCTGATAGGGCATCTCTCCGAACCACACGATGTCAGGGCGGGTGCGCGGGGCATTGCAGCTAGGGCAGGGGGCGGACGGTGACATCTCGCGCGGGGCGGGCCAACGGTGATCGCATTGCGCGCAGAGTGCCCCGGCCAATTCACCATGCATATGGATTACATCTGTCGCGCCACCGCGTTCATGCAGGTCGTCGACATTCTGGGTGACCAGCGTCACACGGCCAGAGTGTTTGGCTTGCAAGTGGCCCAAGGCGTCGTGGGCCGCATTGGGCGTCGCGTCCAGACAGTTGGCGCGACGGGCGTTATAAAACGCATGCACCAGCGCAGGATCGCGGGCGAAGCCCTCGGGCGTGGCCACGTCTTCCAGATCATACTTCGTCCAAAGCCCGTCGACGTCGCGAAACGTTCCCAACCCGCTTTCAGCCGAAATGCCCGCGCCGGTCAGGATCAGGATATGTGTCATTTGAAGCCGCCATAAATGTCCATTGCTTTCTGCAACAGATCAAGCAACGCGGCCACTTGCAAGGGATCCTGCGCGGCGATCTCGCCTTGTGCGGCGAAGTTGGCAACCCGTTGGTTGCCCTGCGCGACCGCTTCAAGGTCGGCCCACGCAAATCCCAACCGCACCGGCGCCAGTGGCATCGGCCCGGCCACCATCGCGGCCCGCCCCTGCGAGACGGTTAGCGAAAACGGTGCTTCGTCCAGCCAAATCTCGGCCCGCAATTCGTCCAGAGGCCCCGCCGCACGTTCAATTGCGCCCGCCAGAACGGCAACCCGCGACGACGGCGCATTGGTCGGGGCGGCATTTTCGGGCGCCGGAATGTCACGGCCAAATCGCGCGAGCTCAAACAGGATCCCGCGCGTTGCTTGCCCGCGTTCGGTCAGCGCATATACGCGCCCGGATTTCGAGACCAGCCCGGCCTCGACCAGTTCGGCCAGACGCGCGGATAGCATATTTGTGGCGATCCCCGGAAGCCCGTTACGCAGTTTGCCAAAGCCGGACGGACCTGCATGCAGCTCGCGCAGGACATGCAGCGCCCAGCGGTTGCCCAAGAGGTCAAGCGACAGGGAAATCGGACAGTTCAGAGAGTAGGGTTTTGCACGCGACATGCGCGCCTTTTGACCCAGTGCAAAGGGGGCCGCAAGATACGATCTGCACCTTGGGCGAAAGGGCGCCCGTTGACCTGCGAACCAAGCGTGTTGCATTTTAATCTTATGAGCTTGAAACGCCCGATCCAACCGATGCCAGATGATATTGCGACCCGCCTGGAGGCCGACGGGCTGCGGCCCGCCTATGACGCGCGCCCACCCTATCAGCGGAATGACTATCTTGGCTGGATCGCCCAAGCGAAACGCCCCAAGACGCGGCAGAAGCGCATTGATCAGATGTGTGACGAGCTGCGGGGCGGGCGTCTGTACATGAAAATGGTCTGGCGCAAGGACGCATAGGTGACAGCCCCGACCCGCGCCGCTACAACTGCGCCATGACCGCACGTGTTCTTTTCGTCTGTCTTGGCAATATTTGCCGCTCTCCCAGCGCCGAGGGCGTGTTTCGTGCGCTTGCCGCGGACGCGGGGTTGAATGTTGAAACTGACAGCGCTGGGACTTCGGATTGGCATGTTGGTAGCCCGCCGTATGGGCCGATGCAGAAAGCGGCGAAGGAGCGCGGGTTCGATCTGTCCGACCTGCGCGCACGCCAGTTTACCGCCCGAGACTTTGACGCGTTCGACCTGATCATCGGTATGGATGCTAGCAATCTCGAGAATATCGAACGCCTGCGTCCTGCGGGATCGCAGACCCCGGTCCAGATCTTCACGGATTTCGCCCCTGAGACCGGCATGGATCACGTGCCGGACCCGTATTACACGCGCGATTTCGACCAGACGTTGGATCTGGTGCAGGCGTCATCATTGGGGTTGATCGCGCGGCTGTCTTAGCTGCAGTTTTGCGACACCAGCTCGCCAAATTGCTTATATCTTTGCCAGAACTGCTCGTCCGAGCGCCGGTCGGATTGGCGCGTGGATTGGCTTTTGTGCGGATCGCTAAAGAACTTCGCCACTTTCGAGCGTTCCCCGCCGCTGAGGGTTGCATCAGCAACGCGCTGAATGCAGCGACACAGAGAGCGCGTGGCATTGGGACGATCCGCCTTTAGGCATGCGCGTTCGATGGTTCCGCCATAGGCCGATGGGCCTGATAGCATCGCGGTCGCCAAGGTCACTGCAAGAACTGCTCGTTTCATACCATCACCTAAATATGTGCCTGTTTGGGTCTGTTGCCCGATTTGCGTATAGACTATCGACAGAATGCGACGGATGCAATTTGCCCCGCACTTCAATGCGCGGATACTGGCGCTGCCTGATCGGTGAATCGGACAGCGCTATTCAGTTTACGCGGCGCGCGGCGTCATCGAGCGGGTGACCACATCCTGCGCCACCACCGCTGGGCTGACATCAGCCTCTTTCGCGCTTGTCAGGATGTCGCCCATGGTGGAGTCCAAGGCGCGCAGCTTCTCATCCACCCAGTCGGTTTGGTTTTCGATGCCAAGGATCTCGGTTGCGGCGTTGATGATGCCACCGCCGTTTGCAACGTAGTCGGGGGCATAAAGGATGCCACGGCCATGCAGCAACTCGGCATCTTTGGGGGTGGCCAGCTGGTTGTTGGCGCCGCCCGCCACGGCCTTCACCTTCAGCATCGGAATGGTCTCGGCATTCAAAATGCCGCCGATGGCGCAGGGCGCAAAAATGTCGGCTTCGACCGCATGGATCTTGTCCAGCGCAACGGGGGTTGCCCCCAGCGAGGTGACAGCGGCCTTGACGCGGTCAGGATCAATGTCGGTGACAATCAACTCGGCGCCCGCGGCTTTCAGGCGGTGGCACAGGTTCCACCCGACGTGCCCCAATCCCTGCACCGAGATCACGCGACCTTTCAGCGACGCATCGCCCAGCGCATGTTCCGACACCTGACGGATTGCGTTAAAGATCCCACGCGCGGTGATCGGGGACGGGTCGCCCGACGCGAACTTGCCGTCTGCCAGCCCGGCCACATAGCGCGATTCCTTCGCCACTTCGGCCATGTCCGCCGGCGTCATGCCCATGTCTTCGGCTGTCCAATACCTGCCCTCACAGGCCTCAACCGCCTTGCCGAAGGCGCGCAGCAGCTCGGGCGTTTTCAGCGTGGCCGGATCGCCCATAATCACCGATTTTCCGCCGCCCAAGGGCAGGCCCGCCGCCGCGTTCTTATAGGTCATGCCCTCGGACAACCGCAGCGCATCGGTCAGCGCCTCGTCCTCGGACCCGTAAGGTTTCATCCGCAAACCGCCCGCCGCCGGGCCAAGCGCGGTCGAGTGGATGGCGATAAATCCGACCAACCCAAACTCGGCTGCTTCGACGCGGTAAACGCTTTCGTGGGTGTGCGATGCCACTTGTGTGATGTTCATGATGTCCTCCCTGTTGTTAACAGGCTAACAACGCGACTTGGGGGAATTTCACCAAAAACAGGCGTCGACTTGGTAAATGTTAGAGATTATCTAATGTAAAAGACGTGAAGACGAGAGAAATCGAATGGACGCCATCGACCGCCGCATCATCGCCGCCCTGCAAGAGAACGGCCGCCAGAAGCTGGGGGAGCTTGCTGATTCCGTCGGCCTGTCTCCCACGCCCTGCGCCCGCCGCATCACCGCGCTGGAAGAGGCCGGCGTGATCACTGGCTATGGCGCCCGCGTGGATCAAGCCAAACTCGGCCTGCCCGTGACGGTCTTCATCTCGGTCGAACTGGAAAGCCAAATGGGCGAGGCCGTCACCAAATTTGAACGCGCGGTATCGCGCTTGGACGAGGTGATGGAATGCCACTTGATGAGCGGCAACCGAGACATCCTTCTGCGCGTCGTCGTCGCTGACCTGACCGCCTTTGACCGCTTCATGGAAGAGAAACTGATGCGCGTTGACGGCATCGCACGCATGCGGTCGAGCTTTACTTTGCGGACCATGGTGAAGCGGAACGTGATGCCGATGGAGTGAGGCCACGGGGGGCAACATTCTGAGTTATTCTGACTGGGTGATAGACCGCACAGGGTCCGCCCTCTCTGCGGGGGCATTCTGCCCACCGCACGGTTTCATTGGGTTGGGAAGTATCTGGCGACAGAGATCAGCTTTTAAAGGCGTCAATAAGTGGTTGAGGATCCGGGAACTTGCTTCTCGCTTGCCACTTGATGACGGTCCAAACCGTTCTGCCTGAGGTGTCTACATTTTTGTGGGTCGAAACACCTTTGAGCCGCATGTATTTCTTGGCAGGAATCACAAGAGTATCGCTGATGAATGTTTTGCCATTTTCTGTGCAGATCAAATCGCCTTTGCCAGACTTGTCTTCCATGCGTTCCGTGGTTCCATGGCATTCCATGTTCAGCTTGTCATTCCAATAGAAGAAGCTGGACGTCCCATCCGGGCTACCCGTAATAAATCCGTGCATGACGATCTTCTCACCTGAGGCCATTCTGGTTACCGAGGTGGCAAAGAGCGCAAGCATCCCAAGCCGTTCACCTTTGTGGTTTGCTTTCGGAAGATCCTTCAGTCGCGGTTCGGATGGAAAGATGATGTCTTCTGCAAATAGGGATGTCGGTGCCAATAGGGCAGCAATTAAGAAGCTGAGCTTAAGGTATTTCATCTAAAGACCTTTCGAAATATCGATGCGCGTCAACATTGAAGACGGAAACGGGCAGTATTGTGGCAGCATGTCATTAATTGTGCGGACGTGCGTCGAACAAGCTATCGGGTCGACAGTAAAAATTCGCCACCCTTTTCGCAGGAAAGGATGCGGGGCTCTCTGCTGGAATGCCTGCCGGGTTAATAATTGTTGATTTGCCTTCAACTACCCTCAAGGCCGATCACGCTTGACCGCCCCCAAAATCCCTTTAATACGCTGAACTATGACCGACCTGAAACACATCCGCAATTTCTCGATCGTGGCGCATATTGACCACGGCAAATCCACGTTGGCTGATCGTCTCATCCAAGAGACGAACACCGTTGCCGACCGGGACATGAAAGAGCAGATGCTCGACAGTATGGATATCGAGCGCGAGCGCGGGATTACCATCAAGGCGAACACCGTTCGCATTGAATACACGGCCGAGAATGGCGAGGACTATGTCCTCAACCTGATCGACACCCCCGGCCACGTGGACTTCGCCTACGAGGTCAGCCGCTCGATGAAAGCCGTTGAGGGCTCGCTGCTTGTTGTGGACTCGACCCAAGGTGTGGAAGCGCAGACGCTGGCCAACGTCTATCAGGCCATCGACGCGGATCACGAGATCGTGCCGGTTCTGAACAAGATCGACTTGCCGGCCTCCGACTGTGACCGCGTGGCCGAGCAGATCGAGGATGTGATCGGCATTGATGCCTCCGGCGCCATTCAGGTGTCGGCCAAAACCGGGCAGGGCATCCGCGAGACGTTGGAAGCCATCGTGACCGAATTGCCCGCCCCGCAAGGCGACCCCGATGCGCCGCTGAAAGCCATGCTGGTTGACAGTTGGTATGACGCCTATCTGGGCGTGATCGTTCTGATCCGTGTGATCGACGGCAAGCTGAAAAAGGGCGAGCGGATCCGCATGCTCTCGACCAATGCCGTGTATCCCGTGGACCGCGTGGGCGTCTTCACGCCCGAGATGCAGCCGATTGACGTATTGGGTCCGGGCGAAATCGGCTTCCTGACCGCCTCGATCAAGCAGGTGCGCGACACCCGTGTGGGCGACACGATCACGCATGAGAAGAAAGGCACCGACGTGGCGCTGCCCGGCTTTAAACCTGCCCAGCCCGTAGTGTTCTGTGGCCTGTTCCCCGTGGACAGCGCCGAGTTCGAAGACCTGCGCGATTCCATCGAAAAGCTCGCCCTGAACGACGCGTCGTTTAGCTATGAAATGGAGACCTCCGCCGCGCTGGGCTTTGGCTTCCGCTGCGGCTTCCTTGGCCTCCTGCACCTCGAAGTCATCCGCGACCGGATCGAGCGTGAATATAACATCGAGCTGATCACCACCGCCCCCTCGGTCATCTATCACGTCTATCTGAAAGACGGCTCGATGATGGAACTGCACAACCCCGCCGACATGCCCGACCTGTCGACCGTCGATCACTTGGAAGAGCCGCGCATCAAAGCGACCATCCTTGTGCCTGACGAGTATCTGGGCGACGTGCTGAAACTGTGCCAAGACCGCCGCGGTATCCAAATGGACCTGACCTATGCGGGTTCGCGCGCGATGGTTGTCTATGACCTGCCGCTGAACGAGGTTGTCTTCGACTTCTATGATCGCCTGAAATCGGTCACCAAAGGCTATGCCAGCTTCGACTACCAGATGATCGGCTATCGCGAGGACTTCCTTGTGAAAATGTCGGTTCTTGTGAATGACGAGCCGGTGGACGCGCTGTCAACCATGGTGCACCGCGACCGCGCCCAACAGCGTGGCCGCGCCATGTGCGAGAAGCTGAAAGACCTGATCCCGCGCCATATGTTCAAAATCCCGATCCAAGCGGCCATCGGCGGCAAAGTCATCGCCCGCGAGACGCTGTCGGCGATGCGCAAAGATGTGACTGCGAAGTGTTACGGCGGCGACGCGACCCGGAAGAAGAAACTGCTGGAGAAGCAGAAAGCGGGTAAGAAGAAGATGCGCCAGTTCGGCAAGGTGGATATCCCACAAGAAGCGTTTATCAACGCGCTGAAAATGGACGACTAAAAGTCGGCCGTTTTTAGAGCGAGTGCGCGGCAGCGAATTGCGAAGCAAATCGCGTGCGCACCCCCTCGCAACTCCTTCGACGAATTTTCCAAAATCCCTTAGCCTCCCACCCGGAGCGCTAACCCGTCGTCGCATCCCAACACCAACTGTCCGGCTTATAAGCCGGACAACGCCCGACCCTCCCCACGGGAGGGCGTTCCGCCCACCCAGGGTCAGGCGCTGCCCTCTGAAGCGACACGCCAAAGTTCCGCGTGACTCCCCCTCCCAATCCCCCCTATAGCTCACTCACCCAACCTTGGAGCCCCCATGCCTTGCCCCCTCTGCGCCGCAGACGCGCCTCTTTCCTCTTTCCCCGTTCCCGGCGGACCCGCTGACGCCTCGGCTGATATCTGCGCCACCTGTGCCGCTCAGATCGACGGCACGCCCGAGGAGAACCACTGGCGCGGCCTAGCGTCCTCGATGTGGTCCGAGGATGCGGTGATTCAGGTGCTGTCGGTGCGGATGCTCAAGCGGTTGGAGGCTGCGTGGGCGCGGGATTTGCTGGATCAGGTTTATCTGGACGAGGACACGCAGTCGTGGGTCGACAATGTCGCCGCGGCCTCGAACCACAAGGACAGCAACGGGGTCACGTTGAATGCGGGGGATACCGTGGTGTTGATCAAGGATCTTCCCGTCAAAGGCGCGGGCTTCACGGCGAAGCGCGGCACGGCGGTGCGGGGGATCAGCCTTGTGGCCGACAATCCCGAGCATATCGAGGGCCGCGTGGAAGGGCAGCGCATTGTCATTCTGACGCAGTTTGTGAAGAAGAAGTAGGCAGCGCGGGCCCCGTGGGCTATGCCGCCCGCAAAGGAGACCCCCCATGCGCGCACCGCTTTGGAAAATCGTCGCTACGTTTTACGGCATCATCGGCTCGACCGTCGCGTCGGTGTTGGTGGTAATCGCGCTTGTAAACGGCGTGACGGGTCTGTGGCCGCTTCTGAGCGCGGCAGCCGTGGGCTTCGTGATCGGCCTGCCGGTGAGTTACTATGTCGCGCGTGCGATGGCGGGCGATTGATCCTGATCAAAGCGCCATGGTTTAGACGGGCAGAAGGTCGCTCCTGCAAATATTATGCAAGGAGATTAACATGTTACGTCTTGCCGCCGTGATCTACATCCTTCTGGGCGCTACCTTGGCCGGCATTTTCATCGTTGCTGCGTTGACCGTGGGCATGGATACCGCCCAGCCGATCATCTATGCCGCGATCGCCGGTTTCGTTGTCGCCGCCCCCGTATCTTGGGTCGTCGCCAAGCAGATCAACGGCTAAGCCACGTTTTCAGGTTGAAAATGGACCGCAGGCGGGGGTAATGCTTCGTCCAGCGGTCCCTTAGCTCAACTGGATAGAGCAGCTGACTTCTAATCAGCAGGTTGAGGGTTCGAGTCCTTCAGGGATCGCCATTTTCTATATTAGAGCAATAAATTGAGCTCGGATGCCGCTGGCGCAACTTCGGCGTCCTGATCGCAGGCAGCAATGTGGAAGCGGAGTCGGCGAGAGTCGAGTGTCGTTTGTGTTGTGTATGCGTAGGAACGGAAGCAGCCACGCTTACGTGCAGCTATACAATCTGCTGTAGTTGATCAGCGATGCGCGAAAGCGATTGAGTTCAATCTCAGAGGAGTAGGTGAAATCTACTCGCTCAAAGATCTGGGTGTATTGGATGTTTTTAATATCGGAACTCCAATAGTTAATCTCTTGGAGTTGTGGGAAATTTTCTTTGAGAAGCTCTTCGATTTCGAGGAACTCTTGGGTGAACTCAAACGGCCATCTGATTCCGGGAAATTGTACTTTAACGTAAAAGTTAAAATCTCTAATTTTATCAATGGTATCGGAGTATTTATCGTTGTACGGCACCGAGAATGCAAAAATGGAACCGTACGCAGCGGATTGCCCTACTTGGTAAACACGTGTCGCGCTCAGCGCATCTAAGCTTTCGAGATTGATGTGCCGCTTATATTTTCTTTCAACTCGGTCGTGTGGATCATTTTCAAGTATTCTCGAAAATTCGATCACACAGTCATCGAGCAACATTTCAGTGTAGCCCATCTCACTGAATGAACTGAGAAGCTCCTTCTCTGCTGCTATCTTCTCTTTTGAAATGCTAACCTGATCAAACGCAGTTTTTCCGAGAAATGGAGCAAGCAATAGGATCGCGAAAAGCAAGGCTATTATTGGTCTTCTGTTCCACATCTTAGTTGCCCCTTCGTTCATACTCACCACGCGCTAAGCTAGATCCCTCGGGTTTTCCTCTCAGAGTTGAGCTTGCTTCGGGTTTTGTATCGTTCGCGGCTTCCGGGTTCACTAACCAATTTGCCACATGTGAGAACAAGTTTTTTGCTCGGTAGGACATGTTTCCAACGGCGCTTTCGAGGTGGCTCATTCGCTCGGGATACGCGGGTTGTGACGTCTCATAGGGTGTCGTTGCATTGCCTCCGGGGATTAGCGGCGCGGGGCTTATTGGCTGCAGTTTGTGGGCGACATCAGTCAGCTGTGCGCGCCAGTCAGTGAGTCAAGGCAATAGCTTAGCGGTGTGTTCTTTGGGAGCACGCAATAGCCTTTTGACTTCAACTCCGCATTCGGGGGTTCGCCTCCTCCGATCAAGATGAGCAGAAAATCGTTCCATGGTGGCAAAAACGCGTGCGCATTTAGTTTTACCTTCACGGGTGACACGTTTTCGAGCGCTGTAAAAAATGATAGGTTGAAAGTGCCGTCTGTACCGGTGGGGTGTTCGTGCAGGTAATGCAACGCGCCGAATTCAGAATCCATGAAGAAGTCGAAGGCATAGCCCCGATCCATCGTTGAATGCTGAAGGTTTAGTCCGGCCATTTCCGCATTTCCTGCGCGTGTGGCGATATAGATGTCCTTGATGCGCTGATATACGTCAGGCCAGTTGGTCGCCTTTGTGGTGGCGCTGAGCGTCATGATCGCCTTATTCTTGCCCATGATGATAAAATCAGATCTTGGGTCATAGGCTGCACGCATGTCCTGCCGGATGATTTGAAACATCTCGGACCCTTGATTGGCGCCGATATAGTCGACCAGAAGATTTGCACCCAACAGCTGCGCAGTGTCCTGAAATGTCTTGGCTTTGATAAGCAGGACAAGCATTTCGGTCGCGTCGGTGTCATGGAAATGAATGGTCCCGGTGGGCAGAGAATACGGTTGATCATCCATCTCGAAGTAAGAGGTGATCCACTTCCAAACCGAACTAAGAGTCTGTCGTTTTGCTGCGGGTAGCGTGTCGATCAAACGCGTCGCACGACGCTCAATGCCGCTGACGTCGGACCTGATAATCACCTGATCAGGGCGTCCGAAACGATACCGGTGGTCTTGCGCGGATTGGGTTTCGCCTCCGGGGAGGTAGTCTAGGTAATAGGCGATCTCGTTCAGCACATCTTCGGGGCGGCCGGTTTTGCTAGAGATCCGAAGCCCCAGTTGCTGAAGCTCTCGCGCATACCAGTCCTTCGAATAACTTGCATCGTGGAACAGGACCTCAAAATAATCCAGTGCGGTCAGGATATTCTCGTCTGGGGCGGTGATGGTGAGCATCAGGTGTTGGGCTGTGGAGGCGACGCGATACTCGATGCCTTTGAGCCAGAGAAAATCCGCGACGCTGTAAGCTGACCGATTTTCTGTCCCGCCTGAAATCGTGCTCGATAGTCCCGCTTTCAGCGCCAAAGCTTGGGAATTGGTTGGCTGATCAAGCGACCACACGAATGTGAGTGCCGAAAGGCCGTTACGAAGGGCGGGCATGTTGACCGTGCTTGTTCTGTTGGTGGCGACAAGCCGTTCAGCGTGCGCTGATTGGGGCGATAGAAGGGACAAAACAACCAGCAGGATAGCTGCGATTTTGGCTGAAAGATGTGGCATCTTAATCGGCTTTCTCGGCCAGAATGACTGATGTTGCGGCAGGGCTGACAATGCTTGTCATGAATTCAATAACATCCTGATCTGATGTAGCATTTAGGGTATGGGTGAAGATCGAGGGACTGACAGGTGGGAACCCGTCCGCGGCGACATTCAGTAGGAAATACAGAAAGCCCGAAGCGCGGCGTGCGACATTCTGGGCGCCTTCGATCTGTTGGTGGCGCGCGCGCTTGATCTCTTGCGGGCTGATCGGCGTCTTCAGCAGGCCGGCCAGAGTTGTGTTCAGCGTATCGTGTGCATCCTCGAGACTAACACCCGGCATTAGTTCGGCAATTATCGAAAGCTCAAGGTCTGCAGCCTTCGAGAAGTAGATGTCTATCTCCATCTTGAGGAACTGATTGGTGTCGTAGTAAAGCGCCTTGGAAAGCCGATTTTGCAAAATGGTTGTTGCGATGAAAAACGCGCCCTGCATGTCAACACTGGTTGTCCGGCCCTCAAATTCTACAAACTTCACAAGCTGGACCGTGTCATGCATCAGCCTGTCTGATTGGATGCGCTCGACATATCGAAGCGCGGGATCGGGTCTCTGAGCCAACCAAGGCTTGTCCGGCGGCGGGGCGGTATGCACCGTGTCCTTGAAATACTTCGCCACAAGCTCAGCGGCGTCGTCTGGCGCGATATTTCCAGAAATAATCAACGAGACGTTGGACGGAACATAGTGCTCTTTGTGGAACTGATACGCGGCCTCAAGGTTTAACTTGGGCAGGTCGTCGATGGTATTATTGGCGCGCCCGCGAAGCGATCCATAAAGGTTTTGCAACGCCTTTCGTTGCAGCCACCGGTACGATGACTGCCGCTCGCGCAGCAGAGTCTCGCGGTGCAGGATGTCAATTTCGCTTTCTGCGAAGCCGTCAGGCAATTTCGGGCTGTCCAGAACTGCCCGCGACAGCCGCATAAGCTTGTCAACCTCGTCTGGCGTGCCCGAGTTCGTGTACACGGTTGCGACATTGTGGATGGTGGCGTGAATATCCCGCTCTCGGGGCTGTCTCAGGACAGTGGCATCTGCGGAAAAGGCGGCCAGATGCTCTGTCAGATGCGCGGTGCCAGAGGGCTCGGGATCATCATGTGCGCCTGAGAGAACGATCAGCTGAACATCTACCCGGTCTCGGACATCTGTTGGAACGACATAGGCTGCGTGCAAGCCGCCTTTATCCGTCAGTGGAATGACGTCCTGAGCATGTAGGGTTCCGCCGAAGAGGATGAATAAACCCGATAGGAAGAATTTAAATACGTGCATAATAACCTTTCAAAAAGGCATCGCCAGAAAATGGGGAAACTTCCCGCTAGGGCACGCTAGGAGGCGAAAATCTTGTGAGTTTTTGCGCGATGTTGCTTTCTCTTACAAGTAGTCGGTTCTACTTTAAGTGAGATTTGGGAAGCTGTGATAGGTGCCACAATCCCGATCAACCGTGTTATCTTGCAGGCGCAAGGAGTATGTGCAGATGGACTTAACCAGTTTTCTCGTCGATGAGGCCGTGGGTTTGATCGGTGGAGCCGTGTTTTTTGGATCGTGGCTTTTGCAAGCCTGGCAGTCTCGTCAGGCCGGACAGGCCATTGTGTCCAAAAGCTTTTTTGTCCTGCGTGCGCTTGCATCCGCCCTTCTTACTTTCGAAGGCATACGGGTTGGGTCGGTGTCGATTTCGTTGTTGATGGGCGCGACGTTGCTGTTGATGCTGTACAATGTCCACTTGATCAGAAACCGCGAAAAACGCGCGCAATTGGATGGGTCGTCCTGAGCGGTGAGATGCCTGCGAACAGGCCGCGTGACTGTGCCACCGGGAGGTTTCGATCCAACGTCTCAGGCTCCTGACCACACATTGGCGCAACGCACACCGCCTACTTGCTGTGCGGCTTAGGACTGAATGATTTCGTCAATAACGTATTTGTCACGTTCGCGCAGGCCCGAGGCTTGCAAAAGCTCTGCCACAAGGCCGACGCCAAGGATCTGCGTGCCGGTGACGGTAAACAGAATGCCAATGAACAGCAGCGGACGCGTCCCGATCGGCCCCAAGCCAAGCAGCCAAAGCACCGAAAGGTAAGAGATGAAGCCAAGGCCAAGAAGCAGCAGTGGCAGGCCTAGCATCGCAAAGAAATGCAGGGGGCGCGATTGATAGCGTGTCAAAAGCTTCACCGTGCTGAGGTCAAGGAACCCTTTGATCATGCGCTTGGTGCCATATTTCGAGTGACCGTGCTCGCGCGCATGATGTTGAACGATGATTTCGGTGCAGTTAAAGCCGACGGCGTGCAGTAGGGCTGGGGTGAAGCGGTGAAGTTCTCCGTACAGGTTCAGGCGTTTCGCTGCGCGTCGGGTGTAAGCCTTGAAGCCGCAGTTAATGTCATGAATGTCGATATCGAACATTTTTGCGGTCATGCGGTTAAACACGCGTGACGGCAGTGTTTTTCCCAGCGGATCATGACGTGTCTGTTTCCATCCGGATACAACGTCGTAGTTTTCGGCCAGCCGTTCCAAAAAGCGTGGGATTTCAGTAGGGTCGTCTTGAAGATCGGCATCCATGGTCACGATAATGTCGCCCTGTGCTTGCGCAATCCCCGCAGACAGCGCGGATGCTTTGCCGAAGTTTCTTGTAAATCGAACAAGTTTCACCTGAGGCTCGCGCCTTGCCAGATCGGCGGCAATTTCTCCGCCGCCGTCGGTGCTTCCGTCATCAACGAAGATCAGCTCCCACTCGCGATCGAGCGTTTCCATGACGGCCTGAATGCGGCTGCACAGCGTTTCAAGGGTTGATGCCTCATCAAGAAACGGCACGACAATGGAAACACTGGCATCTTCGGGCGCAACTGGCGACGGAGTATCTGCGGTTTCAACCATTGTATTGCGCTTCATTTGTAAGCCTTTTTGGCCAGTCTTGTTCAATTTTATGGAGTGGTTATAAGATTATGTAACTCAAAACATAAAGCATTTTCCATCACAGGTCAGCCTATGCAGCAAAACTTTGAGCGGGAGACAGTTTGGTGGGCTGTGCGCGTATTCACCATACTCGTGGTTCCATTCATTGGCTCCTACACGCTTCTCGAGCCCTTTGGGCGTGATCAGGGGATCCACGCCACGATCGCCTTCGGGTTGGATGAAGGGCTTGTGACCTACCGCGATGTTTACAACATGAAGCCCCCGCTGACGACGGCCATGCACTGGGTGTCGCAAGCTCTTTTCGGGCACAGTATGGCAGCAATTCGTGCGCTGGATCTTGTCATCGCGACCCTTACGGTGCTGGGGCTGATCGAGATCGGCAGGCAACTGGGCAGACATCCGATCTTTGGTTTTGCGACGGCTATTGGGTTCTCGGTTCTGTACTTTAGCTATGGGTACTGGGAGCATGCGCAAACGGACGGCTGGGCAGGTTTTCTGGCGGTTCCAGCCCTCTTGCTTATGCTTAGGGGATGGAGACGCAAAAACGACCAAACGCGGTTCGCTATGATGGTCGGGGCTGGCGCAATCCTCGGAGTTGCCTTTTGTTTCAAGTACACGATCGGCGGAGCGGGAATACTGGTTTTTGTGCCTTTGCTTGCCAATCTGATTGGAAAAAGCGACATCCGCTTCTACGCCGCTGACTTCCTTGCCTGTTGCGTCGGGGGGGTAATTGCACTTGCTGCTGTGGTTGCCGTGCTCGTTTATTTCGGGGCCTGGGCGGACTTCATCCAGATTCAAGAGTTCGTTCTAAGCTATATCGGATACAAAAATCCCGATGCTCCGGGAATACTCGTTGGTTTCCTGCTTCCCGGAATGGCCTCGATCTATGTTCTGGGCGTGGTGTTCTCTGGACTATTTTGCGCTGCATCTGAATGGGTGAAAACCAAACGGTCTACCGCCTTGGCGTTGTGCATTCTTTGGATATTTGCCGGGTGGCTGTCTGGCGGAGCACAAGGGAAGGGGTTCGCGTATCATTTCCTACCTTTGGTGCCGGTTTACGCACTTCTGATCGGCGTAGGGATCGAGTATTTTTCTACCCTCTTTGACGATCGTAAACGGTCCTTTGGAATTGCATGCGTTTTGATGCTGGCGCTCTACATTCCCAGCGCGGCTGCCAAGTCGAATAAGTTCGGGATCATCGCGTTTGCGACGGGCGGTGAGGGAAGTGTGTATTTCTCGGAGCTCAAACCCACCACCGACTTTGATCTTCCGGAAACGCTCGACGTCGCGGCGGCGCTGAACAAGCACCAAGAACCCGGTGATACGCTGTTTGTTTGGGGGTATGCGTCGATGTTGTATTTCCTGACGGAAACGCCCCCGCTCTACAAATACCCCTATTCTTGGCCGTTCATGGTCAACCACTACGCAGGACAGCACAATCAGGATCTTATTGCGCGGTTGAAGGCCTCTCCCCCCACCCGCATCGTCGTGCAACCGAAAGACGCGGTGCCTTGGGTGACTGGTAATCAACGATCCTCGGAAGAACAGCTCAACGAGTTTCCTGAGCTGCGCGCGTTTATCACTGGCTCTTATCGCCTGATAGAGCAGTATCCGAGGTTCAAACTGTACGAGCTGAAAGCTGCGAACAAAGGCGTCGAAGGTCAGTAAGGGGCGGCAATCCGTCAACCATGCTTGGCTCGGGTTGCCGCTGTGTACCAGTACCGTTTTAGAAGTTCCTTCACCACAAGACTGTGCTTGACGCGGGCCGACGTGCCACGCAGATAGGCGAAAACGGAGCAAAAAGAATGAGCACACTCCTTGGCGCAAGCCGCTTTCTGGTCATCTTGGCAGTGATTGGCGCACTTCTGGCCGCGACGACGTTGCTTGTCTATGGGCTGCTCGAGACAGTGCAGCTGATCTTGAGCACTATTCAAAACGGTGAAGTCACGCGGAAGATTGCAAAGGCGCTTGCGCTGGAGTTCATTGAAATCATCGACCTCTTCTTGCTTGGGACGGTGTTCTACATTGTCGCGATCGGGCTGTACGAGCTGTTCATCAGCACAAATGTGAAGCTGCCAAACTGGCTGACGATCAACAATCTGGATGATCTGAAGAACAAGCTGATCGCCGTGGTGATCGTCGTGCTTGGCGTGCTGTTTTTGGGGCAGGTTGTTACGTGGGACGGCGAACGCGACCTGCTGGGGTATGGCGCGGCGGTGGCGCTTGTCATCGGGGCGCTCAGCTATTTCCTGTCGCAGAAGGCAGGCGGGAAATCAAAGTAAGCCCGGTCTGAGTCTGCTATCCTGCTGAAAGAATTGCGGCTGACGCGCCGATATCTGATAGCAAGGAATAGACCATGAAAGCCGTTATCTATGATCGGTATGGCGGTCCCGAGCAGCTTCGGTTGGAAGAGATCGACATGCCCGAACCCGCCAAGGGGGAAATCCGGGTCAAGGTTCTGGCCTGCGCGGTTAACCTGTCCGATTGGGAATACCTGACCGGTGCGCCTGCATGGGTGCGCATGGTTGGGGGGCTGTTTAAACCGAAGGTGCCGGTTCTGGGGTCGGACATTGTCGGGATTGTCGACAAGCTGGGCGAGGGTGTCAGCGGCTTTAAGATCGGGCAGCGGGTCATGGGGGACTACGTCATGACGCGCGGCGGTTTTGCTGAATTTGCCTGTGTGCCCGCCGACGAAACCGTGGCTGTCCCCGATGCGCTTTCGGATGAGATCGCGGCCTGCATCCCGCAGGCGGGTGGGATCGCTGTGGCGGGCACCGATGGGCTGTCAGACGGGGATCGGATGCTGATCAACGGGGCAGGCGGCGGGTCCGGGACGATGGTGATGCAACTAGCGAAGGCGGCTGGCGTACATGTGACTGCGGTGGACAACGCCAGCAAAACTGAATGGCTTGCCAGTTTGGGCGCGGACGAGGTGATCGACTATGCCAAGGTGAACTTCACCGAAACGGGGCAGACATGGGATCGAATCCTCGACATGGTCGCAACCCGCGGCCCGCGCGAGATCTCTCGGGCGCTTGCCGAAGGTGGGGCCTATATGGCGCTGGGCGGCGACGTTCCCACGCTTCTGTCCATCGTGTTCGGAGGAAAGCTTCTGTCACGCGGGAAATCAATCGGGATGCTTTTGGTGCCGTCCGGTCAGGATCTGACGCGGCGCGTGGCCGAGATTGCACTTCAGGGTCGGATTGTTCCGCATATCGACGCCGTGTTGCCTATTGCATCCGTTCCCGAGGCCTTGGCGCGGACGGGTAAGGGCAGGGTTTTGGGAAAGATCGTCATCAAGCCAGAACTCGCATAGCCAATCGCCGGGCGATTTTTGTGCCACCTTCTACGCTCAGCGCGTTTCGGCGTCCCGAAGCTCGGAGATCACGCCCAGAAGCTCGGTCTTGGTGTGGCTGATGTGGTGGGTCAGAAGGGCCGCGGCCGCGTCAACGTCCCCGGCTTTGGCGAAGCTTAGAAGACGGCGGTGTTCGTCCTTGGCGGACTCGCGCTTGCCGCTGATGCTCAGATGCATCCGGACATAGCGGTCCGATTGCAGGTTCACGCGGTGCAGCAGCTCGTTCGTCAATCCGCGCCCGGCGGCGGCATAAAGCGCCGTGTGATAGTCGAAGTTCAACGCGCCCCACTGGGTCACGTCATCCGCGTCATACGAGGCCTCCATCTTGTCCAGAATACCCTCGCACCGGGCAAAATCGGCCTGCGTCATGTTGGGGATTGCACGCTTGAACAGATCAACCTCAATCAGGATACGCAGGTCGAAAATCTCGGCGATTTCAGCGATGGAATGCTTCACGACCGAGGCACCGCGATTGTTGGTCAGATGCACCAGACCCTCGGAATCCAGCCGCTTCAACGCCTCGCGGATGGGCATGCGCGAGACGTCGTACTCGTCGGCTAAGGCCTCTTGCCGGATCACCTCGCCTTCGGCCAGTTCGCCGCTCAGAATGCGCTCGCGCAGGTCATTGGCGATGACATCCGGAAGGCTTTGGCGTGCGATCTTGCGTTTGGCGGTCATAGGGTGATCCCGGTTTTTGGTTGTCGGGCATTTTGGTGTGCGGGTGCGGGATGTGCAAGGGGCTGGTTAAGCCCCCCACGTATCGCTGAGGCGATAGCCACCGGGCCACGGGTCTTCCGGGTCCAACATGTGCTGGTGCGTGCCGGTGATCCACCCACGGCCCGAGATCTCGGGCGTGATGGCGGGGCGTCCGTTTAGGTCGAAGGTCTCGACAATGCGGCAGCGGAACTCGCTGTCGATGACGGATCGGGCGTGATAGCGATCTGACGCTTGCATCTGCCCTTTCGCCAACAGCATCGCCATGCGGGCCGACGCACCGGTGCCGCAGGGCGAGCGGTCCAGCTTGCCGGGTTTGATGGCCACGGTGTTCTTGCCGGTCAGTACGTCGCCTTCACGGGTCAGCGGACCTGCGATTTGGCAGAACGAGATGTGGTTCCAATCGGTTTCCGGGTGGTTGAAGCCCAACTGCTCGTTGGCCGCATCGGTGATCCTTGCCCCGGTGCGGGCAAGGTCGCGGGCCTCGTCCGGGGTCAGGGCAAAGCCAAGGTCAGCGGCGTCCACGATCACGAAGCTGTCGCCACCAAAGGCGGTGTCGACGCGCAGGGTGCCAATCCCCTCGACCTCGATCATCGCGTCCAGCTTGTCGGCAAAGCTGGCGACGTTCTGCACATAGATCCGCTCGGCCTTGCCGTTTCGGCATTCGGCGCGCACGCGGACCAGCCCTCCCGGAGCTTCCAACGTCAGGTGTGTTTCCGGTTCCGTCATGGGCAGGATGCCGCTGTCCAGCAGCACGGTCGACACACAGATCGAGTTCGAGCCCGACATCGGCGGGGTGTCTTCCGGCTCCATAATGATCCACGCAGCATCGGCGTCGGGATGCTTGGGCGGGACCAGCAAGTTCACGTGGCGAAACACGCCGCCACGTGGCTCGTTTAGGACGAAGTTGCGCAGGGTCTGGTCTTCGGCAATGAAATTGCGTTGCTCCCACACCGAGTCGCCCGGGGGTGGGGCTACGCCGCCGACGATGACGTCGCCGACCTCGCCTTCGGCATGGGCCGAGACAACATGAATGGTCTTGCTGCTGCGCATCTGGAACCTCGTGTTTTGTCAGAGCTTACATGCACTCGGCGATGACGCCACCCTGTTTCGACCAGTCCGCAAACCACGTCTGGAACAGGGTGTATTGCTGTTCGCAATAGTTGCGCTGGGCGGCGGACAGTTCGTCGGTCTCGTTGAAATGCAGGCGGTATTCGTCTTCGCCATTCAGAACCAACAGGTGCTTGTAGTAGAGCACCAGATCCGTGCCCTCATCAAAGCTGGCGAGCACTGCAAAGGCGTCTTCCAGCTCTTGCGCGCGTTTGCGGGCCTCGGCGTGGCCTTCGGCAGCCTTTTGGGACAGGGCCGCCAGCAGCAGAGCCTCTTTCGGAAGGGCGGTGCCGATCCCGGTGATCGAACCCGTCGCGCCGCAGTTGACGAAGCCATGATAGACCTCGGTATCGACGCCGACCATCAGGGTGACGTCGTCGTCTTGGCTTGTGATGTGCTCGGCTGCATAGCGCAGGTCGTCCTTGCCGCCGAACTCCTTGAAGCCGATCAGGTTGGGATGCTCGGCGCGCAGGGCGAAGAACAGATCCGC
The DNA here is from genome assembly GCF_947492455.1 of uncultured Aliiroseovarius sp. GTDB lineage: Bacteria > Pseudomonadota > Alphaproteobacteria > Rhodobacterales > Rhodobacteraceae > Aliiroseovarius. The sequence goes on from NZ_CANLNB010000004.1 coordinate 196,036, forward strand.
TTTGGTCGCGAAGCCATAAACCGGGCTGTTATAGATGATGGCGGGCACGTCGGGTGCAGCGGACAGAATGGCCTTGAAGTGGTTCTTCTGCGCCGCCATCGACGCCCCACGGGACAAGACGCGCGGGATGACCATTAGACCGACGGCGCCAACTTTCTGGGCGTGTGCTGCATGCGCCACGGCGGATTTCGAGTTGATCGCGCCGGTCCCGACAACCACCGGAATGCCAGCGTCGACCAGACGCTCGACGCCGGTCATCCGCTCTTCATCGGTCAGCAGTGGCCAGTCGCCCATCGAGCCGCAATAGACAACGGCGGACATCCCTGCCGCGATCATCTCGTGCCCTTTACGGACCAGCGCATCGTAATCCGGGGTGCGGTCATCTTTGCAGGGGGTCATCAGGGCAGGCATCGTACCTGCGAACACGGTTTTGGACATGGGGTTTCCTTTGCAATCTAGGGCTAGGGTCACCAGTACGGGATAATGTATCCAAAATCCAGAAAAATGTGCCGCGACCGCAATGGCTGTTCGTATGTGGTCAAAGTGTAAGGGATACCACTTTATGGGGAATACTACTTGAAAGAGAGTTTATTTAGGGTAATCTTTCGTTAAGGGAGATTGATGGCCGCACGTTCAACCGGCGCCAATCTACAATGAAAGCAGGCAAACCCATGATGACGATCGACAGGATCAAGCGTCACCAAACTTCGGCCTACGGGGCGAGTGCGGGATCCTCTCTGTCGCCGAACATCTGGCGTCATATGGTGCGAGCGACAAAGGTGGAGCGGGCGCATGGCCACCTATAGCACGCAAGGTTGGATATGGTCAGGCACGGGCGTTGCAATCACGTTGCAGCCGGTGACCATCGAAGATGACGACCCGCTTATGTCGCCCTATTTCACGCTTGATTCCAGCGAAGAAATCACGATCGGCGGCACAACATATGGCGACATCTACGGAGGAACACGCGAACTCACGTTCACAGATTCAAATGGGGTCACGCATACCGAAGATTTCTTTTGGTGGAACTCTGGAGCGACGAGTGTCTTCGTGCCCGCGCCGGGGTCGGCGTTCGATGATGGCTCGGTCGTAGTCAGCGACGGCGGAGCGAAAGAGATCTTTTCGGGCTTTGCTTGGACCGATGTAACCTGTTTTACAGCCGGAACGCTGATTGAAACGGATCGCGGCCCCGTTGCGATTGAAGACATTCACGAAGGCGACCAGGTCCTGACCTCTGACGGGTTGAAGCCCGTGCGCTGGATCGGGCAAAGCCCGGTCTCGTCACTCCAGCTCTTGGACAATCCGAAGCTGTTTCCGATCCGAATTGCTGCCGGCGCACTGGGCATCGGCTTGCCCAAGCGCGATTTGTTGGTGTCTCGCCAGCACCGGATGCTGGTCCAATCCCCTATCGCGCGGCGGATGTTCGGGACCTCAGATGTGTTGGTCCACGCGATCAAACTGACCGCGCTTCCGGGCATTTACGTGGATCAATCCGTGGCCGAGGTCACCTATTACCACATGCTGTTTGATGACCATCAGGTGGTCTATGCCGAGGGCGCACCCAGCGAAAGCCTCTATACCGGACCCGAGGCATTGAAGGCGATAAGTGACGAGGCGCGGGACGAGGTGCTGGCGCTGTTCCCCGAGCTTGCGGACCGAGACTATACCCCCGAGTTCGCCACTTTCGCGCCCGATGGGAAGCGGCAGAAAAAACTGGTGGCGCGGCATCTGAAAAACGGAAAGCCGCTGTTGTCGCACTGCTAATCAGCGGTCGTCTTTTGGTGCCGGTGCACCACCTTCAAAGCAGTTCTCTTCGGTATAGCTGCAGGGGTCTTCCTGCATTTCCAGATGCAACCCGTCGCCGGTATAGGGATGCGCGCGCATCAGGTCTTCGTCAGGGTTGATCCCCAGCCCCGGCGCGTCGGGCGGGATCACGAAGCCCTCTTCCCAGCGGATCGTGTGACCGATCAAGGCGAGGTGGAAGTCGCCGCCCTGTTCGATGGTCTCGACCATCAGCAGGTTGGGGATCGAGGCGCCCAGTTGCACATTCGCCGCCCACTCGATGGGGCCCGCATAAAGGTGTGGGGCGACAAGGGCGTTGTGGACTTCGGCAATCGCTGCGATCTTCTTGGCCTCCCAAATCCCGCCCGCACGGCCAAGCGCAGGTTGCAGGATCGAGGCAGCCCCTTGGCGCAGCACTTCCGCGAATTCGGCTTTGGTGGAAAGGCGTTCCCCAGTTGCGACGGGGACCGAACTGGCGCGCGCGACTTTGGCCATTTCTGCGATGTTGTCGGGCGGGATGGGTTCCTCGAACCAGAGCGGCTGATAGGGGGCGATGGCTTCCGCCATGCGGATCGCGCCGCCGGTGGTGAACTGGCCGTGGGTTCCGAACAGAAGGTCAGCGCGGTCACCGACGGCCTCGCGGATCGCTTTGCAGAACGCTTCGGATCGCGAGATGTCCTTCATCGACGGCATGTGGCCCGAGCGGATCGTGTACGGCCCGGCGGGGTCGAATTTGAGAGCGGTGAAGCCCTGTTCTACGCGAGTGAGCGCGGCTTCTGCGGCCATCTCGGGTGAAGTCCAAAACTCCGGCAACGCGTGGTCGGGATTGGGATAGAGGTAGGTGTAAGAGCGCAGACGTTCGTTCATCTTGCCACCAAGCAGCGCCCAGACGGGCCGGTTTCGCGCCTTGCCCAAAATGTCCCAGCAGGCGATCTCCAACCCCGAAAACGCACCCATCACCGTGGGGTCGGGGCGCTGGGTGAAACCCGCGGAATAGGCGCGGCGGAACATCAGCTCGATGTTCTCGGGATTTTCGCCCTGCATGTGGCGGGCAAACACATCCTCGATCACCGCGCGCATGGCGTCGGGGCCAACGGCGCTGGCATAGACCTCGCCCCAGCCGGTGATCCCGTCATCGGTCGTGACTTTCACGAAGATCCAATACCGCCCGCCCCAGCCGGGGGCCGGGGGCGCGGTGACGATGATGTCGAGATCCTTCAGGCGCATGGTATTAGACCTTGTCGAACAGGATGACGTTGCGCCGCGCCGCGCCGGTCTTGGTGTCGGCAATCGCCTCGTTGATCTGGTCAAACGACCAACGGCCCGAGATCAGTTCGTCCAGCTTCAGCCGGCCCTGTTGATAAAGGTCGATCATCCACGGGATGTCGCGCTGGATGACCACGTCGCCCATTTTCGAGCCGACCATGCCCTGACCAAGGGCCGCCAGAACCACGGGTTCATAGCTGGACATGTCGCCGGAATGCGGCATGCCGACCATGACGACCTTGCCGCCGGGGGCCAGATAGCGTGGCGCAGAGTCATAGGCGGGAATTGCGCCCACCGTCACCAACACCGCGTCGGCCCCACGCCCGGCGGCTTTCATGGCGGCTTTCCAGGGCTTCTCGGACGTGGCAAGTACACCGTCCGTCGCGCCGAACTCCATCGCCACGTCCAGCTTATCTTCCGACATGTCCACCGCGATGATGCGCGAGGCACCGGCGATGCGCGCGCCTTGGATTGCGTTCAAACCCACGCCACCCGCGCCGATCACCACGACCACATCGCCCGCGCGCACGCCGCCTGCATTCACCGCAGCCCCGACGCCGGTGATGACGCCGCAAGCCAGCAAGGAGGCGACATCCATCGCCATATCCTCGGGCAGTTTCACCACTTGGCTTTGCTCGACCACGACACGTTCGGCGAAGGCACCGGTGGCCATCGCCTGATGCATTTTCCCGCCGTCCACATCGGTGATCGGCCCGTGATCCCCATCATAGGGCGTGCCGCAGGCCGTTGGCGTGCCAGAAGCGCAGCTAGGGCAGGTCTGACAGGCGCGGATCAGGGTCACGACGACCGGGTCGCCCACGGACAGACCTTTCACGTGATCGCCGACATTGGTGATCCGTCCGGCAGCCTCGTGCCCATAGACGGCGGGCAGGGATCCACCCCACGCGCCATCCGCATAGGAAATGTCGCTGTGGCAAATGGCGACGGCATCCAGCGTCACCTCGACCTCGCTGCCTTCTGGAGGGCGGATGGCGATCTCTTCGATGACCAGCGGTTTCCCGAATTCGTGGCAGACGGCGGCTTTGATCCGGTCCATGGCGGCTCCTGTTGGTGTCATGTTTTCTGAAAGCTTGCGCGGAAAACGCGGGCTTGCCAACAAAACTGCGACAGGAAGGTCGGAAAACGACGCGGCGTTTCCTAGAAATGCCCGATGGAGCGCAGGAAGTCCGTCAGAAGTGCTGCGTACTCGGCGGGCTTTTCGACCGGAGACATATGGCCGGTGCCGCGGATCAGTTCGAACCGCGATCCGGGGATCAGCCCGGCGGTCTCGCGCACCATGTCGGCTGGGGTCGAGCCATCTTCGCTGCCCGCAATCGCCAGCGTCGGCAGCCGAAGCCGCGCGGTGCTTTCGTAAAGGTCGGTGTCGGCGATGGCCTCCATGCACCCCAGATAGCCCTGATGTGGCGTGGCACGCATGCGGGCGCGGGCGTCGTCCAGAAGTTCAGGGTGATCGCGTTTGGTGGCGCGCGAAAACCAGCGGTCGATATTGGCGTCTACCACGGCGTCGATCCCGCTGTCGCGCACCTTCTTGATCCGCGCCTCCCAAATCCACGGCGTGCCGATCTTCGCCGCCGTGTTCGAGATTACCAGCGCGCGCACCAGATCCAGCCGTTCCGCCGCCAGTCCCTGCGCGATGATGCCGCCGATGGACAGCCCGACGAAGACACACTCTTTCACGCCCAGATTGTCCAGCGCGCGAGCCGCGTCGCCCACCAGATCGCCCATCGGATAGGGACCCTCGGGGCAGGGGCTTTGACCATGCCCGCGCATGTCCATGCGGATCAGGCGCAGGCGGTCGGGAAGGGCGTCCACCACCGCGTCCCACATGGTCAGGTCCGATCCCAGCGCATGGGCGAACACCACGGCGGGTCCGTCTTTCGGGCCGCTTTCAACGACGTGAAGCGCCACGCCCTTGTCGTTGGGGATGACGATCATTCCTCGTCCCCAAGCAGGGTCAAATGCGCCATAATCTGCCCGTGGTCCGAGGCGAGCTTGTTATACGGGGCCTCGGGGTGGGACCCGTCGGTGATGTGGTCATTCAGCACGCTGAAATAGGTCATGTCGGCGATCCGTTTTGCATTGTCCGGATGGAAATGACGGCTGAGGAAGATCTGGTCGATGCTTTCAAACACGCCCCCGAAGGCCGAGGTATAGACCATGTCGCGCAGCGATTTGCGCACAAAGAGCTTCTCGGCGGAATGCAGGCGGAACGCCTCGACCGCCGCGGTGATCTGCTTGTTTTCCTCGCGGCTATAACGATCGCGGTCCGTCTTGGCGTCGTGGCGCAGCATCCACGAATAGTTTTTGAACGGTACCTCGCCCGCGATGATTTCCGAGCTAACGGCGTGTTCGCCATCGTTGAAATCCCCCATTACGGCGACGGGATGGCCGGCCTTGATCTCGGCGACCACCAGCTTGCGCAGAACCCATGCCTCGGCCATCCGGCGCATGGCGGATCTGGCAGAGCCAAGGGCGCGGCCAATGGGGTCATATTGGGTCAAGTCGGCCTCGGGCGGATAAGAGGCGCCTTTGGGCTGGATGAACTCGCCCAGTTTGGATTTCAGGTGACAATTGAACAGCGTGATGACCTGATCCCCGACAGGAATGCGCACCTTCAGGATCGGTCGCGACAGGCGGGTGAGCGTATATGATCCCGCATCGCCCTCGTCCCCGCGCAGGGCAGGGAAGGGGATGGTCACGGGCTCGGGTAGGTCCTGAATAATCTCGGGCTCACCCACAAAGCCAAAGCGCGACAGGATCGCGACGCCGGGGCGCCGTTCGCCGGGGCCGCCATCGGCCGAGTTCGGGGCGAAGACCAGCCCATCCTTGGGCCACGGCGTCACCGCTAATTTGCGAAAGATCGCCTTGCGGTGATAGCGCTTGGTTTCATCCGGGATGGTTGCCGCGTTCAGCTCGTGGGCGCGGGTGTTCGCCTCGCCAATCACGTCCAAAAGGGCGTCTTCCTCGAAGATTTCCTGAAAACCGATGATGTCGGCGTCCAGCGTCAACATCTGATCCGCCATCCAATCGCGCTTCCACGCGTATTCTTCGGGGGTATAGCTGAGGAACTTGTAAAACTCCTGGTCCGCGCCAATCAAGTTTTTGACGTTGAACGAGGCAATCGTGAAATCAGTCATAAGGGTCTCCGGTTAGGCGAAGCGGTTCAGGGCATCAATAAAGACCGGGGCGTCGACATTGCCGCCGGACACAACGACAATCACCGTATCCCCCTTGATCTCGAGCGGTTGGAAGAGCGCCGCAGCCAGTGCGACGGCCGCGCCGGGTTCGATCACCAGTTTTAGGCGGGTGAAGGCATGGGCCATGGCGCGCAGGCAATCCTCGTCCGAGACGGTCAGCCCGGCCCCGCACAGGCGCTGCATGATGGGGAAGGTCAGTTCGCCGGGTGATGCTGTGATGATCGCGTCGCAGATAGAGCCGGTCAGCTGCGCGTTGCGTCGGATCGCGCCCGCTTCAAGAGACCGCGCCACGTCGTCAAAGCCTTTGGGCTCGACGGGGCGGACTTGCAACCCGGGCGCCTCGTGATCCAGCGCCAAGGCGATGCCTGCCGTCAGGCCACCACCACCACAGGGCACCAGAACCTGCGCGTCGCGGATGCCTTCGTCGCGGGCTTGGTTGGCAATCTCAAGCCCGACCGTGCCTTGGCCTGCGATAACGGCCTCGTTGTCGAAGGGCTTGATCAGGGTCAGCTCGTTTTCCTCGGCCAGTCGTGCGCCGATCTCGTCCCGGTTTTCAGTGGCGCGGTCATACAGTACGACCCGCGCGCCCAACGCGCGGGTATTGTCGATCTTCAGTTGCGGCGCGTCCGAGGGCATCACGATGGTCGACGGTGTCTGATTCTGGCGCGCTGCCAGCGCAATGCCTTGCGCGTGATTGCCGGAGGAAAAGGCGATCACGCCCATCTCGCGCTGATCTGCGGTCAGCTGGGAAATCGCGTTATGCGCCCCGCGATATTTGAAGCTGCCTGTGTGTTGCAGGCATTCGGGCTTCACATAGATCTGCCGCCCCGCGATCTCGTCCAGAAAAAGTGAGGTCAGAAGCGGTGTGCGCCGGACGTGACCCGCGTTGCGGCGGGCGGCATTGCGGATCTCGTTGATGTTCACCGCATTTTCTCCAGCCATTCAGTGATGGTGGCGAGGCTTTCGGGCTCGTCCAGAAACGGGACATGGCCGCGATCGGGGACTTTCGCATAGCCCATGTCAGGGCGCCGCTTTTGCATTTCGGCGACCGTCTCGGCGCTTAGAAGGTCCGAGTTTTCGCCGTGGATCAGCGCCAGCGGCAGTCCGTCCATCGCGTCAAAGAAGGGCCAGAGGTCGGGGGCGGGTTGTGCGCCCGCCGCCTCGACCGCATCGCGCAGAGCGGGGTCATACCGGTTGGTCAGCCCCTTGTTGTCCTGCTCAAACAAGTTGTGGCATTCCTCGACCCAGCGGTCCATCGGGACGTTCTTGAAGCCGAAATCAGCCATAAGCTTCGCGCGTGCCTCGGCGGCCTCTTCGATGGTCTTGGCGGACGGTTTGCGGCCCAAATAGCCCATGATGTTCTCAAGTCCGCCCGGCGCAAGCTCGGGGCCGATATCGTTCATGCAAACGCCCAACAGCTTGCCCTTCACCGTGGCGGCAAGGCCCATCGCGATGAGGCCACCGCGCGAGGTGCCAAGGATGGCGGCTTTCTCGATCCCCAGATGGTTCATCAAAAAGAGCGCATCCAGCCCTTCCTGCGGCACGGTGTAGGTTTTGTGGTCGCCCCAATCCGACTGCCCACGCCCGCGATAATCCATGCGGATCAGGCGCACGCCCTTCAGATGCGGCGCGACGAAGTTGAAATCGTCCGAGTTGCGCGTCAGGCCCGACAGGGCCAGAACAGGCAGGCCCTCGCCCTCGTCCCGATAGGCGATTTCCAGTCCGTCATTGGCGGTGAATGTCTGCATGCGTGTCTTCCCTTGGCGATGTTGCGTGCAGTAAGCACCAGATCGTCACGAGGGTCCAGAGGGAGGGGCGCTGCCCCTTTGCGCTGCGCGCATTCACCCCGAGGTATTTTGGGCAAGAGGAAGTGGGGGCGCAGAAAAAAAGGCCCCCAAGTCGGGAGCCTTTGAAGGGTCGTGTTTGAGCCGGATCACAGGTTGTCGGGCTGCGGCATGCCCAGAACATGGAAGCCACTGTCGACGGTGATGATTTCGCCGGTGGTGCAGTTGCCATAGTCGGACGCCAGATAGACGGCGGTGCCACCCACGGCTTCCAGCGTGGCGTTCTGGCGGAGGGGCGCGTTTTGTTCCGTGTGGCGGAAGGTTTTGCGTGCGCCACCGATGGCAGCTCCTGCCAGGGTTTTCATCGGGCCGGGCGAGATCGCGTTCACGCGGATGCCGTCCGGGCCAAGGTCGTTGGCCAGATAACGGACCGAGGATTCCAGCGCGGCCTTCGCCACGCCCATGACGTTGTAGAACGGGGTCACGCGGTTCGAGCCACCATAGGTCAGCGTCAGGATCGTGCCGCCATTGGTCATCTTGGGGGCCACACGGCGGGCGACCTCGATCAGTGAATAGCAGCTGATGTCCATCGAGTGTTTGAAGTTCGCGCGTGAGGTGTCAACGAAGCGGCCTGTCAGCTCGTTCTTGTCCGAGTACGCAATCGCGTGGACCAGAAAGTCGATCGAGTCCCACTTGGACCACAGGTCATCGAACCCTTTGTCCAGCGCGTCGTCATCCGTCACGTCCATGTCGACCAGAATGTCGGACCCAACCGATTCCGCCAGCGGGGCGACCCGCTGCCCGAAGGCCTCGCCCTGATACGAGAACGCCAGTTCCGCGCCCTCATTGGCCATCGCCTGCGCGATACCCCAAGCGATGGAACGTTGGTTTGCGACACCCATGATGAGGCCGCGTTTGCCTTGCATAAGACCTGCCATGTCAGTTCCTCACCCTTGATACTTGCTAAGGATCATCGACCCGTTGGTGCCGCCAAAGCCGAAGCTGTTGGTCATCACGCTGTCGAGCCCTGCGTTTTCCACCAGCGACGTGGCGATCTCGCCTTCATTGATGGCGGGGTCCAGATTTTCGACGTTGATCGACGGAGCGATGAAGTCGTTTTCCAGCATGAGCAGGCAATAGACGGCTTCCTGTGCGCCGGTGGCGCCTTGGCTGTGGCCCGTCATCGACTTGGTTGAACTGATCGGAGGTGTAGTGCCTTCGCCGAAGACGCGGCGCACGGCTTCCACTTCGCCTACATCGCCAACCGGGGTCGAGGTGCCGTGGGCGTTGATGTAGCCAACCTTTCGCCCCTCCGGCAGCATGTCCATCGCCAGACGCATGGCGCGTTCCCCGCCTTCGCCGGACGGAGCCACCATGTCGTGACCGTCCGAGGTCGCGCCATAGCCGGTCACTTCGGCGTAAATTTTCGCGCCGCGGGCTTTTGCGTGCTCCAGATCTTCCAGCACCAAGATGGCGCCGCCGCCGCCAATCACGAACCCGTCGCGGTCGGAGTCAAACGCGCGCGAGGCTTTCTCGGGCGTGTCGTTATATTTCGACGACATCGCGCCCATCGCGTCAAAGAGGCAGGACAGTGTCCAGTCCAGCTCCTCGCCGCCACCCGCAAACATCACGTCTTGCTTGCCCATCATGATCTGTTCAGCCGCGTTTCCGATGCAGTGCAGCGACGTCGAACAGGCTGAGGTGATCGAATAGTTGATGCCCTTGATCTTGTAGGCGGTCGCAAGGTTCGCCGAGATGGTCGAGCCCATGCACTTTGGTACCGCGAACGGCCCGATCCGCTTGGTTGCACCTGTTTTCAGCGCGGTCTGGTGCGCTGCAAACATCGCACTGGTCGACGGGCCGCCGGAACCAGCCACAAGACCGGTGCGAGGATTCACCACGTCGTCTTCGCCAAGACCGGCATCTTCGATCGCCTGCCCCATCGCGATATGGGCATAAGCGGCACCCGGACCCATGAAGCGCAGCGCGCGCTTGTCCACATGTTCGGTGATGTCGATATTCGGCATGCCCGCAATCTGGCTGCGGAAGCCATGCTCGACCATGTCTGCATTGGCGGTAATGCCGGACTTGCCAGCCTTGAGCGAGGCCAGAACCTCGTCCTTGTTGTTCCCGATGGCCGAGACAATGCCCAGACCGGTAACGACGACACGACGCATGCGTGGCCTCCCTTAAATACGTTCAATTCTTAGTAGGGGATTGGTGGGGGTGGTGCAAGGCGAGGACGGAGGGTTCGGTCAGTTCGACGTTCCCGAAGCACCTTCTTTACGGGCTTTCTTCCGCTCTTCATATTGCTCCCACACGTGTATGCGGCCTTTTTGTCGCGCATCTGCCAGCCACATTTTCTTGCGCGCGTTCTCGACTTCCAAGGGGCGATATTGCCCGCCCGAGAACTTTGGCCAGTCAATGGCCAGCCCAGCCTTAACCATTTCAGCAGACAGATCACGACCATCGGGCAAGTAGCATTTGGCAACGGTTCGCCCGTGGTCATCTTCGTCAGTGATGACGGCGCGGATAGTTTGCCCCTTGCACAGGCCGACCAGCTCCCATTTGGCTTTCTTGCCATGTGGATGGTTTAGCTCTGGTGCGTCGATGCCAAAGAGCCTGATCTGCGTTTTCTTAATTTTTATGGTATCGCCATCGACGATATACGCGGGCCCGCTAATCTCGGTATGCGGTTCGGCGGGCTGGGATTTTTCCGCATTGAAGGGCGCGCTTGGGACAGGCTTTTGCTTTGGCGCCGTGGGTGCCGTCCTTCGAGGCGCGCTTTGCCTTTTGGGCGGCGCAAATGCACGCTTAACATTTCTTTCGAACCGCCGCGCTTTGCGATCAATTTTTTGGGCAATGAGGACACCGCCCAAAATCATAAGTAGAACTGTCGTGAGGAACTCTAGCACTGTGCGCCTCTTGCCGCAGCTTTGGCTTAGCTCTCGCTCAGCGCAACCTTCATGTCTTTCACCTGATAGATCACTTCGCCGTCTGCCTCGACGATGCCGTCAGCAACGCCCATGGTCAGGCGGCGTGTTTGGATAGCTTTGGTGAAGTCGATCTTATAGGTCAGCATCTTGCGGTCCGGGCGGACCATGCCGGTCAGCTTCACTTCGCCCACACCCAGCGCATAGCCGCGCCCCTGCCAGCCGCGCCAGCCAAGGTTAAAGCCGGTCAGCTGCCACAGACCATCCAGACCCAGACAGCCGGGCATGATTGGGTTGCCGGGGAAGTGGCAGTCGAAGAACCACAGGTCAGGGGTGATGTCGAATTCGGCCAGAACGTGGCCTTTTCCGTGCGCGCCACCATCGCCCGAGATCTCGGTGATGCGGTCCATCATCAGCATCGGCGGGGCCGGAAGCTGCGCATTGCCGGGGCCAAACAGCTCGCCCGCTGCGCATTTCAAAAGGTCTTCCTTGCCAAAGCTTGTGGGATAGTCCGCCATCTTCGCCCCATATCTTGTGTGTTTTCAGTCCACCACCCTCTAGCACCCGCGCAAAGCCCGACGCAAGAGCGGGCGACGGCACGCACGGGCAATCTGAACCGCAAAGGCCAGTTTTTATTGGCGCTCGCCGCCCAGAGCCCTTATATTCGCTTGGAAACATCCGTTAGAAGTCAGAAGAGCCGGATCATGACGCAGGAAAATCGCCACACCGAAGCCGACTGGTTGTCCAGCGCAGGGCTGCGCCCGACGCGGCAACGTCTGGCGTTGGCGCATCTGCTGATTGGCGACGGTCAACACCGTCACGTCACCGCCGAAAGCCTTTACGAGGCGACGCGCGATGGCGCGGATAAAGTGTCACTTGCAACGGTTTATAATACGCTGCGAGTTTTCTCAGACGCAGGCCTGCTGCGCGAGATTACCGTGAACGGCGCGCGCAGCTATTTCGACACGAACGTCACCAACCACCCGCATTTCTTCTGGGAAGACACCGAAGAACTGATGGATGCGCCGGACGAAGACCTAAAGATCGCGCAACTGCCGGAAGCGCCCGCAGGGGCCGAGATTGCCAAAGTCGACGTGGTGATCCGCCTGCGCCGCAGCTGATCCGCGTTTGCTCATTTTCTTGTCACAAGTATCTTGGGGTGAGCGCCTTTGGCGCGAGGGGCAAAGCCCCTGAAGGCCGCGCGGTTACGCGCGGCCCCCGAAACCTGCAAAGGCGTTAGCCGATGCCAACAACCTCGAAATCAAAGATCAGAGTCTTGCCGGCCAGCGCGTGGTTGGCGTCCAGCGTGACAGTCTCGTCGGTCAGGTTGGTGACGGTGACGGGCACAGGCTGACCCTGCGGGCCGCTCATCTGCAGCTGAATGCCAACTTCCAGAGGGATCTCGGCGGGGATGTCAGCGCGCGGCACCTCCAGAACGGCTTCGTCATGACGCGGTCCGTACGCCTCTTCCGGCACGATTGAGACCTTTTTCTTGTCACCAACCTTCATGCCGGGCAGCGCTTTGTCGAGACCGGGAATGATCATACCCGAGCCTACTTCGAACTCCAGCGGATCGCGGCCTTCCGAGCTGTCGAAAATGCTGCCGTCTTCCAGCGTGCCAGTATAGTGAATGCGCACCTTCGCGCCTTGCGTGACTTCGGTCATGGGAACCTCGTGATGTCTGGGAATGAATGGACGAGGCCGAGGCGTAACGCAGCGGGTGCTCGTGTCGGATAGGGGTGTTTAACGAAAAACGCGCCGAATGGAAACGTCGCCTAGAACCACTGCCCCGGCTCCATCAGCCCCAAATCCAGAAGTTGCTGTGAATTCCACTGGAATTTCGTGGTGTTGTGCCAATTGAAGCTGTGGACGTCGTGTTTCGACCCAGCATTCGTTTTCAGCGCCTTGGCGGTGCGGAAGCTGGCGACGGTGACGGTGATGTTGTGGTGCCACGGGCAGGAATAGGTGTTGTATTCCTCGTCATTGAACGTGTGGTTTGGGCGCAGTTTCAGGCCGGGCTTGGCTTTGAACAGGGACACGCGGTCGATCTTGTGGCCGTTTGCCGGGACGTGCTCCTCGAATCGCCAGCGCAGGCCGCCGAAGAAGTCCAGCTGGCGGTCTAGCGGGTCGCCATCCGGACCTTTGCGGCCATGCGCATAATATCCCGACTTGTCCAAACAGGCGTGATCCAGTGACACCGCATTCGGGAACTGGTCTAGGTCGTCGGCGTACAGATCCACAACATAGCTCAGCACCGCATCGCGGCGCTCTTCGGTTTGGAAGGCCAACAGCTCGCCCACGGTGCGGGATTCGCAGAACGGGTGGAACAAGTATTCGGCGTTGAAACAGTAATAAAGCCACGTGCCGGGGGCGGCCTCGATCACCTGATTGACAGCGTCCACGACCGCCGCCGCAGTGGCGTCGAAGCTGATGCGGTGAATGGATTTTTCCAGATCATCGGGCAGGTCCAGCGCATCGGGGGCAAAGACCAAAACCGCCCGGAAGCCGGCGTTCTGATGGTGGCGAATGGTGCTGTCGACCTCGACCAGATCCTCGACGAAAATCATCGCGACGGGGCCTTTGGCCAAGACAGCCCCCGAGGTCTGAAGGAACTGTTGAAGGTCGCTATACCGCATGATGTGCCCCAGTTGGTGTCCCGCTGATTTGCGAGGTCTTGCCGATTGCCGACAGAAATTTCATGAAATCAACCTGTTTTGCAAGCGTTGCGGGCCTGATCCCTTTGCTGTAACAGGCGGGAACTTGAGCTTGTGCTGCTAAAAACCTTGGGAAACGCGCCATGTCCGACAAGAAAAAACTCTTCATCCGCACCTATGGCTGCCAGATGAACGTCTATGACAGTGAACGCATGGCCGAAGCGCTGGGCGCGGATGGGTATGTGCAGACCGAGACGCCGGATGATGCGGATATGATCCTGCTGAACACCTGCCACATCCGTGAAAAGGCCGCCGAGAAGGTCTATTCGGAATTGGGCCGCTTCAAAGGTCTGAAGGCTGAAAAGCCCGACCTGAAGATCGGTGTCGCGGGCTGTGTTGCGCAGGCCGAAGGCGAAGAGATCATGCGCCGTCAGCCGATGGTCGATCTGGTGGTTGGCCCGCAGACCTATCACCGTCTGCCCACGATGATGGAGCAGGTCGCCAAGGGCGAAAAGGCGCTGGACACTGATTTCCCCGAGGAAGACAAATTCGAACACCTGCCCAAGCTGCGCGGCACCAAGGCCAAGCGCGCTCCTGCCGCCTTCCTGACGGTTCAGGAAGGGTGCGACAAATTCTGCGCCTTCTGTGTGGTCCCTTATACCCGTGGGGCCGAGGTCAGCCGCCCGGTTGAACGCATCCTGCGCGAAGCGCGCGAGCTGGTTGAGCGTGGTGTGCGTGAAATCACCCTCTTAGGTCAGAACGTAAACGCCTATCACGGCGCTGGGCCGGATGGTGACTGGTCTCTGGCGAAATTGATCTGGGCGCTGGACGACATTGACGGGTTGGAGCGTATCCGCTTCACCACCTCGCACCCCAATGACATGAGCGACGACCTGATCGAAGCGCATGGCACCTGCAAAAAGCTGATGCCCTATCTGCACCTGCCGGTTCAGTCGGGCTCGGACAAGATCCTGAAGCGGATGAACCGCAGCCACACCGCCGAAAGCTATCTGCGTCTGATCGAACGGATTCGCGAAGCGCGTCCGGATATCCTGATCTCGGGCGACTTTATCGTCGGCTTCCCGGAAGAAGATGATCAGGATTTTGAAGACACGATGAGCCTGATCCGCGAAGTGAACTATGGTCAGGCCTTCAGCTTCAAATACTCGACCCGCCCCGGCACCCCGGCAGCGGAACGCGCGCTGGTCGATGACGCGGTGGCCTCGGAACGGCTCTATCGTCTGCAAGCGCTGATCACCGAACAGCAACGCGCCATTCAGAACAGCATGGTCGGCCAAGAGGTCGGCGTACTGTTTGAAAAGAAGGGCCGTCTTGAGGGCCAGATGGTCGGCAAATCCGATCACCTGCATGCGGTGCACGTTCAATGTGACGCGGCCGTTGGCGATCTGCGTCGCGTGCGCATCACCGACAGCGGGCCGAACTCGCTGGCCGGCGAGCTTGTGGAATAAGCAGAGTGCTGCCTGCGCAGGCAGTGAGATGACAATCACATGACATTTTGCGGATGGGGCTTGCGTGTCTCGTCCGCTCTTGGCACCATCAGGGTATAGACCTGACAGGAGACCCCATTTGGGAATAGCAGACCTGACCGCAGCACCCGAGACCCCAGTAACCCCCGAAGTGCTGCTGGAATTTCCAGACAACCGCCTGCTGATTGATCTGTGCGGCGAGTTTGATCGCAACCTTACTCACATAGAAAGCCATCTGGGCGTGCAAATCATCCGACGCGGCAATCAGCTGATCGTCATGGGCGAGATGGACGCACGCGAAAAGGCGGGCGAGGTGCTGAGCGCGCTTTATACGCGACTGGAAAGCGGCAAAGCGGTCGAGCCCGGTGACATCGACGCCGAGATCCGCATGGGCGGCTCGCAGGATGGCACTGGCACCCGCGACGGCGACCAGATGGAGATGTTCAAAGGCAGCGCGGTCGAGATCAAGACCCGCAAGAAGACCATTGAACCACGCACCGAAGCGCAGAAAGCCTATGTGCAAAGCCTGTTCAATAACGAACTTGCTTTCGGGATTGGCCCGGCGGGCACCGGTAAGACCTATCTGGCTGTTGCCGTGGGCGTGAACATGTTTCTAGGCGGGCATGTGGATCGGATGATTCTGGCACGTCCCGCGGTCGAGGCGGGTGAAAAGCTGGGCTACCTGCCCGGTGACATGAAGGACAAGGTCGATCCGTATATGCAGCCGCTTTACGACGCGCTGAACGATTTTCTGCCCTCAAAGCAGGTCACCAAGCTGATCGAAGAGAAAAAGATCGAGATTGCGCCGCTGGCCTTTATGCGTGGCCGCACCTTGGCGAATGCTTTTGTCGTGCTGGATGAAGCGCAGAACGCAACGACCATGCAGATGAAGATGTTCCTGACCCGTTTGGGCGAAGGCTCGCGCATGGTGATCACGGGCGACCGGTCTCAGGTCGATCTGCCGCGTGGCGTGGACAGCGGTCTTCGTGACGCCGAGGGGCTGCTCAAGGGTATCGACCAGATCAGCTTCAACTATTTCACCTCGAAAGACGTGGTGCGTCACCCGCTGGTGGCCAAGATCATCGAGGCGTATGATGAGGCCTCGCAAAAAGCGATGGCGAATGCCGTCAAGCGGGCGCGTGACAAGTAAAATGCTGGTAGATGTCATTATTGAGGATCCTCGCTGGGAAGCTGCGGGATTGTCAGCATTGGCGGACACAGCGGCGCGCGCGGTGATCGACGATCTTCAATTGAAGCCCCCTTTCGGGGACGGGTTCGAGATCAGCCTTCTGGCCTGTGACGACGCCCGCATTGCTGACCTGAACCGCGACTTCCGCGACAAGCCCACACCGACCAATGTGCTGTCGTGGCCGTCCGAAGAACGAGCGGCGGACCTCGCGGGTGGCGATCCCCTGCCACCGGAAGATCCCGAACTTGGCGACATCGCGATTGCCTATGAAACCTGCGCCCGCGAGGCTGATGAACAGGGCAAGGAATTTTCCACCCATGTGAGCCATCTTTTGGTGCATGGGGTGCTGCATCTGTTGGGTTATGATCACATAGACGACAAAGATGCGGCACTTATGGAGGGTTTGGAGGTTGAAATCCTTGGCAAGATGAACATTTCCAACCCATATGAAGAGTAAGGCGCATTTCGCGCGAAACTGGAAAAGGACAAATGGGCGACACCGCAGACGGATCTTCTAAGGCAGCGCAGAGCGCGCTGCAGGATGAAACACAACATCACAGGCCGGGATTTTTTAGCCGCATTTTCGGTGCGCGCGGCCCGGACACACAGGATCAGGTCGCGCCCATTGGCGCCGCGCCCGCTGGAAATGGCGCGCTTCCCAACGCTGCTCCGGGGATGGTCAATCTTCGACGGATGCGTGTCGAAGACGTCATGATCCCGAAATCCGAGATCGTATCGGCTCCGGTGGATATTCTGAAAGACGAACTTGTGGACGTGTTCCGCGAAAGCGGGTTGTCGCGGTTGCCTGTGTTTGACGGCACGTTGGACAGCCCCATCGGGATGGTCCACTTGAAAGACCTTGCCTTGAATCACGGGTTCAACGGCAAATCCGGCGCGAAAACCGCGCGCTTTGTCCTACGCAATTTGATCCGTCCGCTGCTGTTCGTCCCGCCCTCGATGCCCATCGGTGTGCTTTTGCAGAAGATGCAGACCGAACGCATTCACATGGCACTGGTCATTGATGAATATGGCGGCGTGGACGGACTTGTGACCATTGAAGACCTGATCGAACAGGTGATCGGCGAGATCGAGGACGAGCATGACCTTGAAGAAGGCAAGCTGTGGATTGAAGAAAAGCCCGGCTGCTATCTTGTCGAAGCCAAGACACCACTAGATGAATTCGAGGCCGAAACCGGCGTACAGCTTCAGACCGATGAAGCCGATGACGACGAGATCGAGACCTTGGGTGGGTTGGTCTTCGTGCTGTGCGGGCAGGTGCCTGCACGCGGCGAAGTGATCGCCCATCCCGGCGGTGCCGAAATTGAAGTCGTCGATGCAGACCCCCGTCGCATCAAGCGCCTGCGCCTGCGCGTTCCGGGCCCGATGCCTACGCCGCATCAGGTGGCTGAGGTCAGCGCGGATGACGCGCCCGCGACGAATGCCTGACATTGACGCCTACGTGGCGCGACTGGCCGCGCGCCCTCGGGTGCGGGTCATTCTGTTGCTGCTGGCGGGTGCTATTGCGGCGCTGGGACAGGCGCCGTTTCTGATTTGGGCGGTGACGCTGGCGGGCCTTCTGGTCGCGTTTCTATTTTGGCGCCATAGCCGGTCACCCCGCGCGGCGGCTCTGCAGGGCTGGTTGTTCGGGCTGGGCTATTTCACTGTCACGATGAGCTGGCTGGTCAATCCGTTCTTTGTCGAACCCGAACGTCACGGCTGGATGGCGCCCTTTGCGCTTTTGGGCATGGCCGGTGGGCTGGCGCTGCTCTGGGCGCTGGGCTGGGGCGTTGCGCGCTGGTTTGTAAGCAATCACCGCTTTGAGTGGCTGTTCTGGCCCGCAGGACTCGCGGCAGCCGAGCTGTTGCGCGGCGTGCTGTTCACTGGCTTTCCGTGGGGCGGGCCGGGGCTGGCGTGGATCGAGACGCCTCTGGCGCAGATCGCAAGTCTGGTGGGTGTGTCAGGGCTAAGCTTTCTAACCGCGCTGTGGGTCGCTCTGTTGGCTGTCGCGGTGGGTGGCCGAACCGTCAAACACGCCGCCGGGGTCATGGCCCTGTCACTGGCATTGGGGGTGGCCGCAGTCCTATCGCCAACGCCTCTGCCAGAAGACACGCCCCACACGCTGCGCCTGATCCAACCCAACGCGCCGCAGCACCAAAAATGGGATCCCGACTTTGCCGAAAGCTTTGTCCACCGCCAGTTGGACCTGACCGCCACGCCGCCTGAAGGCGCCCGCCCGAACCTGATCATCTGGCCCGAAACCTCGGTGCCGTATCTGATGCGACATGCTCAGCTTCTGTTCCCGCTGATTGCCGAGGCCGCGGACGGACCGCCCGTCTTGATGGGCATCCAACGGGCCGAGGAACTGCGCTATTTCAACAGCATGGTACAGGTCAACGCGGACGGCATCGCGCAGCCTGTCTATGACAAGCATCACCTCGTGCCCTTTGGCGAATACGTCCCGCTTGGCGATGCGATGGCCCGCATCGGCATCCGCGCTTTTGCGGCGCAATACGGTCAGGGCTATTCGGCTGGGCCGGGGCCTGTCGTGCTGGATATGGGCGCCCTAGGCAAGGTCCTGCCCCTGATCTGCTACGAGGCTGTGTTTCCCCGCGATATTCGCAATGCGCCAGAGCGCCCAGATTGGATCTTGCAGATCACGAATGACGCGTGGTTCGGCAATTTCTCTGGTCCGCAGCAGCACCTTATCCAGGCCCGCTTCCGCGCGATCGAGTTTGGTCTTCCGGTCATTCGCGTGGCCAATACCGGGATCAGTGCGGCGATTGATGTGCGCGGTCAGGTGCGTGCGGCGCTGGCATTGGGTGAAGCGGGCTATTTGGATGTGATCCAACCAGCCGCCGCCCCCGTAACCCCCTATGCCCGCGCCGGTGACTGGCCGCTTTTCCTGTTGCTGATCAGCGTCGCAGGCTGGGGCGCTTTGGCGCGCCGTCGCTTTTAACATTGACCTTTGCAGATAAAGGCCAGATACCGATCCGGACCACCGTCACAACGGCTTCCTGGCGTGGCGGGTAGATCTAAATGGAGCATGTTTCATGTCACGACAGAACTATACATTCACTTCGGAAAGTGTGTCCGAGGGGCATCCCGACAAGGTGTGCGACCGTATTTCAGATGCGGTACTTGATGCGTTTCTGACCGAAGAACCGAACGCGCGCGTGGCATGCGAGACTTTCGCCACCAGCGGCATGGTCGTCATCGGCGGCGAGGTCGGATTGTCCGATCCGGAACGTCTGAAGGTGATGATGGGCTCGATCAGCCAGATCGCCCGCGATTGCATCCGCGACATCGGATACGAGCAGGAGCAATTCCACTGGAATACCTGCCGGGTGATGAACTTCCTGCACGAACAGTCGGCCCATATCGCCCAAGGTGTGGACCGTGACGGTGCAGGCGATCAGGGGATCATGTTCGGCTATGCGGTGAACGAAACGCCCGAGCTGATGCCCGCCCCGATCCAGTATTCGCACGCTATTCTGAAACGTCTGGCCGAGGTGCGTAAAAACGGCACCGAGCCGACGCTGGGCCCGGATGCGAAATCGCAGCTGTCGCTGCGCTATGAGGATGGCAAACCGGTCGAGGTCACCTCGATCGTGCTGTCGACCCAGCACCTTGACGAAGACATGACCAGCGACGACGTGCGCGCCGTGGTCGAGCCCTACATCCGCGAGGTTGTTCCGTCGGAATGGATCAACGGCGGCACCGAATGGCACGTGAACCCGACCGGCAAGTTCGTAATCGGCGGACCGGATGGTGACGCAGGCCTGACCGGTCGCAAGATCATCGTGGACACCTATGGCGGTGCGGCTCCGCATGGCGGCGGCGCTTTCTCGGGCAAAGACCCGACGAAGGTGGACCGCTCGGCGGCCTATGCCGCACGCTATCTTGCGAAGAACATTGTCGCGGCGGGTATGGCCGAACGCTGCACCTTGCAGCTGTCCTATGCCATCGGCGTGGCCAAGCCGCTGTCGATTTATGTCGATACGCACGGCACGGGTGAAGTGGACGAAGCAGGTATCGAGCGCGCCGTCGCACAGGTCATGGACCTGACCCCGCGCGGCATTCGCGAGCATCTGGGCCTGAACAAACCGATCTTCCAGCGCACTGCGGCTTACGGCCATTTCGGTCGCGCGCCCGAGGCCGATGGCGGCTTTAGCTGGGAAAAGGTCGATCTGGTCGAGGCGCTGAAGAAAGCCGTCTGATCTTGGATCGAATACACCGAAAGGGCGGGCCGTCACTTGACGCGCCCGCCCTTTGCGTTGCATAGGCCCCGCCATGACCCAAGATGATGCATCGCAAAACAAACACCGCTCGGGCGCGCCGTGGCGCAATTTCTATGGCCGTCTGAAAGGCAAAGGGCTGCGCGACAGCCAGCAGACCTATCTGGACGAGGATTTGGCTGCGCTCAGCCCCGGCGCTGTCGGCTGGGACGAAAACCCCGACCGCACTCCTTTGGACCTGAAGGCGCTGTTTGGCGATAAACCTGTCTGGCTGGAAACCGGCTTTGGCGGGGGCGAGCATATGGTGCATCAGGCCGCGACCTATCCCGAGATCGGCATCATCGGCTGCGAACCCTATATCAACGGCGTCGCAATGCTGCTGGGTAAAATCCGCGATGCGGGATGCGAAAACGTCGCCGTGCATCCGGGCGATGTACGCGACCTTTTCGACGTGTTGCCGCCGGAAAGTATCGACAAGGCCTTCCTGCTATACCCCGACCCGTGGCCCAAGAAACGTCACCATCGCCGCCGTTTCGTGATGCCCGAATATCTGGAACCCTTCCACAAAGTCCTGAAACCCGGCGCCGAATTCCGCGTCGCCACCGACATCCCCGACTATGTCCGCCAAACGCTGGAAGAAGTCCCGCGCGCGGGCTTTGAGTGGCTGGGCGAGTGCGCCGACGATTGGCGCACCCCGTGGAGCGACTGGATTTCGACGCGCTATGAACAGAAAGCGCTGCGCGAAGGCCGCACGCCGCACTATCTGACCTTCCGTCGGATCTGACATCTCGCATTTTCTTGTTGCAAATATCCTGGGGTGAGCCCGCCAGGGCGAGGGGCAAAGCCCCTTTCCACTGGCCTCGCCAAAATGTCTGCGCTATCAGGGCTGCAAGACTAAAGGAGAACGCCCATGTCCGGCCACGGCCCCGCCATCCCCATGACCGCCCGCAAATCCGGCCCGCTGAAGGGCACGGCCAATGTGCCGGGGGATAAGTCAATCAGCCACCGGTCGCTGATCTTGGGCGCGATGGCGGTGGGCGAGACCCACATTACCGGCCTTCTGGAAGGTGAAGACGTTCTGGGCACGGCGGACGCGATGCGGGCCTTTGGTGCAGATGTGGAACGTCTGGGCGATGGCGAATGGCGCGTGAATGGCGTTGGCGTTGGCGGCTTTGCGGAACCCGAGGATGTGATCGACTGCGGCAACGCGGGCACTGGTGTCCGTCTGATCATGGGGGCGATGGCGACCTCTCCGATCACCGCGACCTTCACCGGCGATGCGTCCCTGCGCTCGCGCCCAATGGGTCGTGTGACGGATCCGATCGCGCTGTTCGGTGCGCAAAGCTATGGCCGCGAGGGTGGCCGCATCCCGATGACCATCGTTGGCGCGCGCGAACCCGTTGCCGTGACCTACACAACGCCGATGGCCTCGGCGCAGGTGAAATCGGCTGTGCTGCTGGCGGGCCTGAACGTGCCGGGCAAGACCGTGGTGATCGAAAAAGAAGCCACCCGCGACCATACCGAACGTATGCTGGCAGGCTTTGGCGCCGAAATTACCGTCGAGGAGACCGACGAAGGCCACAAAATCACCCTGACCGGTCAGCCGGAACTGAAACCGCAAACCATCACCGTCCCGCGCGATCCAAGCTCGGCCGCGTTTCCGGTCTGTGCGGCGTTGATCGTGCCGGGGTCCGAGGTGCTGGTGCCGAATATCGGCCTGAACCCAACGCGCGCGGGGCTGTTCTACACCCTGCAAGAAATGGGCGCCAATCTGACCTTCGAAAGTAAACGCACCGAAGGTGGCGAACCCGTTGCTGATCTGCGTGCGAAATACTCGCCCAACATGAAGGGCATCGTGGTGCCGCCTGAACGCGCCGCCTCGATGATCGACGAATATCCGATCCTGTCCGTCGTGGCGTCCTTTGCCACCGGCAAGACCGAGATGCCCGGCGTGCACGAGCTGCGCGTGAAGGAAAGCGACCGGATCGACGCGATGGCCAAGGGTCTACGCGCCGCAGGTGTGACCGTGGATGAAGGCGAAGATTGGTGGTCAGTCGAGGGCCTTGGACCTGATGGCGTCCCCGGCGGCTGCACCGTTGCCACCGTTTTGGACCACCGCATCGCGATGAGCTTTGCCTGCTTGGGCTTTGCGTCGCAGAAACCCGTCAATCTGGACGATGGCGGCCCGATCGCCACCAGCTTCCCGGTGTTCGAGCCTCTGATGTCCGGTCTTGGCGCGCAGATCGTGCGCAACAATTCATGAACCTTAAACGCGCATTCTGGGCGGTCTTTGCCCTGATGTTGCTGGTCTATCTGACGATGGTGCTATGGTCATTGCCGATCATCATGAGCGATGCGAACGGGTTGATGCCGTTTGACCTGCGTCCAAGCGGATATACCACCGAAGAGGCGCGCGCGTTTCTGTCGGCCCTCAGCGAGGATGGTCAGGCCCATTATTTGGGCGTCCAGCACAAGCTGGATACGCTCTATCCCGGTTTGATGGCCCTTTCTTTGATCTTGGCCTATCACTTGTTGTTCGCAAAGACGTGGGCTGTCGGGTTTTCGGTGCTGGCTGTTCTGGTCGCTGTGTTTGACTGGAGCGAAAACAGTGCGGTTGCGGATCTTTTGCGACTGGGAGCGGAAGGCATTGATGAAGAAGTGGTCTCGGTCGCGGCGCTTTTCACCATGTTGAAATCGGGCTTTGTAACCGTCGCGTTGACCATACTCCTTGTCGGAGTTGTTGGTATGATGTGGCGTCGATGGAAAGGATAATCGGTATGACATTCATCGTTGCAATTGACGGCCCCGCCGCAGCTGGCAAGGGAACCATTTCCAAAGCGGTCGCAGCACATTTCGGATTTGCCCATCTGGATACGGGACTGCTGTACCGGGCCGTTGGTGCAAAGACGTTGTCTGGCACCGATCCGATTGACGCCTCCAAGACCTTGACCCCAGCAGACATGCAGGGCGAACTGCGTACCCCCGAAGTGGCGCAAGCAGCGTCAAAAGTCGCTGTGATTGCCGAAGTCCGCGCAGCACTTGTCGACTTCCAGCGTAATTTCGCAACCCGCGACGGCGGCGCGGTACTGGATGGGCGCGACATTGGCACCGTGATTTGCCCGGGTGCGGATGTGAAGCTCTTCGTCACCGCCAGCGCCGAAGTCCGCGCCGAGCGTCGTTTCTTGGAACTGTCCGCCAAGGATCACGACGTGACCCGCGCGCAAGTGCTGGCCGACGTCATCGCCCGCGACAAACGCGACAGCGAACGGGAAGAGGCGCCGCTGAAACCCGCCGAGGACGCGGTGATCATCGACACGTCCGACCTGTCGATCGAGGATGCCGTGGCTGCCGCCGTGGCAACGATCGAAAGCGTATTTGGATGAGGCGCTACCTCCCCTTTGTACTAATTTTTAGTTTTTTGTGTCTGGCTTGGGGCTTTGTGTCTTTGAACCAGACCTCAGATGCGCGCGGCAAGCAGTTCGCCACCGAAGCGCTTGAGGCGCTTGCTGTGTGCGAGAACGCAATCATGCGCGGACGTCTGCCTGAAGTGCGCAACTGGAAGCCAGTTCGGCCCCTTTCTGGTGGCCATCGTTCTGCAGAGTACCTTTCGCCTCCCGATGCGCAATGGATTGCAGTGAAGGTCGAGCGTGCGAGTTGGCGTGGCGACACACAGCTTACGTGTGGTATTCAGCAGGCTTGGAGTGAGACGTTGCTGACGCGCGGTGAGGTCGCGGAGGTGTTGCTTACCTTTATGGAGGAGCTCCCTTCCCGATTTGAAGGGATCCCGAAGAAGGCACTTGATATTACTGTGCTTTCTCCAGGGTTGTTCTCGACCGGCGTTGTCTCGTTGGAAAATGTGAACGAGGACTGTCCGATAGGGGCAATGATTACGGTCTCCGAGGATCCGTATTTGATTTGGTTCAGAGTTGCGGATCGGTTTACTTGGTGTTCAAAGTAGCTTTTGCTAGAGAGCCAAACGCTGACATTCCCCTCACCACACTGTGCATCGTATGTGACGCGGGCGCGGGCTATGCTGGGCATAGTACGGAGGTGCCCCGATGCAAAGTAGCAAAACCCTGATCCTTGCTGCAATGCTGGCGATTGCCAGTCATTTGCCCGCGCTTGCGCAAGAGCAAAGCGAGCCGCCCATGACCTACGAGCGGATCGGGCGGATATTGGCGGCGATTGATCCGGAGCTTCAGCCTCAGGGCAATGGGTTCCAGTTGGTCATCGCGGGCGTGCCGATGGTCGTGGTCACCGATCCAGCCGCAGACCGGATGCGCGCGATGGTGCGGATTGGTCCCACCGGCGCGATGGACGAGGCGCTGATGCAGCGGATGTTGCAGGCCAATTTTGATGCGGTGCTGGATGCGCGTTACGCCGTGGCGGGCGGGCAGATCTGGTCGGTCTTTATCCACCCGCTGTCTCCGCTTGAAACCCGGCAGTTCGTGTCAGGCCTGACCCAAACCGTGGTGGCCGCGCAAAGCTTTGGCACGGCCTTCACCGGTGGCGGGGTGCAGTTCGGCGGGGGCGACAGCAACGCCTTGCAGCAAGAGTTGATCGAGCAGCTTCAGAAGAGGGGCATCCCGCTGTAGTTAAGTGGAATGCCCTTGATTTACAGGCAGAATCCCCGTAAATCCCGCCCTGTCGACAAGGTGCAATTGCCGCGACACAGGGAAAAACGAGCAGGGCCGAGGCTTCGGCCCTCTTTGTTTTGCGTCTAACCTGTTGACCAAATTGGGAAATCCAAGACCGGCGGAGACAACCGCTCGGCCCGTGAAAATGACTGTAAAGGAATGAAACGCCACATGGCTAACGCAACCATGGAGGAATTCGAAGCCCTCCTTAACGAAAGCTTCGAAATGGACACCCCGGACGAGGGTTCGGTTGTCAAAGGTAAAGTCATCGCTATTGAAGCTGGCCAAGCCATCATCGACGTAGGCTACAAAATGGAAGGCCGCGTTGATCTGAAAGAATTCGCAAACCCGGGTGAAGCCCCTGAAATCGCCGTTGGCGACGAAGTGGAAGTCTACCTGCGCGCGGCTGAAAACGCCCGCGGCGAAGCCGTCATCTCGCGCGAGATGGCCCGCCGTGAAGAAGCATGGGACCGCCTGGAAAAAGCATACGCAGACGATGCACGCGTCGAAGGCGCGATCTTCGGTCGCGTTAAAGGCGGCTTCACCGTCGATCTGGGCGGCGCTGTTGCGTTCCTGCCCGGCTCGCAGGTTGACGTACGCCCCGTACGTGACGCTGGCCCGCTGATGGGTCTGAAGCAGCCGTTCCAGATCCTGAAAATGGACCGTCGCCGTGGCAACATCGTTGTATCGCGTCGCGCTATCCTGGAAGAGTCGCGTGCCGAACAGCGTGCCGAAGTCATCGGCAACCTGTCGGAAGGCCAAGCAGTTGACGGCGTCGTCAAGAACATCACCGAATACGGTGCGTTCGTTGACCTGGGCGGCGTTGACGGCCTGCTGCACGTCACCGACATGGCATGGCGCCGTGTGAACCACCCGTCCGAGATCCTGACGATCGGCGAAACCATCAAGGTTCAGGTCATCAAGATCAACAAAGAAACCCACCGCATCAGCCTGGGCATGAAGCAGCTGCAAGACGATCCGTGGGATCTGGTTGCTGCCAAGTACCCGCTGGAATCGGTGCACACTGGCCGCGTGACCAACATCACCGACTACGGTGCATTCGTCGAGCTGGAGCCCGGTGTCGAAGGTCTGGTGCACGTATCCGAAATGTCGTGGACTAAGAAGAACGTACACCCCGGCAAGATCGTGTCGACCTCGCAAGAAGTCGAAGTCATGGTTCTGGAAATCGACGGCGCCAAGCGTCGCGTATCGCTGGGCCTGAAGCAGACCATGCGCAACCCGTGGGAAGTGTTTGCAGAAACCCACCCCGAGGGCACCGAGGTCGAAGGCGAAGTCAAGAACATCACCGAATTCGGTCTGTTCATTGGTCTCGACGGCGAAATCGACGGCATGGTTCACCTGTCGGACATCTCGTGGGACGAGCGTGGCGAAGACGCCATCCAGAACTTCAAGAAGGGCGACGTTGTCAAAGCCGTTGTTTCGGAAGTTGACACCGACAAAGAGCGTATCTCGCTGTCGATCAAAGCCCTGGACGGTGACCCCTTCGCAGAAGCCGTTGGCGGCGTGAAGCGTGGCTCGATCATCACTGTTGAAGTGACCGCGATCGAAGATGGCGGCGTTGAGGTCGAATACGAAGGCATGAAGTCGTTCATCCGTCGTTCGGACCTGTCGCGTGACCGTGCTGAACAGCGCCCCGAGCGTTTCGGCATCGGCGACAAGGTCGACGTACGCGTGACCAACGTCGACTCGAAGTCGCGTCGTCTGGGTCTGTCGATCAAAGCCCGCGAAATCGCAGAAGAGAAAGAAGCCGTAGAACAGTATGGTTCGTCGGATTCGGGTGCATCGCTGGGTGATATCCTGGGCGCCGCTCTGAAGCAGGACTAAGTCCTCGCGTCATAAATTCTGGAACGGCCCTGCGCGATGCGTGGGGCCGTTCTGTTTTCAGGCACAGCGAATCACGTCGATCATCGGTGGGCGTTTCCAAGGCGGAAACGATGTGCATTTGCAGCATTGGTTTTTTCGCGCAGAAAACGGCTGAAATCCGTTTAAATTCCCCCAAGTTCTAACCTAAGACTTGTATGCAGGGCGCTGGTTTGCTCCTATACTCGGACAGAATAAGGATGCAAAATCCATTAGATAGGCCAATTTGGGGGGACCAGAATGATCCGGTCTGAACTGATCCAGAAGATCGCGGATGAAAACCCGCACCTCTATCAGCGTGACGTTGAGCGCATTGTGAACACCATTTTCGAAGAGATCATTGAAGCCATGGCCCGTGGCGATCGGGTCGAACTGCGCGGCTTTGGCGCATTTTCGGTGAAGAAAAGAGATGCTCGTATCGGACGTAATCCGCGCACGGGTGAGTCGGTGGAAGTCGAAGAGAAGCACGTTCCGTTTTTCAAGACCGGCAAGCTGTTGCGGGATCGACTGAACGGCAAATAAGAGGTCCAAATGCGGTACATCCGTTACGCCTTTCTGGCGGCACTTGGTGTTGTGTTAATCACGGTGGCGCTGGCCAATCGCGGCAGCGTGACGTTGAACATCCTACCCGGCGAGCTGTCGGGTTTTCTGGGGTGGAGCTGGTCCATCACCCTTCCGCTTTTTGTGATCATTTTCGGCAGCGTCGTGGCAGGGATCCTGCTTGGCTTTGTCTGGGAATGGCTGCGTGAACACAAGCTGCGCGCGGAAGGTGCGCGCCATCGCCGCGAACGCGACCAGCTGGCGCGCGAGGTGAAAACCCTGCGCGAGCCCAAGGCCCGCACCGGCGACGACGTGCTGGCATTGCTGGACAAGACCAGCTGAAGACTATGAGCATTTCGGTAAAGATCTGCGGGTTGAAGGACCCCGAACAGCTTGCGGCTGCTGTCGAGGCAGGCGCACGCTATATCGGGTTCAACTTCTTTCCCAAAAGCCCGCGTTCGGTCACGGTCGAACAGGCCGCCGCGCTGATGCTGGACGTCCCCATGGGCGTGGCCAAGGTTGCGCTTGTGGTGAACATGGACGATGCCGGGATTGAAGAGATCGTGAACGGCACGACCACCGACATGATCCAGCTGCACGGCTCGGAAAGCCCGGAACGCGTGGCCGAGGTTAAGGCACGTTTTGGCCTGCCTGTGATCAAGGCGATCGGCATTGCCGGGCCGGATGATGTCGCCCAGATCGAACGCTACGCGGGGGTGGCGGATCAGCTTCTGATCGACGCGAAGGCCCCCAAGGGTGCGGACCTGCCCGGCGGCAATGGTGTTCCTTTCGACTGGCGTTTGGTGCAGCGCAAATACTGGCCGTGCCCGTGGATGCTGGCCGGTGGCCTGACCGCTGACAACGTGGCCGAGGCGATCCGCCTGACAGGTGCCAAACAGGTGGATGTGTCCTCGGGCGTGGAAAGTGCACCGGGTGTGAAGGACGCGGCCTTGATGCGCGCCTTTGTGTCCAACGCGCATGCGGCCAAGGACTAACCCCGCGCGCGACGCAAAGGACGCGCGTAGGGTCTAAAAACCGCTGGAAAACCACGTCCCCCCAATCTATGCAGGTGTGAAATGCGCAGAGCGGGGGGCACCATGGCCAACGATCTTTTTAACAGCTTCATGAACGGTCCGGATGAAAAAGGCCGGTTTGGCGACTTTGGCGGACGCTTTGTGTCCGAGACACTGATGCCGCTGATCCTCGACCTCGAGGCCGAATACGAGAAAGCCAAGACCGACGACAGTTTCTGGGCCGAGATGAACGATCTGTGGACCCACTATGTTGGTCGCCCCAGCCCGCTTTACTTCGCTGAAGGCCTGACCGAGCATCTGGGCGGCGCCAAGGTTTATATGAAGCGCGACGAGCTGAACCACACCGGCGCGCACAAGATCAACAACGTGCTGGGCCAGATCCTATTGGCCCGCCGCATGGGCAAGACCCGCATCATTGCGGAAACCGGTGCCGGGCAGCACGGCGTTGCTACGGCCACTGTCTGCGCCAAGTTCGGTCTGAAATGCATCGTTTACATGGGTGCCCATGACGTCCAGCGTCAGGCCCCGAACGTGTTCCGCATGCGCCTGTTGGGGGCCGAGGTTGTGGCCGTCGAAAGTGGTCGTGGCACGCTGAAAGACGCCATGAACGACGCGCTTCGTGACTGGGTGACGAATGTGGCCGACACGTTCTATTGCATTGGCACCGCGGCAGGTCCGCACCCCTATCCGGCGATGGTCCGCGACTTCCAGTCGATCATTGGCAAGGAAACCAAAGAGCAGATGATGAAGGCCGAGGGCCGTCTGCCCGACACGATCATCGCGGCTATCGGTGGCGGCTCGAACGCGATCGGCCTGTTCTACCCGTTCCTTGACGACAAGAACGTCAACATCATTGGCGTTGAAGCCGGCGGCAAGGGCGTGAATGACAAGATGGAGCACTGTGCGTCTCTGACCGGCGGTCGCCCCGGCGTGCTGCACGGCAACCGCACCTTCCTGCTGCAGGACGATGACGGGCAGATCCTGGATGGCTACTCGATCTCGGCCGGTCTGGACTATCCGGGTATCGGGCCGGAACACAGCTGGCTGCACGAGATCGGTCGCGCCGAGTATGTGGCGATCACCGACAAGGAAGCGCTGGACGCGTTCCAGCTGTGCTGCTCGACCGAGGGGATCATCCCCGCGCTGGAACCCTGCCACGCGCTTGCGCATGTCACGAAAATCGCGCCGACGCTGCCGAAAGATCACATCATCTGCATGAACATGTGCGGACGCGGCGACAAAGACATCTTCACCGTCGCCAAGTATCTGGGCTTTGACATGTCCGATACGGAAGGCCGCGACGCGGATTGATCCGCAACGTTTCAAACGAATGCCGGGCCGTCCAGAGTGGGCGGCCCGTTTCCGTTTAGGCCTACAGCTCCGCCGCGATGCGCCGGAACATGGCGATGTTCTGATCGTTTACGCCGTCGCCCCGAAAACCGCGATCCGCGCTGTTCAAGGCAATCACCACGCCGCGCGCTTTGTCGATGTAGATGTATTGGCCATAGATGCCGCGGGCGTAATATTCGCCCTCAGTCGCGTCCGGGGCCATCCACCACTGATAGCCGTATTGCTCTTTGCCGGGGGCAGTCGGGGCTGAGGGGCGGGTTGAGGCCGCAATCCAGTCTGCAGGGACGATCTGTTGGCCGTTCCAGATGCCGTCCTGCCGGAACATCTCGCCAAAGCGGGCATAGTCGCGGGTTGTCAGGTTCAGCCCACCCAAGACGAAGGCAACACCGTAGCCGTCGGTCAGGTAATACGGATCCGCCTCAAGACCCATGGGGGCGATGACGTGCTCTTGCAGCAGCTCGGGAATGGGACGGCCAGCTGCACCTCGCACCACCATGCCGATCACATGGGTGTCGATGGACACGTACTGCCATGTCTTCCCCGCAGGCGCGAAACTCTCCTGCAGTCCTGCCGTAAACTGATCCATCGACCGCCCCAGCGCGAGCACGCGGCCCATGCGGTTGATGTCCGAATTGAAGTCCAGATAGTCCTCGTCAAACACCACGCCTGAGGCCATGTTCAGCACGTTGCGAATGCTCGCCCCATCATAAGCGCTGCCCTTCAGAGCAGGTGCATATTGCACGACCGGATCGTCCAGCGACGCGATATCCCCCCGATCCAGCACAATCCCGATCAGCGCAGAAATATAGCTTTTCGCCATCGACCAACTGATCCGGCGATCCTTCGGCCCGGTGCCAAGGTAATAGCTTTCGTGACGCAGCTGCCCGTCTTTCAGAACCACCAACCCTGTGACCGCACGGTCCTTGATCCAGGTGTTGACCGCCGCATCTGGCGCCCAGTTTTCCCCAATAGGCAGCGGGGTGACCGGCCCATCCCCCCGCGACATGCTGCGCGTCAGGAACGCGCTGTCCATGTTGGAAAAGTTGCCCACGATCTTCTCTTCCGAAAACAGAGAGTTTACGGCCAAAAGTCGCGTGATTTGTTCGCGCTTCCAGACACCTACAAGGACCAGAAGCACGATCAGGACAAGGGCGGCGCGGGGCAGGAATTTCAGGACTTTACGCATAGGATCTCCGATTTTTCGAAGATCAAGGTGCCGACCAATCCACCCAACGTCCATGAAAATCTACACGACCAAGCGTCAACTTCCGCCCCTCGGGCCAAAGGCTCAAGGTGATGGCCGCGCCTTCGCCTTGGCGGTCGTCCGCCTCCATCGACAGATGCGCGATGGGCCCGCGCTGTGCGGCGGCCTCGATGGCCGCCAAACAGCGGCTTTGGGTGTCAGTGGGGAAGTACTGCCACGCGATGGTGTGATAGATCAGGGTCAGATGATCGGGCGCGGCGTTCTGCAGCTGTGCCTCCAGCCACGCGGCCGCGTCGCTCCGATCCACTTGTGCGTCAAAGATCGCGGCTGCGGCTTTGCTGCGCGCCAACCGTTCGGGCTGGTCGGCCCACAGATAGGATGACATGCGCAGCAGGTCGTCTGGGTCCGTGATGTCCATCGGCATCAGATCAACCCCACGCCGGGACAACACATGGGGCAGGGGGCCTGCGGGCAGGTCTCCGCGCCACTCGGGCGTCAGCAGAACCGGTGCGTCCTTTGGGCCCAATCGTGTGTCGCCCGCCTGAAGCGCGAATTGATCCCACATCAAGTTCAGCCCGGCGCTGGCGCCAAGCTCATAGACGCGCATCGGCAGTTTGTACTGGTCCGCCAGCCAATGCCCTGCGGCCACCATCACCGCAGCGCGGCGCACCTCGTTGGTTTGCGGCGGCAGGTCGAGCCAGCGGTCCAACGTGTCCGCGTGATCCTGAATGGCGACCCGAAGGGCCTCGGCGATCTGGTCATCGCTGGGGGCGGGGTTCGGCGGATAGATTGCCACCAGCGCGGGGCAGTCACCGGTCAGAACCAGCGCATGCAGCCCAGCCAGAAACCGTAGGGGCAGAGACTGTCCGAAGGCGCCAACATTGCCCTCCCAGTCGAACATGCGATCGGTCAGCGGCGTGCCGGGATGCAATTTCGCGCCCGCAATGCGCAACACACGCGCCGTGAACGGGCTGTCCAGCCGTTCGTTGTTGTCTGCCTGAACCTCAAACGCGTCGCGCAGGGTCACGAGAACTTGTCCATCAGCTTTTGCAGCGGGCTGCGCGTGTCTTCTTGTGTGGGTTCTGGCGCGGGTTTCGGTTTGGGCTGCGGCGGTTCCTTCTTCTTGGACTTCGGCGCAGCATCCGGTGCAGACCCCCCCGAAGAGCGGGGCGGGTTCACACGCCGCCCAATCGCGTTCATGAACTTCCCACTGTCGCCTGCCGCCAAATCCGCGGCCCCGTCTGCACAGCCGCGCAGTACATCATCCAGCCACTCCTGATCCGCTTTTGCGAAATCGCGCAGCACAAAGCCCGCCACCGCCGCCTTGTTGCCGGGGTGACCAATGCCCATGCGAACCCGATGATAATCCGCCCCGATATGCGCGTGGATTGAGCGCAGCCCGTTGTGGCCCGCGTGACCTCCGCCCGTTTTGACCCGGCACTTGCCGGGGGCCAGATCTAGCTCGTCATGGAACACGATCACGTCGTCCGGCGTCAGCTTGTAGAACCGCATCGCCTCGCCCACGGATTGGCCGGACAGGTTCATGAAGGTCTCGGGGCGCAGCAGGATGACCTTCTCGGATCCCAGTTTGCCCTCGCTGACGCTGCCCTGAAATTTGCCGCGCCACGGGGCAAAGCCGTGATCCTCGGCAATGCGATCAACCGCCATGAAGCCGATATTGTGCCGATTGCCCGCGTATTTTGCCCCCGGATTCCCCAGCCCGACAAACAATTTCATGTGCCATCATTCCTTCTGGACATCGGGACCTGAACCCGAAATTATCATTTTCGGTAATCTACTTGGCCTGATCATGCGTGGCAAACAGCAACATGTGACCGGTCCTCCAAAGAGAGCAGTATGCTGTACGTCGCGCTGAATGGTTTGACGCGGGAAATTCCCGAAGATTGAATGGCGAAAGACCAAAACAAAAACGGGACCCCGAAGGATCCCGTTTCACAAAACCTTTTCAGGTGATGCTTATTCTTCTGCAGCGGCTTCTTCTTCACCAGCGTCCTCACCGGCGTCACCGTCATCCGACGAACGCAGCGAGCTGGGAGCCGAGATGTTGGCGATGACGAAGTCACGGTCAACGGTGGGCTTGGCGCCCGACGGCAGGGTCACATCCGAGATGTGGATGACGTCGCCGACGTCTTTGCCAGCCAGATCAACAACGATCTGCTCGGGGATTTCGCCAGCCAGAACGTTCAGTTCAACTTCCGGACGGACAACAGTCAGAACACCACCGCGCTTCAGGCCGGGGGCTTCTTCTTCGTTCACGAACTCAACGTGAATGAACAGGCTGATCCGGCTGGTGCGGCGCAGGCGCATCAGGTCCAGGTGGGTCGGCAGGTCTTTGACAACGTCACGCTGTACGTTGCGGCAGATCACGCGGACATCTTCCTGACCGTCGATTTTCAGGTTCCACAGGGTCGACAAGAAACGACCGGCCTTCAGCTTTTTGAACAGCTCGTTGAAGGGGATGTTGATGGCGAGCGGGTCTGCGCCACCACCGTATACGATACCCGGTACCTGGCCTTCGCGGCGAGCTTGACGAGCGGCCCCCTTGCCTGTCCCCGTACGTACCGTGGCTTCAAGATTCGGAATCTCACGTGCCATTGGTTTTCTCCATATCTAATAAGTGCGGGAATCCTCCAAGGGTGTAAGCCCCGCAATGAAGCCGTGCCTATAGACCGGATCGGGTCCGTTGAAAAGGGATTTATGCGGTTTTGCCGTGGTTTTATTGGTGTTCCACGCGTCTGCGCCGCAGGTCGCGGGCCTCGGCAGCCTTTTTGGCTTGAATTGCTACTAAAGCGGCGTTGCGCCCGAAGGCGAGCCGGGTGTCTGCCATTCGCTCTTCATGTGCAGCGCGGGCTTGGGCGAGTTGGATATTCAACTGGCCCAGACGGGTTCGCGCCTGCTTTTGCCACTGATCGAAATGCCCGCTGGAAAGCGCGGGATTGAGGCCGGTTTCAGGGTCCAAGCCGGGTAGCTGGCTTAATCGTGACCTCAAATCAGCAATCTGGTGTTCCAGTGCTGCGACTTTTGCGGCAGTGGCCGAAAGCTCGGCCATCGCGCGGTCCAGTTGCAGGGCCGTCAGGTCGGTCAGCTGGGAAAGCGGGTCCGCCATCTTAAGTCCTTAGCGAATTCTTCGCGCGCTGGCGCATGTTTTCGGAAAAGCGGATGGCGGCGGCGACGGCCTGATACTGATCGGGCGGCACTTCCTGCCCGATTTCGACCGTGGCATGCAGAGCGCGTGCGGTGGGGGGATCGCGATGGATTGGGACGCCGTTTTCCGAGGCAACTTCGCGGATACGGGCGGCGATTTCGTCCACGCCTTTGGCAACACAGACTGGGGCCTCGCCCGGCAGGCGCGACCATTTCAGTGCCACCGCATAGTGGGTCGGGTTTACGACGATCACATCGGCATCGGGAACATCCTGCAGCATCTGGTTGGTCGCGATGTCATAGGCTTTTTGGCGCCGCTGTCCCTTCATATGCGGATCGCCTTCGTTTTGCTTGATCTCATCCATCAGCTCTTTGTGGGACATGCGGTTCTTTCGCAGGTGCTCTTGCTTTTGCCACAGGAAGTCGATCCCGCCGATGACCAAGGCAACCAGCAGAACGATGGCGAAAAACTCGACCGAGAGCTCAAGCAGCAACACCGACACCATGCCGGGATTTAGGGCAAGAGCCGCCAGCATCTCGGGCAGGTTGATCCAGATGAAAATGCCCAGAATGACGCTGTAGATCGACAGTTTCACGAAGCTTTTGAAGAACTCGAACAGGCCGGATCGTCCGAACTTGTTCTTGGCATTCGATAGCGGCGAAATCCGGTTCAGTTTTGGCATCAGCTTTTCCGGCGAGACCACGAAGCTGCGGGTCACCACAGTCAGGCCGAGCACGGCCGCCATCGGCATCAGCAGCCACGGCGTCAGGTGCCAGGCGATCGACGTGACGGCGTTTGCCAGCACGGGGCCTCCGCTGCCCTGAAAGGCGTTTTGCGCAAGCTGGTCCGAGCGTTCCAACATCGACGCGAATACGCTCCCCAGCCCGGTCATTGTGGACGCCCCGACAGCCGACGCCAGCAGCAAGAGGACCAAGTAGGACATCGCGGTGTTCAGATCCGAGGACCTTGCGACCTCGCCGCGTTTTCGGGCGTCGTCCAGTTTCTTTTGGGTTGGTTCGTGTTGCTTGCTGTCGTCGTCTTCACCGGCCATCACCAGCCTCCGAACGGGTTGAGCAACAGCGCCTCGAATGCGCGTTGCCAGATGGGGAGCAACACGGGCGCTGTCAGGGCCAGCAAGATCAAGCCGCCCGCGGTAATAGCTGGCGCACCGACAAAGGCGACCATCAATTGCGGCATGGCGCGGTTGATGACGCCAAGGGCCACGTTATAGAGCAGCGAAACGATCACGAAGGGTGCCGCCAGCGCAAAGGCAAAGCCGAAGCTTCGTGCGACGTGCATGATACCCCAATCGGAAAATCCCTGTGGGTCCGGCAGCCCGCCAACGGGAAAGACTTGATACGAAAGGATAAATCCCTCGACGATCCGCACATGCAGACCTAGCATCGCGGCCAAGGCCAGCCCCGAGATCGTCAGGACGTGTCCGATGGCAGGCTGCGGGTCCGAATTGTTGCCCCCCATCAGTTGCGCAAGCGATGTGGACTGCGCCGCGATGCTGCCCGCGATCTGCAAGGCCATGATCATCAGGCGCAGGACGATCCCGAATCCAAGCCCGACAATCGGTTCGCTCATCAAGTAGATCGGCGAGCTGAGCCCTTCGACCGAGGTGTTTATGGTGGGCGCGACAGCGGGGGCAACGATCACGGTAAAGGCAAGCCCCAGAAACAGCCGCACCCGTACGGGCACCATGGTTTCGCCGAAAGCAGGCAGAAGTGCCATCGCTGCACCCACGCGCAGAAACACCACAAAGCCCAGCATGAAAAACGCCTGAGACTGTGCCATGATCTGGGCGAGCTGTTCGTTCATGCGGGCACCAAACCAACCAGCGACGGGCGGGCCTCGGTCCCGATTTCTTCGAATGAGAGGACGGGGTTTGCAATGCCCTTGGCGGACAGGACCGTCCGCAAGAACCGGCGTCTGCGGGATGAGGTGACGACCGCGGGATAGATCCCGGTTTCGCCCGCCCGTGCGATCTTGTCTGCCACGGCGTTGGCCAAGCGATTGAACT
This sequence comes from uncultured Aliiroseovarius sp., assembly GCF_947492455.1. GTDB lineage: Bacteria > Pseudomonadota > Alphaproteobacteria > Rhodobacterales > Rhodobacteraceae > Aliiroseovarius. Next base: position 232,422 of record NZ_CANLNB010000004.1, read on the forward strand.
CTTCCGGTGGGAGGGCGACTTCGCCTCGGTCTGGATCGAGTTGATGGGACTGAAAACAGGCCTCCCATTCAGGGGCCAACTGCACCAGCGGGATGGTGCCATCCTCGCGTTTCAACTCGGCCAGCAGTTGGAAGTTCAGTCTTTGACGCACATGATCGCAGATGGCCTCGGGGGTTCCGAAGACGGGGCGTGCTTCTGCCACGCTTTCCAAGATGACGGGTAGGTTGCGGATGGAGACACGCTCTTCCAGCAGCAGGCGCAATACTGAATGCAGCAGATCAAGCGGGACCTTATCTGGAACCAGCTCGTCCAGCAGCCGGCGATTGGCCTCAGCCCGCGCAGGATCCGAGAGGTTCACAAATTCGTCCAGCAACCGGCGCAGTGCCTTCAGGCCCAGCAGGCGCGGGAAGTTCTGCTTCATGACTTCCAGCAGGTGGGTGGCCAAAACTTCGGTGGGTGAAACCACGGCGCACCCAGCCAGTGCCGCCTGTTCTTGGTCGCCATCCGCAATCCAACGCGCGGGGGCTTGATAGACGGGCTCCAACACATCTTCCCCTTCGGGCAGAAGGGCGTCGTCCCCGCTGAGGATGATCAGCGCCTTGTCAGGCATCAGACGATTGCGGGCTTGCTCAACCCCTTGAATTTTAATCGTATAGGTGCCCGCTGGAAGCGACCCGTTATCAGTCAGTCGAATCTCAGGCAGGATCAGACCAAAGGCACTGGCCGTGTGATTGCGAATGCTGGAAATGCGGGCGTCCAATCCCGTGGCCGGATCCAAAACCATTGCGACAAGGTCGGGTGCAAACTCCACATGGATATCGTCCAAATCGAGGATGTCGCCGATGCTTTCATTAGGCGTTTCAGGAATGTCTTCTTGCAGTTCGTGGGCGTTTGACGCGTTTGCAGCTTCTTGTTGCTTCGCGGCCCACCAAGATGCGGTTCCCAAGGCGATCGCCCCCAAGATGAACGGCACAAAGGGAAGACCGGGGACCAACCCGAAGAGCCCCATCAGGAACGCCACTGTGGCAAGGGCCGAGGGGTGCTTTCCAAATTGCGAGAAGAGAGCAAGATCTGTGGACCCCGAGGTTCCCCCGCGTGCTAGCAATAGTGCCGAAGCGATCGAAATAATCACGGCTGGAATTTGTGTGACCAGCCCGTCACCGACTGTCAGAATGGCGTAGGTCTGGAAGGCCGCAGACAAGTCCATGCCATGGATCACAACTCCTATGATCAATCCCATGACGAGGTTCAGAAAGGTGATCAGAAGCCCAGCGACGGCGTCCCCTTTTACGAATTTCGACGCGCCATCAAGGGACCCGAAGAATGTTGTTTCGGCCTGCTCGCGCTCGCGCCGCGCCTTCGCTTCGGCGTGGTCGATAGCACCCGCGGACATGTCGCTGTCGATAGCGAGCTGTTTTCCGGGCATGCCGTCCAACGCAAAGCGAGCACCGACTTCGGCCATGCGGGTTGCGCCTTTGGTAATGACGATAAAGTTGACGATCAGCAGCACACAGAAGACGACCAATCCCAGCAGAATGCTGCCACCCATGACGAAACTGGCAAACCCTTCGATGACGCTGCCCGCAGCTGAGGTGCCGGTGTGCCCATTCCCGATAATGAGCTTGGTGGATGAGACGTTCAAAGACAGCCTAAGCATCAATGACGCAAGCAGTACCGTGGGGAAGGCCGAGAAATCCAGCGGACGTTCGATAAACAGCGTGACTGTGAACATCAAAATGGCCAGAGCAAAGGACGCAGCGAGGCCCAGATCCAGCACCCAAGCTGGCATTGGCAGGATCATCATCACGATGATCGCCATCAAGGCGAGCGCAAGCAGAATGGTGGGACGGAAGACGCCTTGGAGGTTTTTCATCTTTGCCAACAACCCGCTGAGATGGATTGCTGCCGACAGATCAACTGCACCGACCTGTAGTGGTGTCTTTGTAGAGCACGAACTGGCAAATCTAGTTCGCATCGTTTGTCAGAGGTGCCAAGCATATACATCGTCGCGCAATTCTTGCTGCTAAGTTCCACGTCAGCTTAGTGAGGTACGCTTAACGATCGGTTACTTGCTGCCATCGACGGGCGGGATGATCTCTAACAGCTCGCCCAATGCTGCGCGGATTTCATCACTGTCATCCAGAATGCCCTGATAGGTCCCCAAATCGGTCTCGATGCCGAGCGGCGGCATGAGGCGTTCTGATGCCAGAACTGTTTGAATCGATGAGGGGATCGGATGCTCTGCAGTGTTCAGGCCGTGTAAAATTTCGGATGAATGTCTTACGATGGGTTCTGAGTTTGTGTCGACGTCGAACATCGCGCTTTGCCTCAAGGCCGCTTCCTGCAGGGACAAAGCGGTGTCGCTGTCCAAACCCGCAAGATATCCGAATGCCACTTTCGGTTTATTTTGCAAAAGCGCCAGTTTCGCCAGAAACTCACGTGCGGATCTGCTGGGCGTATCGTTGCCTGACAAGACATGTCGTCTTGCCTGTTCGTGGAACCCCAACGCACTCAAACGCTCTGCCATTTTCAACCGCATGGCCGCCGAAGTGTTTCCCCAGTCGCCCCGAGCCAGACTGTATGTCAGAAACTCAGCATCTGATCCTAGCGTTACGAGATAGTGGCCAGCTTCCTCGAGCAGTTCGTCATGATTGGTCCCCGATGACAGTCCGTCCATCTCAGAGAAGGCTGATGCGAAACGCCCCATGTGCAAAAGTGCGCGTATTTGGAGCTGTCGGAGTGCAGCGCCGTCCGCACTTCCCTGATGTTCGAAAGCAACTGAAGTAAGTAAAGTCAGTTCTTGATCCGAGATTCCCGTACCTTCCCGCAATTTGCTTTCAATTAGCGCCGAGATCGCGGGCTGTGTGTGCGTGAGAGCGGTTTGCACTGTGTCCGAGAGCTCTTGTTCGGCCTTTTCTGTGTGGCCGTTCTCGAGGTTGATGCGGGCGTCCAAGATGGCTGCCTCGCCCGACTTCGGATGTCCAGACCGCGCTGCAATATTGCGGACTTCGATGGCCGCGTCGACGCGTCCTGAATTCAGGAGTTTTCTGGCAAGAATCGGAGCAAGGTGCGCGCGCAGATGGGGTGGGAGCTCAGAAAAGCTTCGAAGAGCGGCATTTATGTTTAAGCGTTCCTGAAGGGATGGCTGCGCAAGCGCAGCCCAAAGGGCGCCGCGGGTATTACACAGAAGTTGCGATGCGAAATCTGCGTGAGACTTGGCCTCTCCGTATTCGACAACTTCAGCCATCATGCGAAGGATGGCGCCATCTCCCAGGTTGTCGCCATAGTTTTCCAGCAGCTGCAGCGCTTCAAGCCCGAAGGTCATGTAGATTTGCTGGCGAATATGCGACACGAGCAGAACTGTGTTTGGGCGGTCAAACTCGCCCAAGAAGTTGGAGGTCTCAACGACCGGTGCATTGGTGTGCGTCGTATAGGTACCCCACTGTGCGATGTCGAATTGTTCGTCAGGCAGGCAGGCGTGGCTTGTATCCGTCGAATGATCTGGGCCTGACTGTCCGGCACGTGCCTGCTTGACCGCAGTTTGCATGCGGACGTGTTGTTCGGGCGTGTGGTGCGGTGTCGGCTTCGGTTTTCCCTCTTCCGTGTCTGGGGGCGCCGTGATCTGTGGGATGTCTGGTGGAGTTATGTTGGCCTCAATCAGACCTTGAGACGCAGCGCGCGAAAGCTGCGTCAGGAGCGCCTGCCGGTCGACCTTTGGCGTTTCGTTTGTCGCGGTGGTTGCCTCAACGAGCGTATCGTCCGAAGGCTCTTCTCGCGTGTCGGTCAACTCGCTGGACTCCTCGGGCGGGTTGAACAATGGCAAGCTGGCGCGTTGCTGTTCGACGGGGATGGCTGATGCGTTGGAAACGAATTGGGGTTCAGGTTCTTGCCCGCTGTCTGGGTCAGGGCCATCGATAATGTCGATCACCAGCTCTCCGGTTGATAAGCGAAACTCTTTAAGGTGGCAGTCACACCCGAGCTGAATGGAAAGCTCACTGCCGTCAGTCGTGGAAAGATCTTGAATGCGTGTACGGTCGATCAAATCAAACGCACGCGACAGGTCAAGGCCCGCAACACCTGATGGCATTGCCAGCAGATACCCATCGTCAGTATTCGAGATGTCGAAGGTGTCTTGTTGGTCGAGATAAACCACCAAACGTGTGAACCCGTCATGTTCGCCAGAACGAACGACGATGTCCCGTGCCTGTGCTGGGAAAGCCATCAAGCAGATGGCCGCCAAATATGGAAGCCCTCTCCTCATGCTGCGGCTTTCTTGATTTCTTTCAAGGCTTCTTCAAGATCGGTGAAACTGGGGCGATGAGAGCCAGGCGTGTTCTGGCGCCCGACTTCGATGCAAATATTGACCGAATGGTTGTAGAGGTTGGCAACCAGCACTTCGCGAATGAGCTGGTAGAAATGCGCCTCTTCCTCGGTCACAGATTTCACTTTGGCCGAAAATGGTCCGACCAAGCCATAGGCCAGAAACACCCCCAAAAACGTTCCGACAAGCGCGCCGCCAATCATCTTACCCAAGATCTCGGGCGGTTGGTCGATGGATCCCATGGTTTTGATCACGCCAAGAACAGCAGCAACAATGCCCAGTGCGGGAAGGCCGTCGGCCATGGATTGCAGGGCGTGACTGGAGTGCAGGGCGTGATGCAGATTAGCTTCCATCCGCTTTTCCAGAACCTCTTCCACCTGATGAGGATCATCGTAGTTCATGGACGCTGATCGCAGCGTATCACAGATCAGTTCGATCGCTTCCTTGTCGGCAAGGATATTGGGGTAGCGCTGGAAGATCGGGCTGTCGTCCGGGGCTTCAATATGTTCTTCCAAGGCAACTGCATTCTGTCGCGCCTGGCGGATCAGTTCGAACAGTAAACACAGCAGATCACGGTAGTCCTCCGGCTTCCATTTCGGCCCCTTGAAGACCTTCTTCACGTCTTTGATCGTGTGTTTGATCGACGCCATGTCATTCGAGATAACAAACGCTCCTGCGGCAGCCCCCCCGATCATGGTAAATTCGAACGGAAGTGATTTCAGGATGATCCCCATCTTGCCACCCGCGGCAAGATAACCACCGAAAACCATGACGAAGATCAGGGCAATACCAACGAAACCAATCATGACGCACCTTTGCTAACTCAAGCCTGAACATCCCAGTCATCGCACGGACGGGTTAATTTCTGATTATTGGCTCACTGGGTCGGGGCAGCGGCATTTCGTCCGGCTAGAACAACGCTGATGGCATAGGAAATCTGGGGGTCCAGACCGGCCATGATCTGTGCTGCATTCGCCGGTTTCATCTGGGCGATAAAGCCAGCGGCGAATTCGGGATCCATGGCTTCGAACAAAGGGATCGCCTGCTTGGGCTTCATGTTTTCATAGAGCGTCGTGAGCCGCGATAGGTCGTCAGCTGCGGCGGTCTTGGCCATGGCCATGGTTGCGGCAAGCGTTTCTTCGGCTTTGGTCAATTCCTGCAGTTTCGACGACACGCGCTCTTCCGCGAGGTTCAGTGCCTCAAGCCGTTGCGCCAGCCTGGTTTCGCGCTCCTCTAACAGGGCCTCGCGGTCTTGCAGCGCGGCCAGGACGATCGCCACATCCTGCGGCTTCGGGGTCGGGATCTCATCTCTTTGATCCGCCGACGTGCCCGACAGAAGTTCCGATAGGTCTTCGGCGAAAGCTGCCGTTGCAGGGCCAAGCCGCAAGATGCCCGATGTTGCCAAGGCAGCGGCAATGAGAACAAGGATCCCACGTGTGCGCAGACGCGCGCGCGGTTTGGTTTTCGTGGTTGAAGAACTCATTCCGCAGCCTCCATAAAGCCATGACGCAGGAAGACCGGAATGTCGGGATTGGGCGCTGGATCGGCGGGTCGCGTTGAGGCAAAGCCAGCTTGCGGTTGCGTGTCTGAGGGCGGAGCGGCAGGTTGCTGGGCCGCCGGATCAGGCAGGTCATGCAAGCTGGCCATCATCAGTTCCAGTTTGCGCGCCGAGGCCTCGGCCCGTTCGGTCAACTCTGTTAGAACCGCCGCGCTTTCACCCGCAGCAGACTGTGCATGATCAAGCGTTTTCGTCATGTCGTCGACCTGCGCGCTTAGCACGGCGACGGCTCCGCCCATACCATCCCGCAGGTTGTTGAAACGCTTCAGTCGGCGCGACAGGATCAGGCAATACACAGCGGCGCCGAACGCCCCAAGCCCAAGGATGATGTCTGCGATCAAGTCCATGTCCTTGCTCCCTAGTTTAGGACGAATTCGAGGATCAAAAGGTTGCGCACGCGCCCCTCGCCGGTAACCAGTTGGATCCGGCGCAGCATCTGGGCGCGTAACTTCACCAGTGAATGCGGGTCTTCCAGCATCGCCGTATCCACCGCGCGCAGGTAGGCATTCAACACGTCGACCACGCGGGGTTTCAGCGTGATCACATCCTCTTCATAGGCGGGCTCAACCTCGAGCGATGCGCGGAAGCGCAGGTGGCGATTGCGTGCGTTCGAGCCAAGCGAGATGACAAGTGGGTCCAGCTCTACAAAGCTGACCGCGGGAAGCTCCACCGCTTCCACAACGGGCTCTTCTTCGACCCCTGGTTCGGAATGTCCGCCAATCAGCCCGGCGTAGGTCGCATAGAAGCCACCGCCGCCTAACAAAAGCGCCCCAACCAGCCCGATCACCAGACCCTTCTTGGATTTCTTGGCCGGAGCCTCTTCTTCCGCGGCTTCTGCCGTGATGTCCGCGTTTGACATGTGATCCTCGAATCCAATTTCACTGCGCTGATTTAAACCGACGGGCACTAACCAATTATTAAGGCCGATCAGGGAAAACGGATTGACATGACGGGGGTAGAAGCCCGCTCGGATAAGGAGTTACGTCTTGCAGCAATTGATCTCGGTTTGGGGGGCGATGGACCTACGGAAACGGGCCATTGTGATCGCCGCGACCTTGGCCATGTTTTTAGCGATTATCGGCCTGTCCCGCATGGCGACGCGCACGCAATTAACCCTGCTTTATGCGGGGCTGGAAAGTGGCGCCGCGGGCGAGATCGTGCAGGCCCTGGAAGGGCGCAACGTCGCCTATGAAATCCGCGGCGATTCGATCTTTGTGGATGCGGCACATCGTGATGCATTGCGGATGACCTTGGCCAGTGAAGGGCTGCCTGCGAATTCCGGGAAAGGATATGAGCTGCTGGACGGGCTAAGCGGTTTTGGCACCACGTCGCAGATGTTTGATGCCGCTTATTGGCGCGCGAAAGAAGGCGAGCTGGCGCGCACGATCGTGGCCAGCCCGATGGTGCGCAACGCGCGCGTTCATATTGCAAACACATCGTCCCGGCAGTTTCGCCAGCGCAACGAACCGTCTGCATCTGTGACGCTGACGACGGCCAGCGGAACGCTGCCTGCGGCACAAATCAAAGCCTTTAAGTTTCTGGTGGCCTCGGCGGTGCCGGGTTTGTCGCCGGAAAAGGTTTCCGTGATCGACAGTCGCGCTGGTCTGATGGGCGGGCAGGATCCTGCGACGGGCGGAACGGCTGCTGCATTGGATCAAGCCGAGCGCCTGAAGCAGAATGTCGAGCGTCTGTTGGAGGCCCGTGTCGGGTTCGGCAATGCTGTGGTCGAGCTGAACCTGGAAACCGCCACCGAGCAAGAGCAGATTCGCGAGCGCCGGTTTGATCCTGAGGGCCGCGTGGCGGTGTCGACGGACACTTCGGAAAGCTCGAACGCCGCCAATGACAGCGAGGCAGGCGGGGTCAGTGTTGCCTCGAACTTGCCGGACGGTGACGGTGCGAATGGCGGTGGATCGTCATCCTCGAACACCTCTGAAACGCGCGAACTTGTAAACTATGAAGTGTCCGAAACGACGCGCGAGATCCTGAAGGCCCCGGGGGCGGTGAAGCGCCTGACGGTTGCGGTGCTGGTCGACGGGATTCGCACAACGGCCGAGGACGGGACCGTAGAATGGGCGCCGCGCCCCGAGGAAGAGCTGCAAAGCCTGCGCGAACTGGTCGCCGGTGCAGTTGGATTTAACGAAGCACGCGGCGATGTCATTACACTGAAAACCATGGAGTTCGAGCCCGTACCCGCCGCGGGAAGTGACCCGGCATCAGGCCTGTTCAACACCGCAAGCATTGACGTCATGTCGGTGATCAAACTTGCCATTTTGGCGATTGTCACACTGGGCCTCGGGCTGTTTGTCCTGCGTCCTATGCTCAGCGCTCAGGCCGAGCTGCCTGCGATCGAAGCTGCTGGCAGCCTGCCGGCACCGGGTGCGCCTGAGAGTGGCCTCGCCTTGGCTGAGGCTGCAGGAAATGTGGCCGAGGCTCCGATCACAGATGCTTTGCCCCAAGCCCTGGTGGCCGACAACACGCCGCAGAACGCATTGCCCGCGATGACTGCGGGTGCGGAACCTGACACCGATCCTGTTCAGCGCCTGCGGGATCTGATTTCGGAGCGTCAGGCTGAAACGGTCGAGATCCTGCGCGGATGGATGGAAGAAGACGAGGAGGCAACCGGATGAGCATGCGATATGCGCTAGAAGATTTCGGGGACGTGCTGAACGCGCCCACGCATCAGGAGGCCAGCGCACAGATCACCCTGACCCGCGCGGATCTTGAGATTCAGCTAGAGGCACGTCGGCTTGAAGGCTACGAGACCGGCTATCAGTCTGGATGGGATGATGCGACAAAGTCCATGACCGAGGAAAACGCGCGCCTTCAAACCGAATTTGCCCGCAACCTCGAGGATTTGGGCTTCACCTTTCAGGAAGCGCGCAGTCACGTTCTGTCCACGCTCGAGCCGCTCTTGACCCAGATGCTAGACGTGGTTCTTCCCAAGGCGCTGGAACAGGCCATCGGTCCAATCGTAGCCGAGGTCATGATGCCGATGGCTGCGGAAATGGCGGACACGCCGATTGATGTGCTGGTGTCGCCGGGAACGCGCCCGACGCTCGAGGCATTTCTGCAGGATGCTGGCGCGGTTCCGTTTGAAATTGTCGAGAAAGATACGCTTCCCGATGGGCAGATCTATCTGCGCTCTGGCGAAAGCGAATGCAGCGTTGATCTGTCCGGCGTCGTGGCGCGCATCTCGGACGCTGTTGGCGCGCTCTATCATGTGAACGAGAAGGCATTTGACCATGGCTGACCCCATTTCCCAACCCGAACTTGAAACCGAAGCAAGCCCCTTTGCCCGCGTCCCGATCGAGGTCACGATCTCGGTCGGCGTGGCGCGCCCAACGGTGAAAGAGCTGTTGCAGCTGAAGCAGGACGATGTGCTAGCGCTAGACAAACGGATCGAGGATCCGGTGGATCTTTACGTGGGCGACAGACTAATCGCGCAGGGCGAGCTGCAAGAGGTCGAGGGCGATCCCAACGGGCAGATCGCGGTGCGGTTAACCAAGCTGGTTGATCTGAAAACGGGGCTCTGACGCAGATGCGCGGGTGGATGACCGGGCTGTGCTGGCTGCTGGCCGGTGTGATGTGGATCGTGTCCGGGGATGCCGGGCTGGCGCAGGATATTTCGATATCGTTGGGCGATGACGGGTCGCTGGCCACGCGCACGATCCAGATTTTCGTTCTGGTCACGTTGCTCAGCATCGTGCCGGGGCTGGCGATCATGATCACCTGTTTTCCGTTTTTAGTTACGGTGCTGTCGATCCTCCGGCAGGCCATCGGCCTGCAGCAATCCCCGCCGAACATGCTGATCATCAGCCTTGCGCTGTTTCTGACCTACTTCATCATGGAACCCGTGTTCATGGAGGCGTGGGTCAAGGGGGCGCAACCCTTTTCCGAAGGGCAGATGGAGCTTGAACCCGCCTTCACCGCGGCCATCGAGCCCTTCCGCATATTCATGGCCAACCGCATTGATCCCGACACTTTCACCCATCTGGCGACCTTGCGCGAAGAAACCGCGAATGTGGATTTGACGGGCACCTCGCCCCTGTCGCTGCTGGTGCCGTCTTTCCTGCTGTCCGAGGTCGAACGCGCCTTTCAGATTGGCTTTCTGGTCTTCCTGCCGTTTCTGATCATCGACCTTGTCGTCGCGGCCATTCTGATGTCGATGGGGATGATGATGGTACCACCTGCCATCGTGTCGCTACCCTTCAAGCTGGCCTTCTTCGTGGTGGCCGATGGGTGGACGCTGATATCTGGCGCGTTGGTGCGGAGTTATTTCTAGGCTGGCCACGGCGCAGCCAGCCCGAAGTTATAAGAAGGGTGGATCAGTCTTCCCAATCGCCCGAAAAGCCCTTGGGGATGCGCAGGATGTTCCGGTCCACTGTGTTGATGTCCGTGTGGCCACAAAAGGCCATCGAGATATCCATTTCCTTGAGCAGAACCTCTAGCGCGCGGGTTACGCCTTCTTGGCCCATAGCGCCCAGACCATAGGTGAAGGCCCGTCCGATATAGGTGCCCTTGGCCCCCATCGCGATGGCTTTCAACACGTCCTGACCGGAACGAATACCGCTATCCAGATGCACTTCGACCTTGTCGCCAACAGCGTCCAAAATGGCGGGCAGGGCGCGGATCGAGCTGAGCGCGCCATCCAATTGGCGCCCTCCATGGTTCGAGACGATGATGGCATCCGCGCCGGCATTGACGGCGGCGATGGCGTCTTCGGGCTCCATGATGCCTTTCACGATCATCGGGCCGTTCCACATCTTCTTGAACTGTTTGATGCGGTCCCAGTCCAGTGATGGATCAAAAGCCTGCGCGGTCCAGGTGTGTAGCGAGGACGGATCTTCGACCCCTTCCGCGTGGCCTACGATGTTGCCGAAGAAGCGGCGCTTGGTGCCGAGCATTCCCAGCCCCCATTGCACCTTGGTCATCATGTCAGCCACAGATTTCACGGTCAGCTTGGGCGGAGCCGACAAGCCGTTTTTCAGGTCTTTGTGCCGTTGTCCCAGCACCTGCAAATCGACCGTGACCACGATGGCCGGACATCTTGCGGCGCGTGCGCGGTCGAACAGGCGACGCATGAAATCGTCGTCTTTCAGCGTATAGACTTGGAACCAGAAGGGGGCGTTGGTGTTCTCGGCCACGTCTTCAATCGAGCAGATCGACATGGTGGACAGGGTGAACGGCACCCCGAAATCCTCGGCCGCTTTGGCCGCTTTGATTTCGCCATCTGCACATTGCATGCCGGTCAGCCCAACCGGTGCCAGAGCCACAGGCATCGATACATCCTGCCCCAGCATTGTTGTGCGAGTCGACCGGTTGTCCATGTCCACTGCAACGCGTTGGCGGAAATAGATCTTGTCGAAGTCCGAGCTGTTCTCGCGGAAGGTTTGCTCAGACCAACTGCCGCTTTCGGCATAGTCATAGAACATTTTGGGCACGCGCCGTTTGTAGATACGGCGCAGATCTTCGATTTCCGTAATGACGGGCATGGGGGCTCCTGCGGCTGGTAAAAAATTGTTACCAATCGAAGGTGGGCGACGCAAGGGGCGTTGCGGCTGATTGGTGGACGTGCGGACTGTGGATTTTGTGACTCACCTGCGACAGCGAACGCGGAGCGATGACAAAACACTTATCAGGGTGATTCGCTCGTGGTATCCTGTGAAAAAATATAATGGCAGGTATAATCATGAATACGGGCTACGAAGGCACTTTCGTAATTTCATGGGCGCAGACAACGGTCAATTCGACCGTGAATGCACCTATGGCAATGTTAACCACAGGATCAGACTGGGAATGGAGCGGCGAGGCCGTACGCCTTGATCGCACACGCGAGCTGGCCCTGTTGCAAAATGTTGGGGATCAGGTCGACAAGCGGCGTCGCGCGGCCATCTTCGCGCACCAACTTGTCGGGGCCGCAACGATCGGCGCCGCCGGGCTTGAGGTGCTGGCAGAGGATGATCCCCGCTTGAACGTCGGGTTCGAGGTCACGGATGGCTATGAAAGCTATCGCGTGTCTTTGGTGATCTCGCCGAACGGAGGCACCCCGCTGTTGGTCTTCGCAGGTTCCATGCCGCGCCCCGAAACGACCCTGCGCGTGGTGCGCGCCAATCTGGTCGCGACGCAAGACGATCTTCTGACAGAGCTCCCGTCGGGCGTCGCCATCCTGTCGCAAGGCTCTCGCGTGCGCACGCCCTCGGGCGAGTGTGCGGTCGAGGAGTTGCGCGAAGGCAGCGTGATCCTGACCCGCGAACATGGTGGCCAGCCGGTCCTTTGGGTCGGGCAGCGCCACATCTCGCAAGCGCGCATGATGGCCGAACCCGCGCTGAAGCCAATCCGCCTGCGCGCGGGCGCCATTCGCCCCGGCCAACCAGATGCGGATTTGCTGGTCTCGCCCCATCAACAGATCCTTGTCTCGGGCATGCGTGCGAAGCAGTTGCTTGGGCAGGACGAGGTTTTGGCAGGCGCCGCAGACCTGGTGGATGGAAGCCTAATCACCTGTGATCGCAACGCGCCCGAGATGACATTCTATCAAGTGCTGCTTGGCCGCCACGAGGTGGTCTGGGCCAATGGTGTTCCGGTGGAAAGCCAGCACCCCGCATTTGCGGATCTGGACGCAACAATGACCGAGCATCGCGCACGCCTGAAAGCCCTGTTCCCGCAGTTGGACGAGATGGCCACCAGCACTGCGCAAACACCGCATGTGGTCCACGAGAATTCAATGGAAATTGGCGTGGCCTAGTCATTGACTCCACCGCTCACGGCGCTATAAGCCCCAAATCCGGTCCCGCGAGGGGCCGGTTTTCATTGGTGTTGGTGGCCCCCGCAAGGGGATCCCTGTCAGGCGCAAGCCAGAGGACAACGCCCTTCGAAGTTTACAGAAGGAGATCAGCAGATGACCAAAAGAACTGCTGCCAAGTACAAAATTGACCGCCGTATGGGCGAAAACATCTGGGGACGTCCGAAGTCGCCGGTAAACCGTCGTGAATACGGCCCCGGCCAGCACGGCCAGCGTCGCAAGGGCAAAATGTCGGACTTCGGTCTGCAGCTGCGCGCCAAGCAGAAGCTGAAAGGCTACTACGGCGACCTGACCGAGAAACAGTTCCGTCGCATCTATGGCGAAGCCGAGCGTGTTAAAGGCGACACCGGTGAAAACCTGATCGGTCTGCTGGAGCGTCGTCTGGACGCTGTTGTCTACCGCGCCAAGTTCGTTCCGACCGTTTTCGCAGCACGCCAGTTCGTGAACCACGGCCACGTGACCGTGAACGGCAAGAAGGTAAACATTCCTTCGTACCGCGTGAAAGAAGGCGACGTCATCGAAGTACGTGACCGCTCGAAGCAGCTGGCCATCGTTCTGGAAGCCGTTGCGCTGGCCGAACGTGATGTGCCTGACTACATCGAAGCCGACCATTCGAAACTGACCGCCACCTTCACCCGCACCCCCGGCCTGTCGGACGTGCCGTATCCGGTGATGATGGAACCGAACCTCGTGGTCGAATTCTACGCGAAGAACTAATCTTCGCCGCACCAGACGAATTCAGAAGGGCCGCGCCAGTCGCGGCCCTTTTTTTATGCTTACGGGCGCAACATGCGGCCAATTTGCCATTCTATTTGAAAAATACGACCGGCCCCAAACATCGCTGGTCTTGAATTTGGACTAAGTCTAAAACGCGCCTACGAAGGAAAGGCCAAGTCATGACGAAACCTGTGCCCCAGCCGGGGATCATGCAGATCAAGCCCTATGTCGGCGGTGCCTCGGGCATCGACGGGATGTCGAATGTGATCAAGCTCAGCTCGAACGAAAACCCGTTTGGGCCAAGCCCGCTTGCCGTTGAGGTATTTCAGAAGGCAGGTCATGCGCTTCATCGTTATCCGAACACCGATCACGCCAGCCTGCGGGCGGCGATTGGTGAACTGAACGGGCTGGACCCAGAGCGGATCATCTGTGGTGTCGGCTCGGACGAGATCATTACCTTTCTGTGCCAATGCTATAGCGGTCCCGAGACCGAGGTGATTTATACCGAGCACGGGTTCTCGATGTACAAAATCTCGGCCCTTGCGGCGGGTGCGACGCCGGTGATGGTGCCCGAACGCGAACGCATGGTCGACGTGGACGAAATTCTGAAGGCGGTGACGCCCAAGACCTCGCTGGTGTTCGTGACCAATCCGGGCAACCCGACGGGCACGATGGTCAGCCGGGCCGATCTGTCACGTTTGGCGCGCGAGCTGCCTGACGATGTGCTGATGGTCATCGACGGTGCCTATGCCGAGTATGTGGATGGTTTCGATGGCGGGGCTTCGCTGGTCGAGAAATTCCCGAACGTGGTCATGACGCGCACGTTCTCGAAGATGTATGGCCTTGGCGGGCTGCGCATTGGGTGGGGCTATGCCTCGGCCGAGGTGATCGGTGTTCTGAACCGTGTGCGTGGGCCATTCAACCTTTCGATGCCGCAGCTGGATGCTGCCGAGGCAGCGCTGGGCGACCGCGAACATGTGGAACGCTGCCTGCGCGAAAACACCCGCCTGCGCGCATGGCTTGCCGAAGCGCTGGCCGAACTGGGCGTGCCGTCGGATACCTCTTGCGCCAACTTCATTCTGGCGCGCTTTGCCGACGCGGACGAGGCGAACGCTTGTGATGACTTCCTGCAAAGCGAAGGCATCATCGTGCGCCGTGTCGCGGGCTATGGCCTGCCCAACTGCCTGCGCATCACCATCGGGGACGAGGCTTCGTGCCGCCGTGTTGCCCATATGATCGGACGTTTCAAAGGTGTCGTGCCTGCGTCGGATGACAGCAAATCCGAAGGGGGTGCATCATGAGCGTGATCTACCAACGTGTGGCCCTGATCGGCCTTGGCCTGATCGCGTCGTCGATGGCGCATGCCATGCGCCGCAGCGGCTTGGCGGGCGAGATTGTTGGCACCGCTCGGTCTGCTGAAACACGCGACATCGCCCGCGAGGTCGGATTTTGTGACCGCGTCGTAGACACCGCCGCCGAGGCCGCTGAAGGTGCAGACCTTGTGGTGCTGGCCGTGCCCGTAGGTGCGATGGGCCCCGTGGCGCAAGAGATCGGACCGGTTCTGAAAGCCGGCGCGACGGTCACGGATGTGGGCTCGGTCAAAGGTGCGGTCATCGAAGCCGTGTCGCCGCATCTGCCGGACAACGTCCATTTCATCCCCGGCCACCCGCTTGCTGGTACCGAACATAGCGGCCCGCGCTCGGGTTTTGCCGAACTTTACGACAACCGCTGGTGCATCCTTGTGCCGAACGGCGCGGATGAGGCTGCGACCCAGCGCCTGCGCGACCTCTGGGAAGGTATGGGCGCAAATGTCGACACGATGGATGCCGATCACCACGATCTGGTTCTGGCCGTCACAAGCCACGCGCCGCACCTGATCGCTTACACGATGGTAGGTGTCGCCGACGACCTAAGCCGCGTGACAGATACCGAGGTGATTAACTACTCGGCGGCGGGTTTCCGCGACTTTACGCGGATCGCCGCGTCCGACCCGACCATGTGGCGTGACGTGTTTTTGTCCAACAAAGACGCGACCTTAGAGATCCTTGGCCGCTTCACGGAAGAGTTGTTTGCCCTGCAACGTGCCATCCGGACGGGCGATGGGGACCACCTGTTTGACTATTTCACTCGCACCCGTGCGATCCGTCGTGGCATCATTGAGGCCGGACAGGATACGGACGCACCCGATTTCGGACGTTCGGTCAAACACGACTAGGTGTGCATAAGACGCGATCGCGGCGGCGCTTGCTGCCGCTGAAGGCTTAGCGGATCTTGATGATCGGGGCCGCGCCGATGGGGATCGGTCCAAGGAAGACCGCCCCACCGGACAGGCGCAGGGTCACGTCCAAAGTTTCCGAATTGCCCGACAGACCCGCCACGAACTGAAGTGCGCCGGTAACCGTGCTGACCAGCTCGGGTGCGATGGCGCCCGAGGCTTCGGCGATTTCGATCATCTTGCGCCAGTTCTTGGCCTTGATGGCGACTTCGCCCGTGGGAATGCCGCGCTCGTCCACGTCCACCGCGCCGACTGCTTTCAGCCCCAACTCGCCCCATGTGGCGTCCAGCTCGCTGATCTCGATCCGGGTGATCTGCGGACGTGCTGTTTCGACAGCATGCCGGTCCCACGGCCCGGTGAAATCGACGCTGGCTTTCAGCAGCGCGCGTTCAAACACCGGAGGCAGTAGGTTGCCATCTCCAAAACTCTGAACAAAGGACGAGGCTGGCAGCAGCCCGGTGGCCTCGAAATGTATGTCGTGCCGGTTTGGCGCGGCCGAGGATTTGCGCGTCGCGATCTGCCCGGCCTCAAGCCCGGCGGTCCAGCCCGCGTTGGACTGCATGGTCAGGTTCTCGATCACGATTGAACTGCGGTCCAGCGGAAGGTCGGGGGTGGGATCGAAGACCAGCGATCCTTTGAAACTGTCGGCTTGAAAACTGATGTTTTGCAGCGGCGACGACAGGATCTGCTGCCCCGGCCACACCGCGATCACGTGATTGGGCTGATAGGACAGCGCAAGGACCTTGAATTCATCCGCCCGCCACGCGAGGCCCGTTTCCGGATCGGCGAGCTCTAACCCCGTAAAGATCGTGTCGAACCGGTTGGGAAACCCTTGGGTCGAGATGTCCTCGGCCTGCGATACCCAGCCCTCGGCGCGGCGATCCTCGATCCAGGCAGTAAACGCGCTTTCGACGCCCTTTGCCCCGATAAACCAATATCCGGACCAAAGCCCCGCCAGAACCACTGCAATCACAACCAGCTTACGCATCTTCAATTCCCTTTTTGCACGATACATGCTTATAGGCGTGTGTACTGCGCGAAGGACAGAAGGGCGAGTGAAATGAGCAACGGCGATTTGTGGGTTTTCGGCTATGGGTCGCTGATGTGGAACCCGGGCTTTGACCATGACGAAGCGCTGGTCGCCACGCTGCCGGACTATCACCGCAGCTTCTGCATGCGTTCGATCCACCACCGCGGCACGGAAGACCATCCGGGGCTGGTGCTGGCGCTGGACGAACTGGCCGGTGCGCATTGTCAGGGGCTGGCCTTCCGCGCCCGTCCCGGCACCTATGATCAGACCATGGCCGATCTGCGCGAACGCGAGCTTGTATCCTCGGCCTATCTGGAAAAACGGCTGATGATCGACCTGCGCGATGGCCGCCGGGTCGAGGCCGTGACCTATGTGATTGACCCCGATCACGTGCAGTATTGCCAGATTGAACTGGACGAACAGGCCCGCATTATCTCGACCGCGGTTGGGGGCAGGGGGCCGAATACCGAGTACCTGTACAACACCGCCAGCCACCTGACCGAGCTGGGCATCGAAGACGAAGATTTGTCGTGGTTGTCACGCCAGGTCCGCGCGTTGACGGGCGGTTAAATTCTGCGGACAGAAAGCTTGGCAGAAAATAAAAACCTGCCTATCCTGACGCCAATAACAATGGCGACAAGGACTTACCCCGCATGGATCACCCGGATCGCGGGACGCTGACTGCGCCCAGAAGAAAAGGCATCGAGCCGTCTTTCACTCAACCCGTGCGTCAGATCTTTCTGATGCTGGTGGCCTTGGGCCTTGTGGGCTTTGGCACGTTCGTGGCGTTGCCGCATGTCTTGCCCGTGTTCATGGCGAACCTGTATCTGAACGGGTTCATCCTGTTTGTCTTCATCATCGGGCTCTTGGCCTGTTTCTGGCAGGTTTGGCAGGTTTTCGCCTCGGTCAGCTGGATCGAGGGCTTTGTTCAACAGCGCGAGGCACACGACCCCGATCGCGCCCCGCGTCTGCTGGCATCTCTGGCGGCGTTGATGCGGTCGAACCGGGGGACGCAGTTGCAAATTGGCGCGTCGTCGTCCCGCTCGATCCTTGACAGTATCGCCACTCGGATTGATGAAGCGCGCGACATCACGCGCTATATCGTCAACCTTCTGATTTTCCTTGGCCTTTTGGGCACGTTCTTTGGCCTTGCGACAACCGTGCCTGCGGTGGTCGAAACCATCCGCTCGCTTGCGCCGGGGGAAGGCGAAGGCGGGGTCGAGGTGTTCAATCGCCTGATGACCGGGCTGGAAGAGCAACTGGGCGGTATGGGCACGGCGTTCTCGTCCTCGCTTCTGGGGCTTGCCGGGTCGCTGGTTGTCGGATTGATGGAGCTGTTTGCGGGTCACGGCCAGAACCGCTTTTATCGCCAGCTGGAAGAGTGGCTGTCGACCATTACCAAGCTTAGCTATGCGTCGGGCGACAGTGAAGACGCGTCCGAGGCCGGGGCCTATCTGGGCATTCTGGCCGAGCAGATCGAAACCATGCAGACCATGTTTGTCCAAGCGGATGCGCAGCGCACGATGATGGATGAACGGCTTCGGTCGCTTGCGGACAATGTCGAAGCGTTGACAAGCCAGTTGGCGCAGGATGACGGACAGACCCAGGCGTTGATGCAGATCGCCGAAAGCCAAGAGGCCGTGCGCCAAATCCTCGAAGCGAACTCTGTCACCGACGAGGATCAAGTGGACGCCGAAAGCCGCATGCGCCTGCGCTCGATCGACGTGCAGATGCTGCGTATTTTGGAAGAAATGCAAGCCGGACGGCAGGAAAGTCTGGCCGATTTGCGCGGCGATCTGGCAACTTTGACCCATGTGATTCGCGTCGCCTCGGGTCAGGAGCAGGAATAAGCCATGGCGCTGACCCGCCGATCCACCCAACGCGTCAGCGGGTCCATCTGGCCCGGCTTCGTGGACGCCATGACCGCACTTTTGCTGGTGTTGATGTTCGTCCTGACCATCTTCATGATCGTGCAGTTCATCCTGCGCGAGACGATCTCGGGGCAGGCGAGCGAGCTGGACGAGCTGTCTGCGCAGGTGTCCGAATTGGCCGATGCGCTGGGGCTGGAGCGCAACCGGACCGAGGCCCTTCAGGGCGAGATCGGCACGTTGAATGCGACCCTGACCGAAGCGCGCTCGATATCCGACGCGCAGGCGGCATTAATTGCGCAGCTGACGACGCAGACAGAAAGCCAAGCGGCTGAGCTGGCTGCGCAGGCCGCGAAGATCACCAGTTTCGAAGCGCAGGTGGCCACGCTTCTGTCTGAACGGGACCGTGCGTTGGCCGAGGGTGAGGCGCTGAGTGCGACGGTGGAAGAACTTGAAACCGCCCGCACCAAATTGCTGAGCGAACAAGAGGCGTTGCAACTGGCCCTCGCCAAAGCGCGTGACGAGGTCGATGCCGGTGCCGAGGCCGCGCGCCTTGCTGCTGCCAAGCGCGAGGCGTTGGAGGCTTTGGTCGCTGATCTGGAAGTGAAGGTCACCGAAGGCCAGACAGCGCTGGATGAAGAAGAGGCCGGACGCTTGGCCGAGGCTGCGGCCGCCGAAGCCTTGCGCGAGCGGCTGCAGAACGCAGATACCGAACTGACCGCCATGACCTTGGCGCTCGAAGAAGAACGCAAGCGGGCCGAGGAAACGCTGACCTTGTTGGCCGCCTCCAAGGCGGCGGGTGTGGATCTGGACAAGCGCTTGGCGGCGGCGTTGTTGCAGCTTGAAGAACAGACCGCCGCCGGTGCGGATTCCGCTGAACTGCGCGACCGGCTTGAGGCCGAACTTGCGGCGCGCCTGAATGCTGAGCGGATCGCGACCGAGACACTGACCCAAGCCGAAGAGCGCGCACGTCTGCTGGCCGCCGCCAATCTGGCGCTGGCCGAGGAAGAAGCCGAAAGCGCGGAAAGCCAACGCAAGATCGCGTTGCTGAACGAGCAAGTCGCTGCTCTCCGGACGCAGTTGGGTGGGCTTCAGGCCATTCTGGACGAAGGCTCTGCCCGTGATCAGGCCGCACAGGTGCAGATCCAGAAATTGGGGTCCGAGCTGAACGCCGCCCTTGCGCGCGTCGCAGCCGAGGAACGTCGCCGCGCGGAACTGGAAGAGGCCGAACGCAAACGTCTGGAAGCCGAAGCCAAAGAGCTATCCGCCTATCGGTCGGAATTCTTCGGCAAACTGCGCGAGGTTCTGGGCAACCGCGAGGGCGTTCAAATCGTGGGCGACCGGTTCGTGTTCTCGTCCGAGGTGCTGTTCGAAAGCGCCCGCGCCGAGCTTCAGCCCGAAGGGCGGGCGCAAGTTGCGCGTGTGGCGTCGCTGCTCTCGGAAGTGGCGGGCGAGATTCCCAATGAGGTGGATTGGGTAATCCGCGTCGATGGGCACACGGACAACGTGCCGCTGTCCGGGCGCGGGGCGTATCGCAACAACTGGGAGCTCAGCCAGGCGCGTGCCCTGTCGGTGGTCGAATATATGATCGACGCGCTGGATTTCCCGCCGGATCGACTGGCCGCGACGGGCTTTGGTGAATACCGCCCGGTAAATCCAGCGGATACGCCCGAAGCGCGCGCCGAAAACCGCCGGATCGAGTTGAAGCTGACCGAACGCTAAGGCGCGATAGCCGCGAACAAGAAAATGCGCCGCTCCCGGGGGGCGGCGCATTGTATCAGTGCAGTACTCCAGCGGCCGTGTATCAATCGGCGGGCAGAAGCGGGGGCTTCTTGCGGCGGCCGATGCGCGGGGCTTTGGGCTCTTCGTAGCGAAGTTCCAGATTGCCAGCTTTGACGCCAACCTGCACCAAGCCACCTTTCGCCAGCTTGCCGAACAGGAGCTCTTCGGCCAGCGGCTTCTTGATGTGCTCTTGGATCACGCGGCCCAATGGGCGGGCGCCCATGCGATCGTCATAGCCCTTGTCGGCAATCCATTCGGCAGCGGCGCGGGTCAGTTCGATATGCACGCCGCGGTCCATCAGCTGGGCCTCAAGCTGCAGTACGAATTTTTCGACCACTTGCAGGATCACCTCTTTGCCCAGCGGCGCGAAGCTGATCACCGCGTCCAGACGGTTGCGGAACTCCGGCGTGAATGTGCGTTCGATGGCTGCGGTGTCTTCGCCCTCGCGACGGTCACGGCCAAAGCCGATCGCGGCCTTCGCCTGTTCCGAGGCGCCAGCGTTCGAGGTCATGATCAGAACCACGTTGCGGAAGCTGACGGTACGGCCGTTATGGTCGGTCAGTTCGCCATTATCCATCACCTGCAGCAGGATATTGTAGACGTCCGGGTGTGCTTTCTCGATCTCGTCCAGCAGCAGCACGCAATGCGGATGCTGGTCAACGCCATCGGTCAGAAGACCGCCCTGATCAAACCCGACATAGCCCGGAGGCGCACCAATCAGACGGCTGACGGCGTGTTTCTCCATATATTCGGACATGTCAAAGCGCAGAAGCTCGACGCCCAGGTTGTCGGCCAGTTGCTTGGCAACCTCGGTCTTGCCCACACCGGTGGGACCGGCGAACAGATAGTTGCCGATGGGCTTTTCAGGCTCACGCAGACCGGCACGCGCCAGTTTGATCGCCGAGGACAGCGCCTCGATCGCGGTGTCCTGACCGAACACGACGCGCTTCAGAGACTTCTCAAGGTCGCGCAGGGTTTCCGCGTCGTCCTTCGAGACGTTCTTCGGCGGGATGCGGGCGATCTTGGCCACGACAGCCTCGATTTCCCTGGTGCCGATTGTTTTCTTCCGCTTCGAGGCGATCAGCAAATGCTGGGCCGCGCCCGCTTCGTCGATCACATCGATGGCCTTGTCGGGCAGTTTGCGGTCGTTGACATAGCGGTCCGACAGCTCGACAGCCGATTTGATCGCATCGGCGGTGTATTTCACGCCGTGATGTTCCTCGAAATAGGGTTTCAGACCCTGCAGGATCTTCACTGCATCCTCGACTGTCGGCTCGTTCACGTCGATCTTTTGGAAACGGCGCGACAGGGCGCGGTCTTTTTCGAAATGTTGGCGGAATTCCTTGTAGGTGGTCGAGCCCATGCAGCGCAGCTTGCCGCCCTGAAGTGCAGGCTTCAGCAGGTTCGAGGCATCCATCGCTCCGCCCGAAGTCGCCCCGGCACCGATCACCGTGTGGATCTCGTCGATGAACAGCACCGCGTCGGGATGCTCCTCAAGCTCTTTCATCACAGCTTTCAGACGTTCCTCGAAATCACCGCGATAGCGGGTGCCCGCCAAAAGCGCGCCCATGTCGAGCGAGTAGATGGTGGTTTCCGACAGAATCTCGGGTGTTTCGCCCGCCACGATCTTGGTGGCCAGACCTTCCGCGATGGCGGTCTTGCCCACGCCGGGATCGCCCACCAGAAGCGGGTTGTTCTTGCGGCGGCGGCACAGAACCTGAATGCAGCGTTCAACTTCGTGGCCGCGGCCGATCAGCGGGTCAATGTCGCCCTCACGCGCCTTGGCGTTCAGATCGACGCAGTATTTCCCAAGTGCGCTATCATTTTCTTCGGCGGGCTGGGCGTCTTGCACATCCTCGTCATCGAAGTCCGGCGTGCCCGAAATCGGGCGCGCTTCGCCAAAGCCCGGCTCTTTCGCGACGCCGTGGGCGATGTAGTTCACCGCGTCATAGCGCGTCATGTCCTGTTCTTGCAGGAAGAAGGCCGCGTTCGATTCGCGTTCGGCGAAGATGGCGACCAGCACATTGGCGCCTGTCACTTCGGTCCGGCCCGAGCTTTGGACGTGGATCGCAGCGCGCTGGATCACGCGCTGGAACGCGGCGGTCGGGACCGCTTCGTTGCCTTCGATGTCGGTGATCAGGGTGGTGAGTTCTTCATCGATGAATTCGATCAGCACTTTGCGCAGCACGTCCAGATCGACCGAACACGCCTGCATCACCCGCGTCGCGTCTGGTTCGTCCAGAAGCGCGAGCAGCAGATGCTCAAGCGTTGCAAGCTCGTGCTTGCGGTCGTTTGCCAAAGCCAATGCCTGATGGATGGCTTCTTCGAGGGGTTTTGAAAAAGATGGCATGTTGCGCACTCCTCGTAAGTTCAGCGGTGGACATCGCTGGCGATTTCTTCGCCTTTTTACCGTTGCCTCATAGTATTAAGGTTCGGTTGTCCTTGCGTCGCTATCAAGACCCTTTTGGTCAATTTCTGCTCGCACAAGCGTGATTTCTTGAGATTTGCCTTAGAAATCGTCTTTCCTGGCGCGGATCTCGGCAAAGACCTCGGCGTCGGATGCGGTCTCTTTATGTAGGGCAGCTTTGACCGACGACAAGTGCGCGCGCAGAAATGGGTTGGTTTCCAGCTCGTCTGACAGAAGGGATGGGACGGTGGGCTGGCCCTCGGCGCGGGCGGCCTCGACCCGTTCGCGGCGGGCGCGTAGAGCGGCATTGTCCGGCTCGATGGTCAGCGCAAACGAGATATTGCCACCGGTATATTCATGGCCCGAGCAGATCAGCGTGTCGGCGGGCAGCGCCATCAGGCGTTGCAGGCTATCCCACATCTGTTCGGGGCGCCCTTCAAACAGGCGACCACAGCCCATCGCCATCAGGCTATCGCCGGTGAAGGCAGCCTTGGCGGCGGGGACATAGAACGCGATGTGGCCGATTGTGTGGCCGGGGACGTCCAGCACCTGAACCTCGTGGCCCGCAAAGTCGAAACTCGTCCCGGGGGTGAGCGCCTGATCCAGTGGGGGCAGGCGGTGCGCATCGGCCTCGGCTCCGATCACGCGGGCGCCGGTGGCGGCAACCAGATCGGCGACCCCGTCAATATGGTCCCAATGGTGATGGGTCAGCCAAATCTCGGACAGGGTCCAGCCGCGCTGTTCCAGTTCGCCTTCGATGGGCAGGGTCTCGGGCGCGTCGATCAGCGCAGTTTTCTCTGACTTGGCGTCATGCAGCAGAAATGCATAATTATCCGAAAGGCAGGGAATTGTGACAAGTTCGAGCATGTTGGTTCTCCGTGGTGGTGCAACAGTCTTGCCCAAACGGTCCTAAGCCTCAATACTGGTAATGCGCCCGAGGGATAAAAATGGCGGGAGAAAAACCACATTCGATCGCGCAAGAGCGCGGAGATGGCCGGATGTCTGCGCCATCTGCGGCCCGTAATTTGTTTCCGATTCTAGATGCCATGAAGCCCTTCGTGCCGAAGCACGGGGTCGCGTTGGAACTTGCCTCGGGCACGGGCGAGCATATCGTGGAATATGCCGGGCATTTTCCCGATGTGATTTGGCAACCGACCGATATCGACCCTGATCGCCTGAACAGCATCGACGCGTGGCGCGCCGAAAAAGGGGTCGAGAACATGCGCTTGGCGCAATGGCTGGATGCCAGTGCCCCATCGTGGCGCACGGGGCCGATGTCGATGATCGTAACCGTGAACCTGATGCACCTGATCGACGCGCCCACCGCGCGTGCCGTGATTGCGGGCGTCGCGCGCAATCTGGCCCCCGGTGCACATTGGTTCCTGTATGGTCCGTTCAGAACCGGAGGCGCATTTCGCAGTGAAGGGGACAAGAGTTTTCATGCGGCTCTGACAGATCATGACCCTCAGATCGGTTACAAGGATCTTGAGAAGGTCGAGGCGTGGGCGGCGGAAGCCGGGTTGCGCCGTGCCGATCTGATCGAGATGCCCGCGAACAATCTGGCCTTGGTTCTGCGCCGAGCCGCACACTGACCGCGCATTGAAGATGGGCATTCCAATTTATCAGCGTTCGGGTAGTCTCGGCACTGAACTGACAGGGGCCCGTTGACGCGTCATGCATCTTGATGTGCAGGATCTGAGGAACTTTTACTACCGCAGCATGTTGGGGCGCGCGGCGCAAAAGGCGATCCGTGACAAGGTGGTCAGCCTGTGGCCTGAAGCACAAACCAAGGGGCAAACTGTTGCGGGTTACGGATTCGCTGTGCCGTTGCTGCGCCCCTATCTGCCGACAGCGCGCCGGGTCGTCGGTTTGATGCCCGCGCCGCAGGGCGTGATGCCGTGGCCTGCCGGGATGCCCAATGTCTCGGTTCTGGTCGAGGACACTTTGTGGCCCTTGGATACGGGGGTCGTGGATCGGCTGGTGGTGATGCACGGGCTTGAGACGTCCGAGACGCCTAGCCAACTGCTTGAAGAATGCTATCGCGTACTTGGCCCCGGCGGGCGTGCCATGTTCATCGCTCCGAACCGGGCCGGTTTGTGGGCGCGGTCGGATGCGACACCGTTTGGGTACGGACGACCCTATTCGCTTGGGCAGCTCGAAGGTCAATTGCGCGAGCATGGCTTCAAGGTCGAACGGCACCTGTCCTCTTTATATCAACCGCCGTCAGGAAAGCGGTTCTGGCGCAAGACTGGTACCTTCTGGGAACGGGCCGGGCACCAGTTGCCAGTGATCCTTGCTGGCGGGGTCCTGATGGTCGAGGTGACCAAGCAGGTGCCCGCCCCGAAACGCCCGGGGCTAGCGCAGGCCGTGCGTCGACCGCTGAAGGTTTTGGAAGGGCTGGGCGTCCCCGAGCCCAGTACGCCGAGGCAAGGACGGCCTTAGGTATAGAATCAGTCCAGTGCCGACCTTGGAAATTTGGCTATCAGAACGCCAAACCACCTTTGATTCTTTCGTAAACGTTATTTCGGTATGCAAATGTATTCCGTTTTCAACGGCTCGAGTTTCGCCCCCTGATCCGCAAATTGTCCCTAGGGTTAAGGGGTATGCGCGGATTGGTGGCGAAATCTAACGAAACCTAAGCAGGAAATGTTGGCGATAAACCCGCGCAAGCCTGTTGCGAGGTGGGGTATTCCCTGCTACATGCGACGACGATTTAGATAGTGCGCGCGAAAGTGCGGCTTCTGTAGGCCGCCC
The DNA here is from genome assembly GCF_947492455.1 of uncultured Aliiroseovarius sp. Classification (GTDB taxonomy): domain Bacteria; phylum Pseudomonadota; class Alphaproteobacteria; order Rhodobacterales; family Rhodobacteraceae; genus Aliiroseovarius. The sequence continues at coordinate 257,933 of NZ_CANLNB010000004.1, forward strand.
CGGTTTGTCCAAACAAACCACAAAGGGGCATAGTACATCGGAAGGGTGGACGTGTCCGAACCAGTCTCGATCTCAACTGGCATTGCCCAACGTTATGCCACGGCCATCTTTGATTTGGCCAAAGAGGGCAAAGAACTGAAAGCAGTTGAAGCGGATGTTGCCGCTCTTGATGCTGCTCTCGCCGATAGCTCTGATCTTGTCGATCTGATCAACTCGCCGGTAGTTACCCGCGATGAACAGGCCGCCGTGATTGCAGCTGTCGCCAAGAAAATGAAACTTTCGTCAACGGTCGCAAACGCCCTGAGCTTGATGGCTCAGAAACGTCGTTTGTTCGTGCTGCCTCAGCTTCTGGACGCCATGCGCGCCCTGATCGCCGAGGATAAAGGTGAAATCACCGCAGAGGTGACTGCAGCCAAAGCCATGACCAAGGCGCAACAAGACAAACTTGCCAAGGCTTTGAAAGCCTCGACTGGCAAGGATGTAAAAATCAACCTGGCCGTTGATGAAGCTCTTATCGGTGGCCTGGTCGTGAAAGTGGGCTCGCAAATGATCGATACGTCGGTCAAGGCCAAGCTCGATGCACTTCAGAATTCCATGAAAGAGGTCGGATAATGGGTATCCAAGCAGCAGAAATTTCTGCGATCCTGAAGGACCAGATCAAGAACTTCGGCCAGGAAGCCGAAGTGGCCGAAGTTGGCCGCGTTCTGTCGGTCGGTGACGGTATTGCTCGTGTATACGGTCTGGACAATGTTCAGGCTGGTGAAATGGTCGAATTCCCCGGTGGTATCCGCGGGATGGCTCTGAACCTTGAAGCTGACAACGTTGGTGTTGTTATCTTCGGTTCCGACCGCGACATTAAAGAAGGCGACACTGTTAAGCGCACGAACTCGATCGTGGACGTTCCCGCTGGTGACGAGCTTCTGGGTCGTGTTGTTGACGGTCTGGGTAACCCGATCGACGGCAAAGGTCCGATCAAAACCAAAAAGCGCAACGTTGCTGACGTTAAAGCACCGGGCATCATCCCGCGTAAATCGGTTCACGAGCCGATGGCAACCGGCCTGAAATCGGTTGACGCTATGATCCCGATCGGCCGTGGCCAGCGCGAGCTGATCATTGGCGACCGTCAGACCGGTAAAACCGCCGTTGCTCTGGACGCGATCCTGAACCAGAAATCGTACAACGACGCCGCTGGCGACGACGAATCGAAAAAGCTGTACTGTGTGTACGTGGCCGTTGGTCAGAAGCGTTCGACCGTTGCGCAGCTGGTGAAGAAGCTGGAAGAAACCGGCGCGATTGAATACTCGATCGTTGTTGCTGCAACCGCTTCGGACCCCGCTCCGATGCAGTTCCTGGCACCCTATGCCGCAACCGCCATGGCCGAGCACTTCCGTGACAACGGCCGCCACGCCCTGATCATCTATGATGACCTGTCGAAACAGGCTGTTGCTTATCGTCAGATGTCGCTGCTGCTGCGCCGCCCGCCGGGCCGTGAAGCTTATCCGGGTGACGTTTTCTATCTTCACTCGCGCCTGCTGGAGCGTTCGGCAAAGCTGAACGAAGACTTCGGTGCCGGTTCGCTGACCGCTCTGCCGATCATCGAAACCCAGGGTGGCGACGTGTCGGCCTTTATTCCGACCAACGTGATCTCGATCACCGACGGCCAGATCTTCCTGGAAACCGAACTGTTCTACCAGGGTATCCGCCCCGCTGTGAACACCGGTCTGTCGGTATCGCGTGTTGGTTCGTCGGCACAGACCAAAGCCATGTCGTCGGTTGCCGGTCCGGTTAAACTGTCGCTGGCTCAGTACCGCGAAATGGCAGCATTTGCTCAGTTCGGCTCGGACCTCGACGCCGCAACCCAGCAGCTGCTGAACCGTGGTGCACGTCTGACCGAGCTGATGAAACAGTCGCAGTACTCGCCGCTGACCAACGCCGAAATCGTTTGCGTCATCTACGCAGGCACCAACGGCTATCTCGACAAGGTTGACGTGAAAGAAGTTGGCCGTTTCGAGGAAGGTCTGCTGAACCACCTGCGTCAGAAACACGCCGATCTTCTGGACGACATCACCAACAACGACCGTAAGGTTAAAGGTGAGCTGGAAGACAAGGTCAAAGCAGCGCTGGATGCGTTCGCCGCAGACTACGCATAAGGGGGCTCTGAACGATGCCCAACCTTAAGGACCTCAAAAATCGGATCGAAAGCGTCAAGTCGACGCGGAAGATCACGAAGGCCATGCAGATGGTGGCCGCCGCAAAACTGCGGCGGGCACAGGAAGCGGCCGAAGCAGGTCGTCCCTACGCAGAACGGTTCAACGCCGTTCTGGGTGGGCTGGCTGCTTCTTCGGGGGGTGATAGCGCTCCGAAACTGCTTTCGGGCACGGGTTCCGATCAAGTCCACATGCTTGTGGTCATGACCGCTGAACGCGGCCTGTGTGGTGGCTTCAACTCGTCCATCGTAAAGATGGCGCGTGCCAAGGCTGAAGAGCTGATCGCTTCGGGCAAGACGGTTAAAATCTTGACCGTCGGCAAGAAGGGTCGTGAACAGCTGAAGCGTGATTTCGCAGACAACATGGTTGACCATGTGGATCTGTCGGAAGTGCGCAACGTGGGTTACGACAACGCACAAGGCATCGCGAACGATCTGATCAACCGTTTCAACAACGGTGAGTACGACGTTGCGACGATCTTCTACAACAAGTTCGAAAGCGTGATCAGCCAGATCCCGACGACGCAACAGGTCATCCCGGCCAGCTTCGACGCCCCTGCAGAGGGCGCGGAAGAAGTGTCGACCGTGTATGACTATGAGCCGTCGGAAGAAGGCATTCTGGCAACGCTGCTGCCTTCGGGCGTGGCCACCCAGATCTTTACCGCTCTGTTGGAAAACGGCGCGTCCGAGCAAGGTGCGCGTATGTCCGCCATGGATAACGCAACCCGCAACGCTGGCGACATGATCGACAAGCTGACCATCGAGTTCAACCGCTCGCGTCAGGCCGTGATCACCAACGAACTTATCGAAATTATTTCGGGCGCCGAGGCGCTCTAAGAAATCGGAGAAACGACAATGGCAAATGCAAAAGGTAAGATCACCCAGGTGATCGGCGCCGTTGTAGACGTTCAGTTCGAGGACCACCTCCCCGAGATCCTGAACGCACTCAACACCGACAACAATGGCAACAAACTGGTTCTGGAAGTCTCCCAGCACCTTGGTGAAAACACCGTTCGTTGTATCGCTATGGACGCGACCGAAGGTCTGGTTCGCGGCGCAGCCGTGGAAGACACTGGCGCACCGATCTCGATCCCGGTTGGCAACGCCACCCTGGGCCGCATCCTGAACGTTGTGGGCGAGCCCGTGGACGAAAAAGGTCCGGTCGTCGCGACCGAGACCCGCGCCATCCACCAGCCCGCACCGGAATTTGACGAACAGGCAACTGAATCGGAAGTTCTGGTAACCGGCATTAAGGTTATCGACCTGCTGGCCCCCTACTCGAAGGGTGGTAAGATTGGTCTGTTCGGCGGCGCCGGCGTTGGCAAAACCGTTCTGATCATGGAACTGATCAACAACATCGCAAAAGTGCACTCGGGTTACTCGGTGTTCGCAGGTGTTGGTGAACGTACCCGTGAAGGTAACGACCTTTATTGGGAGATGATCGAATCCAACGTTATTAAGCCCGACAACCTGGAAGAATCGCAGGTTGCTCTGGTGTACGGCCAGATGAACGAACCTCCCGGAGCACGTGCTCGTGTTGCTCTGACCGGCCTGACCCTGGCCGAGCAGTTCCGCGACCAGTCGGGTACCGACGTTCTGTTCTTCGTGGACAACATCTTCCGCTTTACGCAGGCTGGTTCGGAAGTTTCGGCTCTGCTGGGTCGTATTCCTTCGGCGGTGGGCTATCAGCCGACCCTAGCCACCGACATGGGTGCCATGCAGGAACGCATTACCTCGACCAAAGCCGGTTCGATTACCTCGATCCAGGCCGTATATGTTCCCGCGGATGACCTTACCGACCCCGCACCTGCAACCACCTTTGCTCACTTGGACGCAACCACCGTTCTGTCGCGTGCGATCTCGGAACTGGGTATCTACCCGGCCGTTGACCCGCTCGACTCGTCGTCGCGTATCCTTGACCCGCAGATCGTGGGTGAAGAGCACTATCAGGTTGCCCGTGACGTTCAGAACATCCTTCAGCGCTACAAGTCGCTGCAGGACATCATCGCCATCCTTGGCATGGACGAACTGTCGGAAGAAGACAAACTGACCGTTGCTCGCGCTCGTAAAATCCAGCGTTTCCTGTCGCAGCCGTTCGACGTTGCGAAAGTGTTCACCGGCTCGGACGGTGTTCAGGTTCAGCTGGAAGACACGATCAGCTCGTTCAAAGCGGTTGTTGCTGGCGAATACGACCACCTGCCCGAAGGCGCCTTCTACATGGTTGGCGGCATCGAGGAAGTGATCGCCAAAGCCGAAAAAATGGCGGCAGACGCTGCTTAAGCTGAACCGCTGAAGGAGGGCCTCTGATGGCTGATACGATGCAATTCGACCTGGTGTCGCCCGAACGGAGCCTCGCTTCGCTTCAGGCGACTGCGGTCCAGCTGCCGGGTGCCGACGGTGACCTGACGGCGATGCCGAACCACGCACCGACGATCACGACGCTGCGTCCCGGTATCGTTCGCGTCGAGTCCCCCGAAGGCAATGCCGAGTTCGCAGTCACTGGCGGTTTCGCCGAAGTGACCGCCAACGGCACCTCGGTTCTGGCTGAACGTGCCCTGCCTGTTTCGGAAGTGACACAGGACGTTCTTGATGGCTTCGTTTCGGATGCGGCTGCCGCATCGGAAAATGCAACCGCCGAGAACTTGGACGAACTGGCCAAACGCACGGTAGATATCGCTGCTATGGCAAGTGAACTGGGTCTGTCCGTGAAAGGCTAAGCCCACGGAACATGAGTATTGAAAAGCCCCGCCGGTTCAGGCGGGGCTTTTTGTTTGTCTGGAGAAGGGATCTCCGAAACCGTTTAATCAACTGGTTTCGCGCCCGCAGCTTCCAACACGCGGATGTCCACCTGTGCACGGCTTTTGCCATAGCGCATTTCATCGTAGTACACGACCTGCGTGGGCAGCTTTACACCCCAGTCGTATGCGAAGGGAGTAGAGCTAGCGCTGTTTGAAGTTTTTGAGGATCCGGTTCGTGTCGTGTGTTGGTCCTTGAACGGAATAGCCGTGACGGTCTGTGTTTTGTTACGGTCAAGCCAACGGCTTACATAACTGTTGTATAGTCCGTATTTGAAGAACAATTTCTGTTGGCTCTGGTCCAACATATGCCTTGTAACCATTGGCTTATTGCGACTGCAGACCTGTTTTCCATTGAGGTACATGATGAAACTTGGACCTTTTGGAGACAGGCTGTAGTCTGCAAATATCAAGATATCCTGCCATCTTCCACGCAGCTTAGATACCCGACCAACGGTGCAGCCGCCATCGGCACCAAACCACATCATCGCCTTGTCATCGCGCATGTTGAAATGCCACAGCGGCATGAGCCAGTCTTGCATTTTGACCTGCCCTAGTGTGATATTGCCAGGACCAATGTCGCGGAAATCCGGGTTCAGATAGAATGACCAGCCATACCACGTCTGGCTGTTGACCTTCTGTATCCGATCCTTCGGATCCTCCTTGCGCTCAATCCGCTGGCGGTCGCTTGTACAATCACTCCAATATTTGTTGCCACCACAATCGCCGTGACGCAGCTCGAACCGCTGGGCTTTCTGTCCGGCGCGGCTGTGGCCTCTAACCAGCGCATAGCCGTATTTGGTTTTGGCGCGCAGTTCTTTTTCAATCCGGGTTGCTTTTAGAATGGGTTTTCCGGGTTTCTCTGCAGCAAACACAGCAGGAGCCGGAAGGCTGCACAGAGCAATCAGGCCAGCGAGGAGAGTATGTTTCATGAAGGTCCTATAATTTATTTTTATGAAGACTGCCTGCGCCTAAGTGAGGTGTCAAAATTAATTTCAAGTTACGATTGTATTGCGTCGAAAGGAGCAACTTCTCAGTCTGCAAGATTTCGCAATGGAAGAGAGTTGGACCATTTGAGATTGCAACCATGGTCACTTCCGGTCAGTACTTTTCCAGCTAAATTCGTTTGTATCCTTGGATCGCCTCACATGAAACATCGCTCTGCCATCTGGTTCATTCTGGCCACTATTCTTCTGGATGCGGTGGGCATTGGCATCGTATTCCCCATCATGCCCGACCTGATGGAGCGTGTGGGCGCGGCCAATACGGCGGACGGCGCGTTCTGGGGCGGTATTCTGATGGCGTCCTATGCGGCGATGCAGTTCCTGTTTGCGCCGGTGATTGGCGGGATCTCGGACAGTTTGGGGCGCAGGCCTGTGCTGCTATTGGCGCTTGTCACCTTGGCGGTGGACTATGTGGTCATGGCCTTGGCGACCACGTTCTGGTGGCTGTTGATCGGGCGCGTGCTGGCGGGGATTGCCGGGGCGACCTATATCACCGCGACCGCCTATCTTGCGGACATCTCGAAACCTGAAGAACGCGCTGCGAATTTCGGCCTGATCGGCGCCACGTTCGGCATCGGTTTCGTCATGGGCCCCGCGATTGGTGGTCTGGTGGCCAGCGTGCACATCACCGCTCCGTTCTGGCTGGCGGCGGGGCTGGCCGCTTTGAACGTGGTGTTTGGCCTGTTCCTGTTGCCCGAAAGCCTAGCGCCCGAGAAGCGCCGCGCCTTCACGAAACGCGACCTGAACCCGTTCGGCTCGATCCTCGACGCCTTCCGTCTGCCCGGCTTGATGCTGCCCTTGATCCTGATCTTCGCCTTCGAGTTCGCGAACATGGTCTATCCGACCCTCTGGGCCTTCTGGACACGCGAGGTGTTCGGCTGGGGCACGGCTTTGATCGGGATCTCGCTGGCATCCTACGGGATCGCGGTCGCCTTTACGCAAGGTGTCGTCATGCGGTTTATGCTGCCTAAGTTGGGTGAGTACCGCACCTTGATCTTCTCGATCGTCTGTTCGATAGCTGCATTCATAGCGTTCGGGCTGACGGGAAGCGCTTGGGTGATGTTTACGTTCATCCTTGTGGCGGCGCTGGCCGACATGGCGCCCCCTACGATGACTGCCATGATGGCGAACATGGTTTCTGAGGATCGACAGGGGTTGCTGCAGGGCGTCATCGCCAGCCTTGGATCGATCGCAGCCGTGATCGCGCCGATTGTGGTGACAGGTGTTTTTCAGTTTTTCGCAGATGCGGACGCTCCAGTCTATTTGCCCGGCGCGCCGTTCTTGCTGTCCGGACTGATGGTTTTGATCCTTCTGCCCTTCTTTTTACGTTTGAAAACTCAGCCTTAACTTGTTTTGGGCATAGTTTTTAGGCAACAATTGTCTAAATTTTATGGACGACGTTAAATTATGAAACGAATTCGACCCCAAATGATGGGCGTGGACCAAGGCAGTAAAGTGCTGTTCTCGGATTTCGAGGACGATGGCGAAATGTGGACTGGCAGCGGGCCGCGCAAAATTCTGAGGACGATCCGTTTCTCTGAACCCTTCCTGACACCGCCCACCGTCACCGTGTCGATGTCGATGTGGGACATTGCGGGTGAAAGCAACCAGCGGGCGGACATTACAGCCGAGAATGTGACGGAAGACGGGTTCGACATCCTGTTTCGCACATGGGGAGATACGCGAGTTGCCCGTGTGCGCGCCGATTGGCTGGCGATCGGGGAAGTTCAAGATGACGAGATGTGGGATGTGTGACCCCAGATCTGACCAAAAAAAAAGGGCCCCGCGGGGCCCTTTCGTGTCTCTGATCTTCAGATGGGATCAGGAATACATGCCTTCGTATAGCGGCTCCAGCGTGTCGTGGTCGAACAGCGACGACACAGATGTGCCACCCCAGATGTTCAGGATCGCTTGGGCAAACATCGGCGCGGTCGGGACCACGCGGATGTTCTTGGTTTCCAGCACCGGTTTGGTCGGCTCGATCGAGTCAGTGATGACCAGCGATTTCATGACCGAGTTCTGGACGCGCTCAACTGCCGGTCCGGACATGACGCCGTGGGTAATGTAGGAATGCACTTCCTGCGCGCCGTTCTCCATCAGCACCTCGGCCGCTTTGCACAGCGTGCCAGCGGTGTCGCAGATGTCGTCCACGATGATGCAGCGCTTGCCTTCGACGTTGCCGATCACGGTCATCTCGGCCACTTCACCGGGCTTCTCGCGACGTTTGTCGACGATGGCCAGCGGCGCACCGATGCGTTTTGCCAGTTCGCGTGCACGGGCCACGCCACCCACGTCGGGCGAAATCACCATCACTTCGTCCAGACAATCCTTGAAGTGATGTTTTACGTCCAGCGCGAAGATCGGGCTGGCATAGAGGTTGTCCACCGGAATGTCGAAGAAGCCCTGGATCTGGGCCGCGTGCAGGTCCATGGTCAGAACCCGCTCGATGCCCGATTGGGCGATCAGGTTGGCGACCAGCTTGGCCGAGATCGGCGTGCGGGCCTTGGTGCGGCGATCCTGACGGGCATAGCCGAAGTAGGGGATCACGGCGGTGGCGGACCGCGCCGACGAGCGGCGCAGCGTGTCGGCCATGATCAAGAGTTCCATCAGGTTGTCATTCGCCGGGTTCGAGGTCGACTGAATGATGAACATATCCTCGCCGCGGACGTTCTCGTAAATCTCGACGAATACCTCTTGGTCGTTGAAGCGTTCGACGCGTGCATCCACCAGCCCGACATTGGCGCCGCGATGCATGGACATGCGTTTGGCGACGGCTTCGGCCAGCGGGCGGTTGGCATTGCCCGAGATGAGTTTCGGTTCGGTGATGGAAGGCATGGCAGCAGATCCCAGAATTGCTCTGTATGACAGAATCGTGACGTTGACACCCAATAGCATCGGGATAGATTTCGGGAAACAGCATTGGCGCAACAGGGGGCCGAAAAATGAGCCATATTGACTATTATTTCACAGTCCTTTCACCGTGGGCTTTCTTTGGCGGCAAGCGGTTCGCGCAGATTGCGGACAAGCACGGCGTATCCGTCACTTTCAAACCAGTGGATATCGGGCAGCTCTTTACCCGCACTGGGGGACAGTTGCCCAAGGATCGCCATCCCTCGCGCATGGAGTATCGCATGCAAGAGCTGAAGCGTTGGTCCAAGGCGCTGGACATGCCGATCAACCTCAACCCCGCGCATTGGCCCACCAATGGCGCGCCTGCGTCTTACGCGATCATTGCGGCTCAGAATTCGGGTGCGGGCGATGTCGGCGTGCTGGTGAACGCTCTGATGCGCTCGATCTGGATGGACGAAAAAGACATCGCCGAAGACGTGGTGATCAAGAGCTGCCTGGCCGAGGCCGGGTTTGATCCGTCGCTGGCAGACAGCGGTCTTCTGATGGGGGCCGAGACCTATGCAAGGAACACAGACGACGCGGTGAATGCGGGCGTCTTTGGCTCGCCCTTCTATGTCTGTGATGACGGCGAGAAGTTCTGGGGTCAGGACCGTCTTGACCTGCTGGACGCCTATCTGGCCGAGCGGGGCTGACTATGATGGAAGATCTGGGCGGCTGCCCGACCTATTGGGACCGGCACGGCACGGGCCCGCACGAGGCGCTGTTCATCCACTGCTCGCTGGCGCATTCCGGCGCGTGGCGCGGTGTGCGGACCGTGTTTGAGCACGAACTGACAACGCTTGCCTATGACCTTCCGGGGCACGGGCGCAGTGCCGATTGGGACGAGCAGGGCGACTATCAGGATACTGCGACGCAGGCCGCGTTGGATCTGCTGGACCGCCACGCGCATGGGCCGGTCGATCTGGTCGGGCACAGCTTCGGCGGCACGATTGCTTTGCGCGTGGCGCAGATGGCACCTGACAAGGTGCGCAGCTTGACCCTGTTCGAACCGGTTCTGTTTGCGACCGCCAAGGACGACCCGGCCTATGTCGAGAACAACACCTATATGAATGGTGTTTTCGCGGATGCCATGCGCGCAGGCGACCGGATGGAGGCCGCGCGTCTGTTCAATTGCCAATGGGGCAGCGATGCCGGGTGGGAAGCGCTGCCCGAGCGTTTGAAAGCCGATATGGCAAAGCAGATCCACCTGATTCCAGCGGCACGCAACGTGACCCATGAAGACGTACACGGGCAGGTCGCGCCGGGTGCGCTAGAAAAGGTGACGCTGCCGGTTCTATTGCTGGAAGGCGAACGCTCGCCTGATCTGGTACGCGCCGTGCATGACCGGATGGAGGCGCGGTTCCCGAATGTGCGCCGCAAGGTGATTGTCGGGGCAGGGCATATGGGGCCGATCAGCCACCCGCGCGAGGTCGCAGCATGCATTCGCGGGCATATTCTGCACGAAACGCTGGCCTAGGCCACGCGCTTAGCCGCGTACAAGCTCGATGAAACGGTCTACGTTTTCATCCGACATGGACCAGTCCGCGACCATGCGGGCGGTCAGGATCTCGTTGGGGTCGTCGCCCTCAAGCTGGCCTTCCCAGACATAATACGCCGCGCCCGCGTCATGCAGGCGCTGATGGCCTGCGCGGGTCCAACCGGCGAAGCTCATATTGGCCTGCGGGTCGTGCAGGAAGGTCACGCCGTCGATCTGCTTTAGCCCGCGCACCAGACGGGCGTTAGCTGCATTTGCGCGGCCTGCCAGGTCCAGCCACAGATCACCGTCCAGATAGGCCAGCATCTGCGCCGCCAGATAGCGGTTTTTCGAGAACAGATGCCCGCCACGCTTGCGGCGCAGCTCGAATTCCCAGGCGTGTTTGGGATCGAAGAAGATGACCGCCTCGACACCCATGCAGCCATTCTTGGTGCCGCCGAAGCTGACCACGTCCACGCCCGATTTCCACGTCATCTCGGCAGGGGTGCAGCCCAAGCCGACCAGCGCGTTGGCAAAGCGCGCGCCATCCAGATGGACGGGCAGATCGAAAGACTTGGCGACGTCGCACAGGGCTTTGAGTTCGGCCACGGAATAGACCGTGCCGCGTTCGGTCACGTTGGTAATCGACACCGGGCCGCGCTGCGGGCCATGTACACCGCGGCTTTCCTCGCCCGCGATGGACGCGCTCAGCGCATCAGGCGACATCTTCGCGTGTTCGGCAGGAACCAAAGTCAGCTTAGCGCCACCGGTATAGAACTCGGGCGCGTTGCACTCATCCTCGTGGATATGCGCCTCGGGCGAGCAGAAGATCGTGTCGAAAGGGCGTGTCAGTGTCGCCAGCGAGATCGAGTTCGCCGCAGTACCAGTGGCCACGAGATACACCGCCGCCTCGGGCGCTTCAAAGATTTCGCGAATGCGGGCGGTGACCTGCGCCATGATGTCGTCAGCCCCATAGGGCATGGCGTAACCTTCGTTGGCGCGTGCCAAGGCGTCCATCACATTCGGGTGCACGGGCCCCGTGTTGTCAGAGGCGAAAAACATCAGTGAGGCTCCTCGATCAGGTGGTCTTCCCATTCGTCTTCAGGGATTTCAAATTCCGGCACCGTCCAACCCTGTACGCTGCGCCCAGCCTTATGCACGCTGTCCGGATCGCCCGACACCAGCGGGTGCCAGTCATGAAGCGGCTTGCCTTCATGGCGCAGTCGATAGGCGCATGACGCGGGCATGAAATAGGCCGTTTCGCCGATGTTTTCGGGCGTCAGGTGGATACATTCCGGCACGAATTGCAGGCGGATCTCATATTGCGAGCACTGGCAGGTCTCGCCATCCAGAAGGCGGCAAGCGACGCGGGTAAAGACGACCTCTCCGGTCTCTTCATCTTCCAGCTTGTTCAGGCAGCATTTACCGCAGCCATCACACAGCGCTTCCCATTCAGCTGGCGTCAGCTGATCCAGCGGGCGTTCCCAGAATTTTTTACGCAGGGACTTGCCCATCAGTCAGCCAGAAAATCGGCGGCAATCCGCATCTCGCGCAGGGGGCGGACGCGGGCAATCGATTCCTGATAGATCGGGTGCGCCTTATAGGCGGCCAACTGGGCTTCGTCCTCGAATTCGCCATAGACGACGACGTCGGGCGAGGGGCCGGGGATCGGGTCTTCAAACCGGTTCTCGGCGATCTCAAGCCGGATGCAGTCGGGGATGCCTTTCAAGAGCTCCAACCCTTCGCGGACGCGGTCGACGTCTTCGGGGCGTTTGGCGGTGAAGAAAACGATATGACGGATCATGGGCGGCTCGGAAGTTGAGAAAGAATGTCACGCGCGCGGGCGCAGTCGGCGTCCATCTGGGCGATCAGGGCGTCCAGCCCGTCGAACACCTCTTCCGGGCGCAGATAGTCGATCAGGGCAACGGACAGCTGTTCGCCATAAATGTCGCCCTTGAAGTCGAAAATAAAGCTTTCGATGTTGGGCAGGTTTTCCCCGAACATCGGGCGGGTGCCCATCGAGGCCGCTCCGCCATAAACGCCCTGATGCGGGCCGGTCAGGATCTCGACCTCGACCACATAGACGCCGAATTTTGGCGGGTGCAGGCCAGCAATGGACATGTTTGCGGTGGGATAACCCAGATCGCGACCACGCTGGTCGCCCCGGATCACTTCGCCATCGATGCGGTGCCAGTGGCCCAGCATACGGGCGGCATCGCGCGGGCGACCTTCGGTCAGGGCGGTGCGGATCGCGGTCGAGCTGACCTCGCCCACGTCATCCGACATGAGCGGCGCGACGGTGACGCCAAAGCCAAGCTCTTTGCCAAGCGCTTCCAGCACCTCGGGGGTGCCCGCACGGTCCTTGCCGAAATGGAAATCTGCGCCGACGAAAACATGGGTCAGGCCCAGCCCTTCGACAATCACATCGCGGGCGAATTCTTCGGGTGTCAGGGCCGACAGAGTATCGTTGAAGCTGAGTTCAAACAGCGCCTCAACCCCCAGCTTCTCAAGCCGGTGCGCGCGCGTGTCGGCGTTCATCAGGCGAAAAGGCGGGGCTTTCGGCGCGAAATACTCGCGCGGGTGGGGTTCGAACGTCATCACGCCCAAAGGCGCGCCCAGCTCGGCTGCTTTCTGGCGGGCAATGTCGATGACATACTGGTGGCCCAGATGCACGCCGTCAAAATTGCCGATGACAGCCGTGGCGCCTCGGTCAGATGGGTCTACAAACTGATAGTCACGAATGATCCGCATATGCTGGCCTTAGCGGTCCAGCGGGGCCTGTGCAAGCCCAAGGCGGCTTGCAGGCCGAATTCGTGAATGCGGCGTTTAGTCCAGCTTGGCGGACGGCGCCAGAACCTTGGCCTCGCCCTTCAGGACGGGCTTGCCGTCGACCAGACATTCGGTCTTCAGCGTCACGCGGCGTTTGGCGTGGTCGATGTCCATCACGGTCACCTCAGCGCGCACGACGTCACCGGGGCGCACAGGGGCCAAGAAGGTCAGTTGCTGGCCCATATAGATGGTGCCATGTCCGGGAAGCTGTTCGCCGATTACGGCCGAGATCAGGCCGGCACTAAGCATCCCGTGGGCGATACGCCCCTGAAAGATCGTGTCTTTCGCAAAGTCGTCATCCAGATGCACCGGGTTGCGGTCGGTCGAGACCTCGGCAAACAGTTCGATGTCACGGTCGGTCACCTCTTTGGTGATGTGGCGCGACATACCGATTTCCAGCTCTTCAATGCAGATCGTTCCGCGCGGGAAGTTGTCCAACATTTTGTCCTCCGGGTAACAAATAGACGAATTGCCGTCCGTATCGGCAATAACATTACTTTGCAGTTGCAGAAAAAATCAAGGGGTAATCTGCGTAGAAATACCACGTGACCGCCACGTTAAGTGGACACAACTGTGCTGACTTCGGTCGGGTGAGGCCGAATTAATGGCGGTAAAACAAGCATTTATGTCAGCGGAGATAGCCGATCGCATATGTCGGGGTGATCATCTGCGACTGGATATATTGATCCAACGCGTCTGGATCGGGCTGCGTGCGGGTTTTCGTCTCTTCCCGTGCAAGGCCACCTGTGATGAAAAGAGAATCGATATCCTCGCCCAAGGCACCTTTGATGTCGGTCGCGATGCCGTCGCCAATGGCCAGAATGCGGTTGTCCGGCACCGATTTGCCCTCGGCCAACATGCGGCGGCGGGCAAGGTCATAGATCGGCGGGTGGGGCTTGCCGAAATAGAGGCTCTCGCCGCCCATCTCGGTATACATCTGCGCGATTGCACCCGCGCACCATTCGCGGGCTTCGCCGCGATCCACAATGATGTCGGGATTCGCGCAGAGCAGCTTCTGTCCCTTCTGTTTCGCCATCAGCAGATCTGCGCGCCATGTGTCAGGATCCGCCATCGGGTCGAACGGGCCGCAGCAAACGATGCCCTCGGCCTCGGCCACGGGGACGCGGATGATCTCGACCGGGGTGTCGATCACCTCCATCGGTTCGAAGAAGCCCGCGTCGCGCTCCCATTCACCCATGAAGAAGACCTTGTTGCCCACCGCGCCCGTGAACATCGCCGCCCGTGCGCTGTCGCCCGAGGTGGCGATGGTGTCATAGCAATCTGAAGGCACGCCGAATTCCGGCAACTGCTCCATGACGCCAGCACGCGGTTTGGGTGAATTCGTGACCAGCACCACAAAGCCCCCATTCGCGCGGTAGGCTTGTAGGGCGGCGACCGCCTCGTCAAACGCGGTGATCCCGTTATGCAGACAGCCCCAAAGGTCGACGAACAAGGCGTCGTAGTTCGCAGAAATCTCTGAAAGGTTCTCGATGATACGGGTCATGGCGCGGTCTCCTTGGGTGTCATGGGAGATATGGCAGAGGGGAGGCAGGGTGGCTAGGGGGAGTTGTACGGAATGCGCATCCGGATCTATGCTGCTCTTTTGAGGATCTAATTCGATTGGGGTAGCAGTTAGGATTGCGCGGCATGGAATATAGGCTGATCACTCTTTCGAATGGCCACTTATGTCTGGAATTTGAGGAGGTCGACTTGCCCAAGGTTGTGGGCACGATAGTGGAGCTGTTCGGAACACCAGCCGTGCGGAAGGAAATTCTCTGCGAGCTTTGGGCGTTCGCCGGCGGGGAGTTCATGTACTATCGTGAATGGGATCCGTGCCTTGTAGCCCTGTCGGTCGACAGCAATGAAGTGCTACAAAACCTCCATTCCACGTTGCGAAATCGACTGTAGGATAAAAGGCGCGCTAGACAGCGCCGAGATGCCCTCCAAGAGAGACCATCTTTCGTTTCCCTTCAAGGTTTATGCTAGAGTGGCGGTTATTTGATGGTGTGGGAGGGAATCATGGCAATTCATCTAATAGGTTTGGCGCTGCTGATGGGCGCAATTATTTCAATTTATCTTCCAATGATTTCGCAATCCGCAAAAATTTTGGGTTCGGGGCCAATGGCCAACATACCCTTTTTCGCCGTCGCACTTGTGTCGTCCATTGTTATTGCGATCGGCACGGGGAGCCGGGGAGGAGAGTTCCAGAAAATTGGCGCTTTGCCGCTTGGGCTTCTAACTGCCGGTGTGATGAGTGCAGGAATGATTATCGGATCAAGCTATCTCATCCCGAGAATCGGCATAGGCGCGTTTTTTGTGCTTCTGGTTTCCGGTCAGGTTTTGGCAGGAATGGTGTTCGGCTATTTCGGCATGTTCGGCGTGCCCGCAAGCGCAATGACAACGGGAAAGGTTTTGGGAGCGTTGCTCGTTATCGCCGGGGTGTATTTGGTAACTTTCAAATAGGCATTACAGGCACTTTCCCCGGTAATCGTGTACGCATGTCCGAGGTGGCGGGTACAGCCAAGTACGTATTTACCTGCTGTTTGCGGCTCGTAATACCCCGTTTCAATTCCCAGCGCGTTGCATCATCATCATGTGCACGGCGTGCATCCCCTGCAATACCATGGCGGACACTTCTTCAGCGTGGGTTTGCAAGGCGGATACGACCTCTGGATCGTCTGAGGTTTGCGTCACGACAATGCCCTCGTCCGTGACCTCGATGGTGTTGGAAATCGTCTCGGCGCGGTCAAAGAAGATGTCGAGCGTAGGGCTTTGAATGATGATTTTCGGATCGTCCTGACGCTCGACCCGGTCGATCATGCCCACCACATGGCTGACAAGCACTTCCATAACCTCGGGGTTGGTTGATCGCGTCACCGTGCGAATGCCGTCGGGCAGGTTTTCGACCGCGCGTTCAAGCGTTCTGAAGTTGCGGAACAGGATGGCCAGTTCCTGGCTTTCCTCGGGCGTTGCATTCTCGCCGCGTAGCCCGGGCATTCGCATCTCGTCATGTCCGGTGCCATCTGCGCCATGAAGGTGCCCGTGCCCGTGATTCATCTGAGCGTAGGCGCTGGCGCTGGACGCCACGCTGATCGTTGCGATCAGGGCGATGGTTCGGAGTGTCGGGTATCGCAAGGAAAAACGCATTTGAGCACCTTCATTGGAATGTGCTGTGTGCCTATCACATTCGCATGTGTTCGGGAAATGAGCTTTCTGTGAGGTGGCCCCAAACAAAAAGGCCCGCGCGATTGCACGGGCCAGTTTGAGAGTTTTTGAACGGCTTAGACAGCCAGGTTCGGAATGATCTGCTTTTTGCGGCTCATGATGCCGGGCAGGACAACGGCGTCGCCCTCGACAGTGGCGCCAAAGCTCTTTTCAGCCACGCCCTTCACAACGTCGTTCGGGATCAGCAGCGTGGCTTCTTCCTTCAGGATGTCCACGACGAACAGCAGAACCTCGTCCACGCCGTCTTCGGCGGCAACGGTTTTGAAGGTCTCGATCAGGCTTTCTTTACGGCCCAGCGGGATTTCCGGCGCGGTGGTTTCCAGAACCGACACGCGGAACTTGGTGCCCGACACTTCGTATTCTTTCGAGTCCATGCGGATCAGTTCCGCGTCCGAGAATGCCGATACGTCCGACTTGGCGGCAAACATCTCGGCCGCGTATTCGGTGACGTTGATGCCCAGATCAGCGGCCAGAGCAGCAACCACTTCGCGGTCGCGGTCGGTCGTGGTGGGCGAGCGGAACTCCAGCGTGTCCGACAGGATGCAGGTCAGGGCGGCACCCTTGATGTTTTCCGGCATCTTTGCGGCGTCGTCACCCATCAGGTCGTACATGATGGTCGCGGTGCAGGCCAGCGGACGGATGGTGATGTCGATCGGGCCCTTGGTTTCCAGGCCGCCAACCAGCTTGTGGTGGTCGATGATGGCCTGAACGTCTGCGCCATTGATGTTGGCGGGCAGCTCGGCCGGGTTGTTGGTGTCGACGATGACGCAAGGCTGGTCGTCGGCCACGTCCTCGATGATGTCCAGCATGTCAAAGCCCCAGCGCTCCAGCATGAAAGCGGCTTCGGTGTTGGGCTGGCCCAGCAGAACCGGCTTGGCGTCAACGCCTTTCACTTCATTCAGGTACCAAGCCCAAACCAGCGGCGAGCCGGTCGAGTCGGTGTCAGGGGATTTGTGGCCGAATACGAGGGTGGTCATATGCATCATCCGTCTATGTGTGATCGTGTTTGCGTGCCTTATAGGAAGGCCGATGCGCCTTGTCATCCCTGATAGGGCCAACATCTGTGCAGTTGCAGAAAACCTGTCATGTGTTGCGCGCAAGCCCCTTGCGTTCTTGTGTCGCGTGGCGAAACTGTCGGGACGTCCAATTGAAAGCGTCCTCCTGTGAGCAAACCCGCCGAAACCGACTTGTATGCACCTGTCAAAACGTGGCTTGAGGGGCTTGGCTATGAGGCCAAAGCCGAAGTCGGGGCGGCAGATGTGGTGGCCCTACGTGATGGCGACGATGTGCCGGTGATTGTCGAACTGAAGGCGGGGTTTTCGTTGACCTTGTTGCAGCAGGCCGTTGCGCGTCAGGCGATTAGCGATCTGGTCTATGTGGCTGTGCCGCGTTGGTCCGGCAAGCCGGGGTGGCGGGCATTTAAGGGCAATGTCGGGTTGTGCAAAAGGTTGGGGCTAGGCGTTGTCTCGGTCCGCTTGAAGGATGGGTTTGTGCAGGTGCATGCCGATCCAGGTCCGTTTCAGCCGCGCAAATCCAAGGTGAAGGCCGGGCGATTGCTGTCCGAGTTCGCGCGGCGCGAGGGGGATCCGAACACCGGCGGCACCAACGGCAAGCTCGTCACCGCCTATCGTCAGGATGCCGAGAAGCTGCGCGCTTTTCTAGCCGAACATGGCCCCAGTCGTGGGGCCGAGGTGGCCAAGGCGACAGGGGTGGCGAAAGCCACCAACATGATGGCGATCAATCACTATGGCTGGTTCGAACGGGTCGAGCGTGGGGTGTACGGTTTAACGCAGGCGGGGCGCGCGGCAGGATAAATCCGATAATTATGATCAGGATCAAGTTGCGCTTCCCGCACGCTGCGCTAGAAGGGCTGGGTAACCCAAGGATATTCCCATGCGCCCGCTTCTGATTTCCGCCCTTCTGACCGCCACGGCGTCCCCCGTTTATGCGTTCGATACGTTGGAAGAGCTGGGCGAGGCGCTGTTCTTCGACGTGAACCTCTCGAAGAACCGGACGCAGTCCTGCGCGACCTGTCATGATCCCGAGTTTGCTTTCGTGGACCCGCGTGAAACGGCTGCCGGGCGCGCCGTGTCGCTGGGGGATGACGGTGAAAGCCTTGGGGATCGCAGCGCGCCGACGGCAGGCTATGCGATGTTCACGCCGGATTTCGAGCAGTTGGATCAGGCGGCATGGCGCGGCGGGATGTTCTGGGATGGCCGCACGGCGGGGCTCGCTGGGCAGGCGGGTGGTCCGCCGTTGAACCCGATCGAGATGGGCATGCCCGACAAGGCGTCTGTGGTTGCGCGACTGCAAGAGGATGCGGGTTATGTCACCGGGTTTAAGGCACTGTTCGGCGAGGGGATTTGGGAGTCCGATGATGCGGCCTATGAGGCCATGACGCAAGCGATTGCGGCCTTCGAAAGCACCCCGTTTTTCGCGCCGTTCGATAGCAAATACGACCGCTACTTGCGGGGCGAAGTCGAACTGACAGCAAAAGAAGAGCTTGGTCGCGTGCTGTTCACCTCGCAGCAATTCACCAATTGCAACCTGTGCCACCAGCTGCGCCCGTCCCCCATCGCGCCGGACGAGACGTTCACGAATTACGAGTATCACAATATCGGCGTTCCGGTGAACGCGGCGGTCCGCGCTGTGAATGGCGCAACGTGGTCTGATACCGGATTGCTGTCCAATCCCGCGGTCGACGCGGCCTCGGCGGCGGGGCGGTTCAAAGTGCCCACGTTGCGCAACGTCGCGGTGACCGGCCCCTATATGCACAATGGTGTGTTCAAAGACCTGCGCACGGTGGTGCTGTTCTATAACAAGTACAACTCGACGAACCCGGATCGGCAGATCAATCCGGAAACCGGCAAGCCTTGGGCGATGCCTGAAATCCCGCAGAACCTGTCCGTCATGGAGCTGACGGAAGGTCCTGCCTTAGATGATCGGCGGATTGATGCCCTGGTCGCGTTTATGAAAGCGCTGACCGATCAGCGGTACGAGCATTTGCTGGAAGAGTAGCGCGCTTGCTGCGCTGCGGCGACGAAAGTTGACCTGCCTTTGTTGACTCCCCCATTTCCCACCCCTAACTATGCGCCGTTAGCACTCGCAACGGGTGAGTGCTAATGGAACGTTAACTGAGCTTAGGGAGTCTCAGAAATGGCTTTTACCCCGCTGCATGACCGCGTGCTGGTACGCCGCGTAGAGAGCGACGAAAAAACCGCTGGTGGTCTGATCATTCCGGATAGCGCCAAAGAAAAACCTGCTGAAGGTCTGGTTGTGGCTGTTGGCGCTGGCGCCAAAGACGACGACGGCGATCGTATCGCAATGGACGTCAAAGAAGGCGACAAGATCCTGTTCGGCAAATGGTCCGGCACCGAAATCACCATCGACGGTGAAGAGCTGCTGATCATGAAAGAAGCCGACATCATGGGCATCCTGTCCTGATCGTCTGCTGACTGAATATCTGAATTACACGAATTTACTGGAGTAAGCTAAATGGCTGCTAAGGACGTAAAGTTCGACACCGATGCCCGCAATGCAATGCTGCGTGGCGTCAACGTACTGGCTGACGCTGTCAAAGTGACCCTGGGCCCGAAAGGCCGCAACGTGGTTCTGGACAAGTCGTTCGGCGCCCCGCGCATCACCAAAGACGGTGTGTCGGTTGCCAAAGAGATCGAGCTGGAAGACAAGTTCGAAAACATGGGCGCGCAGATGGTGAAAGAAGTCGCCAGCCGCACCAATGACGAAGCCGGCGACGGCACCACCACTGCAACCGTTCTGGCTCAAGCCATCGTGCGCGAAGGTCTGAAGCAGGTTGCTGCTGGCCTGAACCCGATGGACCTGAAGCGCGGCATCGATCTGGCAACTGCCAAGGTTGTTGAAGGCATCAAAGCTTCGGCCCGTGACGTTGCAGACAGCGACGAAGTTGCACAGGTTGGCACCATCTCGGCCAACGGTGAAGCTGAAATCGGCCAACAGATCGCAGACGCGATGCAGAAAGTTGGCAACGAAGGCGTTATCACTGTTGAAGAGAACAAGGGTCTGGAAACCGAGACCACTGTTGTTGAAGGCATGCAGTTCGACCGCGGCTACCTGTCGCCCTACTTCGTGACCAACCCCGACAAAATGATCGCTGATCTGGACGACTGTCTGGTTCTGCTGCACGAGAAGAAACTCTCGTCGCTGCAGCCGATGGTTCCGCTGCTGGAGCAAGTCATCCAGTCGCAGAAGCCTCTGCTGATCATTGCTGAAGACGTTGAAGGCGAAGCTCTGGCAACTCTGGTTGTCAACAAGCTGCGCGGTGGTCTGAAAATCGCTGCCGTTAAAGCTCCGGGCTTTGGCGATCGTCGTAAAGCCATGCTGCAGGACATCGCGATCCTGACCGGTGGTCAGGTAATCTCGGAAGATCTGGGCATGAAGCTTGAGTCCGTCACCATGGACATGCTGGGCACCGCCAAGAAGATCGAAATCACCAAAGACGAAACGACCATCGTCGACGGTGCTGGCGAGAAAGCCGAGATCGAAGCACGTGTTGCTCAGATCCGCGCCCAAGCCGAAGAAACCACCTCGGACTACGACCGCGAGAAGCTGCAAGAGCGCGTTGCCAAACTGGCAGGCGGTGTTGCCGTTATCCGCGTTGGCGGCATGACCGAAGTCGAAGTGAAAGAGCGTAAGGACCGTGTAGACGATGCTCTGAACGCGACCCGCGCTGCTGTTCAGGAAGGCGTCATCGTTGGTGGTGGTGTTGCTCTGGTTCAGGCTGGCAAGGCTCTTGCAGGTCTGGAAGGCGCAAACTCGGACCAGAACGCTGGTATCGTGATTGTGCGCAAGGCGATCGAAGCCCCGCTGCGTCAGATTGCTGAAAACGCAGGCGTCGACGGCGCTGTGGTTGCTGGCAAAGTACGCGAGTCGGACGACACCGCATTCGGCTTCAACGCTCAGACCGAAGAATATGGCGACATGTTCTCGTTCGGCGTGATCGACCCGGCGAAAGTAACCCGTACTGCTCTGGAAGATGCGGCATCGGTTGCTGGCCTGCTGATCACCACCGAAGCTATGGTTGCAGACAAGCCGTCGAAAGACGGTGGTGCTGGCGCCGGCATGCCCGACATGGGCGGTATGGGCGGCATGGGCGGCATGATGTAAACTGAATTCCGTCAGGAATTCAGTTGCGACAGGTGATTTCTCGACAGAGAAATCACCGAGAGCCAAACAGCCTAAAGATCTAGAACAAAGGCGTCCTTCGGGGCGCCTTTGTTGCGTTTAGAGCGTTCAGACAGTCACACGCACTGGGAACAAGCGATCATACCCCAATGTGAAGAGGTAGGTGTAGAAGACGACGAAAGTGGTCACGGTCAGATCGGTGGCAATGGCCTCGATCAGCCCAAGCTGCAGCCACCACATGTAGATCGGAAGAGATGTGACCAGCAGGGTCAGTTCGAACCCTGTGGCATGCATGATCCGACCGATGGCTGATCGATCCGATGATATCCGACCCGCACGCGCATCCACCCGATCAAAGACCCAGTTATAGACGAGATTTATCGCCATGGCCTTAAGCGACAGAATTAGCCCCAAGGCGCCGATCTCGTGCAGCGCCTTGTCGAAATAGATCGCGCCCACGGGGACAAGAAGCGCCATCAACAGCAGCTCGAAACTGATCGTGTACCTTAGCCGATCACGGCCGGTGCGCATGGGGGTGTCCATCGGGTGCCCTTTCCTGTTCACCCTTCATCTATCAAAGAATCTGCGATAAGAAAGTTCGTATGTATCTAATTATGAGATAGGTCATGGTTTCCCAAGATGGTCTAACGGCGTTCTTGCTGGCTGCAGAACTCGGGTCTTTTTCGGCGGCGGCGCGGCGGATGGAGAAGGTGCAATCTGCTGTCTCCACCGCGATTGCCAATCTTGAAATCGACACGGGCGTAACGCTGTTCGACCGCTCGGGACGCTTGCCAGTGTTGACGGACGAGGGGCGGGCGCTCTTGCCTTATGCGCGTGCAATTTCCTTGGGGCAGAAAGAGCTGATGGCCAAGGCCGGGTCGCTGTCCGAAGGGATCGAACACCGGTTAAGCGTGGCCATCGAACAGGGATTGAGCCTGCCGCCGGTTCTGGATGCGCTTGCTGAATTTGCCCAGACCTTCCCGACGGTCGAGCTTGAACTGCTGTCCCCGGGGATGAATGACACGCCCGAGCTTTTGATCTCGGGCCGTACCGATCTGGGCCTGATGACTGAACAGGAAAGCTATCCGCTGGGGTTCCAGTTTCGCGGCGTCGGACATGCCGCGCACATTATTGTATGTGCGCCCGAACACCCGCTTGCCGGGGCGCAGCCTGTCGGTTTGGGTGCGCTGAGGGAGCATCGGCAGATTGTGCTCCACAGTCGTTCGCAGGGGCGGGACGGGGCCGTACTTGCCGCGAAAAGCCCCATGCTGTGGGAGGCTGAGAACCCCAACCTGATCGTCGAGATGGTGCTGTCTGGCCTCGGCTGGGCCGAACTTCCTTATGCCGTTGTCCACAACCAGATCGCGCAGGGGAAACTGATCCGGCTGGCGACCCGTTTTCAGCAGAGTGACGATTTGGCCGGTGTGGATGTGGTCTGGACGGAACGCCGCGGATTGGGCGCCGCAGGCAGCTGGTTGCGTGATCGCCTGATGGCGCTACCGCAGGACGCGTGGCGCGGTTGAGGTTCCGTCTGGAAATCCATTGGAATTCTCACGATCCTCTCTTACAAATCCAGTGACACCTCTTATGTTAAGGTTGATAACATCATTCAATTGGCAAGGGACAGCCATGTTTCGTTCATTCCTTCTTCTGTGCGCCACACTGATCGCAACCCCCAGCCTCGCGGATGAGGTCTATCGCTTCGGCGACGACGCCTACATCGCGGGGGACAACGTCACCCTGTCAGGCGACGCCGTGGATGACGCCTTTGTTGTGGGCAACACGATCGTCGTTTCCGCACCTGTAAGCGGCAGCGCCCATGCGGGGGGGCGCTCGGTCTCGATTTCGGCCCCTGTGGGGCAAAGCCTGTATGCGGCGGGGATGAACGTAAATGTCTCGGCCCCGGTTGGCGGGGACGCGCAGCTTTTGGGCGATACGGTTTTGGTCACGGCGCCCATCTCAGGTGATCTGCGCCTTGGTGCACAGCGGGCCGAGATCACGGCCTCGATCGGCGATGACGCGCTGATCGCGGCAGAACATATCCTTCTGACCGAAACCATCGCAGGCGATGCCAGCTTGTCGACGAAAACCATTAGCTTTGGCGAGAACGCCCGCATCGAGGGCACGCTATATCTCTATGCGGACGACCCCGAGGCGATTGAGATCCCGGCCCATGTCGTGCCTGCGGATCGGATCGAGCGTCACGACGCCGATGCATTTGACCCGACGGCGGATCCTGAAGGTGGCGCGACCGTAGACACCAGCGGCGGCTGGATGTCGTGGCTGGGCGGCAAAGTGACCTCGATCCTGATCCTGACCGCACTGGCAACCCTGATCGCAGCACTGGCGCCGGGTTTCCTGATGAACCTACGTGAACGCACGTTGGAGACGCCGATGCGTGCCTTGTGGATGGGCTTTTTGTCGATTTCGGCGCTGGCCGGGTCGCTGTTCCTGTTCGCCTTGACGGGCTATGGCATCCTGTTGGTTCCGGCCTCGATCGTTCTGGCAGTTCTGCTGGGCGTCGCGGGCTATGTGATTGGCAGCTATATTCTGGGCGTCGGCGTGATGAGCGCGCTCAGCCGCCCGCTGCCGGAAACCTTGTCCGAACGCGCCATCGCGGCGTCTGTGGGTGCAGTGGCGGTAACGCTGCTGGCCCTGATCCCCGTGATCGGCTGGATCGGCGTGCTGGCCGTGGCGATTGCCGGGGCAGGGGCGTTGATCATCCGCTGGTTCGCGCCGGGCTTCCATACCGAGGTGCGCTAAACCGCGCCCATCGGGCACGCGTCTGGCCTATCGGCTCGAACCCCTGTGTTGATACGAGTATCCTGAAGCCATGAGAGTAACCGCTGTTATCGCCCTGCTGATGTCGTTCATCAGCGCGCTTCCCGCCCGTGCGGATTGCGTGGTGCTGCTGCATGGTCTTGCGCGATCCGCTTCGTCCATGTGGGTGATGGAGGAGGCGCTAGAGGCCGAGGGGTATAAGGTCGTCAACCTTGGCTACCCGTCGACCAAGGCCGAGATTCCTGTTTTGGCAAATACGGCCATCCCCCCTGCGGTCGCAGCGTGTGGGGACGAGCGGTTGCACTTCGTAACCCATTCGATGGGCGGCATCCTTGTGCGCGTCTGGTTGGACGATAATCACCCTAAAAATCTAGGGCGCGTCGTGATGCTAGCCCCGCCCAACCAGGGCTCGCAACTGGTGGATGAATTTGCCGAGCTCGAGCCGTTCGAGTGGATCAACGGCCCTGCCGGGTTGCAACTGGGCACAGGGCAGGACTCGGTGCCCAACCAAACGGGCCGCGCCCAGTTTGAACTGGGTGTGATCGCGGGGAACCGGTCGTTGAACCCAATCTATTCAGCGGTGATTGACGGAGCGGATGACGGGAAGGTCTCGGTCGAAAGCACGCGGGTCGAGGGGATGGATGATCACATCACCCTTCCCGTGACCCACACGTTCATGATGGTGAACCCGCTGGTCATCACGCAGGTCGAAAGCTTCCTGCGCGATGGAAAGTTCGAACATGGGCTGACTCTGGCGGATGTACTGGACCGCATCGCAGTCGAAGCAGGCTATCGCAAGAAAACACCGTAACGGGTTTTGCCGCCCGCGGAATTAGGGTCAGGCGGCGGTTACACCGCCTGACTATGTCCGCTTTCATTCATCTCGTAGGCGTCGAAGTGACGCGCGATGATGCGTGCAAGCGGGCGGGAATCGTCACGGATGGTCAGGACGTTGTCGACCAGATCCGTGGTGCCGGGCATCGCAGCTTCCAGCCCATCGACCCAGTCCAGCAGGGTCTCAATGGGAAGTGATTGCTCTTTTGCCAGCGCGGCCAGATCGGCGCGGAAATAGCACAGAAGCTCTTCGATCACGCGGCCCCGTGCGATGTCGTCGCCTTTGAACGCGTGGCCTTTGGCGGCGGTCAGCTTTCCGTCGCGTGCGGCGGCCTGATATTTCGCGGTGGCGGGTTGGTTCTGAACGTAACCTTGCGGATAGCGCGCGATCGAGCTTGCACCGACACCCATCAGCACCTCGGATGCGTCCTCGGTATAGCCTTGGAAGTTCCGCTTCATTGTGCCGGCTTTATGCGCTTTTGCCAGCCCGTCCGAGGGCAGGGCAAAGTGGTCGATGCCGATCTCGTCATAGCCTGCTTCCACGAACAGGTCGCGGGCGGTGTTGAACAGATCCAAACGTTCTTCGGCCGAGGGCAAGGCCTCGGTCGGGATCAGGGTTTGGCGGCGCGCCATCCACGGAACGTGGGCATAGCCGAACAGGGCCACGCGGTCGGGGCCAAGGCTGATCAGCTTTTCAACCGAATCCGTGATCCGGGCGATGTTCTGATGCGGCAGACCATAGAGGATATCCATGTTCAGACTGTCGATCCCACGCGCGCGCAGCCCATCGACAGCTTCTTTCGTCACTTCATAGCTTTGCGGACGGCCAATGACCTCTTGGATCATCGGATCGAAATCCTGCACACCGATCGAGGCACGGTTCATGCCAGCGGCAGCCAGCGCGTCCAGACGGGCGTCGTCGACTTCGGAGGGATCAATCTCGACCGAGAACTGTGCGCCTTCGGCAAGCGGCATCGTGTTCAGGATGGCACCGGTCAGATCGGTGATCATCTCGGGTTGAAGCAGCGTAGGCGTGCCGCCACCCCAGTGCAGATGCTCGATCTCGATCCCCGGGGCGAGCAGCGATTTGATCGTTGCAAGCTCGTCTTTCAGGCTGTCCACATAGGCGGCCACGGGTTCAGCGGTCGATGTGCCCTGCGTACGACAGGCGCAGAACCAGCACAGACGGCGGCAAAACGGGATATGGACATAAAGCGAAACCTTGTTGCCCGACGGGATCGCGCTGATCCATTTGGCAAGCGTTTCGGGGCCGAAGCCTGCCTTGAAATGCGGGGCGGTCGGGTAGCTGGTGTAGCGGGGCACGCGCGCGTCGAAAAGACCGAGGCGTTTGAGTTGCGTAAGTGTCTGCATTCGAATACGCTGTAACACCAAACGCGCCGCATACTTTGATCAGGATCAAAGCAAGATACTTCTCTTGTTCAGGAAACCATGAACGATACCAGTTTCAACCCCAGGGATTGCGGGACGTGCCCGATTCGCCACCGCGCCGTGTGTTCACGCTGCGAACCGGATGAGTTGGAGCATCTGGACGACATCAAATACTACCGCACCTATGAAGCAGGCCAGCCTGTCATCTGGGCGGGCGACCCGATGGAGTTCGTGGCCAGTGTGGTCACCGGGATCGCAACCCTGAGCCAGACGATGGAAGACGGGCGGACCCAGATGGTCGGCTTGCTGCTGCCGTCGGACTTCATTGGCCGGCCCGGACGCGAGCAAGCGCCCTTTGACGTGGTTGCCGTCACCGACCTGACCCTGTGCTGTTTCCGCAAGAAACCGTTTGAGGATCTGATGGGCTCGACCCCGTCGATCGGTGGACGGTTGTTGCAAATGACGCTGGACGAGCTGGACAGCGCGCGGGAATGGATGCTGGTTCTGGGCCGCAAAACCGCACGTGAAAAGATTGCCAGCCTTCTGATGATCATCGCGCGCCGCGATGCTGCGCTGCACAAGCGTCTGCCCAAGGATGGGATGGAGTTCGATTTGCCGCTGACGCGCGAAGCGATGGCGGACTATCTTGGTCTGACGCTGGAAACGGTCAGCCGCCAGATTTCGGCCCTGAAAAAGGCCGGGGTGATCATTCTTCAGGGTAAGCGCCAAGTGCAAATCCCCGACCTGCAAAGACTGGTGTCCGAGACCGGGGATGATGTGGACGGCGGTCACATTTTCTAACCGCCGCCTCGCTGTTCTTAGTGTGCCATCAGCACCGGAACCTCAGCAATTTCAAGCATATGCCGTGTCGCGCCGCCCAGAATGGATTCGCGGAAGCGCGAGTGGCCATAGGCGCCCATCACGATCAGGTCCGCGGCCTTGTCACTGGCGTGACGGTTCAGGATGTCTGCGATGCGCGGCATGGTTTTTGCCAGAACCGAGACTTCGGCCCGGACGCCGTGGCGCGCCAGCATTTGGCTGAGTGCGCCGCCCGGATCCGAGCGCTCGGGCCCGTGCTGCGGCGGGTCGATGACGGCGATCGAGATCGATTCGGCGGCTTTCAGGAACGGCATGGCGGCGCGAATCGCCCGCAGCGATTCGGGGCTCTCATTCCACGCGATCACAACATTGGTCGGCGCCTGCGTCATGGACACGTCATCCGGCAGCACAAGAACCGGCACGCCGCCGTCAAACATAGCACTTTCGATGATCGCCTCGGCACTGTGGCCGCGGCCTTCGCCGTAAGGGCGGGGCAGGATCACAAGATCTGCAAATCTCGAGCGATGCGACACCACGTGGTTCAGCGTGACGGATTGCGTGGCCAGCGCTGTGGTCGACCAAGGCATTACGTTTGACGCTAGAATTTGCCGAATGTCTTGCTCTAGTGCCTCAATGTCTTCGCGGACCTGCGCCAGATTGTCCTGCACCACCATTGCGGAGGCACCAGCATAATAAAACCCTTGCTGAGAAGGGTCGATGCCAAGGCACAAAGCGTCAAGATGCGCGTCGAAACGCTCGGACAGACAGCGGGCCGTGTCCAGCGCAGGGCGGAACAGCGTGTTGTCTGATATGATTGTCATAATCGTTTTGTAGTCCATGTCGGGCCTCCAGCGAATGTCACTAAAAGGGTGCCAAGCCTTCACCTGTGACGCTTTGACATGGGTCAAGCACCGAAATCTGCCCGGGTGCGGCAAGTTTTGACATGGATCAAGGCGAGGGACTGGGGTTAAGTCCAAACCGACGAAAGTCGATAGGTGCCCCGAGTCTATTTAGGGTCAAGTGGGCATAAGACAATGACGAAGGGACGCAAAATGTGGGATTACCTCAAACTGGTGATTTTCGCGCTGATAACAGTATTGGCCGCAATCGCCGCTAGCTATGCCCGCGACGTAGCCTACCAAGTACACGCTATTCTGGTAGTTCTGATCGCGGCTGGCCTGTTCGTTTACACGCTGAGAGGCGTTGGAGGCGAAAAGGTCGTTGAAACCGGATATATGGATGGGCCTATTCGCGTAGGTGCTGCCTTGACTGCCTTCTGGGGCGTCGTAGGCTTTTTGGTCGGGACGTTCATCGCGTTCCAGCTGGCCTTTCCTGAACTGAACTTTGCCTGGGCCGAGGGTTATTTGAACTTTGGTCGCCTGCGCCCGCTGCACACCTCGGCAGTGATTTTTGCGTTTGGTGGTACGGCACTGATCACCAGCTCGTTCTACGTGGTACAGCGTACCTCGGGTGCGCGCCTTTGGGGCGGCAATCTGGCGTGGTTCGTGTTCTGGGGCTATCAGATCGTGATCCTGCTGGCCGCAACCGGCTATCTGCTGGGTGCTACCCACGGTAAAGAATACGCTGAACCCGAATGGTACACCGACCTGTGGCTGACCATCGTTTGGGTGGCTTATCTGCTGGTGTTCCTGGGCACGCTGATGAAGCGCAAAGAGCCGCACATCTACGTTGCCAACTGGTTCTTCCTGTCCTTCATCATCACCGTTGCCATGCTGCACGTTGTGAACAACCTGGCTGTTCCCGTGTCGATCTTCGGTTCGAAATCGGTACAGCTGTTCGCAGGTGTACAAGATGCGATGACCCAGTGGTGGTACGGCCACAACGCTGTGGGCTTCTTCCTGACCGCCGGCTTCCTGGGCATGATGTACTACTTCGTTCCGAAGCAGGCTGAGCGCCCGGTCTTCTCGTACAAACTGTCGATCATCCACTTCTGGGCTCTGATCTTCCTGTACATCTGGGCTGGTCCGCACCACCTGCACTACACCGCTCTGCCGGATTGGGCTTCGACCCTTGGTATGGTGTTCTCGATCGTACTGTGGATGCCCAGCTGGGGTGGTATGATCAACGGTCTGATGACCCTGTCGGGTGCATGGGACAAACTGCGCACCGATCCGGTAATCCGTATGATGGTTGTGTCCATCGGCTTCTATGGCATGTCGACCTTCGAAGGTCCGATGATGTCGATCCGCGCCGTGAACTCGCTGTCGCACTACACTGACTGGACCATTGGTCACGTACACTCGGGTGCTCTGGGCTGGAACGGCATGATCACCTTCGGGATGCTGTACTTCCTGGTCCCCAAACTGTGGAACCGTGCAGGCCTTTACAGCCTGAAACTGGTCAGCTGGCACTTCTGGCTCGCCACCATCGGCATCGTTCTCTATGCCGCGTCGATGTGGGTAACCGGTATCATGGAAGGCCTGATGTGGCGTGAAGTTGATGCGCAAGGCTTCCTGGTGAACTCGTTCGCTGACACCGTTGCCGCGAAGTTCCCGATGTATGTGGTCCGTGGCCTGGGCGGGGTTCTGTTCCTCGGTGGTGCTCTGATCATGTGCTACAACCTCTGGATGACCGTGAAGCGTGCACCGGCTGCTGAAGCAGCAGGCGACGCAGCTGCGGCTCCGGCCGAATAAGGAGGGAATGACTAATGGGAATTCTCGACAAACACGTAGTTCTTGAAAAGAACGCAACGCTTCTTCTGGTCGGTAGCCTTCTGGTTGTGACCGTGGGTGGCATCGTAGAGATCGCACCGCTCTTCTACCTCGAAAACACCATCGAGGATGTGGAAGGCGTGCGCCCCTACTCGCCGCTCGAGCTTGAGGGCCGGAACATCTATATCCGCGAGGGCTGCTATGTCTGTCACTCGCAGATGATCCGCCCGATGCGTGACGAAGTAGAGCGTTACGGCCACTACAGCCTTGCAGCTGAAAGCCAGTACGACCACCCGTTCCAGTGGGGCTCGAAGCGGACGGGGCCTGACCTTGCCCGCGTCGGTGGCCGCTACTCGGACGAATGGCATGTGGATCACCTTGTTGATCCGCAGTCGGTCGTGCCGGAATCGGTGATGCCGAAATACGCTTTCCTTTTGGATAAGCTGATCGAGCCGAAATACATCCAGGATGTGATGAAGACGAACCGGATCGTAGGTGTACCTTACACCGACGAACAGATCGCAAATGCGGAAGCAGACTGGCTGAGCCAGGCTGACCCGGATGGCGACAATTCGGACGTCGACGCGCTCCAGGCACGCTATCCGAAAGCGCAGGCGCGCAACTTCGATGGCAAGCCGGGTGTGTCCGAAATGGACGCTCTGATCGCCTATATGCAGATGTTGGGTACTCTGGTCGACTTCTCGACCTTCACGCCTGACGCAAGCCGGTAAGGAGTAGGGATGATGGATACCTATAGCATTATGCGAGCCTTCGCTGACAGCTGGTTCCTGATCGCGATGTTCGCCTTTTTCATCGGGGCAGCTCTGTTTGCGTTCCGCCCGGGATCGAACAAGGTCCACAAGGACATCGCGAACATCCCGTTCCGCCATGAAGACAAACCTGCCGGTGACCGGGACTAAGTTCCCGGGCGCTCAGCTCAAAAGGAGTTGCGGCAATGAGTAAAAAACCTGTTGAAAAGAAAGATCCCGATACGACGGGTCACGAGTGGGACGGCATTCAGGAGTTCAACAACCCGCTGCCCCGTTGGTGGGTCTGGGTGTTCTACCTGACGATCGTCTGGGGTATCTGGTACACAATTGCCTATCCTGCATGGCCGTTGATCAAAGGGGCCACCGCTGGCTACCTTGGGTACTCGACCCGTGCGGAAGTTGCTGAAGAAATCGACCGCTTCAAGGGCATGAACAGCGAACTGGAGGCCCAACTGGCGTCCGCTGACCTGACCACGCTCACCCCCGGTTCGGATCTGCACAACTACGCCATTCAGTCGGGCCGTGCGACCTTCGCCACCTGGTGTTCGCAGTGTCACGGTTCGGGTGCAGCCGGCAACGTTGGCTACCCCAACCTCTTGGACAATGACTGGCTCTGGGGCGGTTCGTTGGAAGACATTCAGATGACGGTTGCCTACGGTATCCGCTCGGAAGACAACGATGATACCCGCTATTCGGAAATGCCAGCCTTCGGTGACGACTATCTGAGCGACGAAGAAATCGCACAGGTTGTTGCCTACACCATGTCGCTGTCGCCGGTCACCAAAGACGCGGCTGACATGTCGTTGGTTGCTGATGGTGCCGTAGTCTTCGAGGACAACTGTTCGTCCTGCCACATGGAAGACGGCACGGGTGACCGTACCCAGGGTGCACCGAACCTGACCGACGCCATCTGGCTGTTCGGCGAGGACAAAGACACGATCGCTGGGATCGTTTCGGAAGGCCCCTACGGCGTTATGCCCGCTTGGAGCGGCAAGCTGACCGACAGCCAGATCAACGCTGTATCGGCTTACATCCACCAGTTGGGCGGCGGCGAATAAGCCACTGGCCAACAGCTGAGATCCGGGGCCTCACTCCCCGGTCGAAGGCACCGACCTCTGATCCTGTTCGCGCGTTTCTCCGAGGTCGGTGCCGACAAAATTCGAAACCCGGGTGCATTGCGCCCGGGTTTCTTTTTTGTTGGAGGGGAATCAGATCCCATGCGGACGAACGAATTCGTTTGCCTTCCCCTGCGACCTTTTTGCACTGCGACACTGTGCAAACTCGTCCTTTCTCAGGGGCTTAGATAGGCAGTCGGTGAAAGCCTTCAGCGAAAAGTCTTGATCCACATCAAGGCTTAGATCTGGAATAGTTCCTAAGTGGAACCTCAAGCGAAACACAGGATCCGAGAAACAGTCATGTCTGACGCCCCCGAACAGCTTTACGCCCCGCGCGAGCCAGTCTTCCCCAAACGGGTGAAAGGCACCTTCCGTAGCCTCAAGTGGTGGATCATGGGGATCACCCTTGGCATCTACTATCTTGCCCCGTGGATCCGTTGGGATCGTGGCCCGAACCTGCCTGATCAGGCGATCCTTGTGGATATGGCAAACCGCCGCTTCTTCTTCTTCTGGATCGAGATCTGGCCGCATGAGTTCTATTTCATCGCGGGTCTGCTGATTATGGCGGGGCTTGGGCTGTTCTTGTTTACTTCGGCCGCAGGGCGTGTGTGGTGTGGCTATGCCTGCCCACAGACCGTCTGGACCGACCTGATGATCCTTGTGGAGCGCTGGGTCGAAGGCGATCGCAACGCACGCATCCGCCTGCACCGCCAGAAATGGAATGCCGAGAAAATCCGCAAGCGTCTGGTGAAATTCATCGCATGGATCCTGATCGCCGTCGCAACCGGTGGTGCGTGGGTGTTCTACTTTGCAGATGCCCCGACACTGTTGATGGACCTGCTAACAGGCCAAGCGCACCCTCTGGCGTATTCGACCGTGCTGGTGCTGACCCTAACCACCTTCTTCTTCGGCGGCATCGCGCGGGAACAAATCTGTATCTACGCCTGCCCCTGGCCGCGCATTCAGGCTGCCATGATGGACGAAGATACCATCACAATCGCCTATCGCGAGTGGCGTGGCGAGCCGCGCGGCAAAGGTAAGAACCGTGATGATCTGGGCGATTGTATCGACTGTAATGCTTGCGTGAACGTCTGCCCGATGGGGATCGACATTCGTGACGGGCAGCAGCTGGAATGCATCACCTGTGCGCTGTGCATCGACGCTTGCGACGAGATGATGGCGAAGGTCGGTAAGGAACGCGGCCTGATCGACTATCTTGCGCTAAAGGACGAAACGCACGAGCGCGCCGGAAACCAGAAGATCCCGGTAATGAAGCACCTGCTGCGTCCGCGCACCATCCTGTACACCTCGCTTTGGGCGCTGGTTGGGATTGCTTTGACCGTAGCCGTGTTTGCGCGTCCCAAGGTGGATGTCACCATTCGTCCGGTACGCAACCCCACCTATGTGACGCTGTCGGACGGTGCGATCCGCAACACCTATGACGTGGGTGTGCGCAACCGTCACGGCGAAGAATGGCCCTATTACTTCACCCTGACCGATGGCAGCCCGCTGACGGTAGAACTGGAAGGCACCGACAAACTTGTGCTAGTAGCTCCCCCGGATACCGAGGCCAAACAGCGTGTCTATGTTGTTGCGCCTCCGGGTTCGGAAGCCGCCAAGCTGGACCGTACTGACCTGCGCATCTGGGTCGTGGATGGCGTGACCGGAGACCGTGCCCACCTTGACACTGTCTTTAACGGAAGAGGGCGCTAAGCCATGGGTGAGAAAACCGAGAAGAAAGAGTTCGAACTGACGGGCAAGCATGTGCTGGCCATCGTGGTTACGGCTTTCTCGATCATCATCGCAGTGAATGTTTTCATGGCCTATTCGGCCGTGGGGACATTCCCCGGGCTCGAGACCAAGAACTCGTATGTGGCCAGCCAGAAGTTTGACGCCCAGCGTGAAGCTCAAGAGGGGCTTGGCTGGGACGTCGCTGCCCGGATCGAGGGCGAGACACTGGTACTGGACATCAAGGACGTGAACGGCGCCCCCGTGACCGTCACGTCGCTTTACGGCCTTCTGGGCCGGGCGACCCATGTGAACGAAGATCAAGAGACCGAGTTCACCCAAAGCTCGACCGGCGCCTATGTCGCGCAGGTGGGCCAGCTGGGCGAGGGCAACTGGAACCTGCGGATGAATGCGGTGGCGGAAGACGGCACCAGCTTTCAGCAGCGGATCCCGATCTATCTGAAGGCCAACTAGGCTTTCATCTGACGCGCGAACAAGGAATACATCATGGCTGCTCCGATCTCTGCCTGTCCGGCCTGTGACGCTGCCCCCCTTGCGGAAGAGCAAGCGGGCAAGGGCTATCGCGGCAATGGAATGGAAGCGAAGCGGATCATGCTGTCGCTGCCCCAGATTTATTGCGCGGCCTGTATTGCTGGCGTTGAACGTGGTCTGGCCAAGCAGGACGGTGTGCGCGCTGCACGCGTGAACCTGACCTTGAAGCGCGCCGTCGTGGATGTGGATCAGGATGTCGAGGCACAGACGCTGGCGGACTATCTGACCGGCATCGGGTTTGAAGCCTACGAACTGGACCCAGGGCAGCTAAAGGCAACCGCCACGGATAAGCACGGCAAAGACCTTCTGATGCGTCTTGGCGTGTCGGGCTTTGCAATGATGAACGTGATGCTGCTGAGCGTCGCGGTCTGGTCAGGCGCCACGGACGCCACGCGTGATCTGTTCCACTGGATCAGTGCGGGCATCGCCATTCCGACCGTCGGCTTTTCAAGCCAGGTGTTCTTCAAGTCCGCATGGTCGGCCCTTCGGGTGCGCCGTCTGAACATGGACGTGCCGATCTCGCTGGCGATCCTTCTGGCGCTGGGCATGTCGATCTACGAGACGATGCACTCGGGAGCACACGCTTACTTCGACGCCGCCCTGTCGCTGACCTTCTTCCTGCTGGCAGGCCGCTATCTGGACTATCGCACCCGCGCTGTAGCGCGTTCGGCCGCTGAAGAACTGGCTGCCTTGGAAGTCCCGCGCGCGTTGCGGGTGGTGGACGGCCAGGCCGATGAACAAGTGCCCGTGTCCGAGTTGGAGCCGGGTCACATTGTACGCGTCGTGCCGGGATCGCGTGTGCCTGTGGATGGCATCGTCACGGGCGGCGAAAGCGAATTGGACCGCTCGCTTCTGACTGGGGAAAGCCTGCCTGTGGCTGCATCACCGGACAGCATCGTGTCGGCGGGTGAAGTCAACTTGACTGGCCCCCTGACCGTGCGCGTGACGGCTGCTGGGCGTGACAGCTCGCTGCACCGGATGGCCGATCTGGTCGCCATCGCGGAAACGGCGCGCAACCGCTATACGTCGCTCGCGGACAAGGCTGCAGCCGTCTATGCGCCGGTCGTGCACCTTCTGTCTTTCGCAGCCTTCCTGTTCTGGTTCTGGTATTCCGGCGACTGGCGCATGTCGATGAACATCGCCGTGGCTACGCTGATCATCACCTGTCCCTGTGCGTTGGGCCTTGCTGTGCCCGCTGTGACCACCGCAGCCTCAGGCCGGTTGTTCAAGCAAGGGATGCTGTTGAAATCCGCCACCGCGATGGAGCGTCTAGCCGAGGTTGATCACGTCGTGTTCGACAAGACCGGCACCCTGACCGAGGGCAAGCCCGCACTGGATGCGTTGACCCGTCACAAGGACCGCGACCTGCAAGTGGCGTTGGCTCTGGCCGAAGGATCGAGCCACCCGCTGGCGCAATCCCTGACCCAAGCCGCCCGCGCCGCTGGCGTGCAACCCGCCGAAGTGGCGCAAGTGACCGAGGTTCCGGGCAAGGGCATCGAAGGGCAGTGGAACGGCAAAACCGTCCGCCTTGGTCGCGCCGAATGGCTGGGGGCCAATGCGGTGGGGCAGACGGCGACGTATCTGTCGATCTCGGGCGCCAAGCCTGTGGCCTTCACCTTCACTGATGCGCTGCGCCCCGGTGTGGAAGAGGCGATCACCGCCCTGAAAGCCAAAGGCATGGGCGTCACGTTGATTTCAGGCGACGTACCCGCCGCCGTGGCCGACATCGCTGGCCGCGTGGGCATCGAGGATTGGCAGGCCGACACACTGCCTGAAGACAAGGCCGAGTTCGTAGCCCGTTTGGGCAAGTCGGGCCGCAAGGTGCTGATGGTTGGCGACGGCCTGAACGACACGGCGGCACTGGCCGCAGCGCACGTCTCGATCTCGCCCGCTTCTGCGCTTGAAGCTGCTCGCGTGGTCTCGGACATCGTGCTGCTGGGCAAATCGATGGAGCCGCTCTCGGGCGCGATCGACATGTCCAAATCGGCCACCCGCCGGATCAAGGAAAACTTCGCGATCGCCGCGGGCTATAACGCCATCGCCATTCCCGTGGCCTTGATGGGCTTCGCGACGCCTTTGGCAGCAGCCCTTGCCATGTCGACCTCGTCGGTGACAGTATCGTTGAACGCTTTGCGTCTGAAGAAAGGCTAAGCCGATGAACGTCCTTGTCTACCTGATCCCGATTTCCCTGCTGCTTGGCGGGCTGGGTCTGGCTGCGTTCTTCTGGACCTTGAAGACGGAACAATATGACGATCCCGATGGGGATGGTCAGCGTATTCTCAGCGATCGGTGGGACGACAAGCCGCCTGAAGAGTAAGCGGGTCAAACAATCCCATTGCGCAGCGCGATCATCGCGGCATGGGTGCGGTTTTTCGCGCCCAGCTTGGTGATGATCGACCGCATATGCATCTTCACGGTGACTTCCTGAATGCCAAACATATGGGCGATTTCTTTGTTCTGACGGCCTGCGCACAGGCTGTCCAGAATCTGCATCTCGCGCCGCGACAGACCGGTCTCGCCCCGATCAAGGTTTGGCTTGTGCGCGATGGGATAGACCATCAGGCCAAGATCTTCGCCGATCAAGGTCAGGATGCTGGCCAACGCGGTTTCCGAGATCTCGACCGGCGCCCCCGCACACGCCCCCGTGCGAAGCGCCTGCCTAAGCAGATCCACTTCTTTCTCGGGCAGCAACAGTGCGACCGCCAAACGTTTGTCGCGCCGACACAGTTTTTCGATGGTCTTCAGACCTCCGAGATCGGGAAGCCGATAGTCGATGATGGCACAATCATACCCTGGCGCTTTTCCAAGTGCGTCCAAGGCGCGCTGCATGGTGTCAAACCCGGATGGGGTCGGAATGTCGCAAATGCCTGCGGCAGCAAGCACCGTGCGCCGGAGTGCAGGATCGTCTGTGGCAAACAATAGTTTCATAGCGGCGCTCCGCCCCTTGGCAGCGGCAAGAATGGCCCGACCTGCCATAACGGGTCGCTGTACTGGCAATGCCAACAAGACCCGCATAGGTGTCTCGAAAATTAGGAGTTATGCGGATCGCCCGTCAGAAAAACCGCGAATTTACGTGCGCCAAGCACGTGCGCAGTCAGTGAATTATCGCACTAAGGATACCACAGAAGGGACTATTTTGTCCACAATCAGGGCGACGCCTTGCGGGTTCGGGTGCAACCCGTCTGCCTGAAGATACAAGCGCCGCGCGTCGGCAAATGACCCGGCCGAGGCAATGCCTTCCAAGAAGTTCGGGAACAGATCGACGCTGAATTCCTGCGCAAGATCCGGGAAAACCTGCGCGAAATCAGCGCGATAGCCTTCGCCGAAATTGGAGGAGGCCAGTACGCCAATCAGCAGGGTGGGGATGCCCTTGTCCTGCAGCTCGGTCAGGATCGAGGCAAGATTGCGCCGCGTTTCTTCCGGCGAGATCCCGCGCAGCATGTCGTTGCCGCCAAGCGCAACCATCGCGACGTCGATGTCATCTGTCAGGATCCAGCCAAGGCGCGCGGCTCCTCCGGCTGAGGTGTCCCCGGATACGCCCGCATTGACCACTTGGACGTCCAGACCTTGCTGGATCAGCGCGGCTTCCAGTTGGGGAACGAAGCCTTCACCCTGCGGCAGGCCATAGCCCGCAGTCAGGCTGTCCCCCAGCGCCAAAATCTTGGTGGTTTCCGCTTGCGCGGCGCTGGTCATGAAAACTGTCACGAAAAGCCCCTTGAGACCGCGGGCGAAAACCCCATATGCAGCTGATATCATGCCATTCTCCTAAAGAAGGTCCGCCCCATGACGACCCCGGTTCTTTCCCTGCGCGACGTGCGCCTGACGCTTGGCAATAATGCAGGCCGGACCGAGATCCTCAAGGGCATTGACCTAAATGTGACCACCGGCGAGACCGTGGGGCTTACCGGGCCGTCCGGCTCGGGAAAATCCTCGCTTCTGATGCTGATGGGCGGGTTGGATCAGGCCACAGGTGGGGCCGTTCATGCGCTGGGTCAAGACC
Organism: uncultured Aliiroseovarius sp.; assembly: GCF_947492455.1. Classification (GTDB taxonomy): domain Bacteria; phylum Pseudomonadota; class Alphaproteobacteria; order Rhodobacterales; family Rhodobacteraceae; genus Aliiroseovarius. The sequence continues at coordinate 296,178 of NZ_CANLNB010000004.1, forward strand.
TTGGCGCGATGAATGAAGACCGGTTGGCGCGGTTCCGGCGCGACCACATGGGGGTGGTGTTTCAATCCTTCCACCTGATCCCCACAATGACCGCAGTGGAAAACGTCGCGACCCCTTTGGAACTGGCGGGCGTATCCGACGCGTTCGACCGCGCCACGCAAGAGCTTGAAGCCGTAGGCCTGTCCCATCGTCTGCATCACTATCCCAGCCAGATGTCTGGCGGCGAACAGCAGCGTGTCGCGCTTGCCCGCGCCGCGGCCCCCCGTCCCGAAATCCTGCTGGCCGACGAACCTACCGGCAATCTGGACGGGGCGACCGGGGCGGCGATCATGGATCTTCTGTTTGGCCTGCGCGACCGTCATGGCTCGACCCTGATTCTTGTCACCCACGCGTCCGAACTGGCCGAGCGCTGCGACCGCGTGGTTCATATCCAAGACGGGCGGCTTGCATGATCCAGAATGTAGCAATGGCGTGGCGCCTAACCCGGCGCGAGCTGCGCGGCGGGATCAAGGGCTTCCGCATCTTCCTTGCCTGCCTGATCCTGGGTGTCGCCGCCATCGCCGCCGTCGGTTCGGTGCGCGAGGCGTTGCGCGCGGGGCTCTCCAGCCAAGGCGCGGTGCTGTTGGGGGGCGATGCCTCGATTTCCTTCACCTATCGCTTTGCCGATGAGGCCGAGTTGGCCATGATCACTGACGCGGCCGAAGATGTATCCGTTGTCGCGGATTTCCGATCGATGATCGTGCTGGGCGAGGAGCGCGCCTTGACACAGGTGAAGGCCGTCGATGACGCCTATCCGCTCTATGGCACGGCGAAATTGGATCCACCCATGCCGATGGCGACGGCGCTGGACGGTATGAACGGGCAGCCGGGGATCGTTATGGATGATCTGCTGATTGACCGTCTGGGGCTTCAGGTCGGAGACAGCCTGATGCTGGGCGAAATCCCCTTCGTCCTGATGGCCGAGCTGGTCAGCGAACCGGACAACGCCACCGGCGGGTTCGGCCTTGGCCCACGCTCGATCCTGCGGCGCTCGGCGCTGGAGGGATCTAGCCTGCTTTCCGAAGGCACGCTGTTTGACAGCCACTATCGCCTGCGCCTGCCGGAAGGCGGTATCGGCCCCGCCTATGGTGCGCTGATGCCGGATCTCGAGCCCAACGGCGCGCGGTGGCAAGACGCCCGCGACGGCGCGCCCGGGATGCGCCGCCTGATCGACCGTCTGGGTGCGTTTCTTGTGTTGGTCGGACTGGCTGGGTTGGCCGTCGGAGGTGTCGGTATCTCCGCCGCGATCCGGTCTTATCTGGACGAAAAAACCGGCACCATCGCGATCCTGCGCGCGCTTGGCGCCGAACGCCGTGTGATCTTCCTGACCTATTTCCTTCAGATCGGCATCCTGACCCTTCTGGGCCTTACGCTGGGCGTGATCCTTGGTGCGTTGATCCCGGCACTTCTGGTCCCCGTCATCGCGCAATCGCTACCCGTGTCGGCCGAGCTGACCGTCTATCCCCGCCCTCTGGCCGAGGCCGCGCTGTACGGTGTCCTTGCGGCGCTCCTCTTCACCCTCTGGCCGCTCGCCCGCACGGAAGAGGTCAAAGCCGCGGATCTGTTCCGCGACGCGGCCCTTGGTTCAAACCGCCTGCCGCGTCCGCTGTTCATCGGGCTCTGCGTCGCCATTCTGGCGCTGCTGGTCTGGGTGGCCGCGCGGTTCTCGGGCATGGCGCCCTTGGCAATGTGGAGCTTCATTGGCCTTGGCGGTGCCTTCGCCACGCTGGTCCTGACGGGCATCGCCGTGAAATACGCCGCCCGCTGGCTGGGCCACCGCCAGATCTTGCGTCGTGTGCCGACACTGCGCATGGCCTTCACCGCTGTCGGCGGCCCGGGGGGCGAGGCTGGGGCGGTGGTCCTATCGCTTGGTCTTGGGCTGGCGGTACTGGCCGCCGTCGGGCAGATCGACAACAACCTGCGCGGAGCGATCTCGCGAGACCTGCCGGACGTCGCCCCCAGCTTCTTTGTCGTAGACATCCAGCCCGACCAGATCGACGCCGTCAAAGCCCGCCTAGACGGCGATCCCTTCGTCAGTCGTATCGACACCGCCCCCATGCTACGCGGCGTGATCACCCAGATCAACGACCGCCCCGCGCGCGAGGTGGCCGGCGGTCACTGGGTCATCCGGGGTGATCGGGGGTTGACCTATTCTGCCCAGCCCACCCGCACGACGGTGGTCGAGGGCGAATGGTGGCCCGAAGACTACCAGGGCCCGCCCCAAATCAGTTTCGCCGCCGAAGAAGCACGCGAGATGGGGATCGGCATCGGAGACCAGTTGACCATCAACATTCTGGGCCGCGATATCACCGGTGAAATCACATCACTGCGCGAGGTGGATTTCAGCCAAGCGGGCATGGGCTTTATCCTGACCATGAACCCCTCGGCGTTGGCCGGGGCACCGCACAGCTATATCGCCACGATTTATTCCAAGCAGGAAGGCGAGGCCGCAATCCTACGAGACCTCGGCAATGCCCACCCGAACATCACCCTGATCTCGGTCCGTGATGCGATCACCCAGATCACGGGGCTGATGGGGCAGGTGTCTGCCGCCATCACTTATGGTGCGCTCGCCACGTTGGTCACCGGGTTTGTGGTGCTCATGGGCGCCGCCGCTGCGGGGGAACGTGCCCGCACCTACGAGGCGGCGATCCTGAAGACCCTCGGCGCAACCCGCGCAGGCATCCTTGTGAACTTCGCCATCCGTTCGGCCGTTTTGGGTGCCGCTGCTGGTCTGGTGGCCGTGGTCGCTGGCGGCATCGCTGGCTGGGCCGTGACCCACTACATCATGGAAGAAAGCTTCGCGTTTGACCTGCCCAATGCCCTTGCGATCGTGTCTGGCGGCGTCCTCGCCACCGTCCTCGCGGGTCTTTTCTTCGCCTACCGCCCGCTATCCGCGAAACCCGCCCGCGTCCTGCGCGCCCGTGAATAACCCCGCATTTTCTTGTCATATATATCCCGGGGGAGCCTGAGCGGACATCGTCCGGTCAGGCGGGGGCAGCGCCCCCTTTACCCCAGCAGCTCTTTCAACACCAAAGCCATCACACCCGCACTATCGATCATGTCCTGCACACCGACCCATTCGTCAGGCTGATGCGCCAAATCCAGAATGCCCGGCCCATAGGCGATGCAGTTCTTCAGCTTACCGATCCGGTCGATATGCTTCTGGTCATAGGTGCCCGGGCTGACCACATAAGACGGCTGCGCACCCAGCACCTTCTCGATCGCCGCCGCGGTCGAGGTCACCACAGGCGCGTCCTTGTCGGTCATCGTTGGGATGACCTCGTGCATGTCGCGGATTTCGTACTCGAAATTGGGACGTTCGGCGCGGATCGCTTCCAGCATCCGGCTGACCTCGGCCTTCACCTCGGTGATGTCCTCTTCCATCAGAAAACGTCGGTCGATCACGATGCGGCAGCGGTCGGCCACACAGGGCGCGGGTAGGCCGGTGAAGCCGGGGTCTTGCTCTGGCTCGCCACCGTGGATCGAGTTGATGTTCAGCGTCGATTGCTTCGCACCTTCGGGCACAACGGGCATATCCGTGTGCTTGGTGGCCAGAAGCGGGAACAGGTGGCGTTCCATTTCCTCCAGCACTGCGCCCATGTGGCGAATGGCGCTGTCGCCAAGGAACGGCATGGAACCGTGGGCAATCCGCCCCTTGGTTTCGATTTCAGCCCACCAGACCCCGCGATGGCCCAGACAGATGCGGTCTTTGTTTAGGGGTTCCGGGATGATCACATGCTGTACGCGGTCCGGGTTGAAATAGCCCTTCTCGGCCAGATAGGCGACACCGCCATAGCCGCCGGATTCCTCGTCGGCTGTGGCGCTGATTTCCACCGCACCCGCATGGTCGGGATAAAGTGCCACAAACGCCTCGGCTGCGATGATCGACGCCGCCAGTCCGCCCTTCATATCGCATGCTCCGCGCCCATAGACCTTGCCGTCTTCCAATTCGCCGCCAAACGGGTCCTTGGTCCAGCCGTGACCCACCTCGACCACATCATGGTGGCTGTTGAAATGCACACAGTCTCCCGGGGTTTCGCCCTCGTGGCGGCAAATCACGTTCCAGCGGGGATAGTCCACACTGTCCCCCGGTGTGCCCTCGGCGCGGATAAGTTCGACCGTCCAGCCCTGCGCGCCCATGCGTTCGGCGATATAGGTGCAGATCGTGCGATATTCGCGCCCCGGAGGGTTCAGTGTCGGGATGCGGATCAGGTCTTGGGTCAGCCGGATCAGGTCATCCTGACGCCGCGCGATTTCGGTCAGAAGTGGGTCGATTTTGTCGGTCATGCCAAGACCCTAGGCCCCCCACGCGCGCATCTCAATGGCAGAGTTTCCCCCCGTCGAATTTCGCCGAAAACGCGAAGGAAAACGCTGTTGCGGGTCTTTAAATCGCGGTAAGCTCAACCTAAATGCTAATGTAACAGTGATTAACATCTTTCGCGCGGGCAACAAGACCTGACCGAAGATTTGGTGGATAGAAGGAGGGCACATGTCCAGTTTTGATAAGCAGATTCGTGAAAGCCAGACGCAAGTTGAAGAGGCGCAGGCCAAAATTTCCGAACTGACCACACGGATCGAAACCGCGCGTGCGAAAGCGGCCAGCGGCGAAGATATCTCGATCGACATTGAAAACGCGACGCTGGACGACGTGCACGCCCACACCAAAGCGATGAATGCCAACATCGCCGAGCTGATCATGGGACTGGACGACGTGACCTCGGGCTTTTCAACCGATTTCGACCAGATGCGGTCGAAGACGGGCTGGGAAAGCTTTGTGGGCATCTTCTCGAAAGCGAAATCGGAAAGCATGCGTCAGGAACGGATGCGCACGGCGTCCATCGACGATAAGTTGCAAGAGCTGATCGCGCAGTCCGACAGCATCGTGAACCTTCTGGAAGGCCAACTGGCGATGCTGAACGAGCAGAAGGAAAAGGTGGGCGCGAACCTGTCCACCACGCTGGACGAGCGCGAAATGACCGTAGGCGAGCTGGAAAGCCTGCGCGCCGAGATTCTGGGTATGGACCCCAAGATCATCGAGCTTGAGAACAAGATCGCCAACGAACAGGACGCCGCCAAACGTACGCAGCTTGAGACTGAACTGGCCGATCTAAACAGCCAGTACAACGAGATGGTGCAGGAAGAGCAAGTGAAGCTCGCCAAATCGCAGACGTTGGAGCGCTATATCGAGAAGGGCAAAACATGGGTCGACAGCTTGCAAAACCAAGCCGCGACGCAGATGGTGTTGATCAACAAGCTGCAGACAGACACCAAGCAGCGCGTGGTGCTGTATGATGCGCTGACCAAGTCGTTGAAAACCGCGCAGCAGCAGGATGTGGCGCACCGGATCAACGAGATTGGCGTCGAAACCGACAAGGAAGCCCAAGCCGCGATGGCCGCGATTGGCACGGCGACGAACCAGCGCATGGCCGATATGATGGAAGCCCACGAAGACCAGATGGTCTTTGCCCGTGACGTGCTAGAGCAGAAAGCCAAAGCCGACGAACGCTTCGCCCGCCGCTTCGCCGAGATCGTCGAGAAGCACGACAAGAACCTGTATGGGGGCTAAGGTCTTTCGCCCGGCGGACACGCCGGGCAGCGCCCGACCCTCCCCACGGGAGGGCGCTTCGCACCCACCCAGGGTCAGGCGCCACCCTTTTCGGTTTGATTGGAAGTAATGACGAACGACATCAAAACCTCCGAACGTGCCTCGGCCGGTTTCGCCCCGCGCGACCATGCCGAACTGACGGACACGCAGATCACGCGGCGGTACTTCTCGAAATTCGAGAAGATCACCGCGCATTTGGCCCGTGTGGCGGGGCAGATGGAGGTCGAGGGCAAGCTGAGCCGCGACGAGGTCGATGTGCTCGCGCGCTACCTGATCAAGCTGGGTCTCAGCTTCAAGGCGCTGGCGAACAAGTATCACATGTCCGAAACGGCCTATGGGTTGGGCGGGGCGACGCTAACCTTTGATCGCCGCGACAGCGGGTTTCCGATCCATGCGGAGCTGTTGCAGATGGCCTCGGACGCCGCGCAGGCGGGCACGCATCTGAAGGGCATGGCCTCGGTCGAGGACCTGAAAAGCCAGATGGTTAGCCAGATCGTCGGCGATCTGACGGTCCCGAAACGGCTGCAATACGCCCTGTCGCAGCGGCTTTATTACGAAGAGCTTCAGCGCGGTGATCTGTTCTGGCCGCAGATGCATCCCGACGTGATCTGGCGCCACAACAAGGGCGAGGGCCGCGATCCCCGCCGCGTCTATCTGGCCCATTGGGCGGTCTATGATAGCGAGGTGAACCTGCCCACCATCTATCTGATGGAGCTGGAAGACACCGGCCGTACCGCGCTGCCCAAAGACGAACGCCGTTGGCCTCAGGTTCAGTCGCATCTGATGGCGCAGTCGATGGCGGGGCTTCAGCTGGTGACCATCGCCACCGGGTTCGACAAGGATTTCGACGACCTGCACCCTAAACGCCTGCGCCGCTTCCATGTCGGCCCGATGTACAGCCACACCTTCACCCGTCAGACCGGCCCTCTGCGCGAGGTGTTGGAGCAGGCGAAAAGCCCGCCCGGTGAAGACTGGGCGCTGGCCTGGACCGTAGAGGAGCTGAAAAGCGCATCGGTGAAGCAAGAGAAATCCGGTTGGTTCGGCAAGGTCGAACGTCAGGTCTTCGCGCTCGACCCGTTTGCGGGCGCGGGCTCGACCATCGGTGCGACCAGCATGGAACGCGCCATCATCATGCCCGAGCGCCCCTTTCAGGTGCTGGCCGAAAAGAACCCCGCCGGGTTCCACGACGTACGTAAATTTGTTGTCAGCCCGGGTGGCCGGGTTCTGTCCTACCGTTGATTTAGGAGTATTCGATGTCTTTACCCGCTGACCTGATGGAGCTTCGCGAAGAAGAAATCCGCGCGCATTACGTGGCCGCTGCGGGGCATCTGGATGGGTTTGATCACACGCCCCGGATCGCCAAGCCGAAGGACGCGCCCAAGGCGGAACGCAGCCCGGGTATCGGGCGCGCGCGGCGGTTCCGGTCGACCACGCCGGGGCTGGTGACACGCTCCACCGCGCGGCCCGAAGGAGTACATCTGGTCGAACGGATCGAAAGCTCGGACGGGGATGATCTGCTGGTCTCTCCCATGCAGGCGACCGTCCTACACACCCTGCGCCGCGCCATCGCGATTGCGCTGGCGGTGGGTGAGGGGTTCGCGGAGCAGACTGAACTCGCCGCTCTGCGTCGCGCAAACCTTGAAGGGCGTCTGGGCGCGGACAAATCCACTGCCTTCTCGGAACTCCTGACCGCCGAAGCGCTGATCGTCCTGTACGTCTTCGGCAACGCGACCTCGTACCTGCTGGCCGACCACGCCAGCGAAACCCCGATCGAGGTCGGCGCGGTCGAGGAAATCCTGACCGACAACGCGCCCCTTGCCCTGAACGGGGCGCTGTGGGAGCTGGATCAGGAACTGGCCACCTTCGTGACCTCGGAAGACAAGCTGGTCCCAACCGTTCTGGCCTTCGTCGAACAGTTGATGGAGAAGGTTGCCCTGCGCGCCCAAACCGCTAGCCATCTTGGTCCGTTCACCTCGGCCAACTACCGTGTCGAGGCCGATGATCTGACCATTTCCGGCTTCACGCCGTCGCGCGCGCATCGCGGGTCAAAGATCACGATGACCTTCAAGAAACCGAACGAGGTCGTGGGTAACCACATCGCCAAGTACCAAGCGATGAAGCTGGCCAAGATGCTGATGGCCTATGACTTCGACCGCAAGCTGAACCCGTTCGCGGAACTTGGCGGCTTCATCTTCACCTTCATGGGCGACGGCAAGCCGGGCACCGGGAAAACCACGCTGATCCAGATGATGGCCGGGCTGATCAATGACTACTGCGCGGTGGCGGGCTATCCGTTCCGCTATCAGAACTTCGGCATCGACAATATCGACAGCTATCAGGGCAAGTCGGGCCAGAACGCGAAGGCCTTCATCAACAATGTGCTCGACCCCAATGTGATCGGCTTTGGCACCGTGGATGACATTGACCAGATCGCGGGCAAGCGCGGGGATCGCCAATCCAGTGCGGGCCAGCAAGAGGTCACGGCGGTCCTGATGGAAAGCTTCGCGGGCGCCAACACCGTGGTGCGCGGCAATTGCACCTTCGGCATGTTCTCGAATTACCCCGAGAATGTGGACGACGCCCTGCGCCAACGCGCCGGCGCGCGCTTCTTGGTGGACGGTCCCCAAACGCGCGAGGACTATATCGACATCCTGCATCTGCTCATGGGTAAGAACCACGACATCCCGCTGGGCAAGCATGATCTGTACGGTGCGCAGGAAATCAAATCCGCCGTCGCGCGCAGTTTCGAGGCGCATAACAAGCCGCAGGAATCGGGGCTGATGAACGTGTTCGACCGCGTGCATGCCAAGATCGGAGAACTGGATGACATCGCCAAAATCGGCACCTATCTGAAGGGCATTCAGGAGGCCGACCCGCGTTTCACGGGCCGCTCGATCAAGAACATCACCGACGCGGTGAAAGTCCGCGCGATGGACTTTGAACTGCCCGACGAATGGATGGAAAACCCCGAGCTGTTCTTGGTCAAAGACTATGACACCAAGAAAGACATGATTTCTGAGCTGCGCGTGCCCATCACCACCGACATGGTGATCCAAGAGGTTAACCGCTACGCCGATTCAGAATTCCGCTATGCCGACAAATCCGACGAGGTCGCCATCGAGGCGATGGTCCGCGACTTCGGCCGTCAGGAAGAGGCGAAGAAGCGGTATTTGGAGGGGAAGTGAATGTGGACTCTTCCTGAGACCCCTGATGTGATCGTCGCGTTCGGGACGCTTCTTGCTGGCTCAGCAGCAGTATGGGGCGCATATTCGGCGCACCGTGGGGTCGATGCGTGGAAGAAAGAGAAAAGATGGCAAAGTGATCACGAGCTAGCTCGTAAAATCCTGATGCTCATCTTCAGGCATCGGGACGCGCTTGCAACAGTTAGGCACCCAGCAATTTGGAGTGCGGAAACAAAAGAAGCGATGGCAGGGAAAGAAGCGTTTTCAGACTACAGCGAGAAACGCTTTTCGGAAACCGCCGCCGTCTACGAGAGGCGTTGGGACAAAGTAACTGAGGTCCGTGCGGAGCTGTACCCAGCTTTGTTGGAAGCGGATGTGATTTGGGGGTCTACACTCAAGGATCTCGTCGCTCCTGTTTTCGAGCTTGAGTTTGAGCTGAAGATTGTTTTGCAGACTTACCTTAGGGCGATTAATCCAAACGGTTCCGAAGCGACTAGGGAAGTCGCACAACAGTCTCTCAGAGAGAAACGCGACATTATGTACGATACGCTAAGCGAAGATGATGAATTCAGAAGGGACTACGAGAAAGGCCAACAGCCGTTGGAAATACTCCTACGAGCAAAAATGGGAGGCGCAACATGAAACGCCTCATCCAACGCGGCCTCATGTTTGGCAATCTGATCCGGGTCGACAGCCCGGCGCTGATCGAGCGGTATAACCGTGCGCTCAAGGGGCTGGCGGGCAAACAGACGAAGCTGAAAGAGTTCCACATCGATATTTCCGGCTTCTCGCCCGAGATCGGGGAAGAGTTCAAAGACCCGCTCTACCTCAACCCCAATGGCTGCAACCGGCAGTTTATCATTCTGACGGTGGACCAAAAGAAGGCGCCGCTGTTGGGTGCCATGTTCTCGACCTCGCGCGGCATCCTTCGCCAGTTCATTGCGGATAACGAGGCGAAGCTGTTCGCGCTAACTGCCCATGACGCGGTGGCGGGCGAGTTGATGAACTCGGTCTATGACATTTCGGATCCCGCGCGGCTGTTCGACATTCGCAAGATCCTGATCGAGGCCGACACGACCCAAAGCCACGTCAAAAACGCCCGCGAACTGGCCGAGAAGATCGACCATTTCCAGACCGCCGAAAACGCCTGGTATGACGACGATCTGATCGCCGAGATGATTGAACTGGCCCGCGAAACCGGGGACGTGACGCGCGTTCCTGTCGATCTGGGCGTGCAAGAATTTGAGCAGGGCAATTTCTGGACCGTGCATTTTGGCGGGCTCTACATCTTCCGCGATGTGGAAAGCCCTTGCGTGGTGGTCTCGGGCGACAAGGACCGGATGGAGCGCTTCCCGCGTCTGCCCGTCATCGACACGACCGAACCCAACCGCATCGCCAGCTTCCTGCGCAAGAACGATCTAGTCGAGCCTTTGGTGAAAGAACGCGGCGCGTCGGGCGCACGGATCCTGCGCCAGAAGATGGAGTTCATTTTGGTGGACGCCGCGACCTCGGCCGGGATGGAGCTGGGCGACATGTCCTCGCGCACTTTGCGGCACGTGGCGCAGCGGATGGGGCGTAACCTGCCGCAGGCTTTCCACGGACTGGCCGCGCTGGTGCGCTGGGCTGAAGCGGGTGGGCAGTGGCCCCGGATCGACAGCCGTCACCCGGCCTATTTCTACACTCTGCGCGCGCGGCCTGATCACCCGGACCGCGACCTTATAAACCAATTGCTGTCCGAGCTTGCCCCGATGGACTTCCGCCAACTGTTCATCTGCCACAAGGAACTCTTCTATGCTTCCTACGCCACATGGCCGGACGAAAAGCGCGAGTTTGTGGCAGAATTCCTGCATCGTGACTATATGGCTAATAAGGCCGGTGCCCGTGATAAGCTGTTTGGCGGGCGCAAAGACGCGCTGAAAGTGCCGACGACAACGCGCAAACGCACCCGCGAGCAAGTGATTGAAATGGTTGGCCCTTGGGGTTCGGTGAAAGGAAGATAGGGATGGGATTTCTACGACTGATCATTTTCGGCTTTATCGGGCTGAGCATCATCTATGTGCTCGTCAGCCTGTATTCCCGTTCGGTCCGTCTGGAGAAGCTCGAAGAGCAATGGGCCGAAGAACATCCCAACGGCAATGAAAGCGACCGCGAAGCGTGGTTGCGCGAGGGGATGGAGGACTATCAGAAAAGCTTCCGCCCGAAGCTGATTTTGCTGGTTTATGTGGTGCCCGCGCTGCTGGTGCTGCTGTCGATTATACTTATTAACTGAGGTTCAATATGCGCCGTTTCCGTATCATCATCCGCAGCCTAATCGCGCTGATCCTGTTTGGCGTGCTACATTACACGCTGCCGCAACATGACGTGGTGCGTGTTGTGAACACCTATCAGGAACGTCAGGATCTGGACGACTGGACCCGGATTTTCTGGTCGAAACCGGATGACCAATCCGCGGGCCTGATCAACCGTGATGTGCAGTTTGTGCAGACGGTGAAAAAGAAGACCTACCTGCTGGGCTTCATCCGCACGGATGCGGAAGAGGTGATGGTCTATCGCAACGAAGACACCGGCTGGTCTTGGCCGTTCTATTTCAAGTTCGATACCGCCAGCTTGCAGACCGAGGTCGACGATTTGCGCTCGACCGCCGAGGAGCCCAAATGGGCGGTGATCACGCATTATGGTTGGCGGAACGAGCTGATCTCGGTCTTCCCCAACGCGGTCGGCATTCGCCCCGTGGCTGGGCCGGACGTGACGATCATCCCGTGGTTTAACATCGCGTTCTTCCTGTTCCTCGCTGTGGCTGTCGGCTTTGCGCGCGCGCTGTGGGTGCAGTTCCGCCAACGCTCGATCGACCCCGCGCTTGAGGACGCAAGCGAGGCGTGGGACGCCGTAGATGCCCGCGCGGATGAGGCCAAGGGCCGCGTATCCCGTTGGCTGGGGACGTGGCGCAAGAAGAAGTAAGTGCTTCCGCTGGAATGAAAAAAGCGCCGCGCGAGGGACCCTCACGCGGCGCTTTTTGATTTATCGGCTGGGTTACTCGCCGTAGGGCACCCAGACGGTTTTGACCTCGGTCGCGTGGCTTAGGAACTCGCGGCCTTCACCTGCGGCCCCCATCCAGTCACGCGCGTGGGCGTTGTTGACCCAGCTGCGTTTCAGATTGCCCGCACTTTCCAGCTCGACCGTGGCCGAGATGTCGGCGCCCGAATGCGACCAGACCGCATCCACGCCCAAGTGACCGGCCAAGGGTGCGGCCAGCGTGGCGTGATCTCCGGTGACGATGTTCACCACGCCGCCGGGGACGTCCGAGGTTTCCAGCACTTGATAGAAGTCGGTAGCCGCCAGCGGGAAGGGTTGTGACGCTGCCAGCACCACGCGGTTGCCCATCGCAATCGCTGGTGCCATCAAGGACACCAGTCCAAGCAGCGGCGCCTCGTCCGGGCAGAACCCACCGATCACGCCGACCGGTTCGTTCATCGCCAGCGCCACGCCGCGCATCGGCACGGGTTTGGCGGCGCCGTCGAACTTGTCGGCCCATGCGGCATAGGTGAACAGACGCGAGATGGCCGCGTCGACCTCTTTTGCGCCGCTGCGTCCGCCCGTCATGGCGTCGATCCGGGCGGCGAACTCACCTGCACGGGCCGAGAGGTTTTCGCCGATGTAATAGAGGATCTGCGCGCGGGCATGGCCGGTGGTCTTGGCCCAGCCGCTTGCTGCCGTCGCGGCCTCGACCGCGTTGCGGATGTCCTTGCGGTTGGCGATGCCTACATGGCCCAGAAGGGCGCCGGATTTCGACCAGATTGCTTGGCTATAGCCTCCGTCCGGGCGTGCCTGCTTGCCGCCGATATAGAATTTGGCGGTGCGGTCCAGCGCGTCGACTTTGGCGTCTTTCGGCGCGGATACGGGGGCAATCGGCTTCAACGCAACCGATTTCCCGCGCGGCTTGGTATAGGCCTGCAGCCCTTCCCATCCGCCTTCGCGCCCAAAGCCGCTTTCACGCACGCCTCCAAATCCGGCAGCGGCGTCAAACATGTTGGTGCCGTTTACCCAGACCACGCCAGCGACCAGTTTCGGGGCGATGTCCAACGTCAGGTTCACGTTCTCGGACCAGACAGACGCCGCCAGTCCGTAACGAGTGTTGTTGGCAATTTCGACCGCTTCAACCGGGGTGCGGAAGGTGGTCGCGGCCAGTACGGGGCCGAAGATCTCTTCCTGCATCAATGTGGATGCCGAGGACAGCCCGGTGATCAGCGTGGGCGGATAGAAGCAACCCTGATCGGGAAGCGGGCAGGGGGCTTGGTAAAGCTCGCCCTCGCTGGCACCGGCATTCACCATATCGGCGATCCGCTGGTGCTGGATCGGGTCGACCACGGCGCCCACGTCGATGGATTTGTCCAACGGATCACCAATGCGCAGCTTGCCCATGCGGGCCTTCAGCTTGGCATAGAACCGATCCGCGATGCCTTCCTGAACGATCAGGCGCGAGCCTGCACAGCAGACTTGGCCCTGATTGAACCAGATCGCATCGACCAGCCCTTCGACCGCTGAATCAAGATCCGCGTCGTCGAAGACGATGTAGGGCGACTTGCCGCCCAGTTCCAACGTCAGGGACTTGCCCGATCCGGCGGTCGCGCGGCGGATTTGGCGACCTACATTGGTCGAACCGGTGAAGGCGATCTTGTCGATGCCCTCATGCGTCACGATGGCTTCGCCCACGCGCCCGTCACCGGTCACGATGTTCACGACACCTTTGGGCAGACCGGCCTCGTCACAAATCTGCGCGAACAGGAGTGCGGTCAGCGAGGTGTATTCCGCAGGCTTCAGCACCACCGTGTTCCCCATCGCAATCGCGGGCGCGATTTTCCACGCCAGCATCAGAAGTGGGAAGTTCCATGGGATGATCTGGCCGCAGACGCCCAGTGCCTCGCGATCCGGCAGTTCGGCGTCCTGAAGCTGCGCCATGCCAGCGTGGTAATAGAAATGCCGCGCGACCAGCGGAATGTCGATGTCGCGGCTTTCGCGGATCGGCTTGCCATTGTCCATGCTCTCGAGCACAGCAAAGAGGCGCGCGTGCTTCTGCACCAGACGTGCCAGCGCATAGAGGTATTTTGCGCGGGCATGGCCGGGCAGCGCGGCCCAGCTTTTCTGTGCCTTGCGCGCGGCAATCACCGCCACGTCTACATCATCTGCGCTGGCCTGTGTCACCTGCGCCAGAACCTCGCCCGTCGCCGGGTTGCGGCTGTCGAACAACTCGCCCGGCTTGGTCATCGCGCCATTGATATAGAGGCCAAACGCGCCGTCGCGCGCCGCGATCCACTCCAGCGCTTCGCCCGCGCTTTCCGGGGCCGGGCCATAATCCATGCTGTCGAATTTTTCTTTCACGGTCATGTCTTTGTCCTTATCCCATCGGATGGCGGTAGGTGGCCGAGTAATGGCCGGTCACGTGATGTTCCAACTGGCGTTCAATGTCACCCAGAAGCGAGCTGGCACCGAAGCGGAACAAATGTGGGTCCAACCAGTCATCGCCCAGCTCTTCCTTGATCAGCGACAGATAGGTGATCGCGTCCTTGGCTTTCGATATCCCGCCTGCGGGCTTGTAGCCGACCTTGTATCCGGTGGCGTCAAAATAGTCGCGAATGGCGCGGATCATGACCAGACTGACGGGCAGGGTGGCGTTCACGCTTTCTTTGCCGGTCGAGGTCTTGATAAAGTCAGCGCCGGCCATCATGCAGACAAGCGAGGCACGCGCGACGTTGCGCAAAGAGCCAAGCTCGCCAGTCGCAAGGATGGCTTTCACGTGGGCCTCACCGCAGGCTTCGCGGAAGTCGCGCATCTCGTCATAGAGCGCTTGCCAGTTGCCGGTCAGCACGTGGCGGCGCGAAATCACGATATCGATTTCTTCTGCCCCGGCGCGCACGCTTTCGCGGATTTCCTCGACCCGCAGGTGGTAAGGGCTAAGGCCAGCCGGGAAGCCGGTCGATACGGCAGCAACCGGCATGGTCACGCCAAGCGACTTCAGGGACGATACGGCGGTTTCGATCATGTCGTGATAGACGCAGACAGCGCCCGTGGTCACAGGCTCCATCCCAAGGGCCGACATGATCTCGGGCCGGACGGGCTGGGCTGCCTTGGCGCACAGACGGCGCACGCGGCCCTCGGTGTCATCGCCCGACAGGGTGGTCAGGTCAATCATGGTGATCGCCTTCAACAGCCACGCGGCCTGATAGTCCTTCTTCACGCTGCGCCGTCCCGACAGGGTCGCACAGCGGCGTTCGATGGCGGATGTATTGGCCTGCACGGCCCGCACCCAGTTCATGTCCAGATCCATCCCCGGATTGCGGGGCAAGGCCAGTTGCGGCAGCTGGTCAGACGACGCTTTCAGCCCCTCGTCCGAGGTTGTCTGCGGTTCGCTTTTCACGGAATTCACCCCTTGGGCAATTGATGTGTTCATAGTTTTACCAAATGGTCGCACGGGCGACCGCGAATGGCAATAATCACCGTGACGTCAGGGGTGGTGACGCAAACAATCGACGTTTTGACGAAGGTTGCCGTGATAATGACGGAAGACTACATGAATTTCGCTGAAAAAGCGGGGGAGTCGGGTAGATGGCTTGCCGCGCCGTAAATGGTTGTTTCCCGCTTTGCGTTGCGCTTAGGATGCTCCATCGACAGGAGAAGATGGACTGAGTCTTTCGCGGTCCGAACTAGACCAAAATCAACCTGTCCCACCGCATAAATGACTAGGGAGAATTTTATGAATATCTCGATCAAAGCTGCCCTGCTGGGCTCGGCCCTTGCACTTGCTGGCCCGGCCTTCGCAGACATGATGCACCCGAAAACCGGAGAGAAGCTGGCCGAAGACCAGACCTTCACCTATCGCGTGCTGGACGAGCATACCTCGGTTGACCCGCAGATCGTGGAAGACGTTTCCGGTTCGGAAATCGTACGCGACCTGTTTGAAGGCCTGTACAACCAAAACCGCGCAGGCGAGCTGGTCCCGGGTGTTGCGCTGAGCCACACCACCAATGACGACAAGACCGTCTATACTTTCAAACTGCGTGACGACGCCAAATGGTCGGACGGCAAGCCCGTCACCGCTGGCGACTTTGTTTACGCGTGGCGTCGTCTGGCCGATCCGGCCACCGCCTCGGAATACCAGTGGTACATGGAAGTCATGGGCATCAAGAATGCCGCCGAAGTCATGTCGGGTGACATGCCGGTCGAAGAGCTGGGCGTGAAAGCCATTGACGACCACACGTTGGAAGTCACGCTGGGAAGCTCGCTGCCGTACTTCGCGCTGACCACCACCCACACCTCGACCTTCCCGACCCCACAATGGGCCATCGAAGCCCACGGTGCGGACTGGATCAAGCCCGAGAACATCGTTGTGAACGGCGCCTACAAGCTGACCGAGCACGTCGCCAACGAGCGTCTGGTGCGTGAACGCAACCCGATGTACTGGGACAACGACAACACCATCATCGAGAAAGTCACCTCGCTGGTGATCAACGACGAAAACGTCGCTCTGACCCGCTATCAGGCTGGCGAACTGGACCGCACCGAGATCCCCGCAGGTCAGTATCCGTCGCTGAAAGAGTCGAACCCGGACGAGGCTACCGCCTTCCCGCGTCTGTGCTCGTACTACTACACGATCAACGTGTCCGACAGCACGCCTGAGTTCCTGAAAGACGACCGCGTCCGTCGCGCTCTGTCCTATGCGATCAACCGCGACATCATCACCGAGAAGGTCCTGCAGGGCGGCCAAACCGCAGCATATACCTTCACCCCCGGTGCGACCGCTGGCTTCGAAGTGCCGTCGGTTGACTATGCAGGTTGGAGCCAGGACGAACGTAACGCCAAGGCTGTCGAGCTGATGACCGAAGCTGGTTACGGTAAGGACAACCCGATCGACCTGACCCTGCTCTACAACACCTCGGAAGCCCACAAGAAAGTGGCGCTGGCTGTCAGCCAGATGTGGAAGCAGAACCTGGGCGTGAACGTCACCTTGGAAAACCAGGAATGGAAGACCTACCTGACCACCCGCGGCGAGCAGAACTATGAGATCGCGCGCGCTGGCTGGTGTGGTGACTATAACGAAGCCTCGACCTTCCTGGATCTGGTCCAGTCGGGCTCGGGCTATAACGACGCCAAGTACGCGAACGACATGGTCGACAGCCTGCTGGCAGACGCTAAAACGATGGACAATCCTCAGCCGAACTACACCAAGGTTGAAGAAATCATCGCCGCCGACATGCCGATCATCCCGATCTACCACTATGCTGGTAGCTTCATGATCAAGCCCGAGCTGATCGGCAGCTGGCCCGTCGAAAACGTAGAGCAGAACTGGTATTCGAAAGACCTGTACAAGGTCGCGAAATAAGCCGGATCTGATCTGAAACAGGGGCACCGCGCATCGCGTGCGGTGCCCCACCCGCATCTGCGTTTCTGATCCAGATCAACGAAGACCGTTAACCAAACTGTCATAGGCGCCTGATCCGGCTTTACGTAGGGTCCGCCACATTCGTGTATACTTGGATCCGACAACGCCGCATCTCCTAGGGGTAAAGATGCTTAACTTCATCATACGCAGGGTCGCCGTCGCGATCCCCACACTTATCATTCTTCTGGTCGCTTCATTCTGGCTGATGCAGACCGCGCCCGGCGGGCCGTTCACATCCGAACGTCCCTTGCCCGCGCAGGTCCTCGCCAATATCGAGGCGAAATACGGGCTGGATCAGCCTGTCTATAAGCAGCTTTGGGACTATGTCGTGGGCATCGTGACCCAGTTCGACTTTGGCCCGAGCTATAAATACAAAGACCGTTCGGTGAATGACATCATCGCGCAGGGCTTCCCGGTGACGCTGACCTACGGGATCATCTCGTTCTTGGTCGCGATCATCATCGGCGGCGCGCTGGGCATCTCGGCCGCGATCCGTCAGAACAGCTGGCTGGATTACTTCGCGGTTGGCGTAACCATCGGCGCGCAGGTGCTGCCGAACTTCGTTATGGCCCCGATCCTGATCTTGGTCTTTACCCTTTGGCTTGGCTGGCTGCCCGGCGGCGGCTGGAATGGCGGCCAATGGCAGCACATCATCATGCCGGTCATCGCGCTGTCGACCAGCTATATGGCGTCGATTGCCCGTCTGACACGCTCGTCCATGCTGGAAGTGCTGCGGTCGAACTTCATCCGCACCGCCCGCGCAAAGGGTCTGCCGGACAATGTCATCATCTGGCGTCACGCGCTGAAACCGTCCCTTCTGCCGGTGATTTCCTACCTTGGCCCGGCCTTTGTGGGCATGGTCACCGGATCGTTCATTATTGACGCGATTTTCGGCACCGGCGGCATTGGCTACTTCTACGTGAACTCGGCCTTTAACCGGGACTATGCGGTCATGATGGGCCTGACAATTCTGTTGGGGTCGATGACGATCCTGTTCAACATGGTGGTTGATATCCTCTACGCGTGGATCGACCCGAAGATCCGTCTGTGAGGGTAGGACAATGAACGACAGACTTGCTCAACCCTTCCAACAACCCAAAACCCGCGAGATCGCCGAGCGGATGGCCGAAGACGTCAAAGGCCGCTCGCTTTGGGCGGATGCGCGCCGCCGTTTCGTGGCCAACCGTGCCGCGATGGTCTCGGTGGTCGTGCTGACGCTGATCGTGCTCTTCTCGCTCTTTGGGCAGGCCATCAGTGAATACGATATCGAGACGATCGACTGGGACGTGCTTGGTAACGTCGCGACCGCGGGGAAACCCTCGATCTCGAACGGGCACTATTTCGGGTTCGATGAGAACGGACGCGACCTGTATAACCGCGTGGTCCAAGGCTCGCGCATCTCGCTGGCCGTGGGCGTGATCGGCGCACTGGTCGCGGTGATCGTTGGTACCATCTATGGCGCGACCGCGGGCTTCATCGGCGGACGCGTGGACAGCATCATGATGCGACTGGTCGATATCTTCATGTCGATCCCGTATATGTTCGTTCTGATCCTGCTTCTGGTCGTCGCCGGACGCTCGATCACCATGATTTTCGTTGGTATTGGCCTGACCGCATGGCTGGACATGAGCCGCATCGTCCGCGGCCAAACCCTGTCCATCAAGAACCGCGAGTTCGTGGAAGCGGCCATCGCCATCGGCGTCCCTACATGGCGCATCATCATCCGCCACATTGTGCCCAACCTTCTGGGCGTGGTGGTGGTCTATGCGACGCTTCTGGTGCCGCAGATGATCCTGACGGAAAGCTTCATCTCGTTCCTTGGCCTTGGCGTTCAGGAACCCTTCACCAGCTGGGGTGCGCTTCTGTCGGAAGGCACCAAGACCATGAACTATGGGACGCTATGGCATCTTGCCTTCCCGCTGTTCTTCTTCGTGGTCACCATCTTCTGTTTCTTTTTCATCGGTGACGGTCTGCGCGATGCGCTGGACCCGAAAGACCGTTAAGGGGGGCGTGAGTTATGGCACTACTTGAAGTCCGTGACCTGAGCGTCAAATTCGATACGCCCGACGGCACCGTGACCGCTGTGGACAAGATCAGCTTTGATCTGGAAGCCGGGGAAACCCTTGGCGTAGTAGGCGAAAGCGGATCGGGCAAAAGCCAGACCGTCTTTGCGATCATGGGGCTGCTGGCCCAGAACGGTCAGGCGACCGGTTCGGTGAAGCTTGAAGGGCAAGAGATCCTGAACATGCCGCTGGCGCAGCTGAACAAGATCCGCGCCGAGCGTATTGCGATGATCTTTCAGGATCCGATGACCTGTCTGAACCCATTCCTGCGGGTGTCCGATCAGATGGCCGAGGTGCTGACGCACCACAAAGGTATCTCGAAGCGCGAGGCCGTGAAACAGGCAGTCGAGATGCTGGACGCCGTGCGCATTCCCGAAGCGAAAAAGCGCGTGACCATGTATCCGCACGAGTTCTCGGGCGGGATGCGGCAGCGTGTGATGATCGCCATGTCGCTTCTGTGCAAACCCGACATTCTGGTGGCGGATGAACCCACGACGGCGCTGGACGTGACCGTTCAGGCGCAGATCATGAAGCTGCTTGAAGACCTGCAAAAGGACTTCAACATGTCGATCATCCTAATCACCCACGACCTTGGCGTGATTGCAGGATCGTGTCGTGAAACGCTGGTCATGTATGGTGGGCAGCAGATGGAATATGGCACCACCAAAGGCCTGTTCGAGATGCCGACCCATCCCTACACGATGGGCCTTTTGAAAGCCGTGCCGCGTCTGGATATCGAAAGCGATACGCTGGCGACCATTCCCGGCAGCCCGCCCAACATGATGAACATGCCCAAGGGGTGCCCGTTCTCGCCGCGTTGTGATTTTGCGGATGATCGATGCGCCGTTCAACGCCCGACGCTGGATGGTGTCACGGGCCGCGCGGTGCGTCGCCGGGCCTGTCTGAAATCTCTGGAGGAGCTGTCATGAACATGCAATCCCCCTTGCTTTCCGTCCGTGACCTGAAGGTCTGGTTCGACATCAAGCGTCAGGGTGCGATGCCTTGGACACCGACCGACACGCTGAAGGCCGTTGACGGGGTCGATTTCGATCTGATGCCGGGCGAGACGCTGGGCATCGTGGGCGAAAGCGGCTGTGGCAAGTCCACGCTGGCCCGCGCCATCATGCGCATGGTCCCTGCCGAGGCTGGGACCGTGATGTGGCTGGACGATGACCTGTTGCAGCTCAACCATCACGACATGCGCGAGCACCGCAAAGAGATGCAGATGATCTTTCAGGATCCGCTGGCATCGCTGAACCCGCGCATGACGATCGGCCAGATCGTGGCCGAGCCGCTGAAGACCCACCACCCGGGCCTGTCGCCTTCCGAGGTCAAGGACCGCGTGCGTGAGGTGCTGGATCGCGTCGGCATCCTGCCCAACATGATCAACCGCTACCCGCACGAGTTCTCGGGCGGGCAGTGTCAGCGGATCGGGATTGCCCGTGCGCTGATCGTGAAGCCGCAACTGATCATCTGTGATGAACCTGTGTCCGCGCTGGACGTGTCCATTCAGGCGCAGGTGATCAACCTGCTGATGGAAATTCAGGAAGAGATGGGCCTGAGCCTGATCTTCATCGCGCATGACCTGTCGGTTGTGAAACACATCTCGACCCGCGTGATGGTGCTGTATCTGGGCAATGTGGTCGAAATCAGCGAGGCCGAGCAGCTGTATCGTTCGCCCGGCCATCCCTACACGGAAGCGCTGATTTCCGCGGTGCCGATCCCGGATCCCACGGCGGAAGCCTCGAAAGAGGTGATGATCTTGGACGCCGATCTGCCGTCGCCACTGAACCCGCCCTCGGGCTGTGTGTTCCGCACCCGTTGCCCGATTGCCGGGCCGGAATGCGCGGAGACCAAGCCGTCCCTGACGGATCGCGGCAATGGCCAGCAGGTGGCCTGTCACAAACGCTAAGAAGAACCCCGGTCAAGCGCCGGGGTTTTTATTTGGCGGTGGCGGGAAAACCGATTTCGTCCAGCGCGTCGATGACGGCGGCAGCCTCCAACCCTTCCACCTGCACCTCACGGGCATCCATGTCGAAGCTCAGCGTAACCTCGCCCAATCCTTCCAGCGCTTCGGTGATCGAGGCTTTGCAGTGGCCGCAGCTCATATCGGGGACGTGGAAAGTGGTCATGTTGGCTCCTGTCATGTTCAGCATTCTGAATACAGCGTCCCGGTCGCGGGTCAATATGGCATTTATTTCTCGAGCTTCTTGACCTTCCAGTCACTGGAACCTCTATCTATACTCTGTCATATCGGAGAATCTCATGGCTGCCTTGAAAACACTCACACTCGAGCTGGAAAACCTGTCCTGCGCGTCCTGCGTGGGGCGTGCCGAGCGTGCCTTGGGCGCGGTAAAAGGCGTGGAGGCTGCCCCTGTGAACCTTGCCACCGAAACCGCGCAGGTGTCCTTCGCAGCCCCCGCCACGACTGAAGGCCTTGCCTCCGCGCTGGATCGTGCGGGCTATCCGGCGCGGCGCGACACGGTGGTTCTGGACGTCCAGTCGATGTCCTGCGCGGCCTGTGTGGGTCGGGTCGAGCGGATGCTGAAAGCCACGCCCGGCGTGCTGGATGCCCGCGTAAACCTTGCCTCGGAGCGCGCGTTCGTAACCTTCCTGACTGGATCCGTAACGCCCGAAGCGCTGTCTGCGAAGATCACAAAGGCTGGTTTCCCGACGACCCCGCGCGCCGACAGCAGCACGACCGGGCCGCGCGACAAGGCCGACGAAGCACGAGTGTTGAAGCACAAAGCACTGCTTGCCGCGGCCCTGACCCTGCCGGTCTTCGTGATCGAGATGGGGGGGCATCTGTATCCGCCGTTCCACCATTGGGTCATGCAAAACATCGGGCAGGGGGTGTCGCATTGGTTCCAACTGATCCTAACGACGATTGTTCTATTCGGCCCCGGTCGTCTGTTCTTTGCCAAAGGTATTCCGGCGCTTCTGCGCGGCGCGCCCGAGATGAACGCGCTGGTCGCACTGGGTGCCTCGGCGGCTTACCTTTATTCTCTGGTGTCGGTCCTAACTCCCGGCATCCTGCCCGCCGGCACTGTGAACGTGTATTTCGAGGCCGCCGCCGTCATCGTCACCCTAATCCTCGTTGGCCGCTGGATGGAAGCCCGCGCCAAAGGTCGCACCGGCGAGGCGATCCGCACGCTGGTCGAGCTGGCGCCTGACGAGGCCACGATCGAGGTCGAAGGCCGCCAGATCACCCGCCCCGTCGCGCAGGTCATCACCGGCGAGATCATCGTGATCCGCCCCGGCGAACGCGTGCCGCTGGACGCCGAAGTGACCCACGGCGAGAGCCTTATCGATGAAAGCATGATCACCGGCGAACCGGTACCCGTCGCGAAAACCAAAGGCAGCGCGGTGACCGGCGGCACGGTGAACGGCACCGGCGCCCTGAAGGCCCGCGTGACTGCCGTCGGCCCCGACACGATGCTGTCCCAGATCGTGCGCATGGTCGAAGATGCCCAAGGCGCGCGGCTGCCCATTCAGGCGCTGGTGGACAAGATCACGGCAGTTTTCGTGCCTGTCGTGATGGCTGTCGCGGCCCTGACCGTCGCGGTTTGGCTGCTGATTGGCCCCGATCCTGCGCTGGGACTTGCGCTGGTCGCGGGTGTTTCGGTCCTGATCATCGCCTGCCCTTGCGCGATGGGCTTGGCCACGCCGACCTCAATCATGGTCGGTACCGGGCGCGCGGCGCAGTTGGGCGTGCTGTTCCGGCGTGGGGATGCGTTACAAGCGTTGCAGTCGGTGGATGTGGTGGCGTTTGACAAAACCGGGACTTTGACGGAAGGGCGTCCCGCGCTGACGGCCTACGAGGTTGCAGCAGGGCGAGATGCCGATGCGCTTCTCGCTGTGATCGCCGGGGCCGAGGCGCAAAGCGAACACCCGCTCGCACAGGCCATTCTGTCCGGCGCAGTGGACCGCGGCGTCACGCCAGCAACCGTCAGCAATGTCCAAACTGAAACCGGCTTCGGCCTGTCGGCCGAGGCCGAGGGCAAGCGCCTGCTGATCGGCTCGCAGCAGTATATGGCCCGCGAGGGTGTGCCTTTGACGGATCTCGTTGACCGGGCCGACCCGATGCGCACGGACGGTCAGACCGTGTTCTTCGCCGCCTATGACGGGCAGCTTGCTGCATTGATTGGTGTCGCCGATCCGGTGAAGCCCGACACGCCAAAAGCGCTCGAAGCATTGCGGGCGATGGGCAAAGAGTTGGTGATGATCACCGGCGACGATCCGACCACCGCCGCTGCCATCGCTGACCGGTTAGAGATCGACCGCGTGGTTGCGGGTGTTGTTCCGGGTGAGAAGCTGCAAACGATTGCCGACATGCAGTCCGAAGGTCGCAAGGTCGCCTTTGTCGGGGACGGCATCAACGATGCGCCCGCCTTGGCCCAAGCAGATGTCGGCATCGCCATCGGCACGGGCACGGATGTGGCGATCGAGGCCGCCGACGTGGTCCTGTCCTCGGGCGCTTTGTCGGGAGTGGTGAACGCGCTTCAGGTCAGCCGCCGCACCATGACCAACATCCGCCAGAACCTTTTTTGGGCGTTCGGCTATAACGTCGCGCTGGTGCCCGTCGCGGCGGGCATTCTTTACCCGGCATGGGGCGTGCTTTTGTCGCCGATGCTGGGGGCAGGGGCGATGGCTGCGTCCTCGGTTCTGGTGCTGACCAACGCCTTACGCCTGCGGTTCATCAAGCCCGCACTGGAGGAGACCGCATGAACATTTCCGACGCTGCCACCCAGACCGGCCTGCCCGCCAAAACCATTCGCTATTACGAGGACATCAGGCTGGTCACACCCACCCGCAACACCAATGGCTACCGTGTGTTCGGCGAGACGGAATTGCACAAACTGACCTTTCTGGCCCGCGCCCGCGCGCTTGGTTTCTCGATCGAGGATTGCCGCACGCTTCTTGCGCTCTACGAAGATCAGTCCCGCGCTAGCGCCGATGTCAAACGCATCGCCCGCACCCATCTGGACGAGATCGAAGCGAAGATCGCGGACCTGATCGCCATGCGCGATACGCTGTCGCATCTGGTGCAGGCCTGTGCGGGCGATGACCGTCCGGATTGCCCGATCCTGAAGGGGATCGAGGCGACCTCTGTGCGAAAAGATTGAGGCACATCAAAGACGAACGGCTTGTCGTGGCGTTTATCCATGGGCGAAGCTGCGCTGAGTATGTTCGCGCATTCGCAAAGGATTCGTCTGATGGATAAAAGCCCTCTGACCCCGCTTTTCGATCC
Source organism: uncultured Aliiroseovarius sp. (assembly GCF_947492455.1). Taxonomy (GTDB): domain Bacteria; phylum Pseudomonadota; class Alphaproteobacteria; order Rhodobacterales; family Rhodobacteraceae; genus Aliiroseovarius. The sequence continues at coordinate 320,755 of NZ_CANLNB010000004.1, forward strand.
CACCTCGGTCGCTGTGTTCGGCGCCAGCCCCAGCGGCAACTCGGTTGGGGCAATGGCGTGGCGCAATCTGGTGGCGGGCGGCTTTGACGGAGCGCTTTATCCGATCAATCCCAAGCACAAAGCCATCGGTGACGCGACCTGCTATCGCAAAGTGACGGACCTGCCGGACGAGGTCGACCTGGCCGTGATCGCCACCCCTGCGCGCACCGTGCCGGGGATCATGCGCGACTGCGCCGAGGCAGGCGTGAAATCTGCCATCATCCTGTCGGCAGGGTTCGGAGAAGGTGACGGGCGCGGCAAGGATCTGGAAGCGCAGGTCGTGGCCGCCGCGCGCAAGGCTGACATCCGGTTCATGGGTCCGAATTGCGTCGGGCTGGTGCGCCCGTGGCTGGGGTTGGACGCGAGCTTTCTGCGCTCGGACCCACCAAAGGGACGGCTGGCCTTCGTCTCGCAATCCGGTGCGTTGGTGTCCGCGATTGCCGACTGGGCCGGTCCACACCATTCGGGCTTTTCGGCGATGGTCAGCCTTGGCAACTCGACCAATATTGACTTCGGGGACGTGCTGGACTTCCTCGCCATGGATCCGCGTACCGACGCCATTTTGCTCTATATCGAGGGCATCAAGGACGCGCAGAACTTCATGTCCGCCTTGCGCCGTGCATCGCGTCTGAAGCCGGTGATCGTGCTGAAATCAGGCCGCCACGCGACCAGCTCGCAGGCGGCACATACGCATACGGGGGCGCTGATCGGGTCGGACGACGTGTTCGACGCAGCGTTGGAGCGCGCTGGTGCGGTGCGGGTTGGCACGTTGGGCCAGCTTTTTGCCGCAGCCGAGATCCTCGCCAACACGCGCAAAGTTGGCGGCAATCGTCTGTGCATCATCACCAATGGTGGTGGCGCTGGCGTCTTGGGCGCGGACCGGGCTGGTGATCTGGACATCGCGCTGCCGCCGCTGTCAGATGCCACCAAAGCCAAGCTGGACAAGGTCTTGCCCCCGTATTGGAGCCACGCCAACCCCGTCGATATTCTGGGCGATGCCGGGCCCGAGACCTATTCAGCCGCCGTGAAGGCCGCGATTGCCGATCCGGACAATGACGGCGTTCTGGTGATGCTAACCCCGCAGGCGATGACCGATGCCGTGGCGACAGCACAAGCCGTCGTGGACGCGTTGCCGCGACGACGCAAGAAACCCGTTCTGGCCTGCTGGTTGGGCGAACCGGCGGTCGAAGAAGGCCGTGCGATCCTGTCCAAAGCCGGCGTGCCGGATTTCCAAACACCCGAACGCGCGGTCGAGGGTTTCAGCTATTTGGTCCAATACCGGCGCAACCGCAAACTGGCGCTAGAGGTCCCCCGCGCACGCGCCTTCGAGAAAGGCTTGGATCTGGACGGCGCGCGTCTGATCATCGCGCAGGCCTTGTCGGATGGCCGCAAGATGCTGTCGGACACGGAAAGTAAGGCGTTGCTGAAGGCGTTCAACATTCCGGTGAACATGACAATCGAAGCGACGACCCCCTCGCAGGCTTTGGTGGCCGCGGAAACCGTGGGCTATCCGGTCGCGATGAAAATCGCCTCGCCCGATATCACGCATAAGACCAATGTGGGCGGCGTGCGGGTGAATGTGGCGCATGCGACCTCGGTCTCGCGGGTGTTTCACGAGCTGGTCAAATCCGCCAAAGCCGCACGGCCAGATGCGCAGATCACCGGCGTCACGGTCGAACCGATGGCGGGCCTGAAAGACCCGCGCGAGCTGGTCATCGGTGCCAGCCGCGATCCGGTCTTTGGCCCAACAATTCTGTTCGGCGCCGGGGGCACGATGGTCGAGGTCCTGAAAGACAGCGCCGTTGCGTTGCCGCCGTTGAATGCGGTTCTGTCTGAACGCTTGATCAACAAAACGCGCGTGTCGAAAGCCCTTGAGGGGTTCCGAGATTCCGCGCCCGTGGATCGCGATGCGCTGATCGACGTGTTGAAGCGCGTCTCGATCATCGTGAGCTATCTGCCTGAGGTGATCGAGTTGGACATCAACCCTCTGTTTGTCAGCCCCGACGGGGTGTTGGCGGTGGATGCGCGCATTTCGGTCCAGCGAGCCCCTGCAAAGGACGGCCCCTATGACCACATGGCGATCCATCCCTATCCGCGCCACCTTGCGCGCGAGGCGTATCTGTCGGACGGCACACTTCTGGTGATCCGCCCGGTACGTCCGGAAGATGCTGAATATCTGCAATCCTTCGTGCGCGAGTTGTCGCCCGAGGCGCGGCAGATGCGCTTTATGGGCTCAGTGAATGAGCTTAGCCCGGAAATGCTGGCTCAGTTTTCCGCCATCGACTATCGCCGCGAGATGGCCTTGTGCGCCATGGCCGAGATTGACGGGCAGGACGTGCTGGTGGGCGTCGCGCGCTATGTGATCAACCCGGATCAGAAAAGCTGTGAATTTGCCATCGTCGTGTCGGACCGGATCCAGCATCAGGGGCTTGGGACGCGCCTGATGAAAGGGCTGTTCAGTGCCGCACAGGATCATGGATTGGATGTGATTGAAGGGACGGTTCTGAAGAAGAACGACCCGATGTTGCGCCTGATGAAAGAGCTGGGCTTTACCCAGCGGCCAGACCCCGATGACCGCGATGTGGTCATTGTCGAACGCTGGCTTTGAGACGGGATAGGGGGAGGAGACCACATGCTATCCATCATTTCGCATAACGAATGCCGTGACCACGACGCCGGGCCATTGCACCCGGAAAGCAAGGCGCGGCTGGATGCGATCAACAACCAGCTGATCATGTCGGGCATGGACTATGTGGTGCGCCATCACGATGCGCCGCTGGTCACGCGCGAGCAGTTGGAGCGCGTGCATGACAGCGATTATCTGGACCGCGTCTATGCGCTGGCGCCGGGTCAGGGGATGGAAAGCGTCGAGGTGGACGGGGACACAGTGATGAGCCCCGGCACCCTGAAAGCCGCCGAACGCTCGGCTGGGTCGGGCTGTATGGGCGTCGATCTGGTCATGTCCAAGGAAGCCAACCCGATCTTCTGCATGGTCCGCCCGCCCGGCCACCACGCGGAAAGCGACAAGGCGATGGGGTTCTGCCTGTTCAACAATATCGCGGTGGCTGCGGCCCATGCGCTTGAGGCTTATGGCCTGTCCCGCGTGGCGATCATTGATTTTGACGTCCACCACGGCAACGGCACGGAAGAGATCTTTAAGGCGGAACCGCGCGTGTTGTTCTGCTCAAGCTTCCAGCACCCGTTCTACCCCTTCACCGGGCACGAGAAAGAGACCGATAATCTGGTCGACATCCCCCTATCGGCAGGGGCTGGAAGCGCCGAGTTCCGCGAGGCCGTGTCGGGCCACTGGATCCCGCATCTGCGGGACTTCAAACCGGAATTTGTGTTTATTTCCGCAGGATTCGACGCCCATGTCGCCGATGACATGTCGAGTGTGCAGTTAACGGACGCCGATTACGAATGGGTCACGCGCGAGCTGAAGGCCGTAGCGGACGAGTTCGCCGAGGGCCGGATCGTGTCGATGCTGGAAGGCGGGTACGAACCAGACGTTCTGGCACGATCCGTCGTGAAGCATCTGGACGTACTGCTGGGATAAGGGGCTTTGCCCCTCGGCCCGGACGGGCCTCACCCCAGGATATTTCTGGCAAGAAAATGCGAAAGAGTGAGGGCCGGGACGGTCAGGTGAACCGGTCCGGGGTGATCTTCGCTACGGTGGTGGCCTCGATCTCGGGCGTACGCCCGGCGACGAGGTCGGCCAGAAGTTGCGATGCGGCAGGCGAGGTTTGGAACCCGTATCCCCCTTGCCCGGCGCACCAGATGAAGCTGCGGTCCTCGGGTGCGGGGCCCAGAACAAGATTGCGGTCGGGTGCGAAGCTGCGCAGCCCGGCCCAGTTCGAGATCATCCGGGTGACGGGTTTTGTGACCATCGCCTCGTAGCGCGCCAGCCCCTCGGCCAGTACCATGTCGTCCGCCCAAGCGTCTTGCGGCTCCATCGGGTCTTCTTCCTCTGGGGATACGATCAGTGCGCCAGCGTCCGGTTTCGCATACCAGCTTTCGCCCGCCCCCATCACCATCGGCCACCCTGACACATCCATGCCCTCGGGCGCGGTAATTCGCGCCATGGACCGGCGATAGGGTTGAATGCCGATGGGCTTGATCCCGGCCATGGCGGCCACCTGATCGACCCACGGGCCAGCTGCGTTGACCAGTGTTTTGCACTGAACCGTCATCTTGGGGGTTGTGACCTCCCACCCGTGGGACAGGCGCGTGATGCCGGTGACTTTCGCGCGTGTGTGCACCTGACCATTCGCGCGAATGTCGCGGGCGAAGTTTTGCAATAGGCGGTCCGTGTCGATGTCCCACCCGTCAGCATGATAGCCCGCACCGATCATGGCGTCAGGATTGAGGATGGGAAACAGATCTAGCGCCTCGTCTATGGAGAGGGGATCCATCTTCATCACCACAAGATCGTGGGCGAGCTCTTTGTCCTGTCCCTCGCCGCCGACAATCATCAGCCCGCGCGGGGATAGAACGCCACCATTTGCGGTTTCGTGATATTCGCGCGATGCGAGGTTCAGGGCGATCACGGAGGGAGCGCCATAGGTTGCCTCGTACATTGCAGCTGACCGGCCAGAGGCGTGATAGGCCAGCGCGTCCTCGGCCTCGAGCACGCAGACGGTGCCGAGTTGCGCTAGCCGTGCGCCAGCCGAGATCCCGGCGATGCCACCGCCGATAACAACGAAATCATACATTCTCTTCAATCCTGTCTGTCGCGGGCGCGGGCGTGGGTGTGAGCGCGGTCAGCCGGTCGCGCAGCTCGGTGGTCATGGTGAAGGACAGCGCGTCGAGTGACGGCTGCAATTGCTCTAGTGAACGGGCGGACAGGATGGGCGCGGGCCGTGCCGGATGGCTGGCCACCCACGCCACGGCGAGTGTTGCCGGATGCACGCCCAAATCCTGCGCAATCTGAGGCAGGGCTTCGCCGGCCTTGTGCATCCATTCCAGCCCATAGCGCGCCGCATAACGGTGGTCTTCGGACAATCGGCCCGTGCCGCCTGTCGCGTATTTCCCGGTCAGAAGCCCGCCGCCCAAGGGGGAATAGGTTGCGGCCAGAATGCCCTCGGACGCGCACATGGGCAAAAGCTCGACCTCGGCCTGACGTTTCACAAGGCTGAACATCGGCTGGATCACGTCGATTTTGGTGCCCAGCCGCTGCGCGATCGCGTGCGCTTTCATTGCCTGCCACGCGGCGAAGTTGGAGAGCGCGAGATAGCGGGTCTGCCCGGCCGACTGCAGCTCGGCCAGCAGCTCGATTTGGGTGTCCAACGCGAGGTTCGGGTTGAAGCGGTGCAGATAAAGGATATCGACCGCGTCCAGCCCCATGCGCGCCCGGGACGTGTCGAATTGCGATCGGAGGGCCGCGATATTGTCGGGGGCGTCGTAGCCAATCTTGGTGGCGATGATCAGACGCTCGCGAAGAGGAACAATCAGCCGCCCGAGGATCTTCTCGGACGCGCCACCCGTATACAGATTTGCCGTGTCGAAATGGGTGATGCCCGCGTCGACACACGCGTCAAACATCGCGCGCGCGGCGGCATCATCTGCGTTCTCGCCAAACTGCATAGCGCCGAAAGCGAAGCGGGGGGCGGGGGTGCCATCAAGGGAAATCAGGTCGGTCATGGCGCGACACTGCCACGGGGTTTTGCAAAGGAAAAGGCCCCGCGTGATGCGGGGCCTGAACTTTAGGTGGCTCTCTTTTCAGAGTGTGACGGGACGTGCTTACTGCCGTCCGAAATCCTCAGCCGAGATGACACCATCGCCGTTGCGGTCCTGCTTGGGGAACCACAGATCGACGCCAGCGATGAACTCTTCGCGGGTGACCTGCCCGTCGCCATCAAGGTCGGCGTTTTCGCGGGTCATCGACATGGCGGCGCTGTGTTCGCCCATGCCTTGCCCCATACCTTTGCCTTGCCCTTTGCCCTGACCCTGACCTTGACCGTGGCCCTTGCCTTGCCCCTGACCTTTGCCTTGCCCGTGGCCCTGACCGCCGCCTTGGCCGATCCCGTGCTCTTTCATGTCAGCCTCGCGGGCTTCGTCGAACAGAACATAGTCCTCGGCGCTTAGGACGCCGTCATCATCGGCGTCGAAAGTGTGGAAAATGTCGCCACGGCGCTCGCGGGCTTCCTCGATCGAGACCGAGCCGTTTTCGTCCAGATCCCACATCTCGATGAAATGGGCACCGGGCTGGTTTTGCGCCAGTGCGGGTAGTGCAATTACAAGTGCCGCAGTGGCCAGAATGGGTGTTGTCTTGCGCATTGTTACGCTCCGTTTGTTGTCCCTATATTCGTAATACGGAATATGATTGGGTTTCCGTCGCGCTTTTGGGCAAAAAAATGCCCCACCTTTCGGCAGGGCATTTCGATGTTCAGTTGAGGTCGATTAGTTCGACGGGATCTCGGCTTCGATGCCTTCGACATAGAAGCTCATGCCAGCCAGACCATCGTCGCCATAGTCAGCAGCGGTTTCGCCGTCTGCCAGCCACGGGGTGCCATCTTGCTTGTTCAGCGGACCAGTGAAGGCGTGGTATTCGCCCGAGGCCAGTGCGTCACGCAGGGCTTCTGCTTCGGCTTTCACGTCTGCAGGTACGGCATCCGAAATCTCGCCGATGCCAACCATGCCAGCGCCAATACCGTCCCAGGTCGACACGCTTTCCCAGGTGCCGTCCATCACGGCTTTGGTGCGGGCGACATAGTAGGGTGCCCAGTCGTCGATGATCGACGAGACGCGCGGGAAGGGGGCGTATTCGCTCATGTCCGAGGCCTGACCGAAGGTGACCACGTTGCCAGCTTCCTTGGCAGCGGCCTGTGGCGCGGTCGAGTCGGTGTGCTGCAGGATCACGTCGGCGCCTTGCTCGATCAGAGCTTTGGCAGCGTCGGCTTCTTTGGCCGGATCAAACCAGGTGTAGGCCCAGATGATTTTGAACTGGACGTCCGGGTTCACTTTTTTGGCGTGGATGTATGCCGAGTTGATGCCACGGATAACTTCCGGGATCGGGAACGAGGCGATGTAGCCGATGATGTTCGACTTGGTCATCTTGCCTGCAATGTGACCCTGAACGGCGCGGCCTTCATAGAAACGGGCCGAATAGACCGACACGTTGTCCGACTGTTTATAGCCGGTGGCGTGCTCGAACTTCACGTTCGGGAACTTCTCGGCCACGGCCAAAGTGGCGTCCATGAAGCCAAACGAGGTGGTGAAGATCAAGTCTGCACCCGACAGGGCCATCTGCGTGATCGGACCTTCGGCGTTCGATTCCGAAACGCTTTCGACATAGACGGTTTCGACCTTATCGCCGAACGCGGCTTCAACGGCTTTGCGGCCTTGGTCGTGTTCATAAGTCCAGCCCCCGTCGCCCACGGGGCCGACATAGATAAAGCCGACTTTGGTCTTGTCTTCGGCCATGGCCGCGCCGGCCAGACCCGTGGCCAAAGCCGCCGAAGCCAGAAGTGATTTCAATACACGCATGTTAATCTCCCTTGGTGTCTTGAGCAGAATTATTGGTTTCATCAGCGGCGTCTTCGCGGGCTTCGCGCAGGCGACGCTGGATGTTGGTTTCGCTTTCCAGAAGCGCGGTTGTCACAATGGCAGAGGGCACGGCAATCACGCCCAGACCGATGAACAGAACGAAGGTCGTGAAGATCCGTCCGCCCCCGGTAATCGGGAACATGTCGCCGTATCCCACTGTTGTGAAGCTGGCGACGGCCCACCACAGGCTTTTGGGAATGGACGAGAAAACTTCTGGCTGTGCGTCATGTTCAAAGATATAAATTCCGACCGCTGAAACATAAAGCATAAGTGCGGCGATGATGCCAAAGATCATAAGCTCGCCCCGGACCTGACGGAAGGCCACAACAAGGCGCTCCATCGCATGCGACCCGCGAAACAGTTTCAGCAGTCGGACGAGACGCAGCAGGCGGAAGGCGCGGACCACCTGCCATTGCGGGGTCAGTAGGGCGATGGCCGGGGCAAAGGCCAGAAAATCGACCAGCCCCCAGAAGCTGAACGCATAGCGGACAGGGCGTGGAGAGGTGACCAGCCGTAGCACATACTCGGCCGCGAAGATGACCAGCAGAAGCACCTCGAACTTGAACAAAAGCCCGCGCAGATGCTCGGGAAGTTCGGGCATGGTCTCTAACGCGATCGCAATTGCCGACAGCAGGATCAACAGATCCATCACACGCGCGACATTCACCCCTCCGAGGGACTTATGCCCGTCTAGAATGTCGTGAATGTCGGCTTTGTTCATCAGGGATCCTGCGGGTTAATGGGTGGCGTGGAATTCACGGCCCAAGGATCCCGGCGCCCCGTGATTGCCGCGTAGCGAAATCACGACCAGCACAAGGATGGTGATCAGATAGGGGCTCATGGCGAGGATCTCGACCGGGATCGGGACGCCGGCGGCCTGAAGGTTCAACTGCAAAACCGAGATCCCGCCGAAGAGGTATGCGCCGAGAAGCACGCGCCACGGACGCCAGCTGGCGAAGACCACAATGGCCAGCGCGATCCAGCCGGCACCTGCGGTCATGCCTTCGACCCATTGGGGCACGCGGACAAGGCTGATATAGGCCCCGCCCATCCCCGCGCAGGCGCCACCAAAGGCAATCGCCATCAGGCGGACACGGATGACCTTGTAGCCAAGCGCGTGGGCGGCGTTGTGGTTTTCACCGACGCCGCGCAGGATCAGGCCAGCGCGGGTGCGTGTCAGCACGTACCATGTCAGGGCGACGATGATCAGGCTGACATAGACCATTGGGTCGTGACGGAACATGATCGGGCCCAGCACCGGAATGTCCGATAGAAGCGGGATTTCCCACTTGGCCATCGTGGGGGCTTTGATTCCCTCGTACGGCTTGCCGATCAGGGCGGACAAGCCCAGCCCGAACAGCGTCAGGCCCAGACCCGTCGCCACTTGGTTCGATTTCAGATACAGGACCAGCACGCCGAAGAGCATCGACAGCGCAGCGCCCGCGAAAGCCGCTGCAACAAAGCCAATCGACGGTGCGCCAGTGTTGACGCCAAAGGCGAACCCAACCACCGCGCCGGTGATCATCATGCCCTCGACGCCCAGGTTCAACACGCCCGATTTCTCGACCACGGCCTCGCCGATTGCGGCCAGAAGGATGGGGGTTGCGGCCACCATGAGCGAGGCCAGAAGCAGAAGCGGGTTAATCTGTCCAAGATCCATTAGTTCGCTCCTTCTTGCGCAGCCGCCGGTGTTTTCCACCGCACGCGATAGTGTGACAGCATGTCCATCGCCAGAAGGAAGAACATCAGCATCCCTTGGAACATCTGGATCGCGGCACCGGGCAGTCCCAGCATCAGCTGCGCCAGCTCGCCGCCGATATAGGTCAGCGCCATCAGAAGCCCCGCCAGAAGAATACCGATTGGGTGCAGGCGACCAAGGAACGCCACGATGATCGCGGTAAAGCCATAGCCCGCGTTAAAGTCGATCGAGACCTGACCCGACGGGCCGGAAACCTCGAACAGCCCTGCAAGCCCTGCCAACGCGCCCGAGGTGCCAAGGCAGAACAGGATCAGCCGCGTGGGGTTCACGCCCGCGAATTTCGCGGCGCGCGGCGCTTCGCCGGTCAGGCGGACTTGGAAGCCCAGCATGTGACGGGTTAGCAGGATGTAGGCAAGGATCACCGCGATGAACGCCGCAGCGACACCCCAGTGCATGCCCGTACCTGCGATGAGGTCGGTGTTGTGGGCCGCTGGGAAGTCGCGGAAGTTGCGCGAGCCGGGGAAGCCCATGCCGTCGGGATTCTTCAGAAGCCCCTGACTGACCGAGGCCAGAATGTTCTCGGCCACATAGACCAGCATCAGGCTGACCAAAATTTCGTTGGTGCCGAACTTCACCTTCAACACGCCGGGGATCATCGCCCAAGCCCAACCACCGATGGCCCCTGCCAGCACCATTGCCGGGAAGATCAGGATGCTTTCAGACGGATAGAAAGCCAGCCCGACAGCGGCGCCGCAGATGGCGCCCATGATGTATTGACCCTCGGCCCCGATGTTCCAGATCCCGGCGCGAAAGCCCAAGGACAGGCCGATGGCGATCAGGATCAAGGGTCCGGCTTTCACCAAGAGCTGCGGGCGGGAATAGGGTCCGAAGGTCTCGTGGAACAGCGGATCCCAGAAGATCGTGCGAATGGCTTCAAGCGGGTCTTTGCCCAGCATCCAAAACAGGATGCCGCCCGCGATCATCGTGGCGATCACGGCCAAAACCGGTGTCAGCGTGCCCCAGACCTTGGACGGCTGGGGGCGTTTTTCCAAACGGATCATGCGGCCACCTCGTCACTTTCTGCGCCACCCATCATCAGGCCAATTTCCTCGACGCTCAGACCTTGCGTCGGCACCGGTCGGGCCAAGCGCCCTTCGTTCAGCGCCGTGAAGCGGTCGGAAATTTCCATCAGCTCGTCCAAATCCTGAGAGATCACGATGACGGCCGCGCCCTTATGCGCCAAATCCAGCAGCGATTGCCGGATCGAGGCCGCTGCCGCCGCATCCACGCCCCACGTGGGTTGGTTCACCACCAAGACATCGGGGTTTTGTAACACCTCGCGGCCAATGACGAATTTCTGCAAGTTGCCGCCCGATAGTGATCCAGCCGCGTTGTCGGCGCTAGGGGTGCGCACGTCGAAGGCTTCGATGATGCGACGGGCGAATTTTTCAGTCTTGTTCCAACGCAGGAAGCCGCGATCCACCAGCTTTTCACGGACGGATCCGGTCAGAAGCGCGTTCTCGATCAAGCTCATCTCGGGCGCTGCCGAATGGCCCAGCCGTTCTTCGGGCGCGGTCAGCAATCCTCGCGCGCGGCGCGCGCCGGGGGACAGCGTGTTGATCTCTTCTCCGGCAAGCGTGATGGACCCGTCTTGCGCGCGGGCCTCGCCCGACATGACGGCCAACAGCTCGTCCTGCCCGTTGCCCGCAACGCCGCCGATGCCAAGGACTTCACCCTTGCGCACCTCAAGCGAGACATTGCGCAGATCGGTGCCAAATTCACTGGGCGAGGGCATCGAGACGCCGGATAGCGACAGTGCGACCGCACCCGGTTCCGCCGGATCGCGCGAGGGGACGTGCAGCTTGTCGCCCACCATCAGCTCGGCCAGTTCACGGGCGGATTTCTCGCGCGGGTCGCAAGTGTCGACAACCACGCCGTGCCGCAGGATCGTCGCGTGTTCGCACAGCGCGCGGATTTCTTCCAGCTTGTGCGAGATATAGAGGATCGAGGTCCCTTCGGAGGTCAGTTTCCGCAGGGTTTCGAACAGGATCTCGACCTCTTGCGGGGTCAGAACGCTGGTCGGTTCGTCCATGATCAGAAGCTTGGGGTTCTGAAGCAGGCAACGAATGATCTCGACCCGTTGACGTTCGCCTGCGGACAGATCACCGACGATCCGGTCGGGGTCCAGCGGCAGGCCGTAGGCTTGGCTCACTTCGCGAATGCGGCTGGCCAATTCACGCGTGCTGGGCGGGTTATCCATGCCGAGGGCGATGTTTTCAGCCACCGAAAGCGCATCAAACAGGCTGAAATGCTGGAACACCATCGCAACACCGGCGGCGCGGGCTGCGGCGGGGTTCACGGGTGCGAAAGCTTCACCATTCAGGGTCATCTGACCCGCGTCTGGTTTCACCAGCCCGTAGATCATTTTCACCAGCGTGGATTTCCCCGCGCCGTTCTCCCCCAAAAGGGCGTGTACTTCGCCGGGTAAGAGCGAAAACGAAACCTGATCGTTGGCTAAGACGCCGGGATAGGCCTTGGTCAGGCCCTCCAGTGTCATCAGCGCATCACCTTGACGCATGTCCCCTGTCACTGAACACTCCCCTGTCGAGTTTATTGTTATATGCGACGCTCTTAAGTAGCGCGGTCCCAACCCCCAGAGCAATGGCCTGCGGGTGTTTTCCCAAGCTCGGATCACCGATTGGGCAGTTGATTTGATCAATTTCTGTGCGGCGATGCCCCAAAGCGGTCAGTCGCGTTCTAAAACGCGCCCATTTGGTGGCGGATCCGATCAGCCCGGCGCTGGCAAACCTATGCGAAAGAATCGCGTGGCAGATCTCAAGGTCCATCACATGGCTATAGGTCAGCACAAGGTGGTGGGCGTCGGCGGGGGCCAGCGTGACGGCCTTGGCCGGGTCGGGGGCGGGCAAGCAAGTGACGCCGCCGGGTATGTCGTCGGGAAAGCGCGTCAGGTCCACGTCGACCCATGTGATCGCAAGGTCGGGCAGCGGCGCGAGGGTCTGCACCAGCGCGCGTCCGACATGGCCTGCGCCATAGATCCAGACTGGGGTCTGCGGACGGGTGACGGGTTCGATCATCCAGCCTTGCGTGAGCGCGGGCTCCGGGATCACGCCCTGATTGCGGGCCTTCGCAAGGGCACGGCTGACGGCAAGTGGCGGGGTTTCGTCGTCGGTGGTTGATCGCGCGTGGATGGGTGTATCCGCAAGCCGGGTGACATCCTCGGCGCGATAGATTTCGGTCAGAAGCGTCACGGCGCCACCGCAGCATTGCCCCAGCGCGGGGCCAAGCGGCAGGCGGGCCATGCGAGTCGTCTGACCCTGCTGAAGCTGCGCGCGCGCGTCGTTCGCTGCGCGATATTCCAGTTCTCCGCCGCCGATTGTGCCGGATTGTCCGCCCGCCCAGACCAGCATCGCCGCCCCAACTTCACGCGGGGTGGATCCTGCGGTGTCGGCCACCACGACGCGGGCCACAGGGCCATGCGCTTGAATGGTGCGCTCCAGTTCGGGCAGATCAATCGCCATCGCGCACCCTTTCCACAGCGGACAGAACCTCTTCCGCTGTCGCGGGCGCGTTCATGTCGTGGAACCTATCGCCACAGGCCGCGACGGCATCCGCCAGCGCCAGCCATGCGGAAATGCCCAGCATGAACGGCGGCTCGCCCACGGCCTTGGAGCGGAAAATCGTGTCTTCGTGATTGGGCTGATCCCATAGGTCGACGTTGAAGACGCGTGGCCGGTCAGAGCAGGCGGGGATCTTATACGTCGACGGTGCATGGGTGCGCAGAACGCCCTTGTTGTCCCAGACCAATTCCTCGGTCGTCAGCCAGCCGACGCCCTGCACGTATCCGCCTTCGACCTGCCCGATATCCAAGGCTGGGTTCAGGCTAGTGCCTGCATCATGCAGAATATCAGCCCGCAACACGCGGTTTTCGCCTGTCAGCGTGTCGATCACCACTTCGGTCAGGGCAACGCCGTGAGCGAAATAGAAAAACGGCCGCCCCTGTCCTTTGACACGATCCCACGTGATTTCGGGCGTTTTGTAGAAGCCAGTGGCTGACAAGCTAACGCGCGATTCATAGGAGGTTTTTGCAGCGTTCTGGAATGAGATGCTTTGAGACGGACCATGGACTTGGCCTTCGGAGAATGTGATTTCCGCAGGCGTACATTGCCACATGTGCGCCAAATGCTCGGCCATGCGGTCGCGTATGGTTAGACATGCTTTCTGAACCGCCATCCCGTTCAGGTCCGACCCCGATGACGCTGCGGTGGCCGACGTGTTGGGGACTTTCGCCGTGTCTGTTGCAGTGATCTTCACCAGCTCCATTGGCACGCCAAAACTGCGCGCGGCCACCTGCGCGACCTTCTGGAACAGGCCTTGCCCCATCTCGGTCCCGCCGTGGTTCATCTGGATCGAGCCGTCCTGATACACATGCACCAGCGCGCCCGCTTGGTTCAGGTGGGTCAGGGTGAAGCTGATCCCGAACTTGACGGGCGAGAAGGCCAAGCCTTTTTTCAGCAAAGGATTTTCGGCGTTGAAGGTCGCAACTTCGGCGCGCCTCTGGGCAAAATCCGCACGTTCCAACAGCGCGTCGGTCATGGCGGGGATGTGGAAGCCCTGAATTTCCTGCCCGTAATGGGTGGTCTGTCCGTCGCGGTAATAATTCACCCGCCGCACGTCCATCGGGTCCAACCCGCGGGCGCGGGCGATGTGGTCCATGATCCGCTCAATCCCAAACACACCCTGAGGCCCGCCAAACCCGCGAAATGCGGTGGCCGAGGCCGTGTGTGTCTTCAACCGGTGGCTTTCAATCCGCACATCCGGCAGGAAATAGGCATTGTCCGCGTGCAGCATGGCGCGGTCGGCGACGGGCAAAGACAAATCCTGCGCCCAGCCGCAGCGCGCCAGTTGCGTAACGTCGAGGGCAATCAGCTGCCCGGCGTCATCAACACCCGCACGATAGGTGATGCGGAAGTCGTGTCGCTTGCCGGTAATGACCATGTCGTCATCGCGGTCATAGCGCATCTTGCAGGGCCGTCCGGTTTGGCGCGCGGCCACAGCGCAGGCCACCGCCAGCGCGTTGCCTTGGCTTTCCTTGCCGCCAAAACCGCCACCCATCCGGCGCGTCTCGACCCGAACCGCGTGCATGGGGACGCCGATCGCGTGGGCCACCTTGTGCTGGATTTCCGTGGGGTGCTGGGTCGAGCTGTTGACCAGCATGTCGCCATCATCCTGCGGCACCGCCAGCGCGGCTTGGCCTTCCAGATAGAAATGCTCTTGCCCGCCCATCTCGAAACTGCCTTCGATGATGTGGGGGGCAGTGTTCATCGCCGTGTTTGCGTCGCCGCGCGACCAGACCACCGGTCCGTTTTCGAACCGGCTGTCGGCGGCCAATGCGTCGTCGATGCTTAGGATCGCTGGGCGCGGGTCGATGGTGATCTGCCCCAAGCGCGCCGCCTTGCGTGCAGCCAGATGGCTGGTGGCGACGACCAGAAAGATCGGCTGGCCGTGATAGAAGACCTCGCCCTGCGCCAGAAGCGGTTCGTCATGGATCGAGGGCGAGACGTCATTTTCAAAGGGCAGATCCGCAGCGGTCAGCACGGCGACGACGCCGTCGGCCTCGCGCACTTTTGTCAGGTCTGCGTGGGTGATGACACCGCGCGCCACCTCGCTGAGCCCGAACGCCAGATGCAGACAGTTCGCAGGCATCGGGATGTCATCCACATAGCGTGCAGCGCCTGCCACATGCAGGGCGGCAGCGTCGTGGGGCAGGGGGGCTCCAGCGCTCATGATGTCACCTCCAACACCGAGGTCTTGGCCCCAGACCCTTCGTGGAAGCAGCGGATCAGCATGTTCTGGCAGGCGCGCAGGCGATAGTCGGCAGACGCGCGCATGTCGGTCATCGGGGTGTAGTCCTTGGCGAATTCCTGCGCGGCGGCATCAATGGTCGGCAAGTTCCACGTCTGCCCAATCAAAGCATCTTCAACATGTGTTGCCCGCTTCGGCGTCCCCGCCATGCCGCCGAAGGCAATCCGTGCGGTGGCGACTTTGCCGTCCTGAACCGCGATATTGAACGCACCCAGTACGGCGGAAATATCCTGATCGAACCGTTTCGACAGCTTGTAGACGCGCAGATTGTCAGGACCGCGCGGGATGGAAATCGCCTCGACAAACTCGCCCGGCTGGCGGTCCTGTTTGCCATAGTCGACAAAGAAATCCTCGAGCGCGACCTGCCGCCGGACGTCCCCGCGCCGCAAATGCAGCACAGCGTCCAGCGCAATCAAAGGCGGCGGTCCGTCCCCAATAGGCGAGCCGTTGGCGATGTTGCCGCCAATGGTGGCGACATTCCGCACCTGAGTGGACGCAAAACGGCGCAGCATCTCGGCGAAATGCGGGTGATGATCGAGCATCAGATGACGCAGCGTCTCGATGCTGACGCCCGCGCCAATATAGATATGTGTGTCGGTGAGTTCGACCTGTTTCAGATCCTCGACGCCGTTCAAAAAGATCGCAGGGCGAATGTCGCGCAGCGCTTTGGTCGACCAAAGCCCCACATCCGTCGCCCCGGCCACCAGTGTGGCATGTGGATGTTCCATCAGCGCCTGTGCCAACGCGTCCGCCGTCTTGGGGCGCATGGGGGTGTCGTCTGTATCAGGCAGGGCGGGCGCAGCGGCGAAACCTTCAGGCACGGGGGCCTCGGCCGCCTTTTCAGCCGCGCGAACAATCGGCGCATAGCCCGTGCAACGGCACAGGTTCCCCGCCAGCACATCATCATGCGCCCGGTCCCCGTTCAGATGCGCCGTGGCAAGCGACACCGCGATTCCCGGCGTACAAAATCCGCATTGTGATCCGTGTTCGTCGATCAATGCTTCTTGCACGGGATGCAGGGTGTCGCCGTCCGCCAAGGCCTCGACCGTCGTGACAGATTTCCCGTCCAACTGTCCCAGAAACAGGATGCAGGCATTCACCGCGCGCGCGCCGTCAGCATCCCGCAGCATAACCGTACAAGCGCCGCAATCGCCTTCGTTGCAGCCTTCTTTCGTACCGGTCAGACCACGTGTGTCGCGTAGCCAATTCAGCGTGGATTGCGTGGGGTCAACATCGCGCAGGGTCACGCTCTCTCCGTTCAGAAGAAAGGTGATATTCATTGAAACGTCCTGCCGCCTTACCCTGTTGGTGGCCCCGATATCCGCGTCCTCGATGCGGCGTAGAAAACGCGCGGGTGTATGTTTTTATGCCCTTAGCAAAGCCGGGAAAGTGTGATCGGTCAAGCCCCGAGGCAAAAACTTGTCAACGCGGGACAGGCGCCCTTCCGTCTGATCAGACGCTGGTTTAACCTGCCCGGATGAGCAGCCAACCCCGATTCATTCACCTTCGCACCCACACGCAGTACTCGCTTCTGGAAGGGGCGGTTCCGGTCAAGAAACTGCCCGGTCTGTGTGCGGCCCATGACATGCCCGCCGTCGCCATGACGGATACCAATAACATGTTCGCTGCATTGGAGTTTTCCGTGACGGCTTCGGGTGAGGGCGTGCAGCCCATCATCGGCTGTCAGGTCGATGTTTGCTATGACCCGCCCGCGCCGGGCGAGGCCCCGAAATCCCCCGCTGCGGTGGTGCTTTTGGCCCAAACGGAAGAGGGATACGAGGGCCTGATGCGCCTGAATACCTGCCTCTATGTGGACAAGCACGGCGCGCTGCCGCAGGTCACGTTGGAGGATCTGGAAGCCAATGCCGAGGGCGTGATTTGCCTGACCGGCGGGGCGGAAGGTCCAGTCGGTCAGTTCCTTCAAAACGGTCAGCGCGACAAGGCCGAATCTCTGATGCGCCGCCTTCATACGGCATATGGCGACCGTCTGTATGTCGAGCTTCAGCGCCATCCGGGCGAGGGCGGTCAGCCAACCGAACCCGAACGTCTGACCGAGCGCGGCTTTGTCGAGATGGCCTATGCGATGGGCATTCCGCTGGTCGCGACCAATGACGTCTACTTCCCTGCCCAGAAGCTGTACGAGGCCCATGACGCGCTGATCTGCATCAAGGAAGGGGCCTATGTGGACCAGCAAGACGGACGCCGCCGTCTGACACCCCAGCACTATTTCAAATCGCCCGAAGAGATGATCACGCTGTTCGCGGATCTGCCCGAAGCGATTGAGAACACCGTGGAAATCGCCAAGCGCTGCGCCTTTATGGCCTATCGCCGCGACCCAATTCTGCCGAAATTCGCAGATGACGAGGTGGTCGAACTACGTCGTCAAGCGAACGAAGGCCTGCAAGCGCGCCTGGCCGTGATCCCCCATGCGGTTTCGGTCGAGGAATACCAAAAGCGCCTCGATTTTGAGCTGGATATCATCGAGGGCATGGGGTTCCCCGGCTACTTCCTGATCGTTGCGGACTTCATCAAATGGGGCAAGGATCAGGGCATTCCGGTGGGGCCGGGCCGTGGCTCGGGTGCAGGCAGTCTGGTGGCCTATGCGCTGACCATTACCGACCTTGACCCCCTACGCTATTCGCTGCTGTTCGAACGCTTCCTGAACCCCGAACGTGTCTCGATGCCGGACTTCGACATCGACTTCTGCATGGACCGGCGCGAGGAAGTGATCCGCTACGTGCAAGAGAAATATGGCCGCGACAAGGTGGGCCAGATCATCACCTTCGGTGCGCTTTTGTCGAAAGCCGCGGTGCGTGACGTGGGCCGTGTGCTGCAAATGCCGTATGGGCAGGTGGATCGCCTGTCGAAGATGATCCCGGTCGAGGGCGTAAAGCCCGTATCGATCGAGAAAGCCCTGAAAGACGAACCCCGCCTGCGCGAAGAAGCCCGCGCGGAAGAGGTCGTCGACCGTCTTCTGAAATACGGACAGCAGATCGAAGGCCTGCTGCGCAACGCCTCGACCCACGCGGCGGGGGTGGTGATTGGAGACCGGCCGCTGGACGCGCTGGTGCCGCTGTATCAGGATCCGCGCTCGGACATGCCTGCGACCCAGTTCAACATGAAATGGGTGGAACAGGCCGGCCTTGTGAAGTTCGACTTTCTGGGCCTGAAAACCCTGACCGTCATTCAAAACGCCGTGGACCTGATCCGCGGGCAGGGGCGTGATCTGCATGTCGGGCCGGGGGGCAATACGCTCTATGATCCGCCCGAAGGCGCGGTGAATGAAATCAACGCCATCCCGCTGGATGACGAACCGACCTACAAGCTCTACGCCGCAGCGAAAACCGTCGCCGTGTTCCAGGTGGAATCGACCGGTATGATGGACGCGCTCCGGCGCATGAAACCCAACTGTATCGAGGATATCGTGGCGCTGGTGGCGCTGTATCGCCCGGGCCCGATGGAGAACATCCCGACCTATTGCGAGGTCAAGAACGGCCAGCGCGAGATCGAGTCTGTTCACCCCCTGATCGACCATATTCTTGAGGAAACCCAAGGGATTATCGTTTATCAGGAACAGGTTATGCAGATCGCGCAGGTCATGGCCGGCTATTCGCTTGGTGGCGCTGACCTGCTGCGCCGCGCGATGGGTAAGAAGATTAAAGAGGCGATGGATGCCGAGCGTCCGAAGTTTGAAAAGGGCGCGGCTGAAAACGGTGTGCCCGCCAAGAAAGCCTCGGAAGTCTTCGACCTTCTGGAAAAGTTCGCCAACTACGGCTTCAACAAATCCCACGCCGCCGCCTATGCGGTGGTCAGCTATCAAACCGCATGGCTGAAAGCCAACCACCCGGTCGAGTTCATGGCCGGTGTGATGAACTGCGATATCCACCTGACCGACAAGCTGTCCGTCTACGCCAACGAAGTGCGGCGCGGCATGGATATCGAGATCGTACCGCCTTGTGTGAACCGCTCGCTCGAGACGTTCAGCGTGAAGGACGGCAAAGTCGTCTATGGGTTGGGCGCGTTGAAAAATGTGGGCATCGAAGCGATGAAATTGGTGGTCGAGGGCCGTAAGGTCGACGGTGTCGACAAGCCCTTCGCGACGCTCTTTGACGTCGCCCGCCGGGTCGATCTGAAACGCGTCGGCAAACGCCCGATGGAGATGCTGGCCCGCGCCGGGGCCTTCGATCAGCTGGACAAAAACCGCCGCCGTATCTTCGACAGCCTCGATGGTCTGGTCAGCTACTCGGCCGCGATCCACGAACAACGCGCGTCCAATCAGGTGTCTCTATTCGGCGAAGCAGGCGACGACCTGCCCGAACCGCGCCTGTCCCCCGTGGGCGACTGGCTGCCCAGCGAAAGGCTGGCGGAAGAGCAGAAAGCGATTGGTTTCTACCTGTCCGGTCACCCGCTGGATGACTACATGGCCGCGCTGAAGCGCAAGCAGGTTCTGTCGCTGCAAGAGCTTGAAAAGAAAGCCGAACGCGGCGCGATGGTGGCGAAGCTCGCGGGCACCGTGGCCGGGCGGCAGGAACGTAAATCCGCGCGCGGCAACCGTTTCGCCTTCGCCCAACTGACTGACCCGACTGGCCAGTACGAGGTCACGATCTTCTCGGACGTCTTAGAGAAATGCCGCGACTATCTGGAAACCGGGTCCAACGTGGTGGTGACGGTCGAGGCGACGATGGAGGCCGATCAGCTAAAACTTCTGGCCCGTTCGATCTCGCCCATCGACAATGTGGTGTCGGATGTGGGGGGCATGGCTTTGAAGCTCTACCTCGAAAACGCCTCGGCGCTGGCACAGGTGGCCTCGGTTCTGCAGGATGCGGCGGCCAAGGCGCGCAATGCCCGCCCCGGAGAAGTGTCCGTCTGCCTGATGGACCCCAGCCTGCCCGGCGAGGTCGAGATGACCTTGGGCCAGTCTTTCCCGCTGAACCCGCAGGTCAAAGGTGCGCTGAAATCGCTAAATGACGTGATTGATGTCGAAGAAGTCTAGGGGCTTAGCCCCTCACGCCTTCGGCTAGGGCTCCGCCCGTTCTCAGGCGAAACTGTCCCCCGGACAGTTTCCGGGAAGCCTTCGAACCCCAGGATACTTATAACAAGAAAAGGCGCTGAGCTCTTTTTCTTGTCATAAATATCCCCGCCGGAGGCCTCATATCTGCCGCGCGTCAGCGCGGCCACCCCCAACCCGGAGCGCCCCGCCAGGGGCAATTCGGGGCGGGAGCCCTAGTAATGCGGCGGGCGTTCGTCTCCAAGGATGACCCCACCCGTGCCAGCGCTTTCGCGCTGGGCCTCACGCTCCATCAACACCTTCACGCGATGGGTCATTTTCGACAGGTCAGTGTCCTGCCGCGCGACGACCTCGTTCAGCTCTTCAACCTGACGGGTCAGGTGGGCGATGGTTTCTTCCAATTGGGTGATGCGATCTTGGGTCATGGCTGCGTGATAGCCTGCCCGGTCGCGCGCGCCCAGCGAAATCCACAGACCTGCGGTAAATTGTGAAGAAACACAGGCTTTCCTTGCCCCCACCGCCCCCATCCGCTAGACCGCCCGCGACACCAATGTGAACCGGGACCAGACATGGCCAAGCAGAAAAAACAGCCCCGCCCCAAGGCAATCACGCCGAAGGGATTTCGCGACTATTTCGGAGCGGAAGTGGACGAGCGTAAACATATGCTCGACCAGATTGCGGCGGTGTATCATCGCTATGGCTTTGACGCGCTGGAAAGCTCGGCTGTGGAAACGGTCGAGGCGCTGGGCAAGTTCCTGCCCGACGTGGATCGCCCGAACGAGGGCGTCTTCGCGTGGCAGGAGTTTGACGAGAAGGACAATGGCGACTGGATGGCCCTGCGCTATGACCTGACCGCGCCTTTGGCTCGCGTCTATGCACAGCATCGCAACGACCTACCGACGCCCTATCGTCGCTATGCGATGGGTCCGGTCTGGCGCAATGAAAAGCCCGGCCCTGGACGTTTCCGCCAGTTTTATCAATGCGATGCGGATACCGTGGGCACGGCTTCGATGGCTGCGGATGCGGAAATCTGCGCCATGCTGGCCGACACGCTGGAAACCGTCGGCATCCCGCGCGGCGACTATCTGGTGCGGGTGAACAACCGCAAGGTTATGAATGGCGTGCTGGAAGTCATGGGCGTGGGCGAAGGCCCCGAACGTGACGCCGTTCTGCGCACCATCGACAAGTTCGACAAGGTCGGCGAGTCCGGCGTGCGCGAGCTGTTGGGTAAGGGGCGTCTGGATGCGTCCGGCGCTTACATCGACGGCGTGGGCCTGTCGGAAGAACAGGCCGAGCCGGTGCTGGCTTTCCTGACCTCGAAGGGTGCAACCGCCGAGGAAACGCTGACCAACCTGCGTGCCGCCGTGGGCGAAAGCGCCATTGGCGCGGAAGGCATTACCGAGCTGGAACAGATCGCCGATCTTCTGGCCGCACAGGGCTATGGTCCCGACCGGATCGAGATCGACCCCTCGGTCGTGCGTGGTCTGGGCTACTACACCGGCCCGGTGTTCGAGGCTGAACTGACCTTCGAAATTCAAGACGAAAAAGGCCGTCCGCGCCAGTTCGGGTCCGTTGCCGGCGGGGGCCGCTACGACGATCTGGTCAAACGCTTCACCGGGCAGGCCGTTCCGGCCACCGGCGTTTCGATTGGTGTTGACCGTCTGCTGGCTGCGTTGCGCGCCAAGGGTCGAATGGGCGGCAAGGCCGTTGGCCCTGTTGTCGTCACCGTGATGGATAAATCGCGCCTGGCGGATTACCAGTCGATGGTGTCGGACTTGCGCAATGCAGGCATCCGGGCCGAGGTCTATCTGGGCAACCCCAAGAACTTCGGCAACCAGTTGAAATATGCCGACAAGCGCAACTCGCCTGTGGCTGTCATTGCGGGCTCGGACGAGTTCGACGCGGGCAAGGTGCAGATCAAGGATCTGGTGCTGGGCGCTAAGATCGCCGAAAGCGCAACGCTTGAGGAATGGAAAGAACGCCCCAGTCAGTTCGAATGCGACCGCGCCGACATGGTCGCGCGCGTGCGTGACATCATCGAGGGTTCCGATGGTTGATAAGGCACAAATCCGGGCCGAAGCCGCCCGCTTGATGGGGGTCTTCGAAGCCAAGGGCGCGACGGCTGTCGAGGCCGACATCCTGCAACCCGCAGGCACGCTTTTGGACCTCTATGGCGAAGACATTCGGGGCCGCGCTTTCGTGACCCAGGACCCAATCCGGGGCGAGGCAATGCTGCGCCCCGACTTCACTGTGCCGGTCGTGCAGATGCACATGGCCGACGGCGCAGAGCCCGCCCGTTACACCTATATGGGCGAGGTTTTCCGCGCGCAGGAAGAATCCACCCACCGCGCCTCGGAATACTTCCAAGTCGGCTACGAGGTCTTCGACCGCGACGCCCCCATCGAAGCAGATGCCGAGGTCTTTGCCTATATCCAAGACGCGCTCTCGCCCCTGCCGCTGCGGGCGGCCACGGGCGATATGGGCCTGCTTTTGGCCGCTGTGCGTGGGTTGAAAACCACGGGTCGCCGCAAGGCCGCCCTGCTGCGCCACATCTGGCGCCCCCGTCGTTTCCGCGCGCTGCTGGACCGGTTCGCCGGACGCGCGCCGCTGCCGGAAGGGCGCGCGGCGATGCTGGCCAAGGATGATCCCATGCAGGATGCTGGCCCACAGATCGGCCTGCGCTCGGCGGCCGAGATTGCGGAGCGCATCGAGGCCCTGCGTGAAGACGCCGCCGCCGCACCGATCTCGGTGCAAGAGGTCGAGCTGCTGGACGATCTTCTGGGGTTGCGCGAAACCACGGTGAACGTGCTGTCGCGTCTGCGCGACATCGCCGTTGACATGCCTGCCATTGCGGACGCGGTGGACCGGTTGGAAGCCCGGGCCGAGGCGCTCTATCAGCGCGGCGTGGACGTGGATAATCTGGATTTCGAAGGCAGCTATGGCCGCACCTCGATGGAATATTATGACGGGTTCGTCTTTGGCTTTTACGCTGAAACCCGCCCCGATTTGCCCCCGGTGGCCACGGGCGGGCGCTATGATGCGCTGACCCGCGTGCTGGGCCGCGCCAAAGGGCATGAAATCCCCGCCGTCGGCGGCGTCATCCGCCCTGAAATCGTGTTGGAACTGACCGCTGGGGGTGCAAAATGACCCTGAAGATTGGTGTGCCCTCGAAGGGCCGTCTGATGGAGAAGACCTTTGACTGGTTCGGCGCGCGTGGCGTGGAGCTGGCCCGCACCGGGTCGGATCGTGAATATGCAGCTGCAGTCAACGGAATCGATGGGATCGAGCTGGTCTTGCTTTCGGCAGGGGAAATTCCGCGTGAACTGGCCGCGGGCCGCATCCATCTGGGTGTGACCGGATCGGACCTTGTGCGTGAAAAGCTGGGCAGTTGGCAGGACAAAGTGTCAGAACTGGCGCTCATGGGCTTTGGCCATGCAGACCTGATCATCGCCGTGCCCAAATGCTGGGTCGATGTGAACACGCTGGACGATCTGGACGCCGCTGCCGCCGCCTTCCGCGCCCAGCACGGGTTCCGCCTGCGCATCGCCACCAAATTCCACCGCCTGATCCGCGATCACCTGCGCGATCACGGTGTGGCGGATTATCAGTTGGTGGACAGCCAAGGCGCGACCGAAGGCACCGTCAAGAATGAAACCGCCGAGGCCGTGGCCGACATTACCTCGACCGGCGAGACCTTGCGCGCGAACCACCTTAAGATTCTGGCCGGCAAGCCCGTCCATAAATCTCAAGCAACCCTGTTCAAGTCGCGCAATGCCGACTGGAACGAGGCGACCCGCGCCACCTTGAAAACGCTGACGGAAAAGCTGGGCCTGCAGTCCTAAACCTGCGGATCCAGCGCAAGCTGCATCCAGTTGCGCAATGGCTCCATTGCACGCAGTTCGATTGCGATCATGGCCGGTCCGTCCGGCCCCATGATCTCGGCCTGCGGGACGTGATCGTTCCACCACACGATCCCCTTGCGCCGCAGCAGATCGCCATGCGGATGATCTGCCTCCCACGACATCGGGACGCGTTTCAACTCGGGCTCGGAAATCCGCAATCCATCGGATTCCGCTTTCGCATGCAGTACTTGCAGAACCTCGCCCTGCGGTCCGGCCACGGTCTCGCGCCAGTGATCCAGCGCCTCGCGCTCGAAAGCGAATATTCCGTAGCCCACCACAAGGTGATCGGTCTGCAATCCGATCATCCAACTGGCCCCGGTCTGCGCGTCTGCAAAGCCGATATGGACGTGCGTGTTATAGGGCGTCTTGTCCTTGGAAAACCGCAGGTCGCGATGCATCCGAAAAATCCGCGCGGTCACGTCAGTCGCATAACTCGCCGCAAGTCTCTGGGTCAGCGTGTCCGCAAACTGCGCGGCGGCCTCTTTGATATGCGCCTCATAGCGGGGCTTGTTCTCGGTGAACCAGTCGCGGTTGTTGTTCTCTGACAGGTCGCGAAGAAACGACAGGGTTCCATCGCTGAACCAGATCATGACACTGGGTCGGCCGGGTCCGTGAACCCGGCGGCCTTGTGGCTGCCATCACAGAACGGCTTGTTCTTCGAGTGTCCGCAGCGACATAGAAATGCTTTGCCCAAGGTGCCAATACGTCGCCCAGTGCCAGAGCACAGCTCAAGATTACCATCCACCACCAACGGCCCATCCGGGCGACGCGAGATCTCGGCAGGCCCGCCTACGTTGTCACTGGCAGGTGGCGTTTTGGGTGCGGGTTCGCCCGTCGCTTCGAACCCGCCGTCCACATGGCTGTAGTCGCAATAGGGTTTGTTCTTCGACAACCCGCACCGACACAGCGCCACGCGGGTTTCGCGGTCGCCGCCCTCGACACACACATCACCGGCCAATACCAAGGGTCCGTTCTCCAGCACCGCCAACCGGTTAATCTTCGGCGCACGTTCTTCGACGCCTGATTTGCGTCGAAACGCCAAGGCGCCCGAAGGACAGGTCTGGATCATCGCCGCCACTTCCTCGGCACTTGCATTGTCGGGCTGCACCCATGGGCGCTTCGACGGGTCAAACACTTCGGGCAGTTGAAGAAAGCAATTGCGCGCATGAATGCAGCGCTTCAGGTCAAAGGTGACCGTGATGTCTTCACCCGTATACTGTTTACGTGTCATAGCTGGCTCCTTGGCTGACTGAGTTCAGCCTAGCCCAGCCCTACGAAATCACAAAATCACGAAAAAAGGCGCCGGTTTCCCAGCGCCTCGCATTTTCTTGTCATAAATATCTCGGGGTGAGCCCCAACGGGGCGAGGGGCAGCGCCCCTCCTCAGGCTCACGTAGTGAGCCACCGAAACCGCTTAGCGCGTGCGCGAGCGCAGGAAGCCTGTGATGTCATAGGCTTGATCCAGAATGGGCTGCGCAATCGCCTCGGCCTTGTCGGCCCCTTCGCCCAGAATACGGTCGATCTCGGCCTTGTCGTTCATCAGGCGCGACATCTCTTCCGAGATCGGCGCCAGCTTCTCAACCGCCAGATCCGCCAGCGCGGGCTTGAACTTGCCCCAGCCAGCGCCTGCATATTCCGTGATCACCTGCTCGTTCGTCAGACCCGACAGACCCGCATAAATGTCGACAAGGTTCTTCGCCTCGGGGCGGTCCTTCAACCCGTCCAGGGTCTCGGGCAGAGGCTCGGGATCGGTCTTCGCCTTTTTGAACTTCTTGGCGATCTTGTCTGCATCATCGGTCATGTTGATGCGTTCCATATCGCTTTCGCCCGATTTCGACATCTTCTTGGTGCCGTCACGCAGGTTCATCACGCGGGTTGCCGGGCCTTCGATGATCGGCTCGGGCTGGGGGAAGAAGCCTTCCGCCTTGAAGTCGTGGTTGAACTTCGCGGCGATGTCTCGGGTTAGCTCGACATGCTGCTTCTGATCCTCGCCCACGGGGACGTGGGTCGCATGATACAGCAGGATGTCAGCAGCCATCAGCGAAGGGTAAGCATACAGCCCAAGCGAGCTTTGCTCGGCGTTCTTACCGGCCTTGTCCTTGAACTGGGTCATGCGGTTCATCCAGCCCACGCGCGCCACGCAGTTGAAGAGCCATGCCAGTTCCGCATGTGCCGGAACCTGGCTTTGGTTGAACAGGATCGACTGGCTGGGATCAATGCCCGAGGCCAAGAAGCCCGCGGCCACTTCGCGGGTGGCATCTGTCAGTTCTTTCGGGTCTTGCCAGACGGTGATGGCATGCAGGTCGACGACGCAATAAATGGTTTCGAAATCCTGTGCCTGCATGTCCACGAAACGCTTGATGGCGCCAAGATAGTTGCCCAGCGTCAGCCCGCCCGAGGGTTTGATCCCCGAAAATACGCGCGGCGTGTGATTGGTCATGTGTGTACTCCGTCTGGAATTCTGTGCCCATGTCGATTACCTAGCTGGGCAGACAGCGTCAAGGAAAGCCCGGACAAACGCGGGCAAAGGAGCAGCCCGTGACCCATCCGCATGATCAAAGCCCCGTCAATCCCCTGCCGCCGGTGGTGATTGCGCTGGCCGTTTTCCTGATCGGGATCGAACTTGTGTTCGTTGCGGGAAACTCCGGCCTGGTTGGCGGGCCAGAGGCTGCTGGCTGGCGCATTTCCATGATCGAGACTTGGGGCTTCCGCGAGCCGCTGTTTGCGTGGATGGTCGAAAATGGGCGCTATCCCCTTAAGGATGTGGCGCGCTTCTTCACCTATCCGTTCCTGCACCTGAGCTTCACCCACCTGCTGTTCGTGCTCGTTTTCCTTCTGGCGTTGGGCAAGATGGTGGGTGAGGTCTTTTCAGCCTTCGCTTTTCTGGTGGTTTATTTCGGATCGGCCATCGTGGGGGCGCTGGCCTATTGGCTGGTGTGGGACACGAATGTGGTGTTGTTCGGTGGCTATCCGGCCGTCTATGGCCTGATCGGAGCCTATACGTTCATCCTGTGGGCCGAACTGGGCGCGACCGGCGGCAATCAGCTGTCCGCCTTCCGGATCATCGCGTTTCTGCTGGGCATTCAGCTGATCTTTAGCCTGCTGTTCGGAGCTGGTCTGAACTGGGTCAGCGAGGTGTCGGGTTTTGTCGCGGGCTTTGGTCTGAGCTTTCTTGTCAGCCCGGGTGGCTGGTCGCGCGTGGTGCAGCGGTTGCGTCAGCGATGAAGTCGGACCGGGGCCAGCCCCGGACCCCGAGATATTTATGACAAGAAAATGCGATAGGCGCGTTATCCACGGCGGAAGGCGGATTTGATTTCGGCCATGTGGAACGCGCCGAGCATGTGGCCTGCCAGCCCGTAGATCGCGATCCCGCCCAGAACAAGCACGCCTAGTGCTGCGATTTTTACGCCTGCGATGGCGAAGAGCGGAGCCATGACGAAGGTTGCCGCGATGAGGGCAGCACCCATGATTGCGCTGGCCGCGACGATGCGCCAGAGGCGGGACCAGAAGCGAGCATCAAAGCGGGTTTCCGCACCCATACGGACAGCACCGATCCATGTTAGCGTGGTGATGGTCCAGCCCGCCAGCGTTGTGCCAATGGCGGCGGCGATGAAGCCCAGATGGTAACTCAGTCCGATGGCGATGCCCGCGTTCACCACCATACCCACAAGGGCGAAATGGAAGGGGGCACGGGTGTTTTCGCGGGCGAAATACACCGAGGACAGCACTTTTTGCAGCACAAAGGCGGGTAGGCCCGCGCCGTAGATGGCCGTGGCAAGTGCGGTCCATTTCGTATCGTCGAGCGTAAAGGCGCCGCGTTGGAAAAGCACCTCGATCAACGGGATCGGGATCACCATCAGGGCGACGGCGGCGGGGATGGTCAGGGCCAGCGACATTTCGCCCGCGCGGCTAAGGGCGTCTCGGCTGGCGGCCGTGTCGCCTGCGCGCAGGTTGCGTGACAGTTCCGGTAGCAGCACGATGCCGATGGCGATGCCGACCACGCCCAAGGGGAGCTGGTAGAGGCGATCGGCATAGTAGAGCCACGCTACCGCACCTTCGAAGAAGCTTGCGACCTGACGGCCCACCAGAAGGTTGATCTGGGTGACACCTCCGGCAAGCGCGGCTGGGGCGGCGATGATGGCGAGCCGTTTCAGCTCGGGTGTCATGCGGGGGATGCGCGGGATCAGGCGGTATCCAGCGCGGCTGGCGGCGATCCAGACCAGCACGACTTGTGCAATCCCGGCGATGGGCACGGTCCATGTCATCGCCAAGCCAATGTCGCCGCCCATCAAGTCGGCGATCAGCATCGCTGCGATGAAGATCACGTTCAGAAGCACCGGAGCGGCGGCGGCGGCCATGAAGCGTCCGGTGGCGTTTAGAACACCGGACAGAAGGGCGGCCAGCGAGATGAACAGGATATAGGGGAAGGCGATCCGTCCATAGGTGACGGCAAGGTCGAAGCGATTGTCCTCGGTAAAGCCGGATGCCATGGCGTAGACCAGCGCGGGCATGAAGATTTGCGCGATGATCGAGAAGATGACCAGAATAAAGGCAAGCCCGGCAAAGGCATCGCGCGCGAATTCCAGCGCGGCTTTGTGTTCGGCAGGCCCGCCTTCATGTTTCTTGGCGAACATCGGCACGAAGGCGACGTTCAGCGTGCCTTCCGCAAAGAAGCGACGGAACATGTTTGGCAGCGAGAAGGCGATTAGGAAGGCCTCGGCCACCGCGCTGGATCCTAGAAACGCGCCGATCATGATGTCGCGGACGAAGCCCAAGATGCGGCTGGCCATGGTCCAGCCGCCAACGGTCATGAAACCTCTGGCCAATCGTGACGCCATTACGCCGTCGCCCTTTCCACGCCCTTTTCGATCGCCGTGCGCAGCTTGCGTGCAAGCAGATCTTGCTTGTGTTCGGCATAGTATTTCAGCCCGAACATGTCTTTGACGTAGAAGCTGTCCACCACCTGCTCGCCATAAGTCGCGATCACGGCAGAGGCGATATAGACATTCGCATCAGCCAGTGTGCGCGTCAGGTCATAGAGCAGACCGGGGCGGTCACGGGTGTCGACCTCGATAATCGTGTAGATTTCCGACCCTTCATTGTCGAAGGTGATCGTGGTGGGCACCTTGAAGGCGCGTTCGCGTTTCTTGATCTTGTCGCGGCCTGCGATGGCATCGCGCGCGACGACCTCGCCCTTTAGGATCTTGTGGGTCATCTGGGTCAGGCGTTTCTGCTTGGCCACGTCGAAGGGGCTGCCATCGGCGTCCTGCACCCAGAAACATGCCGTCGCATAGCCGTCTTTCGAGGTATACGTCCGCGCGTCCACGATGTTGGCCCCGACCGAAGTCAGCGCGCCCGCGAGACGCGAGAAAATGCCGGGGTGGTCGGCCAGCACGAAATAGACACGGGTGACGTCGCGATCCAGATCGGGCTCTAGCTCGATCCGCACTTCGTTGTCCTGAATATCGCGCAGAAGTCGGGCAAAGACCGCGTGGGCCGAGACATGCAAGCCCTGCCAATAGGCATCATAGTGCCGCGCGGTTTCGGTCTTCAGCTCCTTGGGTTTCCAGTCGGACAGCTCTTTCCGCAGTGCGCGCTTGCTTTCGTCCCCGCGGCTTTCGCGATTCAACGCCTCGGTCCCGTCTTCCAGTACCCGGCGCGTCTGGTTGTAGAGCGTGCGGATCAGCGTGGCTTTCCAGTTGTTCCACGTATCCGGCCCGACGCCGCGAATGTCACAGACGGTCAGAACCGTCAACAGGTCCAGTCGCCGGACGGACCGCACCGCCTTGGCAAAATCCTGCACCGTGCGCGGGTCCGAGATATCGCGCTTCTGCGCCATATCCGACATCAAAAGGTGATAGCGCACCAGCCATTCGACAGTCTCGCATTCCTTCGGCGTTAGACCAAGTCGCGGTGCCACCTTACGGGCGATCTTGGCGCCCAGAACCGAGTGATCCTGCGGCCGCCCCTTGCCGATGTCATGCAACAGCATCGCCACCATCAGGGTCTTGCGATTAACGCCCTTGTTGATGATTTCCGAGCTGATCGGCAGCTCGTCTTCCAGCTCGTGCCGTTCAATCTGCGCGAAGTTCGAAATCACCTGAATCGTGTGTTCGTCCACCGTGTACGAATGGTACATGTTGAACTGCATCATCGCCACGATGGGCTCGAATTCCGGGATGAAGGCGGACAGGACGCCCAGCTCGTTCATCCGGCGCAGCGCACGTTCGGGGTTGCCGTGTTTCAACAGCAGATCAAGGAAGATGCGGATGGCTTCCTTGTCCTCGCGCACCTCGTCGTCGATCAGATGCAAATTGTGCGAGACCAGACGCATCGCATGCGGGTGGATCAACATGCCCGTGCGCAGGCCTTCTTCGAAGATGCGCAGAAGGTTCAGCTTGTCGGATAGGAACGCGGCCTCGTCCGGGACATCCAGACGCCCCTGTTGTACGACAAAACCATGTTTCAACTTACGCCGACGTTTCAAAAGCCGCATCAGGCGCGGCTCTTTCTTCAGGTGCTGCGCTTCCAGCGCCGTCAGCACGATCCGGGTCAGGTCGCCCACCTGCGTGGCGTGACGGAAATAGACCTGCATGAAGTGTTCGACCGCGCGACGACCTTCGGTGTCCTTAAACCCAAGCCGGTCCGCGACTTCGACCTGCAGGTCAAAGGTCAACTGGTCTGAGGGGCGTTTGGTCAGCAAGTGCAACTGGCAGCGCACTGCCCACAAGAAGCTTTCCGCGTCACGGAATGTCTCGAACTCTTCTTCGGTGAACACGCCTTTCGACACAAGGTCTGACTGATGCGCCACGCGGTGCTGATACTTGGCCACCCAGAAGAGCGTCTGCAGGTCGCGCAAACCGCCTTTGCCCTCTTTTACGTTTGGCTCAACCACATAACGTTGGCCTTGTTTTTCATGGCGCGTGTCGCGCTCGGCCAGTTTGGCCTCGATGAACTCGGCCAGTGTGCCGTTGAACAGATCTTTCCACAGGCGATCATCCAGTTCCTGCGCCAGTTCGGCGTCACCGCAAACCGGGCGTTGTTCCAAAAGCGCGGTGCGGATCGTATAGTCCTCGCGCCCCAAGCGCAGGCAATCATCAATCGTGCGCGAGGCATGGCCCACTTTCAGGCGCAGATCCCACAGCATGTAGAGCATGCTTTCAATGACGCTTTCTGCCCAAGGCGTAATCTTGTAGGGGGTCAGGAACAGCAGATCCACATCCGACTGCGGTGCCATTTCACCGCGCCCATAACCACCCACAGCAATTACGGCGATCCGTTCGGCCGTTGTGGGAAGGGGCAGGGGGTGCAGGCGCTCGGTCGCAACACGGTGCACGCAGCGCACCACGCAATCGGTCAAAAAGCTATAGGCAGCAGTGGCCGGATGGGCATCAAGCGGGGCTTTCGCCAGAGCTTCGGCGATACTGGCGCGGCCTGATTTAAGCGTGGCGCGCAGCTCGTCGACCGTCAGCTTACGGACGGCCGAGGCATCCCTGGCGTCCTCAAACGCCATTTCAAGCCGCTGCCACAGCGCCTTTTCATCAAGGATGTCTTCGGCGGGGCAAATGAGGCGCCCCGCCATTTGTTCCGGCTCGGGCCGGTCGCGCTTAGAATCCGGCACCGGCGAAGCTTCTGGGTGCGGGGTCGATAATGACCACTGATCCGTTCTGGATCTGAGCAATCGCCAGACCGCGTTCGTTCGTACCATCGCCGCGCAGGCGGAAGATGCCGTTGACGCCGACGAAGCCCTGCGGCTGGGTCAGAGCGGTGGTGGTCAACGCGTTCGCCTTGCCTGCCTTGACCAGTGCGCCGATGGCCGCAATGCCATCATAGGCCAGCCCGGCAATCGGATGCGGCGTGGCGCTATATTTGGCCTGATAGCGGCCCGAGAAGCGGCTGCTCAGCGCCGGGTCCGGAATGGCGAACCAGCCGCCTTGCAGACCAGGCAGGGACATCGCGTTTGCGGGAATATCCCAGCGTTGCAGGCCGATATACTGGATCGTTGCGGGATCGACGCCGTTCTCGGGCAGCAGACCCGCCAGGAACGGCAGTGCCCCGGATGTGCCCGAGGTCAGGAAGATCGATTGCGCGCCCGACTCGCGGACTTGTTCGCTGATCCCGGGAAGGGCGTTCACAATGCCGTTCTGCGAAAGCTCGAACGAGGACGTGCCCGCCAGCGTTGCCCCCGAGTTCTGGATGGCGGTTTGAATGGCAGCGCTGCCTTGGGCTTCGGCCTGATCTTGTCCGTTTACGATCAAGATGTTGCCTTTGCCTTGGCGCGTGGCATAGCGCGTCAGGCGGTTAGCGGTGTTTTGGAACGTGTTGCCCAAAATGAAGACGTTGCCGCCCGCTATGTTGGGGTTGTTTGAAAAACTCAGCACATTCACGTTGCGACGGGCGACGGCAACGCCTGCCGCATTGGCGTTCTGGGCGAAGACCGGGCCAAGGATGACCTTGGCGCCGTCATTCACCGCCTTGGTCGCCATCGATGCGGCCTGATTCGCGTCGCCTGCCGTGCTGTAGACGCGCAGGTCAATCGTGACGCCAGACAACTCGGACATGGCCAGACGGGCAGCGTTTTCCAGAGACCGCGCCAAGTTCTCGTCATTCTCGGATCCCGATCCTGACGGCACCAGAAGGGCAACGGGCACGGGTTTCGAGGTGTTGATATTCTGCCCAATCTGCGATCCCGTAGGAGTACAGGCGACAAGGGCGGAAAGCGACGCAGCAACAGTAAGAGCACCCAGCGACTTGCGGGTACGTGCGAAAACGGCAAACATACAATATCCTTTCCCGGGCGAGGCAGATCGCACCCCGACAGACGGCTACATAATAACTCTCAGAACAGACAGGTCCAGTGTGAAACCCCTGATTACTCCCCTTGATCCCGGACTTTATCTGGTGGCGACACCGATCGGAAATGCACGTGATATTACGCTGCGTGCGCTGGATGTGTTGGCCTCGGTTGATGTGATTGCGGCCGAGGATACGCGGACCACGCGTAAGTTGTTGGAAATTCACGGAATTGCGCTGGGGGACCGCAAGGTGATTGCCTATCACGACCACTCGGGACAGGCCGGTCGCGATGGGATTATGAAGCTGATTGGGCAGGGCAAATCGGTGGCCTATGCCAGTGAAGCGGGCAGTCCGTTGGTGGCGGATCCCGGCTTTGCCCTTGCGCGGGATGTCGCGCAAGACGGCGGTTTCGTGACGGCACTTCCGGGGGCGACTGCGGCCATCACCGCGCTCAGCTTGTCGGGCCTGCCTTCGGACCGGTTCTGCTTTGCAGGATTTGCCCCCACGGCCAAAGGGGCGCGTCAGAAATGGCTGGCCGAGTTGCTGTCTATTCCTGCCACGTTGATCATCTACGAAAGCCCGAAACGCATTAACCGGCTGTTAGAGGATCTGTGCTCCACTGAAGCAAAGTCCCGCCACGCCGCCATTTGTCGCGAGCTGACCAAGAAATTCGAAGAGATTCGGCGCGGAACGGTGCAAGAGCTATGCGACCAGATCGCGGATATGACCTTGAAGGGCGAAATTGCCCTTGTGTTGGGGCCGGCGGAAGCGGGCGGAGAAGAAGTGGATCTGGACCAGATGTTGGCGACGGCCTTGAAAGACATGAGCATGAAAGATGCGGTTGCGATGGTGACGCAGGCGACAGGTTTGCCACGTCGTAAAGTCTATCAAGCCGCACTGGCGATGGGGCGCGACACATGAGCGGGATGGTGTCTTATCTGTCAGGAATTGCCGCTGAAGACGCGGTGGCGCGCGCTTATCAGGAGGGCGGGCGGCAGGTTGCGTTTCGCCGTTGGCGCGGCAAACGGGGCGAGATTGACCTGATTGTGCGCGACCGCGACGAAGTGATCTTTGTCGAAGTAAAGAAATCACGTGATTTCCTGCGGGCGGCCGAGGCGCTGTCGAAGGCCCAGATCAAACGCCTTTACCAAACGGCTGCTGAATTTCTGTGTGGTGAACCCAAAGGTGACCTGACACCCAGCCGTTTCGATGTGGCCTTGGTGAACGGGACGGGCGAAGTTCAAATCCTTGAAAATGCGCTGGGCTACTGAATTGGGAGGATGACCCCATTGCGTCACGGGATGCTCTGCCCCATTTATGGGGGACTGAATTCAGACGGAGCCCCACATGTCGCTTAAAGTTGCCATCCAAATGGACCCGATCGACCATGTCGACATCAATGCCGACAGCTCTTTTCGCATTGCGGAAGAGGCGCAGGCGCGGGGGCACAGCCTGTTCTATTACACGCCTGACCAGCTGTCGTACCGCGAAGGGCGCGTCATTGCGCGCGGCTGGCCCCTGACCGTACGCCGCGAACAGGGCAATCACTTCACGCTGGGCGAATTGCAAGACGTGGACCTGTCCGAGATGGATGTGGTTTGGCTGCGGCAGGATCCGCCCTTTGACATGGGCTATATCACCACGACCCATATTTTGGACATGATCCACCCGGACACGCTGGTTGTGAATGATCCGTTCTGGGTGCGCAACTATCCTGAAAAGCTGCTGGTTCTGGAGTTCCCCGACCTGACGCCACCCACCATGATCGCGCGTGATTTTGAAACGCTAAAATCGTTCAAGCACGAGCATGGCGACATCATCCTGAAGCCGCTCTACGGCAATGGCGGCGCGGGTGTGTTCCGGCTGGACGAGAACGACCGCAACCTTGCCTCGCTGCACGAGCTGTTCGCGGGCATCAATCGCGAGCCGCTGATCGCGCAGAAATTCCTGCCCGACGTCTCGAACGGCGACAAGCGTGTGATCCTTGTGGATGGCGAGCCTGTGGGTGCCATCAACCGTGTGCCTGCTGCTGGCGAAACCCGCTCGAACATGCATGTGGGCGGACGGCCTGAGAAGATCGGCCTGACCGAGCGTGACCTTGAAATCTGCGCTGCCATCGGCCCGCTTCTGCGCGAGAAAGGCCAGATTTTCGTCGGCATCGACGTGATTGGCGACTATCTGACCGAGATCAACGTGACCTCGCCCACCGGCATTCAGGAGCTTGAACGGTTCGACGGCACAAACGTGGCCGAAAAGATCTGGCAGGCCATCGAAGCCCGCCGCGCATGAGCTGGCTGCGCCGCCCTCTGAACCTGTGGCTGCGCCTGACGGAACGTCCGGCGCTAACCCGCGCCACGCCCCATACGGTGCATCGCGTGCGCAGAAGGTTCGAAAGGGTGACGCGCCTGACGCTGCCTCCTCCGCGCGGTCTGCGGTATGATTGGCATGACCACATGACGCGCCCGGTGATGGAAATTGATCCGGGCGTGGCCGTTGACGCGCCGATCCTGTTGTACTTCCACGGTGGCGGCTATTTCTTCGGCTCGCCCAGAACCGTGCGCAACATGGTTGGCCGCATCGCGCATGCGTCCAATGTGCGGGCGCTTTTGCCGGTCTATCGTCTGGCCCCGGAACACCCATTTCCAGCCGCCCCAGAGGATGCGCTTGCCGCCTATCGCGATGTGATCGCTGCGCATCCCGATCGCCCCATCATCCTGGGCGGAGACAGTGCCGGGGGTGGTCTGGCGCTGGTGTTACTGTCGCAAATCGTAGCGATGGGGCTGCCTATGCCCGCATTGACGGTCGCCTTGTCGCCGCTCACGGACATGTCCACCAGCGGCGCGTCGATCAAAGACAACGATGCGACCGAAGTGGTTTTGCCTGCTGAACGGATGGAAGATCTGGCCCGGTATTACCTCGACGGCGCTGATCCCCTCCACCCGCTCGCCAGCCCGCTTTTTGCCGAGTTTACTGGGGCGACGCCGGTCCTGATCACTGCCAGCCGGTCCGAGATTTTCTTGGATGATGCCCGCCGCATGGCGCAGGTGCTGGAAGATCACGGCGTGTCTGTCGACCTGCACGAAGCCGACGGTCTGCCGCATGTCTGGCAGATGTTTGCGGGAAGACTGCCCGAGGCCAATCACTCGGTGCGCCGCATCGCGGCGGCCATCGAGCAAGCGCTTGCAGATCACGCGGTCTGACCGACCAGACGATACCCCAACGCCTCGGCCACATGGCTGCGCCCGACGCCGTCCGCCCCATCCAGATCTGCAATCGTCCGCGCCACGCGCAGCACACGATGATATCCGCGTGCAGACAGCCCGAAGCGATCTGCGGCCTTGTTCAAGATCTCGCGCCCGTCGGGGTCGGGGGTGGCGACCTGCGTCAGAAGATCGCCTTCGATGTCACAGTTTGTCGTGACCTCGGGCTGATCCGCATAGCGCTCGGTTTGGCGCGCGCGGGCCTCGGCCACACGGGCGGCGATTGTTGCGGATGTCTCTCCTGTCGCGGGCAAATCGAGGTCCTGAAAGCTGACCGGAGGCACTTCGAGCCGCAGGTCAAAGCGATCCAGCAATGGCCCAGAAATCTTGCCCATGTAATCCGCGCCGCAATTGGGCGCGCGGTTACAGGCGCGGGCGGCGTCGGTCAGGTATCCGCATTTGCAGGGGTTGGCGGCGGCCACCAGAAGGAAACGGCTGGGATAGCGCAGATGGGCATTCGCCCGTGCCACGGTCACGTCACCGGTTTCCAAGGGCTGGCGCAGGGTTTCCAGTGTCTGGCGGTTGAACTCGGGGAACTCGTCCATGAAGAGAACACCGTTATGGGCCAGACTAATCTCGCCCGGTTTTGCGCCGCGCCCACCGCCGACGATGGCGGCCATCGAGGCGGTGTGATGCGGCGCGCGGAAGGGGCGGGTTTGTGAAATGCCGCCTGCATCCAGAAGCCCAGACACTGAATGGATCATCGAGGTTTCCAATGCCTCGCGTGCGGACAAGGGCGGCAGGATGCCGGGCAGGCGGGCGGCCAGCATGGATTTGCCAGACCCGGGCGGGCCGACCATCAAAAGGTGGTGACGTCCGGCGGCGGCGATCTCGAGCGCACGCTTGGCACGCTCTTGGCCTTTCACCTCGGCGAAGTCTTTTAGGGTGGCTTGCGTGGTAACCTGCCCAGCGGATGCGGGCATGATGGGCGATTGTCCGGTGAAATGCTGCAGCACCCCTGCAAGACTGTCAGCGGCCAGCACTTTGGTGGCGTCGATCCACGCGGCCTCGGCCCCGCAGGCTTTGGGGCAGATCAGGTCCAACTCGTGCTCGGCAGCGGCGAGGGCCGCAGGCAGGGCGCCCAGCACGGGGATCAGCGATCCGTCCAGAGACAGCTCTCCGATCGCCAGCGTGCCCGCCAAATCTTCGCGGGGGATCAACCCTGCCTCGGCCAGCAGGGCCAGCGCGATGGGCAGGTCGAAATGCGAGCCTTCCTTGGGCATATCGGCGGGCGACATGTTGATGGTGATTTTGCGCGGAGGCAGGGCGACCGACATCGAGGCCAACGCCGCGCGCACCCGTTCGCGCGCTTCCGAGACCGCTTTGTCCGGCAAGCCCACGATGGCAAAGCTGGGCAACCCGGGCGAGAGGGCGCATTCGACCTCGACTATCTTGGCGTCGATGCCTTCGAACGCCACCGTGCTGATGCGTGCGACCATTGTTACCCTGCGATCCAACCTGCCCCGTTTCAGGCAGGCTAGACCGGCATGGTTAGCAAAGGGTTAACGCGCCTTAACCCTTCTGTGCCACCATGTTCATGAAAGCGGGCCACGCTTCTGGGTCGTTAACTGTCTTGTCGCGGCAGCCCGGATTGCAGAAGCCCCAGACCTGTCCGTTCAGCGACAGGAAATCGGTGACCGGATCGCCGGAATACGGACAGGCGTCGTTGATCGATGGGCCGTCACAGGCGTCGGCCGTTAAGGGGGCGGGGCCGGGCCAGTCCGACAAGGGCAACCCGTCGATATAGGGCACCGGATCATAGGACTTCAAAAGCCCAATCGCGCGCCAGCGGCGGAAGGCAGGATCGGCCAAATGCGCGGCGGCATAGGCTTGCGCTTCCGCGCTAACCGGCAAGCCAAACCCGGCGATCCGTGCGGCCACGGGGGCATAGAATACATCTGCCAGCGAGTAATCTCCGAACAGCCACGGGCTGTCGTTACGACCGAATTTCGCGCGGGCGATGGTCCATAGGTCTTCGATGCGGGCGAGATCGGCCAGAACCTCGGCGGAGGGCTCAAACCCGTCGACCACGCCCAAAAGCTGCATGGGGCAATCGCCGCGCAGCGCACCAAAGCCCGAGTGCATTTCGGCCACCAGCCAACGTGCCAGCGCACGGGCGGCGGGGTCTGCGGGCCAGAGGCCAGCATCGGGGTGACGCTCGGCCAAAGTCTCGGCCATCGCCAGTGTGTCGCCCACCGGGATGCCGTCCGGCGTCTTCATCACGGGGACAAATCGCGCCGGGGCCAGCTCGGCCAGATCTTTTTTCAATGTGCCGCTATAAAGCCCGGCCAAATGGGCGCGATACGGGATGTTGAACGCTTCGAACATCAGCCAGCCGCGCAGCGACCAGCTCGAGAATGTGCGGTCGCCAATGTAAAGGTCATAGGTCATGCAATGAGCCTAGCGCAGGATGTGGCGCGATCAATTTCCAATTTGTGACGGACCTCTTCACGGCAGGTGATTGATTGCCTCGACCGACCACGCGGCGCCGTCCCAGTGCAACTGTGTGACCGACAGGTTGTCGATCTTGTGGCCAAGTGCGTCATAGGCCGTCATGCTTCCCGCCCGTGCAATCTGGGTCAGGATCACGCCAAAATGGGCCACTGCGATGATGTGCCGGTGGCCTGCGGCATTCAGCCCGTCCACCACGCCCGACACACGCGCGGCCAGTTGGTTCCAGCTTTCGCCACCCGGTGCAACGTGATCCCCCGGTGTTTCCCAGAACGCGCGCGACAGGTCCGGGTCGCGGGACGAGACCTCTTGCCAGCCCAGCCCGTCCCAATCGCCAAAGTGAAATTCACGCAGGTCGGGGTGATGGGGCAGGCGGGGCCGTTCACCCCCGATGGCGTCTGCTGTGGCCGAGGCGCGGATCAGATCGGATGAAATCACCGTCGCCTCATCCGGTAGGTGAGCAGACAGCCGCGCCAAGGCGTCCGCGTCCGATAGGTCAGCGGGCAGATCCCGCCAACCCACCATGTTCTTGGCATGGGTCGGGCCGTGACGCACCCACCACCATGTGACGGGCGCGGTCATGGCGCACCTTCAGGCAGGGTGCCTTTCAACGCCAAGGGCAGGCCGGCCATTACCGTGACTACCAGATCGGCACGTTGGGCGATGCGCTGATTCAATTCGCCCTGCGCCTGCCGGAACCTCCGTGCCAAGGCGTTTTCCGGGACAATCCCTGCGCCGACTTCGTTCGAAACGACGACCACCGGGGCCGCGCAGTCGGAAATGGACTTGAACAGAGTGGTTTCCGCCGCGCCCAGATCGGTTTCCGCAAACAACTGGTTCGACAGCCACATGGTCGCGCAGTCGAACAAAACCACTTCGGTCGCGTGCGCACAATCGAGGGCGACAGTCGCTTCCAAAGGCGTTTCGATCGTGCGCCAACCGTCCCCGCGCCGGGCTTGGTGTCGCGCGATTTTGTCGTCCATCTCGGTGTCAAAGGACTGCGCCGTTGCGATATACAGCATCGGGCGACCTGTGGCCGTGACCAGCTGCTCGGCATAATCCGACTTGCCGGATGCCGCGCCGCCCAGCACGAGGGTTAAGGGGGGAAGTGTCATGCTCATCCATCTGACGTGGCATTGCGACACAGGGTGCGTCAAGGCGAAAGCGCTTGAGGGCGGCGGGACTGCACCCTAGCCTGACTGCATGAAACAGTTGCTGATTGCCCTGACCCTGTTTGCCACGCCCGCCTTGGCGCAGACCGCGGAGGATATGTCGCGTCTGAAGGCGGCGGATGTCGTCAATCTGGGCGAGGTGCATGACAACCCGGCCCATCACGCGACGCAGGCACAGATTGTGCGTGATGTGGCCCCCGCCGCGCTTGTGATCGAGATGTTGGGGCAGGAGGACGCCGACGCCTTGGCCGCAGATCCCGCCGCGTTCGCGGAGCGCTGGGCCGAGACCGGCTGGCCGGATTTCCACATGTATCTGCCGATTTTTAAGGCGCATGACGGCCCAATCATCGGCGGCGCCGTTCCCCGCGAGGTGGCGCGTGCGACCTATGCGGATGGTGTCGCGACGCATTTTCAAGGGGATGCGGCGGCCTATGGGCTGACCGACGCGCTGCCTGAGGACCAGCAGGCGCAACGGATCGAACTGCAGTTTCAGGCCCATTGCGAAGCCATGCCGCGCGAGATGATGGGAGGCATGATCGAGGTGCAGCGCCTGCGTGATGCGACGTTGGCTACCGGTGTGGTGCAGGCGATGGCGGATACGGGCGGCCCAGTCGCGGTCATCACCGGAAACGGCCACGCCCGCAAGGACTGGGGTGTGCCGTCCTATCTGGCGCGGGTTGCGCCAGAATTGCGCGTGATTTCGGTCGGGCAGGGCGAGGATGGCGTGCCGCCAGAGGGTGGGTTTGACATCGTTCTGGATGCGCCCGCGCCGGATCGCCCTGACCCATGTGCGCAGTTCAAATAGAAGCTGCCCATTGAAAGGCAGGCTGCGGTCCCGTAACTGTTTGATTGTACTTCAAAGGGGATCCCCATGCTGGCTGGCAAA
This sequence comes from uncultured Aliiroseovarius sp., assembly GCF_947492455.1. Lineage (GTDB taxonomy): Bacteria > Pseudomonadota > Alphaproteobacteria > Rhodobacterales > Rhodobacteraceae > Aliiroseovarius. The sequence continues at coordinate 361,395 of NZ_CANLNB010000004.1, forward strand.
CACATCCTTCTGATCATCGGCGGCGGCATCGCGGCCTTCAAATCCTTGGACCTAATCCGGCGCCTGCGTGAACGCGGGGCCGAGGTCACACCCGTGATCACCAAAGCCGGGCAGGAATTCGTGACGCCGTTGTCGGCGTCCGGGCTGGCGGCGAACAAGGTTTACATTGATCTGTTTGACCTGACCGACGAGGCCGAGATGGGCCACATCGAGCTATCCCGTGCTGCCGACTTGGTGGTCGTCGCGCCGGCCACGGCAGACCTTTTGGGCAAGATGGCCGGGGGGCTGGCGAATGATCTGGCCTCGACCCTTTTAATGGCGACGGACAAGCGCGTGCTGGTCGCGCCCGCGATGAACGTGCGCATGTGGGAACACCCGGCCTGTCAGCGCAACGTAGAAACTCTGAAAGGCGACGGCGTTCTGTTCGTCGGCCCGAACGAAGGCGCGATGGCCTGTGGCGAGTTCGGTCCGGGCCGGATGTCCGAGCCGTTGGAGATCGTATCCGCTGTTGAAGCCGCTTTGATGGACGGTCCCTTGAAGGGCAAGCATGTGCTTGTGACCTCGGGGCCGACGCATGAGCCGATTGATCCTGTGCGCTATATCGCCAACCGATCATCCGGGGCGCAGGGTACTGCGCTGGGCCGCGCTTTGGCCGCACTTGGGGCAGATGTGACCTTTGTTACTGGGCCTGCTGACGTGCCGCCGCCTGAGGGGGTAAAGGTGGTGAAGGTGCAATCGGCGCAAGAGATGCTGAAGGCTGTGAAAAAGGCGCTGCCCGCCGATGCCGCTGTCTTTGCGGCCGCCGTGGCGGACTGGCGTGTGGCCTCGGCCTCGGACAGCAAGATCAAGAAGGACGGCAAGGGCAGTCTGCCGGTGCTGAAGTTTGCCGAGAACCCCGACATCCTTGCAACCGTCAGCCAGATGAAGAAGGGCCGCCCGCCATTGGTTGTGGGGTTTGCCGCCGAGACCGACGACGTGATGGCCAACGCCACGTCCAAGCGTGAACGCAAAGGCTGTGACTGGATTGTTGCCAACGATGTCAGCCCGGAAACTGGGATTATGGGTGGGTCTGAAAATGCGGTGACTCTGATTTCCGAGACTGGCGTCGATGTCTGGCCGCGTATGGGCAAGGACGATGTCGCCCGTCAGCTGGCCGCGCGGATTGCCGAGGCGCTGGCGGAATAGATTCAATGCCTCCGGCGGAGGTATTTATGACAAGAAAATGAGGGGGCCGATGCCACAGATCAAAGTTCTTCGGGAAGAGGGCGCGGATGCGGCCGTGGCGCTTCCGTCCTATGAGACTGCCGGGGCGGCGGGTGCGGATTTGCGCGCCAATCTGCCCGAAGCGGATCGTGCTGCGGGATGGGTTTTGGCGCCGATGGAGCGGCGGATTGTGCCGACTGGATTGCGTGTTGAAATCCCAGATGGGTTTGAAATGCAGATCCGTCCGCGGTCCGGGTTGGCGGCCAAACATGGTGTGACGCTGGCCAATGCGCCGGGGACAATCGACAGTGACTATCGCGGGCCGCTTGGGGTGATCTTGATCAATCTGGGCGCTGAGCCCTTCACCGTTGGCCACGGCGAGCGCATCGCGCAGGCGGTGATCGCACCTGTGGTGCAGGCCGACTATGTTCAGGTGGACGCGCTGGGTGATACCTCGCGCGGGGCCGGTGGGTTCGGGTCAACGGGGCGCGGCTAAGATGGCGTGGGTCCTTCTGACATTGGCGCTGATCTGGTTGGGCGGCGCCTATATGCGGTTCTCGAAGGCGCAGCGCTGGTATCTGACGGGGCTTGTCGCGGTGGTCGTTTTGCTGAGCTTCGCGGTTCTGCCTGCTGGCAATCCCATCGCCGCCAGTCTGGGCGGCAACTTCACCATCTGGGCCGTGTTCTTTGCGATGATCGGGCTGGCTGCGCTGTATGGGCGTGGGCTAGCGTGGCTGAAGTCTCGCGTGCCAGAGGCGCCGGCGGCAGACACGGATGACGGCCCCTTCACGGATACCGAGTTGGAACGCTACGCCCGCCACATCGTCTTGCGCGAAATTGGTGGGCCGGGGCAGGTGGCGCTGAAAGAGGCCAAGTTGCTGGTCATCGGCGCAGGGGGGCTTGGTTCGCCGGTGCTGTTGTATCTGGCAGCCGCTGGCGTCGGCACCATAGGCGTGATTGACGATGACGTGGTCGACAATTCGAACCTGCAGCGGCAGGTAATCCACCGTGACGCCGACATTGGCGTGCCCAAGGTCTTTTCAGCCGAAGCCGCGATGAAGGCCCAAAACCCCGCCATCGAGGTCCGCCCGTATAATCGCCGCCTGACGGAGGATATCGCCGAGGATTTGCTGTCGGACTATGACCTGATCCTCGAAGGCTCGGACAATTTCGAGACGCGCTATCTGGTCAACCGCGTCGCCGCCAAGCTGGGCAAACCCGTCATCGGCGGCGCGCTTAGCCAGTGGGAGGGGCAAGTCTCGACCTTCGATCCCGCGCGCGGCGCGCCTTGCTATCAATGCATCTTCCCCGAGGCCCCGGCCGCCGGTTTGGCCCCGTCCTGTTCAGAAGCCGGCGTCGTCGGCCCGCTGCCTGCCATCATCGGTGGCATCATGGCGACGGAAGCCGTGAAAGAGATCATCGGCGCGGGCGAGGGCCTGCGTGGCCGGATGCTGATCTATGATGCGATGTATGCGGAGACGCGGGTGATCAAGACCAAGCGGCGCGAGGGGTGTGAGGCCTGTGGGTGATGGGTTCAGGTATCATCCAATCTGTTTCGTCCTAACCAGTTGGAAACCGTGATGACCAGGAAAACAGATCGCGACAGTCTCCGGCAAGAATTGAGCGCACTTCTGGCTGGTTTGGAGTTCTATCGCTCTTGGGCAATTGACGCACTAGAGATAGAGAATGGGCACGTCACCCAAGAGGTCCTCGATCAGATTGTAATGCCGTCTTCATTCTATTTGGATGTTTTTGACGATGCACCGGACGCGCGTTGTTCTCAAGTGCTCACAGAGGTTCGAAACTGGTATTCGCACACTGCCAAGGACTTGCCAAAGCAACGCGGCGAGAAAGAGGCGCAGACGTTTTTTGACGGCTTTCAAGACGCTCTGGGATTCGATTTTCACACTGCCTCAAAGAACGTTCGCAACGTTGCAGAAAAAGCGTTGAAGCAGAAACAGATATTGAACGACGAGGACTACGAGACTCTTTTCGAGCTTGAAACCAATCTGTCTCAGCACATTCTGAACGCGGAAGAAATGGGTCAGATTTCTCGGCTACTGCGGTTGTTTGAGGACGCGCAGAAATAGCCCCCTTCCATTCCCCCCTCACGCCCCCTAGCTTTCCCTCAAAGGAGATCCCCATGACCAACCCGCTTCTGTCCGCTTGGGACACGCCCTTTGAGCTGCCGCCGTTTGACCTGATCACGGATTCCGATTTCGAACCGGCTTTCCATGCTGCGCTGGACGACACTCGCGCGGCCATTGCGGCGATCACGGACACCAAAGACGCGCCGACATTTGCCAATACGATCGAGGCCTTAGAGCTTTCCGACGCGCTGCTCGACCGCGTGTTGGGCGTGTTTTACAACGTGGCGGGCGCTGACAGCAGCCCCGCGCGCGAGGAATTGCAGCGCACGTTCTCGCCCTTGTTGGCAGCGTTTTCGTCTGAGGTGACGATGAACGCGGATCTGTTTAAGCGGATCGAGACGCTATGGCAATCGCGCGATGGCTTGGGGCTGACCGATGAACAATCCCGCGTTCTGATGCTGACCCGCCGTCGGTTCGTGCGGTCCGGTGCGTTGCTTGAAGGCGGGGATCGGGAACGGTTGAAAGAGGTGTTGGAGCGTCTTGCCACATTGGGGACCGAGTTCACCCAGAACCTTCTGGCAGATGAACGCAGCTGGTTCATGCCCTTGGGCGAAGGTGACTTGGAGGGGCTGCCCGATTTCGTGCTCGACGCCGCCCGCGCGGCTGGGGCCGAGAAGGGTGTGGACGGGCCCGCGGTGACGCTCTCGCGCTCGGTCATCACGCCGTTTTTGCAGCATTCGACCCGCCGTGATCTGCGGCAGAAGGCCTATGAAGCGTACACCGCCCGAGGTGCCAATGGCGGCGACACGGATAACCGTGCGATTGCCGCCGAGACGCTGCAATTACGTGAAGAGCGCGCGCGTCTGTTGGGCTATGACAGCTTCGCCGCCTTCAAGCTTGAGACCGAGATGGCGGGCACGCCTGACCGGGTGCGCGAACTGCTGATGCAGGTTTGGGAACCAGCGCGGGATGCGGCGAACAAAGACGCCGCTCGCATGACCGAGATGCTGCACGCGGGCGGTCATAATGGCGATCTGGAGCCGTGGGATTGGCATTTCTATGCGGAACGTCGGCGCGAGGCCGAGCATGATCTGGACGAGGCCGAGATCAAGCCGTTCTTGCAGCTCGACCGGATGATTGAAGCGTCGTTTGACACCGCGAACCGCCTGTTCGGGCTGGAGTTCGCGTCCTTGGACGTGACGCTCTATCACCCCGACGCCCGCGCTTGGGAAGTGACGCGGGGTGGCCAGCATATCGCGGTCTTCGTGGGTGACTATTTTGCCCGTGGATCGAAACGCTCCGGCGCGTGGTGCTCGGCGATGCGCAGCCAGCAGAAACTGGCGGGCGACATCCGTCCCATCGTGGTCAACGTGTGTAACTTCGCTAAGCCCGAGGACGGCCAGCCCGGCCTTCTGTCTTGGGACGATGCGCGGACCCTGTTCCATGAATTTGGCCACGCGCTGCACCAGATGCTGTCTGATGTGACCTATCCGTCGATCTCGGGCACGTCCGTGGCCCGCGATTTCGTTGAGCTGCCCAGCCAGCTTTATGAGCACTGGCTGGAGGTGCCCGAGGTGCTGGGCAAGTTCGCCACCCATGCCAAGACCGGTGAGGCGATGCCGAAGTCGCTGCTGGACAAGCTGCTGGCGGCATCGACCCATGACACCGGGTTTCAGACGGTCGAGTTCCTGTCCTCGGCCATTGTTGATCTGGACTTCCACGACGGCGCGGCCCCGGCCGATCCGATGGCGGCGCAGGCGGCGACGCTCGACCGCATCGGCATGCCCGCTGCCATTCGCATGCGCCACGCCACCCCGCATTTCGCCCATGTCTTTGCGGGCGACGGATATTCGTCGGGGTACTACAGCTACATGTGGTCCGAGGTCATGGATGCCGACGCTTTCGACGCCTTCACCGAGACCGGAGACGCCTTCGATCCGTCAATGGCCGCGAAACTGGAAGAGCATATCCTGTCGAAAGGCGGGTCCGTGGATGCGGCAGACCTGTACACCGCGTTCCGGGGCCGTTTGCCCGGGGTCGAGCCGCTTCTGAAAGGGCGCGGGTTGACTTAACCTTTTTGGGGGTCGTCGGGATGCGTTTCGACCCCCACAGGATCCTTGTGGATCAGCACATCCGTATTCGGGTAAGCGCGCAGAATGGCGCGTCGGAGGCTGGCGCCGATCGCGTGCGCCTCGTCCAGCGTTTGTGCGCCGTCCAGCTCGATATGCAGGTTGATAAAGGTGATCGAGCCTGCCCGGCGAGTCTTTAGATCGTGAAAGCCGTGGATGCCGGGGTGGTTGCGGGCGATGGCCTCGACCCCCGCAATCACGGCGGGATCGGCGGCGCGATCCATCAAGGCGTCCCACGCGGTTTTGAAAATGCGCAGGGCACCCACGGCCAGCATGATCGCGGCGCCGATGGCGACGACGCTGTCGATCTGCTCCATCCCGAACCAGGCGGCGGCCCAGAGCGACAGGATCGCGCCGATATTGGGGATGAGGTCGCCCAGATAGTGCAGGCTGTCGGCCTTCACGACGGCAGAGCCGGTGCGCGTGGCGACATGGCGTTGCCACAGGACCAAGGCCAGCGTCAGCACGATCGAGACGACCATGACGAAGATACCGCTTTCATGGGCCATGATTGGAGCGGGCTCTCCTGACAACAGGCGTGCCACGGCGGCCCACGCGATGATTCCGGCGGAGACCAGAATGAACAGGCTTTGCCCAAGTGCGGCCAGATCCTCGGCCGAGGAATGGCCAAAGGCGTGATCCTCGTCCGCGGGGCGTGAGGCGTACCAGATCGCGGCAAGCGCCCCCAGCGACACCATCAGATCCATTGCACTGTCTGCCAGCGATGCGGCCACAGACAGCGCTTGAGTTTCGCCAAGCGCCCATAGCTTCAACGCCACAAGCGTGACAGCGACAAGCGCGGAAGCGGCACCCGCCGAGAGGTTCAGTTTGGTGTCGTCAGGTTTATTCATATGTCTGGGCTAGCCCACGCGGGCGGGGGGCGCAAGTTGCGTGCGCTACTTGATCTCTTCATCGGGGCCAACGCCCCAGATCGTATCTTTGGTGGTCCAACCGCGAATCCCATCGGCTTTCAGCCGGCACCAGACAGGCCCGCAGCTTTCGATCCGAGCGATTACGCCCGCCTCGAGATAGGCATTGATCTGGCTATCCGGGTCCGCGCGGCTGTAGAGTGGCGTCAGGTCTTGATCGACAATTGCGGTACGTGCGCCGGACAAAAGCGAGTAGTGGACCCAACCGCCAACACCGTCGCGATCCTGCACCTGACGCCAGTGCTCGTATTCGCCGATGACACGCAGCGGCATCCCGCGTTTTTTGTACACCCAGTCAATGCGATGCCTCAGGGATGGGCCGCGGCGTACATTGCCTTCGGACCCTTTCAAAGACACAAAACGGGGAATCGGCAGGTTGGTGACTGCGCCGCGTTCCACCTTGGCTTCTGGGATTGGATCGGTCTGCGCATGGCTTATCTGAGCGGCCAGAACAGCAGCGCATATGGATGCTGCAAAACGGATGCCAAATCGAAAACTCACACTGATCTCCTGCTGCCCAACACCGCCCGCGCAATTTTATTTCGTCTGCGATCCGGAGAGAGCTTGTACCTTGCCTCGTTCCTTGTCACTTTGTCAGGGACACGCGCAAAAGAAAACCCGCAGGGAGGGCTCGCATGAGTGCTGAACGTCTAAGTGTTGTCGTGACGCGACGGTTGCCCGAGGTTGTCGAGACCCGGATGATGGAGTTGTTCGACGTTGAACTTCGGGACGATGACAAACCGATGAGCCAAGCCGAGCTTGCTGACGCGATGAAGCGTTGCGACGTGCTGGTACCGACCATCAATGACCGGATTGATGCCAATATGTTGGCGGGCGCCGGTGAACGCCTTCGATTGATCGCCAACTATGGCGCGGGCGTGGACCATATTGATGTCGGATCGGCCCGTCAGCGTGGCATTCTGGTATCCAACACACCGGGCGTATCTGCCGATGACACGGCGGACATGGCCATCGCGCTGATTCTTGCCGTCACCCGCCGCTTCCCGGAAGGCATCCGCATGATGGCGTCTGGCGAATGGGAGGGCTGGTCGCCCACCGCCATGCTGGGCCGCCGCATTCAAGGCCGCCGCGTCGGTATCTTGGGCATGGGCCGGATCGGTCAGGCCGTCGCCGCGCGGGCGCGCGCCTTTGGGATGCAGGTCCATTATCATAACCGCCGCCGTCTACACGCGCAGATCGAAGAGCAGTACGAGGCCACCTATTGGGAAAGCCTTGACCAGATGGTGGCGCGGATGGATGTGATTTCCATCAACTGTCCGCACACACCGTCGACATTCCATCTGATGAACGCCCGCCGTCTGAAGCTTCTGAAGCCTGATGCAGTGATCGTGAACACCTCGCGCGGGGAAGTAATTGACGAAAACGCGCTGACCCGAATGCTGCGCGCGGGCGAGATCGCCGGCGCCGGTTTGGATGTCTACGAGCACGGCAACGAAATTAACCCCCGTCTGCGGGACCTGCCCAATGTGGTGGCTTTGCCGCATATGGGGTCGGCCACGGTCGAAGGGCGCATCGAGATGGGTGAGAAGGTTCTGATCAACATCAAGACCTTCGCCGACGGCCACCGTCCGCCTGATCAAGTTGTGCCGGGGATGCTGTGACTTGCACCTAATCGCTCTTTACTATGCCGCGCCGATTTTCCTGATCGTCGCATTAGTAATGGCGAAGTCGAAAAGTGATCGTGATGCTAAGTGTTCGTACGTGACACGTTCTCATTTCTGGGGCTATGTCCTGGGTTATTCGGCCGTGTTTTGCGCAGCGCTTGTTTTGTTCTTCGCCTTGCCCGTGATTGTCTTCACGCCGCTTTCGGAATGGCCGCCTTACTTACTTTGGGTCGCTCTTTGGGCAGGTGCGATTTTGATCACGGGTATTTTGACACTCAGGAGAAGCCGGTATGGCACTATGTTTTTGGTAGTGCTGTCAGCGTTCCCCCCTATCTGGATTCTTTGGGGCATTTATTTGCGAAATCGTTGGCAAGAGTTGTCGATGTCAGAGCCATCCCGAGGACGATAAAGGGTGCTAGAACACATTTTTTGAGCAACAGGGTTAAGGAAGGTTAACATGCGCAAACAAGCTGCCCTCGTCTGCTTAACGGCCAGCATGCGTCGCCTGCTGGCCCTTCCCGTGATGGTAGGCTTCGCCTGCGTGCTGGCTGGGGTCTATGGCATCGTGCACAACCAGATCAGCTTTACGGTCGGACCGGACTATTTCTATGCGCTGAAGTTCCCGCAGTTCCGCATTCCCGAGCTTTTGCAAAGCCGGGTGGGGGCTGCCTATGTCGGCTGGCAGGCCAGCTGGTGGATGGGGCTGGTGATCGGCATTCCGATTGCGGTCATGTCGCTGGGGATCCCGTCGCCCAAACAGGCGCGGCGCGTGTTTCTGCGGGCGGCAGTATTGGTGGTCGTGATTGCCCTTGCGCTGGGATTGGTCAGCTTGGCGTTTGAGCCGCCGATGGACCATATCCCGGTGCCCGCCGCGGCCAAGGATCCCATCGGATACGGGCGCGCGGCGATGCTGCATGATACATCTTATCTGGCGGGATTGATCGGGTTGGTGGTCGGGCTGATCTATGTGGGGGCGCAGGTGCGCGCGGAACGCCGGAAGGCCTTGAAGCCCCGATCCGAGGGGCAATAGCATGCTGAAACATGCCGCTCTTGTTGCGCTGATCTGCTTGGTTGCCTGTTCGCGTCCCCTGTCCGAGAACGAGGTCCAGATGTCGCAGACCCTGTTCGGAGACACTCTGGACACCAGCAAGGTCCGCGTGCGGGCAGGGATCGGCCTTCTGCCCCTGCCAAGGCCCGAGCCGATTCCCGAAGACGCACCAAAAACCGCGCCCCGCGACATTCCAAAAACCGTGTGCGACCGCGTGCCTCAGCCGGACCGGGAATGGGAGTTTCCGCCGGGCTTTGCCCTGTGGAATCACATCTATCTGAAACGTGCGCTTTATCGTGACGATATGTTCGCGGGCTGGCCCAATAGCCTGCCCATGCCCCACGTGCTTCTGATGGCGCACGAACTGGTGCATGTCTGGCAATGGCAGAACCGCGACCGCACGGGCTATACGCCGTCCAAATCCGGGGCAGAAGGATTTCAGGAAGGCGATCCGTATTATTGGCCGGGTCGCGAGGCGGGCGCTTTTCTGTCCTACAACTTCGAAGCGCAGGCCGCTTTGGTCGAAGACTATATGTGCATGACGCTGTTCGTTCCCGACCATCCCCGCCGCAAAGAGCTTGAGGCGCTGATCACGCCCGTGATCCCCGTAGACCAGTTGTCTGACGCGTTAGGGCGTTGAATCCGCCACCTATGTCGTTTTCATTCTGTGTAAGGTCGGGCAGGTTCGGACCTGACCGCTGCCTTTCGGCATCTATGATGCAACAGATTTTTCCCAAGGGAGTCGCCCCATGAAAACCAATGTAAAAGCGCTTGTCGTCGGCGGTGGTGCCGTCGGTACGTCGATCGCCTATCACCTGGCCAAAGCCGGCTGGGATGATGTGATGCTGATCGAGCGTGACGAGCTGACCTCGGGCTCGACCTGGCACGCTGCCGGTCTTTTGCCGCTGTTCAACATGTCCTATGCGACGACCCACATCCACGACTACTCGGTCAAGTTCTACAAAACGCTGGAAGAAGAGACCGGCTTGAACGCGGGCTTCGCCGTTGTGGGCAACCTGCGTATGGCGCAGACCGACGAGCGTATGGATGAATACCAGCTGTACGCCTCGACCGCGGACACCGTTGGCATCAACTATGAATTCCTGACCCCAGATCAGATCAAAGAGCGCTGGCCGCTGATCGAAACCTCGGACCTGAAGGGTGCGCTGTATCACACCGAAGACGGCTATATTAACCCGGCAGACGTAACGCAGGCGATGGCTAAAGGCGCCCGTCAGCGCGGCGTGGAAATCGTGCGCAAGCTGCAAGCCGACGCCTTCAACTGGACCGGCACCCACTGGGAAGTCACCTGCACCAAGATGGTGGAAAAAGGCGGCAACCTGATTCCGTCTGACGAACAGGTCGTCATCACCGCCGAGCACGTCGTGACTGCCTCGGGCAACCACGCACAGCGCACCGCCAAGATGCTGGGCATCAAAATGCCCGCCATCCCGGTCGAGCACACCTTCATCGTCATGGACAAAGACCCCGAGCTGGTCAAATGGCGTGAAGCCGGCAACCCCGAACACCCCGTTGTGCGCGACGCCGACAACGAATCCTATGCCCGCGAAGAGCGTGGCGGCTGGATCCTTGGTATTTACGAACGCGGCGCACCCGCACAGTTCGAGCATGGCGTGCCCGACAGCTTCCGCGCCGACCTGTTCCCGCTGGATCTGGACCGTATTGCCGACCAGTACATGGCAATGGCCGAGCGCGTGCCGTCCTGTGCTGAATCGGGTCTGAAAGACGATTTCAACGGCCCGATCTGCTACACCCCCGACGGCAACCCGCTGGTGGGTCCGGCATCGGGTCTGCGCAACATGTGGCTGGCGGAAGGTTTCAGCTTCGGGATCACCGCTGCTGGCGGCACCGGCTATTACCTCGCGCAGATGATGGTCGATGGCGAAGCCGAGATCGACATGGCGTCGCTGGACCCCAAGCGTTACTCGTCGAACTGGATGACCACCGAGTTCGCAGCGCGTAAGAACGAAGAATGCTACGAGCACGTCTACATCCTGCACCACCCGGATGAAGAACGCCCAGCATGTCGTCCGCTGCGCACCTCGCCCGCTTATGACCGCCAGAAAGAAAAAGGCGCTCAGTTTGGCTGGGTGAACGGTTGGGAACGTCCGAACTATTATGGCCCCATCGACGCGCCGTCGAACTTCGATGAAGAAGCACGTTCGTTCCGCCGTGGTGGCTGGTGGCAGTACGCTGTCGACGAAGCGAAAGCCGTACGTGAAGGCGTTGGCCTGATCGACGCAACCGCGTTCACCAAGCACGTCGTCAAAGGCCCCGGTGCGACCGCGTTCCTGGACTGGTTCACCTGTAACAAACTGCCGCGCGTTGGCCGGATCAACCTGACCTACGCTCTGACCTCGGCAGGCACCACCCGCACCGAATACACCATCGTGCGCAATGGCGAGAACAACTACTACCTTGTTTCTGCCGGTGCATGGACCGAGTACGACGCCGACTTCTTGCGTAAGGCGGCCGAGGACAAGATGGAGGAGTTCGGCTACATCGAAATCCAGGACGTAACCACCCAGTGGGGCGTTTTTGCCATCGCCGGTCCGAAGTCGCGTGACGTTCTGAAAGAGATCATCGTCGATGCCGACCCGGAAAACGCGCTGACCAACAAAGCGTTCCCGTGGCTGTCGGCCAAGCAGATCGAACTGGGCATGTGCCCAGTGAACGCGATCCGTGTGGCCTATACCGGCGAACTGGGTTGGGAACTGCACCACCCGATCGAGATGCAGAACTATCTGTGGGATCTGCTGACCAACGCAGGCGAGAAGCACGGCATGAAGCTGGTCGGCGCGCGTGCGCAAAACTGGCTGCGTCAGGAGAAATCCTACCGCGCATTCGGCACCGAGCTGGGCCGCGACGCGACCCCGGCTGAAGCCGACCTGCCGCGCTTCATAGATCTGGAAAAGGACTTCCACGGCAAAGAGGCCATGCTGGCAACCGGTGTCCGCGTGAAGTGCTGCACCCTTCTGATCGACGGGCCGGACGATGCGGATCCGTGGGGCCGCGAGGCGCTGTTCCTGGATGGCAAGAAAGTGGGCCGTCTGACCTCGGGCGGCTATTCGGTCGCGTTCGAGAAGTCGATCGGCATGGGATACCTGCCGCCGGAACTGGCAGTGCCGGGCCAGAAGCTGAAGGTCAAGATCATGGGCGCGCTTTACGACGCCGAGGTCACGGTCGACAGCCCCTATGACCCGAAAAACGAAACGATCCGCGTCAACGGCTGATCGATTCAGAAACAGACAAAAGGCCCTGCGATTGCGGGGCCTTTTTCTTTTTGTATGCCTTGGTGAAGACCAGCACGCGCCTGCTTTTGGGGCCGGTCTCGGCGAGGTGAGGTGTTAAAGCCGTGCTTTCGACCGCACGAATTGTTCGATTGCCGGGGCAGGGACCGCACCCGCTTGACGGGCGATTTCCTTGCCGCCTTGAAACAGGATCAGCGCCGGGATGCCGCGAATGCCGAACTTGCGCGAGACATTCGGGTGGTCCTCGGTGTTGATCTTGGCAAAGCGGGCATTGGGTGCAATCGAACGCGCGGCTTGCTCGAACGCCGGGGCCATCATCCTGCAGGGTCCGCACCACGGTGCCCAGAAATCCACCAGAAGCGGCGTGTCGTCATTGCGCTGGGCTTTGGCAAGCGTGGCCGGGTCAAGTTGACGGACTTTACCGTCATTCAGCTTGGTCCCACAGGTGCCGCATTTCGGACCCGCCGACAGTTTGTCTTTCGGCACACGGTTCACAGCGCTGCACTCCAGACAGGTCATTTTCAAAGCGTTCGACATGACGGGCTCCATTTATATTCCGTAAATCGCATATGTGTTCTGCCTGCGGTCAGGTCAAGATCAAACGGTGCTAAGCAGAATGCTGGTTTCGCTGTTGGTGATGCCCTCGACCACGCGGACCTCGCGTAGAACGCGGTCAAAATCGGTCAGGCTGTCCGCGGTCAGCTGCGCGACCAGATCCCATTTTCCATTTGTTGAATGCAGTGATCGTAGCTGGGGTAGTCCGCGCAAGCGCTTGATCACAGCGGTGGTGGACCGCCCCGACACCTCGATCATCATGATCGCGTGTACGCCGTCCGGCCCGTGATCTTCCCGTGCTCGGATGGTGAATCCCAGCACCGCGCCACTGTCCAGAAGCCGATCCAGACGCGACTGCACCGTGGCGCGCGACACGCCAAGGATCGTTGCCAGCTTCGAGATCGGCGCCCGCCCGTCTTCGCGCAGGATGGCAATCAGTTCTCGGTCGAGGTCATCAAAGATTTGCATGGCAAATAGTTATATCTTAATTATCAATATGTCAAAAAGTCAGTTAACAACTGTGCACTAATGAAGTACTTACTGAAATACTGACATTGTTAATCTGTTCATAGTCTCCAAGGCGAACAGATCCACAATGCCCCAGACATCGCTTCAGGCCCCCAGTGCCGTCATCATGATCCGCCCGCACCATTTCCAGCCCAACGCGGAAACGGCGCAGGATAACGGGTTTCAAACCGCACCTGTAAATGGCACGGCGCAAGAGCTTGCCAAGCGCGCCCATGACGAGGTGTCGGGCATGGTGGACGCCCTGCGCGGCGAAGGGATCGAGGTGAACCTGTTCGAAGACCCGCGCGAGGATCGCCCGGATGCTGTGTTTCCCAACAATTGGTTTTCGACCCATCCCGGCGGGCATGTGGCGGTCTATCCGATGTACTCGCAAAACCGCCGGATCGAGCGGCGTCAGGACGTGCTCGAGATGCTAAAGACGCGCTATCGTGTGCAGGATATCATCGACTATTCGGGGCTCGAGCAGGACGGCCTGTTTCTGGAAGGCACCGGTGCGATGGTGTTGGATCACGTGGAACGCGTCGCCTATGCCGCGCGCTCGAAACGCACCAGCGAGGTGCTGATGGAGCGCTTCTGCACCCATTTCAACTATGAGCCGATGGTGTTTGATGCCCATGATGCGGACGGTCTGCCGATCTATCACACCAACGTTTTGATGTGCATCGGGACGGATGTGGCGCTGATCGGGTTGGACACCATTCTGGACGCGCACCGACGCGAAGAAGTGCGCGAACGACTGGCGCGCGGTGGGCGCGATGTGATCGCTTTGTCGCAAAAACAGATTGCTGAGTTCGCCGGGAATGCCATCGAGCTGCAGGGCAAAGAGGGCCGCGTCTTGGCCATGTCGGCACGCGCACTGGCCGCCCTTGAGCCCGAGCAGAAATGGCGCATCGAAGCGCATCTGAAAATCCTGCCGCTAACTATCCCGACCCTTGAAATGGCTGGCGGGTCGGTGCGCTGCACCATCGCCGGTATTCACCTCAGCCCCCGTCCCGCAGCAAAGCCCGAAGGAGAAGCCGCATGACCGATATCAACCTTTTGGGCGTTCCGATGGAGGAAGGCGCGGGTCGTCGCGGCTGCATCATGGGCCCCGCCGCCTATCGCACTGCTGGGTTGGCCGAGGAATTGGCTGCATTGGGTCATAACGTGACCGATCTGGGCGATGCCGCGCGCGATGATGTGGGGGCGGTCGAGACCGAACACACCCACCTGAAGTTCCTGCCCGAAGTGGCCGGGTGGACGCGCAGCCTGCACGCCCATGCGTTCGAGCAGGCGCAAGGGAACGTGCTGCCAATCTATATGGGAGGCGATCACGCACTGGCACTGGGAACCGTGACAGGCCACGTTGCCGCGGCGGCAAAGATGGGGCGCCCGCAATACGTGCTGTGGCTGGATGCGCATTCGGATTTCAACACGCCGGCCAGCTCGCACAGTGGGAATATTCATGGCATGCCGATGGCCTTTGCCTGCGGGCTGGACGGGTTTCCGGATCTGCTGGGCAAGCCGTTGCCCGCCACGTTGGACCCCACAAAACTGTGCATGATAGGGCTGCGGTCCGTGGATCGCGAAGAGCGTGACCTTCTGCAAAGCTCAGGCGTGCAGGCCCATGACATGCGCGCGATTGACGAACATGGCGTGGCGCGGATTCTGCGCCCGTTTCTGGACGAGGTCGCGCAGGCGGATGGGCTGCTGCATGTCAGTCTCGATGTGGACTTCATCGAACCCGACATCGCGCCTGCCGTCGGCACCACTGTCCCCGGCGGCGCCACCTTCCGGGAGGCGCATCTGATCATGGAGATGTTGCATGACAGCGGCCTTGTCACCTCGCTCGATCTGGTCGAGCTGAACCCTTTCCTTGACGAACGTGGCCGCACCGCGCGCCTGATGGTCGACCTGACGGCAAGCCTGTTTGGCCGCCGTGTCCTTGACCGTTTCACCACCAGCTATTGAGGCCCAGAATGCCCCCTCTTCCTTCCGAACTTGCCTATGTCCCCTTCGTCTCGGTCGAGCACATGATGGGCTTGGTCCACCACATCGGGATCGAAACCGTCCTGCGCGATCTGGCCGACGAGATCGAAGCCGATTTCAAACGCTGGGAGCTCTTTGACAAAACACCCCGCGTCGCCAGCCACTCGGATGTGGGCGTGATCGAGCTGATGCCGACCTCGGATGGCGAGATGTATGGGTTCAAATACGTCAACGGTCACCCTAAGAACACCAAAGAAGGGCTGCAGACGGTGACGGCGTTTGGGCTGCTCGCAGATGTCGATACTGGCTATCCGAAGCTGCTGACCGAGATGACTGTGTTGACCGCCCTGCGCACCGCCGCGACCAGCGCGATGGTGGCGAAGCATCTGGCGCCCAAAGGGTCGACCACGATGGCAATGATCGGCAATGGCGCGCAGTCGGAATTCCAGTGTCTGGCCTTCAAGGCGATCTGCGGGATCGACACTGTGCGGCTTTACGACATCGACCCGACGGCCACTGAAAAGGCGGCACGCAATCTGGCAGGCAAAGGTTTGAATGTCGTTTCTTGCACATCGGGCGAGGAAAGCATGGAAGGCGCGCAGATCATCACCACCTGCACGGCCGACAAACAATATGCGACGATCCTGACCGATAACATGATCGGCGAGGGCGTGCATATCAACGCCATCGGCGGCGACTGCCCGGGCAAGACGGAACTGCATCGCGATATCCTGCTGCGCTCGGATATTTTCGTGGAGTACCCGGAACAGACCTGGGTCGAGGGCGAGATTCAGCAGCTGGACCAAGGCCACCCGATTACCGAGATGTGGCAGGTGATCACCGGTCAAGCGAAGGGGCGCACGTCAGATAAGCAGATCACGCTATTTGACAGTGTCGGCTTCGCGATCGAGGACTTCTCGGCCTTGCGCTATATCTCGAAAGCGATCGAGGGCACGGCTTATTTCACCCGGCTAGATATGCTGGCGGACCCGGATGACCCACGCGACTTGTTCGGGATGCTCGAACGGTCGAAGGACTGACATCGAAAAAGGGGCGCGTACCGGTCTGGTCCGCGCCCCTTCTTGTTCATAGCACGCCGATCAGGCGATGAAGCTCTTATACGCTGCTTCGTCCATATAGTCGTCCAGCGGGCCGGTGTCAGACGCCTTGATCTTGAACAGCCACGCGTCGCCCTCGGGGTCGTCGTTGACCTTACCGGGCTCGTCCACCATGGCCTCGTTCACTTCCGTGATCTCGCCATCCAGTGGGCTCAGGATGTCGGACGCGGCTTTCACGCTTTCGATCACCACGATCTCGTCATCTTTCGAGACCGTGTCGCCTGCTTCCGGCAGTTCCAGAAAAACAACGTCGCCCAGCTGCTCGGCAGCGTGGGTGGTGATGCCCACGACGTAAACGCCATCTTCTTCGCGCAGCCACTCGTGCTCTTCGGTGTAGTACATTCCGTTTCTCCTGAAGGTTTTCACCTGACCGTATCTCTGCCTGTGCGCCTCGGCAAGAGCTTGTATCCCGCTGCATGCGGGTGCAGTCTGCGGCTATGACGACCCCGGTGAATGATCCTCATTTCTTTGGCTACGGTTCATTGGTGAACCGGCAGACGCACTGCTATGACAACCCGCGTGCGGCGCGGGTGACGGGGTGGCATCGCGCGTGGCGGCGGTCTCCGCATCGGGCGCTGTGTTACCTGACGGCGGTGCCGGACAGCGCGGATTATATAGAGGGGATGATCGCCTCGGTCCCCGGTGCGGATTGGGCGGCGTTGGATGAACGTGAACGCGCCTATGCGCGGGTGACTTTGGGGTCTGAGATCCGCCATGACGGCGGCGATCTGGATGTGGCGATCTATGCGATTGCTCCGGGGGAACATCACGCGCCGACAGACGACAATCCGGTCTTGCTGAGCTATCTCGATGTGGTCGTGCAGGGCTATTTTCGCGAATTCGGGTTGGACGGCGTCACTCATTTCTTCGAGACGACCGAGGGCTGGAACGCCCCCATCCTGAACGACCGCGCGGACCCGATTTACCCGCGCGCGCAGGTGTTAAGCGCCGAAGAGACCGCACTGGTCGACGAAGGCCTCTCGCGCTTATCGGCGGTTGTGAAAGAGCGAAATGAGACGGGTCTGTCGCTGGTACGGATGCGCGGTGCCGGGGCATAGTCCGGCCTCGGCCTTGCGCAGCACGCGGGCCGACAGGGCCATCGCCACGGCTGCAAAGATCAGCCCGCCCGCCGCTTGTCCGATCAGCACGCCCGGCGCACCCCAATAGGCGGCTCCAAGGATGACCAGAGGGATGGTGCCCAACGTCTGGCGGCCCCAGTTCACCCATGTCGAATAGAACGGGTGGCCCAGATTGTTGAAGCTGGCATTGGTGACGAAGATCACGCCGTTAAAATACCACGCCAGCGCCAGCGGGCCGCAAAAGAGGAAGACTAGCTCTCGGCTAAGACCTTCTGCGTTGAACAGATCCGCGATGGCACCGCGCGCTAGATACAGGATGCCGGTGACCACCAGTACCACGACCAGCACGAACAACAATCCGTCGCGGATCGATCCGCGCACGCGGTCCAGTTTTCCTGCGCCGAAGTTCTGGCCCACGATGGGGCCGATGGCGCCGGAGAGGGCAAAGATGGTCCCGAAAGCGACCGGAGTCAGGCGGCCAATGATGGCCATGCCCGCGACGGCGTCCTCGCCGAACTCGGCCATGGATCGCGTAACATAGGCCTGCCCCACGGGGGTCGCGAACTGGGTCAGGATGGCAGGCAGGGCGATGGTCGCGATGGCGGGGAAGTCCACACGAAACTCGGCCCGCGTGGGGCGATCCAAGCCGCCGTAGAATTTGAAAATCGGATAGATCGACATGACGGCGACCGTCAGGCGGGCCGCGACCGATGCCAGCGCAGCGCCGGTCAGGTCCAAATTGAGGCCGAAGATCAGGATCGGATCGAGGATCGCATTCACCACGCCCGCGCCGATGGTCGCCATCATGGCGCGGCGGGCGTCCCCGTGCGCACGCAAGATCGCGCCGCCGACCATGCCGGCAATCAGGATGGGCAGACTGGGCAGAATGATCCGCAAGTATGACGTGGCAAGTGCCAGCGTGTCCCCCGAGGCGCCCAGAAGCGCGACCAGAGTGGGGGTGTAATACCAGACGATGGCCGCGAAAACGGCTCCAATGATCATGCCATAGAACAGCGCCGTGGCGGCCCTGCGGCGGGCGGTCTGAGGATCACCCTCGCCCAAAGCCCGCGCCACCAGAGCACCGGCTGCGATGGACATGCCGATCCCGAAGGACGAGGTGAAGAAGAGCAACGCACCGGCATAGCCGACCGCCGCAGCCAACTCGTCCCGGCCCAGCATCGAGATGAAGATCATGTCGACCAGATCGACAAGAAAAATGGCCATCAACCCGATCGAGGATGTCAGCGACATCACCGTGATGTGCCGAAGCAGATTGCCTTCAAGAAACTTCGCCTGAGCCTCGGCCATGATCGTCACCTTACCTGTTCGCTACCCGCCAGCATGACGTAGAACGACGGTTAGCGCCAGAGGGTGGGGCGCACAGGGTCTGTGCGGGGATGTGGGAGCGGGTCAGGCGCGGCGCAGAAGGACCACGCCGACCCACGCAAACCACAGGATGAAGCCCAATCCGAAGACCATGCCAAAGGCTTCGAGCGGCGGTAGGATGGTCAACAGCCCGCAGCCTCCGATGACAAAGCCAAATGCATTCAGCAGGCGTGGCAGGATGCCCGAGGTCCACGCCGCCAGCCCGACAGCGATGACCCAGACGGATCCTGCAATCTCGTTTCCGCCGCCAAGGCCGTTCTCGATCGTGGTGACCATGTGCCAAAGTTGGGCGGCCTGTTCGGCGGAGCCCGTGTGCGACAAAGTCTCGGCCAGGCCAACATTCGCGATCATGCCTGCGCCCATGACCAACGTGGCCCAGATCAGGCCAAAGCCAAGGGACAGATCAGACAGGACCGGCGCATGCGGGTGCAACAGCGCGCGCAATGCGATGACCAGCGCGGCCAGCGCCACCGCGTTCACAACGTAGATAACCAGATACCAGACCGACAGCGTTGACTGCTGGGCGCTCAAGAACGCAAGCAACTCTTCCGGTGTTGAGGCTTGTGTGCCAAAGCCTGCAGGCTCCAGCACCGCGACCATGATCACGATGCCGAAAAGATACGTAGCGGCGCAGACAATCCCGCCGATGGCACCAGCAGTGCGATATCCGGTCATAATACTCTCACCTCAAATATATCAATCTGCGGTGAGGTTAGCCTTTGGCGCGCACCACTTGCAACAGCGGCATCAGCGAGGACATGTCCGGGCCGCGTTCCATACCGGTGACGGCTTTGCGCAGCGGCATGAACAGGCCTTTGCCTTTGCGCCCGGTGGCCTCTTTCACGGCAGAGGTCCAGTTCGACCAGCTGTCGGCGTCGTAGGGTGCATCGGGCAGAAGGGTCATGGCTTCGGCGATAAAGTCGCGGTCTTCGTCGTCGATCAGCGGTTCGGCACCGTCGCGGCACAGGATCCACCAGCCTTCCAGATCACCCAGCGTGGTGATGTTTTCGCGGGCGACGGACCAGAAGGCCTCGGCCATGTCTTCAGGCACGCCGATGGCGTCCAGCTTGTCGGCCACCGCTTCGACCGGCAGGGATGCCAGATGGCGAGCGGTCAGCGGGAACAGGTCTTGGACGTCGAACTTGGTCGGGGCCGCACCGAAGGTCGACAGGTCGAAGCCTTCGACGATCTCGTCCAGAGAGCTGCGCAGCTCAACCGGCTGCGACGATCCCAAACGCGCCAGCAGGCTGAGCAGCGCCATCGGCTGCACGCCTTGCTCGCGCAGGTCGCGGATGGCCAGCGTGCCAAGGCGCTTGGACAGCGCCTCGCCCTGCGGGCCGGTCAAAAGCGAGTGGTGGGCAAAGCTGGGCACTGCGCCGCCAAGGGCCTGAATGATCTGGATCTGCGTGCCGGTGTTGGTCACGTGATCCGATCCGCGCACCACGTCTGTGATGCCAAAGTCGATGTCATCACAGACGGACGCCAGCGTGTACAGGAACTGCCCATCACCGCGGATCAGCACCGGGTCCGACACGGATGCTGCATCGATCGAGATGTCGCCCAGAATGCCGTCGGTCCAGTTGATCCGTTCGTGATCCAGTTTGAAACGCCAATGGCCCTGACCGCGTTCTTCGCGCAGGGTGGCTTTCTCGTCGTCCGACAGGGCCAGCGCCGAGCGGTCATAGACCGGCGGCTTGCCCATGTTCAGCTGCTTCTTGCGCTTCAGGTCCAGCTCGGTCGGGGTCTCGAAACACTCATAGAAACGGCCCATGTCACGCAGTTCCTGCGCTGCGGCTTCGTAGCGGTCCAGACGGTCGGACTGTTTTTCAACGCGGTCCCAAGTCAGACCCAGCCACTCCAGATCTTCCATGATCGCGTCGGCATATTCCTGCTTCGAGCGTTCCGGGTCCGTGTCATCCAAACGCAGGATGAACTGGCCACCCGATTTGGCAGCGATCAGATAGTTGAACAGCGCGGTGCGCAGGTTGCCCACGTGGATATAGCCGGTGGGCGAGGGGGCGAAACGGGTGGTGGTCATGGGTTGATCTCCTTGGCCGTCCCTCTTTCATATTGGCCCGGATTTGTCCATAATATTCCCATGGAAACGTCTGCACCCAGTCTGGCGCAGATCGAGCAACTGGCGCTAGAAGCGCGTGCCCATCTGCCCGACCCCTTTGCTGAGCCCGCCTTGGATGTTGGCATCCACGTGGCCGAGATGCCGGATGCCAGCGTGCTGGCGGACAATGATATCGGTGATCCCTATACGCTGACCGGGCTGTATGTCGGCATCCCCATGACCGAGAAATCCGTCAGCGATCAGCCACTTGCGATGGATGCGATCTGGCTGTTCAGACGCGCCATTCTGAACGAATTGGCGATCCGTCACGATGTCACTTTGGCCGAGCTGGTGAACCATATCGTCGTGCATGAATTCGCGCATCACTTCGGGTGGTCGGATGAAGACATCGCCATGATCGACCAGTGGTGGGAATAGCGCGCTTAGGTCGGTTGGACGGGCCATTTCTGGTTTAGGTCTGCCAATCCCGCACGGATTAGCTCGGCCAGCACGTTCAGATCAATATCCGCCAGTTTGTTCACATACAGGCAGGATTTGCCCATCTTGTGCTTTCCAAGACGCGCCAAAATGTCCCCGAAATCCGCATAGCCCGGCATGATATAGATTGAATGGCGGGCCTTGCGCGGTGAAAACCCGGTGGCCAGAAAATCGCCCTGCCGCCCGCTATCATAGACATAGTGGTACTGCCCATAGCCGATGATCGACGGTCCCCACATGACGGGCTGAAACCCGGTCACCTCGCGAAACAGTTGGTCGAGCACGCGCGCGTCGTTGCGTTTTGCTTCGGGTTCGACGGCGGCGATGAACGTCTGCACGGTCTGATCTGTTGGGGCGGTTTTGTTCTGGGGCATGGGTCTCACATTCCTGTGACGAATGATCCAAGGGGGCGTGTTCCGAGTATACTCTCTAATCACCAAGCCAACAAAATTAAGGGAGATACAGATGTCCGAATTCCCAATTCCCATGCTGTCACGCCGTCATTTTATGGCGCTCGGGGCGGCGGCTCCGGCCCTTGGGCTGGCCTCGCAAGCACGCGCAATGGCTCCGCAACTGGGGGCGCAAACCATTGATGCGCGTCGTTTCAAACTGGGGTCGTTCGAGGTGACGACGCTGCTGGCGGGCGCGCGCACGGTGCCGGATCCGCAGAATATTTTCGGCATGAATGTCAGCGCGGACGAGTTTGCCCAAGCCAGCGCGCAGGCGAATATTCCCAGCGATGCTGCACAGTTCTTCTTTACGCCAACCTTGGTGAATACGGGTGTGGATCTGGTGCTGTTTGATACCGGCTTGAACCCCGAGGGGATCCGCGCAGCGGTGACGGCCGCGGGCTACACCCCCGAGGATGTCGATATCGTCGTCATCACCCACATGCACGGCGACCACATTGGTGGTCTGATGGGCGACGCGGGCGCGACCTTCCCGAATGCGCGCTATGTCACCGGTGCGGTTGAGTTCGATCACTGGGCCGCGGCGGGCAATGACGGGTTCAATGCCAAGGTCGCCCCATTGGCCGAACAGATGACCATGCTGAACCCGGGCGACGCCGTTCTGTCGGGGATCGAGGCCGTCGAGGCCTTTGGCCACACGCCCGGTCACATGGCATTCCGCTTGGACAGCGACGGACAATCGCTGCTGATCGCAGCAGATTTCGCCAACCACTATGTTTGGTCGTTGGGCTATCCCGAGTGGGAAGTAAAGTTCGACCGCGACAAAGCCGCCGCTGCCGCCACGCGCAAATCCCTTCTGGGCATGCTGGCGGCCGAGAAGATGCCCTTCATCGGCTATCACATGCCATTCCCGGCCGTCGGCTATGTCGAAGCCCGAGACGCCGGGTTTCAGTATGTGCCACACAGCTATCAGCTATTGATGGGATAACGCGCAAGGGCGGGGCAGGTCAGCTCATGTCCCGCCAGCGGTTCACAATAGGATAACGACGGTCCAGCCAGAAGCTGCGCATGGTCAGGCGGGTGCCCGGCGCGGACTGGAAGCGTTTGTATTCGCTGATGTAAATCAGGTGCTCGACCTTTTTGACCGTCGCCTTGTCGAAACCTTCTGCAACCAGCTCGGCCACGGATTTCTCGTCGTCAATAATCCCCTCAAGGATCGCGTCCAGCACGTCATAGGGCGGCAGGCTGTCTTCGTCCTTCTGGTCCGGGCGCAGCTCGGCAGAGGGCGGCTTGTCGATGATCGAGACCGGGATGACCTCGCCTTCCGGGCCTTTCATCCAGTCGCGGTGATTGGCGTTGCGCCAGCGGCATTGCTCGAACACGCGCGTCTTATAGAGGTCCTTGATCGGGTTATAGCCACCCGACATGTCGCCATAGATCGTGGCATAGCCCACGGCGACCTCGGACTTGTTGCCGGTGGTCAGAAGCATCGCGCCGGTCTTGTTGGACAACGCCATCAGCAGCAGCCCGCGCAGACGGGACTGGATGTTTTCTTCGGTGATGTCGGGTTCCAAGCCTTCAAAGAACGGGGCGAGCGTGTTGGTAATCGCGTCACGGCCTTCCTTGATCGGTACGAAATCATAGGTGCAGCCAAGGCGGTTTGCGATGTCCTTGGCGTCGTCAAGCGATCCCTGCGAGGT
The DNA here is from genome assembly GCF_947492455.1 of uncultured Aliiroseovarius sp. Lineage (GTDB taxonomy): Bacteria > Pseudomonadota > Alphaproteobacteria > Rhodobacterales > Rhodobacteraceae > Aliiroseovarius. The sequence continues at coordinate 384,989 of NZ_CANLNB010000004.1, forward strand.
GTATTCGGACGGCAGCATCACGCAGCGCACGTTCTCCGGACCCAAAGCGTCGGCGGCGATGGTGGCGACAATCGCACTGTCGATCCCGCCGGACAGACCCAGCAGAACCTTTTTGAACCCGGTCTTGCCCATGTAGTCGCGCAGGCTTTCCACCATCGCGCGGTAGTCCTGTTCCCATTCGTCGCCATGCGTAGCGATGGGGCCGGGCGTGATGCGCCAGCCGTCATCCGTGCGGGTCAGGTCGATGTGCTGAATGTCCTCGTCAAAGGCGCTCATCTTCAGGGCCATCTCTCCGCCGGGGTTCAGCGCGAAGGTGCCGCCGTCGAACACCTGATCATCCTGCCCGCCGACCATGTTCAGATAGACCAGTGGCAGACCGGTTTCGACCACACGGCCCACCATGTGGTTCAGGCGCACGTCGAACTTGTTGCGGTAGTAGGGCGAGCCGTTGGGGATCAGCAGAAACTCGGCCCCGCTTTCAGCAAGCGTTTCGCAGACGTCCTCGGCATGCCAAGCGTCTTCGCAGATGGGCGTACCGATGCGGATCGGACCCATGGAATACGGACCTTGCGGGGCGGCCGAGGTAAAGTGACGTTCCTCGTCAAACACGGTCTCGTTCGGCAAGCGTTGCTTCAGGATCCGCGTGGCGATCTTGCCGCCCTTCAGAATGTAATAGGCGTTATAGAGGTCTTTGCCATCGTGGTACGGCGCACCGATGCCCATCGCGGGGCCGTCCGCGCAATCTTTCGCCAGCGCCTCGACCGCGTCCATCGCGTCGCGGAAGAACTGCGGGCGCATCACCAAGTCCTGCGTCTGATAGCCGGTCACGAAAGCCTCGGGCAGGGCCAGCATATCGCTGTCAGCCACTTTTGCCACATTCCATGCCTCGCGGGCCTTGTCGCAGTTGCCTGCAATCGCCCCCACGGTTGGGTTCAGTTGTGCCAGTGTCAGGCGGAAATTGTCACTCATCGCGCTTGTCCTTCTTCCCGGCAATGCGGGGGGATGGTTCGGCACAGATGTAGCAGGTTTGCCCGCAGGATAAAGGGGTGGTGCGGGAAAAGCGTTGTCTACGCTTTTTGGACGGCATAGTCTGTGCCCGAATGGGCTTCGGCCGTCCAAGAACAAGTCAAAGAAATTGAACGAGGTTTCGAGATGCAAAGCCCCCTGATCGGATTTCGCAGCATGGTCGCTTTGGCGCTTGTGTTGCCCACGGTGGCTTTGGCGCAGGTCGATACCAAACAATACGAAGACGGATCGGTCTACGAGGGGACGTTCAAGGACGGGTTGCAGCACGGAATGGGCACGCTGACCCTGCCGTCGGGCTATGAATATACCGGCGAGTTCATTGAGGGCGAGATCGTCGGTCAGGGCGTTGCGCGCTTCCCCAATGGGTCGCTCTATGAAGGCAGTTTCGCGAAGGGCAAGCCGGAAGGCTTTGGCAAGATCACTTTTGCCGATGGCGCCAGCTTTGAAGGCGACTGGGTGGACGGCAAGATCAACGGCTCGGGCATGGCGCTGTATGCCAACGGCCTGCAGTACGAAGGTGGATTTCGCAACGCGATGCATCACGGGCAGGGGCGGCTGCAAAGCCCGTCCGGCTATGTCTATGAAGGCGATTGGGTCGCGGGCGTAAAGGAAGGTCGGGGCAAATCGACCTATCCGGACGGCTCGGTCTACGAAGGCGGTATGCGCGGCGGAGAGCGCGACGGTGCGGGCAAGCTGACCCAGCCCGATGGCATGATGTACGAGGGAAACTGGACGCAGGGCCAAATGGACGGAGACGGCGTGCTGACGCAGGCCAATGGCGATGTCTATTCAGGCCAGTTTCAAGCCGGGTCTCGTCAAGGGGCCGGGACGGTCGACTATGCCAACGGGGATCGCTACGAGGGCGGTTTTGACGCGGATCAGCGCCACGGCCAGGGTGTTTTCGTCGGCGCAGATGGCTATCGCTATGAAGGCGGCTGGGTCGCTGGTGTGATCGAGGGGGATGGGAACGTGACCTATCCCGACGGGTCCGTCTACAAAGGCCAGTTCCGCGCGGGTCTCCCAGATGGCTTAGGCATGATCACCTATCCCGATGGCGGCAGCTTTGAAGGCGACTGGAAAGGCGGCGTGATCGAAGGCAACGGCGTGGCGCTGCTTGCCGATGGTGCGCGCTATGAAGGCACATTCAAGGATGCGCTGTTTGACGGCGAAGGCACGTTGGAGACCGCCGATGGTGCCAGCTATACCGGTGGCTGGCAGGCGGGCAAGTTCCACGGACAAGGTGTTTCGAAACTGGCGGATGGGTCAGTTTACGAGGGCGGGTTCGTGAATGGCGCACGCGAAGGGCGCGGTGTCTACACCACAGCAGATGGATTCAGCTATGACGGCGATTGGGCCGCGGGCGTGTTCGACGGGCAGGGTGTTGCGATCTATCCCGGCGGTGACCGCTATGAAGGCGGCTTTAAGGGCGGAAAACGGCACGGTCAGGGTGTCGTGACGCGCGCTGATGGCAGCCAAGAGGAAGGCGTCTGGGAAGACGGCCTGATCGCCGGTGCAATCGAGACGGCTCCGGCCCCTGCATTGGACAGCGACGCGGCGGCGGCGGCGGCAGAAGCGGCGGGCGCGGCCTCGACCGCAGGGGCGACTGATAGCGAATAACACGCGCCAGATTGGCCCCCGTCGGGTGATTTTCCTGAAAAAAGGACTTTAACTCGACGGAAACCGACGTATATTTGCGCCCATGAACACGCAGACCCATATCGTTTTCCGCCCCGCACTGGGCCTTCTGCTACTGCTTAGCCGCCTCTGAGCGTGCCGTTTTGGCGCGACCGCTCAGGGGTACCGCCAACCGCGCCACGAACCGGCCCGAACCTTGTGGGCCACTAAGGCTAAGAACTTATATCTAAAGAGACTAAGACAATGACCAATCCCTCGGATCACGTGTTGATTTTCGACACCACTTTGCGTGACGGTGAACAAAGCCCCGGCGCGACCATGACCCATGACGAAAAGCTCGAGATCGCCGAGATGCTGGACGAGATGGGCGTGGACATCATCGAGGCTGGCTTCCCGATTGCGTCGGAAGGCGATTTTGCCGCTGTGTCCGAAATTGCTGAGCGTTCCAAGAATTCGATGATCTGTGGCCTGAGCCGCGCGAACTTCAAAGACATCGACCGCTGTGCGGAAGCTGTTCGCAAGGCTGCCAAGCCGCGCATTCACACCTTCATCGGCACCTCGCCCCTGCACCGCGCCATTCCGAACCTGACCCAGGACGAAATGGCCGACCTGATCCACGAAACGGTCAGCCATGCACGCAACTTGGTGGACAACGTGCAGTGGTCACCGATGGACGCGACGCGGACGGAACATGACTATCTGTGCCGCGTGATCGAGATCGCGATCAAGGCGGGTGCCACCACGATCAACATTCCCGATACGGTGGGCTATACCGCCCCGCGCGAAAGCGCAGACCTGATCCGCATGCTGATCGAACGCGTGCCCGGTGCCGACGAGATCGTCTTCGCCACCCACTGTCACAACGACTTGGGCATGGCGACGGCCAACGCCTTGGCGGCGGTCGAGGCCGGTGCGCGTCAGATCGAATGCACCATCAACGGCTTGGGCGAACGTGCTGGCAACACCGCATTGGAAGAGGTCGTCATGGCCCTGAAAGTGCGCAACGACATCATGCCGTACTCGACCAGCATCGACACCACCAAGATCATGAACATCTCGCGTCGCGTGGCGCAGGTGTCGGGCTTTGCGGTTCAGTACAACAAGGCCATCGTTGGTAAGAACGCGTTCGCCCATGAAAGCGGCATCCACCAAGACGGCATGCTGAAGAACCCGGAAAACTTCGAGATCATGCGCCCCGAAGACATCGGTCTGGCCGGGACGTCTTTGCCGCTGGGCAAGCACTCGGGCCGGGCTGCGTTGAAAGCGAAGTTGAACGATCTGGGCTTTGATGTAGGTGACAACCAGTTGAAGGACGTCTTCGTGCGCTTCAAGGAACTGGCCGACACCAAGAAAGAGGTGTTCGACGAGGATATCGTCGCCCTGATGACCGACGGCACCGATGACGCCAATGACCAGCTGCAGGTGAAATCGCTGCGCGTGGTTGCGGGCACCGAGGAAAAGAACACCGCCGATCTGACCATGACCGTAAACGGGGTCGAGCATAAGGTTAGCTCGGAAGGGGACGGACCCGTGGATGCCGCGTTCAACTGCGTGAAGATGATCTTCCCGCACGAGGCACGTCTGCAGCTGTACCAAGTGCATGCCGTGACTGAAGGCACCGACGCGCAGGCGACGGTCTCGGTGCGGATGGAAGAGAACGGCAAGATCGTGACCGGCCAGTCTTCGCACACTGATACGATCCTGGCATCGGTTCGGGCTTACGTGAACGCGCTGAACAACCTGATCACGCGTCGCGAAAAGACCAAGCCCGAGGGCGTCTGATCTGAAACAAGGTGCGGGCAAAGCAATTTGCCCGCATTTTTGCGTTTGGTTCGAAAAGTGAAAGTCGAGCGCCGATAATTTGGGCGATCTTTCACCAATTGTTCGATTTCTCCCGTCCTTGGCGATAAGCCGCTCGCCCGTTTGTATTAGGGCTTTCACCGCAGGGCTTAGAGGCTTATATATCCACCGGTCTGCACCCTATGGGAGTCGCGGGCTCAAAGGGGATAGGAACGGGATAGGCATCCAAATGGCAGGGTTTTCGAGATTGTTTTCGTCGGACATGGCGATTGACCTTGGGACCGCGAATACGCTGGTCTACGTAAAGGGCAAGGGCGTCATTCTGAACGAGCCCTCGGTTGTGGCCTATCACGTCAAAGATGGTGTGAAGAAAGTTCTGGCGGTCGGTGAAGACGCCAAGCTGATGCTGGGCCGCACCCCCGGCTCGATCGAAGCGATCCGCCCGATGCGTGAAGGCGTCATTGCGGACTTCGATAGCGCGGAAGAAATGATCAAGCACTTCATCCGCAAAGTGCATAAGCGCACGACCTTCTCGAAACCGAAAATCATCGTCTGCGTCCCGCACGGCGCGACCCCGGTTGAAAAGCGTGCCATTCGCCAGTCGGTCATGTCCGCAGGCGCACGCCGCGCCGGTCTGGTGGCCGAGCCCATCGCCGCCGCCATCGGGGCGGGTATGCCGATCACCGATCCGACCGGCAACATGGTCGTGGACATCGGCGGCGGGACGACCGAAGTGGCGGTTCTGTCGCTGGGCGACATCGTCTACGCGCGCTCGGTGCGCGTGGGTGGGGACCGGATGGATGATGCGATCATCAGCTATCTGCGCCGCCAGCAAAATATACTGGTGGGGGAAGCCACCGCGGAACGTATTAAGACCACCATCGGCACCGCACGGATGCCCGATGACGGTCGTGGCACCTCGCTTGTGATCCGCGGGCGTGACCTGTTGAACGGCGTCCCGAAAGAGACCGAGATCAACCAAGCGCAAGTCGCCGAGGCGCTGGCCGAACCAGTGCAGCAGATCTGCGAAGCCGTGATGACTGCGCTGGAAGCCACGCCGCCCGATCTGGCGGCGGACATCGTGGACCGTGGCGTTATGCTGACAGGTGGTGGCGCGCTGCTGGGTGAGCTGGATCTTGCCCTGCGCGAACAAACCGGCTTGTCGATTTCGGTCGCAGATGAAAGCCTGAACTGCGTGGCGCTGGGAACCGGCAAGGCGTTGGAGTTTGAAAAGCAGCTGCGCCACGTCATCGACTACGACAGCTGATCGGGTCTGCCCCGCCGGTGGGGCGCGCCCGTCGGGTAACCGGAGGCCAGATTGGCACGCAAACCGAACCAGACCGAGGAATACGGCCGTCCGCTGCGCAGGCTTTTTGTCGGCCTGCTGATGCTGTGCCTGTTTCTGGTCTTTCTGGTCTGGCGGATTGACAGCCCGCGGGTCGAACGCTTCCGCGCCAATCTGATCGACACGGTGGTGCCAAGCTTTGACTGGGCGATGGTGCCGGTGACCAAGCTGGTCGGGATGGTCGAGGACTTCCAGTCTTACCAACGCATCTACGAGCAGAACCAGGAACTGCGCCGCGAGTTGCAGCAGATGAAGGCGTGGAAAGAAGCCGCCCTTCAGTTGGAGCAGGAAAACGCCCAGCTTCTGAACCTGAACAACGTGCGTTTGGATGCGCAGCTTTCCTATGTGACCGGCGTTGTGCTGGCTGACAGCGGCTCGCCCTTCCGGCAGTCGGTGCTACTGAACATCGGCACCCGTGACGGGCTGGTCGATGGCTGGGCGGCGACTGATGGTCTGGGGCTGGTGGGCCGGATTGCGGGTGTGGGCAAAAGCACCAGCCGCGTGATCCTGCTGACCGACAGCAACAGCCGCATTCCCATCACAGTCCAGCCCTCGGGCCAAGATGCGCTGCTGGTGGGCGATAACTCGGCCGCGCCGCCAATCGAGTTTCTGGAAAGCCCTGAAAAGGTCCGCCCGGGCGACCGCGTGGTGTCCTCGGGTGACGGGGGCGTGTTCCCTGCAGGGCTTTTGGTCGGGCATGTGGCAATGGGCACCGACCGGCGCCTGCGCGTCCGGCTGGCCGCGGACTATGAACGGCTTCAGTTCCTGCGCGTATTGCGCAGCCACCCCGGTGAAATGGTCGAGGGCGAAGGTAGCCTGATCGTCGCCAGCCCCGCCGTGCCCCCCGAACCGGTCGATGCCGCCCCCGAGGACGGAGGGCAGGGCGAATGACCGACCGCGTCACGCTTCTGCGCTGGGCCTTCTGGGGGCTGCTTGTCGCGATCTCGGCGGGACTTCTGTTCGTGAAAATGCTGCCGCTGGACCTTAGCGCCGGGCGCTTCCCCGGTCCTGACATCTTCATGGCCGTCGTGGTCGCATGGATGCTGCGCCGTCCCGACTATGTCCCCATCCTTTTGGTCGCTGCGCTGATCTTCCTAACCGACCTTCTGTACCAAGACATCCCCGCCGTGGGCGCCTTGATGGCGGTCATCGGGCTTGAAGTTCTGCGTCGGCGCGAACCCGGCCTGCGCGAGCAGTCCTTTGTGGTCGAATGGGGCGTCGTCGCCGCCGTTCTGCTGGCGATGCTGCTGGCCGAGCGGATTTTTCTGGCGATTTTCTTTGTCGACCAGATCCCTTTTGGCCGCGCGCTTTTGCAGTTCGTCAGCACTGTCGCGGTCTATCCGGCGGTGGTCTTCACCTCGGTCTTTATCTTGGGTGTGAACAAGATGCAGCCCGGCGACGATCCAGTGCGGAGCCAAGCAGCATGAAGCGGTCCCCTCAAGATACCGAGGCAAGCGCCCGCAAGATCACTCGTCGGGGTCTGTTCCTTGGCGGGCTTCAGGTCTCGTTCGCGGCGATGCTGGTGGGGCGGATGCGGTATATGCAGGTCGAACAGGCCGATGAATACCGCGATCTGGCGGAAGAAAACCGCGTGAAGTTCTCGCTTCTGCCGCCGGCGCGGGGGCTGATCTATGACCGCAACGGCGTGTTGATCGCGGGAAATGAACAAAACTATCGCATCGTCATCGTGCGCGAGGATGCGGACGACCCCGAAGCGGTGCTGAACCGTCTGCGCAAGATTGTTTGGCTTGATGATGCGGACATAAAACGCACCTTGGATGAAATGCGCCGACGTAGCGCCTTCGTGCCAGTTACTGTGGCTGACCGCGTCGCGTGGGAAGACGTGGCCGAGGTCGCCGTGAACGCCCCCGCTCTGCCCGGCATCACGGCCGAGGTTGGCCTGTCGCGCAGCTATCCGCGCGCCGATGATTTCGCCCATGTTATTGGCTATGTGGGTCCCGTGTCGGACTATGACCTGTCCAAGCTTGAAGACCCTGATCCCCTTCTGCAAATCCCGCGTTTCCAAATCGGCAAAAGCGGTGTGGAAGCGAAGATGGAGCTGGATCTGCGCGGATCCGCGGGCACGCGCGAGGTCGAGGTGAACGCCGTGGGCCGCGAAATGCGCGAGCTGGGCCGCGAGGAAGGCCGCGCGGGCGACAACATTCAGCTGACCGTGGACGCCGACCTGCAAGCCTATGTCCAAGCGCGTCTTGCGGGCGAAAGTGCCGCCGCTGTCGTGATGGATACCCAGACGGGGGATGTGCTGGCCATCGGCTCGGCGCCCACGTTTGATCCCAACAAATTCGTGCGCGGGATTTCCAGCAAGGACTACAGCGCGCTTCTGAACGACAAATACCGCCCGTTGGCGGCAAAGCCCGCGCAGGGCACATATCCGCCCGGATCGACCTTCAAGATGGTCACCGCCTTGGCCGCGCTTGAAGAAGGCGTGATCGACCCCGGTGAAACCGTTAAGTGTTGGGGGCATGTCGAAGTGCACAAACGCCGGTTCCACTGCTGGAAACGCGGTGGGCACGGGCCGGTCGATCTGGCCAAAAGCCTGCGCGAAAGCTGTGACATCTATTACTACGACATCGCTCAACGCGTCGGGATCGAAAAGATCGCCGAGATGGCCCGCAAGCTGGGGCTGGGCGAACGTCACGATCTGCCTCTGTCCGCCATTGCGCAGGGGCTGATCCCGACCAAGGCGTGGAAGCGCGAAGCGCGGGGCGCAGATTGGGTGATCGGGGACAGTCTGAACGCGGGCATCGGGCAGGGCTTCGTTCTGGCCTCGCCCTTGCAACTGACGGTGATGACTGCGCGGCTGGCAACGGGGCAGGCGATTTCTCCGCGGCTGGTGCGCTCGGTCAATGGGGTCGAGACGCCGGTGCGCAATGACGGTCCGCTTGAGATCAGCACCAGCAATCTGAATGCCATCCGCGAGGGGATGTACGAGGTTGTGAACGCCCGACGTGGCACGGCAGGACGGTCCAAGATCGTGGGGGACGACCTGCGCATGGCAGGGAAAACCGGCACCAGTCAGGTCCGCAACATTACCGCCGCCGAACGCGCGCGCGGGGTATTCCGCAACGAGGACCTGCCGTGGGAACGGCGCGACCACGCGCTGTTTGTCTGCTATGCGCCCCATGACAACCCGCGCTATGCGGTGACCGTCGTGGTGGAACATGGCGGCGGCGGATCGACGGCAGCGGCGCCCATCGCACGCGATGTGATGCTGCAGGCGTTCTATCAAGGCAAGCCCCCGCTGGAAGCCTATCCAGCGAACCAGCGCGGCACGATCCAAACCCGCCAACGCGACATCGAAGAGATGCTCGAGATGCCGCATGACGAACGCGTCAAAGCTGCCGAGGGTCGGGCATGAGTTATCTTGAGTATAACGTCAAAACCGTTCCGACCGGACTGCGCAAGGTGCTCTATCTGAACTGGTCGCTGGTGCTGCTGCTGATCGCGGTGGCCAGCGTCGGCTTCCTGATGCTGTTTTCGGTTGCGGGTGGCAAGATGGACCCGTGGGCGATGGCGCAGATGAAGCGTTTTGCCTTAGGCATGTTCCTGATGTTTGTCATCGCGATGATACCGATCTGGTTCTGGCGCAACATGGCTGGGGTGGGGTATCTGCTGTCGCTTGTCCTGTTGGTGCTGGTCGAGGTCATGGGATCCGTCGGGATGGGCGCACAGCGCTGGATCGACCTTGGCTTCATGCGCTTGCAACCGTCAGAACTGATGAAGATCACTTTGGTGATGATGCTGGCGGCCTATTACGACTGGCTGGATATCAAGAAGGTCTCGCGCCCGCTTTGGGTGCTTGTCCCCGTGATCCTGATCATGCTGCCGACCTTTCTGGTACTGCGCCAGCCGGACCTCGGCACTTCGATCCTTCTGGTGACGGGCGGCGGCGTGATCATGTTTCTGGCAGGCGTCAGCCTGTGGTATTTCGGGGCGGTGATTGCCTCGGGCGTTGGGCTGGTAACCTCGGTTTTCCTGTCGCGCGGGACGGAATGGCAGCTTCTGAAGAACTATCAGTACCGCCGGATCGACACGTTTCTTGATCCGTCTTCGGACCCTTTGGGGGCGGGCTATCACATCACCCAATCCAAGATCGCGCTAGGGTCCGGCGGCTGGACCGGGCGGGGCTTCATGCAAGGCACACAGTCGCGCCTGAACTTCCTGCCGGAAAAACACACCGACTTCATCTTCACCACGCTGGCCGAGGAGTTCGGCTTTCTGGGGGGCGCGTCCCTGCTTACGCTCTACGTGCTGATCCTGATCTTCTGTGCTGTCTCGGCGTTCCAAAACAAGGACCGTTTCAGTTCGCTTCTGATCCTTGGAATTTCCGTCACCTTCTTCTTGTTCTTTGCCGTGAACATGTCCATGGTGATGGGCCTTGCCCCGGTGGTCGGGGTGCCGTTGCCGATGGTCAGTTATGGTGGATCTGCCATGTTGATTTTGCTGGTTGGTTTCGGTTTGGTCCAAAGCGCACATGTGCACAGAGCGAGACAAAAGTGATGCCCATCAACGTCCTGTATGCCGGTAATCCCAAACGCTGGGATGTCTATCACCGCGAGATCAGCAAAGCGCTTGACGAAATTCAGATCGAGGCGACGCTGTCCTGCGATCTGCCGGCCGATCAAGTGGATTACATCGTCTATGATCCCAACAGCGCGCTTCAGGATTTCACGCCTTTCACCCGCGCCAAAGCGGTGCTGGGTCTGTGGGCCGGGGTCGAACGGATCGTCTACAATCCGACACTGACCCAACCTTATGCGCGCATGGTGGATCAGGGTCTAAGCGAAGGCATGACCGAATGGGTCGTGGGCCACGTGCTGCGTCACCATCTGGAGATGGATCAGGATATCCACAACACCACCCCTGCCTGGGGGCGTCTTGCCCCACCTCTGGCCCGCGATCGACGCGTCGGCATTCTGGGGTTGGGAGAGCTGGGGCGCGTCTGTGCCAAGGCGCTGACCGATCTGAACTTCCCCGTGTCCGGCTGGAGTCGTGGGGTCAAGTCCATCGACGGCGTCACCTGTCTGCATGGTGATGAGGGATTGGAGCAGGTACTGCGCAATTCAGACATTTTGGTCCTGCTGCTGCCCGCCACCAAAGCGACCGAGAATGTGCTGAATGCTGAACGGATCGCGATGCTGCCCGAAGGTGCCGTGATCATCAATCCGGGCCGTGGCCCGCTGATTGACGATGCCGCTCTGCTGGACGCGCTGGATCGTGGTCACATTGCCCATGCAACGCTAGATGTGTTCCGCATCGAACCCCTGCCGAATGACGATCCCTATTGGACCCATCCGAAGGTGACGGTCACACCGCATATCGCCTCGGACACACGCCCAGATACAGCGGCAAAAGTGATCGCGGAAAATATCCGCCGTGGCGAGGCGAAAGAACCATTCCTGCATCTGGTCGATAAAAAAGCGGGCTACTAGGCCCTCTTCCTCTTGCCACAAATACCTTGGGGTGAATGCGCGCAGCGCAGAGGGGCAACGCCCCTACAGGCTCACAACGTGAGCCACCTTAGCCCTAGAACTCCATCCAGATCGTAACCGGCCCGTCATTCACCAGCGACACTTTCATGTCTGCCCCAAAACGCCCCTGCGCGACCTCTATCCCATGCCCGCGCAGCTGGTCCGCAAAATAATCATACAGCCGCTCGCCCTCGTCTGGACGGGCCGCCGTTGAGAACCCCGGACGGTTCCCGCGCGAGGTGTCGGCGGCCAGCGTGAACTGGCTGACCACAAGCGCCGCCCCGCCGGTATCCAGAAGCGAGCGGTTCATCTTGTCCGCGTCATCCTTGAAAATCCGCAGTTTCGAGATCTTGGCCGCCAGCGTGTCGGCATTCGCCTCGACGTCGCCTTCCATCGCACAGACCAGAATCAGAAGGCCGGGGCCGATTTCGCCGATAGCCTCGCCGTCGACACGAACCGCAGCCTCGCTGACGCGTTGGATCAAAGCTCTCATTCACTGTCCTTTCCGTGCCAATGCACCCATTCGCCCAGATCTGCCCGTTCGGTGCGGAAGCTGTTGGCGGGGTGCTCCTCGTCGCTGCGCCCAAAGGCAATGCCGCACAGAATCACGCGATCTTCCGGCAGATTAAACCAGTCGCGCAGGAAGGGCGCGAAGGCGGCGACGGCGGCTTGTGGGATTGTCGCGACACCTTGGGCGGTGGCAGCCAGACAAAACCCGGTCACGAAGCCCCCGCAATCCAGATAGGCATAGGGGCCAAGCTCGGCGGGCGCGGTGATCAGTGCAATATGCGGCGCGCCGAAGAAGCGGAAGTTTTCCAGCATCTGCTGGCCGGATGCAGCACGATCCCCGGGCGTCACCCCCACGCTTTTATAAAGCTGCAGGCCACAGGTCTTGCGGCGGCGCTGGTGCAGGCCGGTATAGGCGCTGGGCCAGTCTACATCTGGCGACTGCGCGGTGTTCACAGCGTGCTCATAGAAGGCGCCACGCAACCGGTCGGTCTCAGCCGCGGTGGTGACCTCAACCTGCCAAGGTTGCGCATTGCACCAGCTTGGCACCTTCTGGGCCGCGCGAAGGATCTGGTCAATTACCGGCGCGGGGATCGGGTCCGGGCGGAAGGCGCGGCAGGAGTGGCGGGCGCTGAGGAGCGCGTCGAGTTGATCGGGGGTCATTCGCTGCCCTCTATTGGCTTTGCGCCGACAGATAGCCGATCACGCCCGCCGCGATCAGCCCCAAAATCACCGCGAAGGTGATCTTCCAGACCGAGTAGGGGCGTTCCCCCTGAACCCGTCCGTTCTGTCCATTCACAACGAACCGATAGGTCTTGCCGCGATACTTATAGGCGGCCAGCCAGACCGGCAGCAGGATGTGCTTGAAGGTCAGATCGGACATGTCCGTGTCCATCGAGGTGACGCGCTGGCGATCCCCGCCGATATCGAACTTCACATCGCGCAGGATGACGCGGTTCATATAGTCGCGCGCTTCGGTAAAGCCCTCGTCCAGCTCGACGGTGTAGCCCTCGGCGCGGAAGCCCGCCAGAAACTCGGGACGATACGGCTCCAAACGCGACAGATCCCACGGCTCCAGCGCGTCGGTGTATTTCTTCGGCAGGCCTTTCGAGGCCAGCACCAGCACATCATCAAAGAACCGCGCCACCCGGCCCGAGACCGAGGTCCAGCGGACATGCTTGGTTGTGCGCTCCTCCCGCTCGCCGTTCACCATGACGGTGCGGGTGCGCTCGTGCTCGGTCCCGCGCTGGCCGGTGTAGCGCGTCTTGGTGTCCGCATCGAAGGTCCAATAGGGCACATAAATACCGGTCATCTTGCGCCCCTTGCGGGCGTATTCCTGCAACCCGTTCGGCGCGAACCACAGACGCCCCAGCCAATCGCTCATGGCTTTGTGGGCCTCGCGTTCCTCGATCTCAAACGGGGCGAGACCTTTGGGTTTGATATGCCGATGCGTGCCGGTATCCGTGACGACCGGTGTGGCACAGAACGGGCATTCGGCGGCATGGGTCGCGCTATCGAACTCGAATTGCGCGGCACAGTTGGGGCAGCTCACCACCCGCGTTTCTTCCATCTCGTGATCCGGAAGATCAGCGGACAGCGCGCGCTTCAGGTCCAGTTCGCGAATGACGGGCTGGGCGGGTTGGCGATCCTCGATCGGCGCCTTGAAGCCGCAATGGTCACAGGTCAGCTGATTGTGCTCGGGGTCAAACCGCAGATCTGCGCCGCATTGGTCGCAGGGAAAGCGATGTTCCTCGATGGGCGATTGAGTGTCTTCGCGCGGATAGGCCATCCGGAGTCCTCAGAGATATTTGTGCAGCACTTTCGGGACCATGATGCGCAGCGCGTTATCCTTCAAGCCGAAATGCCGCCAAATGTGAAACCCCGCATGGGCGAGCATCAGGATGAAGAAGGCGTCAAACGCGATCTCGTGAATTTCTTCGGCGATATTATGCAGTCCTTTGGGCGCGTTGCCCGGGTTGATTTGCACCAGACCGAATGCCCGAATGGCGAACGGCGCGGCAAGACCCGCGAAGGCGCCGGTGGCGACCGTCACCGGTAGACCGATTTGAAGCGCCTTGTGCGACAGCGCGTGGACCTGCTTGCCCCAGCCGGGCAGCTTTGGCCCGGCTCGGCCTGCCAACCCTTTTGACAGGTACATGCCAAGCCAGATCGCGGCCACCAGTGCCAGAAGGATGCCCATGCCCGAATGCGTGGCCAGACCAAGCCCCGGATTGCCGCGTATTTCCTCGGGTTCGACAAGGAAGAAATACAGGATCAACCCGAAGGCCAGCCAGTGCAGCCATTTGATAGTCGTGCGACGATTCACAGATCAGGCACCCGGCGGGGGCGGCGGCAGGATGGTGAAAAGCTGGGCCAGCTCGGCCACATCTTCGGCCCGCATCCAGCCGTCTTGGCCGGGGGTCCAGACATGGCTGTCGCGGGTCAGGCTGCCGGCGGTGGCCATGCGGCCCATTGCGGCCTTGGAAAACGGCCCTTTGGTTTCGCCGTTCTCGGCCACGTGCCAGACATGCTCCACGGGCGGCGGAGGCGGCGGTGTTTGTGCGCGTGCAGCCGGGGCAGCGGGTGCGGCGCCCCAAGGGCCGGATTGCATCTGGCCTGCCATGCCCATGCCCATCGCGGCCCCCATACCAGCACCCATCGACGATGCCATGGCCGAATTCTCGGCCCCCATCGCCTCGGCTGCGTTGAACTTCATGTAGTTGTCCAGATTGCCCGCGATGCCCATCGAGGTGCGTTTGTCCATCACTGCCTCGACCGCGGGGGGAAGCGAAATATTCTCGATATAAAACTCGGGGATCGACAAGCCATACTCGGCCACAATGCCGGTGATCTCGGCGGCGATAATCTTGCCCAGATCGGCGGTGTTGGCGGCCATGTCCAGAACCGGAATGCCAGCGCCTGCGATCACGCGGCTGAAGGCTTGCACGATAATGTTGCGGATCTGAAAGCTGATCTCGTCCATGGTGAATTCGCCATCCGTGCCAACGATTTCCACAAGGAACTTCGCCGGATCTGTCACGCGGACCGAGTAGGTGCCATAGGCGCGAATTCGGGTCGGGCCGAATTCGGGATCGCGCAACATGATCGGGTTCTTGGTGCCCCATTTCAGATCGTTGAAGCGTGTCGTGTTGACGTAATAGATCTCGGACTTGAAGGGCGATTTGAAGCCGTGATCCCAGTGGTTCAGCGTCGTCAGGATCGGCATGTTGTTGGTTTCCAACATGTAAAGACCGGGCGTGAACACATCCGCCAGTTGGCCTTCATGCACGAACACCGCAGCCTGTCCTTCGCGCACGGTCAGCTTCGCGCCGTACTTGATCTCGTGATCTTCGCGCTCAAAACGCCAGACCATCGTGTCGCGCGTGTCATCCACCCAGTGAATGACGTCAATGAATTCTCCGGTCAGAAAATCAAGAATACCCATGGTTAAATCCTCCTGGGGGGCAATCGGGTCACGCAGAGCCGCCCATAAGTTCGGCTGCAATTTTGGTAAAGGTCGGGCGCGCCTCATCAGCGGTCATGCCGGGCTTTAGGCGCTTATCATAGAGCATCTGCAACAGCAGTTCGTCATGCGAGGTCAGAAGCCCGAACTCGTCGGAATCGTTGAAGATCGAGGGGCGGGCCAGAGGGCTGTCATTGGGCAGGCCAAGGCCTTGCGCCAATTCCTCGTGGATGCAGGCCGCACGCATCAGGTCGGGCAGTTCGGCCCGGATCACCGCGACGGCGCGCTCGATCTTATTGTCGTCATCGCGGTCCCCGGCAAAGACCACGCATTGCGTGTCGCGATTCAGATTGGCGATCTGAGAAAGGTCGGCGTCACTGATGCCCGGCACGGCACGGCGCAGCGCGGCGGAACTGGCGCGGCGTTCGGTTTCGGTCAGGACTAAGACGGTGAAGTTTACACCCAGCGGAACGGCACCCGAGGCGGCGCTGATCGGGTGGCCCGTAAGGCGAGCCAAGCGGGCCACATAGGGCGCAAAGACCTGCCGGTCGATCTCGCGCTGATCTTCTGGCACCGCGTCCCCGAAGCTCAGCCCAAAGCGCACGGGGCGGGTCCAGCGTGTCAGCCTAACTGCGTGTTCCTGCGTGATCCGGCGATCGCCTACCTTGCTGTATTCGCTGTTGAAGGCGATGCGTTCAAAATTCCGCGCCAGCATCGCGTCAGTGAAGGGGGTGTCCGGTCCGCCGCCGTCACGGCGCAGCTGGTCATGCACCAGACGGCTGGCCTGTATCTTGGCGTAGTAGTTGCGCAGATAGGCGCTGCTGTCTTTCGTATGCCCAACCGTTAATTGTGGAAGGGTTTCAACAGGCTTGGGTGGTGCCGAGGCTTGCGTCTGCAGCGTACACCCCGCCATAGCAGTCAGGGCCGTCATCGCAATAACGGCCCCTGTGATCTTGTGAAACGCGGTTCTGCTCACCTGTTTGCCTTTCGGGTTTTTGCCCTTCTTAGCTGTCCGACACGCTTTCGGCCAGATTATGGCCCGATGCGGTGCCGCGTGCCTTGGCGGCAGCCAGAGTCTCTTTCAGCTCGGCTTCCATTTTCACCAGTTCTTCTTCGGCAGCGGCGCGTTTGGCTTTGCCTTCGTCGGCGATGGCCAGGCTTTCCTCGATCGTCGCGATCAGGGTGGCGTTGGCCGATTTCACCGCTTCGATGTCGAAGACGCCGCGCTCCATTTCCTGACGGACCATGCGGTTGGCCTCTTGCAGGTTTTCGGCGTTAGCAGTCAGAAGCTCGTTGGTCAGGTCGGTCGCGTCCTTCACCGCGGCAGCGGCTTCTGCCGAGCGCTGGATGGTCACGGCTTGCGCCAGCTGGGTTTCCCACAGCGGCACGGTGTTCACCAAGGTCGAGTTGATCTTGGTCACCAGCGATTTGTCGTTTTCCTGCACCAGACGGATCGAGGGCAGCGACTGCATGGTCACCTGACGGGTCAGTTTCAGGTCATGAACCCGGCGTTCCAGATCATCCCGCGCGGCGCGCAGGTCACGCAGTTCCTGTGCTTTGATCACGCCATCCTCTTCCGGGGCAGCGGCGACTTCGGCTTCTTTGGCGGGGATTACGGTGTCGTCCAGCTCGGCCAGTTTGGCTTCGCCGGCGGCGATATAGAGCGCCAGCTCGTCATAGAAATCGAGCGTCTTTTCATAGAGCTTGTCGAGCGACTTGATGTCTTTCAGCAGCACGTGTTCGTGGTTCAGCAGGTTGTCGGTGATCTTGTCGATCTGGCCCTGAACATCCTCATACCGCGCCATGAACTTGGCGGCGGGCGCCATGCGGCCCAGCAGTTTTTCCCACCAGCTGCGCTTGCGGCGCATGTCCAATTCACTGATCGAGAAGCCACGGATCGTGGTGACGATATTGCGCAGGCTGTCACCCGCCGGGCCAACATCCTTGTTGCGCACGCCTTGCAGCATGTCTTGGCTGATGACCTGAAGTTCCGACTGTGCAGCCGAGCCGAATTCGATGATCGACTGCGTGTTCGTCATGTCGATCTCGTCCATGCGCTTCTGGATTTCGGCGCTGGTGGGTTCGTCTGCCTCGGCCAGAGGAACCAGAGCGGTCGAGGGCTCGGGCAGGATCACGGCGGTGGTGTCCTCAATCTCTTTCAGGGCGGCTTGCGCCTGTTCGCGGGTCGTCTGGGTCATCACATTGTCCTCGTCACTTAATCTTCGCTGCGCACACCTTCGCGTGCCAGCCGTTCGCGCAGAACCTCGATTTCGACATCAAGATCGCTGCGATCATCCTTCAAGAACTGTTTGGTCTTCGCTGCGAAATTCGCCTCGAGATCATCCAGCAGGGTTTCGTAATCCGCCAATGCGCCGCCATGCGGGTCGCGCAGGTGGATGTCGACAAATTTGGTCGTCGCGTCGCGCGCGCCCAAAAGGTACACGCCCAAATATTTCCGGGCCGAGGTCAGGTCACGCGGGTCATCCTCGACCGTGCGGAACATGTCGCGGGCGGTGGCGATGAATTGGTCCAAGCGCGCCTCGACACGGCGGTCGCGGATGCGGGACACGGCCTCGCGCATGGCGTTCAGGTGCTTCTCAGCTTCGCCCACGGCGCGGGCCACGCGGTCGGTCTGAAACTCGTCCACACCCTCGGCGCCCTTATTGCGCAAGGGATCGGGGCCAAAGGCCGCCAGATGCAGACCAGTGCCAAGTGCGCCAAAGATCGCCGCGTTCAGGATCGAGCCGCCCGCAAAACCCACAAGCGCCAGACCCGCCCCCATCAAGGCCGCGCCAAACAGCTTGCGCGGGATCGCAGGGCGGCGGGCGATTTTGCGGGCGTCATAGGCCTGATGGGCCATCACGCCATCGCGGGTTAGCCAGGCCGATCCAATCAGGATGCCGAAGGCCACGAGGGTCAGGGCCATCTCAGTCGGCGGTTGAAAAAACGCGCGGATCGCAAGGGGCAGGGGGGCAAGGAATAAGAAGTTCACACGCCCGGCGCTGCGGGCTGGCTCTTGCCCGTCAAACGGTCGACGGGTGGGTGGCGGTGTCTTGGGCTGACCACCGGGGCTGAACTCGCCCCCATATCGTTGTGCCATTATGCGCCCCCCATGATCGAAACATAGAGGATCAGCGCGAGCAGCATGAAGAATGCAGTTTTCTGCAATCCATTTTCCGACACGTTTGGGCCCCCTTCCAGAAACGGCGCATCAACACCCAACAAAGCCGGGACGCAGATACGCGCCGTGCGGCCTTTCAGATCAACACGTTCCATGTGTTTTGTATCAGGAAGAAGAATAAGCCCGGTGGGGTGATAAACAAGGGGGAATGGTTCTGAACACTCCCCCTTGGCGGGAAATGACGCAGTCGGATTGGACGTGCGGCATGGAGGAACGCAAGAGGCGCTTTGCGTTTCGGCGTGTGAGCGGCTGGACATGCAAATCAGCGTGAACTCACGGCTCTACGCAATCCGTCATGCGTATGTCGTTTTTGAATGGCGCGGCGCGCCGGGAGACAGCTATGATACGCGTGTGCTTTAAGGGGAACATCATGGCGCTGGACGACAAAAAAGGCATCTGGAAATCGGGCAAGGGCAAAGGGCGTCGGACGCCCAAGGGCCGTCAGCTGAACATGGACGCGCTTGAGCGTGTACAGGCGTTGCTGGGCGACCGTCCGCGTCGCCGCGACCTGCTGATCGAGTTTTTGCACCTGATTCAGGACGAATATGGCCATTTGTCGGCGGACCACATCCGCGCGTTGGCGCAGGAAATGGGTACCGGTCAGGCCGAGATTTACGAGGTTGCCAGCTTCTACGCCCATTTCGATGTGGTGAAAGAAGGCGAGACGCCTCCGCCTGCGCTGACCATTCGCGTCTGTGATTCCCTGTCCTGCGAGCTAGCCGGTGCCGAAGCACTGCAAAAAGCGCTTGAGGATGGGCTGGACGCATCCGAGGTCCGCGTCGTGCGTGCGCCCTGCATGGGCCGTTGCGATACGGCTCCGGTTTTGGAGCTGGGCCACAACCACATTGATCACGCCACGTTTGACAAGACCGTAGCTACGATCCATTCAGACGACACCCACGCGCACATTCCTGACTATCAGGATCTGGCCGCCTATCAGGCCGAAGGTGGGTATGCCAAACTGGCCGAGCTGCGCGATGGGGGCGATTGGAAAGACGTTCAGGAAACTGTGCTGAACGCCGGTTTGCGTGGCCTTGGCGGCGCCGGTTTCCCGTCGGGCACCAAATGGGGTTTCGTGCGCGCCAATGCAGGTCCGCGTTACCTTGCCGTCAACGGTGACGAGGGCGAGCCGGGCACGTTCAAAGACCGCTATTACCTTGAACGCACCCCGCATCTGATGCTGGAAGGCATGCTGATCGCCGCTTGGGCGGTCGAGGCCGAGACCTGCTTTATCTACATGCGCGACGAATACCCCGCCGTGCTGGAGATCCTGCGCCGCGAGATTGCAGCGCTGGAAGATGCGGGCATCGTCGCCCCCGGCTTTATTGACCTACGCCGTGGTGCGGGTGCTTACATCTGCGGCGAAGAAAGCGCGATGATTGAATCGATCGAAGGCAAACGCGGCGAACCGCGTCACCGCCCGCCCTTCGTGGCGCAGGTCGGCATCTTCAACCGCCCGACGCTGGTCCATAATGTCGAGACCCTGCTTTGGGTCGCCCGCATCTTACGTGAGGGGCCGGAGATTCTGACCTCGGTCGAGAAGAATGGCCGCAAAGGTCTGCGGTCCTATTCCGTATCCGGTCGCGTGGCCAATCCGGGTGTGCATCTGCTGCCCGCAGGCTCGACCATCACCGACATTATCGAGGCCGCTGGTGGCATGGCCGACGGTCACAGCTTCAAAGCCTATCAACCGGGCGGCCCGTCCTCGGGCCTGTTGCCCGCGTCGATGGCCGACATTCCGCTGGATTTCGACACGCTGCAGCCGCATGGCACCTTCATTGGCTCGGCCGCGGTGGTGGTTCTGTCCGATAAGGATAGCGCCAAAGAGGCCGCGCTGAACATGCTGCGCTTCTTCGAGGATGAAAGCTGCGGTCAGTGCACCCCGTGCCGCGTTGGTTGCGAGAAAGCTGTGAAGCTGATGCAGGCGGACAAGTGGGATCAGGATCTGCTGGAAGAGCTGAGCCAGACGATGGTTGACGCGTCGATCTGTGGTCTGGGGCAGGCGGCGCCGAACCCGATCCGTCTGACCATGAAGCACTTCCCTGACGAAGTTTGATCTGGCGAAGTTTGATTTTCCAACTACGGTTACGTCAAGCTTGACCCGCGTGTTGCGCGCGGGTTGGCTGGGCGCGTGTTGGCGGTGGTCAACGCGCGGTTAACCCATTTGGACTACGCAAAGACATGGCCCAATTGCCCCTCATCCTCGGCCTGCTGATTTCGCTGGCCTATTTCCCGCTGACCTCGCGCGCGCCCACATGGCCCCGCTCGATCATCAAGACGATCCCGCTTTTGGTGTTCTCGCTGGCGGCCTATTGGGGCGGAGGCTCTGCCTATCTGGTTGCTGGGCTATTCCTGTCCGCGCTGGGCGATTTCGGGCTGTCGCGGGACGGGGATGGGCCGTTCCTGTACGGCCTCTCTGCCTTCGCTTTGGCGCATCTGCTCTATATTCTGCATTTTCTGGGCCTGTCCGGCGCCCCCATCTATGACGCGTTCACCACCGCGCCCATCCCCGCGCTGGTGCTGGTCGGCCTGATGGTCTCGACCGAGCTTTGGTTGGCGACCCATACGGGACACCTGCAATGGCCGGTGCGGATCTATGTGATCATCATCGGTGTGATGGGATTGTGCGCGCTGGCGCTGCCTTTTGGGTGGACGGTTATTGGTGCCGGACTGTTCATCATCTCGGACGTCATTCTGGCGATCAGCCTGTTTCGGATGTCCGACACCTATCACCACCGGCTGAAAGCGGGTTATGCGATCTGGGGCTTCTATATCGCCGGGCAGGTGTTGATCCTTCTGGGTGGGCTGCCCGCGCCCGCGATCAGTTAGCCTGCCCCCTTCCATCCGCCCCCAATGTGGCTTACTTGGAAGGAAAGGGACTATGAGGGCGCTTAGATGGCATTCTTCTCGAAACTGAAGGACCGGTTGTTCAAATCGTCGTCGAAGCTTGAAGAAGGGCTTGAGGCGATCGTCGAGCATGGCGGCGAGGAAGAGCTGGTCGAGGCCGCAGAGGCTGAGGCGCCAGAACCCGCGCCCGTTGACGTACAAGCGCCAGTCGAGGAAGCAACTCCCGAGCCCGAGCCCGAGCCCGAGCCCGAGCCCGAGCCCGAGCCTGTTGCCGTTTCTGAAACGCCTGCCGAAGTTTCGCCGGAACCGGAACCAGCGCCTCAACCCGTTGAGAAAATTGTTGAATCCGCTCCCGAAGAAGCCGCTAAACCCGGCCTTCTGGGCCGTATGTTCGGACGTCGCGAGGCGCAGAAGGTTGTGCGCCGCACGGTTGACGACGACATGCTGGAAAGCCTTGAGGATCTGATGATCACCTCGGATATGGGCGTCGATACCGCAATGCGCGTGACGGCGAACATCTCGGAACGTCATTTCGGCAAGAAGCTGTCGGTGGACGAGATCAAATCCGTACTGGCCGATGAAGTCACCCGGATTATGGAGCCCGTCGCGGTTCCTCTGCCAATCTATCCCAAGCGCCCTCAAGTCGTGCTGATCGTTGGCGTGAATGGGGCGGGCAAGACGACCACCATCGGCAAGCTGGCCAGCCAGTTCACTGCGGCCGGCAAAAAGGTCGTGATCGCCGCGGGCGACACCTTCCGCGCCGCTGCGGTCGAGCAGCTTCAGGTCTGGGGCGACCGCGCAGGCGTGCCGGTCTTGACCGCGCCCGAAGGCTCGGACCCGGCGTCGCTGGCGTTCGACGCGATGACACAGGCCGAGGCCGATGGTGCGGACCTGCTGATGATCGACACGGCCGGGCGATTGCAAAACCGCTCGGACCTGATGGAGGAACTGGCCAAGATCGTTCGTGTCATCAAGAAAAAGGACGAAACCGCGCCGCACAACACGCTCTTGGTTCTGGATGCGACGACAGGTCAGAACGCACTGTCTCAGGTCGGGACGTTCCAAGACCTTGCCGATGTGTCGGGCCTTGTGATGACCAAGCTGGACGGCACCGCGAAAGGTGGTGTGCTGGTGGCACTGGCGGACAAATTTGCCCTGCCGATCCACGCCATCGGTGTGGGCGAGCAGATCGACGATCTGGCCCCGTTCGACCCCGAAGAGTTTGCCCGCGCCCTGATCGGCATCACGGATTAACGGGTCATGAGCGCTTGGCTCACCTCGCTTGAAGGTACGCCCGCCGGGCATGACCTTGCACTGGCGCTCGCCCTGTTCGCGGCCTTCCTGCACGCGCTCTTTGGCGCGCTTCAAAAAGGGCGGCATGATCCGTGGCTGTCACGTGGGGCCATCGACTTCAGCTATGGCGTGATCGCGGCCCCGTTCGCGCTGTTCGTAGTGCCCTGGCCCGAGCCGCACATGTGGCCGATCTTCGCAATCGTGTTCCTTATCCATGTAGGCTACAAGCTGGCGCAGAGCTATACCTATGTGCTGGGCTCTTACACGGTGGTCTATCCGGTGGTGCGCGGCACAGGGCCACTGTTTACAGTCATTGGAGCTGGGTTTCTGTTCGGCGAAAGCTTCACCGGGATGCAATGGGTGGGCGTTCTGACCCTTGTCGCCGGGATTTTCGCGCTGGCGGCCTATAACCTGCGCCATTGGCCGCTTGGCCGCGCGCAATTGAAACCGGCGCTTGCTATGGCCGTTCTGACCGGTGGATTCGTGGCCGCCTACACCACCTATGACGCCTATGGCATCCGCGCGACGGCGGACCCGTTTACCTTCCTTGCGTGGTTCTTTTTTATCGACGGGTTCTTCATGCCGGTGATTGCAGCCCTTAGATGGAAGAACATGGCCGAGCGTCCCGCGCTTGCTCCATTGATGGGGCGCGGTGTTTTGGGCGCGTTCGTGGCGTATTTCAGCTTCGGCTCGATCATGTTGGCCACACGGTTGGGTGGCGTGGGCGAGGCGGCGGTGTTGCGCGAAACCTCGACCGTGTTCGCAGCGCTGATCGGCTGGATCGTGCTAGGTGAAAAGGTCGGGCCGCGGAGGTTGGTGATGATGGCTTTGATCGCGGCCGGCGCCGTGCTAGTCGAAATGGGCGGATGAAGGAGTTCCCATGAGCGAAAAACAGGTAAATCCCGCCCTGCGTGGCGCGTTGGAATACGGACCCATCATCCTGTTCTTCGCCGCCTACACCTTCCTGAAGGATCAGACCTTCATGGTCGCTGGGACCGAATATTCGGGCTTTGTCGCCGTCACCGCGATGTTCATTCCGGTGTTGGTCGCGGCCACGCTGGCGATGTGGAAACTGACCGGGCACCTGTCGAAAATGCAGATCGTCACGCTGGTCTTGGTGATCGGGTTTGGCGGGTTGTCGATCTGGTTCAATGACGAGCGGTTCTTCAAGATGAAACCGACGATGATCTATCTGCTGTTTGCAGGTCTTCTGGGCTTTGGCCTGATGCGTGGCGAAAGCTATCTGGAAGCGGTGATGGACAAAGCCCTGCCGCTTGAAAGACAGGGCTGGATGTTGCTGACCAAGCGGCTGGCGATCTTTTTCCTGCTGCTCGCCGTCGCGAACGAGGCGATCTGGCGCATGATGTCCACCGACGCTTGGGTGAACTTCAAAACCTTCGGCCTGCCCGCAGCGACCTTCGGGTTCTTCATGTCACAAGCGGGGCTGTTCAAGCGGTTCGGGACGGACGAGGAAGCCTCCTAAGCCCGTCCCTTGCCGGGCTTATCGCTTGAATAGAAGATCCTGCGCCTTGCGGTCATCCTGCAAGTTGCTACGCTTTTCAGCTGCCACCGCACGTCCGCGCTGAACGGCGGGGCGTGCGCCGACCTCCTCGAGCCACCGCGCCAAATGCGGTTTGTCGTCCAGATCCTGCTGCTGGCCTTCCCAAAGCGACGCCCAGCCCCAGCACGCCATGTCCGCAATGGAAAAGAAGTCCCCAGCCAGATAGCGGTTGCCCGCCAGACGACGGTCCATGACGCCATAAAGTCGCGCAACTTCGGCCCGATAACGATCCTTCGCATAGGGCAGATCCTGCGGCGGATCCATTGCGGGGGCGTATTTCAGGAAGTGATGCGCCTGACCGGCCATCGGTCCCAGACCGCCCATCTGCCACATCAGCCATTCTTCGACGGCCACACGGTCACGCTCGGTTTCACCATAGAACTGACCGGTTTTGCGGGCGAGATATTGCAGGATAGCGCCGCTTTCAAACACCGAAATAGGCGCGCCATCCGGACCGTCTGGGTCGACAATCGCGGGCATGCGGTTGTTCGGTGCGATCTCAAGAAACTCGGGCGCAAACTGGTCGCCCGCGCCAATGTTGATCAGCTTTACCTCATATGGCAGGCCCATCTCTTCCAAGGCAATCGAGATTTTCCAGCCGTTCGGCGTCGGCCAATAGTAAAGTTCAATGGGATTGGACATCGTGTTTCCTTTTTGGGTCCCACTGAACATGGCAGTCCGCCCGGAAATGACAAGTATGCAGCTTTCACGATATGGCGAGCCAATCTTTCGTCGCTCTTGACGCCTTAGTTTACAGGCGATATGGCGATGTCCGAGGCGATTTGTCCACCGGATTGCGGGCCTCGTTAAACATTCCGCTAAAGAGGTCAGGGTAGGCGGGACATCCCGTGCCGCAATCCCCCGACGCTCGCAGCGGTGGGGGTTTTTTTGTGCGAAAGGAACGCGCGATGACAAAATGGGGTAAACGGACCGAAGCCGTACACGGAGGCGTACGCCGCAGCCAGTATAACGAGCTGTCCGAGGCCATGTTCATGACGCAGGCCTTCGTCTATCCGACCGCGGAAGCCGCCGAGCAGCGCTTTATCGAAAGCGGCCCGGACGAGTTCATCTATGCGCGCTACGGCAACCCCACCAATCGCATGTTCGAAGACCGCATTGCGGCGATGGAAGGCACAGAAGACGCGTTTGCCTGTGCCTCGGGCATGGCGGCGGTGAACGGCGCGTTGATGGCACTGACGCAGGCAGGCGACCACGTCGTATCCTCGCGCGCGTTGTTTGGATCGTGCCTTTATGTGCTCGAAGACATTCTGGGCCGGTTCGGTGTGGAAATCACGCTGGTTGACGGTACCGACAATCAGGCGTGGGAGGATGCAATCCGTCCCGATACCAAGCTGGTGTTTTTGGAAACCATCTCGAACCCGACGCTTGAAGTGATTGACTTGGCGCATGTGGTGAAGGTCGCGCATGCCAATGGTGCACTGGTTGTGGCGGATAACGCGATGCCGACGCCCGTGTTTTCCTATGCGTCCAAGCTGGGCGCCGACCTTGTGGTCTATTCCACGACCAAGCACGTAGACGGCCAAGGCCGGATGCTGGGCGGCGCGATCTGCGGCTCGCGCGAGCTGATCCGCGGCCCGATCGAGACCTATGTCAAGCACACCGGCGGGGCGATCAACCCCTTTGCCGCGTGGACCCATCTGAAAGCGCTGGAGACGTTGGATTTGCGCGTGCGCGCGCAGGCGGACGGCGCGCTGAAAGTGGCGGATGCGCTGCAGGGCCATCCCAAGCTGTCGCGCATCAGCTATCCGACCCACCCGTCGCACCCGCAATATGACATCGCGATCCAACAAGCGCCCTCGGGCGGGACGGTACTGGCGATCGAGGTGGACGGCGGCAAGGACGCTTGCTTCCGCTTCCTGAACGCGCTTGAGATCTTCACGATCTCGAACAACTTCGCAGACGCGAAATCCATCGCGACCCATCCGGCCACCACAACGCACCAGCGCCTGCCGCAAGAGCAGAAAGATACGCTGGGCATTTCGGATGGTCTGGTGCGCCTGTCGATTGGGCTTGAGGACGTCGATGATCTGATCACCGATCTTCTGAACGGCTTGGACGCGGTCTGATCTGTCGCATTTCGTCCATCGCGTTTGGCGTTTATGTGTCAAAAGCATATGATAGAGACGTGCGATGGCAGGATAGGGGTTCGCCATGAACCAGATGAAGCGCAAAAGCGGGGACGCGGTGGATACCGCGCAGGCGCAAGATGCCCTTGAGGTTCTGCGCAACTGGGCTGCGAAAGCGGACCCGGTTGAAGTTGCTGCGCTGGACCCTGCGATTGCACGGCTTCTGCCTTCGGCCGAGCTTCCGAACTACCCCGAGCTCAGCCGCACCTACCCGGACGGCTTTACGCCGGATGCGGATTACAAGGCGTCGATGCCCGATCTGCAAAACGGTCCGGCCAGCCTTATCCAAGGTGCCAAACGGCATATTCAGCATGTGGGGATTTCCAATTTCCGCCTGCCGATCCGTTATCACACTCGCGATGGATCGGACGTGACGCTGGAAACCTCGGTCACCGGGACGGTCAGCCTTGAAGCTGGCAAGAAGGGCATCAACATGTCGCGCATCATGCGCAGCTTCTATGGCCACGCCGAGAAGACCTTTAGCTTTGATGTGATCGAAGCCGCGCTGGACGACTACAAGACCGATCTGGAAAGCTTGGATGCCCGGATCGAGATGCGCTTTTCCTATCCGGCGCGGGTGGAAAGCCTGCGATCAGGTCTGTCCGGCTATCAGTATTACGACATTGCGCTAGAGCTGGTCGAACATCGCGGCAAGCGCCGCAAGTTCCTGCATCTGGACTATGTCTACAGCTCGACCTGCCCCTGTTCGCTGGAACTGTCCGAACACGCCCGCCAAATGCGCGGGCAGTTGGCGACGCCGCATTCGCAGCGCTCGGTCGCGCGGATTTCGGTCGAGAAGATCCACCAGCCTACGGGTACGTTGTGGTTCGAGGATCTGATTGACCTGTGCCGCGTTGCGGTGCCCACGGAAACGCAGGTGATGGTGAAGCGCGAAGACGAACAGGCCTTTGCCGAGCTGAACGCCGCGAACCCGATCTTCGTCGAAGACGCAGCGCGCCTGTTCTGCGAGCAGCTTCAGCAGGACGACCGGATCGGAGATTTCCGCATCGTCGCCAGCCATCAGGAAAGCCTGCACAGCCACGACGCTGTCTCGATCCTAATTGAGGGCGACACGTTCGAGGCCGAAAGCCTGGATCCCAAGCTGTTCTCGACCCTGTTTCACGTCGGCTAGCTGTTAGCGCATAACAGGATTGCGGATTTAGCAATGGTTAAGTCACCAATACTGACCTAACCTGATGTCAGGGAGGAAACCAACGGCTTTGACAAGAGGTTTCCAATGGCTACGCACACGACAAATATCCACACACCAGCGTTTTCGCTGTTCGCACCGATCCGTGCGTTCTTCGCGGCACTCGGTCGCGCAATGATCGTCGCTGCTGAAAATTCGTCGCGCATGAAGCGGATTGAAGCTTTTAACGCGATGACAGACGAACAACTGGCCGAGCGCGGCCTGAAACGCGAAGACATTGTGCGCCACGTTTTTCAGGATTTGATGTACGTCTAAGCAAAGACGGCACTGACGGTGCTTGACACTATGGGCGTAGGGGGCCAACCCTGCGCTCATGTTGGATTTGCGACCTGTCATCTATGTTATCGGGCTTCTTGTCGCCGTTCTGGGCGCGACGATGCTGATCCCGGTCGGGATCGACTTGGCGGACAACAACCCCGATTGGCAGGTGTTTTTGCAAAGCGCCGTCGTGACGATGCTGATTGGCGGGTCGATGGCGCTGTCCACTGCGAATGGCGTGGGCAAAGGCCTGACGATCCAGCAAACCTTCCTTCTGACCACCGGTGTTTGGGTGGCGTTGCCGATCTTTGGCGCACTCCCCTTCGCACTGGGCGAACTGGACGCCCGCCCCGTGGACGCGTTTTTCGAGGCGATGTCCGGCCTGACCACCACCGGATCAACCGTGTTGTCCGGGCTGGATGACCTGCCCAAGGGGCTTTTGTTCTGGCGTGGGCTTTTGCAGTGGTTCGGCGGCATCGGTATCATTGTTGTGGCGATGGTGTTCCTGCCCGAACTGCGCGTCGGCGGAATGCAGATCTTCCGGTCCGAGGGCTTTGACACCTTCGGCAAGATCCTGCCCCGCGCGACCGAGATTTCCTCGCGCATCTCGGTCATCTACTTCACCCTGACCGCGCTGTGCGCACTGGCCTATTTTGCGCTGGGGATGAGCATTTTCGATGCTGTCACCCATGCGATGACAACCATCGCGACGGGTGGCTATGCCAATTATGACGCCTCGTTTGGGGCGTTTGGGGCGGGGCCGGAATATGCGGCCGTGGTGTTCATGCTGCTGGCCGCGCTGCCCTTCGTGCGCTACGTACAAATCCTGCAAGGCACCGCGCGTCCGCTGTTGCATGACCCGCAGGTGCGCGGGTTCTTCATGACGTTGGTCGTCGTGGTCGCCATCATGGTGCTGTGGCGCTGGCTGGCAGATGGGCAGCTAAGCGAGCAATCCCTGCGCAAAACGCTGTTCAACCTGACATCGATCCTGACGGGGACGGGCTATGCATCGCAGGATTATATGTTGTGGGGCGGCTTCCCTGTGGTCTTGTTCTTCTTCGTGGGCCTGATTGGTGGCTGCGCTGGCTCGACCGCGTGTTCGATCAAGATCTTCCGCTATCAACTGCTGCTCTCGTCAATCAAGGCGCAAATCCAATCGATCCACTCGCCCCACGGGATCTTCACGCCACGGTTCGGTGGACGCCGCGTGGATGAAGAGGTCCTGTCCTCGGTCATGGGGTTCTTCGTGTTCTTCGTTGTCACCTTGGGCGTGACCGCTGTCGCTCTGGGTTTGACGGGGCTAGACTTTACTACCTCCATGTCCGGCGCGGCGGCCGCTTTGGCCAATATTGGTCCCGGCTTGGGGGATCAAATCGGGCCAGCGGGCAATTTTGCGGGGCTGAACGATACCGCCAAATGGATCCTGATCGCCGCCATGCTGGTCGGCCGGTTGGAGCTTCTGGCCGTATTCGTCCTTTTTACCGTGACCTTCTGGCGGGGGTGATGCCCCTCTAATCAAAAAAGGCCCGCGGCGATCTGCCCGGGCCTTTCTGCATTCTATGCGCTGAGGATCAGTTCCAGCAGCTGACCAGAACCGTCATGTCAGCGGCCTTGGTGTTCAGCTCGACCGGATCGACCGAGGTGACGCTGTCGGTGGTGCTGGTGGTCACACCGTTTGCGGCCAGGAAGGCGGCGACGGTGCCTGCGTCCATCGCGAAGCTGGTGTCGGCGGGCAGGGTGCGGCCTGTGGTGCCACCGGCGGGCAGCAGCATCCCCATTACGGAACCGCCCGCGTCCAGAACCGGGCCGCCTGCATCGCCCGGCAGGGCGGCAAGGGTCAGGCGGGACAGCTCAGCCTGGCCATTCAGGCCGGTCAGCTCGGACAGGGTACCGAAGGTCAGGCTGGGCGCGCTGAGGCGACCCTCATACGAGAAGCCCGCGACGGCTACGTCCGATTTTAGGCGTGGTTCAGCGGTCAGGAAGGATGCGAACGAGATCGGCGCCTGCGCAGTGGCGGGTTCCAGCAGCGCCAGACCCAGCGTGTCGTCCGTGGCCACGACGTTGGCGTCAAACTCGTCGTTGATCGAGATGCGGGTGCAGGACCCAACGGCCTCGGTCGTGGTCAGGATGCGCCCGGCACCATCCACATAGAAGCCCGAGCGCGAGCGTTCCGGCGTGCGGATGTCCAAGCCGGACAGCAGATCAAGGCTTTGCGTGGCGTCATCCAATCCGGCGTCATCGGCCAGCGCCTGTGCGCCCAACGACGCAAAGCTTGCCCGCATGTCCCGCAGGGCCAGATCGCGGCGCTTTTCATCGCCTTTGGGCCAGACCAGCGTGAAGCCCTTCACGGTGCCGTCCGCCAGCTTGACCTGCGTGAAGGACGAGATCTTGTCGTCTGCCCCCTCGATGGTGAACCCGCTCTTGCCTCGCTCGCGCGGGCCCTCGGTCGGGACGATCTCAAGCGTTTGCAGGATGTCATAGAGACCATAGAGCGTGTTCTGATCGCCGGTCTGGCTGATCATCACCAGTTGGACATCGCTGTCGCCCTTGGTTTTGAAATGCACGAAGGGGGCTTCGTAGCGGTCAAACGCGACCATGCCAGCGGGGATCGCCATCGCGATGCCTGCGTTCTGGTCCTCGAACGGGGCCATGCCAAGCGCATCCAGAACAGATTGATAGCTGCCCAGAAGCACCGCGCGCTGGCGGGTGGTCAGAACGCCGGTCGGGTCATAGCCCTTATCCGTCTGCCATGCCGCCATCGAGCGGCGGGTGCCCGCGCCAAACGCGCCGTCAATGGCCGAGGTGTAGTAGCCTTCCCACTGCAGCGCGACCTGCAACGCCTTGCGTGCATCGCGGTCCAAAGCCCGCTCGCTTGCCTGCGCTTCGCGCTTGGTTTCGTCCTGAATGACGATCACGGGTTCGCTAGGAGTTGCAGGAACCACGGCGACGGTTTCGGTTTGCGGCTCGGGGGGCGTTTCGACGGCTGGCGCCTCGATCGGGGCTGCGGTCAGGGCGCTTGCGCCGACAGGCCAGTACTGCTGGCGGAACTTATTGGGTAGCGCGATGAAGCTGTCTTGCGGGATCAGGCCCGCGTTTTTCAGGTTGCGCAGCTGCACTTCGGCGGCGCGTTCGGTGTACGGTCCTAAAACGATGGCATACCAATTGCCTCCGACGCGAAACCCGCTGACGCCGTCCAGACGGCTTGCATAGGCGCGGGCGCGGGCTTCGGCCTCGCCCAGCGTCGGTTGGGCTTCCACTTGAATCCACCGCACCGCCTGACCGCTTGTGGCTTGCTGTGCCACGGCTGGTCCTGCCGAAAGCAACGCAAGGGCGCTGGTGGCGGAGACTGAAGTCACGAAGGGAAGAAGGCCGGTGGCCAAGGCAATTGCAAATTTACTGGTCATGGATCCTCGTCGCCCTAAGGGCAAATTAGGCTGAATTTCGCGCAAGTAACACATCGGTGCCAGCGAAGGTCAATATCGCCGCGCCGCCTTTCGGAAATTTCTGCTGCGTTAGGGCAGGAAAACCCAACCCTTGCGCCCGTTTCCCGCGTTGACCCTGTACCCCCCAGCGCCTATTGAGTGGCAGACTTTGTACAAACCAGTTCAGGGCAGCGCCATGGCCACGACCAAGACCAAACCGCAATGCTTTCAGGAAATCATCCTGCGGCTTCAGAACTACTGGGCCGAAAAGGGCTGCGCCGTGATGCAGCCTTATGACATGGAGGTCGGCGCAGGGACGTTCCACCCGGCCACCACGTTGCGCTCGCTTGGTTCGCAGCCGTGGGCCGCCGCCTATGTGCAGCCCTCGCGTCGTCCGACCGATGGCCGCTATGGTGAAAACCCAAACCGCCTGCAGCACTACTATCAGTACCAAGTGCTGATCAAACCCAGCCCGCCCAACCTGCAAGAGCTGTATCTTGGCTCGCTCGAAGCCATCGGCATCGACATGGAGCTGCACGACATCCGTTTTGTGGAAGACGACTGGGAAAGCCCGACGCTGGGCGCGTGGGGTCTGGGCTGGGAGGTCTGGTGCGACGGGATGGAAGTCAGCCAGTTCACCTATTTCCAGCAGGTCGGCGGCCATGACTGTAAACCTGTGTCTGGAGAGCTGACATATGGTCTGGAACGTCTGGCCATGTATGTGCTGGGCGTCGATCACGTGATGGACATGCCGTTCAACGCGCCCGATGCGCCGATTGCGCTGACCTATGGTGACGTGTTCAAGCAGACCGAAGAAGAATACGCGCGCTGGAACTTTGACACGGCCAACACCGATGTGCTTCTGCGCCATTTCGAGGAAGCCGAGGAAGAGTGCCGGATGATCCTTGATCAGGCCTATGACGACCCCAAGACTGGCAAGCGTATCATCATGGCGCACCCGGCCTATGACCAGTGCATCAAGGCCTCGCACCTGTTCAACCTTCTGGACGCGCGCGGCGTGATCTCGGTCACTGAACGTCAGGCCTATATTGGGCGTGTGCGTGCGCTGGCAAAGCTGTGTGCGGATGCCTTCGTGCAGACCGCTGCTGCGGGTTGGACACCGGAAGGGGACGCGGCGTGAGTGGTCGCCTGCTTGGGAGCTTCATCGTGATAACCGCCCTGATCTCTGGCGGCTTGATCTACTGGATCCAGCTTTACGCCTTCTATGACGAGGTCTCGGCCGAGGACGGGATCCGCATGACCAATCTGGTCACCGGCCAGCCTGAAATCGTGCTGTATGACAGCTTCCAAGGCATCGACGCCGACAGCTCGCCATTGCGCTATCGCGGCTGTTTCACCACGACGATGAGCTTGGCCATGTTGACCGAAACCTTCGTGCCCTATGAAGAGGCCACGCCCCTGACCGCACCCGGTTGGTTCGACTGCTTTGACGCAGTCCAGATCGGCGCAGATATCGAACAGGGCAACGCCTTGGCCTTTCTGGGCGAACGTAACATCAAAGATGGGGTCGACCGCGTCGTCGCCATCTATCCTGACGGCCGGGGCTTTGCCTGGCATCAGTTGAACGAAAAATATCAAGAGTAAGCACCATGCCTGACCTGCTGATTGAACTCTTTTCCGAAGAAATCCCGGCCCGTATGCAAACGCGCGCGGCTGAGGATCTGAAAAAGCTGGTGACAGACGGTCTGGTCGAGGCTGGCCTGACCTATGCCGGTGCTGCTGCGCTGTCGACGCCACGCCGCCTGACGTTGGCTGTCGAAGGCCTGCTGGCCCAATCGCCGGACACGCGTGAAGAACGCAAGGGTCCGAAAGTGGGTGCGCCGGACAAGGCGATCGAGGGCTTCCTGCGCGGAGCAGGCGTCACCCGCGATCAGCTTGAAGAGCGTGAGACCCCCAAGGGTGCGGTCTATTTTGCCACCATCGAAAAGAAAGGTCGCCCCGCAGCCGAGATCATCGCCGAGGTTCTTGAAAACGCCATCCGCAACTTCCCGTGGCCCAAGTCGATGCGCTGGGGTTCCGGCAGCTTGCGCTGGGTGCGTCCGCTGCACTCGATCCTGTGCATCCTGTCGGAAGAGGCTGGCGCCACCGTGGTGCCGCTGGACGTGGACGGGATCACCTCGGGTGACACGACCGAGGGCCACCGCTTCATGGCGCCGGGTCGTTTCGCTGTGACTGGCTTTGCCGATTACGAGGCCAAGCTGAAAGCCGCCAAGGTGATCCTGTCGCCCGCCGAGCGTGCCGATCACATCTGGGCAGACGCGCAAAGCGCTGCCTTCGCCCAAGGGATGGAGATCGTGGAAGACAAAGGCCTGCTGGCCGAGGTCGCCGGTCTGGTCGAATGGCCCATTGTCCTGATGGGCGACATCGCCGAGGACTTCATCCACCTGCCGCCCGAAGTGCTGCAAACCAGTATGCGCGAGCACCAGAAGTTCTTCTCGGTCAAGAACCCGAAAACGGACCGGATCGAGAAGTTCATCACCGTTGCCAACCGCGAAACCGCGGACCACGGCGCGACCATTCTGGCCGGGAACCAGAAAGTGCTGTTCGCCCGTCTGGCAGACGCCAAGTTCTTCTGGGAAAACGACATTCGCGTGGCTGAAGCGGGTGGTCAGCCGTGGCTGGACAGCCTTGCCAACGTGACCTTCCACAACAAGCTGGGCACGCAGGCCGACCGGATCGACCGCATCGCCGCCATGGCGCGGGCGCTGGCCCCGTCGGTGAATGCTGACGCAGGTCTGGTCGAAAAAGCCGCCCGTTGGGCCAAGGCCGATCTGTCGTCGGAAATGGTCTATGAGTTCCCGGAACTACAGGGCCTGATGGGCAAGTACTATGCCGCGCCTGCGGGCTATTCGATTGAAGTTGCTGATGCAGCACTTGAACACTACTCGCCGCTTGGCCCGTCTGATGATGTGCCCTCGGCGCCCGTCTCAGTTGCGGTGGCGATGGCCGACAAGCTGGATACGCTGACCGGCTTCTGGGCGATTGACGAAAAGCCGACCGGGTCGAAAGACCCGTTCGCGCTGCGCCGCGCTGCGCTTGGCGTCATTCGTCTGGTGCTGGACAACAACCTGCGGGTTGAGCTGGACAAGCTGTTTGACGCGCAACTTTTGCGCCACGAGATCGCTCTGAACGAAGACGGAGAATCTCGTGCGGCCCTGCTGCGTGATCTGGACAACGAGATCGCGGATCACGGCGTGTTTGGCGCCGCCATTCGCACCATTCTGGACCACTTCGATGGTGATCTGTCCAAGCACTTGAGCGAAGTGAAGGACAGCCTGCCGGCTGTCGCGCGCGATTTGCTGTCGTTCTTCCACGATCGCTTGAAAGTCTATCTGCGCGACAAGGGCATCCGCCATGACGTGATCGACGCCTGCCTTGCCATGCCCGGCAATGACGACCTGACGCTTCTGGTCAAGCGGGCCGAGGCATTGGCGACCTTCCTGTCGACCGAAGATGGCGAGAACCTGATCCAAGGGGTGAAACGCGCGTCGAACATTCTGGCGCAGGCCGAGGAAAAAGACGGTGTCGAGTACTCGTACGGTGCAGATGTGAAATTCGCCGAGGATGACAGCGAAAAGGCGCTCTTTGCTGCGCTGGATGCGGCCGAGGCTGCGATCACGCCGGCGATGGAGACTGAAGACTTCGCCGCCGCGATGACTGCGATGGCCGCCTTGCGCGCACCTATTGATGCGTTCTTTGAGGCCGTGCAGATCAACGCGGACAATCAGGTGATCCGGCGCAACCGCCTGAACCTGTTGTCGCGCATCCGCATGATCTGCGGCGGCGTGGCCGATTTGTCCCGCATCGAAGGCTAAGAGACGGGGCAACGCCCCTTCCGCCATACGAACACGCATGTTGCCCTTGTGTGACGCTGCATCCGCGCTATGGTGACGGGTGAAAGGCGGTGCTGCGGTGCAGAAAAATCAAGACTTGGGTTTCACGGAAATCACCCCGACGGCCGAGATTGAAACCTCTCGGCACGGGGGGCGGGCGAAGTGCCTGCAACGGCTGATCCGCTTGGATATGCCGGTGCCGCGCACGGTGGCGCTTGATTTTGACGCGGTGCATGGCGTTTCGGCCGGAGAGTTGCCCGATCTGGACGCGATGATGGAGCTGTTTGGCCCTGATCCGCTGGTGTCGGTGCGTCCGTCATCCGAGGATCCTGATTGGGGCGGGCCGGGGGCCATTCTGAACATCGGGATGAACGACAAGGTCCATGCCCACCTGATCGAAAGCCACGGGGAAACCGCCGCCAACGCGCTGTATCTGCGGTTTATCCAATCCTATGCCGTGCATGTCGGACGTCTGGACCCGGATGAGTTTGACGCCTTGGACACGCCGACCGCCGACACGTTGCGCGAGGCGCTGGAGCTTTATGAAGAAGAGACCGACGAATACTTCCCGCAAGATCCCAAGGTTCAGCTGAAGGAAATCCTGCGCTCGATGGCACGCGCATGGGAAGGCACGACGGCGCGACTGTTGCGTCAGGCCAAAGGTGCGCCTGCGGATGCTGGGCTTGGACTTGTCGTGCAGCAAATGGTGCTGGGTGTCGGGCAGGGGATCTGCGGCTCGGGCGTGATCCAGTTCGTGAACGGCACCACCGGACACCGTGAAATCCGTGGTCGCTACCTGTGCAAAAGCCAAGGGCGCGATGCTCTGACAGACGCGGAAGACCGCGATGTCATGTATCTGACCAAGGACCCGCGTGGTCGATCCATCGAAGAGGTGCTGCCGCAGAACTTTGCGGATCTCGTACGTTATGGCGAGTTTTGCCGCGTCCGCCTGCGTGAAGAGATGGAGATCGAATTCACCATCGAAAACGAAGAGCTGTTCATTCTGGACGCCGTGCGCGTGCCGCGCTCGGAACGGGCCAATGTCCGCATCGCAGTTGGCTTGGCCAAGGACGAGATCATCACGCGTTCCGAAGCCGTGTTGCGCATTCCGCCCCGCGCTCTGGCCGAGCTTCTGCACAGTCAGATCGACCCAGAAGGTACTCGTGACCACTTTGCCAGCGGCATCGCGGCCAGCCCGGGGGCGGCAACCGGCAAGATTGTGTTTAATGCCCGCGCGGCGCAGACATTGGCGTCGCAGGGTGAAAACTGCATTCTGGTGCGCCGTGAAACCAGCCCTGAAGACATTCGCGGGATGCATGCGGCCAAGGGTATTCTGACCATTCGCGGCGGGATCACCAGCCACGCCGCCGTTATCGCGCGTGGTCTTGGCTTGCCCTGCGTTGTGGGTGCTGGGGACTTGACCTTGAACAAGCGCAAAGGCGAGTTGGTTAATTCGGATGGGCGTACGCTACGCGAGGGCGACGTGATCTCGATTGACGGCAGCGCGGGCGAAGCGCTGGTTGGTGCTGTCGACATGCTGCCGCCCGAACTGGGTGAAAGCTTTCAGACCTTGATGACATGGGCGGACGAGCTGCGCGACATCGGCGTGCGCGCCAATGCCGACACGCCTCCGGATGCACGCAACGCACGGATGTTTGCTGCCGAAGGGATCGGGCTGTGCCGGACCGAACACATGTTCATCGACGATGACCGCCTTCTGGCCATGCGCGAGATGATCTTTGCCGATCACACCGATGACCGACGCGCGGCGCTGGACCGTTTGCTTCCCATGCAGCGCGCTGACTTTACCGAGCTCTTTGAGATTATGCAGGGCCAGCCGGTCTGCATCCGCCTGTTCGACCCGCCCCTGCACGAGTTCCTACCGCATGGCCGCGAAGGCCTGCGCGAACTGGCCGAGGCGCTGGACCTACCTTTGAAAGATGTCGAGCGCCGCGTGGCTGGTCTGCGTGAATTCAACCCGATGTTGGGTATGCGCGGGGTGCGGCTTGGTGTCACGGTGCCAGAAATCTATGACATGCAGGCGCGAGCGATCTTTGAGGCGACCGTCGAAGCCTCGAAATCCGGGGCGCCAGTGGTGCCCGAGGTGATGATCCCGCTGGTGTCCGCCAAACGCGAGGTCGAGATCGTGAAGGCCCGTGTCGATGCGGTGGCTGCGGCTGTGCGGATCGAGACCGGTGCCGACTTCACCTATCGATTGGGCGTGATGGTGGAAACGCCGCGCGCAGCCCTGCGGGCGGGTGAAATTGCCCAGCACGCGGCTTTTATGTCCTTTGGAACCAATGACTTGACCCAGATGACCTATGGTTTGTCGCGTGACGATGCGGG
Organism: uncultured Aliiroseovarius sp.; assembly: GCF_947492455.1. Lineage (GTDB taxonomy): Bacteria > Pseudomonadota > Alphaproteobacteria > Rhodobacterales > Rhodobacteraceae > Aliiroseovarius. The sequence goes on from NZ_CANLNB010000004.1 coordinate 422,376, forward strand.
GCGTTTTATGGGCGAATACGTGTCTCAGGGCGTGTATGAGGAAGACCCGTTCCACATGTTGGATGCAGATGGTGTTGGTGAGCTTCTGGAAATCGGCGCGAACCGTGGCCGGACCGAGAACACCGACCTGACCCTGTCCATCTGTGGCGAACATGGCGGCAACCCCGAAAGCATCCGCTTCTGCCGCGACGCAGGGTTTGACTATGTCTCGTGTTCGCCTTTCCGGGTGCCCGTGGCCCGCTTGGCGGCGGCCCATTTGGCGATCACATCTCCGAAACCAAATGTAACGTAAATCGCACAGGACTAGACGTAACGACAACAAACCCCTATGTGACCCGGCGAAATCGTCAGGGACGTGTTGTGTGATGCGTATTACTTGGAAATCTCAGCTTCTGGCTGTTGTCGCGGTGGCGGCGGGCGCACTTGTGCCTGCCTTCGCATCGGATTCTGATCCGTCGGCCTCGCCCTTCGGTGCGGCTCTTTTGCAAGAGCATTCGGGCCTTGGCGCAATGGGAAGCGCGAAGCTGAACGCGATTTCGGTGCTGCCGAAGATGCGCAAATCCGGTTCGGACAGTTTTGAGCGCTCGGTCGCGTGGTTGTCCGCGCAGCCCGCGCCGAAACAGGATGCCGAATGGACCTGTCTGACCGAAGCTCTGTATTTCGAAGCCCGTGGAGAAAGCATCTATGGCCAGTTCGCTGTGGCCGAGGTGATCCTGAACCGTGTTGACGACGCACGCTTTCCGAACACGATTTGTGGAGTGGTCAACCAAGGCACGGGCCGGAAGTTTGCCTGCCAGTTCACCTATACCTGCGACGGGCGTGACGAGGTCATCCACGAAAAAACCGCCCATGACCGTCTGGGCCGTATTGCGCGTGCTATGATTGATGGTGCGCCGCGTGACCTGACGCTGGGTGCCACGCATTACCACACCAAGGCCGTCTCCCCGCGCTGGTCGCGGGTGTTCCAGAAAACCGCCTCGATCGGGGTGCATCGCTTCTATAAGATGCCCGGCTAAAGACGTCTGATCGCGCCGATCCGTCGCTTTGGGCTGGCGTTTCGGGGCGCGTTCGGGGCATGGTCCTGCCAAGTTTAAAGGGGACATGCGATGACCGAGGCAAGCTTGGCATTTTCTGATTTAGAAGCACGTGCGCGCGCCATGGCAGGGGACACGCCTGCCGACCGTATTTCCGTGCGCGACCATGTGGTCGACGTGGAAATCGGCGCTTTTCAGGCCGAACGTGGCGTGACCCAGCGCCTTAGCTTCAGCGTGGTAGTCGAGGTTGCCGAGCACGGCGGGGCCGACACGGACGATGTGGACGACATCCTGTCCTATGACACGATCACCGAAGCGATCATGGCCGAGCTTGAGGCCGAGCGCCTGAACCTTCTGGAAACTCTGGCCGAACGGATCGCGCAGCGTCTGCTGCTGGCCCCGCAGCCCCAGCGCGTGTTCGTGCGGATTGAGAAGCTGGACCGTGGTCCCGGTAAGCTGGGGGTCGAGATCGTCCGCGACCGTAATAGTGGTGACGCCGAGGTCGAGGCTCAGGACGCCCCGGCGCCCATTCTGGTCTTCCTGTCCTCGAACGCCTTGAATGACGAGGGGCTGCCGACCTTCCTTGATCAATTCGAGGAAGACGGCGCGCCGACCATCCTGATCGTCGATGCGGAGCTGCCGCTGGTGCAAGACAGCTGGGCCGCGCGCAACATCGTGCTGCTTCAGGCGGATCAGGCGGCATGGCAGCTGGCGACCATTGACCCGCGTGCTGTTCCGGTCGGCACGCGGACCGAGTTGGATTGGGGGCTGAAGAACGGACAGCTTAGCGTCTGGGCGCCGTCCAAGATGGTGCTGGACGCGGTGGATGCGCCCGTCGCGATCTCTCTTCCCGATCTGACCCTGTGGTTCTCCGAACAAGTGCAGGCTTGCCAGATCCTTTGGGTGGGCTGCGACGCCCCGGACACGCCGGGCATCGACTCGCATTCTGTCATGTTGGAGGATCTGTCATGAGCCAACGCATTCAGCCCATTGCCCGCACGGGCCGTCCGTTCTCGGGTCAATCTTTGTGCGGCAGCGACAGCCTTTGGTTCGATCAGGTCTTAGAGCGCCAGCGCGGGGGGGAAGTGCAGACGGTCGATCTGGCCGATCTGGATGACGCCGCGATTCAACGCCTCAGCGCCCCGCGTCCGACGCTGTGCGGCCTGACCTTGGACCAGCCGCGTCTGATGGGCATTCTGAACGTGACGCCGGACAGCTTTTCGGACGGGGGCGAGTTGGACACGATCGAAGCCGCCGTCACCCGCGCCCGCCAGATGGCTGGCGATACCGACATTCTGGACATTGGCGGGGAAAGCACCCGTCCCGGCGCGGAAGAGGTGGCCATTCAGGAAGAAATCCAGCGTACCGCGCCGGTGATTGAAGCGATCCGTGCAGCGGGCGTGACCACCCCGATCTCGATCGATACGCGCAAAGCCCGCGTGGCCGAGGCCGCGTTGGATGCAGGCGCGGATATTGTGAATGATGTGTCCGCCTTCACCTTCGATCCCGAGCTTGCCGACCTTGTGGCCGAACGTGACGCGCCCGTCTGCTTGATGCATTCGCAGGGCCGGCCCGAGGACATGCAGAACGATCCGCGCTATGACGATGTGTTGTTCGACGTGATGGACTATTTGGAAGAGCGCATTAGCTTTGCCGAGGGTAAAGGCATCAAACGTGAGCGGATTATCACCGATCCGGGCATCGGATTCGGTAAGACTCTGGAACACAATGTGACTTTGCTGCGTAATCTGTCGCTGCTACATGATCTGGGTCTTCCAGTGCTGCTGGGTGTGTCGCGCAAGCGTTTCATCGGCACCATCGGACAGGCCGGGGTGGCCCGCGACAGGGTTGCCGGATCCGTGGCCGTCGCGATGCATGGCATCGCGCAGGGCATGCAGATTTTGCGGGTCCATGACACATTTGAAACACGGCAGGCATTGCGCCTTCACGCAGCCATGACCGAGAAAAAGTAAGAACAAGGCGGCAGTATGGTCGAAAAACTCTTCGGAACCGACGGAGTGCGTGGGCTGGCAAATTCCTGGCCCATGACAGCAGAGATGGCGTTGAAGCTGGGGGCCGCTGCGGGGCGCCACTTCCGCCGCGACCATTCCAACGGGCACCGGGTGGTGATCGGCAAGGACACCCGCCTGTCGGGCTATATGCTGGAAAACGCGCTGACGGCGGGTCTGACCTCGACCGGGATGAACGTGCTGCTTCTGGGGCCGGTACCAACACCGGCCGTCGGGCGCGCAACCCATTCGATGCGGGCGGATCTGGGCATCATGATCTCGGCCTCGCACAATCCGTTCCATGATAATGGCATCAAGTTCTTTGGCCCCGACGGCTTCAAATTGTCGGACGAGGCCGAAGCCGAGATCGAGCGCATGGTGCACGATGGCGTCGACCCCGTGCAGCCGCAGAACATCGGCCGCGCCAAGCGGATCGAGGAAGCCCGTCAGCGCTATACCGAGTATCTGAAAACCACCTTCCCGCAGCACAAACGTCTGAACGGCATGAAGGTCGTGATCGACTGCGCCAATGGCGCGGCCTATCGCGCGGCGCCTGACGCCCTGTGGGAACTGGGGGCCGAGATCATCCCCGTGGGGGTCTCGCCCGATGGGACGAATATCAACAAAGGCTGCGGTTCGACCGACACTGCTTTGGCGGCGCGCACTGTGGTAGAACACGGCGCGGATCTGGGCATCTGTCTGGACGGCGACGCGGATCGCATCATGATCATCGACGAGAAGGGTCAGGTGGCGGATGGCGATCAGCTGATGGCGCTGTTCGCGACGCATTGGGCGTCCGAAGGGCGCCTCAGCGGCGGCAAGCTGGTCGCGACGGTGATGTCGAACCTGGGGTTGGAACGTCACATGGCCGCGCAAGGGCTGGAGCTTCTGCGCACCAAGGTGGGCGACCGCCACGTGGTCGAGGCGATGCGGGCGGGCGGCTACAATCTGGGCGGCGAACAGTCCGGTCACATCGTGATGACGGATTACGCGACCACGGGCGACGGTCTGTTGGCGGGGCTTCAGTTCTTGGCCTGCATGGTCGAAACCGGCAAGCCTGCGTCTGAACTGTGTCAGGTCTTCGAGACCGTGCCGCAGATGCTGAAAAACGTGCGTTACACCTTGGGCCAAACCCCGCTAGAGGCCGACAGCGTGAAGGCCGCCATCGCGGATGCGGAAGGCAGGCTGAACGGCAAAGGGCGGCTTCTGATCCGCAAGTCCGGCACGGAACCCCTGATCCGCGTGATGGCGGAGTGCGAAGATGACGCCCTTCTGTCGCAGGTCGTCGACGGCATCGTCGCCGAGGTCGAGGCCGTCACCTAAGCCCGCCCCCTATGGCTCTTGGATGAGCGTGGGGCGAAGGAAGACGATCAGCTCGGCCTGCGTCGCATAGGCGCGGCCAACCCGTGTCCTGAACAAGGCATCAAGGCCGGGGACGTTATTTAGCACGATCTTCTTGGCACGTTGTCTGATCTGCCACTCTACATCGTCATGTGTGACGGCGCATTTCTTCGGAAGTGGTGCGTCTTTGATCGGACGTATTGTCAGTATGTTTTGATACAGAAAGACATCCCCCCACGGCACAGCTCCGGCCAGACGGTCGGGCAGCATTGTCCGCAGAGCGTTCAGCCCCAGCGCTCCGAGCAGAGCGGATGCGACGGGAAATTGGGGATAGCTTTTCCTCAAATTCCAGCCAAGTGGACCTGCAGCCGTCATCGCAAGAAGCATGATGGGCAGGATGCGGCTGCCGTTGCGGATAAGGTGAATGCGGGCTGCCTGAATGCGGCGATCACGGTCGCGTTCACTGGCAAGCAGCAGGTTGGGCGCGCAAATAGCAGCTGCGCTTGCATGTGTAATAAGCGTTCTTCGTTCCATGACAATCCTCCCCATTAGGCAGGGTATCACGATTGCCGAAATTCACGAAATCCGCGGCGCGTTCAGCGCCCCGCCAACATCTTCCGCAGGCTGTACCATTGGCTGATTGCCAACCCGCTCATGATCAGGGCGAGCGCCGCGAAGAAGCGTAGCGGAAGCGCCTCGGACAGGATCCACGCGCCGAAGACCATCGACCACGCGGGCACTTGGTAGTTGACCAGTGTCATGAACACCGAGCCTGCACTGATGATGATCGCGACGCGCAGAAGTGTTGCCAGCGCTGTCGGTAAAAGCCCCAAGGCGACGATTGCCAGCCCCGAGCGGGTGCCTTCCCATGCCGGCCATCCTTCGGTCATCAGCATGATTGGGAACAGGACAACCGATCCAACAACAAGTGTCAGCGCCGCCAATACCAGCGGATCAATCGGCGGGCAGCGGCGCGTTAGGATCGACGCGATGGAATAGCATAGCGCGGCCCCGATACAGGCCAGTTGCGCCAGGGGTTCTGTCCCTTGCCCAAGCTGCGCCAGCCCCGGTCCGATCAGAACCAAAGCACCGCAGAACCCTAAGGTGACCCCGATGAATTTGCGCATGTTCAGAGGTTCGTCCGAGAAGAAGTGCGCCAAGGGCAACACCATCAACGGGATCGAGGCCATAGAGAGACCAGCAAAGGCCGACGGGACGTATTGTTGCCCCCAGCTCAGCAGCACGAAAGGCAACGCGGTGGACAGAATGCCAACGATCGAGATGATCCACCACAATGTGGCGTCCCATTTTGGCATGCTGCGCCCCGTTGCCATGACCAACCCCAGCAACGCTACAGCGCCCAAAGTGGTGCGCGACGTGGCGACTGTCACCGGGCCGTACCCTTCAAGCGCGATAGCCACGACCATGAAGGTGCCGCCCCAGATCAGACCAAGGGCAATGACGCCCGCCCAGTCGCGGGTGGTAGGATTGTCGGTCATGGAACCTCGCAGTGATGCGCAAAGAAGAAAGGGCGCCCGGTGTCGGACGCCCCACTTGATCTTTTGTTGCGATGGAAATCAACCCACCGCGTGACCGTGTTCAGGTCTTAGTTCTTTTCTTGGTCAACCAGCTTGCCGGCCGAGATCCAAGGCATCATGTCGCGCAGTTTCTTGCCGACAACCTCGATCTGGTGCTCGTCGTTGTGACGGCGGGCAGCTTTGATGGTCGGCTGACCAACAGCGTTCTCCAGCATGAAGTCACGCACGAATTTACCGGTCTGGATGTCTTCCAGCGATTCTTTCATGGCTTTCTTGGTGGCTTCGTAGGGCAGGATGCGCGGGCCGGTGACGTACTGGCCGTATTCTGCAGTGTTCGAGATCGAGTAATCCATGTTGGCGATGCCGCCTTCATAGATCAGGTCAACGATCAGCTTGGTTTCGTGCAGACACTCGAAGTAAGCCATTTCCGGTGCGTAGCCGGCTTCAACCAGGGTCTCGAAACCGCAACGGATCAGCTCGACGATACCGCCGCACAGAACAGCCTGCTCGCCGAATAGGTCGGTTTCACACTCTTCGCGGAAGTTGGTTTCGATGATGCCCGAGCGGCCGCCACCGATGGCCGAGCAGTAGGACAGGCCGATTTCCAGCGCTTTGCCGGTCGAGTCGGTGTCAACAGCCACTAGGCAGGGAACGCCGCCGCCTTTGACGTATTCGCCGCGTACGGTGTGACCCGGGCCTTTGGGGGCCATCATGATCACGTCAACGCCTTCTTTCGGCTCGATCAGGCCGAAGTGAACGTTCAGGCCGTGAGCGAATGCAATCGCTGCGCCCGGCTTGATGTTGTCGTGAACGTATTTCTTGTAGGTTTCAGCCTGCAGTTCGTCGGGCATGGTGAACATGATGACGTCACACCAAGCAGCGGCTTCGGCGATGCCCATGACTTCCAGACCTTCAGCTTCAGCTTTCTTGGCCGAGGCCGAGCCTTCGCGCAGGGCAACAACAAGGTTCTTGGCGCCCGAGTCGCGCAGGTTCAGCGCGTGAGCGTGGCCTTGCGAGCCATAGCCCAGGATGGCAACTTTTTTGTCTTTGATCAGGTTAATGTCGCAATCGCGATCGTAGTAAACGCGCATATCGGGTGCTCCGTTGCATGGGTTGTTCTTTCAGGTCGCATCATAGGCATGACTGCGCTGCATTCGAGATGAATAACGGGCATTTAGTGCGAATAGTTGGGGGTAGCTATTCACTAGATGATGTAATAGTGAAGAAATCATGCTCGATGATCTTGACAGACGCATTCTAAGACAAATGCAGGCGGACCCGACTCTCGGCGGGTCCGAGTTGGCAGACCGGGTGGGTTTGTCAGCAGCACGCCTATCGCGTCGCGTCGAACGGCTGCGCGATCAGAAAATCCTGCGGGGCCCGCGCGCGGTGATCAATTGGCGCGCGTTGGGCTATGAGGTCGAGGTCAGCCTGCGGGTGACGCTCGACAAGACCCAGCCCCGCGCTTTTGATGATTTCATTGAAGCGGCCCGCGCCATTCGGGAAGTGATCGAGATCCAGACCTTCGTCGGGCGCGTCGATGTGCGCCTGTCCGTCATCGCCCGCGACATGCCGCATTATCAAGGCATCTACCGCGACCAAATTCTGGCGCTGCCGCATATCGCCGACATCGAGGCCTTGATGCATGTGGCGCGAATCAAATCGGATGAAAGCCTGCCGCTATGACCGAGTTTGACGAGATTGATCTGACCCTGCTGCGCCTGCTGGCCGAGGATGCCACACAATCCGCTGGTGCCCTTGGGCGCGAAGTCGGGCTAAGCCAACCCGCCGCGTGGCGCCGTATCAAGCGCCTGACCGATCTTGGTGTGATTGCCGGACGGCGGCTTGATCTGGACCGCGAGGCACTGGGGTTCGGCGTGACCGTGTTTCTGGGTGTAAAGCTCGCCACCAAGGGGCGTGTCAGTCTGGACGATTTCGAACGCGCTGTATCTGCGATCCCCGAGGTGCAGACAGTCGAACACGTGCTGGGCCTCTATGACTATCGCCTGCGCGTTGTGGCCCGCGACATCGCAGACTTCGAGCGCGTGTTGCGCCGTCGGATCATGACCATGCCGGGCGTGGGGGATGTCGAGGCCAACGTGCTTTTGTCCGAAGAACGGCGCCCTGGGCCGATTTGACCTCTTCCCTGTGCCCGCGATCTGGGTCACGGTGGTCCGGTACAGTGAAGGAGACCCTATATGCCCGCACTTCTGCCCGACATTGATCCTGATGGGATGCTCGAATTCTCGGTCGTGTTCACTGACCGATCTCTGAACCACATGTCCAAAGCCTTTCAGGGCGTGATGACCGACATCTCAACCACGCTGAAAGAGGTCTACAACGCTGATGCCGTGGCCCTTGTTCCCGGTGGTGGAACCTACGCGATGGAGGCTGTCGCGCGCCAGTTCGCAACCGGGAAGCGGGTGATGGTCATTCGCAACGGGTTCTTTTCCTTCCGCTGGAGCCAGATTTTCGAGATGGGGGCGATCCCGTCCGCGGAAACCGTGATGAAAGCGCGCCGCGTGGGCAATGCCCCGGATGCGCCGTTCGCCCCCGCTCCGATTGACGAGGTCGTCGCGAAGATCAAGGAAGAGAAGCCAGACGTCGTGTTCGCCCCGCATGTGGAAACTGCCTCGGGGATGATCTTGCCCGATGACTATATCGCCGCCGTGGCCGAGGCCGTACATGGCGTGGGCGGGATCTTCGTTCTGGATTGCATCGCCTCGGGCTGTGCGTGGGTCGACATGAAGGCGACTGGCGTGGATGTGCTGATCTCGGCCCCGCAAAAGGGCTGGTCGGCGCAGCCGTCTGCCGGGATCGTGATGATGAACGACAGCGCGCGGGACATGGCGAAAGCCGCGACCTCGACCTCGTTCGCGGTGGATCTGGGCAAGTGGCTGTCGATCATGGAGGCCTACGAGGGCGGCGGGCATGCCTATCACGCGACGATGCCCACCGACGCGCTGCGGGCTTTCCGTGATACCATGTTGGAAACCAAGGACTACGGGTTTGAAAAGCTGCGCGACGCGCAGTGGGAGCAAGGACGCCGTGTCCGTGCATTGCTGGCGGAGAACGGCATCAAATCCGTGGCCGCCGAAGGATTTGAAGCCCCCGGCGTGGTCGTGTCCTATACCGCGAACCCGGACATCAAGGCGGGCAAAGCCTTTGCTGCCGAAGGTGTCCAGATCGCGGCGGGTGTGCCGTTGATGGTGGACGAGGGCGACGACTATTCGTCCTTCCGCTTGGGCCTCTTCGGGCTGGACAAGCTTTATGATGTCGATGCCAGCGTGGCCCGGCTTGAGGACGCGTTGAAGAAAGTTCTGTAGAATCCAAAACGGCGCGCAGATCCTGCGCGCCGTTTTGTTTTTGCCGGTTGGGCCTGCGCGCTTACGCTTTGCCGCCTGCCATGGTGACCAGCAGCAGATAAATTACCGGGACGGTCGAGAGGGCGACAAGCCCCACGCCCACAATGCCTTTCAGAAGAAAGCCCGCCACGAGGGCAGCGATGATTGCGCCAATGATCATGAACGCAATCCTTTCGGCGCGGGCGTCTTTGGCTTGCTGTTCCGGGGTTACTTCGGTTGCCATGATAAAGTCTCCTGTTCACGTTGCGAGGCGTGTATCCTGCATGTGTTCAGGAAGCGGTATGCGACAATCCTGCCATGTGGCGGCGTGCCGCAGCACGGTCAGGCGGGACCAAGGCCAGCCCGCATTACGCGCTTGCGCATGGGGGCCACGTCATGCACCGCTTTCAGGCCCAAAAGACGCACTGTTTGCATCACGCCATCCCCGGAGCGCGTGACACGGTTGAACAGATCAATGGCGCGGGCGCGGCGGGCAATGTCAGGCGCGCGGGCGGCGTCATAGGCTTTCATCATCGCAGGATCGCCAAGGGCGCTTGGATTGGCCTCGGCCAGTTCCAGCAGGGCAATGACGTCGTTCAGCGACGTATTCAGACCCTGCGCGCCGATGGGGGGCAGGGCGTGGGCGGCCTCGGCCACGACGGCCACGCGGCCCGAGATCAGCTGGTCCGCGGTCTGCGTGATAATCGGCCAGACCGAGCGATTGCCCTGAAGATGCATCCGTCCCAACAGCCCGGTCGAGCGCTGGAACATCACGTCTTCAAATTCGGGCACGCCCATATTCATAAGCTCGACTGCGCGCGGACCTTTATTCATCCACACGATGGCCGAGGCAGGTTTGCCGTCCATGTTTGGCAGTGGCACGATGGTGAAGGGCCCGCCCTCGTTATAGATTTCGGTCGAGATGTTGCCGTGCGTTAGGTCATGCGTGACCGTGAAGGCCAGCGACTTCTGCCCATAGCGCGTGGTGGAGACGGTGATTCCTGCCGCTTCGCGCAAGGGCGAGAACTTGCCATCCGCCGCGATCCCCATTCGGGCGCGGATGCGGTCTCCGTTTGTCAGGGTGACGATGATCTCGCCAGTGCGCTGCACCATCGAGCGAAAGCCCGTTCCGTAAAGCGGTGTGATCAGCGGCTGGTTTTGTAGATAGGCCCAGATCTCGCGTCGGACGACCCAGTTCATCAGGTTCCAGCCAAAGGGTTCGTCGCCCATATCGTCCGAGCGGAATACGCGGCGGTCGCGGATTTCCGGCGGCCAGCCCGTCGTGTCGATCACCGCCAATTGGTCCAACGGCTTGGCGTGGTCTTTCAGATGCGGCCAAAGGCCTACGCGGTCGAACAGCTGGCGGGCGGGGCGGAGGAAGGCGGTCGAGCGGAGGTCGGATTTTTCCTCGTTCGCAGTCGTAACTGGTACGAAGGGATCAGCCATGACCACGCTGAAGCCGGTTGCGGCAAAGGCGGCGGCGGACACCTGACCGGCGATCCCGCCGCCCGAGATGAAAATGTCAGCACGATGTTCGGTCATGGTGTGTCCTTTGGTTACTTCACCAGCCGCTCCAGAAACGCGGTCAGGTCGTCGGTGTGGTGGTGAATGTGATCGGCGGGCTCGGGCGTCGGCGCGACATGGACGGTTTTCATGCCCAGCTCGTGCGGCACGGCCAGATTGCGCGGGTCGTCCTCGAACATGGCGGCGACATCGGGCTTCACGCCGTCGCGCGCAAAGACGGCATCAAAGGCGGCGCGGTCGGGCTTTGGATGGAAATCGGCGTGCTCGACGCCATAGATCGCGTCAAACAGCCCAGATAGCCCCCGCGCGGCCAGCACCTGTTCGGCATAGGGGGCCGAACCGTTGGTGTAGACAATCTTGCGCCCCGGTAGGTTGGTGATGTGGCTGGCCAGATCGTGGTCGGGTTCCAGCGCATCGAAGGAAATGTCGTGCACGTCATGCAGATAGGGGCCGGGATCCACCCCATGTTCGCGCATCAAACCGGCCAGAGTGGTGCCATGCTCGCGCCAGTATTTCTGGCGCAGGCGATCCGCCTCGGCCCGATCGACGCCAAGCTCTTCCATCACCCAATTGGTCATACGTACTTCGATCTGGTCAAACAGCCGGACCCGCGGCGGGTACAGCGTGTTGTCCAAGTCAAAAACCCAGTGACTGACGTGAGAGAACAGATCGGCGACCATGGTGGGAAAATAGACCGCCGCCGGGGCAGGTTAAAGGTCTTATTCGACGAAAACAGGCTCTGCGACGTCGCGACGCGTGCTTGGTGTTTGCCATGTTCATGGCAGCATGCTTATCTGTGCGGATCAATAAAGGCCGGAAGGACAGAATGGTGGCTGAGGGTAAACAGGGACAGCGCGACGCGTATGAGATGATCCTCGATGCGATTGACACGGGCACGTATAAGCCCGGCGATCGGCTGGTCGAAAACGAGCTGGCCGAGCGGTTTGGCGTGTCCCGGACCCCGATCCGCGAGGCGCTGCAGAGGCTCGAGACGCAGTCGCTTTTGACTCGCGACGGGCGCAGCCTGATCGTGGCGTCACTGGACCACAGCCAATTGGCCGAGCTTTACGTGGTGCGGGCCGAGCTGGAAGGTCTGGCCGCATACTTGGCCGCTCAACACGCCGCCCCCGAAGAAATCCGCGTGCTGCGTGAAATGGTCGAGGAAGACCGTCAATTGCTGGGCAACCCGTCTGCCCTGTCACGTGCCAACCGTCGCTTCCACAAGCAGCTGCATCTGGCCTCGCATAACCGCTATCTGGTGCAACAGTTGGATCTGGTCCATCGCTCGATGGCGCTGTTGGCGACCACGTCGCTAGCCGCTGAAGGACGCAGCGAGGATGCGATTTCCGAGCATGACGCGATCGTCTCGGCCATCGAGGTGCGTGATCAGGATGCGGCCCGTGCGGCGCTCAGAAAGCACATCTCGCGGGCGTTCGAGACGCGGATCAAGCTGGATTCGTCGCTGGGGGACTAAGCGGCGCCTCGTCCGTTGCCGTTTGCTGATCGAACTTCCCGTGCTGGGTTTTGTCCCAGTAGAACGGCTTGGTCATGATCTCGAGAAACCCTTTCATCGCGGCCAAGGAGGCCAGCGGATAATAGAAGTGCAGGGTGGGCACCCAATATCTGAGCCAGCGATGCTTCGGGTTGCTGACCGCCTGCACGCCAACGGTGATCGTCAACAGCTCGGCCGCCATGAACACCGTGCCCAGCACGACCAACAAGTTGTGCGGCGCAACCCCGCGTAGGGGGTGGGGCAGGCCCAGCGGGAAGGCCCAGAAGGTCCACAGGATCGGGGCCAGCAGGAACTGTGACAACGCACCCAGAAACAGGATCTGGAAACCCGTGAACTTCCACCAGCCAAGTTCGCGGCGCAGTTGACGTGGGTTGCGCATATGCACGCCATAGGTCATCGCGTAGCCCTTGATCCAGCGCGACCGTTGCTTGATCCACGGCCAAACACGGCAGTTGGCTTCTTCCTCGGTCACAGTGTCAATCAGCTCGGTCCGGTATCCACGGCGCGCCAGACGGATACCCAGATCCGCGTCCTCGGTCACGTTATGGGCGTCCCACCCGCCGAGTTCCTCAAGCGCATTGCGGCGGAAGAACAGGGTGGTGCCGCCCAGCGGAATGGCAAATCCCATGCGCTCGACCCCCGGCAGGACCAGCCCCCACCACGTTGCGTACTCCACAGTGAAACAGCGGCTCAGCCAATTGGTGCGGGCGTTATAGAAATCCAGCTTGCCTTGCAGGCAGGCGACCTCGGGCCCGCGTTCCGAGAACCGACGCACGACCTTGTGGATCTGATCGGGGGCGGGGGCGTCTTCAGCATCGTAGACGCCGATGATCGAGCCCTTGCAGAAATCCAGCGCGAAGTTCATCGCGCGGGGTTTGGTTTTCACGACGCCGCGCGGCACCACGATCTGACGCATCCAGCGGGGTAGATCAGATCGGGCGAGGGTTTGTTGGGTCAGGCTGTCGTCTTCCTCGACCACCAGACAGATATCCAAAAGCTCGCGTGGATAAGACAGGCGCTCCAGTCGCTTCACCAACCGCCCGGCAATCTCGCGTTCTTTATAGAGCGGGACAAGGATGGATACGGTGGGCAGTTTCAGAAACCCGTGCGGCGATTGCGAGAGGTCAGGGGCGTCATCATCGTGTCGCGCGCGCCAGAACTGCCACGCGGCGATGGCTTTCAAGGACGAATTCAGGATCAGCGTCAGCACGGCCCAACCGACCAGCACGGCGAACCCGGCGAAGCTTGAGACCACGAAGACCGCGCTGATCGCCAGCACCAAGGACAACCCGAACCGCATCACCGCGGTTTGGCTCCACGTGCGGCAGCTGTCCTCTGCGGCGACGCGGCTTTCCGCGCGCTGGGCAAGGCTGCGATGGCGTAGGTCGACAAGGGCCGCGTGGATGTCTTCCTCGGGCGCGATGGCCAGATAGCATTTTCCCCACGAGGCGGGGAAGTTCTTCGACAGGCTTTCGAACTGGTCGGGGCGCGCGCAGATCACGATGGTCGCCCCACCCGCGCGTTTCCACGGGACGATGCCGTTCCGAATGCAGAATTCGGCCCCGATCTGGTCGATCAGGCGCACGTCGGGGCGCTGCGCTGTCAGGTCCGCGATCTCGCACTTATATTGATGCGCCAAGGCGGAATAGAGGTCCGATCGGCTGACCCAGTCATTGGCCAAAAGGATGTCACCAAAGCGCGCATCCTCGCGCGCCATCAAGGCGACGGCCATCGACAAGTTTTCGGGGGACAGCGCGCCCATTTCCACCAGCACTTGGCCCAAAGGCTTGCGGCGCGCGGGCGTGGGGATTGGCTGCGCTGGGGCGACCGGTCGGGCCGCGTGCGATCCGAATGCGCGGTGTTCTTCGATCCCTGCCTGAACCGAAGCCGCATCATTCGTGTGGATGATACGTAAATCTGGAGATGGCATTTTATGCTCGTTCAACTGTCAGACCAGACGAGCTTGGGTCCAGAATGGTTAATGGCGGGTTAACCAACCCGCCATCACGTTTGATAAGTGCAATTTTGTCGCGGCCGTGTGGGGCGTGACGCCCTAGATCAGGCGCGTGCGTCCATCGCGTCCGAGAACCGCTCGAACAGGTAATAGCTGTCCATCGGGCCCGGGCTGGCTTCGGGGTGATACTGCACCGAGAAGACCGGACGGGTTTCCATGCGGATCCCGCAGTTCGAGCCGTCAAACAGCGACACGTGGGTCTCGATCACACCTTCAGGCAGGCTGGCTGCGTCAACGGCGAACCCGTGGTTCATCGAGGTGATCTCGACCTTGCCGGTGTCGTTGTCTTTGACCGGGTGGTTTGCACCGTGGTGGCCGTGGTTCATCTTGATCGTGCGTGCGCCAAGGGCCAGCGCCAGCATCTGGTGACCAAGGCAGATGCCGAAGACGGGCAGGTCCGTGGTGTCCAGAATGGTCTTGATCATCGGCACGGCGTATTCGCCGGTGGCCGCTGGGTCGCCGGGACCGTTCGACAGGAAGACGCCGTCGGGATTGTGGGCCAGTACTTCTTCTGCGGTCGCGGTGGCGGGCAGGACGGTGACGTCACAGCCGGCCGATGCCAAGCAGCGCAGGATGTTGCGCTTGGCACCGAAGTCCAGTGCGACGACCTTGTGGCGCGGCTTGTCCTGCTTGGGGTAGCCATCCGGCCACGCCCAACGCATCTCGTCCCATTTATAGCTTTGGGCGCAGGTGACCTCTTTCGCCAGATCCAGACCTTCAAGGCCCGAGAAGCCGCGGGCTTCGGCGATCAGAAGTTCGATATCGAAGTTTCCGTCCGGGTCATGGGCGATGGCCACATGCGGCGCACCTTGCTGGCGGATCGCTCGGGTCAGGCGGCGCGTATCAATGCCCCCGATGCCGATGCGACCGGTCTTGGCCAGCCAATCCACCAGACGTTCGGTCGAACGCCAGTTCGAGGGCTCGGTCGGATCCCACTTGACGACCATCCCGGCAGCAACCGGGTTCGTGGTCTCGTCATCTTCCGGGTTCACACCCACATTGCCCACATGGGGGAAGGTGAAGGTGACAACCTGTCCGGCATAGGACGGATCGGTCATGATCTCTTGATACCCGGTCATGGCGGTGTTGAAGCACAGCTCGGCAGTAGTAATACCGGTGGCTCCGAACCCCTGACCGTAGAAGATCGTGCCGTCAGCAAGGACAAGACAGGCGGTGGGTTTGGCATTTTCCTGAGAAGGGGCGGTGGCAGCGGACATTGGGCGACTCCCGATCGACAAATTGGCGCGAACCTAGTGTCGCGGTCGGGGCGGGTCAAGGCCGCTTTGTGCTGAAAAGGCACGGCTGTTAATTTTTACGTTGTTAGCGCCTGACAGATTGGTTGATTGCCCTGCGGCTTTTGGGTAAACACCCGTCTTTGTGAATGCCACAGATTATGGATGGACCCATGGACATGCGCAGCCGGGTGAATGACGCCCTGAAAACGGCCATGAAAAACAAAGACGCCGAGCGGTTGACGACGCTGCGGCTGATCAATGCCGCGATCAAGGATCAGGACATCGCCCTGCGGGGAAAAGGCGAGGACACTCAGGTGTCGGACGCCGACGTGCTGGCCATTCTGGGCAAGATGGTCAAACAGCGCCAGGAAAGCGCGCGTGCCTATGAAGAGGGCGGACGTCTGGAGCTGGCCGAGAAGGAACTGGGCGAGATCAAAGTGATCGAGGATTTCCTGCCCAAGCAGCTGTCGGAAGACGAGGCCGAGGCCGCCGTGGCCGCAGCCATCGCTGAAGTTGGCGCAGAGAGCATCCGTGACATGGGCAAGGTGATGGGCGCGTTGAAAGCCAAATTCACCGGCCAGATGGATTTCGGCAAGGTCGGCCCGATGGTGAAGGCCAAGCTGGGCTGAACCACCTAAGATACGACGAGAAAGAATGCGGGGCCGTGGCCTCGCATTTTTTATTGGTGCGACTTTAGCTGCATTAGCTTTTCCGACAGCTCTTCATGTAGCAGGGGGCGCTCATCCTCGGACAGGAAGGCGCCCAGTTCGACCTCTCGTCCATTACCTTTCAGGGTCACATAATCCGGGATGGGCCCGCCCGACTTGTGCAGGTGTACAGAGACCCAATAGGGGTTCGCGTCCCATTCCTGCAGGTCGCCGCGTGGGCCGTGGCGGGTCAGGGTCATGTGGTCGGGCCAGATGCACAGCTCCTCAAGGATTTCACCATCCTTGTAGCTTTTCTCGATGAAGAACCACAGCGCACCTAGGGCGGCCAGCCCGAAGGGCAGAAGCCCCCATAGCGCCATCGTTCCAATCACCCCTAAAAGGGGCAGCAGCATCAGCCCGAATCCCATCGCCATGATCCACACAAACCCGCGCCGGGGCAGGGACCGGTAGGGCCACAGGTGTAGCTCGGCTTTGGGGGCGTCTGGGCCGTCGGGCTGAACCCACTCATAGGGCATCGGGGAACCTCTTTCTGAACGGGTGAATTTTCGCAAATCGCGTGCGGGCTTGGCAAGGGGGGCAGGGCACGCTCGCTGCCATGTGATTGGTGTTTTCGCCGCGATGGGCGCAGTCTTGTGGCCAAGACAGGAGGTCGCGATGCGCACATATATACTGGGGCTACTTTTGATGGCCGGGCCTGTGTGGGCTCATGATGCGGTGATTGACGGCGCGACAGCGCGGGCAAGTGGCGCGGGGTGGAGCATCAGCGTCACCCTGACCCATGAAGAGGCCGGCTGGGATGACTATGCTGATGGCTGGCGGGTCGAGACCGAGGCGGGCGAGGTGTTGGGCACCCGCGTGCTGGCGCATCCGCATGTGAATGAACAGCCCTTTACCCGCAGCTTATCGGGCGTCGATGTGCCCGAAGGCGTGACGACGGTCTGGATCCGGGCGCGAACCAGTGCGGATGGCTGGGGGCAGGAACGGTTCCGGTTGGACTTGCCCTGACCCTTCCGACCAAAAGAAAAAGGCCCGGAAGATCCGGGCCTTTTCCATATTCAGTCTCACCTTAGTGCGAGTGGCCTTTGTCCCACTCTTCCTGCTTCGGCAGGATTTCAAAGGTGTGCTCCGGCGGCGGGCTGGGCAGGGTCCATTCCAGCGTATCCGCATATTCGTTCCAGTAGTTGGCGCGGTTTTCACGACGGCCAGCCAGCAGGGTGTAGAACACGATGCCGATGAACAGCAGGAACGACGCGAACGAGATCATAGCACCGATCGAGCTGATCTTGTTCCAGTAGGCGAAAGCTTCCGGATAGTCGATGTAACGACGCGGCATGCCCTGACGGCCCAGGAAGTGCTGCGGGAAGAAGGTCACGTTCACGCCGATGAAGAACATCCAGAAGTGAATCTTACCTGCCAGCTCGGGGTACTGACGGCCCGACATCTTGGCGAACCAGAAGTAGATGCCTGCGAAGATACAGAAGGCCGCGCCCATGGACATGGTGTAGTGGAAGTGCGCCACAACATAGTAGGTGTCGTGATACAGACGGTCGACGCCAGCCTGCGACAGCACAACCCCGGTCACACCACCGATGGTGAACAGGAACAGGAAGCCGAAAGCGAACAGCATCGGTGTCTTGAACTCGATCGAGCCGCCCCACATCGTTGCAATCCACGAGAAGATCTTAACGCCGGTCGGAACCGCGATGACCATCGTGGCCAGCATGAAGTAGGACTGCTGCTGCAGCGACATGCCAACGGTGTACATGTGGTGTGCCCACACAACGAAGCCGATAACGCCGATGGCGATCAGCGCCCAAACCATCGGCAGGTAGCCGAAGATCGGTTTGCGGGCGAAGGTGCCGATGACGTGGCTGATCAGGCCGAAGCCGGGCAGGATCACGATGTACACTTCCGGGTGGCCGAAGAACCACAGGATGTGCTGGTACAGGATCGGGTCGCCACCGCCCGACGGGTCAAAGAAGGTCCCACCGAAGTTACGGTCGATCAGCAGCATGGTGATGGCGCCTGCCAGAACCGGCAGCGACAGAAGGATCAGCCATGCGGTCACGAAGATCGACCACGCAAACAGAGGCACTTTGAACAGGGTCATGCCGGGGGCACGCATGTTCAGGAACGTGGTGATGATGTTGATCGCACCCAGGATCGACGACGCACCCGAGACGTGAACGGCGAAGATTGCCAGATCCATCGAGTATCCGCCCTCGGTCGTGGACAGCGGCGGGTACAGAACCCAACCAACGCCCGACCCCAGCTGGTCGTTACCACCCGGTGCCAGCAGCGAGGCAACGCCAAGTGCAACACCCGTGGCATACAGCCAGAACGACAGGTTGTTCATGCGCGGGAACGCCATGTCCGGTGCACCAATCTGCAGCGGCATGAAGTAGTTGCCGAAACCACCGAACAGGGCCGGAATGACGACGAAGAACATCATCAGGACGCCGTGATAGGTGATCATCACGTTCCAGAGGTGGCCGTTAGGCGTACATTCTGCCGAGGCATCGGCGATGAAACGTGCGCCCTCAAGGCACATGTATTGCACGCCGGGCTCCATAAGCTCGAGGCGCATGTAAACGGTGAAGCTGACCGAGATGAAACCAGTCAGACCAGCAAGGAACAGGTACAGAATACCGATGTCCTTGTGGTTGGTCGACATGAACCACCGGGTGAAGAAACCACGATCATCGTGGTGGTCATGGTCGTGGATGGCTGCGTCCGCCATATATCCCTCCCTTTGGGGTTAACGAGGACAGGGCAGGGAGTCACCCTGCCCGGCTTTTTAACGTGTTTAATATGCAGGACGGGTCAGGGGCAACGCTGCAATGCAACGAAATGCCAAAAAAAATGCGTCCCGCGGACATAAATTCCATGCGGGACGCACCGTTAGCGCAATAACGCGACCTGTTGGTCGGGTTTCTTAGTTGGTGGTCGTCGATTCGGCTTCAGCTTCGGCAGCTTCGCCCTCAGCGGCTTCTTCTGCCGGCATCTCAGCCGAGAAGGTGGCCAGATAGGCGATGATGTTTTCAGGCTTGCCCCATTTGAAGGTCATCTTCGACTTGGCTTTGCTGTCGCCGGTAACCTCTTTCAGGTAACCCTTGGGGTCTTTGATGTAGGCGGCCAAGCTGTCAGCATCCCACACCAGGCCAGCAGCACCGGCATCTACGATCGAGTTGCCGTATTTGAAGCCTTCAACGGTGCCAGCCTGACGGCCAACAACGCCGTACAGGTTCGGGCCGGTTTTGCCGCCTTTGAAGATCACTTCACCTGCGTCATCAACGATGGTGTGGCAGGATTTGCACTTTTTGAAGTCTTTTTCGCCTGCTGCGGCATCGCCTTCGGCAAACGCAGTGCCGGACAGAGCGATGATCATGGCTGCGGATGAGAGAATCGTTTTCATAATAGTCCTCTTGCTTGATCACATGCGCCAGATGACGCGAATTCCGGGGGAACCTGCGTCAATTTGGTACCAAATGGAAGTGGTACCTATGTCGCAGGCGCGAAAAGACGCAAATTAGCGCTGATCGGCGCCAAACACGTCATCAAATATACGACGCAGGGCCACATCCAGATCATCCATCGTGACCGGAAGTCCCAGATCCACAAGGCTGGTGACGCCGTGTTCCGAGATCCCACAGGGCACGATGCCCGAGAAATGCTCGAGATCCGGTTCCACATTGATCGAGATGCCGTGGAAGCTGATCCATTTGCGCAGGCGCACGCCAATGGCGGCGATCTTGTCTTCAGGCGGCTGTCCCAACGCGGTCAGCGGCTTGTCATCGCGCACGACCCAGACACCCACGCGGCCTTCGCGCCGTTCGCCGGTCACGTTGAACTCGGCAAGGGTCTTGATGACCCACTCTTCCAGTGCGGCCACAAAGGCACGCACATCGCGCCCGCGCTTGCCGACATCCAGCATGACATAGGCCACACGCTGTCCGGGGCCGTGATAGGTATACTGCCCGCCGCGCTTGCTTTCATAGACAGGGAAGCGATCCGGCGCGACCAGATCCTTCGGATTGGCCGAGGTGCCCGCAGTATAAAGGGGCGGGTGCTCTAACAGCCAGATAAGCTCTCCGGCTTCGCCGCGCGCCATGGCGTCGGCATGGGCTTCCATACGGGCGACGGCGGTCTCGTAATCTACCAGATCGGTGGCGACTTCCCACGTGACGGGGGGCATATCCAAAGCGTTGTCCATGACCGTCATTTGGCACCTGAAAGGCTGCTTGTCAAAAAGCACGCGGAAATTCTTTTCGCGCGTCGGTTTTGGTCTTCACAATAACCCACCCCTTCGCTATGAAGCGCGTCACCTAGCCTGACATGCGGTCGTGGCGGAATTGGTAGACGCGCAGCGTTGAGGTCGCTGTGAGGTAACACTCGTGCGGGTTCGAGTCCCGCCGACCGCACCAAAACACCTTAGATATTTGTTTTGCATCAATGGGATATGTTGGTTGGCTCAGATGTAACCCACCCCTGAAACCACCCTTTCGTGATGGCTGTAACTAGGTTGCTCACCCAAACTCGGTGTGGGAGGGGGAGAGATCATACCAATCTTACAAACGGCGGACGGCCTCAGTGCCTTCATGCTCTGTTGTGAGTTGAGAGGCTTACGGGGGCATTGAAGTGCCCCTAGATTGGTAGACGCTTTGCTTGGTAATTTTGGAAGCAAAGGACGATGCAAATGTCAGGGCAAGTTCGTATGAAACCTTCTGCTCCTGTTTGATGACGCGACTAGCGTCGTGCAAATATGAAATTTTCCAACTTTTGGGACCCTTTTGGAACGTGTATCAGGCGCACTGATTGAAGCAGTTTTATTCTTCCAATCGTGCTGGAGCTTAACTACATATAGTGCCCGAGTGTGTTTGGGCTCGCATGCGCAAATATATGTCATAATTGCGGTTCACAGCTCTAGCGCTAAGCTTGAAAGCTTGAGAAGAAGAAGACGATACAGGTTGGAAAACGACAACTTTTTCATAGCAGTGACGCAAGACGGATATTCAGACGCTGGTCATAAAACGACCGCATTTGAGATCGTACGATCGAGGCTAGGCCAAGGTCTTTGGCCTGTCTATAAGCACACAAACAATCGGCATGCGATTGCTCAAGGCGGTTTATTGTTTTTTTATGTAGGTGGCCAAGGAGTGAACGGGGGTTCAGTGGTCGCCAAAGCAAATATTGACGGCTACGTAACCCCACGCAGACGCCTTCCAAGAGAACTCTATTCTGCGTCTGAGGTCGAGGGATTGGTGAAGTTCAGAAACATAGTTGAGTTCTCACCAGTGCCGCTCAAACCGCTACTGATAAAGCAAGGTGTAATCAGAGAAGAAAACAAAAAATGGGGGGCGTTTCTCATGGGTGGGTTTAAACGCATTCCCAAAGCAGTATCCGAGGAGTTGTTAGCTTGAACGCGAAAACTATCGATCTGTTTAGTGGCGCGGGCGGCTTCACTGAAGGATTGCGAAAAGCAGGCTACAGCACATTGCTTGCAAATGATTTTGATGAAATGGCGTGTAAGACGTTCACCCATAACCATCCAAATGTGCCGTCAATCTGCCGTGATATTGCTAAACTCCCTGTAGAAGAAATCCTTGAGCGAACGGGATTGAGCAACGGGGAGTTGGACCTTGTTGTGGGTGGGCCGCCTTGCCAAGGTTTCAGTCTTGCTGGGCGTAGGATGGTTGATGATCCTAGAAACAAGATGTTTCTTGAATTCGTTAGGGTCGTGAATGGCTTAAAGCCAAAAGCCTTTGTCTTTGAAAATGTCTCAGGCATTCTTACGATGCAAAAAGGCGAAGTCGTTAGGGCCATTGTCGCGGCGTTTGAGAGAATTGGATACAGTTGCGAGTACCGTGTCTTGAATTCTGCTGACTATGGTGTTCCGCAAAAACGCCTACGTTTCATCTTGGTTGGATCACGAGACGGAAAGCAGATCGGTTTTCCACGTCCAAGCCACTTTTCTTCGACGTGCCAAGGAACCTTGTTCCAAGAAAATCTTCCAACTCATGTAACTTCTTGGGACGCTTTAAGCGACCTACCATATATTGAGCAAGGGCAGGGAGAAGAGTTGCTAACGCACTCCGGGGACTATCACAATGCATATCAAGAAGAGCGTCGCGGCTCACGTATTCCGGGCACGATTTTCAACCATAGAGCCACTTCACATTCTGAGCGCATCATAGAAAGGTATGCTGCAATTCCAGAGGGTGGTGACAACTCGCAAGTCCCCGACCACCTGCGCACAAAGAAGATCAACGTTTATAAAATCCACAGCGATTTCCCGGCGCGAACGGTAACATGTAACCACCGCACTGATTTGCTTCACCCTAAAGTTCCAAGAGGAACTACAGTTCGAGAGGCTGCACGTCTTCAGAGTTTTGATGATGACTATCAGTTTTTTGGAAATCTCACACGGAAAGCAAAGTGGGTTACTCAGGACGACCAAGTGGGCAATGCGGTTCCTCCCCTTCTTGCTCGAGCGCTTGGTCAACACATAAAAGAAGTCATGGATTGGTAGATTGGTATGGTTGCATCTGCGGGACACAAACTTGGGCAAATAATTGGAGATTGGTGGGAAGAACATGTTGTTTTGCCTCTACTAGCAGAGGTTGCCGAAAGCCTCGATCTCTTCATAGACAATAGGTACGTTGATCGAAACTGTCGTGGTGGGAAGATCCTTTGGCCTGACAGCGAAGGTAACGCTGTCGACTACGATTATGTGCTTGAACTTGGAGGAACGCCCGAGGTGAAAGGGGTCCCTGTAGCATTTATAGAATGCTTCTGGAGGCGTGGCGCGAGACACTCCAAAGACAAGGCCCGGGATGATACCAATAAGCTTCTTCCTATGCGTGCGACTTACCCAACTGCAAGGATGCTTGCGATTGCGGCCTGTGGTGAGTTCACAGGGCCCGCACGCGACTATGTTCGATCCCGCGAAGTAGAACTTTTTTACATAAGTAAATCGAACATTGTACGTGCATTTGCTGAGCTGGATTTGCAGATTGACTATCCGGATGGTCTTCCCGAAGATCAAAAGCTTGATCTAGTCAATCGCTTAGAGGCCTCTCTTTCAAGTGAAGTGAAGCAGAATGCTTTCAACGGTCTTCGGGAAATCGTTGGAGGGAAGTCTTTCCGCTCGTTCCAAGCGAAAGTGGCCAGTTCGCTCGCCGCAATGCCACAGGAAGTTCACTTGTATGTACTGACCAGAACTGGCCCCTTAGTTTTTCAATCGACGCGTGAGGTAACCGAGTTCTTAAGCTCAAGTATCGATTGGAGCAAGTTAGGTGGCGAACAGCGCGAGTTTGTTTACCATGTGGTTTACACTGATGGGGCGGAGTTTAGCGTTACAGCTTCAAACTTTGAGGAATTAAAGCAGCTTCATGAACAAGTTGAGATGTTGGAAGCTCACATGCGATCAGTAGATTATGATTGGTAGTGATGTGTTTTAGGGTGGTGGTTAGGCGCAAGTAACTGTCTAGTTCAACGGAACTGGATTAGGTTTCTTCTCTGAGCGTATTTCAAACGATTGTCAAAGGCGTTGCAACCCGTTGCAATTTCGAACTGGGCGAACTGATCGAACTATTCAGACCATTGCAACGGGTGGCGCTAAGCTACCTTCCCGTATCAAATCGACCGAAACTGTCGCATTGGTGTGGGCGTCAGGCAGCACTCTAATTGGCGTTTTGACCTAATATCATTCACCCAACCTCATGACGTCGTAAGCCATTAGCACTTCTCGAAGAGCCTTTTTGTCCCCTGCGGACAACGTGATATCCTTGCGATACTGGCTACCTTCAAACCGAAGAATTGCTTCTTTGGCATTTGCCAGAGACCTAAGCACCTCTATTTGATAGCCCGACGGGATGTCGTCGCGCCATTCCCAAATTTTCGCATTGTTGTCTCGCTCAAACACACCCGAAATGAATGGTTCTTTTATTCCGTCATGCCAAGCAGTCACGCGCTCAACAAAAAGCCAATTTGAGGCGGTGTAGATAGTTTTCATGCGAAGCCACGGCTGGCCCTCTCCTTTGCGACCAACGTACAGATAAACTGTTGAACGGGAATTGAGATACCTTGGAGAATTGGGGTGCGTGTAAAACGTTAATCCCTCAACCTTGTCTTCCTTTGCTGCTAGGCGTCTCACAACAGCTTGTCGTGCGTTCTGTCTTCGGCGTTCATACTCAACCACCTTATTTGCGTAGGTGTTGTTCTCAGGGCGTATCGCGACAAGCAACTTGTAGCCACGGATATTTCCGTCGTAATCAGATGCAGGAAGTGGCCGGACTGAAGCTAGAGCACGGTTTTCAAGCTCAATTGCGTGTTCTTCGACGTCAACACCTTGTCGGCGAAGTTTTGAAAAAATCCTCTCAACTACTGATCTGTTTCCGGTCTCGAATGCGCGGTAGATGTCGCGAATGTCTTCGTCGATTTGAGCTAGTCGAGCGGCTTCCCTATCAGATGCCTTTTCTTCTTCGGCTATTGGGGTAGGTGTGGTTGATGCGGGTGCCGAATTTGTCGCGGACTGGGATGGTTTTGTTCCCGTGTCGACTTCGGTTTGATCAGCAACGGTTGCAACTTTGTCTGCGGGCGGACCCTGAAAAGCGAGAATGATAAATGACAATAAAAGTATCCCAAGGGTTTTGGCCGCCCTGATACGTGTCTTGAATGGTTTAAACGGATAGAGAATACCTGCGATCGCAATTGGTACTAGCAGGAAATTTATCATCAGAAGATTGGTTAACACTATGATCTGTCCTTTGGAATGCTTTTCAATGTAACCATCAGGAGAAAATGGCATTTATTTGACCAATAATAGTTGATCTGAAAATTAACCTTTACAACCGCTTAGGCTTTGCTGTGCGGGTTTCTTGTTGTTTCGTCAGTGCTTGGCCGCATTTGTTCCGCGTTCTGACGCCGGACTTTTCCTAGAGCACCCTCGCGAGGATGAAGCCGACCAACAACCACAGGGGCCATGTCAGGATGAATACCCCCTTGCAGATCAGGTGGGTAAGCGTAAGTGCGCGTTCTCCGGCTTGCATTGTGGCTTGGTTATAGCAAACCTCGATAAGGTCGCTTTCGGTGCGACATCTAGCGACATCGGATGCCGAGACATCCCGTAGGATGATTGTCTTCCAGAACCATGCCCCGATGAGCATGTAAGCGAATGCAGCCCAGATCGTCATGTTAAATTTCTCCTCGTCAGTTCGGCCAAACTTTGCAACTCGTTGCAACCCGAATTGGGGCCGGTCTCAGCCCAGAGCGTATTTCAGACGGTTATCAAAGGCGCTGCAACCCGTTGCAATTGTGCGCTGGGCGCACTGGTCGATCTTTTCAGACCATTGCAACGGGTTGCACCTCCCTCTGACAACTGCTGGATACGGACCTCGACTACATGCCACGGAATTTCCCGGCGAATTGCGGCGGTCTGACATGCATGGTGGGGGCGAACGCACGTAGCCGCCGCGTAGGCCGCCGTAAGGCGGGCGTCGGACACCCCAAGGGCCTCCCCCAGCCAGAACACCATCGGAGGGCACTGTAGCTGATTGTAGATAAACTGGCAGGATCGGCCAGAGTTCGGCTTGCGACCATAAACGCCGGGGGTATCATACTCAGTCAGCCAGCGCAGCCAGTGCTCTTTTTGGCTGCAATACCACGCACAGCCGAAGCCCGCTCCGATACGCAAGGAATGCTCCAGCATGGAGGTCATGGGCTGCTCAGCAGCAAGGGTTTCTATCGTGTTCAAAAGCTCGTCTCTCTTCATGGGGAACCATACCAAGGTGGCAGGTGCGGTAAACAGTAACCGATTGCTAACTCTTCATTTTACGCCGCCGCTTTGTGTCTCGTACTGCCTCGAAAAAGGTCTCTTCGGATGTGGTTCTCGGAGCAAACAGACGCCAGTGCATGTGCATCAAAACAGGATCGCCTGAAATCGCCGGTATCCATGACGATGCTTCAACGAACTCGGCCATTTCCGCCTCAATGTCGGTCGCTTTGGAATACCCTGAAGCAAAGTCGAGGAGGGAATTCCACATCTCGAAGGTCTCCATCTCCGGGTTGGCGAACTTATCCTTTTCAAACTCGTCCTCAAGAGACTTGAGATGGCGCATCAGGCGCTCACGGGCATTGTGCCCGATGCCGATGGTAGAACCGCCAGAAGGGTGATTGTATCCTAGGAACTCTATACCTCCGTCCGCGTCTGCGGATGTAGGTTCGTGCAACGTCAGAGGACCGAAAGAGCACCGACCCAAGCTATCGGTCAAGGAGTTCCTAATCGCCCGGCTGCCGTCTTCGGTGCGGCTGGCAATCAGAAGATTGTCGAAGCACACGATCACCTGAACATCATCAACTGGGGGCAGCGTCTTGAGAAGTTCATTCAGGTGCCATGCCAATACGGCACTGGAAGCCGGGGAGCCTTGCATAAGGCCCAGTGGTCCTTTGGTGTTGCAAACAATATCTACGGTAACAGAACCAATATCGCTATGGCCTTGCACCATGCAGTCTACCGGCGTTGCCGCGCTGGGCGTTTCCGGCGAAGCCCCTTTCTTGGCTTCGTGTTTTGAAGGGAATGCTTGGAACGAAAAACGGGTGCTACGGGTGTCTAGAATGTTGGAGATGACCCTATTGGGCAGCGGTAGGCCATAGAGGGCGTCCAAGTTGAAGCTATCGAAGCAGTCTTTGATATCGGTCTGCCAGAGATATTCATAGCCTTCACGTTGCAGACGTTGGATGTGCTCTGCGGCCTTGTCGCGGCCGTAGTCTTTGACCCCATACAGCGAAGGGTACCGGACAAACTCGACGTCCAATGCGGATTTGATGATTTTGAGCGTTGCCGACAGCACCGGCGGCGGGATGCAGATGGTACGGGTGCCGCCTCCGCCCTTGTGCATCGGGTATGTGGCCACCACGTATTCTTTGGCCGTGTAGGGGTTCACCTGCCGGGCCAGAGTATAGGTTAGTTCGCGGCCAATCTTCCCCTTGGTCGCCATGAGAATGGCGGCTTGTTTTACCTTCGGGTTGCGGAAGAAATCGCGTTGCAGGGTGTGGCGACGCTTGCCCGCTGCCCGCCCAGATTTCAGCTTGCTAGCTTGCTTCGCATATACCCGATGCAGCGCTTGCTTCTCCACGCGCCAAGAAATGTTGTTCGTGCTGTTGTAGTGAAGTCCGTGGTCACTGGTCATCTTATACGTCTCTCGGCAGGGCACAGCTTGCGCTAGGCAGAGTTTTCTAGTGGCGGCAGAAGCAGCTAGCTCCGCCAGTTTTGCAACTGGTTGCAACTTGCTGTCGGCCTCATGGAAATCGTGATCGGTTAGGTTTTAGCGGTCAGAGAGAAGCGTACCGGCATCGCCATGATCTCATCGGGCACCGTAAGTTTCGTCTTTGCTTTCCAAGCCGCAATGAGGGCGTTCCGGTCCCAAGGATAACTCACACCAGACCAAGTTATCCCTTGCTTGCTTTTGGCCGAGGTTCGTTGCTTCTGAATGATCCAATGAAGCTTGTTCTTCCCGGAGATAACCCGGAACCGCCCTCGCCGAACGATTTCACCGACGTAGTTGTCCTTGGTTTCACATGGCGAAGCCGGGATGTTTTCTCGGCGATTGGAGTCAACGAATTGCAACGAGTTGCAATGGTTCGGTTGCAACGCATCAACGCAGGTAATCTGGATGTAAGTATCGAACATTATGCTGCTCTCGGTTTGCGCTCGGAGCCGGTAAGTGATACTGTTCATATGCTAACTTTATGACAGCCCGTTCCCGGTTTCTGCTGGGGCGGGCTTCTTAGCTGAAACGCTTGTCTTCAATTGCTTTTACGGCGTTGTCGACTTCATCGCGCTTCCAATAGGAGCGGCTTCCAAATTTGACGGGTGGCGGAAAATCACCCTTCTGAATGAGGCGATACAAAGTAGTACGGCTCATTGGGTATTGGGCCAGTATTTCTTTGGCCGATTTGTAAGTTGATTGGTTCTGCATGTTTAGTTCCGTGTCTCAATGTTTCGTTGAGACCAACAAACAGATTGGTGCTGGAGAAATGGAGACAATATCTCCGACTATTTAGACATTCTGTGCTTTCTGTAGGCGTTTCTGTTGGCGTCTGCGCTCGTTCCATAACCATTTCGATGAGCAAAGTGTGCGGCCTCCGACACGCTCAATCCTCTAGCAATCTTCTCATCCATCTCCTTCAAAACTTGTTTGGTTGTGGGCTGCATATGCCCTCGCTTGCTTTCTCCGCCTCTTTGGCGCGCTTTCTTTTGACTTGCTTCTCTCTCGACATCTAATATGTGGGTTTCTCTCAAAAAATCTTCGGTCAACAAGCTGCCCGCGAGGAAGGCTTGATCTAACGCGTCGGCTATTATCCCGTAGTCTTCCTTTGGAACTTTTGAGATGGCCTGTTCTGCTGCATGTATCGCTTTTTGAGCGCGCTCGAAGAAGTCGCGTTTTGATAGGTCTCCACCAGACATGTTTGGAAGTTCATTTAATAGCTGCTTTGCTTGTTTGAATGAGCGTGGGGCGCGGTTTTCGCCCAATTTTGTGATTTCAGATCTCGCTGCTTCCAATCCTCCAGTTGGATAAGCGGGTATAGTAATTGTTAGCCGCTCCTTCTTAGACATGGCGTCCTGCGCGATGATTTCTTTCGATGTGGTGATATTCGTTGGTTTAGAGTTCACGGTGCCACCAATTGCAGTATTTCTGAGCTATGACCGGTTACATGTTGCGACCAGCGTTCCATGAGAATACGCCGTTTTTCCAAATAGTCGGTGCGACGGTATGACAGTTCTACTTTGCCACCGACCGTATGAGCCAACGCCATCTCAGCAATGTCGCGTGGCGTGTCGGTCGCTTCTGCACACCATGTACGAAAGCTGGACCGGAACCCGTGCGGACGGGCTTTCAGGCCTCGTCTCTTCATGAGTTGAGACATGGTAGCATCAGAAATGACGCCTTTTCGAACACTGGGGAACAGAAAGCCGTTGCGAGCGAATGGTATGGCCTTGTCCACCACTGATCTGGCTTCGGTGGATAGGGGTACACGGAATTCTTTTGCCATTTTCATCCGCTCTGCCGGGATGACCCATGTGTCTCCCTCAAGCTCGTCTACATGGCAAAACCTGATTGGAGTGGAGCGCACCGCCGTCAGAATGAGAAGACGCAAAGCAAGGTGAGTAATTGTGCCCTCATCAAGGCTTTCATAGAACTCAGGCACTTTGTGCCACGACATCGCAGGAATGTGTTCTCGCTTCTGTTTGGATTTCCCCAGTAGCGCTTTGGCTTTTGTCGTAGCCTGTATGTCAACATCGAGGCCCATTGCCGCGCCGTATTGCATGACAATGCCTAGCCTGCTCATGGCTTTCTGGGCGGTTTCGCCCTTTGAATGCCAAATCGGTGCCAGCGTGTTTTTTATGTCCTGTTGGTCGATTTCCTCAATTGGTACTTTACCCAGTTTGGGTAAGACGTGAAGGGCAAGTGGAGAGAACCAGCGCCCGGATTTTCCGTCGTTTTTCAACTCCGCTTTTCGAGCCTCGTATGCCTCCTTGGCAACTGTTTCCAAGGTGTGATCTGCCTTCGCGGCTTCCCGTAAAATGCGCTGTCTCTCCTTGATGGGGTCTTTCCCCTTTCGGGCAATCTGCCTCCAATGCTCAGCATTCTCACGGGCTTCCTTTAGGCCAACTTCAGACAGGGATCCCAATCCCATCTCACGTCGTCGTCCATGTATTTGAATGCGGAGGAACCATTGCCCTCCACCATCGGCGCGTTTGTGAAGCCATAGCCCGCCTCCGTCATTGTATTTACCCGGGGAAGCGGTTTTGACCTTCAGCGCCGTCAGTTTGTTTAGAACTGGCATCAATCCACCTTCCTATCCACCTTCATCTTTGGGATACAGTGAAACACTCGGAGACAAATTGAAACAGTGATCTACGCGTAATCATCTATAATTATGTGATTATTCTGGAGTGGAAAACTGCGAGAAACACGCGGAAATACAGGGAGGCTACATTTCAAGGCGCGCCGACCGCACCACAGCGACTGGTTTCCCCTGAAGTTATAAATGGTTGATTGATTTCAGAGGGTGATGGCCAGCCCGCTACGAGGGGCGCGGCGCATGGCGATCAGAATGACTTCTCTGAAACGCCATAAGAACAGCGATTGGTTCGCTCGAAAGGGCGCGCCTGCCGAAATCCCAGAACCTGACATGGCGCCAGCGGCGTGTCCTGATTGGACGCGGGCCTGCGTGGCTCACAGCGAAGAACGACGTCCGTGTTGCTTTGCCTGGGGGGGCACCGAAGGTAAGAACGGCCTGTCGGGAGGGGCTTTGATAGTCTGAAAGTTTCATGGGTGTGTGCACCAATTTGTGCCACACCCGAAAGTCAGTTCGCTAAGTCTTTGAGTCGGAAAAATATGGAGGCGAGTACCGGAATCGAACCGGTGTACACGGATTTGCAATCCGCTGCGTCACCACTCCGCCAACTCGCCATCCGTGGTGTGGGGGT
The DNA here is from genome assembly GCF_947492455.1 of uncultured Aliiroseovarius sp. Classification (GTDB taxonomy): domain Bacteria; phylum Pseudomonadota; class Alphaproteobacteria; order Rhodobacterales; family Rhodobacteraceae; genus Aliiroseovarius. Next base: position 453,090 of record NZ_CANLNB010000004.1, read on the forward strand.
TCTCTAGCGCGGGTCTTGGGGGGATGTCCAGCCCGGTTTCGCGCTTGGATGTGTGATTTTCCGGCACAGCTTTCAGAAAACGCCGGATCCGGTGCTCAATAAGGTCGCACCACCTTGCAGGATTGCGGCCATCGGCCTAACTGTGGCAGAAGAAAACAAAGATCCCAGAACCATAGGCCCGCCATGACTGATTTCGCCGCACGCCGTACCATGATGGTCGACACGCAGGTGCGTCCTTCGGATGTTACCAAATTCCCGATCATTGATGCGATGTTGACCGTCGCGCGTGAGGAATATGTGCCAGATGGCAAGCGCGAGGCTGCTTATGTCGGTGAAAACATTGATCTGGATGACGGGCGTGTGATGCTTGAACCGCGCACGCTGGCCAAGATGCTGGATGCGCTGAACGTACAGCCGACCGAGCTGGTGTTGGATTTGGGCTGCGGCTTGGGCTACAGCGCCGCCATTCTGGCGCGTCTGGCCGATTTCGTCATCGCTGTAGAAGATACGGAAGACCGCGCCAACGAAGCGCAGGGCATTCTGTCGGCTCAGGGCGTGGACAACGTGGCTGTCGTCGCAGGCCCCCTTGCCGAGGGCAACGAAAAACACGGTCCCTATGACGTGATCATGGTGGAAGGCGCCGTGGAAACCGTACCCGCAAGCTTGTTGGAACAGCTCAAGGATGGGGGGCGTATTGCCTGCATCTTTGCCGAAGGGATGTTGGGAACTGTAAAAATCGGGTATAAGATTGATGGGGAGATGGTCTGGCGGCCGAATTTCAACGCCGGTGCCCCCGTTGTGGCTGGATTTGAAGCGCCACAGGAATTTGCGCTTTAAGAACGGCGGCACGCCCGTATTTTATTAAGACGCAGGAGAGTAATATGCGTATTGGGTTTAAATCGAAGCTGACAGGGCTGGCCGTGGCTTGTGCGCTTGTTGCTACGCCGGCGGCTTATGCGGAAAGCCTCTCGGATGCGATGGCCTCGGCCTACAAAAACAGCGGTCTTCTGGAGCAGAACCAAGCCGTGCTGCGCGCCGCGGACGAGGACGTCGCGATTGCGCAATCCAGACTGCGCCCAGTGCTTAGCTACGCGATCCAGCACAACTGGATTGATCCGACTACGCTTGTGCCGAATGACGATTATTCGCGTACTTCGGCGACGCTGACGGCCTCGGTTCTGCTGTTCAACTTTGGCCGTGGCAAGATGGCGGTTGAAGCCCAGAAAGAAGCCGTGCTTGCAACGCGCGATAGCCTTGTCGGAGTCGAGCAGAACGTGCTTCTGCGCGCGGTTCGTGCATTTTTGGATGTGCGCTCGGCAAGTGAAAACGCCCAGCTTCAAGCCAACTCGGTGCGTGTTCTGACGCAGGAACTGCGTGCGGCGAATGACCGTTTCGAAGTGGGTGAAGTGACCCAGACAGACGTCGCACTGGCGCAGGCGCGCCTTGCGGCTGCACGCTCGGGCGAGGCTTCGGCGCAAGGTAGCCTTGCGATTGCGCGTGAAGAATACCGTGCTGCAACCGGGCACTACCCGGGCACATTGCCGGCCCCGCCGCGCGTTCCGATGACCGCTAAAACGCTGGAGGCGGCGAAGGCGATTGCACGTGACCGTCATCCCGATCTGCTTGCCGCGCAACACAATGTGCGCGTGACCGAGCTGGCCGCCGAGATTTCCAAAGCCTCGATGAAACCGTCGCTGGTGGGCTCTGCCAGCGCGACTTGGATGGACCGGACGTCGGCGGGATCCAGCGCGGACAGCACCAACACCTCCGTTGGCATCGCTCTGCAGGGGGACATCTATTCCGGTGGTCTGAAATCCGCTGAATATCGTAAGGCCATTGCGCAGATCGACGCGGCGAAAGCTGGTCTGCGTCAGGCACGCATTGCCGTTGATCAGGGCGTCGCAAACGCATGGGCACAACTGGCCATCGCGTCGGCCTCGCTTGAAGCCACCGACCGACAGATCCGCGCCAGCCGTGTGGCCCTGCGCGGCGCACGGGAAGAGGCATCGCTGGGCTCGCGCACTACGCTGGACGTGCTGAACGCCGAGCAAGAGCTGCTGGATGCAGAAGCCGCCCGTATCACGGCTCAGTCGAATCAATACCTTGCGGTCTATTCGCTTCTGGCGTCGATGGGTCTTCTGACGGCCGAGCATCTGAACCTGGGCGTCGTCGCTTTCGACCCCGAGGCCTATTACAACGCGGTCAAATCGGCACCGATTCACCGCGTCAGCCCACAGGGCGAGCGTCTGGATCTTGTGCTCGAGGCGCTGGGCAAGAAATAAAGCACTTTCCGGGGCTTGCGCAGCGTGTGCGATTTGCATCGCCGCGGCGGGCTTCTACTTGTGGCTGTTGTCTGGCCGGGTTGAACTGGCTAGTCTGACATGAAACACGCCGGGATTCTCGCGGTGTGTCGTAGCTGAACAGGAAGTGCCATATGTCGGATCCGGTCTCGAACGCAGAAATTGAAGATGTTCTGTCCTCGATCCGGCGTCTCATCGCCGCGGGTGATCCCAATCAGAAAGACGAGGCGCCCGCATCCACAGCTGCGGATGACAAGCTGATCCTGACGCCCGCCTTCCGTGTGTTCGGTGGCGATCCTGAAAAAACCGTCCAAGATCCCGCGCATCCCGAAACCGCGCATCCCGCTACGGGGCGCGATATTCCCGTGGAATCGCTGGAACAGGACACACCCACGCCCGCCGAACCAGCGGATGCGGCCAAGGATGCAGATGACGGGCCGCTTGTTTTGACCTTTGACACGAACATGGCTGAGCCCGGCTTCCAAAGCATGTCTGATATGTCGATGCCTCCTGCGGATACGCAGGTTGATTTCGAAGACAATTGGGACAGCGATGCTTTGGCGGAAACCGCACAGGTGGCCTTTCTGCATCAACGCGTAACCAGCGTGGCTGCGCATACGCCGCCCGACGAAGAGGCGCCAAAGGTGGCTACCGAAGAGGCCGCTGAACCCGAGGTCATGGCTGAGGAAGAACCGCTCGCAGGTGAAGCTGAGATGGCCGCAACCGGGGCAGAGGCACCTGTTGTTGACGAGGCTGCCGGGGCCGAACCCGAGTTGGTCGCCGCGCCAGAGGCGGAAGAGGTGCCAGAGATTGAAGCCGTAGCAGAGGTTGATGAGGTGCTGGAGCAGGCCTCTGATCAGGTCGAGATTGATCAGGACACTACCGCAGTCGAGGAACTTGAGATTGTCGAGGAAGAGCCGGTTCTTACCGACAGTGACATCCCAGCGGAAGGCGAGGTTGAGGACCAACCCATTCTGGCCGAGGTCGAGGTTCTGGCGGATGAGCCTGTTGAAGACGTCCTCGGTACCCAGGTTTTGACCGCCGCCATGGACGAGGCTCCTGTCTCCGAAATTGTCGAAGATGACAGCGATTTCATCGACGAAGAGCATCTGCAGGAAATTGTCTCGCGGATTGTGCGCGAAGAGCTGAAGGGCGAAATGGGTGTGAAAATCACACAAGCTGTCCGTCGCATGGTGCGCCGCGAAGTGACCCGTGCGCTGTCCTTGGAGAAGTTCGACTGAAGCTTCCCGCCCTTTTCGAGAGGCAGAGTGGCGCGAATGCCCCAAGAACGCCGGAGGCGTGGCAGGGTATTCGTGTCTCGCGTTAAGGGCGGAATGCTCTAAGGCTTAGCAGGCTAAGTCCAACAAGGCATCAATATCCAGATGTGTTTCCAGATGATCGGCCAGTGAGTCTAGGCTGGTCTCGATCTGTGCGTCAAAGCTGACGTCCGAGGTCTGCGCGCCCAGCCCGTTCAGGAACTGGCGCCGGAACCCGTCTGCTGCAAACAGCCCGTGCAGGTAACAGCCCTGAATGCGCCCATCCGCGCTGCTGGCGCCTTCCGGGCGGTCCCCAACCGACAGCCATGCGGCATCGCACCCCGGGCCCTCCGTACGGCCCAAATGGATCTCGTACCCTTCAACCGCTTGACCAGACGGCAGGTGGGTAGCCTGGGTCAGCGCCAGTGTCTTGCGGGGTTCCAGATGCGTCACCACATCCAAATGCCCCAGCCCGGGCACGCGACCTGCGGGGCCTTCGATGCCGTCCGCGTCGATGATCTCGGTCCCTAGCATCTGATAGCCGCCGCAAATGCCCAGAACGTGCCCGCCGCGCCGGATGTGAGCGGTCAGGTCGATGTCCCAGCCTTGCGCCCGGAAATCTGCCAGATCGGCGATGGTGGATTTCGAGCCAGGAATCAGAACCAGATCGGCGTCACCGGGTAGGGGACGTCCGGGCTCGATGATCTCGACGGTCACGTCCGGTTCATTCACCAAGGGGTCCAGATCGTCGAAATTCGCGATCCGGTTCAGGCGCGGCACGGCGATTTTGAACGCGCCTCCTTTGCGGGTGGCAATGTCCATCACGTCCTCGGCAGGTAGGCGCCAGGCATCCGCGAACCATGGCAAGGTGCCCAGATCATGCCAGCCGGTCAGGCGCGCGATTTCAGCCGCGCCATCGGCGAAAAGGGTTGGGTCGCCGCGAAACTTGTTCACCAGAAAGGCTTTGATCCGCGCGCGGTCTTCGTCGGGCAGCACCGCATGGGTGCCGACCAACTGCGCGATCACGCCACCGCGGTCAATATCGCCCGCCAGAACCACGGGTAGGTCCGCGGCCTCGGCAAAGCCCATATTGGCGATGTCGCCCTTGCGCAGGTTGACCTCGGCCGGGCTGCCTGCACCTTCAACCAGCACCAGATCGCGGCCCGCGCCCAGTCTGTGGAAACTTTCCAACACGCGCGGCATCAGCTGGGACTTGGCCTTGCCATAGTCGCGCGCCTTCATGGTGGCAAAGCGCTTGCCCTGCACGATGACCTGCGCCCCCGTATCGGTCTCGGGCTTCAAGAGAACCGGGTTCATATCGACAATTGGATCCAGCCCACAGGCCCGCGCCTGCAAGGCTTGTGCGCGTCCGATTTCGCCCCCATCGACGGTAACAGCTGCATTGTTCGACATATTCTGCGGCTTGAAGGGGGCCACGTTCAGCCCCCGCTTCACAGCCACCCGCGCAATCCCCGCCACCAGCAGGGATTTCCCAACATTCGAGCCTGCGCCCTGGATCATAATTGCCTTGGTCATGGCCAAGACTTAGGCGCTTTTCCAAGCGCGCTCCAGCCCTGTTCCGACATCAGGAAGGGCTGAAACGAAAAACGCGCCCCAAACGGGACGCGCATTTCAAGGAGTATTCTGTGATCGCGCTTATGCAGCTTCCGCGGTGGCGGCGTTACGACGCTCGCTTTCTTCGCGGCTCAGTGCGACCGAGGTGCGGATGCCTTTGGACACAAAGTCCATCAGGCCGCTCACGACACGCTCGTTCGGGTCGATGCCTGCACAGCTCAACACTTCGCGCCCATCGCGCGACCGGGCCCAGCGGGCGATCTGATCGGGGCCGTTGCCGTATTTCTTGTCATCAGCAATGGCGTCGTCCAACGCAGCCAGCACGACAGCAGCGAAAAGCTTGCGCGCGCGGTTGCCTTGTTCGTTATTGAAAGCGGTACCGTCTACGGAGTCCAGCATGGTCGTCCTTTTTTATTCTTGCTCTTGCGGTTTCTGGCGTAGCGGCCAATATGGCTTTTTCCGCGTGATTCGGTATCCCCTGGATCACATGGCAGCCATGCGCCTGTCGCATAGCTGTTACATTTGGCCGTTTCGCTCGTGCTTGCCAGAGACAAGCCTGCAAGATATAGGATCGGGCCAAGAAATTTCAACCTTTTGTGAAGGTTTCAGGATATGCCCAAGATCAACGGAAACGAAATTCGCCCCGGCAACGTGCTGGAGCACAATGATGGCCTGTGGGCTGCGGTAAAGGTCGACCACGTAAAGCCCGGTAAAGGCGGCGCTTTCGCTCAGGTCGAGCTGAAGAACCTGCGCAACGGCTCGAAGCTGAACGAACGCTTCCGCTCGGCAGACAAGGTCGAGCGTGTGCGTCTAGAGCAGAAAGACCAGCAGTTCCTTTATGAAGATGACGGCATGCTGATCTTCATGGACACCGAGACCTATGAGCAGAACCAGATCCCGGCCGACCTGCTGGGCGAGCGTCGCCCCTTCCTGCAAGATGGCATGACCATCGTGGTCGAGTTCTACGAGACCGAGGCCCTGAACGCGACCCTGCCGCAAAAGGTCACCTGCACCATCGAAGAGACCGAGCCGGTCGTCAAAGGTCAGACGGCTGCCAACAGCTTCAAGCCCGCCGTTCTGGACAATGGCGTACGCATTTCGGTTCCGCCCTTCGTGGCACAGGGTGAAGCCATCGTGGTCAACACCGAAACCATGGAGTATTCCGAGCGCGCCTAAGCGACTTGTGAATACCCCAAAGAGGGCAGGGCGCAGGCTCTGCCCTTTGTGTTTGAGGCCCAGATGACCACGATCCTCTTCAACAAGCCCTTTAATGTGCTGTCGCAGTTCACCGATCGCGGCAACGAGGGTAGCGACCGCCAGACCCTATCGGACTATATTGACCTGCCGGGCGTCTACGCGGCGGGGCGTCTTGATCGCGACAGCGAAGGGCTTTTGGTGCTGACGGATGACGGAAAGCTTCAGGCGAGGCTTGCAAACCCGAAGCATAAGCTTGCGAAAACATACTGGGTGCAAGTGGAAGGCATTCCAGACGAGGCCGCCCTTCAGGCGCTGCGCGATGGTGTCAACCTAAAGGACGGACGCACCCGCCCGGCCAAAGCGCACCGCATCGACGAACCTGCCGGTCTCTGGCAGCGCAATCCGCCCATCCGCATGCGTAAATCCGTGCCTGATTGCTGGATCGAACTGAAAATCACCGAGGGCAAGAACCGCCAAGTCCGCCGCATGACCGCAGCCGTCGGCCACCCGACCCTGCGCCTGATCCGCTATGGCGTCGGCGCCTATACGCTGGACGGGATCGGCCACGGCAAATGGCGCTACGCCTAAGCCTTATTTTCTTGTTGTAAATACCTCGGGGGGCATGAATTTCCGCAGGAAAATCATGCGGGGGCAGCGCCCCTTACCCCTCCCAGCTGACCACTGCGTCCCCGGCCTGCATGCCCGGTCCTGCCCGATCAAACCGCAAATAGGCAATCGCCTGACCATCTGATTGGGTGAACAGCGTTCCAACGGGCTTCCCATCCCGTGTAATCGCCATGCCAACAGGGGCTTCACCGTCGACAGACACGGTGGCCAAACCCTTCTTCAACTCGGTCTTGTGCTTCATGCGCGCGGTCACTTCCTGACCGACATAGCAGCCCTTGCGGAAATCCACGCCGTTCAACCGCTCGAACCCGGCTTCCAGCAAATAGCTGTCGCCCGTCAGCTCGATCCCAGTTTCCGGGATGCAATGGGCCACGCGAATGGCGTCCCAGTCGACGCTCGTGTCGCTCTCACGCCCGTCATAGGCGCGCCATCCCAGTTCCGCATGACGCGGATCAGCAAAGGCGCCTTCGGGTGCCTCACCCAGCCCGCGGGCGGGCATGATGTCCGTCGCCTCGATCACGACATCTGCGCGCAGCTTGTACATCGTCAGGCGCTGCGCCAGCGAGCGTGCCAGATCCGTGGCCACGTCGATCAGAATGGCGTCCTTTGCCGGGACCAGCAGGAAATCCGCCAAATACTTGCCCTGCGGGGTTAGCAGCGCGGCATAGACCAATCCATCCTTCAGCCCCTTCACGTCATTCGACACCAGCCCCTGCAGAAAGCTTTCCCGATCTGCGCCCGAGACCTTCAACACAGTGCGGTCTGTCATGTTGCTCTCCTGTGTGTCCAAGGGTCAGTCCTTGCGCTTGCGCCACAAGCTGCCCGATAGAATGCCGCGGAACGACCAGCGGGGTGGTTCCTTGGCTTCCTTGGGCAGATAGACCTTGTCTTTGTGTGTGGATGTGCTGTCCGGCGCGTCGCCACCGCCATCCTGAAACTGAAGATTATAGAGCTGCGCATAAAGGCCACCGCGCTCTAGTAACTCGTCATGGGTGCCCTGATCCACCACGCGGCCCTGATCCATCACGACGATCTTGTCGGCATCGCGCACGGTAGACAGGCGGTGCGCGATGACCAGCGTCGTGCGGCCCTTGGACAGGGTGTCCAGCGCCTGCTGTACCAGCTTCTCGGATTTCGTGTCGAGCGCCGAGGTCGCCTCGTCCAACAGCAAGACCGGCGCATCGCGCAGCACCGCGCGTGCAATAGCAACCCGCTGGCGCTGTCCGCCCGACAGGTTCGAGCCACGCGGCCCAGCAGGGCTGTCCAGCCCGTGCTCCAGCCGTGGCAGGAAGTCCGCCACATGCGCCGTGTCCAGCGCGTGTTTCATCATTGCGTCGTCTACGTCTTCGCGCCCCATCAGGATGTTGTCGCGCAGCGTTTCGTCAAACAGCAGTGCCTCTTGGCTAACCACCGAGAACAGCCCGCGCAGCTGATCCAGCGGCAAGGCGGTCACGTCCGCGCCGCCGATCTTGACCACGCCTGTCTTGGCATCCGCCAAACGCGTTAGCAGGTTAAACACGGTGCTTTTGCCCGCGCCGGAGGCCCCCACCAGAGCGGTGGTTTTGCCCGCCTCAGCGGTGAAGCTCGCACCACGCAGGATAGGCGTGTCGCCATAGGCAAAATTCACGTTGTCCAGCACGATATCCGCCTGCGCGGCCTTGGCGGGCAGGGCGGCGGGTTTGGCCGGGGACAGGATCGACGGGCGCTGGGCGAAGACGTCGCGGATCCGCATCATGCTGGCCATCGCCGCCTGCCACCCGCCGGACACTTTGCCCAGATTGCGCAGCGGATCAAAGACCAGCGCCATTGCAGTGAAGAAGCTCATGAATTCGCCCACGGTTTTTACGCCCGCATTGATCTGCAACCCGCCATAGACCAGCACGCCGAAGAAGCCGATCGCGGCGATGATGTCGATCAGGGCCACGATGGCGCCCTGGTTGGCCTGGCTCTGTAGGTGGGTCTTGGCGAAGACGTCAATCTCGCGATCGACGCGGGATTGTTCATGCTTCTCAGTCCCCGACAGTTTGATCGAGTTGATGCCGTGGAAGATCTCGTCCAACCGGGTCGAGATTTGGGCGGCAGCTCCCCGGCTGTCTGTCGTCGTCTTGCGCACGCGCTTTTGCAGGATGCCCATTGGGTAGGTCAGGACGGGCGCAGCCGCCACGGCCACAACGACCCACAGCCAGTCGATCGACATGGCAACCCCCAGAAGGGCCAACAGGGATACGACGTCGCGAGCGACGGCGGCCAGCACGACCTCCCAGATGGTGGCAATGGCCTGCGCATCTCCGCGCACGCGCTCCATCAGCGTGCCGGGCGAGTTGTCGCGGAAATAGCTGCTGTCCAATGTCAGCATATGCGCCACCATGTCCGATTGCAGTTTCGCGGCCACGCGTTGGCCCACATGGACCATCAACACACGGTGTCCGAAGGCAGCGAACGCGCGGGTGACGAAGATGCCCGCGACGATCAGGGCGACGACGACGATGGCTTGGGTCGACCCGGACGAGAACGCCACATCAAACATCGGCTTGATCATGTAGCTTAGGCCACCCAGCGCCAGCCCTTCGGTCAGCATCAACAGCATCGCCAGCACCAAAGGCAGGCGATAGGCGCGCATATAGCCCTTCCACAGCCATCGGATCATCTCTTTCTGGTCGGTGCGGGCAGTGTCAGAACTCATTACTTTTTCCGTTTCGCCTGAAAGGCTTGGGTGATTGCCTCGGGGTCATAGTGCTGTGTCAGCCAATCCCGGATCGAGATCGGGTCGTTCTTGTAGTGATCGGCATAGGCATTGATCATCGCAGTTAGAATACCCGCTTTCGACCAGCGTTGGTGGGCGTATTTCAAGGACAGCTGCGCGCGCGCGTCGTCAACCGCCGCGCCACATTGGTCCAACAGATAAAGCGCCGACGCGATGCCGGTGCGATCTGCGCCGGATTTGCAGTGGATCAGAAACGGCTTTTCGGCGCGTTCCATGATGTTCAGCAACTCCAAATAAACCTCACGCTCCATCGCAGCGTAGGCGGTCATCTGGTGATCGATCAACGTCATGCCATAGTCGCGGCAGGCTTCGACCTCGAACAGATAGTGCGAGAATTTGCTCTCGCCCCGCAGGTTGATCACGGTCTTGATCCCGGCCGCTTTCAGCGCCGGAAAATGCACCGGATCGGGCTGGTTCGACCGCCACGCATCGGGCGACAGCTGATAGCGATTGGGCAGAACCCGGCGCACGAAGGAATGGTCGATGATGTTGCTGCGCAGCCGTGCTGCACGCCGTGCTTCGGGCGTCGAGATGTCCATCCCGAACCCGTTCTTCCACGCACGTTCGCGTCGTTTGATCTTGGCATACAAGCTCTTGAACATGCGGTTTCGGTCCAGATCTGAGTTTCCGCCCAAAAGGGTACCTACGGGATGTAGCTTGTCCGCGCGCCACAAACAAGAAGGTGGCCCTGACTACGGCGTTGACGCAATTGGGATGGCGCATTACCGCTTGAGGTCTGAGAAGTGAAAGAGCCCCCCATGTCCCTATCCCACGGTCGTTCCTATCTGGCCATTCCCGGCCCCTCGGTCATGCCGGACCGCGTGCTGCAAGCCATGCATCGCGCGGCCCCGAACATCTATGCGGGCGAGGTCGTGGACATGATGCCGGGGCTGATTGGCGGGCTGAAATCGGTCGCCCGCACCCGGCATCACGCGGTGATCTATATCGCCAATGGCCACGGTGCGTGGGAAGCGGCGCTGTCCAACACGCTGGCGCCCGGCGACAAGGTGTTGTCGCTATGCACCGGGCGGTTCGGACATGGTTGGAGTGAAATGGCGAGCGGGCTGGGTATCGATCCGGTGATCGAGGAGTTCGGTTTGAAAACCCCCGTTGATCCCACCCGTGTTGAGGCGCTTTTGCGCGCCGACACTGCACATGCGTTGAAGGCGGTTCTGCTGACCCATGTGGATACGTCGACGTCGATCCGGAACGACGTGGCGGCAGTGCGCGCGGCGATGGATGCTGCGGGCCACCCAGCACTGTTGATGGTGGATTGTATCGCCTCGATGGGCTGTGACCGGTTCGAGATGGACGAGTGGGGCGTGGATGTCGCCATCGCGGCCTCGCAAAAGGGGCTGATGGTGCCGCCGGGCATGGGGTTTGTGTTCTTTAATGATAAGGCCGCGACCGCCCGTGCCGCCAATCCCCGCGTGTCGCGCTATTGGGATTGGGAACCGCGCGCCAATCCGGAGCTCTTCTATCAGTATTTCGGTGGTACCGCCCCGACACATCACCTCTATGACCTGCGGGAATCTTTGGCGATGATTGCAGATGAAGGCGGGATGGAGGCTGTATGGGCGCGTCACACCCATCTGGCCCGCGCGATCTGGGCGGCGTTTGACGCGTGGGGGGCGGATGGCCCGTTGCAGATGAACGTGACCGATCCCGCGCATCGCTCGACCGCTGTGACCTCGCTGCATGTCGGTGCGCCACACGGCACCGCGCTGCGCAACTGGACCGAGCAGAACATGGGCGTCACACTGGGTATTGGCCTTGGTATGTCCACGCCCGAAGACCCCCACGGCGACGGATTTTTCCGTTTGGGCCATATGGGGCATGTGAACGCGCCGATGGTGATGGGCGCGCTGTCCGCCATTCAGTCGGGCCTGACCGCGCTGGGCATCCCGCATGGTGCGGGCGCGCTGGACGCTGCGGCGCAGGTGATCGCCGAAGTCTAACGTGCCGGGAACGCACCTTGTGCTACATGGTATTTGTTGGCTCACGTTGTGAGCCTGATGGGGCTTTGCCCCCGAGCGATCTTCCTTTGGAAGATCCCTCTCCCCCAAGGTATTGTGGGCAAGAGGAAAGTGGGAGGGTCGGGCTATTTTCTGGCGGATGCGAGCGCTTTGGGGAGGGCGGCGGCGAAGGTGTCCAACTCCTCGGGCCGGCCTGCCGAAATGCGGATGCAGCGGTTTTGCGGGGCGGCAAAGGGCATGCGGACGAAGACGTCCAGCGCAATGAGCTGATCCAAGACCGCCTTGGCGAACGCCGCATCCTGTCCGCAATCCACGGCTACGAAATTGGTGGCTGAGGGCAGGGTGGTTAGCCCGCCCGCGCGCGCGATCTGGTCAATTCGGGCGCGGGCTTCGGCCACATTCGCGACCACCTGCGAAAGATACTCCTGATCCTTCAAAGCGGCCAACGCGCCTGCCTGAGACATCCGGCACATGCCGAAATGGTTGCGGATCTTGTTGAAGGCGGTGATCAGGTCGGCCTGTCCAATCGCATAGCCAACCCGCGCGCCCGCCATCCCGTACGCTTTCGAGAATGTGCGCATACGGATCACGCGCGGATCGTCTGTGTTCAGCGCAGGCGCGGTGCCTTCCGGAGCAAATTCGATATAGGCCTCGTCCAGCACCAGTAGGCAGCCCTCGGGCACCGCGTCGATCATGCGCTGAATGGTCTCGGCATCATGCCAGGTTCCCATCGGGTTGTCCGGGTTGGCGATGTAAACCAGCTTGGCACCGACCTCGACCGCCTTGGCGATCAGCGCCACGGGGTCTTCGTGATCGTCCTTATAGGGAACTGTTTCCAGCACGCCCCCAAAGCCCGCGACGTGGTAGTTGAAGGTCGGATAGGCCCCTTGCGACGTCACGACCGTGTCGCCCGGTCCAATGAGTAGTCGCACCAGATAGCCAAGGATCCCGTCGATCCCTTCGCCCACCAGAATGCTTTCCGGTGCGATGCCGTGGTGGTCGGCCAGCGCATGACGCAGGTCGTAGTTTTCCGGGTCGCCATACATCCAGACATCACCTGCTGCGGCTTGCATCGCAGCAATCGCGCGCGGGGAGGGGCCAAACGTGTTCTCATTCGCGCCCAGCCGTGCCGCAAACACACGCCCGCGGGCGCGTTCCTGCGTTTCGGGACCGACGAAGGGTACGGTTGCAGGAAGGCTGTCGGCAAGCGGGGTCAGGCGGGCATGGGTCTTGGTCATGCTTTTGTTAGAGCAGGGCGCAGGCAGACGGGCAAGGTTGAAATGACGCGCCAAAAGAAAAGGCCGGGTTGCCCCGGCCAGTCCATTAGATTTCTTTCAGACGATCGAGTGCGGCGTTCAACGTCGCCTCTTCCTCTTCCCGGGCGGCGAGGTTCGCCTTGGTCTCGGCCAGAACCTCAGCCGGGGCGTTTTCTGCGAATTTCGGGTTCTTCAGACGGCCGCGCAGACCACCCAGTTCCTTGGCCAGCTTGCCCAGCGTCTTCTCAAGCCGCGCGATTTCTTCGTCCACGTCGATGATCTCGGCCAGAGGCAGGGCGAAGATGCCACCTGCCACGGCGACCGTGATGCAGCCCTTGGGCAGCTCGGCCATTTCTGTGATCGAATCCACACGCGCCATACGCATCACCAGCGCTTGGTTATTTTCCAAGGCAGTGCGTCCAGCCGCGTCCAGTTCCTGCTGGATCACCGGGATTTTCAGACCTGCGGGGACGTGCATCTGCGAACGGGCAGAACGGATGTTTTCGATCAGCGAGATCACCCAGTTCATTTCGCGCGCGGCGTCTTCGTCCGTCAGCTCGGCGCCATATTCCGGCCAATCGGCGTGGATCAGCATCTTCGGGCGCTCGGCGATCTGGCCCCACAGCTCTTCGGTCACGAACGGCATGATCGGGTGCAGCATGATCAGGCACTGGTCGATGACCCATGCCATGGTCGCGCGGGTCTCGGCGACTACAGCCGCGTCATCCGAGTTCAGAAGCGGCTTCGAGAACTCGACATACCAGTCGCACACCTTGCCCCAGACATATGCATAAAGCCCGTGTGCGGCGTCGTTGAAACGATAGGCGGTCAGCGCGGCGTCCACATCTTCGCGGATCTTCGCGGTTTCCGAGATTATCCAGCGGTTCACCGTCTGCGTCGGGCTTTTCGGATCGAAATCCGCGACCGGTTTACAGTCGTTCATTTCGGCGAAACGTGCAGCATTCCAAAGTTTGGTGCCGAAATTCCGGTAACCAGCCACGCGATCCTTGGACATTTTCAACACGCCGCCGATGGATGCCATAGCGGTGTTGGTAAACCGCAACGCGTCCGCACCGTATTCGTCAATGATCTCGAGCGGATCGATCACATTGCCCGTGGTCTTGGACATTTTCTTGCCCTTCTCGTCACGGACCAACCCGTGCAGATAGACCGTGTGGAACGGGTTTTTGTGGCAGACAGCCTGAGACATCATCATCATACGCGCGACCCAGAAGAACAGAATGTCCTGACCTGTGATCAGCACGTCACCTGGGAAGAAGCGGTTAAGCTCGTCCGTGTCCTGAGGCCAGCCCAGCGTGCCAAAGGGCCACAGGCCAGACGAGAACCATGTGTCGAGCACGTCGGGGTCACGCCAGACCGGGTAGACCAGCTTGGTGGGATCCTGCGATGTCTCATAGGCTGCAAGGCTTTCAGCCAGCATGTGAATGGCTTCGGCACGGGTGGCCACTTCGACCACACGAGCGTGGTTGAGCGGCGCGGGCAGCATGACCAGAACCTCGTCAAACTTCGGCGCGACCGCGTCGAAGTCATGGGCACAGTGGCTGTGCTCGTGACCCGGCAGAAGGTCTTGGTCCAGAAGCAGACGGCCCATTTCGACCAGGTCAAGTTCGTTATCGTTCTCGTCGTCCTTGAAACCTTGGCCGGACAGATCAAGGCCGTACCAAACGGGCACCTGATGGCCCCACCACAACTGACGCGAGATACACCACGGCTCGATGTTTTCCAGCCAGTGATAGAAGGTTTTCTCGCCGCTTTCAGGCAGAATTTTCACGTCGCCGTTGCGCACCGCGTCCAGCGCGGGGCCGGCGATCTTCTCAGCGTCCACGAACCATTGGTCGGTCAGCATCGGCTCAATGACGACTTTCGAGCGGTCGCCGAAGGGCTGCATGATCGGCTTGTTTTCGACGTAAGGCACGGTGCCGGTGACCTCTTCACCGTCGACCTCGACGGTTTTGGTGATCATCACGGCGAGACCTTCTGCGGTGATCTGATCGACTACCAGCTTACGGGCCTCGAACCGGTCCAGCCCGCGGAATTCATCCGGGACAAGGTTCATCGCGGCGATCTTCGCCTCGTCAAAGGTTTCTTCGCCGTTCGCAATGCGCTGGGCGGTCGCCGCTTCGTCCGCATAGGGCAGGCCATCGGCCCGCATCGCGCCGCGTGTGTCCATCAGCGAATACATCGGGATGCCGCCGCGCTTGGCAACCTGATAGTCGTTGAAGTCATGCGCGCCGGTGATCTTCACGGCACCAGACCCGAAATTCATGTCCGGGTATTCATCGGTGATGATGGGGATCAGGCGGCGATGCTCTTTCGGACCAACAGGGATTTCACAGAGCTTGCCCACGATGGGCGCATAGCGTTCGTCATCGGGGTGCACGGCAACAGCGCCGTCGCCCAGCATGGTTTCCGGTCGGGTCGTTGCGATCGAGATATAGTCGCGCTCTTCTTCCAGCGTGATATTCCCGTCTTCGTCCTTCTCGACATAGGTATAGGTCGCACCACCGGCCAACGGGTATTTGAAGTGCCACATGTGGCCCGGGGTCTCGATATTCTCGACCTCAAGATCCGAGATTGCGGTTTCGAAATGCGGGTCCCAGTTGACCAGACGCTTGCCGCGATAGATCAGGCCTTTGTCGTACATATCGACGAAGACCTTCAGAACGGCATCGTGGAAGTTGGCAGAGTTCTCGTGACCCGTACGCGGATCGCCCGGAGCACCGGCCATGGTGAAGGCGTTGCGGGACCAGTCGCAGGTCGAGCCCAGACGCTTCAGCTGTTCGATGATGGTCGAGCCGTATTCGCCCTTCCATTCCCAGACCTTCTCGAGAAACTTCTCGCGGCCCAGATCACGGCGACCGGGCTGCTGGGTTTCGGCCAGCATCTTTTCGACCTGAAGCTGGGTGGCGATGCCTGCGTGGTCCTGACCGGGCTGCCACAGCGTGTCAAAGCCCCGCATACGGTGCCAGCGGATCAGGATGTCCTGCAGCGTGTTGTTGAACGCGTGGCCAAGGTGCAGCGCGCCCGTCACGTTGGGCGGCGGGATCATGATGGTGAAGCTGTCGGCGCCGGGTTTGGCATTTGCGCCGGCTTTGAAGGCGCCAGCCTCTTCCCAGGTCTGATAGATGCGTGCTTCGGCAGAGGCTGCGTCGAAGGTCTTGTCCATGGCCATGGTGGTCGTCCCAAATCTCATAAATCAAAGACCGTTTACCCAAGTGGGCGGCAAAGGGAAACCCCGCCTGCGCCCAAGGGGTCGGGGAATGGTGAAATTGACTGGATTGACCGGGAGATCGGGGGTTATCCGGAAATGGTTAACGAATGAAAGGGTTGGATGGGGTTTTGACAAATTGATGCCATATTCAACCCGTAGCAGTTCGGGCCACGCGACGGATCAATCTATGCTGTCTGACGGAAACCCGGATCAACAGGCGAATACACATATGAAAAAAGCACTCCTTCTTTTGGCGTTCACCCCCACTATGGCTCTGGCACAGGAACAGACCTTCAATTGCGAGGTTCCGAACGGAAATCTACCTGAAATGGCCGTGACCTTGGTGGCGATTGACGGTGGCAAGGATGGATATCTGATGATGGGTGGCGAAAAGAAGACGGCCAGTGTCTATCCCGGTCTGGATTCGGTGACGTATCTGATGTTCAGCGACGACTACAGCTATACGCTGCACTACAATGTGAACCTGAAAGACGGACACTATGACTTCTCTGCCTCGGGTGCCAAGTCGGGCTGGGGACGCGGAACCTGCACGGAAGTGACGGGCTAACCTACTCCGAGAATTGACAAACGCCCGGTCAAGCGCTGGGCGTTTTGCTTTTATGCCTGTCCGCTGTACTTGTGTTTAGCTGACAACATCCGGCCCGGTGCGGCCCAGCATCTTTTCGATCTTGGCGATCTGCGAGGTGGCGGCAATGACCTCTGACAGCGCCTCTTGCGTGTCGCGGGTCAGGTCGCCATCTGGCGCGGCGTATTGCTCGAGATAAACCCGCAACGTCGCGCCTTCGGTCCCGGTGCCTGACAGACGCAGCATGGCGCGTGCGCCGCCTTCATAGGTCAGGATGAGGCCTTGCCCGGTGGCGACCGAGCCGTCGATTGGATCGGTATAGGCGAAATCCTCGGCGGCACTTACGGCCAGCCCGGCTGCGGCCTGGCCGGGCAGGGTGGGTAGCCGTTCCTTCAGGTCGGCCATGACGGCATTCGCAGCGTCGGTGTCCAGCCCTTCGTAATCATGGCGGGAATAGTAGTCCCGACCATAGGTCTGCCAGTGATCCAGCAGAATATCGGCCACGCTTTCGCCGCGCACCGCTAAGATGTTTAGCCACAAGAGCACCGCCCACAGCCCATCCTTTTCGCGGACATGGTCCGATCCAGTACCTGCGCTTTCTTCGCCGCAGAGCGTGGCGCGGCCAGCATCCAGTAGGTTGCCGAAAAACTTCCAACCGGTGGGGGTCTGGAAGGCCTCGATCCCCAGCTTTTCCGCCACGCGGTCCGACGCCGCCGAGGTGGGCATCGAGCGTGCCACACCCGCAATCCCGTGCGCGTAGCCGGGGGCAAGATGCGCATTGGCCGCCAGCACCGCCAGACTGTCGGACGGCGCCACATAAATGCCGCGGCCCACAATCATGTTCCGGTCGCCATCTCCGTCTGAGGCCGCGCCGAAATCCGGCGCATCCGGCCCGTGCATATGATCGTACAGCACCTTCGCCCACACGGGGTTGGGGTCCGGATGTCCGCCGCCGAAATCTTCCAACGGGATGGCATTCACGACCGAGCCGGGCGCGGCCCCAAGGCGATGTTCCAGAATTTCGGTGGCATATGGCCCGGTGACCGCGTGCATCGCGTCAAAGCGCAGGGTGAAGCCCGCGCTGATCATCTTGCGGATGGCGTTGAAATCGAACAGCTCTTCCATCAGCGTCGCGTAATCTGCGACCGGATCGACGACCTCGATCTCCATGCCGCCAGCTGTGTACGTGCCCAGATCGCTGAGGGTATTCAGCGTTTTGGGTAGATCCCCCATGATCCGGTAGCTTGAGATATCTTCAGCACAAGCCACGATCTTATCCGTGATCGCTTCCGGCGCTGGCCCGCCATTTTCGGTGTTGTATTTCAGACCAAAATCGCCGTTCGGTCCACCCGGATTATGGCTGGCCGATAGGATAAACCCGCCATCGGCACCCCGCTTCCGGATTAGGTGGCTGACCGCAGGGGTCGATAGAATGCCGTTCTGCCCAACGATGATTTTCGCCACGCCATTCGCGGCGGCCATGCGCAGGATCGTGGCGATGGCGTCGCTGTTGAAAAAGCGCCCGTCGCCGCCCAAAACAAACGTCTTTCCGGCAGGCGTAATCGCGTTGAAAATCGCTTGCGTGTAGGTCTCCAGATAGCCGGGTTCGGAAAACACAGCGACCTTCTTGCGCAGCCCTGATGTCCCCGGTTTTTGCCCCGCGATCGGAGCAGTTTCAATGGTGTGAACGTCTTTAGGCTGCAAGAACTTGGTCCTTGAAAAGGGAATTAACTATATCGCGACAATCTTAGCCCAGCCGGTCGATCCGCGTCGAGAGGTGGATCAGACTTTCCGAGCCTTTCACCCCGTCGATCTCGCCAATCGCGTCCAAGACCTCGTCCAGCAACGCGGTGGAGGGTGCCGCCAGTTGCAGCACCATATCCCAGCGGCCCGAGGCCGTGTGGGCGGCTTCGACCTGCGTCAGGGTTTTCAGGCGGGCCAGAACTGCTGGGGTCGAGCGTGGTTCGATTGAAATCAACACGGTTGCGCGGATGCGATCCCCGCGCGCTGCGTCCCCCAGTCGAAGCGCATAGCCCGCGATAATGCCTTTCTCTTCAAGGCGTTCGATCCGTGCCTGCACGGTCGAGCGCGCCAGCCCCAAACGCCGCGCCAAAGTTGCCACCGGCAGGCGGGCGTTGCTTTCAAGCTGCGCCAGAAGTTCGCGGTCTGTGTCGTCCATGTGTCAGGTCTTTCTATCAATCTGACGACATTTAACCGGCATTTCGTCCGGAGTGCCACTGGAAATCGACGGCACGGATTGAGATTCTAAAGTTAGCGTCAACAGGATCCCGGAAATAAGACCATGAGCAGACAACCCTCGATTTGGCTGACCCCCTTGTCCCACCTCAAGACCGAGCGCCCGATGCAGCCGGTCATGTATTTCGCGCCCGCCGTGCTGCAATCCACCGCGCGCCGCTTTATTGCGGGGTTTGATGGGTTGGTGACCTATGCGGTCAAAGCCAACGATGCGCCGATGGTGTTGGAGAACCTCGTGACCGCCGGCCTACAGGCCTTCGATGTGGCCAGCCCGGCCGAGATGTTGGCGCTGCGTGCGGTCTCTCGCGATGTTGAAATGCATTATAACAACCCGGTGCGCTCCCGTGCCGAGATCGCACAGGCCGTGGCGCTGAACGTGCAATCCTATTCCGTGGACAGCGCACGCGAACTGGACAAGCTGATCGCGCAGGTTCCGCCGCAAGGTGTTGAGATCTCTGTCCGTTTGGCGCTTCCGGTTGACGGCGCGGCCTATAATTTCGGGGCAAAGTTCGGCGCGGATCCCGATCAGGCGGTCGCGCTGCTTCAGCATGCGCAGGCGGCGGGCTTTACGCCGTCGATGACCTTCCACCCCGGCACGCAATGCGCCGATCCTTCGGCGTGGGTCGCCTATGTGTCGCAATGTGCAGACGTCGCGAAACGTGCGGGCATCCGCTTGCATCGCCTGAATGTGGGCGGCGGGTTTGCCGCGAACCGCGGTGTCGCCCCGGACCTTGAAGCGATCTTCCACGCTATCCACGCGGTTGTTGTGGTCGAGTTTGGCGACGACGCTCCGGAACTGGTGTGCGAGCCGGGTCGCGCCATGGTGGCCGAGGCCTTCAGTCTGGCCACCTGCGTCAAAGCCATCCGCGAAGATGGCGCTGTCTATCTAAATGACGGGATCTATGGCGCATTGTCGGAAGCGCCGTCCATTGGCGTGCCGGACCGTCTGAAAACCGTGCGCGCCAACGGCGAAGCGCACCAAGGCGCGTTGGAAAAACGCGTTGTGTTTGGGCCGACCTGCGATTCCATCGACCAATTGCCGGACCCGCTGGCGCTTCCCGAGGATCTGGCGGAAGAGGATTATCTTCTGATTGCAGGCATGGGCGCCTACAGTTTTGCGACCGTCACGCGGTTCAATGGCTATGGCGCGATTGAAACCGTGACGGTGCAGTCGCTGGCGTTTTAAGCAACCTTCATGATGATACAGGTGGTCGAGCCGGTGGCATAAAGTTTGCCATCCTCGACGCCCCGGATCTCGCCATTGGAAATCCCGGTCGAGCGCCCGGCGTGTTGAACCTGTGCCGTGGCCTCGATCAACATGCCACGCGGGATGGGGCGCAGGATATTCACCTTGTATTCCAATGTGGTGTAGACTGATCCCTTCGGGACACGGGTCATCACCGCGCAGGCCATCGCGCTGTCCAGAAGCGTGCCGTACCAGCCGCCATGCACGGTGCCCATCGGGTTACAGTGCTCGAATTCGGGGGTGCCGTGGAAGGTGACCTTTCCATCTTCGACCGCATGTAGGTGGTAGTTTAGCGTCACTCCGATGGGCGGTCCGGGCACGGTGCCATTCAGGACGCCTTGCATAAACTCCAGCCCCGACATCGAGGCGGTGACGTCAAGCGTTGGCAGTTGATCGAACGAGGTTGCGTGCAGCATGAAAAAGGCCTTTCCGAAGCAGTGTTCGGAAAGGCTAGGTGGTGAGTGTGTTCATGCAAGACTTACGCAGGGTCACAAGGTTTGTGACGTCGTGGCGTGGCCTTGGTCAGGCAACTTTCGCCAGATTGACTTGCGGCGTGACGCCCAGTGCGTGGGCCACATCGCGGGTCAGGCTGGGTTTGTTCAGCGTGTAGAAATGCAGGTCTTCCACGCCACCGTCGATCAGATCCGAGCACAGCTCGGTGCAAAGCGCGGTGGCCAGAAGGTCGGTGCGGTCGTCACGTTCGGCCTTCTGGAACGCATCATCCAGCCAGCTGGGGATTGCAGTGCCGCAACGCTCGGCGAATTTGCGCACGCCTTTCCAGTTTTCGATGGGCAGGATGCCCGGAATGATCGGCACATCGATCCCGGCCTTTTCGCATTTGTCGCGGAAGCGGAAGAACGTGTCCGCCTCGAAGAAGAACTGCGTGATAGCCGAACCTGCGCCCGCATCTACCTTGCGCTTCAGCCATGCGACGTCAGCGTCCAGATCGGCGGCTTCGGGGTGGGGGTCAGGATAAGCGCCCACGCGGATGTGGAAGTCTCCGGTGTTGGCCAAGGCCTCGATCAGCTCGATCGAGTTCGCAAAGCCATCTTCGCGGGCGGTGAAGCGATCCGCGCCTTTTGGGGCATCCCCACGCAGGGCCACAATTTCCTTCACGCCAACGTCCGCATAGCTTTTCGCAATCGCCAATGTCTCTTCGCGCGAGGCCTCGACACAGGTCAGGTGCGCCGCGACGTTCAGGCCGTAATGCTTGTGGATCGTGCCAACCGCATCATGGGTCAGTTCACGCGTGGTTCCGCCAGCGCCGTACGTGACCGAGACAAAATTGGGATCCAGAGGGGCCAGTTGGCGCACGGTTTCCCACAGGCGGAACGAAGCGTCCAGCGATTGCGGGGGGAAGAACTCGAACGAGATATTAGGCGTGGTCATGGCTTCCTCGGCGGCTGTTTTGCGAAGTTGCCCTCTTGTGCCCCATGATGTGTTGTGAGACAAATTCATAATTCTCACAAAGAACATGAGGTTCGTGCATGTACATCGAGTTCCGCCATCTGCGCACCGTGCGCGCCATCCACCATGCGGGCTCTTTGGCACGGGCGGCGGACATTCTGCACATCACGCAATCCGCGCTGAGCCACCAGATCAAAGGGCTGGAGGAACAGGTCGGGATGGAGCTGTTCCACCGGCGGACCAAGCCCATGCGTCTGAGCCCTGCGGGGATGAAGCTCTTGCGTCTGGCCGAACAAGTGTTGCCGGAAATTGACCGCCTGGAAGAAGAATTTCGCGCGCTGAAGTCTGGCCGTTCGGGCCGGTTGCACATCGCGATTGAATGCCACGCCTGTTTCGATTGGCTGTTTCCGGTGCTCGATAAGCTACGACACGCGTGGCCAGACGTGGATCTGGATATCCGCCAACGCCTTGCCTTTGACGCCATCGAAGCTTTACGGCGCGAGGAAGTGGATTTCGTCATTTCATCCGATCCGGTGGATGTGGCGGGCATTACCTTCTCGCCGCTGTTTGCATATGAGCCGCGGTTTGTCGCGGCAGCCGGGCATCGTCTGGCGGACGAGGATTTCGTCGTCGCCGAGGATTTCGAGCAGGAGTTTTTGCTGACCTATCCCGTGGAGCGCTCGAAAATTGATGTATTCACTGGGCTTTTGACGCCCGAACGGGTCGAGCCGCGCGGAATCAGGCAGGTCGAAATGACCGAGGTCATCCTGATGCTGGTCGCTGCGGGGCGGGGGGTTGCCGTGTTGCCGGACTGGGTTCTGACCGATGCAAAACGCAACCCGGATTTCGTCACAAAACGCCTGACGGAAGGTGGTCTGCGCAAGCAGATGTATGCCGCCACGCGGGACGAAGATACGATGGTGCCCTTCATGGCGCATATGATCCGGCTGTGCCGCTCAGAACCGGTGAAACTTCAGCGCGGTTGACGTCCTTTCAGGCTTGGCAAACAAGGCGTACAGGCGTATACGCGCCGTTTGAAACATCAGGAGTCCTTTCCATGCAAGGCAGTGCAAATCTGAACGTGATGATCAAGGCAGCCCGCAAGGCTGGCCGTAGCCTTGTGAAGGACTTCCGCGAGGTCGAGAATCTGCAGGTCTCGATGAAGGGTGCTGGCGACTTCGTGTCGAAGGCAGACATTGCCGCTGAAAAGATCATCCGCGAAGAGCTGATGGAAGCCCGCCCGAACTATGGCTGGCTGGCTGAAGAAGGCGGCGCGGCCGAGGGCAAAGACCCGACCCGTCGCTGGATTGTCGATCCGCTGGATGGCACCACCAACTTCCTGCACGGCCTGCCGCACTGGGCAATCTCGATTGCGCTGGAACATAAGGGCGAGATTGTCGCCGGTGTGATTTATGACGCCGCCAAGGACGAGATGTTCTATGCCGAAAAAGGCGAGGGCGCATGGCTGAACCAAAGCCGTCTGCGTGTCTCGGGCCGTTCGCGTCTGATCGAATGCATCTTTGCAACGGGCTTACCCTTCGGTGGCCGCGCTGATCTGCCGGAAACGCTGCAAGATCTGGCCCGCATTCTGCCGTCCTGTGCCGGTGTGCGCCGCTTTGGCTCTGCCGCTCTGGATTTGGCCTATGTGGCCGCCGGTCGTTATGACGGGTACTGGGAACGCAGCCTGAATGCATGGGACATCGCTGCCGGTTTGCTGATCGTTAAAGAAGCAGGCGGGATGGTTGAGCCGATAGAAGGTGAAACAATCCTAGATAGCGGAAGCATTGTTGCTGCCAACGAGCCAATCTTTGAGAAATTCGACAATTTGGTGAAAAACCTATAAGCTAAGGGTGGTCTAGGTTGGAAAAGAATTCAACCTGACATATTTGTGCCGCAAACTTAGCAAATAGAGTAGATCATGTTTATGATGCCGCTCAAAAAGTCGAATTTCGCGCGCTTTGCGCGTTGCGAAGATGGTGCTGTGACCGTGGATTGGGTCGCGCTGACTGCTGCCGTTCTGATGATCGGTCTGTTCGCCGGGTTTACCGTCAGTTCAAGCGTCCCGAGCCTTGCAAATAAAATCAGCGAAGTTCTTTCGAACCAGTCGGTCGGCCCGAACTAAGTCTCACGCGCGTTTTCTCACTTCGTTAAGCGCAGGCTGGCTGGGCGTGCCGTGCTGGCCGCATTCGCTTTCCCTTCAATGCTTGCGTCGTCCGGTCCGGGGAATGCTGGTCCGGGTTAGCTTATATTTCGCCTCGGGATGATCGGGGTGACCATCTGTGCGCGACCAGAAGCGCTGTGCGCCAAGCCGCAGCCAGAGCGGCAGGATAAAGGCAAACCCGGCAATAAAGCCCCCGGCATGGGCCCAGTGCGCGACGCCGCCTCCTTCGACCCCAAGGGTGGAAACGCCGTTGAACAGCTGCAATCCGAACCAGACCAATAGGGCGGCCCAAGCCGGGACGGGGATGATTTTGAAGATAATTACGATGATGAACAGCACATCGACCTTGGCCTTCGGAAACAGCAGCAGATACCCCCCCATCACGCCGGCGATTGCACCTGACGCACCGATCATGGGTACAGTGCTGCCGGGGTCAGTAGCGAACTGCAGAAGGGCCGCAGCAATCCCGGTTGCCAGATAAAACAACAGGAAAACCACATGGCCCAACATGTCCTCCAGATTGTCCCCGAAGATCCATAGAAACAGCATATTGCCCGCGAAATGCATGAAACCACCATGCAGGAACATCGAGGTGATGAGCGTTTCCAGCCCAAAACCATGTAACACGCGGGCGGGGATCATGCCGAAATCGATGAAGACCTGCGTCGCCGCCGCGGTGTCATAGAGCGGCCACATATAGAGAAAAACCAACGTGTTCACCGCCAGCAGAGCATAGGTGACCAAGGGGACTCGTTCGGACGGGTTGTGATCGCGAATGGGGAACATGGGCTGACTTGACCCGATGCACGTCACCGGGTCAAGTCATAGGCCGATCAGGCCTTGGTCTGGGCCAGCATCAGAAGCTCGGCATTGCCGCCGGACGCCGTCGTGTCGACGCAGAGGTGGCGTTCGTGGGTCACCGTTTCCGCGGTTGGCGCACCGGTGATCAGAGGCAGGATTGTCCCCGGACGCTTGGCCAGCATGGTCACGATCTGGCGGGCGATGTCGTCCGCGCCCCAGTAGATCACGCCACCGATCCCTTCGATCGCCTCAAGTGTGTCCGGCGCCAAGTTGGGGGCCAAAACAGCGGTGCCGCCAAGCGCTTCAATCGCGCTTTTCTGCGCCTGAGCCGCTGCCGATCCCGGTCCCATGCACAGGAACGGTTCGCGCGGATGGACCGAGAGCTGGTTGAGCTCTCCGGTCGGTCCGGGCAAGCGCGAGGACGAGAGAGTCACGTTGCTCTGCGCTTGGGCAATTAAATTGGACAGCTTGTCTGCGTCGGGCGCAGGCGCGCCGTCATCCTCATGGCGCTCGGCCTGCGCAGGTTGGCAGAACCGATCCATATACATCGGGCCACCCGCCTTCGGGCCGGTGCCAGACAGGCCCTCGCCGCCAAAGGGTTGCGAGCCAACAATCGCGCCGATCTGGTTCCGGTTCACATAGGCGTTGCCCACGTGCATCCGGTCACAGACATGCTGAACGCGGTCGTCGATGCGGGTGTGCAGCCCGAAGGTAAGGCCGTATCCAGTGGCGTTGATCGTGTCGATCACCTGATCCAGTTGGTCCGCTTTGAAGGTGGCGATATGCAGAACCGGGCCGAAGATCTCGCGCTTCATCTCTTCGATCCCGTTCACGCGGATCAGGGTCGGAGCGATGAAATACCCGCCTTCGGGCGCGGTCAGCTCGTGGGCGATGCGACCCTCGGCGCGGGCGGCGTCCACATAGGTCTTGATGCCTTGGAAGGCCTCGTCATCAATCACCGGGCCAAGGTCCGTATGCAGATGCCACGGGTCATCCTGTTTCAACTCGTTCATCGCGCCGATCAGCATTTCGGTCATGGCGTCGGCCACGTCCTCTTGCACGTAGAGGCAGCGCAGGGCCGAGCAGCGCTGGCCTGCCGATTGGAAGCTCGAGGCGACGATGTCGCGCACGGCTTGCTCGGGCAGGGCAGTACTGTCGACGATCATCGCGTTCAGGCCGCCGGTTTCCGCGATCAGCGGAGCAGACGGCGCCATGTTCGCGGCCATAGCACGGCGGATGATCTGCGCGGTTTCGGTCGAGCCGGTGAAGGCCACGCCCCCAATCCGCGCGTCCGAGGTCAGGGCCGCGCCGACGGTCACGCCGTCGCCCGGCAGAAGCTGCAGGACGTCCGTGGGGACGCCCGCCTTATGTAGCAGTTTCACCGCCTCATGGGCGATCAACCCGGTCTGTTCGGCGGGTTTCGCCAACACACCATTGCCCACAGCCAGCGCGCCCGCGATCTGGCCGGTAAAGATGGCCAGTGGGAAGTTCCACGGCGAGATGCAGGTGAACAGCCCTACCGGCGCACGGGAGTGATTGTCGACGCGGCTGGCGTAATAGCGCAGGAAATCAACGGCTTCACGCAGTTCCCCCATGCAATCCAGCCAGATTTTCCCCGCCTCGCGCGACAAAAGCGCGAAGAACAGGCCGAGGTTTTCTTCATACAGATCCGCCGCGCGGTTCAGGACCTTAGCGCGTTCAGACGGGCTGGCGTCCCACGGTTTGGCCGCGGTCAATGCGGTGTCCACATCCTTTGCGCTGGCCCATGTGATTTGGCCAATGGGCGTGTGGGTCGAGGGGTTCTTGACGGTGATCACCGGACCGCCCTTTGGCGTGCCCGCGATCAGCGGTGCAGCCGAGAAATCGGTGCCCGCGAACGCTCCGCGCGCGGCCTCGATCTGATCCAGATGCGGGTCATAGGTCAGGTCCAGACCCATCGAGTTCTTGCGTGCACCGAAAAGTTCCGGACCGGTCGGCACGTGCGGCGCTTCAATAGCGAGGGCATCAAACGGGCAGGCGGCGACCTCTTCCGGGGTGACGCTTTCGTCGACGATCTGGTTCACGAAGGAACTGTTCGCGCCGTTTTCCAGCAGGCGACGCACCAAATAGGCCAGCAGGTCGCGATGCGCACCGACTGGGGCGTAGATGCGGCAGCGGGTCTGGTTCGCATCCATGATGATCTGGTGCAGACGCTCGCCCATGCCGTGCAGGCGCTGGAATTCATAGGCCGCCGTGTCGATGCCCGAGGTTTGAGCTATGTCCAGAATGGCCGCCGCGGTGTGGGCGTTATGGGTGGCGAACTGCGGATAGATGCGGTCGGTCAGGCCAAGCAGTTTCTTGGCGTTGGCAATGTAGCTGACGTCGGTGGCGACTTTGCGGGTGAATACCGGGAAGCCGTCCAGCCCCTCGACCTGCGCGCGCTTGATCTCGCTGTCCCAATAGGCGCCTTTCACAAGACGGACCATGATCTTGCGGTTCAGACGGGTGGCGGTTTCGTGCAGCCAGTCGATCACGGCTCCGGCCCGGTGGCCATAGGCCTGTACCACGACACCAAATCCATCCCATCCGGCCAGCGCCGGGTCTTCCAGTACCTTCTCGATCACGTCCAGAGAAATCTGCAGGCGGTCGGCTTCCTCGGCGTCGATGTTGAAGCCCATGCCTGCCGACTTCGCCAGCTGTGCAAGGGCGGAGACGCGGGGGACCAGCACCTCCATCACACGCTTGTGCTGGGCACGTTCATAGCGTGCAAAAAGCGCGGACAGTTTGACCGAGATACCGGGGTTAGACCGGATGTCGTCCGAGGTGCAGGCGCCCGCGATCTCGGAAATCGCCTTGGCATAGGCCATCTGATAGCGCCGTGCGTCGCTGTCTGTCAGGGCCGCTTCGCCCAGCATGTCGTAGGAATAGGTAAAGCCTTTTTCCTCCATCTTGGATCCGCGTTTCATCGCGGCCCCGATGGTTTCACCCAGCACGAATTGGCTGCCCATTTCCTTCATGGCGCGGCCAACGGCGGTCCGGATGACGGGCTCGCCCAGACGTTTCACGGCCCCCCGCAGGGCACCGGCGATGCCCGGCTCGCGGTCTTCTAAAACCTTGCCGGTCAGCAAAAGCGCCCAGGTCGAGGCGTTCACCAATGACGACGACGAGCGCCCAAGGTGTTTGCCCCAATCGGACGGCGCGATCTTGTCTTCGATCAGCGCGTCGATGGTCTCGGCATCCGGCACGCGCAGCAGGGCTTCGGCCAGACACATCAGCGCGATGCCTTCGTCGGTGGACAGCCCGTACTCGGCCAGAAAGACCTCCATCAACCCGGGATCCGAGCTTTCGCGGATGCCGCGCACCAGTTTCGCTCCGCTGGTCGCAATCCGCGCGCGATCCGCGTCAGACAGATTGGCCGCGTCCACAAGGCCGGCGATATGGCGCTCTTCATCCGTATAGGCGAGGTCATCAATCAATGTGCGCAGATCAGTGGTCATGCGGATCTCCTTACTTGTCGTTGTGACTATCATATCCCAAAGTGACTAGCCAAAATGACTGAAATAGTGCTACAAGGTGATGTTTGAGTCTGAAAGGGTCGAAAAATGCAGGACGAATGGAAAGCCGAGTTTGATCGCTTCGATCGTTTGATTCTGGATATTCTGTCGACGGACGGCCGGATCTCGATCACTGAATTGGCGGGGAAGATCGGGCTGTCAAAATCGCCCACCCAAGCGCGCTTGAAAAAGCTTGAGAAGACCGGCGTGATCACCGGATACCGCGCGCAGATCGACCCGATCCGAATGGGCCGCGATCACGTCGCCTTTGTCGAGGTGAAGCTCTCGGATACGCGCGAGGCTGCTTTGAAGGCGTTCAACGACGGGGTCGCCGCTATTCCCGAGGTCGAGGAATGCTATATGCTCGCCGCGCATTTTGATTATCTCTTGAAGGTGCGCACGCAAGATATGCGTGACTATCGCCGGGTTCTGGGGGAGAAGATCAGCTCTTTGCCGAATGTGGCGCAAAGCTCGACCCATGTGGCGATGCAAGCCGTGAAGGAAGATGGCACGTCAGTGTGATCCGCCGTTGCCCCTGCCTGACTTTAGGGATAGGCAAAGGGGGCTATGCCCGCGTGGTGGAATGGTAGACACAGGAGACTTAAAATCTCTAGGCCGGATAGGCCGTGCCGGTTCGAGTCCGGCCGCGGGTACCAAGCTTTTGACAAGCTTTAGAAACGCAAACGGCGCACCGAAATGGCGCGCCGTTTTCTTTTGTATGTCAGTGGCTTAATTCAGCGCAGCATCGGTGATGGCGCTGGTCCATGCGCCCTCAGGTGCTTTAGTGATCACTGGATCCGAGCCGCCGCCCAGCAGGGTGGCCACGGTGCGCTCATAAGCTGCGACGTCCAGCGAACCGTCCGACCCTGCGGTCAGCTTGCCGATTTCACCGATCATGCGGATCTGGTGGGTTTCGGTCTGGGCGCCGGTTTCGTCATAGTCCAGGATGATCTGGGCAGCAGCCTCGGCGTTTTCCTCGGCCCATTTCCAACCCTTCATCGAGGCGCGTACGAAACGCACCATCTTGTCGGAGAAGGCGGCGTCCGACAGGTTGTCTTCCAGCACATACAGACCGTCTTCCAGCGTCGCGACGCCTTGGTCTTCATACTTGAAGGTGACCAGCTCGTCCGGGCTGACGCCAGAGTCAATCACCTGCCAGTATTCGTTATAGGTCATGGTCGAAATACAGTCGGCTTGGCGCTGCAACAGGGCGTCCACGTTGAAGGCCTGCTTCAGCACTTCCACCCCGGTTTCGCTTTTGCCGTCGGTCGACAGACCCAGCTTGCCCATCCAGTTCATGAAGGGGAATTCGTTGCCGAAAAACCAGACGCCAAGGGTGCGGTTGGCCAGATCAGCGGGCGAAGAAATGCCCACGTCGCCCCAGCAGGTCAGCATCATGCCGGACGAGGCGAAGGGCTGGGCAATGTTCACCAGCGGAAGGCCTTTTTCACGTGCAGCCAAGGCGGCTGGCATCCATTCGACGACCACATCTGCGCTGCCGCCTGCAATCACCTGTGTGGGGGCGATGTCTGGGCCGCCGGGCAGGATGGTGACGTTCAGGTCTTCATCAGCGTAATAGCCGTTTTCGAGCGCCACATAGTAGCCCGCGAACTGGCCCTGCGTGACCCATTTCAGCTGAAGCGTGACGTCGTCTGCCGCGGATGCCGCGCTGGCGCTGACGGCAAGGGCAGCTGCGCCAATCAGTGATTTAAGTTTCATGTCTCTCTCCTTGTTGAATGCTTTTTTAGTTTGGTTTTGCGGGCTGATTTGCTCAGCCTCGTTGTGATGGGTGCCAGAAGGTCACCTTTTTCTCGATAAATGCGACGATGCCGTAAAAGGCAGTGCCCGCAAGGGCGGCGACGACGATCTCGGCCCAGACCAGATCAATCGACAGGCTGCCGACACCAGTTGAAATTCGGAACCCCATCCCACGGGTGGGTGATCCAAAGTATTCAGCCACAATTGCCCCGATCAGGGCAAGCGTCGCGGCCACTTTCAGCCCGTTGAAGATAAAGGGCATGGCGGCAGGGATGCGCAGTTTGAGCAGCGTTTTGACGTAGCCTGCGGCATAGGTCTTCATCAGGTCGCGCAGCATCGCGTCGGTCTCGCGCAGGCCTTGTACGGTGTTCACCAGCACCGGGAAGAACACCATCACGACGACCACGGCGGCTTTGGACTGCCAATCAAAGCCGAACCAGCTGACCAGAATGGGCGCCACGCCGACAATGGGGAGGGCTGCCACGAAGTTCCCAATGGGCAGAAGCCCGCGTGTCAGGAAGGGTGAGCGGTCGATCAGGATCGCGACGACGAAGGCCGCGAGCACTCCGAAAATATAGCCGCGCAACGCGCCTTTCAGAACGGTCTGAACGAAGTCCTCCCACAGCATACCGGTCGAGTTGATGAACCGGTCTGCCACGGCCGAAGGTGCGGGCAGGATTGCAGGCGAGATGGCGAAGGAGTGCACGACAGCCTCCCACAGGACAACGATGGTTAGGCCGAACAGGATCGGCACGGTGTATTTCACCGCGGTCGTGTCGGACAGGCGCGAGCGGACGAGGGCGATGTTAGTGCCCCAAGCGAACACCCAGAAGACAAGGGCAAGGATCATCCAGCTCATGTGCGCATCCCCATTTTATTCAAGAGAACGTGCTGAATCCGGTCAATAAGCGTGACCAGAACGCCCGCCAGAATGGCCGCGGCAAACAGCGCCGCCCAGATCGCCAAGGGTGTGCCGAACTGATCCCCGATCAGGATCCGCGCGCCCAGCCCACTGATGGCCCCTGTCGGCAGTTCGCCCACGATGGCCCCCACAAGGGCCGCTGCGATGCCGATCTTCAGAGAGGTGAACAGATAGGGCAGGGAGGCGGGCACGCGCAGTTTCAGGAACTGCTGCTGGCCCGAAGCCGAGTAGGTTTTCAGAAGGTCCAGCTGTTCAGCATTGGGGGCGCGCAGCCCTTTGATCATGCCGACCATGACCGGGAAGAAACACAGATAAGACGAAATAAGCGCCTTCGGAAAGCCGCGCCCCTCGATCCCGATTTGCGAGGATAGCACGATGATCATCGGTGCCAGCGCCACGATGGGTACCGCTTGCGAGATGATTGCCCACGGGACCAGAGACATCTCAAGCACGCGGGATTTTACCACCAAAACAGCCCCTAGGATGCCGACCGAAGTGCCCAGAAGGAAGCCCCAGAAGGTCGATTGCAGCGTGACCCAGCCGTGATAAATCAGCGACCGTTTTGACCATGTGCGGCCCTTCAGGACCATCGCGCCCGTGGTCTTCCACAGTTCTTGGCCAACCTGTGTTGGGGTCGGCAGGCGCGGGCGGTCAAGATCATAGCCGCCTGCAATGTGGCTGCGGTTGTTCAGCAAAAGCGACAGGGTCGAAGCTTCGCGCCGTTCGACGGCCCCGGCGGGGACGACGTCGCCACCAGCGCGCGCCGCCTGATCGAGCGTCACGCGGATGTTCATCGGTGCCACCGCCAGAAACCAGATCACCAGAATGCCGAACAGCACCGTCAGGACAGGAAACAGCGTTCTAGTCATAGGAATGCCCCGCGCGCAGCCCCTCGCGGACCCGGTGGGCGACGTCCAGAAACTCTTGCGTGTCGCGAATATCCAGCGGACGTTCGGCGGGCAGGGGGCACTCAATCACGTCGGAAATCCGGCCCGGACGCGGGGACATGACGACGATCTTGGTCGACAGGTACACGGCCTCGGGGATCGAGTGGGTGACGAAGCAGATCGTCTTCTGCGTCTTGGCCCAGAGCTTCAAAAGCTGCTCGTTCAGGTGATCGCGCACGATCTCGTCCAACGCGCCGAAGGGTTCATCCATCAGCAGAATGTCCGCGTCAAAGGCCAGCGCGCGGGCGATGGACGCCCGTTGCTGCATGCCACCGGATAACTGCCACGGGAACTTCTTCTCGAACCCGGCCAGATCGACCAGCTCAAGCACGCGCTTGATCCGCTCGTCTTGCTCGGCCTTCGGATAGCCCATGATTTCCAGCGGCAGGCGCACATTGCGCCCGATGGTGCGCCACGGGTACAGCCCCGCGTGCTGGAAGACATAGCCATAGGCGCGCGAACGGCGGGCCTCGTGCGGCGAGACTCCGTTTACTGTGATGTCGCCCGCCGTTGGTGTCTCCAAATCCGCCATGCAGCGCAGGAAGGTGGTTTTGCCACAGCCCGAGGGGCCAATGAAGCTGACAAAATCACCCTTCTTGATGTCCAGCGACACGTCCTTCAACGCATGCACCGGCCCGTCATTGGTCTGAAAGGTCAGAGAGAGATTCTCTGCCTTGATTGCCGTCTCTCGCGTCACGTCAGACCCCCGTCGCCGGAATGCCGGTGCGCTGCACGGGTTGCGGCGCCGTCAGCTCTTTCCACTTCGACAGCGCGGTGTTGACCGTCGCGTTCGGCTCGCGGGCCACAAACTGTCCGTGGCCTTCCTGCGTACGGATCTCTCCGTCATGCACAGCCACCTGACCGCGTGTCAGGGTGAAGCGCGGCAGGCCTTTGACCTCGTGCCCTTCAAAGACGTTATAGTCGATGGCCGATTGCTGCGTGCCTGCGGTGATGGTCTTGGATTTCTCGGGATCCCAAACCACAAGGTCCGCATCGGCGCCGACCAAAACGGCCCCTTTGCGCGGATAGCAGTTCAGGATCTTCGCGATGTTGGTCGAGGTCACAGCGACGAACTCGTTCATCGTCAGACGGCCCGTGGCAACGCCATGGGTCCAGAGCATCGGCATCCGATCCTCAAGCCCGCCGGTCCCGTTCGGGATCTGGGTGAAATCACCCACGCCATAGCGTTTTTGCTCGGTCGTGAAGGCGCAGTGGTCGGTGGCCACGACGGACAGCGAGCCCGATTGCAGACCCGCCCACAGGCTGTCTTGGTGTTTCTGGTTGCGGAAGGGGGGCGACATGACGCGCCGCGCGGCGTGGTCCCAATCTTTGTTGAAATACTCGCTTTCATCCAGCGTCAGGTGCTGAATCAGCGGCTCGCCCCACACGCGCTTGCCCTGCATGCGGGCGCGGCGGATGGCTTCATGCGCTTCCTCGCAGGACACATGCACCACATAAAGCGGCGCGCCTGCCATGTCGGCGATCATGATCGCGCGGTTGGTGGCTTCGCCTTCGACCTGAGAGGGGCGGGAATAGGCGTGTGCCTCAGGGCCGGTATTGCCTTCGGCCAGCAGCTTGGCCGATAGCTCGGCAATCACGTCGCCGTTTTCGGCGTGGACCATCGGGGTGGCGCCAAGTTCGGCCAGACGCGTGAAGGACGAATAAAGCTCGTCATCATTCACCATCAGTGCGCCCTTATAGGCCAGGAAGTGCTTGAACGTGTTGATGCCGCGCTCCTGCACGACGGTCTGCATGTCGTTGAACACCTGCTCGCCCCACCAGGTCACGGCCATGTGGAACGAGTAATCACAGTTTGCGCGGGTCGATTTGTTGTCCCAGCGCTTCAGCGCGTCCAGCAGGCTTTCACCTTGGTTGGGCAGGCAGAAATCAACCACCATCGTAGTGCCGCCCGCCAGACCGGCGCGCGTACCGCTTTCGAAATCGTCCGACGAGTACGTGCCCATGAAAGGCATCTCGAGGTGCACATGCGGGTCGATCCCGCCGGGCATGACATAACAGCCCGTGGCGTCGAGGGTCTCGTCACCCTTCAGGTCCGGCCCGATCTCGATGATCTTGCCGTTCTCGATCAGGACGTCTGCTTTGTAGGTGAGGTCTGCTGTGACGACAGTGCCGCCTTTGATTACTTTGGTCATCCGACAACTCCCTGTTGCGCCCGGCTGTGTTTGTTTTTGTTCAGTCCGGGGGATGTGTTTGATCAGTCTATGATTTGTGCGGTCTCCAACACGGCATGCAGCAGCACGTCGGTTCCGGCCGCGGCCCAATCTTTGGAGATCTCCTCGGCTTCGTTGTGGGACAGGCCGTCCACGCAGGGGCACATGATCATTGCGGTGGGTGCGACGTCGTTGATCCAGCAGGCGTCGTGGCCCGCGCCCGAGACGATGTCCATGTGGCTATAGCCCAGCTCTTCCGCCGCATCGCGCACAGCTTTCACGCAGGTCTCGTCAAAGGCGGGCGGGTCGAATGTGCCGACCATTTCCCAGCTCATCTCAACTCCGATATCGGCGCAGAGCTTCGGTGCGCGTTCGTCAAACTCGGCGATCATTGCGTCGATCACCTCTTGCAGGTGCGAGCGGAAATCGACGGTGCAGACGACCTTGCCGGGGATGATATTGCGCGAGTTCGGATAGACGTCGATATGGCCAATCGCCCCCACCGCGTTGGGCTGGTGCTTCATGGCGATCTCGTGGACCAGCTCGGTGATCAGCGCCAAGCCACGGCCCGCGTTGATGCGCATATGCATGGGGGTCGAGCCGGTGTGGCTTTCCTTGCCCGTGATGGTCACTTCCAGCCAGTTCAGGCCTTGGCCGTGGGTGACGACGCCGATGTCTTTGCCCTCGGCCTCCAGAATGGGGCCTTGTTCGATGTGCAGTTCGAACATTGCGTGCATCTTACGCGCGCCGACCTCTTCGTCACCGATCCAGCCGATGCGCTTCAGTTCGTCTCCGAACTTCTTGCCCTCGGCATCTTCGCGATCGTAAGCCCAGTCTTGCGTGTGCTTGCCCGCAAATACGCCCGAAGCCAGCATGGCCGGTGCAAAGCGGGTGCCTTCTTCGTTGGTCCAGTTGGCGATGACAATCGGGTGCTTGGTTTTGACGTTCAGGTCATTCATCGTGCGGACGGCTTCCAGCCCGCCCAGCACGCCCAAAACGCCGTCATACTTGCCGCCGGTGGGCTGCGTATCCAGATGCGAGCCCATATAGACGGGCAGGGCATTGGGGTCTTCGCCGGGGCGGGTGGCAAACATGTTGCCCATCGTATCCACGCCCATCGTCATTCCTGCCGCTTCGCACCACGTCTGGAACAGCGCGCGGCCTTCGGCGTCTTCGTCGGTCAATGTCTGGCGATTGTTGCCGCCTGCGATGCCGGGGCCGATCTTGGCCATCTCCATCAGACTGTCCCACAGCCGATCCGGATCGATGCGCAGGTTTTTCCTGTTGGTCATATTCATCTCCCTTTGGGTACACATGAATGTGTATGCGGAATTTAGATTCCGTCTTGTCCTCAGGCTGGATGATTTCTGCACGATCGGTCAACATTTTTCTGACCGATCGTGCGAATTGTTCTGTTTTCTGAGGAAATCTCGTGCGAAAAGGGAAAGCACTGCGCGAAAGTTACGCAGAATTAAGGTGTGAAGTGTTGACGTAAGTATGGCGACAAAAGGCATTCAAAGCCGTAATCGGCAGGAAGTTACCGGGCGGATTCTTTCCGCCGCAGAACGCGTGTTCGCCGAGTTCGGATACGCAGGCGCGTCGATCAGCCGGATCGCGGCGCAGGCAGGCATTCCGAAATCGAACGTGGTTTACTATTTCGAGACCAAGGAACTGCTCTATCGTCGCGTGGTGGGCGAGATCTTTGACATCTGGCGCGCGGCGGCGGACAGCATCACTGTCGACAATGACCCAATTCAGGCGCTGGGCGACTATATCGACACGAAGCTCGATCTGGCGCGGACGCGGCCTTATGGCTCGAAGGTCTGGGCCAATGAGATTATTCAGCGTGCACCGATTGTGCAGGACTATTTGGAAGACGAATTGCGATCCTGGACCGAGGATCGGATCGTGGTGATCGAGGCGTGGATCGCACGCGGGCAGATCCGCCAGATCAGCGCGCGTCATCTGCTCTATGCGATCTGGGCGACCACCCAGCACTATGCGGATTTTACCCATCAGATCACCACGCTGAACGAGGGCGTCGAGCTGACAAACCGCCAGTGGGACGAGACGAAGACGGCAGTGAAAGACCTGCTTCTGCGTGGCGTTGAAAAGCCCGGTGGCGCGTAATGGCGCGGGCGGGGACCACAGCGCGCAAGACGCGCAATCAGATGGAGAAGCGGCAGGCGATTTTTGAGGCTGCTTTGGACGTGTTTTCCGAAAAAGGGTTGCGTGGTGCGACGTTAGAGCAGGTCGCCAAGGCTGCCGGGCTGTCCAAGCAGAACGTGGTTTATTATTTTGCCGGCAAGGACGAGATCTATGCCGAGCTGTTGGAAAGCCTGCTGGAAAAATGGGTGCAGCCTCTGCATGACCTGACGGCGGACGGTGACCCGTTGGACGAGATCCTGACCTATGTCTCGCGCAAGGTTCAGATGTCGCGCAACATGCCGCGCGAAAGCCGTCTGTTTGCGACCGAAATCCTGCACGGCGCCCCACGTTTAGGCGAGGTACTACCGACGGATCTGAAGGCTCTGGTCGATGAAAAAGCCGCGATCATTCAGGGCTGGATGGATGCTGGAAAACTGGCGCCGCTGGACCCGCACCACCTGATCTTTTCAATCTGGGCGATGACGCAGCACTATGCCGATTTCGATGTGCAGGTGCGGTCCGTGTTGGGGCCCGAGCGCTCGGCCTCGCGGTTCGAGGATGCGGAAGCCTTCATCAAGGACATGCTGATCAGGACGCTTCGGCCCTAAGCAGCATCAGCAGGGCCAGAAGCGTCGCACCCACCCCCAGAAGCAGCATCAGAGGCTGGGTTTTGTCATGCAGCAGCAGATCCCACAGCACGACCCAGCTGGGCACCAAATAGGTATAGGCCATGACCTTGCCCGCGGGCAGACGTTGGGCCGCGTATTGCAGCAGGAAGAAGGATCCGGCTGTTGCGGCAACCGCCAGATAGATGATCACCAGCCAGACGGCGGGGCGCAGGGCAGCATAGTCGGTTGCTATCAGGTCTGGCGCCCCGTAGATGGCCGTGACGACGAGCGCCCCAAGAATGGTTCCGATCGAGGTCTGGACGGGTTTCACATCATGGGCCAACTTGCGGGCGAGGGCGGGGACCATTGCATGGGCGAAGGCACCAATGGTGAACAGAGCCTCACCAAAGCCGATCTCGAACCGAAGAAGCGCGTTCAGATCAGCGCGGAAGATCACCCAGATCGCGCCAATGGCTCCGATGGTCAGGGCAATCAGGGTCCAACGGCTGGCGTATTGGCGTGCGATGACATAGCCGAACCCAGCAGCCATCAGGGGCGTTAAGGTAAAGACAGCGGCGGTCGAGACGGCGGATGTGACGCGCAGCGCCTCGAACATGGTGATGAAATAGACAGCCATCAGCCCGCCCATTAGGCCAAACCGCCAGAAGCGGTGGAATACCGGGGCAATTGGCACCCGCATTACCTTCGCGACGATCATCAGCAAGAGCGCGGCCAGCGCAAAGCGCACGGTGCTCAGCGCCGCCGGGGCCATGTCGCGGGCCACGATATGTCCAAAGGTGAA
Organism: uncultured Aliiroseovarius sp.; assembly: GCF_947492455.1. GTDB lineage: Bacteria > Pseudomonadota > Alphaproteobacteria > Rhodobacterales > Rhodobacteraceae > Aliiroseovarius. The sequence goes on from NZ_CANLNB010000004.1 coordinate 490,619, forward strand.
GGACAGCGATACCAGCATCGAAAAGCTGAGCATCGCCAAATGGCCCTGCCACGCAGGCGGCAGGGCCGAGGGGTGCTTACTCCGCAGCGGTTGCGCTGGGGTTGTTGGGGTGGGTTGTCCAGTTTGCATACTCATCCGCAACAGGCTTTCCGGTCCGTTCATCCATGGCGCCGGGCGCAATGGTTTCCATCGTGATACAGCCTTCGACGGGGCAGACATTGACGCACAGGTTGCACGCAACGCATTCGTCGTCTTTCACATCAAAGACACGGTCTTCGGACATGGTGATTGCCTGATGCGAGGTGTCTTCGCAAGCGGCAAAGCAACGGCCACATTTGATGCAGTCCTCTTGGCTGATCCGCGCCTTGGTGACGTGGTTCAGGTTCAGATACTGCCAGTCGGTGACGTTCGGAACAGCACGTCCGATGACCTCGTCAATCGAGCTATATCCCTGTTCGTCCATCCATTGGCTCAGGCCCGAGATCATCTCTTGCACCACTTTGAAGCCATAGGTCATGGCGGCGGTACAGACTTGCACGTTGCCCGCACCAAGCGCCAAGAACTCTGCCGCATCGCGCCATGTGGTCACACCGCCAATGCCCGAGATGGGCAGACCATGCGTGCCGGGGTTGCGGGCGATCTCGGCCACCATGTTCAGGGCGATGGGCTTCACCGCCGGACCGCAATAGCCGCCATGCGTGCCTTTGCCGTCGATCATGGGCTCGGGCGACATCGCGTCCAGATTGACCGAGGTGATCGAGTTGATCGTGTTGATCAGGCTGACCGCATCCGCGCCGCCATCCTTGGCGGCCTGCGCCGGGTGCAGGATGTTGGTGATGTTCGGTGTCAGCTTCACAATCACCGGCAGGTCGGTCGCGGCTTTACACCAGCGGGTGACCATCTCGATATATTCGGGCACCTGACCGACTGCCGACCCCATGCCGCGTTCGGCCATGCCATGCGGACAACCGAAGTTCAGCTCGAACCCATCACAGCCAGTTTCTGCGATGCGCGGAATGATTTCCTTCCACGCCTCTTCCTCGCACGGCACCATGACCGAGGCGATCAGCGCGCGGTCGGGATAGTCCTTTTTCACGCGGGTCATTTCTTCGAGGTTCACCGAGAGCGGGCGATCCGTGATCAGCTCGATATTGTTCAGACCCAGAAGGCGACGATCCGCGCCGTGAATGGCGCCATAGCGCGGGCCGTTCACGTTGACGACGGGCGGACCTTCGGAGCCCAAGGTTTTCCAAACCACGCCGCCCCAACCGGCCTCGAACGCGCGGCGGACGTTGTATTCCTTGTCAGTCGGCGGGGCCGAAGCCAGCCAGAACGGGTTGGGAGACGAAATTCCAAGAAAGTTTGATGTCAGATCAGCCATTAGCTTGCTCCCATCAATGTAGCGTGAATATCCATGGCCGCATCGCGACCTTCGGCAACGGCGGTGACGGTCAGGTCATCCCCGCCCGAGGCACAATCGCCCCCGGCCCAGACGCCGCCAGCACTCGTGCGCTGTGCGTCATCGACCTTGATCTTGCCGCCGTCCAGTGACAGCGCGTCAGGCGTATCGCCCAGCTTTTGACCGATGGCTTTGAACAGCTGATCGGCGGGCAGGGTGAAGGTCTCGTCCAGCGTGACCAGCTTGCCGTTTTGCGTTTCAGTGTAGGCGAAGGTGACGCCGGTCAGTGACCCGTTGCCTTCGACGCCCACGGGGGTTGCGTTACAGATCAGGGTCACACCCTTTTGCTGTGCAAGTTCCTGTTCGAAGGATGACGCTGCCATCGCCTCTTGTCCGCGACGATAGACAATGGTGACGTCCTCCGCCCCCAACAGCTTGGCTTGCACACCAGCATCAATTGCGGTCATACCACCGCCGATGACGACGACACGGCGCCCGACGGGGAGGGCGGTCAGGTCGGATGCCTGACGCAGGTCGGCAATAAAATCAACGGCGTCCGAGATGTTGTCCTTGTCCTCACCATCCATTCCCAGCGCATTGACGGCCGAAAGCCCCATGCCAAGAAAGACCGCGTCAAAGTCGCTTTGCAGCGCATCCAGCGCGATCCCATCTCCAAGCGACTGGCCATAACGGATCTCGATCCCGCCGATGGACAGTAGCCAGTCCAGCTCGCGCTGGGCGAAGTCGTTGGTGGACTTGTAGGCGGCGATGCCGAACTCGTTCAGACCGCCCCCTTTGGCGCGGGCTTCGAACACCACGACATCATGGCCCAGCATGGCCAGACGATGCGCGCAGGACAGGCCTGCGGGACCTGCGCCCACAACGGCAACCGATTTGCCGGTCTTGTCCGCGCGAGCGAACGGATGCGTGTTCGATGCCATCAGCGTGTCGGTGGCATAGCGCTGCAGGCGTCCGATCTCGACGGGTTTGCCTTCTGCGGTTTCGCGCACGCAAACCTCTTCGCACAAGGTCTCGGTCGGGCAGACGCGGGCGCACATGCCGCCGAGGATGTTCTGGTTGAGGATGGTCTTCGCCGCGGCCTCGGGCGTGCCGGTGGCGATTTGACGAATGAAAAGCGGAATGTCGATCGAGGTCGGGCAGGCGGTCATGCACGGTGCGTCGTGACAGAAATAGCAGCGATCCGCTGCGACCAGTGCCTCGTGCCCGTCATATTCCGGGTGAAGGTCGGTAAAGTTGTCGGCAACTTGCGTCGGGTCTAACCGCCCGGCTGCAACGCCGTTTTCCCTGTTGATATGTGCCATAGCTGGTTCCTTGGATTGGCTTTGGTGCAATCAGTAGGGCATAGAATCAAAAGTTTTACCAGATGGTAAAATTAATTTCTGTTCGCGAGGGATAACACATCCGCACGAAAACACGGGGTGCAGACACGGCGCCCATCCTGAAAATGAAAAAAGCCGCGACGGGCGGTCGCGGCTTTAGCTGATTGATTTTTAAGTCAGATCAGGCGTTGAACAGGAAGTGCAGAACGTCGCCATCCTTGACCATATAGCCCTTGCCCTCGGCGCGCATTTTGCCCGCTTCTTTCGCAGGGCCTTCGCCGCCCAGCTCGACGTAATCGTCATAGGCGATGGTCTCGGCCCGGATGAAACCACGCTCGAAATCGCCGTGAATCACACCAGCCGCCTGCGGGGCCATGGTGCCCTCGCGGATGGTCCAGGCGCGGGCTTCTTTCGGGCCGACGGTGAAGTAGGTTTCCAGATGCAGCAGCTCGTAACCGGCGCGGATCAGGCGATCCAGTCCGGCCTCGGTCAGGCCCAGCTCTTCCAGGAACATCTCTTGTTCCTCTTCTTCCAGCTGGCTGATTTCTTCTTCGATCTTGGCGGAAATCACCACAGATGCGGCACCCTGTGCCGCGGCCATTTCTTCGACCGCTTTCGAATACGCGTTGCCGGTGGCCGCGTCGCTTTCGTCGACGTTGCAGACATAAAGGATCTTCTTGGTGGTCAGAAGCTGCAGCATCTTCCACGCTTTCTTGTCTTCCTCATCCACCTCGACGGTGCGGGCAGGCTGGCCGTTTTCCAGCACTTCTTGCGCGGCGGCGAGAAGGCGGTCCTGCTGCTGGGCGTCCTTGTCGTTGCCCTTCAGTTTGCGCACCAGACCGGCGCGGCGTTTCTCGATGCTTTCCAGATCAGCCAGCATCAGCTCGGTCTCGATCACTTCGGCGTCTTCGACCGGGTTCACGCGGCCATCAACGTGGGTCACGTCGCCGTCGTCAAAGCAGCGCAGCACGTGGGCGATTGCGTCGGTTTCGCGGATGTTGGCCAGAAACTGGTTGCCCAGACCTTCGCCTTTTGAGGCACCCTTCACCAGACCGGCAATGTCCACAAAGGTCATGCGGGCGGGAATGATCTCTTTCGACTTTGCAATCGCGGCCAGTTTGTCCAGACGCGGGTCCGGCACGTTCACTTCGCCCGTATTGGGTTCAATGGTGCAGAAGGGGAAGTTGGCGGCCTGCGCGGCAGCCGTTTTGGTCAGTGCGTTGAACAGGGTCGATTTGCCCACATTCGGCAGACCCACGATACCCATCTTGAAACCCATCACGGCCTCCGTCGTTGAAATACTCGCGCGTTCTAGGGCTTTGACAGGCTGGGCGCAAGCGTGGTGGAGTGGGAAGGCATGAATTGGAGGAGGATGACGTATGCAACCTATTCCCTATGTGTTTTTCAAAGACCAAGCCCGCGCTGCCATGACCCGCTATGGCGAGGTTTTCGGAACCGCGCCCGAGATCATGTCGTTCAAGGATATGCCCGAAGCTGACCGTGCCCAAATGCCCGGCGTGCCGGATGATGCGGTAATGCACGCTGGGCTGGCCATCGGGGATGGCTGGCTGTTTGCCAGTGACGATCCATCCGGCGAGACGCCCGCGATGGCAGGCTGCAATGTCTGCGTGTCCTTGGCAGGCGATGACGAAACCCGCCGCGTGTTCGACGCCTTGTCCGAGGGCGGCGAGGTGCGGATGCCTCTATCGCCGATGTTCTGGACGTCACTTTTCGGGACGTTGACCGACAGATTTGGTGTGCGCTGGATGATTATGGCGGACAGTGATTATCAGTGAGCCATTGATTTTCCTGTCCCGCTTGGGCAAACCGGGCAGGACCAAGAAGGGGATCACGCATGACTCGCATCGACGCCAAATTTGCCGCGCTTAAGGAAAAAGGCCAGAAAGCCTTTGTTGCCTACATCATGGGCGGTGATCCCGATGTGGAAACCTCGCTTGAGGTGATGAAAGGTTTGCCTGCGGCGGGCGTGGACGTGATCGAGCTGGGCGTGCCCTTCACCGATCCGATGGCAGATGGCCCGACCATTCAGCTGGCCGGTCAGCGCGCGCTGGAAGGTGGCATGACCTTGCAAAAGACGCTGGATATGGCCGCCGCGTTCCGCAAGGAAGACGACACCACGCCGATCGTGCTGATGGGCTATTACAATCCGATCTATAACCGTGGCGTAGATCAGTTTCTGGTCGACGCCAAAGCGGCCGGCGTTGACGGGTTGATCGTCGTGGACCTGCCGCCGGAAGAAGATGACGAGCTGTGCATCCCGGCGCAGAAGGCGGGTCTGAACTTCATTCGTCTGGCGACCCCGACCACCGATGACAAACGACTGCCCAAAGTGCTGCAGAATACCTCGGGCTTTGTATACTACGTGTCGGTGACCGGCGTGACTGGCTCTGCCGAGGCGCAGGCGGGCAATGTTGGCCCGGAAGTGGCCCGCATCAAATCCGCGACCGATATTCCCGTAATCGTCGGCTTCGGCGTGAACACCCCCGAAAAGGCCGAGGCGATTGCCAGCGTGGCAGACGGCACCGTGGTCGGATCGGCCATCGTGTCGAAGATCGGCGCGGGCGAGCCTGTGGCCGATATTCTGGACTTCGTGAAGTCTCTGGCCGACGGCGCGCACCGCGGCTGATTAGATCACGGCACTCTCGCCAAAGGGGATGCCGGTGACTATCCGCTCATACCCAAAGAGTGATAGATCCATGCTGCGGTAGCTGCCATGGACGATCAGCTCGGCCAACCCGCGTCCCATCGCAGGCGCTTGCTGCAACCCATGCCCTGAGAACCCATTGATAAAGTGGAAGTTTTCCATCTCGGGGTGTGGACCCAGAATGGCATTCTGATCGAGCGTGTTATAGGCATAATGGCCCGCCCATTCGGTGACGATCTTCAGCGCCTCGAACTGGGGGATGCGGGTGGCGACATGCGGCCAGACATGGGTCTCCCAGATGCTATGATCCATATGGAAATCGTCGGGCGCGACGGCGATGTCGTCATGGGGGGCTGCGCCAACCATATAGGTTTCCGGCCCGTCCTGACGAACATGGATGCCGCTGGGATCGACAGTCAGGGGCAGGGGCCGGTCCAGCGGGTTGGCCGCAGTGAACACCCAAGTGAAGCGTTTGCGCGGCTCGATCGGGACGTCCAGCCCAGCCATTTTCGACAGGAACGCAGCACGAGGCCCGGCGGCGTTGACAAGATGGCCGCATCCGATTTGCGTGCCGTCGGATAGCGTGACCGAGGTGGCGCGAGCACCGTCGGTCTGAATGCCCGTGACCTCGCCCGACAGGTATTCCACGCCCGCCTCGATGGCTTTGCGGCGGAACCAATCGAACAGAGCACCTCCGTCCCAATAGCCTTCATCGACCGCTCCGTGGCTGCCCAGAATGATGTCTTCCAGATCGTAGAACGGATAGGCCTCGGCCAGGTCGTCACGGGTCAGGATGCGGGTGCCAGCGCCAAGCGCCGCCTGCATGGCCTGCGCGGTCTTCAGTTCCTCGGCGCGCGCTTCGGTATCCGCCAGATAGAGATAGCCAAAATCCTGCACGGCGATGTTTTCGATCCGCTCATCCCCGCCCATGTTGGTGCGCAGGTCTTTAATGAACTGAAGTGTGAATTGTGAAATCTTCACGTTCAGTGCTTCGGAAAACTGTTGCCGAATGCAGGAATTTGTATGGGCGGTCGAGCATTGCGCAAAGCTGGGATCGCGTTCGATCACCAGTACACGCCCGTCGAAATCAGCATTTTGCGACAACCACCACGCGACCGACGATCCCATGATGGCGCCCCCGACGATCACGACGTCATAGGTACTGTGGTCGGGTTGCGTGCGAAAAGACCGTTGGCTCACGGAAGGCTCCTGTCGATGTGGTGAGGTCGGCGCGGCGTGCCACGCGTCAGGGGCACGTTAGCGCCGGGTCGGACATCTGGGAAGATCTTGTGATAGGAATTTTTTCTAGAAACGTCAGGTCACTGACGGTTGGTGGCGGACAGCGCCCACGCCATCACCGCGTCATGCTCGGGTGTGATCTCTTCCGCCTCGCCTACGAAGTCCATGAACGCCTCGCGCACGCCTTCGCTTAGCCCGATGATCGCTGGGATGTCTTGCGCGAGGGCTTGACCGACAGCCTCGCGAAAGCCGCGCCCCTCTGCCTCTTGCTTGCCGAACTTATTGACGATCAGCAGGTCTGCACCGTCGCGCAGCCGTTCTTCTGTTTGGCCGACCGCGGTTTCCAAAGCTTCAGGGTTCAGCTTGCAGCCGCGTGCATTGGCGCCAAGATACTGGCTGATGCGGATTTTCGGCCCGTCGGGCAGTACCAACACGTCCATATCGCAGTGATGTTCCTCGGCCCGTTCGGTGTCCAGCTGCACAGTGCCGCACAGCTTCAGACCTTTGTCACCCAATGCCTCGGCCACGCCTGCCAGCAGAAGGTTCGTCGTGCCCCGACCGGGCGCAATTACATATGCAAGTTTCATCGGCTGCTCCCTTTGGGTCTGACTTGGCAATCCTGAGGGGGCTTGTCAATTGCGCGGAACGCATGTCTTCATGCGATCAGACAATCGGAGAGCCTCATGAAACCCCAGATCCCCGCGCACGTCGCCCCCGCAGATGCCGATGCCCGCAAGGCGGTGAAGCCCGTCATCTGTTACCCGGTCGACAGTCTGCAGGCGCCTGATTTGGAGCTGTACCGAGCCGCGCGTGCGACGGCGCAGAAGGTGGACGAGGTTCTGGTTCCTGCCCGCGATGCACGCACATTCAGCGTGCCTGCAGGGCAGTTCTTCCGCATCTCCTCGGTCGAGGGACCGCAGGTGGGGGATTTGAACCTGTGGAACGCGGATGACCTGAATGAGCGATTTTATTCAGGTAAAACCCGCGCCCTGCATGGCACCCACCTGTCCGTGTCGGATCGGATGTGGACCAGCTTTCCCGCCATGCGCCCGATGGCGACCATTATCGACGACACGCTGGATTGGTATGGGTTCGATGAGTTTGGCGGTTCCGTCCACGATGTGATCGGCACGCGCTGTGACCCCTACACGAACAACCTTTTGTCCGGCGGGCAGTATCACCACTGCTGCCATTCCAACCTAACCCGCGCCTTGGCCGACCATCTGGGCTGTTCGCTGGACGAGGCACAGCCGCATGTCCATGACGTGTTGAACGTCTTTATGTGCACCGGGTTCACTCGCGATACCGGCCAGTATTTCATGAAAGCCAGCCCGGTGCGCCCCGGCGACTACCTTGAATTCTTTGCAGAAGTTAACCTTCTGGGCGCGCTCAGCGCCTGTCCCGGCGGGGACTGCTCGGACGAGCATAGCTCGGACAGTGCGGCCTGTTATCCGCTTCTGGTTGAAGTGTTTGCTCCACAAGACGGCGCGCTGGGGGATTGGCAGTCTCCGCCCGTAAACGGCTATGACCAATGCCACGGGCGCTAAGGAAATCCCCAACTTGCATATCGCACCTCAACCCATAGTGTAGAGGTGTATTGTATAAGGAGTGTGCCATGCGATCCCTCGGCTGGCGTTTCATAATTGTAGGCGTTTTGTGCCTTGTGATGTTCATCCCCCTGATGATGGTGTCGGACATCGTGAACTCCCGGCGTCACTATTCCGAAGACACGATCCGGTCGGTCGGGCAGGAATGGGGCGGCGAGCAGACCATTTCCGGCCCGAAAGTCGTGATCCCCGTGAAGGCGCGCGTTACCGTGACCGAGCTGCACAATGTGATCGACGAAGCGACGGGCCTTGTCATGCGCGACAAGGAAACGGGTGAAAACCTGCAAAAACTGGTCGAGGTTGAGCGGATCGAGACCCGCGAGCCGCTCCATGTCTATCCGGATGTGTTCGACGTTCAGTTCACGACAGAAACCCAGATGCGCCATCGCGGTATCTTTCAGGTGCCGGTCTATAAGGCGCAGGCCAACATCGCGACCGAGTTCCCATTTGATCGGGTTGAGGCGCAGTTGGACGAGGACGAGTTCGCCGTCTGGGAGGAAGCAAGCCTGCGTCTTTCGGTCAGTTCGAACCGTGCGCTTCGTGGCGAAGCGCGGCTGACCTCGGGCGGGGAAGAAATATTGATGGAACCGTTGGGCGAGGCGGCTGGCCTGATCGCCTTCCTTCCGGGCGGTAAAGCGCAAAAGACGTTTGATCTTGTGCTTGGGCTGAATGGAGCCGCCCAGCTGCGCGTGGCCCCAGTGGGGCGGATCTCGACGGTCGAGATGAACAGCGACTGGCCCGACCCCAGCTTTGGTGGGGCATTCCTGCCCGATGGGTCCGAGATTTCCGAAACCGGTTTCCAAGCAAAGTGGACCATCCCGCATCTGGCGCGCAGCCTACCGCAGATCTCGCGACAGGACTACGAGCAAACCGCGCGCAGAAGCACCGCATTCGGCGTCAGCTTCTATCAACCCAATGATTTCTATCAAAAAGCCTGGCGCGCGGCGCGCTATGGAATTCTGTTCGTGTCGCTGACTTTCCTGACGGTGCTGCTGATGGATATGCAAAGCAGAAAGCCGGTGCACCCGGTGCAATACCTGCTGATCGGCTTGTCTCAGGCGGTGTTCACCCTGCTGATGTTGGCCTATGCCGAGCAAGTGGGCTTTACCCCGGCCTATGTCGGATCGGCAGCGGCTTTGATCCTATTGCTCTTAATGTTCGGAAAGTTCGCCCTGAAGCTTGGATCCCGCACATGGGTCTTGGGTGGGATGCTGGTGCTGCTCTATGCAGTGCTCTACCTGATCCTCTATTCCACCGACTACGCGCTTCTGGCCGGGGCCACGCTGGCCTTCGTGGCGATCGGCGCGACCATGTACGCCACACGGAACGAGGAATGGTACGGCGAGGAAGGGCCGGGGCCGGGGCTGTTTGCCCGGCGCGCGGCCAAGAAGGCGGAAAAGCAGGTGGCCCCGCCGCCCGCCGAACCCAAGCGGGAGAGCTAAAACGACAAGAGGCGCCGCGAGGCGCCTCTTTTCTTTTGGGGTAGGGGTGGATCAGGCGAAGGCCGCTTCAAGCGCGATTTCGACCATGTCGCCAAAGGTCTTTTCGCGTTGGTCCGAGGGCAGCGCCTCGCCGGTTTGCAGGTGGTCGGATACGGTCATGATCCCCAGCGCCCGCACGCCATAGCGGTTGGCCAGCATGTAAAGCTCGGCAGCTTCCATCTCGACCCCCAGAATACCGTGGCGGGTCATCTCTTTGTTCAGGTCAGGGCGTTCGTCATAGAACGTGTCGGACGAATAGATCCCGCCCACATGCACGCCCACATCACGTCCGCGTGCAGCGGCAACGGCAGCTTCAAGCAGGCCGTAATCCGCGCAGGGCGAATAGTTCAGTTCGCGAAAAATGGTATTCGACGGCGTGCCCACGGTGGTGCAGGTCATCGCAATCACCACGTCGCGGACTTTCACATGCGGCTGCATGCCCCCGCAGGACCCGATGCGGATCAACGTTTTCGCGCCGTAATCCCGGATCAGCTCGTTCGCGTAGATCGAGATCGAGGGCATACCCATGCCCGATCCCTGAATGGTCACGCGGTTGCCTTTGTAGGTGCCGGTAAAGCCCAGCATCCCGCGCACTTCGTTGACCAGCTTGGCCCCTTCAAGGAAGGTCTCGGCGGCCCAGCGGGCGCGATAGGGATCGCCCGGCATCAGAACGGTTTCAGCGATTTGGCCCGGTTCGGCCCCGATATGGACGGTCATGGTCGGCTCCTATAATCAGTAAGGGTCGCAGGCAAAGGAGTACCCCGTGCGCTGGATCGTATTACCATTCTTTATCGTGCCAAGTCTGACCCATGCGCAAGAGGCAGCCGAGTTGACGCTGGTGAAAGAGGTCTTCGCCGAGCTTCAGCCAAGGTCCATCCGCTGGAACCGCGAGTATTGCGGATATATCGGCTATGACGCCGACGGCACCCTTGCGGCGTCACGCCCAACGCCGGGAAAGCGCGATGCCTGTCTGCCCGAGGATCCTGAAAATCTTGAGGTCATCTTGGCCTCGTATCACACCCACGGCGCGTTCTCGACCGACTACGCGAACGAGGTGCCGTCGGGCGAGGATATGGAAGGCGACGAGGACGAGGGGATCGATGGCTGGGTCGCCACGCCGGGCGGGCGGCTTTGGTATATCGACACGGAAGACATGGTGACCACGCAGATTTGCGGGATCGGATGCCTGCCGATGGACGAAGATTTTCTACCCGGCGACATGGGGCATATCGCTCAAAGCTATAGCTATGAGGCGTTGGTCAAGAAGCTGGAAGATGGGGGCGTCTGAGGACACTCAGCGCGCGCACCGGATCAGACATGACGCCCAAGCCTAGTTGCGCTGGGGCTTGCCTGCCGGGTCTTTCGCATCCCCAAACCAGATCGACCAGAACGTCCGGTACTGTCCCTGCACCTTGGCGCGGCCAAAGCCAATCCCGACCGAGCGCCACGTCTTTCGCCGCCACATGCCTTCGTTCAGGATGACCTTGCGGTGATTGGGCGAATTCAGGAAGCCCCGGATCACAACCTCGGGGTCGCTATAGCCCCACGCGGTGATTTCGTAGCCGTTCTTGCGGTAGCGTGTGCGCAGGCGTTTGGGCGCATCCCACATGGCTTTCGGGGCGCGGTGATTGGAATAGTAGGGTCTGTCGCTCCAACTGTGCGTGTTCGTGCCCGGGATGGGGCCGCCGCGCGGTGCGATGTTTCGGGTGAAATCTTCGACATGACGACCGGCGACCAGGGTCAGGCTGGACGACAGCGGGATTGTCGATAATCCGTGCCTTTTGCGCTCGCGCATCAGAATGTCATAGGCCTGCTTTTCAATGTCACTCAGGTGATCATTCGGAGTCGGCTTATAATAATTGAATGACCCGGCTTTCGAGCTAACCAAGATCGGGTCACCCGCCAGCGCGGGTGACTGAAGGGCGAACAGGCCCAGTGCTGCTGACAGAAGAAGCTGTTTCATATGGACACTCGCCTTTGGTTGCACACGACGCACTACTTTCACGAGATTTACCCGCGAAATGAGGCCGAATTCTGCACCGAATGGTGCAAAATCGCGTCAATTGTTTCCAATGCGAGTGAACGCGCGTCTTACTCTGCAGCGATGTCTTTGGGGGCCACCAGCGTCACGATGTCTTCCATGATCGTGTTCAGCTCGAAGTCCTTCGGCGTATAGACCTTGGCAACACCCATGGCGCGCAGACGCTCGGCGTCTTCGTCCGGGATGATGCCGCCAGCGACCACGGGAACGTGACCCAGACCAGCGTCTTTCATGCGCTCCATCAGCTCTTCCAGAAGCGGGATGTGGCTGCCCGACAGGATCGACAAGCCGACCACGTGCGCCTTGGTTTCCTGTGCCGATGCCACCAACTCTTCCGGGGTCAGGCGGATGCCTTCATAGGTGATGTCCATGCCACAATCGCGCGCGCGGGCGGCGATCTGTTCGGCACCGTTCGAGTGTCCGTCCAGCCCCGGCTTGCCGACCAGGAAGGTCAGGCGGCGGCCCAAGGCGTCCGACACGGCGTCGACGCGCGAACGGATCTCGTCCAGCCCTTCGGTGCGGTTCGAGGGGTTCTTCGACACGCCGGTCGGTGCGCGATACTGGCCAAAGGTCTGGCGCATCACTTCGCCCCATTCGCCGGTGGTCACGCCCGCTTTGGCAGCGGCGATCGACGAGGGCATGATGTTCTCGCCCGACTTGGCGGCGGCGCGCAGGTTGTTCAGAGCCTCTTGAACGGCGGCGTCGTCGCGGTCCGCACGCCACTGTTCCAGACGCGCGATCTGATCGGCTTCGGCCTCTTTGTCGGCCACCATGATGGCGCCGTCACCTGCGGTCAGCGGGCTTTCGGCGGCCTCGGTCCATTTGTTCACACCGACCACAGTGGTGTCGCCAACTTCGATCTTGCCGATGCGGGCGGCGTTGGATTCCACCAGACGCGACTTCATGTATTCAATGGCCGCAACCGCGCCGCCCATGCCGTCGATCTGGGCAAGCTCGGCGCGTGCGCCGTCTTTCAGCTCGGCCACTTTGCGTTCCACGGCGGGGTTTTCGTCAAAGAGGTCGTCGAACTCCAACAGGTCGGTCTCGTAGGCCAGAATCTGTTGCATGCGCAGCGACCACTGCTGGTCCCACGGACGCGGCAGGCCAAGCGCTTCGTTCCACGCGGGCAGCTGTACTGCACGGGCGCGGGCGTTTTTCGACAGCGTCACCGCCAGCATCTCGATCAGGATGCGGTAGACGTTGTTTTCCGGCTGCTGCTCGGTCAGACCAAGCGAGTTCACCTGAACGCCATAACGGAAGCGGCGGAATTTCGGGTCTTCCACGCCGTAACGCTCGCGGGTGATTTCGTCCCACAGCTCGACAAAGGCACGCATTTTGCACATTTCGGTTACAAAACGGATGCCGGCGTTCACAAAGAACGAGATACGGCCAACCATGGCCGGGAACGCCTCGGCGGGCACTTTTTCTTTCAGGTCATCCAGAACGGCAATGGCTGTGGCCAGTGCGAACGCCAGCTCCTCCTCTGGCGTCGCACCGGCTTCCTGCAGGTGATAGGAACACACGTTCATCGGGTTCCATTTCGGCAGGTGTTCGCGCGTATAGGCAGCAACGTCGGTGATCATGCGCAGCGACGGCTTCGGCGGACATACATATGTGCCGCGCGACAGATACTCTTTGATGATGTCGTTCTGAACGGTGCCCTGCAGCTTCGAGATATCCGCGCCCTGTTCCTCGGCGGCCGCAATATAAAGCGACAGCAGCCAAGGGGCCGTAGCGTTGATCGTCATCGAGGTGTTCATCTGCTCAAGCGGGATGTCGTTGAACAGTGTGCGCATATCGCCCAGATGGCTGAGCGGCACGCCCACCTTGCCCACTTCGCCGCGCGACAGTTTGTGGTCGCTGTCATAGCCCGTCTGGGTCGGCAGATCGAACGCGACCGACAGACCGGTCTGACCTTTGGCCAGATTGGTGCGGTACAGTTCGTTCGAGGCCTTTGCGGTCGAGTGACCGGCATAGGTGCGGAAAAGCCAGGGGCGGATGGTATTCGAGGACATGGCAGAGACTCACCTTATGTTGCGCTGCAGCATTTTTAGTTGCGCAAGAAAATTACGCAAGGGGTAAAATGAAGGGAATAAAGTTACGTGGGGTGGCGCGCGCCGGGCGGCGCCATCGTCAGTTGTAGTGTGGATGCCCGTTTGATCGGTATCGCTCCTTCTTTACCTTTCCGAAAAATGGTGAGAAGGCTTGAGCATGACGCGCGTTGTGGAACTTCCTCTGTGGTTGCTTGTGTTGATCCTGGCCTTTGCCACGGTGACCTTCGCGTCGCATTTCCTATTCCCGTCCGTCCGTTGGTTTTTTCGAAAACGGCTGGAACGCGCAGTTGCCAAGCTGAACGAACGGTTGGAGCGCCCGATCGAGCCGTTCAAACTGGCGCGGCGCTATGACATGGTGCAGCGCCTGTCCTACGATCCGGAAGTAGCCAAAGCGATTGTCGACCATGCGCGCAAGGCGGGCATCCCGGAACAGGTGGCCTTTGAAAAAGCCCAGCGTTACGCCCGCGAGATTGTGCCGCGGTTTTCGGCCACCGCTTATTTCGGCTTTGGGATTCGGTTGGCAAAACTTCTGTCGCGCGCCTTCTATCGTGTGCGCCTTGGGGCCTTTGACGAGGCGCGGCTGGGCGAGATCGACCCCGACGCCACTGTGATCTTCGTGATGAACCACCGCTCCAACATGGACTATGTGTTGGTCACCTGGTTGGCCGCCGAACGCTCGCACCTGTCTTATGCGGTTGGGGAATGGGCACGGGTCTGGCCCTTGCGTATGCTGATCCGATCGATGGGGGCGTATTTCATCCGCCGCAAAAGCCGCAACAACCTCTATCGCAAAGTACTGTCGCGCTACGTGCGCATGGCGACGGACGGGGGCGTGACGCAAGCTATGTTCCCGGAAGGCGGGCTAAGCCTGAATGGCGAGGTCGGCGCACCTAAGCTGGGGCTGCTTAGCTATATTGTGCAGGACTTCGTACCGGGCGAAAGCCGCAACGTAGTCTTCATCCCGGTGGCGATGAACTATGACCGGGTGCTGGAAGACCGCGTGCTGGTGTCTGCGGATATCAAGGGTACCCGACGTTTTGGGCTGCGGTTCAAATATGTGGCGCGCCATGTGGGGCGGCATCTGTGGCAGCGGATCACGGGGCGGTTTTTCCGCTTTGGCTATGCGTCGGTGTCCTTTGGTGAGCCGGTGTCGCTGGTCGATTTTCTGGACGGGAACCCGCCGGAAGACATGTTGGAACCGCTGGGCAACACGCTGATGGCGCGGATCCGTGACGTGGTGCCTGTGCTTCCGGTGCCCGTGGTTTCGGCCATATTGCTGGAAGGTGAGGGTCAGACCCGCGCCGAGATCGTGGCGCGCTTCGATACGCTGGTTTCGACGATGGAGACTGACGGCGCGCATGTTCACATCCCGCGCGGCGACATGTCCTATGCCGCAGAAGTAGGGTTGCGAGAGCTGTTACTGCGCAAGATCATTGTCGAAGAGGGCAAGGGCGACGCGGCCAAATTCCACGTTCATCGCCCCGACCGGCTGATCTTGGCGTACTATGCGAACTCAATCGCGCATCTCAGCCCGGAATTGGCGCCCATCCATATCTCGGACCTGACCCCAGCCGAGGTCGCAGACGCCTCTGTGCTATAATGCGTGCGGGTCGCGTTGCTTGACGTTAGGGTCAAATTGGGCGCGACATAAAATTACAAAAAATTGCCAATTGGTGTTGCAATCTTACTTTTAGAAAAGTAATGCTGCACTAGCAGCCGCAATTCTGCACTGCGGCAATAGAATCAGAGAACACGCGAAAACAGGAGGCCGCCATGGCTTTGGACACACAAACTGGCATCGCCGAATATGATGCTCCGAAGAAAGATCTTTACGAGATCGGTGAAATGCCCCCGCTGGGCCACGTTCCCGCGCAGATGTATGCATGGGCAATCCGCCGTGACCGTCAGGGTGAACCGAACAAGGCCATGCAGGTCGAGGTCGTAGATACCCCCAAGCTGGACAGCCACGAAGTGCTGGTTCTGGTGATGGCCGCTGGTGTGAACTACAACGGCATCTGGGCTGGTCTGGGCGTTCCGGTCAGCATGTTCGACGTGCACAAGCAGGACTATCACATCGCAGGTTCGGATGCCTCGGGCATCGTGTGGGCCGTAGGCGACAAGGTGAAGAACTGGAAAGTGGGCGACGAAGTTGTCATCCACTGTAACCAAGATGACGGTGACGACGAAGAATGTAACGGCGGCGACCCGATGTATTCGTCCAGCCAGCGTATCTGGGGCTATGAGACCCCCGATGGCTCGTTCGCTCAGTTCACCCGCGTTCAGGCACAGCAGCTGCTGCACCGTCCCAAGCACCTGACCTGGGAAGAAAGCGCCTGCTACACGCTGACGCTGGCCACTGCTTACCGCATGCTGTTCGGCCACCACCCGCATGAACTGAAGCCCGGTCAGAACGTTCTGGTTTGGGGTGCTTCGGGCGGCCTGGGGTCCTACGCAATCCAGCTGATCAACGCTGCTGGTGGTAACGCCATCGGTGTGATCTCGGACGAAAGCAAGCGTGACTTCGTGATGGGTCTGGGCGCCAAGGGCGTGATCAACCGCAAGGACTTCAGCTGCTGGGGCCAACTGCCCACCGTGAACACGCCGGAATATGACGTGTGGTTCAAGGAAGCCCGCCGCTTTGGTAAGGCCATCTGGGACATCACCGGCAAAGGCAACAACGTGGACATCGTGTTCGAACACCCCGGTGAGTCGACCTTCCCGGTCTCGAACCTGGTCTGTAAGAAGGGCGGCATGGTTGTCATCTGCGCCGGCACCACCGGCTTCAACTGTACCTTCGACGTTCGCTACACCTGGATGCACCAGAAGCGTCTGCAGGGCTCGCACTTCGCGCACCTGAAGCAGGCCGCTGCTGCCAACAAGCTGATGATCGAGCGCCGCATCGACCCCTACATGTCGGAAGTGTTCCCGTGGGCTGAAATCCCGGACGCGCACATGAAAATGTACAAGAACGAACACAAGCCGGGCAACATGTCGGTGCTGGTTCAGTCGCCGAAAACCGGCCTGCGGACCTTCGAAGACGCTCTGGAAGCCGGCCCTAAATAAGCCGCAATTTCCACCCAATTACGCCAGCCCGCTGCCTTATCAAAGGCGGCGGGCATTTGATTCCGATTCGCGAATCACCCTGCCAAACGGGCGAAGCTGTGGGGTTTCCGCTACGGAAGGTGTTTTTTTAGCCTTTCGCGACCTCGCTATTTATGGGGAGTTTTATTCCGCGAGTTAGAAGTGGCAAATACACATGCTAAACTTGAAAAAAGCACCACTGTTCGAGGGTTTTGCCGTGTCTGACAAATGGATTGTTGATGTACTTACCGACCTCATGGCCTATGCTGAGAAAAACGGTCTGAGCGTGACGGCAGAACAGCTTGATGATGCACGACTCATTGCTTTGACCGAGATTTCAAACACGTCTCGCGAGTCAAAGGAGATCGCGCGAACCTATGACGAACCGGCTCGAAGACCTTCTCTCTACCTTGCAAGCGGCGGCCACGCTTGAAGACCTGCAAGCGGTCCTTGAATCGCTGCGGGATCACTACAAAGTCGAGCATACGGTTTACCATTGGGTAAACTCTGTCGGGGAACGTTACGGGGCAGGGACCTATTCGGCTGAATGGGTCGACCGCTATCTCGAAAAAGACTATCTGCGGATGGACCCCGTTATTTTTGGCTGTTTTCAAAGGTTTACGCCGGTCTCTTGGAAAGAGCTCGACTGGTCGTCCAAAGCTGCGCGCGAAATGTGGCAGGACGCGCTGGATCACGGGCTGGGAAATCAGGGCTACACAATTCCTATTCGCGGGCCAAACGGGCAGTTCGCGTTGTTCACGCTGAACGCTTCTCTTAGCGACGAAGATTGGGCGCAATTCATCGATGACAACGCCCGAGATCTGATGATTTTGGGGCATGAGTTCAACAAGAAGGCGCTGGAATTCGAGCAGTGGGGAGAGGACGGAAGCACGCCCGCGCTGTCCCCGCGCGAGCTGGCATCGATGAGCTGCCTTGCCCGCGGAATGAGCCGCGCACAGGCCGCGGCCGAGCTAAATATCTCGGAACATACGCTGCGCGTTTACATCGAAAGTTCGCGGCATAAATTGGGCGCGATGAATACAACTCACGCGGTCGCGCGCGCACTTTCGGCCGGGATCATCATAATTTAAACACATTCTACCTCACGATGTATTTGCCATACGTTAACTAAGAAGCGACCATTGTCCTATTAACCACACGGACAAAGGAGCTCCACTCATGCTGCGTTACCTCTATGGCAATGATCTTTCGAAATTCCCTCTGCTGGCTGAAACCATGTTTCAGGATCGGGCTAAACAATTCTCGCACCGTCTTGGCTGGGACGTTTCGGTCGACGAGAAGGGATATGAGCGCGACGAGTACGACGACATGAACCCGCTTTACGTGATCTGGGAACAGGCCGATGGCCGTCACGGCGGGTCCATGCGCTTTCTACCCACGGTCGGGCAAACAATGGTGAATGACCACTTCAGCCATCTGACCGACGGCGTCCATATCGAAAGCCCGCTGATCTGGGAATGCACCCGCTTCTGCCTGTCCCCAAGCGCAGATCGTCGTGCATCTGCGGCTTTGGCGCTGGGTGCGGGCGAGATCATGGATACGTTCAAGCTGGAACACTATGTTGGCGTGTTCGACCCCCGCATGGAACGTATCTATCGTCTGATGGGCCTCGAGCCCGAGGTGATCGGCATGGCCGGTGAGGGTCGCGACCGTATCGGTGTTGGCCTCTGGTCGATGGATGAAAGCGCGTTTGAACCCACCTTGAAGAAGGTCGGCGTATCGCGCGAGGTCAGCCAAGGCTGGCTGCGGTATTCACTGTCGACGGTCAACCGTGCGCCTGCGCCGCAAATTATGCCGCGTAGCGCCTGATCAATCCTCAAGAAAATCGGCGACCAGCGTCTTCGGGCGCTGGTGCTGCCCATGCGCGCGCGATAGGGTCGCGGCATGACCGAACGATCCCCTGTTACCTTCTCGGACGACCAAGCCGAAGCGCATGACCGCGTCTCTGATATGCTGCGCCTGTCGGGCGTCAATCTGGACGATGCGCTTCTAACACCAGTGGCGGATGGCAAGTCGCAGGTAATGGCTGTGATCGGCAAGGCCGGATCCGGCAAGACGCTGCTGCTGGCCGAACTCTACCGCGCGCTGGAAGATGCGGGGGTCGAGGTGATCTCGGGCGATTGGGAGGGCAAGCGCCGCAAGGAACGCCGTACTCTGGCCATTCTGGCCCCGACCAACAAGGCAGCCAGCGTGCTGCGCAACCGGGGTGTGCCGGCGACGACCATTCACCGCATCCTTTACACGCCCGTCTACGACCCCGAATACGAAAAGATCGCGGAATGGCTGGCCGGGAACGGCGACCGACCCGAGATCGAGGGACTGACGGACGAGGCGCTGGATCGTGCCTTCTCCTTCTATCAGACCCAGAAATCCATCCCCGGTGCGCTGGCAGCGGCTGGGCTTCGTGGGTCCGACTTTATTACCGGCTGGAAGCGGCGCGATGACCCGCTGGACATCGGTTTTGTCGACGAAAGCTCGATGCTGGATGAAAAGCAATTCGAGGATCTGCGCGAGATTTTCCCGACCTTGGTCCTGTTCGGCGACCCTGCGCAGCTGGCCCCGGTGGGGCAGTCCGGCAAGATGATCTTTGACGACATCAAGGGTCCAAGAAGGCAGGTTCTGCATCGCATCCACCGTCAGGAAGATGACAACCCCATTCTGGATCTGGCGCACGCTTTGGCGGATGACAGCCTTGATTTCGACGGCTTTGAACGGATGATTCATCAGGCTGCCGCGCGCGATGATCGTGTCGTGGTGGCGCAGCGCGCCAATGCTGACCTGATGGCACGCTCGCCTGTGCTGGTCTGGCGCAACAAGACGCGCGTGCGGTTGATCCAGGCCTTCCGATCCGCCTTTCACGCCCCCGAGATCGAGCTTCTGCCCGGCGAACCCCTGATCTGTGACGGGATCGAGTTGCCGCTGAAGCACCGCAAGAAACGCATCGACCTTGAGGCGCGTGGTCTGATCAAAGGCGCGCAATGTGTCTATCTGGGGCCGGGGAAACGGCCCGGGTTTTCGCGGTTACATGTGTTGGGCGCAGAGGATCCTCAGGTTTCGGCAGCGTCGATCGTGAAGATCGAAAAACCGGATGAAGAAGAGCCGTTCATCCCCTTTGCTGCCCGTATGGGCGCGGCCTTTCTGCACGGGGCGGCGGTGACCATCCACAAGGCGCAGGGTTCGCAATGGCCTGAGGTGCAGGTCTTTGCCCCGGATATTGCGGCGGCGGCCTGGGCGGGGCGGAAAGAGGCTGGATTGCCTCTGTGGAAGCGGTTGGCTTACGTGGCGATCACCCGGGCCGAGACGCGACTGCATTGGGTGACGCGCTATGCGATGGCACGACCGCAAGGGGATCTGTCGACAGCGGATCTGCCCGCAAAACCCACAACCTTGACACTGGAAGCACAAGGAGCGCCTGATGCCTAGCATTCTGATCACCGGGGCCAGTGCTGGCATTGGTCGCGCCGTCGCCGAGTTGTTTCTGGCCGAAGGCTGGACCGTCGGCCTGCTAGCACGGCGCAAAGAGGCGCTGGACGAGATCGCCGAGGGGCAGGAGAACGCGCATGTGCTGGTTGCGGATGTCTCGGATCCTGACGCAGTCAGCGCGGCGTTTGACCAGTTTGCCGCGATAGCAGGTCGTCTGGATGTGCTGTTCAACAACGCAGGCCTGTTCTCGCCCGCCGCGCCGATTGACGAGGTCGCGGTCGAGGACTGGACCCGCGCGGTGTCGGTCAACCTGACCGGTATGTTTCTGTGCGCCCGCGCGGCCTTTGCTCAGATGCGCGCGCAATCCCCGCAGGGTGGGCGGATCATCAACAATGGCTCGATCAGCGCCCATGTCCCGCGCGAGGGGGCCGTGACCTATACCGTCACAAAACACGGGATCACCGGGTTGACCCGGCAGCTAAGCCTTGATGGGCGCCCCTTTGACATTGCCTGCGGCCAGATCGACATCGGCAACGCGCGGACGGATCTGTTGCAAGGCATCATCGACGCCGCAGTGGCGGAAGGTGATGTGCCGCCCCCGTCGATGGATGTGGGAGAAGTCGCGAAGTCAGTCCTGCACATGGCGCAGTTGCCGCCCGAGGCGAACGTGCAGTTCATGACCGTGATGGCGACCAAGATGCCCTATATCGGGCGCGGTTAACGCGCGGGCTTTCGGTGGCTCACTGCGTGAGCCTGAAGGGGCTTTGCCCCTCTGCGCGTCGCGCATTCACCCCAAGGTATTTAAGACAAGAAAATGGGTGTCAGTTACGCAGGATCATGCGGAAGGCAGCCGATGCGCCCCAGCCTGCGGCGATGGCGATCACCAGCGATAGCAGACCATAGATCAGCGGCTGTTCATGGGCCAGATTGAAGATCCAGCGCTCTAACCCGACTTTCTGCACGTTGATGATCGTCTCGTATTCCGAGGTCACCTGACCACCGCGCGTCAACAGGATCCGCGTGCGATAGTCGCCCTCGGTCAGGTTGGCGGGCAGGGCGATACGCGTTTCAAAAAGCGTGTCCTGCGCCAATTTGACCGAGTTTTCCAAACGTTTGTAGAGGCCCGATTTCTCGCGGATGCGGATCAGAGCGTCGGTGAACTCGCGCGGGTCGTCGATGTTGAACGGATTATCCGAGATTTGGATCGAACGTTCGACCGAGATCAGGTGCTGGAAGTCGTCCAGCTTCGAAATCGTGTTGTCCAGCGTGTTCGAGGTGGCAATGGCGTAGAAACTGGGGGCGGCGGCAAGTTCCATCGCGTCGGTGTTTACCCAGATGCCAAAGCGCTTGTCTTTCTTGCGCACGGTGATGGGGGCGCTTGGTCCCTCGACCACAACCACGACCCCAAGCGGGCTGTCCTCTGGGGGCGGGCTTTCGCGTTTAACTGCGCCGAAGATCAGGATTTCCGAGCCAACAAAGGTGGCGGTGATCGACACCCGGTTTTGGCTGAGGCCCGCGACGATTTCCTCGGCCCGGGTGGGCAGGGCCGACAGGAAGAATAGGGCGATGATGGACAGGATACGCAGCATCAGTGCCCCCCTACCGCGCCAAGTTCAAACAGTTCGGCAGGCTGGATCAGCAGATCCAGGCCCAGTTTGCCGCAGACTGCCAGAACCATGATCGCCAAGAGGACGCGGAGCTGTTCCGCTTTTAAGCGCACGCCGATCTGGGCACCGATCTGGGCGCCGATGACACCGCCGATCAGCAGTAGCACGGCCAGCCCCATATCCACGGTGAAGTTGGTGGTGGCGTGCAGGAGCGTGGTGAAGGCGGTGACGAAGATGATCTGGAACAGCGAGGTTCCGACCACAACTTTCGTCGGCATCCCAAGCAGATAGATCATGGCGGGCACCATGATGAAGCCGCCGCCCACACCCATGATGGCGGCAAGGATACCGACGAGAACGCCCACCAGAACCGGTGGAATGACCGAGATATACAGCCCCGAGGTGCGGAACTTCATCTTGAAGGGCAGGTTGTGGACCCACGTGTGTTTGCGCCGTTTGGGCACGCCCCCGCCTTTGCGTGACTTCATAATCGCGCGCAGGCTTTCGACGAACATCAGGGACCCGATGATGCCCAGAAAGACCACGTAGGACAGTTTGACCAGAAGATCGACTTGCCCGATGGCCTTCAACGCATTGAAAAGTTGAACACCAAGCGCTGCGCCGATCAAACCTCCGACCAAGAGCACACAGCCCATTCGGAGATCCACCGTCTTTCGTTTCAAATGTGCGAGCACCCCGGAAAACGAGCTTGCGACGATCTGGTTTGCTTCGGTCGCAACGGCGACTGCAGGCGGAATGCCGATGAAAAACAGCAGCGGGGTCATCAAGAAGCCCCCGCCGACGCCGAACATGCCGGATAGGATACCCACAATGCCACCGAGGCCCAGCAGAAGGAACGCGTTTACGGACACTTCGGCGATTGGCAGGTAGATCTGCATAAGGCGGGGTACTCTGGATGTTCAGTCTTGGGATTGGCCCATTAATGGCCCAAATCAGGCGGGCTCGTCACCTGTTAAGTAGCGTCGAACCAGTTTTTCCAGCTTTTCAGCGCCAAGTGGAGCCATTTTTTTAGTGTGTTCGTGGCTAATCGCTTCGTCCGACAGGCCTTGGGCCATGTTGGTGATGGTCGAAAAGCCCGCAACACGCAGTCCAAGGAAGCGTGCCAGAATCACTTCGGGCACAGTCGACATGCCCACGGCATCCGCGCCGAGGGTGTGAATGGCGCGAATTTCGGCGGGGGTTTCAAACGACGGGCCAGAGTACCACGCATAGGTGCCTTGTTGCAGGGCGATGCCTTCCTCTGACGCGATACGTTGGAAATCACCCACCATTTCCGGATCATAGGCGCCGCCCATCGGGACAAACCGCGCATCGGTCTTTTCCCCGATCAGCGGGTTCAGGCCCGAGAAGTTGATGTGGTCAGTGATCTGCATCAGATTGCCCGGTGGGATGTCCGCCCGCATCGACCCGGCGGCATTGGTCAGGATCAGACGATCCGCGCCCAATTCGCACAGAACCTCAAGCGGCAGGCGCATCGCGTCCGAACGCCCGTTCTCGTAATAATGCTCCCGCCCTCCGAACACCGCCACGCGGGTGGTGCCCAGCGTGCCGATGGCAAGGTTCGGGTTGTGGCCCGAGACACCGGCATGGGGGAAGCCTTCAAGCCGGCCATAGGGGATCGCAACGCCGTCCACAGCCTCGGCCAGATGGCCAAGACCGGACCCGAGGACCAGTCCGACCTCGACCGGGGCGTCGCCGGCGACAGCGCGGATTTGCTCTGCGAGCGCCTTAGCGTTCTTTGACATAGGGTTGTCCCCCGGCTTTGGGTGCGATTGCGGACCCGACGAAGCCTGCAAGGATCACGACGGTCAGGATGTAGGGCAGGGCCTGCATGAACTGGACCGGAATGACGAAGCCGCCAAGGTCGATGTTTTGATAACGGTTCGCGATGGCTTCCAAGAGACCAAAGAGGAACGTCGCCCCCAGTGCAGGCACCGGTTTCCACTTGGCGAAGATCAGGGCCGCCAGCGCGATATAGCCGCGCCCGGCGGACATTTCCTTGATGAAGCCCGCGCCAAGGCCGGTCGCCAGATATACGCCGGACAGGCCGCAGAGTGTACCGGCGATGGCCATCGAGGCATATCGCAGCTTGATCACGGACACGCCCGCTGTATCCACGGCGGCTGGGTTTTCACCCACCGCACGCAGGCGCAGGCCGAACCGGGTGCGGAACAGGACGAACCATGACAGCGGAACCATCAGCAGGGCGACATAGACCAGAATGGTGTGGCCTGAGATGAACTCGGAATAGACCTGTTGGATCGGGTTGGCTTGGTCGATCAACACGCGCAGCGGTACACCCGCGGCTTCGGCATCGGACCGACCAAGGGCAAAGGGCAGTTCGATGGGCATGAAGCGGCCTTCACCCATCAGGGGCGGCGTACGCCCGCCTTGGCTGAACCACGCTTGCGCGGCCAACACCGTGATGCCCGAGGCCAAGAAGTTCAGCGCCACGCCGGAAATCAGCTGATTGCCGCGGAAGGTGATCGACGCGATGCCATGCACGGCCGAAAAGCTGATCGAGGCGAAGACACCACACAAAAGGCCCAGCCAGACGGATCCGGTGACGGCAGCAACCGCGGCTGACATGAAGGCCGAGACAAGGATCTTGCCCTCAAGCCCGATGTCAAAGATCCCGGCACGCTCGGAAAAGAGGCCAGCAAGACAGGCAAACAACAAGGGCGTCGCAAGGCGCAAGCCTGAGTCTGCAATCTGGATGATCGTCAGGAAATCCATCTTACGCGTCCTTTCGCTTGGCAGCGGCAATGAACATACGTTCGACCGGCATGCGCACCATGTTGTCCAGCGCGCCCGTGAACAGGATCACCAAGCCCTGAATGACGATGATCAGCTCGCGCGGGATTTTCGACCACAAGGACAGCTCGCTACCGCCCTGATAGAGGAAGCCGAACAGAAGTGCCGCCAGCAGCACGCCGAACGGGTGGTTGCGGCCCATCAAGGCTACCGCGATACCGATAAAGCCTGCGCCCTCGACCGCGTTCAAGATCAGACGCTCGTGCTGACCCATTGTGGCATTGACCGCCATCAGGCCGGAAATGGCGCCCGACAACATCATGGCGACGATGATGATCTTGGTGGGCGAGATGCCCGCATAGACCGAGGCCGTCGGGCTTTCGCCAAAGGCGCGGATCTCGTACCCCAGCCGCGAGCGGTTCATTAGCAAATAGACGACGACGCACATGGCCAGCGCGATAAACAGCGACACGTTGGCGGGCGCGGATTTCGAGAAGCTGATGCCCAACGGGGCCAGAAGCTCGTGCAGCGTGGGCAGGTTGGTCACGTCCGGGAAGCTGGCCGAGGCACTTTCCTGCGCGCCTTTCAGCTTCAGGGGACCGATCAGCAGATAGCCCATCAGCGCGGTTGCAATGAAGTTGAACATGATCGTGGTAATCACCACGTGGCTGCCGCGTTTGGCCTGTAAATAGGCCGGGATCAGCGCCCAACCGGCGCCAAAAATGGCACCTGCGATCATCGCGAAGACCAGCGCGATGGTCCAGTGCGGCATCAGTACGGTTGGGATAAACAGACAGGCAATGCCAACGCCCAAGCCACCGATCATCGCCTGACCCTCGCCGCCAATGTTGAACATCGCGGCCTTGAAGGCGATGGACACGGCAAGCCCGGTGAAGATGAAGTTGGTGGTGTAATAAAGCGTGTAGCCCCAGCCATAGGTCGACCCGAACGCGCCGTCGATCATAGTCATCAGCGCCTTGAACGGATTTTCCCCGATGGCGAAGATCACCAGCCCCGACAGAACAAAGGCGATCAGCAGGTTCAGAAAAGGAATAAGGGCGACGTCAGCCCATTTCGGCATCTTGTCCATCAGCTGTCTCCTTCCCCGGTGACACCGGCCATCAACAGGCCAAGCTCGCGTTCATCGGTTTGATCGGGCATGCGTTCGCCCATGATATGGCCGTCAAACATCACGGCGATGCGGTCGGACAGCGACAGGATCTCTTCCAACTCGACCGAGACCAGAAGCACGGCCTTGCCCTGATCACGCAAGCCGATGATTTGCTTGTGGATGAACTCGATCGCGCCGATGTCCACGCCGCGTGTGGGCTGGCCGACCAGAAGCAGGTCGGGGTTGCGCTCAATCTCGCGGGCCACAACGATTTTCTGTTGGTTCCCGCCCGAGAAGCTTTTGGCCTGAAGGCTCGGGATCGGCGGGCGGACGTCGAAACGATCCATTTTGTCCTGTGCGATCTCGACCATCTTGGCGTTGTCCATCAGAAGCGCGTTCTTCTGGAACTCTTCTTCATGGTGATAGCCGAACGCGATGTTCTGCCAGGCAGGGAAGTTCATGATCAGCCCGTGCTCCTGACGATCTTCCGGCACGTGTGCAATCCCGCGTTCGCGCCGCGAGCGACCGTCCGAATACTTGCCTGTCAGGTCAATCGGGTCGCCATTGATGCGGATTTCGCCAGTGGCCGTCGCATAGCCCCCTAGAACCTCCAACAGTTCCGACTGACCATTGCCCGAGACACCGGCAATGCCCAGAATCTCCCCCGCTCGGACATTCAGGTTGATGCCCTTCAAGCGCTCGACCCCGTGGTCGTCAACCATATGCAAGTCTTTGACTTCCAACACGTTGTCTCCCGGCTGCGCTGGCACTTTATCGACGCGCAGAAGCACTTTACGCCCGACCATAAGCTCGGCCAGTTCTTCCGGATTGGTGTCTTTGGTTTTCACCGTCGCGGTCATCTGACCACGGCGCATCACGGACACAGTGTCGGTGATCTCCATGATCTCGCGCAGCTTGTGGGTGATCAGGATGATGGTTTTGCCCTGATCGCGCAGCCCGTTCAGGATGCGGAACAGGTGGTCGGCCTCGGCCGGTGTCAGAACGCCCGTCGGTTCGTCCAAGATCAGGATGTCAGCTTCGCGATAGAGCGCCTTGAGGATCTCGACACGTTGCTGCGTCCCAACGCCCAAATCTTCGATCAGGGCCTCGGGGTTCACGTGGAGTTCGTACTCATCTGCAAGTGATTTCAGTGTCTTGCGTGCCTTGGCCAGCGACGGACGCAGCATCGCGCCGTCTTCGACCCCAAGGATTACGTTTTCAAGCACCGAGAAATTTTCGACCAGTTTAAAGTGCTGGAACACCATCCCGATGCCGGCGCGAATGGCGGCCTGACTGTCAGGGATCTGGGTTTCTTGGCCGTGAATGAAGATCTGACCTTCATCGGCTTTGTAGAACCCATAGAGAATGGACATCAGGGTCGATTTGCCCGCACCGTTTTCGCCGATGATCCCGTGGATCGTCCCCGGCTGTACGGAAATCGAGATGTCCTTGTTCGCCTGCACCGGGCCAAACGCCTTCGAGATGCCGCGAAGCTCGATTGCGGGGGCAACAGTCGCCTGTTGCCCCTCGGTTTTTGCGCCTACCATGGTCGGATCAGAAGTCCAGAACCGGGCAGCTGTCGTCGGACATATAGTCGTGTACGACCAGTTCGCCCGAGATGATCTTGGCGGCAGCAGCGTCTACAACGGCTTTCATTTCGTCCGAAACCAGTGCTGCGTTGTGTTCATCCAGAGCGTAACCAACACCTTCCGCGGCCAGGTTCATGACTTGAACGCCCGGTTTGATATCGGCGCCGGCTTTCATGGCCTCATATACAGCCACGTCCACGCGCTTCAGCATCGAGGTCAGGACCTTGCCCGGCTGCAGGTGGTTCTGGTTCGAGTCCACGCCGATCGACAGGATGCCTTCGTCAGCTGCGGTTTGCAGAACACCCAGACCGGTGCCGCCAGCAGCTGCATACACGATGTCAGCGCCTTGGCTGATCTGTGCTTTGGTCAGCTCGCCGCCTTTTACGGGGTCGTTCCAAGCTGCCGGGGTGGTGCCGGTCATGTTGGCAATCACGGTTGCATCCGGGTTCACCGCTTTCACGCCTTCAGCATAGCCACAGGCGAATTTGCGGATCAGCGGGATATCCATGCCGCCGATGAAGCCCACGGTGCCCGATTTCGAGGCAGTCGCGGCCATCATGCCGACCAGATACGAGCCTTCATGCTCGGAAAATGCCACGTTCAGAACGTTCGGAGCATCCGACCAACCGTCGATCGTGACGAAGGTCGTGTCTGGATAATCAGGTGCCACTTCCGAGATCGGAGTCGACATCGCAAAGCCCATGGTGATCACGGGGTTGGCACCAGTTTCCGCAAAGCGGCGCAGCGCCTGTTCACGCTGAGCTTCCGACTGCAGTTCGACCTCAAGATACGAACCGCCGGTCTCAGCGGCCCATTTCTCGGCGCCATTGAAGCCAGCTTCGTTGAAGGATTTGTCAAATTTACCGCCCAAGTCGAAAATGATTGCGGGCTCGGCCAGCGCGGCACCTGCGGTCAGGGCCAACGACGCGGCTGCGCCTAGAAAGCTTTTCATCAGGGTCATTTCAATTCTCCCGGTTGTTGTTGTTGTGGGGCCGCACGGACCGCATGTCTGCCGATTCCCCAAAAGTCTGCGAGCAGATCGCTGCACAGGATCATCCGGGATTTTCATGCGAGGGCAAGAGGAGATACCGATATTTGTTCGCCGCAGTGCCGCAAAACTTGGGGAAAATCAGAAGGTTCACCTTAGGTAAGGTGCTTCTCCATCAAGATTGCGTCGCAGGTCGTGCCGTCGGATCGGGTGTAATAAGCGGGCCGTTGGCCGCAGGTAGACCAGCCCGCTTTGCGGTAAAGTGCGCGCGCGGCGGCATTATCGTCCGCGACTTCCAGAAAGGCGCGCGTGGCCCCCCGATCAGCGGCGGTGCATTCGAAATCCTGCAACAATTTTTCGCCGATCCCGTGTCCTTGTGCCTCGGGGGCGACGGCCACGGTCAAAAGCTCGGCTTCATCGACCACGACGCGCCCCATGGCAAAGCCGTTGGGCTGGGCAACAGTGAATACAAGCGGTGAGGTCTGAAGCTGCGCAATCTCATCCGCACTCCAGCCGCGCGTTGCGACGAAGGCCGCGACGTGGATTTCCGACAAGGAGTCTGCAGAGGCGTCAGACATGGCGGATCAGGGCAGGATTACTGGTGCCGGATCGCGCGGAGGGGCTGCGTCGGCGGAGCGGATATAGAGCGGGGCAGGGCGGTCAGCGGTTTCACCCGCAAGCAGACGTTCGGCAGCGATCTGGGCGATGGCCGGGGCCGGATGTGTTAAGGTGTCGGGGCCGATACGGTCGCCGGTCAGGGTTGCAACCTCGTCACCCGTGATCAGGTTGGGCGCGGTGCTGTCATCGTCCGTGAACTGCTGCACATAGAAGTGATCCCGCCGCGCGTCGATCAAAGACCAGACAGGGCGGGGGGCGTCAAAAGCCTGCGCCTCAAGCGACGACACACCAATCGCGGGGACACCCAAAGACAAGGCCAACCCGCGCGCCGCCGAGACCGAAATGCGAATACCGGTGAAGTTGCCTGGCCCCACGCCCACGCCGATGGCGCACAGGTCGGCCCATGCGACGTTTGCTTCTGCCAGAACCTCTTCCAGCAGCGGAAACAGTCGTTCGGCTTGACCTTTCGCCATGTCCTCGTGCTTTTCAGCGACAATTGTGTCCCCGCACAGCAAAGCGGCCGCGCAATGCGCGGCCGATGTGTCAAATGCCAAGATCACAGGATCAGGCCGCAACGGGGCGTACCTCGACCACTTCGGGGATGTAGTGCTTCAGCAGGTTCTCGATCCCCATTTTCAGGGTCAGGGTCGAGGACGGGCAGCCCGCGCAGGCACCCTGCATGTGCAGGTAAACGATGCCGCGATCAAAGCCGTGGAAGGTGATGTCGCCACCATCTTGGGCCACGGCGGGGCGGACGCGGGTGTCCAGCAGCTCTTTGATTTGCTCGACGATTTCGCCGTCTTCGCCCGTGTGTTCCGCATGGCCCGAGGCTGCGGCTTCGCCTGCCATGACCGGCTGGCCCGACTGGAAATGCTCCATGATCGCGCCAAGGATGGCGGGTTTGATGTGATCCCAATCGACCGCGTCGTCCTTGGTCACGGTGACGAAATCAGCGCCAAAGAACACGCCGGTTACGCCGTTCACCTTGAAGACACGCGCCGCCAGCGGCGAGCCGTCAGCAGCGTCGGCAGTCGGGAAATCAGCGGTTCCAGCCCCCAATACGTCCTGACCGGGCAGGAACTTTAGCGTTGCAGGGTTCGGAGTGGATTCAGTCTGAATGAACATGGGCGCACCTTTTTTGTCAGGTTTGATATGGGCCTCGCGCGGTCAGGTGTCAACCATCTCGGGCGACCTTCATACTGATCCGCCAGAGCGCAAATCCGCACGCAAGCGCCAACACCATCCCCAAAAGGGCTGCTTGAAGAGCGTAGTCTGGTATCGCAAATGCGGTGTCCCAGATATCGGCACAATCAAGCGCGGCGAGCCATAGGCCGAAGACGGAAAGCCCTAGGCAGAGCAAAAGCACAAGTAGTTCCATACGGGCATATGACTTCTTCATGCACATGAGGCGGATGATCATGGGGATAATTAGCGTGATGAACATCACCACCATCACATCATCGTCGCCGCCGCTGCTTTTCAATTCACGGCAAAGGAATTCCCCACCGGTGGCGTGAAACCCATGAGAAAGCGTGTTCCACATCAAGCCGACAACCGAAATGGTCGCAAGCGAAGCAAGATAAAGCAGGTTTAAAACCGTCTTCAAGTGATCGCTTCAAGACGTTCCTTGGTCATCGTGCCGGGCACAATGGTAATCGGGATCGGCAGATCGGCGGCGGCGCGGGTCATTTGCGTCACCAGCGGGCCGGGCCCAGCTTTTCCTTCGCCCGCGCCCAGAACCAGCACGCCTACATCGGGGTTTTCGCGCACATGGGCCAGTATTTCCGGCACGGCCTCGCCCTCGCGGATGACCAGTTCAGGTTCAACATCCTGCCTGTCGCGCATCCATTTCGCGAAGACCTCGTAATGTACGGTGATCCGTTCGCGTTCTTCCTCGCGCATCAACTCGCCCACACCGATCCAGTGATTGAATTCGTCTGGCGGAATGATCGACAGAACCGTAACACCTCCGCCCGTATGGGCCGCACGCATGGCGGCGAACCGCATCGCGTTCAGGCATTCGCGGCTGTCATCCAGAATTACGAGAAACTTGCGCATAGATGTCCTCCGAAACGGGATTACTCTGCCCGAGCAGTTGGGGAGTGTCTATCGTTTTTCTACGATCCCGCGTCTTAGCCCGCCCCGGAAAGCGCCCAGTCCCAATAGAGCTCGCGCACCCGCTGTGTCACCGGACCGACGTTATATTGCGTGTCTTCAAAGGCGCTGACGGGGGTGACTTTCGACATGTTGCCCGAGGTGAACACCTCGTCCGCATTGTGAAAGTCGTCATAGCCAAGAACGGTTTCATGCACGGTGTATCCGTCGGCGCGCAGGTTCTTGATGTGCCGGGCGCGGGTGATTCCAGCCAAGAAGCAGCCATTGGCGATCGGGGTGAAGATCTCGCCGTCTTTGACCATGAAGATGTTGGCCGTTGCGGTCTCGGCCACATTACCCATCACGTCGAGCGATATTGCGTTGTCGAAGCCCTTGGCGCGGGCTTCCAGCAGCATCCGCGCGTTGTTGGGGTAAAGGCACCCGGCTTTCGCATTCACGATGGCGCTGTCCAAAGTCGGACGGCGGAACTGGGTGGTGGTCAGGCGGGACGAGGCCTTCGGCGGGGCCATCGCGATCTCTTCCAGCGAGATGGCAAAACCTGTGCTGTTTTCGCGCGGGGCCACACCCATATGGCCACCATCAATGGCCCAGTACATCGGGCGGATATAGACGGCGGCATCTTTCGGAAACAGCGCCAAGCCTTCTTTCACGATCTCGATCATCTGTTCGGTCGTCACGGTCGGCGTGATCATCAGCGCCTCGGCCGAGCGGTTGGTGCGCGCGCAGTGTGCGTCTAGATCCGGGTGGACGCCTTCAAAGAATCGCGCCCCGTCGAATACGTTTGTGCCCAGCCACGATCCATGGTCAGCGGCCTTCATCACGGCCAGATCTTCGTTGTGCCATGTCCCGTTGAAATAGGTGCGGATGTTGGTGCCGATTGCCATGGTGTCCTCCTGAAATCGGCTGGAGGCTAACAGCGATTGAAGGTCGTTCCAAGAGCAACAAATGTGAAAACGCTCTGACGGCGTAGGGGGCTGCCGTCAGAGCGTAGATTGCGTGCGATCGGACCAGACGGGCACGCGGTGTGCCTGTGGTTTATCCGGGCGGGCAGCCGGAAAAACGATGGTCAGCACAGGGGAACTATCGCGTACTGATGCAAAGTTTTTGTGACAGGATCAGCGGATGCCGATTTTCGCCAGCGCCGAGGCCAGTTCGGCGGGCAGGGGCTCTTTGTCGGACGGCGCATCGGCTTTTAGATCACGCGGCGCATCTTCCGCCGACAGATAGCGCCAGCCCTGAAACGCCCGGCGCGGGGTGCTTTCGGTCAGGACGACGTCGTGATCCAGCACCAAACCGCAGCGGCGAATACCGTCTTGCCCGATGACTTCGTCCAGGCGTAGAACGCGCTGACGGGCCAAGATTAGCCCCTTGAACACCCAAAATAGAGAGCCGCCCGCCAGCAGTTCGGCCTCGCGTTTGGGCCACATGCGGGTGACGTGCATTGGGTTCGGCAATCCGGTCTGTCCCATGCGCATATTCTGCCATGCGGTCAGGTCTTCGACCTTCTCGGCGCCAACGCATAGTTTTACCAGATTTACGTACTTTACCATCTTCCACATCTACATGTAGTGTTCTAGAAGTCCGATCTTACGCGCCCTGTTCGGGATTCGCAATCGCTGCACGTGCCGGTTGCAACGCTCGGAAAAGGGGACGATGCCATTGACCAAAATGGGCCGCTCACGTATCGTGGAAAGCCCTCCAAGCCGAACAGGAAACAATCGTATGAGCCGCTTTGCTGCCCCCATCGCCGAACAAATCTGGGATATGAAATATCGCTTGAAGAAGGCCGATGGGACGCCTCAGGATCAGACGGTTGAAGACACGTGGCGCCGCATCGCGCGCGCCCTGTCCGCGTCGGAACCCAAGCAGGAAGAGCGATTCTATAACGCGCTGGAAGATTTCAAATACCTGCCCGCTGGCCGCATCACTGCGGGTGCTGGCACGGGCCGTGCCGTGACCCTATTCAATTGCTTCGTTATGGGCACCATCCCGGACAGCATGTCGGGCATTTTCGACATGCTGAAAGAGGCCGCGCTGACCATGCAGCAGGGCGGCGGGATCGGCTATGACTTTTCGACCATCCGTCCGCGTGGCGCGGATGTGATGGGCGTCGCCGCAGATGCATCCGGCCCGCTGTCCTTCATGGACGTGTGGGACGCGATGTGCCGCACGATCATGTCGGCAGGCTCGCGCCGTGGGGCGATGATGGCCACCATGCGCTGTGACCACCCGGACATTCAGGACTTCATCACCGCGAAATCGGACGCGGCCCGTCTGCGCATGTTCAACATGTCGGTTCTGGTCACCGATGACTTCATGGAAGCCGTGAAGTCGGATGGCAGCTGGGATCTGAAATTCAACGGCACCGTTTATCACACGGTCGAGGCGCGTGATCTGTGGAACAAGATCATGAAGGCGACCTATGACTACGCCGAGCCGGGCGTGATCTTCATCGACCGCATCAACCAGATGAACAACCTGAATTATTGCGAGACGATCGCCGCCACCAACCCCTGTGGCGAACAGCCCCTGCCGCCTTATGGCGCCTGTCTGCTGGGCTCTATCAACCTTGCAAAAATGGTCAAGGATCCGTTTGAAGAAACCGCCGAACTGGACGGCGACGCGCTGACCGAGCTGGTTTCGACTGCTGTGCGCATGATGGACAACGTGGTGGACGAAAGCCGCTTCCCGCTGGAGGCTCAGGCGCAAGAAGCCCAAGCCAAGCGTCGTATCGGTCTTGGTGTGACCGGTCTGGCGGATGCTCTTTTGATGCTGGGTCTGCGTTATGGCTCGGACGAGGCGGCCGCCCAGACCGAAGCATGGATGAAGCAGATTGCGCGCGCGTCCTATCTGGCGTCGGTCGAGCTGGCCAAGGAAAAAGGCCCGTTCCCGCTGTTCGACGCGGACAAGTATCTGGCTTCGGGCTCGTTGCAGCATATGGACGACGACGTGCGTGACGCGATCCGTAAGCACGGCATCCGCAACGCGCTGCTGACCTCGATTGCGCCGACCGGCACGATCAGCCTGTATGCAGGCAACGTGTCTTCGGGGATCGAGCCGGTCTTCGCCTATGCCTACACCCGCAAAGTGCTGCAGCCCGATGGCTCGCGCACCGAGGAAGAAGTGGTCGATTACGCCGTGCAGTTGTGGCGCGACAAGTTTGGCGACAAAGAGCTGCCGGACTATTTCGTCAACGCGCAGACGCTGGCCCCGATGGATCACGTGAAGATGCAGGCGGCGGCCCAGAAATGGATCGACAGCTCGATTTCCAAGACCATCAACTGCCCGGAAGACATCAGCTTTGATGACTTCAAAGACGTCTACATGGAAGCGTGGGAAACCGGCTGTAAGGGCTGCACCACCTATCGCCCGAACGACGTGACCGGGTCGGTTCTGTCGGTGTCCGAGGAAAGCGAAAAAGCGCCCGAGGCCGATAGCGGTGCAGACGTGGTCTATATTTCCGAGCCGCTGGACCGCCCGCAGTCGCTAGAAGGCCATACCTACAAGGTGAAATGGCCCGATAGCGAGCACGCGATCTATATCACTGTGAATGACCTGATCATCAACGGCCATCGCCGCCCGTTCGAGGTGTTCATCAACTCGAAAAACATGGAGCACTTCGCCTGGACGGTTGCGCTGACCCGCATGATCTCAGCCGTGTTCCGCCGTGGTGGTGACGTCAGCTTCGTCGTGGAAGAGCTGAAAGCCGTGTTCGACCCGCGCGGTGGCGCGTGGATGGATGGGAAGTACATCCCGTCGATTTTGGCGGCCATCGGCTCGGTCATCGAGCGTCACATGATCGCAACCGGCTTCCTGGAGGGCGAAGGCATGGGCCTGAAATCCGATCCCCAAGCCGAGGTCGTAAACTTGGGCGAGCAACCGCGTGGCAAAGCCTGTCCCAGCTGTGGTCAGTATGACATGCGGATGATCGAAGGCTGCATGACCTGCGGATCCTGCGGTCACTCCAAGTGCGGTTAAAATTGTGATGAATTAACTGTCCGCTATGGATCAGTTTCAGTCGGCGCGCCGATTTTCGGCGCGCCGACGCAATCTTGACCTTGATCAATATTCCCTTGGCGCGGCTCATGTTACTGTAAGCCATGACATCGGCGCATGATACAGACACAGACCACGCCTTTCAGGTTCAGGGACTGACCAAAACCTATGGCGAGGGCCACTCGGCAGTGCATGCGCTGCGGGGCGCTGACCTTGAGATCGGCGATGGCGAGATCGTCGTGCTGCTTGGCGCGTCCGGAAGCGGCAAATCCACGCTTCTGAATATCTTGGGTGGGCTGGATCGCGCGTCCTCGGGCTCGGTCTGTTTCCGAGATCAGATTCTTACGGATATGGATGACCGCGCGCTGACCAACTATCGGCGGCGTCATGTTGGGTTTGTCTTTCAGTTCTACAACCTGATGCCCAGCCTGACCGCCCGCGAGAATGTCGAGCTGGTGACCGAGATCGCCGAGAATCCCATCACCGCCGAGCGCGCGTTGGAGCTTGTCGGGCTGACCAAGCGCATCGACCATTTTCCGGCGCAATTGTCGGGGGGCGAGCAGCAACGCGTCGCCATTGCCCGGGCCGTCGCCAAGCAGCCGGATGTTCTGTTTTGTGACGAACCCACGGGCGCGCTGGACAGCACCACGGGCCGTGCGGTTCTGCGGGTCATCCAAGACGTGAACGAAGCGCTGGGCACCACTGTCCTGTTGATCACCCATGCCGCAGCGACAGCGGCGATGGCCGACCGGGTCATTCACTTCGCAGACGGTCAAATTCAGAAAGTCGAGCTAAACGAAAACCGTGTCTCCGCCGAGGAGATCCACTGGTGACCCCGCTTCACGCCAAGCTCATGCGCGATCTATGGCGGATCAAGGCGCAAGCAGCTGCGATCATGGTGGTGATCGCGATTGGCGTTGGCTTGCAGATCATGATGACCGGCTTCGTATCCTCACTGACCCTGACCCGCGACGCTTATTACGAACGTCACCAGCTTGCTGACATCTTCGCGCCGGTGGTGCGTGCGCCGAATTACGTGGAAAGCCGACTGGCGGATATTCCCGGCATTCGCACGGTCGAGACGCGGCTGAACAGCATGGCCTCGGCCAAGGTCGACACCCGTGAGTTCTCGATTTCGATGCAGGTGCTGTCTTTGCCTCTGCATGGGCGGCGGCATTTGAATGAGGTGCGTTTGACGCAGGGGCGGATGCCGGATGCGCAGCGGCCCGATGAAATCCTGCTGCTGGAAAGCTTCGCAACGGCCCACGGCATCGCGCCGGGGTCGCAATTGGAAGTCACGCTGCATGGTGTGCGCCGCTGGTACAACGTCGTGGGTACCGCGCAATCGCCCGAGTTCATCTATTTCGCAGCCCCCGGAGAGTTCATCCCCGACGACGCGCGGTTTGGCGTGATCTGGATGGGCAGACCCGCCCTTGCAGCCGCGCTGGACCTTGAAGGCGCGTTTAACGAGGCTTTGGTGTCGCTTCTGCGCGGGGCCAATAAAGACGCAGTTCTGGATCAGATCGACCAAGTGCTGGATCCGTTTGGCGCACCGGGCGCCTATGGGCTTGAGGACTTCCAGTCGGACCGGTTCCTGAGCGAAGAGATCTCGGGGCTCGAGGTCACCTCCAGCACCGTGCCGCCCGTATTCATGATGGTCGCCGCCTTCCTGCTTTACATCGTCACCAGCCGCATGATCACCGCCGAGCGGGAAGAGATCGGGCTGGTCCGGGCGTTTGGTTACTCAAAGCGGGAAGTCGCCAGCCATTATCTGGAACTCGCCCTATTCATCGCCGTCACCGGTGCTGCGCTGGGCTGTCTGCTTGGCGTGCTTCTGGGGCGTGCGATGGTGCCGGTCTACACGACCTACTACAAACTGCCCTTCCTGCTGTTCCGGCTAGAGTTTGCGTCCTTCGCATCGGGGCTGCTGCTGAGTATCGCCGTCGCCACTTTGGGCGGGATCTGGGCGCTGCGGGGGATCTTCCGGCTGACCCCAGCCCAAGCCATGCGCCCGCCGACACCGCCTGACTTCTCGCATTCGTTCTCGTTCAAAAAAGGCCTATTTGCCCGGCTGGATCAGCCCACCCGCATGGTGCTACGCCGACTGATGCGTCAGCCGTGGCGGATGCTAGGTGCGGTGATCGGGATCGCCTCGGGTATGGCGTTAAGCCTTGCGATGCTCATCATCTATGACGGGTTTGACGTGGCCATCGATCGGACCTTCAACGTGGTGGATCGATCCGATGCGACGGTCAGTTTCGTGCGAAACGTGCCCATGCGCACGATCTATAATCTGCAGGGGATGGAGGGGATTTCCCACGCGGAACCCGTCCGCTTTGTCCCCGTGGTGTTTCGAAATGGGCTTCGGACTTACAAGGGCAGCATCACGGGACTGTCCCAAGCCCCCATACTCCACCGCGCCTTGGACAAAGACCTGCAACCGATCGCGCTGCCCGAACGGGGTATCGTTCTGTCCACGCCGCTAGCGGATGTTTTGGACGTCGAGGTTGGCGACACGCTTATGTTGGAGATCCGGGAAGGAAGGCAGCAGACCGTCATGACACAAGTTGCCGGGATCGCCGAAAGCCTGCTGGGCGCGCCCGCCTATATGG
Source organism: uncultured Aliiroseovarius sp. (assembly GCF_947492455.1). GTDB lineage: Bacteria > Pseudomonadota > Alphaproteobacteria > Rhodobacterales > Rhodobacteraceae > Aliiroseovarius. The sequence continues at coordinate 528,381 of NZ_CANLNB010000004.1, forward strand.
ATCTGGCTGCGCTGGGCCGACAGGTTGGCGAACCAAACCGGTTCTCAGCCGCGTATATCGCGATGCGCGACGGGGCTCAGTCAAAGGTCTATGCAGACCTCAAGGACATGCCCGCCGTCGCGGGGATCAGCCTGCGCAGCGAGGCCGAGGACGCTTTTAAGAAAGTCATGGACGAAGGCGCGGGTTCGGCCCGATTCATCATGGGAGTTATGGCCTTCGCGATCACCTTCGGGATTGTCTACAACGTCGCCCGCGTCGCGCAGGATGAAAGCGCGCGTGATCTGGCCAGCTTACGGGTCTTGGGGTTCAGACACTCGGAAGCCGCGTTCGTGCTGCTGGGCGAACTGGCCGTCGTCGTCCTTCTGGCCCTGCCGCTTGGCTTGTGGATGGGCACGGGGCTGTCCCATCTGATCGCGCAGGGCTTTTCGACCGACCTGTACCAGATCCCGGTCATCTTTGCGCCGAAGGCCTATGGCAGCTCGATCTCGGTCGTTGTTTGTGCGGCCGTGGTTTCCGGATGGCTTGTGCAGCGTAGAATTAGATCTACAGATATCACTCTAGCCCTTAAAACAAGGGAGTAATGGGAATGCAAAAACACGCGAAACTCTCTCGGAGCGTCCTGATCATTGCGGTCGTCGGTTTTATCGGCGCGGCGATCATTGCGCTGTTGATGCCAAAGCCGATCCCGGTGGATTTCGGCACCGTGCAGCAAGGCCCGATGGAGGTCACGATTGTCGAGGAAGGGCGCACCAACGTGCGCGAGACCTATATCGTGTCGACCCCCGTTGCGGGCAGGCTTCTGCGTGTGCGGGTGCACCCCGGGGACGCGGTGACGCGCGGGGAAACGGTGGTGGCGCGGATGCTGCCCACCAATCCGGCCGTTCTTGACAGTCGCACGCGTGAACAAGCCGTCGCTGCGGTCGAAGCAGCCTCCGCCGCTGTGCAACTGGCCCGCGCCAGTCTGGAGGCAGCCCTTGCCAACGAGGAATTGGCGAACTCCGAAGTCGAACGCTCGCGTGCGCTGTTTGACAGCGGCATCGCCAGCAAGGCCACGCTGGACCGCGCGGAAAGCGCGTGGCGGGCCAGCCGGGCAAGTCGTGCGACGGCAGAAGCGTCCATTGCGATGCGCGAGGCGGAGCTGGCAAATGCACAGGCCATTCTTGTGGGGCAGGACGATCTTGGATCGACGGGTGGGAACAGCAACCTTCCGGAAATCCCGCTTCTGTCCCCGATTGACGGTCGTATTTTGCAGGTGTTTCAAGAAAGCGAAACCGTCTTGCCCGCCGGCGCTCCGATCATGGAGATCGGCGACATCGCGTCCGACCTTGAGGTCATTGTGAACCTGATCTCGTCCGATGCGGTCCGGGTTTCGGTTGGGGATACGGTGATCTTGCGCGATTGGGGGCAGGACAATGAATTGATAGGCGCTGTCACGCGGGTTGATCCGTTCGGGGTCACCAAAGCCTCGGCCCTTGGGATCGAAGAACAGCGTGTGCGGGTCGAGATCGAAATCCAAAGCCCGCCCGAAGATCGCGCGGGGCTGGGGCATGGCTATCGTTTGGAAGCTGCCATCGTCGTGTGGCAGGCCGAGGATGTTCTGTCCGTGCCAACCAGCGCATTGTTCCGGACCAACGGGGATTGGTCGGTGTTCAAGGTGACGGACGGCGTTGCCACATTGACCCCGGTCGAGATCGCCAACAGCAACGGCGTGTTCACGGAACTGCGCCAGGGGCTTGCCGAAGGCGACACGGTGATCTTGTACCCGTCAGCACTGGTCGAAGACGGCAGCAAGGTGGAAAGCCGGCAATAAGCCTATTCCACCGCAACCCGTGGGCGACCGCTGGCTTCGACCATGATGGTGCCTTCGACAAACACGTTCTGCCCTTCGATCTGGGCGGAGCGGATATCGCGTTCGGTGACAAAGTGAATGTCCGTTGCTCCCGCCGTTCTTGCGGCATCCTGTGAGACGTCGCGCAGATGCTGCTCCAGCGCTGTCATGGCCGCGTCGGCGTCCAGATAATCCTCGGGGCCAGTTTCCAGATGCACGCGGTACTTGCCCTCGGTGGGCGAGGTCACGGTGCCGGATCGACGGAAGGTCACGCGGCCCACCACGGCGCCGACCGCGTTGGCGACGCCCGCATGTTCAGGCAGCCGCATCTTGCAATGCAAACGCTCGCCAACCGCGGGGTAATAGCTAGGCGCGGAGGCCCCAAGCCCAACGACTTCGACATTCAATGCTGCATCCAGCGCCAGCAAGCCACGGTGATTGGCAAGCGCGCGTTGGGTCAGGACATGGCGTGCGAGAGTTTGGGGCGGAACACCGAAATCGTCCGCTTCCTCGGCGAAGGCAGTTTCCAGCAGTGTCAGCGCCGTTTGTTCGGTCATCTGGTCGATGATCTTCTGCGCCATCTCTTCCGGCGAGGTTGCCAGCCGCGCGCCGTTGCCGCTGCGTTTGCGGGAAAACAGCTCCAGCCCCTTGCGCGCGGCCTCGGTGTCCCACGCGTCCAGACGGCCCAGAACGTGGCTGGCATCGGACGGCGTCACGCCCGAAACCTGAACGATCCCGCGATCAATCAACCGGGTCAGCGCGCTGCTTTCCAGACGGGACTGCAGAAGCTTGTTCAGGGGCAGGACGGCGTCACCTAGGCGACCAAGCAAAGTTTCCGCCCGTGTATCAATCCCGTCGGTCGGGACGTTGGGTACTCGGCGGGCAAAGCGGGTGTCATGTTCGCCCGGCGCCGCCATGCGCAATTGTTCGTCGAGTGCTGCGTGGACGGCCTCGGGCGCCTCGGCTGCGATCAGCGACACGGGAAGCACACGGCGCGGACCCAAGGTGACTCCGCCCGTCAGACCTTCGCTGACGGGATGGACCTGACTATCCCCGCCAAGCCCGTGGGTGCGCATGGCGACGGCCTCGACCATGGTGCGGAAACCTCCGACTTGGGCGCCAGCGGGATCGATCATCGGCTTTCCATCTCGGATCACGGCAATATCGGTGGTGGTGCCCCCGATGTCTGACACCAGCGCATTGTCCACATTTGTCAACCAGCGCGCGCCCACGATCGAGGCGGCGGGACCGCTGAGGATGGTTTCGATCGGGCGTTCGCGGGCTTGCTCGGCGCTCATCAACGCGCCGTCGCCCCGGACGACCATCATGGGCGCGTCGATGCCGATGTCGCGCAAGGCGTCCTGAGCGCGACCAATCAGCCGGTCGATCATCCCGATCAGGCGTGCATTCAGAACGGCAGTCACGGCACGCTTTGGACCGTTCAGCTTGGACGACAGCTGATGAGAACAGGTGACGGGCGCGCCGGTGACCTCGGTGATGATCTGCGCGACTTCGAGTTCATGCGCGGGGTTGCGGGTGGCGAATTGCGCGGCGACCGCATAGCCCGAGATGCCGTGATGCGCTGCCAAAAACGCGCGGAGCGCGGCGACATCCAGCTCTGCCGCCGGACCGCCCGCATGGTTGTGCCCGCCGGGGATCACCAGTGCAGGATCGCCCTTCAGCGCGTCATTCAAGCCATGCTTGGCAAGATCAGCTTCCCTAAACCCGATGTAAATCAGAGCGACGCGCCCACCTTGCCCTTCGACCAAAGCGTTCGTTGCAAGGGTTGTGGATAGCGATGCCATTGCAATCTCGGCCGGCGCGATAGCGGCCTTTTCCAGAACGGCTTGAATGGCTTTGCCGACGCCAATCGCCAGATCCGTGCGGGTGGTCAGGGATTTTGCGCTGGCGATGACGGTTTTCTCGTCTCGGATCAACACCGCATCGGTATAGGTTCCGCCTGTATCGACCCCCAAAGACAATACCATGTTCGCGCCCTCACTCTATTCGCCGGACCTACAGAGCTTTATTCCACGTCCGTTTCAAGCGAAAGAACGGCATATACTTGACGTTTTCTGTCTAAGAATTCCACTTTTCGTAAGCTTTTGCACTTTACCATGGGGCATGCGGACATTTTGTCAGCTTGAAGATCGTCAGAATTGGCGCACTCTGCTTGTGAACGTGCTGACGGCGTTAAGCAGGACAGGATGCGCAGGGTGCTTAAACGCGTACCGGATTCTGCCCGCCGAATTCCGAGAAGATCAAAATTGGGCCATCTTAACGTCCATTTTTACTGAGATCCTTGGGATTGTAAGGGTGCGAGTTTGAGGGGGGCATATGACACGACACGGGGCGGACACAACGCAGGCACTGGCCACACATCACGACCTTCCGTCATGGTACGAGGAGTTCAGCTCGGCGGTGACCTATGCGGATCACATTATCCTGTCGGGCAATATCCGTGACCTCTATCCGTCGTTCACCGGACAGGGGGATCCGTTCCCTGATTTCGAAGAAACGTTATGGGATTTGCTGCGATCTCAGGGTTTTCGGGCGCTTTTGCATTACGATCCCGTCGCCGGGCTGACGATCCATAAGACGTCGTCGGACGCGGACGCCGACGCAGTGAAGGAAATGGATCTCTTTCAGGATAAACCGGATGCGCAGCCAGATGACATTCGGGACATCCACGCGGCGGTCGCGGATTTCGACGCGTTCCCGATTGCGCTGATGCTGGACTATGCCTCGCATTTTCGCACCCATGACGCGGTGGCGTATGATGATTGCATGGTGGCCATCGACCAGAAGTCGCGCGCGCGCAGGCAGGCTGGTACGGGGCGTCCCAATCCGACCATTTGGGTGGCCGATCACCTTGCGGATTTGCCCGACTGGTTTGTGTTGCAAAATGCGTCAGTCCGCGAAGTTCAGCTTGAGCTTCCCAATCTCGAAGACCGCTACTTTTTCGGTCGGCACCTTGCCGAAGACATGGGGTGGATCGATGCAGACCCGACGCCTGATCAGGAAAGATTGCTCCAGCAGTTTGCGTTTGAATGTGACGGGGGTCCGCTTCGTGCGATGCAGTGCATCGGCATGGTCGCCAAGGAAGAAGGGTTCAACCTGTCTCACATCTCGGACGCCGTCAGGGTGTTCAGAACGGGTGCCAGACGGAACCCCTGGGCCTCGCCTGTGTTGCGCGAGCGGATGAAGCGCGCGAACGAGATTTTAGGGCGTCGCATCAAGGGGCAACCGCATGCGCTGGAGCGGACGCTCGATATTCTGGCGCGCTCCATCCTTGGTCTGTCCGGCGCGCAGTCCGGGTCGATGCACACGCGTCCCCGGGGCGCACTGTTTTTGGTTGGTCCCACGGGCGTGGGCAAAACCGAGCTTGCCAAAGCGATCACCGAGCTTCTGTTCGGCGACGAAGCCGCCTGTCACCGCTTTGATATGTCTGAATTCATGGAAGAAAGCTCGGTCGCGCGGCTGATCGGCGCGCCGCCCGGGCACCATGATCACGAAAAGGGCGGGCAGCTGATCAATGCCGCGAACCGGCGCCCCTTCAGCGTGTTTCTGTTCGACGAGGTCGAGAAAGCCCACCCCCGCGTCCTAGACCTGTTCCTGCAGATCCTTGACGAAGGACGCCTTGCAGACGCGCGCGGATCCACCGCCTATTTTTCCGAGGCGCTGATCATCTTCACCTCGAATATCGGCATGGTGGAAGGGTCGCGGGCGACCAATATGGGCATGAATGTCCTGCCGTCAGACACCTATGCGCAACTGTCTATGAAGATCACGAAGGCCGTCGAAGAGCACTTCCGGAATGACCTGAAACGCCCCGAGCTTTTGAACCGGATTGGTCAGAATGTGGTGGCTTTTGATTTCCTGAAACCCACCGGGATGGCGGCGATTTTCGATGCAATTCTGGAGCGGGTGCAAAACACCGTTGAACAAGAGCATGGCGTGAAGATCACGCTCAGCGATGTCGGCTATTCCAAGCTCAAACAGGTGTGCACGCAGGACTATTTCTACGGAGGTCGCGGCATCGCCAACCGGATCGAGGCGCATTTCATCAATCCGCTGGCCCGCCAGTTCTTCCTGACCGGGATCGAGACGAGCTTGCATATCGTGGATGTCCACGTGACCGACGACAAAACGACGTTGCAGATCGACGGGGATACATCCTTTGCGAGCGCCGACAACGCGCCGTTTGCCCCGCCGCAGAAGTCGCGATTTCAGGTGCGCAAATCCCGTCTTCGGCGACCGGCAGAGCTTCATGTCGATCAGCGAAGACGGACTGATTCCGAGTAAGTTTACTATTCTTGCGAGAACTTAGGGCGTAGTTGTTATAGGCTATCAATTGCGCCCAATCTTATGTCGGTGAATACCAGAATGACGACGCCCTGCGAAATCTTGACCATCACGCTGAAGCCCGCCGTTGATTACGCGACCTCGACGGAACGCGTAACTCCGGGTGCGAAACTGTATTGTAGCGCTCCGCGGATTGATCCCGGTGGGGGCGGCGTGAATGTGGCACGGACGATCCTGAAACTGGGCGGGAGCGCGAAGGCATTCGTGGCGGTCGGCGGATCCATGGGGGATCTGCTGTTAGAGCTGCTCGCGAAAGAAGGCGTCCCGGTCATTGCCAGTCGGATCACCGGGGAAACCGGGTACAGTCTGGCGGTCATGGACGAGGAAGCGCAAAAGCAGTATCGGTTTTCGCTGCCCGGCGCGCTGTTGCATGCGGTTGAGGGGCAAATGCTGCTTGACCAGATCGCGCCCGAGGTGCCGACGCACGGAATTGTTGTTCTAAGTGGGGGAATGGCGGCAGGGCTTGCCGATGATTTTGTGCAAGAGGTGCAGAAGGTTGCGCAACGCCACGACACGCGTCTGATCGTCGACACGTCCAAGACGCCGCTTCAGCACATGATCGACAACCCGCACGCCCCTGTCGACGTGTTGCGGCTGGATCGCAGCGAAATCGAGAAGGCGTTCGGCAGAACGCTAAAATCGATCTCGGACAATCTGTATTTCTCGGAAGAGCTCGTGCGCCGGGGTGTCGCAAAGATCGTCGTGGCAGGGCATGGCGCCGCGGGATCGTGCATGGTAGCGGACGGCCAGAGGTTCTTTTGCCGCGCGCCCAAAGTGCCCGAGCGCAGCAAAGTCGGTGCCGGGGACGCACTGGTCGGGTCCTTCACGCTGTCGCTGTCCCGGGGCGATCCACCCGAGCATGCCTTGCAGTGGGGCGTCGCCGCCGCCGCCGCGACCGTCAGTACCGAGGGCACGGCCCTGTGTGAACAGGCCGTGACCGAAGCGCTGTTAGGGCAGTGCCGGCTGGAACAGTTCTAGCACCGCCCAGCCTGCACCGATCCAATCACTTCCGCCGTTTCGGCGTATCATTTCCGCCCGCTGCCTTGGCCGCCGCACGGGCGCGGTTTTTCTTGCTGCTGGGTTTGCCCTTCGGCGGGGGCGGTCCCTTGGGTCCGTCTTTGCGGTGTTTGGGTTTGCCACCGTCAAAGCCACCAGAGGCCTTCTTGGGTTTGCCCTTGTTCTTGGTGTCAGACGATTTACGCGGCGCCAATGCGCCGTGTGCGCCCTCATCCAATTCGCGTTTCTTCGGCCCTTTGTGACGCGGCTTGCGGTCTTCGGGTTTGGGTTTGCGCGGCTTGGGCGCGGGATCGTCGTTCCAGTCGATCGGAGGCGTGTTCCCTTTGCGGTGACGCGGTTTTCCAGAAAAGTCACGGTCACGTTTGGGGCGCTTGAAGTCGGGCACGTCGGGGGCACCGTCCAGCCGGACGATCTCTTTGGTCTTCTCAACCCGCATGTTAGGGCCAATCGCCGCGACGAACCCGTCCACGGCTTGCTCGCGGATTTCGATAAAGCTTTGATCGTCCGCGATGCGGATCGCGCCGATATCGTCCTTGGTGATGTCGCCCGCCTTGCAGATCATCGGCAGCAGGAAGCGCGGCGAGGCGTGTTGGTTGCGCCCTTCCGAGACGGAGAACCACACGCTGGGGCCAAACGGCGCTTTGGGCTTGCGCTTCTGGTCGGTGAATTCCTGCAGCTCCTCAGGGGCCGAGTGGCGCGTTTTGTATTGCCGCAGATAGGCAGCGGCCAGTTGCTCGGGCGAGAAGTTTTCGACCAGCTGGGCCACAGCGCTCTGTTCGCTGTCCATGATTTCGACCGTCCAGTCGTCCGAGGCCAGCATGCGCTCTTCGTCGCGGCTGTTCACGGCGTCAGCAGAAGGCGCAGGGCCCCATTCTGCGTTCAGCTTGGCGAACTTCAGAATGCGTTCGGCCTTTTTGCGCGACGACGGCACAACGACCAGCGCACTGACGCCCTTACGTCCAGCCCGACCCGTCCGGCCCGAGCGGTGCAGAAGCGTTTCATGGCTGCTGGGCAGTTCGGCATGGACCACGAGGTCCAGATTGGGCAGGTCAATGCCGCGCGCGGCCACATCGGTCGCCACGCAGACCCGCGCGCGCCCATCGCGCATTGCCTGAAGCGCGTTAGAGCGTTCGCTTTGGGTCAGTTCGCCCGACAGGGCCACGACCGAGAATCCCCGGTTCGACAAGCGTGCCGTCAGGCGCGACACCATCGCGCGGGTGTTGCAGAACACGATGGAGTTCGGCGCTTCGTAATAGCGCAGCACGTTGATGATCGCGTTTTCGCCATCGCGGGGGGACACCGTCATCGCGCGGTATTCGATGTCGCTGTGCTGTTTCTTTTCGCCTACGGTCGACACACGTTCCGCGTCGCGCTGATAGCTTTTGGCAAGCTTGGTGATGGCGGCGGGTACGGTGGCCGAGAACAGCAGCGTCTGGCGGTCTTCCGGCGTCTCTTCCAGAATGAACTCCAGATCTTCGCGGAAGCCCAGATCCAGCATTTCGTCCGCTTCGTCCAGCACCACGGCGCGGATCTGGGTCAGGTCGATGGACCCGCGCATGATGTGATCGCGCAGACGGCCCGGCGTGGCAACGACAACATGTGCACCGCGGGCCAAGGCACGACGTTCGTCGCGCATATCCATGCCGCCCACGCAGGATGCCAGAAAGGCGCCTGCATCTTTGTAAAGCCAACCGAGTTCTCGCTTCACCTGCATTGCCAGCTCGCGCGTGGGCGCGATGACCAGCGCAAGCGGCGCACCAGAGGCACCGAACGTGTCGTCGTCCCCAAGGATCGTCGGCGCGATGGCCAGCCCGAACCCAATCGTCTTACCCGATCCGGTTTGGGCCGATACCAGAAGGTCACGCCCGTCCAGATCCGGGTTGGTAACCGCCTGCTGAACAGGGGTCAAAGTGTCATAGCCCTTGCGGGCAAGCGCATCTGCGATGGTTTGTTTCACGAGTAAGGTTCTTTGTATGTCCCGGCTGGCGCACACCCACTGCCTGCGCCTTGTCCTAGGTTAAGGGCGCCGTGTATCGGGTACAGAAGCGTTTGTATAGGTGTCGAAACCCAATGTTTTAAGAATGCGCGCGCCGAAAAGGCACCTTTTCCGCGTTATTCGGCGGGTTGGTCCGCTTTGACGTCCTGCATCCGTCCGCGCAGCTGTTCTTGCCATTCCTCCATCATCTCGTCGACGCGCGCCATATAGGCCTCGTTTTCCAACGGTGGGATGTTGATGTCGTAAAGCCCGGCCAGATCCAGCATCGCCTCGCGGTCGGCGTCCTCGAACTCTTCCAACAGCTTTTCGGCCTGCGCGCGGCTATGCCCCAGCGCCTCGAAGACCGAGCGGCTGGCTCGGATCGAGCTGTCATAGGTCTCGCGGATGATGTCGCGGCAGCCGACGGACCACAGGTCATAGACGTGATTGCGGTCGATGGCACGGGCGACCAGATGCACATGCGGATGATGTTCGACCATATAGCGGACCAACTGGGTGATCGCCTCTTTGTCGTCAATGGCGATGACCAACACCTTTGCCTCGTCAATGCCCGCGGCATGCAGAAGGTCGGGGCGGGTGGCGTCTCCGAAATGGACGCTGATGTGGAAGCGGCGCAGCATTTCCAGCTGCTCGGACGAGTAATCCAGCACGGTCGTGTCATAGCCCGCCCCACGAAGCGCGCGGTTCACGATGCCGCCGAACCGGCCGTGACCAGCGATGATGATGGGGGCCTCGCCCGCGATCTCGTCCGCCTCGCGCTCTTCTTGCGCGCTGTATTTCGGAGCGATGACGCGGTCATATAGGATGAACAGGGCAGGGGTCAGCAGCATCGACAGCGCGACGACCAACAGAAGAAGGTCTGCGATGTCTTGCGGGATCACCGCATTGGCGACGGTGAAGGACAGGAGGACGAAGCCAAACTCGCCTGCCTGTGCCAAGCCAAGGCCAAACAACCATTTGTCGCCACCTTGTAGATTGAAGGCTCGCCCCAGCACCAACAGGATCGCGGATTTCAGCAGGATCAGACCAAGGGTCAGTCCGATGATCAGACCGAAGTTGCTGCCCAGTAGGCCGAAGTTGATCCCGGCGCCCACGGTGATGAAGAACACGCCCAGAAAGATGCCCTTGAAGGGATCAATGTCACTTTCCAGCTCGTGCCGATATTCGCTGCCAGCCATGACGACCCCCGCAAGGAAGGTGCCCAGCGCGGGCGAAAGGCCAACCAGCGTCATCAGAAGGGCGATGCCAAGGACCATCATCAGGGCGGTGGTGACAAACAGCTCGCGCAGGCGCGCCTTGGCGACGAACCGGAAAATCGGCGTGGTCAGATAAGTGCCGATGAAGACCACGCCAGCGATTGCCGCCAGCGTCACCAGCGCCGTTTGCCAGCCGTTCAGCCCGTCGACAAGGCTCAGGTTCAACCCGCCGCCATGTCCATCATCATGTCCTGCTCCGTGCGCCAGTGTGTCCGCCAGTTCTGGCATCGCCAGCAACGGAATTAGCGCCAGCATAGGAATCACCGCGATGTCCTGCATCAACAGGACCGAGAAGCTCGCCTGACCCCCGTCCGAGCGCAAAAGCCCCTTTTCGCGCAGGGTCTGGTTCACAATCGCGGTCGAGGAGAGCGCCAGCACCAGCCCGATCGCCAATCCGACCGTCATCGGCAGTCCGAAGGCCAGACACACCGCCAGCACGGCACCGGTCGTGATCCCGACCTGAAGCCCGCCCAGTACGAAAATGCGGCTGCGCATCTCCCACAGGGATTTCGGGTTCATCTCGAGCCCGACAATGAACAGCATCATCACCACGCCGAACTCGGCAAAATGCTGAAGCGCAATGACGTCTGCACCTGCCCAATGCAGGATCGGACTGATCGCGATGCCGGCCACAAGATAGCCCAGCACCGATCCCAAACCGAAGCGTGACGCGATGGGCACCGCAATCACCCCGGCCAGAAACAGTGTGAATGTAATCAGCATAAATTCAGCGGTCATGGCGCCCTCGCAATCGGTAACTTCGTTAAAATTTGCCCTGTTCGCGTTGGGCGGTATCGTTAGAAAAGCGTTCCAAGGGGGGCAGGTCAAGCAAGGGGAGCTTGGCGTGGTGAAGCAGGCGCGAGGAAAACCGACTTAAAAAGCGCTTTTGACCCTTGCCCCTGCGCGGCGACATAGCTAAACGGGTCGACGGAGACGTGGCCGAGTGGTCGAAGGCGCTCCCCTGCTAAGGGAGTAGGCGGGAAACCGTCTCGAGGGTTCGAATCCCTTCGTCTCCGCCACCCACCCCTGTCTCAGGTTTCCCTGCAGAATTGGTTTGGATTGCAGCCGTCAATTCAGGCGGTTGTGGGCTCGTGTTTTGCACTGAGACTCACCGTCAGTCGGAATTCCCCTGTTCATTCTCAGAAGTCTCAAAGGCCCAATTGTGGCGGTGGGGTTTGGATAGGAGTTTCCCTGATAAGGGGTGATTTACAGGGAATTTTGCCAGTAATCGTTGGTTTGGTGCTGATGATGGCAATTTAACTGCGGGGATAACAATGGGTTAGCCGTCGATTTCCCTAAACGCCGGAACAGGGAATCGGAATTCGGTATCAGGGTATATGCAGGCAAGGATCAGGAAACCTGGCGCGGTATCAGGGAGAGGGGAATTCAGGCGAATCCGAGCAGGCGTTCCTGGGCAGACCAGTCCAGGGGAAGCGTGGTGCACACGAGGGTTTCGAGAGTGAGCTCTATGGGTTGGGTGTCATTCAGAATGGCATATTGGAGTCGGGGGGACAGGAAGGCCAGAGGTAGGATACGGGCGACGTAGCTTTCTGACATGGAAGCCTTGGTGGCCACCGCGCGGATGGACGTGCCGGTTTTTATCTCGCCAACCCAAGCGTGGGCATTGCGTAACGCCTGGAGCAGGGTTTTGTCTGGTGTGGGTTCTCGCTCTCCGGCGATGATCTTCATCTCGGCGCCACATCGCCGGATGTTAAAGGGGGCAGAGTCGTCGAGAAGGCTCGCATGCAAATCGTCTGGGTTGCGTCCCAGTGCATCGGAAAGCTGATCCGCAGACAGCGTGATGCGCAGTTGCCCGTTTCCTAGAGTGCCGGACCGAATGAGCGGGGCGGCATGTTTGATCCCTACAGCCTCATCCCGCGTAATCAACTCTTTGACAGCCTCTGTTGCCGCAAGCGATCCAGCCACATCTGCCGCCGCCACTACCTCGTGCCGTTGAGCCGCGATCGCCAGGTGATCAATGACGGCTTTCACCACCGCCTGCTCCAGAGCCTTGGCTGGCAGTCGCCAGCCGGAGCGATCCGGCTTTCCTGTGACCAATCGATTGGAGACATAGTAGCGATGCCGGGTATTGCCTTTCTGCGTGTGAGAGGGCGTCAGCAGATCACCTGTCTCATCTCGCAATTTCCCAAGCAACGGCGCATGGTCATTGAGCGTTTGCGCGCGGGCCGTGCCTGCCTTACCCCGCCGTCGCATAGCGGTCGCTTCCAGTTTGCATTGCACCCGATCCCACTGGTCCTTGGTGATGATGGCCGGGTGCTGTCCGGGATAGGTTTTGTCCTTGTGCCGGATCTGGCCGAGGTAGGTCGGGTTGCAGAGCAGATGATAGATTTGACCCCGGCTGAAGGGCCGTCCCCCCTGAACACGCCCGGTCGAGAATACATGGCGTTTGAAGAGGAGCCCGTCCTTCGCGCTCTGTCGCGTGACCGCATTTAGGCAGCCCAGCTCTTCATAGAGATCGAAGATCTGCCGGACCGTTTTGGCTTCGTCCTCGTTAACCACCAGTTCGCGCCTGTTCGGATCCGGGTGAGGGTCATAACCCAGTGGTGCCACGCCGCCCATCCAGAGGCCTTTCTTTTTCGAGGCCGCGATCGTGTCACGGATCCGGCGGCGGCGGTGACGCTGCAATCAAGTTGGAACCAAACAGGGGCGCCCGAAATTGGCGCCCCTGTCTCATGCAATCTCAGTTCAGAAACTTGAGGCCGATCAATCGCCATGAATCCTGCTCTGGGATTCGTTTGATCTGCGCCATATAGGGGGTGCGTATCACCGCCCCGAAGCCGTTCTGCGCGTCAACATAAGCGATGGCGGCGAACAGGCGTTTCCCCCCTTTGTTCAGGCGCGCCATAATGCTGCAATTATGCGTGTCTACGATCCCACTGTGCGACGAGAAGCTCGTTAGTCTGTTCTTGGGTTTCCTGCTCAAGGACAGATCTTCTAACCAATGCAGCCTGCGTTTCTGGTGCCAGTCCCCCAATCGGAGGATCCGTGTCGAGGTTCGTCGGGAACGAATACCCTTCGGCCGACGCCGCAATCACCGCGTCCAGTTCAGCCTCGGACATCTGCCCGTCACGCCAAATCGCGGAAAGTGCGCCAAATAGTTTTTTGCACATGCCCAACCGGTCCACGCTTTCCATCGCGCGCCCAAAGGCGGACGAAACTTGGAGTAGATTGACCATCCGGTGCACGTCGGAGCTGTAGTTTTCGCCCGCTGCGTGGAATAGCGCGGGGTTGAAGAAGATCGCGTCGCCTTTTTCCAAGGGCAGTTGGACGTGATGTTCTTCAAAATGGGCGCGGAAGTCCTCGCGGCGCCACGCGGCGTAGCCCGGCTTGTAAAGCTGTGAGAACGGAAGCAGTTTTGTTGGCCCGCTTTCGATGGGAATGTCGCAATGGGCGATCCCGCCCTGTAGCGTCATCAAAGGCGAAAGATCATGCACATGGGCCGGGTAGGTGGCGCTGACCTCGGCGGTTTGGAACCCAAGGTGATAGTCGCGATGGGCCTGCTGAGCTTGGCCGCCGGGGCGGACAAGGTTGATTTGCGCTGTCATTTGATAATTCGGCCCAAGCCACGCCTCGGCAGCGGCGTCGATGGCCGGGGCAGCGAAATAGCGGACAAAGACCTCTGGCGCTGCAAAGCAAAGCTTCTGTAGCGAGTTCCAGATCCGGTCGTTGCTGCCTGCGGGGGCAAAATGGTCGGCCGCCTCTCCGCTTTGTGCCTTCTCGTCCCTGATGATCTGTTCATAGGCCGCCGAAGCGGCGTCGATTGCAGCGTGATTGGGTTGTGCCTGCTTCAGCACGAACACGCCTGCGCCAGACTGCAGGATGGTCGCCCACTCGGCCATCAGGGAGCGCCGTAAGTTTGGGTTCGACAGGTGCTCGGTCAGGGCAGGGATGTCGTAGATCGGGATGTTCTTCACGATCGTTTTCGCGAGAGGTACTTGATCCGAAGAAAGTGCACGCGCGGTCAGGGCTGCGAACTCATCTAAGTTGCAGGCCTCTGCGGAATAGAAACCAGTTTTGGTCGGTATTGCGGTGTTCATCGGGGTCCTCCTGTTCGTCATAGGTAAAATACAGGCGTCCGGGACTTGATTGCGGTCGAAAACACATCAATAAACCATCAAATGACACATCGCTTTCCCATCAAGGAAATCGCCCGACAGGCCGGGCTTGGAACCGCCACGGTAGATCGTGTGCTGAACAATCGCGCGCATGTCAGCCCCCAGACCCGTGCGCGGGTCGAAGCTGCCGTGGCCGAGTTGGAGGCGCAAGAGCGTCAGCTTTCGGCGCGCGGACGGCGGATGTTTGTCGACGTGGTTGTCGAGGCCCCCCAACGGTTCAGCCGTCAGGTGCGTGCCGCTTGCGAGGCGGCATTGCCAGATTTGACCGAGGCCGTGTATCGCCCGCGGTTCCTGTTGCAAGAGGTCATGGCGGAAGACGAGATTATCGCCGCCCTTGCGCGCATAAAAAAACGCGGGAGCCAGGGGGTTCTGCTGAAGGCACGGGATGTTGAGGCAATTGCAGAAGCCGTGAATGAGCTAGAGGCAGCTGGCATTCCGGTCGTCACACTGGTGACCGATATTCCGCAGTCAGAACGCACGGCTTATGTAGGGATCGACAATGCCAAAGCCGGGTTCACCGCCGCTTATCTGTTGGCTAACCTGCTGAAGGAGCCCACCGGAACGGTCCTGACGTCGCGCAGTCAGGAAGCCTTTCAGGGTGAAGCAGAGAGATTCCGGAGCTTTCGAAAGCAGTTTTTGGCCTTGTGCCCAAGCTACGAAGTTCTGGAGATTTCCGGAGGGGCAGGGCTGACCACCAAGACAAAGCGTCGCTTCGTCGCCGGATTGGAGCAGATGACTTCCGTGGACGCGGTCTATTCCATGGGCGGCGGCAACCGCGCGATCCTTGATGCACTCAAAGACACCGGGCTCGCGCCGGGGCATTTCATCGCCCATGATCTTGATGCGGATAACCTTTCGTTGCTCAAGCAAGGCGACATTGGGTTTGTGTTGCACCATGACCTGCTTCACGACATGCGCCAAGCCTTTCGCGCAATCTCGGCGCGTCACGGGCTATTTCCACCGGCGGAGATGTCCCAGTTGAGCGACGTGCAGATCATCACGCCGTACAATATTCCCGGGCTGGTTGGCTGAAGGCATAGGCGTTGCCTTCAGCCATTTGAGTTAGCGCAGATCGACGGGTGCGCCTTCGGCGAGCGATTGCGCGGCGGCGTCGGCCAGAAGTTGGGCCTGCAACCCGTCGAACAAGTTCGGAGAGGGCGTGTTCCCCGTCGCGATCGCGTCGATGAAATGGCGCATCTCGGCCCGATAGGCGGCTTCATAGCGTTCTAGGAAGAAATGCTGCGCCGGGGCGCGCGTAAAGCCCGATGCGGTTGCCATTTCCACTGTGGTCTCATGCACGTTGTCCGCACGCAGCATGCCACCTGACCCGTGCACTTCGATCCGCTGATCATAGCCATAGCTGGCGCGGCGCGAGTTGGTGATCTGGCAGATCTTGCCACTGGCGGTCGTCAGTGTGACGGCGGCGGTGTCGACGTCACCGGCCTTGCCGATCTCGGGGTCCACAAGTGACGATCCGACGGCGTATACACGCACCAGTTCCTCGCCCAGCAGGAACCGCGCCATATCCAGATCGTGGATCATCATGTCGCGAAACAGCCCGCCAGAGCTTTCAATATAGCTGACCGGGGGCGGAGAGGGGTCGCGCGACTGGATTGTCACGATCTCGACCTCGCCAATCTGTCCTTGGCGCAGACGGGCTTGCAGGTCCGCAAAGTTTGGGTCGAAGCGCCGGTTGAAGGCGGTCAGGAACGGCACGCCTGCGTCTTCCACAACCTTCATGCAGTCGCGGATGCGATCTGACGACAGGTCCACGGGCTTTTCACAGAAGATGGCCTTACCCGCGCGGGCGGCAGCATGGATCAGGTCATAATGCGTGTCCGTCGGGGTACCAATCACCACCGCGTCCACGTCCGCGCTTTCGATCAGGGCCAGTGGCTCCAGCACCTTGGCCCCGGTGCGGTCCGCCAAGGCTTGCGCCGGGTCGGCGAATGCATCCGCCACGGCGGTCACCGAGGTGTCGTCGATCTGGCTAATCGAGCGAGCGTGTACCTGGCCAATCCGGCCACAGCCCAGAAGTCCGATCCGTGTCATCTTAGGCTCCTTTGAACGCTTGTAGTACCCGGCGGGTTGCTGCCATCACCGGGTCGTGGGTTTCTTTCAGGATTTGCACGCGGTCAAACCGCGCTGGGTCGGCATTGACAGCGTCGCGCAGGGCATGTCCGAAGGCCATGCGCAGCTCGGTTCCGATATTGAATTTACAGATTTTTGATCCGCGGGCGAGGGCGGTGCGCTGGTCGACCGGCACGCCGGATCCACCATGGATCACCAACGGTACCTCTGTCACAGCCTCGATCGCGCGGATGCGGTCGATGTCCAGACCGCCTTCCTTGTCCTGTTGCAAATGTACGTTCCCGACTGAGATCGCCATCGCATCCACGCCGCTGTCGCGGGCAAAGGCAGCGGCTTCTTCCGGGTCGGTGCCGGCTGACCCTTCGCCGCCAGAATAGCCGACGAAGCCGATCTCGCCCTCGCAGGACACGCCCGCCGCATGGGCCATTTCGGCAATCGCGGCGGTTTCGTCGATGTTCTGCTGAAGCGGCTTGCGCGACCCGTCGAACATTACCGAGGTAAACCCGCTGTCGATCGCCTCGCGGCATTCATCGAACGTGTACCCGTGGTCCAGATGCGCCACGACCGGAACCGCCGCAGCCTCGGCCAAATGGCGAAACATCTTGCCCAGCACGGGCAGGGGCGTGTGCTCGCGGCAGGACGGACCTGCTTGCAGGATGACCGAGACACCCTCGGCCTCGGCCGCCGCCACATAGGCGCGCATTTCTTCCCAGCCCAGCGTGACCAGACCGGCCACGGCGTAGCCTTCCTTCAGCGCAGGTTGAAGGACATCTTTCAGTGTCACAAGGGTCATTTGAACTTCGCCACCATGTCCATGATGCCGGGAATGGTCTGCAGCTGCGCTTCATGTGTCGGCTGGAAGTACTGCTTCAGCGAGCGCTGGCTGAGACCGCCCAGAATGGTGAAATAGTACATCTGGTAACCCGGCAGAACCGCGCAAGGGTGATAGCCTTTGTCCAAAAGGATCGTCGAGCCATCCATGATGTGATAGGCGTCGCCCGGCTTGTTGTCTTCACGTTGCAACATCTGCACGCCCGAGCCGTAGTCCGGCTTGAAGCGGAAGTTGTAAGTCTCGTCATGGCGGGTTTCGATCATCCCGCCATTGGGGTCGGGACGGTCGGTGTCGTGCTTGTGCGACGGGAAACCGGACCAGCCGCCTTCGCCTACGGTGTAAAGCTCGCTGACCAGAAGACGGCCGACGCGGTCATGGTGGTTCGCGCCAAGGATATGCTTGATCTTGCGGTGGGTCTTGGTGTCGTCCGATCCGTACTGCACGACGTCCAGTTCGGCCTCGCGCACATCGAAGGGCTCTAGCACCTTGTCGTATTTCGCACCGGCGATGAAGGTCTCGGTCGCGTCGGTTTTACAGGTGATACGCACCTTCGCGCCGACCGGCACATAGACACCCTCGGGCTCGCCATCCCAGACGTCTTCGGTGCGGTTGCCAAGGTCCGGATAGAAGGCCCCGTCAACATCCACATCAACTGTGCCGGTGGCGGGCACCACGCAGGTCTCATAGCCGGGCACGGCGTATTCGAAGACCTCGCCCTTCTTTAGCTTGACGATGTTGAAATAGTTCAGCGGGACCAGTGCGTTATCCGCATCAACGATGGGTTTGTTCTGGTTGTCATGAGGCGCAATGTGCATTGGGCTCTCCTTTCATTCCGTTGGGCCGGGGTGCGAGGCCAGAAAGGCCTCAAGCTCGGCGGTTGTGGGCATGGCGTTGGCGCAGCCGGGTTTCGAGACGACGATGGATGCACAGGCCGAGCCGCGCAGGACAGCGTCGCGCAACGAATGCCCCGCGGCGATTGAGGCCAGCAGCCCCGCCATGAAGCTGTCTCCAGCGCCATTGGGTTTGACGGCGGTGACGGGATAAATTCCAGTGCGGATCTCTTGACCGCCGACCAAAGTGATCGCGCCTTCGTGGCCCATCTTGTAGACCACCATGCGCCCTTCGGCGGCCAGCGCACGCGCTTTGTCGAGCCCTTTGTCGATGCCGCCCGCCATGAAGCCGAATTCCTCGTCATTGCCGACGATCAGATCACTTGCTTCGCCTGCGCGCGACAGGACATCTGCCGCGACCTCGGGCGAGGGCCAGCTATAGGGGCGATAGTCGATGTCGAAGATCACCGGCAGCCCCGCCTTTCGGGCATTGTCAAACGCCCGGAAAGTGGCCGAGCGCGAGGGTTCGGCGGCAAAGACGGTGCCTGCGGTGATCAGTGCCGTAAAGGCAAAGTAGTCGACCGCATCCATATCCGATTCGGTGACTTGGAAGTCGGCAGCGCCGTTGCGATAGATAACGTTCTGGAAATCGTCGATGCAGCTTTCATAGACCGCCAGCGATGTGCGGGCCTCGCCACCGACAGCGCGGACGTATCGCGTATCAACGCCGTAGTCCTTTAGGCGGTTCACGCAGAAGCGCCCCACTGCGTCGTCTGAGACGGACGTCACCAGTGCCGCTTTCGCCCCCAGCTTCACAAGCCCCGCGCAGATGTTGGCAGACGAGCCGCCCAGATCAGCGCGGAACGTGGCCGCGTCTTCGCTTTTGGTGCCAATCGGGTCAGCGAACATATCCATGCCCGCACGCCCGAAGACCGCAAAACGATTGCCCTTGATACCTTCGATCAACGCCATCACACGCCTCGACGTTGCTTGGAACGGCTGGCTTCCCAGTCGATATGCGCCGCGCGCACGCTGTCATCTTCGGTAATATGTGGGGTGCCGACTTCCCACCAGGCGTGACCTTCCGTGGTCCAGCCTTCGTAGGGGTCCACATCCATCACGATCACATAGGTTTTTTCGGACGCCTTGGCGCGTTTGAACGCCTCGCCCAATTCAGCGGGGTTGGATACCTTCTCGGCCGTCGCTCCCATGCTGGCCGCATGCGCCACGAAGTCGACGCCAAAGGGCTGTGGAATGGTGGGGCAGTCTTCAAGCAGGTTGTTGAAGCTTTCATTCCCGGTGTTGTTCTGAAGCTTGTTGATGACGGCGAAGCCACCATTGTCCAGCACCATAATGATCATCTTCTTGTCTGACAGGACGCTGGAATAGATGTCCGAGTTCAGCATCATATACGAGCCGTCGCCGCAGAAGGTGATTACGTCCTGTTCGGGTTCCATCTGAGCCTGCGCGATACGGGCGCCCCAGGCACCAGCGATCTCGTAGCCCATGCAAGAGAAGCCGAATTCGACGTCAACGGTGCCAATGTCCAGCGTGCGCCAGTTGGCGGTTACCTCGGCAGGCAGACCACCTGCGGCAGCGACCACACGGTCGCGCTTGTCGCACAATGCGTTCACCACACCGATGGCCTGTGCGTAGGAATTTGGACGGTTCCCATAAGAGACGTTGTCAGCGACGTAATCGTCCCAGCTTTTCCGCTCGGCCTGCGCGAATGCCACCCAATCAGCGGGGGCGCTATAGTCGCTCGCCGCATTCAGGGCTGCAAGGCTCAGCTTTGCGTCGCCTACGACGGGTAGGGACATGTGCTTGCCCGCGTCATGCCGCGCCGCGTTGATCGAGATGAACTGCGCATCCTTGTCAAAGGCGGTCCACGATCCGGTGGTGAAGTCCTGCAGGCGGGTGCCGACGGCGACGATCACGTCTGCTTTCTCGGCAATCGCGTTGGCGCTGTCGGATCCGGTCACGCCAATCGGGCCGATGTTTAGCCGATGATCAGCCAGCATATTAGCGCGTCCAGCAATAGTCTCGACCACGGGGATGTTATGGGTTTCGGCAAATGCCGTCAGCTCGTCTACAGCGCGCGAGTATTGCACGCCGCCACCCGCGATGATCATGGGGCGCTCGGCGCTGGCAAGGGCAGTGATCGCATCGGCGATCTCGGCTGCGTCCGGAGACTGGCGGCGAATGCGATGCACCTTCTTGTCGAAGAACTTGACCGGATAGTCATAGGTCCAGCCCTGCACATCCTGCGGAAGGCCAAGGAAGGCCGGGCCACAATCGGCAGGGTCCAGCAAAGTCGCAATCGCAGCGGGCAGGGACTGGATCACCTGCGCCGGGTGGGTGATGCGATCCCAATAGCGGCTGACCGGTTTGAACGCGTCGTTCACGCCGAAGGTGGGATCATAGAAATTCTCCATCTGCTGCAACACCGGGTCGGGCAGGCGGGTCAGGAACGTGTCGCCACATAGAAGCAGCATAGGCAGGCGGTTGGCATGGGCCAAACCGGCCGCTGTCAGAAGGTTCGCGGTGCCGGGACCGGCGCTTGCCGTGCAGAACATGAAGCGCTGACGCAGCCATGCTTTGGCATAGCCTGCGGCTGCGAATCCCATGCTTTGTTCATTCTGCCCGCGATACAGCGGCAGCTCATCGCGTACGGTGTTCAGGGCTTCACCCAGACAGGTTACATTACCATGTCCGAAGATGCCGAAGCCACCGCCACACAGGCGCATTTCTTCTCCGTCGATCTCAATGAACTGGTTGGAAAGCCAGCGAATAATCGCCTGAGCGGTCGTCAGGCGGATGGTGTCGTCTTGCGCAGACATGTCAGCGTATCTCCCACGGGAAAAAACAGTGCGGTGCCGAATGCGGCTTGCGGGGTTTCGATTCTCAGGATACAGTTTTTGCAACCGGTTGCAAATTGTTTTCAAACGAAAGGGGCATCCACGTGACTCAGATCGGCATTGGCATCCTTGGTGGCGGTTATATGGGTAAGGCCCATGCGGTGGCCATGTCTGCTGTTGGCGCGGTGTTCGGAACCGCGTTGCGCCCGCGCTTGGAAATGGTCTGCGCGTCGTCCCCGGAAAGCGCCGAGCGCTACCGAGCGGCCTATGGATTCGCCCGCGCAACCGACGACTGGCGCGCCTTGGTTGAGGATGACGCGGTCGGCGCGATTGTCATCGCCACTCCACAAGAAACTCACCGTCAAATCGCCGAGGCCGCCTTTGCTTTGGGTAAACCAGTTTTCTGCGAAAAGCCCTTGGGGGCATCGCTCGACGACAGTGCGGCCATGGTCGCCGCAGCCGAGGCTTCGGGTGTGACGAACATGGTTGGGTTCAACTATATCCGCACCCCAGCTAGCCAATACGCGCGCGCCCTGATCGCAGCCGGAGAAATCGGGGACATCACGTGGTTTCGTGGTGAGCACACGGAAGACTTCTATGCCGACCCGCAGACCCCGGCCAGCTGGCGCACCAGCGGGATGGCAAACGGGACGATGGGGGACCTTGCGCCCCACATGGTGAACGCGGCGCTGGCCTTGTTGGGGCCGATTGCCAAGGTGATCGCCGAGGTTGAAACCGTTCACAGTGACAGGCCGGGCGGGCGCGTCACCAATGACGATCACGCCCAGATGATGTGCCGTTTTGAAAACGGCGCGATGGGGCAGATGTATTTCAGCCGCATCGCGACCGGGCGCAAGATGGGCTATGCTTATGAAATCACCGGCACCAAAGGCGCGATCCGCTTTGATCAGGAAGATCAGAATGCGCTGTGGTTGTACCGGATGGACGATCCCGAGCCCGAGCGTGGCTTTCGCAAGATCCTGACCGGCCCCGCCCATCCTGACTATGAGCCTTTCTGTCAGGGGCCGGGGCATGGCACCGGGTATCAGGACCAAATCATTATCGAGGCACGAGACTTCCTGCGGGCCATCGAAACCGGCGCGGATGTGTGGCCCACCTTCCGCGACGGGCATGAAGTAAACCGGGTGATTGCGGCGGGGCTTGCCTCGTCCGACAGTCAATCCTGGAAAGATATCAACGACTTCTGAGCATCGGAGACACTAAAAGATGAGCATCAGAATTGGCAATGCACCCTGTTCCTGGGGTGTTGAATTTGCGGATGATCCACGCAACCCGACCTGGCGATCCGTCCTGAAGGACTGTGCCGAGGCGGGCTATAAGGGCATCGAATTGGGCCCTGTTGGCTTCATGCCCGAAGACCCGGCAGAGTTGGGCGAGGCTTTGGCCGAACACGATCTGGAATTGATCGGTGGCGTTGTGTTCCGTGCCTATCACGACCCTGACGCATGGGACGACGTGTTGGACGCGACGCACCGCACGGCGCGTGCGTTGAAGGCACATGGCGCACAGCATCTTGTGCTGATCGACTCGATCTCGCCCCGTCGCGCTCCGACTGCTGGTCGCGCTACTGAAGCCGAGCAGATGAACAAGGCCGAGTGGGTGGCCTATCGCGACCGGATCGCGGAAAGCGCCCGGATCGGGGCCGAAGAATATGGTCTGACCGTTGGCATCCACGCGCACGCTGCGGGCTTTATGGATTTCGAGCCGGAGCTTGAGCGTCTGCTGAACGAGGTCGACGAAAACCTTCTGAAGATCTGCTTTGACACCGGCCACCACTCCTATGCCGGGTTTGATCCCGTGGCGTTCATGAAGCGCCATGTCGGGCGGATTTCCTATATGCATTTCAAGGACATCGACCCGAAGGTGAAAGCCGATGTGATCGAGAAACGCACCGGGTTCTATGACGCGTGCGGGCAGGGGATCTTCTGCAATCTGGGTGAAGGCGACGTAGACTTCCCCGCTGTGCGTCAGGTGCTGTTGGACGCAGGTTTTGAAGGTTGGTGCACGGTCGAACAAGACTGTGACCCAACGCTTGATCCGGATCCGGTGGGCGATGCCCGAAAGAACCGTGAATATCTGGAATCCATCGGCTTCAAGTAAGGAGGGACCACCATGACGAAACTGAAGTGGGGCATGATCGGTGGCGGCGAAGGCAGCCAAATCGGTCCGGCGCACCGCCTTGGCGCCCTTGCAGACGGTCGCTTTGAATTCACCGCAGGTGCTTTGGATCACCGTCCTGATGTGGGCCGCGAATACGCGCAGCGGTTGGGCATCGCGGCGGACCGTGCTTATGGCAACTGGGAAGAGATGCTGGCGGGCGAAAAAGATCGCGATGATCGGATCGATCTGGTCACGGTCGCCACGCCGAACGCGACGCATTTCGAGATCACCAAGAACTTTCTTGAAGCTGGCTTTAACGTGCTGTGTGAAAAGCCGATGACCATGACGGTTGAAGAGGGTGAAGAGATCGTGAAGATCGCCGAGAAGTCGGGGAAGATCTGCGCGGTGAACTACTGCTACTCGGCCTATCCGATGGTGCGACAGGCCCGTGCAATGGTGCGTGCGGGCGAGATCGGCAAGATCCGTCTGGTCGTCACCAGCTTCAGCCATGGGCATCACGGCGATGCAACGGACGCGGACAATCCGCGCGTGCGTTGGCGCTATGACCCTGAAATGGCTGGGGTTTCAGGGCAGTTCGCCGATTGCGGTATCCACGCCCTGCACATGGCGAGCTTCATTTGCGATGACGAGGTGCAGCGCCTTTCGGCCGACTTTGCCTCGACCATTCCGTCGCGGGTTCTGGAAGATGACGCGATGGTCAATTTCCGTATGGAAGGCGGCACTGTCGGGCGGCTTTGGACCTCGTCAGTGGCCATCGGTCGCCAGCACGGGTTCGACATTCAGGTGTTTGGGGAAACTGGCGGGCTTCGCTGGGCGTCCGAGCAACCCAACCAGTTGGTCTATACCCCGGTTGGTGGACGTACCCAGATTATAGAGAAGGGTGAAGGCGGGCTGCATGAAGATGCGCAGCGCCTAAGCCGCGTGGCCATCGCCCATCCCGAGGGTTTCCCGCTTGCTGTCGCTAACATTTATTGCGATCTGGCCGATGCCATTTCAGGCGCAGATCGCGATGGGTTGCCCAATGCGGCTGATGGCGTACGGTCGATGGCGGCGGTTCACACGGCGGTGGCGTCGGCCAAGGATGGGGGGGCTTGGATGGACGCTCGCCCGCCGATGTTCCGATAATCCTACGGGGCGGGGCGCAACGTGCCCCGCTCGACCACCGAACAGGGGAAGATCCGGGCCTCGGGATAGCGGTCTGGTTCGTTCAGCATCGCGACCATCAGCTCGATGGACGAGGTCACGATCTGCCGGATCGGCTGGTGGATCGTGGTCAGGTCAATGTTTTCCCACCGCGCCATTTCCATATCGTTCAGGCCAATGATGCCAATGTCTTCGGGAACGCGCAGATTGCTGTCCTCGATGGCGGACAAAGCGCCGATCGATAGCACGTCATCGCCGCAGAAGTAGGCCTGCGCGGGGGAGGCGTCGATCAGTCTGAGCATCTCTTTCCGTCCGGCGTCGAAGGAATATGCCTCGGCGAAAGAATATGTGGTCTGGATGTCGGGGTGCTTGGTCATCTCGGACATGAACCCGGTAAAGCGGTCCTGAGTCGACGTCGCATCCTCTGGCCCGCCCATGAAGGCCATATGGGTGTAACCGCGTGCGATCAGGGTCTGCGCGGCCATGCGTCCGCATTCCACGTTGTCGATGCCGACCACATGGACTTGCGGAGCCGAAGAGTACCGGCCAAAGCTGTGCACGACCGGAACGCCCGCGTCGCGGAAGGCCTTTGCAAAGCCCGGTGGTAGTGTGGATGAGGCTACAACGACGCCATCGACAGAATACTGACGCAGCATCCGCACAGAGGCTTCGGGATCTGTTTCGTCGGTCAGGTTGACCAGAAGGGGGCGTAGGCCGCGGTCCTGCAGGCCGCGGGTGAACAGGTCAAACACCTCGAGGAAGATCGGGTTGTGAAAGTTGTTCGAGACAAGGCCGATCAGCTTTGTGCGTCCCGTGGTCAGAGATGAGGCCAAGGCGTTTGGGCTGTAGCCAAGCTCGCGCGCGGCCTTTTCGACCTTGCGCCGCATCTTGTCCGAGACCGAGGCGCCATCGGTGAAGGTGCGCGACACGGCAGAGCGGGATACGCCTGCGCGTTCTGCAACCTCTTTCAACGTAACGGCCATGCTGTGTTTGCCTTCTTAACTTGCCTCTGCGATCCTTTTAACGGGTTTCTGCGATCCCTGCAGTATGAAAAGCACCTAAGCATTTTGCAACCGGTTGCAAAAATGATCGAGATGTGGTTTATTTGAGTCGGAGAGGCGGAGAAGACCGCTCTCGCACCGTGAAAAGGTGAATTTTTGGGAGGAAATTATGACTTCACTTACGAAGAAACTCGCGCTTGCAGCTGCCGTGGCTGCTGCGCCGTTGATGGCGGCAACCACCGCTTCGGCCGAGGGTGAGAAGTACATCCTTGTCAGTCACGCGCCCGATAGCGACAGCTGGTGGAACACCATCAAGAACGGTATCGCGCTTGCTGGCGAACAGATGGGCGTCGAGGTTGAGTACCGCAACCCGCCGACTGGCGATCTGGCCGACATGGCTCGTATCATCGAACAGGCAGCTGCGTCTGGCCCCAACGGTATTATCACCACCCTGTCGGACTATGACGTGCTGTCTGGCCCGATCAAGGCCGCCGTGGACAGCGGTGTGGACGTGATCATCATGAACTCGGGCACGCCTGATCAGGCGCGCGAAGTTGGCGCGCTGATGTATGTCGGTCAGCCGGAATATGATGCGGGTTATGCCGCTGGCTTGCGCGCCAAGGGCGACGGTGTTGGCTCATTCCTCTGCGTGAACCACTACATCTCGTCTCCGTCCTCGACTGAACGTTGCCAGGGCTTCGCAGACGGTTTGGGTGTCGATCTGGGGAACCAGATGATCGACTCGGGTCAGGACCCGGCCGAAATCAAAAACCGCGTTCTGGCTTATCTGTCGGCCAACCCCAACACCGACGCCGTGCTGACGCTGGGCCCGACATCGGCTGACCCGACCCTGCTGGCTCTGGACGAGAACGGCATGGCCGGTGATATCTATTTCGGCACGTTCGACCTTGGCGAAGAGATCGTCAAAGGCATCAAAGGCGGTGTGATCAACTGGGGTATCGACCAGCAACCCTTCCTGCAGGCCTATCTGCCGGTTGTGGTCCTGACCAATTACCACCGCTATGGCGTATTGCCGGGCAACAACATCAACTCCGGCCCCGGTTTCGTGACTGCAGACGGCCTGGAAAAGGTTGAGATGTTCGCAGGCGAATACCGCTGATATTCTCCCATAGGGCGGCCGGAGCAATTTGGCCGCCCTTATTCCATCCTGAACAAGGAATCAGAGGATTACCATGTCCAATGCACCCACTGAAACTGCGGTCGACGAACGGATCAAGACACGGTCCCGCTTCCGCGAAGCGATGATCCGCCCGGAACTGGGCGGGATTGTCGGCACCGTTGCCGTTTTCACTTTCTTCCTGCTGTTTGCTTTCGACAGTGGCATGTTCAACTCGCAGGGCATCATGAACTGGACGACAGTGTCTGCCCAATTCATGATCATCGCTGTAGGCGCCTGTCTTCTGATGATTGCAGGCGAGTTCGACCTGTCGGTTGGTTCGATGATCGGTTTTGCGGGCATGCTGATCGCCATCTTCAGTGTAACGCTCAGCTGGCCGGTTTGGCTTGCAATCTTGGCGACTTTTGCCCTGTGTATCGCGATTGGGGCGCTGAACGGATACATCGTGATCCGCACCGGGCTGCCTAGCTTTATTGTGACACTGGCCTTCCTGTTTATCCTGCGCGGCTTTGCGATCTTCCTGCCTCAGGTGATTGAACGCAAAACCATCATCGGTGGGATCAAAGACGTGGCCGAAGGGGATTGGCTTGCGCCGATCTTTGGTGGCAAGATTTTCACGGGTCTGTTCCAGTGGATGGGTGACACGGGCATCATCGCGGTATTCGAACGTGGTAGCCGTAAAGGCCAGCCCGTCGTTGATGGTATTCCCATGCTGATCGTTTGGGCCATCATCCTTGTGATCTTTGGCCATATTCTTTTGACCAAGACCAAGTTTGGGAACTGGATCTTTGCTGCAGGCGGCGACGCCGAGGCCGCCCGCAATTCGGGTGTGCCAGTCAACAAGGTCAAGGTCCTTATGTTTATGTTCACCGCGTTCTGCGCCACTGTGTTTGCAGTCTGTCAGGTGATGGAGTTTGGCTCGGCTGGTGCTGACCGCGGAGTTCTTAAGGAATTCGAGGCGATTATTGCCGTGGTCATCGGCGGCGCGTTGCTGACTGGTGGTTACGGGTCGGTTCTTGGCGCAGCTCTTGGAGCGCTGATCTTTGGCGTCGTGCAGCAGGGCTTGTTCTTTGCGGGCGTCGAAAGCAGCTTGTTCCGCGTGTTCCTTGGGGTGATCCTTTTGGGTGCCGTGATCCTGAACACCTATATTCGTCGCATTATCACGGGGGAGCGTTGATATGAATCCGGAAAAAGCTCCAATCATCCAGATGAAGAACATCGAGAAACACTTCGGCAGCGTGATCGCGCTGGCGGGTGTCTCGCTTGAGGTCTTCCCCGGGGAATGCCACTGCCTTCTTGGCGACAACGGCGCCGGCAAATCGACCTTCATCAAAACCATGTCCGGCGTGCATCAGCCGACCCATGGCGAGATCTATTTCGAGGGTAAGCCGATGAGCTTTGGCGATCCGCGCGATGCGATCTCGGCGGGGATTGCGACCGTGCACCAGCACCTTGCGATGATTCCTCTGATGTCGGTCAGCCGCAATTTCTTCATGGGCAACGAGCCAGTGAAGAAGGTCGGGCCGATGAAGTTCTTTGACCATGAACGTGCCAATCAGGTCACGATGGACGAGATGCGAAAGATGGGCATCAACCTGCGTGGACCGGATCAGGCCGTGGGCACTCTGTCTGGTGGTGAGCGTCAGACCGTTGCCATTGCCCGCGCTGTGCATTTCGGCGCCAAGGTATTGATCCTGGACGAGCCGACCTCGGCCCTTGGTGTGCGCCAGACGGCAAACGTACTGGCCACGATCGACAAGGTTCGTAAGCAAGGGATCGCTGTGGTCTTCATCACGCACAACGTGCGCCACGCGCTGGCTGTCGGGGACCGGTTTACGGTGCTCAATCGCGGTCAGACGCTTGGGACTGCGCAACGCGGACAAATCACGCCTGAAGAGCTTCAGGATCTGATGGCAGGCGGACAAGAGCTCGTCGCGCTTGAGGGCAGCCTTGGGGGCACCGTGTAGGGTCTGATTGCCCCGTAAGCGTGGGGCTAAGCAAAGGCAAAAGGCGAAGCTTTTAGGCTTCGCCTTTTGTTATATATCGGTCGTACATGGTGACTGTTTCAAACTGCTCCAATGCAGCCCCCTGTTTCAGATTTCCAGACGCCTGCCTAGCCTATTACATTGTTTCGAACGTGTGCGTTAGGTCACAGCTTTTTCGCCGCGACAGGTCAGGACCGGCATCTGGTAGCGCAGGTATTTGTCGTAAAGCGTCGCGTGGAGCGACAGCAGGTTTTTGGAGTTGCAGGCCTCGATCATGGCCAGGTGGAACTCCCAGTCATAGCGTTTCCACATTTCTTTCTTGGAATGATCGCACGCGAGCATGCGCTGTTCCATCAGATGCAACTTGTTATGGGCGGCGACCAAATTGCCTTCCCAGTCGGTGTCTCCGTTTTTGATTGTTCCAGCGCGTGGCATTCTAGAAGAACGCGCAGCCCGGCGATTTCGATCGGGTCTTCGCGGGTCACGGGCATTATCTATGGTGGGCCGTAGATCGCGAAGGAGAGGTTCTTGAGAGCTTTGTCACTAAGAAAAGGGACAAGAAGGCGGCTTTGAGATTTCTAAAAAAGCAATGCAAAAGCACGGTCCTCCAGACGAACTAGTGACTGATTTACTGCGATCATATGGTGCTGCAATGAAGGTTATCGGCAACGCTGAGAAGCAAATGTGTGGTCGTTGGTTGAACAATCGAGCGAAAAACTCCCACCTTCCGTTCTGAAGATGAGATCGCGCCATGCTCCGTTTCAGGCGCATGCGAAGTTTGCAGAAAACTGCCTCCGTTCACGCCTCAATCTACAACCTCTTCAACTCGGAACGAAACCTTTACACCAGATCCAATTTCAAGCTGATCCGCGCAGCTGCTCTAGCAGAGTGGCGTGGCCTTTGTGCTGAACAAGGATAGCCATACTGTCCCGCTGAGACGTGTTCGAATTAGTCTGGCAGCACCGCCACATTACTTTCATCCTATGAATGTGTGGAAAGGGTTTCTTTTCAGAGATATGGGTTTTTAACGCGCTGGCGGCGCGATGCGTACCGGGATCCATAGTTGCTGTCAGATTGGTAGAGGGTGACCGGTTTGGTCGCCCCTTGTTTCCTATCCCTGCGACGCTTCCGCCAGAACCTTGTCCAGAACGGTCAGGATCATGTCGACGTCCTCGGCCTCGATGGTCAGGGGTGGGCGGATTTTCAGGATGTTGTCTTTCGGGCCTTCGCTGCCGATCAGGATCCGATGGTCGCGCATCCGGTTCTTGATGAACTGGCAGATCTCGGTGGCTTCCGAGCCATCCTTGTGGATCAGTTCCAGCCCCAGAAACAGCCCCATCCCGCGCACATCGCCGACGCAGTCATACCGCGCCTCAAGTGTGCGCAGCCCGTCGATCAGGCGCGCGCCCATCTGCTTGGCATTCTCTTGCAAGCCCTCGTCATCGACAATGTCCAAGACCTCTTTCCCGATGCGACAGGACAGGGTCGAGCCGCCGAAGGTTGAGAAGAACTCGATCCCGTTGTCAAAACTTTGCGCGATTTCCTTGGTGGTGACCAGCACGCCCAACGGGTGCCCGTTGCCGATGGGTTTGCCCATGACGACGATGTCGGGCAGGGCGCCTTGGTGCTCATAACCGAAGTAATAGTCGCCCAGACGACCCAACCCGGTTTGCACCTCGTCCGCGATACAGACGCCGCCCGCGGCGCGGATTTTCTTATAGACCGCAGGCAGATAGCCCTTGGGTGGGATGATCTGACCGCCGACCGAGGGGAAGGTTTCGGCGATGAACCCGGCCACGCCTTGCCCGCGGGCCTGAAGCGCTACGATGGCGGGATCGACCAGATCTGCGTATTTCTGGGCGCGATTAGGATCGTCGCGTTTGAACGACCCGCGATAGTCATCCGCAACCTCGACCAGCTCGACCCAATCCGCCTTTCCGATCCCGCTCGGCTTGTTGAACTTATAGGCCGAGATCGCGACCGCCGCGTTTGTATTGCCGTGATAGCCGTGATCGGGCGTCACGATGCCTTTGGCGCCGGTATGGGCACGGGCAAGGCGTAGGGCCAGTTCGTTCGCTTCGGTGCCGGAGTTCACGAAGAAGCAGACCTCGAAATGGTCGGGCAGTTTGGACAGAACCTTGTCGGCAAAGGCCGTCTGCGCCGGGTGCAGATAGCGCGTGTTCGAGTTCATGCGCTTCAGTTGATCCGCCGCCACCGCATGAATGCGCGGGTGCGCGTGGCCCACATGCGGGACGTTGTTATAGGCGTCCAGATAGGGGCGGCCCCATTCGTCAAACAGGTGGTGTTTCCAACCGCGCACCAGCATCACCGGGTCCGAATAGGCCAGGCTGAGGTTGCCGCAGAAATGGGCACGGCGACCGTTCAGCACCTCGGCTTTGTCCGTGGGCTGATAGTAGACGTGATCGTCAGGTAGGTTCAAAAGTGCCGCAGGGTTGGGGCAGATCGCGCGCCACATATACATCTCGTCCGGGTCACCGACGCCGGGCCAGTCGGCCTCGATCCCTTCGGTGGTGAGGGCGAGTTGGAAATGCACGTGCGGAGCCCAGCCGCCGTTCTGGCTGGCATCGCCCAGCTGGCAAAATGCCTCGCCCTTTTTGACCACATCGCCGGGTTTCAAGCGGTCCATGAATTCGGGGTTCAGGTGGCCGTAGAGCGTATAGAACGCGTCGCCCTCGGGCGTTTCGTGCGACAGGATGATGACCCCGCCATAATCCAGATGACCGGAGCGGTTTTCAGCCACGAAGACCGTACCATCATAGGGGGCATGCAGCGGTGTTCCAGCGGGCGCGAAGGCGTCCACGGCCAAATGCACGGTGCGGCGATCGCTGGCTTTCCACGGACCTTTGCGGAAGGCGGGCTCGGCATAGATCAGGCGCGGCTCGTGATAGTAGCCCAGCCAGATGCGGCCGTTGTCTTCGAACTCTTCCCCCACGCGGGCGGCTTCCGATAGGGGCATGTGGAACGGGTTTTGCGGCCATGTGCTGTGCTCGACCGAGAGCGACCCTAAAGGCGCGTCTGACAGGTCTACGCCCATCACCGGTGCGAAACTGCCGCGCTCTTGATCCAGCCATGCCAAGACGCGATCTGCCCCATCCACGACGGGCAGCTCGCAGGCCGCGCGCAGGCGAGCGGATAGAAGGCCGGGATGCAGAACGTAGGTTTCAAGGAACCGCCACGCGGGGGCTTGGCTGATCGTCACATAGGGGTCGTCGGGGTTGTCGGCGGCCATCAGGGTGGAGTTCACCACGCTGACCGCCAGACGGGCCCGCAAGAGCGGCCAGATCAGGTCGATCTCAGCTGCGGTCAGGGGATAGGCTTCGTGATAGCCCGACACAAACGCGGCCAGTGCCGCCTCGGGGTTCGGATGGTCTAGCACCAGATACGCGGCGGCCACAGCGACATCGCAGATCCGCGGCGCGGCGCACATATCTCCGAAATCAATGAGGCCCGAGAGGGAGCGGTTCAGCAGCCCGCCATCCATGAGGATGTTGTAGTCGTTGGCGTCGTTGTGAATGGCCTGTTTCGGCAGGCGATTAAGCGCGGGTTTGACGGCCTCGAATCCGGCGTGGATGGTCTCAAGCAACGCCCGTCGGTCGGGTTGTGTGATGCAGGGCAGCTCATCCCCAATCCACCCGGCCTGCATCAGATCCCACTTGAAATCACGCTCCAACGCGTCGTGTTGGAAATCCTGCAGCGCCTTCGCTGTCTGGCCCAGAGCGGCGCCAATCTGGTGGATCAGCGTGTCGGTTTTGGGGGCGGTCTTGGCATAGCACTGGCCCGGCAGACGCTCGATCAGCCAGACCAGACGCTGGGCGCCGGTTTCGTCCGCACAATGCAAGAAGCGCGCGCCGTCAGAGCTGGGAATAATGCGCGGAATCAAGGCATTGGGCGCTTTGTCCTGAATGTGGTCCATCGCCCTGATTTGCAGATCGACCAGCCAATCTTCGCACCCCGGGCGCATTGCCTTCAGGACGTATCCGCGGCCCTCAGCGGTCTCGGCCAGAAAGTTCAGATCGTATTCGCCATCCAAGCGGCGAAGCTGGGCGTCGATGCCCCAATGCGTCAACAGAACCTGTGTCCAATGGTCCATGTGCTGTCCTTTTCGAGGGGGCGGATTCGGCCCAATTGTCCTGTGGCGATTGTTGCGCATTTTTGGATCCAATTTGCAACCGATAGGCCTAATTCGGTCCGAAAATCTGCGAAATATTTTGGGGGTTGCATCGCGAAAACTTCTGTGGCCTACATAACTGACCGGCGGTCATTAAGGCGTGTCGGGTTGACGTAACGTGAGTTGCCACCAGTCAAAGGACCAACGCGATGAAGCTTACTGTGAACGGTGTTGCCCATGATGTGGATGTCGAAGAGGACATGCCGCTTTTGTGGGTTCTAAGGGACGAGTTGAAACTGGACGGCCCGAAATATGGCTGCGGAGTCGCGGCCTGCGGGGCGTGCACGGTGCATGTGGACGGTGTGGCCGTGCGCTCGTGCCAAACGATGGTGGGCGACGTGGATGGACCGGTGACCACGATCGAGGGTCTGGGCAATCCCGACGAAATGCACGCGGTGCAAGCGGCCTGGCTGAAACACCAGGTGGCGCAGTGCGGATATTGCCAAGGCGGTCAGATGATGCAGGCCGCGGATTTGTTGGCGAACAATCCAAACCCGACTGACGCAGACATTGACGACGCTATGTCCGGCAACCTGTGCCGCTGTGGCACCTATCCCCGTATTCGTGACGCGGTGAAATCCGCTGCTGAAACTCTGAAGGTGAGCTAAGACATGGGACGTATCGGAACTATTGCACGACGCACTTTTCTTGTCGGCTCGGCGGCCCTTCTGGGTGGCGTAGCCTTTGGGTACTACAAATACAGACAGCCCGTGGACAATCCGCTGGACGACGATCTGGCGCAGGGCGAAGCTGCGCTGACGCCCTATGTTTTGATCAACGCGGATGGGGTCACGCTGATCACACCGCGTGCCGATAAAGGGCAGGGGGCGTACTCGGTTCAGGCTGCTTTGATTGCCGAGGAACTGGATGTGGAGCTTGACCAGATCAAGGTTGATCCCGGCCCGCCCTCAGCCGCCTATTGGAACACCGCGATTGCTGACGAGGGCGTGCCCTTCCCCTCGACCGACCGGGGCATGGCTGCGGAAACCATGCGCGGTTTCATGGGCGCAGTGATCAAGCTGATGGGAATGCAGATCACAGGCGGCTCGACCACCGTGCCGGACGGGTTCGAGAAGCTGCGCGTGGCCGGTGCCGTCGCGCGCGAGACGCTGAAAGCCGCTGCCGCTGAGGCATCTGGCCTCTCGGTCACTCAGCTGAAAACAGAACGCGGCGCGGTTGTGTTGCCGGACGGAAAGCGCATCCCTTACGAATCCCTCGCCGCGAAAGCCGCCGAGATCGCGCCGGTGACGGACGTGACTCTGCGCCCCTCGACCCAGTGGCGTCTGGTCGGCAAACCGATGCAGCGTGTTGACATGGTGGCGAAATCCACTGGTACGCAGGCCTATGGCATCGACCTGCGGATGGAGGGCATGGTGCATGCTGCCGTCCGCGTGAACCCGCGCAAAGGGGGCGAGATGATCTCGTTCGATGCGTCGGCGGTGGACGGCATGCGCGGCGTGCAGAAGGTGATCCCGGTGACGGGTGGTGTGGGTGTGATTGCTGACAACACCTGGCGCGCGTTTCAGGCCGTGGATGCGATTGAAGTGGAGTGGGGCGCCGCACCTTACCCGGCCGAACAAGACGAACACTGGCAGGCGCTGGCAGACACAATCGACGCGGGTGACGCCGACGCCACGCCCCGAGATGACGGGGATGTGGACGGGATTTCAGCGACGGTCGAGGCCGAACTCCGCGCACCCTATCTGGCCCACGCGCCGCTTGAACCGATGAACGCGACCGTGTTGGTCACCGACAGCCGGGTCGACGTCTGGACCGGCAACCAGATCCCGCGCATGACGCAGGCCAGTGTCGCAAAGATGACCGGGATGGAGCTGGATGACGTCCATGTCCACATTCTTATGATGGGCGGCAGCTTTGGCCACCGTCTGGAAGACGAGGTGGTTAAACGCGCGACCGAACTGGCGATGGCGATGAAGGGCACGCCGGTCAAACTGACCTACAAGCGCGAGGAAGACACGCTTCAGGACTTCACCCGCCCCATCGCGCTGATGCGTGGGCGTGGGGCTGTGGCTGATGGTAAAGTGACCGCGATGGACATTCAGGTCGCTGCGCCCTCGATCATGGACAGCCAGATGGCCGAGCGTCAGGGCTTCCCGGTTCCCGGCCCCGACACCACCATCACGCAAAGCTTGTGGGATCAGCCCTATGCGATCCCGAACTACCGCGTGACGGGCTATCGCGCGCCGAAACTGGGCCCGGTCAGCTCGTGGCGCTCGGTTGGTGCCTCGCAAAACGGATTCTTCCACGAGAACTTCCTGAATACGCTGATCCACGCAGCAGGCGCCGACCCGGTCGAGGAACGCTTGCGGCTGATGACGGACGACCCGTCGCGCAAGACCTTGGAAGCCGTGGCAGAGATGTCGGGCTGGGGCGGTGAACTTGCCGCAAACAAAGCCCGCGGCGTGGCCTTCTGCCTGTCCTTCGGCACCCCCTGCGCGCAGATCATCGAGATCACCAATGGCGAGGATGGCATCAAGCTCGATAAGGTCTGGGTGGCTGCCGAAGTGGGCAAAGTCGTCGACCCGGTGAATTTCGAAAACCTTGTCGCAGGTGGCGTGATCTGGGGGCTGGGTCACGCGATCAACAGCCAGATCACCTATGCCGACGGCATGGCCGAGCAAGAGAACTTCTGGGACTTCGAAGGGCTGCGGAACTACCAAACGCCCGAGATCATCGTGCGCGGCATGGAAAACCGGGGCTACGTCACCGGCGTCGGCGAACCGCCCGTGCCGCCAGCGGCACCTGCTCTGGCCGAGGCGATCTTCCGGGCAACGGGTGAGCGGCCGTTTGAGATGCCGTTTGGGAATGTTTTCACATTTGTCTAGCAATCCCGCCACTCACGGAAGCTAGGTTAACGCATCCGCCAACTGGCGGGTGCGTTTTTACTTTCGACCTCTCCGACCAGCCCGCTGCCCCGGCTTCCCAGCCGTTGACCGCCCCTTGGCCTTTTGCGCTGCGTCTCCAGCCGCCTCTATCGCAGACTGACGCGCGAGCGGATCGTCGGCCACGGCCAGCTCCACGGCTTCCAACCGGTGCACCTCGTCCCGCAGGCGGGCGGCTTCTTCGAATTCGAGGTTCTCGGCCGCTTTGCGCATCTGGGCCTTGAGGCCCTCCAGATGGGCCAGAAGGTTGTCGCCGACCATGGGTTTGTCGATGGTGGCGGTGACGCGGGACATGTCAGTGTCGCCGTCGTAAAGCCCGGCCAGAACGTCCTCGACGTTCTTCTTTACCGTCTCGGGCGTGATCCCGTGTTCGACGTTATAGGCGTGCTGTTTTTCGCGCCGCCGTTCGGTTTCTTTCAGCGCGCGCTCCATCGAGCCGGTGATGCGGTCGGCGTACATGATCACGCGGCCCTCGGCGTTCCGTGCTGCGCGGCCGATGGTTTGGATCAGCGAGGTTTCCGAGCGTAGGAAGCCTTCCTTGTCCGCGTCCAGAATGGCGACCAGACCACATTCCGGGATGTCCAGGCCCTCGCGCAGCAGGTTGATGCCCACCAGCACGTCGAACGCGCCCAGACGCAGGTCGCGCAGGATCTCGATCCGTTCGATCGTGTCGATGTCCGAGTGCATGTAACGCACGCGGATGCCTTGTTCGTGCAGGTATTCGGTCAGATCCTCGGCCATGCGTTTGGTCAGAGTCGTGACCAGCGTGCGCATGTCGTTTGCGGCGACCTTGCGCACCTCGTCCAGCAGATCGTCCACCTGCATCTCGACCGGGCGGATTTCGACCTCGGGGTCCAGAAGGCCGGTGGGGCGGATGACCTGTTCGGCGAAGACGCCGCCGGTCTGTTCCAGCTCCCAGTTAGACGGGGTCGCCGACACGAAGACCGATTGTGGGCGCATGGCGTCCCATTCCTCGAACTTCAGGGGGCGGTTGTCCATGCAGGATGGCAGGCGGAACCCGTGTTCGGCCAGGGTGAATTTGCGGCGATAGTCGCCCCGGTACATGCCGCCGATCTGCGGCACGGACACGTGGCTTTCATCGGCAAACACAATCGCGTTGTCGGGGATGTATTCGAAAAGCGTGGGGGGCGGTTCGCCCGGTGCGCGCCCCGTAAGATAGCGCGAATAGTTCTCGATCCCGTTGCAGAACCCGGCGGCCTCGAGCATTTCCAGATCGAACTTGGTGCGTTGCTCAAGGCGCTGGGCTTCCAAGAGCTTCCCTTCGTCCTCGAACTGCTTCAGGCGGACGGCGAGTTCCTGTTTGATGTTTTGAATGGCTTGTTTCAGCGTTGGCGTGGGCGTCACGTAGTGCGAGTTCGCATAGACGCGGACCTTTTCCAGCGTGTCGGTCTTGGCGCCGGTCAGGGTGTCGAACTCGGTGATGCTTTCCAGCTCTTCCCCGAAGAAGGACAGACGCCAACCGCGGTCCTCAAGGTGGCTGGGCCAAATCTCCAGACTATCGCCGCGCACCCGGAAACTGCCGCGCTGGAACGCGTTGTCATTGCGTTTGTATTGCTGGGCGACCAGATCTCGCATGACGGACCGTTGGTCGTATTCCTCGCCCACCGTGATGTCTTGCGTCATCGCGGTGTAGGTCTCGGGCGAGCCGATGCCATAGATGCAAGACACCGAGGCCACAATGATCACATCGTCACGTTCCAGAAGGGCCCGCGTGGCCGAGTGGCGCATCCGGTCGATCTGTTCGTTGATCTGACTTTCCTTCTCGATGAAGGTATCCGACCGGGGAACGTAGGCTTCGGGCTGGTAGTAGTCATAGTAGCTGACGAAATACTCGACCGCGTTGTCCGGGAAGAAGCCCTTCATCTCGCCATAGAGCTGCGCAGCGAGGGTCTTGTTGGGGGCAAGGATGATTGCCGGGCGTTGGGTTTCCTCGATGATCTTGGCCATCGTGAAGGTCTTACCGGTGCCGGTCGCGCCCAGAAGCACTTGATCACGTTCGCCAGCTTCGAGGCCGCCGGCTAGCTCGGCGATGGCCGTGGGCTGGTCACCTGCGGCCTGAAACGGCGTGTGCATCACAAACCGTTTGCCGCCTTCCAGCTTGGGGCGGACGACAGGGGCCATAGTTGGATTTGTCAGCGGACTGTGCGGGGTCTGGTCATGGGGCATGCGAATCTCTCCGTTCCCCAAGAATGGTCACTTTTTGTTCTTCTTCAAGGGGTGGTTAACGCGCTGCGAGTAAGAATCTCCCCATATTTGGTGAGTTGCGGTGTTAACGATTATTTACGAGGTTAGGTACACATAGGAAACGTGGCTGAAAACACGTTCATATTTAACAATCAGTGAGTGTATCTCTTGATTGTATTTTTGCACATGCAGCAAAACTCAAAATTCAATTAAGTAATTGTAAAGTAATGATGAATCAGGTCAAAAAATGTTAAAATAATGCAATTTGAGGTGTATTTTTTGCTTGCTGCACCTCTGACACTGCGGTAGCGTAATGAGGCAAGCAGCAGAACGGACTGCCGGTGTCGGCGAAACACCCACCCCACCCCTCGCTCCCTCGTCGATAACCGGCAGTCTCCCTGCTTCTCCTCCATAAGCCACACTCACGGACATTTACGGATCGAGACACACGCAGAGTGTACGTTCAGCTGCTGCACATCCCTGATTCCGCCTTGAATTGCCGGGCCGCATGACAGATAACCATCCTAGTTTTGGAAGGAGATACCGAATGCGTGCTCGTATCTATCAGCCCGCCCGCAATGCAATGTCGTCGGGCATGGGAAAAACCAAGGTCTGGGTTCTGGAATATGCAGCCGATGCGGCGCGTGAACTTGACCCGCTGATGGGTTGGACCGGATCGTCGGACACGCAAAGTCAGGTGCGCCTGAAGTTCCAAAGCAAAGAGGCCGCGCTGGACTATGCCAAAGAGCACGGCATCGAAGCCACGGTGACCGATCCGCACAAGCGCAAGCCGAACATTCGGTCGGGCGGATATGGCGAGAACTTCGCCACCAACCGCCGCGGTCCCTGGACGCACTAAACCGCGCCAGATATTCCCGAAAACCCCGCCACGTTGCGGGGTTTTGCTTTTCTTAGGCTAGAGATTTAGGAAGCTGCGCGCGGCGGCTTCGAACTCGCGCGGTTTTTCCGCATGCAGCCAGTGGCCCGCACCAGGGATCTTGGCCTGCTTGGCGGCCGGGAATAGTGCTTTGATCGTGGGGCGGTGTTCGGGCAGCACATAGTCCGAGTTCGAACCGGCGAGAAACAGGGTCGGACCATCGAAGGATCCTGATACGTCCGGAAAGCCGACGATTTTGGCCATCTCGGCCTCGAGCACATCCAAGTTCAGCCGCCATGCCTGCTCTTTTACATTGAGCGATTGCAACAGGAATGCCCGGACGGATGCGTCGTCCAGCACCTCGGCCAGTTGGCGGTCAGCATCCCCGCGCGTGTTCACAAGGTCCAGATCAATCGTGCACATCGCCTCGATCATCGACTGCTGACTGTGGCGATAGGGGATGGGGGCGATGTCGGCGACCAGAAGCTTGTTCACCAGCGCCGCATCCTGCAGCGCCAAGATCATCGAGGCCTTCCCGCCCATGGAATGCCCAATCACGTCGGCCTCACCGCCGATCTCGCGGATCACCTGCGCAAGGTCGCCCGCCATATCGTGATAGCTTTGCGTATCAAACCAAGGGCTTTCGCCGTGATTGCGCATGTCGACAGAGACCACGCGCCGGTCATCTGATAGGCGTTTGGCAATGACGTTCCAGTTGCGCCCCGAACCAAAAAGCCCGTGCACGATCAGGATAGGCGGGCGGGAGGTATCGTCCCCGAATGTCTGCATCGTAAGCATATGCCCTGATAGCGTGACGGGCGCTTGGATTGAACCCGGAATTGTCGATGCGCCGGTTTGGTCTTTCGATGCCCCCGTTTTTGCAGCTATGGTTGTGACAGTGGCGACCGTAATTATCGGGGATTGAGTTGGACATTGCAGCGCGGACAGATCGGCTTGCACAGTTGCTGGAAGAGCGGCTGGACGTGCGCGGCAAGGGATTTGACGCGAAGCTGCGCCGGGCAGGGCGTCTTCTGCCGCGCCATCTGCGCATGAAGGGGCAGATGCTGGTCGATGCGACCGCGCGCGCCGATCACCCCCGGCTTCTGCGCCAGTTGGACGAAGCCGCGCTGGATTTGGCGGCCGCGGATCTGGAACGCTATCTGCTGAGCATCGACCCGTGGGAACGCCGCAAGGGGATCGCAGTGAACCTGAGCGCGGGGTTGCTGTTCAACCTGCTGGTCTTGGCGTCGCTGGTTGTCGGCTTTTTGATGTGGCGCGGATTTTTGTAGCCTCACACAAAAAAACGCCCCCGTTTCCGAGGGCGCTTAATCAGCTCAACTCTGTTCCCAGTGGGATTACAGGTTTGGGTACAGCGGGAAGCGGGCGCAGAGGGCGGCCACTTTCTCGCGAACCGAAGCTTCCACGTCGGCGTTGCCGTCCGGGCCGTTGGCGGCCAGACCGTCGACAACCTCGATGATCAGGTCAGCGATCTCGCGGAACTCGGCTTCGCCGAAGCCGCGGGTGGTGCCGGCGGGCGTACCCAGACGGATGCCCGAGGTCACGGTGGGCTTTTCCGGGTCAAACGGGATGCCGTTTTTGTTGGTGGTGATGTGGGCGCGGCCCAGAGCGGCGTCCACGATGTTGCCGGTGACGCCTTTGGGGCGCAGGTCGACCAGCAGAACGTGGGTGTCGGTGCCACCGGTCACGATGTCCAGACCGCCTTTGACCAGCTGATCGGCCAGAGCCACGGCGTTTGCACGGACTTGCTTCTGGTACTCTTTGAACTCGGGGCGCAGCGCTTCACCGAAGGCAGCGGCCTTACCTGCGATCACGTGCATCAGCGGACCACCTTGAATGCCCGGGAAGATGGCCGAGTTCACCTTTTTCGCGATATCCGCGTCATTGGTGACGATCATGCCACCGCGCGGACCGCGCAGGGTTTTGTGGGTGGTGGTGGTGGCCACGTGAGCGTGCGGGAAGGGCGAGGGGTGCTCGCCAGCCGCG
Source organism: uncultured Aliiroseovarius sp. (assembly GCF_947492455.1). Lineage (GTDB taxonomy): Bacteria > Pseudomonadota > Alphaproteobacteria > Rhodobacterales > Rhodobacteraceae > Aliiroseovarius. The sequence goes on from NZ_CANLNB010000004.1 coordinate 569,177, forward strand.
ATCAGGCCTGCGATGTGGGCCATGTCGACCATCAGGTAGGCGCCAACCGAATCGGCGATCTCGCGGAATTTGGCAAAGTCGATCTGACGCGGGATGGCCGAACCACCAGCGATGATCAGGGCAGGCTTGTGCTCGGTCGCCAGTTCCTGGATCTGGTCATAGTCGATCAGGTTGTCTTGCTTGCGTACACCATAGTGAATGGCGTTGAACCACTTGCCCGACTGGTTCGGACGTGCGCCGTGGGTCAGGTGACCACCGGCCGACAGGTCCATGCCCAGAATGGTGTCGCCCGGCTTGATCAGCGCCTGGAACACACCTTGGTTCGCCTGCGAGCCCGAGTTGGGCTGAACGTTGGCAAACTCACAGCCGAACAGTTCCTTGGCGCGGTCGATGGCCAGGTTCTCGGCCACGTCGACATACTGGCAGCCGCCATAGTAGCGACGACCCGGGTAGCCTTCAGCGTATTTGTTGGTCAGAACCGAGCCCTGAGCTTCCATCACGGCGGCGGAAACGATGTTTTCCGATGCGATCAGCTCGATCTCGTCGCGCTGACGGCCCAGCTCATTGGTGATCGAGCCCCACAGCTCGGGGTCGCGGGTCGCGAGGGATTCGGTAAAGAAACCTTGGTCACGGGTGGCAGTCATGCGCGTTTTCCTTCAATTAAGGTCCGATTTCGGATTTCCTATCGGAAACATTCCCGGTCGCAAAGACCAGAAAGCGACGCGGCGACGGAAAGACGCGGCATTATCTGGTGATTTGTGGAAACATGTGATTGTTTCGGAAACAAAGCTGCCAATCGGGACAATCAGCATGAGTCGAAAAATCGCCTTCGTTGCCAGTGATACGACCATCGCGCAGGCTGCGCATGATGAACTGGTGGCACGCTATGGGAATGTCGCCGAAGAAGAAGCCGATATCATCGTCGCATTGGGTGGTGACGGGTTCATGTTGCATACGCTTCACAACACTCAGCACCTTCCGGCGCCGGTCTATGGCATGAACTGTGGAACGGTCGGCTTTCTGATGAACGAATACGCGCCCGAGGGGCTGATCGACCGTCTGATCGTCGCGGAAGAAGAGGTGATCAACCCATTGTCGATGCGGGCCGTCACGGCGAAGGGCGCTGTATATGAGGCATTGGCGATCAACGAGGTCAGCCTGCTGCGCGCGGGTCCTCAGGCCGCCAAGCTTCAAATCAGCGTCGATGGGCGTGTGCGTCTGGACGAGCTGGTTTGCGACGGCGCGCTACTGTGTACGCCTGCGGGATCGACGGCTTACAACTATTCCGCCCACGGCCCCATTCTACCCATCGGATCGGACGTGCTGGCGCTGACCGCGATGGCCGCCTTCCGTCCGCGCCGCTGGCGTGGGGCGCTGTTGCCGAAAAACGCGGTGGTGCGCTTTGACGTATTGCAACACGAAAAGCGCCCGGTGATGGCGGATGCGGATAGCAGGTCGGTGACGGATGTCGTCTCGGTCGAGATCCGGTCGAGCAGCGATATCGCGCACCGCATTCTGTTCGACCCCGGCCACGGGCTGGAAGAACGTCTGATCCGCGAACAATTCGTCTAACGAAAACGCCCCCGAAATCGGGGGCGTTTCTTTACTTAAGGTCTGGCTTAGTAGCCGAGCGAGGCCAGCGCATCCTTGATCTCGTCCAGAATGGCCGGATCGTCGATGGTCGCCGGCATCTTATATTCCTTGCCATCCGCAATCGATACCATAGTCGCGCGCAGGATCTTGCCCGAGCGCGTCTTGGGCAGGCGATCCACAACCACGCACAGCTTGAAGGCGGCAACCGGGCCGATCTTCTCGCGCACCAGTTTGACGCATTCTGCGGTGATCTCTTCATCCGGGCGATCGGTGCCTGCGTTCAGGCAGACCATGCCCAGTGGCAGTTGGCCTTTCAACTGGTCGGTCACGCCAATCACGGCACATTCGGCCACGTCGGGGTGCGAGGCTAGAACCTCTTCCATGCCGCCGGTCGACAGGCGGTGGCCGGCAACGTTGATCACGTCATCGGTGCGCGCCATGATGTAGACATAGCCGTCTTCATCGATGTACCCCGCGTCGCCAGTTTCGTAATAGCCGGGGAACGTGTTCAGATAGCTCGACTTGAAACGCTCTTCCGCGTTCCACAGGGTCGGCAGCGTGCCTGGGGGCAGGGGAAGCTTGATCGCAATCGCGCCCAGCGCGCCTGCGGGCATCGGGTGTCCACCTTCGTCCAGAATCTGCACGTCAAAGCCCGGCATCGGAACCGAAGGCGAGCCCAGTTTGATCGGCAGCTCTTCGATCCCAATCGGGTTGGCCGCGATGGCGAAGCCGGTTTCGGTCTGCCACCAGTGGTCCACCACGGGGACGTTCAGCTGTTCCTGCGCCCAGACGATGGTGTCGGGGTCCGCGCGTTCACCGGCCAGATAGACCTGCTTCAGGCAGGACAGGTCGTATTTCTTCACGAACTCGCCCTTCGGGTCTTCGCGCTTCACGGCGCGGAAGGCGGTGGGGGCGGTGAAGAAGGACTTCACGTTGTGCTCGCTGATCACGCGCCAGAAGGTGCCTGCGTCAGGCGTGCCCACGGGCTTGCCCTCGAACACGATGGTCGTGTTGCCGTGCACCAGCGGGCCATAGGTGATGTAGGAGTGGCCCACGACCCAACCCACGTCAGACGCGGCCCAGAACACATCGCCGGGATCGACGTTGTACAGGTTCTTCATGGTCCAGTTCAGGGCCACAAGATGTCCGCCGGTGTGGCGGATGACGCCCTTCGGCTGGCCGGTGGTGCCCGAAGTGTAAAGGATATAGGCCGGGTGGTTGCCTTCGACGGGTACACAGGCGGCAGGGGCAGCAGCGGCCTCGGCCTTGGCCCAGTCGAAATCACGACCGTCGATCAGCTCGGCGGTGTGTTCTTCGCGCTGAAGGATCAGGGTGAAGTCGGGCTTGTGCTCGGACAGTTCGATGGCGCCATCCAGAAGCGGCTTGTAGGCCACAACGCGACCTGGCTCCAACCCGCAGGACGCAGCAATGATGGCTTTGGGTTTGGCGTCGTCGATGCGCACGGCCAGTTCGTTCGAGGCAAAACCACCAAACACAACCGAGTGCACCGCGCCGATACGCGTGACGGCCAGCATGGCGATTAGGGCCTCGGTGACCATTGGCATATAGATGATGACGCGGTCGCCCTTGGTGACACCTTTTTCGACCAAAGCACCGGCGACTTTTTCGACACGGGCTTTCAGTTCGGCATAGGTGGTTTTCGACTGACGACCGGTAATCGGGCTATCATAGATGATGGCGACCTGATCGGCACGTCCGTTTTCAACGTGGCGGTCAACCGCGTTATAGCAGGTGTTGACCATCCCGTCCGAGAACCATTCGTACAGCGGCGCGTTGCCGTCAAAGAGCGCCTTGGTGGGGGCCTTGTCCCAGCTGATGGCTTGGGCTGCGTCCATCCAGAACTGTTCTGGGTTCGCTTGCCACGCCGCGTAAACGTCTTTGTATGCCATAGTGCACATCCTCCAGTTTCCCTTGAAGAATGTGTTACGCCCCTACGACCTATCCGGGCAAGAACCGTGTTGGACGTAGCGTCACAATATCGCAAAAAATTTGCAGGACGGTGGAAATTCGCCTGCAAATTTTTGCAAACCCCATTGTTTTGAGGGGTCTGAGTTTGAAAAAGGCGAGATTTGCAAAATTGCAAACCTCGCCTTGCAAAGTTTCGCTGGGAATCGCTTAGCCGTAGTGTGCAACCGGTGTCCCGGCGATGGCAGACATGTTCAGAAGTCCGCGTGCGGTGATCGAGGGCGTCACGATATGTGCGCGGTTGCCCATTCCCATCAGGATCGGTCCAACCTCAAGTCCGCCACCTTTAACCTTCAGCGTATTGCGTACTGCACTGGCTGCATCGGCATTGGCAAAGACTAGGACGTTGGCCGGACCGTCGAAGCGCGCCGAGGGGAACAGGCGGCTCCGCACCTCAGGATCGAGGGCAGCATCCACATGCATTTCGCCCTCATAGGCAAAATCGCGCGGGGTCGCGTCCAGAATTTCAAGTGCGCCACGCGCGCGCGCACCACTGTCTCCGCCGTGATTGCCAAATTGCGAATACGAGCACACCGCGATTTTTGGTTCGACCCCGAAGCGGCGCACATGGCGCGCTGCGGCGCAGACGGTTTCTGCGATCTGCTCGGCGCTGGGCGTGTTGTGCACATGGGTGTCCGCGATGTACAGCGGGCCGTCCTGGAGGATCATCAGGCTAAGCGCGCCGACCGGATGCAGTTCCTGATTGCCCAGAATCTGCTGGATGTAGTTCAGGTGCCAGAGATACTGTCCGAACGTACCGGCGATCAGGCTGTCCGCATGTCCCAAATGCACCATGATGCCGCCGATGGCGGTGGTGTTGGTTCGCAGGATAGCCTTGGCCAAATCGGGCGTCACGCCCTTGCGGGCCATGATCTCGTGATAGGCGCCCCAGTATTCGCGATACCTGTCGTCGCGTTCGGGGTTTACGACTTCGAAATCGCGCCCCGGAATGATGGACAGGCCAGCGCGCTCCGCACGGCGCGCGATCACGTCGGGACGGCCGATCAGGATCGGAGCGTCGGTAGTTTCTTCTATCATCGCGTTGGCGGCACGCAGGACGCGTTCATCCTCGCCCTCGGCAAAGACAATGCGGCGCTCGGCGGTGCCGGCTGCCTCGAATACCGGACGCATGATCAGCGCAGATTTGAAGACCGAGCCGTCCAGTTTCGCTTTGTAAGCATCCAGATCCGCGACTGGGCGCGTGGCCACGCCGCTGTCCATCGCGGCCTTGGCAACTGCACTGGCGACCACGCCCATCAGGCGCGGATCGAACGGTTTGGGGATCAGGTAGTCCTCGCCAAAAGTCAGCTGCTCGCCTTTATAAGCGGCAGCGGCCTCGGCAGACGTCGTGGCGCGCGCAAGGGCTGCGATGCCTTCGATGCAGCCCAGCTGCATGGCGTCGTTGATCTCGGTCGCGCCGACGTCCAGCGCGCCGCGGAAGATGAACGGGAAGCAGAGTACGTTGTTGACCTGATTGGGGAAATCCGAGCGGCCCGTGGCGATGATGGCGTTCGGCGCGACTTTGCGCACCTCGTCCGGCATGATTTCGGGGGTAGGGTTGGCAAGGGCGAACACGATTGGGCGTTCGGCCATCTTGGCCACCATCTCGGGCTTCAGAACGCCGGGGCCAGAGAGGCCTAGGAATAGATCTGCACCTTCGATCACGTCGTCCAGACTTGCGGGGCTATCACCTTGCGCATAGTCCGCTTTTTGCGGCGTCATCTCTTTCTCGCGGCCTTCATAGACCAGACCTTCGATGTCGCAGAGCCACACATTCTCGCGCTTTACACCCAGCTTCAGAAGCATGTTCAGGCAGGCGATGCCGGCCGCCCCGCCGCCGGTCGAGACGACCTTGATGTCCTCGAAAGACTTGCCTGCGACTTTCAGCGCATTGGTCGCCGCAGCGCCAACCACGATGGCGGTTCCGTGCTGATCGTCGTGGAATACGGGAATGTTCATCCGCTCACGGCAGATTTGTTCAACGATGAAACAATCGGGTGCTTTGATGTCTTCAAGGTTAATTGCGCCAAAGCTTGGCTCCATCGCGCAGACGATCTCGGCCAACTTTTCGGGATCAGATTCGTTTAGCTCGATGTCGAAACAGTCGATGTTGGCGAACTTCTTGAATAGAACCGCCTTGCCCTCCATCACGGGCTTCGAGGCGAGCGCGCCGATATTTCCCAGCCCCAACACAGCCGATCCGTTCGAGACAACCGCGACCAAATTGCCGCGTGACGTGTAACGGCTTGCGACAGAAGGATCTTTCGAGATCTCGACGCAGGCTTCTGCCACGCCAGGAGAGTAGGCCAGACTCAGGTCGCGCCCGTTCGCCATCGGCTTGGTTGCGCGGATTTCAAGCTTTCCGGGCTGTGGAAATTCGTGATAATCCAGCGCGCGTTTGCGCAGATAGCTGTCTTCTGACATCGAGGCCTCCTCAGGCTTTGCGTCGATAGTTTAACCTTAAACTACCTTCCCTCCGACACTCCGATACACCAGTGACGCAAGGGCAATCAAGTCTGCTGTGTGTACAATAGCATGGCATATCCTTGCAGCCAGCCCCCTTCAGCATCGATTGCACTTGCATCCGCGTATGCAGAGGTTCAGGGTTGCTGGATAGAATTTTTTGCAGGAGCGGACCATGTCGCTGTTGGAAGCTGCCAAAGCCGTGCGCGAAAATGCGCATGCCCCGTATTCGAACTTCAAAGTCGGCGCCGCGCTGCGCACAAGCGCGGGCGTGGTGCATGTTGGTTGCAATGTCGAGAACATCGCCTATCCCGAAGGCACCTGCGCCGAGGCTGGCGCCATTGCGGCCATGTGCGCAGCGGGCGAGCGCGAGATTGCCGAGGCATTGGTAATCGCAGACGCCCCCTTGCCAGTGACGCCCTGTGGCGGATGCCGTCAGAAACTGGCCGAGTTCTCGGGCCCTGACGTGAAAATCACCATGATGACGATGGGGGGCGAAAGCCTGACCATGACCATGGCTGAACTTTTGCCCGGTGCGTTCGGCGCCGCGCATATGGAGAACACATGACCCGCGCCTTTCTGATCGTGCTGGACAGCGTCGGCTGCGGCGGTGCCCCGGATGCACATAAGTTCTTCAATGGCAAAACCGTGCCGGACACCGGGGCGAACACGCTGGCCCACATTGCACAAGCCTGTGCCGACGGCCGCGCAGAAGAGGGGCGCTCGGGCCCGCTTTCCCTGCCTCATCTGGATGCGCTGGGACTGGGCGCGGCGGTCCGGTTGGCCTCGGGTGACGGCACGCCGGGTTTGGATGCCACGCCCGCCGGGTTGTGGGGTGCAGCGCAGGAAGTCTCTCCGGGCAAGGACACCCCCACCGGGCATTGGGAAATCGCGGGCGTGCCGCTTCCGTGGGACTGGGGGTATTTCCCCGACACCACGCCGACCTTCCCCGCAGACCTGACCGCAGCAATCTGCAAAGCGGCGGATATAGATGGCATTCTGGGCGACAAGCATGCCTCGGGCACAGCCGTACTGGATGAACTGGGGGCCGAGCACATCCGTACGGGGCGCCCGATCGTTTATACTTCAGCCGATAGCGTCGTGCAGATCGCCGCGCATGAAGAACATTTCGGACTGGAGCGTCTCTATGCGCTGTGTCAGGCGGTTGCGCCGATGGTGCACGACATGCGCGTCGGCCGCGTCATTGCGCGCCCCTTTGTCGGCTCGGAAGCCGAAGGGTTCACCCGCACGACCAACCGTCGCGACTATGCGATGACCCCGCCAAAGCCGACCCTGTGTGACTGGGTGACGGATGCGGGCGGTAAGGTGCATGCCATTGGAAAAATTGGGGATATCTTTGCGCATCGCGGGATCACCTCTGTCCAGAAAGGGGCGGATGCGGACCTGATGGAGTATTTGGTGACCTCGTTCGATGATGCGCAGGACGGTGATCTGGTTTTCGCGAATTTTGTCGAGTTCGACGCGATCTATGGCCATCGCCGCGATATCTCGGGCTATGCCCGTGCGTTGGAGTGGTTCGACAGCCAAATGCCGCGAATCCTTGAGAAAATGCGCGAGGGCGACTTGGTTTTGTTCACCGCCGATCACGGCAACGACCCCAGCTGGGTCGGCACCGATCATACCCGGGAACGTGTGCCGGTCGTTGCCGCTGGATTGGGCACGCGCGAGATCGGGCTGGTTGGGTTTTCTGACATTGGCGCCTCGGTCGCGGCCCATCTTGGGCTGGACACGCGCGGGGCAGGAGGGTCGTTTCTGTGAGTTTCAATGAACTGAAAAAGGTCGAGCTGCACCTGCATATCGAAGGCGCTGCGCCGCCCGCGTTTATCCGGTCCTTGGCCAAGGAAAAATCCGTCGATTTGTCGGGGATCTTCACCGAAGACGGCGGCTATGCCTATCGCGATTTCTGGCATTTTCTTGAAGTGTACGAGGCCGCGACCTCGGTCCTGACGGGCCCCGAGGAGTTCCGCCGCCTGACCAAGGCCGTGCTGGAAGCCTGCGCCGAAAAGGGCGTGGTCTATGCCGAAACGTTCCTGTCGCCGGATTTCTGCGGTGGGCGAGATGTGGCAGCGTGGAAGGATTATCTTGCCGCCATTCAGGACGCCGCCGACGAGGCCGAGCGCGACATGGGCATCACCCTGCGCGGGATTGCCACCTGCATTCGCCATTTCGGCCCGGAATTCGCCCGCGAAACCGCGCTTTGCGCGCAGGAAACGGCTGGTGGTTTTCTGACTGGCTTTGGCATGGGCGGTGACGAAAAGTCCGGCAGCCAAGGCGACTTTGCCTATGCCTATGACATGGCACGCGAGGCAGGGCTGCGCCTGACCACCCATGCGGGCGAGTGGAATGGTCCCGAGGAAGTCCGCGCCGCTTTGGATGATCTGAAAGTGGAACGCATCGGCCACGGCGTGCGCGCAATCGAGGATTTGGCGCTGGTGGATCGGTTGGCCGAAGACGGCGTAACGCTGGAAGTCTGCCCCGGTTCGAACGTGTTTCTGGGCGTCTACCCGAACCTTTCCGCCCACCCGATCGCCAAGTTGCGCGAGCGCGGGGTGAATGTGACCGTATCGACCGACGATCCCCCGTTCTTCCGCACGGACATGAACAAGGAATATGAAGACCTGTCGCGCCAGTTCGGCTGGACGGAAGAGGACTTTCGCGACCTGAACCTGGTTGCCATTGACGCGGCTTTCTGCGACGAGGCCACCCGCACCCGCATCCGCAAAGAATTGGAGACGCAAGATGTATGATCACCTGACCGTTGTTGATCACCCCCTGATCCAGCACAAGCTGACCTTGATGCGGGATGAAGCCACGCCCACCAGCCTGTTCCGCCAGCTTCTGCGCGAGATCAGCCAGCTTCTGGCCTACGAGATCACGCGCGAACTGCCGATGACCACCAAAACCATCACCACGCCGATGCAGGACATGGAGGCACCGACGCTAGCGGGACGCAAGCTGGCACTTGTGTCGATCCTGCGTGCAGGCAACGGCCTTCTGGATGGGGTGCTGGAGCTGATCCCCTCGGCCCGCGTTGGCTTTGTTGGCCTGTACCGTGATGAGGAAACGCTGGAGCCGGTGGAGTATTACTTCAAGGTGCCCGAGCATATGGACGAGCGTCTGGTGATCGCAGTGGACCCGATGCTGGCCACCGGCAACAGCTCGGTTGCGGCGATTGATATGCTGAAAAAATCCGGCGCGAAGAACATCCGCTTCCTGTGCCTGCTGGCGGCCCCAGAAGGTGTTGCACGGATGAAAGAGGCGCATCCGGATGTGCCGATCATCACGGCCTCGTTGGATGAGAAGCTGAACGAAAAGGGCTATATCGTGCCGGGTCTGGGGGACGCGGGCGACCGGATGTTCGGTACCAAGTAAAGCGATACGGCCTACGTCATGAAACGCGCCCGTCTGGTTGTCAGGCGGGCGTTTTCTATTCGCCGCAGACGCCCTGCAGTCTGACCCAGTCGTCATCCGACAGAAGGGGGTTGGCGAGGGCCTCGGGCACTGGGTCGGCCTCGATCAGGTCCAGCGTTGTCTCACCCGTCAGGTCCAGTGCATAGGCATAAGGCGTCGCGCTGACGCCCTGCGCCTTGAACCGGTCCAGAAGCGCCGTCGTCTGCACCTCGGATTGTGGCGCGACCAGAAGATCTTCGGCATATTCATCAATTGCGGCCTCGGGCAGATAGCCGGTGGTCAGCAGCTGCACCGTTCCGCGCAGTCCAACATGGTTGAGCAGCGGGATTATCGGATCTGTGCTATCGCGACGCAGTTCCTCGGCCAAAAGAAAGCCTGCCAGCACGTCCGGATGTTCGAAATCTTCAATTAGGGCGCGGTTTAGAAGCGTGATATTTCCGGGCAAATGCTTGCTGCTCTGAACGCCAGAGGACAAAACCACCACCCGCAGGTTTGGATTGCCGGTCGTGTTCCGGGCCAGTCGGGTTAACACCGCGCGCCCTTCGCGTCCGCGACATTCCTGCCCGGTGATCCGCCCGATCCGTGTCAGGATCTGCTGCCCAATCGCGGCGCGTGTTGGCTCTGGCACAACGGAGACCGTATAGCTGCGCAGCGCACTGGGCAGCCAGAAGACCGCAAGCAGCAGCAAGGACACCAGAACACCCGCCGTCACCCAGTGACGCAACCGACCGGGATGCGGGCGACGGCGCTCGATCAGCTTGCGCACCTTTTCCAGCGCGCAGATCATCTCGTCATCTTCGGTTTCCAGCTCTTCCGTGGCGTCGTCGCCGGGACGGAAAATGGCTGGACGCTCGCCGGGATTGACGCGCTGGATCGCGGGCAGGGACCAATGGTTCAACACGTTCTCGCGCATGTCCGAGATCGTCAGCGTGGCATCGCCAAGGGACAATAGTACATCCACCCTTTGCGCCCCTTCCTCAGGGCGCCAAAGGGCCGTGGCCTCAAGCCGGTCATATTTGGTCAGGGCCGTCATGTTCGGACGGTGCTTTCTGCTCGTTCTTAATTGGACGCAGAATAGCGCCAACCGCACCGTCCGGCAATCGGAACCGCCTTAGTCTTCGGACCGCGCCCAGTCACGCAGCTGGAACTTCTGGATTTTTCCCGTCGAGGTTTTGGGAAGTTCGCAGAACTCAATCCGTTTCGGCGTTTTAAACCCGGCCAAACGTTCACGGGCAAAGGCGATCAGCTCTTCTTCGCTGGCGTCCGAGCCCTCTTTCAGCTCGACATAGGCGCAAGGAATTTCGCCCCATTTGTCATCCGGCTTGGCAACCACGGCGCAGAGGCTGACGGCGGGGTGGTGCATCAACACGCCCTCAACCTCGACCGAGCTGACGTTTTCGCCGCCCGAGATGATGATGTCTTTCGAGCGGTCGGTGATCTTGATGTACCCATCCGGCGTTTGATAGGCGACATCGCCCGAATGGAAATAGCCGCCTTCAAACGCTTCGGCCGTGGCCTCGGGGTTCTTTAGATAACCTTTCATGATCGAGTTGCCACGGATCATGATCTCGCCCGTGGTTTCGCCATCCCACGGCACTTGCGCCATGGTCTCGTCCAACACGGTGATGTCCTCCATCTGCGGGAAGGCGACGCCTGTACGGGCCTTGATCGCCGCGCGTTCGTCTTGCGGAAGATCGTCCCATTCGGGGCCGTTCCACAGGCATTCGGTCACATGGCCATAGGTTTCGGTCAGGCCGTACACTTGCGTAACATTGAAGCCCAACGGTTCAATCGCGGCCAAGGTGGCAGCGGCGGGCGGGGCGCCTGCGGTGAAGACCTCGACCACGTGATCGAAGCTGCGGCGGTGTTCCTCGGGCGCGTTCACGATCATGTTCAAGACGATTGGTGCGCCGCCGAAATGGGTCACGCCCTCGTCCGCGATGGCATCATACACGGCTTTGGCGGTGATCGCGCGACAGCACACGACTGTTCCTCCCAGCACCGGCATCATCCAGGTGTGGTTCCAGTTGTTGCAGTGGAACAGCGGGACGATGGTCAGATAGCGCGGGTAGAGCTGCATGTTCCAGCTGATCGGCGTGCCCATTGTCATCAGATAGGCACCACGGTGGTGATAGACCACGCCCTTAGGGCGCCCGGTGGTGCCGGATGTATAGTTCAGCGCAAGGCTTTCCCATTCGTCCTGCGGCATGATCCAGTCGAACGCCGGGTCTCCGCTGGCCAGTAGATCTTCGTATTCCAGATAGCGCCCCGAGGCGGGGTGTCCGGCGTCCGGCGCGGCGACTTCGATGATCTCGGGCTGCGCGACACCGTCTTCGGACATCAGCTTACAGGCGGCTTCGGCCAAGGGCACCAACTCACTGTCGACCAGAACGGCCTTGGCCGCGCCGTGACCGAAAATGTAGGCGACTGTGTCTACATCAAGCCGCGTATTGATGGTGTTCAGAACCGCCCCGCAGGCCGGGATACCAAAGCTGGCTTCCACATGGGCCAGCGTGTTGTGCAAAAGCGTGCCCACCACATCACCGGGCTGGATTCCGCGCGCGGCAAGCGCCGAGGCCAAGCGGCTGACGCGATCATGGTATTCGCTGTAGGTGAAGCGACGATTGCCATCAATCACGGCCTCGCGATTGGGAAACACTTTCGCGGCACGCTGAAGATGTGAAAGCGGGGTCAACGGCACAAAGTTTGCCGCACATTTGTCCAACCCGCGTTCGTCTGCCATCCAACCCATTCTCACTCCTCCCAAAGCGATGCGTTTTCTTAACTTGTGTCGTTTTCCGAGTGGACCCCACTGTGCCCCCTGTGGTCAATGGCCCTTAGAGGCTTTTCAGGTAAGGAAAACGACATGGCGGCGGACAGACCCTTGGCAGCGGCAGGATTTATCTTTGCTGCGATGTTCTTCTTGGGCTTTTTCGACAACCTCGTCCGCCAGATCGCGCCCGAGCTTGGGTTGTGGCAGTTCCACCTGATGCGCACCGTGATGGCCTTTGGGTTGTTTGCGCTGATGTCCCTGTCGGACCGCGTGCGGCTGCGCCCAATTCGGGCTTGGGCTGTGATGGTGCGGGGCGGTCTGGCGGCCCTTGCCATGCTGTTTTACTTTGGTGGGCTGGGATTTTTGCCCGTGGGGCAGGTGGCCTCGGGCCTGTTTACCGCCCCGATCTGGGTGATGCTGATCTCGGCCATGTTCTTTGGAAAACCCATCGGGTTCACGCGGATGGGGGCTGCCCTTGTGGGATTCGTTGGTGTGGTGATCGTGCTGGATCCCTTCAGTGAGGGCATCCGCCCCGCAGTCGTCGTGCCAATGGCGGCAGGGTTCTTCTATGCGTTGGGCGCCATTGCAACGCGCCAATGGTGCGAGGGGGAATCAGCCCTGTCCATGCTTGCGGCCTTCTTCCTGTGTTTGGGCGTGTTCGGCGCGATTGGAACCGTCATCATGACGGTTTGGCCGCACGAGGTGCCATCTGGCGCGGATGGCTTCATTCTGCGCGGTGCTGTCTGGCCCAGCGGCTGGGCGCTGTTCATCACCTTCTTGCAGGCCTTCGGGTCTATTCTGGGGGTTGGGCTGCTGTTCCGCGGCTATCAACTGGGCGATCCGGCGCAGGTGGCGATCTATGAATACTCTCTTCTGGGATTCGCGGCGGCGTGGAGCTTTGTCCTTTATGGCGACCGATTGGGGCCGAGCGCGTTTTTGGGCATGGTGCTGATCGTGGTGTCCGGCATCGTGATCACTCTGCGGTCGCGCAAAAGCTAACTGGACAGTTTGACAAAGAAACGGCCCGGAATTTCCGGGCCGCTTTGGTGTTTAGAAGGTTTGGATCAGGCCGCGTCTTGGGCGCTATCGAAGCGGCCATAGAATGTCTCGCCCTTGTCCGCCAGATCCCGCAGTAGGGCAGGCGTGGTGAAGCGCGCGCCGTGTGCTTCGGTCAGGCCATCGCAGATCTCGACCGCACTGCCCGCGCCGATCATGTCCAGCCAGCTGAACGGACCGCCCGACCACGGGGCAAAGCCCCACGCCAGGATCGCGCCCACATCACCTTCGCGGATGTCTTCCAGCACGCCTTCTTCCAGCGCACGGACAGCTTCCAGAACCTGGCTCATCATCAGGCGATGCTTCACTTCGGTCAGGTCAGGCTGATCGTCTGCAAGCGGGAACTTGTCGCCAAGACCTTCCCACAGACCAGTGCGCTTGCCCTTCTCGTCGTAGTCATAGAAGCCCGCGTTTGCCTTGCGACCCATGCGGCCTTCACCGGCCATCCAGAAGATGATCTCGTCCACCGCATCGTCCGGATAGGCGTCGCCCATCGCAGCTTTGGTGGCCTTGGCGATTTTTACGCCCAGCTCGATCGAGGTCTCATCAACTAGTTGCAGAGGACCGACTGGGAAGCCCAGCAGGCGTGCGGCGCCTTCGACCAGCGCGGGGCTGACGCCCTCGCCAACCATGCGCATCCCTTCGTTGATGTAGGGAATGATGCAGCGGTTGCAGTAGAAGAAACGCGCGTCGTTGACCACGATCGGCGTCTTGCGGATCTGGCGCACATAGTCCAGCGCCTTGGCCACGGCCCGCGGACCGGTTTCTTTGCCTTTGATGATCTCGACCAGCATCATCCGCTCAACAGGCGAGAAGAAGTGGATGCCGATGAACTGATCCGGGCGCTCAGATGCCTTTGCCAGCTCGGTGATCGGCAGGGTCGAGGTGTTGGTGGCGTAGATGCAATCGGGGCCAACCACGGCCTCGACCTTTTTGGTCATCTCGGCCTTCACGCCCACGTCTTCAAAGACCGCTTCGATGATCAGGTCGGCACCTTTGAGTGCCTCCAGGTCAGTTGTCGCGGTGATGGCCGAAAGAACGGCCTCTTTCTTCTCGGGCGTGGCCTTCTTGCGGGCGATGCCCTTGTCCAGATAGCCCTCGGAATAGGCTTTGCCGCGATCTGCGGCTTCCTGAGTTTGGTCGATCAGAACGACTTCCATGCCAGCCATTGCCGACACCAGCGCAATGCCAGCCCCCATCATGCCTGCGCCCAACACGCCGACCTTCTTGACCGACTGATCATCGACGTCTTTCGGACGCACAGCGCCTTTTTCCAGCGCCTGTTTGTTGATGAACAGAGAGCGGATCATGGCCGAGGACGACGGGTTCATCAGCACGTTGACGAACCAGCGGCATTCCACGCGCAGCGCGTCGTCGAAGGGCACCATGGCGCCTTCATAGACCGCCGCCAGCAGGGCATTTGCCGCAGGATAGACGCCATTGGTCTTGCCGTGGATCATTGCAGCCGCGCCAACGAAGGTCTGGAAACCAGCCGGGTGATAGGGCGCGCCGCCGGGCATTTTGTAACCCTTCGCGTCCCATGGTTTCACGATGTCGGCATCGGTGGCGTTCAGAACCCACTCTTTCGCGCGGGCTTGCAGCTCGTCTGCCGGAACAACCTCGTCAATCAGGCCAGCGGCCTTGGCTTTGGCCGGGGCCACGGTCTTGCCTTCCAGCAGGAAGGGGGCTGCCGCCATCGCGCCCATCTTGCGCACCAGACGGGTCGTGCCGCCTGCGCCGGGGAAGATGCCCACAAGGATTTCCGGCAGGCCGATCTTGGCCTTCGGATTGTCGGCCGCGATGATGCGGTGACAAGCCAGTGGGATCTCCAGACCGATGCCAAGCGCGATGCCGGGCAGGGCGGCGACAATCGGTTTGCCGCCCTTATTGGTCTTGGGGTCCATGCCCGCACGCTCGATCTTACGCAGCGCGCCGTGCATCGTCATGATGCCGTCAAACAGACCCTGCGCCGGGTTGTCGCCCGCGTCGGATTTCATCTGAGCGATCACGTTCAGGTCCATCCCACCGGCGAAATCCTTCTTCGCCGAGGTGATGATCGCGCCCTTCACATTGTCATCCGACAGAACCGTGTCGACATGCGCGTTGAGTTCTTCCAGCGCGGCATAGGACAGCACGTTCATGGATTTGCCGGGAACGTCCCAGGTGATGGTGGCGACGCCATCGGCGTCAACGGAATAGTTGAAATCAGCCATGTTTACGTCTCCTTACACGCGTTCCAGAATGGTGGCGGCACCCATGCCCGAGCCGATGCAGAGCGTGGCCAGACCGGTTTCCTTGTCCGAGCGCTCCATTTCATCCAGCAGGGCGCCAAGGATCATCGCACCAGTGCCGCCCAGCGGGTGGCCCATGGCGATCGCGCCGCCATTGACGTTCACCTTGTTGGTGTCGGCGTCAAAGGCTTGGATGAAGCGCAGAACGACGGATGCAAAGGCTTCGTTGACTTCGAACAGGTCGATGTCGCTGATCGACATGCCTGCCGAGGCTAGGACGCGTTCGGTCGCGGGAACCGGACCGGTCAGCATGATCGTCGGATCGGTGCCAACTTTCGAGGTCGCCTTGATGCGCGCGCGGGGCTTGATGCCGTGACGTTCGCCGAACTCTTTGTTGCCGATCAGGATTGCTGCGGACCCGTCTGCGATACCGGACGAGTTACCTGCGTGGTGGACGTGGTTGATCTTTTCCAGATGTGGGTATTTCAGCAAGGCCACGGCGTCGAAGCCCGGCATTGCCTCGCCCATCGCTTTGAACGAGGGGTTCAGGCCACCTAGCGTCTGCATGGTGGTTTCGCGGATCATCTCGTCCTCGGCCATCACGGTCAGACCGTTTTGGTCGGTGACGGGGATGATCGACTTGAAACGCCCATCTGCACGCGCTGCTGCGGCGCGTTTCTGGCTTTCAACCGCATAAGCGTCGCAGTCGTCGCGCGTGAACCCGTATTCGCTCGCAATGATGTCGGCCGAGATACCTTGCGGCACAAAATAGGCTTTCATCGCCAGATGCGGGTCGGCAGCAATCGCGCCCCCGTCCATACCCATGGGCACGCGGCTCATGCTTTCAACGCCACCGGCGATATAAGCGTCACCTGCGCCGCCACGCACTTGGTTGGCAGCCATGTTCACGGCTTCCAGGCCCGAGGCGCAGAAACGGTTGATCGAGACACCGGGGATACGCTCGTCCAGATCAGAATACAGCACGGCAGAGCGCGCCAGACAGGCACCTTGCTCGCCCACCTGGGTCACGTTGCCCCAGATCACATCCTCGACGGCGTGACCGTCCAGATTGTTGCGCTCTTTCAGCGCGTTAAGCGCAACAGACGACAGGCGTACCGAAGTCACTTCGTGCAGGGTTCCGTCTTTCTTGCCCTTGCCGCGCGGGGTGCGCACGGCGTCATAAATATAGGCGTCGTTCATCATTGATCCTTTCGAAATCATGCGCGGTCGGCAGGCGATCCGGGCATCAGGTCATAGGGGTGTTTCCAGCCGGGCGTTTCCGAAATCCGGGTCAGCCAAGCGTCAATTGCGGGCCATTCGGCGCGGTCAAAGCCGAAGGGTTCAGGGTAGAACAGGTATCCACAGCACGAGATGTCAGCGATCGTGATCCCGTCGCCAACCAGCCAGTCGCGGGTCGACAATTCGGCTTCCAGCGTTTTGTAGGCACCTTTCAAGCGGCCTTGGTTGAAGGCAATCACCTCGGCCGGGCGTTTGTCTTCGGGCAGGAAGTTCATCAGGAAACGGGTCATGCCAGCCATCGAGGACATTTTGTGATTGTCCCAGAACTGCCAGCGCAGAATCTCGCGGCGTTCGGCAGCGCTGGTGCCACCGAGTTTGCCGGATTTCGAGGTGACATAGTCCTGAATGGCCCCGGATTGCGACAAGGTCACGTCACCATCCACCATCACCGGAACTTCACCCATCGGGTTGATCTCGCGGTATTCCGGGCTGCGGGTTTCGCCGCCAAAGAAGTCGACAAAGACCGGCTCCCACTCCAGCCCGGACAATTCCAGTGCCAAAGCGGCCTTATAGGCGTTTCCGCTTTCTCCGAAGCAGTAAAGTTTGATGGTCATGGCGTCCTCCCCGGCGCGTTATTGTGTGAACCGTGCGCCCCGCGCGAGATGCTGCAAGGGCGCACAGGAATGTGTCAGCGGGCCAAGGTCAGAACTGCTCTGCCTCCAGCGCCATCACCGTGTCCGCACCGCTTTCGATCCGTGCAAGATGCATCGAGGTGGCGGGCAGGCGGCGTGCCATATAGTAGCGCGCGGTGGTCAGCTTGGTCTCATAGAACGTCGCGTCGCCTTCACCACGTGACAGTGCGTCAAGTGCGGCGCGCGCCTGCCGGGCCCACATGAAGCCAAGGCAGACATGACCGAACAGGTGCATGAAGTCATAGGATCCAGCCAGCGCGTGGTTCGGGTTTTTCATGCCGTTTTGCATGAAGAACATGGCCGAGGACTGAAGGTGCTTCGAGGCGGTCTTCAGCGGCTCGATGAAATCCTTCATCGCCTCGTCGTCGCCCTGTTCCTTGCAGTAGGACTTGATCATCTCGAAGAAGGCCATGATCGGCTTGCCACCATCGGCGGCCAGCTTGCGGCCCACAAGGTCCAGCGCCTGAACGCCGTTGGCACCTTCATAGATCTGGGTGATGCGGGCGTCGCGGGTGAACTGGCTCATCCCATGTTCTTCGATATAGCCGTGGCCACCATAGATCTGCTGGGCCAACACGGTCATGTCAAAGCCCTGATCGGTCAGGAAGCCTTTCAGAACCGGGGTCATCAAGCTGATCAGCCCGTCTGCGTCTTTGTCTTCCGAGCGATGCGCCTGATCGATCAGCTGCGCGCCCCACAGAAGGAACGCACGCGCGCCTTCGACGAAGCTTTTCTGATCCATGAGCGAGCGGCGGATATCCGGGTGCACGATCAGCGGATCGGCGGGGCCGTCCGGGTTATTCACGCCGGTCACGTCACGACCCTGAAGGCGGTCCTTGGCATAGATGACGGCGTTCTGATACGCGGCCTCGGCCTGTGCCAAACCTTGCATTGCCACGCCCAGACGGGCCTCGTTCATCATGGTGAACATGGCGCGCATGCCTTTGTGCATATCGCCCAGCAGATACCCTGTTGCCTCGTCATAGTTCATGACGCAGGTCGAGTTGCCGTGGATGCCCATCTTCTTCTCGATGTTGCCAACGGACACCCCGTTGCGCGATCCGACCGAGCCGTCTTCGTTCACGTTGAACTTGGGCACGATGAACAGCGATACGCCTTTGATGCCCTCTGGCCCGCCGGGGATTTTCGCCAGCACAAGGTGGATGACGTTGTCCGACATGTCGTGGTCACCGGCCGAGATAAAGATTTTCTGGCCAGAAACCTTGTACGACCCGTCGTCCTGCGGTTCCGCCTTGGTGCGCATCAGGCCCAGATCGGTGCCGCAATGCGGTTCCGTCAGGTTCATGGTGCCGGTCCATTCGCAGCTGACCATCTTGGGCAGATAGGTCGCTTTCTGCTCGTCCGTGCCATGCGCCAGAATGGCCGAGGCCGCGCCGTGGGTCAGGCCCTGATACATGGTGAAGGCTTGGTTGGCGGACGAAAACAGCTCGCCCACGGCCGTACCCAGAAGCACCGGCATGTTCTGGCCGCCGAATTCTTCCGGCATGTCCAGCCCGGTCCAACCGCCTTCTTTCATCTGCTCGAACGCGTCCTTGAACCCGGTGGGGGTGTAGACGACGCCGTTCTCAAGACGGCAGCCTTCCTGATCGCCAACGGTGTTCAATGGGGCCAGTACTTCGCCCGCCAGTTTTCCGGCTTCTTCCAGAACCGCGCTGGTGAAGTCGCGTTCAAGGTCCCCGTATCCGGGAATGTCCGATTGCTCGGCCTTCAGCACATCGTGCAGAAGAAAGGCCATGTCTTGGGTGGGCGCAGTATAGCTGGGCATGTCAGGCGTCCTTTTCCGGTCAGCTGTTGTCGTCGAACGAGGCGATTTTCGCTTGGCCCCATTCCAGTTGTTCGGTCAGATCGTTGATGGCTTCGTCCAGTTCCTCGCGCTGACGCTTGAGGTCTTCAAGATGCCCTTTGGCCACTTCGACGGTACGAGTCAGCTGCGTTTGTTGCTGGTCGCCCATGTCATACAGATCCAGGAGTTGGCGGATCTCTTCCAGTGCAAAGCCAAAGCGCTTGCCGCGCAGGATCAGTTTCAGGCGCGCACGGTCACGTTTGGTGAACAGGCGCTTCTGACCTTCCCGGATCGGGGAAAGCAGTTCTTTAGCCTCGTAAAACCGCAGCGTCCGTGCGGTGACGTCGAACGCATCGCACATCTGGCGGATGGTCATAAGATCGTCGGTCATTCGATACTCCATACTTTTCCGACACTGGCCACTGATCTGACCAGTTCCGTTTACAATATATGTTGACGTTTACGTAAATGTAACGTGACGTCGCGTCTTTTCTTGTCGTGGCGTAAAGCCTGATTTTACTGGGGATAAGCAAGGGGCTGATTTTCAACCGAAAATCAGTTTCCCTAGGGGCAGATGTTTTTTTCAGAGATTTGGAGTCGAAGGTGACCTAAGGGCAGTGAAGGCCTGATCTGGGCCTTCGAATCGCCGCTCAAATCTCAGCCCAGCCCATCGGCCACGTCATCGCGTAGTTTCTGAAGGTCGGTGATGCTTTCGGACAGTTCTTCATACTGCGCGCGCAGCGCAGACAGCTGACGATCCGCCAGCTCGACCCACGCGCGGTTCTGCGCATCGGTGCCTTTTTCATCGTAGATCAAAAGCCACTGGCGCAGTTCTTCCAGCGAAAACCCAAAGCGCCGCCCCCGTAGAATCAGAGTCATCCGGGCCACTTCGCGCGGGGTATAAAAGCGCGACCGGCCTTCCTTTTCGGGGCTCAGAAGCTCGATATACTCGTAATAGCGCAGGGTGCGCGGGGTAACATCGAACTTTGCGCACATTTCTTTAAATGTCAGGCGGTCGTCAGACATAGCGCTCCCCTCGGCTTCACTTCGGTCCACCGTAAAGGACTGAGCGGAGTGGTGCAATTCAGTAGAAGCACGCGGTTGACGTCGCTGCAAAGGTCGTTGCGTCAGTTCATAAAGCCCGGTGCGAAGATATAGAACACATAGGCAATCATCGTGGCGGGGATCGTCGAATAGAGCGTCGCATAGATCGCGGCCTTCGGGTTCAGCGCAATCGCCGGGAACAGCGCGTCGCCATCATTTGACACGGCGTTGCCCATCAGCGCGGCGAAAGGAATGATGCCGTTCAGATACAGCGTCGTGACCAGAACCTGCGGGCCACAGCCGGGGATCAAACCGACCAACACGCCCATCAGAGGCAGAAGCGGTCCGATCGACTGGAACAGAAGCTCCAGATCCAGTCCTCCAAACTCGGCCACATAGTCATAGGCCAGATACGCGCCGATCACCCAGACCGAGATAAAGCTTGTTTCTTCGGCCATGCGGGTCAGAGGGCTGTCTTTGGCGTTTGTCATGGCTGACACTTTTGATGTGGCCCAGATCGTCAGGCCAAGAAAGGTGCCAACAAGCGCGATCCACATGATGGGTAGGCCAAAGATTGTGTCTACTTCGACCTGCGCCAACTGCGACGCACCTACGTAGAGGCCCGGAATGGCCAGCACCAGATAAGCCACATCCTGAGGACGGGTTTTGCC
Source organism: uncultured Aliiroseovarius sp. (assembly GCF_947492455.1). Classification (GTDB taxonomy): domain Bacteria; phylum Pseudomonadota; class Alphaproteobacteria; order Rhodobacterales; family Rhodobacteraceae; genus Aliiroseovarius. The sequence goes on from NZ_CANLNB010000004.1 coordinate 590,161, forward strand.
GATAAGGGGGGCCAGCTCGCAGCTGGCCAATGTCGAGGCGCGGTATTCGACCGTGTGGAAGCGATCCACGATCCAGCCCGATAAGATGCCGATGGCAAAGGACAGGGGCAGTAAGACGATGGCTGCATCCGGGCGGGTGGCCAACAGCAGGAAGGCGGCATCGCCCATGGTTGCGGTCAGTGTGGCAACCACTGCACCAAACCCGACATGGCCCGAGCTATAGGCTGCGACCACGACCACAGCGCCGCCGCACCCGGGCGTCGCCCCGAGCATCGCGGCCAGCGGCACTTGCGCGCCCTTGGCGTTCGATAGAACCTCGCCAATATCGAACTTGAACAGCCGCTCGGCCCCGTAGAACAGAAGTAACGTAGCGGCAACAAATACCGAGACCTGCACATAGGCATCCGTCATTAGCTCGCGCGTCAGTTCACCCAGATGGCCGGGCGCAATGGCCAGCGCGGCCATGATGGCCAGCACCAAAAGGCGCTTGGGGCGTCGTACACCGAAGGGCGTGGCAATGGTCGTGGCGTCGGTCATGTTGGCACTTTTAATTGAGAATAATTCTTAATTGCGAAACTAGGGGCTGGACGCGTGAATTGCAAGGGCCAATAAAAGGCGTGAAAGCAAAAGGATATTGCCAATGATGAAAGGCATGACGGCCGAACAGAAGGCCGAACTCGCGCGGAAGTTCACCGAGGCCATTCCGCATTGCAAGGCGCTGGGGATGGTGCTGGAAAAGCTGGAAGACGGCGAAGCCATCATGTCCATGCCTTATGATGAGAAGCTGATCGGGGATCCGCGTACCGGTGTGATCCACGGGGGCGCGGTGTCGGCGCTGTTGGATACGTGTTGCGGCTCGGCCGTGATGAGCCACCCGAAGGCGCCGGCGATCACCGCAACGATTGATCTGCGTATTGATTACATGCGCCCCGCGACGCCGGGCCAGAAGATCACCGCCAAGGCCACCTGCTATCACGTCACACGTTCCGTTGCGTTTGTACGTGCTGTGGCGTTGGACGAAGACGAGGGGCGCCCGGTTGCGACGGCCTCGGGCGCGTTTACTGCTGACGGAGATCCAAAACGCCGCTCGACCGAGATTTCAAATGACATCACAGATGATGTCAGCGAAGGAGGTGACGCATGAACTTGCCCCCGAACCACAAGCGCCCCGAGCCGGTCGAGGTCGTAAAGCAGCGCCGTGACGCGGCCCTGTCTGGGTTGGTCGATGGTGTGCCCTATGTGCAGTTCCTTGGCATTCAGGTTGAACGCCACGGGGACGAGCTGACCGCCATCCTGCCGTTTGATGAGAAGCTGATCGGCAACCCGATGCTGCCCGCGATCCACGGTGGCGTGACCGCAGCGTTTCTGGAAACCGCCGCCGTGATCCAACTTAGCTGGTCCACCCTGTGGGAAGATATGGAGACCGGCGTGCTGGATCCCTCGACGCTCGGCCCAGACAACATGCCTTATCTGCCCAAGACGATTGATTTCTCGATCGACTATCTGCGCTCGGGTCTGCCGCGTGATGCCTATGCCCGCGCGCGGGTTGTGCGGCAGGGACGGCGCTATGCGTCTGTGCATGTGGAGGCATGGCAGGATAAGCGCGACAAGCTTTATGCGCAGGCAACCGGCCACTTCCTGATGCCCGGCTCGTGACCGGCCCCGCGCTGACCCATCGGCGCGTTCTGGCGGTGGCCGGGCCGATTGTCCTGTCCAACGTGACCGTGCCCATTCTGGGGCTGGTGGATACCGGTGTGATCGGCCAGTTGGGCGACGCAGTCCCCATCGGTGCGGTCGGTCTTGGCGCGGTCATCTTGTCCACTTTCTTCTGGGTCTTCGGTTTCCTGCGGATGGGCACAACCGGCCTGACCGCGCAAGCGCACGGAGCAGGGCGACAGGGCGAGGTCGCCGCGATGCTGACCCGCGCCCTTTTGATCGCGGTCGCCGCAGGTGTCGCGCTGATCGCCCTGCAAGGCCCGCTGTTCTGGGCGGCGTTTCAGGTGGCCCCGGCCTCGGGCGAGGTCGAGACGCTGGCGCGCGACTATCTCTCCATCCGGATCTGGGGCGCCCCCTTTGCGATCTCGGTCTACGCCTTCACGGGCTGGCTGATCGCGCTGGAACGCGCGCGGTCTGTGCTGGTTCTGCAAGTCGTCATGAACGGCGTGAATATTGGGCTGGACTTGTGGTTTGTGCTTGGGCTGGACTTGGGGGTCGAGGGCGTTGCGATTGCCACGCTGCTGGCCGAATTCTCGGGCGCGGCGCTGGGCATGTGGCTGTGCCGCGACATGTTCCGCAACCCGGCGTGGCGCGACCGTGCGCGGGTGCTCGACGGGCCGACCTTAAAAAACATGGCCGTGGTGAACAGTGACATCCTGCTGCGCTCGCTGTTCATCATGGCGATCTTCACCAGCTTCACCTTCTATGGCTCGGGCCTGTCGGACACGGAACTCGCTGCCAATCAGGTACTGATGCAGTTCCTGCACGTGACGGCCTACGCAATGGACGGGTTCGCCTTCGGGGCCGAGGCCTTCGTAGGCCAAGCGCTGGGCGCGCGTGACCGTTTCGGCGTCAGGCGCGCATCCGTCTTGACCAGCCTGTGGGGCGCAGGGATTTCCTGCGCCTTGGGGCTGAGCTTCGTCGTGGTTGGGGGCTGGGGCATCGACGTAATGACCACAGCGCAGGATGTGCGTCAGGTCGCGCGGGATTTTCTGCCCTATATGGTGCTCGCCCCGCTTCTGGGCTGGCCTGCGTGGATGCTGGACGGCATCTTCATCGGCGCCACGCGAACCGCCGACATGCGCAACATGATGATCCTGTCTGCGGCGATTTATTTCGCGGCGGTCTATGCCCTGATGCCAAGTCTGGGCAATCACGGGCTGTGGGCCGCTTTGCTGATTTCCTTCGTGGCACGCGGGGCGAGTTTGGCCCTGCGCTATCCGGCGTTGGAGCGGTCTGCGGCGTAAGTCGTCAGAGGATCTCGAGCACGCTTTCCGGCGGACGTCCGATCCGTGCTTTGCCGTCTTTCAAGACGATGGGGCGTTCGATCAGGATCGGATTGGCCAGCATCGCGGCGATCAGCTCGTCTTCGGGCGTGTCCGCAGATAGGCCAAGCTCCTTAAAGACCTTCTCACCCTTGCGCATGATGTCGATCGGCGATGCGTTCAACGCAGTCAGAACGGCCCGCAGTTCGGCCTCACTCGGTGCATCATCCAGATACCGGCGCACGGTGACGTCTTCGCCCCGCTCTTCCACCAATGCCAGCGTCTGGCGCGATTTCGAGCAGCGGGGGTTGTGCCAAATCTCGGTCATAGCCAGGCCTCGCGTCCGGTTCCAACGGCATCGGCAACGCAGGCAAACCCGTCACGTTCCAACCGCTCATCAATCCCGCGCGCGATCTCTTCCACAAGGCTGATGCCCTTGTAAGCCAGCGAGGAATACAGTTGCACAACCGACGCACCTGCAAGGATCTTTTGATAGGCATCCTCGGCCGAGGCGATGCCGCCGACGCCGATCAACGGCATCTGCCCATCCGTCAGTTGCGACAGGCGCGCCAACACGCGCGTGGACTTTTCGAACAAAGGCGGGCCTGAAAGACCTCCTGCTTCGTCTTTATGTACACTTTTCAAACCTTCGCGCGACAAAGTGGTGTTGGTGGCGATCACCGCGTCTACGCTCACCTCCTGCGCGACACCGGCCACTTCGGCCAGCTCTGCATCTGTCAAATCCGGCGCGATCTTCAGGAAAATCGGCGTGTATTTGTCATGATCCTTGCGCGCATCCAGCACACCCTGCAACAGACCGCGCAGCGCATCCGCGCCCTGCAGGTCGCGCAGCTTTTCGGTGTTGGGCGAGCTGACATTGACCGTTACGAAATCCACGAACGGCCCGCAGCAATTGAAAACCTTCACATAGTCGGCGGCACGGTCGTCGCTGTCCTTGTTTGCACCAAGGTTCAGCCCCACAGGCACCGGGCGACGGCGTGAACGGCGGGTTAGGCGGGCGGCGGCGGCCTCCATCCCTTCATTGTTGAAGCCGAAGCGGTTGATGACGGCCTGATCTTCGGTCAGGCGAAACAGGCGCGGCTTGGGGTTGCCCGGTTGCGGACGCGGGGTGACAGCACCCACTTCCACAAAGCCAAATCCCGCTTGGGTCAGCGCATCTACAACGGTGGCATTCTTGTCATAGCCCGCGGCTAAACCGACCGGGTTGGTCATCTCCATCCCGCAGAAAGTGGTCTTCAACCGGTCCGAGGTCACAATCCCGGGCATCGGCACCACGCCCGCCTTCATCGCCATTAACGCCAGCGTATGCGAGCGTTCGGGGTCCACCTTATGCAGCGCCTTCAGCGCCAGTTTCTCGATCACGTTCATGCCAAATCCTCGGGGAATTCATGGCCATCCGGGCCAAGCGGAAGGTCGCAGTTCCATAGGACTTCGGACAGCATGAGCTCGCGATAGAGATGCGGGAACAGGGCACCCCCGCGCGAGGGCTCCCATTTCAGCAATGCGCCCATCGCGTCGGCCTCGAACGCGACCAGTACCAGTCCCTCGTCTTCGGCGAAGTGTTTGGCAGCGGTTTCGCGCACCTGTGCGGCGGTCGAGAAATGGATGAACCCGTCATGCACATCAATCGGAGCGCCAGTGGTCTTTCCGGCCATCTTGAAGGCTTGCCATTCAGCAGCCTGAAGTATCTTGTAAATCTGCATGGCTCTCATGTGCCGCGTTGACCCTTGTGCGTCAAGCGGTGTTGGTAAATTGCTGCGTTTGCCCGGGGTGCGCACGTCATCTTCTTGTTACGTCAACTTGCCACCTAAACACGAGAGTTTTGACAAGTTGGGCCGACTCACGCCACGCTCATGCCAAAACAACAAGACCTTAGGGAGATTTAGTCATGACCAGATTTTTGACCACGGCGGCAGCCCTTGCGCTGACCACCGGTACCGCGATGGCGGATTATTCGTTGACCGTTCTGCACACCAACGACTTCCACGCCCGCTTTGAACCGATCAGCAAGTATGACAGCGGATGCTCGGCCGAGGACAACACCGAAGGCAAGTGTTTTGGTGGTTCCGCCCGCCTGCAAACCGCAATCGAAGAAGCCCGTTCGCGCACCAATAATTCGATCCTTGTGGATGGTGGCGACCAGTTCCAGGGCACGCTGTTCTATACCTACTACAAGGGTGCACTGGCGGCCGAGATGATGAACCAGATGGGCTATGACGCGATGACCGTGGGCAACCACGAGTTTGACGATGGCCCCGAAGTGCTGCGCGGCTTCATGGATGCTGTGAACTTCCCGGTGCTGATGTCGAACGCTGATGTCTCGGGTGAACCGCTGCTGCATGACAAGCTGGCGAAATCCACTGTGATCGAACGTGGCGGCGAGAAGCTGGGCTTGATCGGCCTGACACCGCAAGACACGGACGAGCTGGCCTCGCCGGGGCCGAACGTGATTTTCACCGATCCGGTTCAAGCGGTGCAGGGCGAGGTCGACAAGCTGACCGAAATGGGCGTGAACAAGATCATCGTACTCAGCCACTCGGGCTATGGCGTGGACCAGAAAGTTGCTGCTGAAACCACGGGCGTCGACATCATCGTGGGCGGCCACACCAATACGCTGTTGTCGAACACCAACGAGCGCGCGGAAGGGCCTTATCCGACCATGGTTGGTTCGACGGCGATCGTCTCGGCCTATGCATATGGTAAGTTCCTGGGTGAGTTGAACGTGACCTTCGATGACGACGGCAACATCACCGAAGCCAAGGGCGAGCCGCTGATCATGGATGGCGGCGTGCACGAGCACGAAGCCACCAAGGCACGCATCGCGGAAGCGGCGGCACCGCTCGATGAAATCCGCAACCGTGTGGTTGCAAACGCAGCCGAAGCCATCGACGGAGAACGTAGCTCGTGCCGCGCGATGGAATGCACCATGGGCAACATCATTGCCGACGCCATGCTGGATCGCGTGAAGGACCAAGGTATTCAGATCGCGATGATGAACGGCGGCGGTATCCGCGCGTCAATCGATGCAGGCGATGTGACCATGGGCGAAGTCCTGACCGTGCTACCATTCCAGAACACTTTGTCGACGTTCCAAGTCAGCGGTGCCGTTGTTCTTGAGGCTTTGGAGAACGCCGTCAGCCAGCACGAAGAAGGCGCGGGCCGCTTCATGCAGGTCGCGGGCATGACCTATGCGTTTGATTTGTCTAAAGAGCCGGGCAGCCGGATTTCGGACGTGATAGTGGGCGGAGCACCAATTGATCCTGCGGCGACTTATGGGCTGGTTTCCAATAATTTCATTCGCAACGGTGGGGATGGTTTCGGCATGTTCCGCGACGCGCAGAACGCCTATGACTTTGGCCCCGACCTGGCGGATGTAACCGCCGAGTACATGGCCAAGATGGGCCCCGTGAAGCCGATGCTGGATGGGCGCATTACACAGAAATAAGGTCTCTTTGACCTGACCAAAGCCCCCGCTGATGAGATCTGCGGGGGCTTTTTTGTTGGCGGGGTGCGGCGTATAATGCGCCTATGGACCACCCGCTCATTGACCTTATCAATCAAAAGATCCGCGCCGCGGAAGAGGCCGGGGATTTCGACAATCTGGAGGGCGCGGGCAAGCCGCTGCCCAAGGACGACGACCCCGAAAACGCGCTGATCAACCGTTTGATCCGTGAAAACGGCGCGGTTCCGGAGTTTGTCAGCCTGTCGCGCGAGCTGCGCAAGCTGCGGGCAGAATTGGCCGAGACTGGGGACCGCACCCGCAGGCGCGACATCATGAAAGAGATGTCGATGATGGAAGCTCGGATCGAGTTGGCCCGAAAAGGAAGATAGGGGCTTTGCCCCTCTGCGCTGCGCGCATTCACCCCAGAATACTTGTGACAAGAAAAAGAGGTCTATCGGGTCCAGCGTTCGGTGGCCGCGAGGACGCGCAGGCCGAAGCGGCGCGCGGTGTCCAGATCCTCGGGCAGCAGGTCTTCGTCAGCGCCCAGTTGTTCTGTCACCATCAGGCCCAGCCAGCTGCCGTCCCTGTTCAGGCCGGCGCGATCAGGTTTCACCGGCGCGCCGATATCTGTGGGGCCGACCCAGATCATGCCCATTTGGGCTGCAAAGATCGACAGGCGTTGTAGCGCGGCCAGCTTGTCTCCTGATGGGTGGATGGCGGTGGTGAAGCCCGCAGCGATCTTGTCACGCCACAGGCTGTGTTCCCATCGTGTATCGATTTGTTCCAGAAACAGGCTGAACCGTGCGGCGGCTGATCCCATATAGGTGGGCGCGCCGAAGATGATCGCGTCGGCTTGATCCAGCGCCTGCCAATCCGCATCGGTCAGCGTCTCCACGTCTAGCAGATGGGCCGCATCGCCAATGGCCTCGGCGATGGTTTCGGCGATGCGCTTTGTATGGCCGAAGCCGGAGAAATAGGGGATGCAAATACTTGGCGTCGTCATGCCGCCACTCTGCGGCGAAATGGCGGGTAGTCCAAGCGAAATCATGTCTTTCCTCAGCGCTTTGCCTGTGGTCATCTAATCCAGCGGAGGAGTTTCACATGACCACATTCACAGGACCCGAGATTTGCAAACTGGAAGCGCATGAGGTCGTGGCCCTGCTGCGCATGGACGAGCTGTCATCGGAGGACCTGATCGCCGCGTCCGAGGCGCGTTTGGCGCAGGTCGAGCCAGCCGTGAACGCGGTGCCTGTGATCTGCACAGATCGGGCCCGGGAAGCGGCAAAGACGTTGCAGGGTGACGCGGATCATCCGGGTTGGCTGGCGGGGCTGCCCATCGGCATCAAGGATCTGACCCCTGTGGCGGGCGTGCGTACGACCTTTGGGACCAAGGCGCTGGCCGACAATATCCCGAAAGAGAGCGATCCGATCGTCACGCGGCTTGAGGCGCGCGGCGGTGTGGTCATGGGTAAAACCAACACGCCCGAGTTCGGGGCGGGTGCCAACACGTTTAACGATGTGTTCGGGGCGACCTTGAACCCGTGGAACACCCAGATGAACGCCGGTGGCTCGTCGGGTGGGGCGGCAGTGTCACTGGCCACGGGATCGCTGTGGCTGGGCCACGGGTCGGACCATGGTGGAAGCCTGCGCACACCCGCCGCGTATTGCGGGATCGTGGGTTTGCGTCCCAGCATGGGGCTTTGCGCGTCGGCCTCTGTCACCGGGTTCATCGGCGAAGGTGTGCAAGGGCCTATGGCGCGGTCGGTCACGGATTGCGCGCTGTTTCTGGATGCGATGGCTGGCTTTGAGCCGCGCGCGCCGCTGTCTTTCCCCGCGCCGGACACGCCCTATCAAGAGGCGGTCAAACGCGCCGACACCAAGCTGCGCATCGGCTTTGCGCCAGACCTCGGGGGATATGCCCCGGTCGACGCGGATATGGCCCGCTATCTGGCCCGTGTCATGGCAGCGATCGAGGGGGCAGGCGCCACGGTCGAGGAAGCTTGCCCGGATCTGACCGATCTTGAACGCACCTATCACGTCATCCGCGGCGGCATGTGGGCGGCAAACTTCATCAAGGCCCCAAAAAGCCTGACGCAACATTTCAAGCCGACTTTGGCCGAGAACCTGTCCTTCGGCCTGTCCCTGACCGCCGAAGACATTGCCAAAGCGCAGCTATCCCGCTCGCTTATCTATGACAACATGCGGACCTTCTTGGAGCGCTACGACGTGCTTGCATGCCCCGTGGTCGGCAACATGCCCCATGTCCAGACCGAGGAATGGGTTAGCGAAGTCGGCGGGCAAACCTTGACCGGCTATATGGATTGGCTGCGGTTTACATTCCTTGCAACTGTCGCCGGGGCGCCGGCGATCTCGATCCCAGTGGGGCTGTCGGATGATGGGATGCCGGTGGGGCTTCAGTTGATCGGTCCTCCGCGCGGCGAGGCCAAGCTGCTTGCCGCAGCCCGCGCCGTTGAAATGGTGATGGGTGGGCCCCTTGGTCCGATTGACCCGGTCACGCCCAAAAGCTAAGCCAATCGCGAGATTAGGAGAGCCCACATGTACGACCAGAACCACCTTGCCCATGCCATCTCGCGCGCCTCAGATGGGCGCCATGACGCGACCTTCCTGACAGATGGACGTACGGGTAAAGTGACCACCTATGGCGACTTTTGGGCCAATGCCGAGCGTATGGCGGCCGCGCTTGTGGCGCTGGGCGTAGAACCGGGGGATCGTGTTGCCGTGCAGGCCCCGAAAGAACCCGCGATGTTGGAGCTTTACGTGGGCACGGTGCTGGCCGGCGGTGTGTTTCTGCCATTAAACACGGCCTACACGCCGGACGAGGTCGCCTATTTCCTGGGCGACGCGGCCCCCCGCGTGTTCGTCTGTGAGCCGGGCAAGCTGGATGCGCTGACGCCCGTGGCAAAGGATGCGCAGGTGGCGCATGTGCTGACGCTTGGCGCGGGTGAAACGGGAACTTTGGTGCCCGCCCGTGATGCACAAGAGCCGGGGTTTGAAGCCGTCCCGCGTAAGGCGCTGGACCTTGCCGCGATCCTCTATACTTCGGGCACGACGGGGCGGTCGAAGGGCGCAATGCTGACCCATCGTGCGCTGGCCTCGAACAGCGAAACGCTGCGTGATTACTGGCGGTTTACGGATAAGGATGTGCTGATCCACGCGTTGCCGATTTTCCATACACATGGGCTGTTCGTGGCGACCAATGTGACGCTGATGGCGGGCGGATCAGCTGTGTTCCTGCCCGGCTTTGACACCGAAGCCATCATTAAGGCGATGCCGAATGCGACTGCACTGATGGGCGTGCCGACTTTCTATACGCGTCTCTTGAAAGATGCCCGGCTGGCCGAGGCGTCCAAGTGGATGCGGCTGTTCGTCTCTGGCTCTGCGCCGTTGTTGGCCGAGACCCACGACCGCTGGCGCGAGGTGACGGGACACGCGATCCTTGAGCGCTATGGTATGACAGAGACCAACATGAACACGTCGAACCCCTATGACGGCGAGCGCCGTGCGGGGACGGTCGGCTTCCCGCTGCCCGGGGTTGAGGTGAAAGTGTGTGATCCGACCTCGGGCGAGACGCTGCCCGACGGCGAGATTGGCGTCTTGGAAGTGCGTGGCGACAACGTCTTTGCGGGCTATTGGCAAATGCCGGAAAAAACCGCCGAAGAGCTGCGCGAAGATGGCTGGTTCATCACAGGCGACCTCGCGATGATCGACCCGGACGGCTATGTGACCATCGTCGGGCGCGGCAAGGATTTGATCATCACCGGCGGCTTCAACGTCTATCCAAAAGAGATTGAGGGTGTGATCGACGAGTTGCCGGGCGTGCTGGAAAGCGCCGTCATTGGCGTTCCGCATGAGGATTTTGGCGAGGGTGTCGTGGCCGTTGTGGTGGCGCAGGATGGTGCCGTGCTGGACGAAACCTCGGTGAAAGCGGGTGTGGCCGAGAGCCTTGCCAAGTTTAAGCAGCCGAAGCGGGTGGTCGTGGTGGATGAACTGCCACGCAACACGATGGGCAAGGTGCAAAAGAACGTGATGCGCGACACCTATGCGGATCTGATGAAGGGGTAAGGCGTTCGGTGGCTCACTTCGTGAGCCTGTCAGGGGCTCTGCCCCCGCATGATTTTCCTGCGGAAATTCATGCTCCCCCGAGGTACTTATGACAAGAAAATGAGTGGGTCAGCGCGGAGGCGCGCCGTCTTTAAGCCGGTAGCCCACGAAGGCCGCGTGTAGGTAGCTGCGTCTGATGGCTGGGAACGGGAAGCGGGGCAGGGGGCGTGTGTGCACGGGCAGCTTTGTAATGCGGCCAAGCGCCATGTCAGCGAGCCGTGCACCGGTCCATGTGCCCATCGCGACGCCGTTGCCGTGGAAGTTCAGGCCAGCCCAGGCGGTGGTGCTGTCACCGATCGGTCCGGCATAGGGCAGCAGGTCTTGCGAGAGGCTGATGAGGCCGGACCAGAAATGCGGGGTCTCGACATCGCGCCACGCAGGGAACATGGCGGCGAGATGTTGTTTCATCCGCGCGCGCATCGCAGCTTGGCCTTCGGCGCTGGCGCCGACATTGCCGCGCGCGCCGAACAGGAACCGCCCGTCAGGCAGCAGCCGGAAATAGTGCAGCAGGTTGCGGCTGTCATAGGCCATGAGGTCGGTGCTCCAGCCTTGTGCTGCGATCTCGTCTTGGGTGAGTTTGCAGGTCACGAGGATGTTGGACTGCACCGGCAGATAGCGCCCGGTCAGCCAGTCGGGCACGCCATCAGAGGAATAGCCATTGGTCGCGATGATGAGCTTTTTCGCGGTGATCCGGGCGGTGGGCGTGGTTAAGATGTGGTGGGTGGCCGTGTGCTCGATTTGGGTGACCGGGCTGTGGGCCGATAGGGTGGCCCCGGCGGTTTCAGCGGCGCGTGCCAAGCCGCTGATATAGCGCCCGGGATTGAGCGCGAAGCCCAAGGGCAGGATCAGCCCGCCGTGAAACGCGCCGTTCATGCCGCGGGATTTTAGGTCGGCTGCCGGGATCAGTTCGGCGGGGTGACCTAGGTTTGCCCATTCGGCTTGCTCGGCGCGCAGATCATTCATCGCACGGGGGGTGTGGGCCAAAAGGAGTTCGCCGTCCGAGTGGGTGTCGGCGTCGATCTTGTGACGGTCGAGAAGATCAGCCACCAGCTCGACCGCGGCTTTCTGGGCCGAGAAATAAGCGCGCGTTGCATCATCGCCAAAGCGTTTTCGGATGCCGCTCAGCCCCAGTTTGTCACCGCCGATGGTGCAGAAGCCGCCATTGCGACCGGACGCGCCCCAGCCGGGGGTTTTTGCGTCGAGAACCAGCACCTCGGCTCCGGCTTCGGCAAGGTGAAGGGCCGCGGATAGTCCGGTGAATCCGCCGCCGACCACAGCGACTTCGACCCTGTGATCGCCTTCAAGCGCGGGCCAATCGCCCTCGGGGCGCGGCCAAATGCATTCTGCACGGGCGTCGTCAGAATAGGCGTAGTCCTCGTAGATGCGATGGGGCATCAGAGACGACCAAGATAGGTGCGATACTCCACATGGGTGATTTCATGGGTGAGCTGCGCGATCTCGTCCCGGCGCATGGCGGCATAGACATCGACATAGCGCTGGCCGAAGATCTCGACTGCCACGTCCGAGGCGGCGAACCGCTCGACCGTTTGGAACCAGTCTGCTGATAGCCGTTCAGCGGGTTCCGCGCCCGCATCATCCAGCGGCAATGGCAGGGCGGGTTTGGTGTTCAGCCCGTGAAGCATGCCGCCAAGGATCGCGGTGATCGCCAGATAGGGATTTACGTCAGCGCCAGCGATACGGTGCTCCAGACGGGCGGCTGGGCCTTTGGTTTCGGGCAGACGTACACCGGCGGCGCGGTTGTCGAAGCCCCAATCCGGGGCCGAGGGCGCGAAGCTCATCGGTTTGAAGCGGCGGTAGGAGTTCAGGTGTGGGGCGAAAATGGCCTGCAGATCCCGCATCGTGTCGAGCGCCCCGCCAACCGCGTGTTTCAGTGCCTCGGACGGTCCGTCCGTGCCGTCATCGAACACGTTTTTGCCGTCGCGATCCACGACCGAGGCGTGCACATGCATCCCGTTGCCGGGGAAGTCGGCATAGGGCTTGGCCATGAACGTGGCCTCCATCCCGTGCGCGCGGGCGACACCACGGACCAGCCGTTTGAACAGCAGCGCCGTGTCTGCCGCCCACATCACGTCATCGGTGTGGTGGAAGTTGATCTCGAACTGGCCGGGGCCGTATTCGGCGATCAGCGTGTCTGTGGCCAACCCCTGCAACTCGGACGCTTTCAGGATGTCATCCAGAATGTCTTGCGTGCGCTCCAGTACCTCAAGGTCATAGTTCTGCGCATCCGGGCTGCGATCCGGCGGGGTTGGGGCCGCGTCTTGTTCGGCGCGGGGTTTGAACAGGTAGAACTCAAGTTCAGTCGCCAGCACCGGGTGCAGACCCGCCGCGTGCAGACGATCCACCATACGCACCAGTTGCTGGCGCGAGGACAGCTCCGAAATCTCACCGGTGTCCGGGTCAATCATCTCGACCTGTACCTGCGCCACGTTGCCCTTGGCCCACGGAACCGGCTTCAGAGACCCCGGAACCGGCACGATGCGACCGTCGGGATCTCCGACAACGATGCCCAGACCGGTGGCCTCGACCTCTTCGCCCATGATGTTGGGCGCGTAGGTCGACAGGGGCAGACGCACGCCGCCCTCGGTCAGTTTCTTTTCGTCGTCACCCGGCAGCCATTTGCCCCGCAAAACCGCATTGGCGTCACACAGCATCAGCTCGACCCGGTCGGGACGTCCATGGGTTTTGCAATAGGTTGCGTATTCTTCCAGAAAGTCGCTCATCAGATGGCCTCTTGTTCGTCCTTCGCGCGTTTTGCGATGGCGCGTTTTGAGGTTAGGGATGCCCCAATCACGCCGACCGCCACAAGGGTAATCATGATCGTGGACAATGCGTTGATCTCGGGGCTGACGCCCAGACGGACCGCCGAGAAGATCTTGATCGGCAGCGTGGTCGAGCTTGGGCCCGAGGTGAAGCTGGCGATCACAAGGTCATCCAGCGACAGGGTGAAGGCCAACAGCCAGCCCGAGATCACGGCAGGCGCGATGATCGGCAGGGTGACAAGGCGGAAGGCCTCGAACCCGGTACAGCCAAGGTCCAACGCGGCCTCTTCCAGCGACTGGTCAAAGGTCACAAGGCGCGACGACACCACGACCGAGACGTAACACATCGAAAATGTCGTGTGCGCCAAGACGATGGTCAGCACGCCGCGGTCCAAGCCGATGGCGATGAACAGCAGTAGCAGAGACAGACCGGTGATCACTTCGGGCATCACCAGCGGTGCGTAGATCATGCCGGAAAACAGGGTGCGTCCACGGAAACGGCCTGCGCGGACCATGACATAGGCGGCCATGGTGCCCAGAACGGTTGCCGCGGTCGAGGACATCACCGCCACTTTCAGCGTGACCCATGCGGCATCAAGGAAGGCTTCGTTCCGGAACAGCTCGCCATACCATTTGGTCGAGAAGCCCGCCCACACGGTCACCAGTTTGCCGCCGTTGAACGAATAGACGATCAGGATCAGCATCGGGATGTAAAGGAAGGCAAACCCGAGGGTTAGCGATACGGTATTGAACCAGCTTAGACGTCTCATTTGCCGGCCTCCCTTTGTTTTTCCTCGTTGCGCTGGAACAGCACGATGGGGATGATCAGGATCAGCAGAAGCACGATGGCCACAGCCGAGGCGACCGGCCAGTCACGGTTCGAGAAGAACTCTTCCCACAGAACCTTACCGATCATCAGCGTCTTCGATCCGCCCAATAGCGACGGGATAACGAATTCGCCCATTGCAGGGATGAAGACCAAGAAACTGCCAGCAATGATGCCTTGCTTTGCCAACGGCAATGTGACCAGCCAGAACGCAGTCATGCGCGAGCAGCCAAGGTCTTCGGCGGCCTCCAGCAGGCTTTCGTCCAGACGCTCCAGCGCCGAGTAGATCGGCAGCACCATAAAGGGCAGATATGTATAGACGATGCCGATATAGACGGCGGTGTTGGTGTTCAGAATGGTCAGAGGTTCGCCAATGATGCCGATGCTCATCAAAAGTTGGTTCAGAAGACCTTCCTGACTCAGGATCGCTTTCCACGCGTAGACGCGGATCAGGAACGAGGTCCAGAAGGGCAGAATGATCATCATCATCAGGGTGGGGCGCCATTCATCCGGCGCACGGCTCATCCCATAGGCGATGGGGAAGCCCACCAGCAACGCAAGGATCGTCGACATCGTCGCGATTTTTAGGCTGGACAGATAGGCTTTCCAATAGAGGTCGTCTTGGGTGAGCCACGTGAAGTTCTCCATGTCCAGTTCTGACAGCCATGCCGTGAACCCGGCCCAGCCTTCGGACATGTCCAACGTGGGCGTGTAGGGCGGGATGGCCAGTGCCGTGTCCGACAGGCTGATTTTCAGCACGATCAGGAACGGCACCAGAAACAGGGCTAGAAGCCACAGATAGGGGACAGAAATCAGGCCAAAGCGTTTCATGATGTCAGCACCACACCAGCGGTGTCGGTGAAGCTAAGCCACACGTCCTGATCCCACGTGATCGCGCGGCGGCGAATGCGGCGGGTGTTGGCGGCCTGCGCCTTGATCAACTGCCCGGTGGGCGTCTGGATCACATAAGTCGACATGTTGCCCAGATAGGCGATGTCATGCACTTTGCCGTGGATGATGTTGGTCATGTCGGCGGGGCGTTCGGTCGCGATGTTCACCTTCTCGGGACGGATCGCCAGCGTGGCGCGGGTGCCTGCGGGAATTGCGTCATGAGCGATGCCGATCAGATCCTGTTGACCCTCGGCCCAGCTGATCGTCGCGTGGTCATCGCCCGAGGTGGTGACATTCCCTTCGATCAGGTTCACGTCACCGATGAAGTCAGCCACATAGACGGATCCGGGCTCTTCATAAATCTTCGCAGGCGTATCGACCTGAATGATCTTGCCGTGGTCCATGACTGCGATGCGGCTGGCAACCGTCATGGCTTCTTCCTGATCGTGGGTCACGATCACGAAAGTTGTGCCGGTCTGTTCCTGAATGTCCATCAGTTCGAACTGCGTGTCCTGACGCAGCTTTTTATCCAGCGCGCCCAGCGGTTCGTCCAGCAGCAAAAGCTTCGGCGCCTTCGCCAAGGATCGGGCCAGCGCCACACGCTGTCGCTGCCCACCCGAGATCTGGTGCGGCTTGCGGCTTGCAAACTTGCCCAGCTGCACAAGGTTCAGCATCTCGTCCACTCGGGCGGCGATCTGATCTTTCGGCATCTTGTCGCGTTTTAGGCCAAAGGCGATGTTTTCGGCGACCGACAGATGCGGGAACAGCGCATAGCTTTGGAACATCATGTTCACCGCGCGCTTGTTCGGCGGGATTGGAGCCACGTCTTGACCGTCGATCAGAATGGTGCCCTCGGTCTGGGTTTCAAACCCACCCAGCATCCGCATCATCGTCGTCTTGCCGCAGCCTGACGGGCCCAGCAGCGCAAAGAACTCGCGCTCGTAAATATCAATGGTCAGGTTGTCGATCGCGGTGAAGTCACCAAAGCGCTTGGTGACGTTCTGGAAGCGGATCAACGGGGTGGCCTGGGCATCTTCCCAGGGGGCAAACTCGGCAGGGGCCGTGGCAAGAGCGGCGTCGGACATGATGAACCTCGGGGGATTAAAGGTGCTCCCCCTGACTGCGATGAGACCAGGGGGAGCGGGAGAGTGGGCTTAGGTGCCCGACTTGATTTTGGTCCACAGACGCGTCACGACGCGCTGGACTTTCGCCGGATAAGGCGTGGTGGTATAAAGCGTACCCAGCGCTTCCTCGGTCGGATAGATCGCCGGATCACCGATCACGTCCTCTTCCAGATGTGCTTGTGATGCTTCGTTGCCGTTGGCGTAGTAAACATAGTTCGACGCCGCCGCCATGTTGTGCTCGTCCATGATGAAGTTCAGGAACGTGTGCGCAGCTTCCGGGTTCGGAGCATCCGCCGGGATTGCCATTTGGTCGAACCACATCAGCGAGCCCTCTTTGAAGGCGTTATACGCGATCTCGACACCATTATCAGCTTCTGCTGCGCGGTCACGCGCCTGCAGAACGTCGCCCGACCAGCCGACAGCTACACAGATGTCGCCGTTTGCCAGTGCGTTGATGTATTCCGAGCTGTGGAATTTCTGCACATAGGGGGCAATTGCGGTCAGGATCGGCTCGGCCTTGGCGATCACCTCGGGGTCGTGGCTGTCAGGATTTTCGCCCAGATAGGCCAGCGCGGCCGGTATGATTTCCGAAGGGGCGTCCAGAATGTGCACGCCGCACGCAGCCAGTTTTTCCATGTTGGCCGGATCCATGATTAGCGCAAGGCTGTCGATCGGAGCGTCTTCGCCCAGCACTTCTTTGACCTTGCCGACGTTTACGCCAGCGCCGGTGGTGCCCCACATGTAGTTGATCGAATACGCGTTGCCCGGGTCATAGGCGGCGGTGCGCTCGGCAATTACGTCCCACATGTTGCCGTGGTTGGACAGCTTCGACAGGTCCAGCGGCTGGAATGCACCTGCAACGATCTGGCGCTGCAGGAAGGTGCCCGAAGGAACCACAACGTCATAGCCCGACCCACCGGCCAGCATTTTGGTTTCCAGAACCTCGTTCGAGTCGAACACGTCATAGATCAGGTCGATCCCGGTCTCTTCCTCGAATTTTGTCAGCAGTTCTTCGTCGATATAGTCCGACCAGTTATAGACGCGCACTTCTTCCGCAGTGGCGGCGGTTGCCCCCATCACAAAGGCTGCGCTCATCAGTAGCCAAGATTTCTTCATACACTCTCTCCCTGTTTGGGGCATGACGCCCGTTTGCGACATTTGATCAAAAAAATGCGATTCACGCAATATGGTAAAATTGCGTAAGTCATAGTAGGTTGCTTTCAAAGGTTATCTTCGCAGCCAGAATAGGCAAAAAATTACTAACAACGGGGGCAAACTTGTCTGAACACCAAGCCAAACTGCCAGATCATCAGCGTGTTTACCGTAAATTGCGGGAAATGATTCTGTTTGGGGAACTGGCACCAGGCCAGCCCGTGACCATTCAGGGCTTGGTCTCGACATTGGATGTGGGCATGACCCCAGTACGCGAGGCGATCCGCAGGTTGACCTCGGAAGGGGCGTTGGAGTTCAAGGGAAACCGCCGTGTTTCGGTGCCGCAGCCCGACATGTCGCAGTGGAACGACATCGCCTATGCACGTCTGTCAGTCGAACCCGAACTGGCGCGAAAAGCCACAGAAAACATTGGTGAAGAAGAGCTTGCGCGGCTGACGTCTTATGATGATCAGTTGAATGCGGCCATCGATAAAGGTGATGTACGCGGGTATCTGGAACACAACTATCGCTTCCATGCCTACCTCTATGATCTTGCCGGATCCGAGGTCCTGTCCTCCATCGCCAACATGCTGTGGCTTCGCGCTGGCCCTTCGTTGCGGGTGGTGCTCGGTCGCTATGGCACGGCGAACCTTCCCGACAAACATGCAGAAGCCATGGCCGCCATGCGCGCGGGTGACGGTGAGGGGGTCGCCGCGGCTATTCGCGGAGACATCGAGCAGGGAATCGCTCAGGTCCGCGAGACGCTTTTGTCGGCCTGAATTTGATCAGATCGCAGGTCATGCGTTGACAGCTTAATTTTTGATCATATTGTGAACTCAGCTTTTGGCGCGTTCCAAAGGGTGGGTGATTCTCCTGTCCTTGGGCGCGACCCGACCACGTTTTCTAGGAGATCCAGGATGAACAAGATCACCAACCATCTGCCCACCGCCGAGCTTCAGGCCATCGACGCGGCCCACCACATGCACCCCTTCACCAATGACGGTGAGTTGGGCCAGAAAGGCGCGCGGGTCATCACCTCGGCCAAGGGCGTGTTTCTGAAAGACAGCGAAGGCGAAGAGATTTTGGACGGCATGGCCGGCCTGTGGTGCGTGAACATCGGCTATGGCAATGAAAGCATTGCCGAGGTCGCCGCCCGCCAGATGCGCGAGCTGCCCTATTACAACACGTTCTTCCAGACCACCCACGTGCCCGCCATTGCGCTGGCCCAGAAGCTGGCCGAACTGGCACCGGGCGATCTGAACCACGTGTTCTATGCCAATGGCGGCTCGGACGCGAATGACACCAATATCCGCATGGTCCGCACCTATTGGGCCGAAAAAGGTCAGCCCGAGCGTGACGTGATCATCTCGCGCTGGAATGCCTATCACGGGTCGACCATCGGCGGCACCTCGCTGGGCGGCATGAAGGGCATGCACGGTCAGGGCAGCCTGCCGATCCCCGGCATCGAGTTCATCGAGCAGCCCAACTGGTACGCCGAAGGCGGCGACATGACGCCGGAAGAATTCGGTCTGGCGCGCGCACAAGAGCTGGAAGCCAAAATCAAAGAGGTCGGCGCAGACAAGGTTGCGGCCTTCATTGGCGAACCGATCCAAGGTGCTGGTGGCGTGATCGTCGCCCCCGACACCTACTGGCCGGAAATCCAGCGGATTTGCCAGAAATACGACATCCTGCTGATCGTGGACGAGGTCATCACCGGCTTTGGTCGCACCGGCAACTGGTTCGGCAGCCAGACCTATGACCTGAAACCGGATATCATGACGGTCGCAAAGGGTCTCAGCTCGGGCTATGCGCCGATCGGGGCGTCGCTGGTGTCGGATAAGGTCGCTGAAGTGCTGGCAGGCACCGAGTTCAACCACGGCTACACCTATTCCGGCCACCCGGTGGCCTGTGCGGTCGCACTGGAGAACCTGCGCATCATGGAAGAGGAAGGCATCGTTGACCACGTGCGCGACGTCGCCGCCCCTTATCTGGCCGAGAAATGGCACGAACTGGCGGACCACCCGATGGTGGGCGAAACCAAGATCGTCGGCCTGATGGCCTCGCTGGCGCTGACGCCTGACAAAGAGGCACGCGCGCCCTTTGCTTCGGACGCTGGCACTGTTGGCCTGATCACCCGCGAGCGCTGCTTCGCCAACAACCTGATCATGCGCCACGTCGGTGACCGCATGGTGATCGCCCCCCCGCTGGTCATCACCACGGACGAGATCGATACGCTGATCACCCGCGCCCGCAAAGCGTTGGGCGAAGCCTATGAGATCGTGAAAGAAAAAGGCCTTCTGGTCGCTGGGTAACCCAGTTTCAGGGGCGGGTCACAGGCTCGCCCTATTCGATATCCCATACCTGTAAGATCCGAGGGTTCCATGGACCTGCTGACCGCAAATGACCGCCATGGGGAGTATCCCCAATCCTGGTACGCCGCCACCGCCGACGCGCCCGGCCCGTTTCCGGCTGCTCAGGGCGATGTGTCGTGTGATGTCTGCGTCATCGGTGGCGGGTTCACTGGCCTATCAGCGGCCCTGCATCTGGCGGAACGTGGCTATGACGTCGTGCTGCTGGAAGCGCAGCGCGTGGGCTTCGGCGCCTCGGGGCGCAATGGCGGTCAGGTTGGTATGGGTCAGCGTCTGGATCAGGACGAGCTCGAGAAAATGGTGGGCAAGGACGACGCCCGTAAGCTGTGGGACATGGCATCCGAGAGTGTGCAGCTGGTACGCGACATGGTTGCCAAACACGCCCCCGATGCGGGGTTCACCGACGGCATCATCCACGCCATGCACCGCGCCCGCTATGTGCCCGAGGATCACGCCTATGTGCGCAAGCTGAACGAAGAGTATGGCTATGACCTGATCCGCACTGTGGATCGGGATGAGATGCGCGAATTGTGCGGCTCGCCCGCCTATCACGGCGGCTCTCTCGACATGGGGGCAGGGCACACGCATCCGCTGCGTCTGGCCTTCGGCATGGCGCGAGCGGCGGTGGCTGCGGGTGCTCGGATTTTTGAGACCAGCCGCGTGACCGATGTGAAAGAGGGCGGTACGGTAACCGTTTCGACCGATGCCGCCAAGATCCGCGCCAGCCATCTGGTCTGGGCCTGCAATGGCTATCTGGGCAACACGCAGGGGCATGTCGCTGCGCGGGTCATGCCAATCAACAACTACATACTGGCGACCGAGCCGTTAAGCGATGATTTCGCCAAGTCGCTGATCCGTGACGGGCACGCCGTGGCCGACAGCAAGTTCGTGATCAACTATTTCCGCCTTTCCGATGACAATCGCATGCTGTTCGGCGGCGCCGAGAGCTATGGCTACAAGTTCCCGAAGGACATTCGCAAGCTGGTGTCCAAGCCGATGCTGGAAATCTATCCGCAGCTCAAAGACACAAAGATCGACTATGCGTGGGGCGGCACGCTGGGCATCACCATGAACCGCATGCCGCATTTTGAACGGCTGCAGGGGAATGTGCTGTCTGCGTCCGGTTACTCCGGGCATGGCGTGGCGATGGCGACGCTGGGCGGCAAGATGGTGGCCGAAGCGATCTCGGGTCAGGCCGAGCGGTTTGACTTGATGGCGCAGGTTCCGACCCAACGCTTCCCAGGTGGTGTGGCGCTGCGCTGGCCGCTGTTAGTGGCGGCGATGCTGTGGTTCAGTTTGCGCGATAAGCTTTAGAGGGTTCCAAGCGCCCGCCATGGGGCGGGCGGACGCGTGCCCGAAATTGCGTTTCGGGCTGGATTACCCCTTCGGCCCGCCCACATCGCTGGGGGCAACGGCCACGGTTTTCACAATCGCATAAAGCTCTGTTCCGACGGACAAATCCATTGCCGCAAGCGAGCGTTTGGTGATCCGCGCCAGAACCCTTCCCGCAGCAGTATCCAGCGACAAGATCGCCCCCGGACCCGCCCCTTCCTGCACCCCCTGCACCACGCCGAGCAGGCAGTTCAGGGCCGAGATCCCCTCGGGCCGTCCGCGTGACAGGATCACGTCCTGAGCGGCGATGCGGACCCGCACTGATGTGCCGGGATCGCGAGCGATGCGGGGCAGGAACAGTGGGATGCTGCCTGCGTTCAACTCGGTCAGCCCGTCGTCGTGATGTGTGGCCACGCGGGCTTCGATTACTGCCCCAACCGAGCGCACGTCACCGGGGCTGAAGCTGGGATCACCGAGAACCTCGATCGCGCTGCCCTGTCGGATCACTCGCCCGTTTTCCAGCGCCACGACTGTGGTCGCCAGCCGCGCAACCTCGCTGGTTGAGTGGGTAACATAGAGGATCGGCACCTCGCCCTCGTCGCGTAGACGCTCGAAATAGGGCAGGATTTCCTCTTTGCGGGGATCGTCCAGCGCGGCCAGCGGTTCGTCGGCGAGGATCAGCTGCGGGCGCGACAGAAGCGCCCGCCCGATGGCAACCCTCTGCTTTTCGCCGCCCGATAGGCGCGGGGTGCGGCGGTCCAGAAGGTGGCCGATGCCCAGCATCTCGACGACATGATTGAAACGGGCAGGGTCCGCAGGTTGGCGGGTGACACGACGGGCGTAGTCCAGATTGCGCCTGACGGTCAGATGCGGAAACAGGCGGGCGTCCTGAAAGACATAGCCGATGCGGCGTTCGTGCGTCGGCAGGCAGGTGCCTTGGGTCGTGTCCAACAACACTTGGTCCCCAACCGCGATCCGCCCCGACACGTCTTGGGTCAGACCCGCCACCGCGTCCACCACGCTGGTCTTGCCCGATCCTGACGCGCCGAACAGTACGGTCAGGCCCGCAGGCGCAGTGACATCCACGTCCAGATCGAAACCGGGACGATTTGCGCGCAGGGTGATGGAGAGGGCTGGCTGGGTCATGCGTCCTCCATCCGTTTGGCGACACGACGGGCCAGCACCTCGGACGCCACCAATGCGCCCATGGCGATGATGATCGAGATCACAACCAACCGAAGTGCGGCGCTCTCGTCGCCCGGCACTTGCAGAAAGCTGTAGATGGCGGATGGGACGGTGCGCGTCTCGCCGGGGATATTCGACACGAAGGTAATGGTCGCCCCGAACTCGCCCATCGCTTTGGCAAATCCAAGGATCGCGCCCGCGATGATGCCGGGCAGGGCGAGGGGCAGGGTGACGGTGATGAAGACGGACCAGCGGTTGGCGCCCAGCGTGGCGGCGGCGGCTTCCAGCTTCGGGTCCACAGCCTCGATCGACAGGCGAATGGCGCGGACCATCAGGGGAAAGCCCATGATTGCCGCAGCAAGCGCCGCGCCGGTCCAGCGGAAGGCCAGTGGTAGGCCGAGCTTGGCGAGGGCCGCGCCCAGCGGCGCGGTGCCGCCGAAGGTCAGAAGCAGCAGGTAACCGGTGACGACGGGCGGCAGGATCAGGGGCAGGTGGACAAGCCCGTTCACCACCTGCTTGCCGGGAAAGTCCTTGCGGGCCAGAAGATGCGCGATCCAGATGGCGACGGGCAGGGACAGGGCAGTGGCCCAGCCAGCGACTTTCAGGGACAGCGCAACCGCCTGCCATTCCTCTGGTCCAAGCCAGCTCATTCGGGCACCTCGGGGGCAGGCAGAAAACCGTGGTTTTGCAGGATGGCTTGCCCGGCCCCGCTGGTCAGATAGTCCAGAAAGGCCGTTGCGGTGGTCACGTCGCCGGACGCGATGGCGGCGGCAGGATAGGTGATCTGAGGATGCGTCTCGGCAGGAAATGGTGCGACGAGGCGCACCTTTGGTTCAGCCTGCGCATCCGTTGCATAGACCACGCCCAATCGCGCCTCGCCCAAGGCAACCAGCGCCAAGGCAGCACGGACATTATCGGTCTGTATGACGTGGGATTCAGCTGCATCCCACAGGCCTAGATGCGACAAGGCGGCCTTGCCGTATTGCCCTGCAGGGATCGCGTCGACCAGCGCCATCGACAACCTGCCGCCATTCAGGGCCGCTGCGAATTCTTCGGGCGTCACTGGCAGCTTCGTCGGCGCAGCTAGTTCTGCAGGCGCGATCAGCACCAACGCATTCCCGGCGAAGTCCCGGCGCATACCATCGGCCAACAACCCGGCCGCCTCAACCGCATCCATCCAATCCGCATTCGCAGACAGAAACACATCGGCAGGTGCGCCCAAGGTGATCTGGCGGGCCAAAACCGAGGACCCCGCGAAGGACAAAGCCACTTCGTGCCCGGTATCGCCTTCGAACGCCTCGGCCACCTCGTCCAGCGCACCGCCCAGACTGGCAGCGGCAAAGACAGTGATCTTGTCGGCGAAAGAGGGCAGGCCGGATGCGCCCAATATCAGGGCGGCGAGGGTATATCGACGGGCGCACAAAAACATCTCGGGTCGAGATAACGGGATGCGCGGCCCGTCAGCAAGGGGTTTTGCGGTCGCAGCGGTCAGGCGAAGTGGATGTCTACGCTGCCAAACGGTCCGAAATCGGCGTGAATAGCGGTGCCTGAGGGGCATTCAACGGGGCGGATGAAGCTGCCGGACAGGATAATCTGGCCGGGTTCGATGCTTTGGCCATATTGCGCCATACGTCGTGCCAACCAGACGACGCTCTCCACCGGGTCGTTCAACACGCCTGCACCAAGGCCGGTTTCCTCGACCTCGCCATTGCGCGAGGTGATGGCGCCAACCCAGCGCAGGTCGAAGGCGTCGACCGCGTGGCGCTCAGCGCCAAGTACGATCCCGGCATTGGCGGCGTTGTCTGAGATTGTGTCAAAGACCGTGCGAGCAGCACCCGTTTCAGGATCTATCCGCTGAATGCGGGTGTCGAGGATCTCGATTGATGGCGCGACATAGTCAGTGGCGGCGATCACGTCTTCGCGGGTGACATCCGCGCCGCCAATGGCATCCTTCATCACAAACGCGATCTCGGCCTCAATCCGGGGCTGGATGAACCGGCCCGCAGGCACCGTCGCGCCGTTCCGAAACAGCATGTCGTCGAACAGGATGCCGCTGTCGGGAATGTCGATGTTCAATGCGTATTGCATCGCTTTCGAGGTCAGCCCGATTTTCCAGCCGATGACCTTGCGCCCCGCGTCCAGCTTGGCGCGGTAAATCGCGTTTTGCACCTGATAGGCATCGTCCATCCCCATCTCGGGGTGGCGCTTGGTCAACAGCCCGATCTGGTCGCGGGTCTTTTCGGCCTGCAACAAATCGGCGGCGGCACGGGCGTGATCTTCGGGCGTCATACCACTTCGTCCTCGACCGTGTTCGTCAGCGTGCCGATCCCCTCGACCGAGACCTCGACCACGTCGCCGGGCACAAGGTATTTTGGCGGATCGAACCGCGCGCCTGCGCCGGTGGGGGTGCCGGTGACGATCACGTCGCCGGGCTGCAGCGTCATGAAGGTCGAGATATAGGCGATCTCCTCGCGGATCGGGAACATCATGCGGTTCAGGGTGTCGTCTTGGCGTAGCTCTCCGTTCACGTGGGTCTGGATGCGCGCGTCATCCAACTGGGCGGCGTCGGTGAAGGGCACCAGCCACGGGCCAATCGCGCCCGAACGGTCCCAGTTCTTGCCTTGCGTCACGTTGAATTTCGCGTGACGCACCCAGTCGCGGATCGTGCCTTCGTTGCACAGGGTCAGCGCGGCAATGTGGTCATAGGCATCGTCCTGACTAATCCGACGTCCTTCCTTGCCGATCACGATCACCACCTCGCCTTCATAGTCCAGCGTGTGGTTCTCTGGCGGGCGGATCAGCGGGCGGCCGTGGCCGGTAAACCCGCTGGCAAAGCGCGGGAACAGCGACATGTATTTCGGCTGCGCGCTGCCGTCTTTGTATTCTGCATTGCGATCCGGGAAGTTCACGCCCACGCAGAGGATGCGGCGGGCATCTGGCATTACCATCTCGTAGTCGAAGGTCGAATGCGTGGCAGCGCGGCCCTCGGCCGCTGCCAACAGGTCCGTCATAGCCCCATCCGCAATCGCCTCGTACAGCGTGGCGTAGTGCGGAAATTCCGCATTCAGGGCGATAGCGTCACCGGCATCAGTGATCGCGCCGAAGAAGGTTTCGCCTTCGGCAGAGAACGTAGCGAGTTTCATCGAATAGTCCTTTGATCAGACCGGGAAGATGACGTTTGTCTGGCCCGTGCCGGAGGACGGGAAGTACTCGGTCACGACCTCGCATTTTGCGTCGTACTTGTCCCAACCGAGCGCGCCATACAGCATTGCCGTATCGTGCATTGAGCCTTCGCCACAGCAGAACTCTGCGTATTCTCCCAGCATCTTCAGGAAGGTGGCGTGATCGCCGTTCTTCCACATTTCCAGGACGTGCAAATCCATCTGACGGTTGAATTCCGAGCTGATGGTAAAGGTGCCATTATTGGCGGCATAGTCTTTGTTGGCCCAAATTTTGTGGCTGAGCGAGCCAGATGCGACCAACAGAACCTTTTCGTCCGAGGCTTCCACCGCTTCGCGGATCGCCTCGCCGATGATGCGGCTTTCGTCGTGGTCGTGCACTGTGGCCCATGCGGCGACCGAGACCACCTTCATGTCATGCTCGCGGCTCATGAACCGCATCGGAACCAGAGTGCCGTATTCCAGCTCAAGGCTGTCCAGATGATGGCAAAGGGTATAAGCGCCCTTGTCCGTCGCGATCTTGGCGATGGCGTCGCCCATCTCGGGATTGCCTTCGTAGGAGTAGGGCAGATCCTGAATGAACTGTGGGAATTCGTTCGAGGTGAAGAGGCCCTCGAACTTGGCATTCGCGTTGATGTGGAAGCCCGCGTTGATCACCCAGTGTGTGTCGCAGATGATGACGGTGGTAACGCCCAGCTCCTTGGCGCGGCGTGCGATTTCGCGGTGACCGTCGATGGCTGGCTGGCGCTTGCCTTTGATCGGGCCTTCCTGTTCCGACATCAACAGCGTCGGCACGTGGGTCATCTTTGCGGCGAGTACGATCTCTCCCATTTGTATTCCTCCCTTACGCGCCCAGGCGCATGATTTTATGTTGGCCCGTGGCGAAACCGACGTGTTTTTGCTCCATGTAGAATTCGAACGACCAGTCGCCGCCGTCACGCCCGATGCCCGAGGCCTTCACCCCACCAAACGGGGTCGGCAGATGGCGAACGTTTTCCGAGTTCACCCAGATCATGCCCGCTTCCAGCTTGTCTGTGAAGCGTAGCGCGCGGGTCAGGTCGTTGGTCCAGACATAGCCCGTCAGGCCATAGTCCGTGTCATTGGCAATCGACAGCGCCTCGTCCTCGGTCGAGAAGGGGATCGAGGTCAGGACCGGGCCGAAGATTTCCTCGCGCGCGATGCGCATGTCGTTGGTGGCGTTGGTGAAGAGCGTCGGGCGCACGAAGTATCCCTCGTCACCGACCTTCACGCCACCAGCGGCAACAGTCGCGCCATCTTCCTTGGCGATGTCGAAATACGAGGTCACTTTGTTATAGTGCGTCTCGGTCACCAGCGGACCGATCTCGGTCGCGGGGTCCAGCGGGTGGCCGACCTTGATGTTGTTCACACGCTCGACCAGCTTGGCTTCGAATTCTTCCTTGATGGTGTCCTGCACCAACAGGCGCGAGGACGACGTGCAGCGTTCACCATTGATCGAGTAGATCATGAAGATCACTGCATCCAGAGCGCGGTTCAGATCGGCATCGTCAAAGACGATCACCGGGTTTTTCCCGCCCAGTTCCAAGTGGTTACGTTTGTGGGTGTCCGCGCCCTGCTTGACGATCATGCTGCCTGTGCGGCTTTCACCGACAAAGGCAATCGCCTTGATTTTCGGGTGCTCGCACAGTGCTTTGCCAGCGTCAGGGCCAAAGCCGTTCACGGTGTTCAACACACCCTTGGGCAGGCCGGCTTCTTCGGCGATTTCGACCAGCAGACGGGCGGTCAGGGGGCTGTCTTCGGCGGGTTTGTGCACCACGGTGCAGCCTGCGGCCAACGCGGGGGCGATCTTCCACGTGGACAGCATGAAAGGCGTGTTCCACGGGGTGATGACGCCCACCGGGCCAATCGGCGTCCGGCTGGTGACGTTCATTAGGGTGGGTGACTTCAGGTGTTGGCCGTCACGGGCCTGAACGACCTGATCCGCGAAATAGCGGAAGTTCTCGGCCCCACGCAGGGCGGCTTTTGACATGAAGCGCAATGTCTGGCCGGTGTCCCAGCATTCGCACAGCGAAATCTCTTCGGCACGGGCCTCGATGGCGTCGGCGACGTTCAGAAGGATGCGGCGACGCTCGGTCGCGGGCATGTCGCGCCAGGCTGCAAAGGCGTCATGAGCCGCATTGGCGGCGGCGTCGATGTCATCCGCCGTGCCGTGGGCCACATCGCAGATCACCGACTTGTCGACTGGGCTGGTCGATTGGAACACGCCAGCCGCGCCGTCCCGATCCTCGCCCGCGATGCGGTTCTTGATTCCACCCGCACGGAACCGTTCAAGATAGCCCGAGAGTTTCGTAAGATTGCTGTCCAGATCCGACATGTCGCCCTCATTCAGTCCAATTATTAATTGCGATGTTAACTAATGAGGTGGGCGCTGTCAAATAGTTGCTTTGTTCATTTCCTGCCCCTTGCTATAAAGCCCTCATGACCAAGAATAATTCGACCCGTTCCGGCTTTCCCAGCACCTCGCGCTCGCTGCCCATCTCGCTTCTTCGGGCGCGCGAGGTCGTGATGCAGCCGATTCGCGACATGCTGGGTGAACTTGGCCTGACCGAACAGAAATGGCGCATCCTGCGTACACTGGACGAACTGGGCGAGATCGAGCAAAGCACCATCGCAAAAGAGGCCTGCCTGCTTTTGCCCAGCCTGACGCGGATCTTACGGGGGATGGAGGCGGACGGCCTGATCTCGCGTCAATCTGACGCTAAGGACAAGCGCCGCACGCTGGTCACGATCACTGAAAAGGGGCGCGCCATCGTGCGCGACAACCTGCATCTGGCCAATGACATCGCCGCCCGGATCGAGACGCATATGGGCGAGGACGAGGTCAAACAGCTTCTGGATCTTCTGGAAAAGCTGCAATCTGCAAAGCTGTAACGCGCGCGCGCTGTTCTGGCGCATAAGGGCTTGCAAACGCCGCCTTTCGCCCGCAGATCAGGCGGGTAGCGCGCTAACACGGTTTCAAAGCGGAGGCTTTGCAGGTGGACATCAGATTTGATCATGGACCGGATGGGGATGCTGGGCTGTTCACGGCCCCGCAGGATCAGATCGTGGCGTGGTCATTGGAAGATGTGCCGGCCGCGCTGGACCGTCTGGATCAGGCGCAGAAAAGCGGGGCGTGGTTGGCAGGATTTGCCAGTTACGAATTGGGCTACGCGCTGGAACCGCGTCTTGAGGCTCTGCTGAAACCAAACCGCCGCCTGCCGCTTCTGATGTTTGGTCTCTATGATGGTCCCAGCCCCGCACCTGCGCTAGAGCCCGGCGATGCTGCGCTGTCCGATCTGACGCCCGATTGGGATGCCGAAACCTACGCGCGCGGGTTTCAGGCCGTGCATGATTATATCTGCGCAGGTGACACCTATCAGGTGAACCTGACCTTCCCGATCCGGGGTGAGGCGCAGGGCGACGCGCAGGCGCTCTATCACGCGCTGACCCGGTTGCAGCCGGTGCAATATGGTGCGCTGGTGCAGGCAGAAGGCTTGCCCGCCATCCTGTCCCGCTCGCCCGAACTGTTCTTCCGCACGGATGCCGACGGGATGATCGAGACCCGCCCGATGAAAGGCACCCAACCCCGCAGTTCCGACCCTGTCGAGGACGCCGCCCGCGCGGTGTTTCTGAAAACGGATGAGAAAAATCAGGCCGAGAACCTGATGATCGTGGACCTTCTGCGCAATGACATCTCGCGTATTTGCGAGGCGGGCAGCGTCCACGTGCCCGAGCTGTTCACAGTCGAAAGCTACGAGACCGTGCACCAAATGGTGTCGCTGATACGCGGCCAGATGGAGGCGGGCACGCGCTTGTCCGACATCCTGAGCGCACTCTTCCCCTGCGGGTCGATCACCGGTGCCCCCAAACTGCGCGCGATGGAAATCATCGCCGAGCTGGAACCCAACCCGCGCGACATCTATTGCGGCTCGATCGGCTGGATGGCCCCCGATGGGCGCTCGGAATTCAACGTCGCCATCCGCACGCTTTTGCTGGATGGACAGGACGCGACACTCAATGTTGGGGGTGGGCTGGTCTACGACAGCACTGCAGCCTCGGAATACGAAGAGGCGCTGTGGAAGGCGCGGTTTGCGTCGCGATTGGAGCACTAAACGTACGTCAAAAGCAGACGTCTCGAGGGCCTAAGCCCTTCGTTCCGAAGCCAAACTTCACGTCATCTGTTTTTCGGGAGGTTTGGAAAATGGTGGGCGACCTTGGAATCGAACCAAGCGTGAGTCGCCTCGAGGGAGTTACAGTCCCCTGCCACACCTTGCGGCCTGTCGCCCACTTTTTCCTGCGCTATCTGCGCTGAACGTGGGGCTAGGTATCGCGGGCAGCGGGCCGCGTCAATACGAAAAATCACCCAAATGCACTTGTCTCTCAGAAAGGCTTGGCGCATTGTCCGGGCCTTGAAAAACTTCCAGCGGATCGCGTGATGAAAAAGCCAAAATGGGTCGTCAAAAAGGAAAAAGACAAGCGTCAGGCTGCGGCTGAAACCGTGTGGCTTTTCGGGCTGCATGCGGTGCGTGATGCGCTGATGAACCCGGACCGCGAGCGGCTGCGGTTGATCGTGACGAAGAACGCGGCGGACAAGCTGGCGGATGCGATCGAGGCGTCTGGCATGACGCCCGAGATGGCGGACCCGCGCAAGTTTCCAGCCCCGATTGATCCCAATTCGGTTCACCAGGGCGCAGCGCTTGAAGTGAAACCCTTGAATTGGGGTGATTTCGCCAGCCGTGTTATTGGCGGCGAAGGTAAGATGCCCGTCGTGGTCATGCTCGACCGTGTGACCGACCCGCACAATGTCGGCGCGATCCTGCGCTCGGCCGAGGTGTTCGGCGCCAGTGCTGTCGTTGGCACGAAACATGGGGCAGCCCCGGAGACGGGCGCGCTGGCCAAGACGGCTTCGGGCGCGCTGGAACGTCAGCCTTACTTGCGCGTGCGCAATCTGGCCGAGGCGATGGAAGAACTGCGCGATATGGGATTCGTCGTCCTTGGCATGGATGGCGAAGCCGACGAGACCATTGAAGAGGCATTGGCCGCCCGCCCAGATCGCCCGGTTGCGCTGGTCATGGGGGCCGAAGGGCCGGGGCTGCGCGAAAAGACCAAGGCGACCTGTGATGCGCTGGTGAAGATCCCATTCGCACGCGATTTTGGCTCGCTCAATGTGTCGAACGCTGCGGCGGTCGCACTTTATGCCACCCGCCTCACGCGGTGATCACCTTGTTGTGGGTGGGGCTGTAATATCCGCCTGGGCAGCGCAGATTAGGGACAACCGAAAAGGAGGTCCCAATGTCGAAACTGTCCCTGTCCCGCCGTCACGTACTGTCCGGTCTGATCGCTGTCCCCGTTGGGGCGACGCTTCTGACCCGCCCGGCCTTTGCCGCCAACCCGCCCGTCTATGCCGAAGATGGCATCGCGTGGGACGGGCATGACCCTGTGGCGTTTTTCACCAAGGGCGCTCCGACGCCGGGCGTGGCCGAATTCTCGTTGGACTATGAAGGTGCCACGGTGTTGTTTTCCAGCGCCGAGACCCGCGACATGTTCGCGTCCGATCCCGCCAAATACGCCCCGCAATTCGGTGGCTACTGCGCCTATGCGGCCAGCAAGGGCTATATCGCCCCCACCGTGCCTGAGGCCTGGACCGTCTATGACGACAAGCTTTACCTGAATTTCAGTCTGCGTGCGCGCGAGCTGTGGTCGCAGGACATTCCGGGCAATATCGCGAAAGGGAATGCGAACTGGCCGGGTATTCTTGAGGGCTGATGTCTGACGGGTGGATCACAAGTGTTTTACCAACCCTTCCAATTCCGTCCCGCCATCATATCTGACTAACAGAGGCCAGGCTGTGGAACGCCTGAAACCTCATTCACTGTCCCTCGTTCCACCAACTGCGCCCGAGGAAATACTCCCCTCGGGCGCTTTTTCTTTTACGGGCTTGGAATAGAACTGCGCGGTGCTTAGTTGGGGCATATGACGCAGACTGATATAGACACCCGCATTCGCACTATCCTGACCTCGACCCGCGTGATCGGCCTTGTGGGCCTGTCGCACAAGCCCGAGCGTGCCTCTTACCGCGTAGCCCGCTTTCTGTCCGAGAAAGGCTATCGCGTAATCGGCGTGAACCCCGGCTTGGCAGGGCAAGAGATGTTTGGTGAAACGGTTGTCGGGTCGATTGCCGAACTGCCGGAAGAGACCGACATGATCGACCTTTTCCGCCGGTCCGAGACAATTGAACCTCTTGTGGACGAAGCGCTGGCGCATCTGCCGAACCTGCGCACGGTTTGGATGCAGTTGGAGATTTTCAACGCTGCCGCACGGGCCAAGGCGGAAGCGCGCGGGATCGAGGTGGTCGAGGATCGTTGTCCGGCCATCGAGTATCCGCGCCTGATCGGGACGGACGCGCTGACGGAGTTGGTGGGGTAAGGGGCGTTGCCCCTCTGCGCTACGCGCATTCATCCCAGGATATTTTTGGCAAGAAAATAAGAGCTTACGGCTGACGGGCCGCTTTTTCTGCGATGCCCGAGGTGCCTTCGCGGCGTTCAAGCTCGGCCAGCACGTCCTCCAGCGCCACGTCGCGCGCGGCGAGCATGACGAGCAGGTGATAGAGCACGTCGGCGGCCTCGGCGGTCAGATTCTCGCGGTCGTTCTTGGCGGCGGCGATGATGGCTTCGATCGCCTCTTCCCCGAATTTCTCGGCGCATTTCTCCGGACCTTTGGCCAGCAGTTTGGCCGTCCAGCTGCTGTCGGGGTCTGCGGACTTGCGCGCCTCGATCGTAGCGGCGAGTTGGGTCAGGATGCTCATGTCAACCTCATCGGAATGCCAGCGGCGGCCATGTGTTCCTTGGCCTCGCGGATGGTGTAGTCGCCAAAGTGGAAGATGGATGCGGCCAGCACGGCACTTGCCCCGCCTTCGGTCACGCCTTCGACAAGGTGGTCCAGATTGCCTACACCACCCGAGGCGATCACGGGCACATGCACGGCGTCCGAAATGGCGCGGGTCAGCGGCAGGTTAAAGCCCGCGCGGGTGCCGTCGCGGTCCATCGAGGTCAACAGGATCTCGCCCGCGCCTTTTTGTTCCATCAGTTTGGCAAACTCGACCGCATCAATGGGGTTGCCGTCTTTGTCGAGTGCCGGCTTGCGGCCGCCATGGGTGAAGATGCCCCATTTGTTGGGATTGCCGTCCGCGTCATGGCCGATGGTCTTGGCATCGATGGCAACAACGATGCACTGGCTGCCGAAACGGTCAGCAGAGCGGGCGATCACGTCCGGGTCGGCCACAGCGGCCGAATTGAAGCTGACCTTATCGGCGCCCGCCAGCAGCAGGTCGCGCACGTCTTCCGGGCTGCGCACACCCCCACCGATGGTCAGCGGCATGAAGCACTGTTCGGCCGTGCGGGTGGCGAGATCATACATGGTGCCGCGGTTTTCGTGGGTCGCCTTGATATCGAGAAAGCAGAGTTCGTCGGCACCGGCAGCGTCATAGGCGCGCGCCTGTTCCACCGGGTCGCCCGCGTCGATCAGGTCGACGAAGTTGACGCCTTTCACCGTGCGGCCCTCGGCCACGTCGAGACAGGGGATGATGCGAGTTTTCAGCATGTATCAGCCTTTCAGGACGTCCAACGCCTCTTTCAAATCAATCGCGCCGTCATAAAGCGCACGACCTGAGATGGCGCCGTTCAGGGACGCGCCGCAGGACTTTAGTGCGCGCAGGTCGTCTAGCGAGCTAACGCCGCCCGATGCGATGACGGGGATCGAGACCGCGCGGGCCAGATCGGCCGTCGCTTCGGTGTTCGGGCCTTGCATCGCGCCATCGCGATTGATGTCGGTATAGATGATGGCGCAGACGCCTGCGTCCTCAAACGACTTGGCAAGGTCGGTGACCATGACGTCGGTTTCCTCGGCCCAGCCTTTGGTGGCGACGCGACCGTCACGGGCGTCGATACCGACGGCGACCTTGCCGGGGAAGGCGCGGGCGGCTTCGCGGACCAAATCGGGGTTTTCGACGGCCACGGTACCGAGGATCACGCGGGACAGGCCCTTTTCGATCCAGCCTTCGATCGTGGCCATGTCACGGATGCCGCCACCCAACTGGGCTGGGACATCGATCGCGCCAAGGATCGCCTCGACTGCGGCGCCGTTTACCGGCTCGCCTGCGAAAGCACCATTCAGGTCGACAAGGTGGATCCACTCGCAGCCTGCGTCTTGGAACGCCCGCGCCTGAGCTGCCGGGTTGTCATTGAACACGGTGGCTTCTTCCATCTCGCCGCGCAGCAAACGTACGCATTGGCCGTCTTTCAGGTCGATGGCAGGATAGAGGATCATGGCTGGTGCTCCGTTAATCAGTCGGTTGGGCTGCTTTTTGCACGGACCGGGGGGAAAGCCAAGCGCGACCTCCAGCCACGTCATACTTGCCACAGCGCAGGTCGGGACGTCAGGATATCCGCAAAACAGGGAGGATCCTATGAAACGAGTGATTGCAGCAGTAGCGCTTGCGGTTGGACTGGCAGGACCGGCCATGGCTGAACCGGTGCTGGGTGTGTGGAAAACGCAGGTGGATGATGGCGCTTATGCACATGTCACCTTCTCGCCTTGCGGAGCGGCTTTGTGTGGCGTGATTTCGAAAGCATTCGATGCAAGTGGAGAGATCAACACGCCAAATATTGGCAAGCAATTGGTTTGGGATATGCAAGCTAAAGGTGGCGGCAAGTATTCGGGTGGCAAGATTTGGCAGCCCTCGACTGGTAAGGTTTATAAGTCGAAGATGACGCTGTCGGGGACGACCTTGAAAGTGGCGGGCTGTGTGGGGCCGATCTGCAAGAAGCAGACATGGACAAAGGTTCAATAACCACTAGTTTCTAAAGCAAAAAGGGCGCCCGATACGGCGCCCTTTTCGTTTACGGTGTCCAGGTCAGGAAGTTTGCGATCATCCGCAGCCCTGCGGCTTGGCTTTTTTCCGGGTGAAACTGCATGCCGATCATATTGTCCCGCCCGACGATGGCGGTGATGTCGCCTGCATAGTCACAATGGGCCAGACGCTCGTCCGGGTTGTCCACGACGAAGTGATATGAGTGCACGAAATAGGCGTGGTCGCCGGTTTTCACGCCGTCCAGTACCGGGTGGTCGCTGTCGATCACCAAATCGTTCCAGCCCATATGCGGGACTTTCAGCGTCGGGTCAGCCGGAGTGATCTTGCGCACATGGCCTTTGATCCAGTCAAAGCCGTCCGTGTCTTGGTATTCGTGGCTGACCGTCGCCAGCATCTGCATGCCAACGCAAATCCCCATGAAGGGGCGGCCTTGGGTGATCACGGCCTCTTCTAGCGCTTCATAGATACCGCGGTGGTCGGACAGCTGTTGACGGCAGGCCGGGAAGGCGCCGTCACCGGGCAGGACCAGACGGTCAGCGCGAGAGACGTCCTCGGGCTTGGTGGATACGATCACGTCGCCGGCGTTCGTTTCGGCCGCCATGCGCTGAAACGCTTTTTCGGCCGAGTGCAGGTTGCCGCTGTCATAGTCGATGATCACGGTCAGCATAATAGATCTCCGGTCAGGTGCGCGTTACAGCGCACCCTTGGTCGAGGGGATGGCGTCCGCTTTGCGCGGATCGGTTTCAACAGCGATCCGCAGCGCGCGGGCCACGGCCTTGAATGCGGCCTCGGCCACGTGGTGGGCGTTGAAGCCGTGGATCTGGTCGATATGCAGCGTGATGCCGCCATGGGTCGCCAAGGCCTGAAAGAACTCGCGGACCAGCTCGGTGTCGAACGTGCCGATCTTCGGCGCGGTAAAATCCACATTCCAAATCAGGAACGGACGGGCCGACAGATCCAAAGCCGCACGTACCTGCGCGTCATCCATCGGAAGGTGGCATTCGCCATAGCGCCGGATGCCTTTCTTGTCGCCAAGGGCTGCAACCAGCGCCTGCCCGATGGCAATGCCGGTGTCTTCGACCGTGTGGTGATCGTCGATATGCAGATCCCCTTCGGCGCGGATCGTCATGTCGATCAACGAGTGGCGCGACAGCTGATCCAGCATGTGATCAAAGAAGCCCACACCGGTCTGGTTGTCATACTGACCGGTCCCGTCGAGGTTCAGCTCGACCGAGATTGCGGTTTCAGCGGTTTTGCGAGTGATCGTAGCGCGCCGCATGGCATGTCCTTTTATTACCTGCGCCCCTTATAGGGGGGCGGGACGGCGGCGAAAAGACAGCAAACGGAACGAAAAGGGGCGCTGTGGTCTGCGCGCCCCAAATCCGGTCAGATGCACCGGACGGGAAATCCCGTCCGCGCGTGTTTATGCCGCCTGAGACATCACGAACTCGCGCGGGCAGATTTCCATCAGGAAGTTCAGGTCTTCGCGCGACATATAGGTCAGGAAGCCGCGAATCACTGTATTCAACTCGCGCGTGTGTAATTCCAGCGCGCCGGGTTCACAGTGCATGTATCCCTCGCGCTCGGCGAGGCCGCGGAAGGCGTGATGTTGGGCCATGAAACCGAACACGTGATCGGGCGACCAGCGCAGCAGACTGGTGGCCAGCGCGAATCGCGCCAAAATACCCGGAAGCCCGGTGCCGCGATAACGTTCGCTGCTTTCGACCCAAAGGTCCCCGTGATAGCAAATCCGACCCGTGATCCGCTTCGCGCCGGGGCCAGCCCGGTAGATGCTGCGGCTCATGTCCAAAGTGTATCCAGGTGGTGCAAACCTTTGAAAATTCTCGCTAAGATAGTCTGAAAGATAGGTGTCGGACATGTCGATCATGCGCATCGCTTGCGAGTGCATCATCTTCCCCTCGCTGTCCCAGCCCGCGATCCAGAACCCGGTATCCTCGGTCAGTTTTTGAACTTTCGGATCGAAGGCCAGGCCCAGCGGAAGCTTGGTCCGATGTTCTTCAATGTAGCTCGCGTAAAGGTCGAAATCTGTCCCGATCTCGATCATAACACCTTTCTCTGCGATGATGTCCAGCATGCGCGTGATGTACTGCGCGCCGGCGAATGTGTCATGGATGGTCATCTGAACCTCATTTATTGGTGTTTATGACCAAGTTTCGCGCGTTCACCATGATTTGTCGAATGAACGCGTCACTGTTGAAAACTGTCAACAATGTGGCGCGAAATAGACACAGGGACCAAATGGTAGGTTTCAGAAAGGCGGTTTTACATCCATCGCCAGCTCTGGCGGCATCGCCAGACGCATGTCATCCGGAAGGTCCAGAATCTGGACGTTGAGGGTGCGGTCAATCAGCGTCGCCAGTGCCAGATCTCCGTCCGCATATCGACAGGCCATGACCAGACGATGATACGAGATCGGCGTCGGCGTATCCTCGGGCCCATAGGGCATGTGGGTATGAATATGATCAAGTCTGACGCTGCGCGTGCTGGCCACATCGTGGAAGGATTGCGTCAGCAGATAGCTATACCCTTTGTCGGTGGGCAGGTTGACCGCACTGCGCCCCACGGCGGACCTGTATTTCTCCCAGCCGAACCACGTCGCGAAGGAGGATTTCTCGCCCACTTCTGTACAAATCCAGTCGCCGTTTAGCTGGTTATATCTGAACACCATCAAATAAGGACGCAAACTGGCGAAATCTGGGCTCTCTAACTCGCCCTTTGACTGCGCCCAGCAGTGAAACCCGAACTTCAAAAGGTCCGAGGAGTTGTCCCACAAAGCGGTCAAGGGATGCTGTTGCAGGAAGTAAGGAATCTTCCCTGCTTCCAACGCCAAGTAGTGCAACCCATGCACGTGTCGACTTTCGTTATTCAGCCACGCCTCGCCGCGCGCCAAAAGCTCTTCGGCCTCTTTCAGGGCGTTCTCGCCAGTCTTGGTCAGCTTGTACTGGCGGTTGTCGAACGAAAAGAGCGGATTGCCCATGTATTCTTCGAGATGCGCAATGTGCCGACGCACCGTCTGACGGGTGCTTCCAAGATTCTTGACTGTTTTGGAAAGGTTCAACGTTTGCGCCAATGAGGCGAAAGACCTGAGCATCTCGTAGAGCAGGGCTGGCGCATCGCGATGGGTCATCTCTGCTCCTCTGGCTGTAAACGCAGTGTGCACGCAGCTGAAACACTTAACCATACGTGCTGAACGATCGGTCAGAAAACCCTTGTAAAAAAGGCTTCATACAAGTTTGGTAACATAAATCACCCATCATGCAATTAAAAATGTTACATGATTGTTCATCCCTCACCAGTTGGGTTTCATATCGTTTGGTGCCATTCTCCCTTAGCGGGAAACAATTATGTGGTGAAAAAATGGTACATCCAGTAGATGTTCATGTGGGAAAGAAAATTCGCGAAGTGCGCTTGCTGCGGGGCATGACGCAAGTAAATGTAGCCGAGAAGCTGGGACTGTCGTTCCAGCAGCTGCAAAAATACGAGACCGGCTATAACCGGGTTTCGGCCAGCAAGATGTTCGAGATCGCTCAGCTTCTTGATGTTGAACCAGCGTACTTCTTCGAAGGACTGCCGCGTGCGGGTGTGCCCCAGCGCGAAGCCCTGGACGAGCGGACCGCCAAGGCGGCGCAGGCTTTGTCCTCGATCACGGATGATAAGATCCGTGCGCAGATCCAGTCGATGATTCACGAGCTTGCCGGGCGCCAATCTTTAAGCGCCTGAAACCCATCGTCCTCTGAGGGGAAGGATGAACTGGGGTAAAGGGGACGCGTTTTCGCGTCCCCTTATTTTTTGGAACGCGCCAATGTAACGCGCAGAACGCGCACAACCAGACGCACGTGATGTGGTGTCCGCCTGATATCCATCAATTTTCGGGATCTGGTCCATTTGGAGCGGGCGAGGCGATTCGAACGCCCGACCCTAACCTTGGCAAGGTTATGCTCTACCCCTGAGCTACGCCCGCTTCCTATGGCATGTCTGGCGGGTGACCAGACTGGGTAACCGATTGGAGCGGGCGAGGCGATTCGAACGCCCGACCCTAACCTTGGCAAGGTTATGCTCTACCCCTGAGCTACGCCCGCT
>NZ_CANLNB010000005.1 GCF_947492455.1 uncultured Aliiroseovarius sp.
ATAATCCCAAACGCATGCTCAATCCCATGCATCTGAAGCACTTTTACAAACGCTTCTTCCGTGGTCATCTTCATTGTTCTGATCCTTTTCTTAGGTGCTGCCAGCAGGTGACAGCATGAGTGTTTCTTGTGTCTGTTAAGGGGGCAATTACGCCCCTGAAAGTAGGGCCAATAAGGATTTCCATTTATATCCAGATTGGCGTGAGACGCAGGTGAGGTCACGCCATATGGCCTACACCTGCTGTTGCGATCCGATTACAGAACCTCGTCGTTGAGATAGTACCAAACATAGGCAAATCTCTGCCCCAGGCGGCGGAATGGGGTCAGCAAACCGTGGCTAGGCAAGGGCGACGTGAAGATCGGCAGGTCGAACGCCTTGTCCGATTTGTCGCCCGCAACCAGCTGGGCCATTCGGCGTCCGGCCTGAGCTGAATACATCACGCCATTTCCCCCATAACCCATTGCATAAAAGATTTTTTCTTCCGGGTTAGGTTGGAAGATACGGGGCATCATGTCGTGGCTTACATCCACCCATCCCCACCACGAGTAATCAAGGTTGATGTCTTCGAGCGCAGGGAACTTGCGGGCCAGTCCGGCTTTGAGAAGTGTAAGGTGCTTGTCGTTCTCGGCGTCGCGCCCCGTAACAGCACTGCGCGAGCCGATCTGCATCCGGTTGTCGGGCAGAAG
Source organism: uncultured Aliiroseovarius sp. (assembly GCF_947492455.1). Taxonomy (GTDB): domain Bacteria; phylum Pseudomonadota; class Alphaproteobacteria; order Rhodobacterales; family Rhodobacteraceae; genus Aliiroseovarius. The sequence goes on from NZ_CANLNB010000005.1 coordinate 687, forward strand.
GCGATAATAGTGGCGCAGAGTACGGGTATCCGTCAGAGGTGATTTCGTCTGAATTCCACACTCTTTCAACTCGCTTTCAGTCAGCGGGCGGGTGACCATGGAGTTGGACAGAATCGGCATCAGGCGATGCTTGGTTTTCTTGTTCAGGCCGGGGGGCGTATAGCCCGCCGTGGCCAGCGCCACGGACTTGGCGCGCACGATCCCACCCGGGGTGCGCAGGTGGTGTACGTCCCCTTTGGTTTCCCAGCCCATGACCGGGCTACCGGTATGGATCTTCACACCTAGACGACGGGCCATTTTCGCATACCCGAAGGCCAGCTTGCCCGCGTGGATGCAGGTTCCGTCGGGCTCCCACATGGCACCTGCGGCTTCCTGATCTTTCACGTGCTTTTCGTGCAGCTCTTCACGGCTGATCATGCGTGCGCCATAGCCGAAGGTTTCGTTCAGCAACGCGGCTTCCTTGGCCAGTTTCGGCATCACCTTTTCACGGTGCGCGATATAGTAGTGGCCACCTGTCTGCGGATCACAGTTAATGTCATCTTGCGCGATCAGGTCTTCGAACAGCTCGAACGCCTCGGCCACTTCGCGGTGCATGCCCTTGGCGACATCTACGCCCCAGCGCTGGATCCACTGCGACCGCTTCAGGCGACCGGACGAGATCTGCGCCTGACCGCCATTGCGGGTCGAGCACCCCCAGGACACGGTGTTGGCCTCGAGCACGACTGCTTGAATGCCGTATTCCTTGGCCAGATGGATCGCCGTGGACAGGCCGGTATAGCCCGAGCCGACAACGACGACATCCACATCCATATCCGACGAGACAGGCCCGTCATCTGCGGGCGGTTCGCCTGCGGTACCGATCCAATAGGTCGGCGCGTGGTCACGATTGTGGCCGGGACCCGCGTCGATGATCGGGTCGTATTTCGGGTCATAGCTGGACTTGGGCCAGTGACGGGGAAGGGTATGGTCAACCATGAGGGACACTCCCGAAACAGGGGTTGAAGAAAGAAAAATCCGGGCCGTTTTCAGGGCCCGGATGGTAGAGGCGATATTCGCGCTCCGGGCTTAGGCTTTGAACATGGGGCGCGTCTTTCGAAGCGCCTGTTTCACGATGATCTGACCGTCACGCAGGGTGAACAGGTCCGCCCCTTCAGCTTCGATCCGCATGCCGCCGGCATCGGTCCCCGAGAAGGTCCATTCGCTGACAGCACGGTCACCGTGTACAAAGTGCGAATGGTGATCCCAATGCGCGTCTTTCATCCCGGCCCATACGGCCGAGAACGCATTGGCAATGGCTTCAGCACCTTCGATCTTGTTGCCGTATTTCTCATCGCCAGCAACGGTGTAGAACACGCAATCATCAGCGAAGTGGGTCATCACCGCATCAACATCGTGCCGGTTGAACGCGTCAAAGGTATCGGCCAGATCTTGGGCCGTTAGGGTCTTGGTCATGGGTCAGGTCTTTCAGTCTTTAAGAGGCTCCTGATCGCCCAGATAAGGGACAATCAGGGTCGGGATATGGGATCGGCGCAGCACCCGCTTGGCCACTGTGCCAAGGAAAGTGTGCGAGAACCCGTGATCATGCGCGCCTAGGACAATCAGGTCACAGCCCATTTCCTTCGAGCGGCGCAGGATGACTTCGGCCGGGTGGCCATCGGTCACTTCCACGGAAGAGACGAGGTCGCGGATCTGGGCATCTTCGCCTTCGAAATTTGCCCAAAACCGCGCCTGCCGTTCGGCCAGAATTGTTTTCACCATGTCATGGCGACGTTTCTGAGCCGTCTTGCGGGTCTCTTCGTTCAGAACGAACATCTCGATTGCCACACGCGCCTCTTCGGACATCGGCTCATTCACGTGCAGGACATGAATTTCCGCGCCGGTTGCTTTTGCGATACACGCAGCGTGGCGAAGCGCATGGGGCGAGTTTTGCGACAGGTCCGTGGCAAAAAGGATATTGGTGATCAGTTTCTGCATGACGTTATCCTTTCATCAGTAGCCAAAGAGGCGCGGTAGCCAGAGCGAGAGCTCGGGGAAGAAGGCGATGATGAAGATCGCGATCGTGTTCACGGCAGCGAAGGGCAGCGCGCGGATCGAGATCTTTTCGATCGAGATGTTGGATATCCCTGATGCGATGAACAGGTTCTCGCCCAACGGAGGTGTCTGGAAGCCAATACCCAACGTACACACCATCACCACGCCAAAGTGGATCGGGTCGATGCCCACCGAATAGGCCACCGGCAGCATGACCGGCACCAGGATCAGGATGGTTGCCAAGGTCTCCATGAACATGCCCACGAAGAGCAGGAAGAAGATGATCAGCGCCCAGATGACATAGAGGTTGTCCGTGAAGCTAAGCATGTTGTCCGCGATGATCGCCGGGATCTTGTTTTCCACCAGCAGGCGGCCAAACACCGTTGCGGTGAACAGGATCAGCAGCACACGACCGGTCAGCCAAGTGGTGCTTTCCAGCGACTGGAACAGCGACGACCAGGTCAGCTCGCGATAGATGAACACGCCCACGACAAGGGTATAGAAGATCGCGACGATGGCGGCCTCGGTCGGGGTGAAGAAGCCGGAATAGATGCCGCCAAGGATCACCAGTGGGGCCATCAGCGACCAGAAGCCGCGATACATCTCGCACAGGACGCCGCGGGGCGACCAGCCCTCAGCCGAGCCTTTGAAGCCGCGCTTTTTCGACATGATATAGTTCATGACCAGAAGGCTTGAGGCGATCAGGAAGGCGGGCACGAACCCAGCAATGAACAGCTTCGAGATCGAGACCGACTGGAAGGTGCCGAATTTCTCGACCGCTTCGGGCGGGGGTGCCATACCAAGGGCAGCGATGCCGAAGATGACCATCGGGATCGAGGGCGGAATGATGATGCCAAGGCCACCGGACGATGCGGTGATGGCGGATGCGTATCCACGGCCATAGCCGCGTTCGATCATCGCGGGGATCATCAGCATGCCCACGGCAGCGGTGGTCGCTGGACCCGAGCCCGAGATCGCCCCGAAAAACAGACAGGCCATGACGGTCGCGGCCGAGATGCCGCCGGTAAACGGCCCGGCAAGGCTTTCCGCCACATTGATCAGTCGTTTCGAAATGCCAGCCGCTTCCATCAGCGCACCGGCCAGAATGAAGGCAGGCAGCGCCATCAGCGGGAAGGACCCGACCGAGGTGAAGGCGATCTGCACGAACTTGATCGGGTTTTCATCGAGATACAGGAACGAGATCAGCGACGAGACGCCCAGCGCCACGGTGATCGGAGCGCCCAGCAAAAGTAGCCCAAGAAACGACCCGAATAGGAGTGTAACGATTTGAGTTTCCATTGAATTTCCCCTTCGAACCGCCGTTAACGGCTTTCGTCCACGTCCGTCGCCCCACCGGTGCTCGCCTTGATCTCATCAAGGTCGATCTGGTCGGGGTCGGTGATGTCATCACCAAGGACGAGTTTCTTGTAATTCACCTGAAGGATGCGGATCGTCATCAGCGTGAAGGCGACCGGCAGAACCATGTAGATGTACTTCATCTCGATGCCCAAAGTCTGGGATTTCCAGAACTTGTTCATGCGGTTGAAGACGAAGTCGTAGGCCAGCCAGATGAAGTAGACGTTGAAGAAGATCCAGAAGAGGTCCGCGAAGGCCTCGATCCACTTGATGTAGCGGGCCGGTAGGAATTTGAACTGGAACGTGACCCGGTTATGCGCGCTTTTCAGGGCGGCGTAGCTGGCGCCAAAGAAGACGAACCAGACGAACATGTAGACCGAAAGCTCTTCGATCCAGCTGAAAGAATATCCAAAGAATTCGCGCGATACGATCTGCACGAACAGTAGTAAGACAAAGCCCGACAACAGAAAGCGGCAAATGATGCTTTCGATGTTGTCTAGAAATTTCCAGAACATTGCAGTCTCCTCCCGTGGTCGAAGAAGCGCCGTGGCGCTTCCTCGTTATCTTTTTTTCAGTGACACAGGGTGTGCTTACTGGACCGGGTCACGACCGATTTCGGCGAGGGCTGCGTTCAGCTTTTCGATGCCACCAACCGAGTCGTAGAACTTCGGCCATACGGCTTCGGTCGCCAGCTTGATGAACTCGGCTTCGCCATCTGCGGGGTCCGAGATCTCCATGCCGCGCTCTTGCAGGACTTCTTTGATCTTGGCTTCTTCGTCGCGCAGGTACTGTGCCGAGAACGCGGTCGCGGCTTCACCAGCGGCCAGAACGGCAGCCTGATCTTCGGCCGACATGTCTTGGAATACGGCTTCCGACACGATCAGCGGTTCGATCGAGAAGAGGTAGCGAAGGTTGGTGATGTATTTCTGAACTTCATCAAACTTCATGGCGTAGTTGGTGATGTAGGGGTTGTCCTGACCATCAACAACTTTGGTCTGCAGACCGGCGAAGGTTTCCGACCACGCCATCGGGGTCGGGTTCACGCCCCAGGACTGGTAGGTCGCGATCATGATTTCGTTCTTCGGCGTCCGGATAACCAGATCCGACAGGTCGGCCACGGTGGTCACCGGGTGCTTCGAGTTGGTCAGAACACGGAAGCCCGAATAGGCCCAGCCGATGATGCGGACGCCGGCGTCACGAATGGTGTTTTCGATCAGTTCCTGACCTACCGGGCCTTGGGTCAGCTTTTCAGCATCTTCCAGGCTCAGGATCATGTAGGGCAGCGTCAGCGTGCCAACGGTCGGCGAGAACGGGGTGACGTTGTTGATGGCCAGGATCGAGAAATCCAGCGTGCCGATCGCAGCGTCGTTCACGGTGTCTTGTTCCGAGCCCAGTTGTCCGTTCAGGAACAGGGATGCGGTGTGCTTGCCGCCGGTGTTTTCTTCCAGAGCAGCGACAAATGCTTTGCCCAGCGCTTCTTGCGTGCCGCCTGCGCCATCACCAACTGCGATCTTGAAGTCTTTGGCCTGGGCTGCACCAGTGGCCAGCAGAGCGGTGACAGATACGGCTGCGGTCAGGGTGCAGACTTTCTTGAAAAATGACATGGATGTCCTCCCGGTTTGTCATCTTGGATGATCGGGCGACTTCGGAACGCGCTCTCCTCATGCGCTTTCAATGATCCCGTTCGCCTCGGTGCAAAGAGGGTAGGTTGTCATTAACGTTTCAAAAATATAAACTTGTGCGCGCAAAGTTTCACATATTGCGAACATGGCTATGGCGCGGAATTCACTTGTTAATAATATCGGAGATGCAGATCTCAAGCTGCTGCGGATCTTCAAATCTGTGGTCGAAAGCGGTGGTTTGGCGGCTGCCGAGACCGAGTTGAACATCGGTCGATCCACAATTTCGAAGCATCTTTCCGACTTGGAACATCGGTTGGACCTGCGATTGTGTGATCGGGGGCCAGCCGGATTCGCGCTGACTGAGGACGGCGCAAAGGTTCTTGAAGCCGCTGACAGCCTGTTGGGCAGCGTCTCGGACTTCCGCGCCGAGGTGAATGAAATCAAGAAAAGACTGGTCGGCACCATCCGCATTGCGTTTTTCGATCAGTGTGCCTCGAACCCCGAGGTGAATCTGGCAAAGTCCATCGCGGCGTTTAACTTGGCTGCGCCGAATGTAGAAATCGACCTGTCGATCGAACCGCCGACCGCCATTGAAACCAAAGTCATCGGCGGAGAGCTGGATATCGGCATCATCGCACAGCACCGGCCCTCGCCCAGCCTGAACTATGTGCCGATCTATGGCGAGAACATGTATGTATATTGCGGCAGGGACCACGAGTTTTTCGAACGCAGTGATGCTGGGCTGTCATTGGCTGACGTGCGCCGGACCAACTATGCGGGCATCAGTGTGAACTCACCCAACCTGCATGTGGGGCAGAAACTTGGACTGCGTCGGTCTGCCAAAGTTCAAAGCGAACACGCTTTGTCCATATTGATCTTGTCTGGGCGCTATATTGGTTTCCTTCCAGATCACCTTGCCAGAATTTTCGAACAACGTGGAAGCATGAGGCCCATTCTACCCGACCAGCTTTACTATCGCACGACCTTCTGCGCGGTCACGCGGCGCAGGCCAAATCCCAACCGGATCACATCTCTCTTTATGCATACGCTGGAGCGGCAGCACGCAAAGTAGGCGGCCGACCTTGCCGGTCAATCGGCTGTCTTGCTGAACAGATATTTTCTGATGCGAGAGTAACCATAGCCGATGTGAATGCGCTGGACACAGCCGACGGCCATCATATCTCGTTCTATCAGTGCGTTCGGCAATGTCAGAGGAAACCAGCTTGAGGCGGGCAGGGCGCTGAACTAGCGTCCCGCCATGTCCAAACGCTCTCCCTTTCGCTACTTTAAAACCAGTCCAGAGATTATCCGCCTTGCGGTGATGATGTATGTCCGGTTTCCACTTTTACTGCGTAAAGCGGAGGACCTGCTGCACGAATGTGGCATCGATACTAGCCAAGAAACTGTCAGACATTGGTGTAACCGATTTGGGCCGTTGTTCGCTTCAGAGATCCGGCGAAAGAGAGTTCAGCAACTTCGATCTTTCTCGCGTTGGCGGTGGCACTTGGAGGAGGTCTTCGTGAAGATCAATGGAGAACGATACTGCCTCTGGCGGGCTATCGATCATGAAGGGGAAGTTCTGGAAAGCTTTGTCACGAAGCGCCGAGATAAGCGCGCAGCCCTTAAACTCTTGAAGAAAGAGATGAAGCGATACGGCCAACCCGAGCTTGTCGTCACTTATCGCCTAAGGTCCTACGGGGCCGCGATGCGGCAGATCAATAATGCGGAGAAGCAGGTAACGGGCAGCTATCTGAACAACCGGATCGAGAACTCACATCTTCCATTCCGACGACGAGAACGAGCGATGACGCGCTTTCGACGGATACGAAGTTTGCAAAAGTTCGTCGCCGTCCATTCTTCCGTTTTCAACCATTTCAATCACGAGCGTAGCCTCTCTAACAAAGACCGATCCAAGCTTAACCGAGCCGCCGCTTTCTCATAGTGGCTTGGTCTCTGCGCTGGTTAAAGGACAGTGACACTGCCTAGCTGAGACGAGTTAGAAATCGTCTGACGGCACAAAAGTCTGACACCACTATCTTATTTCCTGACCGGCAACAGACGCACAGTGCGTGGCATCTCGGACAGGATCTCGACACCGTCTTGATGCAGGAAGACGACGTCTTCTAGCCGGATCCCAAACTCGTCATTCAGGTAAATCCCCGGCTCGATCGAGAACACGTTTCCAACCCGCAAGGGCTCGGGATAGTTCGAGGCGATATATGGCGGTTCGTGCACGTCTACGCCCAGACCGTGGCCGGTGCGATGCAAAAATTCCGGGCCATGGCCTGCGTCCTCGATCACCTTGCGCGCGGCCTTATCAACGTCACTGCACAGGGTGCCAGGTCGGGCAGCCGATTGCGCGGTTTGGACAGCTCGTTCAACGATGTCAGCGATCTGAGTGAACCGAGCACTCGGCGTGTCGCCATACCAGGCACAGCGGGTCATATCCGACGGATACCCACGCAAACGGCACCCGGCATCAATCAGCACCGCCATATCGGGCATCAAGGTATCCGAACTGGTATGGTGGTGCGGATACGCGCTGTTCTTGCCAAATGCGACAATGCAAAAAGCCGCCTGCGCCCCGTTTGCCTTGTAGTGATCAACAATGATATCGCGCACGTCACGTTCGGTCATGCCCGTGCGCAGGGCGCTAAATGCGAGCTCAAAAGCAGCATCATTCAATAGGGCGCTGTCGCGCAACAGCTCACGTTCTTGGGCGTCTTTCTCGGCGCGCAGGAAACCAACCGTGTCCAGCGTGAAACGGTGCGTAGGCGCGTCGAGCTGGTCCAGAAGCAGGAACGAGAAATCCGTGCGCATCATCTCGTCCAGCACGATATTCAGGCCGGGGCGCAGCGCGTTTGCATCGGTCAAAAGCTGTGTCAGAGCCCCCTGTGGACCATCCGCGTCGCTCCATTCATAAAACGGCACATCCGCACATTGCGCGCGCGAAGCTTCGGCGTTCAACAGGGGCATCAGCACGCCAATGTGGTCAGGCGTGACAATCGCCATAACCGGGCGCTCATCCCCATGCGGGTTCAATCCCAGAAGCCATTGCATATGACTGCCCGGCCCAAGAGCAACCAGATCCGTGTTGGTGTCGGTCATGCGGTCGCGAAGTCGCGCTAACCTGTTTGCTACCAAATCAGACATAGAACCTCTCCTCGGTGGTGCTCTATCGCGGGTGGGATCAGCTGCGATGCCCCGGCAATCGGCTTTTTTGCTCGCCTTGCAAGACAACCAATGTTCCGGTCCACAGCATGCGGGCAGGAGCGTCGCCCAAAGTCTTCCACGAATGCGGCGTCATACCGTTGTAATGCAGGCTGTCGCCTTCGTTCAGGGTGAAGGCCTCGCCATCCAGGCTTTGTTCGATCGATCCGCTGAGGACATAGATGAATTCCTCGCCCTCATGCTGGAATGTCTCGGACTGAAAGCCCGGAGGGCAATGCATGATGAAGGCGGACAGTTCATGGCCCGGGAAATCTGCGCTCAGCGCCTCGTACGTCACGCTGCTTTCCGAGATCGAAAACTTGCGCCGCTGTTCGGCATAGGACACCGCGTCCCCCGGCTTGGGGCGGGTCACGAAGTAATCCAGCCCCAGATCAAGTGCGCGTGCAATCTGGGCTAAGGTCCCAAGCGACGGCGTCGCATTGCCCCGTTCGACCTGCGACAGATACCCAACCGACAGACCGGCCTTGTCGCACAGCTCTTTCAGGGTCAGCATGCGCTTCTTACGGCACTTGCGGATCAAGTTGCCCAGCTTGGCCCGTTCGAGTTGATCTGACGCCAAAACGCTACCCCCCTTTACGCTTGGTAAAGCCAAGGCCTACGCAGAAGGCCGGGGGTATGCAAGAGCACCGCACCCGTCAGCCCGACAACTGTGCCAATCGGGGCATAAGATCGAGCAATTGGGCGGTATATTCCTGCTCGGGTTTGGCAAACAGCGTTTCAGTGTCCTGCACCTCGATCAGCTGACCCTGCTTCATCACGCCCACGCGGTCGCACATCTGGCGCACAACCGGAAGGTCGTGGCTGATGAACAGCATGGTCAGGCCCAGATGCTCTTGTAGATCCTTCAGGATGTTCAGGATCTGCGCTTGAATGGACACGTCCAACGCGCTGGTAGGTTCATCGCAGATCAGGAAACGCGGCTGCGTTGCCAAGGCCCGCGCGATCGAGATGCGCTGCCGCTGCCCGCCGGAAAACTCGTGCGGGTACTTGGTGGCCGCCGCGCGCGTCAGGCCGACACGGTCCAATAGCTCATGCACGCGCCCAGTGATCTGATCAGGTGGCAAGATCTTGTGATGCAACAGCGGCTCGGCCACGATGCTTTCCACTTTCATGCGCGGGTTCAGACTGGAAAACGGATCCTGAAAGATCATCTGGATCTGCTTGCGATAGTTCGCAATGCCTTGCGCCGACATCTCGGTCACATCATCGCCGTCGAATTTGACGTGGCCACCGTCAACCGGCAACAGCGTACCGATCATGCGCGCGACCGTGGATTTTCCCGATCCGCTTTCCCCAACAAGACCGAATACCTCGCCATCCTTGATGTCGAAGGACACGTTATCCACGGCGGTGAAATACGTGCGTCGCGACGGCAGAATGGCGGACTTTTCAAGGAACTTCTTGGTGATGCCGTTGACCTCGACCAGCTTGCCGGACTTGGACGGCTCTGGCTTGTGCCAGTTGCGGGCAAGGTCTTCGATCTTGAAGGTGGTTTCGCGACCGCCATAACTGACCTGCGGGAAGCGATGCAGCTTGACCTGAGGACGCGGCACGGCCGAGATCAGCGACTTGGTATACTCGTGCTCGGGCGCACTCAGCACCTTGTCGGTCGGGCCGTTTTCTACGACTTCACCGGAATACATGACGGTGACCTGCTCGGTCGTGTCGGCAATGACGCCCATGTCGTGCGTCACAAGGATCACGCCCACCTGCGTCTCAGAGGCCAGTTCCTTGATCAGGTCCAGAACCTGCGCCTGAATGGACACATCCAGCGCCGTCGTTGGCTCGTCCGCCACGATGACCGATGGTTCCGAGCACAGGGCAAGCGCGATCACGACCCGCTGACGCATCCCGCCCGAGAACTGGTGCGGATACTGGTCAAAGCGCGTCTTTGGATCCGGGATCGACACCCGATCCAACAGGGCAAGCGCACGTTCCTTGGCCTCGGTAGCCGAGACCTTGAGATGCAGTTGAATGGTTTCGACCAGCTGTTCGCCGATGGTAAACAGCGGGTTCAGCGAGGTCAGGGGATCCTGAAAGATCATGCCGATCTCGCGTCCACGAATGGCGCGCTTTTCCTCGCGGCTCAAGTTGTCGATGCGACGTCCCTTCAACCAGATCTCGCCAGACGCCACGCGTGCTGGATCATCGAGCAGACCGATGACAGCATTGCCCGTCATCGACTTGCCAGCACCACTTTCGCCGACCACACCGCGAATTTCGCCGGGGTAGATGTCATAGCTGACATTCTGAACGGGTTTGAACAGCCCGCGGCGGGTGGGGATTTCAACCGTCAGGTTGCGGATGGAGAGTACGGGTTCGGTCATTTCAGCCTCGGGTTCAATACATCACGCAGCCAGTCGCCCAGCATGTTTACACTCAACGCAAGCGCCAGAAGGGTGCAGGCCGGGAAGAACAGGATCCACCACTCGCCCGAGAACAAATAGCCTTGGCCGATGCGGATCAGTGTGCCCAGCGAGGGTTGCGTGGGCGGTGCACCTACCCCAAGGAAACTCAGTGTTGCCTCGGCAATGATCGCCAGCGCGAGTGAGATGGTAGCAATCACCAATACCGGTGACAGGATGTTGGGCAGGATATGGCGCAGCATGATGGCGGACGGGCGGCGTCCGATCAGGCGCGCAGCAGACACGTAATCCTTGTTCTTTTCCACCAGCGTGGCCCCGCGCACGACGCGCGCAAACTGCACCCAGTCACTTAGACCAATGGCAAGGATCAGCACCCAGATCGCCATCTGGTCGCGGTGTTCCACCGGGGTGATCCCCTTGGCAATACCGAAGATCAGCATCGCAACAAGGATCGACGGGAAGGTCAGCTGCACGTCAGCGGCCCGCATGATGAAACTGTCGACCCAGCCGCCGAAATATCCAGCCAGAAGACCCAGAAGGATCCCCAGAACCACCGCGAACAGCACTGCGGCAAAGCCGACGAACAGCGAAATCCGCATGCCGTAAAGGATGGTCGAGAACACGTCCCGCCCTTGGTCATCGGTGCCCATCAGGAAGGTCTCGCCGGTAAAGGCGTTGGGCTCTGTCGGAGGTGTGAACCCGTTCATCAGGTTCAACGATGTGGGATCAAACGGGTTATAGGGGGCAATAAACGGTGCGAACACGGCTGACAGGATCAGCACGATCGACACGATAGCCGACACGATCGCAACAGGCGAGTGACGGAAGGCATAATAGAAGTCGCTGTCTAGCATACGACGCATCCGGGATGACGTCGCAGAGGGCGCCTCATTTTGCGGAGAGATGGGTTGATCGGTCACTTGGCACTCACCCTTAGACGTGGATCGATGAAGGCATAGAGGATATCAACCAGCAGGTTGATCACGACGAACATCACCGAAATCATCATCAGATATGCGGCCATGACCGGAATATCGACGAACTGGATTGCATTGATGAACAGAAGCCCAAGGCCGGGCCACTGAAAGACGGTCTCGGTGATGATCGCAAAGGCGATGATCGCGCCCAATTGCAGACCGATAACGGTGATAACCGGAACCATCGTGTTCTTCAGCGCATGGCGGAAGTTGATCACGCGCTCGCTCAGACCGCGTGCGCGGGCAAAGCGGATATAGTCTTGGCGCAGCACCTCGAGCATTTCCGAGCGTACCAGACGCATGATCAGCGTCATTTGATACAGCCCCAACGTAATCGCGGGCAAAATCAGCGCCTTACGTCCGGATTCTGTCAGGAAGCCGGTGGTCCATCCACCGATCTCGACCACCTCACCGCGGCCGAAGCTGGGCAACCAGCCAAGCTCAACCGAGAACAGATAGATCAGCAGGATCCCGATCAGGAAGGTCGGCAGGGACACCCCGATCAGCGAGGCAGACATGATGAAATGGGCGGCGAAGCCGTCGCGGCGAATGGCGGTGAACACACCCAGCGCAATCCCCATCACAACGGCGAAAATTGCGGACAAAGCGGCAAGCTCAAGCGTGGCGGGTGCGCGCTCCATGATGATCTCGGACACTTCGCGGCCCTGACGATAGCTGACGCCAAAGTTGCCCTGGGCCGCTTCGTTCAGGAATTTGAAATACTGCACGGGAATCGGCTTATCGAGGCCAAGTTGCGCGCGAAGACGTTCGACGTCTTCCATCGTGCGTTCCTGACCCAGCATGTTGTCAATCGGGTCACCCACGAAGGTGAACATGGAAAACGCAATTGCGCCGGTGATGACCAGAACCAGAATAGACTGGAACACGCGTTTTAAGATGAATGGCAGCATCGCAGAGGCTTTCTTGTGCCAGCACGCGCAAGCGTTGCGCGTTGACTTGACGGGTCACGAAAGGATGCCGGGGCAAGGGGTCCCTGCCCGGCAGAAATGGGCCGCCCGCATCAGGGGGCGGCCCAGATCCCTTACTTCATGGTGAAGAACTTGACGCGGGGCTGATCTTCGGGATCAACCTCGATGCCAACGTTGTCGGCCATACCCCAGTTCAGCACCTGGTGGTGGATCGGGATATACAGTTGTTCGTCCTGAACCACGCGCCAGATGCTGGCGATGTCCGCGTTACGGGCGTCCAGATCGGTGTTCGAGGCCAGCGACTTGATCGTGGCGTTCAGGTCCGCGTTGTTGAAGCCGGTACCGTTCCAGGTGCCGATATCGCTTTCACGACCGTGAACCAGGAAGTTGAAGATGTATTCGGAATCGTAGGTCGGAACACCCCAGCCCAGCATGTAGAAGTCGGTCTTGCCGTCGGTGATCTTCGGGAAGTGCTGTGCCTTCGGAATGGCGTCCAGGTTCACCGTGATGCCGATCTGACCCAGCATGCCAACTGCTGCCTGACAGATCGCTTCATCGTTGATGTAACGGTCGTTCGGGCAGTCCAGACGGATCGAGAAACCGTCGCCATAGCCAGCTTCGGCCATCAGTGCCTTGGCGGCTTCCAGATCGGTCGAGCTTTCACCGTCCATTTCAGCCGTCCAGCCGTTCACGAAGGGCGGTGCGATCATGCCCGCAGGCTGCGATTGACCACGCATAACAACCTGACGGATAGCGTCGCGGTTGATTGCCATCGACATCGCCTTGCGTACGCGCACGTCTGCCAGCGGGTTCTTGCCTTCGACGTTGTCGGCTTCGATGTCATCCGCACCTTGGTTCATACCAAAGAAGATCACGCGGTTCTGCGGCGCCTGCTTGACCATCAGACCATCGGCGCTGTCCACACGGGCCAAATCCTGTACCGGCATGTCCTGCAGGAAGTTCACTTCACCCGACAGAAGGGCTGCAACGCGGGTCGCGGCGTTCTGGATCGGAGTATAGATGATCTCGCTGACTTCCATCGGGAAGTCGTTGCGGCCCCAGTACTCTTCGTTGCGCACCATGACGGTTTTCACGTCAGGCTCGCGGCTGACCAGTTTGTAAGCGCCGGTGCCGTTCACATTGGTGGTGGCATAGGTGATCTCGCCACCTTCGAAGTCCTGCACGTTGACGGTGTTGTTCGCCTCGGTCCAGCCCTTGTCCATCATGAACAGATTGGTCAAGTTCGACGGCAGGATCGGGTTCGGGCCGTCGGTCTCGATCTCGACCGTGTGGTCGTCAACAGCGCGCACGGCGGTGATCGAGCCAATCAGCTCTTTCATATCCGAGTTCGGCTGCTTCGCACGCTCGAAGCTGAACACCACGTCTTCTGCGGTGAAGTCCGCACCATCGTGGAACTTTACGCCTTTACGCAGGTTGAACACCCAAACGTTGGGATTGTCAGCGCTGGGGGCCCAGTCGGTTGCCAGTGTCGGCACGAACGCACCGCTGGTGTCACGAATGATCAGCGGCTCATACATCTGGTGACGCATGGTATGGCTGGGGCCTTCGTTCTGCGAATGCGGATCCAACGTCAGAGCGTCGCCCGCCCGTGCCCATTTCAGGGTTTCGGCGTTGACCATGGCGGTTGAAGATACAAGCGCCGCAACCGCCAGGATTGCTGAAGATTTTTTCATAATGACCTCGCTGTCAGTAAGGGTTGTCTGCAAGCTGTTGTATTTGTTTGTTTTGACCACAAAATTCGACAAAGAAGCACTCTTTGAGTTCGAGGGGTAGTTGTTTGTTGAACAAGGTTCGCCCCGTCTAAGTGTTTGCCGCATTTCTTGCAGACTTGCAGGTGTCGCTCCGCCATCGTCCGGCGTCGCACTGCAGGGACACTAGGAAAAAATGTTAGCGTGCACAATAATAATTTTTGTCAGCGCAAAACGCCACTACCAGAAGTAGCTGGCCTGCGTGAAAGAAGGCGCGCACGATTGGCTGGTCGTCGAACCAGACGAGGGTACCGACTTCTGATTTGTGGATCCGAGATTTAACATTGATCTGCGTATCACTGACGCTCTACACGCCTTTACTGCGGACCGAATGGGGCATTCGTACTTCGGGGCGAGATATCCGCTACGCGCACTGCACTTTCACGCCACGATTAGCGAGCGCACAAATTACCCAGATAGCTTGTACGTTTTAACTTTGAGCCCGCCCAAGGGCGGCGTCCCTGCGTGTGATAAAGGGCAGTGATGTAGGGCTAGCTGAGACTGGTTAGCATTGATCTGAAGGCACACGCACTCCTGATTTATGGGCTATACGGCAATGCCTGCGCGCAATCCTTCAAGGACGGCTTCTTCTGCAGTGCGCGGCGCGATGCAATCCCCGACCAGATGGTGTTCCAGACCCATTTCGCGAACCATATCTTCGACAGCATTCGAGGGCGTGTGACCCTGACACAGAACCAGCGTGTCGACATCTTCGCAGATCACGGCCTCGTTGCTCATGATGTGTTGTAGGTAAACGCTGTCCTCGTCCGCGCCGAACAGGCGCGAGTAGGGCAGCATCTCGACGCCAAGCCCGTGCAAGCGACCGATGCTGGCATCGCGCACATACATCTGGATTGTCTGACCGGGCATATAGCCGTTGACCGCAAGCTTCACGGAATGCCCATTCTGCGCCAGCAGTTCGGCGATCCCGATCCCGATCCAGTCGGCCCGCCAGTCGGCCACGACGACTGATTTTCCAACATTCACCTGTCCCTGCAGCACCTGCCAGGCATCGACGACATGTGCTTCGTCGCGACCTTCGAAGTCAGGCCAACGCGGCGTGGCGCCGGTGGCGACGATCACGGCGTTCGGGGCGAAATCGGCGATGCTGTCCGCATCGACCTCGGCCCCCTTGCGAATATCGACCCCGGCCAGTTCCATCTCGCGGGTGAGGTTTGTGATGATGCCGCCGAACTCGGCCCGATGCGGCAGCATCTGAGCAAGGCGCGCTTGCCCGCCCAGCTGCGGGTCGCGCTCAAATAGGGCGACCTCGTGACCGCGTGCGGCCGCAACTGCTGCCGCCTTCATGCCGCCCGGACCGCCGCCAATGACCATGATCCGCCGCTTTGCGGGCGCGGGTGGGAACGTGCCGTACTGCAACTCGCGGCCACTTACGGGGTTCTGAATGCACGAGATCGGATACCCGTCGTGGAAATGCCCGATACAGGCCTGATTGCAGCCGATACAGGCCCGAATGTCGTCGATGCGGCCTGCGCGTGCCTTCTCGCCCATCTCGGGATCACAGATCATCGCGCGGGTCATGCCGCACAAATCTGCCTGTCCCGAAGCGACGATGCGCTCAGCATCCTGTGGTTGGTTGATGCGCCCGGTGACGATGGTCGTTATCCCGGTGCGCTCACGGATGGCCTGACCCAGCGGCGCGGTATAGCCGACCTCTTCGAACATGGGCGGCGCGATGTGGACGGATCCGGCTAAGGTTGCCGAGGATCCCGCCACCACGCTGAAATAATCAAGAACCTCATCCGCTGCAATCCGCGCGCAAGCCTCTAACATCTCGCTTTGATCCATCCCCTCATGGCTCAGCTCGTTGCCCGACAGGCGCAAGCCGATCACGAAATCGGGGCCGGTCTTGGCCCGGATATCCGCTGCAATATCCCGAATAAGCCGCGTACGGTTGTCCAGCGAGCCGCCATACTCATCCTCACGCTGATTGACTTGCGGGTTCAGGAATTGGGCTGGAAGATAGCCGTGCGAGGCGACGATCTCGACCCCGTCTAGCCCGGCCTTGGCCATCCGCGCTGCCGCATCGCCATGGGCGGCGATGACCTCGGCCACCATTTCGGGCGTCATCGGGCGGGGCATCACGTGGAACCGCTCATTGGGGGTTGGGGAGGCGCTGTAGGACACTGGCGTTGTGCCGTCTTCCGAGGCCAGCATCTCGCGCCCCGGATGGAATAATTGGGCAATCAGTCCAGTTCCATGGCTATGGATCACCTCGGCCAGGCGGGTGTAGCCGGGGATGCAGTCGTCCGTATCCACCCGGATCGGGTCAGCCACGAAGACGGCGCTGGAATGCACCAGGGCCACCTCGGTCATGATAAGCCCCGCACCACCGCGCGCACGGGCCTCGTGATAGGCGATCATGCGATCACCGATGCGGCCACCCTCGTTTAGATGGGTTTCATGGCCGGTGGACACGATCCGATTGCGCAAGGTCAAGTTGCCAAGGGCGATCGGCGAGAACAGGTTCGGGAAGTTTGCTTGATTCATAACGGCATGTCCTGGCTGGGTCGTCGGGTCAGAAATTGGGCGGGGTGATCACCCAGATCACCACGGTCTCGTCCTGCGTCGGATTCCGGTAACGGTGCGGGGTTGCGCTGTCGAAGGCAAAGCTGTCGCCTTCCTTCAGGTGATACAATTTCTTGCCCACCCAAAGATCCAACGCGCCTCGGATCACCACGCCGGCCTCGTCGCCTTCATGGGAGTATTCGTTTTCAACACCGCTTCCAGGGGGGAACCGGCAGGACAAAAGTTCGAGCTGTCCGCCTAATCCCGGTGTTAGCAGTTCGTCACGAATGCCATCATCATACTCGATGGAACGTCGTTCTTCGCGCCGCACGACATGTGCGTCTCTCGATGCATCCACGGTGTTTGAGGTCGGGAAGAACCATCCGATGGAAACACCCAGAGCGCGGCTGATCTTGAACAGCGCGGTTACCGAGGGCCTGTTCTGGCCTCGTTCTATCTGGCTAATGAAGCCGTTTGAAAGGCCGGTCGCCTGTCCCAACTGGCCAAGGGTCATCCGTTTCGCCTTGCGCAGCGCTCTTATTTCCTCTCCCAAATGCGGATCGAAACGAGAGGTCTCCACGGTCTCGATATCCAGTGGGGCAGAGATCACCGTTCCGTCATAGTGATTGGGCATTCAGACATCTCGTGAGCTGTAAAAAATAGGATATATTATTTTACTATTATAAATACAGTCAATGGAAACTTTTTGCGCGACCCATGCTGTCAGTAATTCACCTTTCGGACAGACGAGCAGTTGGCGGATTGCGGGGTGGCGTCTTGGCCGACGGATTCGAGGCTGACGTCGATCACGACAGCGTCATCGGTGAAACAAGCCATATACGCATCGATATCCTGTGCGTTGGTCGCGGTTTGATAGCAATCGTTGGCGGTAGGCAGGTCGTCGGCGAAGGCCGGGGTGGCGAGGGCCACAAGCCCTGCCAGAAGGACCGTTCTAAACATGGGTCTTCCCTTTCGATATGGTTTACCTCGGGGATGCCGGGGGTGAAGGCCCGGCATCTACCAGTGCGGTTTAGCCATCAAGGCCGATGCGGAAGTGATCGACCACGGTGTCGGCGGCGCGGGTCAAGTCCTTTGGATTGTCGTAGAAGTCGAACTGCGTCACGTCTTCCAGCCACTGTGCGGTAGCCTCGCCCGCAAAGCCTGTCAGGAAGGTCTGCACACCTTGCGGGATGGCGGCGCTTTCCGAGTGCACGATGGCCAGCGGCTTGTCCAAACGCTGCGGTTTGTCGGCGGGGTGATAGGTCAGCCAGCTTTCCCAGCCTGCGTTGTTCCACTTGTCGTCATATTCCGGGATCGCACCGCGGTCGGCTTCGAAATAGTAGCCGCCGATCGGCATCAGCACGCCCTCGGCACCTTCGGGACCAGCTGCGGGGATGACCTCGCCACCTTTGGCTTCAGCGGCCTGCGAGACGCTGATCAGACCCGCAACGCCCTCTTCATTTTGCAGCCACGGGGCCACCAGACCAAGGCGTTGGACCAGCGGGTTGCCAGCCAAGGCGTCCACCATGTAGCCCGCGGATCTTAAGGCAAAGAGCAGCATTCGTCGAAATGGGCTGAATTCTGCTTTTCGCTACAATCATCACGAATGACCGGAATGGGCCGAACGCGAAGTCGTAAACTTGTTGCGGAGCGAGGAACGTGTCGCTGCGCGGGAGGTATTGAAAATGACCATTCCGGCCTCAGTCATCGGAAGGATGTTGAACTTTGAGCGGAACTAGGGGTGGCGGCAACTCTGGACAGATCTATTTCAACGCATCCGGGCCCAAAGTTTGCCAGTCGCCTCAGGCGGGGTTCTGAATTCTTGGCCCTAGTCGACGGTCTCTGCCACTGCGAACCGGCGGAAAGCATTTTGCATCAGGACCAACGTCAGAAGCACGATCAAGGCCAAGGTAATCCAACTGGCCAAGGCTGGCAGGACCAAAGAGGTTCTAAACGTTGTGAACGTGGCAAAACCTACGGCAGCCGATGCTGCAACGGCGACCAAAATGACAATCGTCTTCGCAATGAACTCGACAAGGGAACGACCAAGAAATTCGAAGTCCGCCCGCCCCATCGGAACGAGTTTTTTCGGAAATAGAAGATGTATCGTGTTCTCGATTGTGTAGATGAGCACAGTCAGCGGGAGCGCAAAAGCTGCAAAGACCAGTGCACCGGATGTGACGAAACCCTTTTCAAAGACGGTGATGCTGACGATCAGGGACAATACGACAACATAGGTCACAAGCACCTGAACCACGAGCTGGCCTGCGCAGATGCGCCACGGGGCGATGGGCAGGGTCTTGTAGATTTCCATCCTGCTCAGGTCGCCGCGAAAATCGCAAACCAGTGTGCGCGGCAGGATGAACCCGAAAAAGGTGTAAATAACTGTCAAAACGCGCGGGTCCGATAGGGGTATACCGACCGCCGCAATAAGCGGCCCGGCGCAGGCGGCGATGCCAGTGAACACGGCGACGACCTTCAAAGAGTTGCGGGCAACGTTCAACGCCTGTCGCCAAGCAATGGGGCCCAAGCCCCCCCAAGCCGGCGAGAAACGGAATGAGCGCACCTCGGCGCGTTGTGTGGCCCAGTAGGATCCCCCTTGCTTAACGCGCTCCCATCGGCTGCTCTCGCGGGCGTTATCGCTGAGGGCGCGGTCGGTCGTGCGGGCGTCAAGCACGATTGCCGCGCGCAGCAGAGCAGTGTTGATGAGAAGCGCAATACAGCCCCAAAAGGCCAGTTGTGACAAGGATGACGACACGAAGAGTTCGGCAAACACAATGTAGGGGATCAGGATGATGGTGCCGGTCCACGAATACCGAAACGCGGATAATAGATCAAAGAGGCTACGATCGGGCGCCATCCATGCGTAAACTATGCTGGCGGCTGCAGCTGTGATAAGCAGCGCAATGACGGGATATCGTATCCGCGCGAGCCTGCTGCCTTCCAGCGTCTGAGAGGTCATAACGATGACGGCGCTGTTCAACTGAACGAATGTGATCGTCAGAAGCGACGCGAAGAAAGCAGACAGGGCCGAGCCTGTTTGCCCCTGCGCAAAAACGGCGATGAGCGCACTGCTTAAGGTGGCCCCGGCAACGTAGGCGCCAAATTTGTAGATGATCAGGTCGCGGCGACGGAACGGCCCGGTAAAAAGAAAATTGATCTCGGCCGGCGAAAAATGAAATGTCGGCCCCGTCGTCAGTGCGACTGTGAGCAGCGACATCGCAAGCATGCTGATCGGCATGAAGGTACTGATCTGCGCGCTTAAAGCTTGCCGATTCAGGGCCGCGTCAGACATCGACACCATGTCCGACGAGGAGCTGTTGGTCGCGACGAGCAGCCAAATGATCCCGACAAAAGCAAGAAAGAAAAGCAGGCCACGCAAGCTTGTCAATTGGATTAGGCGCTGGCGAAAACCGCCGCGCAATCGCAACATAAGAAGACGAAAAAGCGCTTGATCCATAGCTCAGGCCTGACCGGTCTCTTTGTTCTGGGTGATTGTGAAATACGCTTCTTCAAGGGCTGAGCTATCCTCGGTCTGGCCGAACTCGCTTGCCACGTTGTCCATCGTGCCAAACAAGCGGCATTCACCAAGGTTCAACACCATAATGTGCGTACATAAATCTTCGAACAGGCTCAGAAGATGCGAGCTGATGATGATCGCTGAACCGGCTTGCGCACGTTCGCGGATCGCCTGTTTGATGCCCCGGATGCCTTGCGGATCAAGCCCCGTCAGCGGCTCATCGAACAGGATAACCTTTGGATCATGCAGGAAGGCGCAGGCGATCGCCACTTTTTGGCGCATGCCACGAGACAAGTTATGAACAAGCGTATCGCGCTTGTGGGTCAGTTCGAACGACGCAAGAAGCGCTTCGGCACGTTCCTCAAAACCTGTGACTTTGTAGGCCGCCGCAGTGAAGGCCAGATGCTCCCAGACCGTCATGGTATCAAATAGCCGCGGATCGTCGGGAATATAGCCAAGGTTCTGCTTGGCGGCGATGGGTGCCTCGGCAATATCATGGCCAGCAATCACGAGCCGTCCCGAGCTGGGCGGGATGATCCCGCACAAGGCACGCAAGGTCGTTGTTTTGCCCGCGCCATTCGGCCCGAGCAGCCCAAGGATCTGGCCGGGTTCAACCGAAAAGCTCAGGTCCTTCACGGCCGTGAAGCCTTTGTACTGCTTGCTGAAATTTGTGACTGTGATCATATGTTCTTTGGCCAAGATTATCCGGCTTACCTGCGGCCGCGCGGTTTGAAGTGGACCTCGACAACACTCAGGTTTGTGGTCTTCTGCACCAGTTCATGGCAACTCTATGTCCAGGTTGTCAACTGTTCCACCACCTAAACGTAAAAGTGAAAGTATGCGGTTGGCGCACCGTTATATGCGGAAGGTTTCGTCTAATTGCTCCGCCACCATCATGGGCAGTACGGCCGGACGAGCAGAGAGTGGTTGGATTTAATCTGACGGCGCAACTTGTTGCGCTTGGGGCAGTCCAATTTCGTTATTTTGGCTGCTCCTGCACGCGCAGTACCAAATAGGCTTCGTTTTGGTAGATTTCTTCGGCACAAGTCTGAAGAAGACCCTGTTGTAGTGGCCGTCGAGCAAGAAGAAAGTCGACGGGCAATTCGCTTAACGCTGCACAGTCGCCCTTAAATACAGACTTTCGCTGCTGCAAGCGTCGATACCATTCGGCAAGATCGGCTGGAGCAGTGGGTACCCACTTGAAGTTTACATAATATGATGCGGGGGTAAGCCTCTCGAGCGCAGCTGGGAAAGGACGTCCTTCAGTGAAAGCCCGCTCTGGTGGCTGAAGAAGAACCACAGATTCTGATGATGTGTTCGCGCGCAACCAGTCAAGGACATCGCGCTGTGTTTCGTCCATAGTTGCCTCAATGCGTTGGTCGATCGGGCCTGCTGTCGCTGTTTTTGCCATGCTCAGCGTGATGTCTGGCAACACGAACCCCGCAATGATGATCAATGCAGGTACCGAGAGGCGTCGCAAAACGTCTGTAGGAATGGCGACGGAAATGCGATGCACAATCAAAATGATTGAAAGCAGAAATATAAGCCCGGACGGGCGAAACATGTAGAGTGGCGCAAGAAGGTGCGTATTGCGATCAATATAGGCGACACCCATGGCAAGAACGATGTAGGCATTAAGCCCTGCGACCCACAGCGAAAACGCCGCTATAGGACGATTGGCATTTCGCATGAAGAAAATGGTAACGCCTAGAACGGCATGCGAAACAAGGCCAGGCAACCAATCTAATACAAACGTTTTTGCACCCCCAAAAAACGGCGCGACGTGATGGGGATTTCGGTATTCTGCGTATATCTTGGCAAGGCTGAGGCCGACACCACTTAAGTTCACCTCTGCGCCTAGGCGTTCGAAAGCCAGTAGCGCGATAATTGGCGAAATAAGAGCCGTAAATAGTGTTAGGAGCCACAGCGAGGCCCGAAGGTCACGCGTCGAAAGGCTATGTAAGGCGAGCATCGCAAAGCCCCAAAAGCCCCCAACTAGAAAATGGAATGCTGTGCCTATTGCCGCTGCGACGATTGCGGTGGTCCAGCGGCGGTTCGCCGCCGCGGTGATCGAGAGGATGACACAGATATATGCCGGTATCTTGGCCTCGAAGGTTCCAAACAACCACTCGCCTCCAAGCAACGATTGATGACCCACGAAGAGGGCAAGTGCGATCGCAATTGCGACGTGGGACAAACCAAGAGCTGAGGCGAGAAATGTCAGTGCCATTGCATACAGGCCAATGCTGGCGATTCCGAAGATAATCTTTGTTACCTCGAAACCCAGTAAATCGATTACTGATCCTATCATCCAGAAGCCTAGGAAGCGCCCATTCGAAGAGTCAAAGGCGGCGTGGTTTGGACCAAATAAGTCTGGACGAACCGTCCTATAAGACAGGTCGAAATAGTGAATCTCGTTCCCTGACCAGTGTACCGGTAGCATCGGAGCGAGAAGGAGAATTAAGCAGGTCAGAAAGGTCGCTACCCTGTTCTCATTCATTGGGTGCCTGCCTCCGGAAAGTGATTTCGTAATACGCATGAGCCGCAGCTTTGGGCGAGCCAGCTTTAGTCACCGCGCCTTCACACGTTTCGCGATAATTGCTGCCCGCGCCTGAGCAATCTGTGTGGCCATTTTGATGGGTAACCGCCGAACGACCAACTTTCTTAACTTCCAAGGGATGCTTGAGACATCGGCGATTGGTGTTGTGTCCTCAACCAATGTGTCAAGGACGGCCATAGGTAGGCGACTCTGACCAGTCGCGTTTGCGTATAAGATCGTGTTGAAGCGATACCATGGTTCGACATTTTTATTGTCCTTAAGAAGAGGGCGAACAAAGTCGTAAGCTTGGTATCCGTGGCGCTTAAAGAGACCTCGCCAGAACTCAAGAGGCCTTTCGTTGATGTGGAACTCGCCGCCCTGTCCGGGCACAGCCGCCGAAAACATCACGCAGTCGCTGTGTTTGACAAGGGTTTTGACAAACTCATCGGACGCTTGAGGCGCCAGATGTTCGGCCACTTCCAGTGAAACGCAAAGATCAAATTTGCGCTCAAGATCAATCGGCTTAGTTAGATCGCAGGACTTGAAACAGGATTTGGGAATACTCAACCGATCCCGGTCCACATAATCACCGTCGATGCCGATGACGTCGCCAACCCCATGGCGAGACCACTCCGCGAGCCAAAGACCGCGGCCGCAACCGAAATCGACCACGGAACTTGGCTGTAGCTGCGGGATGATACTGCCGATCAGCGCCTCCGCTGAACGTGTCACCCCTGAGTCAATGTAGTCGAAAAACTCGTTGCTGTAGACATGAGACATCGGGTGATCCTTCAATCGGGGGTAAAGACCCAGAGTTTAAATAGAATGAAATTTGAGATGGGCAAGGTCACTACGACGACGAAGGCAGTCACAGCCGGAGGCCAGTTCAACAGAGGGCCGAGGCCGCTGCTGATGGCGCTGGCCAAACAGAAGCCGATACCGATCGTTACCAGAAACCTTCTGGCTTGAGCTGGGTCAGCAGTGTTCTTGCGGAAGGTCCATGTGGCCTGCAACGCATATTGCAGGCCGACTGCGATACAAAATGCGATCGTATTGGCCATGAACTCGGAAAAACGGGTCTGAATGAGAACAATGAACAGGAAAAAGTAAACAGCCGCCACGACGACCCCTACGATGGCGAACCGTAGGAATTCTAGGCGGGCTTCTTTAGTTTGTATGCTCACCTAGGACCTCCCGGTCACGCTGCTCGGTCTCGCTCAGTACGGACTGGGGCTCAGAGCCTCGGACGATCTCTTCTATGATGAAAAGCGGTCGTGCCTTGGACTGCATATAAAGCCTGCCGAGGTATTCGCCTATTACACCGATGGTGAACATTTGAACGCCGCCCAGCAACAGCACGACGAGTGTGAGTGACGTCCAGCCCGGAACCGTCTCGCCAGCGGCCCAGACCCAGAGCGAACGTACGATGAGCAATAGGGACAATACGCCGATGCAGATGCCGAGCCAGGTTGCGATGCGGAGGGGCACGGTCGAAAAGCTTGTAATTGCATCCACCGCGAAACCAAGCATTTTCCGCAGAGGATATTTCGTTTCACCCGCGAAACGCTCGTGGCGATCGTACTCCATTGCAGTTTGGGGATAGCCGACCCAGCTGATCATCCCGCGAACGAACCGGTGACGCTCGGGCATCTCGTTTAGGCGGTCTGCGACCCTGCGGCTAATCAGCCGGAAATCGCCGGTGTCGAGGGGGATGTCGAAGTCGACGAGACCCGACATAACGCGGTAGAACAGACGCGCCGAGGCCTGCTTGAAGGGGCCCTCGCCCTTGCGTGTCTTGCGCTTGCCATAGACGACGTCATAGCCCTCGTCCATCTTTGACATCATCGGGCCCAGAAGTTCGGGGGGGTCTTGAAGATCGGCGTCGAGGACAAAAATGCGTTCGCCCCTTGCCACTGAAAGGCCGGCGGTCAGCGCGAGCTGGTGGCCATGATTGCGCGACAGGAAAACGGCGACGATGCGCGGATCCTGCTGCTGTGCGTCGCGAAGCAGAGCGCGCGTTCGATCGCTTGAACCATCATCCACGAGAACAATTTCGAAGTCGTTTCCAGCCACAGCAGCGCAGGCCGCAGTGAGCCGTTTCAGGAGTTCGCCGAATACCTCCTCTTCATTATAGCAAGGAACAACAGCTGATAGCTTAGGCGTCCAGTTGTTTGGGCCTTGGCTGTCGATACCTTCATGCAAATTTTCCAAACTTGTAGCGCCTCTCTCTGACCTTTCCGGACTCCGGCAGGAGCCTAAAACCGATTACCAAAAATGTCACTTCTGGAAAATCCACTTTGAGCCATTGGGTAAGGAGTTGCGATAGTCTTACCTCGAAGATCGCGATGTGCTTCTTTGCGAAACATTGGGATCGAACTGGCAGGGATTTGCGTCAAGGGCGAAGGTTCTCCGCAAGCCCATACCGAAACCTTACCGTGGTGCCGCTGAGCGGGCTTTTTCAGAAGAAACTAGCTCGAGACGAGCAGAGTGCTGAACTAGCGCCCGCCAGGTCTAATCGCTCGCCTTTTTTACCATTTTTTTCAATCAGCCCTGAGGTCATCTGCCTCGCGGTGATGCTCTATGTCCGATTTCCTTGGTCGCTTTGGAATGTGGAAGATCCTTTGTGCGAACGTGGCATCGATACGAGCCACGAAACAGTGCGGTTCTGGTAAAGCCGGTTTGGTCCAAGGATTGCATCTGAGATCCGAAGAAAACGGCTTTAGAAACTTCGCGCGCTTTCTTGCTGGCAAGTGGTACTTGGATGGCGTTTTCGTAATAAATTCCGGTGAAAGGCGCTACCTAACGGTAGGGTCTATACGGTTTTATCGTCAATCAGCGGGCTTGGACGGGCGAAGTTCTCGAGATCCGATTGCTTGGTGATCGTGATCTTGCTGCCGTCCACCTCGACACCATAGGGTTTTAGGGACTTGAAGGCGCGGCTCAGGTTTTCGGGCGTCATGTTTAAATAGGACGCCAGCCGCTTCTTTTCCGTCTGCAACTCGAACTCGGCCCCGCCGCCTTCGCGGGTCTGCTGACGTAGAAGGTAGTTGGCCAGCCGTTCAAGCGACGTGCGCAGCTTCAGGTCCTTGGTCTTTTTGATCGACGCGCGATAGCCCGAAGCAAGCTCGCACACGATGGCGCGCGCGAAATTGTTGTCCGCGTCAAAGATCCGGCGCACGTCTTCGCTTGGGATCAGAACCACGCGGCTTTTCTCGAGCGTGCGTGCAGACATCAGGTTTGGCGCATCGCGCAAGGTGGCCGCCAGAATGAAGGTCGAGATCGGACGGATGATCGCCACGCTGGTTTCGCGGTTGTTCCAACGGGCGAATAGCTCGACCGAGCCGTCAACAACCACATGTAGAAAGTCGCTGGAATCGCCTTCCGTGATCAGTTCGATCTGCGGCGGAAACGTCTGAAGATACGACGCGTGCATCAACGACTGGAAGTTCTCGTCGGACATTTCCGAGAACAAGTCGAGCTTGCGAATATCTGGTCGATGCGATTCGGGCATGGCGGATTTACTGGCTTTCTGATTTTGAAAAATTCTTAACTGCTGCGATTGATAAATGTCAAACCTTCGTTTGTTTTCTTTCACCCTTCAACTTGCAGTTCAGTGGCGGTTGGCTTGAGGAATTTTGGTAAGTGGTTTATTTTAAAGGACAAATTTTGTTTTTTGACTTGGATCAAAACAAACTGCGCAGCCCTCGCAGACGGTGTCCCCATCGAAAACGACCGCAGGCCTATCCTGAAAGGGTCAGGTCTGAGGGTCGAAAAGGGGACAAGGGAAATGGAAATTCAGAATAAGGCCACAAGCCTTTGGAGTAACTTCTTCAACGTCCGAATGGTGCAAATCAGAACCTTCCACATGACGTGGTTTGCGTTCTTTTCGTGCTTTTTTGCATGGTTCGGTATCGCGCCCTTGATGATCGTCGTGCGCGATGAGCTTGGGCTAACGAAATCGCAGGTCGGTTGGTCGATCATTGCTTCGGTAGCAATGACGATCGTCGGACGCTTCTTTATTGGCTGGCTGTGTGACCGGATCGGTCCAAGGCTCGCCTATACATGGCTTTTGATTCTCGGTGCCTTCCCGGTAGCCGGGATTGGTTTGGCCGATAGCTTCGAAAGCTTCCTGTTCTTCCGCCTGCTGATCGGCATGATCGGTGCGGCCTTCGTGATTACGCAGTATCACACCACAGTGATGTTTGCGCCGAACGTCGTAGGCACGGCCAACGCAACCAGCGCTGGCTGGGGTAACCTGGGTGGCGGTGTCACGCAGTTTGCAATGCCGCTGGTCTTCTCGGTCTTCATCACGCTTGGCTTCACAGATGCGTCAAGCTGGCGCTTGTCGATGGTCGTTGTTGGCTGTGTGATCTTCGTGGTCGGTATTGCCTACTTCTTCCTAACGAAAGACGCCCCTGACGGGAACTTTAAAGAGCTGCGCGAAAAGGGTCAGCTTGAAGACAAGAAGAAAGTCACTGGTGCCTACTTCAAGGCCATGGCGGACTATCGTGTCTGGGTTCTGTTCTTCATCTATGCTGCTTGCTTCGGCATCGAACTGACCGTCAACAACGTCGCCGCACTGTACTTTTATGACTACTTCGATGGTCTGACGCTGGTTACTGCCGGTCTGATCGCGGCGTCCTTCGGTCTGATGAACATCTTCGCCCGTACGTTGGGCGGCATCTTCGGTGACAACTTCGCGTCGCTGTGGGGGCTGCGCGGCCGGACCTTCTGGCTGTTCATCGTGCTGCTGGGCGAGGGCCTTGCCCTGATGCTGTTCAGCCGCATGGACGTGCTGTTCTTGGCCATCCCGATGCTGATCATCTTCTCGCTGTTCACGCAGATGTCGGAAGGCGCAACCTACTCGGTCGTTCCCTTCGTCAACAAGAAAGCGCTGGGCGCTGTGGCAGGCATCGTGGGTGCTGGTGGTAACGCCGGTGCGGTGGCTGCAGGCTTCCTGTTCAAAGGCGAAATGGCCTGGAACAACGCCTTCTTCGTAATCGGCATCCTGGTCTGCTGTGCCTCGGTTCTGGCCCTCTTCGTCCGCTTCTCGCCCGAGAAAGAGGCCGAGGAACGTGCGCTCTTTGAAAAAGCTCAGCTTGACGGGTTGGAGCTTCGCGCCGCCCGCGCCGTGAACGCGGTGACTGAATCGCGCGCCGTGATCGAGGAATACAACCGCACGCACGCTGAAAAAGTCTGAACAAAGAATATGGTGGGCCGCCTGTCCCGGTCGCCCGCCCAATCAAACCCTGAGGAGGGACTGTCGTGGGACAAGATCTAAGAAACTGGACACCGGATGACGAGGCCTTCTGGGCGTCCACCGGTAAGTCCATTGCCAACCGAAATCTGTGGATTTCCATTCCCAGCCTGCTGTGCGGCTTTGCTGTCTGGCTGTACTGGGGCATCATCACCGTTCAGATGCTTAATCTGGGCTTTGAGTTCGCAAAATCCGACCTGTTTACGTTGGGCGCAATCGCTGGTCTGACCGGTGCAACGCTGCGTATTCCGTCGACCTTCTTCATTCGTATCGCGGGCGGGCGAAACACCATTGTGTTTACCACAGCACTTCTGATGATCCCGGCCGCAGGCGCTGGTCTGGCGCTGCAGAACCCCGATACACCTCTGTGGTACTTCCAAATCCTGGCCTTCCTGTCGGGGATCGGCGGCGGTAACTTCTCGTCCTCGATGTCCAACATCAGCTTCTTCTATCCGAAGAAAATTCAGGGCTACGCGCTGGGTATGAACGCTGGTCTGGGCAACTTCGGTGTGACCACCATGCAGATCCTGATCCCGCTGGCGATGACTATGGGTATCTTCGGTGGCGAAAGCCGCACGCTGGTGAATACCTCGGGTACGCTGATCGGTAAAATCCCTTCCGGGACCGAGACTTACATCCAGAACGCTGGTCTGATCTGGCTGGTTTTTCTGATCCCGCTGGCGATCATTGGCTGGATGGGAATGAACAACATCCGTGACGAACACGTCTCGCCAAACATCCCCGGACCGCTTGGCGCGTTTGCCACGATCACCGGCATGCTGCTGATCGGTTTCCTGACCGCAGCCTTCGGCCTGTGGCTGCTGCTGCCGGGCACTGAGGGCGGTCTGCCGACCTCGGGCATGGGTGTATCGAAATGGATCGTTCTGCCGATCGTTATCGCCCTGACCGTTCTGGGTCTGAAAATGATCCCGGGCGCTGTCGGTCAAAACCTGAGCCGCCAGTACAAGATCTTCGGCAACAAGCACACTTGGGCCATGACCGTGATCTACACCATGACCTTTGGTTCGTTCATCGGCTACTCGGCCGCTCTGGCGCTGACCATCAAAGTTGTGTTTGGTTTCAGCCACGTCGAGGTCGACGGTGTGATGACACACGACATGGTAAACCCCAACGGCCCGTCGGCCCTGATGTTCGCCTGGATGGGCCCGTTTATCGGCGCGCTGATCCGTCCGCTGGGTGGTATGTGGGCTGACAAAGCCGGTGGCGCGAAAGTGACCCAGATTATCTCGGTCGTCATGGTCGCCTCGGCGCTGGGTGTCGCCTACTTCATCCAGCAGGCCTATTCGTCGGCAACTCCGGAACAATACTTCTACCCGTTCCTGGGTCTGTTCCTGATCCTGTTCGCCGCAACTGGTATCGGCAACGGCTCGACCTTCCGCACCATCGCGATGGTGTTCAACAAAGAACAGGCTGGTCCTGCTCTGGGTTGGACCGCTGCGGTTGCTGCTTACGGCGCCTTCATCATCCCCAAAGTGTTTGGTGAACAGCTGAAAGCCGGAACGCCTGAGTACGCTTTGTACGGCTTCGCGATCTTCTATGCGGTCTGCATCGCCATCAACTGGTGGTTCTACCTGCGCCCCGGCGCCTACGTGAAGAACCCTTGATACGCACGCCTACCTACCCCGGCAAGCTGCCGGGGTAGGCCAGCCAACCTAGGAGAAATCAGATGAGCCACCTGCTCGACAGACTGAACTTCTTCCAGTCCAAAGAACTGGAACAGTTTTCTAACGGTCATGGCCAAGTGACCAACGAAAACCGCGACTGGGAGGACACCTATCGGAATCGCTGGCGCCACGACAAAGTTGTGCGCTCGACCCATGGGGTGAACTGTACCGGATCGTGTTCGTGGAAGATCTATGTGAAGTCGGGGATCGTAACCTGGGAAACCCAGCAAACCGATTACCCGCGCACGCGCCCCGACCTGCCCAACCATGAACCGCGCGGCTGTGCCCGTGGCGCGTCCTACAGCTGGTATCTGTATTCCGCAAACCGCGTGAAGAACCCGCTGGTCCGTGGCCGTCTTATGAAAGTATGGCGCCGGATGCGCCAGACCATGTCGCCGATCGAGGCTTGGACCGCGATCCAGAACGACCCGATCCTGCGCGATTCATATGTTAAGACCCGCGGTAAGGGTGGATTTGTCCGCGCAAGCTGGGACGAAGCGACCGAGATTACCGCCGCCGCCAACGCATATACCGCCAAAAAATACGGCCCCGACCGCGTGATCGGCTTCTCGCCCATTCCGGCGATGTCGATGATCTCTTACGCTGCGGGCGCGCGTTACCTCAGCCTGATTGGTGGGGTCTGCGGATCCTTCTATGACTGGTATTGCGACCTTCCGCCGGCCTCGCCCATGACTTGGGGTGAACAAACCGACGTGCCGGAATCCGCTGACTGGTACAATGCTGGCTATCTGCTGCTCTGGGGCTCGAACGTGCCGCAAACGCGGACGCCGGATGCGCACTTCTACACCGAAGCGCGTTACCGCGGCACCAAGTCCGCCGTTATCTGCCCCGACTATTCGGAAGCCGCCAAGTTTGGCGACGTCTGGCTGAACGTCAAACAGGGTACTGACGCGGCTCTGGCTATGGCCTTTGGCCACGTGATCCTGCGCGAATTCCACTTGGACAACCAAGTCGAGTATTTCGAGGACTACTGCCGCAAGTATTCCGACTTCCCGATGCTGGTGAAGTTGGAAGACAAGAACGGCAAGCTGGTTCCCGGCCGCTTCCTGCGTGCTGACGATCTGGACGGCAAGCTGGGCGAAGAAAATAACCCTGAATGGAAAACCGTTGCTCTGGACGAAAAGTCCGGTGGTCTGGTCGCGCCCAATGGCTCGATCGGGTATCGCTGGGGCGAAGACGGGGAGTGGAACCTCGAAGAACGCGCCCAAGAGGCCGACACCGATCTGAAAATGACGCTGATCGGCGATGGCGACCATGATCGTGTCGCTGGTGTTGATTTTCCGTATTTCGGCGCTGGTGCGACCGAGCAGTTCTCGACCGGCGATGATCGTCCCGACGTTCTGACCCGCAATATCCCGGTGCGCGAGATCCAGACCAAAGAGGGCGTGGTCCGCGTGGCCACCGTATTCGATCTGTTCTGTGCCAACTATGGCTTGGACCGTGGTCTGGGCGGCGACTGGGTTGCCAAGGACTATAACGAAGACGTGCCGGGCACACCTGTATGGGCCGAGAAGATCACCGGCGTCTCCGCCGACAAGATCGTTCACGTCGCCCGTGAATTCGCGCAGAACGCCGAGAAGACCAACGGTAAGTCGATGATCATCATCGGCGCTGCGATGAACCACTGGTACCACATGGACATGAACTATCGCGGCGTGATCAACATGCTGATCATGTGCGGTTGTGTCGGTCAGTCCGGCGGTGGTTGGGCCCACTATGTGGGTCAGGAAAAACTGCGTCCGCAGACCGGTTGGTTGCCGCTGGCATTCGCGCTCGATTGGGGCCGTCCGCCGCGTCACATGAACTCGACTTCGATGTGGTATGCGCACTCGGATCAGTGGCGTTACGAGACCCTGACCGCAAGCGAGATCGTGTCGCCCACCGCACCGGAAGGTGATTGGGACGCCTCGATGATCGACTTCAACATCCGTGCGGAACGGATGGGCTGGTTGCCGTCGGCACCGCAGCTGAAAACCAACCCGCTGGAGGTGGCCAAACAGGCCAAAGACGCGGGCATGGAGATCCCTGCCTATGTGGCGCAGCAGCTGAAATCTGGCGATCTGGAAATGTCCTGCGAGGACCCGGATGCACCTGAAAACTGGCCACGTAACCTGTTTGTCTGGCGCTCGAACCTGCTGGGTTCGTCGGGCAAGGGGCACGAGTACTTCCTGAAGCACCTCTTGGGCACCGATCACGGTGTTCTGGGCAAGGATCTTGGGGAAGAAGGCGCGCAGCTTCCGAAAGAAGCCAAGTGGCACAAGGATGCGCCGGAAGGCAAACTGGACCTCTTGGTCACGCTGGACTTCCGCATGTCGACCACCGCGGTTTATTCGGACATCGTTCTGCCCACGGCCTCGTGGTACGAAAAGAACGACCTGAACACCTCGGACATGCACCCGTTCATCCACCCGCTTCAGGCGGCCGTGGACCCGGCATATGAAAGCAAGTCGGACTGGGAGATCTTCAAGTCCATCGCCCACAAGTTCCAGGAAGTTGCCCCGGAAATTCTGGGTGTGGAGACGGACATCGTTCAGGTTCCGCTTCTGCACGACACCCCGGGTGAACTGGCGCAGGATCAAGTGCGGGATTGGAAGAAGGACGAATGCGATCTTATTCCGGGCAAGACCGCGCCGAACTATGTGCCGGTGGAACGCGACTATACCGCGATCTATGACCGCTTCGTGGCCCTTGGTCCGCTTCTGGACAAGCTGGGCAATGGCGGTAAAGGCATCATGGTCGACGCCAAGCACGAAGTGCAGCACCTTCGCGAGTTGAATGGTGTGCACGAGGACGGCCCCGCCAAGGGTCAGCCGAAGATCGTGACCGACATTGATGCGACCGAGGTCGTCTTGATGCTGGCGCCGGAAACCAACGGTGAAGTTGCTGTCAAAGCGTGGGACGCTCTGTCCACCGCTACGGGCCGCGATCACACCCATCTGGCTAAGCCGAAGGAAGACGAAAAGATCCGGTTCCGCGACATCGCCGCGCAACCCCGCAAGATCATCTCGTCGCCCACTTGGTCGGGTCTGGAAAGCGAAGAGGTCTGCTATAACGCGGGCTACACCAACGTGCACGAGCTGATCCCGTGGCGGACTCTGACCGGTCGTCAACAGACCTATCAGGATCACCAGTGGATGCTGGCCTTTGGTGAGGGCTTCCTGTCCTATCGTCCCCCCGTCGATCTGAAAACGATCACCGACGAGGTGCATAGCGAGAAAGACTGGCCGCATGTGGTGTTGAACTTCATCACGCCGCACCAGAAATGGGGCATCCACTCGACCTATTCCGATAACCTTCACATGCTGACGCTGAACCGCGGTGGCCCGGTGATCTGGATCTCGGAAAACGATGCGAAATCGGCAGGTATTGTCGATAACGATTGGGTCGAGCTGTACAACTCGAACGGTGCCCTGACGGCCCGTGCGGTTGTCAGCCAGCGGATGAAGGACGGAACGACCTTCATGTATCACGCGCAAGAGAAAATCGTGAACACGCCCGGGTCCGAGAAGACCGGTAAACGCGGCGGCATTCACAACTCGGTCACGCGTGCGACGCTGAAGCCCACTCACATGATCGGCGGCTATGCCCAGCAATCTTACGGTTTCAACTACTACGGCACCGTTGGTGCGAACCGCGATGAATTCGTCGTGGTGCGCAAGATGAAGAAGGTTGACTGGCTCGACCGTGAAGCGACCCCGAATAAGGAGGCAGCAGAATGAAGGTACGTGCTCAAATCGGCATGGTGTTGAACCTTGATAAATGTATCGGGTGCCACACCTGCTCTGTGACGTGTAAGAACGTCTGGACGTCCCGTGATGGTGTTGAATACGCATGGTTCAACAACGTGGAAAGCAAACCGGGCACCGGCTATCCGACAGACTGGGAAAACCAGGCGCGTTGGAACGGTGGCTGGGAACGCACCAAATCGGGCAAGTTGCAGCCCAAACAGGGGTCGAAATGGCGGATCTTGGCGAATATCTTCGCCAACCCCGACCTGCCCGAGATCGACGACTACTATGAGCCGTTCGATTTCGACTATGACCACCTGAAGTCGGCCCCCGAAATGGAGGCCTTCCCGACCGCCCGCCCGCGTTCCAAGATCACCGGCGAACGGATCGAGAAGATCGAGAAGGGACCGAACTGGGAAGAAATCCTGGGCGGCGAGTTCTCGAAACGTGGTGAAGACTACAACTTCGAAGGTGTGCAAAAGCAGATCTACGGGGAATACGAGAACACCTTTATGATGTATCTCCCTCGTCTGTGCGAACACTGCCTGAACCCGGCTTGTGCAGCCTCGTGTCCCTCGGGCGCGATCTATAAGCGCGAGGAAGACGGCATCGTTCTGATCGACCAAGAGAAGTGTCGCGGTTGGCGGATGTGTGTCTCGGGCTGTCCTTACAAAAAGGTCTACTATAACTGGTCGACCGGTAAGTCCGAGAAATGCACCCTGTGCTATCCGCGCATCGAAAGCGGCAACCCGACCGTATGTTCGGAAACCTGCGTGGGCCGGATCCGCTATCTGGGTGTGATGCTCTATGATGCCGACAAGATCGCGGATGCCGCAAATGCGGAAGCCACCACCGATCTTTACGACGCGCAACTGGGTGTCTTCCTTGACCCGAACGATCCCGAAGTGATTGCCGCCGCAGCGCGCGACGGTGTTCCGCAGGATTGGATCAAGGCAGCTCAGGAAAGCCCGGTCTGGAAGATGGCGATGGAGTGGAAAGTGGCGTTCCCGCTGCACCCCGAATATCGCACCCTTCCGATGGTCTGGTACATCCCGCCGCTTAGCCCGATCCAGAACGCAGCCGAAGCAGGCGCAATCGGCACCGACGGCGCAATGCCCGACGTGCAGAACCTGCGTATCCCGGTCAAGTATCTGGCCAACATGCTGACCGCCGGCGACGAAGCCCCCGTGGTCACAGCGTTGGAGCGGATGCTGGGTATGCGCGCCTACATGCGCTCAAAAACCATCGAGGGCGTAACGGATGAAGGTCTGGCCCAGCGGGTCGGTCTGTCGGGTCGGATGATCGAGGACATGTATAAAATCATGGCCTTGGCGGACTACGAAGACCGTTTCGTGATCCCGACCACGCACCGTGAGCAAGTGGAAGACGCTTACGATCTGCGCGGCGGCTGCGGCTTCACCGACACCAACGGCTGTTCCGGTGGAACGTCGAAGGCCTCGCTCTTTGGCGGCGCCAAGAAAGCCCTGAAAATGCCGTCGGAGGTGATGTAATGGACCGTTCGCTAAAAGCAATCTCGCTGGTTCTAAGCTACCCCACTCGCGAACTGCAGCAGGCCATGCCGGAAATCGGCGCGGTGCTGGCATCGGACAGCCGTCTTACGGCGGCTGCCCGGCGCGACCTGCGTCCCTTGGTTGATGCCTTGGGCACGCAGGACATCTATGACCTGGAAGAGCAGTATGTGCTGCTCTTCGATCGCTCGCGTACTTTGTCGCTGAACTTGTTTGAACATGTTCACGGTGAAAGCCGCGATCGGGGCGGCGCGATGGTGTCGCTGGTCGAAATGTATCGCGAGGCCGGGTTCGATCCGGTCTCAAGCGAACTGCCCGACCACCTGCCTGTTCTATTGGAATTCCTGTCCACGCGTCCCTATGCCGAGGTGCAGGATACCCTGGCGGACGCGGCGCATATTCTGGAAGCGTTGAGCGAACGACTGGTTCGACGTGAAAGCCCATATGCTGCCGTGTTCGCCGCTTTGCTACAGCTGTCTGGCGTAGAAGCCGATAAAGAGGCTGTGGCCGAGCTGTTGGAACAGCCCGAGGTCGATCCAAACGATCTGGAGGCTCTGGACGAGATCTGGGAGGAAAGCGAAGTCCGCTTCGGCCCCGATCCCAACGCCGGATGCCCACAAGTGCGCGACATGCTGGCGCGCATGGATGAACCCAAATCAGACACAGCAGCCCGCGCCCCCGGCGTGGCTGCGGAATGATGGAGGCGGAAATGCACAATTTCTTCTTTGGAATCTTCCCCTATATCGCCTTGGGCGTGGGGATCATGGGAAGCATCGCGCGCTATGACCGCGATCCCTTCACATGGAAAACCTCGTCGTCCCAGATGTTGCGTCGCAAGCAGCTGGTGATGGGCTCGATCCTGTTCCATGTTGGCGTTCTGGTCATCTTCTTTGGCCACCTGATCGGTCTTCTGACCCCGATTTGGATCTTCGACGCTATGGGCATCAGCCACGGCGCCAAACAACTTCTGGCCGTTGTAGCTGGTGGTATCGCCGGTGTTATGGCGCTGGTGGGTGGCGGCATGCTGTTCCACCGTCGTTGGACCGATCCACGCATCCGCCAGACCTCGAGCTTCTGGGACATTGCCATCCTTGGCATGCTCTTGGCGCAGCTGGTGCTTGGCATCTGCACGATCTTCGTGTCGCTGGGTCACCTGGACGGGCACGAGATGGTCAAGTTCATGTCTTGGGCGCAGGGGATCTTCACCTTTGATGGTGCGGCTGCCAGCTATATCGCTGACGTGTCGTGGGTCTTCAAACTGCACCTGTTCCTTGGGTTGACAATCATCCTTGTCTTCCCGTTCACCCGACTGGTGCACATGCTGTCGGTGCCTGTGCGCTATATCTGGCGTCCCGGCTATCAGGTGGTGCGCTCGCGCCGTCAGAAACCTGCAAACCCTGCGGAGTAAAAGACCATGAATGCGGCCCTGTTCCCCGATCTCGTCGTCAATGGTGAAACCGTCCCTCATGCGGTCGTCGCCGCCGAGGCGCAGAACCACGACGCCCCCACCGGCAAGCCCGGCATTGCCTGGCGCAAGGCAGCGAATGCTGTCGCCGTGCGGACCCTTCTTTTGCAAGAAGCCCGCGCGCGCCAGATCACGGCTGATCCGGCCGAGGTCGCTCCGGGCCGCTTTGAAACAGAAGAGGAGGCCCTGATCCGGGGCCTTCTCGAAACCGAAGTCGAGGTCGCCGCGCCAAGCGAAGACGCCGTTCACGCCGAATGGTCCCGCGACCCATCCCGTTTTCGTGCGCCACCCCTGTGGGAGGTTTCGCACATCCTGATCGCCTGCGATCCGCGTGATCAGGCCGAAACAGATGCCGCCAAGGCCCGTGCCGATCAAGTGCTGGCAGCAGTGAACGCAAACCCGCGCAAGTTCGCGCATATCGCCGAAGAGCACAGCGATTGCGGCTCGAAATCCTCGGGCGGGGCGCTGGGCCAGCTTGGGCCGGGTGACACCGTGCCAGAGTTTGAAAAAGCGCTGCGTGGCTTGGATAACGGCGCCATCACAGAAGAACCCGTTCTGACCCGCCACGGCTGGCACATCATCCGTATGGATGCCGCCGAAGAGGGGGCAGAGCTGCCGTATCACACAGTCAAACCGCGCATTGCCGAGGCGATGGAGAAAGCCGCATGGGCCAAAGGCGCACGCGCTTTCGTGGCCGAACTTGCCGCCAAGGCCGAGATCACAGGCGCGGATTTGAAGCCGGTGGAATGATCCAACGGGATCGCGTCCACGGAAAGGAAAAGACATGAAGATTGCCTACACGATGTCCACAGGCCGCGGAGACACCGATGAGTTGCTGCTGGAATTGGCGGACCGACTGACCGGCTATGGTTGGCGTCTGGGCGGCATTGTCCAGATCAACACCGAACGCGACTATGACGGGCCGTGTGACATGGACGTCAAAGTGCTGCCCGAAGGCCCGATCCTGCGCATCTCGCAAAACCTCGGCCAGAACTCGCGTGGCTGCCGGCTTGATGCGAGTGCGCTTGAAACCTCGGTTGGGCTGGCTGAGGCTGGGCTTGCAAAAGGCATCGACTGCCTGATCATCAACAAGTTCGGCAAGCAAGAGGCCGACGGACGCGGGTTTCGCGACGTGATCGCCAATGCGCTTGCGGATGATATCCCTGTCTTGGTTGGTCTCAATCACCTGAACCAGGATGCTTTTGACACCTATACAGCAGGCTTGGCTGTACAACTTGATGGCAATATTTCCGCTCTTGAAAGCTGGTTCATAGAGCATCTCAATGGGCAGTGTCAGAGGAAACGGGCCTGAGGGGGCAGGGCGCTTATCTAGCGCCTTGCCATGTCCAGACCTTCCCCATTTGGCTACTTCCAAACCAGTCAGGAAATCATCCGTTTTTGGTGGACCTGATTTGGCCACTTGTTCGCATCAATGAGCCGAAGAAACCGAAATCAACCGCTTGGCATTTGTCAGACAGCACAATTGTTTCAGCGAGCGCGCATAACCGCCATCCACCGATGGCTCCCCTCAGTCCTTAAACTCCGCCTTCCGCTTCTGCATCCCGGCCATCACCGCCTCCATCTGATTGGGCGTGCCCATCAGCTTTTCTTGCGCTTTGCTTTCAGCAATCAGCGTCTCGCGGACATCCATCAGCTCGGTGTCGCGGATTAGGGCTTTGGCGGTGCGGATGGCGTCGGGGGATTTCGAGGCGATATCGACGGCGATGGCGCGGGCGCGCTCAAGCGGTGTGTCTGAAATTTCGGTGACAAAACCCCAGTCCAGCGCGGCGGGTGCCTCGAATTGCTCGGCGGAGTAGGTCAGTTTGCGGATCACATCGCCCCGCGCCAAGCGACGCATCAGAACCATGCCGCCCATGTCGGGGATGATGCCCCAGCGGCCCTCCATGATCGAAAACCGCGTGTCCGGCGCACTGATACGCATGTCCGCGCCAAGCATGATCTGAAACGCACCGCCGAAGGCATAGCCATGCACGGCGGCAATCACCGGTTGCGGCATCTCGGCCCAGACCATGCTGGCGGCTTGGAAGAGGTTCGAGTTGTTGTGGGTGCGTTCCAAAAACACGCCGCCTTGCATCGCGTATTTTGCGATCTGTGGCATGGCGTTCAGATCCAGCCCGGCGGAAAATGCAGGCCCGTCACCGGTCAGCACCACGGCACGAATGTCCTCGCGTGCGGCGAGGGTCTCGCCCGCGTCGACGATGGCCCGGATCATGTCCAGATCCAGCGCGTTGCGCTTGTCCGCGCGGGTCAGGGTGACCGTGGCGACTTGGTTTTCTTCGGTGATGGAAGCGCGGTCTGACATGATTTTATCCTTTGTGTTCAATGAACTTTGCGCCGTCTGTTCAGGGGCGCGCAAGTCTCACGTCGCGGCAACCGGGATGTCGACCGGGACCATCGTGCCGATCAGCCGCGCGATGTGCGCTGTGGTGTCGCCATCCTCGGCCCAGACGTCGGCCTCGACCGGGATCAGGCGGCGTCCGGCCTTGATAATGCGGCCCTCGGCTACCAGACGCTGGCCTTTTGCAGGCGCGAGCAGTTGGATCTTCATTTCGGCGGTCAGCACCTCTTGATCTGGGCGCATGACGGACATGGCCGCATAGCCCGCCGCTGTGTCGCCCAAGGCGAAGGTCAGAGCCGCGTGGCCGAAATCGTGCTGCTGGCGCATGTCATCATGGATGGGGCTGGTGATGCGAAACTGCCCATAGGTGCAGCTGTCCACCTTGGCGCCAGCAAAGGTCATCAGGGACTGCGCGGCGAAGCTATCGCGCAGGCGTGTTTCGGTGTCAGGGGATAAGTCGCTCATGGTGGTTCCTTTCGCGATCAGCATAGCCCCGCAGGGCGGCCGCGAAATTGAAACGCCACGTCAAAGGTCAGGAGCGATCAGCATCAGTGCGACGGAAAAACGTGGGGCCACCGTATCACTCAGGACGACCAAAGGAGTAATACGATGTCGACACTGCGCAAATGGGCCACGCCACTGACGGTGGGATCATTTCTTGTGATGGGCGTGACGGGCACGCTGATGTTTTTCCACATGAACACCATGTTGGGGAAGGTGATTCATGAATGGGCAGGGTGGTTGATGCTGATTGGTGTCGGGGCGCATATCCTGTTGAACTGGCGCGCTCTGACCACCTATTTCAAACGCCCGCTGGCGATGTGGATCATGGGGGTTGGGGCCGCGTTAACCATCGCGACGGTGCTACCAATCGGCGGCACGGGCGAGCCCCCCATTCGCAGCATGGTGATGGCGGTTGCGCAGGCAGACGAGGCGACGTTGATGGCCCTGTCCGGGCATGACCTGCAAGAGGGCCGGGCGCTTCTTTCCGAGGCAGGGGTTGATCTGCAACCAGGTCAAAGCCTTGCGGACGCCACCGGAGGAGATTTCGGCCTGCAATCTGCGGCCATGTCAGCGTTGTTCGCATCCGGTGAGGATCACTGATCTCAGAATTTGCCGGTATTGTCCCTGACCGGCAAAAAAAATCGGGCGGGGTCTGACATACAGAGCCCGCCCGGTTTTACGTCATTCGCTTAGTGAATGATCTCTTCTTCCTTCACGAACATGTTTTCCCACGCCCGGTCGATCAGTTCCGGCGACATCTGGTTCGGAATGCCCTCGAACTCGCAGATCGAGATCATCTGATC
Organism: uncultured Aliiroseovarius sp.; assembly: GCF_947492455.1. Taxonomy (GTDB): domain Bacteria; phylum Pseudomonadota; class Alphaproteobacteria; order Rhodobacterales; family Rhodobacteraceae; genus Aliiroseovarius. The sequence goes on from NZ_CANLNB010000005.1 coordinate 40,907, forward strand.
GATCAAGAAGATCGGCTGATAGTTCGCATAGATGTTGTCGATCAGCGGGTACTTGTTCTTCAGAAGGTGGATCAAGGCCTCTTGCGACAGAGGCATCTTGCGCTTCTTCGCGACCATGGCAAAGATTTTCAGATAGTCCTCTTGGTCCGGGCCGTCGATCTTGATCTTATAGAAGATCCGGCGCAGTGCCGCCCTATCGAAGATCTTGTTCGGGTGGAAGTTGGTCGAAAAGATGACCAGCGTGTCGAAGGGGACCTCGAACTTCTCGCCCGATTGCAGGGCCAAGATGTCTTTGTTTTCTTCCAGCGGCACAATCCAGCGGTTGATCAGCGCCTGCGGTGGCTCGGCCTGACGTCCAAGGTCGTCCACGATGAAGACGCCGCCGGTGGCTTTCAGCTGAAGCGAGGCGGTATAGGTGCGCGCTGTGGGGTTATAGACAAGGTCCAGCATGTCCAGCGTCAGTTCACCACCGGTGATTACGGTCGGGCGGTCGCACAGCACATAGCGGCGGTCATATTTCTTGGCCTTCCGGCGCAGCGAATCCGGATTGTCGAAATCCTCTTCCGCCGAGGAATGCACAATCGGGTCATAGACGGTGATGATCTGGCCCGAATACTCAATCGCTTTCGGAACATAGATCTTGTCCCCCAGCGCGTCGCGGATCCCGTTCGAGATCGAGGACTTGCCGTTACCGGGCGGGCCATACATCAGGATCGAGCGGCCCGAGCCAACCGCAGGTCCAAGCTGATCCAGCAAGTTGTCAGGCAAGATCAGATGCCCCATCGCGCCGGTCAGCTGATCGCGGGTCATGGTGATGTTGCGGATCGACTGGCGTTTCACCTGCTTGGCGTAAATCTCCATCGGGACGGGCATGGCGCCGAAATATTCAGACTGCGACAGTGCATCCAGCGCGCGCGCCTTGCCAGTGTCCGACAGGCGATAGCCCATTTCCGAGCTTTGCGCGCCAGCATGCAGGGTGCCCATTGCCTCGACTAGCCCAAGGTCACGGCCCATGTCGATCAGCTCTTGCACCACGCGGGCAGGGACGCACAGGACGCGTTCCAGATCGGTGATCCGTTCCAGATTGGTGCGGAACATGGTCTTCAGCAGGATGTCCCGCATCATCACAGTGGTCAGCCCAAGGTCGCTTGCAGTTTTCAGGCCCGGAGGCGCAATCATATCAGCCTGTTGCACATTCATTTTCTTTGCCCGATCATTCGTTCAGATTATTCCATTAATCCGAGTATATATGCACTTGTATAGCTTACAAAGCCTTGCCAGAGAATACATTGACGCTAATCTGGCTACAAAAAAATGAGGGCAGGGATGAGCGCAAATAATGGTAAGATTTTGGCGGTCTTCATGGCCGCGCTTCTGGCGGCCTATGCAACCCTGACCTTTTTGAAAGGCGGGTTCTTTATCGGCAAGCACGAAGGGGACACGCTGCACCTGTTGCAGATGCTGCTTCGGATGCAGGGCGGAGATGTGCCGCATTTCGATTTCGTCACTCCGATTGGCATCCTGGCCTTCGCGCCGATTGTTGTCTTCCTGAAGCTTGGATTTGGGGCCGGACAGGCGATTTTGGCGGGGCAATATCTTGTGGCCTTGGCGCTGTTTCCTTTTGTCTGGTGGGTGGCAAGAAGCCGGTTCTCGGGGGGCTGGGCCTATCTGTTTGCCGCCACCATTCTGATTTTCTGCGTGGCTCTGGTGTATGGCGAGGCCGTGGATGCCGTTTCGATCTCGATGCACTACAATCGCTGGGCCTGGGCTGCAGCCTTCTTGGCCATCACGGTTGCCATGATCCCGTCAAGCGGCAGCCGCAGCGCGTCCGTCGCGGACGGTGTTGTGGTCGGCACGATGATGGTCGTGATGGCGCTGATCAAAGTGACCTATTTCGCGGCGTTCTTCTTTCCGGTTCTAATTGGGCTGTTGGCGCGCGGGGCAGGACGTACAGTTTTCTGGGCGGTTGTCAGTGGGGTAGTTGCAGCTGGATTGGTGACGCTTGCCGTTGGGACGCCTGTATTCTGGCTGGCCTATCTGCAGGATCTTCTGAACGTCGCCGGTTCCGAGGTGCGTCCCCATCCGGGGCGCGACTTTAGCTATGTGGTCAGCGCGCCCGCCTATATCGGTGGATCGCTGATCATTCTGGCAGCGGTGGTTTTTATGCGGCAGGCGGATCGCAAGCCCGAGGGGTTGATGCTGTTGCTGCTGGCACCTGCCTTCTTCTACGTGACCTATCAGAATTTCGGAAATGATCCCCAATGGTTGTGGCTTTTGGGCTTGTTGCTTTTTGCACGTCTTCCCGATGCAGGGCTTCGGAACGGGTTTGGTTGGGAGCTGCGGCAATCGGTGACGCTCAGCGCAATTGCGGCCTTGGCCTTTGCGACCCCAAGCTTCCTGAATTTGACCGCAAGCCCGCTGCGACATCTTGCTACGGATGTCGAGGAATACGCGCCTTTGATGCCGGGGTCGGGTCTGCATGAAGACCTGCAAACCTATGCCCCGCGCGCATTCCAACTGGACTATCGCGCCGCAATGGATGGCGAAGGGACCGCGTTTGCGCACTACGCCGAATATACGGATCGCGACAAGCAGCAGATTAATTTCCTAGGCGAGGATCTGGCGTATTGCTCGTTGGAACTGGGGCTTGTTGGGTGGTTTGAAACCGTCGCCAATGACATCGCGAATTGGGAGGAAGGTGCCGGGGCTGAGATCTTCACTGCGGACCTTCTGTCGAGCTACTGGCTCTACGCTGATCTGACGCCGCTTAAGCGCGGTGCGCCTTGGTATTATGGCGATTTGTCGGGGATCGAGAACGCGGACTATCTGCTGGTGCCCAAATGCCCCTTGTCGGCGCCTACACGCAAAGCCATCCTTGATGATATATCCGCGCAAAGCTGGGCAGACCGGGTGAGTGAGGTGCGCCGGACTGAGCTTTATACGCTCTACGCCATGCCCGGGGAGAAGGCCGAACCGGTTGAGCGCAAACCCGAAGACGAGGACGAAACCTCGTAAAGCGGCCGTTTATGTTGAAAACAAAACGAAAAACCCGCAGCTAACGGCTGCGGGTTTCTTTTTGGGGTGGGCTGGATGTTAAGCGCCGTAGAGCAATCCACAAATCAGGTAGGTCAGGAATGTCAGGCAAATGCTCAATCCCATCGGATAGTCGCGTCGTGACCAGCTTTCCCAATTTGGCGTCAGTTCGCGCAGGGATTTGATGCGCCGCAGAATGCGGTGCGCGGTGAAGCCCAGAACGATCATTACGGCAAAGATGGTCGCCATAAGAAAGGTATCTTGCACCGCCACGAAGGGCGCAATCGCGGCTACCAACTTGGCATCACCTGCTCCCAGCATACGGGCGGCATTCATCAGAAAACCGATCACAAGGATGATCGCGAAATGGGACCAGCGCCACAAATACTCGGTCAGGTCCAAGGCAATGAGGCCCAAAACAGCAAAGCCGATCAATAGGACCATGACGGCTTTGTTTGGGATCTTCATGCGGGACATGTCAGACCAGATCACCCATGCGGACACCGGAAGGGCGAGGGGCAGGAACAGCATTGCTGCCCATTGCGTCAGGGTTACATGCATGCGTCTTACCCGTTGGTCGCGTTGTTTTCCAAAGCTTCAAGCGCGCGGGCGGCGGCCTCGAAATGCTGGGGATGTGTGTCGATCGCTTCTTGCAGCAGACCTTTGCCGATGGCCACGTCGCCCTGCTTGATCGCGGACAAAGCCAACGTATGCAGCAGCTGCGCGCGTTCAATCTGGGTCATGGAAATGACAGGCAGCGTATATTTGCGTTGCGCGCCGCGGGCCAGAATCAAGTTGTTTTTAGTGGTAAACCGTTTCGAGTCATAGCTCAGGGATTGGATGAAAAGATCCTCGGCACCCTTGTAGTCCGCGCGTGTCAGCTTGGAATAGCCCCAGTTGTTCAGAACGGTCGCCGGGTTCGTCGTCAGCCCCACCGCGGTTTCATAGAAACTGTCGGCCTTCTTCCATTCTTCCTTGCTGTCGGCGATCATCGCCTCAAGCCGGTAACGGGGATAGGTTTCGTGAGTGGGGGGGATCTTGTCCAGTTCGGCCTCGGCCTGTTTCCAGTCGCCTGCACGGATCAGCGCATCGGCTAGTGACACGCGGTCCTCGTTCGTAGCGCCAGGTAGCGCTACGACTTTCTTCCAGGCGCCGACGGCCTCGGCCGGGCGCTTGGCGCGGACCAAGGATTGAGCGAGCCCGCGTTGCAGATCAATGCGGTCGGGATTGCTTTTCACGGCGCGGCTGAAATAATCGACGGCTTCGTTAGGAGCACCGACCGTCAGCATAATGTCGCTAAGATTGCTTTCGTCGATGACATTCAGATCCGCCATAGCGCGTTCGACGTCTTCGCCGGAGCCCTCGTTTTTTTGACACGCCGAAAGGGCCAAGGCACTGCTTACGCAAAGCACAAGTAGAGTGGAGTGGCGCATGTTCGCGTCCTTTACTGCTCGTCTTTCCGTCTAGATTTCGGACAGCAGCAGGTAGTCACCCGAGCCCCTCCGAACCAGCGAAAATGTATCATTATTGGCTGAATCATAGTCCGGATTGCCCTGATTGGCGAGCGCTAGGCGCAAATTCTCTCGAATTTCGGCAGATTGGCCACGATCCAGGCCAAATGCGATTTGGAAAACGCGGACTGCTTCGCTGACTTGGTTGGTTTCCATCAGCACTACGCCCAAGTTATTCCATGCCGGTGCAAAGTTCACGTCCAGTTGTGTGGCCCTGCGCAGAAGCTTTTCGGCCTGTCCTAAGCGGCCTAGCTGCAGGTTGGCGGACCCGAGCGCTGACAGGACGTCCACTGTCAGCCCATGCTCGATCGCCGCCCGTTTGTACGCCTTCAGTGCCAGTTCGTGTTCACCTGCAGCGGTCAGTCTGTGCCCGACGATCAACCCATCGACCGTGTCTTCCAATGTGCCTTGGGTTCCGGGCGCATAGGGGCTGTCAGCTGCGCGCCCGAATCCGGTGCTGTTGGTTTGGCAGCCAGCCAGCAGAACGGCAGACGCAACGACGATCAACATGCCCGCACGCGTGCCGATTTGCCTTGGAAGGGCAGGGTGCTGGATCACGTGATGTTCCTTTCCATGCTGTACGCGCGGTCAGAATCTGACGTTTTTCAGAGTCAGGTAGATCTCGTAAACCGATGGACCGATCAGAATGATCAACAAAGGTGGCACCGTCAGCATCATGGTGGCCAAGGTCATCTTGGTCGGCAGTTTGTTGGCTTTCTCTTCGGCGCGCATGACACGCTTGTCCCGCATCTCGCCTGCATAGACGCGCAGGGCTTCGGCGATAGACGTACCGAAGGTCGAGGACTGGATCATCACGGTCACGAAGCTGGCCACATCCGGCACGCCCGAGCGTTCGGACATGTCGCGCAGCACCTGCACGCGGTCCTTACCGGCCTTCATCTCGTTCGAGACGATCGAGAACTCGTCCGCCAGTGACGGATAAGAGGGGCGAATTTCCTTGGCAACACGCAGAATCGCCTGATCAAGTGATTGGCCGGCTTCGACGCAGACCAGCATCATATCCAGCGCGTCGGGGAAGCCATTGATGATCTCTTCTTTGCGTTCTTCCACGCGGCGGGTCACCCAGTATTTCGGCAACATATACCCACAGACGCCGGGCATGAGGATCCACATGATGCGGGCCTGCGTGGTCATTTCCTGTCCATTTGCGGTCTTCAGGATGGTCAGGAACACACCAAACGCCAAAAGGCCGATCCCCAGAGCAAACTGCATGAAGTGATAGGTTTGAACCGCGTTTTTTCCCGGATAGCCGGCCTGCAACAGCTTCAGCTGAACAGCCGAATATTCTTCCGCGTCCTGAGGCTCCAGAAAGGCCGAGTATTTCTCGAGTTTCGTGGACCCCTGAGCGACCCGCAAATCGGCCTTCACATTGCCGCGCGCGTTGCCTTCACGCTGTTTCTTCAGCTTATCCAGCGGATCAACCTGCTTGCGCAACACGAACGGCAAGGTAATGACGACCAGAACGATGCCAACGCCGCCAAGTGCAAGAATGGGGCCTGCGGGTCCCAGCTGTTCGGTCAGAAAGTCAATGATGGGTTGCATGGTTTTGACAGCCTAGACTTTGATGTTCACGAGCATACGCATGACGAAAATGTTGGCGATCAGAAATGCACCCACGACAAGACATGCGGGGATGAAATATGCGGTTTCGCGGACATCGTCGTAATAGTTGGGTTGGATCAAGTTGATCATGACCAGCGCCAGAAGGGGAAAGCCGGACAGGAAGTTGCCGGACCATTTCGCTTCGGCCGTAATGGCGCGCACACGACGAAACAGACGAAAGCGCGAGCGGATCACCTTAGCCAGACCGTCCAAGATCTCGGCCAAGTTACCACCCGAAGTCTGCTGGATCGTCACGGCCACTGCCAAAAAGCGCATGTCCTGGTTGTCCATACGCTCGGCCATATTCGCCAGCGCTTCGCCCACGTCACGCCCATAGGAACTTTCGTCGGCAATCAGGCCCATCTCGGTTCCAAGCGGGTCGGGGACTTCCTTGGCTACGATCTGCACAGCCGACGAGAACGGGTGACCAACGCGCAGTGAGCGCACCATCAGTTCCACTGCGTCCGGCAGCTGTTCCTCGATCATCGACATGCGCTTTTTGGCTTTGTTGCTCACCCAGAAGAAGACACCGCCGACGCCCATGACGATTGACACACCAATGCGCACCGGCAGGCTGGCGGCGGTAGCAACGCTGAGACCGAAATAGGCAAAGACGGTCAGGGCCGCCATAATGACGATCAGCTGAGTGGGCGTGAACGCCAAAGCCGCCTTTTGCGCCTTGGTGGCCAGAAGGGAATAGAACGGAATGCCTTGAGCCTTGACGTGCTGGCTCATCTCTTTGCGCAGCTTTTCCAGCACTTCTTCGCGGGCGGCGCCCTTTTCCAGCATGTCGAGGCGCCGGTTAACCCGGTTGTTCAGGCTAATGGATTTCCCGAACAATGTCAGGTAGATACCTTCGACCAGCAGTAGAACTGCCAGAAAGATCAAACCATAGATAATCGGTTCTGCAGAGATCGTCATGATCAGTCGCTCCAGGGCTCATAGATCGATGCGGGGAGGTCATAGCCCCACTGGCGGAAACGCTCGGCATAGTGCGAACGCACCCCGGTCGCATTGAAGCGGCCGATGATCGTTCCGTCCGGCGCCAGTCCCAGTCGCTCGTACCGGAACACTTCCTGCATAGAGATGACTTCGCCTTCCATACCGGTGATCTCGGTGATCGAGACCATGCGGCGCGAGCCGTCCTGCAGGCGGCTGGCCTGCACAATCAGGTTCACAGCCGAGGCGATCTGGCTGCGGATTGCCTTGATTGGCATCTCGATCCCGGCCATTGCGACCATGTTCTCCAGACGCGACACAGCATCACGGGCCGAGTTCGCGTGGATCGTGGTCATCGACCCGTCGTGACCAGTGTTCATGGCCTGCAGCATGTCGATAACCTCTTCGCCGCGGGTCTCGCCCACGATGATGCGGTCGGGACGCATACGCAGCGCGTTTTTCAGACAGTCGCGTTGGGTAACCGCGCCCTTGCCTTCGACGTTTGCAGGGCGGCTTTCCATTCGGCCCACATGGGTCTGTTGCAACTGAAGTTCCGCCGTATCCTCGATCGTGAGGATGCGTTCGCTGTTGTCGATGAAGGACGACAGCGCGTTCAGCGTGGTCGTTTTACCCGAGCCCGTACCGCCGGACACAATCACATTCAGGCGGGTGGCAACGGCGGCTTGCAGATAGGCAGCCATCTCTTCCGAGAAGGCCCCGAAATTCACCAACTCGTTGATGCCAAGCTTGTCTTTCTTGAACTTACGAATAGAGACCAGCGAGCCGTCCACCGCAATCGGGGGAACCATCGCGTTGAAACGCGATCCGTCAGCAAGACGCGCGTCCACATGTGGATTGCTTTCATCAACACGACGGCCAACAGCCGACACGATCTTGTCGATAATGCGCAGAAGGTGCCGTTCATCCTTGAAGGTTACGTCGGTCAGTTCAAGCTTACCTTCGCGTTCAATGAAGACCTGCTGGGGGCCGTTCACCAGAATATCGTTGACTGTTTCGTCCTGCAAAAGGGGCTCAAGCGGGCCAAGGCCCTTCACCTCGTCATACAGTTCCTGGTTCAGGATCAGTCGTTCATCGCGGGTCAGAACCACGTCGCGGGTCGACAGGAATTCTGAAGAGATATCCGTGATTTCAGCGCGCAGATCTTTTTCCGTCGCGGCGTCCAGAGCGCTGAGGTTCAGGTTGTCCAGAAGCTCTTTGTGCAGCTCTGTCTTGATCTCGGACAGACGTTCCTTGCGTTTGCGTTCCTTGTCAGACGGGCCTGCGGCAGCCGGGTGCTTGGGTTTGACCGGTTCAGGGGCCTTCACCTTTGGCGCAGCAGCCTGCGTCGGAGGCGCTGCGATGATGCCTTCCTCGATCTGCGCGCCATCCAATGCAGCCATCGGGCTGCCCCCTTTGGTTTGAGGCTTGGCAGGTTTCTTGTAACGCGAGAACATGATGCCTCCGGATTATTATTGGGCCGCGATGTCAGCCTGGTTCAGGTCATGCACGGATTTTGCAAGCTTTTGCAGTTCTTTACGCAAGACGTTCTTCGGTGCCGAGTTGGCCAACGGGGCGCCGTGGTCACCGGATTCCGGAACCTGCTTTCCCCCATCAGGCAGCATCAGCTCGATCGAGATATCAAGGCTTTCCGCCAAGCGCTTCACGCGGGATTTGCCCGACAGATCCGTAAATTTGGGGGCCCGATTCAAAACATAGCGCAGCTTTTCGACCGGCAGCTCTTCGGCTTTCAGCGCCTTGATCATCCGCAACGTGTTCTGCGCCGAGCGCAGGTCAAGCTCGAGCGTTACGAAATAGACATGCGCCGCCTGTAGAACCGTTTCGGTCCATTGCACCAGCGTATTGGGCATGTCGATGATGACGTAGTCAAAGTTGGTCCGTGCCATTTCGACGATCCGTTCGACGTCTTCGACTGTGACCATGTCCAGCGGCAGAATGTCGGGCGGCGCGGTCAGGACGTGCAGACGGTCTTCATAGGTCAGAAGGGCCTGCATAAAGATGTCTTGATCCATCATCTCGGTGTCCGATAGCAGCTCGTACACAACGTCACGACGCGGCAGATCAAGATAGGTCGCGGTCGACCCGAATTGCAGGCCGAAATCAAGCAGACACACGCGCGGCGGCGCGGCCTTGTCCACCTGTGTCAGTTCCCAAGCCAAGTTGACGGCAAAGGTGGTCGCGCCGGTGCCACCTGCCATCGGTTGAACGGCCAGAATGACCGCCTCGCGGTTGCCCGTAGACTTACGGGGCGCATGTTCAGGCGCGGAGGCATGCGCGACGGGGGCGACCTCTTTTTCACGCATGCGCTTAATTGCGTCATGAAGAGCGCCATCGGGAAGCGGGTAGGGGACGAATTCTTCCGCGCCCAGTTTCAGCAGTTGGTGCAACGCAATCGGGCTGACCTCTTCGGCGATCACGATAACTTTGATGTTTCGTTTCACAGCGGCTTTGATCACAGACGCAACCGAGCTGAGATCAGCCTCGTCCTGATCGTCCAGCGCCATGGCGATGAACTCAAGGTCTTTGGCATCCGGCTGTTCAAAGAAGGCCACAGCGTCGTCTAGCGGAAGGTCGCCCCAGGCTTCGCCCAGTTCCGCCTCCATATCTTCGATCAAAAGGTCGAAATTCTGTACATCACGCGAGACTGTGCAGGCGGTGATCGGTTCGGGATCAGATTGTAGCTCGGCGCTGCCACTCATTTCCTTTTTCCTTTCATATCCGGCTTCGCGGCCCTTTCGGATCTGATGACCGGTTTCTCTCGTTAATTGCGAATCGCACACACACATAAAAATAGCGCCCTGGCGGATAGAACCGTCGCAGGGAATCTAGGCAAGAATGCGGCCTTCGGCCTTTATTATCCGCATTCTATGGACGGTGTGCCCATAATGAAAGGGTCTGTTTCGCCCTTGCGAACGAATTGTTCTTGTAATTCTCAGAGTCGTTCTTGCCTCAATCCTCTCAACTATAGCATTGATAACGAAAGAAATAAACCGAATGTGTGTCTTTGTGCGGTGTCGCGTGAATTTGGAAATCACCGCATAACGTGCCCCTGTTGCAACAAAAAAAGGGCGCATCATGCGATGCGCCCTTTTTGTCATATTCTGCGGCGTGGTTACTCAACCGTACCGGTTCCGCCCTGCGTAATTTGCGGAAGCGGGACCGCGCTGGAAACATACTGGCGGTTGATGATCTCAGCATACTTGCCGTCCAGCAATGTGGCTTTGCGGTTGTTTGCAAAGCCGCTGACCTCGGTCACGGTGCGACGGTTACGCAGCTCGCGTTGATCGGTCTGGATCAGCGGGCGAGTTTCACCATAGCTGACCACAGCCTCGAGGCGCGAACGGCTGATGCCGCGCGATACCAGATAGTTCACAACAGCGCGCGCGCGGCGCATGCCGAGGCGGTTGTTGTACGCGGTCGAACCTACAAGGTCAGTGTGGCCGTAGACGCGGAAGCGAATTTCCGGGAACTGCAGGATCCACGAGGCCTGCGTGTCCAGAATGCGGCGCGCTTCGGGCGTCAGGGTGGCCTTGTTGAACTCGAAGTTAACTGTGTCGCCAACTTCGCGGTTAAAGCGTTCGGCCAAGGCCTGCACCACGTTGATCTGTCCGGTTTGGACGCCAATGTTGTGCGCAGTTGGGACGCCGAAGCCACCTTCATCCAGGCTACCGCCCGCTTCATTTAGCCAGAAGTGCATTGCCTGCGGGTTGTCTGCGCATCCCGAGAGAACTGCGACGACCGACGTGGCGGCGAGAATGGGTTTGATCCGTTTCATGTCGCTATCCTTATTCCATCACGTAGCCGTAAGACCCCGAGAAGTCTTGCTTGGCAATTTCAGCCGCAACGCCAGTCGTCGGGGAAGTCGCTTTGGCGGTTTTGCCAAACAGGAACAGGCCCTTTTCTGACGGGGGACGAATGCGGTCGGTCGGGACCGCCAGGAATTCACCGCGAGTGGGGGTGACAAGGTGTGCTGACACGATGATGACCAGCTCGGACAGGCGACGCTCGTATTCCGTCGAGCGGAAGAGGGCACCCAGTACGGGCAGATCGCCAAGCCACGGAACCGAGCCGATGGAGTCACGGAAGTCATCCTCGATCAGGCCGGCGATGGCAAAGCTTTCACCGTCGCGCAGCTCAACCGTTGTCGATGTTTCGCGGCGGCGGAATGTGACTGCGTCATAACCGTTGCCGACATTAACAAGCCCTTCGACACCGGACACGGCGCCCTTCACCTGCAGATTGATGACGTCGTCGTTCAAGACCGTCGGGGTGAAGTTCAGCTCAACACCGATGGGTTTATAATCGATTGCAACCCCGTCATCGTCTTTCACCGGGATGGGGTATTCACCACCGGCAAGGAAGGACGCTTCCTGACCCGACAATGCCGTCAGGTTGGGTTCGGCCAGAGTGCGTACAACGCCTTTGCTTTCAAGTGCTTCCAGAAGAATGCCGACTTGGAGGCTACCGGCGCCAAAGCCGATTTTGAAAGCGCCTTGAGAATCTCCAATCGTGGTCGTCTGGGTTGTATCCAGCAAGCTGGCACCTTGGCTAATTCCAACACCGGTTGCGCCCTGAGGGCTGGTTGTGGAATTGCCGCCAGAGAACGCCAGAGAGGTCGACAGAGCCTTGCGCACCGAGCGGTTCATTTCCGCAAAGCGCACTTTCAGCATGACCTGCTGCGTGCCGCCCACATTCATCATGTTGGACACGCGACCGGGCGCATAGCGGTTCGCCAGATCCAGGGCCAGCGCAATTTGTTGCGGAGAGCTGACAATGCCCGACAGCACGATACCGTCATTGGCGGTGCGCACTTCGATGCCTTCACTGGGAAGGATTTGGCGCAGACGCTCTTTGAATTCGCTGATGTCGGGGGTGACGTGCACTTCGACGTTGCTCAGAAGCTTACCATCGGGGCCCAGAAGGGTCAGGGTGGTGCGTCCGGGCGCCTTACCCAGCACATAGATTGTGCGGTCCGACAGGGTCGAGATGTCTGCGATGCCGGGGTTTGCAATAGAAAGCTCTGCAAACGGAGTGTCGCTTTCAACAACCACAGCGCGGTTCATCGGAACCGTCAATGGGCGCGATGGGCCAGTGTCAGTAACACGAAGCGTTTCCGAAAATCCTGCTACAGGTGCGGATCCAACTCCTAACGACAGACCCAATAGGGCCGCCTTAATAAAATGATCGATCTTCATGTGATCCTGCCTCTCTGATCACGTATATGGTTGGAGGTACCTGCCACTGACAGGATTTCCCCTTTTTTCATTGTCAATGTAGCCCTCTTGATGGGGCAATCACCGCTTATTAGTCGCAACACTGCGATGGATTAAATAAAAAATCAACATTCAATGACGTTAAGACCGGGGCTTATGTGTGCACAACGCAACACTTATTTAGCTTACGCCCCGGTCGTATCCATTCGTGCGGCCTTAGTTGGGGCAAGGAATGGGGGTTTCGATGATCTCGGCGCCGCGACGCGTACGGATCGAGCAGCTTTGCTTCTGAGGGGCGTTAACTTCGCCGATGATCTCGCCCTGACCGACTTCGACGGCGTCAGTGGTTGTTTCATCCTGCGCGCCGACCAGAGCCAAAGATAGGCGGCCGCTGGCCTGAGCCTGCGCCAGTGCCGCAACCTGTCGAGGTGTAACTTCGACGGTAATGGTTCGTGCGATGGTGGGGGCGGTTCGATCAATATCGGCGATCTGGTCCACCGCGATCAAGTCTACGTTGGCTAAAATCAGTTTGGTGATGGCCTCGGATTCGCCAACAGAGTTTACACCTGTGCCTGACCAATACACATCAACACGGTCTCCCGGACGCAGAAAGCCGGACACACCCGAACTGACGTCCACACGAATGGCAAACGCGCGCATGCCTTGTGTTAGTCGCGAAGACACCCCTGCATCAGCACCGGGACGAGATACCTTGACGGGCATCAGGGCTTCGTCTTTTTCCATCGCGCGGATCACGGTGCGGAATGGGCGTTCTCCCGCAGGGAAGATGTCCTCGATTTTCTGGAATGTGCCTTCCGGGATCGCGTTTTCGGGCCACTTCACGGCGCGAATGTCCTCGGCCGTGATCTGTTGACCGTAACGCAAGGTGCGGTTCACCACAAAGACGTCAACTGTTGGAATAACTGCCTGACGCGCTGCACGCTCGGCGTCCAGTTGGGCTTGATATCCCCCAATGAAATCACGCGCCATATATACGGCGAAGCCAGCCAGGCCGATGCCAACCACCAAGACCAGTCCGAAAATCAAGCGCATTCGAATTCCTTTCGTGCATATCAATCTGCCGCCCGCGCGCTGAAAGCTGTTTGCATCTGAGGATTTGGGTCAAATCAGAGACAATACGCAGTGCCCGGGTGAAAATCACAGGAAACGCCAATAATTTCCAGCCCATAAAGCAGGGAAGACTGAATTAATTAGAAAATGTGATCAGAGTGTCAACCTACACCTGAACGTTCGTGGCTATCTGCCGGGTATTCAGTGAGCGTAAGCGCCCTGTCCAAAAACAAAAGCCGCACCCTAGGGCGCGGCTTTCATATTGGTATTCGACAACAATTAGTGCGAATAAATCGTCATGTTGTCCAGGGTCGACGAAATTTTGTCAGCAAGTGACGTCGTTCCGCCTGAAACCGAAGTCAACACCGCAATACCCAGACCTACGATGGCTGCCGTCAGAACAACCCAGTCTACAGTTACAGCGCCGTCTTCATCGGCTTTGAAGTTTTTGATCATCTCAAATAGTTTCATACTATTATCCTTTACTAGTTAAAATTACGTCGAACCCAACCTTATTAGTGCGAGTAGATGGTCATGTTGTCCAGTTCGGACGAAATCTTGTCGGCCAGCGATGTGGTACCACCGGACACCGAGGTCAGAACGGCAATGCCGAGGCCAACGATGGCTGCGGTCAGTACAACCCAGTCTACGGTTACAGCGCCGTCTTCGTCGGCTTTGAAGGTTTTGATCATCTCGAACAGTTTCATGGTATCTTCCTTAGGTTGGGCGTTCAGGATTTGTGAACGATAGGCATGATAGCTCATACACTACATTCAGCATGGCAATAATAAGCCTTTGAAATGGGGCGAGAATTGGGCAGGTTTCGTACGTTTTCTCGTATCGAGTGAGTTTTTTCCAGCGCATTTCGTAACGTCCTGTTAATACATGTTAAATTAGAATGTTCCGTAAGGGAAACCCCATATGCTTTTGGCTGCTATGTGTCTGAATTCTTCAGAAATTCAGGAAAAACTGGCACTTCTCGACCCAATCTGCGAGAAATGAATCAGTTAATGAGATAGAGCAGAGAACCGCAAAATGCGGCGATTAATGTATATCGGAACGGTCTGGGCCTTTGGATGGGCTGGTCTTGCCTATGGGCAGGAAACACCGCCGCCATTTCCCGACTTCACCTTCAAACGCGTCACCGTTCCACAGGCAGGCGCGGTCAAGAGGTTGACCGTTCAGATTGATCCCGAAGAACAGGCTGCTGCGCTTGCCGTGCAAGCTCAACCCGCCCCAATGGCGGACCCAGAAGTTGTGCTGCCCCTGCCAACACCGACCGCATGGGATTGGTTCTGGCAGGAGGTCTCGCCCAAGCTTGCTGACAGGGGTCCTGCCAATATTCAAAAAGCCATCTTTGCAATTTCTGATCGCGACGGGTTAGACCTGCCCCGGTTGCAGCACCTACAAGATATCGCGCGTCTGCATGGCGCGGATATCTTGCGGGTGACCGTTGGAACGCAGGTGTCTCCTGCGCTTGTTGTTGCGTTGATTTCAGTTGAAAGCTCGGGCCGCACTCAGGCAGTCAGCGAGGCCGGGGCCGAAGGGCTGATGCAGCTAATCCCTGCAACGGCCGAGCGGTTCGGCGTGACCGACAGCACAGATCCGGCGCAAAACATCAAAGGGGGCGTGGCCTATTTGGAATGGCTGATCAAGCATTTCCAAGGCGATCCGATCTTCGCGCTTGCGGGCTATAACGCGGGCGAAAACGCAGTGGGCGAGCATGGTGGGATCCCTCCATACGCCGAAACGCGCGCCTATGTGCCCAAGGTGCTGGCTGCATGGCATGTCGCGCGCGGATTATGTAAGACGCCGCCCGTGCTGTTGACGGATGGCTGCGTGTTTACGGTGATGGGAGCCCCCTCAAATGGGTGATGACGTGCAAAAGAAACCTCTGGTTTTGGACATTGATGGAACCTTTCTGCGCACGGATATTCTGTTCGAAAGCTTCTGGTCCGCCCTTGGCAAAGATCCCATCCGCGCCCTGAAAGTGAGCGTTCTGAACCTGAAACAGCCCGCGCGCCTGAAGGCCGAACTGGCCGAGATTGCAAACCTGCGCACAGATCTTCTTCCGGTCGAGCCGGAGGTCGCCCGGCTTGCCGAACAGGCCAAATCCGAGGGGCGCGAGGTCATCCTCGCTTCGGCCTCGCACCAGCCGTTAGTTGAAGCGTTGGCCCGCGACCACGACCTGTCGCCGCGTGTTTTTGCGTCGGACGGAAAGACCAACCTGAAAGGGGACCGCAAGGCCGCGGCCTTGGTCGACACCTTTGGCGCGCAAGGGTTTGACTATGCCGGCAATGCGCCTGTGGATCGGGCGATCTGGTCCCAAGCGGATCACGCCATTGTCGTCGGAGACGCCGCATCCGCACGCCAGATCGAAGCGCGAGGGCAGGCCCTTACGCGGATCAAAGGCGGTTGGCGGATGGCCGATGTGCTGCGCAGTTTCCGCCCGCACCAATGGGTCAAGAACATCCTGCTGCTTCTTCCGATGATCGCGAGCCACGCGTTTGATATGTCGACATTTATTGCGGCGCTGCTCGGTATTGTCGCCTTCTCGGCGGCTGCCTCGTCGATTTATCTGGTGAATGACCTGCTGGATCTGGAAGCCGACCGCCTGCATGTCAAAAAGAAGAACCGGCCGTTCGCCTCGGGTGCCGTTCCGATCCAGATCGGCATGCTGTGTTTCCTGCTTCTGTCCGCCATTGCCTTGGGGGTGGCCGTGGCGCTGTCCTGGGCATTCCTTGGCGTGGTCGCCTTCTACATGGTGATGTCGTTGGCCTATTCGCTGAAGCTGAAGCGGATGCGGTGGATCGATATTGCGGTACTGGCTTCGCTCTATACCCTTCGCGTTGTGGCAGGTGCGGCGGCGACCGGGATCTATATCTCGGGCTACCTTCTGGTCTTTGTTTTCCCGGTATTTCTTGCACTTGGCTGTGTGAAGCGCCTGACCGAACTGACCCTGGCCACCTCGGACGAGCGTCTGCCCGGCCGCGGCTATGGCCGCCCAGATCGTCCCGATCTGCTGAACGTTGCAGCTATTGGCGTGGTTGCTGCATTGGTCTCATTTTTTCTCTATTCCTTCACCGAGCAAGCCATCGGTCTTTATAAAACTCGCTGGCTTTTGTGGGTGGCGATAATCCCATTGGCGTGGTGGCTCATTCGCATGGTGTCGCTGGGCTGGCATGGCAAGCAGGATTACGACCCGATTGTCTTTGCCATGAAGGACAAACGCGGCATCGGGTTGATCCTGATGACACTGGCCATCATGTTCTACGCCGCCGGTCTGTGGCAGCAGTGGTTCGGGGTCGGGGGCTGACGGTCCCAGCCGAAACGGTGCAATTAAAGCAAGTTGGGGTCCCTATGGGACCCCGTTTGTTTTTTGATCCAAGGGGACCTTGAGCCCGTAATCCAGATACCAACAGAAACTGGAGTGAGACCATGAAAAACCTGACGATCTGCGTATCAACCGTACTTTTGCTGGCGGCATCGCCTGCGCTGGCCGGAAAGAACAATCCCGAAGAAGCCAAAGCCATGGCATCGGCCTTGAAGAAGGGTGGAGGCGGTAACAACTCGCCCCTGAAAGAAGCGCTTAGCCTTGAGGGCAATGGCGGCGTCGCCAAGTTTGTGTCCGGTGGCGGAAATGGCGGCTGGGGCAATGTCGGCTCGACCCTGACCGGTACACCGGGGCAGTCCGTATCGGGCCGCTAACTATTGAGAACCAAAGCCCCCACGCGACGGTGGGGGCTTTGAGATCAGATCGACATTTTCTTGAAGATAAATTCGGGGATATGTCGGATGATCAGCATGATGTAGCGCCAGAAAAACGGCGTGTAGATCACGTTCTTCTGCTTCTCGACCGCTTTCAGAATGTCCTTGGCCACGGCCTCGGGCGAGGCGACAAGAAACATCCCCTCGATGCTCCACGTCATCGCCGTATCCACAAAGCCGGGC
Source organism: uncultured Aliiroseovarius sp. (assembly GCF_947492455.1). GTDB lineage: Bacteria > Pseudomonadota > Alphaproteobacteria > Rhodobacterales > Rhodobacteraceae > Aliiroseovarius. Next base: position 58,266 of record NZ_CANLNB010000005.1, read on the forward strand.
TTCACGGTCACAACATGTCCGCCAGAACGGGTCAGGCGGTTGCGCAGGCCCGACAGATAGGTGGCAAAGCCCGCCTTGGCCGAGCCGTAGACATAGTTCCCGATCCGTCCGCGATCCCCGGCGACCGATCCCACGCCCACAACGGTGCCCGCGCCGCGTGCTTCGATCACCGGAGCCAACTGGGTCAGGAAGGTCGCAGGGCCGGTGTGGCTGTCTTTGATGACTCCGTCGATCAGGCGGGGATCGGCGTCAATCGCGTCTTGCGGCGGCATGGACCCGACGAAGACAGCGGCGTTGATCACACCCTCCATCTGTTCGGCGCGCGCGATGATCGGGCCGAAGGTGGCGCTGTCGCGGGCATCGAATTTCATCGCAATGGCCTCGACCCCGCGCACAGACAGATCCGTGGCCGAGCGTTTCAGGTCGTCCATATCGCGGCCCGCCAGAATGACACTGGCGCCTTGATCGGCCACCGCATTGGCGAAGGCGCGCGCCATCGAGGACGTTGCCCCCAGAATGATCCAACATTGCTGTGTCATGACGCATCTCCTGCCGTGCGCAGATCAAGCCGCCGCACCATGTCGGTTTCAAGGGCATGGTCGGGATCGGCTTTGTTCACAGCCTTCACCCAATCGCCATGCTCCGGATACATCGCCTTGATCGCAGGGCCGGTGGCCAGCGCATCCTTGGCCAGATAGAGCCGCCCGCCCGCGTCGACGGTCATGTCTTCCAGCATCCCGATCAGCTCGGGCGCAGCATCGCGCGCCGGGAAATCCACGGCCAGCGTATAGCCCTCCATCGGGAAACTCATGTGCCCCGCGCGCCCCGGTCCCATGCGCTTCAGCACCGCAAGGGGCGAGGCAAGGCCCGCGCCAGCGATTTCGGACAGCATCTTTTTCAGCGCGTCAGCCTGATCCAGCGGGACGACGTTTTGGAACTGATAGAACCCGCGCTTGCCATAGAGGCGGTTCCAGTCGTGGATTTTATCCAACGGGAAGAAGAACTCGTCGATCCGCTTGACCGAGGACCGGCCCGAGGTGGGTACGCGTTTGTAATACGCGTTGTTGAAACTCCGCACGATGGGGCCGGACAGGGCAAAGCCCGGCGCATCCATCGGGATTTTCTTCGACGGTTTCGCCTTGGGGAGCAGCCCGGCGGCCAGCTCGGCCTCTTCGACGATGCCGCGGCCAAGGCTGGCGCCCGTTGCAGTGGCGTCGATCCAGCCCACGCAATAGCTGGCTTGGCTGGCGTCCAGCAGGGCCAGATGCGCGTCCCAGTCCTCGGCCCGTTGCTCGGTTACCATCATCACGTCGCCGGGGCAGGGTTTCAGCTGCAGTTTTGCGTCGGCAATCACGCCGGTCTGCCCGATCCCGCCCATCGTGGCGCGGAACAGGCCCGCATTGCGGTCGGGCGTAGCGACCGTGCGCTTTTCGCCGTTCAGCAGCGTGACCGACAGAACATGCTGCCCAAAGCTGCCTTCCTTGTGGTGGTTCTTGCCGTGCACATCCTGCGCAATGCAGCCGCCCACGGTGGCGAAACCTGTGCCGGGCATGACGGCGGGCAGCCAGCCTTGCGGGGCAAAGACCTTTGCCAGCGTGGTGATGGTCACACCCGCCTCGACCGACACGACACCTGTCTCGGCGTCGAAATCCAGAATGCGGTTCATGCGCGTCATGTCGATGGCGCGGCCCCCGTCATTCAGGGGCGCATCGCCATAAGAGCGGCAACTGCCAATCGCCGGGCAAGTCGTGTCTGCCAAAGTGCTTTTCAGCGTGCTGGCACGTTCAGGCCGTGCCAGTTCTGCCGTGGCTGTGCGCACGCGGCCCCAGCCTGAATACTCAGTTGTTTTCCAAACCATGGTGATGTCTCAATGAAATTCTCTCGGCTACGGGGAAGACCAGAAGGCCGATCCCAATCGCGAACCAAAGGGTTGTGACGCGGATGATGGCGGTGGCGGGCAGGCTGGTTTCAAGCGGCACGCCTTCAAGCGCCAGAAGGGCGACCATTGCCGCTTCCGCGCCGCCGACGCCACCGGGTGCGCCGGTCAGGCCGCCAGCGAGTGTTGAGAAGACGAAGATGGCCACCGCTTTGGCAAATCCGATATCGGCGCCCATCCACATCAGAAGCAGGTGAAAGGCATAGCCCTCGGCAATCCAACCGATGACGCCAATCAGGGCGGCAATGGCGATCAGAGTAGGCGAGGTGAAGGCGGCAAGCGACTGCGCTGCACGGCGCAGTTTGGCCCAGAGGCGCGGCAAACGGCCCGTCAGGCGGTGGCCCATCGTGGCGAAGCCCGCTAAGAGGCGGGGGCGGGTGGCGGCGAAGGCTGCGATCAAGGCCAAAATGGTAACGGGCAAGCCACCCGCGATGCCGGTGGTCGAAAAGGCCAGCGCCAGACCAAGGATCAGCGCCATCGCGGTCAGGTCCGAGGCCCGGTCGATCAGGACCAAGGGCGCCGTGCGCTCAAAACTCCAGCCGGTTTCACGGCGCAGCCAGCGCATCCGCACCAGCTCGCCTACGCGGCCTGGAGTGACGGACATGGCAAAGCCGCCAAGGAAATGGCGCAGGTCTTGCATCAGCCCAGTGGGCAGGCCCAGTTTGCGCGCGAAGACGTGCCAGCGCAGACCGCGAAATACATAGTTTACAAGGCTCAGCGCCAGAAGAATGGCGAACTGTCCCCACGACAGTTTCATCAGCTGCGTACGGGTTTCTTCCCACCCGGTGGCCGCGGCCAAACCGATCAGCCCTGCCAGCACCAGCCCGAAAAGGCTCAGCAAAACAAGCGTATCGCGTAGCCGCTTGTGCGCGGCTGGGCGGGTTGATTGTTTCCCTGCGGTGGACGATGCCATGTTTGCGCTGCTCATTGTCATTGCCCGACTTATGGCCGGGGATTGAGGCGAGATTATGAAAGCTGAGCATCAATTACGAGGGGAAAAGTGAGGCAAATCGCGCATTCTCACCTTAGTTCGGCGTCAGGCGCAGCAGCCGCCCGCGGCGCCCATCCTCAAGCACCCACAGCGCACCTTCTGGGCCCTGTTCGACCTCGCGCACCCGTTCGTCCCAGCTGTAACGCTCCAGCTCTTGCGCACCGTCTCTGCCCAAGGAGACACGGATCAAGGCGCGGCTGACGAGGCCCCCAATCAATGCCTGACCCTGCCACGCGGGAAACATATCGCCCGAGTAAATCACCAGCCCTGAGGGCGCGATGCTGGGCACCCATGCGGCATTGGGGGCGGTCAGGTCCGGGCGGGTGTCATGGTTGGGGATTTTCACCCCGCTATAGTGGTTGCCCTCGGACACCAGCGGCCAGCCATAGTTGCGGCCCGGCTCGATCAGGTTCAGCTCGTCCCCATGACGTGGCCCCATCTCATGTGCCCACAGTTGACCGTTGGCGTCAAAGGCGATGCCCAGTGAATTGCGGTGACCCATCGTCCAGAAGCTCTTGGCCAGCTCGCCGTGGTCCTGAAACGGATTGTCTGCTGGCACAGATCCATCGTCGTTTAAGCGAATGAGCTTGCCCAACGCCTGCGTCATGTCTTGTGCCGGATCCAGTTCCTGCCGGTCGCCCGAGGTGATGAACAGCTTGCCGTCATGCGGCCCACCCGCAGGTCCAAACGCCAAACGATGCGAGAAATGCCCGCGGCCCGGATAGGCAGGGAACTGGCGCCAAATCTCTTCGTGATCGGTCAGTTTTGGTTCTGCAGACAGGTCCAGTCGTGCACGGATCACCACCGCTTGCCGCGTGCCGGGTTGGTCACCCGTGTCCACGTAAGACACGTAAACCAATCCGTTTTCGGCAAAACCGGGATGTGGCACCACATCGCCTAAACCGCCTTGCCCGCCATCTCTTACCGCGGGCACCCCCGCGACCTGAAAGCGCGCACCATCTTGTCCGACCAGCCATAACCGGCCCGGCCTGGTGGTTACCAGAAGCCGCCCGTCGGGCAGGAACGACATGGCCCACGGGTGATTGAAGCTGGCGATACTCTGGGCCTGCAAGCGTCCACCCTGATCGCCGTCGATCTGAAAAGCGGTCGCGGTAAGGGGCAGCAGAGATAGGCCAAGACAAGCGGCGCAGAGGGCAAGAAGACGTTTCATATCACACCTAGGGTTTGCGAAAACTGATGGGTGAATGATGCGCCCTGATGCGCTGTTCGCCCAAGTCAAAAAGACGAGAGCGCACAAAAAAAGCCCCCACGACGGGGGGCTTTTCAAAGCTGTAAGAGCGCTTAGTCGACGATGGTTGCCTCGGTCGCGGCGCGCAGTTCGTCTTCGGTCACGCCCTCGGCGGTCTCGACGATTTTCAGGCCGCCTTCGACCACATCCAGCACACCCAGGTTGGTGATGATGCGGTCAACGACCGATTTCCCGGTCAGCGGCAGGGTGCATTCTTTCAGCACCTTCGAGTCGCCATGCTTGTTGGTGTGATCCATCACGACCACCACGCGGCCAACACCGGCCACAAGGTCCATCGCGCCGCCCATGCCTTTAACCAGCTTGCCGGGGATCATCCAGTTGGCGAGGTCGCCGTTTTCCGCCACTTCCATCGCGCCAAGGATCGCCATGGCGATCTTGCCGCCACGGATCATTCCGAAGCTCATCGAGCTGTCGAAATACGCGGTCTGGGGCAGTTCGGTGATGGTCTGCTTGCCTGCGTTGATCAGGTCGGCGTCGATTTCATCCTCGGTCGGGAAGGGGCCCATGCCCAGCATGCCGTTTTCCGACTGAAGCGTCACGGTGACGCCCTCGGGGATGTAGTTGGACACCAGCGTCGGGATGCCGATGCCAAGGTTCACATACCAACCGTCTTGCAGTTCCTGTGCCGCGCGGGCGGCCATTTGATTGCGGTCCCAAGCCATGTCTTATGCCTCCCGGATGGTGCGTTGTTCGATGCGCTTCTCGTGCTCGCCCTGAATGATGCGATGCACGTAGATGCCGGGCAGATGGATCGCGTCGGGATCCAGCGAACCGGTCGGCACAATCTCTTCCACCTCGACCACGCAGGTCTTGCCGCACATGGCAGCGGGCGGGTTGAAGTTGCGGGCGGTCTTGCGGAAGACAAGGTTGCCGGTCTCGTCGGCTTTCCAGGCTTTCACGATGGACAGGTCAGCAAAGATGCCTTCTTCCATGATGTAGGTCTCGGCTTCGCCGTTCGGGCCGGTGGGGAAGTCCTTGTGCTCTTTCCCTTCGGCAATCACGGTGCCCACACCGGTCTTGGTGTAGAAGCCGGGGATGCCGTGGCCGGCTGCGCGCATGCGTTCTGCCAGAGTGCCCTGCGGGTTAAACTCCAGCTCCAGCTCGCCCGACAGGTACTGGCGCATGAACTCGGCGTTTTCGCCCACATAGGACGAGATCATTTTGCGGACCTGCTTGGTCTGCAGCAGGATGCCAATGCCGAAATCATCAACGCCAGCGTTGTTCGAAGCAAAGGTCAGATCCTTCACACCGCTTTCCTTGATGGCCTCCAGCAGAAGCTCGGGGATGCCGCACAGGCCAAAGCCGCCGGCGGCAATCAGCATGTCGTCCGACAGAAGCCCGTCCAGAGCTTCGGCGGCGCTGCCATATACCTTGTTCATGAAAGTTCCCTCTCGTCTATTTCGCTGCTTTTCTGGCGAAGGGGAGGGGCGGAGTCAACGAAACAGGCTGGGAAAAGCTTGGAACAAGTATTTCTACCCATGCCGGAAAAACAGAGCAATCAGAGTAGTGGTAAAGCTGATTAGACAGGGTCTTGGTGCCCTCGGACTATTGATTTGCCATTGCCGCGATCAATATGCCACCGATGATCAGGATGCCAAGTGCGACCTGTACCGGAACTCCCAGCCACGCAGCCAGCCCGAATACGGCGAGGCCTCCGATAAGCAATAAGGGGAAAACACCTGTCCAAAAGCCGCCAATCATATCCGCCAGTACGGATGCAGGCACATCGCTTTTGGATTTCAGCGCGCGATAGAGCACAAAGACCGGGATGGCGAGGGCAAAGAAGACGAACACCCAGTGCACCGAGCTGTCACTGCCGAGTGAGTTGAACGACCAAAGTGCAAGACCGGCAAAGGCCAAGAAGGGAACGATCGCCATCAATGCCGTTAGAAATAGGCCTTCAAACAGATCTGACCAAGTTGATGTTTCCCTACTGAAGAAACGCGCAGTTCGGTCAGTTTCGATGTCACGGGCGAGATCGCGCTGTTCCTGCCCGGCCTTGTCTCTGGCCTCGGTGATAAAGTCCCTGCGGTCCATCGTTATAATATTGCCCGTATTGCCCGACTGAATCCGCTAACAATTACGAACCAATTGGGCGAAATTTAGACGTTGTGGTAAACGGCGCGACGAAGATTGCCCTTTCGAACGCGTGTTCTTGGTCAATTTTGGCAAAGCCTAAGTCAGCTTGCCTTCTTCTTGGCAGCAGCTTTCTTCTTAGGGGCGGCTTTCTTGCGGGCAGGCTTTTTCTTCGCGGCTTTTTCCGCGATCCAGCCCACGGCCATTTCCATGGTGACGTCCGCGGGGGCGACCTCTTTCGGGATGGTGGCGTTTACCTTGCCCCATTTCACGTAAGGCCCATAGCGCCCGTCCAGCACGTTCACTGGTCCGCCTTCTTCCGGGTGTTCGCCCAGTTCCTTCAGCGGCTTGGCGGCAGCGGCCCCACGACGGCCCGGGTTGGCCCGCTTGTCGGCCAGCAGTTCGACCGCGTGGTTCATGCCCACGTCGAACATTTCGGTCCATTGCTTGAGGCTCACGTACACGGGTTTTTCATCATCCGGGAACTTGTGCATCAGATAGGGACCAAACCGTCCAAGGTTCGCCGTGATCCGGCCACCTTCCGGGTGGTCGCCCACATGGCGCGGCAGCGACAAAAGCTGCAGCGCGCGTTCCAGATCGGTTTCCTCTTTCGGCCAGCCGCCATTGCGGGCTTGCGGCAGCGAGGTGCGCTTGGGCCGCTTGTTTTCGGGCGTGGCTTCGCCGCGCTGGACATAGGGGCCATAGCGGCCATCCTTCAGCCAGATCTCGTCATCGCCATCGGTGCCCAGAAGTTTTTCTTCACCTTCAGCACCTTCACCCGCAATGGGGCGGGTATAGTTACACTCCGGGTAGTTCCCGCAACCGACAAACCCACCAGTGCGCGAGGTCTTCAGGTGCAACTGACCCGTACCGCATTTCGGGCAGATACGCGGATCGGTGCCGTCTTCGCGCGGCGGGTACAGCTGCGGGGCAAGCGCCGCGTCCAACTTGTCCAGGACCTCGGAAATCCGCAGCTCGGACGTTTCGGCAATCGCGGCCGAGAAATCCCGCCAAAAGCGCGCCAGCACTTCCTTGTAATCCATGTCGCCCGCCGAAATCTCGTCGAGTTCCTCTTCGAGGTTCGCGGTGAACTCGTACCCCACATATTGGCGGAAGAAGTTCATCAGGAAGATGGTCACGATCCGGCCTTTATCCTCGGGGAACAGGCGGTTCTTGTCTTTGCGAACGTACTCGCGGTCTTGGATCGTTGTGATCACCGACGCATAGGTCGAGGGGCGACCGATGCCCAGCTCTTCCATGCGTTTGACCAGCGTTGCTTCGGTATAGCGGGGCGGCGGCTGGGTGAAGTGCTGCTCGGGCGAAATGGTCTTCTTGTCGGCCTTCTCGCCTTCCATGATCTGCGGCAGACGCTTGTCGTCATCGTCCACCACCTGATCGTCACGGCCTTCTTCATAGACCTTCAGGAAGCCTTCGAAAACAACGACTTGACCGGTGGCGCGCAGCACAACCTGGCCGTCGTCCGATCCTACATCCACGCTGGTGCGTTCAAACCGGGCGCTTTCCATCTGGCTCGCCAGTGTGCGCTTCCAAATCAGGTCATAGAGCTTGCGCTGATCGGGCTCGAGCTTCGCCAGATCGTTCGCCGACACGGTCATATCCGTCGGGCGAATACATTCGTGCGCTTCCTGTGCGTTCTTGGCTTTGTTCTTGTAAATCCGCGGGTTGGCGGGGATGAAATCCTTGCCGTAGCGATCGGAGATCGCATCACGGGCAGCCGCCACGGCCTCGGGTGCCATGTCGATCCCGTCGGTCCGCATATAGGTGATGTACCCGGCCTCGTAGAGGCGCTGGGCGGTCGACATGGTCTGGCGTGCGCCAAAACCGAACTTGCGGCTGGCTTCCTGTTGCAGGGTCGAGGTCATGAAGGGCGGCGAGGGGTTGCGCGTTGCAGGTTTGGCTTCGACCGACTGCACCGACAGATCGCGCGAGGTGATGGCCTGCACGGCCAACTCGGCGGCGGTTTCGTTTTCAAGGTCGTAACGGTCGAGCTTTTGGCCCCCCAGAACCGTCAGACGGGCCTCGAATTCCTGCCCACGCGGTGTTTGCAACAGCGCCTTCACCGACCAGTATTCACGGGCGTTGAACGCCTCGATCTCTTCTTCGCGCTCAACGATCAGGCGCAGGCAGACCGACTGCACACGGCCCGCCGACCGCGCGCCGGGCAGTTTGCGCCACAGGACGGGCGACAGGTTGAACCCCACCAGATAGTCCAGCGCACGGCGGGCCAGATAAGCCTCGACCAGATCGCTGTCCACGTCGCGCGGGTTTTGCATCGCTTCGGTCACGGCGGATTTGGTGATCGCGTTGAAGACCACGCGGCTAACCGGCGTGTCTTTCTTCAAAGCACGGCGCTTTCGCAAAGCTTCTTCCAAGTGCCACGAAATCGCTTCCCCTTCGCGATCGGGGTCGGTTGCGAGGATCAGGTTGTTGTCGTCTTTCAGGGCCTCGGCAATGGCGCGCACGTGCTTGGCGCTGTCGCGGCCGACCTCCCATTTCATAGCAAATTCGTTGTCGGTGTCGACCGAGCCATCTTTGGGCGGCAGGTCACGGACGTGGCCGTAGGACGCCAGCACCGTGTAGTCCGAGCCAAGGTATTTGTTGATGGTCTTGGCTTTGGCCGGGCTTTCAACGACGACAACGGGCATGAACTTCCTCTCGACTCAGTCAGGCTGCGCAATACCAGCCCTGTTCTTGAGGGCGTTAGATGGGTTGGGAAAGGGCGACTTGTCAATGGGCACTCTTCTTATATAGGGGCACATTTCGCCGCGCCCCCTACGGGGGCGGAAAGTTGCACGGGATTTTAGGGGGCGGTTGGAACAGATGTGGAACATGCTCTTCCCCTGTGGTGATAGCGTTGCTAAGAAGAGCACATGAGCAGCATTGAGAATGACGACCTGATTGATGATTCCGATGACGGGATGAACACGCCGAACGTGCCGCTGTCGCAGCGCGCGATGGGGGCGGCGCTGGGGGCTCGGTCTGCCCCCTATCTGGAGGGTCTGAACCCCGCCCAGCGGGATGCGGTCGAGGCGTTGCATGGTCCGGTTCTGATGCTGGCAGGCGCGGGGACGGGCAAGACCAAAGCCTTGACCACACGTATCGCGCATCTGCTGACCACCGGGTCGGCGCGGACCAATGAAATCCTTGCCGTGACCTTTACCAACAAGGCCGCGCGCGAGATGAAGGAAAGGGTCGCCGGGCTGCTGGGGCAGACGGTCGAAGGCATGCCGTGGATGGGCACTTTCCACTCGATTTGCGTGAAGCTCTTGCGCCGTCACGCCGAGCTGGTCGGGCTGAAAACCAACTTCACCATTTTGGACACGGACGACCAAATTCGGCTGCTGAAACAGTTGATTGTGGCCAACAATATCGACGAAAAACGCTGGCCCGCGCGGCTGTTGTCCGGCGTGATCGACAATTGGAAAAACCGCGCATGGACGCCGGAAACGCTGCCCGCGTCCGAGGCGCAGGCCTTCAATGACCGAGGGCCGGAACTCTACGCCCAATACCAAGAACGCCTGAAAACACTCAATGCCTGTGATTTCGGCGACCTGCTACTCCACATGGTCACAATCTTCCAGCAGCACGACGACATTCTGGCCAAGTATCAAAGCTGGTTTCGCTACATCCTCGTCGACGAATACCAGGATACCAACGTCGCCCAATACCTGTGGCTGCGGCTCTTGGCAGCGGGACATAAAAACATCTGCTGCGTAGGTGATGACGACCAGTCGATCTATGGCTGGCGTGGGGCCGAGGTGGGCAATATCCTGCGGTTTGAAAAGGATTTTCCGGGCGCCAAGGTGGTCCGGTTGGAACAGAACTATCGCTCGACCGCGCATATCCTTGCCGCGGCGTCCGGCGTGATTGCGGGCAACGAAGGGCGTCTGGGAAAAGAGCTGTGGACCGAGGCGGAAGGCGGCGAGAAAGTCCGCCTGATTGGCCATTGGGACGGCGACGAAGAAGCCCGCTGGGTCGGGGAAGAAATCGAGGCGATGCAGTCAGGCACAAGGGGCAGGGCGGGGATGTCTTTGGACGATATGGCCATCCTTGTGCGTGCCTCGCACCAGATGCGCGCCTTCGAGGATCGCTTCCTGACCATTGGCTTGCCCTATCGCGTGATCGGCGGCCCGCGCTTCTATGAACGGCTCGAAATCCGCGACGCGATGGCCTATTTCCGCTTGGCCGTGTCGCAAGACGACGATCTGGCGTTTGAGCGCATCGTCAATACGCCCCGGCGGGGGCTTGGCGACAAGGCGGTGCAGACGATCCAGATGCTTGCCCGCACCAATGGCGTTTCGCTGGTCGAAGGCGCGCGGATCGCGGTGGACAGCGGGGCGATCAAGGGCAAGGGCGGCAAGGGGCTTGCTGAACTTGTCGGCAACCTCGACCGTTGGTTCAACCAACTGCGCGCCGAGGAAGACACCCATATCGAACTGGCCGAGATGATCCTTGAGGAATCCGGCTACACCACGATGTGGCTGAACGACAAGACGCCCGAGGCACCCGGTCGGCTTGAGAACCTCAAGGAACTGGTAAAGGCGCTGGAAAGCTTTGAAAACCTTCAAGGATTCCTAGAGCATGTCAGCCTGATCATGGACAATGATACGGAAGACGCGGAAGAAAAGGTCACCATCATGACCCTGCACGCGGCCAAGGGGTTGGAGTATCCCGCCGTGTTCCTGCCGGGTTGGGAAGATGGGCTGTTTCCGTCCCAGCGCTCGATGGATGAAAGCGGGCTCAAGGGGCTCGAGGAAGAACGACGGCTGGCCTATGTAGGCATCACGCGGGCCGAGGAGGTCTGCACGATTTCCTTCGCCGCCAACCGCCGCGTCTATGGTCAATGGCAGTCGCAATTGCCTTCGCGTTTCGTCGATGAACTGCCCGAGGCGCATGTCGAGGTGCTGACCGCGCCGGGTCTTTATGGGGGCGGCTATGGCGGCATGTCAGGCGATTACGGCGGGTCGCGTCTGGAAGAGAAAGCCAGCCGTGCCGACGCCTATAACTCGCCCGGCTGGAAGCGCATGCAGGCGCAAACTGCGCGTGCTCAATCCAATGGTGGCAAGGCGCGCGGCATTGTGATCGACGCAACCGCCGTGTCGTCGTTCACCCAAGGCGACCGCGTGTTCCACACCAAGTTTGGCTATGGCACCGTGATGGGCATCGAGGGCGATAAGCTGGATATCGAGTTCGATAAGGCCGGGGCCAAGAAAGTCGTCTCCAAGTTCATCGTGCCAGCCGCGCAGGCGGGCGACGTACCCTTCTAAACGCATCAGGCAATCTGAAAAGAAAAACGGCGCCGCTCGGGAGGAGGAGAGCGACGCCGTTTCCTATTTGGTCGGACCTCTGGGAGGAGGAGCGAGGTCCGGCGCTGTGACCTGGGTCGGGAGGAGGTGACCCACGTCAAATCGGGTTGTTCCTGGGAGGAGGGTGGAACGCCCCGAAATTTGGGGGTGCGGTGATGTCAGGGAGGAGGAAGACATCACCGCGGCCCAAGGACTGTCAGGGAGGAGGGCGACAGTCCGAAGATTTTGGGCGGCGAGATCAGGGAGGAGGAGAGACCTCGCCGCCATTCAGTTCACCGCCGGGAGGAGGAGGGCGGGGAACAGAAACTCAGTTGCCGTAGACGGCCATGCGGGCAATCAGGCGGATCGAACCGCGACCGATACCCAAATCGTTCAGCTCACGATCGCTCAGGTTGCTCAGCTCCTTGACGGTCTGGCGATAGGCCTTGCGCGTGGCGTAGTCGTCTTTCCAACCAGCAATCAAGGAGACGAACCGGTCAGCCAGGCTTGCATGGGCCAGAATGATTTCAGATGCGTGTGCCATTGCACTTACTCACTTTTGTTCGCAGATCTCTGCGGGTTGGGTGCCCGTACCGTTGGGCAAAACTCTTCTTGTTAGCGACAACGGTGTCGCTGTGAGGCAAACATGGGGTGTATGCTGCAAATGCACAATACCTTGGGAAAACAAACCCGTCATGCGTCTGGTGCATAGGTGGATTCGCTAATAAAATAGGCGCTTAACCGCCCTTGGGCTATGTTTCGCTGCTATATGCTGCAGGGCAGAAATTTCACTGTGTTGGGTGCCGTCGCGTCAGTTTGGGGCCTTATGTTCTGGCAGTTGGAATGCGCGCTTTTCATCAGAGTAAAGCAGAGTGCTCCGGTGCCAAAAAAGTTGTCCTTGATTCTCATTTTCTTTGGGCTTGTGGATTCGCCTCTTGCGCCTTCCACGAAAGTCGCCAAGTAAAGAGGTCAGGATTAAGGAGACTCCTATGGCGGATATCAAAAACAGGATTATGGGCGCGCTGTCGGCAGTGGCGTTGCCGGATGGCGGCGATCTTGTGTCGCGCGATATGGTGCGTGCGCTGACGGTTGACGGTGCTGCGGTCCGCTTTGTGATCGAAGCGCAATCGCCCGAGCAGGCCGCCGGGCTTGAGCCGCAGCGCCGCGCCGCCGAGGCTGCCGTTGCGGATCTGCAGGGGATCGAAACCGTTTCTGTCATTTTGACCGCTCACGGCGCAGCACCTGCGAAGCCCGCGCCGAATTTGAAAATCGGCGGACACCCCAAACCGCAGGCTGGTCCGATGCAGGTGCCGGGCGTGAAATCGATTGTCGCCATTGCCTCAGGGAAGGGGGGCGTCGGGAAATCCACACTCAGTTCCAACTTGGCGGTGGCTCTGGCCAAGCAGGGGCGGAAGGTCGGACTTTTGGATGCCGACATCCTTGGTCCGTCCCAGCCGCGCATGATGGGCACGAACGAGCGCCCCGGCTCCCCCGACGGAGACATGCTGACCCCGGTCATGGCGCACGGGGTCAAGATGATGTCGATTGGTCTGATGCTGAAATCGGATCGCGAGGCTGTGGTCTGGCGTGGCCCCATGCTGATGGGCGCTCTGCAGCAGATGCTGTTTCAGGTCAACTGGGGCCCGCTTGACGTGCTGCTGATTGACCTGCCGCCCGGTACCGGGGACGTGCAACTGACGCTGGCGCAGAAATCGCAGATCACCGGGGCGGTCGTGGTCTCGACCCCGCAGGACGTGGCGCTTTTGGATGCGCGCAAGGCCATCGATATGTTCGAGAAGGTGAAAGTGCCGATCCTTGGTCTTGTTGAAAACATGTCCGCCTATGTCTGCCCGAATTGCGGACACGAAGCGCATCTGTTCGGGCATGGTGGCGTAAAGGATGAGGCCGCTGCGATTGGCGCCCCCTTCCTTGGTGAAATCCCACTGTCCTTGGATGTGCGGCTTGCCGGCGACGGTGGGACGCCGATCGCTGCGGGCGAAGGGCCGGTGGCTGATGCCTATGCCAAGCTGGCACAGGACATGGTGGCGCGCGGGATCGCCTAAGGCCAACGACGTGCAGTGAGATGAACGCCCGGTGCAGTGATTGCGCTGGGCGTTTTCGTTTGGTGGGGGCGTCTGGGAATTCATGGTCAAGGCGGCTGGGAAATCATGGGCGGAGCTATGGGAATGGATGCAAATCAGCCTGTTCGCCTATGGATTTTCGCGCCAAACGCGGCTGGAACTGTGGTCTGAGCGCGCCACTCTCTTCAAATCGCAAAAAATATTTGGATTTCATGGGAAAAGTGATGCTGCGACGGCAGCACTATATCTTGTGGATAGATTTTCAACTTCGCCTACATTGCGTGAAGATGTGCCAGAAATTCTGCATTTGCACTTGAATCTGGGCGCTTTTTCCAGATTCGCCCTATGTATAATCCCGCAAAAAACTATTGCTTCCCATGAATTCCCAAGTTATCCATGTATTCAAGATGAGGACGGGACAGAAAGGGGCAACAAGACCCCGCTAGACACTCCCAAGTCAGGTTTCATACAGGCCCCCGCTTCATCATACGAAAGAGATCCGGCGCGTACGCGAGCAGACATCCCCCCAGGTGGCGCGCGCAGCTGGGCACCCGGAGACGGGACAGGCGGCGGATTGGTCAGTGGCAGCAGATCAATTCGCCGTTTTTATTCCAGCCCCCATTTGGGCTGGTGGGACAGATGATTAAAGGGGGCCGCGCAAGTGGCACGCAGGTTCAGAGGTGAAAGCCACCATAAGGTGGATACGAAGGGCAGGGTCTCGATCCCGGCCCTGTTTCGCCGTGTGCTGGAAGCGGGCGACCCCGATTGGACCGACGGTCTGAACCCCAATCTTGTCATTGTATATGGCGACCATCGCCGCAACTATCTGGAAGCCTACACGATCGAGGCCATCGATGAGGTCGACGACCAGATCGCGAAGATGCCGCGCGGCTCGATGGAGCGTCGGATGCTGGAGCGTCTGTTCAACGGGCAATCCTTCCCGACGACTGTGGACGAGACCGGCCGTCTGGTACTGCCTGCGAAGTTGCGCCAGAAGATCGGGCTGGACAAAGAAGCCTTCTTTATCGCCACCGGCGACACGTTCCAGATTTGGAAGCCCGAGACCTATGAAGAGGTCGAGGTCGCCAAAACCGAAGAATGGCTGAACGAACAGCCGGACGATTTTGATGTGCTGTCCCTGTTGGGCGGGCAGGGGGAAGGCTAAGATGTCTGACCCAGCTGCCCCCAACTCCACACCTGATAAACGTCCCCATATTCCTGTTTTGCTTCGGCCGCTTCTGGAAGCGGTCGCACCTGTTTCTGGTGATTGGGCGGACGGGACCTTTGGGGCTGGCGGCTATACGCGCGGATTGCTCGATGCCGGGGCCGATTGGGTCTGCGGCATTGATCGCGACCCGATGGTGTTTCAGATGGCCGCAAGCTGGGCGGGCGATTATGGCGACCGTCTGGCACTGCGCGAAGGCACGTTCTCTGAAATGGATACGCTTGCCGGCAAACTGTTGGACGGGGTCGTGTTGGATCTGGGCGTCAGCTCGATGCAGTTGGACTTGGCCGAACGTGGCTTTTCCTTCATGAAGGACGGCCCGCTGGACATGCGAATGAGTCAATCCGGTCCGTCGGCGGCGGATCTGGTGAATGAAGCGGATGAAGGAACGCTCGCAGATATCCTCTATCACTACGGTGAAGAACGCGCCTCGCGCCGGATTGCGCGTGCGATTGTGAAAGCGCGGGCCGAGGCGCCGTTCGAGACCACCTTGCAACTGGCCGAGGTGATCGAGAAGAACCTGCCGCGTTCCAAGCCGGGTCAAAGCCACCCCGCAACGCGCAGCTTTCAGGCGATCCGCATCGCGGTAAATGACGAATTTGGTCAATTGATTGAAGGGCTTGAAGCCGCTGAGCGCGCGTTGAAGCCCGGTGGGAAACTGGCCGTCGTGACCTTCCATTCGATGGAAGACCGCGTGGTAAAGCGGTTCTTGCAGGCGCGGGCGTCCTCGGGCGGGGGCGGGTCGCGCTATGCGCCGGAAGCCGCAGAAGAAACCCCGCGTTTCAAACTGACCCCGCGCAAGGCCATCGGGCCGGACAAAGATGAATTGCAGGACAACCCGCGCGCCCGCTCGGCCCGTTTGCGCGTGGCCACCCGCACGGATGCGCCCGCGGGCCCCTCGGATCGCAAGAAGCTTGGTTTGCCGCCCTTGGTATTTAAGGACAGATCGTAATGCGTAGTTTTCTTTATATCCTTTCCGCGCTTGCCGTGATGGGGCTGGCCTACTGGGCCTATTCGGAAAACTACAAAACGCAGGCCACCTTGGATCGCGCTCAAGAGCTGCAAAGCGAAATTGGGCGTATGCAGGAAGAGCTGGCCGTTTTGCGGGCCGAATGGGCGTACCTGAACCGCCCGGATCGATTGCGGGATCTGGCGCAGCTGAATTATGACAAGCTGGAGCTGAACGTGCTGGAGCCGGGTCAGTTTGGTCGCGTAGATCAGATCGCCTTTGCCGAAGATGACGTTCTGCCTCAGATCACGGGCACCGTTGAAGTGAGAGGAGAGATCGCACAATGACCCGCGTCCCCCTCCGCCCGCTTGCCCGCATTCTGGAAGCCCGCGCCAAGGGTGAAAACCCTGATGCGATCGAACGCGAGAACTTGCGCCAGCGGCACGACCAGATCCGCAATGAATCGCGCCTGCGTTCGGAAGGACGGTTGTTGGTGCTGGCGGGCTTCTTTCTCTGCGCCTTCCTGACGGTCGGCGTGCGCATGGCAACCCTTTCGGCCTCCGAGGCGCAAGAGCCCCGCGCACAGGCGCCCGGTGCATCCATCGCGACGGCGCGTGCCGACATTCTGGACCGTCAGGGCCGTATTCTGGCGACCAACCTTGTGACCCACGCACTTTATGCCCAGCCGCATCAGATGGTGGACCCGAAACGCGCGGCGGACGAGTTGGTGCGCATCTTCCCGGATCTGGATCACGAGCGTCTGGTGAAGGATTTCACTGGGTCTCGTAAGTTCCTGTGGATCAAGAAGAAAATCAGTCCAGAGCAAAAACAGGCTGTGTTCGATATTGGCGAGCCGGGTCTGCTCTTTGGCCCACGCGAGATGCGTCTCTACCCCAATGGCAAGCTGGCGGCCCACGTGTTGGGCGGGGCGAGCTTTGGGCGCGAAGGCGTGTCGGCCGCCGAGGTGATTGGCGTTGCAGGTGTCGAAAAGCAATTCGACGACTTCCTGCGCGATCCCGCCAATGGCGGCGCACCGCTTGAGTTGTCCATTGATCTGACCATTCAGGACGCGGTCGAACGCGTGCTCTATGGCGGCATGAAAATGATGAACGCCAAGGGTGCGGCAGCGATCCTGATGGATGTGCATACGGGCGAGGTGATCTCGGTCGCGTCCTTGCCGGATTTCGACCCGAACAACCGCCCGCGTCCCTTGACGGTGGCGGACAAGGGGATGGATCAGTCCGACAGTCCGCTTTTTAACCGTGCGGTGCAGGGCGTCTATGAACTTGGCTCGACCTTCAAGATTTTCACTGCCATTCAGGCAATGGATCTGGGGCTGGTGAATCCGAACACGGTGATCGATACGGGCAAGCCGATGAAAATCTCGGGCTTCCGCATTGGCGAGTTTCGCAACAAGAACTATGGCGAGCTGTCGGTTTCGGACATCATCGTCAAAAGCTCGAACCGCGGCACGGGCCGCATGGCGCTGCAGATTGGCCCCGAACGTCAGCAGGAATTCCTGAAGACACTCGGTCTGCTGGATCGCACCCCGTTCGAGATCGTCGAGGCCTCGGGATCGACCCCGCTTTTGCCGCCGAAATGGGGCAAGCTCAGCGCGGTGACGATTTCCTATGGGCACGGGATTTCCAACACGCCGATGCATCTGGCCTCGTCCTATGCGGCGATTGCCAATGGCGGCTACGCAGTGACGCCCACCGTGTTAAAACAACACCATGTGGAGCGCGGCCCGCGTGTGATGAGCGCCGAGTCGGCGGCTGCAGCGCGCGATATGTTGCGTAAGGTGGTCACAGAGGGCACCGCCAGCTTTGGCGAGGTTCCGGGCTATCTGGTGGGCGGCAAAACCGGCACAGCGGACAAGCCCAAGCCGCGCGGTGGTTATTATGATGACAAGGTGATCAACACCTTCGCCAGCATGTTCCCGGTGGATAATCCGAAATACGTGCTGATCGTGACGCTGGACGAACCGGTCGAGACCTCGGGCACCAAACCGCGTCGCACCGCCGGTTGGACGGCTGTTCCCGTAGCAGCCACGATCATCGAGCGCGTGGCACCCCTTTTGGGCATGAAACCGCGCGAAACCCGCGTTGAACCTTTGGATGCATCTGGGGTAACACTCACGTCGAACTGATAGGGCGGATTACAAACTGATGGGTGCTGAGATGGTAACGAAATCCCTGGGTGAACTGGGACTCAGCGCCCGGGCAGGGCGTGATGCGCAGGTGACCGGGCTGTCGGTGGACAGCCGGCTGGTTAAGCAGGGCCATCTGTTTGCAGCCCTTCCGGGGGCCAAGCTGCATGGCGGAGAGTTCATCCAGTACGCCCTTCGCATGGGCGCTGCAGCCATTCTAACTGACCCCGAAGGTGCAAGGATTGCCGAGGTCGAGCTGGCCGCATCCGATGCCGCGCTGGTCGTGACCGAAGATCCCCGCATGGCGCTGGCCTATGCCGCCGCGCTCTGGTTCGGCACACAGCCCGAGCATATGGTGGCCGCGACGGGCACCAACGGAAAGACCTCGGTCGCCAGCTTCACCCGCCAGATCTGGACGCTTCTGGGCATCAAAGCCGCCAATCTGGGCACAACGGGTGTGGAGGGCGCGTTCACCGCGCCTCTGTCACACACAACGCCCGAGCCGATCACCCTGCATAAAACACTGGCCGATATGGCCGGCGCGGGCGTAACCCATGCCGCGATGGAGGCGTCTTCCCACGGGCTGGCGCAGCGCCGTCTGGATGGGGTGCGCCTGTCCGCCGCTGCCTTCACAAACTTCACCCAAGACCACTTGGACTATCACGAGACGTTCGAGGAGTACTTCGCCGCCAAGGCTGGCCTCTTCGCCCGCGTGTTGCCCGAAGACGGCACCGCCGTAATCAACATGGACGACCCGAAGGGCGCAGAGATGGCGACCATTGCTGAAGCGCGCAGTCAGAAGCTGATCCGCGTGGGGCAAATCGAAGGATGCGAGCTGCAACTCAAGGCCCGCCGCTATGACGCCACGGGCCAAGAGCTGATGTTTACCTGGCTGGGCAAGCCCTACACCGCACGGCTGAATCTGATCGGTGGTTTTCAGGCCGAGAACGTTTTGGCCGCCGCGGGGCTGGCCATCGGCTGCGGTGCTGAACCGGACCATGTGTTCGAGACGTTCAAGGATCTGGAAACCGTGCGCGGCCGGATGCAACACGCCGCGACCCGTGAAAATGGGGCAGCGGTGTTCGTGGATTACGCCCACACGCCTGACGCGCTGAAAACCGCGCTGCGGGCCATGCGCCCGCATGTGCTTGGCCGCCTTGTGGTGGTGTTCGGCGCGGGTGGGGACCGTGATACCTCGAAACGCGTTCTGATGGGACAGGCAGCGGCCGAGAACGCGGATGTGGTGTTTGTCACCGACGACAACCCGCGCACCGAAGACCCTGCGGTGATCCGCGCGATGGTGATGCAGGGTTGCCCCGAAGCGATGAATGTCGGCGACCGCGCCGAAGCCATCCTGCGCGGCGTTGATGCTCTGGGGCCGGGAGATACTCTGTTGATCGCGGGCAAGGGGCACGAAACCGGCCAGACCGTTGGCAATGATGTGCTGCCCTTTGATGATGTCGAGCAAGCCTCGGTCGCGGTGGCAGCTTTGGAAGGACGGTTGGCATGAGCCTTTGGACAGCAAAAGAGGCCGCAAAGGCCACCGGCGGGGAAGCGCGCGGCGACTGGGCTGTAACGGGCGTGTCCATCGACACCCGCACCATCGAGGCTGGCGATCTGTTCGTCGCGCTGAAAGCCGCGCGCGACGGGCATGACTTCGTGGCGCAGGCGCTGGAAAAGGGCGCAGGGGGCGCGTTGGTCAGCCACGTGCCCGAGGGCGTCGCCGATGACGCGCCGTTGTTGATCGTGGACGACGTTCTGAAAGCGCTCGAAGATCTGGGTCGCGCGGCCCGCGCGCGCACCAAGGCACGCGTGGTGGCGGTGACCGGTTCGGTCGGTAAGACCTCGACCAAGGAAATGCTGCGCACCGTTCTGCAGCGGCAGGGCAAGACCCATGCCGCCGAGGCAAGCTATAACAACCATTGGGGTGTGCCTCTGACCTTGGCACGGATGCCAGCGGATGCAGACTTCGCAGTTATCGAGATCGGGATGAGCAATCCCGGCGAGATCGAACCCTTGGCCCGGATGGCCCGCCCGCATGTGGCGCTGGTCACCACCGTCGCCCCGGCGCATCTGGAAGCCTTCGACGATTTGGACGGTATCGCCCGTGAAAAGGGTTCTATCTTCAAGGGATTAGAGCCGGGTGGCATTGCCATCGTCAATGCCGATTTGGACAATACGCAGATCCTCCGCGACGCCGCCAAGGGCTTCGACACCCAAAGCTTCAGCGCTAAACGCAGCGACGATCACCATCTGGTCCACGTTGTCCTAAGCCCCGACGCCACAATCTGCAAAGCGAACGTGGCCGGGCAGGAATACTTGTTGAAAATTGCAAGCGTTGGGCGGCATTTCGCAATGAACGCGCTGGCGGTTCTGGTCGCCACCCGCGCGCTTGGCGGGGATGTTACCTTGGCCGCCCGCGACATCAGCCATTGGTTGCCCCCATCCGGGCGCGGCACACATGAAGACATCCTACTGGATGCGCCCGAAGGCTTGGCCCTGACGCTGATCGACGACGCGTTCAACGCCAACCCGACCTCAATGGCGGCCTCGCTTGAGGTTCTGGCAGCGGCCCAACCAGTTGACGGCGTCGGCAGGATCCACAAAGGGCGTCGGATGGCCATTCTGGGCGACATGCTGGAACTGGGGCCGGATGAGGCCGCGCTGCATGCCCAGATCGCCGATCTGCCCTTCCTGGATCAGATCGACGTGGTCCATTGCTCGGGCCCGCTGATGAAATCCCTGTGGGAGCGTCTGCCGGGCGGCAAGCAGGGGATCTATACCGAAACCGCCGAGGACATGGCCGCGCAGGTGCACAGCCTGATCGACGCTGGCGATGTCGTGCTGGTCAAAGGATCCAAAGGGTCGCTGGTCTCCAAAGCTGTTGACGCGATCCGCAAAATGAGCCAAGCGCAAGGCTAACAAGCAAAAGGGCCCACAATATGTTGTATTGGTTGACCGAGTTTTCGGATGGTGGCGATGTCTTCAACCTGTTTCGCTACATCACTTTCCGCTCGGGCGGGGCGTTCTTTACTGCGCTGATTTTCGGCTTCATGTTCGGCAAACCCCTGATCAACATCCTGCGTCGCAAGCAGGGTAAAGGTCAGCCGATCCGCGAGGATGGCCCGGAAAGCCACAAGGAAAAGCAGGGTACTCCCACGATGGGCGGGCTGTTGATCCTGTCGGCGCTTCTGGTGGCCACTTTGATGTGGGCGCGGCTGGATAATCCTTATGTCTGGATCACCCTCTTTGTGACCTATGGCTTTGGTTTGATTGGCTTTGCGGATGATTTCGCCAAGGTCTCGAAGAACAACACTGCAGGTGTTTCGGGTAAGGTCCGTCTGGCAATCGGTCTGGCGATTGCAGCCATTGCGGGCTTCTGGGCGTCCAGTGTGCATCCCGAGGGGCTTCAGTACCAACTGGCCTTCCCGGTCTTCAAAGACACGCTTCTGAACATGGGCTTCTTCTTCATCCCCTTCGTGATGATCGTGATCGTCGGCTCTGCGAATGCGGTGAACCTGACGGACGGTCTGGACGGCTTGGCCATCATGCCGGTGATGATCGCAGCAGGAACTTTGGGCGTAATCGCTTATGCCGTTGGCCGTGTCGACTTCACCGAATATCTGGACGTGCACTATGTGCCGGGTACGGGTGAGCTCTTTGTCTTCACATCGGCCCTGATCGGAGGCGGCTTGGGCTTTTTGTGGTACAACGCACCGCCCGCCGCTGTGTTCATGGGCGACACCGGATCTCTTGCCCTTGGTGGCGCCTTGGGGGCCATCGCGGTTGCCACAAAGCACGAGATCGTGTTGGCCATCGTGGGTGGACTTTTCGTGGTCGAGGCGCTCTCGGTCATTATCCAAGTGCTGTATTACAAGAAGACCGGAAAGCGTGTCTTCCTGATGGCGCCGATCCACCACCACTTTGAGCACAAAGGCTGGCAAGAGCCCCAGATCGTCATTCGCTTCTGGATCATCTCGCTGATCCTGGCGCTGATCGGTCTGGCCACACTGAAGGTCCGCTAAACGTCATCAAACGTCTTCCAAACGCCCCGCCCAACCGGCGGGGCTTTTGTTTTTGGGCCAAACCCTTTAGCGATATCTCAAGACAGACAGGAGGCACGCATGATCCCGGTGAAAGGTTACGATGGTCGCAAGGTTGCGGTTCTGGGGCTTGGGCGCTCGGGGCTGGCCACGGCCCATGCGCTGGAAGCTGGCGGGGCCGAGGCGCTGTGCTGGGATGACGGGCAGGAAGCCCGCGAACGTGCCGAAGGGCAGGGGCTGATCCTGCACGACCTGAACAAGGGCAACGCGTGGGAAGACGTCGCCGCCTTGATCGTCAGTCCGGGCATTCCACACCTGTACCCTGAACCCAACAAGCTGATCGCTCGCGCGATGGAAGCAGGCGTGCCGGTGGACAACGATATTGGCCTCTTTTTCCGCAGCTTTGCTGATCAGGAATGGGACAACTTCGACACCCTGCCGCGCATCGTGGCGGTGACGGGGTCGAATGGGAAGTCCACCACTTCGGCGCTGATCCATCATGTGTTGGAACATGCGGGCAAGCCGACCCAGCTGGCGGGCAATATCGGCCGTGGTGTGTTGGACATTGACCCCGCCCATGATGGCGAGGTCGTCGTGCTTGAGCTGTCGAGCTATCAGACCGATCTGGCCCGTTCCCTGACCCCGGACATTGCGGTCTTCACCAACCTGTCGCCCGATCATCTGGATCGTCACGGCGGCATGGGCGGCTATTTTGCGGCCAAGCGGCGTCTGTTCGCCGAGGGTGGCCCAGACCGCGCCGTGATCGGCGTGGACGAGGCCGAAGGCGCTTATCTGGCCGGCCAACTGTCCGAAGGCGCGGCAGATGACCGCGTGATCCGCATCTCGGTCGATCGCAAGCTGACCGGGCCGGGCTGGCAGGTCTTCGCCCGCAAGGGGTTCCTGTCCGAGTATCGTAAGGGGCGCCAGATCGCCTCGGTCGATCTGCGGGCTGTGAAGGGGCTGCCCGGTAGCCACAACCACCAGAACGCCTGTGCCGCTTATGCGGTGTGCCGGTCCATTGGGCTGGCCCCGAAAGTGATCGAGGACGCGTTCCACGCCTTCAAAGGCCTCCCGCATCGCTCGCAGCTGGTGGGTGAGAAAGACGGCGTGGCCTTCGTGAATGATTCAAAGGCCACCAACGTGGACAGCGCCCGCGCCGCCATTGGTGCCTTCAGCAACATCCGCTGGATTGCGGGCGGTTTGGGCAAGGATGGCGGGATCGAAAGCCTGTCGGATGCGCTTGGCAATGTGACCAAAGCCTATCTGATCGGCCATTCCGCCCGCGAGTTTGCCCTGCAACTGGGCGACGTCCCTTATGAGATCTGCGAGACGATGGCAAATGCCGTTGCGGCCGCCGCCAAAGATGCGAAATCCGGTGACACGGTGCTGCTGGCCCCCGCCGCTGCCAGCTTCGATCAATATCCCGATTTCGAAAAGCGGGGCGAGGACTTCACTCGGCTGGTTCAGGACCGTCTTCAGGATATGTGAGCGATACCGGTATTCCGCGGTATGCTAAATCTCTCAAAAAACCCTTGTTTTTAAGGGGTTGTAATGTGTCTCGTCTCTGTTACGACTTTGCGCGTAGGAGACACGCGCATGATGAATTTGATCGACCATCCGGACCGCTATGACCTTGCGAACGAGCTGCACGCTCGCCCTTCGCCCGCGATCAGCGCGCCGGGGACTGCTGTCTATCTGGCAATCAAACGTCCGCAAAACGCGGCGAACCGGGATCGCGAGGCGGATCGCCAGCATCTGATTGCACTTCTGGATCGGTTCGGCGCGCCCCATCCCAGCCCCGGGTCGAACCACTATTTCGGCGAAATCGGTCGCTACCATCTGAAGTGGGAGCAGCATAACGAGTTCGTCAGCTACACGGTGTTCTCGGATGGGATCTCGTCGCGGGCATTTGATCCGGCGGCGTTTGATGTCTTCCCGGATGACTGGCTGGCGGATGCGCCCGGCGCCCGCATCACCTCGGCCCATATCCGGGTGCAGCAGATGCCGCCTGTCGAAAAGGACATGGACAAGCTAGTGCGCGAATGGTTCGTGTCGGAAAGCATTGCGTCGACCTGGGTGATTGATCGTTCGGCCATGGTTGCAGGGGATTTTCGCATCGATCCTGCCGGACATATGCGGTTCGTCGCCTTCGTTTCCGAGGGCACCGGCAAACGCCGGATCGGTCGGATTGTGCAACGCCTATGCGAGATTGAAACCTACAAGACCATGTCCATGCTAGGCTTCCCGGTGGCGCGTGACATCCATCGCCAGCTGCGCAATGTGGACGGCGAGCTGACCCATCTGGTCGGCACGATGAAGCGCGGGGACGAACCCGCCGAGGCGACGCTCAGCGAGCTATTGTCGATTTCAGCCGAACTGGAAGAGCTGATGGCCTCGACTTCGTTCCGGATGGGTGCGACGCGGGCTTATGAAGCTATTCTGAACCAGCGCATTGGGGCGCTCAGGGAAGAGCGGTTCCGCGGGCGTCAGACGCTAAGCGAGTTCATGATGCGCCGCTATGACCCCGCGATGCGCACCACCAAAAGCGCGGCGACGCAGTTGGAAAACATGGCGGCCCGGGCGGCGCGCGCGGGCGAGCTGTTGCGCACCCGTGTTGATGTTGAACGGGCCGAGCAAAACCAGGCACTGCTGGAAAGCATGGATGCCCGCGCCAAAATGCAGCTGCGTTTGCAGGAAACGGTAGAAGGCCTGTCCGTCGTCGCGATCAGCTATTACGCGGTATCGCTGGCGGGCTATCTGTTCTATCCGCTCGCAGGCGCGCTGAACATGTCTAAGGGAACGCTGACGGCGATGCTTACGCTGCCTGTGGTGCTTCTGGTGTGGCTGTCGGTGCGTCGAATTCGGAAGTCGCTTGGCCACTGACCCGTGCATCGACGCGGGCTGCCAACCAAGCGCCCGCGATGATGGCTAGCAGAGCAATCACAGCTGACGTCGACAGCGTTGCGACGCCCGAAAGGCCCGCACCCACGGTGCAGCCCCCGGCCAACACGCCGCCCATGCCCATCAGTACTCCGCCTGACAGATAGCGGCCCATCTGGCCTGCGCCGTCAAAGCCCTGCCATGCAAAGCGCCCGGCGATCAGGGCAGACAGGGCGGCGCCTGCAATGACGCCTCCGATCAGACCGGTTCCGAAATTGCCACCAACAGCGCTGGCTGCCGCGGTCCAAAAAAGCGTATCGGCCAAAGGTGCGGTGAAAGACAGGCTTTCCACGGCAATGGGGTCGAATTCGTCCATCAGGACCAATCCGGTTCCCAGCCAGCCCAGAGGCACGAGTGCGCCGAGCAAAACCGCCGGTACCAGAACGCGCAACTTGGGACGAGCTTGCGCGATAAAGACAGCGGCCAGAGCGAGGGGCAATAGAGCGCCCAGGGCTGGCAGGGAAGGGGCGGCGAACTCAACCGCCCCCAGGGAGTTTCGAAGCGGCGCGAGGACGCCTTTCATCGTGGCAAGGGCGGCCAGCGCGGCCATGCCCAGAACGACGATCGCGCGCAGGTTGCCCGAGGACCCCAAAACGACCAGTCGCGACAGGCAACCGCGGGTCAGGACCATGCCTGCACCGAACATCAGGCCTCCAACGACGAGCGAGAGGATCGGCAAGGTGGGCGCGTGAAAGCGGTGGTCTGCGAAGTTGATCCAGCCTGCCCAGACCGCGCCTTGCGTGCCGATCACGGCAACGGCCAAAGCAGTCAGCCAGACGGCCAGCGCCTGACGGCCTTCGATGCCGGACCCGATCACGCCGCGACGCAGGCAGAAGCGCGTGACTTCGGCCAGAATGCCGAAAGCCGCACCAAGGCCAAGCCCGAACAGGATCGAGGCTGTGCGTGGGGTCAGGGTCTCAAAACCGAAGGTCTCAAACATCTTCACGTCTCCGCATTTGGGAATATGTTCCATCTGGCGCGGGAAGTGGTGTTTCGCAACCCTTATAATGGGCGCTTCGTATGACTGGTGTGGGAAAAAGTTCTGACTACGGGGCTGCCTTGGAATAATGGACCTCGAGGCGCGATGTGTTCGGATTGGCGGTCTAAAGCAGCGCACGCAGCGCTGACCCTTGTCCTTATTTGCGCCCCAAACCGCCACGCGGGTCCAGCGCATCCCGCAGCCCGTCGCCAAGGTAATTGGCGCACAGTACGGTCAGCGTGATCATCAGCCCCGGCCAGATCGCGCGGGCGGGTGTCAGCGTCAGATACTCGGTTCCGTCAAACAGCAGTCGGCCCCATGTGGGGTGATCTGGCGGGAAACCCAGACCAAGGAAGCTCAGCGCGCTTTCGGTGATGATTGCGTTGGCCAGTCCCAGCGTAGCCGAGACGATGATCACACCCATCACGTTGGGCAGAATATGCCGCCGGATCAGCCCCCATGGCCTCAAGCCAAGGGCGGTAGCGGCGGTGACGAACTCGCGTTTCTTCAAGGCTAGCACTTCGGCGCGGAGAATGCGGGCGGTTTGCATCCAACTGGTCAGGCCGATCATCGCGACGATCAACAGGAAGATCCCGGCCTCGGCCCCGAACAGACCGCGCAGGCTGTCGCGCCATAGCATGATCGTGACCAGAAGCAGGGGCAGGACGGGCAGGGCTAGAAACAGGTCGGTCAGCCGCATCAAGGGGGCGTCCAGCCAACGGACCATGCCCGCCAGAATGCCGACCGCTGCGCCGATCAGAATTGACAAGCCCATCGCAACAATACCCACCAAGATCGTCACACGGCCACCTTGCAGGACGGCAGCGAACAGATCGCGGCCAAGATGGTCTGTGCCCATCGGGTGCGACAAGCTGGGCCCGAGGTTGCGGGCGGTGACGTTGATCTGTCCCGCTGCGTGCGGCCACAGGATTGGGCCGATCAGGACGGCAAGAAGGATCAGTGCCAGCACACCGCCTCCGATCACAGCGCCCTTGTGCCGCTGAAACCGCCGCCAGAACCCGGTGGGTGGGGCGTTGAGGGCCAACAGATCAGTCATAGCTGATCCTCGGGTCCAGCAGGCCATAGGCGATGTCGGCCAGAAGGTTAAAGAGGACGATCAGCACCGCGAACAGGAAGGTCAGGGTCTGCACGACGGGCAGATCGCCGCTTTGGATCGATGAAATCAGAAGCGCGCCGATCCCGTTGATCTTGAAAATCTGCTCGGTGATGATGGCGCCCGCCAGCACCTGTGGGATGCCCAAGGCGATCACGGTGACAACGGGCAGCATCGAGTTGCGGGCCACATGGGCCAGCACCACGCGGCGCTCGGACGCGCCTTTCGCACGGGCGGTGCGGACACAATCGTGGTGCAGGTTCTCCAACATAGACGCGCGCATATAGCGGCTGATTTGGGCGGCGTTGTAGAGCGCAAGGATGGTGACCGGCATGACCATCTGGCGCAATTGGGCCAGAAAGCTCTCCCACCCAGTGACGGTCAGCGTCGTGTCATAGACCGACGGGAACCAGTTCAGTTTCACCGCGAAGATCACGATCATCACCACGCCCAGAAAGAAGGACGGGACCGAATAGCCGATCATCGAGATGAAGCTGCCCAGATGATCGAACCACCCGTGTTGGCGGTACGCCGAATAGATGCCAACGGGCAGGGCGATCAGGATGCCGATGACATAGGACGAGCCCACGACCCATAAAGTCTGGGGCAGACGCTCGGCAATTAGCTCCACCACGGGCGCACGCGACGCCCAGCTGAGGACGCGCAGACGGTCGGGGTCTCCGAAGCTAAGGCCGGTCAGATCGGTCAGCCAGTTCAGCGGTTCATGGATGAAAAACTGTTTGCACCACAGAAGATAGCGGGTCACCAGCGGATCCCCCATGCCCAACGCCTCGCGCAGTTGGGCGCGGGTCTCGGCGGGGATCGACATGGGCAGATTTGCGGTGGGGTCGTTCGGGGCCATATCCATCAAAAGGAAGATGGCGAAGCTGATGAAAATCAGCACGGGAACCGAGAAAGCAAGCCTGCGCAAACAATAGGTTAACATGGGCGGTCGACGGCCTTTGGTTCCGGGGTGCGGCCAGACACTAGCCGCACCACCAGTCTAGCGGTCTTACTTGTCGCGGGTCCAGTCCGCGATGTTCCAAAGTTCGCTGTCCCAGACATTCATCCGCACGCCCTCAAGCGAATTGGCATGGGCCGAGACCTCGCCACGGTGCACCAGCGGGATCAGTGCGCCCGCCTGCATCAACATATCGTTTAGCTGTTTCGAAATCGCGATCCGTTCGTCGATCCCTACCGTGTTGCCAAGCTTGGCCAGCAGCGCGTCATAGTCCGGATCGCAATAGCGCGGCACGTTCATGCCGGACCAGCCGTTTTCGGGCGTCGGGATCGACGCGCAGGCCCAGTTGTTCAGGTAGGGCTCGGGATCGTTGCCGGGGAAGAAATTGGTGAACATCTCGAGGTCAGCATAGAATTTCTGATAGGTGTCCGGGCTGGACTGGTCACCACCGAAGAAGACCGCAGGCGCGATGGCGCGCAGCTCGGTCGCGACGCCGATTTCGGCCCACCACGCTTTCAAAAGATCTTGCGTGGTCTGGCGCACCGGATTGACCGAGGTCTGATAGAGCATGGTCATCGAGACACCATCCTTATCGCGGATTCCGTCACCGTCCGTGTCGGTCCAGCCAGCCTCGTCCAGCAGAGCACGGGCGGCGTCCAGATCTTGCGTCAGGCAGGCGTCGTTCGCGCCCGAGGCATAGATGGCCGGGGCGGCAAGCACATCACAGGTCGGGCGACCGGCATCGCCGTACGCAATGTCGATCAAGGTACTGCGATCAATCGCCAAAGACAGGGCTTTGGTCACGCGCGGATTGGCAAGGAAGGGGTGTACGCCGCCGTCTCGAGTCGAGCGCGCATCGCCCAAACCAGCCGCCGAGTTGGTCAGGTTGACCTGCAGGCGTTCCACAGCGGTCCCGAAGGACGACACGACCTGACCTTTACCTGCGGATTTCATTTGGCCCAGCACTTGCGGGTCCAACTGAAGGTTCCACGCATAGTCAAATTCGCCGGTTTCCAATACTGCGCGGGCCGCGCCCGAGGCATCGCCGCCACCTTTGATGATCACTTTGGTGAAGCCCGGCTTGTCCGCGTCGCGGTAGTGGGGATTGATGTCATAGGTGACCACATCGCCCGGTTTGAAATCCGTGATCTGATAGGGGCCAGTGCCAATCGGAGCGAGGTTCTGGGCCGAGCAATTCAACGCATTTGGCCCCATACAATCCGCAAACTGAATAGCCTGCAGAACAGGAACCTCAAGGCCCACGAAAGGCGCATAGGGATAGGGTTTGGGCTTCGAGAAGCTGATTTTCACCGTATGGGGATCCAGCGCCTCGACCTTTTCGACGTCGGTGAACTTGGCGGTCATCTGGCAACCGCTCTCGGCATCCATGCAGTAATTCGCAGTAAAGACCACGTCATCGGCAGTGAATTCACTGCCATCTGACCACATGATCCCGGGCTTTAGAACCCATGTAATCGACTGCAAATCCGCAGCAATGCCACCATTATCCAAGGTTGGAATCGCCTGAGCCAGCCATGGGACCATTTTTCCGGTTTCATCATGGCGGGCGAGGGGTTCCAGCACCAGCGACGCGGGCTCGGAATCCTTGGGGCCAGAGGCAAGGTAGGGATTCAATAGCGTCGGCGCCTGCCAATAGATCAGGTTCAGATCACCCTGCGATCCGCGCTCGGCATAGGCGGCGGTGGTCAGGGCGGAAACACTGAGTGCTGCAAGGGGTATATATTTGAAAACAGAAGGCATTTTTCGTCGCTTCCCTAGGTCATTCCGCAAGCCATCCCTGCTGTACACAGAGAGATAGCAGTGCAAGTTCGATTGTTTGTGGCAGAAAACAAACTCAAACACCCATGTCGCGCGCTGCCAAACCTGTGAGCAATATGACACTGTATTGCAGGCCAGTTGCAAGGGGACGAAGACGGGTTTCGATGAAATCGCCATGCTGTTGCATTTCTAATTTTGGTGGAATTCAAAGGTATTGAAGGTCTCCAAGTTTTGGCATTCAGGTGCCCGTGACAGGGGGGATCGCAGAGACGTGTCTTGAGCCGCCGAGGGTTTCTGGGCATTGTCGTCTGCAAGGCGCATCTGCCGCGACCAACCCCAACGAAAAGGATGATCCTTTGCCGATCCGAAACCGTTTTGCCGAGCTTCACAAGGACATCACTGCGTGGCGTCAGGATTTCCACGAACATCCCGAGCTGCTGTTCGATACGCATCGTACGTCCGGCATCGTGGCCGAGAAGCTGCGCGCGTTCGGCTGTGACGAGGTGGTTGAAGGGATCGGGCGCACGGGCGTCGTTGGCGTGATCCGCGGGCGTGAGACAGAGTCGGGCAAGGTGGTCGGTCTGCGGGCCGATATGGATGCACTGCCGATCCATGAGGAAACCAGGTTGGACTATGCCTCTAAAACGCCCGGAAAGATGCATGCTTGTGGCCACGATGGACATACCGCGATGCTGTTGGGCGCCGCCCAGTATCTGGCCGAAACCCGCAACTTCGACGGTACCTGTGTGGTGATCTTCCAACCCGCCGAAGAAGGTGGGGGCGGTGGCCGTGTCATGTGCGAAGACGGGCTGATGGATCGGTTCGGCGTGCAAGAGGTGTATGGCATGCACAACTGGCCCGGCCAGCCCTTGGGAGCATTTGCGATCCGCCCCGGTCCGTTCTTTGCGGCGGCCGATCTTCTGGACATCCAGTTCATCGGGCGTGGCGGGCATGCGGCGAAACCTCATGACACAATCGACCCCGTGGTGATGGCCGCGCAGGCGGTAACCGCGCTTCAGACCATTGCGTCGCGCAATGCGGATCCGACGTTGCAGGTGGTGGTCTCGATCACTTCGGTCGAAACGTCCTCGACCACCTTCAACGTGATCCCGCAATCCGTGCAACTGAAAGGCACCGTGCGCACCCTGTCGCCCGAGATCCGTGATCTGGCCGAGACGCGCATTGCCGAGATCTGCAATGGGATCGCGGCGACCTTTGGCGGTGAGGCCAAAGTCCGGTACGAACGGAACTATCCGGTGATGGTGAACCACAGCGACGAGACGGAATTCGCTGCGGAGGCCGCACGCAAGGTGTCGGGGGAGTGCTCTGAGGCCCCCTTGGTCATGGGCGGCGAAGATTTCGCCTTCATGCTGGAAGAGCGTCCCGGCGCCTATATTCTGATGGGGAACGGGGACACTGCCATGGTCCATCACCCGGAATACAACTTCAATGACGAAGCGATCCCGCAGGGCTGTTCGTGGTGGGCAGAAATGGCGGAAAGTCGGATGCCGATTGGCTGAGGTGAGATTGGGGGAGGGGCGTTGCCCCTCGGCCCGATTGGGCCTCACCCCAGGATACTTGAAACAAGAAAAAGCGGGCCGGAGTCAGCCGCCCGTGTGGTTCATGTGCCGGATGGTCTGGCCGCGGATTTCCTGACGGCTATAGTCGAAATCATGCCCCTTGGGTTTGCGCCCGATCGCGGCGTGGATCGCGTCGATCAGCACCGCGTCGCTTTCTGAGGACCGCAGGGGCGCGCGTAGGTCCGACATACCGTCATGACCAAGACAGGTATAAAGCTGGCCGGTGCAGCTCATCCGGACACGGTTGCAGCTTTCGCAGAAATTATGGGTCATCGGCGTGATGAAGCCGATTTTCTGGCCGGTTTCCTCGACCCGTACATAGCGTGCGGGGCCACCGGTATTGTAATCCAGATCGTTCAGGGTCAGCTTGCTTTCCAGATGCGCGCGCAGATCGGTCAGGGGCCAGTATTGATCCAGCCGGTTTTCCTCGCCCATGTCGCCCATCGGCATGACCTCGATAAAGGTCAGGTCCATATCTTTCTGGGCGCACCAGTCGGCAAGGGCGAAGACCTCGTCATCGTTGAAGCCTTTCAGCGCCACGGCGTTGATTTTGACGCGCAGGCCGGCGTTCTGGGCGGCCTCAATCCCGCGCAGCACTTGCGGCAGGCGACCCCAGCGGGTGATTTCGGCAAACTTATCTTCGTTCAGCGTGTCGAGCGAGATATTCACCCGCCGCACGCCAGCCTTGAACAGGTCATCGGCAAAGCGGTGTAGTTGCGATCCGTTGGTGGTCAGCGTCAGCTCGTCCAGCGCACCGCTGTCCAGATGCCGCCCCATCGCGTCGAAGAAACCCATGATGCCCTTACGGACCAGAGGTTCTCCGCCCGTAATGCGTAGCTTGCGCACGCCCAGCCCGATGAAGGCCGTGCAAAGGCGATCCAATTCCTCGAGCGTCAGAAGATCCTTTTTGGGCAGGAAGGTCATGTTTTCAGACATGCAATAGGTGCAGCGGAAATCACACCGGTCTGTCACGGACAGGCGCAGATAGGTCACCGGGCGGTGAAACGGGTCGACAAGCTTGGGCGTTTCCATGCGATGAACCTAAGCGTGGGCAAAGCTGCGCGCAAGTCACGGCCACGTCATTTCAACCGTTGAATGCGTCTGCGAATTGCGCCAGTTTGCCTGTATGAAACAGGTTCTTCTTATCTCTGCCGCCTGTCTGGCCGTCACGGGGTGTGCCGGCGTGGACGTGAACACTCTTTGGCCGACGCCGCCGCATCTGCGTCAGGCTCCGGCTGGGCCGATCACGAATCCCGATGCGCCGCCTGCGGACGCGACGACGGCGGATGAATTCAACACTGCCAGCGCGGGTGACAATGTCGCCGCCCTGTCATCGGCCCCCACACCTACGGGTGCGTTGGGCACGACGGTGGCCAATCTGGGTGATCCGACCATCCCGGGCTTTTGGGTGGAGACCCCGCTTGTCACCACCGAGACCGAGGGCCGTGTGCAGTCCAAGGCGACCGGGCGCACGGTGAAAGTGACGCTGAAGCCGACCTCGACCGGTGGGAGCCGGATTTCGATCTCGGCCTTGCAGCTGCTGGATTTGGATTTGTCCGGTCTGCATGAGCTGGTGGTCTTCGGGTCGTGACGTCCGTGACAGACGCGGCGTGGCTGGCCCATGGCCGCGCCCGCAAGCTTGTTTCGCCTTGGGGACCATGGCGGGACATGCAGGACGGGTTTTCATGGGATATTCCCGAACAGTTCAACATTGGCGAGCGCTGCTGCGACAGTTGGGCGGCGTTAGATCCCGACCGGATCGCGCTGACCCATGTGCGCCAAGACGGCAGTGTCGAGGATTGGAGTTTCGGCCGCTTGAAAGAGGCCTCGGACCGGTTTGCGACGGTTCTGCGCGCGGCGGGGCTTGAGAAAGGCGACCGCATCGCGGTGTTGCTAGGGCAGGGGCCCGAGGTCCTGATCACCCATTTTGCAGCTTACAAGCTGGGCGCGGTTGTGTTGCCGTTATTCACGCTTTTTGGTGCGGATGCGTTGGCCTATCGCCTGTCTGATAGCGGCGCCAAACTGGTGGTCACGGACCCCGACAACATGGCGAAACTGTCCGAAATCCGCGCCGATTTGCCCACGCTTCAGGCGGTTTTCACGGTGAAGCCCTGCGACGGGGCCACGGATATGTGGCGTGCACTGGACGCTGCCGATCCGCTGACCGATCCCGTCAATACGCTGTCGGAAGATCCGGCGGTGATGATCTATACCTCGGGCACCACCGGTCCGCCCAAAGGGGTGCTGCATGCACATCGGTTCCTTCTGGGGCATCTGCCTTGCGTCGAAACTTTTAACGAGGACTTTCCGCAGGCGGGAGACAAAGGCTGGACCCCGGCCGATTGGGCATGGATCGGCGGCTTGATGGATCTGGCGCTGCCGTTTCTGTATTTCGGCGTGCCCATCGTTAGTCACCGGATGCGTAAGTTCGAGGCCGAGGTCGCCTATCGATTGATGGCCGACCACAAGCTGCGCAACTTATTCATGCCGCCTACTGCACTGAAGCTGCTTCGACAGTCGAATGCTGTGCCCGAGGGTGTTCGCATTCGATCTATTGGATCAGGCGGTGAAAGCCTTGGCTCAGGGCTACTCGACTGGGCCGATCAGGTGCTGGGCGTGAAGATTAACGAGTTCTACGGCCAGACCGAATGCAATCTAGTCCTGTCCTCGGTCGCGGGTGCGATGGACGTGAAACCGGGCAGTATGGGGCAGGCCATTCCCGGCCATGAGGTGACCTTGCTTGGCGAGGATGGAGCACCTGTTGCCCCCGGCGAGATGGGCGAGATTTGCGTGAAAGCACCCGATCCAGTGATGTTCCTGCGCTATTGGAACCTGCCCGAGAAAACCCGCAAAAAGTTTCACGAGGTAGACGGTGTAAAATGGCTGCGCACCGGGGATCTGGCGACCCGCGATGCGGCGGGCTATTTCACCTTTGCCAGCCGGGACGACGACGTGATCACCTCGGCCGGGTATCGCATAGGGCCGAGCGAGATCGAGAATTGTCTGATGACCCATCCCGACGTGACAATGGCGGCGGTGATCGGCGTGCCAGACCCTCTGAGAACCGAGGCGGTGAAGGCTGTGGTGGTTCTGCGCGACGGCTGTGGGTCCGAAGGGATGGAAAAAACGTTGATCCAACTGGTCCGTGATCGGATTAGTCCCCATGTGGCGCCGCGTATTGTCGAGTTTGCGGATCAACTGCCCATGACCGCCACAGGCAAGATCATGCGGCGCGAGCTGCGGGGATAAAGGGGGCGCTGCCCCCGTCCGGCCTTTCGGGGAAAGGCCAGACTCCCCCGGGATATTTTGGGCAAGAAAAAGCCCAGAAGAAGGATTGGGCCCGGTTAGCTGTCGCGGTCAGGCGTATCGCGGCGCGCGCGGCCCCATCGCTCTTCGCGCAGTCTACGCTGTTCCGCCTTTCGTTTGTCCTTTGCTTCTTTCTGAAGCTGTGCGGGCGGGGGCAGATATTTCCGCGCTTCTTTCAGGGCAAACGGCTGCAGGGTTTTGGCATGCGGTTTCAGGAAGGCGCGCGCACGATCCGGGTCGTGCTTGGACAGATCGCGCACCCACCAAGCCACGGCTTTCTGGATGAACCACTCGGGGTCGCTAACATAGCCGTCCGCCCATCCCAAGACGCGATCCCGAACGGCGATCTCGTCGTCTTTCGGGTTGTTCTGTTTGGTCCAGGGCAGGGTGATCACAAGAGCCGCGCGGCGGGTCCACATGTGATCTGACGTTGTCCATTTCTCGACGTCATCAAGGCGCGACGGATCAGCCACAAGACGTTTCTGCCCCGCCATGCAAACGTGATCGGCAATGGCCCAGCTGTCGAAATCCGAAACCCAGCTTTGGATCAGATCCCACACCGCGTCGTCCGGACGGATACGGGCCTGCGTCAGCAGCTTAGCGGCGGCGATCCGGGCTTCGAACACATCGGTTTTCCACAGCTGATCGGCCAGCGCCACGCGCTCGTCCACGGACAGCGACTGACGCCATTCCTTGGTCAGGTCATTCAGCGCCGGATTCGGGATGCCCCACACCTCGCGCGTTTGCTTGTGATAGGCTTTCTGCCCTTCGGCGCGGCCCGGTTCGATCTGGGCCTTCAGCGCGGCCAGCGCGTCGTCTAGTGTCATTCTACGGTCACCGATTTGGCAAGATTGCGGGGTTGATCCACGTCTGTACCCTTTGCGATCGCCGTGTGATAGGCCAAAAGCTGCGCCGGGATGGCATAAAGGATCGGTTGCACCAATTCAGGGGCTTCCGGCAGCGCAAGCGACTGCCACACACCATCCCCGGCTTCTTGAGCTGCGCGCGCATCGGAAACCAGAACGACGCGGCCGCCACGGGCCATGACCTCTTGCATGTTGGAGACAGTCTTGTCGAACAGTGCATCATGCGGCGCCATGACAACCGTCGGAGTAACTTTGTCGACCAGCGCGATCGGGCCATGTTTCAACTCGCCAGACGCATAGCCTTCGGCGTGGATATAGCTGATTTCCTTGAGTTTCAGTGCGCCTTCCAAGGCCAGCGGGAACATCTGTCCGCGGCCCAGGAACAGGACGTCACGCGCCTCGGCTAACTGGCTGGCGATGTTTTTTGTGGCGGCGTCGATGGTCAAGGCGTGGCTCATCAAGCCAGGCAGCTGGCGCAGCTCGGTCAGGTGTTTCGCAAGGGCCGCGTCGTCCAGATGCCCGCGATCATGGGCGGCTTTCAGGGCCATGATGGCAAAGCTGGCCAGCTGGCAGGTGAACGCCTTGGTCGAGGCAACAGACACCTCGACGCCCGCATAGATTTCCACCGCCACATCGCTTTCCCGCGCGATCGAGCTTTCGGGCATGTTGATCAGCGATACGATCTTGTCGACCTTCCCTGCCGAATAGCGCAGCGCGGCCAAAGTGTCGGCGGTTTCGCCCGACTGGCTGACGAACAGGCCGATGGTCTTGGGCGAGAAGGGCGCCTCGCGATAGCGGAACTCGGACGCGACGTCGATGTCGACGGGCAGGCGCGCGTAGTGTTCGAACCAGTATTTCGCGACCAGCCCGGCGTAATAGGCCGTGCCACAGGCAACGATGGACAGGCGATCCACGTCTGCGAAATCGACCCCGCCAAGGTCCATGGTGATCTTGTCGCCCGCCGTATAGGCCTTCAGCACATTGCCGACCACGGTCGGCTGTTCGGCGATTTCCTTCGCCATATAGTGCTTATAGCCGCCTTTCTCGATCCGGGCGGCGTCCAGCTTGACCTGTTTCACGGGGCGGTTGGCACGGCGGCCTTCGGCGTCATAGATCTCGGCCCCGTCGCGGGTGATGACGGCCCAGTCGCCTTCTTCCAGATAGGTGATTTTGTCCGTCATCGGCGCCAGTGCGATGGCGTCCGAACCCACGAACATTTCACCGTCTCCGTGACCGATGGCCAAGGGGCTGCCCTTGCGGGCGGCGATCATCAGATCGTGTTCGCCGTCAAACAGGAAGCATAGCGCAAAGGCGCCATCCAGCTTCGCCAGCGTGGCCTCGACCGCCTCTTTTGGGGTTTTCCCCTGCGCCACATAGCTTTGCGCCAGCAGGGCGACGGTTTCAGTGTCTGTTTCGGTCGAGAACTCAAATCCTTCGGCGGCGAGCTGATCGCGCAACTCGCGGAAGTTTTCGATAATGCCGTTATGGACAACGGCCACGTCGCCTGCGCGGTGCGGGTGGGCGTTGTCGGTTGTAGGCGCGCCGTGGGTGGCCCAGCGGGTGTGACCGATGCCAGATTTGCCCGAAAGCGGGTTGTGGACCAGCGTGTCCGACAGGTTCACCAGCTTGCCGACCGCACGACGACGGCCCA
The DNA here is from genome assembly GCF_947492455.1 of uncultured Aliiroseovarius sp. Classification (GTDB taxonomy): domain Bacteria; phylum Pseudomonadota; class Alphaproteobacteria; order Rhodobacterales; family Rhodobacteraceae; genus Aliiroseovarius. The sequence goes on from NZ_CANLNB010000005.1 coordinate 95,468, forward strand.
ACTGGCCTTTCGCGTCGATGGTTGCGATACCCGCGCTGTCATAGCCGCGGTATTCCAACCGCTTCAGTGCTTCGACAAGGATCGGTGCTGCTTCGTGATCGCCAAGTACCCCTACAATACCACACATGTTCAGGATCCTTTCTGACGACGGGCTTTGGACGCCCTTAACTTTTCAAACAATTTCACGGCAAGGCCCGGTTTGATCTCGAGCTTCGGGCGGGCGACGGCCATCGCCCCCGCGGGCACGTTTTTCGTGACCACGGTGCCGGTGGCGGTCATTGCCTCGTCCCCGACGGATACGGGGGCAACCAGACAGGTATTCGACCCGATGAAGCTGCGCGCGCCGATGTCGGTGTGGTGTTTTGAGACGCCGTCGTAGTTGCACGTAATCGTGCCCGCGCCGATGTTGGCACCTTCGCCCACACGTGCATCGCCCACATAGGAGAGGTGGTTTACCTTCGCGCCTTCCTCGATCTGGGCATTCTTGATCTCGACAAAGTTGCCGATCTTGGCGTGTTCGGCCAATTCTGCGCCGGGGCGAAGGCGGGCATAGGGGCCGACCACCCCACCGCGCGAGACGTGGCACCCTTCCAGGTGCGAGAACGCGCGGATGCGGGCCTCGCTTTCCACGGTCACGCCGGGGCCGAAGACCACGTTGGGTTCCACGACCGTGTCGCGGCCAATCACGGTATCATGCGAGAAATAGACCGTGTCGGCGGCGATCAGCGTGACGCCATCTTCCATCGCGGAGGCGCGGGCGTTCGCTTGGAACACCTCTTCCGCGGCGGCCAGTTCAGCGCGCGAGTTGATGCCCAGCGTCTCGGCCTCGTCGCAGGTGACAACGCGGGCGGTTAGGCCCTTGGTGCGGGCCACTTCTACGATGTCGGTAAGGTAATACTCGCCCGAGGCATTGTCGTTCCCGACACCGTCGATCAACTCGAACAGGGTTTGGGCATTCGCCGCGACAACGCCGCTATTACAGAGTGTTACAGCGCGCTCCTCATCCGATGCGTCTTTGAATTCAACGATGCGGTCCAGTGCGCCGTCATTCACGATCAAGCGGCCATAACGACCGGGATCGGCGGCCTCGAACCCCAGAACGACGACATCGGCGCCCGCAGCGCGTTCGGCGGCCATGGCCTCCAGCGTGTCCGGACGGATGAACGGCGTGTCGCCATACAGAACGATCGCATCGCCATCGAACCCGTCCAGCGCGGGGCGGGCTTGGGCGACGGCATGACCGGTGCCCAGCTGTTCTTCTTGCACGGCGATGGAGATCTCGGGATCCAGATCAGCGGCAGCTTTGCCGACGGTCTCGGCCCCGTGGCCGACGACCAGCACGGCGCGTTCGGGCTCAAGCGCGGCACCAGACGCCAGCGCATGCGCAAACAGCGGCGCGCCTGCGACCTCGTGCATCACCTTGGGAAGGTCCGAATTCATCCGTGTTCCCTTGCCCGCGGCAAGGACAATCAAGGCTGTTGCCATATCGATCTGCTCTTTCAATTCCTTTTGGCCCGTTTTACCCCTTGGGGCGTGGCTCGCAAGTCTAAGACGTTCAATTAACCTTACGCGAGGTTACAGGGTCGGCGGGGATTTGCCAAAGAAGGATCTAAGGAATGACGCAAGGCAACGGAAAACGCACGGTGATCTTTGATCTGGATGGCACGCTGGCGGACACGTCGGGCGACCTGATTGCCGCTGCAAATGCGTGTTTCGAGGGGCTAGGACATGGAACGATGCTGGACCCAGTGGCCGATGCGCTGACTGCGTTTCACGGCGGGCGGGCGATGCTGCGTCTTGGGTTCGAAAGGTTGAACGGTGCGGCGGACGAGGCCGACGTGGACCGCGAGTTCCCAAACCTGCTGACTGCTTACGAGGCCGACATCGACCGGCACACCGTGATCTATCCCGGCACGATGGAGGCGGTTGAACGGCTGCATGTGGCGGGCTATGCGGTCGGAATTTGCACCAACAAGCCCGAGGGGCTGGCGCGTCTCTTGTTGACGCGACTGGGCATTCTGGACCGGTTCACGTCGCTGATCGGAGCGGACACATTGCCAACGCGTAAGCCCGACCCAGCGCCATTTGTGGCTGCGGCTTTGCAGGCCGGGGGCGATCCGGCGCGTGCGCTTCTGGTGGGCGATACCGTGACAGATCGCGAGACCGCGCGGGCTGCAAACGCGCCCTGTATTCTTGTTGGGTTTGGTCCAGAAGGGCCGGGCGTTGCGCGGCTTGAGCCCGAGGCGATGCTGAACCACTATGACGATCTGGACGACACCGTCGCGCGGCTGATTGGCTAAGCCACTCCATTGACCTTCCGAGCGGGGCTGCGCACTCTGCCGCCATGACTGAACGATTCACCGGCAATTTCACCCAGCAAGAACCCATCCCGGACGAGGGGATCAATGCGGCCTTGGAGGTTCTGCGCCACGGACGCCTGCACCGCTATAACGTGGCCGAGGGCGAGACCGCGCATGCGGCTCTTCTGGAACAGGAATTTGCCGCCCAGATGGGATCGAAATACGCGCTCGCCGTGTCGTCTGGCGGCTATGCCATCGCGACAGCCCTGCGTGCGGTTGGGGTCGAGGCGGGTGACCGCGTTCTGACCAACGCCTTCACGCTGGCCCCGGTGCCCGGCGCGATTGCGTCCCTTGGTGCAAAGCCTGTGTTTGTTGAAGTGACCGAGGCGCTGACCATCGATCTGAACCATTTGGCGCAGATTGTGGCCGAAAAGGATGCGCCGCGTGTGCTGCTTCTGTCCCATATGCGTGGGCATATCTGCGACATGGACCGCCTGATGCAGATCTGCGACGGGGCCGGGGTCACGGTGATCGAGGATTGCGCCCACACGATGGGCGCGCGCTGGAACGGCACCTTGTCCGGGCGGCACGGCGCGATGGCGGCCTATTCGACCCAGACCTATAAGCATGTGAATTCGGGCGAGGGCGGGTTGTTGATTTCAGATGATCCCGACCTGATGGCCCGCGCGATCATCTTGTCTGGCAGCTATATGCTGTATGAGCGTCACTTGGCCGGTCCCCCGCCCGAGGCGTTTGAGAAGGTGAAGTACATCACCCCCAATATCTCGGGGCGGATGGACAATCTGCGGGCGGCGATCCTGCGGCCTCAATTGGCGAAACTGGATGACCAATGTGCGGCGTGGAATGTGCGCTATCGCGAAGTGGAGGAGGGGCTTCGCAACGTGCCGGGTCTAACCGTGATCGAACGACCGGCAGCTGAGGACTACGTCATGTCCTCGTTCCAATTCCTTCTGTTAGACTGGTCCGACGCGAACGTGACCGAGGTGGTCCGCCAATGCGCCGACCGTGGCGTCGAACTGAAATGGTTTGGCGGGGCGGAGCCTGCGGGCTTTACCAGCCGCTATGACAGTTGGCGGTATGCCGACACGCCCAGCCTGCCCAAGACTGACCGGATCCTGAAAGGCATTCTGGACCTGCGCCTGCCGCTAACCTTCTCGCTCGACGATTGCGCGCTGATTGCGCGGATCATCCGTGATGTGGTGAGGCGGGTACATCAGGCAGGCTGAATCCTCCGACAGTTCAGGGAAAGTAAAGGCGCCAGCGTTTTGTGACGCTGCGTGAATTTGCGCGGCTGTTGACGCGAATCGTGCTTTCGGCGCATTAACTGAACAAGCGTTCAATAATGCGATCCTGAATACCAGATCCGAAAGGAAGCCGCCATGTTCAATACCTCGATGAACTTCGACCTGGGCGAAGACGTCAACGCCATCCGCGAGATGGTTCACCGCTTTGCACAAGACCGGATCAAGCCGATCGCTGCCGAAGTTGATCAGAAAAACGCGTTCCCGAATGAACTGTGGAAAGAGTTCGGCGAGCTGGGCCTCTTGGGCGTCACCACGCCCGAGGAATACGGCGGGTCGGATATGTCCTATCTGGCGCACGTGATCGCGGTGGAAGAAATCGCCCGCGCCTCGGCCTCGGTGTCGCTGTCCTATGGCGCACACTCGAACCTCTGCGTGAACCAGATCCGCCGCAACGCGACGGATGAGCAGAAGGCAAAATACCTGCCGAAACTGTGCTCAGGCGAGCATATCGGTGCACTGGCCATGTCGGAAGCGGGCGCAGGCTCGGACGTTGTGGGCATGAAGCTGCGCGCGGAAAAGCGCAACGGCTACTACGTGCTGAACGGCACCAAGTTCTGGATCACCAACGGCCCGGACGCGGACACGCTGGTGGTTTACGCCAAGACCGACCCGGATGCGGGCCCCAAGGGCATCACCACCTTCATCATCGAAAAGGGGATGAAGGGCTTCTCGACCTCGGAACATTTCGACAAGCTGGGCATGCGCGGATCGAACACCGCCGAGCTGATCTTTGAAGACGTCGAAGTACCGTTTGAAAACGTGCTGGGCGAAGAAGGCAAAGGCGTTGCCGTTCTGATGTCAGGTCTGGACTACGAACGCGTGGTTCTGTCGGGCATCGGCACCGGCATCATGGCCGCCTGTCTGGACGAAATCATGCCTTACATGAAAGAGCGCAAGCAGTTCGGTCGCCCGATCGGGGACTTCCAGCTGATGCAGGCGAAGATTGCTGACATGTACACCGCGATGAACTCGGCCCGTGCATACGTTTATGAAGTCGCCAAGGCCTGTGACCGTGGTGAAGTGACCCGTCAGGACGCTGCAGCATGTGTGCTCTACGCCTCTGAAGAAGCGATGAAGCAGGCCCACCAAGCTGTTCAAGCGATGGGTGGCGCGGGCTTCATGAACGAAACGCCAGTGAGCCGCATTTTCCGTGACGCCAAGCTGATGGAAATCGGCGCAGGCACCTCGGAAATCCGCCGCATGCTGATCGGCCGCGAACTGATGGGCGCGCAGTGATGAAAGCTCTGGTTGGCGCAATGATCTTGTTGAGTGCAGTGGCGCAACCCGCCGCAGCGCAGGACATGGTCTATTCTTTCGCGCCGACCACTGATTGCCTTGCAGAAAAAGGTCCCGAAGGCGAAGCACATCAGTGTTTTGGCACTGCTGCCAACGCCTGCATGGAAAACACCCCAGGAGGGTGGAGCACTGTTGGCATGTCAACCTGTCTTGGGCTGGAGCTTGAAGACTGGGATCGCCGACTGAACCGCGCCTACGGCCTTTTGATGACGAAGCTGAAAGCCGAAGATGAAGAGATGGCGGCGCTGGGTTCCTCTGCACCAAAGCAGGCCCCCGCGCTGCGCGAGATGCAAAGGGCATGGATCACGTTCCGTGACACCTCGTGCGATTATGCGCGCACGAAATGGGGTGGGGGCACTGGCGGCGGTCCGGCTGCCACATCGTGCCACTTGTTTATAACTGCCCGACAAGCTTGGTCGCTGGAAGCTGACCTGAACGCTTATGGCGCGCAAATCTGCAACCACGAAGGATGCTGAGATGAAACTTCAATCCCAAGCCACGCCCGGGTCCGAGGCGTATAAAGCAAACCGCGAGGGCCATTTGGAAGCCCTGAAAGTGGTGGCAGATGCTGCCGCGGCCGCCGTTGGCGGTGGTGGGCAGAAATCCCGCGACCGTCACCTGTCGCGCGGTAAGATGCTGCCGCGTGATCGCGTGTCGAACTTGCTGGATCCGGGATCCCCGTTCCTCGAGGTCGGCGCGACGGCCGCCCACGACATGTATGACAATGCCGCGCCTTGCGCTGGTGTGATCGCCGGGATCGGTCAGGTCCACGGTCAGGAATGCATGATCGTTTGTAACGATGCCACCGTGAAGGGCGGCACCTATTATCCGATGACCGTGAAGAAGCACCTGCGCGCCCAAGAGATCGCGGAAGAGTGCAATCTGCCCTGTATCTATCTGGTGGACTCGGGTGGCGCGAACCTGCCGCAGCAGGACGAGGTCTTCCCAGATCGCGACCACTTTGGCCGCATCTTCTATAACCAAGCCCGCATGTCCGCGAAGGGCATCCCGCAGATCGCGGTTGTGATGGGCTCGTGCACCGCTGGCGGCGCTTATGTGCCGGCCATGTCGGACGTGACCATCATCGTGAAAGAGCAGGGGACGATCTTCCTTGCTGGCCCGCCCTTGGTTAAGGCCGCAACCGGCGAAGTTGTGTCGGCTGAAGACCTTGGTGGCGGCGACGTCCACACCCGTCTGTCGGGCGTGGCAGACTATCTGGCGGAAGACGACGCCCACGCTCTGGCGCTGGCCCGTCGGGCTGTGGAAAGCCTGAACCGTACAAAGCCCGCCACCGTGAAATGGCAGGAACCGGAAGAGCCGCTTTATGACGCCGAAGAGCTTCTGGGCGTTGTCCCTGCCGACCTGAAAACGCCTTACGACATCCGCGAAGTCATCATGCGCATCGTCGACGGCTCGCGCTTTGACGAGTTTAAGCCGCGCTTTGGCGAAACGCTGGTCACCGGCTTTGCCCACCTGAAAGGCTGCCCTATCGGGATCATCGCCAACAACGGTGTGATATTCTCGGAAGCCGCCCAGAAAGGCGCGCATTTCGTGGAACTGTGCAGCCAGCGCAACATCCCGTTGGTCTTCCTGCAAAACATCACCGGCTTCATGGTGGGGCGGAAGTATGAAAACGAGGGCATCGCCCGTCACGGCGCCAAGATGGTGACCGCAGTCGCCACCACCAACGTTCCGAAAGTGACGATGGTTGTCGGTGGCTCGTATGGCGCTGGTAACTACGGCATGGCCGGTCGCGCCTACCAGCCGCGCTTCATGTGGACCTGGCCGAACTCGCGGATTTCCGTGATGGGGGGCGAACAGGCTGCGGGCGTTCTGGCGACTGTGAAACGCGACGCGATTGAACGGCAGGGCGGCGAATGGTCGGCGGAAGAGGAAGCCGCCTTCAAGCAACCCACCATCGACATGTTCGAGGAACAGAGCCACCCGCTCTATGCCTCCGCGCGTTTGTGGGATGACGGCATCATCGACCCGCGCAAATCGCGCGAGGTGCTGTACCTGTCGCTGCTGGCCGCACTGAACGCGCCGATCGAAGACACTAAATTCGGCGTCTTCCGCATGTAATCGGACCCGGCCCGTCATTGGGCCGGACATACTCTCGGAGGTCCGCTGGGCACGCAGCCCCCGGAACCTCCGCCCGACAAAAGGAACAGAAACATGTTCACGAAAATTCTGATTGCAAACCGCGGCGAGATTGCCTGCCGCGTCATCGACACCGCCCGAAAGCTGGGTGTGGCCACCGTGGCCGTGTACTCGGATGCCGACGCGAATGCGCGTCACGTGCGGATGGCGGATGAAGCCGTCCACATTGGCCCGCCGCAGCCTGCGCAGTCCTACCTTCTGGGCGACCGGATCATTCAGGTGGCGCTGGACACGGGTGCGCAAGGCATTCACCCCGGCTATGGCTTCCTGTCGGAAAACCCCGACTTCGTGGACGCGGTTGAAAAGGCTGGCCTGACCTTCATTGGCCCGTCCTCGGATGCGATCCGCAAGATGGGTCTGAAAGACGCCGCCAAGAAGTTGATGGAAGAGGCTGGCGTGCCGGTCGTTCCCGGCTATCACGGCGAAAATCAGGACCCGGCGTTCTTGGCAGATCAGGCAAAGGACATCGGCTATCCGGTGCTGATTAAGGCCGTTGCTGGCGGCGGCGGCAAGGGGATGCGTCGTGTGGATGATCCCGCAGATTTCGCGGATGCTCTGGCCAGTGCACAGGGCGAGGCTCAGACCGCCTTCGGCAACCCCGACGTGCTGATCGAGAAATACATCCTATCGCCCCGTCACATCGAGGTGCAGGTCTTCGGCGACGGCACCCATGCGGTGCATCTGTTCGAGCGCGACTGCTCTCTGCAGCGCCGCCACCAGAAAGTGATCGAGGAAGCCCCGGCCCCCGGTATGACCGAGGAAGTTCGCGAGGCGATGGGCATGGCAGGCGTCCGCGCGGCGGAGGCCATCGGCTACAAGGGCGCAGGCACGGTGGAATTCATCGTGGACGGGGCCAACGGTCTGCGGACCGACGGGTTCTGGTTCATGGAAATGAACACACGCCTGCAGGTGGAACACCCCGTGACCGAAGAAATCACCGGCGTTGATCTGGTGGAATGGCAACTGCGTGTTGCCTCAGGTGAAGGTCTTCCCAAGCAACAGGACGAACTGACCATCAACGGTCACGCCTTTGAAGCGCGTCTTTATGCCGAGGATGTGCCGAAGGGCTTCCTTCCCGCGACTGGCACACTGTCCCACCTGAAGTTCCCCGAAGGTGCGCGCGCCGATACCGGCGTGCGGGCAGGGGACACGATCAGCCCCTTCTATGACCCGATGATCGCTAAGCTGACGGTGCATGCGGGCTCGCGCGCTGCAGCGCTGCGGATGCTGTCCTCGGCCCTGTCACACACGGAAGTGGCGGGATCGGTCACCAACTTGGCCTTCTTGGGCGCCCTGACGCGTCATGAAGGCTTCGCCGCTGGCGACGTGGACACCGGCCTGATCGAACGCGACCTTGAGGCGCTGACCGATGAACCGGGCCCCAGCCTCAGCGACATTGGTGCCGCGGCCCTGTGTGCGCTGGACCTGCTGAAGCGCGAAGGTACGGGCTTTACCCTGTGGGGTGGTCAGAACCACTTCGTCACGCTGACCCACGCGGACGAGCAGTTCGACGTGGTCGTGACATCCTATGGCGCGGATCGCCACATGATCACCGTGGGTGATGACCAGATCGAGGCGCTGTGCTTGAACGGTCAGTGGAAAATGGGCGGCGACCGTGGCCCGCGCGTGGCCAAGGCAGGAAACGTGGTTACCGTCTTTGCCCAATCGGGTCTGGAATTCCATGTGGCTGATCCCTTGGATCAGATGGCTGACAGCGGTGCTGGTGCGGGCGTGATCGAAGCGCCGATGCCGGGCCTTGTGAAAGCCGTCTTTGCCACCGCTGGCCAAGAGGTGAAGGAAGGCGACCGTCTTGCGATCCTTGAAGCGATGAAGATGGAGCATTCGTTGGAAGCTGCGCGTGATGGTGTGGTGGCCGAGGTGCTTTGTGCCGATGGCGATCAGGTGGAAGCCGGTGCGCCGCTGATCCGTCTGGAAGACGAGGAAGAGGCATGACATTTCGTCTGCACCATGTGCAATACGGGCGCTCGGTCCGGGTGCTGTGGCTAATCGAAGAGATCGGGTTGGAAGACAAACTCGGCGAGCCGCTTGAGGTGGTTGAATACAAGATCGGCTCGAAAGAGATGTTCGAAAGCGATCTGCGCAAAGTCTCGCCTGCCACCCGTATTCCGGCGCTGGAAATCGGTGACATCACCATGTCGGAAAGTGGTGCCATTATTGAGTACCTGACCGAGACCTATGCGCCCGAACTGGGCGTCGCCCCCGGCCAGCCGGAACGCACGGATTACCTGCAGTGGATTCACTACACGGAAACCATGGCCAGCCTGATCGAACAGCTGAACATGCAGATGGTGTTCCTGCGTCCGCCTGCAAAGGCCAGCCCGATTGTGCTGAAGCTGAACGTGGCGCGTCTGCGCCACACGCTGGCGGGGCTTGAGAAACGGCTGGAAGGACGCGACTGGTTGCTGGATCGTGGGTTCTCGGCCGCCGACATCATGATGGGGTTCAACATCTTCGCCGCGCCTTACTATGTGAAGCTCGACGAATTCCCGAATGTCACCGCCTATAAAGCGCGGATCGAGGCCTTGCCGTCCTACCAACGCACCGTCGCCCGTGAAGGTGAACAGCGTTTCTATGCGCAGGATTTCTATCCCGTGCCTGAGGAGTAAGTCATGGAATATGTTGAAATTTTCGAAGTCGGTCCACGCGACGGGTTGCAAAACGAAAAGCGCCAGATCCCGACCGAAGAAAAGATCGCTCTGGTCGACCTGCTGTCTGGCGCAGGCTTCAAGCGGATCGAGATTGCAAGCTTTGTCAGCCCCAAATGGGTGCCGCAAATGGCCGACAGCGCGGATGTTCTGGCAGGCATCACCCGTGCGCCGGGTGTGTCCTATGCGGCGCTGACCCCGAACATGCGCGGGTTTGAAGGTGCCGTGGCGGCGAAAGCCGACGAGATCGCTATTTTTGGCTCGGCCTCGGAAGGGTTTTCGAAAGCCAATATCAACTGCACGATTGCCGAAAGTCTTGAGCGCTTTCAGCCGGTGGCCGAAGCGGCCAAGGCGGCAGGCCTTCCGATGCGTGGCTACATCTCGTGCGTGACGGACTGCCCCTATGACGGCAAGACCGATCCCGCGCAGGTGGCCTGGGTGGCCAAGGAACTGCTGGCGATGGGCTGCTATGAAATCTCGCTGGGCGACACGATTGGGCAGGCCACGCCCGAGAGTATCTCGGCCATGCTGGACGCCGTGTTGGGCGAGGGCGACGCGTCGAAGTTTGCGGGGCACTATCACGACACCAGCGGTCGGGCTTGCGACAATGTCGAGGCGTCCTTGGCCAAGGGCATTCGCGTGTTTGACGCGGCTGTCGGCGGGTTGGGCGGCTGTCCTTACGCGCCGGGCGCGCAGGGCAATGTGGCGACCGAGGCCGTGCATGACCGTGTGACTGCGCTGGGCTACACCACCGGGCTGGACCGGGACATTCTTGAAAAAGCCGCCGTGATGGCGCGGCAAATGCGCGTGGACAGCTGAGTCCACGAATTTTTGCAAAAATTCGGTCCGATCTTTTGCAAAAGATCGGGTCCCCCGAAAGGAAACGTAATGTACGAAACCATCTCTATTTCCACTGACGAGCGCGGTGTGGCGACGCTGCTTCTGGATCGTGCGGACAAGCACAACGCCATGTCGGCTCAGATGATTGAAGAGCTGACGGACGCCGCCCACAAGCTGGGTGCGGATGACGCGGTACGCGTCGTGATTCTGACTGGCGACGGCAAAAGCTTCTGCGCGGGCGGTGATCTGCGTTGGATGCAGGACCAGATGGCAGCAGACCCGGTGACCCGTGGGGTCGAAGCCAAGAAGCTGGCTATGATGTTGAACGCATTGAATGAAATGCCCAAGCCCTTGATTGCACGCGTGCAGGGGCAGGCATTTGGCGGCGGGGTCGGCATGGCCTCGGTGTCCGATGTGTCGATCGGCGTGCAGGGGGCAAAATTCGGCCTGACCGAAACCCGTCTGGGTCTAATCCCGGCCACCATCGGCCCCTACGTTCTGGCCCGCCTGGGCGAAGCGATGGCCCGTCGTGTCTTCATGTCAGCACGTATTTTCGATGCGGACGAGGCCGTCACGCTGGGCCTCTTGGCCAAGGCCGTCGCACCCGAGGATCTGGATGCGGCCGTCGAAGCGGAAGTGAAGCCTTACCTGTCTGTGGCTCCGGGCGCTGTGGCCGAAGCCAAAGCCTTGGCCCGCCGTCTTGGTCCGCCCATCACGGAAGAGATCATCGACGAAACCATTGCTGGTCTGGTCGCGCGCTGGGAAAGCGCCGAGGCGCAGGAAGGCATCGCGGCCTTCTTCGCAAAAGAGAAGCCAAGCTGGGCGTAACCTGCTAGCCTGCGCAAATGATCTGGGCTGGCTGGGTATATGTCGCGCTGATCGCGATCCTAGTGTGCTTCCAAGCCTGTATGGCGGTGGGGGCACCTTGGGGGCATCTAGCGAATGGCGGCCGCTGGCGCGGTCGTTTGCCCCCAGCGATGCGGGTGGCGGCAGTCGGGCAGGGGGCTCTGCTTGCTTTCATGGGAATGGCGATGGCGGCACAGGCCGGCATCGCGCCGGGCTGGCCCAGTTGGACCTTTTGGGCCGCCTTTGCCGTCACAATTGCCACTACCATCGCCAATCTGGCCACTCCGTCACCCGCCGAGCGTCGACTGTGGGGACCGGTGACTGTTGTCCTGACCCTCTGTGCGCTGCGTCTTGCGTTTGTCTAAGCCCCTCAAGCGACCGAGTGAGTCTCTTTTCCGACCCGATATAGAAGCCGAAATGCTGCAGATGCGCGGATAGACGGAAAGTCGACAAGGAAAATTGATTAACACGTGATGGAAATTTTTGACGAAATCGCGCGGCAGGTAGCGCTCACGCCCCTTACTTTCAACGCCATTTCGCCTGCTTTTTGAACATCCATGCAGTCAAATTCAAATGGCTGAATGCGATGGCCTGTCGGTTGACCCTGCACCGGTGCGGCGGTAAACCGCACATAGCTAGCGAAAGGCGGTAATTCCGCTTTAAAAGGAGCCACACGTGGAAGATCTTCTCCGGGAATACCTCCCCATCATCATTTTCCTCGGACTTGCCATTGTTATCGGACTTGTTCTGATCCTCGCAGCCGTTGTGCTGGCAGTCCGCAATCCCGACCCCGAAAAACTTAGTGCTTACGAATGCGGTTTCAATGCCTTCGACGACGCACGGATGAAGTTTGATAGCCGGTTTTATCTGGTGGCGATCCTGTTCATCATTTTCGATCTGGAAATCGCCTTCCTGTTCCCTTGGGCCGTGGCCTTCAAGGATGTCGGGTTGGTCGGGTTCTGGTCGATGATGGTGTTCTTGGCCGTTCTGACGATCGGCTTTGCATATGAATGGAAGAAAGGTGCGCTGGAATGGGAGTGATGACCGGAGCCAACACTGCAGGCGGTGACCGCGAACACGCGACCCGTCTTCTGAATGATCAGCTGGCCGATAAGGGCTTTCTGCTGACCACTACCGACGACATCATCAACTGGGCCCGTACCGGGTCGCTGCACTGGATGACCTTTGGTCTGGCCTGTTGTGCGGTCGAAATGATGCACTCGGCGATGGCGCACTATGACCTCGAGCGTTTCGGGACCGCCCCACGTGCGTCCCCGCGTCAGTCGGACCTGATGATCGTGGCTGGCACGTTGACCAACAAGATGGCCCCGGCGCTGCGCAAGGTCTATGACCAGATGCCCGATCCGCGCTATGTGATCTCGATGGGATCCTGCGCGAACGGTGGTGGCTACTATCACTATTCTTACTCGGTGGTGCGCGGTTGTGACCGCATCGTGCCAGTGGACGTCTATGTTCCTGGCTGCCCCCCGACCGCAGAGGCGCTGCTTTACGGCATTCTGCAGCTGCAACGCAAAATCCGCCGCACCGGCACGATTGTGAGGTAAGCGATGAGCGAAGCCCTGAACGAACTTGGCGCAACCATTGAAGCCAAACGTCCTGACTGTGTTCTCAGCTGGGATGTGGCCTTTGGCGAGCTGTCCGTGAATGTGCCCCTGTCGGGCATCCCGGCCTTTATCGAGTTCCTGAAGACCGACAACGGCTGCAAGTTCTCGACCCTGGTGGACATCACCGCCGTCGACCATCCCGAGCGTGAAGCCCGTTTTGACGTGGTCTATCACTTCCTGTCCATGTACACGAACCAGCGCATCCGCGTGAAAGTGGCCGTGCGCGAGGACGAGATGGTGCCCTCGATCACCGAGGTCCACAAATCGGCCAATTGGTTCGAGCGTGAAGTCTTCGACATGTTTGGCATCCTGTTTACAGGCCACCCGGATCTGCGCCGCATCCTGACCGACTATGGTTTCCGCGGCTTCCCGCTGCGCAAGGATTTCCCGACCACCGGTTATACCGAAGTGCGGTATGACGAGGTCGAGAAGCGCGTAGTGTATGAACCCGTAACCCTGACCCAGGATTACCGCCAGTTCGACTTCATGTCCCCGTGGGAAGGTGCGAACTATATCCTGCCCGGCGACGAGAAAACGGAAGAGGCCAAAGGCTGAACCTGATGAGTGGGCAAACCTTCATATTCTGCGTTGGGGCGACGAAGTCTGGCACAAGCTGGTTGTACGACTACCTCAACTCGCACCGGGAGTGTCAGCTTCCGGCCGTGAAGGAGCTTCACTATTTTGACGCGCTTGAGCATGGCAGCGGCGCATGGCACCGCAAGCAGCTGGAAGAGCGTCTGGACGGCGTGCGTACCCGACTGGCGGCAGAGGACACTCCGAAGCCGCATCAGAAGCGCCTGTTGGCGGATGGCGAGGCTTGGCTGGATACGTTTGACGGGGAAACCCGCGACGATGACGCCTATCTGCAGTTTGTTCAGAAAGCCGCGGGCGATGCCAAGCTGATCGGGGACTTCACGCCGGCCTATGGCATGCTGAAAGAAGCAACCTTCCGTGCGATGGCTGGGCTGACCGACAAGGTGCGCTTTGTCTATTTGATGCGTGACCCGGTGGAACGCATCTGGTCGAACATCCGCATGGTCGCAGGTCAGGGCGGACGCGCTGCCTTGGACGCCAAGATCAAAGGCGTTCTGGACGGAACGGCCACGAATATCCTCGAGCGGTCGAACTATCGCCGCACTCTGAACCGTCTCAGCGCGGCTGTGCCGACTGGGATGTTTCACATTGAATTTTACGAACGGCTGTTCACGCCCGACGCAATCGCGCGCCTTTGTGCGTTTCTGGGGATTACCCATGAACCGGCACAATTTGACCGCGTGGTGCATCGCAGCGTGTCGGCCGACCTGCCAGCAGCCCAACGGGCCCAGCTGCAAGCAGCCCTTAAACCGCAATACAATTTCGTCGAGAAGTTCATGGGTGAGCTTCCGTCGGAATGGACCCAGAAGATGGTGAGCGTATGATGGACGGATCCAACAACTTCGAAGACGCCAAGACCGGCGAACAGAAGATCCGAAACTTTAACATCAACTTCGGGCCTCAGCACCCGGCGGCACACGGCGTGCTGCGTATGGTGCTTGAGCTGGATGGCGAGATTGTCGAGCGGGCCGACCCGCATATCGGCCTTCTGCACCGTGGCACCGAAAAACTGATGGAAAGCCGCACCTATCTGCAGAACCTGCCGTATTTCGACCGTCTGGACTATGTGGCCCCGATGAACCAGGAACACGCGTGGTGTCTGGCGATCGAGAAACTGGCCGGTGTCGAAGTGCCGCGCCGTGGTCAGCTGATCCGCGTGCTGTTCTCGGAAATCGGTCGTGTGCTGAACCACCTCTTGAACGTGACCACGCAGGCGATGGACGTGGGCGCACTGACCCCGCCGCTCTGGGGCTTTGTCGAGCGTGAAGCGCTGATGGGCTTTTACGAACGTGCCTGTGGCGCGCGTCTGCACGCCAACTATTTCCGTCCCGGTGGTGTCCACCAGGACCTGCCGCCCGAACTGATCGACGATATCGAGACATGGGCGCATCATTTCCCGACCCGCATCAAGGATCTGGACGAGCTTCTGACCGAAAACCGCATCTTCAAGCAGCGCAACGCTGACATTGGTGTGGTCGATGAGCAGGACATTCTGGATTGGGGCTTCTCGGGCGTGATGGTTCGTGGCTCGGGTCTGGCATGGGACCTGCGTCGCGCGCAGCCTTATGAATGCTATGACGAGTTCGAGTTCCAGATCCCCGTCGGCAAGAACGGCGACTGCTATGACCGCTACCTCGTCCGTATGGAAGAGATGCGCCAGTCGGTTTCGATCATCCTGCAATGTGTCGACAAACTGCGTGCCCCCGAAGGGCAGGGCGATGTGCTGGCCCGTGGCAAGCTGACCCCGCCCAAGCGCAGCGATATGAAACAGTCGATGGAAAGCCTGATCCACCACTTCAAGCTTTACACCGAAGGCTTCAAGCTGCCCGAGGGTGAAGTCTACGCCGCCGTGGAAGCGCCGAAAGGCGAGTTCGGCGTCTATTTGGTGTCGGACGGATCGAACAAACCCTACCGCTCGAAAATCCGCGCGCCCGGGTTCCTGCATCTTCAGGCCATGGACTATGTGGCCGGTGGCCACCAACTGGCCGACGTTGCCGCCATCATCGGCACCATGGACATCGTGTTTGGGGAGATCGACCGCTAATGCTCCGCCGTTTGCATCATGAACAGCCCGAAAGCTTTGCTTTCACGCCAGCCAACCTTGCGTGGGCGGAAGGGCAGATCACGAAATATCCCGAGGGGCGTCAGGCCTCGGCGGTGATCCCGCTTCTGTGGCGGGCACAGGAACAGGAAGGCTGGCTGACCAAGCCCGCGATTGAAGCTGTGGCCGACATGCTGGGCATGGCGTACATTCGCGTGCTGGAAGTGGCCTCATTCTATTTCATGTTCCAACTGCAGCCGGTTGGCTCGGTTGCGCATATCCAGATTTGTGGCACCACAGGCTGCATGATCTGTGGCGCGGAAGACCTGATCGCTGTCTGCCGCGAAAAGATCGCCGACAAGCCGCATGTTGTCTCGGACGACGGCAAGCTGAGCTGGGAAGAGGTCGAGTGCTTGGGCTCGTGCACCAACGCGCCGATGGCCCAAATTGGCAAGGATTACTACGAAGACCTGACCGCCGAGAGCTTCGCCAAGATCGTGGACGAGCTGCGCGCTGGCAATGTGCCCACGCCCGGCCCGCAAAACGGTCGTTATGCGGCCGAGCCTCTGTCGGGTCTGACCTCATTGACCGAGTATGACAGCGGCAAGACGCAGTATAACGCCTCGGTTCAACTGGCCACCGACATTGGTGACACCGTGAAGCGCATCGACGGCACCGAAGTTCCGCTGCTGACGCCGTGGATTGGCAAGGATGGTGTTGTGGCTGGCCGCAACGCCGCCGCGCCGACCCCGAAAGCGCCTGAGACCGGCAAACCGGCAGCGCAGCAGGCCAAACCGGCTGCTAAGAAAGCAGAGCCGAAGAAGGCCGCGCCGAAGAAAGCAGCCGCTAAAGCGCCTGCCAAGGCGACCAAGGCCGAAGCTGCCCCCGCGGCGACAGGCAAGGCGAAGAAACCTCGCACCATGAAAGCCCCCCGCAAAGCGGGCGCCGATGATCTGAAACAGTTGAAGGGTGTTGGTCCGAAGTTGGAGCAGACCCTGAACGAGCTGGGCTTTTGGCATTTCGACCAGATCGCCAAATGGGGCGCGGACGAGATCGCATGGGTTGACGACAACCTGAAATTCAAAGGCCGGATCGAACGGGACGGCTGGATTGAGCAAGCCAAGATCCTGGCCGAGGGCGGAGAGACCGAATTCTCGTCCAAGGTCAAAAAGGGCAAGGTTTACTAAGGGATAAACATGGCAACTGACCCGCAAAACAACATCGGACAGCAGGGGCGTTTGGCGGCACTCGTCATCGCTGCGACCGGTCTGTTGTGGGTTGGCGGCACGTTTGCTGGCAACAGCCTTGGCTGGTCCAACCGGACTATGGCCTTGGTCGACATGCTGGCGCTGGCCGGTTTCGTTTTCGGACTGGTTGTAACGTATCGGATCTGGCGCGCGCGTCAGACGGATGAAGGATAGAAGCGAATGCTGCAGGATAAAGACCGGATCTTTACCAACCTCTATGGCATGCACGAACGCACCCTTGCGGGCGCCAAAGCGCGTGGTCACTGGGACGGCACAGCCGGGATCATCAAAAAGGGTCGCGACTGGATCATCGATCAGATGAAGGCCTCGGGCCTGCGGGGTCGTGGCGGGGCGGGCTTCCCGACCGGTCTGAAATGGTCCTTCATGCCGAAGGAAAGCGACGGACGTCCGGCCTATCTGGTGATCAACGCCGACGAATCCGAACCCGGCACCTGTAAAGACCGCGAGATCATGCGCCATGATCCGCACACGCTGATCGAAGGCGCGCTGATCGCATCCTTCGCGATGGGCGCCAACACCGCTTACATCTATATCCGTGGCGAGTTCATCCGCGAGCGTGAAGCGCTGCAGGCCGCCATCGACGAAGCCTATGACGCAGGCCTGCTGGGCAAGAATGCTGCGAAATCCGGTTGGGATTTCGACCTGTTCCTGCATCACGGGGCAGGCGCCTATATCTGTGGTGAAGAAACCGCGCTGATTGAAAGCCTTGAAGGCAAGAAGGGCATGCCCCGCATGAAGCCGCCATTCCCGGCAGGTGCGGGTCTGTATGGCTGCCCGACCACGGTGAACAACGTAGAATCGATTGCCGTTGTGCCGACCATCCTGCGTCGCGGCCCCGAGTGGTTTGCGGGCTTCGGCCGCGCCAACAACGCAGGCACGAAGCTGTTTGGCATCTCGGGTCACGTGAACAACCCGTGTGTGGTGGAAGAGGCGATGTCGATCAGCTTTGAAGAACTGATCGAGAAACATTGCGGCGGCATTCGCGGCGGCTGGGACAACCTGAAAGCGGTTATTCCGGGCGGCTCCTCGGTGCCCTGTGTCCGCGCCGAGAACATGCGCGACGCGATCATGGATTTCGACTATCTGCGCGGCGAACTGGGCTCGGGTCTTGGTACTGCGGCTGTGATCGTCATGGACCAGTCCACCGACATCATCAAAGCCATCTGGCGCTTGTCGAAATTCTATAAGCACGAAAGCTGCGGCCAGTGTACGCCATGCCGCGAAGGTACTGGCTGGATGATGCGCGTGATGGATCGTCTGGTGAAGGGCGAGGCCGACGTGGAAGAGATCGACATGCTGTGGGACGTGACCAAGCAGGTTGAAGGCCACACGATCTGTGCGCTGGGTGATGCGGCGGCTTGGCCGATCCAAGGCCTGATCCGCAACTTCCGCGACGAAATCGAAGACCGCATTCGTGTGAACAAACAGGGCAAGGTCAGCATCGCGGCTGAATAAGCCGACGGTTGACCAGGTAGAGAGCAAACAATGATCAAGCAACGCAACATACTGAAAACAGGCGGTTTCCCGCCCGTTTCGGCGCGTTGTTATTGCATGACAGCGCCGTGCATCACCATCTCCTTTCTACGAAAAGGAGATTTGTGATGATGCGTATTCGTACTGTTTTTCTGGCCACTGCCCTGACAGCACTTGCTGGCGCTGGGATGGCTTCCGCCACCGACTATGATCCGCTGCGCAAGGATGCGCGGATGCATAACGAATTGCTGGGCGCTTCGGTCGCCTATCTGATCGACGAAAACTGTGACGCGCTGACCCTGCGCAAGCTGCGCCTTCTGAACAAGGCGTTTTCACTGCGCAAGCATGCCATGTCGCTGGGCTTTTCGCATGGCGAGGTCATGGCCTATGTGGACAGCGAAACTGAACAGGACCGTTTCCGTGCCATCGCCGAGCCTCTCTTGGCCAGCAAAGGCGTGGTTGAAGGTCAGGAAGAAACCTATTGCGCGGTAGGCCGCGCCGAAATTGAAAAACGCTCTTTCGTGGGCTCGTTACTGTACGAGCGCTGAGGGCAAGACACTGTGGGGACGGTGAAAACACCGCCCCATGAAACGAAAAAGGGACCGTGATGAGCGACCTGAAAAAGATCGTCATTGACGACATGGAAATCGAGGTGGACGGCGCGATGACGCTGATCCAGGCATGTGAAGTGGCCGGGATCGAGGTTCCGCGTTTCTGCTATCACGAACGTCTGTCGATTGCGGGCAACTGCCGCATGTGTCTGGTCGAGGTCGTGGGCGGTCCGCCCAAGCCGGCAGCGTCTTGTGCGATGCAGGTGCGCGATCTGCGCCCCGGTCCGGAAGGTCAGCCTCCGGTCGTGAAAACCAACTCGCCCATGGTCAAGAAGGCCCGCGAAGGCGTGATGGAATTCATGCTGATCAACCACCCGCTGGATTGCCCGATCTGTGACCAGGGTGGCGAATGCGACCTGCAGGATCAGGCGATGGCTTACGGCATGTCCGGCACACGCTTTAACGAGATGAAGCGCTCGGTCGATGATCTGGATCTGGGGCCGCTGGTGTCGACCGCGATGACCCGCTGCATTTCCTGCACCCGCTGTGTACGTTTCACGACCGAGGTCGCAGGCATCAGCCAGATGGGCCAGACCGGTCGCGGCGAAGACGCCGAGATTACCAGCTATCTGAACCAGACGCTGGACTCGAATATGCAGGGCAACATCATCGACCTTTGCCCGGTTGGTGCTCTGACCTCGAAACCTTATGCGTTCACCGCCCGCCCGTGGGAACTGACCAAGACCGAGACCATCGACGTGATGGACGCGCTTGGGTCGAACATCCGCGTCGACACCAAGGGCCGCGAAGTCATGCGTGTGCTGCCACGCAACCATGATGGTGTGAACGAGGAATGGATTTCGGACAAGACACGCTTCATCTGGGACGGTCTGCGCCGTCAGCGTCTGGACGTGCCTTACATCCGCGAAAACGGCAAATTGCGCAAAGCCACCTGGGGGGAGGCTTTGTCGAAAGCTGCCGAGGCGCTGAAAGGGGCCAAGAAGGTTGCAGGTCTGATCGGTGATCTGGCCTCGGCCGAGGCGACGTTCAGCCTGAAGGCCATTGTCGAAGGGCTTGGCGGAAACGTGGAATGCCGCACCGACAACGCGCGCCTGCCGATTGGCAACCGCTCGGGCTATGTGGGCACCGCGTCGATCGAAGACATCGACAACGCCAAGTTCATCCAGCTCATTGGCACCAACCCGCGTGTTGAAGCGCCGGTTCTGAACGCCCGCATCCGTAAGGCGTGGCTGAAGGGGGCCGAGGTTGGGCTGGTCGGTGAAGCCGTCGACCTGACCTATGATTACGCGCATGTGGGCAATGACCGCGCCGCGCTGGAAAGCATCGTGGGCAAGGATTACGGCGCAGTGAAAGACGCGCCGAGCGTCGTGATCGTCGGGCAGGGCGCTCTGCGTGAAGCTGACGGTCTGGCCGTTCTGTCGAATGCGATGAAACTGGCCGAGGATACCGGTTCTAAGCTGATGATCCTGCACACCGCGGCTGGCCGTGTGGGCGCAATGGATCTGGGTGCTGTCACCGAAGGTGGCATGGAAGCCGCGACCAGCGGTGCGGACGTGATTTTCAACATGGGCGCGGACGAGATCGAAATCGCTGACGGTCCCTTCGTGATCTATCAAGGCAGCCATGGTGACCGCGGCGCGATGCGCGCCGACGTGATCCTGCCGGGCGCAGCCTACACGGAAGAAAGCGGCCTGTTCGTGAACACCGAGGGCCGCCCGCAGGTCGCCCTGCGCGCCAACTTCGCGCCGGGCGAGGCCAAGGAAAACTGGGCCATCCTGCGTGCACTGTCGGCTGAACTGGGCGCGACCCTGCCGTGGGACACCCAAGCCGGCCTGCGCCGCGTGATGATCGAGGCTGCTCCGGTTCTGGGCGGCGTGGATCAGGTGGCTGACAACGAATGGCAGCCGCTGCCGGTCGAGAAGATGGGCAACGCGTCCTTCCGCTATGTCATTGGCGATTTCTACCTGACCAACCCGATTGCTCGGGCGTCGGAAGTGATGGCTGAACTGTCCGCGCAAGCACGTGCCCGCACCGGCGCGTCGCTGGCTGCTGAATGAATATGGAATACCTACGGTCTGAGGGCATGAAGAGATATGTATGAATTCTTCACCACAACAAACTTAGGCATCGCGCTTTTGATCATCGGTCAGTGTCTGCTGATCGTGGTCCCGCTTCTGGTGGCGCTGGCCTTTCTGCTCTACTTCGACCGCAAGGTCTGGGCAGCCGTTCAGCTGCGCAAAGGCCCCAACGTGGTTGGTGCTTTCGGCGTGCTGCAATCCTTTGCGGACTTCCTGAAATACGTCTTGAAGGAAATCGTAGTGCCTGCGGGCGCGGACCGGTTTGTCTTCATGCTGGCCCCGATGCTGAGCTTCGTTTTGGCAATGGTTGCGTGGTCGGTAATCCCGTTCAACGACGGCTGGGTTCTGGCGGATGTGAACGTGGCGATCCTGTTCGTCTTCGCGGTCTCCTCGCTTGAGGTGTACGGCGTGATCATGGGCGGCTGGGCCTCGAACTCGAAATACCCGTTCCTCGGCTCGCTGCGCTCGGCGGCACAGATGATTTCCTACGAAGTTTCGATCGGTCTGATCATCATCGGTGTGATTATCTCGACCGGCTCGATGAACTTTGGAGACATCGTGAACGCACAAGACGGGGCGGGCCTCTTTAGCTGGTACTGGCTGCCGCACTTCCCGATGGTCTTCCTGTTCCTGATCTCGGCACTGGCAGAGACCAACCGCCCGCCCTTCGACCTTCCCGAAGCGGAATCGGAACTGGTGGCTGGCTATCAGGTTGAATACTCGTCGACGCCCTTCCTGCTGTTCATGATCGGTGAATATGTGGCCATCGTTCTGATGTGTACGCTGATTTCGATCCTGTTCTTCGGTGGCTGGCTGTCGCCGGTCGAGGGTCTGCCGGATGGCATCCTGTGGCTGTTTGCGAAGATCTTCTTCTTCTTCTTCGTGTTCTCGATGGTGAAAGCCATCACGCCGCGCTACCGCTATGATCAACTGATGCGCATTGGCTGGAAAGTGTTCCTGCCGTTGTCGCTGGCTTGGGTCGTGCTGGTCGCATTCTTCGCCCAATACGGGGCATTCTGGGGCGCTTATGCCCGCTGGACTGTGGGGGGCTAATCAATGGCTTTTGATTACGCACGCGCAACGAAGTACTTCCTGCTGACGGACTTCATCAAAGGGTTCCAGCTGGGCCTGAAGTACTTCTTCGCCAAGAAGGCAACGATCAACTACCCGTTCGAGAAGGGCCCGCTGTCGCCGCGTTTCCGCGGGGAACACGCGCTGCGCCGCTATCCCAACGGGGAAGAGCGCTGCATCGCCTGTAAACTGTGCGAGGCGATCTGCCCCGCGCAAGCGATCACCATCGACGCGGAACCCCGCGACGACGGCTCGCGCCGCACCACGCGCTATGACATCGATATGACCAAATGCATCTATTGCGGCTTCTGTCAGGAAGCCTGCCCGGTAGATGCGATTGTCGAAGGTCCGAATTTCGAGTTCGCGACGGAAACCCGCGAAGAGCTGTTCTATGACAAGGCAAAACTGCTTGAGAACGGCGAACGCTGGGAAGCCGAGATCGCGCGCAACATCGAACTCGACGCGCCTTACCGCTAAGGAAATCCCATGGACGAACTATCAAAAAAATACGCTGAAATGCTGGAGCAGGGCACCTTGATGCTCCGCGCCTTCAATCCTGCGCTCGAGAAGTTCGTTCCCGAGGGTTTGGACAAGCTGATGCCCACCATGCCGAAAGACATGATGGACATGATGTTTGGAAATACCTTCAACAAGGATGGTCTGGACGCGAAAACCCGCATGCTGGTGGCCCTTGCCGGGCTGGTGGCCGCGGGTGCGCATGCCGGACCTCAGCTGAAAGTGACCGTGCGCCACGCCATCGAGGCCGGCGCCACCGAAAAAGAGATCTCGGAAGTGATCTATCAAATGTCCATGTTGGGCGGCCTGCCGGCGATGAACCGGGCGCTGGAAGAAGCGCAAGCCGTCTTTGACGAAAACGAGGAGGGGGACGCATGAGCGTTGCCGATTTCGCCTTTTACCTCTTTGCCCTGACCACCGTGGTCGGCGGGTTCTTTACCGTGATGGCAAGAAACCCCGTGCACTCGGTGCTGTGGCTGATCACCGCCTTCATCGGCGCCACCGGCCTGTTCGTCCTCTTGGGCGCCGAGTTCGTGGCGATGCTTCTGATGATCGTCTATGTGGGCGCGGTTGCGGTGCTGTTCCTGTTCGTCGTCATGATGCTGGACGTGGATTTCGCGGCCCTGAAGGCCGAGATGTCGAAATCTTTGCCGCTGGCACTGCTGATCGGGGTCATCCTTCTGATGGAACTGGGCACCATCTTCGGCGTCTGGCAATTCGCTGATGGGGCCGAGGCCGCACGCGTTGCTGTCACCCCCGCGCTGGATGTAGCCCACAACACCGAGGCTCTGGGTCAGATCCTCTACACCCAATACATCCTGCTCTTCCAGCTGGCAGGTCTGATCCTGCTGGTCGCCATGATCGGCGCTATCGTCCTGACCCTGCGCCACCGCACAAACGTGAAGCGCCAGAACGTGATGGCCCAGATGCACCGTGACCCGGCCAAAGCGATGGAGATCATCGACGTGAAACCGGGGCAGGGGCTTTAAGAGGCTGAGATGAACAAGAATAAAACGATGTGGGCGCTAGACGATGCGCCCGGAATGGAAGGGACAAAATGGTAGGTCTTGAACATTATCTCGCAGTTGGTGCGGCGCTGTTCGTCATCGGCATTTTCGGGCTCTTCCTGAACCGTAAGAACGTCATCATCCTTTTGATGTCGATCGAACTGATGCTTCTTTCCGTGAACATCAACCTTGTCGCGTTCTCGTCCTATCTGGGCGATCTGACAGGGCAGGTCTTCACGCTCTTTGTTTTGACTGTGGCCGCTGCTGAAGCTGCCATTGGTCTGGCGATCCTTGTCAGCTTCTTCCGCAACCGCGGCACGATTGCTGTCGAAGATGTCAACGTGATGAAAGGCTAACCAAAAATGGTACAGTTCATCCTTTTTGCCCCGCTTTTTGGCGCGTTGGTCGCTGGCTTCGGTCACCGGTTCATCGGAGACAAAGGTGCGCAGATCCTGACGACAGCCCTGCTGTTCTGGTCGGCGTTCCTGTCGTGGATCACCTTCTTCGGCCTCGGCTCCGAGACGCAGATCATCCACCTGATGGATTGGGTGCAGTCGGGCAGCCTATCGGTTGACTGGTCGATCCGTCTGGACCGTCTAACCGCGATCATGCTGGTCGTTGTGACCTCGGTCTCGTCGCTGGTTCATCTGTATTCCATGGGCTACATGGCCCATGATCCGCAGTTCGAGGGCGAAAGCTATCGCCCCC
The DNA here is from genome assembly GCF_947492455.1 of uncultured Aliiroseovarius sp. Taxonomy (GTDB): domain Bacteria; phylum Pseudomonadota; class Alphaproteobacteria; order Rhodobacterales; family Rhodobacteraceae; genus Aliiroseovarius. The sequence continues at coordinate 119,854 of NZ_CANLNB010000005.1, forward strand.
GTTTCTTCGCCTATCTGTCCTTCTTCACCTTCACCATGTTGATGCTGGTGACCTCGGACAACCTGCTGCAGATGTTCTTTGGCTGGGAAGGCGTGGGTGTGGCCTCGTACCTGCTGATCGGCTTTTATTATAAGAAACCCTCGGCCAACGCGGCGGCGATCAAAGCCTTCGTAGTGAACCGTGTGGGGGACTTTGGTTTTGCTCTGGGTATCTTCGGTCTGTTCTACATGACCGACAGCATCCGCTTTGACGATGTGTTCGCAGCGGCACCTGCGCTGGCAGAGACCAACATCCACTTCCTGTGGACCGATTGGAACGCAGCGAACTTGCTGGCCTTCCTGCTGTTCGTCGGTGCGATGGGTAAATCGGCACAGCTGATCCTGCACACCTGGCTTCCCGACGCGATGGAAGGCCCGACCCCGGTGTCGGCGCTGATCCACGCGGCAACCATGGTGACCGCCGGTGTCTTCCTGGTCTGCCGCATGTCGCCGCTGATGGAATACGCGCCCGAGGCCACCAACTTCATCGTCTTCCTTGGCGCCACCACCGCGTTCTTCGCGGCGACTGTGGGCCTTGTGCAGAACGACATCAAACGCGTGATCGCGTATTCGACCTGTTCGCAGCTGGGCTATATGTTCGTGGCCGCTGGCGTCGGCGTCTACTCGGTCGCCATGTTCCACCTGTTCACACACGCCTTCTTCAAGGCGATGCTGTTCCTTGGGGCCGGTTCGGTCATCCACGGGATGCATCACGAGCAGGACATGCGCAACTACGGCAACCTGCGGAAAAAGCTGCCCATCACCTTCTGGGCGATGATGATCGGCACGCTGGCCATCACCGGTGTCGGCATCCCGTTGACCACCATTGGATTTGCAGGCTTCCTGTCGAAAGACGCTGTGATCGAAAGCGCGTTTGCTGGCACCAATGGCGGTTACGCTTTCTGGATGCTGGTCATCGCGGCGCTGTTCACCAGCTTCTACAGCTGGCGCCTGATGTTCATGACCTTCTACGGCAAGCAGCGCGGCGACAAGCATACGCATGAGCACGCACATGAAAGCCCGCTGGTTATGACCATTCCGCTAGGTGTTCTCGCCATCGGTGCGATCTTTGCTGGTATGATCTGGTACGGCCCGTTCTTCGGCAAAGAAGAGAAAGTAAATCAGTTCTTCGGCATCGAAGCCCATGCAAGCGCGCATCATGACGATCACGGTGCAGCCGCTGACGGTCACGGAGATGATCATGGCGACGATCACGCGGCAGATACGCATTCGGACGATCACAGCCACGACGATGCGGCCCACGCCACGGATGAAGCACATGCCGAGACCATGGCCGACCCGGCTCATGCACCGGTCGCGGCTGCCCATCACGGCGAAGCCCCGAAAGGTGCGATCTTCATGCACCCGGACAACCACGTCCTGCATGACGCGCACTATGTACCGAAATGGGTCAAAATCTCGCCCTTCATAGCGATGATCATCGGCTTCGCGACGGCGTTCTGGTTCTACATCTTGAACCCGACCCTGCCCAAGCGTCTGGCCGAGACCTTCCCGCATATCTACCAGTTCCTTCTGAACAAATGGTACTTCGACGAGATCTACGACATCCTTTTCGTCAAACCTGCGTTCATTGTCGGACGGTTCCTGTGGAAACGCGGTGACGGCAACGTGATTGACGGCTTCCTGAATGGCTTGGCGATGGGCATCGTGCCTTGGTTCACCAAACAGGCTGGCCGCGCACAGACCGGTTACGTCTTCTCTTATGCCTTCGCGATGGTCCTTGGCATCGTCGCCCTGGTGACAATCATGATTATCTTCAGCGGTGGAGCGCACTAATGAACAACCTGCTTTCCATCATCACCTTCCTGCCGCTGGTCGCGGCGGTGATCCTCGCGCTGTTCTTGCGCGGCGATGACGAAGCGGCCGCGCGCAACGCGAAATATCTTGCGCTGGCAGCAACGGTTGCAACTTTCCTTTTCTCGCTTCTGGTGCTTGTCGGGTTTGATCCTGCCGACACCGGCTTCCAGTTCGTGGAAGAGGGCGAGTGGATCATGGGTCTGAAGTACAAGATGGGCGTCGACGGGATCTCGGTCCTGTTCGTGATGCTCACCACCTTCATGATGCCCTTGACCATCTGGGCCAGCTGGGGCGTGAAAACCCGCGTGAAGGAATACATGATCGCCTTCCTGCTGCTTGAGACCCTGATGCTGGGTGTCTTCATGGCGCTGGATCTGGTGCTGTTCTACCTGTTCTTCGAGGCAGGCCTGATCCCGATGTTCCTGATCATCGGCATCTGGGGCGGCAAGGACCGCATCTATGCATCGTTCAAGTTCTTCCTCTATACGTTCCTTGGCTCGGTCCTGATGCTGGTCGCGATGATCTATATGTTCGTCGATGCGGGCACGACGGATATCCCGACGCTGATGAACCACAGCTTTGGTTCTGAAGACTTCAGCCTCTTGGGCATTCAGATTGTCGGCGGTGCACAGACGCTTCTGTTCCTCGCCTTCTTCGCCAGCTTCGCGGTGAAAATGCCGATGTGGCCGGTCCACACCTGGCTTCCCGACGCACACGTTCAGGCGCCGACTGCCGGTTCGGTTGTTCTGGCGGCGATCCTTCTGAAAATGGGCGGCTATGGCTTCCTGCGGTTCTCGCTTCCGATGTTCCCCATTGGCGCAGACACAATGGCCTGCTTCGTTCTGTGGATGTCGGCGATTGCGATCGTCTATACCTCGCTGGTCGCACTGGTGCAGGAAGACATGAAAAAGCTGATCGCGTATTCGTCGGTTGCCCACATGGGCTATGTGACCGCCGGTATCTTCGCGCTGAACCAGCAAGGTCTGGACGGGGCGATCTTCCAGATGATCAGCCACGGCTTCATCTCGGGCGCGCTCTTCTTGTGTGTAGGTGTCATCTATGACCGCATGCACACCCGCGAGATCGACGCTTACGGAGGTCTGGTGAACCGCATGCCAGCTTACGCGCTGATCTTCATGTTCTTCACGATGGCAAACGTGGGCCTGCCGGGCACCTCGGGTTTCGTCGGTGAATTCCTGACGCTGGTCGGCATGTTCAAAGCCAACACCTGGGTGGCTCTGGTTGCGACCTCGGGCGTGATCTTCTCGGCCGCGTATGCGCTGTACCTCTATCGCCGCGTCGTCTTTGGCGACCTGATCAAGGAAAGCCTGAAGTCGATCACCGAGATGAACAGCCGCGAGAAAGCGATCTTTGCACCGCTCGTCTTCATGACCCTGCTTCTGGGTGTCTACCCGTCGCTGGTCACGGACATCATTGGCCCCTCGGTCGAGGCACTTCTGACCAACTTCCACGCCGCTATCCCTGCTGATGCAGAGATGGCTCAGGCCGCAGCGCATTAAGGAGAGCGAAAGATGAGCTCTGTTGATATTCAAACGGTTCTGCCTGAGCTGATCCTGGCGGTCTATGCGATGGTGGCGCTTCTGGGCGCGGTCTATACGTCGAAGGACGGTTTGGCCAAGCCGATCACCTGGATTACCGGCGCTGTGATGGTGCTTGTGGCCCTGATGGTTGCAGGCGGAGACGGCAACACGGCGGCCTTCGGCGGGATGTTCTTGGACGATGCGTACGCGCGTTTCGCCAAGGTTGCGATCCTGCTGGCCGCTGCTGCGGTTCTTGTCATGGGCGAGGCGACCATGTCGCGTCGTGGTCTGCTGAAATTCGAGTATCCCATTCTTGTGACGCTTGGCACTGTCGGCATGATGGTCATGGTCTCGGCGGGCGATCTGATGACGCTTTATATGGGCCTCGAGTTGCAATCGCTGTCGCTCTACGTCGTTGCCTCGCTGAACCGCGATAGCGTGAAGTCGACCGAAGCCGGTCTGAAATACTTCGTATTGGGTGCACTGTCCTCAGGTCTGCTGCTCTACGGTTCGTCGCTGGTCTATGGCTATTCGGGTACGACCCTGTTCTCGGGCATCATCGAGGCCGCGAACCACGGTCAGGTTGGCCTTGGTCTGCTGATTGGTCTGGTCTTCGTGACCGCTGGTCTGGCCTTCAAGGTCTCGGCGGTTCCGTTCCACATGTGGACGCCGGACGTATACGAGGGCGCACCGACCCCGGTTACCGCCTTCTTCGCCACCGCGCCGAAATTGGCCGCAATGGGTCTGTTTGCTCGCGTTCTGTTTGACGCTTTCGGTCAGGCCGTTGGCGACTGGCAGCAGATCATCGCGCTTTTGGCTGTGCTGTCCATGTTCCTTGGGGCCTTCGCAGCGATCGGTCAAACCAACATCAAGCGTCTGATGGCGTATTCGTCCATCGCCCATATGGGCTTTGCTTTGCTGGGTCTGGCCGCAGGCAGCGAATATGGCGTGCAGGCGATGCTGCTGTACATGGCCGTGTACCTGACAATGAATATCGGCACCTTTGCCTTCATCATGTCGATGGAGCGCGATGGCCGGCCGGTTACCGACATCTCTGCCCTGAACCAGTTTGCCGTAAACGACAAGCTGAAGGGTCTGGCGATGCTGATCCTGCTCTTCTCGCTGGCTGGCGTGCCGCCGATGCTGGGCTTCTTTGCCAAGTATGGTGTGCTGATCGCTGCTGTTCAGGCCGGAATGGCGTGGCTGGCGGTGGCGGGTGTGATCGCCTCGGTCATCGGTGCCTTCTACTACCTGCGCATCGTCTACTACATGTATTTCGGTGAAGAAGGTGAGGGCGTCGAGCTGAACATGTCGCCTGCCGCATGGGCCGCCCTGATGGGATCGGCTGCGATCATCCTGCTGGGTGTCGTGAACTTCTTCGGCATCGAAGGCGCCGCTGCTGCGGCTGCTGAAGCCCTTGTCAAATAAAGCTCTGCCCAAATGGCCCGAAGGTGTTGAGAAACGCGTTCTGGCCAGTGTGGACAGCACCAATGAAGAGGCCCGGCGTATTGCGCCGGGCCTTTTGGGCCCCACATGGGTGCTTGCACATCAGCAAACCGCCGGGCGCGGACGTCGGGGCAGGCCGTGGGCCGCGCCACGCGGCCACTTCTCGGCCACGCTGGTCATGCGCCCCAATGAAACCCCGGATCAGGTTGCCCTGCGCAGTTTTGTGGCGTCCTTGGCGCTTTACGATGCGTTTGCCACGGCCACCGGGCGCACCAGTGGGTTGTCGCTGAAATGGCCCAATGACGTGCTTTTGAATGGCGGGAAGGTCGCTGGCATCCTTTTGGAAAGCGCTGGCCTTGCAGGTGGGCAGGTCAGCCACATCGCCATCGGCATTGGCGTCAACCTGATCGACGCGCCGCAGACCGAGCAAGTTGAAACTACTGCCGTGGCTCCCGTTAGTTTGGCAGGCGAGACCGGCGTACAACTCACGCCCGCAGAGTTTCTGGGCTTTCTGGCCCCGGCCTATCAACACTATGAAACCCAGTTCACAACCTACGGGTTCGAGCCAATTCGCGAAGCGTGGCTGGCCCGTGCCGCCCGTCTGGGTGAGGTCATTACCGCCCGCACCACCCGCGACGAATACGTGGGACGATTTGAAACAGTGGACGCGCAGGGCAACCTTGTCCTATCAACAGCAAAATCCCGCGAGGTCATCCCCGCGGCCGAGATCTTTTTCTGAAGGAGTGGCCCATGCTTCTGGCCATTGACTGCGGCAATACGAACACCGTTTTCTCGATCTGGGATGGCGAAAAATTCCTGTGCACGCTCAGAACGTCTACCCACCATTCGCGGACGGCGGATGCCTATTTCACATGGTTCTCGACGCTGATCAATCACTACAAGATTGATCCCGAGATTACCGGCGTGGTGATCAGCTCGACTGTTCCGCGCGTGGTCTGGAACTTGCGCGTTTTCGCAGACCGTTTCTTTGGCTTGCGCCCGCTGGTTGTGGGCAAACCTGACTGCCTGCTGCCCGTCGCTCCCCGCGTGGATCAAGGGACCACGCCCGGCCCCGACCGTCTGGCCAATGCCGTAGCCGGGTTTGAACGTTATGGCGGCGATTGCATGGTTGTCGATTTCGGCACCGCGACCAATATCGACGTTGTGGCCCATGATGGGGCTTACATCGGCGGCGTGATTGCCCCGGGCGTAAACCTGTCGCTGGAAGCGTTGCACCAAGGGGCCGCCGCTTTGCCGCATGTGGACGTTACCCAACCTGACAAGGTTATCGGCACCAACACCGTGGGCTGTATTCAGTCCGGCATCTTTTGGGGCTACGTGGGTCTTGTGCAAGGGCTGGTGCAGAAGGTGAAAGACGAATACGGCCTTCCCATGAAGGTCATTGGAACCGGAGGGCTCGCGCCGCTCTTTGAACAAGGCGCGCATCTATACGACGAGATCGATGAAGATCTGACCATGCACGGGCTTGTGCGCATCTATGATTACAATAAGGAACAGGGCAACATATGAGCGCTGAGCGTCTGATTTACCTCCCGCTGGGGGGCGCCGGCGAGATCGGCATGAACGCCTATGTCTATGGCTATGGTAAGCCCGGCAAGGAACGTCTGATCCTTGTGGATCTGGGCGTGACCTTCCCGGATATGGACACCACGCCGGGCGTGAACCTAATCATGCCGGACATTTCGTGGCTAGTGGAAAATGTCGACCGTCTGGAGGCCATCTTCATCACCCACGCGCACGAGGATCACGTGGGCGCGGTGGGTCGCCTCTATTCGAAACTGAAGGCGCCGATCCACGCGCGCCCCTTCACCCGTTACCACGCGCAGCGCAAGCTGGAGGAAGCCGGGCAAGTGCCCGAGGTCGTCGTGACCGCAGGCGTATATCCGCAGGTGATCGAGGCTGGCCCCTTCAAGGTCAGCTATCTGCCGCTCAGCCACTCGATCCCCGAAAGCGCGGGTCTGATCATCGACACGCCCGCAGGTCGCATTGTGCACACGGGCGACTTCAAGCTGGATGAAACCCCGGTGCTGGGAGATGCGTTCGACGAAGACCTGTGGCGCGAGGTGGCAAAACCGGGCGTGAAGGCACTGGTCTGCGATTCAACCAACGTGTTCTCGCCCGCACCGGGCCGCTCCGAGGCCGAGGTCGGCCCCGAGCTGATTGAGCTTTTGAAGGACGCGCCGCATATGGTTGTTGCAACCACCTTTGCGTCGAACGTGGCGCGGGTGAAGCAGTTGGCTGAAGCTGGCAAGGCCGCCGGGCGCTCGATCTGCCTGTTGGGCCGCGCGATGCGCCGGATGATCCAAGCGGGGATCGAAACCGGCGTGCTGGACGACTTCCCGACCACCGTGACGCCGGAAGACGCGCGCGACATCCCGCGTGAAAACCTGATGCTGATCGTGACCGGATCGCAGGGCGAACGCCGTGCGGCGTCGGCCCAACTGGCGCGGGGCAAGTATATGGGGCTGTCGATGGCGGAAGGGGACATGTTCCTGTTCTCGTCCAAGACCATTCCGGGCAACGAACGCGGTGTGATCCGCATCATGAACGCGTTCTCGGAGATGGGCGTGGAACTGGTCGCCGAAAACGACCGCTATCACGTTTCGGGCCACGCGAACCGCCCGGATCTGCAGCGCGTGCATGAGATCATCAACCCCGAAATGGTCATCCCGATGCATGGCGAACACCGCCACTTGCGCGAACATGCCAAACTGGCCGAGAAGGGCGGACGCCCCTCGATGGTCGTGGTGAACGGTGCCGTTTGCGACCTGACCGGAGACGTGCCGCATGTGGTGGAACATGTTGAAACGGATCGCATTTATTTGGATGGAGACATCCTGATCGGCGCGCTGGACGGGATCGTCCGCGACCGGATCCGGCTGGCCCTGAACGGCCATGTGATCGTTAACGTCATTCTGGACGGCGATGAGCCGCTGGGCGAGCCATGGGTCGAGCTGATGGGCCTGCCCGAGGTCGGCCATTCTAACGCGCCGCTGGTCGATGTGCTTGAAGAAGATTTGGGCCAGTTCCTGATGCGCGCCGCGAACAAGACGCTACGCGACGAAGACAAACTGGCGGATGAACTGAAACGCATCGCGCGCAAATCCACCAATGACGAGATCGGGCGCAAGCCGGAAGTCACGGTTGTGGTCAGCCGCTTGGAGTGATCCACGCGCACGCGCTGAAACAAAAACGCGACGCCCGATCAGGCGTCGCGTTTTTTTTGTGCATAGGGCGGGGCAGGGATTATCCTGCGCGGCGCTCGTCAAAGCTCTTGGCGATGAACTCGGGCAGGTGATCACCCATGCCAACGACCTTGTTGCCGCCACCGCGCGTGTTGCCACGGCCACGGGATTTGTTGCGATCGTTGCGCTCGGGCTTGGCTTCGGGCTTCGGCTGTTCGGCTGGGGCGGCCTCGACCACCTCGTCCTTCGGCTTGGTGCTCTTGCGCTGACGGGTGGGCTTTTCGGCCTTCTCCTCGTCCGTTTTTGCGCGGCTGCGCTTGGGCTTTTCGTCTTTCAGCGGGCTGTCGACGCGCGGGATCTCTTTCTCGATCAGGCGCTCGACCGCATCCAGGTTCTTTTCATCGCGCGGCTCGCAGATCATCACGGCCTTGCCTTCGCGACCCGCACGGCCCGTACGACCGATCCGGTGGACATAGTCCTCGGCATGGCCGGGAACGTCGAAGTTGAACACGTGGCTCACATTCGGAATGTCCAGCCCACGGGCGGCCACGTCAGAGGCGCAGAGGAACTGAAGCGTGCCTTGGCGGAATCCATCCAGCACTTCCATGCGTTTGGATTGGTCCAGATCGCCGTGGATTGGCGCCGCGTTATAGCCGTATTTCTTCAGCGATTTCGCGCAGATATCCACATCTGTCTTGCGGTTGCAGAAGATGATCGCGTTGGTGCATTTTTCGCCCTCGCGTTCGATCAGCGCACGCAACAGCTTGCGCTTCTCGCTCGCAGCACGGTCGCGGCGCGAGGCCTTGAACATGCACAGTTCCTGCGTGATCGTCTCGGATGTGGTGGCCTGACGGGCGACCTCGATCCGTTCGGGGTTTGACAGGAAGGTGTTGGTGATCCGCTCGATCTCGGGTGCCATCGTGGCCGAGAAGAACAGCGTCTGGCGGGTGAACGGGGTCAGGCCGAAGATGCGTTCGATGTCGGGGATGAACCCCATGTCGAGCATCCGGTCGGCTTCGTCCACAACCATGATCTGCACGCCGGTCAGCAAAAGCTTGCCGCGCTCAAAATGATCCAGAAGGCGGCCCGGGGTGGCGATCAGAACGTCAACGCCGCGGTCGATCAGTTGATCTTGTTCCTTGAAGCTAACACCGCCGATCAGAAGGGCTTTGGTCAGTTTCACGTGTTTGGCGTAAACGTCGAAGTTTTCGGCGACCTGTGCGGCCAACTCGCGTGTCGGGCAGAGCACCAGCGAGCGCGGCATGCGCGCGCGGGCGCGGCCACGTGCAAGGGCCGAGATCATCGGTAGAGTAAACGAGGCTGTCTTGCCTGTGCCGGTCTGAGCAATGCCCAACACGTCGCGGCCTTCGAGGGCAGGGGGAATAGCGCCTGCCTGAATGGGGGTGGGGCTTTCATAGCCCGCTTCGTCAATAGCTTTCAGCACCTTGGGGCTGAGTTTCAAGTCAGAAAATTTGGTCATGTATGTCCTGTATCACGGACATCCTGCGCCCGTGCGGCTGAACGAGGGAGGCCCGTATGGCGTGCGCTTTCGCGTCCCTCTCTGATGAAGAAGTGCCTAAAGAAAAAAGGCGCTAGGGTCAATGACATGGGTCAGTTTGCGTGAATTGCGGCTGAAAACGTGCTGCTGTTGCATGGATCACGCGCTTGGATGCAGTTCAGGTTGATACCCGGCGCGAAGAGTCGCGACGGTTGGGGCCGGGGTCAGGACCTCGATCTTTGCGGCAGGGCGGTTTTTCTGGGCATCATACCCATGTGGTGTAAATCGGCGCGCGGCATTCCCGATCAACAGGTGAGGTTGATTGTCATGCAGAATGAAAATTCCGTCTGGCAGATCCGCGCATTCTGCGCTGTGCCGAATTTGCTTGCGATTGCGGGTCACGCGGGAGGTGTGCAGCAAGCGGTCCATTTTCAGATGACCCATCGGGCCATGCGCTTTCGCCCATGCTGCCTTGAAACGGCGGTAGGCGTCTGGGCGACAATAGGCGCAGGGGCGATGGCCAGCGGCAAGGCCGACGGCCTCATCCAGAAAGAACAGTGGCGTCCACGCCCGCGTGGGCATTGGGCCGTGATAGCGGCCTTTAGGGTGCTCTAGATCGCAGATGATCCAGTGTTGATGCTTCCAACGTGAGGTGCCAAGCCGCCCCTCTGAAAAGGGCAGGATGCCGCGGTTTCCGGTGAACATCCCGCGGGATTGCTCCGCCACGATCTCGCCCGTGGGCAAAACGCGGTTTTGCAGGGGCGCGGGGCGTGGCGGGCACATGGTTCAGACCATCATTTCTTTGGTGGCCGATAGCCTTAGGTCCGGATAGTCTCGTTCAACACGGTCGATATCCCATTGAAGTCGCGTCAAAAACACCGGATCTCCGTCGTTGTCATGGGCGATGTGTTGCTTGTTGGCATTCACCAGCTTTTCGATCTCGTCCTTGTCGCCGATGATCCAGCGGGCTGAGGTGAACTGAGACTGTTCAAAGCGCACGGGCAGGCCGTATTCCAGCTCGATCCGACTGGCGAGGACTTCGAATTGCAGTGCACCGACGACGCCGACGATGAAGCCCGAGCCGATGTTCGGTTTGAACACCTTTGCAGCGCCTTCTTCAGCAAACTGCATCAGCGCCTTTTCAAGGTGCTTGGCTTTCATCGGGTCGCCCGCGCGGACACCCTGCAGAAGTTCCGGCGCAAAGGACGGAATGCCAGTGGCGCGGATCATCTCGCCCTCGGTCAGGGTGTCGCCGATGCGCAACTGCCCGTGGTTCGGGATGCCGATGATATCGCCTGCCCAGGCCTCTTCTGCGAGCTCGCGGTCAGAGGCGAGGAACAGCACCGGGTTCGACACCGCCATCGGCTTTTTCGAGCGCACATGGGTCAGTTTCATGCCGCGCTTAAAGTGGCCCGAGGCCAGACGCATGAACGCCACGCGGTCGCGGTGTTTCGGGTCCATGTTGGCCTGAACCTTGAAGACAAAACCGGCGACTTTCTTTTCCTCGGGCGCGATGGCGCGGGGATCGGCCTGTTGCGGCTGCGGTTCCGGGCCGTAATTCGCGATGCCCTGCATCAGTTCCTGCACGCCGAACGAGTTGATCGCCGAGCCGAACCAGATCGGCGTCATGTGGCCTTCCAGCACGGATTTGGGGTCGAGTGCGGGAAGAAGTTCTTTCGCCATCTCGACCTCTTCCAGAAACTTCTCAAGCAGATGCTCGGGCACATGCTCGGCCAGTTTCGGGTCGTCCAGACCGTTGATCTCGATGGTTTCGGCGACGACATTTCGGTCGGCGCGGTCCATCAGCTCTAGACGGTCATTCAGCAGGTCATAGCACCCCATAAAATCACGCCCCATGCCGATCGGCCAGCTGGCGGGCGTCACATCAATGGCGAGGTTTTCTTGGATTTCGTCAATGATATCAAACGTATCACGGCTTTCCCGGTCCATCTTGTTACAGAAGGTCAGGATCGGAAGATCGCGCAGGCGGCAGACTTCGAACAGTTTCTGCGTCTGGCTTTCCACGCCTTTCGCCCCGTCGATCACCATCACGGCCGCGTCCACTGCGGTCAGCGTGCGATAGGTGTCTTCCGAGAAGTCCGAGTGGCCGGGCGTGTCGACAAGGTTGAAGCGGTACTTGCCGAAATCAAACGACATGGCGGATGCCGAGACCGAGATGCCCCGGTCCTGTTCCATCTTCATGAAGTCGGATCGCGTGCGACGTGCCTCGCCCTTGGCGCGCACCTGTCCGGCCATCTGAATGGCGCCACCATACAGAAGGAATTTCTCGGTCAGGGTCGTCTTGCCGGCATCCGGGTGGCTGATGATCGCAAAGGTGCGACGGCGCGCAATCTCGGGCGGCAATTCGGGGCGGTTTGTGTTCGTATCCAACATGGGTCGCATATAGCGACGCGGGCAGGGGCGCGCAACATGCAGGTTGCGTTCCCACAGCGTGGACCGCTAGGTGTTGGACAACAACAAATGCAGCGGAGGGTCACATGGATCTGGGAATTTCGGGAAAGAAGGCGCTGGTCTGTGCGTCGTCCAAAGGGCTGGGCCTTGGTTGTGCGCAAGCTTTGGCGCGCGAGGGCGTGTCGTTGGTGATGAATGCGCGGAACGAGGGGCCTTTGTTAGAGGCAGCTGACGCGATCCGCGCGGAAACCGGGGTCGAGGTTGTAACGGTCGCTGCCGACATCACCGCGGAAGACGGGCGCGCAGAGGTTCTGAAGGCGGCGGGCGAGGTCGATATCCTTGTGACCAACGCAGGCGGGCCGCCGCCTGGCACTTGGACAGATTGGGAGCGGGACGCATTCATCGACGCGTTTGACGCCAACATGCTGACCCCGATTGCGTTGATGCAGGCCCTGATCCCGGGCATGGCAGATCGCGGCTGGGGTCGTGTCGTCAACATCACCAGCGTCTCGGTCAAAGCGCCGATCGCGGTTCTGGGCCTGTCCAATACGGCGCGGACTGGATTGACTGGCTTCGTCGCAGGTGTCTCGCGCCAGATGGCGGGGCAGGGGGTGATCATCAACAACCTGTTGCCGGGGTTGCATGACACGGACCGCATGATTTCGCTGGATCAGGCCGCAGCGGATGCAGGCGGTGTGTCCTTTGACGAAGCGCGCGCCCAGAAGTATGCCACGCTTCCCGCAGGCCGTTACGGCACAAAGGAAGAGTTCGGCGCCACCTGTGCTTTCATGTGCTCGCAGCACGCGGGGTTCATGGTGGGCCAGAATGTGCTGCTGGATGGCGGCGCCACGAACACCACGCTTTAAATCCACAAAGATCGGGTCGCGGCGCGGGGGAAGGCTTGTGATTTTCCCCGGCATGCATACCTTTGCCGTCACACCAAATTGACCGTCCGATAAGGGAGACACAGGATGCGTATGAACAAGCTTGCCGGTGGCGTACTCGAAGTCAGTGCGCTTAGCCTTGGCTCGATGCTGTGGGGGTCAACGAATACCGAGGCCGAAGGTCACGCGCAGATCGACATGTTCCTGGATCATGGCGGCAACTTCATTGATACCGCCGAGATGTACCCGGTGAACCCGATCAAGGCCGAGCGCTGTGGCGCGTCAGAGGCCGTTATCGGCACTTGGCTGGCAAAATCGGGGCGCCGCGATGAGGTGGTCATCGCCACCAAAGTCTCGGGCGACAATCCGGGCTGGAAGCGTGACGGTAAGGGCTATGACGGTGCAATCATCCATCAGGCGGTGGACGAGTCGCTTGAGAAGCTGCAGACCGACTATATCGACATTTATCAAACCCATTGGCCGCTGCGCGGCAGCTATGCCTTCCGCCAGAACTGGACCTTTGACCCGTCTCACCAGAATCGCGAAGAAACCGAAGCGCATATGCGCGACGTGCTGACCGCAATGGCCGAGGTCGTGGCGGCCGGCAAGGTCCGCCATTTCGGTCTGTCCAACGAAAGCGCGTGGGGAACGGCCCAATGGCTGCGTATCGCCCGCGAAATGGGCGCGCCCGAGGTGATCTCGATCCAGAACGAATACAGCCTGATGTGCCGCTTGGCCGACACGGATCTGGCCGAGCTCTGCATGAACGAAGGCCCGCGGGTTCTGTCCTATTCGCCTTTGGCGACGGGGCTTCTGACCGGGAAATACCAGAAGGGCGCCGTTCCGGAAGGCTCACGCATGACGCTCGCCCCGGGTCTTGGGGGGCGTGCCACTGAACGCGCTTTCCCTGCCGTGGATGCCTATCAGGCGGTGGCTGACAAGCACGGGCTAGATCTGGTCCAGATGGCGCTGGCGTTCTCAGTCTCGCGGCCCTTCATGGGCTCGACGATCTTCGGCGCATCCTCGATGGAGCAGCTGGGGCGCATTCTGGATGGCAAGGATTTGGTCTTGTCGGACGAGGTTCTGGCCGATATCGACGCCGCGCATCGCGCGCATCCGATGCCGTTCTAAGGAAACCAATATGATAGACCGACGTACTGTGCTGAAACTTGGTGTGGCCGCTGTTGCGCCCACCTTGGTCACGGCCTGCGTCGGTGGCGGCGGGATCGAATTTCATCGCAACACCCGCCGCCCCATCAGTTCGACCACGCGGTTTGACGCGGCGCGGTTTGCTGGGGACTGGGTGATCCGGGGAGAGTTCGTGCATCCGGGCGAGGCACCGCTTTTTGGCAAGGTGTCCATCGAACATGGCGCACGAGGCATCACCGGCATCACGCTGAGCAACGCGGCCAGTTCGCGCGAACGCTATGACGCGCAGATGAAAACGCCTGGCCGGATCGTCGTGGGCACGCCGCCGTTCGGGACCGAATACTGGGTGCTGTGGGTGGATGCAGACTATCGCACCGCAGCGATTGGCACGCCGTCGGGCAGCTTCGGCTGGATCATCGACCGAAAGCGCACCGGGGGCGCAGATCGCATCAAGGCAGCGGCGGATATGCTGGCCTTCAACGGATACGCCACGGATCGGCTGCAAACGCGGTAAGCCCCGCGCTTGCGACTGGGCGCAGGACATGCGAAGCCGTTTGCATGCAAGCTTGGATCCCCATCACCATTCTGGCCGCGTTCTCGCAAAACCTGCGTTTCATGCTGCAAAAGCGGCTGAAGGACACGCGGCTCAGTGCGACCGGGGCCACTTTCGCGCGGTTCGTCTATTCGGCACCGTTGGTCGCCGTACTGATGGCGGGCTATTTCGCGGTCACGGGGATTGACGTCCCGCAGCCTGACACGCGGTTCTTCGCTTTTGCCTTCACCGGCGGGATTGCCCAGATTTTGGCAACGATCTGCGTGGTCGCGCTGTTTGCCGAGCGCAATTTTGCGGTTGGGATCACCTTCAAAAAAACCGAAGTGGTGCTGACGGCCCTCACTGGCCTTCTGGTGCTGGGCGAAGGCGTCGGCACGGCCGGAGCGCTGGCAATTGGGATCGGGTTTTTCGGGCTGATCCTGCTGTCGGACCCGCCCGAAGGCGGGCAGGGTTGGCGGCGCTTCTTCAACAAAGCCGCGGCACTGGGGCTTGGGGCAGGGCTGCTCTTTTCCTTTTCCGCCATCGGTTATCGCGGCGCGTCGCTGTCACTGGGCGTCGAGGATGTGGTGGCGCGCGCGGGCTTTACCTTGGCTGTCGTCACGGCGTTCCAATCACTGATCATGGCGGGCTGGATGGTCTTGCGCGAAAAGGGTGAGGTCACACGCGTGTTTGCCGTGTGGCGCGTGGGCGTGCTGGTGGGGCTCAGCTCGATGATCGGCAGCTTCTGCTGGTTCACCGCCTTCACGCTGCAAAACGCAGCCCTCGTGAAAGCGCTTGGCCAGATCGAGCTGCTGTTCTCTTACACCGCCACACTGTTCGTGTTCCGCGAAAAGGTCAGCGGGCGTGAATATGCCGGCACCGCGTTGATCCTCGCCTCGGTTCTGGTGCTGGTTTTGTACTTGAAATAAGGCCCTTACAGAGCGGCGGACAGCGGGCCGACACCGCCCAGACGCTCGAACAGGCTTTCTTCGTCCGAGTTGTTGAAGAACGGAACCTGAGCGGGGGCGCCGAGGTTGGGCAGGTTGCCCACGATTTCGGCCAGCACAACCTCGGTGATGAAGGGCAGGTCAAAGCGGCGGACGTCATCGAGCGGGATCCATTGCAGGTGGCTCAGCTCGTCCGACGCGCGCGAGAAATCGTCGATGTCGGTCTGAAGCTCGTCCGCATCCACCGCAAAGAAGCGCGCATCAAAGCGGCGCGGGCGCCCTTTGGGCGTGATGGCGCGGAAAACAAAGGACATGCCTTTGGCCGAGGGGATAAAGCCCGCATCTGCGAAGCTCTGCCAATCGCCGGGGATGTCGCCAGCCCATGCGCCAGCCTCGCCCAAGATCTGGCCGGTTTCTTCCCACAATTCGCGAATGGCCGCGACCAACAGCGCCTGCGCTTTCGAGGCATCCGCCTGTTCGCCCAGACGGGTCAGGCAGGGCTCGGCCCCGGCGTCCGCCAGCGGCACTTGCGCGTCGGTGGCGTCCAAAGCGCCGCCCGGAAAGACGAACTTGTTGGGCATGAAGGCGGCCTTTGCACCGCGCTGTCCCATCAGAACTTGGGGGCGGGTGGCCTTGTCCCGGATCAGAATGACGGTTGCTGCGTCGCGGATGATCTTGGATTTGTCCATGTCGGCCCCTGATAGTGCTCTGTTATTTCGGTCCAGCAAACCCATGCATACGTTTCGCCCACTGAAAGGCAATCATAAAGCCCTTGAAACGGGGCAGAAGGTAAAGTGACGCAGCGACAGTCCCGACCGTGAAGATGGTGGCCAGGATCAGAGGGTCACTCACGACGTGTACATAGAAGACGTGCAGCAAAGGCGCCATGATGTGCCCCACCACAATAATGGTCAGATAGGCCGGGCCATCATCTGCGCGCTGGTGGTGCAGCTCTTCTCCGCAGACGGTGCAGTCATGATGGACCTTTAGATAGCCCTGAAAAAGTTTGCCCGTGCCACAGTTCGGGCACCGCTTCGCCCAGCCCTTGCGCAGGGCGGGTTTCATCTCGCGTTCAGCGTCGGTCAGCGTTGGCATTACGTCATCCGCAGTCATCTGGGCGTTCTCGGTCATCTGGGAATCCTTTATCGCGCGTCAGACCATCATACAGAACTTCACATGTAAATCAGGCCCAGAAACACGCTTGCGTCGGGATGTCGCGGAAAAATGCGCAGAACGGCGACGGAAAACTGACGCCCACGCGTTGAAGATACATAGCGACACGGAAACACGGTGTTGCAAGAGGCAAGAAATCTTAGGAGATCGTTATGAAACTGAACAAGAAAACTGCTGCGACCGCCATTGCTCTGGGCCTGGGTGCCGCGCTGACGTTGACCTCGACCGCTGCCATGGCTTTTGGGGGCAAAGACGGCGACCGTGGCCCGATGGGCCGTAAAGGCGGGTTCATGCAGATGGAGTTCGTCGATGTTGATCTGGATAAGAACGGTCAAATCACCGTCGAGGACCTGCAGGCCGCTGCCAAGGCACGGTTTGATACGGCTGATGCCAATGGTGACGGCGCACTGACGCTGGATGAGCTGAAAGCCCAGGCCGAAAAGCGCATGGCAGATCGTATGGCTGCAAAAGGCGACGGTAAGGGTGACGGCAAAGGCAAGATGTTCCAAAAGCGCATGGGCTGGAAGCTGGAAGACATGCTGGCCAAGAAAGACGCGGACGGCAATGGCAGCCTGAGCTTTGATGAAATGTCGCCTGATCAGGCCAAGCTTGAGCGTATGATCGACCGGTTCGACACGGACGATGACAACGCGATTTCGGCGGCCGAGTTCGATGCGGCCCAGAAAGAGATGTTCATGCGTCATGGCGGTAAAAACCGCGACCGCAAGGGCTAAACCTGACGTGGATGCCCCGCCTGACGGGGTGGGGCATCCGCACATTGTCATGGGTCAGGGAACGGGCTAGGCAGGGTATATGAACATGGCCTTGGACGCGTATGAAGGTGCTTCGGATGAGGCGTTGCTGGTGCTTTACGGCAATGGCGACCCTATGGCAGCGCAGCTGCTGACCCATCGGCTGGCACCGCGCGTCTTGGGCTTTGCGACACGCCTTCTGGGCGGGGATCGCGCCGAGGCCGAGGACGTCACGCAAGAAGCGATGTTGCGTCTGTGGAAACAGGCCGCAAGCTGGCGCAGCGGCGAGGCTCAGGTCTCGACCTGGCTGTATCGAGTGGTGTCGAACCTCTGCACGGACCGGCTGCGGAAACGGCGGACCGTTGATCTGGACGCGGCGGGTGACCCGGAAGATGGTCAGCCCTCGGCGGTTGAAAATATGATGGATGTCGATCGGGCCACGGCCTTGCAAGACGCGCTGAACCGCTTGCCGGATCGACAGAAAGTTGCGGTGACGCTTCGACACATAGAAGGGGCAACGAACCCCGAGATCGCCCAGATCATGGGCATCAGCGTCGAAGCGGTGGAAAGTCTGACCGCACGGGGAAAAAGGGCACTGGCCAAGGATTTGGCCGGACGACGAGAGGAGTTGGGATATGGCGAAGACTGACAATCAGCCGATGCAAGACGACGAGCTGGACCTGTTCTTTGAGGCGGCCCGGCAGGATGTGGCGGAACCCTCGGATGCGCTGATGGCGGCGATCATGGCCGACGCGCAGGCACATATGCCTGTGGTCGATCCGCTGCCTGCTCCGAAGGCACAAACGAAAGGGTGGTTCGCCTCGATCTGGAGCGCGATTGGCGGGCTGCCGGCCGCAGCCAGCCTTGCGACGGCAACCGTGGCTGGCGTCTGGATCGGGTTCACGCAGCCCGTGCAACTTGAAACGCTCTCTGGCGGGCTGGTGCTGGCCGGGGACTATGTCACCACGGATACGTCTTACGCGCTGGAAGACCTTGCGCCCGGATATTTGGGAACGACACTCTTTGCAGAGGATGAGGGATAATCATGTCAGAACAGACACCGCAGACACCGACCTCGGATCCGCGCGCGCCCCGACGCTGGACGCGCGTTGTGCTGGTGGTCTCGTTGACGCTGAACCTTCTGGTTCTGGGATTGATCGTGGGGGCCAAGGTTTCGGGCCATCGCGGGGATGATTTTGATCACCGCGGACCCGAGCGTGGTGCGATCCGCGATCTGGGGTTCGGCCCGATTGCCAAGGCTCTGGATCACAAGGACCGGCGCGAAATCGGGCGTGCGTTTCGGCGTGAAAGCGGATCGTTCAAGGATAATCGCGCGGTGCTTGAGCGGGATTTTGTGATGCTTCTGCAGATCCTGCGCAGTGACAGCTTCGACGCGGCTGCTTTTGAAGCCACGTTGGCCCAGCAGGCCGAGCGTCTGCGTCTGCGTGGCGAGACCTTGCGGCATCTTCTTGTCGAGCAGATCGACGGCATGTCTGTGACAGACCGCAAGGCTTTTGCCGATCGCTTGGAAAGCGCTGTGGATCGTGGGCCGAGGCCCAAGGAACGTTAATTTCAGGTGGGCTGCGTCTGTACGTGGCCCGTCTGCTTAGGCCGCAGACCGTCCGAAGGTGACCACGTTGCGGCCATCGGATTTCGACGCATATAGCGCTTGATCCGCAGCCCGTGTCAGCTCATGTGCGCTGCGCGAGTCGTTTGGCTGATCCCCCCAAACCGCAACCCCGACCGAGACTGTGACCGCAATTGGAAAAGTGGCCTCGGCGACGTAAATCGGCAGATCCCCGATGGCGCGGCGCAGGCGCTCTGCCATGGCCATCACATCCTTTTGGCTGACATCCGGCAGGGCGACCATGAACTCCTCGCCGCCAAACCGCGCCAGAAGGTCAAAGGCACGTAGGTTGTCGCGCAGACGATTTGCGACCTCGATCAGCACCTGATCGCCAACACCATGGCCGAACCGGTCGTTGATGGATTTGAAGTGGTCCAGATCCAACACCATGATCGCATAGGGCTGCCCGTTGGTCAGTGCCTCTTGCTCCAGCCGGTTCAGATAGCTTTGTGCGTAGCGGCGGTTGTGCAGCCCGGTCAGCGGATCCTGCACCGCCAGTGACAGGTTGTGGTCAAAGCGTTTGCGTAGGGCATCCAGCTCTCGTTTGCGTGCCAGAAGGGTTTTCAGGCGCACGGCAAGTTCTGTCGCATCGAACCCGCAATTCAGGATCGCATCCGCCCCCAGATCCAATGCCATCGCGCCATCGTGGGGGCGATCCCGGTCATGGATAACCACGATAATCGCGTTACGAGTATGCACACGCGAGCGCAGCTCGCTTACCAATCGCAGACCGTCGGACTCCCCTGCCAGTGACGCGCTTATCACAAAGGCGTCGGGGGCATTCTTAAGGGTGCTCACGTCGCTGAGTGCCTGAGATTTCGTCAGCACATCCAGGCGGTGCGGAAGCTCGAGCCCAAGTTTGCGGCGCCACAGAAGCCCATGTTCTGGTTCCGGCGCGACAAGGGCAATATGGGCTGCGGGAACAAAGCTCGCCGCGTCCTCGGCGCATCCGAACTCGGCCGAGATGTCGCGATGGCGCATGATCTCGTCATATGTGCCGCGCATGCGGATCAAATTTCGTACCATCGCCGACAGCGTGCTTTCTTTCACGTCCGGCGAATAGACATCATCGGCCCCCGCTTCCAATGCAGCAATTCGGTTGTGCTGGCTGTCCTTGTCGGCAAACAAGATGACCGGAATGGTGTGCAGGTTTGCGTCCTTTTTCAGAGCGCTGCAGATCGTCAGGCTTTGACCAGATTGTCCGCGTCCCAAGATGATCAGGTCAGGCTGCGCCCGCCGCGCCGTTTCCAGCACGTCGTCGATCCGCTCGACCTGAATCACATCATATCCTGACACGGTGAACTTCACCTTCAGGACGATGCGATTGGTCGCAAGATCGTCTGCTATCAAGATCCTTCCGCTCATCAGGCCGTTTCGCTAAATGTTGAATTGAGTTGGAGACATCCTGCGGCGGATTGGTTAAGAAATCCTTTCCAAATGAAAAGGAGTGTTAAATTGACGTCGGATCAAGCCGAACGGATTGCGCTGAATATGCTGGCCTGGCTGGTGTCAAATGACGACCTTTTGCCGATTTTCATGGGGGCGACCGGGGCAGGGCAGGACACGTTGCGGGATCGCGCGGGCGAACCCGAGTTTCTTGCCGCGATGCTCGATTTTCTGATGATGGATGATCAATGGATCATGCAAGCCTGTGATGCGCAGGGGCTGGCCTATGATCAGGTTGCGCAGGTCCGACACGCTTTGCCGGGCGGATCAGAAATGCACTGGACCTGATGGTCTGATATGGGCAGTGTGGCCTTGAAACGCAGCTAGGAGCACCCATGATGATCAAGGCCCTTCTCTTTGACAAGGACGGCACGCTTTTCCAGTTCAAGGCAACGTGGGAGGCCTGGGCGCATGCGGTGCTTTTGCGCCTGACGAACGGTGATCATGCGCACGCGGCCGAGGTGGGCCGGGACATCGGGTTCGATATGGAGACGCAGTCATTTGCACGTGACAGCGTGGTGATTGCCGGCACCCCGGCCGAGATTGTCTCGGCTCTGCAAAAACACTTCGATTTGTCAGCTAACGCGCTGGAAACCATTCTTAACGACGAGGCTGAAACCGCGCCTCAGGTTGAAGCGGTCGCCTTGGTGCCTTTGATGGAAGAGCTGCGTGCCCGAGGGTTGGCCTTGGGTGTAGCGACAAACGACGCCGAGCGCCCTGCGCGACAGCATTTGGAAGGGGCAGGCGTGTCGAATCTGTTCGATTTTATTTCGGGCTATGACAGCGGAAATGGCGTCAAGCCGGACGCCGCTCCCTGCCTCGCCTTTGCACGGGCGGTGGAGGTGAGCTCGGATCAAGTCGCGATGGTGGGCGACAGCCTGCATGACCTGAAAGCGGGGCGTGCGGCTGGGATGCGCACGATTGGGGTATTGACGGGGTTGGCGACACACAGCGAACTGTCACCCTTCGCAGACGTTGTGCTGGACGATATCGGGCAAATCCCGGCGTGGCTGGATCAGAGCGCCTGACGAACAGATGCGCATTTTCGAATTGTTAAGACTTGGGGTCTAAAACATCACCGTTAGATGACGCGTGTGATGACAATGCATGGCTTGATTTTATGGATATTCGAAGCCTTTGTGCGCCTGACCTATGGGGATCAGGTGTGGGAAAAGGCGCTGACGGATCTTGATCTTCATGTTCAATCCGTCGAGCCGATGTTTCACTATGACGATCAGATTGGTCTTTCGATCTTAAGGCAGTTGGCGATCCAGCAAAACCGAGACCGGACCTCGATCTTAGAAGATTTCGGCACATTTCTTGTCACTGACCCTCGGGTCGAACGCGTACGGCGTTTGTTGCGCTTTGGTGGGGTTGAATACACTGATTTCCTGCACTCACTGGAAGATCTTAAAGGACGTGCGCGTTTGGCGGTTCCAGACCTGACCCTGCCGGACATACAGGTGGATGAAGTCCAACTCCATGTGTTTCAGATCACATGCGAAAACACCCCCAAAGGCGCCCCATATGTTCTGCTGGGGGCCTTGCGTGCGCTGGCGGATGATTATGGTTCGCTCGCATATCTCGAGATATTGGCCGAGCAACAGGACAGCGTTGTCGTGAACGTCAGTTTGTTGGAACGTCAGCATGCCGAGGGACGCGAATTTGTGTGGGCAACGGACGGTGCACCATGAATATTGAACGGCCTATTCCTTTTACCTGTGGCGCCTTGGATCATGTGCTTCCCTTGCACATGATCATCGACGGTTCCGGAGTGGTGCGCCACGCTGGGCCAACGATCCAGAAAGTCTTTGGTAAGCGCAAAGTGATAGGCCGGAATGTTTTTGGTTTGCTCGAGCTCAGGCGGCCCAGAAGCATTTCGCGAATCGAAGATGTTGCCAAGATTGATGCGCGGCGGGTGCTGCTGAAAATCCGGGATGAATACCGCATGTCCGTGACCGGTGCGGTAACCGTGATGCCGGATTTGGATAGCGTGCTGCTAAACCTTTCCTTTGGCTATTCCATATCCGAAGCGGTCGCGCGCTATGAACTGACTGGCTCGGATTTTGCGCCAACTGACTTAGCGGTTGAGATGCTGTATCTGGTTGAAGCGAAGTCTGCCGTGATGGAGATCGCCACCCAGTTGGCGCATCGTCTTCAGGGCGAAAAGGAAGTTGCCCAGACGCAGGCGCTAACGGATGGCTTGACCGGTCTTGCCAATCGGCGTGCCCTTGAACTGCGGTTAGAGCGGCAGTTTTTGCGGGGTGTGCCATTCTCGTTGATGCATCTCGATCTGGATTTTTTCAAATCGGTTAATGATACATATGGTCACGCGGCGGGGGACGCCGTGCTCGAATCTGTCGCCCAGATCCTGCGGGAAGAAACTCGTAAAGAGGATCTTGTCGCGCGGGTTGGTGGGGACGAGTTCGTGATTGTTTTGGACAATCAGGTCTATCCAACGCGGTTGGAAAAAATATCCACGCGTCTGATCAGGCGGATCGAAAGCCCAATATTGTTTCAGGACCAAGAATGCCGGGTGTCGGCCAGTATTGGTGTTGTGCCGTCGACAAACTATGCAAACCCGGATCAAACCATAATGGCCGAGGACGCGGACAAGGCGCTTTATGCATCGAAACACGCTGGGCGGGCAGGGTTTACGATTGCGGGTCGACCTGACGCGGTGGGGCGTTCTCTGATGAATTAACAGATGCCGGGGTGGGTCTCAACGCAACGTTGCCCCCCTCGCGTCAGAGCGCCAACATCATTGCTATCGCGTGTAATAAAGCGTTCAACGGTCGCTGAAATTGGACGTTTTACTGATGCCGGTTGGTGGAGCTGCACAGGCCGGAGAAATCATCTGTCCTCTCCCTTAGGCATCCATTGAATCGCGCGGAGGTGTCGGAAGCCGATATTCACGCAGATTGATCGCTTGATTGGGTATTTAGTGGCCTCTCGTTCGCGGGGACATGGACCTAGGAAGGCGGCAATTGCTGCCGACAGATTATGCGTGCTCTGACGGGTGCGTCGATCTGTGTGTCCGTGCGTGCAGATCACGCCCCCGATGGCGTGGTTCGTGTCGTGATTTTCGAGGGGCCGTGTGGTCCCGCGAGGTTTGATGTCGGACACTAATTGTACTGGCTGAACTCCAATCCGAATAACGGATGTCTGTACATTAGCTGATTTCAAGAGCTCCAACTGGCAGTGCGGGCAGTTTAGAGCTAACCAGTCTCCGCTGAATTTCGCGATTTACTGGGAATTCACAGGGAAATTACGGCTAGTTTTGACTGTGATATGCCAAAACGGGGAAAAGCCACCTGATAAAACTCAAAAAAAGAGGGGTGTTGAAGGCAATTTCCCTGTTAGTGAAACAACAGGGAATATGGTTTTGGATTTTAGGGAAATCCTGCCGCTGATCCTCCGTTTCCTAACCATAGCGGCGGACCATTTCAGTGGGGGAGGATCAACGATTGTCATGGGCTCTCTGCAGACCTCGGAGGCGGCGCAAAAACGACAAAACCAAGGGCTTATAGTAAGACGATGACGGCCCAGAGTATGGTCAGTCGATGCCGCAGCTGCTACCCGTATTCCAGATATTGGCAAAGCCTTGAGAAGACCGTAGGTTGAGTTAGTTAGCCTCTGAATCCTGATGCGCAAAACTCAGCATTCAGTGTATGAGCGTTTTGAAAAGGGTAGCGCATCAAGCGTGAAGCAAAAAATGAGATTTTCGAAGTATATCGCCGCGTTACTGGTTTGTCCGACGGTTCTTTTAACGGGGTGTGTAGGAGATGACACATCTTCTGGTGGGGGAGGAGAAACCGGCTCACCTCCCTCGACGAGTGACGCGCTGCAGGCTTACTTTCTTCAAAGTCTTGATACGGTGCGTGCTGAGGCGAACCGATTGCTCAATGATGACTCGCGGTACCAGCTTCAAGACACTCCGACTGGTGCCTACGCGGACTTGAATGGGAACGGTGTCTACGATCCCATTGTGGATGTACTATTGAATGGAAGCCCTCTCAGGCATGCTGGTATTCACTATGCGCATGCTGCGGGCTTAACCGGGGCGGGCGAAGTTATCGCGATCTCGGATGCTGGATTTCTTACGAGCCATGAAACTCTGGCAGGAAAGACACTGACCACAGGATCAAACTTATTAGTAGATAATCACGGCACTTTTGTCGCATCCGTGGCGGCCGGCAACTCGGATGACATGATTGGCGTTGCCCCAGAAGCAGATCTGATTTTAGGCAACTTCGGGAGCTTCGAACAGCTGCGCGAAACAGCCTTGAGCGCGGCTTCTCTCGGAGCTGTTGCCCTCAACAATTCTTGGGGATTTGATGGTTTGGACGCCACGATATCGGACTATAGCGAGATGCAATCATATTCCGGTGCACAAAGCTACATTCAGGGATTGGAAACCTTTGCCCAAGATGGGATTGTTCTTTTCGCTGTTTCGAATGACAACGAGAATCCCACAATCGGATTGATGGCAGGCTTGCCATTACTCGAGCCAGATCTAGAGGATAGTTGGCTCGCTGTCGTCAATGGTGTGCCTGTCATGCAAGATGATGACATTGTTTCTGCTCGACGGGTATCTGGCGCCTGCCTTGAGGCCGCAGCTTGGTGCATAGCTGCAGATGGAAGTTGGATTGGTGCAACTGCAGGTGGCATAGATAGCTATGCATTTGGCACAGGCACGTCTTATTCTGCTCCACTAGTTGCCGGAGCACTTGCTCTTTTGGCTGAAGCCTTTCCAACTCTGACACATCAAGACCTTCGGGTTCGACTTCTAGCCACAGCTGACAACAGCTTCACAGGTTTTGAGACGAGTGGCTCAGTGGAACTGGCCGATGGGTTTTATCACGACTACAGCGACGAGTGGGGGCACGGGTTTATAGATGTAGCGGCCGCGCTGTTGCCAATTGGGCAGCCCGTGGTGACGCTGGAAAGCGGTTTCGAGTTGGACGTTGGACGAGATCCGTTAGCCGCTTCTGGTGGTGCTAGTGGTGATGCGGTTGCCCGCGCCCTGAATGGGGTTGAAGTTGTCAGTCTGGATGCCTTTTCAGCACCGTTTGCAATCGAAGCATCTTCCCTAGTCGCGCAGCGATCGTCTGCTCCACTATTCTCTCCCAGTGAGCTTCATAAAAGGGATCGTCTTAAGGAAAGCAGCTTCCGTAGAGATGCTTTTTTTGGTCAAGGTGTCAGGGTGCCGCTTCAGGGGGGGGAGTCAGATCTCGAAATATCCTACTATAATAGCAGTTTAAGTGGTGTAGATTCTTATGGACTAGGCCTTAGTCGCACATTTGATTTTAGCAATGCTTCCTTGCAGCTGAGTGCAGGCATTGGGCATGACACAGCAAACTTGCTTTCGACATGGAATGGCAGTTCAAGCTCAACGCTCTTTACTGTTGGGATGGCATATGCCGCGAATTTGTCTAGCAGCACCAGCGCCAGTTTTGAAGTTGGTTACGCATCGGGCCGAGAGGCTTCTATGTTAGCCCAACCCGCAGATGTATTAATGAACTCAGCTACTCTCTCGCTATCACACAGGAATGCTTTCACGCGAAACGATACTATTTCAATTTCGCTTTCCTTACCTGCGGCAGTCACTTCAGGAAGTACGTCTCTTTCACTTCCCACGTTTTCTGAGACGAACAAGATTGTCTACACTAACATTCCGGTCAGTCTCGCACCCGAACGGCGCGAAATGCAGTTGTCGTTGACCTATGAGCGTCCTATTGCATCTGGGGCTACTTTAGGCCTGACCTTGCGGCATGCCGAGAACCAAGGCAACATTTCGGGAGCCCGAGACACCGGAGTTCTGTTCACGCTAAATAGGGTTTTTTGAGAGCAGACGTAAATGGCGACCGAAGATGTGACGTCTGAGCTATTCCCCGATGTTTGGATAAGTTTGAGCGTAATTTTAGCGACTCTCTGCTCTCGCTGATCGGGTTTCCTGTTTTCTGTATCCAACTGGTAAACTACTGGCGGGCGGCTTGTCGCTATGAAAGCAGCAAGCCTACCCGCGTTCGCGCTTGTCGCCCCGCCTTGAACACGGGGCGCATTGTCGGTCAAAAACGACCGCTCAAGCCAAAACTCGTTGAGCGTGAAGCCTAGATCCCGATCTTTCACCCTTGTGCAATGAGCAGAACCATTCACCTAGACACACTGAACACTCGCGCCCAAGCCGCCAATGCGTGGCTCAGAAACGTCGTTGGAATGAGAGAGCGCGGGTAATACTGGAAAACATAACACCCCACCAACCGAAAGAGTTCTTTGCAATTTCGCCCCCTTGTGACCTTAGAAGGAACTAAAACCAGATTTCTCGATCTCTCAAACTGGGAAGACGTAATTGGTGGACAGAGACACGTCGTCCAAATCAGCCGCAATGGTCTCCGAAAGCGCGTCTCTACCTACCAGGTCATTTGGGAATTCTTTGAATACCCCGCGCAATACCGGTCAGCTAAGAGAGACAACTAAACAAGGGATGTGGGTGGCAGCCCGTAGGGGAATCGAACCCCTCTTTCCAGGTTGAAAACCTGGCGTCCTAACCGATAGACGAACGGGCCACGCTGTTGGTAGGCGGCTTATAAGGCCAGCCGAATTGTGAGCGCAAGAGCTGAAATGCGGGAAAGGCGAAAAAAATCCAAAGCGGTGTTCATGCCGTGCAATTACGGCACCGAGTGCGATGGAAGACTAATTTCGATCTGGGAGAAAATGGCAGCCCGTAGGGGAATCGAACCCCTCTTTCCAGGTTGAAAACCTGGCGTCCTAACCGATAGACGAACGGGCCACGCTGTGGTGAGGGGTTTCTATGTCAAAGCCCCAACCCGTGCAAGAGGCATTTTCACTTTTTTCGACGATCGGAAAATATACTATTTTCAGGCCTTTGCGGCATCTTCCAAGCGTAGCTGCGGGCTGAGCCGTCCCTGCCAATGATTCACTTCGAGTCGTCCCGCCAGATGGAACCTGACGCCGCCATGCTGTTCCAACATGGGGCCAAGCGGTCCGTCAAAGGCGCCAAAGGCAATCGCGTCGATCCGCGTGCCTAGGCCGTCTCCAAAGCTGACCTTCAGATGATTTTGGCCGACTCGTTTGGCAAACAGGATCTGCACATCCGGAAACGCAAAGCGTGGGGCGGGGGCGGAGGCCCCGAACGGGCCAGCTTCTTCCAGCTGTTCGATCAGATCGACCGATGCTGCAGATGGCATAAGGATACCATCCAGCTTCAGGTCCGCGGCGCCCAGTTCCCCGGCCCCTTGCTTTTCCATAAG
Source organism: uncultured Aliiroseovarius sp. (assembly GCF_947492455.1). GTDB lineage: Bacteria > Pseudomonadota > Alphaproteobacteria > Rhodobacterales > Rhodobacteraceae > Aliiroseovarius. The sequence continues at coordinate 147,597 of NZ_CANLNB010000005.1, forward strand.
CTCGCTGAGGCGCGCCATGGCAGGTTCCAATTGGTCGCGGGTCAGGCTGAGGCCCGCGGCCATTTTATGCCCGCCGCCTTTTTCGATCAGACCGTCTGCGGCCAGCTTCTGAATCGCCGCGCCAAGATCGATGCCGGTGACAGATCGCCCTGACCCTTTGCCGTCATCCCCATCAAATCCAATGACAATCGCGGGGCGGTTGGTGGCTTCTTTTAGGCGGCTGGCGACAATGCCAACGACACCGGGATGCCAGCCGCCCCCTGCGGCCCAGACCAGCGGGGCATCTAGCCCGCGATCCTCGGCCTGATCTATGGCCAGTTCTTGTACGCGGGCCTCGATTTCACGGCGTTCGGCGTTGAGTTCGTTCAGCCTTTCGGCGATCGACTGGGCTTCATTCGCATCGGTTGTGGACAGCAAGCGAGCGCCCAAATCCGCCTTGCCAATCCGTCCGCCAGCGTTTACGCGCGGCCCCAGAAGATAGCCCAGATGATAGGCGCGGGGGGCTTCATTCAGGCCAGCGACATCCGCCAGCGCGACCATGCCGGGGCGCGCGCGCCGCGCCATGATTTTCAGCCCTTGGCGCACAAGGGCGCGGTTGGCGTCAATCAGCGGGGCGACGTCGGCCACGGTGCCAAGCGCCACAAGGTCGAGCATCGAGATTAGGTCCGGTCCAGAGCGTCCCGCCTCGCGCAGCAGGCGGCCCAGTTCGACCAGCACAAGGAACACCACACCGGCCGCGCAGAGGTATCCCGGCGCGTCGGCCTCGTCCTGTCGGTTCGGGTTCACCACGGCGATGGCGTCGGGAAGAGTTTCGGCCCCAAGGTGGTGGTCCAGCACGATCACATCGGCGCCCTTCGCACGGGCGGCAGCGATGGGTTCAAAGCTGAGCGTGCCGCAATCCACGCAAATGATCAGGCTGTGATCGGCGGCCAGTTTTTCCATCGCGGGTGTGTTGGGGCCATAGCCTTCTTCAATCCGGTCTGGGATATACAGCGTGACCTGCCGATTGAACTGTCGAAACCAGTCGATCAGCAAGGTTGCCGATGTCGCGCCATCCACGTCGTAATCGGCGAAAATGGCGACCCGCTCGGATTGGTCCAGAGCGGTCAGGATGCGGGCGGCGGCTTTGTCCATGTCCTTCAGCTTGCGCGGATCGGGCAGAAGATCGCGCAGGGTCGGGTCCAGAAAACCGGTCGCTTCGTGCGGGGGGATGCCGCGTTGGGCCAGAAGTGTACACAGGGCAGCAGGCAGTTGGGTGTGCTGGCCAATGGCCTCGGCCTGACGTTCGACCTCGGCCGTGGGACCAAGCCATTTGCGCCCGGTCAGAGAGCTTTCAACTCCAAGGAATGCGCTCATGCAAGCACCTGATCGGTGGCGACTACGGTGGCGAATTCGCCGTTCAACTGGTCCAGAGCTGCGGTATGGATGTCCTCAGCGGATGGGGCTGGTCCATCGCGCCAGGCGCTGTCCGCATTGCCCGTGAAGGCCGCGCAGGCGTCGTGGACCAGCGTCACGTCAAAGCCCAGATTGGCCGCCATGCGGGTGGTGGTCGAGACACAATGGGGGGTCGTCAGGCCACAGATTGTAACCCTCTCAACATCCTGCTTTCGCAGCATTTTTTCAAGATCTGTGCCGATGAAACCCGAGTTCACATTCTTGGCCATGACCGTCTCGCCCTCGCGCGGGGCGACCATGGACTTCAGGGCCACAAGTCCGCCATCTGGGTGCAGGGGGCTGCCCGGCGTGGTCGACAGGTGCTGAATGTGAAAAACGGGCGCATTTTGCGCCCGCCAATGGGTCAGAAGCCGGGCGGCGTTGGCCTCGGCGTCCGGATTGTTGCGCGTGCCCCAGAACGGGTCGTCAAACCCTTCCTGAATGTCGATCAGGATCAGGGCACCCAGCATCAAGCGACCGGGTTGCGATAGATCATACGACGGACCGAGCCGGTTTTCGAACGCATCAGCAGCGTTTCGGTCGTCAGCCAGCCGGGCTCGCGTTTGATGCCCGAAACGATCGAGCCATCGGTCACGCCGGTCGCGGCAAAGATCACGTCCGCTGTGACCATCTCGTCGCGCGAATAGATGCGGTCCAAATCGGTGATGCCGGCTTTGGCAGCACGGCCACGTTCGTCGTCGTTGCGGAAGGTCAGCTGACCCCACATCTGACCGCCCATGCATTTCAGCGCGGACGCTGCCAGAACGCCTTCAGGCGCACCGCCGCGACCCATATACATGTCGATGCCGGTGATGTCGGCTTCGGCACAGTGGATCACGCCAGCCACGTCACCATCGGTGATCAGGCGGATGGCGGCGCCGGTCGAGCGGATGCCTTCGATCATTTCTTCGTGGCGCGGACGCTCCAGAACACAGACGGTGATGTCCTTGGTCTCGCAACCTTTGGCCTTGGCCAGAGCTTCGACACGCTCTTTCGGCGACATGGCCAGCGACACGACGTCTTTGGGGTAGCCCGGGCCGATGGCCAGCTTTTCCATGTAGACGTCGGGGGCGTGCAACAGCGTGCCGCGCGGGGCCATCGCGATTACGGTCAGTGCGTTCGGCATGTCTTTGGCGGTCAGCGTGGTGCCTTCCAGCGGGTCCAGCGCGATGTCGACGGCGGGGCCTTCGCCAGTGCCGACTTCTTCGCCGATGTACAGCATCGGGGCTTCGTCGCGTTCACCTTCGCCGATCACAACGGTGCCTTGGATTTCCAGCAGGTTCAGCTGGTCACGCATGGCGTTCACGGCGGCTTGGTCTGCGGCTTTTTCGTCCCCGCGACCCACAAGGTCGGCACTGGCCATGGCAGCGGCTTCGGAAACACGGGCCAAACCAAGCGAAAGCATACGGTCGGCGAAAACGACTTTATCGGCCATAAGGGGCAATCCTCACTGTCTCTAGTTGCTTTCCGGTTTAAGGGCCGGTGGGGGCAGGGGCAAGGGCATTACGCGACGAAAAGGCACGGTTGCGAAGGTTTCAGGTGGCAAAGCGCAGGTCGGGACTGCGGATGAGCCCCTGAAACAGAAGCGCGATCATGGTTCCGTTCAGGATGTGCCAGATGAAATGGGTACCGATTGGCCAGATTTCGCACAGGTGCATGTCAAACGTGCGGAAGGTGAGCGAGATCATGAAGATCACCGTGGCCGCGGTGATCCACGGTGCAATTTCGTGTCCGTTGCGGCGGGTCAGGAAGGTGAACGCCAAGAGCGCCAGCACGGCGGGCAGATACTGTTCGGATCCATTGAGCAGGCTGTTTGCTTCGGCGTGATCATGGGGGGCGTCGCCAGAGATTGAGGGTGCGGCGGGCGTAGTCTCTTCGGTCGCAATGCTGTCGCTGGTTTGACTGCCAGAGCCATCGCCCCCGAAAGCAAACAGCACCGCGATGACTGCGGCCACCACGGCGACCCCAATTCCGATGCGTCCGGGGCGAATACCCGCCACCCGGCGCAGGGCGACCAAAACGAACAGCAGGACGAAAGTCCAGATTGGGATCACATCCGCCAGACTGGACCACGCATTCGCAAAGGTATGAAACAGGAAACTGCCAATGCCAATCATGCCAGCCAGCAAGATCAGGACCATGGTCATCGGGTCCAGCCGATCCCGGCGCTTGGCCTCGATCCAGCCCCAAAGGGCGGCAAGGATGAACGCAAGGTTCGAGATCGCATTCAGCGGTTCCGCCCAGAAGGCCGCGCTGACGCGTTCGCAGTAGATATCGATTGGGGTGAACCAGTCCATGAGCGCCTCCTGTGGGTGAGGTCACTCTGGCCGGACCGGCGGGGCCGGTCCAGTGCCAATACAGCTGACGTTGCGCGAGGGCGCTTACAGCTCTTCGATGCGGATTGCGACGGGTTCGCCGTCGACTACGCCGGTGTCCGCGAAGCCCTTGATGGCTGCATCCAGCGCGTCGCGGGTGCATTTGTGCGTGACGATCAGCACCGGGGCCAGTTTCTCGTTGTGGCTGGTCTGGCGCATGCGGTTGATCGAAACGCCAGCATCGCCCAGAACCGAAGCGACTTTCGCCATCGCGCCGGGTTTGTCCAAGAGGAACAGGCGCAAGTAATAGGGCGCAGGCTTGGCGGCCTTGGCGCCGGTCACCGGGCGCAGGGTTGTCGCGGGTTGTCCGAAGGTTGGGATATTGATCCCGCGCGCAATGTCCATCACGTCGCCCATCACCGCGCTGGCGGTCGGGCCTTCCCCCGCGCCGGGTCCGCGCAGGACGACTTGCTCGACTGCGTCGCCTTCTACGACGACCATATTGGTGCCGCCTTCCAACTGCCCCAGAGGCGAGCTTGCGGGCACAAGACAGGGCGACATGCGCTGCTCCAACCCGCGGCCGGTCATCTGGGCCACGCCCAGCAACTTGATGCGGAAGCCCATTTCCGCAGCATGTTCAATGTCTTCCAGCTGAATGCGCTGAATGCCTTCAAGCTCGACCGCGTCGAAATTGACCTGTGTCCCGAACGCAATCGAGGACAGGATCGACAGCTTGTGACCGGCGTCGATGCCGCCCACGTCTAGGTTCGGATCGGCCTCCAGATAGCCCAGCTCGGCGCATTCATCGAACAGCGCGTTATAGCCGCGGCCCGTGGCCTGCATCTGGGTTAGAATGTAGTTGCAGGTGCCGTTCATCACGCCCATGACGCGGGTAATCTCGTTCCCGGCCAGACCTTCCAGCAGAGACTTGATGATCGGAATGCCGCCAGCCACAGCGGCTTCATAGCGGATGCGCACGCCTGCGGCTTCGGCGGCCAGCGCCAGTTCCTGCCCGTGATGGGCCAGAAGCGCTTTGTTCGCAGTGACGATGTCTTTTCCGGCGGCAATCGCAGCCTCGACCGAGTCTTTCGCCGGGCCTTCGTCGCCACCCATCAGTTCGACAAACACGTCCACATCGTCACGCTGTGCCAGAGCCACGGGATCGTCTTCCCATGCATAGTCCGACAGATCGACGCCACGATCTTTGTCTTTCGAGCGGGCAGAGATGGCAGTGATCACCACCGGACGCCCGGCGCGATCTTGCAGAAGTGCGGCCTGACGTCGAACGATCTTCACCACGCCGATACCGACGGTGCCAAGACCTGCAATTCCAAGGCGCAGGGGGGCGGTATCAGTCATTTCAGTCTCCGTCGGCTGGTGTGTCGTCCCGGGACGTGTATCCAAAGCGGCAAGGCTGTGCAATCCACGGCTTGGCCGCAGCGTTGAATTTCTTGAGGGTGTCGCTTAGCGCCGCGCCAATGCTGCCTGCATTCGCCCACGCGTCTGCCCGTCTACGACCGAGGTCCGACGCAATCGGCTCGCGCGGGCACGCAGGGCGGCAGCACGGCTGGCCAAAGATCCGGTGCCATAGTCGCCCTGTTCGGCGGGAAGTTGTCCAAGGATATCGTTCATCGACACGATCTGCGGGTAGGGGGCGTTTGCCGCAGCGCCGTCAGCGAAATCCGGAATGTCCGAGCACGCCACCAGAACGCTGAACCCCAGAAACAGGCAGGTTTTAAGCGGTCGGGTCATACGGCGGCGGTCCTTCAAGCTGTCGTCACGGCGACCATAGACAGGGTGGGCTGGCGCTGCAAGGCAGCATGGCATTTGCGGCAGCGGGTGGCGGGACGTTGCGAAACTTGGGGGCGAAACGCTTGGATATGAACGATTGTTCAGTTACCAATCTGGTATGGCGCGTAAAACCGGATCCCACAGCGAAATCACAGGCCCCCGCGTGCGCGCGGCGGCGCTGACCTTGTTTGCCCGTCACGGCTTTGCCGCCGTGTCGATGCGTCAGATCGCGCGTGAAGTGGGTGTTCAGGCCGGTGCCTTGTACCTTTATACGAAGGACAAGCAAAGCCTGCTCTTTGACCTGATGCGCACCCATATGGACGAGCTATTGGCCGCGTGGGCGGACGAGCCCAAGGGGGACACTGCTCTGGATGCGCTCGAAGCTTTCTCGCGCTTTCACATCCGATTTCACCTTGAACGCCCCGACGCCGTTTTCATTGCCTATATGGAGCTGCGCAACCTGACGGACGAGAACTTCGCTGCCATCGAAGCCCTGCGCCGTCAGTACGAGGGCGAGCTGGAGGCGATCTTGCGGGCAGGCCAAGAGGCCGGTGAACTGGACCTGTCCGACATCCGCCTGAGTTCCATGGCGATCATCGCCATGCTGACCGGGGTGAACACTTGGTATCGCGAGGGCGGTCGCCTGTCGCGCGAAGCGGTGGCGGATCGCTATTGGGATATGGTAAAAGGTGCTGTCGGGGCGTGATCTCGACTCACGTTTCGCTTGACACAACAGTAAGAGTTCATGTCGCTGCCACCCGGTTTTCTTGATGAACTGCGCACGCGCCTTAGCCTGACCCAAGTCGTCGGGCGTAAGGTCATGTGGGACCAGCGGAAATCCAATCAGGCCAAGGGTGATATGTGGGCGCCGTGCCCCTTTCATCAGGAAAAAACCGCGTCTTTTCATGTGGATGACCAGAAGGGGTTCTACTACTGCTTTGGCTGTCACGCGAAGGGCGATGCGATCTCTTTTGTGAAAGAGACCGAGAATGTCTCGTTCATCGAAGCGGTCGAAATTTTGGCCGGTGAGGCCGGGATGAAAATGCCCGCCCGCGATCCCAAGGCGCAGGAAAAGGCGGACCGACGCACACAACTGGTCGAAGTGATGGAGATGGCGGTCAGCCATTTCCGGCTGATGTTGAAGACCGGTGCGGGGGCCGAGGCGCGCGAGTATCTGACCCGGCGCGGGCTGAATGAAGCCGCGCTGGATCGCTGGGAAATCGGCTTTGCGCCAGATGCGTGGCAGGGGCTGTGGGATCACCTGAAGGGCAAGAATGTCGAGGATGATTTGATCCTTGGCGCAGGTCTGGCCAAGCCCAGCCAGAAGGGTGGCAAACCCTATGATACCTTCCGGGGCCGCATCATGTTCCCGATCCGCGACGCGCGCGGGCGGGCGATTGCGTTTGGCGGCCGCGCGATGGACCCGAATGACAACGCGAAATACCTGAACTCACCCGAGACCGAGCTGTTCGACAAGGGGCGCAACCTTTACAACCAAGGTCCCGCCCGCGAGGCTGCTGGCAAAGGCCAGCCGCTGATCGTGGCCGAGGGCTATATGGACGTGATCGCCCTGTCCGAGGCTGGGTTCAACGCCACCGTTGCCCCGTTGGGCACGGCGATTACCGAAGACCAGCTACGTCTGCTCTGGCGTATCGCGCCCGAGCCTATCATTGCGCTGGATGGTGACACGGCAGGTCTGCGCGCCGCGATGCGTGTCATCGACTTGGCGCTGCCGATGCTGGAGGCCGGTCAAAGCCTGCGCTTCTCGATCATGCCGGAAGGCAAAGATCCGGATGACCTGCTGAAGGAAAGCGGGGCCAGCGCGATGCAAACGCTGATCGACGGGGCCATGCCCATGGTCGATCTGCTCTGGCGACGCGAGACCGAGGGTAAAGTCTTTGACAGCCCCGAACGCAAAGCCGCGCTGGATAAGGATCTACGCACTGCGATTGCGCGCATTCAAGATCCCTCGATCCGCAACCATTATGGTCAGGCGATCAAAGACAAGCGGTGGGAATTGTTTCGCGCCCGCCCCTCGGGGCAGGGAGGTAACAAACGCCCGTGGCAGCCCGGTGGAAAGCGCGGATGGCAGGCAACGCCGCCTGTTTTAGCCTCGACCAAGGGGTCTGTACTGGCCAGTGCCGATGAGCGTGCACAAGACGCCCTGCGCGAGGCTGTCATTTTGGCGATCCTGATCCGCCGTCCCGATATGCTGGACCAAGTGGAAAGCCGGATGGAGCGGCTGGACATGGTCGGCCCGGATCACGATACGCTGCTGCGCTGCGTTCTGACCACGGCGCATCATGGCGCAGAGGCGTTGGAAGAGCGGCTGCTGAACAGCGTCGGGGGCGATGTGCTCGACCGGCTGTTTTCCCTCAATCACGTGCGGATCACCCCCGCCATTCGGATGAGCAACGATGACGAGATCGTGCTGGCTTGCCTGACCGAAGAGCTGACCAAACTGGAAGCCAAGCGCGGCGTGGCGCGTGAAATCCGGGACGCCGAAGCCGACATGGATGCGCTGCCGGACGAGGGCGTCACGTGGCGTCTGGGGCAGGCGGCCGAGGCGCGCAACAAGGCGCTGCGCAGCCAAACCGAAGACAAAACCACCTATGAAGTGGCTGACAACGGGTCGCTGATGGACCGTGAAGAGCTAGAGCAACGCGACCGCGTCTTCGACAGCATCACCTTCGAGAAAAAGAGATAACGCGCGATTTGGGCCTGATCCGCAGGGCGCAAACTCGGTTCGCGTAGAAAAAGTCACTGAAGCGCACGTCAGGCCCGGTCGTCTGCTTGCAAACAGCCCGTAAAGCACCCACCTTACCTTTGTGGACGAATCACTGATTCGAATCAGGATCGTTCGACCCGAATCACCCAAGCGCGGGTGGCTGTGGACAGGGGACGCCTTGTCAGACCAGATCAGCCCATCCCGCGCCTTTCGTGCAAGGAGAGCCCATGGCTGCCAAAGACACCGCCAACGATCAAAAAGACGAGCAGCACGCCGAGCCGATGACGGACATGTCGCAAGCTGCGGTCAAAAAGATGATCGCCGAAGCGCGCGAGCGTGGCTACATCACCTACGATCAGCTGAACCAGGTGCTGCCGCCAGAGCAGGTTAGCTCGGAACAGATCGAAGACGTGATGTCGATGCTGTCCGAGATGGGCATCAACATCATCGAAGATGAAGAGGCGGAAGAGGAAGAGAAGGGTTCGACCGAAGTTGTCGTGAAAAACGCGGGCGGCGAAGTTGCCGTCGCTGGCGCCGAGACCGAAAAGCTCGACCGCACCGATGACCCGGTCCGCATGTATCTGCGCGAAATGGGCTCCGTCGAGTTGCTCAGCCGTGAAGGCGAGATCGCGATTGCCAAGCGGATCGAAGCTGGCCGCAACACGATGATCGCCGGTCTGTGCGAAAGCCCGCTGACCTTCCAGGCGATCACCATCTGGCGCGAAGAACTTCTGAACGAAGACATTCTGCTGCGTGACGTGATCGACCTTGATGCGACCTTCGGCAATCAGCTGGATGACGACGAGGAAGAAGACGTCGCGCCCGCTGCGGGTGGCGCTGCCCCTGCCGAGAAGAAAGAAAAGGCGCAGGAACTCGACGCGGACGGCAACCCGATCAACAACGACGACGACGATGATGACGAGGATGAAGCCGCCAACATGTCGCTGGCTGCGATGGAAGCCGCGCTGAAGCCGCGCGTCTTGGAAACCCTCGAACTGATCGCGCGTGACTACGAGCAACTGTCTGAAATGCAGGATCTGCGGATGTCCGCGACCCTGAACGAAGATGACAGCTTCTCGAAAAAAGAAGAGGGCGCGTATCAGAAGCTGCGCTCGGAAATCGTGCTGCTGGTGAACGAATTGCACCTGCACAACAACCGTATCGAAGCGCTGGTCGACCAGCTCTATGGCATCAACCGCCGCATCATGTCGATCGACTCGTCGATGGTGAAACTGGCTGACCAAGCGCGCATCAACCGCCGTGAGTTCATCGAAGCCTATCGCGGTCGTGAACTCGACCCGACCTGGCTGGACGAGATGGGCGAGAAGACCGGCCGCGCATGGCAAAGCTTCATCGAACGCTCGACCGACAAGGTTGAAAAGCTGCGCGGTGACATGGCGCAAGTTGGTCAGTATGTCGGCGTCGACATCCCTGAATTCCGCCGCATCGTGCAGCAGGTTCAGAAGGGTGAAAAAGAGGCGCGTCAGGCCAAGAAGGAAATGGTGGAAGCCAACCTGCGTCTGGTGATCTCGATCGCGAAAAAGTACACCAACCGCGGCCTGCAATTCCTTGATCTTATTCAGGAAGGTAACATCGGCCTGATGAAGGCGGTGGACAAGTTTGAATACCGCCGCGGCTATAAGTTCTCGACATATGCGACGTGGTGGATCCGTCAGGCCATCACCCGTTCGATCGCGGACCAAGCCCGCACGATCCGTATTCCGGTCCACATGATCGAAACGATCAACAAGCTGGTCCGTACCGGTCGCCAGATGCTGCACGAGATCGGCCGCGAGCCGACCCCGGAAGAACTGGCCGAGAAGCTGCAGATGCCGCTTGAGAAGGTGCGCAAGGTGATGAAGATCGCCAAGGAGCCGATCAGCCTTGAGACCCCGATTGGCGACGAGGAAGACAGCCAGCTGGGCGATTTCATCGAGGACAAGAATGCCGTGCTGCCGCTGGATAGCGCCATTCAGGAGAACCTCAAAGAGACCACGACTCGGGTTCTGGCCTCGCTTACGCCGCGCGAAGAGCGTGTGCTGCGGATGCGTTTTGGCATCGGCATGAACACTGACCACACGCTGGAAGAGGTTGGTCAGCAGTTCAGCGTAACCCGCGAACGGATCCGTCAGATCGAGGCAAAGGCGCTGCGCAAGCTGAAGCACCCGAGCCGCTCGCGCAAGCTGCGCTCGTTCTTGGATCAGTAAGCCTACAGCTTTGTAATACTAACAAAAAACGCCTCGCCTCCTGCGGGGCGTTTTTCTTTGGGAAAGGAAATCCGACGTGGTGTCGACGTCGTTTCTGTCCCAGCGCTCATGGGGGCGCGCGCCGTATTGAACAGATTGTTTCCAGTCAATTTAAGAAAAAACACGCTAAACGGTTTTGAATTTCAGTTATTTTGTGGCACAAATGTGGCGGGGAAATGTTCTGGTCAGTTATTTTGCTGACAACACACTGGGTGAATTTAATGAATTATGTTGTGAGGGAAAAGCCATTGGCCCTAGAGCCAGACTGGCAAGTAGATGAACCGTCAAAGCGGAGATTTGCGAAACAGGGGCCGGTATCCGTGCGCTTGGGTCGTGAACTTGCGTTGAAGAATCTGAAAAAACGGAAGCAGATGGGAAGGAAAGTAGAGCGTCCTTCCTTCTCGGCTCTGTAACGGATTCAGACGGGTCGTTGTCCGACCGGGAAATGGGGCATGACGCTTGCGCGTTGTGGCATGGGGTCTTGGTCGGGTAAGGAATAAGCCAGCGTCCAATTTCGGCGCTGGTTTTTTTCTTTTGTGGGGGCGCATGGCGGGCGTGTTTGAGATCTCAACCAATGGGCAAGGGCTTTATGAATTCACCGCTCAGGTGCAAGGCTGGCTGCGCGAGACGGCAGCGGGTGACGGGCTGCTGACATTGTTTGTACGTCACACGTCTTGTTCGCTTCTGATTCAGGAAAACGCGGACCCCGAGGTGCAGACAGATCTGCGCAACTTCTTTCACCGCTTGGTTCCGCCGACGACCGATCCCTCCATGTCCTATCTGACGCATACCTATGAAGGGCCGGACGACATGCCCGCCCATATCAAAGCCGTGATGATGCCGGTCAGCCTGTCGATTCCCGTCATAGAGGGCCGTTTGGCGCTTGGGACATGGCAGGGGATCTATCTATTCGAACATCGTGACGCCCCGCATCGGCGGCAGGTGGTGGGTCATTTGTCATCCTGACACGCGAAATGTGCCCTTATCTTGGGGCGTGGGTTTTCCCCCTACACAAGACCTAGGCGCTGCCCTATAGTGCCTGTGGATAAGTGGTCAAACCCACACCAACGGGGAACAGTGAAGAAAAGGGGTCGCCAATGCGCTGTCCGTTTTGCGGTAATATCGACACTCAGGTGAAAGACAGCCGACCGGCCGAAGATCACGTGGCGATCCGTCGCCGTCGCTTCTGCCCGGCCTGTGGTGGGCGCTTCACGACCTATGAGCGCGTTCAGCTGCGCGATTTGGTGGTGATCAAGTCGAACGGCCGCCGCGAAGACTTTGATCGCGAAAAACTCGAGCGTTCGATCCGTATTTCAATGCAGAAACGCCCCGTTGAACCGGAACGCATTGACCAGATGATCTCGGGCATCGTGCGCCGGCTGGAAAGCATGGGCGAGACGGACATTCCGTCCAAAACCATTGGCGAGATTGTAATGGAGGCTTTGGCCCGCATCGACACCGTCGCCTATGTACGGTTTGCCAGTGTTTACAAGAATTTCCAGGCGGCAGACGATTTCGATAAATTCGTCAGCGAACTGCGCCCGGATATCCCAGCAGAAGACGAGTAACCGTCGATGATGTCGCAGAATTCAGGCGCAGATCTTCGGTATATGCGCCTGGCCCTGTCGCTTGCGCGGCGCGGGCTTGGACGTGTGTGGCCGAACCCTGCGGTGGGCTGTGTGATCGTGAATGGCGGGCGGATCGTCGGGCGGGGCTGGACCCAGCCAAGCGGGCGTCCACATGCCGAGGTCGTGGCACTGGCGCAGGCCGGGGAGGCTGCGAAAGGCGCAACAGCCTATGTCACGTTGGAGCCTTGCGCCCATCACGGAAAAACGCCGCCCTGTGCCAAGGCTCTGATCGCTGCGGGTATCGCGCGTGTCGTCTGCGCGCTGGGTGATCCCGATCCGCGCGTGGATGGCGGAGGTTTTGACATGCTGCGCACCGCAGGGATCGAGGTGCAAACCGCGCTGTGCGAGGATGAGGCGCGTGTCGATCAGGCGGGGTTTCTCAGCCGCGTCACGCAGGGTCGTCCTATGCTGACCCTGAAACTGGCCAGCAGCTTTGATGGACGGATTGCGACGGCCAGCGGCGAAAGCCAATGGATCACCGGACCCGAGGCGCGGCGTCATGTGCACGCCATGCGCGCCAGCCATGATGCCGTGATGGTGGGCGCTGGGACGGCGCGGGATGATGATCCCTCGCTGACCGTGCGCGGGCTGGGTGTGGACCATCAGCCGGTGCGCGTGGTTCTGTCGCGTCATCTGGATCTGCCCTTGGACAGCCAGCTTGGCCGGACGGCGCGCGAGGTGCCGGTCTGGATTTGCCACGGTCGCCGCGCCGCACCCGAGCTGATTGCGGCGTGGGAAGGTATGGGGGCCGTGCTGATCGAAGTGAATGAGGCGCAGGGGACGCTCGACCCGGCTGCAGTTCTTCAGGCACTTGGAGACCGTGGCCTGACCCGCGTCTATTGCGAAGGGGGCGGGGGGCTTGCTGCATCGCTTCTGGGGGCAGGGCTGGTCGATGAACTGGTGGGGTATGGTGCCGGAGTAGCGATCGGGGCCGAGGGCCGCCCGTCGCTGGCCGCGATGGGGATTAGCCGTCTGGCAGAAGCGCCTCGGTTTGATCTGGTAGAGTGTCGCGACATTGGCGGCGATGTGCTGCACCGCTGGCGGCGGAAAACCTAGCGCCACAGATAGGCATAGCTGGCGAATAGTCCCTGTAGCTTGGCAAGCAGCCGCGTGCCGCTCCGCCCTTTGGGGATCTCGCCCGAGGTCAGCCGATCCACCACCACCTCAACCGGACAAGCCGTTTTGATGACGGGATCGAAATAGCGCGGATAGTCGATCAGGACCGCGTGGGTCAGCGCGATCAGATCGGGGCGGGCCTGCCGCCGATCCGGCACCTGTCCCAGATCCGTCGTCAGTCCCCAACCCGCATAAAACGGCGCGCCCAGACAGGTGACGGGCACCCCGCGCAACAGCGCCTCGAACCCCATGGTCGAGGTCATGGTCCACAGCGCATCCACATGCTCCAGCAGTGCAATCGGGTCGGCTTGATCAGCGATCAGGTCGGCATATTGCGCAGCCTCGTCCGGCGGAATCCGGCCTTCACGCAGGCCCGCTTCCACATCCGGGTGGGGCTTGTAAATGATCACGGCGTCCGGATTGTCGGCGCGCGCGCGTTTCAAGAGGTCCAGATTGGTCGAGACCTCTGACGTGCCCAACCGGATCGAGGCATCGTCTTCCACTTGTCCCGGCACCAGAATGCGTGGCCTATCTGGCAGCGTATCCAACCCGGCGGGCAGGGGGCGCTCCAGATTGTACTTCCCCAAACGGTTTTCGGTGATCTTTGTGATCAGGCGTTCGGCGCGGTCCCGGGCGTGATCGGGCAGGGCGGTCGCCGCCGCGATATGCCGCTCTAACCGGCTTTCGTGTGTCGGGTCATAGTAGATGCCCAGATCATCGCGCACCAAAGACAGAGGGGGCACAAGCTCGGCCCCCAATCCACGCGAGCGCAGGAAGCCATCTTCGATGCGCAGCGGGGGCCGGTGCGTGCTGTGGGCAGGCTCTTCCTTTCCGGCCCAGACCATCAGAGGGCGTTCCAGCGTCTCGGCCCCCTCGGATGCGCGCGCGGCAGTGTCATCAAAGACCATCGCGGCGTCGCCCTTAAAAAACTCGGCCAAGGGGCGGCGTTTCCATAGGCGCATACCGCTGGCGACATAGCCCTGATGGTCCTCGCGCCACGCGCGGGCGCGCGCCTCGAGCGTGTCCAGAACCTGTTCAATCTCGCACAATTCGTCGCGATAGGGATCGTACCACGTGGGATAGAGCATCATCGCGCCGGCAAATAACTGCGCGCGGGTTAGGTTCCGGCCGCGCCGGTTCACCGGCTGTCGGTCTTCAGTTAGGCCCCAGCCCGCATAGAAAGGCTGGCCAAAGACATGGGGCTTGTGACCGGCCAGAATGGCCTCGAACCCCATGCCGGAACTGACGGTATAGACGGCCATCGCCCCATCCAGCAGCGCCCAAGGGCTAACGGGATCTGTGATCAACTGCACCTGTGTGTTCTCGTCCTCGGGTCCGTAATGCCCCGTACGATGACCCGCCTGTGTTTCGGGGTGGGTCTTGATCAGGATGCGCGCATGGGGATGTTCCAGCCGCGCGGCCACCAGCATGTCGCGGAACGAGGCTTCCGTTGCACCTCCATAGCGGATCGAGGCATCCCCTGCCGTCTGGTCCAGCACCAGCACATAAGGCGCATCGGGGACGTGCAGATCGGGGTGGAAGGCGTTGTATTTCGACAGGTGAGCAGATTTCATCCGGTCCATCGCCGCACGCGCCCGCTTCAGAAGCGCACTGTCATCCAACGGGTCGTGTTTCAGGATCTGCTCAAGCCGCGACGGCGCAGACCCGTCGAAATGTACCCCCAGATCATCCAGCATCAGGCCCAAGGGCGGCTCGCCAGACCGACCGGGGTGGACCGAACGCAGGAAAGCGTCTTCGACTCGAAGAACCGGATTTTTCCGACGTGAAGCGACCGCCTCGCCCCGGCCCGAGGTTGGGCTTTTTCCCCACGTCCCAACCCAATCCCCATCACCCGGAAGGCCAAGCCGGATCTGGTAACCCGCAAGCGCAAGGATGCGCTTTATGCGCGGTTGGGTCAGAAAGCCACCATTGTAAACGAAAAGCCGCCGGGGCTGTGACGACCCGACGGCAAGAGGTTCTTTGATGTCTTTGATCACGGGCTGAGGCCCGATTACTCGGTCAGGCTTTGGTTCAGCGCCGCGATGGACCCCGCCGTCGACAACGAGCCAGTCAGAGCCGACAGGACCTTGGTCCACTGCGTGTAGGGCGCATCGGTGATATACACCGTGTCACCGTCGCGGATCCCGAAGTCGCGTGCCAGAAACAACCCGTTGGTGCCGGTCAGATCGAGAACATAAATCATGCGCTGCGGGACGTTCAGATCGCTGCGCCCCAGAACCGAATTGGCGATCTCTGGGCGTTCATCACGAAGGACGAACACACCCTTGGGATCAGCCGCAGCGCCGGACAAGCCACCGACCTGTGCGATGGCCTCGACTGCCGACAGCGTCTGGCTGGCAAACCCGACACGGTTTTGCGCGCCGGTTGCACCAAGGGCTGTGAAAGTGCGGGGATCGGCCTCGACCAGGATGCGGTCACCACCACGCAGGGCAATGTCCATCTGCGGGTATTTGAACAGATCTTCGAACCAGATCTCGCCCACTTTCGCGCCGCGGATCACTTTGACCTTGGCAATCTCAGGCTCGATCGAGACGCCGCCGGCACGTGCCAGCATGGCATTCAGGGTGCGCGTGGGACGTTCGATGGGATAAACACCTTGGCCACCGACCGAACCGGTGACCGACACGGTAGCTCCGTCGCCCGCGGTGCGGCGTACGGTGACTTGCGGGTCGGGTGTTTGCTCGGCCAGTTTGCGGGTGATGATACGGCGAATAGCCTCGGGCGAGTTGCCTGCGGCTTTCACGCGGCCTGCATAGGGAATGAAGATGTAGCCTTCGCCATCGACCTGCACAGATTCCAGCGCGGCAGGAGCGCCAGCGGTGGTCAGGATGCCGTCTTCGACGTTCTCCCAGATCGAGATGGTCAGCGTGTCGCCAGCTCGAATCGTGTCCGATCCAACCAGCGCACGGTTCTGGAATTCCGGGCTAAACCCAAGCGGCGGAACAACCGCCGTTGCACGGGTAACATGGTCAGTGACCTCGACGATATGTGCGTTGCCTTGCTTCTGGACCGAGCCTGCAATGAGTTCCTGCTTGGTCGGACCGGTGCGGGGCAGCCCACAGGCGCCAAGCGCGAGCACAGCAGTCGCCAAGATCAAGTGCTTGGCCCAATTGGATTTATTTGTTGTCACTGCCCGTCCACCCTGAATGGAAATCTGATTCATTTGCCAAAACTTATCGTGAGATCGGACTAAATTCCAGAAAAGGCATTTTTAGGTCAGTTGACCACGCTCAACTGTTGCCTTGGTGCCGCTGTTCCCCGCTCCAAAGCCTGATACGGATCGTCCGAAGAAAGCATCATATCCACCACTTGGCGTAGCAATTGACGTCGTCCACGCGCAGAATAGAACCCGCCTGCAACTTGGCTGGTTTCCAAAAGGAAATGCCGATAGTCGCGATAGGCGCGTTTGTCAGGCCGGGTGGGGATGTCAAAGAACTCGGACAGGGGCTGTTCCGACACAAACTCGGGCTTGGCATAGACCGCATTGCCAAACAGCTTTAGCGGAAGCCCCCGCCACAACACCTGCTGGGCGGCGGTCGAGTTGATTGTCACGGCAGAGCGTGCGTGATCCAGCAGCTTGGCCAGTTTCCCACCGCGTACATAGTGGACGCGATCCGCGATGCCATGCGCCTGCGCCAACCTGCGGATCTCGCGCCGTTGCGGTACGCGACCGTCTTCCAGTGGATGAGCTTTGAATACCAGATGGTGGTGCGTGGGGGCGCCATCCTCAAAGCCTGCGATCACCAGCTCCAAAAACTCGGTCATGGTGGAAAAAGGGCTGTGCATCTGGAAGCTTGAATCATGCTCCAGCTGCAGAAGCGCCAGATGATAGGGGAAGCCGCCATAGCGGATACGCAGCGTGGCGCGGATGCGGTCCGCTGCAATGACAGGCATCAGGACAAGACGCTGAAGGTACAGAAGAAACTCTTTACCCACACCGATAGACCGGTGGGGTCTAAAATTGCGATAGCGCTGGTTCAGGAACATGACGAACCAGTGATAGAGTGCGCCGTAAAAGACGTGATGGCGCATGTCGCCCCAATGGGCGGGGGCCTCGGGCATGTCTGGCTCGGCGTCTTCAAGAATGCGCTGCATCTGCGGCACGTCACAATCCATTAGGCGTGAATTGCCATTCGTGCCGTCCCGTTCATACGTCACCCAATAGGGGCGCAGATAGCCTTCCTCGAAGACATGAACGGTTAAGCCCTGTGCACGTGCCCGCTCGACCGCGTGGGCATGGATGGGGCGGGTATCGCCATAGAGCACGATGTCGGTGATATCATGCGCATCAACAATTTGGTCGAAGCGGCTGATCCACTGGTCTTGCGGTTCGGTGAAGGGAATGTAAGTCGTCTTGTCAGGCCAAAATGCCTGATCGCCACGGTTGAACCCAACGCGCCACACCTTGGCCCCGGATCGGCGCAGCATCTTCGCCAGCCGTCCGAAGAAAGGCCCGTGTGGACCTTGCAGGAAAAGGAAGTTTCGGTTTTCGCCCGTGATGCGCGCCATGCCTGCCAATCACCAAATCACTAACAGCGTTATTCGCCTTATAGACCTACAAAAAGAGGGTTACAGGGCAATTAACAATGGCATACGGCAAAAATTGGGCCGAGCAGAGGAATTTCTCGACGGGGGTGGATTGGCCGGTGCTGCGCATCATGGCTTCAATCCGGGTCGCGTTTCCGCTACAGCAGTTACACCAACCCGATGCAGGAGGCGACATGTTCACTGGGATCATCACCGATGTGGGGCGCGTTGAGGCGCTGGAGCAAGCTGGCGACATGCGTGCGCGGATCGTAACCGCGTATGACACTGCCGGGATTGATCTGGGGGCGTCGATTGCCTCGGACGGGGTGTGCCTGACCGTCGTTGCTTTGGGTGACAATTGGTATGACGTTGATATTTCGGCAGAAACCGTGTCGAAAACCAATCTGGGTGATTGGGAAGTTGGCCGCCGTGTGAACCTTGAACGTGCCCTGAAAGTGGGCGATGAACTGGGCGGGCACATCGTGTCCGGGCACGTCGATGGTGTGGCTCAGATCGTGTCGATGCATGTTGAAGGTGACAGCACCCGCGTACGCTTCCGCGCCCCATCCGAACTGGCGCGATTCATCGCCCCAAAAGGCTCGGTTGCGCTGAACGGCACCTCGCTGACCGTGAACGAGGTCGAAGGCGACGAGTTTGGCGTGAACCTGATTTCGCACACCAAGGAGGTGACGAATTGGGGGCAGGCGCAAGTTGGGGACCGCATCAACCTCGAGATCGACACGCTGGCGCGCTATGTGGCCCGGCTGGCGGATTACGGACAGTCCTGAATTCGGGCCTGATTTCCGTTTGACGTGATCTCTGTTTGAAATATTCGTATATGGGCATATGATTGGCGAAATTCCTTTGTGACGGAGATCGCCCATGTCCCTTATTCGCCCCACTCGCCGTGATCTTCTGCGCCTCGCCGCAGTTGCGCCCGCTTTTGCCATGCCTGCTACTGCGCGGGCCATGTTGGGTGCGCCCACCGAAGGCAATCCGGCGCATTTCAGTTTCACGCTGGGGCAGGCGAAGATCACAATTGTGTCGGACGGCTATTTCACCATCCCATTCGGCGGGCAGGCGATGAATGCGCCCGAGGATGAAAAGCTGGCCTTCATGGCCGCGCATTACATCGACCCCGAGGTTGGCTATTCCCACACCAACCACATGTATATCGAGCTGGGCGACGCAAAAGTCTTGGTGGATGTGGGCTCGGGCACCCGTTGGTTCGATACTACGGGCCGGTTGATGGAGAACCTCGAAGCCGCCGGGATCGATCCGATGGGCATCACACACGTCGCGATCACCCACGCACACCCCGATCACATCTGGGGTGTGCGCGATGACTTTGACGAGCCCATCATCCCCGACGCGGAATACGTGATGGGGCAGGCCGAGCATACACATTGGCTGCAAGACGGTCTGGTGGATCGCGTCGCGCCCGAGAACCAGCAATTCGTGCTGGGAGCCGTGAACTCGATCAATACCGAAGGGCTGGAATGGACCTTGGCCGCGAACGACCACGAAGTTGCGCCGGGTATTCGCCTGATCGACACGCCCGGCCACACGCCCGGCCATATGTCAGTGGCGGTGGAAAGTGACGGCCAACAGCTGATCGCGCTGGGCGATTGCATGACCCATGCCATCCTGAACTTCGCGCATCCCGAATGGTATTCCGAGCGCGATTCCGATGGGGCGCAAACCGGGGCCACGCGCAACCGCCTGCTGGATATGGCGGCCACGGATCGGATCGCTGTTTTGGGCTATCACTTCCCGTTCCCCGGCGTGGGTCATGTGCGCCGCGATGGGGATGCCTATCAGTTTGTTCCGGCGCTCTGGCAGTTCTAACCTGTTTTCGTGACGTCTTGGTGATGTTTCCCGCCGCCTTTGGGCTGGCAATGGGCGCGTGGCTGCGGTAGTCACGCGCAAGCCTGAAGGGGAACGCGCCATGTCTGAAAGCACCACCTACGAAACACCCGGTCCGGTCGAAGCTGGATTGTCCGATGCCATCGCCTCGGCGGAAGAGATCATTGCTGAGGCTCGCGCGGGTCGGATCTATATCCTCGTCGATCACGAAGACCGCGAAAACGAAGGTGACTTCGTCATTCCGGCGGATGCCTGTGACGCGGCGGCCATCAACTTCATGGCAACCTATGGCCGCGGGCTGATCTGTCTGCCGATGGAGTCTAAACGGATCGACGAGCTGGGCCTGCCGATGATGGCGATGCACAATTCCTCGCGTCACGAAACGGCATTCACCGTGTCGATCGAAGCGCGCGAAGGCGTGTCGACCGGCATCTCTGCGGCTGACCGCGCACTGACCGTCGCCACCGCGATCAACCCCGACAATGGCCCGGCCGAGATCGCGACCCCCGGTCACGTCTTCCCGCTGCGTGCGCGCAACGGTGGTGTGCTGGTGCGCGCAGGGCATACCGAAGCCGCCGTGGACATCTCGCGCCTTGCAGGCCGCAATCCCTCGGGCGTGATCTGCGAGATCATGAATGAAGACGGCACCATGGCGCGTCTGCCGGAACTGGTTGAAATTGCTAAGAAACACGCAATTAAGATCGGCACGATTTCCGATCTGATCGCCTATCGCCGCCGCCACGACAATCTGGTGCGTGAAACGGGCCGCGAGACCATCACCTCGGAATTCGGTGGTGAATGGGAGATGCGCATCTTCACCGACATGACCCACGAGATCGAGCATGTGGTGTTGATCAAAGGCGACATCTCGACTGATGAACCGGTTCTGGTCCGTACCCACGCGCTGCAAGAAGCGCAGGACGTGCTGGGTCTTGGCCCGAAACCTGCGGACGAGTTGCCGCGTGCGATGAAGATCATCGCGGACGAGGGCAGGGGCGTTGTCTGCCTGTTCCGTGAACCGCGCAAGACGTTGCATGCGGATGAAGAAGAAGGCCCGCGCACGGTGCGCCAGATTGGCCTCGGCTCGCAAATCCTGTCGACGCTGGGTCTGAACGAGATGGTTCTTTTGACCGACAGCCCCGAAACCCGCTATGTGGGTCTGGACGCTTACGGGCTGACCATCACCGGCACACGCCCCATTCAGAAGGACTGAACCATGGCCACCGCAGAACAGCATTACATTCTGGACCGCCCCAGCTTTGATAAGCCGGTGAAGATCCTGATCGTTGTCGCGCCGTACTATAAGGACATCGCGGACAATTTGGTCGCTGGCGCCAAGGCGGAAATCGAGGCCGTTGGTGGCACTTGGGACATCGTTGAAGTGCCCGGTGCGCTGGAAGTGCCCACTGCGATCTCGATTGCGGATCGCCTTTCGAACTTCGATGGATATGTGGCGCTGGGCTGCGTGATCCGGGGCGAGACGACCCACTATGAAACCGTCTGCAACGACAGCTCGCGCGCCATTCAACTGATGGGTCTGAATGGGCTGTGCATCGGCAACGGTATCCTGACGGTCGAAAATCGCCCGCAGGCCGAAGTCCGCGCGGATGTGAACGATCAAAATAAAGGCGGCGGGGCTGCTGCTGCGGCCTTGCATCTGGTCGCGCTTTCGCGCAAATGGGCGTCTTCAAGCAAGGGTGTCGGGTTCAAGTCGATCTCGGATTCGATCAAACTTGCTGGTGACACGAAGGATACCCCAACCGCATGACGCTTTCCGGCAACCAGAAACGCAAGATGAAATCCGCCGCCCGCTTGTTCGCGGTGCAGGCGTTGTTTCAGATGGAGGCTGCGGGCCAGACCATGGACCGCGTGATGGTCGAGTTCGAAGACCACCGCTTTGGCGAAGAGTTCGACGACTACACCATGGCCGAGGGCGACAGCCGCCTGTTCCGCAAACTGGTGGGGGATGCGGTGAACCATCAGGCCAAGATCGACCAAATGACCGACCGCGCGTTGGTGGCAAAATGGCCGATCGCGCGCATCGACCCCACCCTGCGTGCGCTGTTCCGTGCCGCTGGGGCTGAGATGGTCGAAGGCGACACTCCGCCCAAGGTCGTGATTACCGAGTTCGTTGACGTGGCACGTGCATTCTTCCCGGAAGGGGACGAGGCAAAGTTCACCAACGCCGTTCTGGATCACATGGCCCGCGAGGCGAAGCCCGAGGCGTTTTAAACACCGGCGAAACTGTAGAGTTCAGAGGCCACTGGGATGCGACCCATTGGCCTCTTTTCATTTGGGACAGGGGCTTTCATACTGGTCATATTCACCGAGGGGAATGTGATATGCCAAAACTCGTCCGCGTCTACATCAAGAACGTTCTGGTTGGATTTGCGCTGTCCGCAGCTTTTGTGGCGGCGTTGCTTTACATGAACGTGGGCAACCTGTGGCACCTGATCTCGACCTCGGACATGGGGTGGATCGCGGTCCTGATGCTGTTCATGTTCAACGGGATCGTCTTTGCAGGCGTCCAGTTCGCCTTCGTTATCATGCGAATGGAACAACGTGACGACACGCCTAAAGGCGGCAAGCGTCAGCCTGTCATCACCGGCGAACCTGCCCGCGTGAAAGTGGCCGCCAACCGCTGAGCCTCTTGCAGGGCGCGCGAATTGAGGTCATGATTCCCCATCAATGAAAGGGATCCCATGGCCGGTGGATGGGCGCGCGATGGCGCGGTAAGCGAACAGATTGAAGCATCGGTCTCCGATGAATTGGCCCGCATGAAGGCCAAGTCCCAGCCCGTGGGCGAAAGCTTTACCCATTGTGCAGAATGCGACGAGGAAATCCCTCAAGCTCGGCGTGAAGCTTTGCCCGGCGTGAAACTGTGTATCGACTGTGTGCAGGAACGCGACGCGGCGTTCAAGAAACGACCGGGGATCAATCGGCGCGGGTCGAAAGACAGCCAGCTGAAATAGGGGCGAAACCCTCTTTTCCGCGTTTCAAACGGGTGCTAAAAGCCTTTCAGGACACGGCGATGGCGTCGCCGCGAGGGTACCCTCGGTTCCTTTTCCACGCTCCTGTACGCCGGGACTTTCAATCGGGAGATTGAAGGCCCCGCCTTGCCTCCCACCAGATAGGAGGCATCCATGGCCTGGTCGCCGGACAAAACTGAAGTCAAAAGCTGGAACGAATGGGACACGTTGCGCCATGTGATCGTGGGCCGTGCCGATGATTGCCATATTCCGCCGGAAGAGCCCGCACTGGATGCGAAAGTGCCCGAAGACAGCGACATGCGCGGCCAGTGGGGCCGCCGCCCGCAGGAAACCATCGACCGCGCGAATGAACTGTTGGACAATTTCGCCGACCTGCTGCGCAAGCGTGGCGTGCGCGTGGACCGTCCTGTCTCAATCGATCATTCGCAGCCCGTGACCACGCCGGATTTCCACACCGACAGCCAGTTTGGCTGCATGCCGCCGCGTGACGTGCTGCTGACCGTCGGGCACGAGATGCTGGAAGCGACCATGTCCTATCGTTGCCGCTGGTTCGAGTATCTGAACTATCGCCCGCTGCTGAAGCAATACTGGGAAGAAGACCCGAACTTCCGTCACGAAGCCGCGCCGAAGCCGCGCCTGACGGATGCGGACTATCACCCGGATTACCTGTCGGACAAAATCGGCGTCGAGAAGCGCCTGCAATGGGCTGCCGAGAAGTTCTTTGTCACCACCGAGGAGGAGCCCTTGTTCGACGCGGCTGACGTCCTGCGCTTCGGCAAGGATCTGGTCGTTCAGCACGGCTTCACCACCAACCTGAAGGGCATCGAGTGGCTGCGCCGCCACTTCCCCGATCACCGCGTGCACACGGTGAACTTCCCCGGCGATCCGTACCCGATCCATATCGACGCGACCTTCACGCCGTTGCGCCCCGGCCTGATCCTGAACAACCCGCAGCGCCGCCTGCCGGAAGAGCAGCGCGGGATGTTTGAAAAGAACGGGTGGGAAATCGTGGACGCCGCCCAACCGGCCCACAACACGCCGCCGCCCTTGTGCTATTCCTCGACATGGCTGTCGATGAACGTCTTGGTGCTGGACCCGAAAACCGTTTGTGTCGAGAAGTCCGAGGTCTATCAGGCCGAGCAGATGGACAAGCTGGGTATGGAAGTGGTCGAGGTCGAGCTGCGCGACGCCTACGCGTTTGGCGGCGGCTTGCATTGCTGTACGGCGGATGTGTACCGCGATGGCGACTGCGAGGATTACTTTCCGAAGCAGTAAGTTCTTCGCTTTAGAAACAAGAAACCCGCGCTTTCCGGCGCGGGTTTAGTTATTTTGTGGGGGAGGGGCGCTGCCCCTCTTGGCCTTCGGCCAATTCACCCCGAGATACTTATGACAAGAAAATGCGATGAGCTTGCGAGCGCACCTGTTTCACTCCATCGCCTCAAGCTCATCAATGAAGCCTTCGATCATCGACAGACCCTTGGCCCAGAAGTTGGGATCCGAGGCGTCCAGCCCGAAGGGTGCTAGAAGCTCTTTGTGGTGTTTGGATCCGCCGGCTTTCAGCATCTCGAAATACTTCTCTTGGAAGTCCGCGTCGCCTTCTTCGTAGACGGCGTAAAGCGCGTTCACCAGACCGTCGCCGAACGCGTAGGCGTAGACATAGAAGGGCGAGTGGACGAAGTGGGGGATGTAGGACCAGAAGGTCTCGTATCCGGGCATGAAATCAAAGGCTTCGCCCAGGCTTTCGGCCTGCACGGACATCCAGATGGCGTTGATGTCATCGGGCGTCAACTCGCCTTCGGCGCGGGCGGCGTGGAGTTTGCATTCGAAGTCGTAGAAGGCAATCTGGCGCACGACCGTGTTGATCATGTCTTCGACCTTGCCCGCCAGAAGAACTTTCTTCTCTTCTGCGGTTTTGGCCTCCGACAGCAGCTTGCGGAAGGTCAGCATCTCGCCAAATACGGATGCGGTTTCAGCCAGCGTCAGCGGTGTGGAGGACAGCATCTCGCCTTGGTCAGCGGCCAGCACTTGGTGGACGCCGTGGCCAAGTTCATGCGCCAAGGTCATCACGTCACGCGGTTTGCCCAGATAGTTCAGCATCACATAGGGATGCGCGTCGGTGACGGTCGGGTGGGCGAAGGCACCGGGGGCCTTGCCGGGTTTGACGCCCGCGTCGATCCAGCCATCGGTGAAGAAGGGTTTGGCGATCTCGGCCATGCGCGGATCAAACGCGGCATAGGCGTCCATCACGGTCTTTTCGGCCTCGGGCCAGCTGACCAGCGTGTCATCTTCCATCGGAAGCGGTGCGTTGCGGTCCCAGACCTGCATCCGGTCCAGCCCAAGCCATTTGCGCTTCAGCTCGTAATAGCGGTGCGAGAGGCGCGGATAAGCGTCGACCACAGCATTGCGTAGGGCTTCGACCACTTCGGGTTCCACGTGGTTGGACAGGTGGCGCCCGGTCTGCGGGGTGGGCATGTTGCGCCACTGATCCTCGATGGATTTTTCCTTGGCGAGCGTGTTGTGCACGCGCGAGAAAATCTTGATGTTTTCACCCAGTACCCGCGCGATCTCTTCCGAGGCGGCTTGGCGTGTGGCACGGTCCTGTTCGGTCAGCAGGTTGGCGGTCGCTTCCAGCCCGCGCTCTTCGCCGTTCACAGTGAACATCAGCCCGGCGACGGTTTCGTCAAACAGCGTATTCCACGCCGATGCCCCGACCGAGGATTTGTCATGCAGGAACTGCTCCAGCTCGTCCGACAGCTGATAGGGGCGCATGGCGCGCAGGCGGTCGAAGACGGGTTTGTAGCGGGCCAGGTCGGCGTTGTCGGCGAACCAGCCGTTCAGCACGGTGTCATCAATCCGGTTCACTTCGAGCGAAAAGAAGACCAAGGGAGCGGTGAAGACGGTGATCTGTTCTTGGCAGTTTTGGAAGAACTGTGCGCGGTCCGCATCGGTGGTTTCCTGATAATAGCGCAGGCCCGCAAAGGACATGATGCGGCCGCCGATCATCTCGATCTTTTCATAGGCCAGCACGCAGTCGAGCATACCCGCAGCATCCAGCCCTGCCAGTTTCCCCTGATAGGTCTGGGCGAAGTCTGCACAGGCGTTCTCCAGCCAGCCCAGATCACGCTCAAGCTCGGGCGCGTCCTGTGACGGGTACAGATCCGACAGATCCCATTCCGGCAGATCTCCAAACGGGTTGTCGCCCGTACCGGCAGTTGCATCGCGCAGAATTTGAGGGGGTAGGGTGGAAAGCATGGGACCTCCGAAAATGTCGTTTCCCAAGACATAGGCGGTGGGGGGCGGGGTTGCAATCGGGCGCACGCAGGTTCTGGTCATGGGCGCAAAGCCTACGCGTAAGGGGCGGGAAATGGCCGATTTTCCCCCTTGGGGGGTTTTGACCCGGCCCGGTGGTCCCTTTATAGGAAAGGCAACCATCCTTAGGAGCGTGCGGCGTGATCAGATTCGTCCTTGGTATATTCGGTGCGATGTTTACCGGCATCACCCTTGCGATCTTCATGGCCGCCTTGGTCGTGGGGGGCGTTTTCTGGATGTATTCCAGGGACTTGCCCAGCCACGAACAGCTGGCGAACTATACGCCCGCGACGATCAGCCGGGTCTATTCCGGCGAAGGTCAATTGATGGACGAGTTCGCACAGGAGCGTCGCCTGTTTACGCCCGCGGACGAAATTCCCGACCTTGTGAAGCATGCTTTCATCTCGGCCGAGGATAAAAACTTCTATAACCACGCAGGCTTTGACCCCCGCGGGATCGCCGCTGCTGCGCTTGAAGCGGCGCGCGGTGGGGCGCTGCGCGGGGCGTCGACCATTCCGCAGCAGGTGGTGAAGAACTTCCTACTGTCCTCGGAACGATCCGCCGAGCGGAAGATTAAGGAGTTGATCCTGTCGGTGCGTTTGGAAAATACCCTGTCCAAGGATGACATTCTGGCGCTGTATCTGAACGAGATCTTCTTGGGCCAGAACTCCTACGGTGTAACAGCGGCGGCGCAGACTTACTTCAACAAGACGCTCGACCAGTTGGAGCCGCACGAGGCTGCCTATTTGGCGACCCTGCCGAAGAAGCCCGCGAAACTGCACCCAGTTCGCAACAAGGAAGCCGCTCTAGGGCGCCGCAACTATGTGCTGCGCGAGATGTATCAGAACGGTTATCTGGATCAGGCGATCTATGAGGCCGAGAAAGAGCTGCCCCTGCGCTCGGTCCAAAACGGCGATTTCGAGGGCTTCCGCACCGCACTGCCGGATCGTGACTATTTCACTGACGAAATTCGCCGCCAGTTGAGCCGCGATTTCGGCGAAGAAGAGTTCTTTACCGGTGGTCTGACCATTCGTGCGACTGAGAACCCCAAATTGCAAGATGTGGCCGCAGCCAGCCTGCGCCAAGGGCTTGAAGAATATGACCGGGGCCGGGGTGTCTGGCGTCCCACCGGCGTGACACTGCCCGAAGGCGCGCTGTCGGATGAGGCAAGCTGGCGTCAGGCGTTGGCTGACACCAAATTCCCGCGGGACATCGAGGGTTGGTATCCTGCCGTTGTGCTTGAGGTCGGTAACAATGACGCGCGCATTGGCATTGAAGGTGTCGAAGAGGATGATGACGGGCACTGGATCCCGGCCAAGGATGTGACATGGGCACGTCGCTTGGGCGAAGATGGAAGCCTCGGGCGCAAGGCCCGTGTGGCGGGCGATCTTCTGAAGGTCGGCGAGGTTGTGCATGTACGCCGCTTGGTCAAAGACGATGATGGCAGCTTTGTCCGCTGGACCCTGCGCCAGATCCCGGAAGTACAGGGCGGCTTTATGGCGATGGACGTCAACACCGGGCGTGTGATCGCGATGCAGGGTGGCTTTAGTTATCAGCATTCAGTCTATAACCGTGCCACACAAGCGCAGCGCCAGCCGGGATCAAGCTTCAAACCCTTCGTCTACGCGGCCGCGTTGGACAGCGGATTTTCCCCGGCCACTATCGTGATTGACGCGCCAATTGAGGTTGAGAGCGGCGGCAAAATCTGGCGCCCGAAGAATGCTTCGAACGAGTTTTACGGCCCGACGCCCTTGCGCACCGGGATCGAGCAATCGCGAAACCTGATGACTGTGCGTCTGGCTCAGGAAATCGGCATGGACACGGTGGCAGGCTATGCCGAGCGATTTGGCGTCTATGACCAGATGAACCCGTTCCTCGCCAACTCGCTTGGGTCTGAGGAAACTACGCTGTTCAAGATGGTGGCGGCTTATGCGATGTTTGCCAATGGCGGCGAACGGGTTGAGCCTACGCTGGTCGACCGCGTGCAGGACCGCTGGGGGCGGACGATCTATCGCCACGACCGCCGCGACTGTGTGGATTGTGACGATCCGGTGCTGGCCGCCGGGGCCGAGCCGTGGATCAAAAGCAACCGGGAACGCGTGATGGACGCGATCACGGCGTATCAGTTGACCTCGATGATGCGCGGTGTTGTGCAGCGCGGGACGGCCAGCCGGACTGTAAACCTGCCGGTGCCTGCTGCTGGCAAGACGGGCACGACCAACGATGCGCGTGATGTGTGGTTCGTAGGCTTTACGTCGAACATCGTGGCGGGCTGCTATATTGGCTACGACCGTCCGCGCAGCATGCCCGGCGCTTCGGGTGGCGGCATGTGTGGCCCTGTCTTCAATCGTTTTATGGCGGAAGCGGTGAAAGAACTGGGCGGCGGTGAATTCGAGGTGCCGGAAGGCGGGCATTTCATCAAGATCGACCGCTTTTCGGGTGCGCGTCTTCCGGATGATGCCACCGGCGAGTATGTGGTGGCCGAGTATTTCCGCGATGGCGAAGAACCGCTGTTCGGTGTGATGTTCGATGGTGGCTTTGCCATGGGATCGAACCTGCCGTTGTTTGATCGTGACGGTGCAGGGGGCGAAGAAGTTCGGACTTCGACCGGGAAAACGGTCGTTGTGCCGGATAAAGCGGATTTCGGAACGCTGTCCTCGGGTGGTCTCTACTGATAAGGCTTTGCAGCCATAGATTGAACGGTTTTGCCACGGTCCTGCCGGACCACTCTGAAAACTTATGCACAGAATCGCATTTTGCCCATTGTCTTTCCATGGGGTGAACACTTATGTTCTGAGAACGGTGGTGCGTTTTGAATAGCACCCCGCACAAGAGTTTCGCTGTCATGGCGACGGATGCCGGCCCAAAGACGCCGCAGACCACATCATGACAGGCTAAGAGCGCTTCGGGACGCAGCCGCATGACGGACTGGCCGCCGAAGCCGGAAATTGATGACCCGGCAGCAGGTTCGTAAAAAACTTGCCCCGATGTCTGAAAATACGCCCGACTTTGCAAAGCGAAGGGGGCACATGAATGGGTTTCGCACGAACCGCCGGTGTAACCGGACAGGATAGGCGAGACCGGAGAAGAAACGCGATGATGCGTGCGAGGATCGAGCAAGGACAGGCAATGGGGCGTATGCCCCTTCAGCTGTTGTCCCATCCCCCGCATCTGCTCGCCCTGACAAGTCACCCCTTTCCTGTTGCGCGTCCCCCGGGGCGGGCGCGGCGATCCGGGTGCAGAAAGACAACATGGCAAAGAAGATGCTTATCGACGCCACCCACGCCGAGGAAACTCGGGTTGTGGTGGTCGACGGGAACAAGGTTGAAGAATTTGACTTTGAATCCGAAAACAAACGCCAGCTCGCTGGCAACATTTATCTGGCAAAAGTAACACGGGTCGAACCGTCGCTTCAGGCGGCATTTGTCGACTATGGCGGAAACCGCCACGGGTTCCTGGCGTTTTCGGAAATCCACCCGGATTACTATCAGATCCCGGTCGCCGACCGTGAAGCGCTGCTGGAAGAAGAGCGCGCCTATGCAGAAGCAATGGCCGCCGAGGACGACAAGCCCAAGACACGCCGCCGCCGCCGCTCGCGTTCGCGCTCGAAGGCGGAAGAGACCAAGTCGGATGATGCGGTCGCCACCAAAGAGATCGATCAGTCCGCCAGCGGGATGGATGTGATTGATCTGGACGATGGCGGATCGGATGCCGAAGAAGGTCATTCGCCGATGGATCTGGTTGCGGAAACGCCGGTGGAAGAGCCGGTGGAAGACGCAGCCATGGAGGCAGCGGAAGATGCAGCAGAGGCAACCGCTGCTGAAGCTGAGGCTGCACCGGAAGCTGAAGCATCAGAAGATGACGTGGCCGAGGTCGCCGACGCCGACGAGGCGCCTGCTGCGGATGCAGAAGCTAAGGACGCTGACGCGGGCGACGATGCTGACAAAGCTGGTGACGATGCCGGTGAAGACAGCGATGACACCGATAGCGACGACGAAGACGACGAAGACGAGCCGCTGGAAGCCTCCGAGAAGGACGACCAGATCGAGCGCGTGGCCGACGACGACTCGACCGAAGAAATCCGTCCGCGCCGCAAGCCGCGCCCGAAGCGTTACAAGATCCAAGAAGTAATCAAGGTTCGCCAGATCCTTCTGGTTCAGGTCGTGAAAGAAGAGCGTGGCAACAAGGGCGCTGCCCTGACAACTTATCTGTCGCTGGCCGGTCGGTACTGCGTCCTGATGCCCAACACCGCACGCGGTGGCGGGATCAGCCGCAAGATCACCAACGCTTCGGACCGCAAGAAGCTGAAAGAAATCGCTGCCGAGATCGACGTGCCGAAGGGTGCGGGCCTGATCGTTCGGACAGCGGGCGCCAAGCGCACCAAGACCGAGATCAAGCGCGACTATGAATATCTTCAGCGCCTGTGGGAGCAGATCCGCGAACTGACGCTGGAATCGATCGCGCCCGCTAAGATTTACGAAGAAGGCAACCTGATCAAACGCACGATCCGCGATCTGTACTCGCGCGAGATCGACGAAGTGTTTGTGGAAGGCGAGGCTGGCTATCGCGTGGCCAAGGACTTCATGAAAATGATCATGCCGTCCCACGCCAAGAATGTGAAACACTACCAAGATCCCATGCCGCTGTTCGCGCGCTATCAGGTGGAAAGCTACCTGTCGGGCATGTTCAATCCGACCGTTCAGTTGAAATCCGGTGGCTATATCGTGATCGGCGTGACGGAAGCGCTGGTCGCCATCGACGTGAACTCGGGCCGGGCCACCAAAGAAGGCTCGATCGAGGAAACCGCGCTGAAGACCAACCTTGAGGCCGCGGAAGAAGTGGCGCGTCAGCTGCGTCTGCGCGACCTTGCGGGCCTTATCGTGATCGACTTCATCGACATGGACGAGCGTCGCAACAACACCGCCGTTGAAAAGCGGATGAAGGACAAGCTGAAGACCGACCGCGCGCGCATTCAGGTGGGCCGCATCTCGGGCTTTGGTCTGATGGAGATGAGCCGTCAGCGTCTGCGTCCCGGCATGATCGAGGCAACGACACAGCCCTGCAACCACTGCCACGGCACCGGCCTGATTCGCTCGGACGACAACCTTGCCCTGAACATCCTGCGTCAGCTGGAAGAAGAGGGTGTGCGCCGTCGCTCGCGCGAGGTTCTGGTGAAGGCCCCGGTCGGCATCGTGAACTTCCTGATGAACAACAAGCGCGAGCATATCGCGCAGATCGAAGCGCGGTATGGCATGTCGGTGCGGATCGAAGCTGATCCGTTCCTGATCTCGCCGGATTACACGATCGAGAAGTTCAAAACCGCCACGCGCGTGGTGCCGGATGCGGCGCCCGTAGTGTCTGTCGATGCGTCCATCATGGCCGATATCGATGACGTCGAAGAGGCCGAGGTGATTTCGGAAGAAACCCCGGAAGCCGAAGGCGAGGACAAGCCCAAGAAGCGCCGTCGCCGCCGCCGTCGTCGTCGCGGTCGCGGTGGGGATGACCAGCAAGAGAACGGTCAGACCGAGAACGGCGAGGCCGAGCAGGCCGCGTCGGAAGGTGACTCAGGCGCCGAAGCTGCTTCGGACGCGGAAGAGGCGCCTAAGGAGTCCGCTGAAGAGGCGACCGAAGAAAAGCCCAAGCGCAAGCGCGCCACCCGGTCGCGCAAGAAGAAGACCGACGAGGTTGCGGCGGATGCTGAAGGCACCGACGCCGTTGCCACCGAGACCGCAGAAGCCGAAGCCCCTGCTGAGGAAGAAAAGCCCAAGAAGCCCGCGCGCAAGCGTCGGACCTCGAAGGCGAAAGCCGAGGAAGAGGCGAAAGCGGCCGAGGCGGACACTTCCGAGGCGGCGGAAGAGGCCAAGCCGGAAGCTTCGGAAGAGGTTGCGGAAGAAAAGCCCAAGCGCAAGCGGGTGAGCCGTGCGAAGAAGCCGAAGGCAGAGGAGGCTCCAGTAGAAGCAGAGGCCGAAGCCAAGGCGGAAGACGCCCCCGCGGAGGAAGAGAAGCCCAAGAAGACCACGCGCAAACGTACAACGCGCAAGAAGGTCGAACCGGTTGCGGAAGAAGCTGCACCTGCACCTGCCGAGGCAGCTCCTGCAGAGCCAGCACCGGCCCCGGTTGAGGTGGCCGTTGCCGAAGCACCCGCTGTCGCAGCCGAACCCGCGCCGGAACCCACTCCGGTGGCCGAGGTTGCCTCGGACGAGCCGCCGAAGCCCAAGCGCAAAGGGTGGTGGTCGCTGAACCGCTGATCGGACGCACAGAACGAAGAAGCCGGGCACTAAGCCCGGCTTTTTTCATTTAGCCGTGTTTGATGAAGTAATAGGTCACGCCGTCCGGGCCTGATGTCTCATCTTGCCCCACAAGCTCGTGGCCTTGTTCGGCGCAAAAATGCGGAACATCAATCACGGCGGCGGGGTCTGTGGCCTGAAGCCGCAGGATTTGGCCCGGTTCCAGCGATTTCAAGCGCTTGCGGGCTTTCAGAACGGGCAGGGGGCACAAAAGCCCGATGGCATCCAGATCGTCATCATAGGTCATGATTTTCCTTAATCCCTGCGGAATTCCCTGTCCATCCGCCACGCGATCGCAAATTGTCGCGCAGATGTGACAAAGCGGCAGGTGACGCGGCCCGAAACCCGCGCTATGTGAAGTTTATGTTTGGAATTGAACTGATCGACGCAAGCCTTGTGCCTGCCCTGACCATCGCGTTTATCGCGGGCATCCTGAGCTTTCTCAGCCCCTGCGTGCTGCCCATTGTGCCGCCCTATCTGGCCTATATGTCCGGGGTCAGCATGTCCGAGATGAACGACCGTGGTGCGGGCCGGGGGAAGGTCTTGCTGGCCGCGCTCTTCTTCGTGCTGGGCTTGTCGACGGTGTTTCTGTTCCTAGGCTTTGCGGCCTCCGCCTTCGGGGCGATGTTCCTTGCCAACCAGACGCTGTTTGCGGGCATCGCAGGCGTGGTCGTCATGGTCTTCGGCGCGCATTTCCTTGGCGTGATCTCGATCCCGTTTCTGAACCGCGAGGCGCGACTGGACGCGGGTGACCAAGGCGGCAGCGCTTTTGGGGCCTATCTGCTGGGTCTGGCCTTTGCGTTTGGGTGGACGCCCTGTATTGGGCCTCAGCTTGGTGCCATTCTGGCACTGGCCGCCAGCGAAGGCTCGGTTGCACGGGGTACGTTCCTGCTGGCCGTTTATGCGATTGGCCTCGGCATTCCATTCTTGCTGTTCGCGGCCTTCTTTGCGCGGCTCGGCGGCCTCATGGCCTTCATGAAGCGCCATATGGAGCGGATCGAGCGGATCATGGGCCTGCTTCTGTGGACCATTGGGCTCTTGATGCTGACGGGCGGTTTCTCGCGCTTCTCGTACTGGCTGCTCGAGATGTTCCCGGCCATGGCAACGCTGGGCTAACTTCGACCGTGAATTCTGCATCCCGGGGGTTATGTCCTTAACCATTCCGGTTTAACCTGCCAGAAATTACAGGCCGGGCAGATGAATAACCACGCCGACTCATCAAAAATCGTGCGCCGTCGCCGGGTGTTTTACATCCCCGGCTATGACCCGATTCATCCCCGCCGCTATCGCGAGCTCTATCGCACCGAGGGGGCCGCGCAGGCCGACATCTCGGGCTATGAGATTGATCTGATTGGGCGGCAAGGCGCCGCCACCTATGGCTGGCAGGTGCTGGGCCGGATCGACGGTCACGAGGTCGAGGCCGAGTTCGACGTGCTTGTCTGGTCCGACATCGTGCGCGACAGTATGCAGCTGAACATCGCGCAGACCTACCTGATGATGGCGCGCACCGCGTGGACCTATACCAGCACAGGGGCGCTCAGACGGTTGATGTGGCTGCGCAAGGGGCCGGTAATTGCAGCGCTCTATCCGGTGGTGGCGTTGGTCCTGCAACTGATCTTGGCGTTGGTCGTCGGCGGGATCCTTGGCGGGCTGGTCGAGTGGATCGTCAGCGGGCTGTCGCCGCTTCTGGGGTCTATTCTGGGCTGGATGGTGATGCTGGCGATTGCCGCGGCCTTGCTGATCTGGTTTCGCAAGATCGACAACAAGCTGTTCATTTACTACCTGATGCACGACTACAGCTATTCGGCCTCGACCAAGGGCGCTAACCCGCCCGAGCTTGAGGCGCGGATGGCGCAGTTTGGCGATCAGATTGCCGAGGCACTGGCCACCGATGTGGACGAGGTACTGGTGATCGGCCATAGCTCGGGCGCGCATCTGGGTGTGTCGATCCTGTCGGATCTTCTGGCGCAGGGCAGGGTGCCCAAAACCGGCCCGCAGCTGAATTTTCTGACGCTTGGCCAAGTGGTCCCCATGGTCAGCTTTCTGCCCAAGGCCGGGCGTCTCAGGCGTGACCTGCATCTGATGAGCCAGCAAGATCAGATCGCGTGGGTCGATGTGACCGCGCCGGGGGATGGCTGCGCCTTTGCGCTGTGCGATCCAGTCGCCGTGTCTGGCGTTGCGCCGGATCGCGGCAAACGCTGGCCTTTGGTGTTCTCGGCCGCCTTTACGCAATCGCTATCGCCCGAACGCTGGGCCGAGCTGCGCTGGCGGTTCTTCCGGCTGCATTTCCAGTATCTCTGCGCCTTCGACCGTCCGCGGGACTATGACTATTTCCAGATCACCGCCGGGCCGAAAACACTGCGGGATCGCTATCGCGACCGCCGCCCGTCGAAAAGCCGCATTGACGTCCCGGCCTCGAAATACAGATCGATGGTGCCATGACGGATCCGTTGCCCCCCAAGCCGCCCTCACGCCCCGGTCGGGTGTCGCTGTGGCGCTATGCGAAGCTGTTTCGCAAAGATATCCTGTCAGCCCAACCGGCGCGGCTGTATCGCGCGTGGATGGCTGAGTTTAGGACCCCGTTTTTCCGCAGCTATATGTGCAATGATCCCGAGCTGGTCGATCTGGTGCTAAAGGGGCGCCCGGATGGTTTTCCGAAATCCGACCGAATCCGCGAGGGGCTGGCGCCGCTTCTGGGGAACTCGGTCTTTGTCACCAACGGTGAAGTCTGGAAACGCCAGCGGCGCATCATTGACCCGGCCTTCGAAGGTGGCCGCCTGCGCGAGGTTTTCCCGGCCATGTGGGACGCCGCCAACGCCGCTGTCGCGCGGTTTGAGGCCCATGCGAAAGGCCAGCCGGTCGAGATTGAAAGTCACACCAGCCACGCCGCTGCTGACGTGATTTTCCGCACGCTCTTTTCGATCCCGATCGAGCATGAGGTCGCCAGCCGTGTTTTTGCCGAGTTCAAGGACCACCAGCGCACCCAGCCTGTGTTGAACCTTGGAGCATTTCTGCCGCTGCCCAAGTGGTTCCCGCGCTTTCATAAGCGCGACACTAAACGCACGGCCAAGGTTATCCGTGGTTTGATCCAGCAGCTGACGCGGGATCGGATGCAGGCCATTCAGGCCGGCACCGCGCCGGATGATCTGGCCACCAAGATCATGACCACGCCAGACCCGGAAACGGGCGTGTGTTTCGACACGGACGAGATGGTCGATCAGGTCGCGATCTTCTTTTTGGCGGGGCACGAAACCAGCGCCTCGGCTTTGGCATGGGCGCTGTACCTTCTGGCGCTCTATCCCGATTGGCAGGAACGGGTGGCCAAAGAGGCGCAGGAACAAATAGACCCCGAGAAAGTCTATTTCTCGGTCATGTCCAAGTTGCGCCTGTCGCGGGACGTGTTCCGCGAAACCATGCGCCTCTATCCCCCGGTGCCCATGATGGTGCGCGAAACGACCTGTCCCGAGCAGTTCCGCGCCCGCAAGGTCCCTGTGGGCAGCCAGATCGTTCTCAGCCCATGGCATCTGCATCGCCATGAACGCCTCTGGGACCAGCCTGACGCGTTCGACCCCGAACGGTTCCAGACTCAAAACGGGAAAGAGGGCCTGCGCGATGCCTATATCCCGTTCTCGGCCGGGCAAAGGGTCTGCCCGGGCTCGGGGTTTGCGATGATCGAGGGGCCGTTGATCCTATCGATGTTGGTGCGCGCTTATCGATTCGAGATCGTGACGGATCGCCCCGCCATGCCCGTGGCTCATTTGACAGTGCGCGGGAAGGATGGGATCTGGTTAAAGCTGACCCCGCGGGCGTAGTACGGGAAATTACAATTTCCCGGTTCGTTTTCTTGCAAGAAAACGGCTAGACGATGCGACGGATCGGTTCTTGATTGCAGAAGATCACCAACTGACCGGCATTCTCGACCGCGTGATAGCCACGTCGCCGAAGTTCATCCTCAAACCGATCACGACCGACATAGCGTTCAATATCGCGCAGCTTACGTCTGATGACCGCGCCTTGGCGCGCTGCTTTCGAGCTGAAAAGGTCGATCATCCAGGCTTCTGGCGTGAGAGGAGCAGGTACGGGCATACTGTCACGCTACGCCAGCTTGGTTAACCCGCAATTAACTGCGATAATAATCCAGCACATAGACCCGGATCGCCGAGGCCAAGCCGCGATCCACACCACGCGCGTTGTCAATTTCGGCAGCGAGTGCGTTCAAGGGCAGGCCGCGCGCTTTTGCGATGTCCTGAAAGGCTTTCCAGAACTCTGGTTCTAGTGAAACCGAGGTTCGGTGGCCATGCAGGGTCAGGGAATGTTTGGCAGGTCGGCTCATGTGTCTCGATCCTGTTTGTGGCCGTCAAACAGCCGCGTGATCCGCGCTGTTTCGGCTTTCTCGGCGTTTTTCTGGGCCTTGGTCCGGCCAAATTTCACCGCGTTCTGGTCTGCGCGGGCCTTTTTGTCGGCCCGCGCTTTTTCTTTTCGATACCGGTTCAGGTTGACCGGCTTTTCCATCAGGCTTTCGGGCCGATCATCTGCTCGGGGCGGACCACGGCGTCGAAGGTCTCTTCATCCACGAAGCCGAGGGCAATCGCCTCTTCCTTCAGGGTGGTGCCGTTTTTGTGTGCGGTCTTGGCCACGGTGGTCGCGTTGTCGTAACCGATGGTGGGGGCCAGAGCCGTCACCAGCATCAGGCTTTCCTTCATCAGCTTGTCGATGCGCGGCTCGTTGGCTTTGATGCCGTTCAGCATACGCTCGGTGAAGCTGTCGGTGGCGTCGCCCAGCAGCTGGATCGACTGTAGCAGGTTGTAGCTCATCATCGGGTTATAGACGTTGAGTTCAAAGTGACCCTGCGAGCCTGCGAATTTCATCGCGGCGTCGTTGCCCATGACGTGGGCGGCAACCTGAGTCAGAGCCTCGGCTTGGGTCGGGTTCACTTTGCCCGGCATAATCGACGAGCCCGGCTCGTTTTCCGGCAGAATCAGTTCGCCCAGACCCGAGCGCGGGCCCGAACCCAGGAAGCGGATGTCGTTGGCGATTTTGTAGCAGCTGCCAGCCACCGTGGCCAAAGCGCCCGACATGAAGACCATAGCGTCATGGGCCGACAGGGCTTCGAACTTGTTGGGGGCGGTAACGAAGGGCAAGTCGGTGATGCGTGCCATGTTGGCGGCGACTTCTTCGCCCCAGCCTTGCTTGGTGTTCAGGCCGGTGCCAACGGCGGTGCCGCCTTGAGCCAGCTCGTAAATGCCGGGCAGGGCGGCTTTCACGCGGGCGATGCCCTGACGGATCATGTGGGCGTAGCCCGAGAATTCCTGACCCAGAGTCAGAGGGGTCGCATCCTGCGTGTGGGTGCGGCCGATCTTGATGATGTCTTTGAATTCTTCTTCTTTGGCCTCAAGACCTTTCAGAAGCTTTTCCAGACCGGGCAGCAGTACGTCACGGACCGACATGGCGGTCGCGATGTGCATGGCGGTCGGGAAGGTGTCGTTCGACGACTGACCCATGTTGCAGTGATCGTTCGGGTGTACCGGGTCTTTCGAGCCGATGACGCCGCCCATGATCTCAATCGCGCGGTTGGCGATGACTTCGTTGGCGTTCATGTTCGACTGGGTACCCGAGCCGGTCTGCCAGACCACCAGCGGGAAGTTGTCGTCAAATTTGCCGGCAACCACTTCGCTTGCCGCCTGAATGACCGCATCCGCGATGTCGGCGTTCATGGCGCCCGACGCTTTGTTGGCTTCAGCACAGGCCTGCTTGATCACGCCAAGGGCGCGGACGATGGCCACGGGCTGTTTTTCCCAACCGATGGGGAAGTTCATGATCGAACGCTGCGTCTGAGCGCCCCAATACTTGTCGGAAGGAACCTCGAGCGGGCCAAAGCTGTCGGATTCGGTGCGGGTCTGGGTCATGTCTTTGCGCCTTTGTCAAAAAAACCGCGTTCTTCATACCGGAATGGGCGCAAAGTTCAATCCTGTATACCGTGGGATACCGCTAACGATTGCGGTAATTTCAGCGCGAAGCGATGTCTGCGTGGTTGGTGGCAGACTGCACGGGGCGATAAGGACTATTTGCGGAAACTGTCCAAGCTGACGATTTCGGCGTCGTGCTGCTCTTCTTCCACATCCTCGGCAAAACCTGCTTCGGCATCGTCATGTTCCGGGTCCGCCACGGGCTGCTCTTCTTCGGCCAGAAGGTCTTCGTCTCCGGCCAGATGCAGATCGGGGTGATGCTCTTCCTGAAGTTCAAACCGCAGGCCGAACTCGACCGAGGGGTCCACGAAGGTGCGGATGGCATCAAAGGGCACGTAAAGGCGCTCGGGTACGTCGCCGAAATTCAGCGTCACGGCGAATCCATCCGGGCGCAGGTCCAGATCCTCGAACCAGTGTTGCAGAACGATGGTCATGTCGTCAGGGAAGCGGTCATGCATCCAGTCGGCGATCTCGACATCTTCGTGATGCGTGTCGAAATTGATGAAGAAATGGTGCTCTCCGGGCAGGCCGTCACGCGCGACATCGTCCAGAACTTTGCGGATCAGACTGCGCATGGCGTCATGCATCAGGTTTCCATAGTCGATCTGGTCGGACATGCGGGCGATCCTCCTGCGCTTTGGGTCAGAATAGGGGCAGGCGGCGGGGAAGGGAAGATGGGAAGTGCTCAGGCGAGCAGATTGTAGCCAAGCCCGGCCAGCGCCATGCAGATCAGGGTGACGGGTAGGGACAGACGGGTGAGCAACAGGGCCGAAAGGGCGCAGAGGCCGACGGCTGTCAGATCAACCGAGCTTACGACCGGGCGCGCGCCGGGCAATCCCTCCCAGATTGGAAGGGTGCGGGCGAAGAACACCGCCATGGCGAACCAGAGCATCAGGTTGGCGATGACGCCGACAATGGCGGCGGTGATGGCGCGCAGGGCCGCGTCCAGCCGGGGTTGGCTGGTCAGCCATTCCACATGGGGGGCTGCGGTAAAGATCCATAGAAAGCAGGGCACAAAGGTGGTCCAGAGCGTCATCAGACCAGCCGCGAAGGCCAAGCCGACGCTTGCCAGATTGTAGCCCGCCATGAAGCCCACGAACTGTGTGACAAGGATCAAGGGGCCGGGGGTGGTCTCGGCCAGTCCCAGCCCGTCGACCATCTGGCCCGCGCTGATCCAGCCCTCGGCCTCGACCGCGGCCTGTGCCATATAGGCCAGTACCGCATAGGCGCCGCCAAAGCTGACCACGGCGAGTTTCGAGAAGAAGAGCCCGACATCCACAAGGAAGTCGGCGCCTAAGAGAAGCGCGAGAATGATCGGTGTGGTCCAGAGCGCGCCCCAGAGGGCGATGGTGGCGAGGGTCGCGCGGGTCTGCGGGGTCGGCGCAGGCTCAACAGTGCTTTGAGAGACGGGGCGCAACGCACCAAAAGCGGCGGCTGCGACGATCACCAGAGGGAACGGAAGTCCAAACAGATAGAGCGCCACGAAGGCCATAATCGCGATGCCCCAATGCAGCGGGCGTTTCAGGGTTTTCCGCCCCAACCGCCACAGGGCTTGCAGCACCACGACGATGACGGTGGCCTTGATCCCAAGAAACAGCGCCTCGACCGCTGGGACATTGCCCCAGTGCGCATAGGCCAGAACCAGCGCGAACATGACGGCGGCGCCGGGAAGGACGAACAGAAGCCCCGCGATCAGCCCGCCCAACGTGCCGCGCAGCCTCCAGCCTGCGTAGGTACACAGTTGCATCGCCTCGGGTCCGGGCAAGAGCATACAAAAGGACAGCGCACGCAGAAATTGATCCTCGGTCAGCCACGGGCGGTCCTCGACCAATTCCTTGTGCATGACGGCAATCTGCGCCGCTGGCCCGCCAAAGGACATCAGGCCAATGCGGGTGAAGACACGGGTAAGATCGGACAGCGACGGGCTCATGCGCGGATAGGGGCGCGAAGCGGGTCCGATTGCAAGCGAAAATGTGGGGGGGAAGTGCAGGCTTCTGTTGCCAGGTGCCTGCGAACCCCGCCCTAAGCGGCTAGGCCTAGGGGCTTAAGTTTCGGCGACCCGAACTGCTTACGCAGCCAGAGCCATTGCCGGAGCTTTGTTGTCGTTTGCAACTAGCTTAAGTGAACCGATAACGGTGGTATCTCACCGAAACAAAGCTAACCCCTTTAGACGTCCGTCGATCCTATTTCGCCCCCACGATATCAAGGTGTCCCCAAACGAAGGATGCCCCTGAGTGCAATATGGTGGAGGCGCCGGGTACCGCCCCCGGGTCCGATCCGCTTATTACGAGCGCGTTTATGTCCATAGTCCCCGAGGGGACATTGCATATATAGGTTGTGGCTTGGTAGTTGAAAAGGGACTTGATGTAGAATCGATAGTTACGGATTGAAATAATGACTTTTCAAGTATTTAGGCGGCTCATTGTGAGCGCATCGCTGAATCGAACTCAAGCAGCACAGTTTATTGGTGCGTTGACTATGATCTGGGCGATTATGTGCCTTCCCATCCCTTTCTTCGAAGAGCGCGGATACTCGTTGACTACCGTGAGTGCCCGTGATGAGGGGCTGGGCGAATTTAAGAACGCATCAATACTTTTGGTGGCATTCGTACTACTGGCGATTAACTGGCATCAGCAGGTCCTGCTAAATGGTGTAACCCTGCGGGAACGGGTGGGATCGCGTCTGTTTGGCTATGGGATACGGTGGCTGGGCTATCTGCTTATCGCAACGGCTCTCTTCCTGGGGATGTTTGCCGCGTTGTATGTTGCATTGGAACAGCCGGCTGCCGACGGAGTTCGGGATGAGCTTGGCATTGGACTATTGTTCGCCCTCTTCGTGGTCAGCGTTATTATTTTGTCTTTGTTCTTCAGGGGATGGACCGGACTCGTTGCGATCGCGGTGAATGAACCAAAGGTTGGGATTTTTGCATCCTGGCGCAATACAAAGCCGTTCCGTTTCGAAGCATTGTTGCTCGCGGCTCTGCTTGTTCTGCTGTACTTCGGTCAGGGACAACTTGATGATTTTCTTCTGGGGCTAAAGTTGAACGGCGACACCCCAGAAGGTTTGATCGAATGGGGCGCGTTGTTTTTCTGGGGTTTGGTTTGGTCTTTTCCAGCGGCAATCGTGTTGTGGTTGGAAGTCGCAATCCTAACAGAATTTTATGCCGCGTCGGTGGCGAGTAAGTCGGTGCGCGAGAACGACTAGACTGAGCTGCTTTGCTTCACCGCAAGCCGTCTCCGACCTAATTCAATCGTATACTCCGCCAGTTCTGACAGGGTATTGTCAGCCCCGTCACCATCTTGCCCCTCAATCGCATCTGCCAGCCGCGTATGCAGCCCCACGATCCGCTCTCGATCCCTCTGCGTATAGGTGATCATGTTCATCAGCGGTTGCATCGCCTCAACAGCGCCTGCCAGCTGATAGGACAGCACTGGATTGCCCGCCCCATCGACCAGCGCCCGGTGGAAGGCCACGTCTGAGGCACAGAAGGCCTCGTCGGTCAGGCCGGGCTGCGATTGGCGGTGGATTTCGGCACGCATGGTGGCCAGTTGATCCGCTGTGCGGCGCTGGGCGGACAGGGGCGCGCAGGAGCGTTCTAGGGCGTATCGCGCCTCGCACGCCGTCTCAAAATCCACGCGGTTCATCGACAGAAGCAGGGTCGAGGTGGTGATCTGCTGGTCATAGGCCTCTTCAAAGGACATGCGGTTCACGAACGCCCCGCCTGCCGCGCCCCGCTGGGTGCGGATCAGGTTTTGCGCGGCCAGACGTTTCAAGGCTTCACGCACAGTGGAGCGGCCCACGTCGAATTTCTCGCACAGTTCCGCCTCGGAGGGCAGGCGTTGATCCACGATCAGGCTGCCCTCGATAATGGCATCGCGAATGGCTTCTGCGATCTGGGTCGAGAGGTCTTCGTTTTCGTTCAGGTCCGTTTTCACGCCGCGTCACTTTCCAATTGTCAGACATTTACTTGCCCTATCGGCAATTGTCAGACATTATCATTCCGACTCGCAAGATGGAGACAATATGTCGGTCGCGTCAAGGATCAGAACGATGGGGGCACCACATTGGTTGGCGCTGTTCGGGCTCATCTTTGTGGGCTGGGCGCTTCTTTATGCGATGGCGCTGCCATCCGATGCGTTGGAACTGTCGCGGATATACGGCGCTGACTTCTGGCGCTCTCTCTGTGTGGTCGAGCCTGACAAAGCCGGGTTCTGGGGGCTCTTTGCCATGTGGGCGGTGATGTCCGCCGCGATGATGGCCCCGACTGCGCTGCCGACTTTCGCCACCTATGACGACATGATTGCCTCGGGCGCAGGCACGCGCCAAGGCTTTGCCGAGCTGGTTGCGGGTTATCTGGCCATTTGGCTGGGCTTTGCTGCCATCGCTGCCGCCGGGCAGCTTGTGCTCTTCCGCGCTGGGCTTCTGTCGCCACTGGGCCAAAGCGTCTCGCCGTGGCTGACGGGCGGATTGCTGATCGGGGCAGGGGCGTATCAATTCTCGTCCCTCAAGGACAGCTGCCTCAGCCAGTGCCGCCAACCGATGACCTTCTTTATGCAATACTGGCGCGAGACCCGTTGGAACGCGGTCGCGCTGGGCCTGCGCTTGGGGGCGATTTGCCTTGGTTGCTGCTGGGCGCTGATGCTTTTGGGCTTCGTCGGTGGGGTGATGAACCTCGCCTTCATGGGGCTCGCCACTCTCATCATGATTTTTGAAAAACTGCCCGATCTGGGCCGCTATCTGACCCGCCCCTTGGGCTGGGCGCTGATCGCGGGCGGGATCGTGGCGCTTGTCCAGGGAGGATAACATGGACGGATCGCAAATTGGCACGGTCGAATGGACCATCAAAGGGGAGCTGATCCTCAACTGTAACTGTACGGTGTTCTGCCCCTGCGTGGTCAGCCTTGGTGACCACCCGCCGACCGAAGGCTATTGCATGGGTTGGGCCGGCATTCGCATCGACAGCGGCCAGTATGGTGACGTGGATCTGGCGGGTCTGAACGTGGGTCTGCTGCTGGAGATCCCCGGCCGGATGGCGCGCGGCAACTGGAAAGCGGCGGCCTATATTGACGAGCGTGCCTCGGACGAGGCGTTCGAAGCGCTCTGCCACATCTTCACCGGCGCGGCCAAAGGCACCACCGGTCTGTTCAAGATGCTGGTCAGCGAGTTCCTGGGTGCCGAGCGCGCGCCGGTGTCGTTCGAGACCGAAGGCAACACCCGCCGTCTGATCGTCGGTAAAGCCATTCGCGGCTCGGTCACGCCCGTTCCGGGTAAAGGTGGGGCCGATCAGGTAATCACCAACACCAATTACTGGATGGGTCCGGACATCACCGTCGCCAAGGCTGACGAGGCGCGCGTGCGTGCCTTCGGTCGCGTTTGGGACTTTGACGGCAAATCCGCCGAGATCTGCCAAATCGATTGGAAAGGCCCTGGTCGCTAACGCGGCCGGAGGACCCCACGGGAGCGCGACCCATGGCCTTGATCTCTCCGTCCCGCCGCCTGCGGCGCACCCCTTTCTCTGACGGCGTCGAAGCCGCTGGGGTCAAAGGGTACACGGTGTATAACCACATGTTGCTGCCGACCGTCTTTCGGTCGGTGGAAGAAGACTATCGTCACCTGAAAGACGCCGTTCAGGTCTGGGACGTTGCTTGCGAGCGTCAGGTCGAGGTGCGTGGCCCAGATGCCGCCCGCCTGATCCAGATGCTCACCCCTCGTGATCTGTCGAAAATGCAAGACGGGCAGTGTTTCTATGTACCGATGGTCGACGAGACCGGCGGGATGCTGAACGATCCTGTCGCGGTGAAGCTGGACGAAGACCGGTTCTGGATCTCGATTGCAGACAGTGATCTGCTCATGTGGGTGAAGGGACTGGCCTATGGCTTCCGACTGGATGTTCTGGTGGACGAGCCTGACGTGTCGCCCTTGGCCATTCAGGGGCCGCTGTCTGATGAGCTGGCTGCCGCGGTGTTTGGTGATGCCGTGCGCGACATCCGATTTTTCCGCTACAAACGGCTGGAGTTCCAAGGGCGCAAACTGGTTGTCGCACGGTCGGGTTATTCCAAGCAGGGCGGGTTCGAGATCTATGTCGAGGGCAGCGATATTGCCATGCCACTATGGAACGCACTGATGGAGGCTGGCACGCGTATGGATGTCCATGCGGGCTGCCCCAACGGGATCGAGCGCGTCGAAGGCGGGCTTCTGTCTTATGGCAACGACATGACCCGCGAAAACACT
The DNA here is from genome assembly GCF_947492455.1 of uncultured Aliiroseovarius sp. Taxonomy (GTDB): domain Bacteria; phylum Pseudomonadota; class Alphaproteobacteria; order Rhodobacterales; family Rhodobacteraceae; genus Aliiroseovarius. Next base: position 192,052 of record NZ_CANLNB010000005.1, read on the forward strand.
CCACACGAGGCCGGGTTGGGGCGCTTCTGTTCTACGGAAAGTGCTCTGGGCTGTGTTGGACGTGACGCGCTGTTGCGTGTGGCCAAGGAAGGTCCAGTCCAACAGGTTCGCGCGATCGAGATCTTAGGCAGCGTTCCACCTTGTGATCGAGCGTGGCCCCTTATGGATGGGGACCGGCAGGTGGGGCAGGTGACCTCGGCCGCCAACTCCCCCGATTTCAATACCGGTGTCGCCATCGGCATGGTGCGGATGACCCATTGGGACTCGGGCACCGAGCTCGACGTGATGACGCCTGACGGACCGCGCGCGGCGACGGTCTATGACACTTTCTGGATTTGAGGAGACGACAATGTTCAAAGCATTGATGATGGAGCAAAACGACGGGGGGCTGGCCCAAGCGTCGATCAAGGAAATCGGTGAAGACGCGCTGCCCGAGGGCAATGTGACTGTCGCCGTGGAATACTCCACCGTGAACTACAAGGACGGGCTGTGCCTGTCGGCCAAGGGCGGCGGGCTGGTGCGTAACTATCCCCACGTGCCGGGGATCGACTATGCGGGTACCGTGGAAGCGTCGGATGACGACCGTTACAAGCCCGGCGATAAAGTCGTGCTGACCGGCTGGCGTGTGGGCGAGGTGTCTTGGGGCGGGTATGCCCAGAAGGCACGCATCGACGCAGGTAAGCTGGTGCCGCTGCCCGATGGTTTGACCACCCGACAGGCGATGGCTGTTGGGACGGCGGGTTTCACGTCGATGCTCGCTGTGATGGCGCTGGAGGATCACGGTCTGAAACCGGGGCAGGGGCCGGTGCTGGTCACGGGTGCTGCGGGTGGCGTGGGCTCGGTTGCTACCGCCATTCTGGCCAATCTGGGCTACGAAGTTGCTGCCGTGACCGGACGCGCCGATCAGGCGGATTATCTGAAGTCGCTGGGCGCCACCACCATCGTCGCGCGGGAAGAACTGAACGAAACCACCAAACGCCCGCTGGAAGCCGAAACGTGGGCGGGCTGTGTGGACGCCGTGGGCGGCGACATGCTGGCGCGCGTGCTGGGGCAGATGAAATATGGGGCGTCCGTGTCGGCTGTTGGTCTGGCTGGCGGCGCACATTTGCCCGCGACTGTCATTCCGTTCCTGCTGCGGGGTGTGAACCTTTTGGGCATCGACTCGGTCATGCAGCCCTACGACAACCGCGTGCGCGCATGGCAGCGCATTGCGACCGACCTACCGATGGACAAGCTTGAAGCGATGATTACCCCTGCGACACTTGAAGACCTTCCCGGACTGGGGGCTGATATCCTAAAAGGGGGTGTCAAAGGTCGTGTTGTGGTGGATGTGAATGCCTAACAAACATGAGGGGCGCGATCTCGCGTCCCTCGCCAATAAAACGCTGGAAGAGATCGACGGGCAGCGCTGGCCCGTCGCCTGTTGCGTGTCCTATATCGAGGCCACGACAACTGCCCTGCGCCGAAAACCCCTTGGACAATTTACCACTGAAGATCTGCGCATCATGATCGCGCAGGATATTGGTGCGGACGTGTTGAAGCCCTTTGCGCTGAACGTGCTACGGCAGGATCCCTTGGCCGAGGGGGATTATTATCCCGGAGACCTGCTGGAAGCTGCCGCGAAACGCTGGCCGCTGGATGCAGAGCTTCAGGAAATGGCCAAGAATCACGACAAAGGCGCATTCGGCACATGATCTGTCGCGAATAGAAAAGGTGCCAAATCCGCCAGTCTGTGCGCGTTTTTGCGGTCCTGCAGAAGGCGACAAAAAGGTCGTTTTCGGCCCGTTTTCAGTCCCAATACCCCAATTTCCTCACTGTGATCGCGCCCAAGTTCCGCGCACTTCACAGTCCTAAAAGGAGGAGATATCCATGGGGACAGAGACTGAAACCAACTATGAGGTCGGTCAGGACAACGTCCAGATTTTCGGGTTGGATGTACATAATCCCGTCTTTCTGGTGTCCGGCCTGACCATTCTGGCATTTGTCTTTTTTTCATTGGTTTTTAAAGAGCAAGCCGGTGATTTCTTTGGCTGGCTGCGCCCTGCGCTGACCAGCAGCTTTGACTGGGTGTTCATGCTGGCATGTAACATCTTCGTTCTGTTTTCGCTGTTCTTGATCGTGACGCCCTATGGGTCGATCCGTCTGGGTGGCGATGACGCGCGCCCTGACTATTCCTATATGGGATGGTTCGCGATGCTGTTTGCCGCAGGCATGGGCATCGGTCTGGTGTTCTGGGGCGTGGCCGAGCCGATCTCGCACTTCGGAAGCTCGATGGGCGGTACGGCTGTCGAGAACGGCCTACGCACCGACTGGGCACCGCTGGGTGCTGCCGCGGGCGATGCGGTTGCATCGCGCGATCTGGCAATGGCTGCCACGATCTTCCACTGGGGTCTGCACCCCTGGGCGGTCTATGCCGTTGTTGCGCTGGCACTGGCCTTTTTCAGCTACAACCGCGGTCTGCCGCTGACCATGCGTTCAGTGTTCTATCCGCTGTTCGGTGAAGCAACCTGGGGCTTTGTTGGACACATCATTGACGTACTGGCCGTGTTTGCCACCATCTTTGGTCTGGCGACGTCGCTGGGACTGGGTGCAAGCCAGGCGCTTGGTGGTCTAAACTATCTGTTCGGTGTGCCGATTAGCGATGGTATGAAAGTGCTTCTGATCGTTCTGATCACCGGCTTTGCGCTGATTTCGGTTGTGGCGGGGCTGGACAAGGGCGTGAAACGCCTGTCGGAAGCCAACATGGTACTGGCCGCTGTCCTGCTGATCCTTGTGATCATCGTTGGCCCGACCCTTGCCATCTTGACCGGCTTCTTCGACAACATGTGGGCCTACATGGTGAACCTGCCGGCACTGTCGGGTGTGGTTGGCCGTGAAGACACCAACTTCATGCAAGGCTGGACCGCCTTCTACTGGGCGTGGTGGATCAGCTGGTCACCCTTTGTCGGTATGTTCATTGCACGCATCTCGCGTGGTCGGACCATCCGCGAATTCGTGACCTGCGTTCTGATCATTCCGACCATTGTTGGTGCGCTGTGGATGACCGTCTTTGGCGGCGCTGCACTGGATCAAGTGATGGGTGACGGTGGTCAGGCTCTGAAAGACGCTGCACTGGAAGTGAAAATGTTTACCATGTTCGAAGCCTTCCCGCTGACCGGTGTTCTAAGCTTCATCGGCATCATTCTGGTCATCGTGTTCTTCGTGACTTCGTCGGACTCGGGGTCGCTTGTAATCGACGCGATCACCGCCGGTGGTAAGACCGATGCGCCGACCGCTCAGCGTGTGTTCTGGTGTATCCTGGAAGGTGCCATCGCAATTGCGCTGCTTCTGGGTGGTGGACTTGGTGCGCTGCAGGCCGCTGCGATTGCCACGGGTTTCCCGTTTGCGATTGTTTTGGTCCTGATGTGCGTCTCGATCTTCCTGGGGCTGCGGGCTGAACGCCGCCGCTAAGGCGACCACGACCGCAGATAAGACTTTGGAAGAGGCCCCTCGGGGCCTCTTTTTTCTTGACCCACTGCGTGGCGCGTCCTAGCGATTGGGTGTTCCGTCACCGCACGGATCTGCCCCGGTCGCCTAAGGCTTGCGGGCTGGCTGGAAGACCTGCCTGACCTTGAAACTCAGGGGGCAGGACAATCCCCCGACACACCAAAAAGGAGCCTGCGATGGCCGAGCTTGATGTAAACTGGGTACGTGCGCAATTTCCTGCGTTTTCTGAACCCTCATTGCAGGGCCAAGCGTTTTTCGAGAACGCGGGCGGGTCATATATCTGCAAGCCCGTGATTGATCGCCTGACCCGCTATTACACGCAGCGCAAGGTGCAGCCCTATGCGCCCTATGATGCCTCGCGACTGGCGGGCGAAGAAATGGATGAGGCGCGCGCGCGTCTGGCAGCCATGATGGGCGTCGACACGGACGAGCTGTCCTTCGGGCCGTCCACCACACAGAACACCTACGTATTGGCACAGGCGTTCCGGCAGCACCTGTCGCCGGGCGATGCAATCGTCGTCACCAATCAGGATCACGAAGCGAACTCTGGCCCGTGGCGCCGTCTGGCCGACGAAGGGTTTGACCTCCGCGAATGGCAGATCGATCCCGAGACCGGACATTTGGCCCCCGCCGCGCTAAAGGACCTTTTGGGCGACGGCAAGGTCAAGCTGGTTTGTTTCCCCCATTGCTCGAACGTGGTGGGCGAGATCAATGACGTAAAGGCGATTTGTGCCACAGCCCGCGCGGCAGGGGCATACACTTGCGTGGATGGCGTCAGCTACGCCCCGCATGGCTTTGTGAATGTCGATGATCTGGGTGCAGATATCTATCTGTTCTCGGCCTACAAGACCTATGGCCCACATCAGGGCATTATGGTGATCCGCCGCGCCCTTGGGGAAACGCTGCCCAATCAGGCACATTATTTCAACGCGGATAGCCTTTATAAACGCTTCACCCCCGCAGGCCCGGACCACGCGCAAGTGGCGGCGTCCGCCGGGATGGCAGATTATATGGAGGCCCTGGCCAAGCATCACGGAGCAACCGGGGATGCGGTCCAACTGGCCGCTGCCGCTCACACCCTGATGCGCGATCACGAGGTGAAGCTGCTGCAACCGCTTCTGGACTACGCCACCGCCAAGAATTCGGTCCGTCTGTTGGGACCGTCGGTGGCGGCCAATCGGGCACCGACCGTGTCGCTGGCTTCCGGTATTCCGGGCGAGGATCTGGCCGCAGCCTTGGCGCCGAAGGGCATCATGGCGGGCGGAGGCGATTTCTATGCCGTGCGCGCGCTTCAGGCGCAGGGGGTAGACCCCGCACACGGTGTTTTGCGCCTCAGCTTCACCCATTACACGACCGAAGAAGAGGTCGCGAAACTGATCGACGCACTGGATCAGGTGCTCTGAGGCTTCCTGCGCTGTCCCGGTCGCGTTGGCCGGGGCAGCGCCCCTAAATACTGCATTTGCAAAGCCGTTTTCCGCACTTGCACAGCAGCCACCTTGTCAGCTGACCCATGCCCGACATAGCCTTTTAGCAGTATTTCGTTGCTTCAGGGGTGTGACATGATCCTGACAGAGACCAAAGACCAAAGCGATCTGCCCCGCTATTTCGCGCAAGTGTTTGCGATCGCCAAACGTATGAACAAAGGCCGTTTAGACTTCGTGATGCCTGATGGACGCCGGTTTCGAGCGGAAGCGGCGCAGTCCGGTTATGTGGCCGAGCTTCACGTCCATGATCCGGATGTTTTCGCCCGCCTGATCCGCGAAGGAGATCTAGGGTTCTGTGACTCCTACATCGAAGGTGGGTGGTCGACGCCGGATTTGCAGGCCTTTCTGGACTTGGTGCAGGACGACAATGACATGGTTTATGACGGGTTTCCCGGTCAGATTTTCCTGCGCGCTTACGAGCGTCTGCGCCATCTGATGCGGGCCAACACCAAGAAACAGGCGAAGAAGAACATCTCGGCCCATTACGATCTGGGTAATGATTTCTATCAGGCGTGGCTGGATGACACGATGACCTATTCCTCGGCGCTGTTTGAAACGGGGCAGGAAAGCCTCGAACGCGCGCAAGAGGCGAAATACGCCTCGATGATTGACGAGATGGGTGTGGGGCCGGGGGATCACGTGCTGGAAATCGGCTGCGGCTGGGGCGGCTTTGCCGAGCACGCCGCACGCAAGGGGATCCGCGTGACCGGCCTGACCATCAGCCAGGAGCAGCATGATTATGCGGTCGAACGACTGCGCCGCGCGGGCCTGTCCGACATGGTCGAGATCAAGATGCAGGATTACCGCGACGAGACCGGCCAATATGACGGCATCGCCTCGATTGAGATGTTCGAGGCGGTCGGCGAGAAATACTGGCCCATCTATTTCGAAACCGTGAAATCTTGCCTCAAACCTGGCGCGAAGGCCACGCTTCAGATCATCACCATCGCCGAGCGTAGGTTTGATGCCTATCGAAAGGGCGTTGATTTCATACAGAAATACATCTTTCCGGGTGGCATGTTGCCGTCAAAAACCGTGCTGCAGGATGAGGTGACGCGCGCCGGTTTGGACACGCAAAACAGGATTGAGTTCGGGGAAAGTTACTCGGTCACGTTGCGCCGCTGGTTTGACCGCTTCAACGCCAGCTGGGGCAAAATTGCGCCGATGGGGTTTGACGAGAAATTTCACCGGATGTGGAATTTCTACCTGACGTCATGTGCGGCGGCGTTCCATTCAGGAAGCTGCGATGTCGTACAACTGACTGTCGCTCGAAAGCTCTGATAAATCTGTTTTAACGCCGGGATTTACGTCATAGTATGGCCTTAAGCAGATCTTAACGATTTAGTAAAAACGACCACGTGCCTTAAATTTGGAAGACCTATGCCCACAGCCGCAAAACTGATCTCTGCACTAATTTTGGCTGCTGTTGGATGGCTGTGTGCAGAGTTGGTGAAACCCTTGTTCCCTGAAGGTCAGGATTTGTCCAAACTGTCGCCGACCACGGCCACAGCCGGGTTGATCGTCGGTTGGTTCTATCTGGGGCCCCGTGCGGATCGTGGGCTGGGAAACGTCGGGGCGAACGCGGGAACGACGCTGTTTGTGCAAGTCTTTCTGACACTGTTTGCCTTCTCGTTTTCAAAAATGATCAGCAACTCGCTGCGCAAGCGCTATGACGGGCCGATCGAGGCGCTGCAGGATATCTTCCTGATCGGTATGGACTATGCGGTTGAGTATACAACGGCAGAGGTCGCGGCCGTCGCGATCCTTGGCACATTTATCGCGTCATCTTCGGCCTTTTACGCCGCTCGAAAGTGGGGATAGTGCATCTGTGTGTGCCGTGCCGCCTGCAGACGTGAAACGGATCCTGTGAATTCGTTGTTCTTTTATGGCACCCTGTGCCATCGCCCGCTTCTGGATTTGGTTTTGGGGGGCGAAAGCACCTGTCGCATCAGCCCTGCGGTGCTGCCCGGGCATGTCGCAAATTGGGTTAAAAATCAGCCCTTTCCAATGATCTCTGAAGGTGATGCATCAGCTTGGTTGCACGGGCTTTTGGTTCAGGATCTGTCGGATCAGGATGTCGCGCGGCTCAACTTCTATGAGGGTGGGTTTGACTATGCTCTGGAAGATGTCACGGTGCAGGTCGAGCCCGACGGCACTCAGGTCCAGACACAGGTTTATTTCCCGGCCCCCGGCTTGTGGACGCCCGGAGCCGTTTGGAAACTGAGCGACTGGGAATCCAAGTACGGCGCCATGACCGTTGAGGCCGCGAAAGAGGTCATGGAAGGGTTCGGGCAGGTCACGCCAGACGAGATCGCGCGTCGCTTTCCCATGATCCGAACGCGTGCCTCCAGCCGGGTGCGGGCACGAACCGAACCGGCCCCGACAACCTTGCGCGCGAATTACGGGGCGCAGGATGTGTCGGTTCAAAACAGTGGCCGTCCCTATACCAAGTTCTTCACCCTGGAAGAGCAGGAGCTGTCGTTCCGCAAATATTCGGGCGAGATGAGCGAGGTTGTGGACCGCGCTGCTTTCGTCGGCGGGGATGCCGTGATCGTGCTGCCCTACGACCCGGTACGCGACCGTGTTTTGGTGATCGAACAATTCCGCATTGGCCCGCATGTCCGCGGAGATGTGCATCCTTGGCTACTTGAGCCCGTTGCTGGCCGTATCGACGGTGGTGAGGCTCCTCAAGACTGCGCACGCCGCGAAGCGATGGAGGAAGCGGGGCTCACGCTGGATCGTCTGATTCCACTGCCCCCGCATTACCCCAGCCCCGGCGCAAATACCGAGTTCTTTTTCCCCTTCATCGCCCTCTGCGATCTTCCCGATGATGCAGGCGGCATTGGGGGCGTCGAAAGCGAGGCCGAGGACATTCGCAGCCACGTCATCCCCTTTGATCGTTTGATGGAGCTGATCACCTCGGGCGAGGCAAATGTTGGCCCTCTGATCCTCGCGGCTTTCTGGTTGGCGGCCAATCGGCAGGATTTGCGCACGCATTCGTGATGCTCGGCCCTTGAACCGCCTATTGTCAGGTCATACAGATGGTAGAAACGACGCGCGATAAAGGGCTGGAAAATGGACATCAAACGCGATCTCGAAGCAACCGTGGGCAATACGCCTCTGATCCGGCTGAATGCCGCCTCTGAGGCGACGGGCTGTGAAATTCTGGGCAAGGCCGAGTTTATGAACCCGGGCCAGTCCGTTAAGGACCGCGCGGCGCTGTTTATTATCCGTGATGCCGTGGCGCGTGGCGCGCTGAAGCCGGGTGGGACGATTGTTGAAGGGACCGCTGGGAATACCGGGATCGGCCTTGCGCTGGTGGGCGCCTCGATGGGCTTCAAGACGGTGATCGTGATCCCGGAAACCCAATCCGAGGAAAAGAAGGACATGATCCGTCTGGCGGGCGCCGAACTGGTTCAAGTCCCTGCCGTTCCGTACAAGAACCCCAACAATTACGTGCATTACTCGCGCCGTCTGGCCGAGAAGCTGAACGAAAGCGAACCTGCGGGCGCGATCTGGGCCAACCAGTTCGACAACGTGGCCAACCGTCAGGCGCATATCGAAGGCACTGGGCCTGAGATTTGGGCGCAGACCGATGGAAAGGTGGATGGCTTCACCTGCGCGGTCGGCTCGGGCGGCACGCTGGCCGGCGTCGGCATGGCATTACAGCCCAAAGGCGTGAAGGTTGCGCTCAGCGACCCGATGGGCTCGGGTCTGTATTCGCTGTATGAAACCGGCACTGCGGCACCCGAAGGTGGCTCGATCACCGAAGGGATCGGGCAGGGGCGCATCACCGCGAACCTCGAGGGCTTCACGCCGGATATGCGGTTCCAAATCCCCGATGACGAAGCTTTGCCAGTGATCTTCGACCTGCTGCAGGATGAAGGCCTGTGCCTTGGTGGCTCGTCGGGCATCAATGTGGCCGGCGCCATGCGCATGGCGCGCGAAATGGGGCCGGGCCACACGATTGTGACCGTCCTGTGCGACTACGGCACGCGCTATCAGTCGAAGCTGTTCAACCCGGACTTCCTGCGTGAAAAGGGCCTTCCGATCCCCACTTGGTTGGATCGCGAACCCGCCTTCATGCCGGAGGTGTTCGAGGATCACTGATGACCTCTGATCTGCGCCGTTCGACGCTGCCCACCCGGGTCCTTTGGTTGATGCGAGTGTGGCTGTGCGCCGCGCTGCTGCTTTTGCCCCTCGGGGCCAGCGCGCAAGACGCAGAGACCAGCACGGATACGCCCAGCTATGTCCTGACCGAAAGCGGCACGCCAGATTATCTGGCGTGGTCACGTGTGGCTGAACGGGGCGAACGCGTACTCGAGATCGGGCGCGCCTCGGATCAGGCGCTCAGCGAGTTGCGCAGCGAGATCGACCAGTGGCGCGGGTTGTTTAAATCCGCGCAGGACGAGAATTCGATCCGTATCGACACACTGAAGACGCAGCTGGCCACCTTGGGACCCGAGCCGGAAGATCCGGGAAGCGAGGGCGCGGTGTTGACCCAGCGGCGGGCTGCGCTGACTGATGAGCTGAGCAAGGCGCAAGCACCCGTCAAGGAAGCGGAAGAGGCCTATGCCCGCGCGGACCTTCTGATCCGCGAAATCGACAGCGTGTTGCGCACGCGCCAAACCGACCAACTTTTGGAACTTGGCCCGACACCGCTGAACCCGGCGATCTGGCCGTTGGCGCTGGCGTCGCTAAAACAGACCTTTTCCACGGCGCTGACCGAAATGCGCAATGCTTGGGGCAGCGAGGCACAACGGCGCGATTTGCACGCCGACCTGCCACTGACGTTGGTCCTGCTGGCAGTGGGTCTGGTGTTGCTATCGCGCTCGCGCAGTTGGTTGATCCGGGTGGGCAACCGCCTGCGTCAGATGCGCAAAGGGCCATCGCGCGGCGTTGTCGGCTTTGTCATTTCGCTGGGGCAGGTGATCGCGCCGATGCTGGGGCTGTTTGCCTTCCTGATTGCGCTGAACCTTGCGGGCGTACTGGGCCTGCGCGGGCAGGTGATCGCGGATGCGCTGCCTGCGGCGGGTCTGCTGTTTTTCGTCTCGCTGTGGATTGGCACGCGGATTTTCGGGGCAGAGCCCGCACATGCCTCGCTGTACTTACCGACGCCTGCGTTACGGGCCGAGGCGCGCATCGACGTCACTCTGCTTGGCTTGCTTCTGGGCCTCTTGTCCCTGCTACGCGACATTGGCGCGGCCGAGAGTTATTCCAGCGGCACCAACGCAGTTCTGGCCTTTCCCTTCCTTGTGGGCGCGGGCGTCCTTTTGGTACGACTGGGGCGTTTGCTGCGCCGCCAGCTTGGCGCGCAAGCGGCAGCCACGCAGAGCGCGTTTAGAACGCGGACCATCGCCGTCATTGGCCGGATTTGCGAGCTCGTCGGGTTTGCGGCACCTGTGGCGGCCGCCGTGGGCTATTCCACATTGGCCGAGGCCCTGCTGATCCCGACCATCCTGACGCTGGGTGTTCTGGCGGTGCTCGAGATCCTGAATGCCTTTATCAAAGCCGTCTATGCCACGGTCCTGCGCGCCGACAACGAGACGACGGATCAGGCGCTTTTGCCCGTGATCATCAGCTTCTGCCTGCTCTTGGGCGCGATCCCCTTGCTGGCTTTGATCTGGGGTGCACGGTCGACCGATCTCTTGGAACTTTGGACGCGTTTCCTAAACGGGTTCCAGATGGGCGATGCCCGGATTACCCCGCGCGCGTTTATGATTTTCGCCGCCATCTTCCTTGTCGGCTACGGCGCGACCCGCGCGCTTCAATCCGCGTTACGTGGCACCATCCTGCCCAAGACCAAGCTGGATAAGGGCGGGCAGAACGCGATTGCCGTGGGCACCGGCTATGTCGGGATTTTCCTGGCGGCTGTCATTGCCATCACCGGGGCGGGGATCGACCTGAGTTCGATCGCGATCATTGCCGGTGCCCTGTCCGTTGGGATTGGCTTTGGCCTGCAAACCATCGTGTCGAATTTCGTGTCTGGCATCATCCTGTTGATCGAACGCCCCATTTCCGAAGGGGACTGGATCGAGGTGAACGGCCAGATGGGCTATGTGCGCGATATCTCGGTGCGTGCGACGCGGATCGAGACGTTCGACCGGTCAGACGTGATCCTGCCCAACTCGGACCTCGTATCGGGCGTGGTGACGAACTACACGCGCGGCAATTCGATCGGGCGGGTGATCGTGCCTGTGGGTGTAGCATACGGCGTTGATACCAGACGTGTCGAAGCCATCCTGCGCGAGATCGCCGAGGCGCATCCGATGGTCACCGTGAACCCGGCTCCGTCCGTGGTGTTTCAGGGTTTTGGCGCAGACAGTCTGGACTTCGAAATCCGCGCCATCCTGTCTGACGTAAACTTCATGCTGTCGGTGAAAAGCGAGATCAACCACGAGATCGCGCGCCGCTTCGTCGAAGAAGGGATCGAGATCCCCTTCGCGCAGCGCGATATCTGGCTGCGCAATCCCGAGGTGCTGACCGGGGCAGCAATGGCGCCCGTTGCGACGGCGGCAGCGCCGGAACAAAAATTGGACCGCGACGCCATGACGGTCGAGGATCTGGACGGGGAAGGAGAGGGCGATGAGTAAGCCACTGTTTCAAGACGACGCGTATTTGACCGAGGCACCGGGCCGTGTTCTGGCCCATACTGATCAGGGCGGCGTGGTTCTGGATCAAAGCCTGTTCTATGCGACCGGCGGCGGGCAACCGGGGGACCGGGGGCAACTGACATGGGGCGGCGGACAGATGGAGGTCGCCACGACGGTGAAGGGCGAGGGTGGCGCGATCATTCTGGTGCCTTCGGAGGGGCAGGTGCTGCCACCCGTTGGTGCTGACGTCGTCCAGAACCTCGATTGGGATCTGCGTCTGCGACATATGCGGATGCACTCGGCGCTGCACCTGTTGTCAGTCGTGATTCCACTGCCCGTGACGGGTGGTCAGATCGGGGCCGAGAAATCGCGTCTGGATTTTGCAATGGAGCATCCGCTTGAGGACAAGCAGGCTGTCGAGGACGCGCTGAACGACCTGATCGCCCGCGATCTTGAGGTCACGATGCGTTGGATTTCTGATGCCGAGCTTGAGGCCAACCCCGGTCTGGTCAAGACAATGTCCGTACAGCCCCCGAAAGGGGCGGGCCAAGTGCGGTTGGTACGGATTGGAACGGAGGGTGAGCAGGTGGATCTTCAGCCCTGTGGTGGCACGCACGTTGTTCGCACGACCGAAATTGGTCGTGTCCGTCTTGGGAAGGTGGAAAAGAAAGGCCGCATGAACCGCCGCGTTGCCTTGCATCTTGAAGACTAGCGCTGCCGCGCGGCGCGGCCCTGTCGGGCCGCTCCACTTGGCGGTGGCCGCAGCAAGCTGCGGCAGAATTCAGGCCTCCGGCGGGGATATTTATGACAAGAAAATGCGGTGAGCGTCGCTGCGTTTGGTCGTGTGTAGATATTCGCGTTGCCCGCCGCGAAAAGTGATAATGACCGCTTGAACCCCGCAGCACTTCCGAATAACAACGTCGGCGGAGCGGTGGCCGAGTGGTCGAAGGCGCACGCCTGGAAAGTGTGTAGGCGGGGAACCGTCTCGAGGGTTCGAATCCCTTCCGCTCCGCCACGCACCCCTGTCTCAGGTTTCCCTGCAGAATTGGTTTTGATTACTGCCGTCAATTCAGGCGGTTGTGGGGATGTGTTTTGCACTGAGACTCACCGTCGGTCGGAATTCCCCTGTTCATTCTCAGAAGTCTCAAAGGCCCAATTGGGTCGGTGGGGTTTGGACAGCTATTTCCCTGATAAGGGGTGATTTACAGGGAATTTTGTTAGCGATCGATGATTTGGAGCAGATGGTGGAAATTTAACTGCAGGGATAACAATGGGTTGCGCGCCTAATTCCCCATACGCCGGAACAGGTAACTTATGTTCGGTAACAGGGAGTTTGTAGGCAAGGATCAGGAAACCTGGCGCGGTATCAGGGAGAGGGGAATTCAGGCCATCCGAGCAGGCGTTCCTGGGCGGACCAGTCCAGGGGAAGCGTGGTGCACACGAGGGTTTCGAGGGTGAGCTCGACCGGTTGGGTGCCACTCAGAATGACGTTCTGGATTCGGGGTGACAGGAAGGCCAGCGGTAGGATCCGCGTGACATAGCTTTCGGATATGCTGGCCTTTGTGGCGACCTCTCGGATGGACGTGCCGGACTTCATCTCGCCAATCCAGGCATGGGCATTGCGTAACGCCTGGAGGAGGGTTTTGTCAGGTGTAGGGTGTTGCTCTCCGGCAATAATCTTCATCTCGGCACCGCGTCGCCGGATGATGATGGGGACAGAAATGTCTAGCAGAGTCGGGTGCAAATCTCCTGGTTTGAGTTTCAACATCCCAACAAGCGGTTCCGCAGACAGCGTGATGCACAACTGGCCATTTCCAAGAGTGCCGGACTGAATGACCAGGGCGATAGTTTTGATCACCTCGGCATCCAGACGCGTGATCAACCCGTTGACGGCGTCTGTCGCTGCAAACGATCCAGCCGCTCTTGTCAGACTAAACTAGCTTGAGGCGGGTGGAGCGGGGAAGTAGCGTCCTGGTATGAGAAAGAGATCGCCCTTTCTCTACGTCAAAACCAGCCCGGAGATTATCCGGCTGGCGGTAATGCTGTATGTCCGGTTCCCGCTGTCGCTTCGAAACGTAGGGGACTTGCTGCACGAACGCGGTATTGACGTTAGCCACGAAACCATTCGATTTTGGTGGAATCGCTTCGGCCCAATGTTCGCGTCTGAAATTCGCCGAAAGCGGGTCCAGCAACTTCGAGCGTACTCGACCTGAAGGTGGCATCTGGATGAGGTTTTTGTAAAGATCAACGACAAACGGCATTATCTGTGGAGGGCAGTGGACCATGAGGGAGGGGTTTTAAAAAGCTTTGCAACCAAACGTCGGGATCGCTCTGCAGCTCTTGTTTTCCTGAAGAAAGCGATGAAGCGATACGGTAAACCGGAAGTGGTTGTGGCAGACAAACTTCGGTCATACGGAGCCGCAACGCGGTTGCTCGGCAACACCGATAAGCGAGAGGTTGGCCGCTGGAAGAACAACCGAATTGAGAATTCAAACCTACCCTTTCGACGAAGGGAGCGGGCGATGCAGAGGTTTCGCAGAATGCGAAGTTTGCAGAAATTCGTTTCCGTCCACGCTTCCGTCTTCAACCACTTCAACCAGGATCGCAACCTTTCGCAAAGATGCCATTTCAAGCTAAACCGTACTGTTGCTCTCGCCGAGTGGCGCGGTCTTTGCGCTGAATAAATGACAGTCGTGCTGGCCTAGTAGAGACGAGTTCGAATTAGTCTGACAGCACCTCGCTGAAAGCAGCGGAATCTCGAAACGCTATCTGCATGACCTGTTCAAGGATGTGAATGGTACGGTCAGCCAGCAAATACGAGATCAGCGCCTGATCGCAGCGCGGGATCGTCTGGCAACGGCGCCGGGGCTTCCGATCTCAGAAGTATCTTATCGATTTGGATTTTCGGATCAGGCGCAGTTCTCTCGCCTGTTCAAAAGCAAGTTCGGGATCACCCTCTCTGCCTTCAGGGCCGAGGTTAGTAGCTGACCTGACCGCCTCCGCACTTCGCAAAAGCTGTAAACAGAAAAGGCCCGCCGGATGGGCGGGCCTTTTGTGTCTTATGCGATGTCCGATCAGACGGCGTCGGTCAGGGCCGGCACAGCGTCGAACAGGTCGGCAACCAGGCCGAAGTCGGCAACCTGGAAGATCGGTGCTTCTTCGTCTTTGTTGATCGCAACGATGATCTTCGAGTCTTTCATACCAGCCAAGTGCTGGATGGCGCCCGAGATGCC
>NZ_CANLNB010000006.1 GCF_947492455.1 uncultured Aliiroseovarius sp.
AGCGGGCGAGGCGATTCGAACGCCCGACCCTAACCTTGGCAAGGTTATGCTCTACCCCTGAGCTACGCCCGCTTCCTTCGGTGAGGCGTGAAATAAGAAATACGGGCGCGGGCTGCAAGAGGAAAAGCGCGATATTTCAGTTTTTTTTGCCGCGAAGTGGGATGTTTGAGGGGCGGGTATAGAAGACACAAAGAATTGACCTGAAAATCGCACGATTATTACCTATATTGGAAAGTAGAAGGAGTGTGGGGCTCAGAATCATCCTGGGGGGGTGTGTTTTGAAACTAGAAGCTTGCAACTATCAAAAGGTGGTGACAGAGCGAGAACGCCGTGAGGCGTTGTCCTTGAAACAGTGTGAATGCTGCGGCGTGACGTCCGAAGAACTCGCAGCCCGTGGAGAAAGCCTTGAGGTCTGTGGTGATGAGTTCATGGCCCGATTGGGTGGCGGAGGGCGCGTGCTGACGCCGGTCGCTCTTTGTCCGAAATGTCATGATGAAAACCACCGCGACGCGCATCATCATCACACTCATTGTCAGATCAAGGCGCGACAAAGCCGCGAGAGCGCGTTCTAAGCCAGCGCTTAGACATTTGTCGCGAAAATGAAAAACGGCCGCCAAATTGGCGGCCGTTTTCGATTTCTTGGTCGTATCTGTTACTCCAGCTCGACCAACAGGTCCTTCGCGTCGATCTGACCACCTGCTTGAACGTGCAGGGCGGTGACCACCGCGTCGCGTTCGGCGTGGATGCCCGTTTCCATCTTCATCGCTTCGATGGTCAGAAGCAGATCGCCTTCATGTACCTGCTGCCCTGCGGCCACAGCAACCGAGGCCACCACGCCCGGCATCGGGGCGCCCACGTGGTTGTGGTTGCCATCCTCGGCCTTCGGACGGGCTTGGGTCGACGATTTGACCAAGCGGTTCGGCACGCGGATGGTGCGCGGCTGGCCGTTCAATTCAAAGAACACCTTCACTTCGCCGTTCTCGTCGGTCTCGCCCATGGCTTGCAGACGGATTTCCAGCGTCTTGCCCGGATCGATCTCGGCCGAGATCTCTTCCCCCGGCTCCATGCCGTAGAAGAAGGTCTTGGTCGGCAGAGTGCGGACCGGGCCGTATTGGCGGTGGCGGCCCATGTAGTCCAAGAAGACCTTGGGATACATCAGGTAGCCGTTCAGATCCTCGTCATCGACTTTAAAGCCTTCCAGCTCCTTCGACAGTTTGGCACGCGTGGCTTCCAGGTCTACGGGCTCCAGATGTTTGCCGGGACGCTCAAGGTTCGGCTTCTCGTCCTTCAGAACCTTCTTGATGATGCTGTCTGGGAAGCCACCGGGCGGTTGGCCCAGATTGCCGCGCATCATGTCGACCACCGAATCCGGGAAGGCCACGTCAGTCTTGGGATCCTCGACCTCGTCGCGGGTCAGGCCCTGGCTGACCATCATCAGGGCCATGTCGCCGACAACTTTCGACGACGGGGTCACCTTCACGATGTCGCCAAACATCTGGTTCACATCCGCATAGCTTTGCGCCACGTCCGGCCATTTCTCTTCCAGACCAAGCGAGCGCGCTTGCGCCTTCAGGTTGGTGAACTGGCCGCCGGGCATCTCGTGCAGGTAAACCTCGGATGCCGGTGCCTCCAACCCGCTTTCGAAAGCGGCATATTGGTGGCGTACGCCTTCCCAATAGTTCGAGATCTCACGGATCGCGCCAATGTCCAGCCCGGTATTGCGGTCGGTGTTGCGCAGGGCCTCAACCACCGAGCCCAGACAGGCCTGCGATGTGCCGCCCGAGAACGCGTCCATCGCCACGTCCACGGCATCGACGCCCGCATCGGCAGCGGACAGGATGGTCGCACCTGCAATGCCCGAGGTGTCATGCGTGTGGAAGTGGATCGGCAGGCCGACTTCTTCCTTCAGCGCTTTCACCAGCACGCGGGCTGCGGCGGGTTTCAAAAGGCCAGCCATGTCTTTCAGGCCCAGAACATGGGCGCCTGCGGCCTCTAGCTCTTTCGCCATGCCGACATAGTACTTCAGGTCATATTTCGAGCGATCCGGGTTCAGGATGTCGCCGGTATAGCAGACCGTGCCTTCGCAGACCTTGCCGGCTTCGACCACGGCATCCATCGCAACGCGCATGTTTTCGACCCAGTTGAGCGAGTCGAACACGCGGAACACGTCGACACCGGACACCGCTGCCTGACGCACAAATTCTTGCACGACGTTGTCCGGGTAGTTGGTGTAGCCCACCCCGTTCGAGGCGCGCAGCAGCATTTGCGTCATCACGTTCGGCATCGCGTTGCGCAGGTCGCGCAGGCGCTGCCACGGGCATTCCTGCAAGAAGCGATAGGCCACGTCGAAGGTCGCGCCGCCCCAGCATTCGACACTGAACAACTGCGGCAGGTTTGCGGCGTATGCGGGGGCCACCTTGATCATATCGATCGAGCGCATGCGGGTTGCCAGAAGCGACTGGTGTCCGTCACGCATCGTGGTGTCTGTGATCAGAAGCTGTCTCTGCGCCTTCATCCAATCGGCGACGGCCTGCGGACCTTCGGCCTCAAGCAGGGTGCGGGTGCCAGCAGCCGGATCCGCGCGCAGAGCAGGGGGCTTCGGCGCTTTCAGATCGGCGGGCGGGGCCGGGCGATCAGCCGTTTCCGGGTGCCCGTTCACGGTGATGTCCGCGATATAGGTCAGAACCTTGGTGCCGCGGTCACGACGTTTCGAGAACTTGAACAGCTCCGGCGTCTCGTCGATGAACTTGGTGGTGTACTGGTTGTTCAGGAAGGTCGGGTGCTTCAGCAGGTTCTCGACAAACGCGATGTTCGTCGACACGCCGCGCACACGGAACTCGCGCAGCGCGCGGTCCATACGGGCGATCGCCTTTTCGGGCGTCTGTGCCCAGGCCGTCACTTTGGTCAGCAGCGAATCGTAGTAGCGCGTGATGACACCGCCCGCATAGGCCGTGCCGCCATCCAGACGGATGCCCATGCCAGTGGCCGAGCGATAGGCGGTGATCCGGCCGTAATCCGGGATGAAGTTGTTCTGCGGATCTTCCGTGGTCACACGGGTTTGCAGCGCGTGGCCGTTCAGACGGATGTCATACTGGCTGGCTTTGCCGGTGGCCTCGGCCAGCGACTTGCCTTCGGCGATCAGGATCTGCGCCTGCACGATGTCGATGCCGGTGACTTCCTCGGTCACGGTGTGCTCGACCTGAACGCGGGGGTTCACTTCGATGAAGTAGAACTTGCCCGATTCCATATCCATCAGGAATTCGACCGTGCCCGCGCATTCATAGTTCACGTGGTTACAGATCTTGCGGCCAAGCTCGCACAGCTCTTCCCGCTGGGCTTCCGACAGGTACGGCGCAGGTGCACGTTCGACCACTTTTTGGTTGCGGCGCTGGACCGAGCAGTCGCGCTCATAGAGGTGATAGATGTTGCCGTGGCTGTCGCCGAGGATCTGCACCTCGACGTGACGGGCGCGGGTGATCATCTTTTCCAGATAGCCCTCGCCGTTGCCGAACGCAGCTTCCGCTTCGCGGCGGCCTTCCAGAACTTTTTCTTCAACCTCATCCGGGCCAAAGATCGGGCGCATGCCGCGTCCGCCGCCGCCCCAGCTGGCTTTCAACATTAGGGGATAGCCGATCTCGGCCGCTTCCGACTTGATAGCCTCCATGTCATCGCTAAGCACTTCGGTGGCCGGGATGACCGGAACACCGGCTGCAATCGCAACCTTACGGGCCGAGGCCTTGTCGCCCAGTGCGCGCATGGTTTCGGCTTTGGGGCCGATGAAGGTGATGCCGTTGGCCGCACAGGCGTCCACGAAGTCGGGGTTTTCCGACAAAAGGCCATAGCCCGGGTGGATCGCGTCAGCGCCACTTTCCTTGGCCACCCGGATGATCTCGTCAATCGACAGGTAGGCGGCCACCGGGCCCATGCCTTCGCCGATCCGGTACGCCTCGTCCGCTTTGAAGCGGTGCAGGCCCAGCTTGTCCTCTTCGGCATAGACCGCAACGGTCTTTTTGCCCATCTCGTTCGCCGCCCGCATCACGCGGATTGCAATCTCGCCGCGGTTGGCGATCAGGATTTTCTGAAAGTCGCGCATCAGTGGTCCCCTTGTCCCGTTCGTGGAATTGCAGGAGTCGTAGGGCGTGCCGCATTGCAGCGCAATAGTTTTTGTAACGATTGGGTAAGGTTTAGCGCTAAATTGGTAAAAAGATATTACCAATCTTCCAAATGGGCTTATGAGGGCTTCGAAAGAAGCCCCCCAGCTTGGCGCGTGATGCGTCCATCAAGCTCGAGATTCACCAATTCCGGTAGAATCTGTTGCGAGCCCAGACCATGTGATTGACCGATATCGCGGATCAGCTGATCCTCGGCCAAGGGGCAAGATCCCAGTCTGGACAGGATCTGGCCGTGTAGTTTGGCGGTTTCTGCCAATGTCCTTTTATCGCGGGTTCCGGCCTTGGATGTGGCAGCAGAAGCGTCATTTACGTGTGATTTCGCGTCAGTCGACGCCGGTGATTGTGCCGGACCTATTGCCTCGATCACATCTGCCGCGTTGCGCACCAGCGCCGCGCCGTCCCGGATCAGCATGTTGCACCCATAGGCACGGGCATCAAAAGGATGTCCCGGAACGGCCAACACGTCGCGCCCCTGATCCAACGCGTTGCGGGCGGTCAGAAGCGATCCGGATTTCGCCGCGGCCTCGACGACCACTACGGCGCGGGCCAGTCCAGAGATCAACCTGTTGCGGCGTGGGAAGTGTCGCGCTTGTGGGGTGACACCCGGCGGCATTTCCGAGATGCGCAGCCCGTCGCGCGCGATATCCTCGGCCAGATCGGTGTTTTCTTTTGGATAGATGACATCCACGCCGCCGGCCATCACGGCGATGGTCTTGCCGGATTTCAACGCGGCTTCGTGGGCGACCGTATCGATCCCGCGCGCGAGGCCCGAAATGACGGTGAACCCTGCCTCGCCCAACTCATTGGCGAGTTTGCGGGCCATGCGCGTCCCGATCGAGGACGCGTTGCGCGCGCCGATCAGCGCGATAATGGGGCTGTGCAACAGGGTTGTGTCGCCCATCGCCCAGAAAAACGGGGGCGGGTCCGAGATTTCGGACAGAAGCGCTGGGTAGGCGTCAGTGCCCCAGCAGATCATCTTGGCCCCGGCCATCTGCGCCCGACGGTATTCGTCTTGGGCCACATCTTCGGGGCAGGAGGCATAATCCTTCACACCCGCCGCCTTCGCGACCTCGGGCAGGGCGTCCAGCGCGGCCTCGGCCGAGCCATGTTCGCCCAGAAGCCTGAAAAAGGTTGATACGCCGACGCGACGCGAACGCAAAAGACGGATCCACAAGACGGCCTCATCCTCTGTCCTGGGTGAGGGAATGGGGTGAAGAGGTTGGAAAAGGTCCTTGGTCATACGTGATTCCGTCTTTTGCCGGATCAGCATGCAGGGAAATTGGTTAACGGCGGGTGAATCGCCTGAGAGTAAGGTGTCCACCCGCGTTTGGACTGGGAAAAGGCCCGCTAAGCTGCCGAGCCCCCGACCGTCAGCCCACCAATCAGCAACGATGGCTGTCCCACGCCAACCGGAACTGACTGCCCCGCCTTGCCGCAGGTGCCGACGCCGGGATCCAGCGCCATATCATTCCCGATCGCGCGGATTTGTTTCATCGCTTGCGGGCCGTCTCCGATCAGGGTGGCGCCTTTCACCGGCGCGCCGACCTTGCCGCCTTCGACGCGATAAGCTTCGGTGCAGGAGAAGACGAATTTGCCGTTGGTAATGTCCACCTGACCGCCGCCAAACCCGACGGCATAGATGCCGTCTTTCAGCTCGCCCAACACTTCTTCTGGCGTGGCGGTGCCGCCTTCCATGATGGTGTTGGTCATGCGGGGCATGGGCGCGTGGGCGTAGCTTTGGCGGCGTCCGTTTCCAGTGGCGGGCACACCCATCAGGCGGGCGTTTTGGCGGTCTTGCATATAGCCGACCAGCACGCCGTCTTCGATCAGGGTGGTCCGGCCCGAGGGCGTGCCTTCGTCATCCACGCTGATCGAGCCGCGGCGGTCGGGCAGGGTGCCATCATCCACGACGGTTACGCCTTTTGCCGCAACCTGTTGCCCCACAAGGCCCGAGAAGGCCGAGGTGCCCTTGCGGTTGAAGTCACCCTCCAACCCGTGGCCCACCGCCTCGTGCAGCAGAATGCCGGGCCAACCGTTGCCCAGAACCACGTCCATCACACCCGCAGGCGCAGGCACCGCGTCGAGGTTCACCAATGCAATCCGCAATGCCTCGCGCGCGGTGCTTTGCCAGTGTTTCGGGTCCATCAACCCGGTCAGTCCGGCACGTCCGCCGCCGCCTGCCGAACCGCTTTCGCGTCGCCCGTCTTCTTCAACTATCACAGACACGTTCAGCCGTGTCATCGGACGCGTGTCCGACACCAACTGACCGTCCGGGCGCAGGATATGCACCTCTTGCAGAGATGCCGCGATGGTGGCCGAGACCTGCACAACGCGCGAATCAAGGTCGCGGGTGAAGGCGTCGATCTCGCGCAGCGTCTCGACCTTCAGGCCAAAGCCCGCATCTGCCATCGGGTCGGCATCTGTATAGAGCTTGCGGTTGGTGCGGGAAGGGGCATCGGCCCATGTGCCGCCACCATCGCCCACGGCCAGCGCCACGGTCGAGGCCGCACGTTTCAGCGCCGCCTCGCTGATCTCGGTCGAGTGGGCGTAGCCGGTGGTTTCGCCGTTCACGGCGCGCAGGCCAAAGCCCTCGGAGGCGTCATAGCTGGCGTTGCGCAGGCGGCCGTCGTCAAAGACCAAGGCCTCGGACCGCATCCGTTCCAGAAACAACTCGCCGTCATCGGCGCCTTGTGTGGTCTGCGCCAGAATCTTTTGGGCCTCATCCTGTCCAATCAGGGTCTCGAACGGGCGAAATGCGGTGGTGTCGGTCATGGGGGGCCTTTAGTTTGCGCTAAACGCGACGTTGTTCGTTAACTTGCGAAGGTTTTTCCTTGTTCCCAGCTTACTAATATGGTTTCACACCAATGAGAAACAAGGGATTCCCGCGCCCCATGTGCGGGAGAGGCATGAGCGCGCAGCAGCTTGAACCGGAAATCACCGGTGTCGGGCCGCGCCGCACAGGGAAGAGAAAGACGAATATGATGCGTTTCAGCAGCCTTTTCGCCACTGCAACGGCTATGATGACGGCGGGTATCGCCTCGGCTCAGGAAAACCTCGAAGTGCTGGGTAAGCCGGTCGACGGTGCAATCGGGTTCCAACCTGCAGCAACCAACATCGCTGAAAATGCGCAGTGGCTGGACGGTCTGATCAACGTGATCATCATCGCCATCTCGCTGTTCGTGACCGCGCTGCTTCTGTGGGTGATCGTGCGCCACAACCGCCGCGCCAACCCTGAACCGGCGACCTTCTCGCACAACACCCCGATTGAAATTGCATGGACCCTGATCCCGGTTGTGATCCTGGTCTTCATCGGTGCGTTCTCGCTGCCGGTTCTGTTCCAGCAGCAGGTCATCCCCAAAGGTGACGTCGTGATCAAGGTCACCGGGTACCAGTGGTACTGGGGTTACGAATATCCCGAGCACGAGTTCGGCTTCGACAGCTTCCTTCTGGATAAATCGGCCCTGGAAGACCACGGATACGAGCAGAGCGACTATCTGCTGGCCACCGATACCGCTGTTGTCGTGCCCACCGGCAAGAAAGTTGTGATGCAGGTGACTGCTGCCGACGTAATCCACTCGTGGACCATCCCGGCCTTTGGTGTAAAGCAGGACGCTGTTCCCGGTCGTCTGGCCGAACTGTGGTTCGAAGTTGAGCCCGGCAAGGAAGGCATCTACTTCGGCCAGTGTTCGGAGCTGTGTGGCAAAGACCACGCTTACATGCCGATCACTGTGAAAGCCGTGACCGAAGCCGAGTACGAAGCTTGGCTGAAAGGCGCGATCGAAGAATATGCAGGCGACGCGACCACCGCACCTGCCATTCAGGTTGCATCGGCAAACTGATCAGACGGAAGGGGGAAACCCCTTCCCACAAGCCGCCCTTCCCGGGGGCGGTTTCTTACCAAAAAGACTCTAGCCAGAGCGCCAAAACATCATGACTGACGCCAGCATCCAAACCACCAAGACCGAAACCGGCGAGGCCGGGTTTGGCGATTATTTCGCGCTGTTGAAGCCGCGCGTTATGTCGCTGGTGGTGTTCACAGCCCTTGTGGGGCTGCTGGTCGCGCCGGTTGGTGTGAACCCCATCGTTGGTCTGGCCTCGATCCTGTTCATCGCCGTGGGCGGAGGCGCCTCGGGTGCCCTGAACATGTGGTGGGATGCTGATATCGACCGCAAAATGAAGCGTACTCTGACCCGTCCGATCCCCTCGGGCAAGGTCGAGGAAGGCGAGGCGTTCGCCATCGGCATTACCCTGTCGGTCATGGCCGTTGTGATGCTGGGATTGGCTGCCAACCTGATGGCCGCAGCCCTGCTGGCCTTCACCATCTTCTTCTATGTCGTGATCTACACGATGTGGCTGAAACGCTGGACCCCGCAGAACATCGTGATCGGTGGCGCGGCGGGCGCGTTCCCTCCGATGATCGGCTGGGCTGTGGCCACGGGTGGGATCTCGATCGAAAGCGTTCTGATGTTCGCTTTGACCTTCGCATGGACGCCGCCGCACTTCTGGGCGCTGGCCCTCTTCACCAAGGGTGATTATGCAAACGCCGGTGTGCCGATGCTGACCGTGACCCACGGCCGCAAAGCGACCCGCAACCATATCCTTGGCTACACATTTGCCTTGGCTGCTGTTGCCATCGCGCTGGGCCTGACCTCGGTCGGTGGTCCCACCTATATGGTGATCGCGCTGCTCCTGAACGCCATGTTCATCAAAGGTGCATGGGACGTGTTCCGCCGCACCGACGCGGACAGCGAAGCTGACAGCCATAAGGCCGAACGTGGCCTGTTCAAGCTGTCGCTGGCCTATCTGTTCCTGCACTATGGTGCGCTTCTGGTCGAAGCCTCGTTGAAACCGTTTGGTCTGGGGGGCTGGGGCTAATGGCGATCAAGGCAGAACACGAAATGCACAAGCGCCGCTTTTCCCGCAATATCGGGTTGGGCCTTGTTCTGGTTGGCTTTGTTGCCCTTGTCTACGGCCTGACCGTGGCAAAAGTCGGAGAGCTGTATCAACCGGAAGCCGCGTCGGAGGCCAGCCAATGAGCTTGACGAAGCCTCAGAAAACCGCGGCAAAGGCCGTTGGCGTGGTCCTTCTGATGGGATCGCTCAGCTGGGCCTCGGTTCCGTTCTATGACTGGTTCTGCCGCGTGACCGGCTTTGGCGGTGTCACAGGTGTGGCTGAAACCGCATCCGACGTTGTGCTGGACCGCACCGTGCTGGTCCGCTTCGACGCCTCAAAAGAGCGCGGCATGCCGTGGGAGTTCAAGCCCGTCCAGCGCGAGATGGAGATCCGTTTGGGCGAGACCGGTCTGGCGTTTTATGAAGCCTACAACCCGACCGACCGCCCCGTCGCCGGCACCGCCAGCTACAACGTGGCACCTTTCGCCGCGGGTGGCTTCTTCACCAAGATTGACTGCTTCTGCTTTGAACAGCAGGTGCTGCAACCCGGAGAACGCGTGACCATGCCGGTCACCTTCTACGTGGACCCCGAATTGATCGAGGACGATGAAGGCAAATACGTGAACGCGATCACGTTGTCCTACACGTTCCACGAAACCGAATTGCCGGAAGAGGTCGCTTCGCTAGACGCACCTCAGACGGTTGTGCAAAACTGACGCCAGAAGAACAGGGACTAGACGCTTATGGCACACGCAAAGAACCACGATTTTCACATTCTGCCGCCCTCGGTGAACCCGTTCCTGGGTGCCGTGGCAGGCTTCGTTATGCTGTTTGGCGCCGTCAAATGGATGGCTGAAGGCAACCCTTGGCTGTTCTTCATCGGTCTGGCTGGCGTGTTGTACGTCATGTTCGCTTGGTGGTCGGACGTTGTGCATGAAGGCGAAACCGGCGACCACACCTCGGTCGTGAAAATCGGCCTGCGCTATGGCGTGATCCTGTTCATCATGTCCGAAGTGATGTTCTTCGTTGCGTGGTTCTGGAGCTTCTTCAAGCACGCCATGTACCCGATGACCGAGGGCTCGCCCAAGATTGATGGTGTTTGGCCGCCGGTTGGGATCGAGACCTTTGATCCCTGGCACCTGCCGCTGATCAACACGCTGATCCTGCTTCTGTCGGGCTGTGCCGTAACTTGGGCGCACCACGCCATCGCGCATGAAAACAACCGGAAAGATCTGGTTTGGGGTCTGACACTGGCCGTGATCCTGGGCGTGATCTTCACCTTTTTCCAGGCCTACGAATATAGCCATGCTGCCTTTGACTTCTCGGGCAACATCTATGGCGCCAACTTCTTTATGGCTACCGGCTTCCACGGCTTCCACGTGATCGTCGGCACCATCTTCCTGTTCATCTGCCTGCTGCGTGCGATGAAGGGTCACTTTACCCCGGAAAGCCACGTTGGCTTCGAGGCCGCAGCTTGGTACTGGCACTTCGTTGACGTTGTATGGCTGTTCCTGTTCGCCGCTGTTTACGTTTGGGGCGGTTGAACCTGACCTGCGATTAGTCCTAATCAGGGGCGCGAGGGGAAACCCTCGCGCCTTTCTTTTTCGGATCTGTATCATGCGCCAAGCCATCGCCATCATCCTGTCTATTGCCGTGCTGTCTCTGTTTCTGGGGCTGGGCACATGGCAGGTGCAGCGTTTGCACTGGAAAGAAGGCGTGCTGGCCGAGATCGACGCACGCATCGCTGCGGCTCCGGTATCCCTGCCGGAAGTGCCCGACAAGGCGCGTGATACCTATCTGCCCGTCGTGGTCTCGGGGCAGTTTGGAGAAGGCACCCTGCGCGTGCTGGTATCCACTAAACAGGACGGGGCGGGGTATCGCCTGATCTCACCTTTGCAGACCGATAAAGGTGCAATCCTAATCGACCGGGGTTTTATTCGCGTAGCGGACAAGATGCCGCCAGCCCCCGAAGGCCAGGTCAGCATCGAAGGCAACCTGCACTGGCCAGATGACCGCCGCAGCTCGACCCCTGATAATGACGTAGAAGGTAATACGTGGTTTGCCCGTGACATTGACCAAATGGCCGAAGTACTAGGTACCCAACCGGTCTTTGTTATCACCCGACAGATGACCCCGGCTGAGCCGCGCGTGCTTCCACTTCCCGTTACCTCGGACGGGGTTCCCAACCGACACCTTGAATACGCAGGCACATGGTTTTTGCTGGCCCTGACATGGTCGATGATGACACTTACCTTGCTTTGGCGTAAGAAACGCCGAAACACCTGAAGGACTCACTTTCGATGCGCTATATCTCGACCCGCGGCGACGCACCTGTTCTCAGCTTTGAAGACGCCATGCTAACCGGCCTTGCCCGTGACGGCGGCCTCTATGTGCCGGAAACCGTGCCGACCATGTCGACCGATGAGATCGCCGCACTGGCGGGCCTGTCCTATGAAGAGATCGCGTTCCGCGTGATGCGTCCTTTCGTGGGCGACACCTTCACCGATGAAGAGTTCAAAGAGATCATCGCCAAGGCCTATGCTGGCTTCGGCCACGACGCCCGTGCACCGTTGGTGCAGCTTGGTCCGAACCACTTCCTGTTGGAGCTTTTCCACGGCCCGACGCTCGCCTTCAAAGATTTCGCGATGCAGCTGATTGGCCAACTGTTCCAAGTGGCCCTCAGCCGTCGCGGTGAAAAGGTGACCATCGTGGGTGCGACCTCCGGCGACACCGGGTCGGCCGCCATCGAAGCCTTCAAGGGGCTGGACGCGGTCGACGTGTTTATCCTGTTCCCGCACGGTCGCGTGTCGGACGTACAGCGCCGCCAGATGACCACGCCGTCGGAAAGCAACGTCCACGCGCTGGCTGTGGATGGCGACTTTGATGATTGTCAGGCGCGCCTGAAAGACATGTTCAACGATTTCGAGTTCCGCGATGGCGTGAAGCTGGCGGGTGTGAACTCGATCAACTGGGCGCGTGTGCTGGCGCAGGTGGTATACTACTTCTCGTCCGCCGTGTCGCTGGGTGCGCCGCATCGCAAGGTCAGCTTCACCGTGCCAACCGGCAACTTCGGCGACATCTTCGCGGGCTATATCGCCAAGAAGATGGGCCTGCCGATTGACCAGCTGGTGATCGCGACGAACCAGAACGACATTCTGCACCGCACGATGGAAACCGGCGCCTACACCAAGGCGGGTGTCACGCCCTCGATCAGCCCGTCGATGGACAT
Source organism: uncultured Aliiroseovarius sp. (assembly GCF_947492455.1). Lineage (GTDB taxonomy): Bacteria > Pseudomonadota > Alphaproteobacteria > Rhodobacterales > Rhodobacteraceae > Aliiroseovarius. The sequence goes on from NZ_CANLNB010000006.1 coordinate 12,294, forward strand.
TCAGGTGTCCTCGAATTTTGAACGCGCGCTGTTTGACGCTTATGGGCGTGACGGATCAGCCGTGGCGGGTCAGATGGACGATCTGAAAGACGGCGGATTTTCGATCAGCCAAGGTGCGATGGAATACCTGCGTGAACAGTTTACCTCGGGCCGTGCGTCCGAAGACGAGACCATGGCGCAAATCAAGACCAGCTTTGCCACCACCGGCGAAGTGCTCTGCCCGCACTCGGCTGTTGGTGTGAAAGTGGCCGAAGAGCATCTGGGCGACAGCCCGATGATCACGCTGGCCACCGCCCATCCCGCCAAATTCCCCGCCGCTGTGAAAGACGCTTGCGGAGAAGACGCGCCGCTGCCGCCGCGCATGGCTGACCTGTTTGACCGCGACGAGCGTGTGACCCGCGTGGCCAACGATCTGGACGCGCTGAAGTCGCTGATCATGGAACGCACCGGAAAGGCCACCCCTGCATGACGGTGCGCTTGGATCGCCTGTCCAACGGCGTACGCGTCGTGACCGAGCACATGCCGGGGCTGGAAAGCGCCTCACTCGGCGTGTGGGTCATGGCGGGTGGCCGTCACGAAACGCAGGCCCAGAACGGCATCGCGCATTTCCTTGAGCATATGGCGTTCAAGGGCACCGAAAAGCGCAACGCGCTTGAGATTGCCGAGGCGATCGAGGACGTGGGTGGCTATATCAACGCCTATACCTCGCGCGAAGTGACAGCATACTACGTGCGTGTGTTGAAAGACGACGTGGCGCTTGGGCTCGACGTGATTTCGGACATCGTGCTGAACCCGGTTTTTGACACGGGCGAGATCGAGACCGAACGCGGTGTGATCCTGCAGGAAATCGGTCAGGCGCTGGATACGCCCGATGATGTGGTCTTTGACTGGCTGCAGGAAGCCGCCTTCCCGGATCAGCCCATCGGTCGCACCATCCTTGGCCCGTCCGAGCGGGTGAAATCTTTTGGACGCGACGACCTGTCGGGCTTTGTCGGTCAGCACTACGGCCCGGAACAACTGATCCTGTCGGCTGCCGGAGCTGTAAACCACGACGAAATCCTGCGCCTTGCCGAAGCCGCGTTCGGTGCGCTGGCCCCACGCCCTGTGCTGGTGCCAGACGTGGCGCGCTGGACCTCTGGCGCGCGGGTCGAGGTCAACAACACGCTGGAACAGGTGCATTTCACGCTGGGCTTGGAAGCGCCCTCGTATCGCGATGACGGGTTTTATGCCGCACAGCTCTTTAGCTCTGCCCTTGGTGGCGGCATGTCCTCGCGCCTCTTCCAAGAAGTGCGCGAGAAACGCGGGCTGTGCTATTCGATTTTCTCGCAGGTCGGGTCCTATGACGATACCGGCATGATGACCGTCTATGCGGGTACCTCGGGCGACGACATCGCTGCTCTGTCGGGCCTCTGCATTGACGAGATGAAACGCGCCGCCAGTGACATGTCGGATCGCGAGCTTGAACGCGCGCGGACCCAAATGAAGGCTGGCCTTTTGATGGGATTGGAAAGCCCGTCCGCCCGCGCCGAGCGTATGGCGCGCCTGGTCGGGATCTGGGGTTACGTGCCAACGCTGGCCGATACGGTCGACAAGATCGAGGCCGTCACCCTGCAAGACCTGCGCGATTTCGGGGCGTCTTTGACGAACAGCGCTATGGCGATGGCGGTCTATGGCCCGGCAGACAAGGCCGAGACGCTGGAGGCTCTGATGGAAAGGCGCGCTGCCTGATGTTCGCGCGGCCCAAGAAAGTTCGGATCGAAACCGAACGGATGACCCTGCGCCCGCCCATGCATGGCGACTATCGCTCATGGGCCGCCCTTCGGGTTGCCAGCCGGGACTTCTTGACACCTTGGGAACCTACATGGGCGGCCGATCACCTGACCCGGAAAAGTTTCACAAATCGCGTTTATTGGGCCAATCGTTCGGTCACAAGCGGCACCGCGCTTCCACTTTTTATGTTTCGACGTCAGGACGATGCGCTGCTGGGGGCGCTGACGCTGGACAACATCCGCCGCGGTCCTTCGCAAGCCGGCACGACCGGATATTGGATCGGCGAACGCTTTGCGCGGCAGGGCTATATGCGCGAAGGGCTCGAGGCATTGGTGCATTACGCCTTCAACGAGTTGGACCTGTCGCGTCTTGAGGCCGGGTGCCTGCCAGAAAACGCCGCCTCGCGCGGGGTTCTGGAAAAGGTCGGCTATAAATACGAAGGCGTGGCGCAAAGCTATCTTCAGATCAACGGGCGCTGGCGCAATCATGTGCTCTATGCCAACCTCAGATCGGACCGGCGCGGGCGCACGCATGTGGGCTAAGCCGCGCTTGGTGATCTGTCTGTGAACCACAAAAGGGGGCGTGACGTGAGATCTGTCGATGCAGCCATCGAAACGCAATTGCGTGCGGCCCTGCCGGACGCAGCCTTCCGCCCCCTTACCCCGGCCTATTTGGAAGAACCACGCGGGATGTTCCAAGGTGTGGGCGGATTGCTTTTGGCCCCCGGCTCGGTGGACGAAGTGTCCACCATCCTGCGCATCTGCAACGACGCCCGCGTCCCCGTCGTGCCCTATGGCGGCGGTACCGGGCTGGTCGGTGGGCAGGTGATGCAAGACGCCCGCCCGGTGATCCTGAGCCTTGAACGCATGACCCGCATCCGCGCTGTTCACCCGGCCGAGAACGTGCTGGTCGCCGAGGCAGGGGCCATCTTGGCAGATGTTCAATCCGCTGCGGAAAACGTGGATCGTTTGTTCCCGCTGTCGCTGGCGTCGGAAGGCTCGTGCCGCATCGGGGGATGCCTGTCGACCAATGCGGGGGGCGTGAATGTACTGCGCTATGGCACCGCGCGCGAGCTGTGTCTGGGGATCGAGGCCGTGCTGCCCGATGGCACCATCCATCACGGACTGAAGCGGCTGCGCAAGGACAACACAGGCTATGATCTGCGCGCGCTTCTGTGCGGAGCCGAGGGCACGTTGGGCGTGATCACCGCCGCCAGTCTGCGCCTGTTCCCGCGCCCGGCGCGTTCCGGAATCGCGCTTCTCTGTGTGCAGGACCCATCCGCCGCTTTGGAGCTTCTGGCGTTGGTGCAATCCCAACTGGGGCAGGGGATCAGCGCATTCGAGTTGATCAAGGGCACTGGGTTGGAGTTCCTGACCGAAACTGGTCTGGGCGGACCGCAACCCTTTGCTAAACCGCCCGCGTGGTCAGTGTTGATCGATCTGGGCCTTGGCCCGTCCGATGACCCAGAGGCCGCGCTGCTCACGCTCTTTGAGGCCGCGCAAGAAGCAGGCTTGGTGTTCGATGGCGTCATTGCACAATCCCAATCCCAACGCGCTGCCCTTTGGAAGCTGCGCGAGGAAATTCCCTTGGCGAACAAAGCAGTAGGGGCCATTAACTCGCATGACATTTCCCTGCCTTTGTCGGAAATCCCGGCCTTCCTGACGCGCGCATACGACGCCCTCGCGGCCCTCGGCCCGTTCCGCGTGAATGCTTTCGGGCATCTGGGTGACGGAAACTTGCACTACAACGTTTTCCCGCCCGCGGGCGAAGACAAATCCACGTATATTCCCCAGCGCGATGCCATTCGTCGCGCCGTCTATGACCTTGTGGCGGATCACGGCGGATCGTTTAGCGCCGAGCACGGCGTGGGCCGCCTGAAAACCGACGAGCTTGCCCGCTATGCAGATCCCACACGCCTTGCCGCGATGCGTGCGATCAAACAGACGCTCGATCCAAACGGGATCATGAATCCCGGCGTATTCTTCCCACTCAATTGAAACCTCTCTCCTTCCTCTTGCGCGAAATACCTTGGGGGAGCGCCAAAGGCGCGGGGGCAACGCCCCCAACAGGCTCACGACGTGAGCCACCAGAAAAAAAGAAAACGCCCCGCCGGGTAAGCGGGGCGTTGCACTATAGTCACGTGCTCAAGCAGCGCCCGGGCTCCGACCGGGCAGGAACAGCATTAGGGGCGAATGGTTAAGCGAGGGTTCACAAGCCTTCGAATTCGCACAAAACATCGACGCCCATGCCAAGCTCTTCCAGCTTCTTGCGCCCGCCCAGTTCCGGAAGGTCGACGATGAAGGAACAGCCCACGATCTCGCCACCCAGACGTTCGATCAGTTTGATCCCGGCCTCTGCTGTGCCGCCGGTGGCCAGCAGGTCATCGACCAGCAGCACCTTTTCGCCCGGCTGGATGGCGTCGTCATGGATCTCCATCACAGCCTCGCCATATTCCAGCGTATAGGCTTCCGACAGCGTGGCACCGGGCAGTTTGCCCTTTTTGCGGATCGGCACGAACCCCAGCGTCAACTGGTGCGCAATCGCGCCGCCCAGAATGAAACCACGCGCCTCAAGCCCAACGACCTTGTCGATCTGCATCCCGGCATAAGGGTGCAGCATCTGGTCCACCGCCATGCGAAACCCGCGCGGATCGGCGAACAGAGTGGTCACATCGCGAAACAGAATCCCTTCATGCGGGAAGTCCACGATGGTGCGGATATAGTCTTTGACGGATTTCATGTTTTTCCCTCGGTGATCAGTCGCATGATGGCCTCAATCGGCCCGCGTTTGAACTTATGCGACCACAGCCAACTGAACAACGCGGCAAATGCGCAATAGGCGATCGAGATCCAGAAAATCTGCATCGGCTGTAGCGATCCGTCGAGCCGCCCCATTGCCTCGAGCGTGCCTATACCGATCAGGATATGCGCGACATAGTGCGTCAGGGTCTGGCGCCCGGCGACGATCATTGCGTCGCACAGGCGTCGGAAGATGGGCAAAGCCAACAAAAGCGGCGTGATCAGCAACACCGTGCCCAGAACCGCCACCGCTGTGGCCCCGCTCGCCAGCATATAGAGCGGCCCCGCCGGGACCGGTTCGGTGCTCATCAGGGCACCAATCTCGGGCTCGCGGATCAGGACCGCGCTGGCTTGATGGGCCGCGACCGCCACCAACGCGCCGCCCAGCACCATGCCGATTTGGACCGTCCAACGGCTAAGTTTCAGACGCCCAAGCCACATGCCCCACAGCAGGAACGCCGCCCACGGAAAGACCGGATGCCAGCCGTTGAACAGCGAGTGACGCAGGAAGCCCTCGATCGTCCAGACGTCGTGATAGGAAAGCGTGGCCCAACTCCAGCCGCGGTCGAAATCCAGCATCAGCTGCGCCACGAACCCGACGAGGATGAACACAGCGACGCCCAAAAGAAGGCTGTTGTTTGACCGGCGCATGAAGACCATCGCGACAATGAAGTAGAGCGCATAGAAATGCAGGATGTCCGCGTCGAAGATCAGCATGTTCAGCATGCCGACGACGAACAGGAAGAGCGCGCGGCGTAGGGTCAGGTGCCACGGCACACGGCCCAGACTGGCCCCGACACCTGCCAACACAACGAACAGAGCTGCGGCGCGGCCCTCCAAGTTGTCGGTGATCAGCGACCCGATATCCGAGCCTCCGCTGACTTCAGATGCCAGACGGAAGTTCACCAGAACCATTCCGACAAACGCAAGGTATCGCGCGATGTCGACGCCGTTCAGACGGTTCACAACACCCGACCCGCAATCGCGTCCAGCTTGGCCAGAAGCGCGGGATCACGTTTTCCGGGGGCGGTCATGATCGCCATGTTCAGCGCGCGGTCGCAGCCATGGGTGCAGGGGGCACGATCCACGCCGAGACGCGCGGGCAGTCCTGCCACCATCCGTTTCGCTTTGTCGCCATTGCCGGTCAGCGTCGCAATCACCTGTGCCACGTCGACCTCGTCATGGTCCGGGTGCCAGCAGTCGTAATCCGTCACCATCGCGACCGAGGCGTAGCAGAGCTCGGCCTCGCGGGCGAGCTTGGCTTCGGGCATGTTGGTCATGCCAATCACATGCGCCCCCCATTGGTCGCGATACATCCGGCTTTCGGCGAGCGTGGAAAACTGCGGCCCTTCCATCGCCAGATAGGTGCCGCCCTCATGCACCGTGACGCCCGCCGCGCGGGCGGCGTCTACGCAGGCCGAAGACAGGCGCGGGCAGGTTGGATGGGCAAACCCCACATGGGCCACGCAGCCCGAACCAAAGAAGCTTTTCGATCGCGCGAAAGTTCGGTCAATGAATTGATCTACAATGACAAAATCACCCGGCGCCATTTCCTCGCGAAACGACCCACAAGCGGAAACGCTGATCACATCCGTGACGCCCAGCCGTTTCAGCGCATCGATATTCGCACGGTACGGCACATCCGACGGGGAATGCACATGCCCCCGTCCGTGACGCGGCAGAAAGGACATGGCAACGCCGTTCAAACGGCCCGTCAGGATCTGGTCCGACGGTGCGCCCCACGGGCTGTCCACATCCACCCAACGCGCGTCTTCCAGCCCGTCCATCTGATAGATGCCCGACCCACCGATGATCCCAATATGCGTGTCCATGCCTGCCTCCTGTTCTGCTTTGGCCGCAGCCTATCGCGCGCGTTGCCGCCACGCCATGCAATAGTTGCAGGGCAGCAAGTCATCTGAGGCATTGCCCGACAGGCCCGAAGCCGTTAGACAGCCCCATCGCGAACAATTCCCCATAAGAGGTGACCCCGTGGCCCGAGCCCTTCTGGCAAGCTTTGCCAATCGTATCGAACGCCCTGATCTGCGCTTGTCGCCGAACGATGAGCTGACGCCGTCGCGGATCAAAACCGAGCTGTTGTCGGGCCTGACCGTGGCCCTGGCCCTCGTGCCCGAGGCCGTGGCGTTTGCCTTCGTCGCGGGCGTGCACCCGCTGGTGGGCCTGTATGCGGCCTTCATGGTTGGCCTGATCACCGCCGTGATCGGCGGGCGTCCCGGCATGATCTCGGGCGCAACCGGCGCGCTGGCCGTTGTGATGGTCGCTCTGGTCGCCGAACACGGTGTTGAGTACCTGTTCGCAACCGTTGTTTTGATGGGGATTTTGCAGATTTTCGCGGGCGTGATGCATTGGGGTAAGTTCATCCGCCTTGTGCCGCACCCGGTGATGTTGGGCTTTGTGAACGGTCTTGCGATCGTTATTTTCTTGGCGCAGATGACCCAGTTCAAGGAACCGGGCAATCCCGATGCCTGGCTGTCTGGTATGTCACTTTATATGATGCTGGGGCTTGTGGGCCTGACCATGTTGATCATTTGGGGGCTGCCGAAACTGACCTCGTTCATCCCGGCACCTCTGGCTGGGATTGGCGTTGTCGCCGGGCTTGTTATTGCCTTTGGCATCGACGTGCCGACCGTTGGGGACATGGCCTCGATCAAGGGTGGCCTCCCCAGCTTCCACAACCCGTTTGGCACGGGTGAAGGGCTGTATGGCACCGCGCTGGCCCCATTCACGCTGGAAACGCTCTGGATCATCTTGCCTTACGCCGTGATCCTCGCCGCCATTGGCTTGATTGAAAGCTTGCTGACCCTGAACCTAGTGGGCGAAATGACCGGCCAGCGTGGCGGCGCGTCGCAGGAGTGCATCGCGCAGGGGACGTCCAACGTGATCACCGGCTTCTTCGGCGGCATGGGGGGCTGTGCGATGATCGGTCAGTCGATGATCAACGTGCGCTCGGGCGGTCGTACCCGCATCGCCGGCATCGCCGCCGCGCTGTTCCTGCTGCTGTTCATCGTTGTCGCTTCCAGCTGGATCGAGATGATCCCGCTGGCGGCCTTGGTCGGCGTGATGTTCATGGTGGTGATTGGTACCTTTGCGTGGAACTCGCTGAAGATCCTGCGCCGCGTACCGCGCACGGACGCCTTCGTGATCCTGCTGGTAACCGCTGTCACCGTGGCGGAAGACCTTGCTGTTGCTGTTGTGGTGGGCGTGATCGTGTCCGCTCTGGCCTATGCTTGGAACGCCGCCGCGCGCATCCACGCTGTCACCCGAGAAGAGGACGGCGCCAAGGTTTATGACGTGGAAGGCCCGCTGTTCTTCGGCTCGTCAGACGGGTTCATTGAACTCTTCGACGTGAAAAACGACCCCGATCTGGTGGTGATCGAATTCGCCCGCTCGCGCGTCGTTGACCAATCGGCCTTGCAAGCGATCGAGGCTGTGGCCGCCAAATACGAAGCGCTGGGCAAGAAGGTGCAGCTGCGCCATCTCAGCCGTGATTGCCACGACCTGCTGACCAAGGCGGGTCATCTGATGGTCGACAGCGATGACGACCCCGATTACGAGGTCGCCGTGGACTATTCGGTCAAAACCGGCATCCTTGGTGGACACTGACAAAAAGGCGCCTTTGGGCGCCTTTTTCATGTCCGACGTTATTCGCCGGGGCGTTTCAGGGTGAAACTGTCGCGCACGACGGAATAATCGCGATAGCCCAACCGCGCCAAGGGCCGCGCACGGGTGATGTCGAAGATCCCGTCGACGATACAGTCATCCCGCATATGGATCCCGGTCACCTCGCCGAAGCAGACGTAATTCGCCTCGCCCGGTAATTGCGTGATCTGCGTCAGTTTGCATTCAAGTGCGGCAGGGGCGGCGGGCAGGCGGACGGCGTCGATGGTTTCGCACGCGACCCGCTCCAATCCGGCCTCGTCGATCTCGTTGATCTCGCGCCCGAAACTGGCAGCGCTGATGTTCATCGCATCGGTCAGCTCTTCTGACACCATGTGCACGCAAAACACGCCGGTCTGGTGGATGTTGTCCAGCGAATCCTTGCCCATTTCCCGGTCCGCCTTACCCGAGGTCGTCGCAAACATCACCTGTGGCGGGTCATAGGCGACGCCGTTGAAGAACGAATAAGGGGCAAGGTTGTCGCGCCCATCCGCATCGCGCGTGGTGATCCAGGCAATTGGGCGCGGGACAATCAGGGCGTTGAACGGGTTATGCGGCAGCCCATGTCCGTTTTCGGGTTTGTAGAACACTGGCTTATCCCTTCCGTTTCATGGCCTTGCCGTGATAGCAGGAACCTAAAGAGAAGCCAAAGGCAACACGAGGGCAGGCAGCTGTATCATCTGTCTCAGGAAACGCAGGAAGATTGGTGGGAGGTCGAAGCCCTCTATGACCTGTGCTTTGCGCCTGGGCGCGAGGCGCTGTCATCCTATCGTCTGCGCGATAATGTGCCGCCTATTCCAGAGCTGTCCATGGTGGCCCGTGACGCAGACGGCGTTCTGGCTGGGGCGATCCGCTATTGGCCCATCGCCATTGTCGGAGCGCAAAAGCACAAAGCGCTGTTGCTGGGGCCGGTGGCTGTGCACCCCACCCGTCAGGGCGAGGGGCTGGGTGGCCATCTAATCCGTCAAAGCCTTGGACGGGCGGCCGAACTGGGTTGGAATCGTGTGATGCTGGTGGGGGATGCGCCCTATTACCAGCGGTTCGGATTCACCCGGTTAGAAGGGGTGGTTATGCCGCCGCCCACCAACCCTGACCGGGTTCTCGCCTATGATCAGGACTGTGGGTCGTGGCGTGGTGTGGCGGGTGTTGTTCGTAGGTTTGACGACGCCTAGCGCGATGCTGGAAGTACCTTAGCGAAAGGTGGGTTGGTTTCGACGCACCGATGTGAATACACAAAATGTCGTGGGTCGGGCCTGCGTGCCGATGGTTTGCCGCGCCATGCGTTCTAGCCGCTGTTGCCAGTAGGGGGACTGTCGATTGTATGACAGCGGGTGCCAGATCCGCGGGGCGCGTGCATCGCGTGATTGATCCAACTGCCATTGACGCGAGGGGGCAGGCAGCTTGGGGGCTGTGATGGTCAGGACGCCCATTCCAATGACGGCAAATCCGGCGAAAACGGCGTAGGCCGCGAAGGCAGCAAGCGGCCCAAGCCCCTGCGAAAACGCCGTGACGGCGGCGATGGAACCGGTGAACACTCCAGTGACGAGTACACGAAACAGCATGGGTCTCTCCTTTCGCGGGCGGTCCAGGCAATGCGCCGCAGGCCGAGCCGCAGTGTGATCTTCCAAGGTACGTGCGGTTCGACTGGCCCGGTCATGGGGGATCGAAGCGCCCGCGTCGCTGTTCTACGATTGTTCTAATTGTCTGAAGATTTTCCTAACCGGGCGTGACGCGGGGCGAAACGGATTGTTTCTTACACCGCGTTTTCCGCCAGCCACGCCTTTACCGTTGGACGGACCGATTGCTCACCCGACAGGCGTGCCGCGTCGATAAGTTCGCGCAGGTCATCCAAGTTCGTGCGTCTTATCAGGCTTTTGACCGGACCGATCGAGGCCGGCCGCATAGACAGATGCCGCATGCCAAGCGCTGCAAAGCACACCGCTTCCAGCGGGCGACCAGCGTCTTCACCACAGAAACTGAGCGGCGTACGCGCCGCGTCGCACCGGGTCACGATCTCTTCAATCAGGTTCAGGAAAGACACGTTCAGCGTATCATAGCGTCGTCGCACCCGTTCGTTTTCGCGGTCCGCCGCATAGAAAAACTGCTTCAGATCGTTGCCGCCGATCGAGATGAAATCGGCCATCTCGAAGAACTGCTGCGGGGCAAAGACCATCGAGGGCGTTTCCAGCATGGCGCCGATTTCGACCTTCTCGGGCAGGATATGTCCCAGAGCCCGTTCGCGCTCGATCTCGGCCAGCAGCATTTCGCGGGCATCGCGGAATTCGTCCAACTGCGCGATGAAGGGGAACATGACGGTCAGGCGGCGCCCAGCGGCGGCACGGATCAGCGCCTGAAGCTGCATCCGCATGACCCCCGGCTTGTCCAGCCCAACGCGGATCGCACGCCAGCCTAAAGCGGGATTCGGTTCGTCCAGCGGGTTCATATAGGGCAGCACTTTATCCGACCCGATGTCGAGCGTGCGGAAGGTCACCCGCTTTCCTTTCGCGGCATCCAACACGCGGGCATAGGTCGCCGCCAGATCGCCCCGGCGCGGCACACGGTCTACGGTCAGGAATTGTAACTCGGTGCGGAACAGGCCCACGCCATACGCACCCGAGCTTTCCAGCGAGGGCAGATCGGCCATCAGGCCCGCATTCATGTGCAGCTTCACTTCGGTTCCGCACAGACCCATCGCAGGCTTGTCGCGCAGGCTTTGATAGCGTTCCTGCTTCGTGGCCTCCATCGCCATCTTGTCGCGGAAAGCCGAGATAATCGTGTCTTCGGGGCGCAGGTGGACCACACCGTTTTCCCCATCCACAAGGATGTGGTCGCCGTTCAGCGCCTCGGTCGCGATGTGGCCTGCCTGAATGATCAGCGGGATCGCGAAGGCGCGCGCCACGATTGCGGCGTGGCTGGCGACCGAGCCTTCTTCCAGCACGATCCCCTTCAGGCCGCGCCCATATTCCAGAAGCTCGCCCGGCCCGATATTTGTGGCGATCAGAATCGGATTTTCCGGCATTTCGGCGCCGGTATCCTTGCCCTGTCCGGTCAGGATGCGCAGCAGGCGGTTGGACAGGTCATCCAGATCATGCAGACGTTCGCGCAGGTAAGGGTCCGGCACCTGGCTCATTCGGGCACGCGCGGCGGATTGTTCCTTTTCAACCGCGGCTTCGGCGGACAGACCGCGCGAGATATCTTCGGCCATGCGCCGCATCCAGCCCTTGGAATTGGCGAACATCCGATAGGCTTCCAGAACCTGCATCTGTTCCTTGTCGGTGGTCTGGGCGTTTTCCAGCATCTCATCGACAGAGACGCGCAGCATGTCGACCGCGTCATTCAGGCGCTTCAGTTCCACATCCGGATCATCCGCCACCGGGTTGGTCACCACCACACGGGGTTCATGCAGCCAGACATGGCCCTCGGCCGCGCCTTCCTGCCCGATGCTGCCCTTGAAGGTGACTGGCCGCTGGTGCAGTGCGCCCATCGCCTCGCCTTCACCGACGAAGGCGCCCAGCTCGGTCATTTCGGCCAGCACCATGGCGACCACTTCGATGCCATAGATCTCGTCTGCTGAGAAGACGCGCGCGTCCTTCGACTGGATGACCAGCACGCCCAGCTTTTCGCCGAGACGCTGAATGGGTACGCCAAGGAAGCTCGAGTAAATCTCTTCCCCCGTTTCCGGCATGTACCGGAACCCGCGCGCCGACGGGGCGTCTTCGGTGTTCACCACCCGGCCCGAGCGCGCCACGCGCCCCACAAGCCCCTCGCCCACGCGCAGGCGGGTCTGGTGTACAGCTTCGGCTTTCAGGCCTTCAGTCGCACAGAGTTCCAGCGTTTCAGCATCCCGGAACAGATAGATCGAGCACACCTCGACCCCCAAGCTTTCCGCAATCAGAGACGTAATGCGGTCAAGCCTCTCCTGCCCCTCGGACGCTGCCGCAAGGGTCTCGCGCAGGCTGACCAAAAGCTTGCGGCTGTCGCTTGTCTGGCTTTCTGCCATGTTACCAATCCCTGTGTGCCACGGCGTCTTTGCTGTCCCGTTCGCCAAGACACGCGCCGTTTGATCAAGCCTTATCCTAGCGGCTCGCTGCCACCTATGCCAGAAACTCGTTGCGTCCACATCAGCAAAAACCTGCGTGTTTTTGTCCGACCTACGTTTTGCCCGCATAATGCGCGGCCCGGCCAGGGTTTGTGCGGAACAGAAACGCAGCGGGTTGGGGAAATCTGGGACGATGCGACGGGCACCTATCGCGATACATGAATTTCAGTCTTTTTCGCGCGGGGCGGGTTTTGACTGCGCGGATCGCGGCTTAGGTTTAAGCTCAAAGAACAATGGAACTCGTGTATCGCGAAAGGACAATTCCATGGCACCTCGACAGACCAATGGGCGCGGCACGCGCTATGACAGCATTCTGGATACCGTAGGCGACACGCCCGTCATCCGCATCAACCGCATCGCGCCCGAAGGCGTGAACATGTTCGTGAAGATGGAGGCGTTCAATCCGGCGGGCTCCGTCAAGGACCGCCTTGCTCTGAACATCATCGAAGCCGCCGAGGCTTCAGGCGCGCTGAAGCCCGGCCAAACGGTGGTCGAGGCCACATCCGGCAACACCGGCATCGGCCTTGCTATGGTCTGCGCGGCCAAGGGCTATCCGCTGGTTGTGACGATGGCTGAAAGCTTTTCGGTCGAGCGGCGCAAGCTGATGCGCTTTCTTGGTGCGAAGGTCGTAATGACCCCGAAAGAGCTGAAGGGCTTCGGTATGTATTCCAAAGCCAAAGAACTGGCCGAGGCAAACGGCTGGTTCCTTGCCAGCCAGTTCGAAACCGACGCCAATGCCGACATCCACGAAAACACCACTGCGCGCGAGATCCTTGCCGATTTCGAGGGCGAGCGTCTGGACTATCTGGTCACCGGCTATGGCACCGGCGGCACCGTGACGGGCATCGGGCGTGTCTTGAAGAAAGAACGCCCCGACACCAAGATCATCCTGACCGAACCGGCCAACGCCGCGATTGTCGCGTCCGGTTACGTGAACACCCGCAACGAGGCAAACCAGCCTACCGAAGGCCACCCGGATTTCAACCCGCACCCCATTCAGGGCTGGACCCCGGACTTCATCCCCCACGTCCTGCAAGAGGCGCTGGACAACGGGCTTTACGACGAGCTGACCTCGGTCCCCGGCCCGGAGGGCATCAAGTGGTCGCAACGTCTGGCCGCCGAGGAAGGCATCTTCGTCGGCATCTCGGCCGGCGCAACCTTCGCCACAGCGATCGAGGTAGCCAAGAACGCTCCCGAGGGCGCCAACATCCTGGTCATGCTGCCCGACACCGGTGAGCGCTACCTGTCTACGCCGCTGTTTGAAGGCGTCGAAGAGGTGATGAGTGACGAGGAGTTGGAAATCTCTCGCTCGACGCCTTACGGGCAGATGTAAAGCGCAGCGCGATCACCAAAGACTTGGGTCATTGAAAGCTTCTACGCATTGTGAAGGTCCGATCAACGGCTCAAGTTCTGCATTTGACAGCGATTGTCCCAGCCACCCTTCAGGGTATTGCAAGGGTAGGGGCGGTGCTACCTCGTCTGTGGTGATCGCGCGAAAACCGACCTTGCCGTAATATGCGGGATCGCCATAGGTCAAAGCAACGTCGCAATCCTGCGCCTTGATTTCATCTAATCCGAAACGGATGAGGGCTTGCCCAGTCCCGCGGCCCTGTTGTGCCGTTGCAACGGCAACCGGCGCCAGGATGAAGACCGACCGCGAATCCTTTGGAAATCGCAGGCGTGAGAAGAAGATACAGCCCAACAACGTCTCTGCGTCCCACGCCGTGCAACACAGAATGTCTTGCTGTTGGTCTGACTGCATCAGTCTGGATGTCAGTTGCGAAACAATCCGCCCCTCTTCTTCCCCTTCAGACGCGGTAAACGTGTTGAGGAAAAGCTTTTCAATGTCATTTGTATGGCCAGCGTGACCAGTCTTGAACTTCATATCGTCTCCATCGCGAACCAAACTGTTCGGGTAAATGATTGCGCGCAAGAACCGGATTGGAGAAGCTGCTCTTGTCTGTCAAGCATGCGTTCTAGTGTTTCGTCACCCAAGGTTTATGGTCTTTGATAGATACGAGAATGAATAACACCGCATGGATCATGCTGATCGCTCTGGCGGCTGTTTGGGGCGGGTCGTTCTTCTTTGCCGAGGTCGCGCTGGGCGAGGTGCCGCCGCTAACCATCACGCTGCATCGCGTGTTCTGGACCATTCCTATTCTGGCGGTGATCGTGGCGATGAAGCGCATCCCCATTCCGCGCAGCCCTCGCATTTGGCTGGGCTATCTGGGTATGGGCGCGCTCAACAACGCGATCCCGTTTTCGCTGATTTTCTGGGGGCAGACGCAGATTGAAAGTGGCCTTGCTTCGATCCTGAACGGGACCACGGCGATGTTTGGCGCGGTGGTCGCCGGCGTGCTGCTGGCCGACGAGCCCCTCACCGCCCGCAAGATCGGCGGGGCGGTACTGGGCCTCATCGGCGTTGGCGTCATCATGGGCCCCGAGGCCGTGTCGGGCTTCAACCCCGCCAACCTCGCCCAACTGGCCATCCTCGGCGCCGCGCTGTCATACGCCTTTGCCAGCGTCTGGGGTCGGGTCATGTTGGCGGGCCAGCCACCGCTTATGAATGCGCTGGGCATGGTGAGTGCCAGCGCCCTGATTATGACCCCCGTGGTCTGGATGGTGGATGGCGCGCCAACCCTCGCTCTGACCGCACCCACATGGGGCGCTCTCCTCGGCCTCGCAGCCCTGTCCACCGCGCTGGCCTATGTGCTCTACTTCGCCATCCTCGCCCGGGCAGGGGCCGCAAACCTGATGCTCGTCACCCTTCTGATCCCGCCCTTCGCCATCGCCCTCGGCGCGATGTTCCTAGGTGAGCGCATCGGTCCCGAAGCATGGGTGGGCTTCGCCATCATCGCAGTGGGGTTCGCGGTGAATGACGGGCGGGTGTTTGGGAAGCTTCGCAGATAGCCGATAAACCCGCCCGCGTATTGTTGCTTGCAACGGGGCTACAATGCCTCTCTAGTCGGCGATGAAACGAGGCATCGGGGGCTGACATGCCACATAAGAACTTTGACACGGATGTTCTGGTCATCGGCGGCGGTACAGCAGGGTTCGGCGCCGCAGTCGCTGCCGGTCGCCAAGGCCTTCGCGTGATGCTTTTAGAGGCCACCCAGAAAGTCGGCGGCGTCATGGCGTTTTGCCCCGGCATGCCGTGGGGCGGGGGCTTTCCGGTCGATCAGATCATCGGCGGGCTGATGGAAGAGCTGACAGACCGCCTTGCCGCAATGATCCCACCTGCCGCCGAGAAACGCCCCTGCACGCTTGATAATTTCGGGCCAGAGATCCTGTACGACCACGACATCGCCACCCTGACAATGTTCGAGATGCTTGAAGAGGCGGGCGTTGAGGTCCGGCTGGGGGCAACCGCGCTGACGCCGCATCTTGAAGGGGACAAGATCGCCCGAGTGGAGTGCTGTGATCGGAACGGGCTGTTCACGGTCACGCCCGGCGTGGTCATCGACTGCTCGGGCGACGGGGACATCTCGGCCAAGGCAGGCGTGCCTTATGCGCTGGGCGATGCGTCGGGCAGCATGATGGCGGTCACGATCTCGTTCCACATGGTCGGTGTAGACTGGGACACGGCCTTCGCCGATCCCGATCCATACTTCCAAACCCACGCTGCGCGCGGCATCGCCGAGGGGCGCCTGCATCCCGATCTTGCGCAGCTTTACCTGATGCGCGGGTTTCATGCGGGCACGGTGTTTTGCAATTCCGTGCATATCCGCAACGTGGACGGGACCGATCCGGTGGCGGTGGGGCGTGCCACACAAGAGGGGCGGCGGCGCTGCCTGCAACTGGCGCAGTTCCTGCAAAGCGACGTACCGGGATTTGAGAGCGCACATATGTCGCTGCTCTCGCCAACCGTCGGCGTGCGCGAGACACGTAAGTTGGAGGGCGTGTATCGCCTGACCGGCGAAGATCTTGCCGTTGCTACGAAGTTCCCGGACGGCATCGTGGCTTGCGACAATCCTATCGACGATGTGATGCGCTCGGACGGGGATATGACCCACCACGCGGCGATCTCAAAAGGTGACTACTACACCATCCCGTTTCGGTCCCTGATCCCGGCGGCGGTCGAGAACCTGATGTTCGCAGGGCGCATTCTATCCGCCGACCCCGTGGCTTTTGCCTCAGTGCGGGGGATGCCGCAATGCATGGCGATGGGGCAGGCGACAGGGACCGCCGCTGCCTTGGCGCTGCGCGATGGCCAACCCGTTCAACGCATTGCGATGGACAGGCTGGTCGCCGCACTGACTGCCCAAGGGGTCAATCGACTTCAGACCGCAGGCGCATAGGCCCGCGCACTTTCCGTCCCCGCCCCGCAAATCGCGGGCGCTTTCCCAATTAGCGCGTCGTTTCGCAGCGCCTCGACCATGAACAGGGCAAAGTCGATCCGGCGGGTCATGTTGGAGGCCAGCACCGGGTCTTGCACGTGTTCGGACCAAACGGGGAGCCCTTGGCTGTCGCCTTCCTCAAGGTCCGAGCCACGCACAACGGTCCATTTGGTGTCTGAGTTGAAGATCAGTTCACAAGCCAGCACTTGGTCGTCGATCTCGACTAGACGCAGCCAGCGGGTCAACTTGGTCGCCACCGAAAGCAGCGTGCGAAAAGTGCGCGAGTATTGGTCCTGCCCGTCCAAAGTGATGTGCCACCCGCACGAGAAGATTAGCCGCGCGTCTGGTTCAGCGAAGTCCATCACGGCCTGCGCTGTGCCAGACGAATATTGCTGCACGCCCCACGGCGCCAGCACGGTCAGCACGCCTTCGCAGCCCTTCACCGCTTGCCGGATCACCTCGCGGTCATTGGTCTTGCCGGGGTAGAGCGTGATGCGGTCACCATGTTCGGCCAACACCGCGTCCAGCTTCCCCACGCTCTTTTCGCGGCACACACCATTCACGTGATAGCCACGCTCCAGCGCGTGTTTCAGCATATATTGTCCCAGCTTGCCCGAGATCCCGACGATGCAGATGCGTTTCATATCTTTGATCCTTTACTTACGGTGTAAGTTAACTTGGGGCTTGATATAAACTTACACTGTAAGTAAATCAAGAGAGGGCAATGAGAGAGGCGCAAGTGGCTCGAAAATCAGGGAAAACATCAAAGCTGACCCGCGAGGTGATCCTCGCCGCTGCCGTGAAACTGGCGGACGAGGCCGGGTCCGATTCGCTGTCCATGCGCAAACTCGCCGCCGCGCTGGGGGTCGAGGCGATGTCGCTCTACAACCATTTCGCCAACAAGGATGCGCTGCTGATGGGCATGGCAGACTGGGCCATCGCGCAGATCCCACTGCCCAATCCGGACGGGCCGTGGCAAGAGGAACTCCGCGCCCGCGCCCACAACGCCCGCGCCGTATTTAAACGCCACCCGTGGACGATACAGCTGATGGTGTCTTTGCCCAACACAGGCCCTAACGTTCTGGCTTATGTCGAGGCGACGCTGGCCGTGATGACCAACGCGGGCATTGATCTGATCGACGCCGACCACGCTTGGAACCTGATGGATAGCCATATCTATGGATTCACGCTTCAGGAGTTAAACTTCCCTTTCGCACCCGAAGACTACGCCGAGGTCACCCAAGCCCACCTCCACCTGATCCCCGCCGAGACCTATCCCAACCTGCGCGCCATGGCCGAAAAAGTTGCCGCTCGCAAATATGACGGCCTGCACAACTTCGCGCAGGGGGTCGAGCTGATTATTGCGGGGTTGGAGGGGGAGCGGGGCGTTTTGCCGGAAAGCTGATCGCTGCTATCATCCAAAACTACACCAGATGAAGAATAGGTGCAGGACATGACAAGGAAGTTGCCACATGACAGTGACAGGAAATTCCTAGCTTACACAGGTACAGGGACCGATCTGATATTTAATCACGGTTTGGAACTGCCGGGATTTGCTTCTTTTCCTCTACTCGATAACTCAGAAACCCGGAGTATTCTTGCTGGGCAAATGCACACGTTAATCCAATTGGCGGGCGAAATGGATATCGGGTGTATTCTCGATACGCCAACATGGATGGCGAACGCTGATCGTGCCGCGCCTTTGGGATACGGCGGCGAACGTCTTGCCGGCGTCAATCGGGATGCTGCGTCCTTAATGGATGATGTGCGCCGATCGGCGGGGCGCGAAGACATTTTGGTCTCGGCTTGTATCGGACCATGTGCCGATCCCTACGCAAAGATGTCTGTGATGTCTGTGGATGAGGCGCGCGCTTATCACACCGCGCAACTTTCTGTTTTACGCGAGACCGCCGTCGATATGGCGACCGCCTATACATTCAACCGACGCAGCGAAGCCGCAGGATGTATTCTGGCAGCACGTGACGTAGGGCTGCCAATCGTCATGTCATTGGTCGTCGAAACTGATGGCTGCCTTGCAGACGGTACACCGCTTACAGACGCGATTGATCAGATAGACGCAGATAGTGGGAGCAGTGCTGCTTACTTCATGATTAACTGCGCTCACCCATCACATTTTGCCGGGTCGCTTAATGCGCACCCAAGGTTGCGCGGCGTTGTGGCAAATGCTTCGCGCTGTTCGCATGCCGAGCTCGATGAAGCTGAGAAGCTTGATGAAGGCGATCCGCGTCAACTAGGTCGCGAAATCGCAGATATTGTGAAAAGCAACCCGGCCATAACTGTGTTTGGCGGGTGTTGCGGGACTGACATGCGTCATCTGAGAGAAATGGTGCGCGCGGTGAATGGCGGCACGGGATAGACACGCTCTACGCGGCCCCTAAAGAAAAAACGGCCCCGCATCTCTGCGTGACGCATTCCGTCCGATAGGAGGCTTCCCATCATGTCCTGCCGAACTATTTCCGGCAGGACATTGATTTCTATTTGAATTTCGAATTCAAAGTCGACGACAGATCGGCCTGATGCCCGGGACCTCGCAGTCCCGGGCTTCGTTTTTGCGAGTTTTGGCCAATATAACAATCAGCGGGAAACGCCATGGCAAAACTGAAGGTGGGGGGGGGGCTTTGTTCGAGAGCATTGAAAACCTATCGCTCGACCAGATTTACCCAGAGGTTGTCGGCCGAGTAAACTTGAACACATGCGGAAATCCGGATTGCGGAAATTTTGGCTTCGCATTTAATCCTGACATTCCTGATCCTCGTGGGGGGTCTTCGAAATTCAAACTGGCGGCTGCTTCGAGCGCAGCGATTTCCGCAGGTGTCGGGCAATACAAGCTGTCTTCCTCGGGCAAGAAAGAAGATGCGCGGGTTTCTTCCATCCTCGAATACGGGAACGAGCCAAGAGCATGGATGGATACAAGAACCATTGTATGCCAGCACAAGGCTGGGAATCGAAAATGTGGCTTGGGTCAGAAGGTTCTTTCCAATGCTCACTTCGTGGCGGAAACAAATCGCCTAAGGTCGATGAACGGCGTTCTGGATGGACCAAGATGCGGTAGCTGCGGAAAGCGGTATCTTGAAGAGCCGACTGCGTTTGCCCTCGATGGTGCCAACGGCAAGACCACGCCCAGAAAAGGTAGCCGGAAGGGTGGAAAGCCCCTCGGAATGCGTGTCGTTTGCAAAGCATGCAAAGGCCAAAGAGGCTCGCGGTTTACGGTGTCAGCACCGCATCGCCGGCAGAAGGAAAGAACTGAAAACATCCAAATCCTGAACCACCTGGTCAATGAGTCAGGAATGAGTGATATGCGCCGAATTTTCAGAAGCCCTGATGGCAGGCGACAGGTTGGCATGTCGCGGTTCTACGATCGCATATTTTGGCTTGAGGAAGTCCTCCTTGCTTATGAAAAGGCCCAGTTGGACAAGTGGCGTAAGGACCACGAACGCCTCGGGAAATTTCGCCATCACAAAATTGCCCATGACGATATTGTTCTTTCGGTGAACTGGGAGACGCGCACTGACCGCCGCCTGACACAGTTGAATTGTTCGATCAGTGCAGACATCGATTCTGGCTACATTTACCGAATAGATGTCGATTTCGATCCTACCATTGATCCCGCCAATTATCTGCTCGACCACTACGGTGGTCGCAAAGGGCCAGTGAAGATCAGAAAGACTTATACCAAGGCAGATGGAACAACGTTCACCGCGCCCCTTTTGGAATTCCAACGACCCTCTGGGCGGTATGAAGAAGGAGCACTCTTCGCAGCTGCCGAGTCAGAATTCCGCCTCTTCGGTGAGAAGGTTCATGAAAAGCTCAAGCGAGCGAAGAGGACACCCGACGCGAGCCTTCAATTCGAGCTCGACAGAGCTGAGGAAAGGCGGCTCTCGCTCAGCTTCCTTCGCAGGTTCTATTTCAATTTCCCCGCGTCAGAGCGTGATACGCGCAACTCATTTTCGGGCATTATGACGCGCGATACCTACACAAAAGCGGCGCATCTCGAATGCCTGAGAGAAATGTTGCCCTCCGGAAAGATAACGCTCGTCAGTGAACAAGAAGCGGCAATGGCGCGGGTAGTTCCGCACATCTTCCGGGAAGACATTAAGGAGGATTTGTTTGAATGGCTTGTCGTGAGCTTCAACAAGAAGGCAACCAAGGGTCAGATCACCTCGAAGTTCAACCGATACGACGCATCGCTCAGAAGGTTTCGGAATGCCAATCCGAACCTTGCGCCATATGAAGCGCTGCATGCATGGACTGAAGCCAGGCTGAAGCCTGCCTACAAACCTGGACGATCCGGGGATGCTCGGCCGTTTCCTATATCAAATTTTGCGACACGTGCCTTCCCTGATCTCTGGATTCGAAGTCCTGTCCAGTTTGGCGGCGAGACAGACAAGGTTGTCGGATTCCCAGTCCTGTCGCGCCGATACAGGGAACAATTCAAAGCTTTGGGCATAGACTCTCAGATCAAGGATCCTGATCTTTGCAAGGCCATTACAAGGCGCGTTGTCCGGGCGACATTGCAGCCGGCTTCGAGCTTTATGGAGGCTGTTCGCGAACGCATCAGTATGACTGATCGCGCAAGCAGCGGCGGGGCTCGAAAAGGTCCCTCGTTTGAGAACGGTGCCAGCTACAATCCCAGGGTTCTGATCGCGATCCTGAACATCTTCAGGGTTCACTATAATTTTTTCGAGTTTCGCCAATATGTAACATCTCGGAACAAGCATGACGAAACCGAAGAAGTAGAAATGACCATGAGCTCTATCGCAGTTCCCGGTGAAAATATACGGATTCCCGTAGAGAAACACCGAAAACGGGCACCTATTGAGAACACGCCAGCCATTCGCTTGGGAGTTCAAAAAGTGTCGTCGGAAGATGAGCAGCCTTCGCTTCCGAACCTTTCTCGGGTTCTTTACAAGCCATGGCTTCTATACGGCACGCCTCTTTGGACGCGGCTGTCGTAAAGGCCCATCGCAAAACAGCTATTCCGGGCTTGCAATTATTCGTTGGCATGGTTTCTAAAAAGCTATCGGTCCACATCGGACATTCGTCGCAACAGACGCGAATGACCGTAGGGTGCCCACATTGACTCAATGCTGCAGTTCGCTCGAATGAAAGTGACAGGTCCAGAATGGACACCCTTGGGTGTGATGACACCCCGTTCTGTCTCTTAAAAAAGATCCGAAAACTCACCTGCATATGCCACTCAAGGATTTGCATCTAAGACGTATTCGTTGGAGCGAAGGTCACTGTGCACGAGCTTAGCTGTGACATTTTACCTGTAAGCAATTGTACATGATTCAAAATTCTTTTCAGTTTTTTACTCTTGGGCCTATCGGTACAAATCATCTCTACAAATAAGGCGAATTTTGGTTTGGAGCGTTTCTCTGCCCCTGTTTCGCCGATGACAAGGAGGAAAGAAATGTTCAAGATTTCAACGGGACTCGGGTGTGTATTTGCTGCCGCAATCACCGCCTCGGCGGCTCAGGCAAACGAATGCGGTGAAGTATCTATCATGCAAGGCGACTGGGGGTCTGCACAGATCGTCACAGCGGTTGCGAAGTTCCTGATGGAGCAAGGTTACGGGTGCGACGTCACCGCAATGCCGCTCTCGAGCAACCCTGCGCTGGCATCCGTATCCGAGACCGGAGAACCTGATATTCTGACTGAAATCTGGACAAACGGCGCGCCGGCTTACCAAGGTCTGGTTGACTCAGGTGCGATCATTCCGGTGACCGAAGTTCTGTCAGATGGCGGAGTCGAAGGGTTCTTTGTTCCGAACTATCTTGTGGAGAAACATCCCGAACTGGCGACAATTGAAGGCATCGCAGCCAACCCCGAACTCGTCGGAAATCGCTTTCACAACTGCCCCGAGGGATGGACTT
Source organism: uncultured Aliiroseovarius sp. (assembly GCF_947492455.1). Classification (GTDB taxonomy): domain Bacteria; phylum Pseudomonadota; class Alphaproteobacteria; order Rhodobacterales; family Rhodobacteraceae; genus Aliiroseovarius. Next base: position 34,870 of record NZ_CANLNB010000006.1, read on the forward strand.
GTCTGAATGTCAGCACCAACCTGCTGAAGGCTGGTGGGTTGATTGATGCAGGCATTGATAACTTTGTGCATGGATCAGGCGAAACCCTTGCGGCTTCGATCGCGGCCGCTTACGGCAACAAGGAGCCGTGGTTCGGCTTTTATTGGGCGCCGACATCGGTACTGGGTAAATACCCGATGACCCTGGTCGAAATGGGCCCCCATGACCCTGAAAAGCATGCCTGCAACATCACGGCGGAATGCGCGACGCCAGAAATGAGCGCCTTCCCCCGCAGTGAAGTCGTTACAGTTCTGTCGAAAGAATTCATGGCCGAAAACGCAGCAGTGTCTGACCTGATGACAAATCTGTCCTTCACCAACGCACAGATGGGCGAAACGCTGGCATGGGTTGAAGACAACAATGCCTCTTACGATGAAGGCGCGGTGCATTTCCTGACGACCAACAAGGATGTCTGGGGGGCATGGCTTAACGATGCGGCGCGCGACAATCTTTCTGCACTGCTGCAGTAAATTGCACGGACAGGGGCATCCTCAGCGATGCCCCTAACGCACTGAAGTAGACGGAAAGTGGGATAAATGGCCTTCTATGACAAGCTATTCAGCACCTTAGGTTTGAGCGACTGGTGCGGCGATTCCGGCGATGAAGCGCCTCTTTCGCTGGCGGACCTTGCGGCGCGAGCAGGGGGAGAGGAGGCCTCTGGGCCGCTAGTTCCGATTCCCTCGTTTGATAATCTGCATGAAAGCTGCAACCGGGTTTGGCAGTCGCGCGATGTAACCAACGGGATCGAAGAAGGGTTTCTGGCAGCCAAACCGGCTCTGAAAACTGTTCTGGACCCGATCACACAGCCGCTGAGCTGGATGTTGGATGGCGCACTATGGCTGTTTGAAGCGATGCCGTGGTTCATCATGGTCCCGCTTCTGGTGGCGATTTCCTGGTACGCCTCGCGTTCGCGCCCTGTGACGATCTTCGTCGCCGTCTCGATTATGCTGCTGGCTGTCGTAGATCACTACGATGTGGCGATGCAGACTCTGTCGATCATCTTTGTATGTACGACGATATCGGTGCTGTTCGGTGTGCCCATTGGCATTGCCATGTCGAAATCCGACCGATTGCAAAAAAGCGTGGTTCCGTTACTCGACCTGCTGCAGACCCTGCCGACCTTCGTGTACCTGATCCCTCTAATTTTCTTGTTCTCGGTCACGGAATCCAAACTGTATGGGATTGCAATCATCCTTTACGCGATTGTGCCGGTGATCCGTTTGACCGACCTTGGCATCCGCCTTGTCGACAGGGACGTGATTGAGGCGGCCAATGCCTTTGGCATGAATGACCGCCAGAAACTGATGCGAGTACAATTGCCGCTGGCGCTACCGAACATCATGGCCGGGATCAACCAGACCATCATGATGAGCCTTGCCATGGTCGTGATCGCCTCTCTTGTTTCGGCCCCTGGCCTTGGCGTGAACGTGTTGCGCGGTATCCGAAACCTTGAACTGGGTGTGGGCATCGTCGCTGGCATCGGCATTGTTTTGCTGGCCGTGATCCTTGACCGCGTGTCCAAGGCAGCTCTCACACGGGTCGATAAGACCCAAGTCAAACACTAAGGAGCCCGTTCGATGACACAACCAATGGTCAGCCTGTCCGGGCTCTATAAAATCTTTGGCGCCCGCGACAAGGACGTGTTGCAGCATGTCAAAGGAGGCATGGGCAAGGAAGAGTTGTTGGCACAGCACGGGCACGTGTTGGGTCTCAACAACATCAACGTCGATATGCAGGCGGGCGAAATCACGGTTGTCATGGGCCTGTCAGGCTCGGGCAAATCCACGCTGATCCGCCACCTGAACCGGTTGATCGAACCCACTGCGGGCGAGATCATCGTGCAGGGTGAGGACGTTATGAGCCTGTCCGAGGACGGGTTGCGTCATGCTCGTCAGGAAAAGATGTCGATGGTGTTCCAGAAATTCGCGCTATTGCCGCACAAGACTGTGCTGAAGAACGCGGGCATGCCACTGTCGGTGCGTGGCGAAGACGAGGTCACCTGCGACCGCGAAGCCGCGAAATGGCTGGACCGCGTCGGTCTGAGCGGGTTCGAGAACCATTATCCAGCGCAGTTGTCTGGTGGCATGCAACAGCGGGTGGGCATTGCCCGGGCGCTGACCGCAAACACACCGATCATGCTGATGGACGAGGCTTTCTCGGCCCTTGATCCGCTGATCCGGACTGACATGCAGGACCTGCTTCTCGAGCTGCAAAAAGAGCTGCACAAGACCATCATCTTCATCACTCACGATCTTGATGAGGCGCTGAAGCTGGCCGATCACCTTGTAATCCTGAAGGACGGCTTTGTCGTGCAACAAGGCGAGCCACAGTTTATCTTGCTGAACCCTAACGATCCCTACATCGAAGACTTCGTGAGCGACATCAACCGCGCACGGGTTCTGCGGGTGCGCTCGATTATGACCCCGCTTGTAGGCGGCAAAGTGCCAAAAGATGCGCATGGCGAAGTGGACGTGAACGACACGCTCGAAAGCATGATCGCGCGGTCTGGCGGCGATACGTCACACGCCTATATCGTCAAAGATGGGGAGCAGACGGTCGGCACACTGGATATGACCGAACTGGTTCGCGCTCTTGTCCCTCGCGTCGCATCCGAAGCCGGTGCGCGTCAGCACTGACGCGCGCTGACGGCAGAGCTGTAAGTCAACAGATCAGGCCCGGAAGAACCGCATGGTTGGGTCGGCCTCGATCTGTTCGAACAGCCAGTCGATAAATGTATCGAGCTTGGGGTTGGGTGCACGCTCTTTTTGCGTCGCCAGATACCAGCGGCCTGGCTCGGGTACTGAAATGTCGAAGGGTCTAACCAGACGCCCCCTCTCAAGATCACGCGCGCAAAACGGTGCCCTTGCGACGCTGATACCGTGATTATTTAGAACAGCCTCACGGACAAGCGGGTAATTGTCGAAAACAGAGCCAAATTTCATCGTTTCGCGATCTAAGCCCGCCGCATCCAACCAACAGTCCCAGTCATCCGGCTCATTCCATGTGTTTGGGACACTCAGCAACAGGAAATTTCTTAGCTCTTCCAGCGGCATTCCACCGCTTGGCGCATTCAAGGCCTCCGGAGCACATACCGGGTAGATATCCGTTTCGAACAAGGGGCTATAGTCAAACCGTTTGTCAAATGGTGGCGCGTTGAACACGCCCACATCGAACCGGTGCATGTCATAATCACCGTCTTCAAAGGTAGAGACGATGCGCACACGCGTGTCCGGATTATCCTGAAGAAAGTCCGCCAATCTGGGCTGAAGCCACATTGTATTGAAACTTGCGTAGGACTGAACGAGCAACACGTCCGGTTCCTCAGGTGTCTGGATGCGCCGTGTGGCTTTGATAATGCCCTGAATGTGCTCGCGGACCGGCGGGTAATATTGCTCCCCGGCCGGTGTCAGTTCGACCGAACGGCTTGTGCGTTCCAGCAGTTTAACGCCGATTGATGTTTCCAGTGCTTTGACTTGGTGGCTGACTGCCGCATGGGTCACACAAATCTCTTCTGCAGCCTTTCGGAAACTCTTGTGACGCGCCACCGCCTCAAAAGCGCGCAGTGAAACCAGCGTGGGCATGTGAGTGGTCATTGCTGCATCTCCTCGATGAAATCAATTCTGCTTACCCTCAAGCAGAGTTATCCGACGACGGGCGCGAATGTAGCAGGGTTTTGATACTCTTTTCATAACCTGTCAGGGGGTAGCACGCAATTCGCAGCGCGATGTGATCGGTTAGAATTTCTTGATGAAAGGAAATTTCTTTCAATTCTTCATCTGGGTGAGAAATGCCAGATTAGCAGATAGAGATGTTATGGGATTCCACCTTCATGCCACCACTTTCACCTTCGCCAAATGCATATGGCTATCCGTTGCTGATTAAACACTTGCTGGCCGGATCCCAGCTCGCGTCAGCCAGCCAAGAGATCGTCAGCGGCACCGAAATGCGACTGAGCTACGCGGACTTGGGCAAACGCGTGCGCCAACTTGCCAATTCTTTAAAGGCGAGCGGGATACATGAGGGCATGCGCGTCGGTGTCATGGATTGGGATACGCACCGTTATCTTGAGTGTTTTTTCGCGATCCCGATGATGGGCGCGTCCCTTTTCACGATCAACGTGCGTCTGTCTCCTGCTCAGGTTCTTTATACGATCAACCATGGGCAACCGGATCTGATCATCGTGCACCGCGATTTCATGCCGCTCATTGAGGGTATCAAATCGGGCTTTGATCGGGACATCACCATCGTGCCGATTGGAGACGGAGAAGGATATGAAGAGTGGATAGGCAAAGCCCCAGGCAGCTTTGACTTCCCGGACTTCGATGAAAAACAAACGGCAACCTTGTTTTATACGACCGGGACCACCGGCAATCCCAAGGGGGTGAGCTATTCACATCGGCAGTTGGTCCTTCACACCTTGGGTCTGATCGCTGGTTTCGGCGCGTGGCCCGGGAATGCCGGGTTTCATCGCGGCGACGTTTACATGCCGCTGACGCCCTTGTTTCATGTCCACGGCTGGGGATTTCCATATGCCGCAACGATGCTGGGGCTGCGTCAGGTCTATCCCGGTCGATATGACCCTGACACAATCTTGCGATTGATTGCCGACGAAAACGTCACCTTTTCCCACTGCGTGCCCACGGTTCTGTCAATGGTGCTCGACCATCCGGGCTGCCCACAAATTGACCTGGACAGATGGAAAGTGATCATTGGCGGGGCCGCTTTGCCGCGCAATTTGCAGGACCGGGCGGCGGCGGCAGGCATATCCTTGCATGCGGCCTATGGGATGTCCGAGACCTGTCCGTTTCTGACGGTGGCCGATTTGTCCAGCAATGACCCCGAGATGCAGGCGCAAACCGGCTTTCCCGGCCCGCTTGTCGACCTTCGTGTTGTGACACCGGATATGCAGGACGTTCCACATGACGGCGAAACAACCGGCGAAGTTGTTGCTCGGGCTCCCTGGTTGACACAAGGCTATCTGGATAATGCGCAAGCCTCGGATGAGCTTTGGGACGGTGGGTATCTGCATACCGGGGATGTTGGGTATATCCGTCGGAATGGATCGTTGCAGATTACTGACCGCCTCAAGGATGTGATCAAGACCGGCGGCGAATGGATTTCCTCGCTGGCACTGGAAAACATAGCATCGTCTTGTAGCGGCGTTGAGGACGTCGCGGCAATCGGGTTGCCGCACGCGAAATGGGGCGAAAGGCCGGTCTTGGTTGCTCAAGCCGCAAAAGATGTCGACCCGGATCTTGTGCGCTTGAGAGTCATGGAAGAAATCCAGTCGCGGGTTGACGCAGGCGAGATCTCAAAATGGGCAGTTCCAGACGAGATAATCTTTGTCGCCCGCCTACCTAAAACCAGCGTCGGCAAGCTCGACAAGAAACTCGTGCGGAAAGATATTTCAACGCGCTCGGACTTTAAATCATGACAGACAAGCAACGCCGTATTCAGGCGCTTATTCAATCCATTGTCACCTATCTGCAGGCTCACAGAGCTGCCACGCGCGGCGTTGATCTGACGTTGGACAAGCTGGCAGCCATGGACCTGAAGGGTGAGAGGCTCTTTGATTTACCTCCCCAAGGAACCCGGCACGATGAGGTTCTGAAGAACGCCATCGCCGGGATTGTCGCCCCCGAATTGCAAGAAATCGCACGTTGTCTGAAAGCGGCCAAGGATGATCTGATCTGGCGCGAAGACAACGCCCAATTCTATCCCCCTGGTGCCGAATTGGGCGAGGGATACACAAAGTGTAACCTACATACTCTGCTGATTGGGCCAGACGCATGTGGACATCACCATCCCGATTTCAACCTTGGCATTTTCATGCTGGGCCCAAGGACGCTGTATCGCGACCACAACCACGACGCGCCAGAGCTGTACCTGAACCTGTCCGAGAAATCTGGTTGGCGGTTTGGCACCCGTGACTGGCAGGATTATCCGGCTGGATCACTTATCTGGAACGCGGCGGGCGATCCCCACGCCACCCGGGTCTATGACCAGCCATTCATCTCCGTCTTTGTCTGGCTCGAGAACGTGAATTCACCCTGCAATGTAATCCACTTCGACGATTGGGCAGAGATCGAACAAGATCTTGCCAAGCAGTCCAATTGAGGTTTCCAAACATGATTTCCATTAAACACACCGAGGGTGTCGCTTTCATTGAGCTGAATGCCCCGCCAGTGAACGCTCTTGGCCTGAAGATGCGGCAGGCGCTTTCCTCGGCCATCCACGAGTTGGATGCCGATGAACAGGTCAAAGCTATCGTTCTATGCTCGGCTCTGCCGCTCTTTTGCGGCGGCGCTGACATCGTCGAGTTCCGTACCGGGGCAGTTTGGGACAAGCCTGACCTGCCAGACCTGTGTGTAACGATTGAAACCTGCAAGAAACCCATTATCGCCGCGATAGCAGGTCCCGCGATGGGTGGTGCGCTTGAGATCGCGCTTGCCTGTGATTACCGTGTCGCAACGCCGGATGCAGTGATGGGGCTACCAGAGATCAAGCTGGGGTTGCTGCCAGGCGCCGGGGGCACCCAAAGGCTGCCACGGATTGCCGGGCTGGAAGCGGCAACGCAAATGATCCTTTCGGGTGATCCCGTGAAAGGCGAATATGCCTCGTCTTGCGGGTTGGTCGACGCGCTTTTTGAAAATGATCAGGAATTTCGCGCGCATGTTTTGGGTTTCGCCACCCGTGTCAGCCATGAGGGCGATCCGAAACGCAGTTGCGCGGATATGATCGTCATACACCCTGATCCGAAGGGTTATCTCGCGGGTTTCCGAGATCAGATAGCACCAAAGTCCAAAAACCTTGTCGCCCCTGAACGATGCTTGGTATCCATCGAGGCCGCGTGCGAATTGCCGCTGGCCGAGGGCTTGGCACAAGAGAAGGCAGGTTTCGCCGAACTGCTCGACACACCTCAATCGCGCGCGGGGCGGCATCTGTTCTTTGCAGAGCGTGAATGCTCCAAGGTTCCGGGCGTTACCCGTGCTGACCAACCACGTGACATTTCATCAGTCGCAGTGATCGGTGCCGGAACAATGGGGCGCGGCATTGCCATCGCCTTTCTTCAGGCAGGGTATCGGGTCACGTTTCTGGAAACCATGCAAAGTGCGCTTGAACAGGGGCTGGAAAAGGTCCGGGAGCATTTCCAGCGTGCGGCCCAAAAAGGGCGGCTCAGTGCCGATCGGGCAGAGGCCTTCGCATCCAACGCCACCGGGACGCTCAGCTACGGCGACCTCGCAGAGGCCGACCTGATCATTGAAGCGGCGTTTGAAAGCATGAATGTCAAACGCCAGATTTTCGAAGCGTTGGACCAGCACGCCAAACCTGGCGCGATACTGGCCTCGAACACATCGACGTTGGATCTTGATGAAATCGCCGCGGTCACCTCCCGCCCGGAGGATGTGATTGGCCTCCATTTCTTCAGTCCAGCGAATGTCATGCGCTTGCTGGAGGTGGTGCGCGGCGTCAAGACCGCTCCGGATGTCATCGCAACGGCAATCACGGTCGCAAAGAAGATCCGAAAGCTCCCAGTCACGGTTGGCGTGTGCTACGGCTTTGTTGGAAACCGGATGCTGGAGCCATACTTTCGCGAAGGATCTCGTCTGCTTCTTGAGGGGGCTACGCCGAAACAGGTGGATGAAGTCCTTGAGAGCTTTGGCATGGCCATGGGCATTCACGCGATGGCGGATCTGGCTGGGGTCGATGTGGGTGCACGCGTGCGTCAGGAGCGGCGAAGTGAAATCGCACATGACCCAACATACCAGGCCGTGCAGGACAGGTTGTTTGAACTGGGCCGACTGGGTCAGAAAACCGGGCGTGGAAGCTATGTTTACGAGGGACGGACACGGGTCGAAGACGCTGAGATGGTTCAAATCAGTTCCGAGCTGGCGGATCTGCATGGCGTGAAACGCAGGGACATCGACGATCAGGAAATCCTTGAGCGATGTCTCTATCCCCTGATCAACGAGGGCTTTTTGATCCTTGAAGAGGGCATTGCAACGCGCCCGGGTGATTGCGACCTGATCTGGGTCAATGGCTATGGCTTTCCAAATTGGCGCGGCGGCCCGTTGCACTATGCCGATGAGATTGGATTGAGCCAGATTCTGGAACGCATGACCCACTATCGGCAGTCGCTTGGCACCTATGGCGAAATGTGGTTCACGCCTGCGCCTTTGTTGGAAGACCTCGTAACCTCGGGCATGACACTTGCCGCGCATTTTGATGCCAGAAAGGAAACATCATGAGAGAAGCCGTTATCGTCTCAACCGCCCGAACTCCGATTGGGGTTGCCTTCAAGGGTGCTCTGAACAACATCAAATCCCCTACCATGATGGGGCACGCCATTCAGCACGCGGTTGAACGTGCAGGTGTGGACCCCGGTTCGATAGAAGATGTCGTCATCGGATCGGTCCTGACTGCGGGAACCGCAGGCATGAATGTCGCTCGTTTGTCGGCGCTGGCGGCGGGCCTTCCCAATACGGTGGCAGGACAGACGATCGACAGGCAATGTTCCTCCGGGTTGATGGCCATTGCGACAGCTGCAAAGCAGGTCATTGTGGATGGTCAGAACGTTGCCGTGGCGGGCGGGCAGGAAAACATTTCCGCCCTGCAGAATGCTTATCTGAAATGGGCGGGCGATGAGAAAGATCCAAACGTTATCGCCCAATCAGAGCATGCCTATATGCCGATGCTGATGACCGCGGAAAACGTGGCGCGGACCTATAGGATCAGCCGCGAGGTGCAGGATGAATACGCTGCACTTTCCCAAGGTCGGACGGCTCGGGCTCAGGCCGCTGGCGCCTTTGATGACGAGATCGTTCCGATCACTGCGATAAAGCGGGTCAAGAACCGCGAAACCGGAGAGGAAACCCTGGAAGAGGTGACCTTGTCAAAAGACGAAGGCAATCGACCGAATACGACGACCGAAGCACTGGGCGGGCTGAACCCGGTTGTCGAAGGAGGCGTGATTACCCCAGGAAACGCAAGCCAGCTCTCAGATGGAGCTTCCGCTTGCGTTCTCATGGAAGGCAAATTGGCTGAGCAACAGGGGCTCACACCGCTCGGCATTTATCGCGGTATGGCAGTTGCAGGAAACGCACCGGAAGAGATGGGTGTCGGCCCGATCTATGCCATTCCAAAGCTGCTGAAGAATGCAGGTCTTCGCATCGAAGACATCGGCCTTTGGGAGCTTAACGAAGCCTTCGCCTGCCAGGTTCTGTATTGCCGCGATCATCTTGGTATTGATCCGGAAGTCTACAACGTGAATGGCGGTGCCATTTCGATTGGCCACCCCTACGGTATGACGGGCGCGAGACAAGTCGGGCATGCTTTGCTTGAAGGTAGGCGCCGTGGCGTAAAGTACGTGGTTACGTCCATGTGCATTGGCGGAGGTATGGGGGCCGCAGCTTTGTTCGAAGTCGCCTGACCTCACTGAAAGGAGTGCAAACCGGGCGTTGTCTGGATGAGATTTTGACAACCTGTCATTTTCGAAACCCGCCTTGTTTCAAGTCGGACGCTACATGCAAACAGATTAGTCATTTGGAAGCTCGGAGCGAATGTCGTGATAGTCCCGCTTTTGCGGACTTTGATGCTCATCGCAGCGAACGGTTCTTTTCCGCCCAATCTATCAAAATTGGCTCCACCGTTTTTCGGTGGAGCCAACCAAAGCTCTGCGGCTTATTACCAATTGCCTCCTACAGCACGGAATGCGTCAATCTCTGCGAGGCCGTTCTCATTTCAACCCTAAGGGCCGTATCTCTTACGCTTTTTCCAGCTCGAACGCGTCGTGCAGTGCCTGCACGGCCAGCTCCATGTATTTGCGGTCGATCAGGACCGAGATCTTGATCTCGGAGGTGGTGATAACCTTGATGTTGATGCCCTCGTTGGACAGCACGTCGAACATTTTTGCCGCGATACCAGCCTGCGAGCGCATGCCGATGCCGACGATCGACACCTTCGCCACGTCCTGATCTGCCACGATGTCATGGAAGTTGATGTCGCCGGCGGCTTTTGCGTCCGACATGGCTTTCTCAGCGCGTGCCACCTGATCGACAGGGCACGAGAAGGTCATGTCCGTGCGACCCTCTTCCGAGATGTTCTGCACGATCATGTCCACGTTCACGCCGGCGTCTGCTAGCGGGGTGAAGATGGCCGACGCGATGCCGGGGCGGTCCGCCACCGAGATAAGGGTCATTTTCGCTTCGTCGCGGCTGTATGCGACGCCAGAAACTACATTGCTTTCCACGATATCCTCCTCGTCGCAGACCAGCGTGCCTGCTTCCGGGTCATATTCTTCAAAACTGCTCAGAACCCGCAGTTTCACCTTATAGCGCATTGCCAGCTCGACCGAGCGGGTTTGCAGAACCTTGGCGCCCAGAGATGCCAGTTCCAGCATTTCTTCGAATGCAATTTTGTCCAGCTTGCGCGCCTTATCCGAGATGCGCGGATCGGTCGTGTAAACGCCGTCCACATCGGTGTAGATGTCGCACCGTTCCGCATCAAAGGCGGCAGCGAAGGCCACGGCGGTGGTATCCGATCCGCCACGACCCAGCGTGGTGATCCGGCCATCATCCGCGATGCCCTGGAAGCCCGCCACAACGGCGACGCGCATGCCTTCGCCGAACTTGGCCATGATGTTATCGGACGGGATTTCCTCGATCCGCGCGGCCGAGTGCACGCCGGTGGTTTTCACCGGCACCTGCCAGCCCTGCCAGCTGCGTGCGGGCACGTCCATTTCCTGCAGGCGCAGCGCCATCAGGCCCGCGGTCACTTGCTCACCCGAGCTGACCACCGCGTCGTATTCGCGTGCGTCATACAGATGCGAGGTTTCGTTCACCCAGCCCACCAGCTCGTTGGTCTTGCCCGACATGGCCGAGACAATGACGATCACGTCATAGCCATTGGCCACCTCACGCGCGACCCGCTTCGAGGCCCGGTGGATCCGATCCAGATTGGCGACCGATGTGCCGCCGAATTTCATCACCAGAATTGGCATGGAACCCCATCCCTTCCTTTACGTCCGGCTTCTCTTACGCAGGAGGGGGCAAAAGGGCAAGGGCAGAGCGCGATTGACCCAGGCAGACTGCATTTTCTTGTCTTAAATATCCTGGGGTGAGGTCGGAACGGCCGAGGGGCAAAGCCCCTCTCTTAATACGGATGCTCCCGACCATCCCACGTCTCGAAACACCCTGCGCTGTCCATCGACAAAGCCGCGAACCGCTTGATCAATCCGCTGGCCGAGGTTTCGGAGTCTATCTCACCATCACTGCCGCCCATATCTGTACGGACCCAGCCGGGGTGGTAGATGCCAACCGCGACACCGTCATCCGCCAGATCCGCCGCCAGATTGCGGCCGAGGTTCAGCGCGGCGGCTTTGGATGCGCGATAGATGTAGCTTCCGCCCGGCGCGCGGGTGTGGCTGGCCATCTGGGACGAGATGATGGCAATCTTGCCCTTGGCGTCCTGGACATTCTCCAACAGCGCCTGCACCGTCAGAAAGACGCCAGTGACATTGGTCGCAAACCCCTCGGCCCACATCTGGGCAGGGTAGCCTTCGGGCATTTCCTCGAACTTGTCTGGATAGATGCCCGCGTTACAGATCAGCAGATCATCCCCCGCCGTGCCAACCGCGTCTTGCAGTCCCTGAAACGCCTGAGGATCGGTCACATCCAGCGCGACCAAATCGCCTTCGCCGCTGCGCGAGGTGCCGATCACCTCGTGCCCGTCGGCCTGATAGCGATCATAAAGCTCTTTGCCGATGCCACGGCTGGCCCCTGTTATGACAATGCGCATGTGAACTCCTTTAGCAGGCAATTGAATGGTGTAGAAATGAGGCGATCAGATTGCGCGGCCCTAGTCCTTCTTCGCGTATTTAATAAACGGCGTCCGCGTGGCGACCTGATCATACAGCATCCGGCCCTTGTAGTTGAACTCTTGCGTCAGCCAGTAGGTGCCTGAACAGCCATTGTCCTTTGCGATCGTGTGGACGGCTTCGATCAGTTTCCGGCCCACGCCACCCCCGCGCAGGCTGGGATCGACATAGAGGTCCATCAGATAGCAGGTGTTCTCGATGCTCCACATCGAGCGGTGAAACAGGTAGTGAGTCAGGCCGACAAGCACGCCGTCTTGCTCGGCCACCAGCCCCTGAAACTCGCCGGGGTCGCCCGACAGCATCCGCGCGAACGAGCTGTTATAGACCGTGTCGTCCAGTTTGGTCTCGTAAAAGTCCAAATAGGCCGTCCACAGCGCGCGCCAGGCGGGTTTGTCGTCGGCGCGAACCGGGCGGATAGTGATGGTGTCGGGCATGGCAGCGTCCTGCAATGGGTGTCGTTGGCGACAGCCTAGACGAATGCCATCCAATCTCAAGGCGCCTAGTTCACCTTGCGGGTCGGCGTGAAGGGCAGGGGCATTACAGGCACCCCGTCTTCGATCAGTTCTTTGGCGTCTTCCAGCTTGGTCTCGCCATAGATCGCGCGTTCGGGCGCGTCGCCCAGATGCATGGCGCGTGCTTCCTTGGCGAAATCGGCGCCCACATAATCGCTTTCAGCCTCGACCTTGGCACGCAATTTGGCGATTTCGGCTTCGATCTCGGCCTGCACTTCAGGGGGCGGCGCCACATGCGGGGCGGGGGCAGATGGGGCAGGCGCAGGGGCCGTATCGGGAGCCGCGGGCTTCGCCGCAGCGCTGCGCGCCGGACGCACCTTGGGGGCCATCAGCGACTTTTCCACCTTGGTGGACCCGCAATCCGGGCATGCAACATGACCGGCCGCCTTTAACGCTTCAAAGGCGTTGGCGTTCTGGAACCAGCTTTCAAACTTGTGGTTCTGGTCACATTTCAAGGCATAGCGGATCATGGGGCGCGTGCGTCCAAGTGGTGTCGTGTTAAAGATATATGAAACTCGGCGCGGGCTTGTGCAAGACCCCAGCGATGTGTGCAGAAGGTCAGCGCAGGGCTTTCGGGTCGAAATCCTTGATAATCTGCCGCAACTCAGGCTCGCCCACCATCTGGGCGGCTTTCTTGGCGCTGACCCATTTGCGGCGGCGTTCGTGCTTTTCCCGATAAGACTTCAACTGCTTTTTCACCTTCAGGGGAAACACCGCGACGACACAGGGCAGCCGTTCGCCTGCAAACCCCTTGTCATAGGCATAGAAGCCCAAGACCTGATGATACAGTTTCCCCTCGACACCAGCCTCTTCAATGGCTTCGGTCGCAGCCGCGCCAGCAGGGGTTTCGCCGTCCATTGGCCAGCCCTTGGGAATGATCCAGCGCCCTGTCCCGCGCGAGGTGATCAGCAGGATTTCGACCTTGCCATCATGAATGCGGAAGGGCAGCGCGCCAAACTGCGTACGTACAGAGCGCTTGTCAGAAAGCGACAGCCGGATCGGCTTTTGTTTGCCCTTCGCAATCGTCAACTTTTTGCTGCCTTTTGTCCCCATGGTTCCGGTCATCTTACCCGGTTATTGTTATTCTTCTTTGAAGATAGCCAGTTTCGGGGCGAAATAAAGGAAATTTGGCTGATTTGGTGCCCATGTGGGCTGAGACCGCTATATCGGGTGCGTTTGCGACGAATTGGTCGCAAAAAACGCCCCGACCATCAGGCGGGGCGTTTCGAAAATCACGGGCAATCTGTTTAATCGCGCGTGCCTGCGAAGCGCTCTTGCCACTCTTCACGCTGCTCGTCGGCGATTTTGGCAAAGAGGTTCTCCGGAACCGTGAACGCGTGGCCCGCTTTCAGCGTATCCAGTGCCTCGGCCACGTCGCCGGGCCAGTCCATGTCGGTGTTCATCGCCGTGCGAAGGGTTTCAGCCGCATCAGGGATGAACGGGGCCGACAGCACCGCGTAAAGACGGATCAGGTTCAGAGCCAGACGGATTTGCGCGGCGGCCTGATCGGGGTCGGTTTTGAAGGTCGCCCACGGTGCGGCGGCTTGCAGGTATTCGTTGCCCGCCACCCAGATCGAGCGCAACTCTTGTGCGGCTTTGCGCACGTCCATCGCCTCCATGTGGCCTTCATAGGCGCGGACTTTGGTGGTCAGATCGGCGATCAGCGCGGCCTCGGCCTCGCCGTATTCACCACCTTCCGGCACCGCTTCCGAAAACTTCGAGCGGCAGAACTTGGTCACGCGGCTGACAAAGTTGCCCAGCACGTCAGCGAGGTCTTTGTTCACGCTGGTCTGGAAGTTCTCCCACGTGAATTCTGCGTCCGAGTTTTCCGGTGCGTGGCTTAGCAGCCACCAGCGCCAGTAATCCGCGGGCAGGATCGACAATGCCTGATCCATAAACACGCCGCGCCCTTTCGAGGTCGAGAACTGCCCACCATCGTAGTTCAGATAGTTGAACGACTTGATGTAATCGACCAGCTTCCACGGCTCTTGCGAGCCCATGATCGTGGCCGGGAAGGACAGGGTGTGGAACGGCACGTTGTCTTTGCCCATGAACTGGACATAGCGCACGTCGTCTGCACCCTTGTCGGTGCGCCACCAGCGCTCCCAGAACTCGGGGCCTTCGCCTTTTTCGTCCGCTAGCTCGGCGGTGGCGGCGATGTATTCGATGGGCGCGTCGAACCAGACATAGAAGACCTTGCCTTCCATGCCGGGCCAATCTTCGTCCCCCTTTTTCACCGGCACGCCCCAGTCCAGATCGCGCGTGATGCCGCGATCTTGCAGGCCGTCACCGTCATGCAGCCATTTCTTTGCGATCGAGGTCGTCAGCACGGGCCAATCGGACTTCTGGTCGATCCACGCATCCAGTTTGTCCTTCAGCGCGGACTGCTTCAGATACAAGTGCTTGGTTTCGCGCACTTCCAGATCGGTCGAGCCCGAAATGGCCGAGCGCGGGTTGATCAGGTCGGTCGGATCCAGCTGCTTGGTGCAGTTTTCACATTGGTCGCCACGCGCGCCGTCATAGCCGCAGTTCGGGCATTCCCCCTCGATGTAGCGGTCGGGCAGGAAGCGGCCATCGGCGTTCGAATAGACCTGCTTTTCGCTCACTTCCTCGATGAACCCGTTGTCCGCCAACTTGCCCGCAAAATGCTGGGTCAGCTTATGGTTCTGAGGCGAGGACGAGCGTCCGAAGTTGTCAAAGGACAGACGGAAGCCACGCGCGATCTCGGCCTGAACCTCGTGCATTTCGGCGCAGAACTCGGCCACGGGCTTGCCAGCTTTCGCGGCGGCCAACTCGGCCGGGGTGCCGTGCTCGTCGGTTGCGCAGATGAACATGACCTCGCGGCCCCGGCAGCGGTTATAGCGTGCATACAGGTCAGCTGGCAGCTGCGAGCCTACCAGATTGCCAAGGTGCTTGATCCCGTTGATGTAAGGGATCGCCGAAGTGATGAGGACGCGGTTCATGTGAGCTCCCAATACGTGTTTGCGGTTGTTTAGGCTGAAATCCCCGAAAGGGCCAGTGCCGACTTACCCTGTGGCCAAGGCAAGCCCGTCAACCACGGCGGTGAAGGCTTCGGACTGTTCCAGCCGGACAGCGGGGCAGGTGGCGGTGACCTCGTCCGCGACCAGGCGCATCAGGCTGGAGCCGCCGACCAGAATGGCGGTGTTGATCGCGGTCGGCGCCACGCCCGCACGCATGCAGGTTTCATACATCGCCATGCGCAGATCGTCCCGAAATCCTTGAAGTGCTGCGTTCATGCTGCCGGCCGTGATCGGGGCGCTTAGTCCGCGCTCGATTAATCCCATCGCAATCCGCGCCTGTGCCTGATCCGCATTGGCGGCGATTTTGCCGTCTTCCACGGCGAAGGCAAGTTCGTGGCCTAACCGGTGGGTGATCACCTCTTGCAGACGAGCCAGCTTTTCCGGCTCGACCGCATGGGCCAGCAGGTCTTCCACTTTGCGCTCAGTCTCGCGCGCGTACAAGAATGGGATCTTCGCCCATGTGGCCAGCTCGTTGAATATGGCGTTCGGCATGGGCAGCAACTCGTCCCCGAAGGTCCGCCGCAATTGTCCGCCATAGCCCAAAAGGGGCATCACGTGGGCGACCGAAATCTTCTGGTCGAAATCCGTGCCGCCCAGCCGGATCCCATGGCTGGCCAGAACCTCGATTTTGTCGCCCTCTGTGCGATAGACGCTGAAATCCGAGGTGCCGCCGCCAATGTCGACGATCAGCCCGATCCCTTGCGTGTCCCCCAGATCTCGACAGGCCAGTGCTGCCGCCTCGGGTTCATACAGGAAATCGACCGCCTCAAATCCTGCTGCGTGATAGCAGGCCCGCAGATCGTCTTCGGCCTGTTGGTCCCGCGCTGCATTGTCGGAATGAAACTGCACCGGACGACCCGAGAGCACCCGCCTAAACTCCTGCCCCGACTGTGCCTCGGCGCGGGCTTTGAACGCTACCAGAAAGGACGTGACCACATCTGCCAAGGTTTGACGTTTGCCGCCGACCAAACGGCTTTCGTGCAGCAACTCATGCCCAAGGATGCTTTTCAGCGCTCGCATATAGCGCCCGTCGTCGCCATCAATCAGCGCTGTACTGGCCGCGCGCCCGATGCGCATCTCGCTGCCATCCGTGGGAAAGAACACCGCAGTGGGCAGCGTATCGGCGTCTCCTTCAATCGGAATGCGCCGGACCGCGCCTGCCTTTAAAACAGCGGCTGCCGAATTCGAAGTGCCGAAATCCACGGCAAGCACAGAAGAGGTCATATCGGCGTTCCGTTCCTTAAAAGAAAGGGCGCGTGACTACTCAGCGCAGTGCAGACTGTCAACCATTGTCGCCGGATTTGTCCCGTAGCTTGCCAAACAGTCGCCCCATCGAGAAGGACGTGCGCGGCGTGTAGGTATAGGGTGTGCGATCTTCGCTGGTCGGGCGGCGCCGCATCCGTGCCACGCTGAAGGCGACAAGGACCAGATGTCCAAAGGCGACCATCGCGAACAGGGCGGGCGGGCCGAAGCTTTCGATCAGGTTGGACGCCAACAGGGGCGAGGCGATGGCCCCTACGGCGTAATAGAACATCAGAGCGGCGGAGAGCTCGACCCGTTCTTCGCTGCTGGCGAAGTCGTTTGCGTGTGCCGCCGCGACCGAGAAGATCGGGAAGGTGGTAAAGCCGAACAGGCCGGCGGCTAGAAACACGCCCGCGACACCGGATCCGGCGGCCATCACCGTGATCGCGCAGCTGGCAATGGCGGCAACGGACAGCCAGATCAGCACCCAGCGGCGGTCATACCGGTCGGCCAGCCATCCTGTCGGGAACTGCGCAAAGGCACCCCCCAGAACGAAGGCGGCCAGGAACCATGCCAGCTGGTGCGTCTGAAGCCCAACCTCGTTGCCGTAGATTGGGCCAACCATCCGAAACGCGGCGGTTGTGATCCCTGAGGTCACCACCGCG
Organism: uncultured Aliiroseovarius sp.; assembly: GCF_947492455.1. Taxonomy (GTDB): domain Bacteria; phylum Pseudomonadota; class Alphaproteobacteria; order Rhodobacterales; family Rhodobacteraceae; genus Aliiroseovarius. Next base: position 52,244 of record NZ_CANLNB010000006.1, read on the forward strand.
GCCACCGCCAGCGGAGATCGACCCCACGCCAACGCTGGGCGCAGACGTGGCGCGCTTGGGGTGTGAGGCTCGCGGGTAGGGGTCAAGACCAAGGGCAGGATGGCCGCGCAGCAGGCAATGGCAAGGATGTTGTAGCTGATGTAATGAGCGGGTTCTAATACAGCGATCAGCAATTGGGCGCTGAGCGATCCGCCCAGATCCACGATGCGATAACCTCCGGTCAGGCGCCCGCGCGTCTCGTTCGTGACGCGTGCGTTGATCCAGCTTTCAATCACCGTATAGCTGCCGGCGATGCACAGACCCGTCGCCATCCGCATCACCGCCCACGCATAGGGATCGATCCAAATCATATGCGCCAACAGCCCAATGGCCCCCAGCGCGGCAAATCCCGCAAATGTGCGGGCGTGTCCGACGGCCCCCATCAGCCGCGGCGCCCACCAGCACCCCACGAAGAACCCGATGAAATGCGCGGATCCTAATAGCCCCACCTGAGATTTCGTGAAGCCCAGCGTTAGCCCGGACACCGCATCCAAGGGTGCCGCCCCGCCCGAGCTAAGCTGAAGCAGCACGACGGACAGCAAAAGAGGGGTGAAGCTTAGAAACAATCGCATGGGGTACCTCGCGTCCCTTCAGCTTGGCAGCTTTGGCGCGCGTCTCCGTCCTGTCCGCGACCTCTTGCCCCTTTGGCTGTCGTTTTTCGCTGTTTCGCTTGCGGGGCGTCGGGGGGGCTGCTAAGCGAGGGAAACCTGATGGAAACAATAGGATTTGCGTCAGAAGGTGGGAAGGCACTGTAGATGGACATGACACTCCAAAGCACGGCGCGGTTGGAAGTGCGCGGGTTGAAGCGCAATTTTGGCGGGCTGGATGTTGTGCGCGAGGTCTCGCTGTCGCTTGAGGCTGGCCAGGTGACCGGGCTTCTGGGACCGTCCGGCTGCGGTAAGTCCACCACGCTGCGGATCATCGCGGGTGTCGATCGCCAGACCGAAGGCGAGGTTTGGATCGACGGCGAAATGGTTGCAGGTCCCGGCGTGTTTGTCCCGCCCGAGAAACGCCATATCGGCCTGATGTTTCAGGATTTTGCCCTGTTTCCGCACCTGTCTGTCGGCGACAACGTGGCTTTCGGTCTCACCGGCACCCGGACGGAAAAACGCCAGCGTGTCCATGTCCTTCTTGAGAAGGTCGGACTGCGCAATTTCGTCGACAAGTTCCCGCACGAGCTGTCGGGTGGCGAACAGCAACGGGTCGCTTTGGCGCGCGCGCTGGCGCCCAAACCCTCGATCATGCTGATGGACGAGCCGTTCTCGGGCCTCGATAATCGTTTGCGCGATGGGATCCGCGATGAGGCGCTCAGCATCCTGAAAGAGGAAGGCGCAGCCGTGCTTCTGGTGACGCACGAACCTGAAGAAGCGATGCGCATGGCCGACGAGATCGCCCTGATGCGCGCGGGCCAGATCGTGCAGCGCGGTGCGCCCTATAACCTTTATAATGCGCCGGTCGATCTGCAGGCCGCCGCCTTCTTTTCCGACGTCAATGTGATCTCGGGCACGGTGGATGGCGCGCTGACGCAAACCGCATTCGGCCAGTTTCTGGCGCCGGGCGTGCCGGACGGATCCAAAGTGGACATCGTCATCCGCCCGCAGCACCTGAAGATCGACTTCGATCGTGGCGGCGTCGGCCCCAGCCCGACACCTGATCACGGCGTTTGGGCCCGCGGGTTGGTCAAACGGGCGCGTTTTATCGGCAAGGAAAGCCTTGTGGAATTCCAGATGGAGCGGGATGGCAGCATCCTGACGGCCTCGGTCCCGTCTGTGTTCCTACCCAAACCGGAAACGCCCCTTTGGATCGCCATCCGCCGCGACCGCTGCTTTGTGTTTCCGCGCCGCTGATGTGACAGAATCGCCGCGCACCCGATGATCAAATTCGGCCCCTTGGTGGTGACTTATCTGACAGCTTGCTGACATCACGCGTCAGATATCGCGAAAACCCTGCCGTTTTCGCAGTTTTTTCCCTTTGGGGCTTTGAACTTCCCGCGCGACACAATAAATGTTCAGGGCGACATATATGCGAAAGCTGCAATAAGCTTTCGGACTAGGGAGAAAAATATGCTCAACAATATCGGCCTTCCGGGCCTTCTGCTGATTGCCGTCGTGGTGCTGGTTCTGTTCGGCCGCGGCAAAATCTCGTCGCTGATGGGCGAAGTGGGCAAAGGCATCACCGCCTTCAAGAAAGGTGTTGATGACGGCAAGAAGGAAATCGAAGACGAAGCCGCTTCTGTTGCCAAGGACGTGACGCCCGAGGGCGAAAAAGACAAGGCGTAAGCCGCCTAAGGAAAGGCGCTGCCTATGTTCGATATCGGGTTTACCGAGCTTCTGGTCATCGGCGTGGTGGCCTTGATCGTGGTGGGTCCAAAGGACCTGCCCGGCATGTTCCGCACGCTTGGTCGCTTCACGGCGCGTGCGCGTCAGATGGGACGCGAATTCACGCAGGCGATGAACGACGCGGCGGATGAAAGCGGCATCAAGGATGTCTCCTCGACACTGAAGTCGGCCACATCGCCCAAGTCGATGGGGCTGGATGCGTTGAACAAAGCCGCTGAAGGGTTCGAGAAATGGGACCCCTCCAAGGCCTTGCGCGACCAGAAAGAGGCAGACGCTGCCCTGAAAGCCAAAGAGGCCGAAGAGCGCGCGAAGCTGGCGGAAGACACCACCAAGGTTGCAGAGAAAATCAGCACTGCCAGCGCGAAGCCTGCCGCCAAGGCAAAGGACGATGCGGCAGAGAAACCCGCAGCCAAGTCCAAACCCGCCAAGAAACCCGCTGCGAAAAAGCCCGCCACCAAGAAGGCGCCCGCCAAGACACCAGCCGCCAAGAAACCGGCTGCGAAGAAACCGGCGGCCAAGCCCAAATCCACGGACACATCTGACGCATGAGCGACACTGACGAGATCGAAGACAGCTCGGCCCCGCTGATCGAGCATCTGGCCGAGCTGCGCACGCGGCTGATCCATTCCGCGATCGCTTTCATCATTGGCATGGTGATCTGCTTTACGGTCTGGAACCCGATTTTCAACTTTCTGACGGACCCGCTGTGTTCGACTATGGCCGAACGTGGTCAGGCCGATTGCGGACTGATCCTGATTAAACTGCAAGAAGGTTTCTTCGTCGCGGTCTCGATCTCGCTCTTCGGTGGGCTGGTGTTGTCCTTCCCCTATATCAGCTATCAGTTGTGGCGCTTTGTGGCGCCGGGCCTGTACAAAAACGAAAAAAGCGCGTTTCTGCCGTTCCTGTTCGCCTCGCCAATCATGTTCCTGTTGGGCGCAAGCTTTGCGTTCTATGTGGTCATGCCGCTGGCGTTCGACTTCTTCCTTGGCTTCCAGCAATCCGGCAATGTCGGCGAAACCGGGGTCGAGGCATCCATCGACTTCCAGGGCTCGGTGCAGGAATATCTGCGCCTGTCGATCAAGTTCATCGTGGCCTTTGGCCTCTGCTTTCAGCTGCCCGTGCTGCTGACCCTGATGGGGAAGGCTGGTCTGGTGTCTTCGCAAGGTCTGGCCGATGTGCGCAAATACGCCGTCGTGGGCATTCTGGTTCTGGCCGCTCTGGTCACGCCGCCCGATGTCATCACGCAGGTTATTCTGTTCGTTGTGGTCTATGGCCTTTACGAGATTTCGATCCAGCTGGTGAAGCGGGTTGAAACCAAACGCGAGGCTGACTTGCGCGCGCAAGGCTTGTGGTTCGACGACGAGGACGAGGAAGCCGAAGACGAGCTGATGGCCGAGTTCGACGAGGACGAGGATGACGACGGTGACGACGACCCCGATGGTGGTCCGGATGACGATCCCGAGGATGATCCGGGCATGGTCGAAACCGGTCGCTGATCCCGCATATGTCACAAGACACCAAAGCGCGCCCATCGGGCGCGCTTTTTTCATCTGCGGGGTGGCTTAGACCTTTAAAAGCCGCCCCATCCGCGCTTTAAAGGTTCAGGATTTTCGACCAGAAGAAGGACCATCCCCATGGCGGATCAGGACATGATGAAACGCATTGCCGAGGCTTTGGAGCGCATGTCACCCGCACCGTTCGAAGCACCGGATTTTGACAGTGCTGACGCCTTCGTCTGGCATGTCTCGCCCGATCGGTTGGAGCCTGTCCAGAAGGTCTCGCGCGTGGCGTTGGAACTGCTGGTCGGCGTAAACCGCTCGCGCGATACGCTTTTGGAGAACACCCTGCAATTTGCCGACGGGCTGCCCGCAAACAACGCACTGCTTTGGGGCGCACGGGGCATGGGGAAATCGTCCTTGGTTAAGGCCGTTCACGCCGAGGTTCTGAGCCGCGGAAAGCCTTTGAAGATCGTGGAATTACAGCGCGAAGACCTACCATCTGTGGCGCGTCTTTTGAATCTTCTGCGCGGCTCGCAGCATCGCTTTTTGCTCTTCTGTGATGACCTCTCGTTCAGTCACGACGACCAGCACTATAAGTCGCTGAAAGCCGTGCTGGATGGCGGGATCGAAGGCCGCCCAGACAACGTGGTCTTCTACGCCACCTCAAACCGCCGCCACCTGATGCCGCGCGATATGATCGAGAACGAACGCCAGTCGGCGATCAACCCGTCTGAGGCGGTGGAAGAAAAAGTCTCGCTGTCGGATCGTTTCGGCCTATGGCTGGGCTTCCATCCCTGTGATCAGGACGAATATCTGGCGATGATCCGCGGCTATTGTGCCGCCTATGGGGTCGAGATCGACGACGACACCCTGTGGGCCGAGGCCATTGAATGGCAAGCCACACGCGGCGCGCGTTCGGGCCGTGTGGCGTGGCAATACTTTACGGATCTGGCGGGGCGAAAGGGCGTCACGCTGGACTAAGCCGGCCCCGTCAAAAGGCTTCTCAACCCATCGTGGCATGTTAAGCTTCGGTATCCAAAACCGAGGCTAACATGAAACGTATCGCCATTTTCTGTGACGGAACCTGGAATCGCTCCGACGCGCAAAATCCAACCCATGTGTTGCGCATTGCCCAAGCGATCCGCCCGACGGCGCGCGATGGCGTCACGCAGGTCGTGCATTATCTGCCCGGCGTGGGCAGCGGTCAGGGCGTGACGAAACTGTCCAGATTCATGGACAAGGTGCTTGGCGGTGCGCTGGGCTGGGGTTTGGATGACCGCATTCTGGAAGCCTACCGCGCGCTTCTGTTCACTTACGAGCCCGGCGACCAGATCTACATTTTCGGGTTTTCCCGCGGGGCCTACACCGCGCGCTCGCTTGCCGGCATGATCCGCACGGCGGGCATTCTGCCATCCAATCGGACCGATATGATTCCCGAAGCCATGCGCAGGTACCGCGCACGTGAAGGGCGTAAATCGCACCCCGACAGCGAAAGCTCCATGGCCGCGCGCCTGTCCATGTCGCCCGATGTTGCCACCAGCCCCAAGGACGCAGAGTGGCGCAGGGCGCAGGGGATCGACTGTCACCTGCTGGACATCACCTATGTCGGCGTCTGGGACACGGTGGGCGCGCTGGGGGTGCCCGCCTTCCTCGGGCCGCTCGCCCGGTTCCTGAATGCGCGCTACGCCTTTCACGATGCGGACCTGTCGCGATCCGTCGGTGCAGCACGACATGCGGTGGCGATTGACGAACGCCGCAAACACTTTCCACCCGCACTCTGGACCAATCTGGACAAGCTGAACGGAGAGATCACGGGCAGCACCTCGCGCTATCAGCAGCTATGGTTTGCGGGCAATCACGGGATTGTCGGGGGATCGGGCGCAGCCCCGGAACTGTCCGCATTTCCAACGGCGTGGATCGTCGCAGGCGCGCAGGAACGCGCGCTAGATTTCAACCCGTCGCGACTACAAGAGCTTCTGACCGTCGCTGATGTGAACGCCGATGATCGCGGGGCAGCGCTGCAACCTGCGTGGCGCAATCTGTGGGGGCTTTTGCTGTGTGATCGTACCCTGCTGCGGGATCCCGAAAGCCAAGACATCCCGGCCCGTCAGATATCAGGAGCCGCAAAAGAAAGGGCGCGCCAGACCTCTTATCGTCCGCGCACCCTTGATCCCGTCATTGAGGATCTTCTGAAGTAGGTCAGTTGGTTAAACCAACTTGCCTTCAGCCGTGATCCGGGTTTTGCCGCCCAGATAGGGGTGTAGTGCCTCGGGCAGAGTGACCGATCCGTCCTCTTCCTGACCGTTTTCCAGAACTGCGATCAGCGCACGGCCAACCGCAAGACCCGAGCCGTTCAGCGTGTGCAGGAACACCGGCTTGCCGCCCTCGGTGGGTTTCATTCGTGCGTTCATGCGACGCGCTTGGAAGTCACCACAGGTCGAGACCGAGCTGATCTCGCGATAGGTGTTCTGACCGGGCAGCCAGACCTCGATGTCGTGCGTGCGGATTGCGCCGAAGCCGATGTCGCCGGTGCACAGAACCACAGTGCGATAGGGCAGGCCAAGACGCTCCAGAATATCCTCGGCACAGCGGGTCATGCGCTTGTGTTCGGCCTCGCTCTCGTCGGGTTTGGTGATCGACACCATCTCGACCTTTTCAAACTGGTGCTGACGCAGCATACCTGCCGTGTCGCGCCCAGCCGAGCCCGCTTCCGAGCGGAAACATTGGGTGTGGGCGACATAGCGGCGGGGCAGATAGCCTTCTTCGATCGTGGCACCGTTGACGATATTGGTCAGCGGCACTTCGGCAGTCGGCACCAGCCACCAGCCGTTGGTGGTCTGATAGCTGTCCTCGCCGAACTTCGGCAACTGGCCCGTTCCGCGCATCATGTCTTCCTTGACCAACACAGGCGTCCAGGTCTCGGTCAACTCGTTCTCATTGACGTGTACGTCCAGCATGAACTGGGCCAGAGCGCGGTGCAGGCGGGCGACGGCGCCCGACAGAACCATGAAGCGCGAGCCGGACAGCTTCGCGGCGGTTTCGAAATCCAGACCGTCCTGAACGGCGGGCAGTTCATAGTGCTCAACCGGCTTGAACGAGAATTCGCGCGGTGTGCCCCAGCGGTTGATCTCGACATTGTCGTCTTCGTCTTCGCCGTCCGGCACGTCGTCGGCCACGATGTTGGGCAGACCCATCAGCATGTCGGTCAGTTGCGCGTCGAGCTCTTTCGCTTGCTCGTTCAGGCTGGCGATCTCGGCCTTCTTCTCACCGACCAGTGCGCGCAGGCGTTCGAATTCAGCCTCGTCGCCAGACGCTTTCGCGGCCCCAACCGACTTGGCGGCCTTGTTGGCCTCGGCCTGTGCGGTTTCGGCGGCCAGAATGGCGGCGCGACGATTTTCATCCAGCGACAAAACCTCGCCCGACAGTGCCGAAAGGCCCCGACGGGCCATAGCCTTGTCGAACGCTTCGGGGTTGTCGCGGATCAGGCGGATATCATGCATGGATCTGTCCTTTGATTTTACCTGACGCGCATATGCCAGATGGGCGCGCCGGGGGGAAGAGAAAACCACCCCCCTGCTTGCTGGACAACCCTCAGACCCCCATATAGGGTGCGCCGGACATTTGGGCGGACACAGGGACCAGCCCACGAAGAAAGGGACATAACGATGTTTGTAACTCCTGCTTTTGCACAAGCCGCGGGCGCGCCTGCGGGCGGACTTCTGAACGGGATGCTGGTCCCGATGGTGCTGGTTTTCGCCATCATGTATTTCTTCATGATCCGCCCCCAGCAGAAGAAAATGAAAGAGCATCAGGCGATGCTGGGTGCGCTGCGCAAGGGCGACCAGATCGTCACGCAGGGCGGTGTGATCGGTAAGATCACCAAGGTCAAAGATGACACCGAGGTTGAAGTCGAAATCGCATCGGGCGTGAAGGTCCGTATCGTGCGTGCGACCATCACGACCGTCATGGGCAAGACCGAGCCGGTCGAAAGCTGAACTGCGCGGGTTACCGACCCAACCAACTGAAGAGTAAGAATTTATAGGGCAGGGGCACATGCTTCAAATCGCAACTTGGAAACGTCTTGTGATCTGGGGGCTGGTGCTCCTTGGCCTGTATTTCGCGTCGCCGAACGGGTTCTATGACCGCGTCGAGACGCATAATGATGCGGTGGCCACGATCGAAGCCACCGGCACCACGGCTGAGCTTGAGGCAGATCGGTCCGCATGGCCCGATTGGGCGCCGAATGCGCTGGTCAATCTGGGGCTCGACCTGCGTGGCGGTGCGCATTTGCTGGCCGAGGTTCAGGTCGCGGATGTCTATGAGGCGCGGATGGATGGCTATTGGCCGGAGATCCGCAACGCGCTGCGGGACGAGCGCGCCACCATCGGCACCATTCGCCGTCAGGACAGCGACCCGTCTGAACTGCGTGTGAAAATTTCGAAGCCCGAGGCTCTGCCACAAGCGATTGAAATCGTACGTGGTTTGGCGCAGCCGGTGGTTAGCCTGTCGGGTGTCGGTTCGACCGATATCGAGGTGAACGCGGGCCGCGAAGGCGAGTTCGTCGTCACCCTGTCCGAGGCCGAACGCGTTGCCACGGATGACCGCACCATCCAGCAATCGCTTGAAATCATTCGCCGCCGCGTGGACGAGGTTGGCACCCGCGAACCCACCATTCAGCGTCAGGGCGATACACGCATTCTGATTCAGGTGCCGGGCATCGGTTCGGCGTCCGAGCTGAAAGAGATTATCGGTAAAACCGCGAAGCTGACCTTCCACCCGGTTGTCACGCGCACCACCGACGACACCACCACGCCCGGTCCGCGCAATGTTCTGTACCCGTCGATTGACGAAGAGGGCATCTTCTATGTGCTGGAACAGACCCCGGTTGTCACCGGCGAGCAGTTGAACGACGCACAGCCCGCTTTCGACCAGAACGGCCAGCCCGCAGTGAACTTCCGCTTCAATGTTTCGGGCGCGCGTCTGTTCTGTGACTATACCGGCGCCAATGTGGGTGCGCCCTTTGCGATTGTGCTGGATGAAGAGGTCATCTCGGCCCCGCGGATCAACGAACAGATCTGCGGCGGCTCTGGCATCATCACCGGCAACTTCTCGATCGAAGAATCGACCAATCTGGCTGTGCTGCTGCGTGCCGGTGCTCTGCCGGCCGAGTTGACCTATGTTGAAGAACGCACCATTGGTCCGGAACTGGGGCAGGACAGTATTGATGCGGGCAAGATCGCGTCGCTTGTCGCTTTCGCCGCCGTGCTGATTTTCATGGTGGCCTCGTATGGTTGGTTTGGCGTGATCGCCAATGTCGCGCTGATCCTGAACGTGGGCATGATCTTCGGCCTTCTGTCGATGATCGGCGCCACGCTGACCCTGCCGGGCATCGCGGGCATCGTGCTGACCATCGGTATGGCGGTGGACGCCAACGTGCTGGTCTTTGAACGCATTCGCGAAGAGCTGAAAGCCGGTCGCGGCCCCGCCCGGGCCATCGAGCTTGGCTATGAAAAAGCCCTTTCCGCCATTCTGGACGCCAACATCACCACCTTCATCACCGCTGTGATCCTGTTCATTATGGGCTCGGGTCCGGTGCGCGGCTTCTCGGTCACGCTGGGGCTGGGGATCATCACCTCGGTCTTTACCGCGATCTTCCTGACGCGCCTGATGGTCGTCATGTGGTTCGAACGTAAACGCCCCCGCACCTTCGAGATCAAAGGCATCCGCCTTGCCCCGCAGGGTCGCGTGTTTGATTTCTTCAAACGCTCGATTGCGACATTGGGCGCTTCGGGGTTGGCCATGGTCGCCTCAGTCGTGCTGTTCCTTGTGATCGGCCTGAACTTCGGCATCGACTTCCGTGGCGGCACGACGATCCGCACCGAAAGCACGCAGGCCGTGGATGTAGGCGCATACCGTGACGCGCTGACGCCGCTGGCGCTTGGCGATATCTCGATTGTTCAGGTGAACGACGTGAACTTCCGCGCCGACCAGCATGTCAGCCAGATCCGCATCGAAGCCCAAGAGGGACAAGAGGCGATCACACCGGAAACCATGACCCTGATCGAACAAGCGCTGGCCAATGTCGATCCCGCCATCACCTTCCCCAGCGTGGAAAGCGTGGGGCCGAAAGTCTCGGGCGAGCTGGTGACCACGGCTGTTCTGGCTGTTGTCGCCGCGATTGCCGCCGTTCTGGTCTATATCTGGCTACGTTTCGAATGGCAGTTCTCGCTTGGGGCGGTGGCCGCGCTTGTGCACGACGTGGTGCTGACCATCGGGATTTTCAGCCTGCTGGGCATCAAGTTCGACCTCGCCATCATCGCAGCGCTTCTGACCATCGTGGGCTATTCGCTGAACGACACCGTGGTCGTCTTCGACCGCGTGCGCGAGAACCTGCGCCGCTACAAGAAGATGGACCTGAAAGAGGTTCTGAACCTGTCGATCAACGAAACGCTGGCGCGTACCATGATGACCTCGGTTACCACGCTGCTGGCGCTGATCGCGCTGTATGTGCTGGGTGGAGACGTTATCCGCGGCTTCGTCTTCGCGATGATCTGGGGCGTGATCGTGGGGACGTATTCGTCGATCTTCGTGGCTTCGGCCATCCTGCTGCGCCTTGGCGTGAAGCGGGATTGGTCCAAGCCCGATGCCACCGCGGGCAACCAGTTTGCCAACGTAGATGCATGATCTGCTGACCCAAGCTCTGGCCTTGCCGGGGCTTGGTTGGCTTCTTGCCATTGCCTTTACAGCCGGGCTTGTGCGCGGCTTTGCAGGCTTTGGTACAGCCTTGATTTTCTTGCCAGTTGCGGCCCAGATCGTTGATCCGGTCTGGGCCATTGCCATTTTGATCGTGATGGATCTGGCCGGGCCTGCGCCCGCGATCCCGCGCGCACTAAAAGACGGCCACCCGCGCGATCTGGTGCGCCTGACACTGAGCATGGCGCTGACCTTACCGCTGGGCTTGGCGGCTTTGTTCATCGTAGACCCCATCGTGTTCAAGCTGGCCGTGTCCTTGGTCAGCCTTGCGATGCTCGCCGCGCTGGTTAGCGGGTGGCGTTATCAAGGGCAAATGACCGCGAAAATGGTCTGGGCCACCGGCGGTGCGTCGGGCCTGTTGGGCGGCGCTGCGGGCATCCCCGGACCGCCGGTTATCCTGCTCTACATGGCGTCCCCCCATAACCCCCGCGTAATTCGCGCCAACATCACGGCGTTTCTGTTCCTCTATGATGTGCTGATGTTGGGCGTGTTCATGAGCTTGGGGAAACTGCTGGGCATGCCGCTGGCCTTGGGGCTAATCGCGATGCTGCCCAATCTGGCGGGCAATCTGCTGGGCGGGTGGATTTTCAATCCCGCACACGAAAAGCTATATCGTCGCGTCGCCTATGCAATCATTGCAGGATCGGCCCTGTCGGGGCTATACGCTGCCCTAGGTTAAGGAGATCCCGATGCAGTTTCACGAAGTCCGATATGACAGCGCGCAACCGGTCGACAGCTATGGCCCCGGCTTTTTCCGTGTCGCGGGCGAGGTGATCGAAGGCCCGGTGCTGGTCACGGCGGAAACCGCTACCGGCTGGGGCGGGCTTGAGGACATCGCGACCCTGACCGCCCTGAAAGGCCAGATCGACGTTCTGTTTCTGGGCATGGGAGCCGAGATCGCACATCCCCCCGCACCCTTGCGCGACGCGCTCGAGGACGCCGGGATCGGGATCGAGATGATGGCATCCGCGCAGGCCTGCCGCACCTATAACGTCCTGATCGCCGAGGGCCGCCGCATTGCGCTGGCCGCCCTTCCGGTCTAAGGCTGTCTGCATGGAACTTCGGGTCGAAAATCTGACCGTGGCACGCGGAGGCGTGCCGGTGCTGGAGGGGTTGGACTTCACCCTCTCCCCCGGTCAGGTGTTGATCCTGCGTGGCCCGAACGGATCGGGAAAAACCACGCTGTTGCGGACCCTTGCAGGATTGCAGCCGCCGTTGACGGGCAGTGTCTCGGCCGATCCGGAGCAGATTACCTATGGCGCCCATGCGGATGGGTTGAAAGCCACGCTGAGCGTCGAAGAGAACCTGCGCTTTTGGGCCTCGGTCCACGGGATTTCGGATATCGCGCCTGCGGTGGATGGGTTCAATCTGCGTGGGTTGCTCGAGCGTCCCTCGGCCAACCTGTCAGCAGGTCAGAAACGGCGGTTGGGGCTGGCGCGGTTGTTGGTCACCGGTCGGCCCATTTGGCTTCTGGATGAGCCGACGGTTTCACTGGACGCGGCCTCGGTCGCGCTGTTCGCGGACGCTGTACGCGCGCATGTGGCGGGCGGCGGCTCGGCCCTGATCGCCACCCATATCGACCTCGGCCTGCAGGCCGAGACCCTTGACGTTGGCCCCTTCAAAGCAGATGTGAACCGCCCGCGGGGCGATACACACCGCGACGCCTACGCAGATTTCGACGAGGCCTTTTCATGATCGCTTTGCTGGTGCGGGATCTTAGGCTTGCCATGCGGGCAGGGGGCGGCTTCGGGCTGGGCTTGGCGTTCTTCCTGATCGTCTCGACCCTTGTGCCCTTCGGTGTCGGCCCCGAAGCCGCGATCCTGTCGCGCATCGCCCCGGGCATCCTATGGGTGGGTGCGCTCTTGGCCTGCCTTCTGTCGCTTGACCGCATTTTCCAGCTGGATTTCGAAGACGGCTCGCTGGATCTGCTGGCTACTGCCCCTATCCCGATGGAAGGGATCGTCGCGGTCAAAGCGCTGGCGCACTGGCTGGTCACTGGTCTTCCGCTGACACTCGCCGCTCCCGTGCTGGGAACGCTGATGAACCTTGAAAGCCCCGGCCACTATTGGATCTTCATCACGCTGTTGATCGGCACACCGGCGCTGTCGATGATCGGAGCCTTCGGGGCCGCGTTGACCGTGGGGCTGAAACGCGGCGGGTTGCTTCTGTCACTTCTGGTCCTGCCACTTTACATCCCCACGCTGATCTTCGGGGCCGAGGCCGCAACGCGGGGAACTGCGGGCCTGTCGGCCTCGACCCCATTGTTGATGATGGCGGGGATCACCGCCGGATCCATCGCCCTGCTACCATTTGCCGCCGCGGCTGCCTTGCGTGTGAACCTGAGATAGGCCAAATAACCTAGGGCAGCACCATATGCTGCCTGCGCCACCGACTGAAGGAAGCCACAGAGGAAACACATGTCACTTTGGGAATTCGCAAACCCGGTCAAGTTCATGGCCCTCAGCGGCAAGGTTTTGCCTTGGGTAATTGGACTGTGCGCCGTGACCCTGATCCCGGGAATGATCTGGGGCTTTTTCTTCACGCCCGAGGCCGCCAACTTCGGCAACTCGGTCAAGATCATCTACATCCATGTGCCAAGCGCGATGATGGCGATCAACATCTGGGTGATGATGCTTGTCACCTCGTTGATCTGGATCGTGCGCCGTCACCATGTCTCGGTCCGCGCGTCCAAGGCGGCGGCGCTGATCGGGGTCACCATGACGGTGATCGCCCTGATTACCGGAGCGATCTGGGGCCAGCCCATGTGGGGCACCTATTGGGCATGGGACCCACGCCTGACCAGCTTCTTGATCCTGTTTTTGTTCTATCTTGGCTACATGGCGCTTTGGGCCGCCATCGATAATCCGGATACCGCCGCTGACCTGACATCCGTCCTGTGCATCGTAGGATCGGTTTTCGCCGTGCTCAGTCGCTATGCGGTAAACTTCTGGAATCAAGGCCTGCATCAAGGCGCGTCCCTGTCGCTGGACAAGGAAGAGCACGTGTCGAACGTCTACTACCAGCCCCTGTTACTATGTATCGCCGGATTCATCCTGCTGTTCGTTGCCCTTGTTTTGATCCGCACCCGGACCGAGCTTCGCTTGGTGCGTCTGCATCGTTTGGACGTTCGTGAAAGGATGAAAGATGCTTGAGCTGGGAAAATATGCGGACGCGATCCTGTCGTCCTGGATCATTACTCTCGTACTTTTGATCGCTCTGGTCCTTGTCACTTGGCGCCGGTCGGCCCAAGTGAAACGTGAATTGGATGCGGCCGAAGAAAGGGCAAAGCGGAATGACTGAGACAAAAAAAGGTATCTCGTGGCTGATGATCCTGCCGCCGGTCCTGTTTATGGGGCTTGCTGCGATGTTCCTGTGGGGCATGACACAAGATGACCGTGATGCTCTGCCGTCGACCCGCGAAGGCGGCATCGTTCCGGCCATGCAAGTCACTGCTTTTGACGGCGAACCCGGCTTTACTCAAGAAGACCTGAAAACCGGTGGTGTGAAGCTGGTGAACTTCTGGGCCAGCTGGTGCGCACCGTGCCGAGCCGAGCATCCGATTTTGGAAAAGCTGGCCGAGGAAGGCGTGCAGATCAACGGGATCAACTACAAGGACGATCCTGCCAATGCCAAACGTTTTCTGGCCCAACTGGGCAATCCCTACGCCGCTTTGATGGCGGATGCCGATGGGCGCACAGGTCTGGAATGGGGCCTTTACGGTGTTCCGGAGACTTTCGTGATTGCCAGCGACGGCACTGTGGTAAAACGCTTTGCTGGCCCGATTACCGAAGGCATTCTGGAAAGCATCATTCGCCCTGCCATCGCCGAAGCGGAAGCACGTTAACTTGCTGAGTTCAGCATTAGGATGATGATGACAAAACCGAAAGATTCCAGAAGCGGAATCGGGATATGTCGAAATAGATTATTCAATTACTTTGACCTCACTGGTTACGGCGTCGAAGGTCGAAACACGTCCGTCGACGGATAGAGACAGGGTAAACTGCCTGTTCTCTGTGTTCTAGAATGCAAGCCAGAAACGGTTTGTTTTTCTAACATCAGTTTAGATTACCCTAACGCATTCAACAGTGACGCACAGAACAGGGTGCGATCTGCCGCCATAGGGTGGGCGAACTGTGTGCCAGCCCTCGAAAATCAGCGGAATGCAGTACTACGGGGCCGAATCGGGTGGCTTCGGCGCCAATACGCTAGGCGTCTCAGCTGCCCGCGCAGTCGCGTTCACCGGCGGAAATTCCCCTTCTCCGAGAAACTGTAACAAACACCTCGCAAATCCTTGATTGGAAGGTCAGCGACGGGATCGTTATCTAGGGTTCAGAACACAACAGAAAGAGACACCGATGCGGGCACTTCTGACCGGGTTGATCAGTATTATCCTAAGCACTTTTGCCGGGCTGGCTATGGCTGGGGATCGTCCCGTCGTGGTGGTCGAGCTGTTCACCTCGCAAGGCTGTTCGTCTTGCCCGCCCGCCGACGAATTTCTGGGCGAGCTGTCGCGTCAGGATGACGTTTTGCCCTTGGCGATGCATGTGGATTACTGGGACTATATCGGCTGGAAAGACACTTTTGCCCGGCCCGAGCATACCAAGCGGCAAAAGGCTTATGCCTATGGATTTGGCACCAAGTCGATCTACACGCCGCAGATGGTAATCGGTGGTGTCGATCAGGCCGTTGGCAGCCATGTCATGAAGGTGATGGAGATCTTGCATCATCATCAGATGGCTGTGGGGCGTGTCAGCCTATCGACACATGAGGGTGAAAACGGACGCATTGTCCGCGTGGCCAACATCTCGAACCTGCCTTTGCCCGAGGTTCTGATTGCGCAGATCGTGCATTTCACGCCCAAGGCGACTGTGGCGGTCAAGCGCGGTGAAAACGCCGGGCGCTCGATCACCTCGACCAATATCGTGACCAACATTCAGGCCTTTGGAAAATGGGACGGTAAAGGCGAGATCGAGTTCACGCTGCCCAACCCTGTGGCCCCGGAAGGGCAGAGCGCGGCGATCCTGTTGCAGGCTACGCGGATGGGCGACTATCCCGGAGAAATCGTGGCCGCGATTGCGCTGGACTGACGGTTACGTCCCCGATTTGGGGCTTTCCGGCATCTGCCAACGTTTGTGGATCCACAGGAACTGATCCATGTTCTGACGCACACGGGCCTCGAACCGGTCATTGAATTCCTGCATCATGGTTTCAGGATCCGAGTGTTCGATCGGTTCCTCGACCACAACGTCGAAATCCACGCCATTTTCCTTGCGGATTGCGAAGACCGGGATGAACAACGTGTTGTATTTCAGGGCCATCTCGGCAATGGCGAGCGTGGTCATTGCGGGCTTTCCGAAAAAGCTGAGCTTGGCGCCTTGATCTTCGCGTTGGTCCAAGAGGATCGCCAAAAGCCCACCGCTACGCAGGTGTTTGACCATGCTGCCCATGCCGCGTCGGGATTGTTCGAACGCTTTGCCTTCGAAACCTTCCATGCGCTTGATGTAGCTTTCGTTGAAATAGGCGTTGGACATCGGGCGATACAGCGCGCCGGTGTTGAAACCTGCCTGGATCAGGACCGCGCGGGCGGCGTCGTAGTTTCCGAAATGGCCCGAGGTTGCGATGATCGGGCGGCCTTCAGCCTTGGCCTTTTCCAGTGCGGCAACACCCGGCCCGCTGAGCTGGGTGTTCTTCATGCGATTGAACAGTTCGTCGCCGGACCACATCTCGGCTAGGAACCGGCCCGCATTGGTCAGAACCGCACGTTCCATGCGTTTGACCTCGTCTGCTGGCATATCGGGAAAGGTCAGCGCCAGATTGTTGCGAATGCGCTTGTCATAGCCCGCAATGGGACCGATGACGCGCGAGGCAAACCAGCCGACCACGGGCAGGCGCATTTTATAGGGCAGGATGCGGGGCAGGTTCAGCACACCGGCCAGCGCCAAGTGGGTCAGATAGGGGCCGACCCCACGTTTTTCTTGCACCATTTGGTTGCTCCCGGTCTTGTGCCCATCATCCGAATGGGCTGCCGGTCACACATAGCGGGCAGCGCTGCAGCCTGCAAGCTTCAGCCTTGGTGTCAGTCATCTTCGTCAGGCGTGATCAAAGTGATCTCGCCCTCGGTTTCAAGAAGGCGGATCTGGGCGATCACCTCGTTCATGGCGGCATCTCCGTCGGCGGGTTTGACGGCACCACGCTCAGCCATTTCTTCCCGGATGCCCTCGGCCAAGCGTTTCGACATAGCGTCGAGGATGAAATTCGCGACAGGCGCCAGATCGCCTGTGGCTGCGGCGAGAGCCGTGACAAGAACCGTCTGGTCGACATCCTTGGTGACTTTTGGCACGTCGCCCGGTTGCAGACGTTCGGGGATGTTGGCGAAGGTGAAGATGGACTTGCGCACGGCGCTGGCAAATACGGTGTCTTCTTGCTCTAGTCCATCCAAAACCTCTTCCCGCGTGGTCGCGGCCGAGACGTTGAGGATCGAGCCCACGCGTTCGCTGGGATCGTCGTCAAAGGCTTTCGCGGGCCGGTCGCTGAGCTGCTCTGCCAGTGATCGCCCGATCCGCGCGACGACATTGGGCGCGATGGTACTGGTCAACGACACCGCAAACGCGATCTTGCGGGCCGTTTGCCCGGGCAGCTTGCCCAGTAGCTCTGCCGCAACCGAGGTTTTCAGCTTAGACAACAACACCGCCGAGACTTCGGCGCTTTCGGTTTCTAACAAGGGCAACAGCTGCTCGACCGGTGTGTTAGAGACCGTAATCCAAGGATCATGCGCGATCTCGACGCCGGAAAGTTCGCGCACGCGTGCGGCTGTGGCCGGGCTGATCGTGCCATCAAGCACGGACAGCGTGTTTTCCAGACCGCCGGGGAAGGACAGGCCGATCTCTTCGATCTCGTAGACAAACTCGTCAATCACCGCTTTCAGGGTGGCGCGGTCCACATAGCGCATTGTGGACATCTGGTGGACCAGTTCCCCCTGCAAACTGTCTGGAAGATCCTGCAGGGCCAATTCAGCACCTTCCGCCAGCAAGAGCCGCACGATGATCGCCGCCTTTTGACGCCGCGAGAGATGTCGGGGAAGATGGCGCAGAGGTTGCGCCGGATTGATCGTCGGGTCAGGAGCACCACTGGGCATAACCTGCCCTGGACTTTCCCTGGGTATCAGGTCTGCCCCAACCGTCATGTCATTTGGCACAGCGCCACCTCCGCCTTGGTTTCAGGCAGATTGACAGCTGTGGGTTAAAACCACCTTTACGCCGGGCGGATCAGGCCGATTTTTCGTCGACACACGCCTGTAGTTTGTCGTTCCAAACCTGTCCGGCCGCGCAGGTCGATGCTTCGTGCGAACCGCGGTTGCATTGGCCAGCGATGGACAGCGTTGGGACAAGGGCCAACATGGCTGAGAAAAGCAGGGTCTTGAATTGCATAGGGGCCTCCTGTTCAGAAGGCCCCTATCATAACACAGATGGGCGATGCGCCCAAATTCAAGCGCGGATTAGCTGTCGCCGAAGACCCGCTTGAAGATCGTGTCGACATGCTTGGTGTGATAGCCCATGTCGAATTTCTCGTTGATCGCGTCGACGCCCAGAGCCTCGACCACGGCTTCGTCAGCCAGCAGCAGCTCGCGGAAATCCAGACGTTCTTCCCAGACTTTCAATGCGTTGCGCTGAACCATCGAATACGCGTCTTCACGCGATACGCCAGCCTGAGTCAGGGCCAGCAGCACGCGTTGCGACATGACCAGACCGGGGAATTTGTTCATGTTGTCCAGCATGTTCTCGGGGAAGATCAGCATCTTGTCGACAACGCCAGCCAGACGGTGCAGGGCGAAGTCCAGCGTGACGGTGGCGTCCGGGCCAATGCCGCGTTCAACCGACGAGTGCGAAATGTCACGCTCGTGCCACAGGGCCACGTTTTCCATCGCGGGGATGACGGTCATGCGCACCAGACGGGCCAGACCGGTCAGGTTTTCGGTCAGAACCGGGTTCTTTTTGTGCGGCATCGCCGACGAGCCCTTCTGGCCCATCGAGAAGAACTCGGCGCCTTCCAGAACCTCGGTGCGCTGCATGTGGCGGATTTCGACGGCAATGTTTTCGATCGACGAGGCGATCACGCCCAGAGTGGCGAAGAACATGGCGTGGCGGTCGCGCGGGATCACCTGCGTGCTGATCGGCTCGGGGCGCAGGCCCAGCTTCTCGCAGACATGTTCTTCAACCGCCGGGTCGATGTTGGCAAAGGTGCCAACCGCGCCCGAGATCGCGCCGGTGGCGACTTCCCAGCGGGCTTTTTCCAGACGGTTCTTGTTGCGGTCCATCTCGGCGTAGAAACGCGCGAAGGTCAGGCCCATCGTGGTGGGTTCGGCGTGGATGCCGTGCGAGCGACCGACACGAACGGTGTCTTTGTGCTCAAGCGCGCGTTTTTTCAGGGCGGCCAGAACCTTGTCCATGCCGTCCAGCAGCAGGTCGGCGGCGCGCACCAGCTGCACGTTCAGGCAGGTGTCCAACACGTCGGACGAGGTCATGCCCTGGTGCACAAAACGGGCTTCTTCGCTGCCCACGTGTTCGGCCAAGTGGGTCAGGAAGGCGATGACGTCATGTTTGGTGACGGCTTCGATCTCGTCAATGCGGGCCACGTCGAACTCGACGTCTTTGGCTTTCCAAACGGCGTCCGCGTTTTCGCGCGGAATCACGCCCAGATCGGCCATGGCGTCGCAGGCATGGGCCTCGATCTCGTACCAGATTTTGAACTTGGTTTCGGGCGACCAAATGGCGACCATATCGGGGCGGGCATAACGAGGGATCATCGGCGAAGCCTTTTTCGTTTGGTTGGCAGTCGCGCTTCTCATAAACTGCCGCGATGCAGCGAACAAGAGACGCGTGCCGTGAATGGGCGCGTGGGGCCCATGTTTGCGACGAAAAAGGGGGGATCTGGGTGAGATTCACGGATTTTCAGGGCGAATGGCGGATCGAGCGCGAGATTGTCGAGGCAGGCGGCGCCACACATCGCCTGACTGGCACGGCGCAGTTTTCGCCAGACCCTACGGGGATGCTCTATCGTGAAGACGGGGTTCTGGTGACTGATACAGGCGTCAGTTTCGCGGCCAGCCGAGTCTATCACTGGCTCGAGGCGCCCGGCGGGCGCATTCAGGTGCTCTTCGAAGATGGCCGCGATTTTCACACCTTCGACCTGACCGAAGGCCGCCCCGATGACCAGCATTGGTGCGATCCGGATCAGTACCGCGTGTCCTATGATTTCAGCGCATGGCCCAATTGGCAGTCCGTCTGGACCGTGTCTGGGCCGCGCAAGGATTATCGGATGACAACGCGGTATCAGCGCTAGGCGGCGCGACCCAGCGGATCAAAACCCGTCGCTCGGCCCCTGTTGCCACTGTTTGACAAGGTTGCCGAAGCGGGTGAACTGCGCCTCGAAGGACAGCTCGACCGTGCCGATCGGGCCGTGACGCTGCTTGCCGATGATGACCTCGGCCTTGCCATGCAGGTTCGACATTTCGTCTTGCCATGCGGCCATGCGGTCCAGCTCGTGATCGCCGGGCTTTTCACGTTCCTTATAGTATTCCTCGCGGAACACGAACATGACCACGTCGGCATCCTGCTCGATCGAGCCCGATTCCCGCAGGTCCGACAGTTGCGGGCGTTTATCGTCGCGGCTTTCCACCTGACGCGACAGCTGGGACAGCGCAATGACTGGGATGTTCAGCTCTTTCGCAATCGCTTTCATGCCCATCGAGATCTCGGCGATCTCGTTCACGCGGTTATCGGACATGCCGCGGCACAGCTGCAGATAGTCGATAATCAAGACATCCAGCCCGTGGGTCCGTTTCAAGCGACGGGCGCGGGCGGCCAGCTGGCTGATCGGCAGGGCAGGCGTGTCGTCAATGAACAGAGGGCAGCTTTCCAGATCCTTGGCGGCTTGGACAAAACGACGGAACTCGTTTTCATCCATGTCACCCTGACGAATTTTGTGCGACGAAATCTCGGACGCTTCGGCCAGAATACGGCCCGCCAGCTGTTCTGCCGACATTTCGAGCGAGAAGAAGCCAACTACACCGCCAGAAATCGCGCCCTCGGTTCCGTCCGGCTTGATGCCTTTCTTATAGGCCTTCGCCACGTTGAAGGCGATGTTGGTCGCAAGCGAGGTTTTTCCCATCGAGGGACGACCGGCAAGGATCAGAAGGTCGGACGGGTGAAGGCCACCCAACTTGCCGTCCAAATCCACCAGTCCGGTGGAAATCCCGGCCATACCGCCTTCACGTTGATAGGCAGCGTTGGCGACCTGCACGGCCTCGGTCACGGCTTTCAGGAAGCTTTGGAAGCCGCTTTCGGTCTGGCCCGCTTCGCCTAGCTTATAAAGCGCCTGTTCGGCTTCAACGATTTGTTCCTTTGGCTCGGACGAGATGTCGACCTTCTGCGCCTTCGCCGCGATGTCTTGACCCAGCTGGATCAGCTCGCGCCGGATGGCGAGGTCATAGATCATCTGGGCATAGTCGCGCGCGGCAAAGCTGGAAATCGCGGCACCGGCAAGGCGCGCCAGATAGGCCGGGCCGCCCAGTTCTTTCAGGCCCTCATCATCCTCCATGAACGCTTTCAGCGTCACGGGGCTGGCTAAGGCGTTCTTGGAAATCCGGCTGGCGGCAATGTCCCAGATGCGGGCGTGGACGGGTTCGTAGAAATGACCAGCATTGATGATCGAGGCGACACGGTCAAACACGTCATTGTTGGTCAGGATCGCGCCCAGAAGCTGCTGCTCGGCTTCGATGTGGTGGGGCAGGCTGTCCTGTACCTCGCCGTCACCGGAAGCTGCACCTTGCTGGATATTGCTGATCTCGTTCATCGCCACCTGTCCTTAGGCCGCTGTTTTACGTGTTCGGATAGTCCGACGCAAAATGTATGTTTCTGTGAGTAACTTGTGGATAAGTCAGGTCTGCAGAACTCTACCAGATTTGGTGGAGTCCTGCAAAATTCTGTCAGAATGTAGTGTCTGTCAGGCGTTCATCCGCTCGGCCTGCCAGCCGCGCGGGTCTTTCAGGAAGCGCTCGACCTCGTCCAGTGTTTCGGCCGAAAACGCGCCCTGCGCCTTGGCTTCGGCCAGCACATCCCACCAGGTGCAGAGGTGGATTAGCTGAACGCCATGATCGGACAGGGTTTTTTCCGTCTCGGGGAAAATATCGTAATAGAAGATCACGGCGGTGGCGCCACAGGTGGCACCGGTGTCGCGAATCGCGTCTACGAAGGACAGCTTTGATCCGCCATCCGTGGTCAGATCCTCGACCAGCAGCACGCGTTGGCTGTCATCCATCGCGCCCTCGATGCGGGCGTTCTTGCCGTAGCCCTTCGGCTTCTTGCGGACGTAGGTCATCGGCAGGGCCAGACGTTCGGCGACCCATGCGCCGAAGGGGATGCCCGCGGTTTCGCCACCGGCGATGTTGTCGAAGGCCTCAAAGCCCGCTTCGCGCATGATCGTGACGGCCATGAAATCCATTAGGGTCGAGCGGATGCGCGGGAAGCTGATCAGCTTGCGGCAGTCGATATAGCTGGGGCTGGGCAGGCCCGAGGCCAGTGTGAACGGTTCGTCCGTGTTGAAGTTCACAGCGCCGATTTCCAGAAGCATCCGGGCGGTCAGGCGGGCGATTTCTTCTTTCGCGGGGAAAGTGGAGGGGATCATGGGCAGCGGTCCTCGTTAGGTATGATCAGGCGTCAACGCGCCAGTGCAGCGGAAAGCCGGGGTCAAATGTGGTGACGGTGTGGTCGCCTGCGGGCAGTGTCGCGGGATAGGTGACGGGGTCGTCGACCTTAGTGAGCGTGATGGTGTCCTCGTTCACTGGCAGGCCATAGAAGGCGGGGCCATGAAGCGAGATGAAGCCTTCCAGCTTGTCCAATGCGCCTTCTGCCTCGAACGCGTGGGCCAGGATCGACAGGGCGTTGGGCGCGGTGAAACAGCCGGCGGAACAGCATTCGCTTTCCTTGGCATGAGTCGGGTGCGGGGCGCTGTCGGTGCCAAGGAAGAAGCGCGGGTCGCCCGAGGTGGCTGCCGCAATCAGCGCCTCGCGATGTTCGCCGCGCTTCAGGATCGGCAGACAATAATAATGTGGGCGCATGCCGCCAACCAACATGTCGTTGCGGTCGAGGATCAGGTGCTGCACCGTGATGGTCGCGCCAAGTTTGCTGTCGTTCGCTTTGACGTAATCGGCGCCGTCCTTCGTAGTGATGTGCTCCATCACTACGCGCAGCTCGGGCGTGGCACGGCGGATCGGGTCCAGCACGCGGTCGATGAACACGGCTTCGCGGTCGAAAATGTCGATGTCACGGTCGGTGACTTCGCCGTGGACGCACAAGGGACAGCCGATCTCGGCCATCTTTTCCAGCACCGAGCGCACCTTGTCGAAGTTCTGCACGCCGCTGGACGAGTTCGTTGTAGCCCCCGCAGGATAAAGCTTCACCGACGTGATCAGGCCTGACGCGTGCGCTGCGGCCAAATCTTCCGGATCCGTATCCTCGGTCAGATAAAGCGTCATCAGGGGTTCGAACGACATGCCGTCGGGCAGAGCCGCCATGATGCGCTCGCGATAGGCGGCGGCATCGGCCTTGGTGACCACGGGCGGCACAAGGTTCGGCATGACAATGGCACGGGCAAAGTGGCGCGCGGTTTCGGGCAAGACCGTCTTTAGCATCTCGCCATCGCGCAGATGCAGGTGCCAGTCGTCGGGGCGGCGGATCGTAAGTGTCTGGGTCATCGGAGCATGGCATAGCGCAGCCCTGCCTATATGGTCCAGTGGAAAGCGTGTCACATGGAAAGGAATGCCCCACGGATGCTTTAGTTCGGCAGCGCGTCCAGCGTCTCTTCCACCAGATCCTCTTCAAAGTCGTCCATCACGGGCAAGAGTGCCTGATAGGGCAGGGCCAGCGGCTTCTCGGTGGTCGAGATCAGAGTGCGCAACTCGTCGCGATAGAAACTGGGATTGGCCAGAATGGATTGCGGCAGCTTTGACGGATCAAACACCCGCTTCTTATGCGCGATTACGGTGACATCATGCGCAGCGCTGCTGAAATCCTGTTCCTGCGCGTCTTCGCGAAAGAACCGCTTCAGCTCGTCTTCACGCTGATGCAGGCGTTTCAGCTCGGCCCGGATCTGGGCCAGCTCATCCGCGGGATGAAGGGGCATGTCTTGCGCCGTGCCACATGGGTGGCTGGCCTGCGGCAGGACAAGAGGGGTTCCGGTCAGTGGGGTGCGAATCTGTTTCATGAACCCAGCATGGGTTCCGTTTGGTTAAAGCCGGTTTAACTGCGGTTCAGTCGGCCATGTCTTGACATTCGTATCATTTACAATGAAACATATTCGCATAAAGGAATGTGAAGGAGGTGTCCCATGACACTGAACTGGAAAATCGGAGGGGTGGCGCTGGGCCTTGTGTTCTTCCTTGCTGTCCTTTTGGTCAAACCCATCGGGGTGTCGACGCAATTCGTGATCCTGGATGGGATCATTGCAGATGTCGTGAACCCTGAACTGGTGACGAAAACCGACGATGGCTATACGTCCACCAATGCCTATCTGGCAAAATCCGGCGGCAAATACGCCAAGTCGGTCGCGAACCTGCTGAACTATAGCTTCATTTTCGTGATCGCGATGATGGTCGGCGCGTTCCTGTCGGCCATGATGCGCGGCGGAAATGGCGCAGATGAAAACAAGCTGCCCGCGATCCACTATGCCAATTTCGGAGACACGCCGATCAAGCGCTACGCCATCGCCTTTGTGGGTGGCTTCATTGTGCTCTACGGCGCGCGTCTGGCCGGGGGCTGTACCTCGGGACATATGATGTCGGGCATGATGCAGACCGCGCTGTCGGGCTACATCTTTGCTGCGGGTGCTTTTGCAGCGGCGGTGCCTGTCGCCATGATGATGTATAAGAAAGGATAAGCCATGCAGATTGTACTTGCTCTGATCATCGGCGCGCTCTTCGGCTTCGTCCTTGATCGCATTGGTGCCACCAACCCCACCGTCCTGATCCGCATGCTGAGCCTGCGGTCGCTGGGCCTGATGAAAGCCATCCTGTTGGCGATCGGCGTCGGCTCGATCCTGATGTTCGGTGGCCAGATGGCTGGCCTTGTTGATGTGGGTCACATGTCAGTCAAAACCGCCTATGTCGGTGTGTTCATCGGTGGTCTGCTGTTGGGCGCCGGCTGGGCGCTGTCGGGCTTTTGCCCCGGCACGGGTGTTTGCGCAGCGGCGACTGGCCGCAAAGATGCGCTGTTCTTCATCCTTGGTGGCCTGCTGGGCGCGGCGGCCTATATGATCACTTACCCGTCGGTGAAAGCCACCGGCATTCTTGACGCCATCGCTGGCGGCAAGGTGACCTTGGGCACGGTGCCGGGCGCGAAATATGACGGGCTAATGGCCATGCCGGGCGACGTGCTGGGCATTGTGCTGGGCCTGATCTTTGTTGCCGTGGCCTTTGCCGTGCCGGAAGCCCCGGGGGGCGATGCGGTGCCGGCACCTGCCGAGTAACCACGACCAGAAATCCACAGAAACGGGCCGCCTTGTGCGGCCCTTTCTCTTGCGTGGGCCGCGGGGAATGCCCACATTCGCTCGAAGCGAAATAAGAGGTTGCCGTGACAAACCCCCTTTCTTCCTTCGACCGCATTCCCGAACTGGCGCTGGACTGGATTGCCCAAGGCCGGCAAGTCGCCATTGCCACGGTCGTGTCCACATGGGGCAGCGCGCCGCGCCCGACTGGCAGCCAGATGCTGATTGCCGAAAGTGGCCAGATCGAAGGCTCGGTCTCGGGCGGGTGCGTTGAAGGTGCGGTGGTGATCGAAGCGCAAGAAGCGTTGCGCACGGGCCTGCCGGTCCTCTTGGAGTTTGGGGTGTCCGGCGAAGATGCATTCTCGGCCGGGCTGGCCTGTGGGGGTGAGATCAAGGTGCTGGTCGAACCTGTGGGCGAGGGGGTTGGCGCGGGCTACGGTCTGCCCATTGCGATGCTGGAAGAACTGGTGGCCGCCCGATCGACCCGCACGCGCATCGTCTATGAGGTGACGCTGGAGGGTTGGACACGCAGCCTGCGGTCGCCACGGGACACCGAGGTGGAGATTGGTCTTCACGATGGGCTCTATATCCATCCGCATGAGCCGCCCTTGCGGCTGATCATCGCCGGGGCCGTTCACGTTGCGCAGGCGTTGATCCCCATGGCGCAAATTGTCGGGTTCGACATCGTGCTGATCGACCCGCGCGGCGCCTTTGCGACGCAAGATCGCTTTCCGGGCATGACAATTTATGAGGACTACCCTGATGATGTTCTGCCCCAAATCGGCATCGACCATCGCACCGCCATCGTGACGCTGGCGCATGACCCGAAGATCGACGATCCCGCGCTTGAGGCCGGGTTTGCATCGGACGCGTTCTATATCGGCGCACTGGGATCGCGCCGTACGCAAGGGCAGCGGCTGGAACGTCTGTCTGCGCGCGGCTACGGCCCAGAAGACTTGCGGCGGATCCACGGCCCGGTCGGGCTGGACATCGGCGCTTTGGGACCTGCGGAAATTGCCGTCTCGATCATGGCCGAGCTTGTCGCCCGGCATCGGCGCCCATCGCGCTGAAGGGGCGCGAAAGGCCTGCATTGTTTTGAATCAATGTGAATACGTTAATCTGTGCTAAAGTGTATGCGGGTGAAGGAGCCCATGAACCGCTGAGTCCAGCGTCGCGCGAACGATGAGGAGGACGGATCATGTTGAACTATTTGCCAAAGCTTACCGCTACGATCACATTCGCATGCGGGTTGATGGCACAGACTGCTTACGCCGATATGCCGGGAGAAGAGCAGTTCCGGAACTATTGCGCGTCTTGTCACGGAGCGCAGGCCGACGGGAATGGTCCCTTGGGGGATGTTCTGAATATGAGTGTTCCTGACCTGACCACGATTGCCCAAAGAAACGACGGGAAGTTCCCGTTTCTCGAGGTGGTCCACATGGTGGATGGCCGTACCGGTGTGATGGCACACGGATCGGACATGCCTGTCTGGGGTGATCAGTTTTCGGTGGGAGCAGGAAGTGGGATGGAGCGCGACCTTAGCGCCGTCTACGAGGTGCGCGGACGCATTCTGTCGCTTGTCTACTATCTAGAGAGCATCCAGAAGTAAGCGCTGTATATGTCCCGCGTGATGGGCGGGACCGCAACAAAAAACGCCCTGCGAAAGCAGGGCGTTTCCAAATTACTGTCTGATGGGATTATTTCGGCAGCGGGCCGATCATCATGACCATCTGGCGGCCTTCCATCTTAGGCATGTTTTCAACCTTGCCCAGTTCCTTGATGTCTTCCGCAACACGCAGCAGCAACTCGCGGCCAAGGTTCTGGTGGGCCATTTCGCGGCCGCGGAAGCGTAGGGTCACTTTGACCTTGTCGCCCTTTTCCAGGAACTTCACCACGTTGCGCATCTTGACGTCATAGTCATGGGTGTCGGTGTTCGGACGGAACTTGACCTCTTTGACCTCGATCGTCTTTTGCTTCTTGCGAGCTTCAGATTCGCGCTTCTGCTGTTCGTACTTGAACTTGCCGAAGTCCATGATCTTGCAGACGGGCGGATTGGCATTGGGCGAGATCTCGACCAGATCCAGACCTGCGTCTTGCGCCATTGCAAGGCCACGCGCCGGGGGCACAACCCCAACGTTTTCGCCTTCAGCGCCAATCAGGCGGATTTCCGGGGCCCGGATGCGTTCGTTGATGCGGGGGCCGGTGTCGCGCGTCGGGGGCGCGTTATGAGGTCTGCGGGCTATGGTGCCATTCCTTCTGTCGTTTCGCTAAACTATGGGGGCGAAAGGTAAAGCTGTGCTGCGCTGCTTTCAACCCGATAGTTTGGGTTTTCTAAGCGTTTTGACGCCGAATCCAAGAAACTCCCCTTGCGCCTTTGCCGCGAACCACGCACATCCGTGGCGAGAACAGGGTCAATCCCGTGACCTTGTGCTGATAACGAATTGAGGATGTCGACATGAACAAGTCCATTATCGCCCTTCTGGTTGTGATCGCTGCCGGTTTTGGCGGCTACAAGTGGTACGAAGGCAATCAGGCCAAGATCGCGGCTGAAGAGGCTGCTGCTGTTGCGGCTGCGGAAGCCAAAGCTGCTGAAGAAGCCGCCGCTGCGGAAGCTGCTGCCAAGGCTGAAGCTGAAGCAAAAGCCGCTGAAGAAGCCGCCGCCGCCGAGGCCGCTGCGGCTGAAGCTGCCGCCGCCGCCGCCGAAGCTGCTGCCGCTGCTGCCACCGAAGCCGCAACCACTGCTGTTGAAGGCGCGATGGAAGCCGTTGGCGAAGCTGTGACTGACATCGTTGGCGAAAATGGTGCCGTGACCGAGGCTCTGGACGCCGCGACCAACGCTGCAACCGAAGCTGTTACCGGCGCCGTGGAAGATGCCGCTGCTGCGGTAACCGGCGAAACTGCCGAGGCCGCTGCCGAAGCGCCTGCAGAAGAAGTTGCTGCTGAAGACCTGCTGACCACCGAAGGGTTCGATGCGGCCAAAGTGGGCGAGATGATCGACGGCTCGTCGTTGGATGACGCCACCAAAGTGGCGCTGAAAGCGGCTGCGGACGCGGCTGCCAGCAACCCGGCCCTGCTTCAGGCCGCTCTGGATCAGATCAAAGCAGCGCTGGGCATGTAAGCTTAGGCTTCACAGAGAATTCCAAAGCCGCGCAGAGCGATCTGCGCGGCTTTTTGTATCAGTCCCCGAAATCGAAACTGCCGGTGCCGACGGGTTCGATCAATTGCGGGCCATCATCTTTCATGCCGAACTTTGCCACTTGATGCGTCTGGAACCGCCCAGTCCAATGGGTGCCGAATGCCGCGCGGATTTCGTCATCCGGCGTGGAGTGGTCCATCCACTGCGCCGCTTCCTCGGCCGATAGCATCACCGGCATCCTCGGGTGCAGGTCGTGGATCTCGGGCAGGGCAGGGCGGGTCAGGATGGTGCAGGTCTCGCGTCCGTCCGCCAAGGTGCTGCGTAGCCCGGCAAACAGCGTAAGCGGATCGTTTTGCTGAAGAGAGATATAATTGGGCTGGCGATCGGATTTCGGACCGCTCCATTCATAATATCCCATCGCAGGGATCACACAGCGCGCGTGCCGCCATGCCTCGCGAAAGGTGGGTTTCTCGTGCGCGGTTTCGATCTTGGCGTTAAAGGTGGTGGCTTTCCACTCTTCCGCCGGGCCTTTGAACCAATGCGGTACCAGCCACCAGCGCGCGGTCGAGGCGATCAGGCTTTCCCCCTGCGGGAACAGGATGTTCACCTGCTGCGTGGGTTTCACATTATATCCAGTCGCGGCCGGGGGCGCGTCGCTGGCAATGACGACCGAGCGACTGGGATAGATAAACCCTTCGATAATGGCCGCCATCTGGGCCTGCGTCATCTCGCCTGCGATCAGTCTTCCACACATGAGGAAAGCTTGCCTGCAATTTCACGGGCTGTCCATGCCGTGCGGCGCATACAAAAACGGGGCCAAGCCCGGCCCCGTTTCGCGTCTATTGGTCTGGTCTTAAGCGGCAAGCGCCTGAATGGCGTTTTCGGCCTCTTCCAGACCCGCTTCGCCCGCGGCGCCAACGAAGGACACGTCCGTCAGGCCCATGAAGCCCAGAACATGGGTCAGATAGGGCGAGGCGAATTCGTAAGGTGCGCCCACCGGCGTCCCGCCCGAGGCGCTGACCACGATCACGCGTTTGCCCTCGAGCAGGCCGACCGGGCCAGTTTCAGTATATTTAAAAGTCACGCCAACGCGGGCCAGCTGGTCGATCCAGGCTTTCAGGGTCGAAGGCACCGAGAAGTTGTAGACGGGCATCGAGATTACGATCAGGTCGGCGGCCTGAACCTCGGCCACAATGTCGTCCGACAGGGCAAGCGCGGCTTTGTCGGCATCGCTGCGCGCTTCGGGCGGAGTGAAGGTCGCGCGGGTGAAATCAGCGTCGATATGCGGAATGCCCTCGCCCAGGTTGCGGGTGGTGACGGTGGCGTCCGCGTAACGGGCCAGAACGTCATCTGCCAGCTTGCGCGAAAGCGAGGTGTCGGTGCGGGTCGAGCTGTCGATACGAAGGATATGCATAGGATGTCTCCGAGTGTGGTTGTGTCTGTTGAGGGGAATGTGTGCCCTTGCATTTCCGAACGCAATCTGAGTAAATCAACATAATATGTGTGAAAATGCACATGCGCCGACACAGGAGGCCCGCATGGACCATTGGGATGAAATCCGCACCGCCTATCATGTGGCCCGCGCTGGTACCGTCAGCGGGGCGGCGGAGAGTCTGGGCATCCACCACGCCACCGTGATCCGCCATGTAGATTCGCTTGAAGCACGAATGGGTGTGAAGCTGTTCCAACGCCATGCGCGCGGCTATACCCCAACCGAGGCGGGGGCGGATCTGGCCCGCATCGCCTCGACCACGGAAGAGCAATTCGCGCAATTGGGCACACGCCTGAAAGGGCAGGGCGAGGATGTCTCGGGCGAGGTGGTCGTCACAGCGCTCGCCTCGTTTTCCCCGCGCCTGACCCCGGTTCTGGCCGATTTTCAGCACGCCCACCCGAATACCGTGATCCGTCTGCGCACGGGGCTGCGTCTATTTCGGCTGGAATATGGCGAGGCTCATGTGGCGGTCCGTGCTGGAACAGCGCCGCAAGAACCCGACAACGTCGCCCAGCGGTTTCTGCAGATGGACCTCTCGCTTTATGTGTCGTCAGAATATGTAGAGCGTTATGGGCTGCCGACCGAGGATACGTTGGACAAGCACAGGTTCATCGGCGGGGATGACATCAACTCGCGGGCACCCTTTGCGCGGTGGATGGCACAGAACATCCCGGATGAAAATGTGACCTTCCGTGTCACGGATGATGTGTCAATGCAGCAGGCATTGCTCTCGGGGGCGGGTGTGGGCTTCGCCGTACGCGGAGAGCACCCAGAGCTGATCGAGGTTATGCCGCCACAGCCCGAATGGCGGTCAGAGTTCTGGTTGGTGACGCATGTTGACCTGCATCGCACGGCGAAAGTTCAGGCCGTGCTGACATGGCTTAAAGAGGCTGCCAAGAATTGGGCGGCGACAGATCCAGCGGTCAGCTTGCCGGATTAGAGGCTGTCGTCGCGCAGTTCTTCTTCCAAGAACCGCTCGAACGCATCCAGATTGACAGGTTCGAACTGTCCAAAGCCCTGCATCCAGACCGACGCCTCGCGCAATGCGCTAGGGTCCAGCTTGCACCATTTCACGCGCCCGCGTTTTTCCTGCGCGATCAGACCGGCCCGCGACAGGATCGTCAGGTGTTTCGAAATCGCAGCCAGCGACATCTCGAACGGTTCGGCCACGTCGGTGACCGCCATGTCATCTTCCAGAAGCATGGTCAGGATGGCGCGGCGTGTCGGGTCGGACAGGGCGGCGAAGACGAGGTCAAGGCGGGTTTCCATGTCTATGGGCCTAGGGCGCACGCGATCAATCGTCAACCAATCGGTTAAATAAACGCATTTGGCCGGATTCTGGGGCTTGGGGGTGGCTTTCACGCCGTGCGGAATCCATTCAGATAATAAAACGAAATAATATCAGCATCTTAAAGTCTCGCGTGTTGGCGCTAAACGTCGTTGACTCATTGCCTCTCACCCCTTAGCACTCCCCCTAACCGTCACCGGAGGATTTTTCGTGTCCGACCACCCTGATCCCGAGCGCCTGAAAGAGCTCGACGCCCGCATCAAAGCGGCGAAAGGGGAAGAGGAAGAGACGAAAACTGGAGACGAGGCCTATAACCAAGCATCGTTCGCTTGGCAGATGGTCATAGAGCTTACAGTCGGTCTGGTGATCGGCTTTGGCATCGGATACGGGCTGGACAGTCTCTTTGGGACCAAGCCGATATTCATGGTGCTGTTCATATTGTTGGGCTTCGCGGCAGGCATGAAGGTCATGCTGGGAACTGCGGCCCAGATGCAGAAGAAAGCAGAGGATGCGTCAAAGGCGCAGGCTTCTGACAAGAAAGAGGGATAGGAACGTGGCTGAACAAGGCGCAAAACAGGGTGCAGGCCCGATCATCAAGATTGCATTCTTTGCCGTTCTGGCAGTGGTTCTGCTGTCGGGCGTGCTGTTCTCGCCTGCACATCCTGGCCTGGCCATCCACCCGATGGATCAGTTCGAAATCAAACCGCTGTTTGGTGACGGCAAACTGGGCATGTTCACCGTGACCAATCAGACCCTGTGGATGGTTCTCGCGATCATCGGTATCGTGCTGATGCTGGTCGTTGGCTCGAGCGGCCGCGCAATCGTGCCGAACCGCAGCCAGTCGGTTGCCGAAATGGCCTACGGCTTTGTTTATAAGATGGTCGAGGACGTGGCTGGTAAAGACGCCGTGAAATACTTCCCCGGCATCATGACCCTGTTCATGTTCATCCTGTTCGCCAACTTCCTGGGTCTGATCCCGACCTCGTTCACCGCCACCAGCCACATCGCTGTGACCGCTGTGCTGGCCATGATCGTGTTCGTCTTCGTGACCGTGCTGGGCTTCGTCAAGAACGGCGCTGGCTTCCTGGGTCTGTTCTGGGTGTCGTCGGCTCCGCTGGCGCTGCGCCCGATCCTGGCCGTTATCGAACTGATCTCGTACTTCGTGCGCCCCGTCAGCCACTCCATTCGTTTGGCTGGTAACGTGATGGCTGGCCACGCAGTTATCAAAGTATTCGCCGGCTTCGCTGCTGCCCTGGGCATGTTCAGCTTCCTGCCGATCCTGGCCATCTCGGCCGTCTACGCACTGGAAGTGCTCGTAGCCTTCATCCAGGCCTACGTGTTCACCATCCTGACCTGCGTATACCTGAAAGACGCTCTGCATCCGTCGCACTAAGACGGTTGCAGCCCGCTAACCAATCCTAATTCAAGCATTCCAACGTAAGGAGAAATCACAATGGAAGGCAATATCGCTCAAATGGGTCAATTCATCGGTGCAGGTCTGGCAGCTATCGGTTCGGGTGCCGCCGCTATCGGTGTAGGCCACGTTGCTGGTAACTTCCTGGCCGGTGCTCTGCGCAACCCGTCGGCAGCTGCCGCTCAGACCGCGACCCTGTTCATCGGTATCGCATTTGCAGAAGCCCTGGGCATCTTCTCGTTCCTGGTCGCTCTGCTGCTGATGTTTGCTGTCTAAGACCTGAACCATCCTTACGCCGGGGCGAGGCGCCTGCGTTTCGCCCCAAGTAACTCGGTTCCAGAGGACTTAAGACATGGCAAGTAACACACATAGCACAGAAGCAGCACACGGTGGCGCAGAAGCCGCTGGCATGCCGCAACTGGACTTCTCGACCTTCGGGAACCAGATTTTCTGGCTCGTGGTGACGCTGGTCGTGATCTACTTCGTCCTGACCAAGATTGCTCTGCCCCGTATCGAGGCTGTGCTGTCTGAACGTCAGGGTACGATCACCAACGATCTGGCTGCTGCCGAAGAGCTGAAGCAGAAGGCTGTAGAAGCCGAGAAAGCTTACAACAAGGCCCTGGCTGACGCCCGAGCAGAAGCAAACAAGATTGTTGCTGAAGCCCGCGCTGAAATTCAGGCTGATCTGGATGCAGCTGCCGCCAAGGCAGATGCCGAGATCTCCGCCAAGGCTGCCGAAAGCGAAGCCGCGATCGCCGAGATCCGCGCCGGTGCTGTCGACAGCGTCAAGGCCGTCTCCAAGGATGCCGTCAAGGAAATCCTGGGTTCGATGGGCTACAAGGCGGACGCCAAGTCGGTAACTGCGGCTGTGACCGCACGGATGAAAGGGTAAACTGATGAAGAAACTCGCAGTTCTCCCCTTCGCTCTGGTAGCAAGCCCGGCATTTGCCGCAGGCGACGCTGGTTGGACCGATCTGGCCAACACCAACCTGGTTGTCACGCTGGCATTCCTGCTGTTCGTGACCTTCCTTGGTTACATGGGCGTGCACAAAATGTTGGGCGGTCAGCTCGACAAACGTGCCGAGGGCATCAAGTCGGAACTCGACGAAGCCCGTGCCCTGCGCGAAGAAGCCCAGACTGTTCTGGCCTCTTACGAGCGCAAGCAAAAGGAAGTGGCTGAACAGGCCGAGCGCATCGTTGCGCACGCCAAGGAAGAAGCAGCTAACGCGGCTGCTCAGGCTAAAGAAGATCTGAAAGCTTCGATCGCACGCCGTTTGGCTGCTGCTGAAGACCAGATCGCATCGGCTGAAGCGGCTGCCGTGAAAGAAGTGCGCGACAGCGCAGTTCAGGTTGCTGTTGGCGCTGCCCGCGACATGATCGCCAAACAGATGACCGCAACCGACGGCAACAAGCTGATCGACGAGGCCATCAAGGACGTGGAAGCCAAGCTGCACTAAGCTGGCTGATACCTACGACTTACGAGAGACCCGGCCCTGTGGCCGGGTTTTTCATTTGTGAGGGCAGCCTAGCGCTGCATCTCATAATCCAGCCGCTGCTGTGCGACCTCTTCATTCCGCTCGGTGCGCCGCAGGTCGGTATAGGCTTGCGCCACAAAGTCCATGTGCGCCTCGATCGCAGTGCGTGCGGCTTTGGGATCGCGGATTTGCAAGGCGTCGTTGATGGCGCGGTGCTGTTCCAGCAGGTCCATCCGCGTGTTGGTGATTTGCACGACCACCTGCCGGTTATACAGGATGCCTTGCTTCAGCAGGTCATACATGGCGCGCATCATGTGGACCATCAGCACATTGTGACTGGCTTCGATGATTGCCATGTGGAAATCACTATCCAGATCGGCGCCTTGGCCTTCCGGCGCTTTTTCCATCTTCAAGAAAATCTCGTTGATAACGGCCAGATCGGTGTCAGATCCGAACTGTGCTGCGCGCTCGGCGGCTAGACCCTCCATATCGCGGCGGAAGGTGATGTAGTCATAAACGGCTTCATCATGACGCGAGAAAAGACTGGTGAGTGCCGTCGAGAACGAGCTGTCTAGGTCATTTGAAATAAAGATCCCCGCCCCGGCCCGGCGCGATAGAAGCCCCGAAGCTTCAAGTTCGGCCAGCGCATCACGCAGGGATGGACGCGACACGCCAAGGCGATCCGCCAGATCCCGTTCCGAGGGCAGACGCTCTC
This sequence comes from uncultured Aliiroseovarius sp., assembly GCF_947492455.1. Taxonomy (GTDB): domain Bacteria; phylum Pseudomonadota; class Alphaproteobacteria; order Rhodobacterales; family Rhodobacteraceae; genus Aliiroseovarius. The sequence continues at coordinate 86,932 of NZ_CANLNB010000006.1, forward strand.
CCGGGCGCAACACACCGCGTAAAATCAAAAGCTCGATTTGTTCGACCACGGATTTTGACAGCTTGCTTGCGGCGATTTTCTGAAAGGGCATGGGCGTCTCGTTTGAATTGGTCAGATTATATGACCACATCCCGGCTCTGGCCTCAAACAAAAAAGCCGGGCACGGGGCCCGGCTTTTCCGCGTCGTACTGACGATACTGGTGCGAAACTTAAGACTGAGTGGGGCGGATGACGATCTCGACCCGGCGGTTTTGCTGACGGCCATAGGCATCTAGGTTCGATGCGATCGGCTGGTCTTCACCGTAACCGATGGTTTGGATGCGCCAGCTGGGCACGCCATTGGCCGACAGAACCGAAGCCACGGCGGCCGCACGATTGCGCGACAGCGACAGGTTGTAGTCTGCGTTGCCCACGTTGTCGGTGTGACCGCGCACCTCGACGACCGAGTTCGGATACTGCATCAGGTTGCGCGACAACGCCGCTAGATCACCACGTAAAGCTTGGCTGATCTGCACGCTGTCCGTGGCGAATAGGATGTCCTGTGGCATGGTCACGATCAGCTCGTTGCCGGTGTTGACGATTTTCACGTCGTCATTGTCGATGGCCTGACGCAGATCACCGGCCTGTTTGTCCAGCTGCTGCCCAATTGCGCCGCCAATCGCGGCGCCAATGACGGCACCCACGGCGGCCTTGCCCAGCTTGCCGTCACCCTTGCGGGTCGCGCCAAAAAGCCCGCCGGCAATCGCGCCAATCGCGGCGCCGTTTTGGGTGCGCGGCCCCATATTGGCAGAGGGGCTGGTTGGGGAAGTACAGGCGCTGGTGGCAAGTCCGGCGATCAGGCCGAACGAGAGAATCATATGTCTTGGTTGCATACTGCGGTCCTCGGTTTGTTTTCGTGTTCTCCATACAGAAAAGGGCCCTGATATCGAATAACAAGGCCCGGTTATGGGGAAACTCGGCGGAAAACAGACCTTTACCCTGTGCGCTCTTGTTCCAATTCGGCGCTTTCCCACGCCAAAAGAGCGCGCTTGACCGGAAGGCCCCAGTGATAGCCCCCAAGTGCCCCGGACTTGCGCAAGGCGCGGTGGCAGGGGATCAGCCAGCTGACCGGGTTACGTCCGACCGCAGTGCCCACGGCGCGTACGGCGCGGGGCTGTCCGATCGTCTCGGCGATCTGCCCATAAGTGGTGACGTGGCCCGAGGGGATCGACAAGAGCGCCTCCCAGACTTTGATCTGTAGGGGCGAGCCGATCAGATGCAGTGGGGTCTTTCCGCCTTCTCCCGGCGTGGTGTCATAGGCCGCCAGAACCCAAGGCCGCAGGAACATTGGATCCTCGATGAAGGTGGCGTTGGGCCAGCGTGAGGTCAGATCAGCGAAGGTTTCCTGAACCCCGGTTTCGTCTGCAAATCCGATGCCGCAGATGCCGCGTTCCGTGCCCATCACCAAGGACGCCCCAAACGGGCTGTCGAACCAGCCCCAATAGATCGTCAGGCCCTCGCCCTTCTTGGCATACTCGCCGGGGCTCATCGCCTCCCAGCGCAGGAAAAGGTCATGCAGACGCCCTTGGCCGGACAGGCCCACCGACTGCGCCGTCTCTAGGGTCGAGAACCGCTCGGCCAGCAATGTTTTGGCGTGGCCCAGCGTCAGAAACTGTTGATAGCGTTTAGGCGACACACCGACCCAGCGCGAAAACACGCGCTGAAAATGTGCGGGCGACATGTCCATCTTCGCGGCCAAGCTGTCCAGTGACAGAGTCTCGCCGCCTGCCGCGTCGATCTCGTCAATCGCGCGGCGGATCACGTTGTAATGATAGCTGTCTTCGGTCGGTGTCATCTGAAGCCTCATGCGTCTATGCCACGAGCTTGCCTTTTCTGCCCCGGCAAGGCGACCCGGAAATTGCGCATTGAACGTGGCTCGCGTAAGACGATCTGCGGAAATGGATGGACGCGATGGCAAAACAACTCGGATATCATCAGATCCGCGAGATCTTTGAGCGCTTCCGCGAACTGGAAGCCGAACCTAAAGGCGAGCTGGAGCATGTGAATGTCTACACGCTGGTCGTGGCGGTGGCCCTGTCGGCGCAGGCGACCGATGCGGGCGTGAACAAAGCCACGCGGGCACTGTTCAAAGTGGCGGACACGCCGCAGAAGATGCTGGATCTAGGGCTAGAGGGGCTGACCGAGCACATCAAAACCATCGGGCTGTTCCGCCAGAAGGCCAAGAACGTGATGAAGCTGAGCCAGATCTTAGTGGATGAGTATGGGGGCGAGGTGCCGAACTCGCGCGCAGCGCTTCAGTCGCTGCCAGGCGTGGGGCGCAAGACCGCCAATGTGGTTCTGAACATGTGGTGGGGGGTGCCCGCGCAGGCCGTGGACACGCATATCTTCCGGGTTGGCAATCGCACCGGCATCGCCGTGGGTAAGAACGTCGATGCGGTCGAGCGCGCGATCGAAGACAACATCCCCGCCGACTTTCAACAACATGCGCATCACTGGTTGATCCTGCATGGGCGCTATACCTGCAAGGCCCGCAAGCCAATGTGCGGTAATTGCATTATTCGGGACCTCTGTCCCTTCGAGGAAAAGAAATTATGACGAAAAAGTACAAGGTTGTCGGGATTGGCAACGCGGTTGTGGATGTCATTACCACCGCCGATGACAGCTTTCTGGAGCTGATGGGCATCGAGAAGGGCATCATGCAACTGGTCGAGAAAGACCGGGCCGAGGTGCTGTACGCCGCGATGCAAGAACGCAAACAAGCGGCGGGTGGATCGGTTGCAAACACAATCGCCGGGATCGGCAATCTGGGTCTGACCACCGGCTTTGTGGGCCGCGTGCATGACGACGCGCTTGGTCATTTCTATGCCGACGCGATGGAGATGGACGGCACCCGTTTTGTGAATCCGCCGGTGCCCGGAGGCGAGCTGCCGACCTCGCGTTCGATGATCTTCGTCTCACCCGATGGCGAGCGATCGATGAACACCTATCTGGGCATCTCGGCCGAACTTGGCCCGGACGATGTGGACCCGGACGTCGCCGCGGACGCCGAGATCGTGTTCCTTGAAGGCTACCTGTTCGACAAGGACAAAGGGAAAGAGGCGTTTATCGCCATGGCCCGCGCCTGTCGTTCGGCTGGCGGTAAGGCTGGGATCGCGATCTCTGACCCGTTCTGTGTTGAGCGTCACCGCACCGACTTCCTGATGCTGATCGAGCACGAGCTGGACTATGTGATCGGCAACGAGGAAGAGCTGAAGTCGCTGTTCCAAACCGATGATCTGGAAGAGGCAATGGCAAAAACCGCCGAGATCTGCCCGCTGGTCGCTTGCACCCGTTCGGGTGACGGGGTGTCGATCTTGGCCGGTGGTGAACGTGTCGACGTGCCGGTCGAACGTATCGTTCCAGTGGACGCCACCGGGGCAGGGGACGGGTTTGCTGCCGGGTTCCTCTATGGTCTGGCTACCGGCGCCGATATGCGTGTCTGCGGCGAGATGGGCTGCACCGTGGCAGGCGAGGTGATCCGCCATATCGGCCCGCGCGCGGATCGAAATCTGCCCGCGCTGTTCCGCGAAAAAGGGCTGATCTAAGCCGTAAAACGGAAAAGCCCGGATCGCAGGATCCGGGCTTTCTTTTTTTGGGCGAGATGGAGCTTATTCGGTGTCCACGACCTGGAAATCGTGGGTGACGTTCGCCAAGGCAGCCATCATCGCCGAGGCCGAACAGTATTTATCGACCGACAGCGAGATCGCGCGTTCCACTTTGTCCGCACTGACCCCACGCCCTTTGACGATGAAGTGCAGGTGGATCTTGGTGAAGACCTTGGGATCGGTCTCGGCGCGTTCGGCATCGACTTCCACATCGACATCCTCAATGCGCTGGCGTTGTTTTTGCAGGATCGACACAACATCATAGGCCGAGCAGCCCGCAGTTCCGATCAACAGCAGTTCCATCGGGCTGGGGCCGGGTGTCCCTGCACCGTCATGGCCCGTGCCAAGAACAATATTATGGCCGGTGCCAGAGGTGCCAATAAAGGTGCGGGCCTCGGCCCATTTTACGCGCGCTTTCATGTGCTTTCCTTCGCAGTCAGACGGGATCAGTCGCCCAGCTTGGCGTGGACCTCGTCCAGATCAATCTCGCCGATGGGCATTTTGTTCCCGGGATTTTCGAAGTCGTACTTAAACAACTCGAAGTCCTTCTTGAAGATCTCATAGACCAGATGCATCGACAGATCGTCGAAATAGTCTTCGACCGGGTGGGCGCGTTTGGGGCCGTGGCCTTCGCTTTCGTTGAAGCGGGGGATCTGGGCAAGGTCCACCGCATGCGGGGTATCAATGGCGTCCAAGACAGACTGCATGCCGTCGTTGAATTTCTCGGTCCAGAAAATGTTGTTGTAGCGCCCACCATTCACGATGAAGGTCGAGACGTGGCCCGACATGGCCGACCAATGGATGTCCGGGTCCATCGGCTTGCGCCAGCGGATGGTGTCGCGGGCAAACAGAAGGAAGCGGCGGAAGCTTTGGATCTGGTCAAACTCGAATCCGGTGTCCGGCTCGCCCACCTCGATCCCGTACTTTTGGATCAGTAGGGGCACCAGATTACCGCGATAGCGCTTACCGTTGCGTTGAATGCCACAAATCTTGTCAAAGAAGCTGGACAGAATCCGCGTGTAGGGGTTGCGCACGCAGGTAAAGGCATAGCTTTTGTGATCGCGCACATTCGCTTCGATCATCGGTTGGGAATAGTCCTGCGCCCACTTGTGCATCCGGTCTTTGCTGTCGTGAATGTCGCCATCGAAGAACTCGCCATGATCCGAATAGTACATGATCTGCCCAATGGTGGAACACGCACATTTGGGAACCACGCGATAGACTACGCTTTCGCTTTCAGTCATCCAGACACCGGGAAACCCCATAAAATACCTCGTCTTCTAAATACTTGGTTCGCGCAGATAGTTTGTTTGTGAACAGATTGCGTAAAAAAGTAAAGAATCTCTGTTTTTCTGATAGATGTTCACGCTATTTAGGTCGGGATATCGTCAATCCCAAAGGTCTTACGCGGTTACATGGCCAAAATTGCCTTCATTCTGTTGTGTCACAAAGACCCCGAATCCATCATCTCGCAAGCGCGGCAGCTGACGGCGGCGGGTGATTATATGGCGATCCACTTCGATGCGCGCGCCAATCCCGCCGATTTCCAGCGCATTCAGGATGCGTTGAAGGGCAATCCCAATGTGGCTTTTGCGGCGAAGCGCATCAAATGCGGCTGGGGGGAATGGTCCTTGGTGCAGGCGACCCTGAACGCGGTCGAAGCTGCATTGGGGGCCTTCCCGCGCGCCACGCATTTCTACATGCTGTCAGGCGATTGCATGGCGATCAAATCGGCCGAATATGCCCATGAATTGCTGGACCGCGACGACGTCGACTATATCGAAAGCTTCGACTTTTTCGAAAGCGACTGGATCAAGACCGGCATGAAGGAAGAACGGCTGATCTATCGCCACTTCCTGAACGAACGCAAACACAAGAAGCTGTTTTACACCTCGTTCCAGCTGCAAAAGAAGCTGGGCCTGACGCGCGAAATTCCTGCTGACATTCAGGTGATGATCGGCAGCCAATGGTGGTGTCTGCGCCGCCGCACCGTCGAATGGGTGATGAAGTTCTGCCAAGAGCGCAAAGACGTGATGCGCTTCTTTCGCACCACGTGGATTCCAGACGAGACCTTCTTTCAAACCATTGTGCGCCATCTGGTGCCGGACAGCGAAATCCGCACCAGCACGCTGACCTTCCTGATGTTCACAGACTATGGGATGCCGGTGACCTTCTACAACGACCACTATGACTTGCTGCTGAGCCAGGACTTTCTGTTTGCCCGCAAGATCAGCCCCGAGGCGACTGAGCTGAAGCAACGTTTGGGGGATCTTTATGCGGCGAAGGGTGTCGATTTCCAGATCTCGAACGAAGGGCGCAGCCTGTTTCGCTTCTTGACCAGCCGGGGTCGCAATGGCGTCCGCTTCGCGCCCCGCTTCTGGGAGGCCGAGGCCAGCTTGGGCCGTGAGCGAGAGCTTCTGATTGTCGTGGCCAAGAAATGGCATGTGGCCAAACGTCTGGTCCACAAGATTAAAGAAGTCACGGGGATCGAGACCATCGAATACCTGTTCGACGAAGATAGCTGCCCGATGCCTGATCTGGGCGGTATTCAGACCCAAATGGGCAAGCGTGCGCGCCACCGCCGGGCACTGATGCGGATGCTGCTCGAGTATTACAATACTGATCGCATGGTCGTCTGCATGGACCCCAAGAATATGGAGATGTTCCAAGACTTCTTCGCGGACCGCTGCACCACACGGCTGTTGGAAGTCGAAAGCGCCTTCACGGACGACTATCTTGCCGGGCATGCCATCCGTATCGGGCTTGCGGGCGAGAACACCTCGAAAGCCGCAATGGACCGGCTTTTGCCCACAATCCGTGCGGATGTGACGGGCGAAAGCGACCAGATCCGGGACGCGGGCTTTCAGAACTACTATCGCATCAGCGAGCTGCGCGAGGCGCCGGAAAACGCGCTCGCCATTTCGCAATTCCTGTCGATCCAGCCCGACGAGGCGCTTCAGATCGCACAGACCAATCACCTGTTTGAGGACTGACCAATGCCCTACAGCTATGACGACCAGAATATCTTCGCCAAGATCCTGCGCGGCGAGATCCCGAATGACACCGTCTATGAAGACGAGCACGCGCTGGCGTTCAAGGACATCATGCCAAAAGCGCCGCACCACGTGTTGGTGATTCCCAAAGGCCCGTATGTGACCTTCGATCATCTGGCCACTGACGGCTCGGACGCAGAAATCGTGGGCTTCACCCGTGCCGTGGGCAAGGTCTGCGCGCTTCTGGGGGTCGAGCCAGGTAATGCTGGCGACGGATACCGTATGATTTCAAACGCGGGCGAGCATGGCGTGCAAGAGGTTCCGCACCTGCACGTTCATATTCTGGCAGGCCGCCCCATCGGGCGCATGGTATCGCGCGCGGATTGACGGTTCGCCCTTGCGGCACCACCCGCGCGGGGCGTAAATAGACCAACACAAATGACAGAGGTGTCTCACATGACCCAACCGGCTCCTGAAACCAAAATCGTAGACAGCTACAAGGTCTCTTGCGACGGCGGCGAGGGCGCGCTGGGTCATCCGCGCGTCTACTTGCAGATCCCGAACGAACATGGCTGGGTGGAATGCCCCTATTGCGATTGCAAGTTCGTCCACAAGGATCACGCAGACGACGACAAAGCCGCCTGATTTCTGCCGGGCTGCACTTAAATCCGGGCCGCGGGCTGGTGCCTCGCGGCCTTTTGCGTCTTAACTGGTCACACGCGTTTCAGGGGGAATTCCAATGAGCTTTGGCAAGGGTTGTCATCTGCATCTGGTCGATGGATCGGCCTTCATCTTTCGGGCCTATCACGCGCTGCCTCCGCTGACGCGCAAATCCGACGGGTTGCCCATCGGGGCGGTGGCCGGATTCTGCAACATGTTGTTCAAGTTCATCGAAGACAATGCGGGTGCAGATGCTCCCACCCATGTGGCTGTAATCTTTGACCATTCCGGCAAGACGTTCCGCAGTGACATCTACCCCGAATACAAAGCCAACCGTCCCCCTGCACCCGAAGACCTGCGCCCGCAATTCCCGCTGACCCGCGACGCCACCCGCGCCTTCAATATCGCCTGTATCGAGGTCGAAGGGTTCGAGGCCGACGACATCATCGCCACCCTTGCCCGTCAAGCGGACGAGGCGGGCGGTCGCGTGACCATCCTGTCCTCGGACAAAGACCTGATGCAGCTTGTGGGCGGCGGGGTCGAAATGCTCGACCCGATGAAAAACAAGCGGATCGGCGTCGAGGGCGTGGAAGAGAAATTCGGCGTCGGCCCCAACCGTGTGGTCGATGTGCAGGCACTGGCAGGCGATAGCGTCGACAACGTGCCGGGTGCGCCCGGCATCGGCATCAAGACCGCCGCGCTTTTGATCAACGAATTCGGCGACCTCGACACGCTTCTGGAACGCGCCGAGGAGATCAAACAGCCCAAGCGCCGCCAGACCCTGATCGAGAAAGCCGACCAGATCCGCATCTCGCGCCAGCTGGTGAAGTTGGACGATCAGATGGATCTGGACGTGGCGTTCGAGGATCTTGAACTGAAAGATCCAGAACCAGAAACGCTGTTGAATTTCTTGGCTGAAATGGAGTTCCGCACGCTGACCAATCGCGTCGCTGGCAAGCTGGGGATGGACGCCCCCGAGATCGCGCAGCCGGAAGGCAGCGATGCGCCCGCAGCGCCCGAAATGCCCGCCATCGACCCCGAGAAATACGAGTGGGTCAAAGACATGGACGCTCTTTCCGCGTGGATAGATCGGGCTTACGCGCGTGGCTATGTGGCCTTCGACACCGAAACCACCGGCCTGAACGAAATGCTGGTTGATCTGGTCGGCATCTCGCTGGCCGTCGAGGCCGGGGAAGCCTGCTATATCCCACTGACCCACAAGACCAGTCAGGCAGACGATCTGTTCGGTGGCTCGGATCTGGCCGAGGGGCAATTGCCGCTGGATCAGGTCATTGCGGCGCTTAAACCGATGCTGGAGGATCCCGCGATCCTGAAGATCGGCCAGAACATGAAATACGACGCCAAGATCCTGGCGCGCTATGGCGTAAACGTCGCCCCGATCGATGACACGATGCTGATGTCCTATGCCCAGAATGCGGGCCTGCATGGGCATGGCATGGACAAACTGTCGGAAGAATACCTGTCGCACAGCCCGATCTCGATCAAGTCGCTGTTGGGCACCGGGAAGTCTGCCATCACCTTTGATCGTGTGCCCATCGAAGACGCGGTGAAATACGCGGCCGAGGATGCAGACATTACCCTGCGCCTGTGGCAAATCCTGAAGCCGCGTCTGCACAGCAGCCACGTCACGCGCGTCTATGAACGGCTTGAACGCCCGCTGGTCCCGGTTCTGGCGCAGATGGAGATGACCGGCATCAAGGTCGATCGCGAGGTCCTGTCGCGCATGTCCAACGCCTTCGCCCAGAAAATGGCGGGATATGAGGCCGAGCTGCACGAAATCGCAGGGCGCGACTTCAACGTGCAATCCCCGGCGCAGGTGGGCGAAATCCTGTTTGGCGAGATGGAACTGCCCGGCGGTAAGAAAACCAAGACCGGTCAGTGGTCGACGCCCGCCGATGTGCTGGAAGACCTCGCCGCCGAACATCCTTTTGCCGCGCGGGTTCTGGACTATCGACAGCTGCAAAAACTGAAATCGACCTACACGGACGCGCTGCAGGATCACATTCACCCGGAAACGGGTCGTGTGCATACGTCTTACCTGCAAACCGGGGCGAACACGGGACGCATGGCGTCCAGCGATCCGAACCTGCAAAACATCCCGGTCCGGACCGAGGAAGGCCGCCGCATTCGCGAGGCATTCGTCGCCCCCGAAGGGACTAAGCTGATCAGCCTCGACTACAGCCAGATCGAACTGCGCATTCTGGCCCATATGGCCGGGATCGACGCGCTGAAACAGGCTTTCCGCGACGGCCACGACATCCACGCCATGACCGCGTCCGAGATGTTCGATGTACCGCTGGACGAAATGACGCCGGACATCCGCCGACAGGCGAAGGCGATCAACTTCGGGGTCATCTATGGCATCTCGGGCTTCGGTCTGGCGCGCAATCTGCGCATTCCGCGCTCCGAGGCGCAGGGCTTCATCGACCGCTATTTCGAACGCTTCCCCGGCATTCGCAAATACATGGACACCACCATTGAGTTCGCCAAGGAACACAAGCGGGTCGAGACGTTGTTCGGTCGCCGCATCCACACGCCCGAAATCGGCGCAAAAGGCCCGCAGGCGGGCTTCGCCAAACGCGCAGCGATCAACGCGCCCATCCAAGGCACCGCCGCGGATATCATTCGCCGTGCTATGATCCGTATGCCAGATGCGATCGCCAAACTACCTGCCAAGATGCTGTTGCAGGTCCACGATGAACTGATCTTCGAAGTGGACGAAAACGCCGTGGACGAGGTGATCGAAACCGTGCGCCACGTCATGGAAGGCGCGGCGGAACCGGCAATCAAACTGGACGTACCGCTGGTGGTCGATGCAGGCGTGGGCATGAACTGGGCCGAGGCACACTAAACACGGCCCGCTTTTCTTGTCCCAAATATCCCGGGGTGAGCCCGGCACGGGCGAGGGGCAGCGCCCCTTACTTGCGCACCGGCACATCCCCATCGCCGCGCGGGTCTAACCCCTGCGCTTCCAACTTGTCGTAAAGCGCGTTCAGCCCCTTGTCGCGCTCCTCGCGGAAGCGGTCTCCGGTCGAGAACCCTTCGATCCGGTCGACGCGGAACATACGGAAGTCTTCACGTAGCTCGCACCAGCCCACCACGGTCCACCCATTGCGCCAGAGCCAAAGGGCCAAGGGGCGGATTGTGCGGGTGGACTTTGCGCCTGCCTCGTCCGCATATGTCATGATCAACCGTAGCCGCGTATCAATGGCGCTTTCGATTTGGTCGATGAAATGCCGGTCACGATCAGAGGGGCGCAAGGTGGGGCCGGCGTGGATCTCGACCCGCTTGGCTTGGGCCTCTAATGCTTCCGGCAGCACCGCGCGAATTTTGATCAGGGCTTCGCGGGCGGCGGCGGCCATCGCAGCCCCGCCCATCCGTTCGATCAAGTGGGTGCCTGCGATCACGGCCATGATCTCGTCCCGGTTGAACATCAGGGGCGGCATATCATAGCCCGCCCGCATCACGTACCCGACGCCCGCCTCGCCCTCGATCGGAACGCCCGAACCGATCAGGTCAGCGACATCACGATAGATCGTGCGCTCGCTGACCTCGAGTTTTTCGGCCAGATCCCGCGCCGTGGTCAGCCGACCGCCTCGAAGCAGCTGAACAATCTGAAAAAGGCGATCGGCACGGCGCATGGATCAGGCGGCTTTCGGTTCAAACATGCCGATCGCGTTGCCATCGGGGTCCGAGGCATAGACGAAGCGCCCCATCGGCAGCGGGATTGGATCGCTGGTCACCTTGCCACCCGCACCTTCGCAGCGCGCAATCGCGTCTTCCAGCGCGTCCGGCACCACCATGTGCACGGTCGGGCCACTGCCATCAACCGCAGGCTTGCCGGCATAGAGATGCCCGCCACCCGGCGCGTCGGTGCCGCCAAAATCAGCCATCGGCACGGGGCCGGTGGTGTCGATCTTCATCGTCCATTTGAAGACAGTGCTATAGAAACTCACGGCTTTTTCCAGGTCAGAAACGGGGATCTCGCTCCAGCATACAATCGTGGGGGTCATTGGGTCAGTCCTTTCATCAGTGTTGATGAGGCGGTTCTGACATACCCCTCCTGACAGCATAGTGTCAGGAGCCTGTCAGCCGAACCCATTTATCCATGACAGCCCGTCTTCGGTTCGGCCAGAGGGGTGGTATTCACCACTGATCCATCCTGCATAGCCCTCGTCATCCAACTGCCGAAACCACGCGGGATAGTCGATCACGCCTGTCTCAGGCTCGTGCCGGTCTGGTATGCCACCCACCTGAATGTGGCGGGTCAGGTGTTTCACCTTTTCCCAAGTGGCTTGCATGTCGCCAGTGATTTTGTGGGCATGGTAGGCGTCGAACTGCATGTGCAAATTAGGTGCATTGACCTCGGCCAGAATCTCAGTTGCCAAATCGTAGTCCGACAGGAAATAGCCCGGCATGTCGTCTCGATTGATCGGTTCGATGGTCAGGCTTTGTTTCGGGGCAGCGTCAGCGGCCCATATCAGGTTTTCGACAAATGCCGCACGAGCTGCACCCCCTTCCGCCGCGCCTGCCATGATGTGCAGATGCGTGGCGTTAAAGGCCTGTGCAAAGCGCAGTGCGCGCTTAAAATCATGGCGAAACCGGTCTTGTCCGTCCGGCATGGCCGCAAAGCCGCGCGGACCACCCGTCCAGTTGGGTGGCGGCGTGTTGATCAACGCCATTTGCAGCCCGTTTGCCGTTAGCCGACGCTGAATGTCCTTGGCCGGATCGTCATAGGGGAACAGCACCTCGACCGCGGCAAACCCGGCCTCGGCGGCGGCGTCGAACCGGTCCAGAAAGGGCAGTTCGGTGAACAGCAAAGTAAGGTTGGCGGCGAAACGAGGCATGGCAGTCTTCGGGTCCTTGTCAGCGGGGTTACGCCAAACTTGCCGATGGCGGTGTTTGACGCAAGGCAAAGGTGTTGTAGGATTCTCGCAATTTAAAGGTGTTTTCCATGCGTTTTGTTCTTGCCCTTATTGCGAGCCTTGCGGTGTCGGCCTGCCAGCCGAGCGAAAGCAGTGAAAGGGCCAGTTTCTGCGACCGCCTGATCGGGTGGGAGGTTGTGGACGCAAAGACCAAACGCGCGGTATCGCGGCCCGAGATTTGCGCACTGAGCCAGCCCGACGCGCTGTGGTTCCGGTCACAGCAGGTCAGCACCAAGCTGACAGGGCGAGACTTCTGGCTGTTGGTGCCGCCGAATGATCCACATCTGAAGGGCAACGCGGTCTCCGGATGGGACCTTCAAGTGCGCCCCTATGGCTTTGCACACGAGTTCTTTCTGGTCCGCAACGCGGGCGCGCGCCTTCAACCCGCCATTGCCCAAGATGCCTGTCCACGTAAGGCGGTCGGTCTGGGCGGGATTGAAGGCGGCAAGACCTATTGTTTGACCAATTAGGCCCGCGCGCTTAGCTGCGCGGGTCCAGAAGGCGGGCCATGACGGCGTCCGAAGTAATGCGCCCGACGGACTGTCCGGCTTCGGTCACGCCAATCTCGTCTTGCCCAGTCAGTGCTTTCATCACCACATCCACATGATCTGCCACGTCGACGGTGATTGATGCGGCCGAGGCGCCACCTTCCATCACGTCGCGCGCGGTTAGAACGCCCAGCGGGTTCATATGCGCCACGAAATCCGCCACGTAGTCGTTCACCGGATGGGTGAAGATGTCGCGCGGCGTGCCGCATTGGACGATGCGCCCGCCCTCCATGATGGCAATCCGGTCGCCCAGTTTGAACGCCTCGTCCAGATCGTGGCTGACGAAGATGATGGTGCGTTTCAGGCGTTGCTGAAGCTCGATCAACTCGTCTTGCAGGCGCGCTCGGATCAGTGGGTCGAGGGCCGAGAACGGCTCGTCCATCAGAAGGATCGGCGCTTGGGTGGCAAAGGCGCGGGCAAGGCCCACACGCTGTTGCATGCCGCCCGACAGCTCGCCCACTTTGCGGTTGGCCCATTCGCTGAGGTTGACCAGCTCTAGCTGCTCGTCCACGCGGGCTTTGTGTTCGGCTTTGGCCATACCGGCTAGTTCCAGACCCAGCCCGACGTTCTCGCGCACGGTTCTCCATGGCAGAAGGCCGAATTGCTGGAACACCATCGCCACGTGGTTCTGGCGGATCCGGCGCAGCGTGCCAGCGTCGGCATTGGTCACATCAACCAGCCCGTTTCCGTCATTTACCCGCACGCAGCCACGCACCACCGGGTTCAGCGCGTTCACGCCGCGCAGCAGGGTGGACTTGCCCGATCCGGACAGCCCCATCAGCACAAGGATTTCGCCCTCGGCCACGGACAGCGAGCAGTTGTGCACGCCCAGCACTTGGCCGGTTTCGGTCTTTACGACCGAGCGGTCCTTGCCCGCATCCATTGCGGGCAGGGCGCTTTCCGGTTTGTCGCCGAACACGATCGAGACATTGTCAAATTCTACAGCGGTCATGATTACGCCTCCCGTTCTACGCGCAGCATGCGATCAAGGGCGATGGCGACCGCCACAATGACCAGCCCGCTTTCAAAGCCCAGCGATGCGTTCACCGTGTTCAGGGCGCGCACCACCGGCACACCAAGGCCGTCTGCACCAACCAGGGCCGCGATGACGACCATCGACAGCGACAGCATGATGGTCTGGTTCAACCCGGTCATGATCTGCGGGAAGGCCGAGGGCAGCTCGATCTTCCACAGGGTCTGCATCCGGGTGGCGCCAAAGGCCTGTCCAGCCTCGGTTAGGGCTTTCGGCACTTGGCTGACGCCCAGTTGGGTCAGGCGGATTGGGGCCGGGATCACGAAGATGAAGGTCGCCACAAGGCCTGGCACCATGCCGATGCCAAACAGCACGATCATCGGGATCAGGTACACGAAGGTCGGGATCGTTTGCATCATGTCCAGAACCGGCAGGATCGCTTGGAAGAAGCGCGGGCGGTGGGCGGCGTAGATGCCGATCGGCACGCCAACGCCCATACAGAACAGGACCGAGAAGACGATCAGCGTCAGGCTTTCTGTGGTTTCTTCCCAATAGCCTTGGTTCAGCACGTAAAGGAAGCACAGCGCGACAACGGCGACGCGGCCCCAGCTACGCTGGATGTAGTAGGTCAGTGCACCCAGAAGTGCGACGATCAGCAGGGCGGGCGGGTATTGCAAGAGCCACAGGAACCCGTCGATCCCGTCACTCAGGACATCATCGACGAAGTCAAAGAAGGGGCCAAATGCGTCGGTCAGCCAGTCAAACCCATTCGAGATGGTTTTGCCGACCGGAATTTTGGTATCTGTCAGCCAGTCCACGTGTCAGTGCCTTTCATTAAGGGCCAGGGCAAGGCCAGAGAAGATCAGGAAGCCGCCGACGCCCTTGTTCAGGGTATGCAGGCGGTGCGGGGTTAGAAGGCCTTGGAAGCCTGCGCCAAATCCTGCGTAAAGTGCAACCGCAAGACATTCGAGCACCAGAAACAGCCCGCCAAGAAGCGCATATTGCGGGGCGAGCGGTTGGGCAAGGTCGGTGAATTGTGGGAAGAAAGCTGTGAAGATTGCGATGGCTTTCGGGTTGCCGATGGCGATCAGGAAGTCGCGGCGGATTAGCGCGGTAACCGGTTCATCCGATAGTGGCGTGGTTTCGGCCTGCGGTTTTGCACGCCACATGCGCCAGCCGACATAGATCAGATAGGCGGCGCCCGCGTATTTCACCGCGTTGAACGCAGCCTCCGAGGCAGCAAGAACTGCCCCCAGACCAATGCCCACAAGCAGGATCATCGCGGCAAAGGGCAGCATACGGCCCATGCCCCCAGCAAGCCCAACCAAAAGCCCGCGCCGCGCACCGTTCGAAAAGGCCAATACATTATTGGGCCCCGGCGCGATGTTCAGCGCGAAGCAGGCCGGAATGAACAGGGCGAGCGTGGCAAGTGTCATATCTGGTTCTTCAGGATGTCAAAACGAAACGCGCCGGGAGGATCCCCGGCGCGTTCCAAATTGTGTTGGGTTTACATGCCCAGCGAGGCTTTAACCGCGGCCACAGCATCGCCACCGTCTTTGGTGGTCACGCCGTCCAGCCATGCCATGTAGGCGTCGGGGTTGGCAGCCAGCCATGCTTTGGCAGCGTCAGCGGGATCTTGGCCGTCATTCAGGATGGCGCCCATGATCTCGTTTTCCATCGCCAGCGAGAAGCTGAGGTTTTGCAGCAACTTACCGGTGTTGGCGCATTCACTCACGTAGCCTGCACGGGTGTTGGTGTCGACCACGGCACCACCCAGGTTCGGGCCGAAGAAGTCGTCGCCGCCGGTCAGATAGGACATCTCGAAGTTGGCGTTCATCGGGTGGGGTTCCCAGCCCAGGAATACGATCGGCTCGCCTTTCTTATCGGCGCGGGCCACTTGGGCCAGCATGCCCTGTTCCGAGCTTTCAGCAACCTCGAAGCCTTCAAGGCCAAATGCGTTGCCGTCGATCATCGACTGGATCAGGCGGTTGCCGTCATTGCCCGGCTCGATGCCATAGATCTTGCCTTCCAGCGCGTCTGCTTGGGCCGCAATGTCAGCGAAATCCTTGATGCCCAGATCAGCGGCGGCCTTGTTCACGGCCAGCGTGTACTTGGCGCCTTCCAGGTTGGTGCGCACGGTGTCGACGGTGCCTGCCTCGCGATAGGGCGCGATGTCGGCTTCCATGGTGGGCATCCAGTTGCCCAGGAATACGTCAACGTCGCCTTCAGCAAGCGAGGTATAGGTTACCGGCACGGACAGGACCTTGATGTCGGTCTCATAGCCCAGAGCTTCCAGAACAACGGTGGTGGCCGCGGTGGTTGCGGTGATGTCTGTCCAGCCAACGTCCGAGAAGGTTACTTCGTCGCAGTGGCCATCAGCAAACGCGGTGGTGGCAACAGCCGACAGCGCGATGGCGGAAAGTGTGGATTTGAGTTTCATATGTTCGCTCCCTGTTTTTTTGGTGCGGTTTTGCTGGCCGGGGCCCGCATATGCAGACCACTCGGCGTGACCCTAACGCAGGTAGCGCAGGGGTGGAACCGGCTTCATTGGTGCAGACGGTGCTTTTTATTGATTGACGAGTCAATTAAAAAAAGCAACCCTGATGTACGCAAATCGGAGAGGCACATGCCAAAGCTGGGGATGGAACCCATACGGAAAGGCGCACTGGTGCAGGCCACGATCGATGAGATCGGCCGCGCTGGAAGTCTTGACGTGACCGTTACGCAGATCGCCAAGCGCGCTGGGGTGTCCAGCGCCTTGGCGCATCACTATTTCGGCGGGAAGGATCAGATTTTTCTGGCCGCGATGCGCCACATTCTGTCGGTCTATGGGGCGCAGGTGCGTGCTGCGGTGCTCGGGGCGAAGACCCCACGCGAGCGGGTTGAGGCGATTATTCGTGCGAACTTCGAAGCGGGAAACTTCCGCCCCGAGGTGATCAGCGCCTGGCTGAATTTCTACGTGATGTCTCAAAGCAATGACGGTGCACGGCGGCTTCTCCGCGTCTATCAGCACCGACTGCATTCGAACCTCGTCTACGACCTGCGCCCCTTGGTGGGGGAAGACGCACACGAGGTTGCGGATACGCTCGCCGCGATGATCGACGGGCTCTATATCCGCCACGCCCTTCGTGAAGAAACCCCAAGTGGCAAACGCGCCTGTGACCGCGTTCTGGCCTGCCTTGATATCATTTTGGAGACCTACGCATGACCTCCCCGAATATCCTGATCATCATGGTGGATCAGCTGAATGGCACGCTGTTCCCGGATGGCCCGGCAGACTGGCTGCATGCGCCGAATCTGAAGAAACTGGCCGCGCGATCGGTTCGTTTCCAGAATACCTATACTGCCAGCCCGCTGTGCGCGCCGGGCCGGGCCAGCTTCATGTCGGGCCTGCTGCCGCGTCGCACCAAGGTTTATGACAACGCGGCCGAGTTTGCCTCGGATATTCCGACCTATGCCCACCATTTGCGCCGCGCGGGATACCAGACCGCGCTGTCGGGCAAGATGCACTTTGTCGGACCCGACCAGATGCACGGGTTCGAGGAACGCCTGACCACCGATATCTACCCCGCCGATTTCGGTTGGACGCCGGACTATCGCAAACCCGGCGAGCGGATCGACTGGTGGTATCATAATATGGGGTCCGTGACCGGGGCAGGGGTCGCCGAGATCTCGAACCAGATGGAGTATGATGACGAGGTGGCGTACAACGCCTGCGCCAAGCTCTATGACCTAGCGCGCGGTCACGATGAGCGCCCGTGGTGCCTGACCGTTAGCTTTACTCACCCACATGACCCCTATGTGGCACGGCGCAAGTATTGGGACCTCTACGAGGATTGCGAGCATTTGCTGCCCAAGGTTCCGGCGTGGGACTATGAAGATCACGACCCCCACGCACAGCGGATTTTCGACGCCAATGACTGGCGCAATTTCGACATCACCGAAGAAGACATCCGCCGCTCGCGCCGCGCCTATTTCGCCAATATTTCCTATCTAGACGACAAAGTCGGCGAGATGCTGGATATCCTCGAAAGCACCCGGCAAGAGGCCATCATCATGTTCGTGTCCGACCACGGCGACATGCTGGGCGAGCGCGGGTTGTGGTTCAAAATGAACTTCTATGAAGGCTCGGCGCGGGTGCCGCTGATGATCTCGGCACCGGGAATGGAGCCGGGCCTGATCGAGGCGCCTGTCTCGACGCTGGATGTGACGCCGACGCTGGCCGAACTGGCGGGCATTTCGCTGGACGAAGTGAAGCCGTGGGTCGATGGAGAGAGCCTTGTGTCGCTGGCGAATGGTGCCGAGCGTACCAGCCCCGTGGCGATGGAATACGCGGCAGAGGCGTCCTATGCGCCGCTCGTGTCGCTGCGTTATGGCAAGTGGAAGTATAACCGCTGCGCGCTGGACCCCGATCAGCTGTTTGATCTGGAGGCTGACCCGCACGAGCTGGTCAATCTGGCCGGCGATCCGGCGCATGAAGGCACGCTGAATTCGCTGCGGGCGAAGTCGGAAGCGCGCTGGGATCTGGACGCCTATGACAACGAGGTCCGCGAAAGCCAGGCCCGCCGCTGGGTGGTCTACGAGGCACTGCGCAACGGTGCGTATTTCCCGTGGGATTACCAGCCGCTGCGCAAGGCGTCCGAGCGCTATATGCGCAACCACATGAACCTCGACAATGTTGAAGAAAACGCTCGCTTCCCCCGTGGCGAGTAACCCCTGATCTGACGGAAAAACAATGCAAGCAGAATATATCATCGTTGGCGCTGGCAGCGCAGGATGCGCAATGGCGTATCGGCTGGCGGAAGCAGGCAAGCGGGTGCTGGTGATCGAACACGGCGGCACCGATGCTGGGCCATTCATCCAGATGCCGGCGGCGCTGAGCTATCCGATGAACATGAAGACCTATGACTGGGGCTTCCAGACCGAGCCCGAGCCGCATCTGGCGGGCCGCACGCTGGTGACCCCGCGTGGCAAGGTCGTGGGCGGGTCCAGCTCGATCAACGGGATGGTTTATGTGCGCGGCCACGCGAAGGACTTTGATCATTGGGCCGAACAGGGCGCCGATGGCTGGTCCTATGCCGACGTGCTGCCGTACTTCAAACGGCAGGAAAGCTGGCATGACAGCGGCCACGGCGGTGATCCGGATTGGCGCGGCAAGGATGGTCCGCTGCATGTGACCCGCGGCCCGCGCAAAAACCCGCTTTTCCACGCCTTTGTCGAGGCTGGGAAGCAAGCCGGATACGAAGTCACCGACGACTATAACGGCCAGAAGCAGGAAGGCTTCGGCCCGATGGAGCAGACCGTCTGGCAGGGCCGTCGCTGGTCGGCGGCGAATGCCTATTTGAAACCTGCTCTGCAACGCGAGAATTGCGAACTCATCCGCGCCTTCGCCCGCAAAGTGGTCATCGAAGATGGTCGCGCGGTTGGCGTTGAAGTGGAGCGCGGCGGCAAGATCGAAGTGATCCGCGCCGAGGCCGAGGTGATCATCGCCGCAAGCTCGATCAACTCTCCGAAGCTTCTGATGCTCTCGGGGATCGGACCCGCGGCGCATCTGAAAGAACACGGGATCGAGGTTGTCGTCGACCGTCCCGGCGTCGGGCAGAACCTGCAGGACCACCTTGAGGTCTATATGCAGTACGCCTCGAAACAGCCGATTACGCTCTATCGCTATTGGAACCTTGTCTGGAAGGGCATTCTGGGCGCGCAGTGGCTGTTCACCAAGACCGGTCTGGGCGCGTCGAACCAGTTCGAAAGTGCCGCCTTCATTCGCTCGAAGGCGGGCGTCGAATACCCGGACATCCAGTATCACTTCCTGCCGATTGCCGTGCGCTATGACGGGCAGGCAGCGGCGGAAGGCCACGGGTTCCAAGCCCATACCGGCCCGATGCGCTCGCCCTCGCGCGGGGAAATCACGCTGAAATCGGCGGACCCGAAAGATGCCCCGCGCATCTTCTTCAACTACATGTCGACCGAGCAAGACTGGGAAGACTTCCGCACCTGTATCCGCCTGACGCGCGAGATCTTCTCGCAACCTGCGTTCGAGCCTTTCGTGAAGTTCGAGATCCAGCCGGGTAACGCGCTGCAAACGGATGACGAGATCGACAGCTTCATTCGTGAACACGCCGAAAGCGCCTATCACCCCTGCGGGACCTGTAAGATCGGGCGCGCGGATGATCCGATGGCGGTGGTTGATCCCGAGATGCGCGTGATCGGCGTGGACGGGCTGCGGGTCGCCGACAGTTCGACCTTCCCGCGTATCACCAACGGCAACCTGAACGGGCCGTCGATCATGGTGGGCGAGAAAGCCTCGGACCACATTCTGGGCCGCCGTCTTCCGTCTGCGAATGACGAGCCGTGGATCCATCCGGATTGGCAAAATTCGCAACGATGAACGTGTGATTTGATCCCTGTCAAAGCGGGGGGCGTTTGCTGGACGCAAACTCCCTCTGACTTTAGACGAAGGAGACACGCGAATGTCACACACCCCGCATGAACTGGGCGAAGAATTCCCGGAATACGCCGAGAAAATGAGCGAAATGAAGCAAGCAGATGCGCATTTCTCGAAGCTGGCGGACGAGTATCACGAGGTGAACCGTGCGATTCACCGTGCCGAAACAAATGTTGAGCCGACTGACCAGTTCAACGAAGAAGACATGCGCAAAAAACGCGCTGCTTTGAAGGACGAAATCTATCGGATGCTGTCGGCTGCGTAAGCGCCACCATCACGAGGGACAGAAGGCCGGGCATTGCCCGGCCTTTTCTATTGCGCTGTAAGGGGGCGAAAATCCGGTTATCTTGAAATCTCGTAAGGAAGTGTTCCGCGCGAATAGGGATCGACCTGCAATTTGCGCTCAAGGGGGGGGACCGAGCGCTGGTGGCACAGCTGCCGTTCGCAGATCCGGCACGAGATCCCGATGGGTTCATAGGCAGCGTCGTTCGAGACATCGAAATCATCCGCATAGACCAAGGCGCCGGCGTGTTTCACCTCGCAACCCAGCCCGATGGCGTAACGGCGTACGGGTGCATCGAAACTGCCGCCGGATTTGGTGACGTTTCGCGCCAGACAGAAGTAGCGCACGCCATCCGGGGTCTGCGCCAGTTGGCGCAGGAAACGTCCCGGCGTTTCAAAGGCTTGGTGGACATTCCACAGGGGGCAGGCACCGCCGAAACGGGCAAACTGTAGGCGCGTGGCCGAGTGGCGTTTGGTGATCGTGCCGGCCTGATCTACGCGCACGAAAAAGAAGGGAATGCCCTTCGATCCGGGACGCTGCAAGGTGGACAGACGGTGGGCGATTTGTTCGATCGACGCGCCGAAGCGATCGGCCAGCCGTTCAAGGTCGTGGCGGGTCTCGTGGGCGGCGGCAAGAAACTGCTCATAGGGCAGAAGGGCGGCGCCTGCAAAGTAGTTCGCAAGCCCTAGCTTGGCGATGGCGCGGGCCTCGTCCGTCTGGAAACGCGCGAAATCCAGCGTGGCTTCCAGCAGCGCGTCTTGCGTCAGAAGCGCCACCTGCATCAGGAGCTGGAATTCCTGCGTCGCGCGTGGCGGGCGGGTCGACAGGGTCAGTTCCCTCCGCTCGACGTCATAGCTGCGCACCTTGTCCACATCCTCGCGGATCAAGGTGATGCCGCGGTCGCTGAGCACCGTTTCAGCCATCGCGGCCTGATCCAGACCACGGGCTTTGCCGGTCTGCGCAAAATGTTCCGCCGCGCGGTCCACTGCATCAATATAGTTGTCGCAGTAATGGAAGAAGTCGCGCACCTCGTCCCACGGGCTGGCTTGGTTTGGGGTGTCATCGGCGCCAATTTCTTGATCCATCGAGGCCAGACGCTCGTGGCCCAGCCGGTAGGCGCGATGCAGCTCCAGAAGCGCGTGGGCGAGGGCCGGGGCGTTCGACGCCGCCAATCGCAAATCTGCCAGCGGAGGGATGTCCGAGAACACTGGGTCCGCGAACGCCTCGCGCATGTCTGTCACCAGCCGTTCCGCGTCGCCGGTCGACAGCTCGGCCACGTCAAAGCCAAACTCCTGCGCCAGCGCCAACACCACGCCCGTCGACACAGGGCGGTTGTTGTTTTCCATCTGGTTAAGATAGGGCAGGCTGACGCCCAGCTTTTCGGCAAAAGCTTTCTGGGTCAGGTTCAGGCGGGACCGGATTTCCCTAAGTTTTACACCGGCATAGAGTTTCTGCGTGGCCATTGCGTTGCTCACCAAACTCGCTTTGCAAATTTCGTCATCTTTCCGAGTATCATTTGCAAACCACTCGGGTCAAAGATATTCGGCGGTTCTTAGGATACGCCAAGTCGTCGCTCGCGGCGGATCACGCCCAGCATCGTGACCACGGCCAGCACGGCCGAGCCAAGCATCACCCACAAAAGCGGCATGGGCGACATGCCATCGCCCAAGGCAAACCCGGCAAAGGCCGACACGCCTGCACCGCCGACCATCATCAAAGTCCCGCTCAGTCCAATCGCACTGCCAGCCAACTCGGGGCGGACGCTCATGATCCCTGCATTGGCCGATGGCAGCGTCAGGCCGTTGCCCACACCAACCAGAATCATCGCGCCGAAGAAGATGTATTCTGATCCGCCGCCGATGGCGAAGATCAGCATTGCGGCGATCATGCCGAACGCTGTGATCAGCGCGCCGCCAAAGATCATGCGGATCATGCCGACCCGGACGGCATATCGCCCGGACAGAAAGTTCCCGACGAAATACCCTGCGGCAGGTGCGCCAAAGAAATAGCCAAGACGCGACGGCGTCATTCCATAGATTTCGCTACCCACATAGGGTGCGCCGCCCAAATAGGCAAAGAACGCGCCCGAGGTCAGGGTCGCAGTCAGGCAATAGCCCCAGTATCGGGGCGAGGTCAGCAAGGCAGGGTAGGCGCGAAACTGGGCGGCAAAGCCGTCGAATTGCCGTGGGGCGGTTTCGCCCATATCGCGCCACAGAAGTGTCAGGGCAAGCAGGCCGGTCAGGCTTTGCATCCAGAAGCTGGCTTTCCATCCGTAATGCTGGTCTAGCAGGCCGCCCAGGCTTGGGGCCAGCATTGGAACCACGGACATGCCCATCGTAACATAGCCAATCATCGACGCGGCCTGATCGCCGGGAACCATGTCGCGAATGGCGGCGCGTGACAGCACCATGCCGACCGCAACCGTGGCCTGCATCATGCGAAACGCTAGGAAGGTGTACACATCCGGTGCGGCAAGGCAGCCGAAGGTGGCGAGGATATAGATCGCAAAGCCGGACATGATGATAGGGCGGCGCCCGTACCTGTCCGAAAGCGGGCCGACCACAAGCTGCAACGCGCCGTTCATGAACAGATACAGCGCGACGGACAGTTGGATCAGGTGGTAGTCCGCTTGAAAATGGCGTGCCATGCCGGGTAGCGAGGGCAGGAAGATGTTCATCGACACCGCCGCCATCGCGGCCACAAAGGTCAGCGTAAACAAGCTGGGCGGTGTAGAGGGATCCAGAAAGCGGTTGGCTTGTGCTGGGTTGACATCTTTGGGTTGCATGAGACAGAGCTAATCCCAGCATCACGGGCTGTCCAGCCGTTTTGCTGGGGGTGAGTGGGCGCGCGGGATTGTGTGCGGATTTTGCACATTTGCAATTTGCACAAGCGTACTTGCATTTTATTTGCAAATTCGCCCCTTTTTGCTTTCCGCAACGGCGAGGTCGCGTTAGTTTGCGGCGAAATCAAGGAGTGCCGCCACATGAAAGATATTCTCCAAGAACTTGAGAGCCGCCGCGAGAAAGCCCGCCTTGGGGGCGGTCAGCGTCGGATCGACAGCCAGCACAAGAAGGGCAAGCTGACCGCGCGCGAGCGCGTCGAGCTCTTGCTGGATGAGGACTCGTTTGAAGAGTTCGACATGTTCAAAACCCACCGCTGCACCGAGTTCGGCATGGAAGCCGACAAGCCCGCAGGCGACGGTGTTATCACCGGTTGGGGCACGATTAACGGCCGTATGGTCTATGTGTTCTCGCAGGACTTCACCGTGTTCGGTGGCTCGCTGTCGGAAACCCACGCTGAAAAGATCTGCAAGATCATGGATATGGCGATGCAGAACGGCGCGCCTGTGATCGGCATCAACGATTCGGGTGGTGCACGTATTCAAGAAGGCGTTGCCTCGCTTGCTGGTTACGCTGAAGTGTTCCAGCGCAACATCATGGCCTCGGGCGTGGTGCCGCAGATCTCGGTGATCATGGGCCCGTGTGCTGGTGGTGCTGTGTATTCGCCCGCCATGACCGACTTCATCTTCATGGTGAAAGACAGCTCGTACATGTTCGTCACCGGTCCCGACGTTGTGAAAACCGTGACCAACGAAGTGGTCACTGCCGAGGAGCTTGGCGGCGCCTCGACTCACACCAAGAAGTCTTCGGTCGCCGATGGCGCGTTCGAGAACGACGTGGAAGCCCTGTCGGAAGTCCGCCGTCTGGTCGACTTCCTGCCGCTGAACAACCGCGACAAAGCGCCGGTTCGTCCGTTCTTCGACGATCCTGCCCGCGTGGATGACAGCCTGGACACCCTGATCCCGGACAACCCGAACTCGCCCTATGACATGAAAGAGCTGATCACCAAGCTTGGTGACGAGGGCGACTTCTTCGAGATCCAGGAAGACTACGCCAAGAACATCATCACCGGTTACATTCGCCTGGAAGGGCAGACCGTGGGTGTTGTGGCCAACCAGCCGATGGTTCTGGCCGGCTGTCTGGACATCGACAGCTCGCGCAAAGCTGCTCGCTTTGTTCGCTTCTGTGACGCGTTTGAAATTCCGATCCTGACGCTGGTCGACGTGCCGGGCTTCCTGCCGGGCACCAGCCAGGAATATGGCGGCGTGATCAAGCACGGCGCGAAGCTGCTGTTCGCTTACGGCGAAGCCACCGTGCCGAAAGTTACGCTGATCACCCGTAAAGCTTACGGTGGTGCCTATGACGTTATGGCGTCCAAGCACCTGCGCGGCGACTTCAACTACGCTTGGCCGACGGCTGAAATCGCGGTTATGGGCGCAAAAGGCGCGACCGAGATCCTGTACCGTTCGGAACTGGACGATGCCGAGAAGATCGCGCAGCGTACGCAGGACTATGAAGACCGCTTTGCCAACCCGTTCGTGGCTGCCGAGCGTGGCTTCATCGACGAGGTTATCCAGCCGCGTTCGTCGCGTCGCCGGATCAGCCGCGCGTTTGCCTCGCTGCGTGGTAAGAAGCTGCAGAACCCCTGGAAGAAGCACGACAATATTCCGCTGTGATCATGGGTCGCACGGCGGGATATACGGGCCCGCGTGGCCTGACCGGGGTGGCAGCTGCCGCTGCCACCCTGGCCCTATCCCTGACCGTGCCCGCGTCCGTTGCAGCGGCGCAAGAAGACTGGTTTGACGGTGCACCGCTAAAGGTTCCGTCAGGCCAAACCGTCACCCTGCTTGAGGTCAATCAGCAGGACGGCAATCAAGAGGAATCGGCGATCCATGTCCGGTTTCTCGCGCCCGAGATTTCCCGCAACACGGGACGTATAGATTTCTCGCAGGCGGAAGAGGATATGGCCGTGATTTGTCAGGACTACGTGCTGCCGCACCTGTCCCGGCTCACGGAAACAGAGCCAGAGCAGATCGTGATCGTTCTGGCAGATCGTTGGGTCGAGTTCGGCGTCTCTGACATGGACGCGACCCAGTTTTTCGAAGCTTTCCGCCCCGAAGACGGGGCGTGTGTATGGGACGGGTTCTGATGGCACTGCCTTATATGTTGAAGCACAAAGGCTTCCCCGGGCGACTAACGGGGACCGACTATCAGTTTGTTATTCGCCGTGCCAGCAAGACGGGTGCGACGAAGCTTGCCGCCCGCGAACGTTACGCAGACCGCAAACCGGCAGATCGGCGTGCAGATATCGGCTTTATGAAGGCGCTGTGGGATTATTTCGGCGACCAGCCGTTTGAACGCGGAAATCTGGATGCCGGACGCCTGTCGTGGCTCTTTGAACGCGAGGTTCTGCCTGCGCAGGATCCCTTTGATCCCGAAGACTATGAAGCCCTTCTTGTGATCGATGAAGCCCGTGCGCGGGCCTCGTTCCCGGATGCGTTCGAGGAACAATAGGCATGAATTCGCCCGCATTGAACACCAATTGGCAAAAAACAGCCCAACCGGATGCAACGCGTCTGGAGGGGTCTTGCGCGGGCCGTCGTTCATGCCAACATGATACACACGCAGAGAGCAAATCCCCGTTCTCTGCAATGGTTTGTCGAAACCATTACCCTTCCCCTTCTTCTACCCGGTTCAGTGCATTTGCCTCTGAACCGGGCCTTTTTTCACCCGGTGCAAGCCGGTCGCATGATGCCCGGCGTCGTGGGTCGCGAAAATTCGACTTGGGTACCTTGTGCAAACGGGGCAGAATGACTGCAAGAAACCACTCTGAAAGAGGCAGTCTTACATGCAGTACAAATCGCTTATCGCAGGGGCGCTTGCCTTTGCCATGCTGGCAGGATGCCAGTGGAACGACCTTGAACGCGCCGGTGTCGGTGCGGCGACAGGTGCCGTGGTCGCAAGTGCAACCAATGGCAGTGTTCTCACCGGAGCCGTCATCGGCGCAGGCGCAGGTGCGCTGTGCGACGACTTGGGCGTCGGTATCTGCAACTGATCTGAAATTCTCTGGCTCCGCTGACAGCGGATCCTCCACGCACAATCGGCCTGCCGAGACCTTTGGTTTCGGCGGGCTTTTCTATGTCAATCAGCGGGACACTCTGCCGTGTCGCGCCCTCACATGAATCGAAAGGACAGGACATGTTCAACAAGATCCTGATTGCGAACCGAGGCGAGATCGCTTGCCGCGTGATCAAGACAGCCCGCAAAATGGGCATCAAGACGGTGGCAATCTATTCGGATGCCGACCGGAATGCGCTTCATGTGAAAATGGCCGACGAAGCCGTTCACATCGGCCCGCCCCCGGCGAACCAGTCGTATATCGTCATCGACAAGGTCATGCAGGCCATCAAGGACACCGGCGCCGAGGCTGTGCACCCCGGTTACGGCTTCCTGTCGGAAAACTCGAAATTCGCCGAGGCGCTTGAAGCCGCTGGCGTTGCCTTCGTTGGCCCACCCAAAGGCGCCATTGAAGCCATGGGCGACAAGATCACCTCGAAAAAGATCGCTCAGGACGCCGAAGTGTCGACCGTTCCCGGTTACATGGGCCTGATCGAAGACGCGGACGAAGCCGTGAAGATCTCGAACGAGATCGGCTACCCGGTAATGATCAAAGCCTCGGCCGGTGGCGGCGGTAAAGGGATGCGGATCGCGTGGAACGACGAAGAGGCCCGCGAAGGCTTCCAGTCGTCCAAGAACGAAGCTGCCAACAGCTTTGGTGACGATCGTATCTTCATCGAGAAGTTCGTGACCCAGCCGCGTCACATCGAAATTCAGGTTCTGTGCGACGCGCATGGCAACGGCATTTATCTGAACGAACGTGAATGCTCGATCCAGCGTCGTAACCAGAAAGTTGTGGAAGAAGCCCCGTCGCCCTTCCTGGACGAAGCCACCCGTAAAGCCATGGGTGAACAGTCGGTCGCACTGGCCAAAGCCGTGGGCTATACCTCGGCCGGTACGGTGGAATTCATCGTTGATGGCGACAAGAACTTCTACTTCCTGGAAATGAACACCCGCCTGCAGGTGGAACACCCCGTGACCGAGCTGATCACCGGTGTCGACCTTGTGGAACAGATGATCCGCGTCGCCAATGGCGAGCCGCTGTCGATCACGCAGGACGATGTGGGCATCAATGGCTGGTCCATTGAAAACCGCGTCTACGCAGAAGACCCCTATCGTAACTTCCTGCCGTCGATCGGTCGCCTGACCCGCTATCGTCCGCCCGCAGAAATTGCGGCTGGTCCGATGCAGGCCAACGGCAAATGGGCTGATGAAGCCATCGAAGGCACCAACTTTGCAGTACGTAACGATACCGGCGTCTATGAAGGCGGCGAGATCTCGATGTACTACGACCCGATGATCGCCAAGCTGTGTACTTGGGCACCGACCCGGAACGAAGCCATCGAAGCCATGCGCAACGCGCTGGACGGGTTCGAACTGGAAGGCATCGGTCACAACCTGCCCTTCGTGTCGGCTGTGATGGATCACCCGATCTTCATGAAAGGCGAGATGACCACCGCCTTCATCGAAGAGCAGTATCCCGACGGGTTCGAAGGTGTAGAGCTGAGCACCGACGCGCTGCGTCGCATCGCTGCTTCGGCGGCTGCCATGTACCGCGTCGCTGAAATCCGCCGCACCCGTATCTCGGGCCGTATGGACAACCACGAGCGTAAAGTGGGCAAGAACTGGGTCGTGACCCTTCAGGGCGAAGAGTTCGCTGTGAAGATCAAGGCCGACAAGAAAGGCTCGACCATCAAGTTCGAAGACGGCACCAAAATGCGCGTCTCCTCGGATTGGACGCCGGGCGACAGCCTTGCCACGCTGGACGTGGATGGCTCGCCGCTGGTGCTGAAGGTGGACAAGATCACCTCGGGCTTCCGTATGCGCTCGCGGGGTGCTGACCTGAAGGTGCATGTCCGCACCCCGCGTCAGGCTGAACTTGCCCGCTTGATGCCGGAAAAACTGCCGCCGGATACCTCGAAAATGCTGCTCTGCCCGATGCCGGGTCTGGTGGTGAAGGTCGACGTGGAAGTCGGTCAGGAAGTTCAGGAAGGTCAGGCGCTCTGCACGATCGAAGCCATGAAAATGGAGAACATCCTGCGCGCCGAGAAGAAGGGCATCGTGTCCAAGATCAACGCAGGCGCAGGCGACAGCCTTGCCGTTGACGAAGTGATCATGGAGTTCGAATAAAATGATCGATGCACGTCATCGTACCCTGTCAGGGGCGCCGCAGATCGCGGCGTCTCTGCTTTTGGTTTCGGGACTATATCTCATTTACCAGTTGATGGCCTATGCCAGGGCAGGTGCGTTCGAGTTCCCCTTGGATGACGTGTACATACACCTTGCCATGTCCGAGCAGATTGCTGCAGGAGGCTATGGCGTTAACGCAGGCGAATATACTTCGGCTGCGTCTTCTCCTTTATATCCCTTCTTGTTGGTGCCGTTCGCTGGAACCGTGGGGCAGATTTGGGTCGTGGTCCTCTGGAACATCTTCGCGATGGTCGCTGCGACGATCTTGTGGGTCCGGATCGTGTTGGATGCGGTGACCGACAAGAAATGGGCTTGGGGGCTGGCGTTGCTCGGACCGCTTGCTTTCAACCTTGCGGGTCTCACGATGGTTGCGATGGAGCATATGCTGCACGTCTTGACCGTCATGGTCGTGTTGAGGGGCATGCAGATTTACCTGCGCGATGGGCGTGTGACCTGGCTTCTGTTCGTCGGAACGGCGCTTGGGGTTATGTTCCGGTTTGAGGGTCTTGCTGTCTCTGGTGGCGTTGCGCTTATCTTGGCGATGACGGGTCGCTGGAAAGCGGGTGGCGCGCTGTTTGCACTGTCTGCGCTGCTGGCTGGCGCTTACATGGCCTTTCTAGTGTCACTGGGCCTTGAGCCTCTTCCAAACTCGGTCATGGCCAAGATTGCTGGACCAACGGGTAGCCCCGATTTTGCGCTCGAGAATATGCTGATCAAGCTGATGGTGCAGTTGCGCAGCTATACTGCCATTGCAATGGCGGTGGTCGTGATCATCGCGGCCACGATGATGTTGCGCGTGTGGCGCTCGGCCCCTCAGACGCGGGCGGTTCTGGCGGGTTTGGTTTTTGCCGGTGTGGCGCAGCTTCTATTGGGGCAATTCGGGTATTTTCATCGCTATGAACTCTACGCGATGAGCTTTGTCTTCGGGTTGTTACTGCTCGTTGTGTTTACGCGGGATGATTTTGCCACCTTGCGCACGTTATTTCTTGTGGGTTTGCTGTTTTTGACCGGGAACTATTCGAACTGGATGTTCAGGTATGGAACCTGGTGCACAGCAGGCATTCTGGCGCAGCACCGCAATGCCAGCACCTTTGTGAAAGACTATTGGAATAAACCCATCGCTGTGAACGACTTGGGCTTTGTGGCCTGGGGCAATCCAAACTATGTCTTGGATCTGTGGGGGCTGGCTTCCTACAAGGCGCTCACCACCCGGATGGATACCCCGTATGAGGGCTGGGCCGGTGACCTTACCGACGAAGCTGGTATCGACCTTGCGATTGTCTATGACCGTTGGTTCAAGGATGGGCTGGGCAAGAACTGGGTGAAAGTTGGCACGCTGCGCTACAAGTATAACATTGCCTTTTTGGGCGGACGCAGCGTGTCTTACTATGCGACGTCGCCGGAAGCCGCCCCAGAATTGCGTCGCCTGATCGCCGAGTTTGCACCCAACGTTGTCGGGCCTGCTGAGATGTGGGTCGAACCAAAGGGGCAGGAATGATTGCCGCACGCATAGCGGCTGGGGGTGCAGTGGCCTGCCTGATCAGCCTGACCGCCTGCAACTTGCATGGCGAAGCCGATTTGCGTGCGACCCTTGGGAAATATTTCACGCTGGGCGATACGCTGTCCTTTGAAAGCAAGATGACCTGCACAGCCGCCGTGTTCCGCGCGGCGCTGAACGACGTTAAGCCCGGCATGCCGCTGGCCGCGACAAGCGTTGAAGCGCAAGAGCTGTTCCGCGCCTCGGGCAAGGCCGCTCTGCGCGCAGACGGGCAGACACCGCATGACCTGACGGATGAGATGCTGACGTCTGAAGACGGTGCCTTTGGCCGTCAGGCGCTGGCCGCTGCTGCGCTGGTCGGGAAATGCCTGTCGGATGCGGACAGCAAAGACTTCCGCCGCGCCCTAACGCGGCCCGGTGCGACCATCGCCTATGACACTGGGGTGCAGGGGGTCATGATCCTCGATCCCGTTGAACGAAAACTCTTTTTTGCCGCCGGAGATCCCCTGTGATCCGCGGCCCGGAACCAGCCTGCGCTGAGAGGCGCATCAAGACGAAAAGGACGACAAGATGAGCGACACAAAGAACTGGAAGGAACTGGCCGAGAAGGAGCTGCGCGGCCGCGCT
The DNA here is from genome assembly GCF_947492455.1 of uncultured Aliiroseovarius sp. Lineage (GTDB taxonomy): Bacteria > Pseudomonadota > Alphaproteobacteria > Rhodobacterales > Rhodobacteraceae > Aliiroseovarius. The sequence goes on from NZ_CANLNB010000006.1 coordinate 117,699, forward strand.
CTGGACGACCTGACCTGGAACACGCTGGAAGGCATCGACGTCAAGCCGCTCTATACGGCAGAGGACACGGCGAACCTTGATCACATGGGCACGCTGCCCGGCTTCGGCCCATTCACCCGTGGCGTGAAGGCGACCATGTATGCGGGCCGTCCGTGGACGATCCGTCAGTATGCGGGCTTCTCGACCGCTGAAGAATCGAACGCTTTCTACCGCCGCAACCTTGCCGCTGGTCAGCAGGGTGTCTCGGTCGCCTTCGACCTTGCCACCCACCGTGGCTACGACTCGGATCACCCGCGCGTTGTGGGTGACGTTGGTAAAGCTGGTGTGGCGATTGATAGCGTCGAAGACATGAAGATCCTGTTCGACGGCATTCCGCTCGATAAGGTCTCGGTCTCGATGACGATGAACGGCGCGGTGATCCCGATTCTTGCGAACTTCATCGTCGCCGGTGAAGAACAGGGCCACGACAAGTCGCTGCTGGCCGGCACCATTCAGAACGACATTCTGAAAGAATTCATGGTGCGCAACACCTATATCTACCCGCCTGAACCGTCGATGAAGATCATCTCGGACATCATCGAATACACGTCCAACGAGATGCCGAAATTCAACTCGATCTCGATTTCCGGCTATCACATGCAGGAAGCGGGCGCGAACCTGGTGCAGGAACTGGCCTATACGCTGGCTGACGGTCGCGAATATGTACGTGCCGCGATTGAAGCCGGCATGGACGTGGACAAGTTCGCAGGTCGCCTGAGCTTCTTCTTCGCCATCGGTATGAACTTCTTCATGGAAGCCGCAAAACTGCGCGCCGCGCGTACCCTGTGGCACCGCGTGATGACCGAGTTCGGCGCGAAGTCGGAACGCTCGAAAATGCTGCGCACCCACTGCCAGACTTCGGGCGTGTCGTTGCAAGAACAGGATCCCTATAACAACGTGATCCGCACCGCGTACGAAGCCATGTCGGCTGCCCTTGGCGGCACCCAGTCGTTGCACACCAACGCTTTGGATGAAGCGATTGCGCTGCCCACCGACTTCTCGGCCCGTATCGCACGTAACACCCAGATCATCCTGCAGGAAGAAACCGGCGTGACCAACGTGGTCGATCCGTTGGCGGGCTCTTACTATGTGGAAAGCCTGACCGACGAGCTGATCAACAAGGCTTGGGAGTTGATGGAAGAGGTCGAAAGCATGGGTGGGATGACCAAGGCTGTGGCCTCGGGCATGCCGAAACTGCGGATCGAGGAATCGGCCGCCAAGCGTCAGGCCATGATCGACAAAGGTGACGAAGTCATCGTTGGCGTGAACAAGTACAAGCTGGCTGAAGAAGACCAGATCGACATTCTGGACGTGGACAACATGGCCGTGCGTGACAGCCAGATCGCCCGCCTTGAAAACATCCGCGCAACCCGCGACGCAGCTGCGTGCGAGGCCGCTTTGGCCGAGCTGACCCGCCGCGCCAAGGAAGGTGGTAACCTTCTCGAGGCTGCCGTCGAAGCCGCGCGTGCGCGCGCATCCGTAGGAGAGATCTCGATGGCTATGGAAGAAGAGTTCGGCCGTCACCGCGCCGAAGTGAAAACGCTGGCTGGCGTCTATGGCGCGGCTTACGAAGGCGACGAAGGCTTTGCGGCCATTCAGAAATCGGTCGAAGACTTCGCCGAGGCCGAAGGCCGCCGCCCGCGTATGCTGGTGGTGAAGATGGGGCAGGACGGTCACGACCGTGGCGCCAAGGTCATCGCGACCGCCTTTGCCGACATCGGCTTTGACGTGGACGTAGGACCGCTGTTCCAGACCCCGGACGAAGCTGCTCAGGACGCCATCGACAATGACGTGCACATCGTGGGGATTTCCTCGCAGGCGGCGGGTCACAAGACGCTGGCCCCGCAACTGGTGCAGGCTTTGAAAGAGCAGGGCGCCGAGGATATCATCGTGATCTGTGGCGGTGTTATCCCGCAGCAGGACTATGACTTCTTGTATGAAAATGGCGTGAAAGCCATCTTCGGCCCGGGCACCAACATCCCCGAAGCGGCTCAGGACATCCTGAAGCTGGTGCGCGAAGCCCGCAGCTAAAGCGCAAAAACACTTGCGGCTGGCGGCGTTTCCCGCCAGCTTCAACCCAGACCATCGAAGGGAACGAAATGGCTCTGGGAGAAGTCGATCATCTTGTGGTGTCCTCCGCGACCCTGTCAGAAGGCGTTGCGTATATCGAGGACCTGCTTGGGGTGTCCATGTCGGAGGGAGGAGACCATCCGCTCATGGGCACCCACAATGCCCTTCTGTCCCTTGGCCCAGCCACCTATCTGGAAGTGATTGCCGTCAATCCTGACGCCGATGCGCCCGATCATGCGCGCTGGTTCGATCTGGACTATTTCACCGGCCCTGCACGGCTGACCAACTGGGCATTGCGGGTGCCGGATCTGCATCAGGCGCTTTTACGTGCGCCCGATGGGTCGGGGGATGAGTTGCAGATGTCCCGCGGCGATCTGCGCTGGGATATGGCCGTGCCCTCTGATGGGCGGTTGCCATTTGCGGGCTGCGCGCCGGGGCTTTTGTCATGGCGGGGCGACATGCCTGCGCCGCGATTGCCCGATCACGGGCTGCGACTGGCCGCGCTGGAAATCACCCACCCCGAGGCTGAGGCGCTGCGCGTGGCCTTGCATCCGCTGGTCGAAGACACGAGGATCTCGGTCCATTCGGGCGCGCCGGGAGTTGTCGCATGGATCGACACGCCCTCTGGGCTGGTCCAGCTATGATCATCCGCGCTGCCTCTCTGGTCGATGCGCACGCGATCCAAGAACTGTGGAACCTCGCCATTCGCGAGACCTTGATCACGTTTAATTCGGTCCCGAAAACGCTGCTGGATGTTGAGAACGCCATTGAAACCGCCAAGTGTATGCTGGTCGCCGAGGACGACGGCGAGGTGATCGGCTATGCCAGCTTCGACCAGTTCCGCGCCGGGATCGGCTATGCCCACACCGCTGAACACTCGATCATGCTGGCCCCGCAGGCCCGGGGCCGCGGGGCAGGGCGGGCCTTGATGGATCGGATCGAGGCCGAGGCGCGTGCGCAAGGGTTTCATTCGCTAATTGCCGGGGTATCGGGTTCAAATCCGATGGGCGAACCGTTTCACGCGGCGATGGGCTATAAGACTGTTGGGGTCGTCCCAGAGGCCGGGCGCAAGTTCGATCAGTGGCATGATCTTGTGCTGATGCAGAAAGTCCTGTGACCCGGTCGCGAAAGCCGCTAACACTGCCTTATGTCTATCTGGTCCCGTATCTCCGACGCGCTGTCCGCGCTTGCCAAGGGCGAAAGCCTGTCAGACGTGTTCTCGCATCTGCGCACGCCGCCGGAACGCTCGGCGGGTTTTGCGATTGCTGTGATTGCGCTGGGCGCGAAGATGGCCAAAGCGGATGGACAGGTGACGCGGGACGAGGTCTCGGCCTTTCGCGAGGTCTTCACCATCCCGCAATCGGAAGAAAAGAATGCGGCTCGTCTGTTCAATCTGGCGCGCACGGATGTCGCCGGGTTTGAACTGTACGCCCAGCGGGTTGCGGCGATGTTTGGCCCCGACGACCCGGCCCTATGCGACTTGATGGAAGGTCTGTTCCACATCGCGCTGGCCGATGGTGAATATCACCCCGGCGAAAACGCCTATCTGGAAGAGGTCGCGCGGATTTTCGGGATGCCCGAGGAACGGTTCGCCGCCCTGCGCTCGCGCATGGTGCCGGATGAACATCCCGACCCCTATCAGGTGCTTGGCGTGACACGCGACACTCCGCTGGATCAAATCCGCAAGGTCTGGCGCAACGAGGTGCGCGAAAGCCATCCCGACCGGATGATCGCCCGTGGCGTTCCCGAGGAAGCCATCAAACTTGCCGAAAAGCGCCTGATCGCCGTTAATCGCGCCTGGGACGAGATCAACGCAGGGCAAGGGTAGGGCGGGCTGATGCGGATTGCGACCTATAACGTTGAATGGTTCGACAACCTGTTCGACGACGAGGGCGTTCCGATCGTGGACAATGGCTGGTCCGGCCGACAAGACGTCACCCGCGCCGCCCAGTGGAATGCTGTGGGCAAGGTATTTCAGGCCTTGGATGCCGATGCCGTGATGATCATCGAAGCACCGGACCAAAGCCGCAGACGCGATACCGTTCCCGCGCTTGAAACCTTCGCCGAGCTCTTTGGGTTGCGCGCACGCAAGGCGATGATCGGTTTCGCCAATGACACGCAGCAGGAAATCGCGCTGTTGTATGATCCCCGAGTAATCAGTGCACGCCATGACCCACTGGGGGCTGAGAATGTGGATGACGCATATGCTGCGCCCCGGTTCGACAGCAGTTTCGAGCTGGATCTGGACACCGATGCCACGCCCGAGGTCGTCGTGTTCTCGAAACCCCCGCTTGAGGTCGCACTGACCCACCGTGAAAGCGGCAAAGAGCTTCGATTGATCGGTGTGCATGCCAAGTCGAAAGCCCCCCATGGGGCGCGTGGCGCGGCCGAGGTCATGCGTGTTGCGATCGAAAACCGCCGCAAGCAGATGGCGCAGTGTATCTGGATCCGAAAACGCGTGGATGAACATCTTGGCGTTGGCGAGCCACTGATCGTCTTGGGCGATTTCAACGACGGTCCGGGGCTGGATGAATACGAGAAGCTGTTCGGCCGTTCGGGGGTCGAGGTTGTGCTGGGGGAAAACGGTGCCACCTGCATGTATGACCCCCATGCCCGCATGGCTTTGCTACAACGCACGGGCGCACGCCCGACGACATCGCGGTTCTATATCGCGAAGGAAAAGCGGTATCTGCAGGCGCTTCTGGACTATATCATGGTGTCCCCGGACCTGTTGGCGACCAAACCCAACTGGCGCATTTGGCACCCGTTTGATGACTCGCTTTGCTATCAGGATAAGGCCCTGCGCGAGGCGCTGTTGACGGCCTCAGACCACTTCCCGGTGTCGATTGATCTAAGGCTGTGATCTTCAATTTTGGAGAGGACCGCCTACATGTGTCTTATGAAACAGATTGCGACATCCACCGCCCTTGCCGTGCTTCTGGCGACCACGCCTGCCTTTGCGCAGGACGACACGCCGCCGGATAATCCCGAGCTTTCCGAAGGGGCCGAGCTGTTGAATCGGGGTTTTCAGCTTCTACTGGAAGGGCTTGCCAACGAATTGGAGCCGATGGCGGACGAATGGGCCGAAGGTTGGGCCGATCTGGTCGAGAAATTCGGCGACATGCAGGTCTATCACCCGCCGGAAGTGCTGCCCAATGGCGACATCATCATCCGCCGTCGCACCCCACTGGATCCGCCCGCGCCGGGTGAAACTGATATCTAACCGCGCTTCTTTTTAACAATGGGCGTGGCCCCTAGCGCGTCGGCCAGCGTCTGGAACCGTGCCTCGGCCACTTCCCCAAACAACCCATCGGCCTCTTTGCGCAGGATCAGCACCAGCTCGCGTTTCTTCGGGAACCAGCGCAATTCGGCCAGACGCGTCGGATCCTCGACAGAAAACATGGCCCCGAACCGCATCGCCTTGCCCAGCACCTCGGCCCGATCCAGCATCTTGTGGGACAGGATGTCAAACAGTGGTGCGAAATGTGACCCCTCGCGGCTATTCTTATAGCGATGCAGTAGCGCTAGCCCCAGGAACACACGTTGTTCATGCGTCAGCCCGCCCAAGTTGGCGCGGGTGGCGTTGTCGAAACAAACTTCGTGCCGGTAATCCGGGTGCGCGCGCCAGCTGACGTCATGCAGCAGGCAAGCGGCGCGGATGATGCGCAGGTCTTCGTGCTTCAGCGACTTGTAGAGCGGCGTCAGGAAGCGAAACAGCGCCTTGCCGAAGCCCGGATTGCGCGCGTCCTTCTTTTCCGCGTGATAGCAGGCCTCGATCAGCGGATCGCGTTTTCGCAGGCGGTCGGGCATCTGTTCAAAGAGCAGCCCCTCGCGGATCCCGTAAGAGCTAATCGCGATCTCTTTCGGGCGGAACACATGCATCAGGCGTTTCAGAACCTGTGCTGCAATCGGCACAAGCGCCATACGGGCCGAGGATGTGCCGGTGCGTTGGCGCACCTCGTCCAGATCGACCTCGTTGATCCACTTTAAGGTCTTGGACAGCGACTTCGGGGTCATCCGGTATTCGTGCAGAACGGTCAGCGGATAGCCGCGGCGCTCCATGTCCAGACGAGCGATAGCACGCCACGATCCACCCACAAGGAACAGGCGCTTGTGATCGGTGCCCATTTCGTCGGCGAGTTCGTCCACGACGCGCGCGATCTCGGCCTTTAAGCCCTTTTTGCCGCCGGGCACACCCGCCAGCTTCAGCGGTCCAAGGGGCGAGGTCACACGCTTGCCGACCTCTCCGTCCCGGATATCGGCCAGTTCCAAAGACGAGCCGCCGATGTCGCACATCAGGCCTTGGGCGTCCGGCCAGCCAAGCAACACGCCTTGCGCAGACAGGCGGGCCTCTTCTTCGCCGTCGATGACGTAAAGCTCTAACCCAGTTTCGCGCAACACCTGCGCGCGGAAGTCTGGGCCGTCGGTCGCGTCGCGCACGGCGGCGGTGGCCACAGCCGAGAGCGGCCCAAGGTTCATGCCGTCCGCCAAGCGTTGGAAGCGTTTGATCGCGGACAGGGCACGTTCACGACCTTCCGGGTGCAGATGGCCGGTCTCAGAAATGCCGCGGCCCAAACCACAGAGGATCTTTTCGTTGAAGAAATAGGCGGGCGAGCGGGCCGCGCCGTCAAACACCACCAAACGGACCGAGTTCGATCCCACATCCACCACACCAACGCGGCTCAGCCTGCGGGCCGAGGGGTCATCAAACAGTGGTCGTCCAAACGGGCCCCAATCGTCCCCGGTATCGCCACGTCCGTCCATAGAATCCCCCCGTGTCAGTGAGTGTACTTTAACGGCGCGTCCGACATTACTCAATCTTGTGAGTGCGTTAGTTCCGGAACATCCGACGCCCCGGCAGAGCCGCGGCCCGATAGGGACGGGTTTTCCATAAAGAAGCGGTGGCAGTTGAACGGATGCTCGATCGCATCAAGGTCTGCGCGGGTGAACTTGCCATCCGGCCCCATTACCCAGCTTTGCGCCACATCGGCCAAGTTGGCCGCCATGATCTGGCTGACGATCTGGGCTTTCACGGTGGCGTTCTTGATTTCGACGAGAGTTTCGACGCGGCGGTTGAGGTTGCGGCCCATCCAATCGGCTGACGACATGTAAACGCGCGCCTTTTTCGACGGCAGGCCATGCCCGTTGCCGAAGCAGACGATGCGCGAATGTTCAAGGAAACGGCCGACGATGGATTTTACACGGATGTTCTCGGACAGGCCTTTGATGCCCGGACGCAGCCCACAGATGCCACGTACCACTAGGCTGATCTTCACACCCGCTTGCGACGCTTCATAAAGCGCGTCAATCACATCCGGTTCGACCAGCGAGTTCATCTTGGCCCAAATCTGTGCAGGTTTGCCCGCCTTGGCATATTCGGCTTCTTCGTTGATCCGTTTGATCAGCGTCGACTTCAGATCCAATGGCGAAATAGAGAGGTTTTCGAGGCTTTGCGGCTCGGCGTAACCGGACAGATAGTTGAAGACCCGCGTGGCGTCGCGCCCCAGTGCTGTGTCACAGGTGAACAGGCTGAGGTCAGTGTAAATCCGTGCCGTAATAGGGTGATAGTTGCCGGTGCCATAGTGGGTATAGGTGACCAGCTCGTCCCCTTCACGACGCACCACGGTCGAGATCTTGGCGTGGGTTTTGTAGTTGATGAAACCATAGGTCACATGCGCGCCAGCACGTTCCAACCGGCGCGACTGGCGGATGTTGGCAGCCTCGTCAAAGCGGGCTTTCAGCTCGACCAGGGCGGTGACGGATTTGCCATCCTCGGCAGCCTCGCACAGCGCTTTCACGATCGGGCTGTCATGGGACGTGCGATAAAGCGTCTGCTTGATCGCCACCACGTTGGGGTCACGTGCGGCCTGATGCAGGAAGCGGACCACCATGTCGAAGGTTTCGTACGGGTGGTGCAGCAGCATGTCCTTTTGGCGGATCGCGGCAAACATGTCGCCTTCGTGATCCTGCACACGCTCGGGGACGCGAGGTGTGAAGCTGGGCCACAGCAGGTCGGGGCGTTCTTTCAGGACCAGCTCGCCCAGATCGGCCATACCGATCATGCCGTTCGCCTCGACAATCTCTTTGCTTGAAATGCGCAGCTCGCGTTTGATCATGGACAGAAGGGCCGAGGGGGCGCCGGCAGTGATTTTCAGGCGGACAACTTCGCCCCGGCGGCGGCGCTTCAGGGCGGTTTCGAACTCGCGGACCAGATCTTCGGCTTCGTCTTCGACTTCCAGATCGCTATCGCGCAGGATGCGGAAAGCGCAGTGGCCTTTTTCGACATAGCCGGGGAAGAGCTGGCCCAGATGTTCCAGCAGCAGGTCTTCCAGCGGCAGGAAGCGGTACTGGCCGTCGTCGGCAGGCAGGGCGACGAAGCGGTCGATCTGGTGCGGGATCGGCAGCAGTGCTTTCAGCTTCTGTTTGTCCTTGGTGCGCTCCAGCTGCAGCGCCAGCGAGAAGCCCGTGTTCGGGATGAACGGGAACGGGTGGGCCGGGTCAATGGCCAGCGGGGACAGAACGGGGAACACCTGCGTCAGGAAGACGTGATCCAAATGGGCGCGGTCCGCATCGGTCAGATCTTCGCGGCGGGCGATGATGATGCCTTCGTCGCGCATTTCGCCTGACAGAATTTCAAACACCGATTGTTGACGCGCCATCAGCGCACGGGCGTCGTCATTGATCAGTTCCAATTGTTCTGTCGGGGAAAGGCCGTCGGCGGCGGGGGTCGTTACACCCTCGCGGACCAACTCGCGCAGACCGGCGACGCGCACGGTATAAAACTCATCCAAATTGGTTGCCGAAATCGACAGGAACCGCAGCCGTTCCAGCAGGGGGACGCGGGTGTTTTCGGCCTCTTCCAGCACACGCCAGTTGAACCCCAGCCAGCTGAGTTCGCGGTTGAAGAACCGCTTGGAGTCGGCGAACTCCTCGGCGGGCAAGGCGGTTGCGGGCGGGAAATCAGCCGACAGGAAATCGACAAGCGGAAGCTGGGGCGTTTTGGACGTATTCATAACGGCACTCTATCGCGTGAAAGTGTGACGGGAAGGTGACGTTATGCCTCGTTTTCTGGGTCTTTGTCCAGCACGCGTGATGCCAACGCACGCGTCAAGGCGCGCCCTTCTGACAGTGCCGCCTGATCCAGAACCGAGACCAGGCGCGCAGCTTCGGCTAGCGAGCGCTCCATGCGCGGCAAAAGATAGTCGATCAGGTTGGCCGGCACGGTGATCTGGCGGTCATGGAACAGTTTGACAAGAACAGCCGACAGCAGCATGTCATCCGGCGGGTCGAGACGGGCCAGCGTGGTGCCCTCCATCCGGCTGCGCAGATCTGGTAGGGTCAAGCCCCAGCGGGACGGGGCAGTGCGGGCAGTGACCAGCAACGCACCGCCTTCGGCGAGAACAAGGTTGTGCAAATGGAATAGCGCGTTTTCGGCATCGGCATTGCCTGAGATCTGATCGGCGTCCTCAAGAGCGACCGAGTGGCCTGCCAGTTCCTCGATCTGGATCTGGGGCAGGGCGCTGGCGTGCAGGATCTGCGCGCCGGACAAGCCAGCCCAGACGTGGGTTAGATGGGTCTTCCCAGTGCCAGCCTCGCCCGCCAAAACCAGCTTGCGATTGGGCCAGTTCTGCCAGCTTTCGATCGTCGCCATCGCGTTGGCGTTCGAGGGCGTGACAAGAAAATCATCTAGCCCCTGCGCGGGGCGCGCGGGCAGGTCAAAGGTCAGTTGTTCGGGCATTACTCGGCTATGTCCTCGTCCAGCGCGGCTTGCTGTCCAGTAAGACCCTGATACAGCCGGCCAGTCTGATACTTCACGATGAAGAAACGGGCAACCACACCGATTGAGGCGGCAACGGGGACCGCGACCAGCATCCCGACGAAGCCGAAAAGCGAACCAAAGACCGACAGTGCGAACATCAGCCAGACCGGATGCAGCCCGACAGAACTGCCCACCAGTTTCGGGGTCAGGATGTTGCCCTCAAAGAACTGGCCCAGCATGAAGATCACGGCAACGGCGCCAAGGCTCCACCATTCGCCCCAGAACTGGAACAGGCCCAGCCCGATGGCCAAGGCACCGCCGACCAGCGCGCCGACATAGGGGATGAAGGTGATCAGGCCCGCGATGAAGCCAACCACAAGACCAAAGTTCAGGCCAACCAGCATCAGGGCCACCGCATAGTACGTGCCCAGCACGATACAGACCGAGCCTTGCCCACGAATGAAGCTTGCAAGCGTACGGTCGATGTCGCTGGCAATTTGGCGAATGGCAGGGCGGTGATCCAACGGCAGGAAGCTGTCGACCTTTTCGACCATACGGTCCCAGTCCAGCAGCATGTAGAAGGCGACGACGGGCGTGACGACCAGAAGGATCACGACGTTGATGACACTCATCGCCGAGGACAACAGTGTGCCCACCAGCTCGCCGCCGCGTTCCTGAATTTTCTGGCCCAGACTTTCCAGCGATTGCCGGATGGTCGAGGTCTCGTCCATCAGCGAGGGGAAGCGCTCGGTCAGGAAGGCCTGCAATTCGCGCAGCAGGTCAGGGGCAGAGTTCGCCAGCGCAATGGCCTGCGACACAAGCGTTGGTATCACCAGAAGGAAGCCAAGAATTACCACCATCACCGCAAGAAGCGAGATCACGACCGTCGCCAGCACGCGCGACATGCCTGCCTTTTCCAGCCGGTCGGCAACCGGGTCCAGGAAATAGGCAATCGCGCCGCCCAAAATGAAGGGCATGATCACATCGCCCAGAAACCACAGGGCAAGAGCGAAAAGGGCTATGACAATCGACCAGTATTTGGCCTGTGTCTGAACGGGAAGCGGCATACGGGCTCCGGTAAATGAACTTAACTCTATGTCGCCCAAGCCAACGCGGTTTTCAAGGGGAGGGCGAAATAAGGGCGCAGCTGCTATCGGCGGGATATTGCACGTGTTTTTGGTTTCAGCTTGCGTTTCACCAGAACGTTGGGGTCAATGTGGCTATTCGACCCGAAAGGATAGTCCATGAGAAAGACAGCATTTGCCGCCCTTGCTATGTCCCTGCTGCTTGCCGCCTGCGGTGGGCATCAGTACGAGCGGAAAGAGCCCGGTGTGATCATTTCGGGCGAGGCAGGAGTTGGAGTCGTCTACAATGGTGGCGAGGTCAGCCCGCATACCTCGACCAAGCTGACCATCAGTATGGGGGGATCTATCTGATCAGTGAATGCGCACGCCTTGTCGGGTCAGCTCGGCCTGAACGGCAGTGATATCCACCCGATCCAGAGCGACATCTGACTTGATCGACAGGGCCGCGGCGATACCCGCGCCCTGTCCGGCGACGGCGCAGCAGGCCATGTTGCGGGTGGCGGCGTGGGCGATCTTGTCGCCACCAATGGCGCGGCCTGTCACCAAAAGCCCCTCGACCCCTTTTGGCAGCATGGCGCGGTAGGGGATCTGCATGTAGCGCCCCGTGGTGGGCAGGATCAGCACGCCGTAGCCGTCGATGAATTCCGGATAGATGCCGATCGTATCCTCAAACCGGCCCTGAGCGCGGGCGTCGGCCTCGGTCATGTTATAAACCGCGTCGATTTTACGTGTGTCACGAATGCCGATGGTCATGCCGAAGTTGCGCAGCCGCGCACCTTCGCAACCCGGCGTATAGGCCCGCAGCGCGTCAATGGCGAGCATCGCCTGCTTGCGCCCCTCGATCTCGCCTTTGGTCATGCTGTCGGGATCTGTTCCGTCAATCCCCGCCAGATGGACGAGGTTCATATAGGTCATCTCGCCGCTGTCATGCACCGCGCCCCATGTGCCGCCGATCGTGTTCAGATGCGGCGGGATCAGACCGTCGCGGATTGCGGCCTCGAACGGTTTACCAAGGAAGGGCGAGAACATCGCGTCCTCTTTCCCGTCGGTTTCCACCTGCCATTCGCCCGAGGACCAGTCGGCATAGGTCTGCGGATCGGCGCGCACGCCCTCCATGAAACGTTGCTTGTCGACGCCTGCAATATGGAACATGACGGATGCCGCCTGCATCTCTTCTACCGGCGTCTTTACGGTCGGCGCACCCACCATCTGCGCGATGTCCGCATCGCCCGTTGCGTCAATCACGCGTTTGGCCAAGATCGCCTCGCGCCCTGCTTTGCTTTCAACAATCACGCCTGTGATGGTGTTGCCGTCCACGATGGGGGCGACGAAAGTGCGGTGGAGCATGGGGTGGATGCCCGCCTCTTCCACCAGACGGTCCGCCACCAGCTTGAACCCTTCGCTGTCCAGTTCATAAGAGAGGGACTGGCTTTCGGGCACAGCGGCACCCATCTCTTTCGCGCGGTCTTCTAACTCGCGCCCGATGCCGCCTGCTTCGACGGTCTGCTCGTGCCGATACCACGCGAAGCCTTCGACCCCGACGGTGGTGATGTTGCCGCCAAAGCAACCAAAACGATCTAAGAGCGTTACCTCGACCCCGGCGCGCGCTGCTGCCAAGGCAGCCGCCAACCCACCGGGACCAGAGCCCACCACCAGCACATCAGTACGGTGGATGATCGGTGTGTGGCGTGCGGGTTCCAGAATGGTGTCTGTCATGGGGCCTCCTGTGCGTCCCGCCACCCTGCCATTAGGGCGGTGGAATGCAATCCCTTTTGCGACCGCCACTGTCGGTATCCACCAAGTGACATTGGACGATTGCCCCGGCCCGTCCAATGGCGTAGACCGCTTGGGACGAATGAATGAACAGAGGTCACTATGCGCCTGTCCCGCTATTTCCTGCCCGTGTTGAAAGAAACCCCGGCAGACGCCCAGATTGTCAGCCACCGTTACATGCTGCGGGCCGGCATGATCAAACAGCAAGCCGCTGGTATTTACACCTGGCTGCCGCTGGGCTTCAAAGTCCTGCGTAAGATCGAAAACATCGTGCACGAGGAACAGATCCGCGCGGGTCACATTCCGATGCAAATGGCGACGATCCAGCCCGCCGACCTGTGGCGCGAAAGCGGACGCTATGACGATTACGGCGAAGAGATGCTGCGCATCGAGGACCGCCACGGCCGCGATATGCTCTATGGTCCGACCAACGAAGAGGTCATCACCGACGTCTTCCGCTCGAACGTATCGAGCTATAAGGACCTGCCGCTGACCCTGTACCAAATCCAGTGGAAATTCCGCGACGAGATCCGCCCGCGCTTCGGCGTGATGCGTGGCCGCGAGTTCTACATGAAGGACGGCTATAACTTCGACCTGACCAAGGAAGACGCGCTGCACGCCTATAACCGCCATCTGGTCAGCTACCTGCGCACCTACGAACGTATGGGCCTGCAAGCCATCCCGATGCGCGCCGATGGTGGCCCGATTGGCGGCGACTATACCCACGAGTTCCTGGTGCTGGCCGAAACCGGCGAGTCGGAAGTGTTCTATGACAGCGCCGTGACCGACCTGACCTTTGGCGACCGCGAGATCGACTATGACAGCGTGGAGCAGTGTCAGGGCGTGCTCGAGGAGTTCACCTCGAAATATGCGCGCACAGATGAAACCCACGACGAAGCGATCTTCAACGAGATCCCGGAAGATCGCCGCCGGATTGCCCGTGGCATCGAAGTCGGCCAGATCTTCTATTTCGGCACCAAGTATTCCGAGGCCATGGGCGCCAAGGTGATCGACAGTGAGCAAAAGCAGGTTCCGGTCCACATGGGTTCGCACGGGATTGGCGTCAGCCGTCTTCTGGGCGCGATCATCGAAGCCTCGCATGACGACAACGGCATCATTTGGCCCGAAGGCGTGACCCCCTTCCACTGTGGCATCGTGAACCTGAAGCAGGGTGACGAAGCTGCCGACGAGGCGTGCGAAGCGCTTTACAAGGCACTGACCAACGCGGGGCTTGAGCCGCTCTATGACGACCGCAAGGAACGCGCAGGCGGTAAGTTCGCCACCATGGACCTGATTGGTCTGCCGTGGCGTATCACAGTCGGTCCACGCGGGTTGAAGAACGGCGTGGTCGAAGTGACCAGCCGCCGCACCGGCGAAAGCGAAGAGATGACGCCGGAAGCGGCCATCGCCAAGATTATCGAGATCTACGAACCGCACCGTGTGACCGGTCTGTAATTACAGCCTGTAAAACAAGAAAGCCCTCGGATCTCCGGGGGCTTTTTCTTTTGGGTCGCCTTGGGGCAGGGGGGACCAACTTCCAAAACGGCCCCTTTGACGGGGGAAGCTACCCTGCGGTAGTGTTGGGAAAACACACCACAGAAGTGAGAGCAGACCATGATCCGTACTCTGGCCATGATTGGTGGTTTGGCAGGCGCCGTGGCGCTCAGCCAGTTCCCCGAGTTCACGCAGCAATACATGCAGCGCCTGTCCGGCGCACGGACCGAGCTGAAGGTGATCACCACCGGCTTTGACCTGACGGCGAAGGCGGCGGGCTATACCCGTGAGGAAGCTCTGGATCAGATGAGCGGGTCGGACTTCCAGAATGATCTGCGCGACCAGATGCAGGACAATTTCGATCGCTACGATCGTCTGGACGCGTCCTATGCCGCGCTTAAAGGCACCGAGCCCTTGGTGCGTCTGACCAAGCTATGGCATTTCCGCGATGTGGATCTGGTTGAACGTACGTGGAACGAATACCGCCCGGCTATACCTGTGACCACGGACGGCCTTTTATGCGCCGGGATCGGATATGTGGGCGGCTGGTTGATCGTGTCGCTGGTGTTGGGCGCATTTCTACGCCCGTTTCGCAGGCTGGCCTAAGCGCGCCCGTTTAAGGCGCGCCGCATGGCTTAGAAGTTGTAGTTCACACCCAGTTTGATGGTGTGGAACAGCGGTGTCGCCAAGGTGGTGGTCCCTCCGCCATCCGTCAGCTCGTCTGTGCCGAAGTTGACGTATTCGTATTCACCGGTCATGGTCCAGCGATCCGAAATCGGACGCTCAAAACCCACGCCAAGGATATAGCCATTGGTCGAGTAGGTTTCATCGAAGGACACCGCGCCGCCGCCGCCAGAGCCCGAGACGACATAGTCAAACTCGGCGCGCGCCAGGCCTACGGTGCCGTAGATGAACGCGTTGAACAGCTTCGAGGCCGTGCCAGCCTTTACGCGCAGCGAAAGCGCGTGGTTCATTTTGGTCGACCCACTGTAGTCTACACCCGAGAACGAATCCTCGACATTCCCCGCTTCGGCAGCAACTTCGCCCCCGACAACAAAGTCGTTGAACTGCCAGCGATAACCAGCGCGCAAGGATAGGGCCGGACCGCTGATGTTCAGTTCTTCTCCGGTGCTGAACGAAGGCCCCAAGGCGGGTGTCAGTCCGATCCGGTCGCCGCCCGCGAAATGATAACCAAGAGTGCCCCCGACATAGGCTCCCTGCCAAGGTTTAGAGCTTTCAACGACTGGTGTGACAGGTGCATTGATCACCGGCTCTTCTAAAGAGCCTGCCAGTGCAGTTCCGGTCGAAAAAAGTACGGTTGCGCAGGTCAGAAGGCTGGCAGTTTTCATCATCGGTAAACTCGTGTCTAATCGCAAAAGTAAGATTGATCCCTTTTATCTACATAATGTTAATGTGGGAACTTTTATTTTGCCACATCTGGTGGGGCGTGGCGGATTGCCCACTATCTGTGGGGGGATTGTTGCTGGTGGTGGCGCAAAGGGATTTCTGGGCCAAAACTGTTCGCAATAAAAAGAAAATCGCCCGCGGGAATGGCGCGGGCGATGTTCTGTTTCATATGAGGGGAATCAGCTTTGGCGCGGTGTGATGCGGTTCACGTGCCCCATCTTGCGCCCCGGTTTCACCTCGGCCTTACCATAAAGGTGCAGTGATGCGTTGCCTTCCTTGGCAATGTCCGCCACGCGGTCCATGTCGTCTCCGATCAGGTTTTCCATCACCACGTCCGCATAACGCGATCCGTCGCCCAGCGGCCAGCCGGCCACGGCGCGGATGTGCTGCTCGAACTGGTCGATGGTGCAGCCCTGCTGGGTCCAGTGGCCCGAGTTGTGCACGCGCGGGGCGATTTCGTTCACGATCAGCCCTTGCGGCGTGACGAACAGCTCGACCCCCATGACGCCGACGTAATCAAGCGCGTTCAGGATGTTTGCCGCCAGAAGTACCGCGTCCATCCGTTGCGACGCGGTCAGGGTTGCGGGCACAGTCGTGGTGTCCAGGATGCCGTCTTTGTGGACGTTCTCGCCGGGATCGAAGCAGGCGACGTCGCCGCCGGTGCCACGCGCGGCGATCACGCTGACCTCGTGGGTGAAGTTCACGAAGCCTTCCAGCACGGCGGGCGCGCCCTGCATGTCGGCCAGTGCCGAGTCTGCATCTGCGTCCGACTTCAATCGCGCCTGTCCTTTGCCATCATAGCCAAAGCGGCGGGTTTTCAGGATCGAGGGCGCGCCGATCTGCGCGACCGCAGCGGCCATATCCTCGGCGCTTTCCACATTCGCGTAGGGCGCAACCTTCAGGCCCAGACCGGACAGGAAGTCCTTCTCGGTCAAGCGGTCTTGGCTGACGCGCAGTGCCTCGCGCCCCGGACGGATCGGCTTATGCGCCTCCAGCGCGTCCAGCGCGGTGGTGGGGATGTTTTCGAATTCGTAGGTGATGACATCGACGGAAGCAGCAAACGCCTCTAGCGCGGCGATGTCGTCATAGCCTGCGGTGGTCACACGGTCGGCGACCTGACCGGCGGGCGGGTTGGCGCCCGGTTCAAAGATGTGCGTCTTGAAGCCAAGGCGCGAGGCCGCGACCGACAGCATACGGCCCAATTGACCACCGCCAAGAATGCCAATCGTGGCGCCTGTTTGCAGCATATCAGTCATCCGAGGGTTCATCCGGGATCGAGGCCGACAGCGCGTCACGCCACGCATCCAGCCGGGTTGCAAGTTCCGCGTCCGACACGGCCAGAATGCCCGCCGCCATCAGACCCGCATTGGCAGCACCCGCGGCACCGATGGCCATCGTGGCAACCGGAAAGCCCTTGGGCATCTGCACGATGGAATAGAGGCTATCGACACCCGACAGCGCACGCGTCTGCACCGGAACGCCCACAACAGGCACACGGGTTTTCGAGGCCATCATGCCGGGCAGGTGGGCCGCGCCACCCGCGCCCGCAATAATCACATGCAACCCGCGATCCGCTGCGGTCTTGCCATAGTCCCACAAGCGATCCGGGGTGCGGTGCGCCGAGACGATCTTGGTCTCATAGGCAATGCCCAGTTCATCCAAAATGGTGGCGGCTTCTTTCATCGTGGGCCAGTCCGACTGGCTGCCCATAATGATCCCGACTTTCACGTCCGTCATGTGTCCCTCGCATCCCTTGCGTCAGTTGGCGTTTCCATACAGGCTTCACGCCCTGCGATGCAATGCTGCGTTGCAATCAGGCGATGATATCCGGGGTCAATTTGTCCTCGATCCGGGCGATTTTGTCTTTCAAAGCCAGTTTCTGCTTTTTCAGACGGCGCAGACGCAACTGATCCGCCCGCCCGCTTTCCTCAAGCGCGTGGATGGCTTCGTCCAGATCCCGGTGTTCGGCGCGGAAGACCTCGAGCTCTACGCGGAGCACGTCGTCGGTCTTCATTTCTTTGGCATTGCTCATGTGCGAGTCGTTCTTGTCGAGTGGTTGCCTGACCATAACGTCTGCCGGGGGGGATCGCCAAGCAAAAGCCGCCTTGCAACTGATTGGCGGGACACCCATATTCAAGATGTGGTCGCCTGCGGGGGCCATATCAAACGTGTCGCTTATTCAAGGACGTGTCGATGACAAAAGTAAGCTTGGGAACGCATCCCTTTCTCTTGGGCTTTGAACAGCTGGAGCGCATGGTTGAACAGGCCGCGAAATCCGGCAAGGACGGCTATCCCCCTTTCAATATCGAACAGGTCTCGGACCGGGCCTATCGGATCACGCTGGCCGTGGCAGGCTTTGCCGACGAGGATCTGTCGATCACGGTCGAGAACGCCAAGCTGGTGATCCGCGGATCGCAGGGCGACACGCACGAAGGCCGGGTGTACCTGCACCGTGGCATCGCATCGCGCCAGTTCATGAAAAGCTTCGTGCTGGCCGAAGGGGTCGAGGTTGTGGGCGCCAAAACCGAAAACGGGCTTCTGCATATCGACCTTGAACGGGCCGAGCCAGAGACCGTGGTACAGACCATCACGATCAACAAAGCCTAGGTCACAAAGGGCGACACCCGCCTGCAGTCACGTAATCGCACAGAATCATGCTATTCTTCCTGAAGTTGATTTCAGGAGGACTTTGTCATGGCCCGTGCGAATATGCGCGATTTAAGCTTCGCAACGATCAATCTTTTTAATCTGCAGGTTCCCGGCGGGATTACCTACTCCAACCGTCCGCATATCGAGGACGACGCCGATGGCCGCGCCTATTACCAGCGCAAAATCAAGTGGACCGCTGCGCGCCTGAAAGAGGTCGATGCCGAGGTCATCGCCTTTCAGGAGCTCTGGTCTGTTGTCGCCTTACGCGAATGTTTCGCCGAGGCGGGGCTGACCAACGACTATGACCTCGTGGCGCGGGATGCGCCGGGTCGGGGGCGGCCTCAGGTGGCGTTGGCGGTGCGTAAGGATCGGCATGGCAATTCCCAGCTGGCGCAAGGCGGCTGGCACGCGGATTTCCCGCCGCAGTTCCGCTTCGACAAGGTGCGCGAAACCGCAGGCGCCGAAGAAGAGATCACTATCACGATCAACAAATTTTCGCGTCCGCTTCTGATCGCCAAGATCCAGCCGGAAGGGGATAATCCAACGCCGCCGGAAGTCACCGTCGTCGTCGCGCATTTGAAATCCAAGGGTCCGGCCCGCGTGTCCTTTGCGCAGCCGCAACCCCTGATCCTGCAACACCATGCGAAACACGCGAAATCCACATTGGCCCATATGCGGCGCGTGATGGAGGCCGGCGCGCTACGCGTGCTTCTGGATGGCTGGATGAAGTCGGAAGAGGAAAACGACATCTCGCCCACCATCGTGATGGGCGATCTGAACGACGACACCATGTCGGTGACAAACGAGCTTATTTCCGATCAACCGACCTATCGCATGGTGCAGAAAAGTCGTGCGGGGCTGACATCAGACAAGGGGCTGTATTCGGTCGAACGGCTACAACAATACCGATCCATGCGGCATGTCTATTACACCCATGTCTACAAACATAAACGCGAGAGCCTCGATCATATTCTGGTCAGCGAGGAGTTCTACGATCACTCGCGCAAACGCCTGTGGTCGTTCCGCGAGATGGAGGTGATCAACGACCACCTGAACCGCGACAGCTTTGAAGAGGAATTGGGCGCGTCAGACCATGGGATTGTCAAAGCCTATTTCGATTGGAACCCCATGCCGGATGGGTTGAGCAGCTAATGGAGACTAGCCGTCTACGACGGTGCATTTGCGCAAGCTAAGACGACGCGTGAGCTTGGCTTTCTTAAGGGCTGACACAAGGCGGTCGCTGAAGAACAGGGCCTGGCGAAGGTTCTTTTCCAACCAAAGATCAACACCGCCGAACGTGTCGCCTGACACAGCGACCAATCCCTCTTCCATCCAAGCTTCTAGGTTGTAGTAGTCAACACTGTCATACGGTTTCTTGACCTCCGGCGAATGCTCGGGAAGAAAGCTGTCTTTAACCTCTGCAAAGTTGATGCAGTAGTGTGTGCCTGCAACTTCGGTTTTGCGGTCATGCTCATAAAGCTTTGTTGGGTAAAATGTGGTCTTCCCCAGGTCAAATTGCTCCAACACTTGTTTCATCTCGTTCGAGACGACCCAATAGCCGCCAATCATCGCAAAATCGGGCACTTTGCGGATTTTTTTGTCTGGGTATTCGTACCAAAACTCCTTGGCGAAGCGCTCCGAAGGCAAATCTTCACCCAGCACGTTTCTTCGCATTGCGTCGACGGCGCGCACTCTGTCGTGCTCATGCACGTCCGAACCAAAACCCTTTAGAAGCGTAGAATCGACAAAAACCTTACTAAACCAGACCGACGGTTTCTTTGCTGGAGCCATGAATGAGTTCTCTCAAATTGCTTTGTGCCAACAGCTAGCATCAGGGCGCAATTCGAGTCTACCTTTAGGCGAGGCTGAGGCGATGTTAGGATTGTGAACCCAGCATCCCATGCCCCAAACAAAAAAAGCCCGGCGTGCTTGCCGGGCTTTTCGTTAGAGCAGGTCGTATCAGGCTTTCACCAGACCCATGCTTTCCAGCTTCAGCAGAACCTGGTGGGCGCAGTTGTCGACGTCCACATTCTCGGTCTCAACCGACAGTTCCGGGTTTACGGGCACGTCATAGGGGTCCGAGATGCCGGTGAACTCTTTGATCTTGCCTTCACGGGCCAGTTTATACAGGCCCTTGCGGTCGCGGCGCTCGCATTCCTCGATCGAGGTTGCGACGTGCACTTCCACAAAGGCACCGAACTGTTCGATGTCCTCGCGCACGGCGCGGCGGGTGGTGGCGTAGGGCGCGATGGGCGCGCAGATCGCGATACCACCGTTCTTGGTGATCTCCGAGGCCACGTAACCGATGCGGCGGATGTTCAGGTCACGGTGCTCTTTCGAGAAGCCAAGCTCGCTCGACAGGTTTTTCCGCACGATGTCACCATCCAAAAGCGTCACGGGGCGGCCACCCTGTTCCATCAGCTTCACCATAAGCGCGTTGGCGATGGTCGATTTGCCCGAACCCGAGAAGCCGGTGAAGAACACGGTGAAGCCCTGTTTCGAACGCGGCGGCTTGGTGCGGCGCAGTTCCTTGACCACTTCGGGGAACGAGAACCACTCGGGGATTTCCAGACCCTCTTGCAGGCGGCGGCGCAGTTCGGTGCCCGAGATGTTCAGGATGGTGACGTTGTCACGGTCCTTGATCTCGTCATTCGGTTCGTACTGGGCGCGTTCCTGCACATAGACCATGTGTTTGAAGTCGACCATTTCGATGCCGATCTCGGCCTGATGCTCGCGGAACAGGTCCTGTGCGTCATAGGGGCCATAGAAGTCTTCACCAGCCGAGTTCTTGCCGGGGCCAGCGTGATCGCGGCCAACGATGAAGTGGGTGCAGCCGTGGTTCTTGCGGATCAGACCATGCCACACAGCTTCACGCGGGCCAGCCATGCGCATGGCCAGGTTCAGAAGCGACATGCTGGTGGTCGATGCCGGGTATTTGTCCAGAACAGCTTCGTAGCAGCGCACGCGGGTGAAGTGGTCGACGTCACCGGGTTTGGTCATGCCAACAACCGGGTGGATCAGCAGGTTGGCCTGCGCCTCTTTCGCGGCGCGGAAGGTCAGTTCCTGGTGCGCGCGGTGCAACGGGTTGCGGGTCTGGAAGGCCACGATCTTGCGCCAGCCCAGCTTGCGGAAATAGGCGCGCAGCTCGTTCGGGGTGTCGCGACGCGCGCGGAAATCATAGTGGACGGGCTGCTGGATGCCGACAACTGGGCCGCCCAGATAGATCTTGCCTGCCTGGTTGTGCAGATAGTTCACCGCCGGGTGGGCGTCGTCATCGGCGCCAAAGACCTTCTCGGCCTCGTTGGATTTGTTCGGTTCCCAGCGGTCGGTGACGGTCATAGTGGCCAGAATGACGCCTTCCTGATCGCGCAGGGCGATGTCCTGACCCAGCTCGATCGAGGCAGCAAAGTCTTCCGACACGTCCAGCGTGATCGGCATCGGCCACAGCTGGCCGTCGGCCAGACGCATGTTTTCCACAACGCCGTTATAGTCTTCCTCGGTCAGGAAGCCTTTCAGCGGGTTGAAGCCGCCGTTCATCAGAAGCTCAAGGTCACAGATCTGGCGCGGGGTCAGGTCGTGGCTGGTCAGATCCGCAGCTTCGACTTTCAGTTTCAGCGCGCTTTCGTGGCTGACATAGAGCTCGGGGATCGGAGCAAGGTTGTTTTCCATAAGATTGGTCCTGTGTTTAAGCGGAACCAGGCCGCTGGTTGTACCGGTGAGTTCCGCGTGCAATGCGTCATATTCTGCAAGCTTGCGGTCCAAAAAAATGTCTGTGAGCCGTACCTTCTCGGACGCGCCGCGTGCGGTCAGCGTATAGGCAAACCGCTGGCGCTTGTCGGGGCCGTCGCGCTCGCTGATCGTGATCAGCCCGGCATCGACCGCCGCGCGCAGAAGCGCGTTCAGCCGTCCCAGAGATACCCCAATGGCAGACGCAATCGCGCGCTGCGATGCCTCTGGCGCCGTATCGAGTTGGCGCAGAAGGCGGAAGAGCTGGTCTTCTTCCTCGGGGTTGGGTTTGGCTTCGGTTGACGACATGTCTTGCGACTCAAAGTGTGTTCACGCGTGAACGCATCGCATGAAACAACTGCCCAGCAAAGGAGTATTTCGGCAGGATTCTAATTTACGGGGAATGTCGCTAAGACTGTGTGGATTGGGGAACAGTGTTTTGAATTTGGAGGGCGTAGCGGGACGTTTGCGTTCTGGCAGGCACGAAAAAGGCGACCGAGAGGCCGCCTTTGGGTGTGTTTCGTGAAGGCTCTTGGCCTTATTCGTTCTCAGACAGGAAGTGCTCGGCTTCCAGCGCGGCCATGCAGCCCATGCCGGCCGACGTCACGGCCTGGCGGTACTTGTGGTCTGTCAAGTCGCCCGCGGCGAAGACGCCGGGCACGGACGTTGCGGTCGAATCCGGTTTGGTGACAACATAGCCGCCCATATGGGTTTCCAGCGTGTCCTTCACCAGCTCGTTGGCGGGCGCGTGGCCGATGGCGATGAAAACACCCTTCGCCGGGATCTCGGTGATCTCGCCGGTTTCGACGTGTTTGGCGCGCACGCCGGTGACGCCCAGCGGGTTTTCGTCGCCTACGACCTCGTCCAGTTGGTGATCCCACAGGGGCACGATCTTTTCGTTCTTCATCAGGCGGTCGATCAGGATCTTTTCCGCACGCAGCGTATCGCGGCGGTGGATCAGGGTGACCTTCGAGGCGAATTTGGTCAGGAACAGGGCTTCTTCAACCGCAGTGTTGCCACCGCCCACAACGACGATTTCCTCGCCGCGATAGAAGAACCCGTCACAGGTTGCACAGGCCGAGACGCCGAAGCCCTTGAATTTCTCTTCGCTTTCCAGCCCCAGCCACTTGGCGCGGGCGCCGGTGGCCAGAATGACAGCATCGGCAGTGTAGACCGTGCCGCTGTCGCCTTTCGCGGTGAAGGGGCGTTTCGAGATGTCCAGATCCACGATCAGATCGCCAACGACCTCGGTGCCCATGGCGCGGGCATGCTCTTCCATCTTCATCATCAGCTCGGGGCCTTGGATGTCGATGAAGGAAGGGTAGTTCTCGACCTCGGTCGTGGTGGTCAGCTGGCCACCTGGCTCCATGCCTTGCACAAGGATCGGCTCCAACATGGCGCGCGAGGCGTAGACGCCAGCGGTGTAGCCAGCAGGGCCGGAGCCGATGATCAGAACTTTAGTATGGCGGGTCTCGGACATTGGAACTTCCTTGAGCATTCTTGGTTCGTGACGCATATAAGCGAGCCGGACCTGTATTGAAAGGCCCGAGCCAAGGCCCGTCGCGACCCTGTGAGGATGTCGATGGCGAAATCATCAAGAAATGATGTTGCGCGGGTGCGAAAGATTGTTGCGCAATGCAACGTCTGGATATAATCTCTGCGCAATTTCCGAACGAATGCCGCCATTTGGCGTGCCACCGGATGCTCATCAGAAGGCAATTCAATGTCCGCAAGCAAACTTGACCCTATCGACCGTATGATTCTGGCCGAACTTCAGGCCGACGGTCGCATGACCAACGTGGAACTGGCCAAACGTGTCGGGATTTCCGCACCGCCATGTCTGCGGCGTGTGCGCACGCTGGAAGAACATGGGTTGATCCGGGGCTATCACGCGGATGTGGATGCCCGCGCGCTGGGCTTCGAGGTGCAGGTTTTCGCGATGGTTGGCTTGGTCAGTCAGGCCGAGGTTGACCTGTCCGCGTTCGAGGAACAGTGCCGCCACTGGCCTCTGGTTCGTGAATGCCACATGCTGAACGGCGAGGTGGACTTCATCCTGAAATGTGTCGCGCCCGACCTGTCGACCTTCCAGAGCTTCCTGACCGAACAACTGACCGCCGCCGAGAACGTGGCCTCGGTGAAAACATCGCTGGTCATTCGTGGCGCCAAGGACGAGCCGGGCGTGCCGTTTGATGTGCTGGAAGCACGGATGGAAGACACGCCGTAAGCATCGCACCGGAATTTTGCAAAATTCCGGGCAAAATTCTTCGAAGAATTTTGAACCTTACAGCCGGATCGCCGAGATCAGCCGGCCATAGTCGGGTTCGTTCCGGTGGCAGGTGCGGCGATAGGAATAGAACCGCTCGGGATCGGAATAGGTGCAGTGGCCGGTCCATTCCGCGTGTTTCACCCCCGCCGCGGTCAGACGATGCAGGCCGAAAGCAGGCAGATCGAACATGGCGCGGTCGCCGTCTCCGTCGGTGAAGAAGCGGTCATAGCTTGTGTCTTCAGCGGTAAAGGCCTCGCGGAATTCGGGGCCGACCTCATAGGCCTCAAGGCTAATCGTCGGGCCGATGACGGCGGTGATGTTGGCGCGAGAGGCACCAAGCGTTTCCATTGCGTCGAGCGTAGCTTCCAGCACGCCCCCAAGCGCGCCTTTCCAACCTGCGTGCGCGGCACCAATTACGCCTGCGTCGGGGTCTGCGAATAGGACCGGTTGGCAATCTGCGGTCAGGATCGACAGGGCCAGCCCCGGTGTGGCGGTCACAACCGCGTCTGCGTGGGGTTTGTCACCGGTGATCGGGCCTTCTGCCACGACTACATCCGGCGAATGCACCTGATAAACGCCGCACAGATGGCTGGGCGCCACGTCCAGCGCCTGCGCCACGCGGTCTTTGTTGATCTGAACCAGCTCGGCTTGATCTTTGCTGCCGCTGCCGCAGTTCAGCCCGGCATAGACGCCCGAGGACGCGCCGCCCTTGCGGGTGAAGAACCCGTGCCGTGTTTGGCCAAGGGCGTCAGAGGTTAGGATCTCAAGTGCCATCCGGGTGGGCCTGTGTTCAGTTGCGGTGCAGGCCGGGCAGATCAGCCGCGTCGGCGCGAGTCAGTCCCAGCACTTTGAAGAGCGTCCCCATTTCGTCCGGGTGCGTCAAGCGCCGGTGTGCCGCGATGTGGCTCTCCAGCGCGTCGCCGCTGAGCTGTCCGGCCAAGGCTTGCGCGCGGGCGGTGATGCCGAGGCGTTCCAGAAACACGCCTTGCGGGGTCATTTGGTGCGCTGTCAGGGGGCTTGCTGCGCGGGCCAAGGCCTCGAAATCTACATGCGCGGTCAGGTCGGCTTCGCCGGGTGTGTCCAGCACCGACACCGGCGTGTGGTCTTTCAGCGCCTGAAACGTATCGCCAACAGAGCGCCAGTCGCCATAGTCGATAATCAACGCCGCGCCGCCATGGGCGTCGATGAAACCCGCCAGCTTGGACATGACACCTTGGGCCGGGGCGCAGATTTCGACCACGTCGCCGTTCTGAGTGTCAGCCAGCCGGTGATCCAGAGCCGGAACGGGCAGGGGCGCGGTCAGGCCCAGTGCGAGATTGTCGCCCTCAAGCCCCACCTGAACTTCGCGCCAGCCGTCGCCATCGCGTTGGTATTGGCGGATGGGGAGGGCGTCGAAGAACTCGTTCGCCACAAGAAACAAGGGCGCGTCGGGCAGGCTGCCGATGCTATCGTGATGGGTCACTTGAGTAGGCGACAGTCGCTTAACCTGATGGGCGCGGAGCACGGGCGAGGCCTCGACCAGATGCACCTGTGCGGCGGCATGGAATCCCGGCACGCCTTTGGTGGCGCGCAGAATGTCGGCCATCAAGGTGCCGCGTCCCGGCCCAAGCTCGGCCAGTGTAAAGGGCGACGGGGCGCCTTGGTCAAGCCACGCTTGCGCCAGCGCAAGGCCCAGCATTTCGCCGAACATCTGGCTAATCTCGGGCGCGGTGGTGAAGTCGCCCTTTTTGCCGAACGGATCGCGGGTGGCGTAATATCCGTGCTCAGGATGCAGCAGGCATTCGGCCATATAGTCCGCGATCGAAATCGGGCCTGCTTTTGAAATGCGACCGATAAGTTGCTTTTCGAGAGCGTTCATTCGGGCGCCCGCCGGCTGGCCCACATCAGCGTGGCGATACCAATCGCGATCATCGGCAGCGTCAGGGTCTGGCCCATGGTGATGCCCAGGTCGCCCAGACGGATCACATGGCCCCACGGGTTGTCCGGTGTAATGAACTGCGCATCTGCCTGACGGAAGAACTCGACCACGAAGCGCGACAGGCCGTAGCCCAAGAAGAAAAGGCCGGTCAGGCGGCCCGTCGTTTTCAGCCAGCCGCGACGATAGGCCAGATAGAGAAGGGCGATGGCCAGAACAGCGCCTTCCAGCGCGGCTTCATACAGCTGGCTGGGGTGGCGGGCACAGGCGCCAAGGGCTGTGTCCCAACCGGGGCAGTTTTGGGCGTATTCTCCGGGAAAGATCACGCCCCACGGGGAGGTGGTTGGACGGCCCCAGAGCTCGGCATTGATAAAGTTTGCGACGCGGACAAGACCGATACCGATGGGTGCCGCGATGGCCAAAAGGTCGGCGATCGAGGCGGTCAGCAACCCGTTGCGGCGGCTAAACAGCCAGACCGCGACGATTACGCCCAGAAAGCCTCCGTGGAAGGACATGCCGCCCTGCCAGATTTTGGGAATGTCCAGCGGGTTCGCCAGATAGTATTCCGGTTGATAGAAGGCGACGAAGCCCAGACGACCACCCGCGATAATGCCGAGGATGATCCATGTGGCCAGATCTTCGAGCTGCGCCTTCGTCATGGGGGGCTCTCCCCGCCATAGCGCCGGACGGGCCAGTGCGCGGGCGATGATCCACCAGCCAATCGCGATCCCCACAAGATAACCCATCGCGTACCAGCGCAGAGCAAAGGTGAAGCTGCCCAGATCAATCGAAAAGATCTCGGGCCCGATATTGGGAAAGGGGATGGCCATATACATGGGTCGTTGTTGAACCTCTTCTTCGGGGCAAGTCAACCTTGTCTCTGCCTGCGCAAACCCCCATATAGGGGGCAACTCAAGCGAGGAGAAGCAGATGCAGACGCGCAACAAGGTTTTTGACGATATTTCCCAGCTGATGACCAACGCCATGGGCGTGGCACAGGGCGCGAAGGATGAAGCTGAAACCGCGATGAAAAGCTGGATGGATCGCTGGCTGGCAGATCGTGATTTCGTGACCCGCGAAGAATTCGACGCAGTGCGCGCGATGGCGCAGAAAGCCCGCGAAGAAAACGAGGCGCTGAAGGCCCGTTTGGACGCATTGGAAGCTAAGAAGTAATCAATAGTCGGGCGCGGGGTGTATTGTTCACGCCGCGCTTGGATTTTCTAATTTTAGTAACAATGTCATGGAATTGTGACATGAGATTGCCACTTTTCACCCGTACTGGTCGAGATACCAACCTAGGAATACGGCTTTGCCGGGGGCGTTCCTGGTGGGGAAGGGCGCGGGTTTTCTGCGCCCTTTTCTTTTGTGAAGCCACACACGCCTTCTGATTACTTCAGGATCGGCGGCTTCTCGGGGTTCGAGCCGGGGGCAACCGGGGCAAGCCGTTCGCGGGCCTCAGGCGCGGGCAGGTCAAAGCGCAGGCCGATGGTGGTCAGTTTCTGTGCGATCTCATCCGTTTCGGCGAAAAAGCCCACGTCCAACTCTCCAACATCAATGCCCGAGAAGGTGAGCGCTTCATTCGCCGCACCCGCCAGCGCGCGTTCCGCGCCCTCGGCCGGGTTGATGAAGGCCAGAAGATGTCCTCGGCGCCCATCTGCGTGGCCGACGGCGGCCAAACAGGCATATTGCGCCAAGCCACCGGCAGAGCCCAGTTTTTCTGCCAAAGCGTTCAGCAAGACTTCGGGGGCGGACGGGGGCAGCACCTCGGTGATCTGTGCCTCGACCTCGTCAGGCGCGCTGGACAGCGTCTGGGCCAGCCAGTCCATCGCCTCGGCCGGGATCAGGATGGACGAGGGCGCGACGCCCAGATTGACGCCAAGCCCGATGCCCTGACCAGACAGCATCCCCGCGATGATACGGCCCGGAAGGGCGGCGTAGGGGGCGGGGGCGCCGACGAATTCGGCCAGACGATCCTCGCGGTCGAACACCAACACGTATTTCTCGGTCTCGAGTTCAAACAGTTCGGGTTCGATATCCTCACCTTGCGGTTCGCTGGACAAAAGCAGGAACAGCTCGCGATCTGCGAGCCGTTCATAGAACCGCAACCGTGCAGCGTCATCGTTCAGGTCTGCCTGCATGGCGGCGTGGGCGTGGTCCAGTTGCGTGGGTTCGCTCATTGCAATCTCCGGCTATGCGGTCAGCGCGATGGCGACCTGCTTTTGTAGTTCGGGCAGAAGCTCGGCCTCGAACCACGGGTTTTTATTCAGCCAACCCGTATTGCGCCAAGACGGATGTGGCAAGGGGAAGAGCCGCGGCGCATGGGCGCGCCAGTTGGCCACGGTGGCGGTGACCCCCTTGCCGCGCCCCAGATGGCGGACCTGCGCGTAGCCCCCGACAAGCAGGGTGAGGGGGATGTCGCCCAACGCCTGATCCACATGGTCGGCCCATGTCTTGGCGCAAAGCGGCGGGGGCGGAAGGTCGGATCCTTTGGCGTCATAGCCGGGAAAGCAAAAGGCCATCGGCGTGATGGCGATACGCGCGCGGTCATAGAAGACGTCTCGATCCACACCCATCCACTGCCGCAACCGATCGCCCGAGGGATCGTCGAAGGGAATGCCTGACTTATGCACGCGCATCCCCGGCGCCTGCCCAATGACCCTGATCCGCGCACCGGGTTCGAACCACACCACGGGGCGCGGCGTGTGAGCGGTTTCTGTCTGGGCGAAACGGGTTGCGCAGAGGGTGCAGGACGTGATCTGGGTTTTCAGGTCGGTCATGGGCGCAGCCTAGAAAGGGTTTGCGGAGATTTCAATATTTCTAGTTTTGTCGAAATAAATCTTGCGTCACGCATTTATTTCGATATTTCTAGAAATATGAAACAGGAATCCCCATCCCCCAAAGACGTGGATGTCTTTGCCTCGCAGTTCGCAGCCCTTGGGTCGGAACATCGTCTAAGCGTTTTGCGCACCTTGGTGCGGGCCGGCCCGGAAGGGCTGACCATCGGCGCGCTGGGCGAACGCTGCGGAATCACGGGGTCGACCCTGACCCATCACATGAAAATCCTTGCCGCTGCAGGCTTGGTCACACAGGAAAAACAAGGCCGCTCGATCATCTGTGCGGCTGCGGAATATGACGTGATGCGCGCCCTGTCGGATTACCTTTTGTCAGAATGCTGCGCAGATTGCGCTGAAGGAGAGGGCCACAATCATGGCTGAGACGACGCAAACCCAACCGCCGCGGCGGTTCAAACCGGACTGGGCGTGGGTATTTGTCCTGCTGGTTCCGCTGATCGTTGCGCTTGTGGACCCGGCCGAAGTCATGCCGATGCTGCGTTTCGCGCTGACGGCACTTGGTCACACGGCACCGTTTATCCTCTTTGCGATCCTCGCGGTGGCGTTTCTGAAGTCCACTGGGGCCGAAAATCTGCTGGCTCGCGCCTTTGAGGGGCGTGAGACGCGCATGATCGTGTTGGCGGCCTTTGCGGGCGGCCTGTCGCCCTTCTGTTCATGCGAGGTGATCCCGTTTATCGCGGCCCTTCTGGCCGTCGGTGCTCCGCTGTCGGCGGTCATGGCCTTCTGGCTGTCCTCGCCCCTGATGGACCCGGCGATGTTCGCCATCACGGCAGGCACGTTGGGTACGGGGTTTGCCACGGCCAAGCTGGTGTCGGCTGTGGGCATCGGGCTTCTGGGTGGTTTCATCGTGAAAACCTTCGCAACCTCTGCCGTGTTTGCTGATCCGCTGAAGAACGCGCCTGTCAAGTCTTGCTGCAGCTCGTCCTGCGGAACCGGCGCAGACGTGTATTCGGGCGACGTGAACTGGAAGTTCTGGACCGAGGCAAATCGCCGCGACACGTTCAAGACCGCCGCCGTCGAGAACGCTCTGTTCCTCGGGAAGTGGCTGCTTCTGGCCTATATGATCGAGGCGCTGATGCTGCGCTATATTCCTGCCGATCTTGTGGCGCAGGTACTGGGCGGAACCGGTATCGGGCCGATCTTGCTAGGGGCCATCGTGGGCGCGCCTGCCTATCTGAACGGCTATGCCGCTGTGCCAATGGTGGCTGCCCTGCTTGAGCAAGGCATGTCCAACGGTGCGGCCATGTCCTTTGTCATCGCAGGTGGTGTCAGCTGTATCCCGGCAGCCATCGCAGTCTGGGCCTTGGTCAAGCCGCGCGTCTTCGCCGCCTATCTGGGTATCGCCGTCGTGGGGGCTGTGCTCGCAGGTATCGGTTGGAGTGCCATCGCGTGAACGTGAACGACTAGGGTGGCTGACAAGCGGAGAATTGCTGGCCCCCTGTTGTTGTTTGACCGCAAATGAATTATTTCCAATTGTAACAGGATGCGGTCGCATCCCCGCGTGATTGCTGGGGTGCGGCCTGTTTGCGAGAAAAGTTTGAACGGGGAACGCCATGTATCGTGTGTGGAATTTTATCACCACCTATTCCATTCTTCTTATCAGTGGTGCGTTGATTGCCTTGGTTTGGGCAAACATCGACCCCCATTCCTATCACCATTTTGTCGAGTATCCTCTGTGGTTTAACGGCTGGATCGGCATCGACATCGGGTATTGGGAAAAGGCCTATGGGCATGGCGCCCAGTACTTTGAGTACGGCGATGTCGAGAAGGTTCTGACCTTCCACTACCTGATCAATGACATGCTGATGGCCCTGTTCTTTGCCATCGCCGGTAAAGAGGTCTGGGAAGCCGTCATTCTGAAAAACGGCAGCCTGCGTGGCAAGAAAGCCGCGACGCCTCTGGTGGCGACCGCTGGCGGTATGCTGGGTCCGATCGCAGTCTATCTGGGCATTGCCTATTTCCTTGGCTCCAGCACGTTTGACGCCGTGTCGCGCGGGTGGGCGATCCCGACGGCAACGGATATTGCGTTCAGCTATCTGGTAGGCCGTCTGGTCTTCGGCGCAGGCCACCCGGCGGTGCGCTTCCTGCTGCTTCTGGCCATCGCGGATGATGCGGCAGGTCTAATCATTCTGGCGATCTTCTATCCCTCTGGCGAGCTGGCGCCAGAATGGCTGCTCTTGTCTGTCGCGGCCTCGGTCATCGCATTCGTGCTGTTTAACTGGCTGCCGCGCCACCTCGACCGGGGCGATCAGCTGCGCCAGTATTCGACCTTCGTACGC
This sequence comes from uncultured Aliiroseovarius sp., assembly GCF_947492455.1. Classification (GTDB taxonomy): domain Bacteria; phylum Pseudomonadota; class Alphaproteobacteria; order Rhodobacterales; family Rhodobacteraceae; genus Aliiroseovarius. The sequence continues at coordinate 149,013 of NZ_CANLNB010000006.1, forward strand.
AAGAAACTGGGCTGGATCCCGTACGCTATCGCGGGCTGCCTTAGCTGGTATGGCTTTGCACAGGCTGGCATCCACCCGGCGCTGGGCCTTTTGCCGGTGATTCCTGCGATACCCCATGCTGACCGCGCTTTCGGCATCTTTGCCGAGGCCGAGAAATACCTGCACGACACGCTGAACCAGATGGAGCATTCGCTGGCTATTCCGGTCGACATCGTGCTGTTTTTCTTCGGCCTTCTAAACGCGGGTGTCGAGTTCGGCGCCATCGGCGAGGCCACGTGGCTGGTGCTGGCTGGGCTGGTCATCGGCAAGCCCATCGGGGTCTTCATCATGGGATGGATCGCGGTCGGGCCGATGCGACTTGGCCTTCCTGCGGGCATGCGGCTGGTCGACCTGATCGTGATCGGCTTTGTCGCCGCGATCGGCTTTACCGTGTCGCTCTTCGTGGCCTCGGTCGCCTTTGCGCCGGGACCGGTGCAGGACGCCGCCAAAATGGGTGCGCTGTTCAGCTTTGGCGCGGTGGCTTTGTCCTTTATCTCGGGCAAGCTGTTGCGGGTCGAAAAACAGCACGGCTAATCCCGATCCCGGGCTTTTGGCAGGCCTGCCTGCCATTCGATACTTTTGGAAAGCGTCAGATCTTCTGGCGCTTTCTTCTTTATATCGCGCCGTCACACGCTAGATTTCTTGTAAAAACAGACATAGTTTCGCCGAAATGACGGCCTATAGTTCTTCATTAAGAAAGTCGGCCTAAGAGTAGTAGGACCACTTCAGGTATCGGGGCGCGAATGCTCGAATTCAGGAATGTCAGCAAGTCCTTTTGGACCGGAAAACAACGCAAGGTCATTTTGGACCAGGCGTCGTTTCGGGTTGAGCTGGGCAACTCGCTGGGCATTCTGGCCCCGAACGGCACAGGCAAGACCACGCTAATCAACATGATGGCCGGACTGGAAAAGCCGGATGAGGGAGAGATCGTGCGCGGGTGCCGGGTCTCGTTCCCCTTGGGGTATATGGGGGGCGTGGTCGGAAAACTGTCTGCCCGAGACAATGCCCGGCATATTGCGCGCCTTTACGGGCTGGATCCTGACTATCTTGAAGCCTTCACCCGCTGGCTGTGCAATCTTGAGGAATACTATGACTTCCCGATCGCGACCTATAGCTCGGGGATGCGCGCGCGGTTCACCTTCTCGCTTTTGTTGGCGATGGAGTTCGACATCTACCTGATTGACGAAGGCATGCCGGGCACAACAGATGCCGAATTTAACCGTCGCGCGGGGACAGTGTTGCAGGAACGGCTGAAAGACGCCACGGTGATCGTGGTGTCCCATCAGGCGGGAACATTGGAGAAACTGTGCAATTCTGCGGCTGTTCTGAAAGATGGCCAATTTTACCAGTTCGAGACTTTGGAAGAAGCGAAGCAGCTCTATGACTACCAAACCCAAGGCTAATCGTTATCGCATCCGTCGGGATACCGGACCTGCTTCGCACACTGAAGGGGGTGATGCTGGGTCGGTTCAGTCTGGGCAGGACACGGATCATGACGCTGCCAATGCTCCGGATCGTGCCATGAACCCGCTTGAGGAAATGGCTGCCGGTCCACAAGAGGATGGGTTGCCACCTGCTGGGGCGACGCCAAGGGTTCGCGTGCAACGTGGCGCCAATCCAGAAGGGGCCGATGAGGCCGCAGAGATCGAAAAGGTGCGTCAGGAAGGTCTGACTGCGCGCCAGCTGCGGATGGCCCGGCGCGTTGCGCAAAAACACGGCATCCAGACCGACGACGACCACGAGGCCGTCTATCGGCTGCGGCAGGCCGGGATCGATCCGTTTAAGCGCGCCAATATGTTGGAGCTGGTCGAGGGCGAGGGCGACCGAAATGCGGCCAATCTGCCGCAGCCGGCTGCGCCGACGAATGCACCTGGGCCGGGCGTATTTGACGCCGCCGCGCGCGCGCGTTCGGTTATGGACATCCAGCTGGACATCGCACGCCGGCGCCGCCGCAATTTGCGGATGCTGTTGCTGCGTCTGGCATTTTTCGTGGTGCTGCCGTCGATCGTGGCCGGGTATTACTATTACAACGTGGCCACCCCGATGTACGCCACAAAGTCCGAGTTTGTGATCCAGCAGGCCGATGGGGCGGGCGGCGGCGGGGCTGCCGGTTTGTTTGCCGGGACAGGCCTTGCGTCCAGTCAGGACAGCATCGGTGTGCAGGGCTATCTGACCTCGCGCGAGGCGATGTTGCGGCTAGATCGGGATGTCGGATTCAAAGAGCATTTCAGCGATCCGTCGATTGATGTTGTGCAACGGCTTGATCCTGATGCCAGCAATGAAACCGCCTATAAGGTCTATCGCAAACGGGTGAAGATAGGTTTCGACCCGACAGAAGGTATCATCAAGATGGAGGTGGTCGCTGCCTCGCCCGAGGTCAGCGAGCGGTATTCGAAATCGCTGATCGCCTATGCGGAAGAGCGTGTCGACAACCTGACCCAGCGCAAGCGCGAGGATCAGATGCAAGGCGCGCAAGACAGCTATGAAGACGCCGAGGCCGAGATGCTGGCCGCGCAGGACCGCGTGTTGAGATTGCAGGAAGATATGGGCGTATTTGATGCGACCTCGGATGCGTCTTCCTTGATGGCGCAGGTCAACACCTTTGAACTGCAATTGCAGGACAAACGGTTGCGGTTGGACCAACTTCTGGACAATGCCAATCCCAACAAAGCCCGTGTGGATGGTGTGCGAGGTGATATTGCGCGGCTTGAAACCTTGATTGCCGAGCTGCGTGGGAAGCTGACGGATACTGGGGGCGAAAACGGGTCTCTGGCGTCCATCAGTGGGCAGCTGCGGATCGCGCAAACCAATCTGGAAACGCGGACGCTTTTGATGCAACAGGCGTTGCAGCAATTGGAAGTCGCCCGTATCGAAGCCAACAAGCAGACCCGCTATCTGTCGACCAACGTTAGTCCCGTGGCGCCGGACCAGCCGACCTATCCCAAAGCGTTCGAAAACACGCTTCTGGCGTTCCTGATTTTTTCCGGCATCTACCTGATGCTGTCGCTGACCGCGTCGATCCTGCGTGAACAGATCTCGTCCTGATATGTCTGACGTGTTGATCGGCCCGGTGCGCTTTGGCAACCATCTGCCCTTGTCGGTGATTGCAGGGCCCTGCCAGCTTGAGACACGCGATCACGCCCTGTTTTTGGCCGAGCGGCTCAAACAGGCCTGCGAGGATGCGGGCGTGGGGCTCGTCTTCAAAGCCTCGTTTGACAAGGCCAACCGAACCTCCGCGCAGGGTGCGCGCGGCCCGGGGCTTGAAGCCGGACTTGAGATGCTGTCGGCGGTCAAATCCGCCATTGGCGTGCCGGTCATCACGGATGTTCATTCGCCAGATCAATGCGCCCCAGTGGCCGAGGTCGCGGACGCGCTGCAGATCCCGGCCTTCCTGTGCCGGCAGACCGATCTTCTGGTGGCCGCCGCGCGCACTGGCAGGCCTGTGAATGTAAAGAAAGGTCAGTTCCTTGCCCCGTGGGATATGGCGCATGTGGCGGGTAAGCTGGAAACGGCCGGAAATGCACAAATCCTGCTGACCGAAAGAGGCACGAGTTTCGGCTACAACACGCTGGTCACCGATATGCGAGGGCTTCCGCAGATGGCTGGGCTGGGCCATCCTGTAATCATGGATGCCACCCATGCCGTCCAAATGCCGGGCGGGCAGGGCGCGTCCTCTGGTGGGCAGCGGGATTTTGCACCGGTGCTGGCGCGGGCTGCTGTCGCGGTCGGTGTGGCTGGCGTTTTTCTCGAGACTCATCAGGATCCAGACACTGCACCATCGGATGGTCCGAACATGATTCCTATCGACCAGATACCCGCGCTACTTAAGGAACTCGCGGCGTTCGATTCTCTCGCGAAGGCCCGCCCGTGAGGACCGTGCGCTAACTTGTCATGACGTCTGATTGACGTTACTGCAGTTTCAAAAAATTAACGCTCAGACGACGTACAGTGCAGGAAAAGACGCTGAACGTTCATGCATCAAGTGAACCAGTCAAAATTCCCGCAAGAAGCAAACTTTTGGGGTTGCACCCCGTTTCCGCTTTGGCTAGTTACACCCGCACGGTTGGGGTGTAGCCAAGTGGTAAGGCAACGGTTTTTGGTACCGCGTACCGTAGGTTCGAATCCTACCACCCCAGCCAGTCATTCCCGTCTCAAATCCCTTCACGCGTTTCTTGCGAATTCATCGCGCGATTTCCGTGCGTTGTGGCGTTGAGTGTTTCCCTGAGACGCAGTCGTCGCACGGTTTTCATCACATTTTCCCAATCGTCTCAGGCGCGCAATTTCGACGGTGCGGATTGCCGTGATTTCCCTGTTAACAGGGAATTTACAGGGAATTTTTACTTTTTTGACCGGATTTGGCTGATTTGACGCTGATGTTTCCGCATTAAATCAGGGGCTTGGAGAGAGATTTCCCTGCTTCGCGGAACAGGGAAATTAATCGCAATAACAGGGAAATCTTTTGAGGTAACAGGGATTGTTCGGAGACGATCAGGGAAGGGCTGTTATGCAAACCTGAGCAGTTTTTCCTGCACGCTCCAATCCAGAGGAAGGGACGTTCTGACCAGAGATTCCAATGTAAGTTCGACGGGCTGGGTGCCTTCCATAATGGCGGTTTGAATGCGGGGCGAGAGAAAGGCCAGAGGTGTGATCCGCCGAATATAGCTCTCCGTCTTTCCGACACGTGCTGCGACCTGTTTTAGTGTCTCACCCGTCTTAAGCTGATCTGTCCAAATGTGGGCATTGTGCAGGGCACGCCTGAGCGTTGCGCCTGGAATGGGTTCACGCTCTCCGGCAATGATCTTCATCTCGACCCCGCGCCGACGGCAGGCGAAGGGCGCCATGATCTGACGCAAGGAGGGCTGAATGTCCTGAGGTGGAATATCCAGCACTTTGGACAGCGCTTCCGCGCAGAGCTCCATTTGCAGATGATCTGGGGATACTGTGCCCGTCTTGATAATCTGTGGGCAGCCGTTCAACCCGTCAGGCTGTAGCTTGGCAACAAACGCTTCGGCGGCAGATTGCGCGCGACCGGAGGCAACGACATCGGGAACAACCAGCAGCTCATGACGGTGTGCCGCCCGTGAGAGATGCTGGCGGCTCTGTCAGAAGAAACCAGCTTGAGACGGGCAGGGTGCTGACTTAGCGTGCTGTCATGTCCAAACCTTCCCCTTTCCGCTATTTCAAAACCAGCCCTGAGATCATTCGTTTGGCGGTAATGCCCTACGTTCGGTTTCCACTCTCGCTTCGTAATGTCGAGGACCTGCTGCATGAACGTGGGATTGATGTGAGCCACGAAACCGTAAGGTATTGGTGGAACAGATTTGGACCGCTGTTCGCATCTGAGATCCGGAGAAAACGGGTTCAGCAGCTCCGTACTTTTTCACGTTGGCAGTGGCACCTGGATGAGGTGTTCGTGAAGATCAATGGTGAACGGCATTACCTTTGGCGAGCGATTGATCATGAAGGGGAGGTGCTGGAAAGCTACGTCACGAAGCGAAGGAATAAGCGTGCAGCCAATAAATTCTTGAAGAAAGCGATGAAACGGTATGGCCAACCTGAACTTATCGTTACAGATCAACTCAGATCCTACGGAGCTGCAATGCGGGAGATTGGAAACGCCGAGAAGCAGGCAACCGGCCGCTACCTGAACAACCGGATTGAAAACTCGAATCTTCCGTTTCGACGACGAGAACGCGCGATGTCACGATTTCGAAGGATGCGAAGTCTACAGAAATTCGTCGCCAACCACTCTTCCGTTTTCAATCACTTCAATCAGGATCGCAGTCTTTCGAAACGCGAACATTTCAAGCTCAACCGAACCGCCGCTCTTGCCGAGTGGCGCGGTCTTTGTGCAGCATAAAGGACAGCGAGACTGGCCTAGCTGAGACTGGTTCGAATTAGTCTGACAACACACTCCGTCTTCAACCACTTCAATCAGGATCACAGCCTATTTAGGCGTGAACATTTTACGCATACTCGCACCGCTGCTCTTGTCGAATGGCGAGGGACCTGCGCGGCATAAGGGACAGTCCTGTTGCCCTAGGTGAGACTGATTGGAATTCGTCTGACAGCACACTGAAGACGGGAAGTTCACTGGGAACTGGTATCGCGGATCACGAAATGCTTCGTTGTTGTTTCCAGAACTTCCCAGAATCCTTTGAACCCATCGGGGATGAAGAAAGAGCCCCCCGCAGTGAACTCTTGCCGCGTCCCGTCTTCATGGATCAAAGCGCATCGCCCGGACACGATATAGCAGTATTCGTCCTTGCCTGCGAAGGCGTGCCATTTTCCGGGGGTCGAGGTCCAGACCCCAACGGTCAGCTTCCTATCCGGGCTCGTCGAATGAACCCAGATATCTTGATGCGGGTCGCCCTCGACCACGCAATCCGGGATATTCGCAAGGCGGCGCGAGGTTTTGGTGTCGGTAGGTGTGCTGAGATCAACAACGTGAGGGATCATGCGTCTTCTCCTTAAGCTTCAGTGTTCGGGATGTCTGCGGCCTCGGCCTGTGCGGCGGTTACTGCGATCATGTGCAAGATGTCTTCCGCCGAACAGCCGCGTGACAGGTCGTTGGCGGGGCGTGCAAGACCCTGAAGGATTGGGCCGATTGCCGCGGCACCGCCCACGCGTTGTGCAATCTTGTAGGCGATGTTACCTGCTTCCAGATTGGGGAAGACAAAGATGTTGGCATCGCCACCCAACGGCGATCCGCTGGCCTTCGAGGCCGCCACATCCGGAACGAACGCCGCATCGAACTGAAGCTCGCCATCAATCAACAGATCTGGGTTGGCCGCCCGTGCCAGTTCGGTCGCCGTGACCACTTTCGACACCTTGTCGTGCGAGGCACTCCCGCGCGTTGAGAACGACAGCATCGCAACCCGCGGCGTGTCACCGGTCAGGGCGACGAAGGATTCGGCCGAAGCTTGCGCGATCTGGGCCATTTCCTCGGCCGAGGGATCCACCACAAGGCCGCTATCGGTGAAGATATGCGCGCCCTTCTTGGCGTGGTGATCCTTGCAGAACAGCATCAGAAAGAAACTTGAAATCAGCTTGGAGCCGGGCTTGGGGCCGATCACCTGAATGGCGGTGCGCACGATCTCGGCGGTGGTGGCGACAGCGCCTCCGACTGTGCCATCGGCGTGGCCCGACTTGACCAGAAGGGCGGCGAAGACATGGGGCGAACGCGCTGCGTCGCGGGCCATCTCTGGCGTGACGCCCTTGTGCGCGCGCAGCTTGTGAAACAGCTCTGCTAGCTCGTCCAACAAAGGCGAGGTTGCCGGGTCTTGGATCTCGATCCCGTCACCAGACGCGGCACCCGCGCGGGCAAGTTCGGCCTGCACATCGGCCTCAGGCCCCACCAGCACAATCCGGGCGATCCCTTGGGCGCGTGCCTCAATGGCCGCTGCCACCGCGCGCGGATCGGCGCCTTCGCTCAGCACGATCTTCTTTTGCGAGCGTGCCGCGTTTTTCAAAAGCATTTCAAGCGGTTTCATCGTCTGATCCTTCTCGACGGATTTGCTTAGTGGCCCAACATCAGGACGCCAGCGAGGACAAAGAGCGCAATGAAAATTGTCTCGACCACGATCATCGCAATGGCCTGCCCGCCTACTTCTAGAATGCGCTTGAGCGAGGTTTTCATGCCCACCGCGGCAATCGACACCAGCAGCGCCCAACGGCTGAGCGACGACATGGCATCGACCAAAGCAGCCGGGATCAGGCCAAGCGAGTTCAGGGTGGCGAAGATCAGGAAGCCGACGACGAATGTCGGCAGGATTGGCGGGCGTTTGCCCTCTGCTGCATTGTCCTCAGCAAAGCGGCGCACCATGATCGAGATGATCAGGACCACTGGGGCCAGCATTGCCACGCGGATCAGCTTGACCATCGTGGCCACTTCGCCCGCCTGATCCGAGACCGAGAAGCCCGCGCCAACCACCTGCGCCACGTCATGGATCGTGCCGCCAAGGAACACGCCCGAGACTTCGTCGTTGAAATCGAAGGCCTCGGTCAGGATCGGATAGGCGATCATCGCAATGGTCGACAGGACGGTGACCGACAGCACGGTGAAGATCAGGTTGCGCTCGGAATGTTCGTTCTTCGGCAGGACTGCAGCGATGGCCATAGCCGCCGAGGCACCGCAGATTGCAACCGATCCGCCGGTCAAAAGACCAAAGCGCCAGCCGCGCCCTAGGACACGTGCCATCAGAAGGCCAAACAGGATGGTCAGGATCACACCCAGCACAACAACCGCGATCAGCTTTGGCCCAAGGCCCACCATCAGCTCGACACTGATGCGTGCGCCCAGAAGCGCTACACCAAAGCGCAGCACGGTACGGGCGGTGAACTCGATCCCGGCTTTACAGACGCCGCCGCTGTCTTCTGCCAAGAAATGAAAAGCAATGCCCAGAAGCAGCGCCATCAGCATCGCGGGCGCGCCGTAATGCTCCGACAAAAATTGCGCCGCCGCAGCCACGACGACTGACACCAGAAATCCGCGCCAGTTGTCCTGCAGAAACGCCATCATACGGGGTGCAAATGCGGGGGCTGTGCTGTCCTGCATCATCACTTTCATCCTTCAAAAAGAAAAGTGCGCCCCCTCTTCTTCAAGGGTGGTCGAAGAGAGGGCGCAGGGACTGCCGGGGCGTAGGCCTGCCCCGGCAAGGGAGAGATCATCAAACCTGTTGCGGTTTCATGTCGTCTTTGTTGATGCCAGCGACTTTGACGGGTTTTTTCATCGCGTCGCGGCGGAAGGGTTCGCCCAGTTCCTGGTTGATCATCGCTTCGATCAGGGTGGTGATGCCGTTCTTCTGGTCTTCCACAGCCTGGCTCATCGCGGCGGTCAGTTCGTCCATGGTGCGGGCGACGACGCCTTTCAGACCACAAGCGTTGGCGATGCCGGCATAGCTGACCTGCTGGTCCAGCTCGGTGCCCACGAAGTTATCGTCGAACCACAGGGTCGAGTTCCGCTTTTCCGCACCCCACTGGTAGTTGCGGAAGACCACTTGGGTCACGGCGGGCCATTCCTCGCGGCCGATGGCGGTCAGCTCGGTCACCGCGATGCCGAAGGCACCGTCGCCCGAGAAGCCCACAACCGGCACGTCCGGGCAACCGATCTTGGCGCCAACAACAGCCGGCAGACCATAGCCACAGGGGCCAAACAGGCCCGGGGCCAGATACTTGCGGCCTTCCTCGAAGGACGGATAGGCGTTGCCGATGGCGCAGTTGTTGCCGATGTCGGACGAGATGATCGCCTCTTTCGGCAGCGCCTGCTGGATTGCGCGCCACGCCATGCGGGGGCTCATCCAGTCGGGCTTGTCCGCACGCGCACGCTCGTTCCAGGTGGTGCCGGGATCGTCGTCCTCGTGGGTCATCTCGGTCAGCTGCTGGGCCCAGGCCGATTTCTTCTG
>NZ_CANLNB010000007.1 GCF_947492455.1 uncultured Aliiroseovarius sp.
ACACCGGTCCCGTCCGCTTTCACACGAACCTTCACGTTATAGTCGATCACGCGCTTCACAGGCACTAGCACCTTCATCAGCGGTATCTCCCAGTTATGCCCACGGGGGGCGGTAATGCTCTCGCGACACGTTTACCGAAATGCTGCATGTGAAAACAGCGCAAAATCGTCACGTCCGGGTCCACGGACGTCGCGTTCTTTCGTTTTGCGGGGGATTCTTTGCAAGAATGTTGCCGAGAGCACTAAGAGCGGGTGCTCGACGCCCATTGCGATCCGAGACCGGTCGGAATCGGTTTCTACTCTCTTTAATTGGGCCAGCCTAAGGGGCGCTGGGGGCTAGCGATTCGCCCCCGGAACCCACAGCACGTCCGCTTTGCCGCCGTCATTCGTCACGCGTGCGGCGACGAAGCACCAGTCGGACAGGCGATTCAGGTATTTGATGGCCACAGGGTTCACATCCTCAAACGTGGCCAGTTCAGTTGCCAGACGTTCGGCGCGGCGCGATACGGTGCGGGTCAGGTGCAGGTGGGCGGCAAGGGCCGAGCCGCCGGGCAGGATGAAGCTGCGCAGCGGTTCCAGCGCCTTGTTCATCGCGTCGATCTCGGCTTCCAGTCGATCCACCTGTTCTTGTGCCATACGCAGCGGCGGGTATTCGGCTTCGGCGTCTTTGGCCATGTCGGGGCGGCAGAGGTCCGCGCCCAGATCAAACAGGTCGTTCTGGATGCGGGCAAGTGCTGCGTCCATGTCACCGTCGGCGTGCAGGCGGGCCATCCCGATTGTGGCATTGGTTTCATCCACGGTGCCATAGGCGTCGACGCGCGCGTCATGCTTGGGGCGGCGCGAGCCATCACCCAACGCCGTTTCGCCTTTGTCGCCGGTTCGCGTGTAAATCTTGTTCAGAACAACCATCAGTTTCCTCCGCGCAGCCAGACAAACAGCAGGATCAGCGCGATGGCCACGGCCTGCGCCCCGATCCGCCAGCGCATCAGGCGATTCGAGTGTTTATGGGCAACTTTGCCACCGACCCCAAACGACCCAATGCCCAGCATCAGGATGATCAGAACGGCAGCGCAGGACAGCACTACGAGGATGAACAGGGGATCGTCGGCCATGATGTCTCTTTCTTACGTGTCCGCCATCAGATAGTCGCATTCCCCCCGATTTGCGAGGGGCATTTGGGCGCAGTCAGCCGTTGGGCGTCAGTCGGTCGCCCACGCGTGTCGACAGAAGTCGTCTGCCGATGCCTGCAATATAGGTGGCCGTGGTGACATAGTAGCGCGGCTTCGGCTTGGGGTGCTCCAGCGCGTGGATCAGCTTTTTTGTCACGGCAGACGGGGGCAGTTCGAACCTGTCCAAATCACCGCTGTCGTCATACAGGCGCTCGCGTAGTTTCGCATAAAGGTTCCGGCGTGGGCTGTTTTCCCAGTCGATCCAGCGCTCGAAATGCGGTTGGGCGTTTTGGCGGATCTTGGTGGTTACCGGGCCGGGCTCGATCAGGATGATGTCGATTGGCATGCCGCGCATTTCAAGCCGTAAGGTGTCCATCAATCCTTCAAGCGCGAATTTGGACGAGACATAGGCCCCGCGCCACGGCATTGCGGCAAAGCCCAGCACGGATGAGTTGTGGATCACGCGGCCATGCCCCTGCTTGCGCATGACGGGCAGGATCAGGCGAGTCAGGTGGTGATACCCGAAGAAGTTGGTCTCGAAGATGGTGCGCAGGGCGTCGGTGGGCAGATCCTCGACCGCGCCGGGGATGGCATAGGCGCCGTTGTTGAACAGCGCGTCCAGCGTGCCGCCAGTGCGCGACAGCACCTCGGTCACGGCAGCATCCATGCTGGCCTCGTCGGCGTGGTCCAGGCGCAGGCTTTCAAGCCCCTCATTGCGCAGCCGTTCGCAATCTTCTTCCTTGCGGCAGGTGGCAAAAACGCGCCAGCCGCGCTTGGCAAGTGTATAGGCTGCGTCGTGGCCGATGCCGGAAGAACATCCGGTGATCAGGATGGATTTCTGGGTCATATGTGTCTCCTGCCTCGCCCGGGAAGGGGTACGGGGTTGCTGCGGCGGGGGTCAACAAAAAAAGAGGCGCCACAAAGGGCGCCCAGTGGAACTCTTAAGGGAAGGGCCGCTTATTAAAGTTGCGGCTTCAGGAATTTCGAGGCGATGAACCCGCGCGTGCCGGTCTCGACCACTTTGATCTGGCTCCAGCCGTTTTCGGTCTGACCGGTTTCCAGCACTTCGGTGCCGCGGGTCAGGCGCGTCACCACGCCGAATTGGGTCGAAGGACCGCCACGCATATTCACGGTGCTGCCGCTGACGAACAGGGTGGGGAAGTCCGCGTCGTCTGTGGCCGCTTCGGGCGCAGTGGGTGTCGGGGCCGGGGCGCTGGCCGCCATCAGGCGCGCAGCTTCTTCGGCCTGCGCTGCGGGGCTGTTCGGGTCGCCGGCAACGGCGGCGGCTTTGATCACAAGGCTGGTCGGTGCAGGTGCTTCGACTGGTGCTGTGGCCACAATAGGCACAACAGCGCTGACGGGCGTTTCTGCCAGTTTCGCGGACACCGCAACGATGCTGTCTTGTTTCACGTCAGGCTCGCGGCCGATCCGATCGGTTGGCAGACCGTCGTCCCGTCCATAATGCATCATGGCGACGCCCATCACGCCGACCGTCAATAATGACATACGTACAATACCCATAGTATCCCCCTTAAATCATCACCAGTTAATATCTCGTGCTCATAAAATATCGCGGGGAATGTAATATGATTTTCCCCCAAGAAACCCGCATGGCAGCTTTACGCGAGTCCTCCTCAAGGATACACCAAATGCATGAATGACGTAACTGACAATTCCGAGATCAAGGGCAGCGAGCTGGCCGAACCGCTACGCCGCGCCATTGGTGATCGCTATCTGACTTATGCGCTGTCGACCATTATGCACCGCGCTTTGCCGGATGCTCGTGACGGCCTGAAACCTGTGCATCGCCGCATCCTGTATGCGATGAGCCGCCTGAAGCTGGCCTCGAATGGCAAGTTCCTGAAATCGGCTAAGATTTCCGGCGATACGATGGGGGATTTTCACCCGCACGGGGATGCCGCGATCTATGATGCGATGGCACGTTTGGCGCAGGATTTCGCAGTGCGCTATCCGCTGGTCGACGGGCAGGGGAACTTTGGCAATATCGACGGCGATAACCCTGCCGCCAGCCGCTATACGGAAGCGCGCATGACCTTCGTTGCCGAGGCAATGTTGCAAGGTCTGGACGAGAACGCGGTCGACTATCGCGATAACTATGATGGTCGCCTGACCGAGCCGGTTGTTTTACCGGCAGAGTTTCCGAATCTGTTGGCCAACGGTTCATCAGGCATCGCGGTGGGGATGGCGACCAACATTCCGCCGCATAATATCTCGGAACTGATCGATGCCTGTCTGCATCTGATCAAGACGCCGGACGCGCGCGACGACACGCTTCTGAACTATGTGCCCGGCCCGGACTTCCCGACCGGCGGCGTGATAGTCGAGCCAAAGGAAAACATCGCCACTGCCTATCGCACGGGCCGTGGTTCCTTCCGTCTGCGCTGTAAACACGAGATCGAGGATCTTGGCCGCGGGCAATGGCAGATCGTTGTGACCGAGATCCCGTATCAGGTTCAGAAGTCGAAGCTGATCGAGAAGATCGCCGAGTTGATCCAGACCAAGAAAGTTCCGATTCTGGGCGACATCCGTGACGAAAGTGCTGATGACATCCGTATCGTGCTTGAGCCAAAGTCCAAGAACGTCGATCCCGAGCTTCTGATGGGGCTGATGTATCGCAACTCGGACCTCGAGACGCGATTCAGCCTGAACATGAACGTGCTGATCGACGGGGTGACGCCGAAGGTCTGTTCGATGAAGGAAGTGCTGCGCGCGTTCCTTGATCACCGCCGCGATGTGTTGCAACGCCGATCGCGTCACCGGATGGACAAGATCGACCACCGTCTTGAAGTGCTTGAGGGCTTCATCGTTGCCTTCCTGAACCTTGACCGGGTGATCGACATTATCCGTTATGACGATGATCCCAAAGCCGCGTTGATGCGCGAAGATTGGGGGATCGAGCACGTCCGCGCCATGTCGGAAGACGACTATGTCAGCCCTGCCCCCGGCGAAGGCGAGCTGTCCGAGGTTCAGGCAGATGCGATCCTGAACATGCGTCTGCGCAGCTTGCGCCGCCTTGAAGAAATCGAGCTGGTCCGCGAGCGTGACACGCTGATGGAAGAACGTGCCGCGCTTGAGGATCTTCTGGACAATGAAGACCTGCAATGGGGCAAGATTTCTGAGCAGCTGAAAGAATCGAAGAAGCTGTTTGGCAAGGTCTTCGAGGGCGGCGCCCGTCGCACTCAGTTCGCCGAAGCCGGCGAAGTCGAAGAGGTGCCGCTTGAAGCCATGATCGAGCGCGAGCCGATTACCGTGGTCTGCTCGCAGATGGGCTGGATCCGCGCCATGTCAGGTCATATCGACCTGACTCGCGAGCTGAAATTCCGCGACGGCGACGGCCCGCGTTTCATCTTCCACGCGGAAACCACCGACCGTCTTCTGGCATTCGATTCCAACGGCAAGTTCTTCACCATTTCTTGCGCCAACCTGCCCGGCGGGCGCGGTATGGGCGAACCTCTGCGTCTGATGGTCGATCTGCCGAACGAGGCCGAGATCGTGGACCTGTTCATCCACACCCCAGATCGCAAGCTGCTGGTCGCCTCGAACGAGGGGAACGGGTTCATCGTCAACGAAAACGACGTGCTGGCCCAGACCAAAAACGGCAAGCAGGTTCTGAATGTGGGTGACGCGACCGCCAAGATCTGTGCGCCGATTGCTGGTGATCACGTGGCTATCATCTCGGAGAACCGGCGCCTGCTTGTCTTCCCGGTGGCCGAGATCAACGAGATGACGCGCGGCAAAGGCGTCCGGTTGCAGAAGTACAACTCGGCCCGTGGAAAGCAGGGGATATTGGAGCTGGACGGCGGTCTGTCGGATGTGAAGACTTTCAATCTGGAAGAGGGCCTGTCCTGGCCCGCCACCGGCGACCGCACCCGCACCGAAAGCGATATGTCGCCTTGGCTGGGTAAGCGTGCTGGTGTCGGCAAAGCGCCGCCCCACGGCTTCCCGCGTAACAACAAGTTCGAGTGATCCGGTGTGCCGCCCAGTACTCTGAAGATCTCATATGCAGGTGAAAAGGGGCCGGTATTCTGGCTGGCCCTGCGCACCGGCATCCTGACGGTTTTGACGCTTGGGTTTTATCGTTTCTGGGCCAAGACCCGCCTGCGCCGCTATTACTGGAGCGCCATTCGCCCGGGCGGGGCACCACTGGAATATGTTGGAGATCCGCTGGAGAAGCTTCTGGGCTTTCTGGTCGCCGTGGTCTTCATGGCCTTCTACATCGGGGTTGTGAACCTGATCCTGATGTATTTCAGCTTTGCGCTGCTTAATGCCAACTTCGCGGCCTATGGGCTCAGCTTTCTAGGCCTCACCCCGATCATCTTCTTCGCGCAGTATCGTGCCCGCCGCTATATTCTGGCCCGCACCCGCTGGCGCGGCATCCGCTTCGGGCTGGAGCCCGGCGCATGGGGCTATAGCTGGCGGTCGATGGTCCACTGGATCGCGACCCTTTGCACCGCGGGCCTGACATGGCCGCTGACAACGCTGTGGCTGGAAAAATACCGCGTCTCGCGCACCTTCTATGGGGATCGGCGGTTCGTGCAGGGCGGGTCTAAGGGTCTGCTGTTTGGGGCCATGCGTCATGTCTATTATGCGCTTGGACTAAGTGCCGCTGCGACGGTGATGCTTGCCCTTTATGAAAACCCGGCTTGGGTGCTTGTTTATCTGCTGTCTGGGCCGTGGCTGATTTATGGCTGGGCCTATTGGAGGGCCGAAAGCTTCAAGCGCATGACCGAGGCGAAACAGCTGGGCGACATGCAGTTCACCGCCAAGCCGCGCCCATGGCGGATCATCGGCATCTACGCGCTGGGCGGTTTGATGATGAACATCGTCCTGTCGGGGGTGTTCTTGGTCGCCTTCATGGCCCTAGGTCTTGCCGTCGGCACGACTGATCTGGAAAACATCAATCTTGACGACATGGACATGGCGGCAACCGCCTTGGTTCCAGTCGGGGTGCTGATCTATTTCC
Source organism: uncultured Aliiroseovarius sp. (assembly GCF_947492455.1). Taxonomy (GTDB): domain Bacteria; phylum Pseudomonadota; class Alphaproteobacteria; order Rhodobacterales; family Rhodobacteraceae; genus Aliiroseovarius. The sequence continues at coordinate 6,153 of NZ_CANLNB010000007.1, forward strand.
TGTTCATCATCCTGACCCGCGCTATGACGCATGCATGGATCACGCTGCCTCTTGCCCAACATTTCGCGGAAGTGACTGAGGTCGTAAACACGCAGAACATCGCACAGATCGTCCAGCGTGACCGTGACGAGTTCGCCGAGGCCGAGGGCTTTGCCGAGGCGCTGGATGTAGGGGCCGCGATATGACGGGGCAGGACGTGAACTGGGTCTTCGCCGATCTGGCGCGGGGCGAACGGGCTCATCTGACCCGTGTGCAGATCGCCTGCTATCCCGAGGCGTTGATCATCGGCATGCCCGATGGCGCGCAGATCACATGGGGCTGGAACACCCTGCGTCGTGTGCGCGATCAGGCGGACCGGCGCCTCATGGTGCTGTCGCATCAGGGGGACCCGCTGACGCGGCTCTATCTGGCGGATCAAGAGATGCAGAAGGTTGTAACCCGGAACGCCAAATCGCTGGGGAAACGCGATCACGCGACGCCTCTGTCCAAGGTGCTGCTGTGGGCTGGTGGGGCTGTCGCCTCGGTCGCAGTGATCATCTTCCTTCTGGTGCCGCTTATGGCGACACAGCTTGCGGAAATCCTGCCGCCCGAGGGCGAGAAAGCGCTGGGTGACACTACGTTCGAGCAAATCCGCGTGGCACTGGACGAGACCGGGTTGGGTGGCGTTCGCATCTGCGAGGATCCAGCGGGCACCGACGCGATGCAGGCCATGTATACGCGACTGAACCCCGACGCGGATCTGCCCTATGAGGTCAAGATCCACATTCTGGACCACCCGATGGTCAATGCCTTCGCACTGCCGGGTGGGCGGTTGGTCTTTTTCCGCGGGCTACTGGAAGAGGCAGAAAATCCAGACGAGGTCGCCGCGGTCTTGGCGCACGAGATCGGCCATGTGGTCTATCGCGATCCCACCCGAGACGCGCTGCGATCCGCCGGATCGCTTGGGGTGTTGGGGCTTCTCTTTGGGGATTTTGCGGGTGGCACCGTCGCGCTGTTCATCGCCAACCAGCTGATCAATGCGTCCTACAGTCAGGCGGCCGAGGCGCGGGCGGATGACTATGCCCATGACCTTTTGGCGCAGGCCAATATCTCACCCGAGGCGCTGGGCACTTTCTTTGAGCGTTTGCATGAAGAACACGGGGACGCCGAAGGGATCGTGGCACATTTCGCCTCGCACCCGCAGATGACGGACCGGATCTCGGCGGCGCAGGATGCGGTGGATCCCACCCGCGATTATGACACGATTCTGGATGCGCAATCGTGGCGCGATTTGCAGACTGTGTGCGGTGGCCGGGAAACTTCGTCGTCAGACGGCCCGGCGCCATCGAAAAAGCCGTGGCAAAAGCCTGATTGACAGGTGTTGGGCAGCGAAGGCCAACCCCTTGGCAACCCGACGAAAAAACCGCTGGTGCGATTTGCGGCTGCCGGATTGTTACATTTCCTTGCCTTGGGCCTTACGCAAGCCTTGATTTTCTTTCGCCAAAGCTATAGCTAGCGCGCGATATTGAACCACGGGGTCTGTGACCCCCTCAGACACGAGGCGTAGGGCTTTATGGCTAAGGAAAAGTTTGAACGCGGTAAACCGCACGTTAACATCGGCACGATTGGTCACGTTGACCACGGCAAGACGACGCTGACGGCAGCGATCACCAAGTATTTTGGTGACTTCAAAGCCTATGATCAGATTGACGGCGCGCCGGAAGAGAAAGCCCGCGGCATCACGATCTCGACCGCACACGTTGAGTACGAGACCGAGAACCGTCACTACGCACACGTTGACTGCCCCGGCCACGCCGACTACGTCAAGAACATGATCACCGGTGCGGCCCAGATGGACGGCGGCATTCTGGTTGTGAACGCAGCTGACGGCCCCATGCCGCAGACCCGCGAGCACATCCTGCTGGCGCGTCAGGTTGGTGTACCTGCGCTGGTTGTTTTCATGAACAAAGTTGACCAGGTTGACGACGAAGAGCTGCTCGAGCTGGTTGAGATGGAAGTTCGTGAACTGATGAACGAATACGACTTCCCGGGCGACGACATGCCGATCATCGCTGGTTCGGCTCTGGCCGCTATGGAAGGCAACAACCCGGAAATCGGTGAGAACAAAATCCGCGAGCTGATGGCTGCTGTGGACGAGTACATCCCGACCCCGGATCGTCCGGTTGACGGCGACTTCCTGCTGCCGATCGAAGACGTGTTCTCGATCTCGGGCCGCGGTACCGTTGTAACCGGCCGTGTTGAGCGTGGCGTTGTGAACGTTGGTGACGAGATCGAAATCGTTGGCATCAAAGACACTCAGAAAACCACCTGTACCGGTGTTGAAATGTTCCGCAAGCTGCTGGATCGCGGTGAAGCAGGCGACAACGTTGGTGTTCTGCTGCGCGGTATCGACCGTGAGAAAGTTGAGCGTGGCCAGGTTCTGTGTAAGCCGGGTTCGGTAACCCCGCACACCAAGTTCGAAGCCGAGGTCTACATCCTGACCAAGGAAGAAGGCGGCCGTCACACCCCGTTCTTCGCGAACTACCGTCCGCAGTTCTACTTCCGTACCACCGACGTGACCGGTACTGTTGAACTGCCTGCTGGCACCGAGATGGTCATGCCGGGCGACAACCTGAAGTTCAACGTTGAACTGATCGCTCCGATCGCCATGGAAGAGAAGCTGCGCTTCGCGATCCGTGAAGGCGGCCGCACCGTTGGTTCGGGCGTTGTCTCGAAAATCGTTGAATAAGAACGCCTAGCGTTCTTATGGCGACAGGGTATTCGCGCCTCGGCGCGAATGTCCCGAGAGCCTGAGAGACTGAAGACTAAGAAAGGGGCGCTCGCAGGAGCGCCCTTTTTGTGTTTGGGGGGCATTGAGAGATATTGAAACTTATAGGTGTTCAATTTAAGCGTGTTGGGAATTTTGAACGGACACGAATATGCAGAAGCTCTTTTTGACAATTTACTATGTCGCAACGGTGTTCTCCGGCCTTTTCACCCTCGCCACGTTTCTTTTCGCTGATTGGGCCGACTATCTGATCATCTCTGCGCCGGTATTCGCGGCAAGCCTGTTTGCGCTTCTAAGGACGCTGCAGTCGAAAGATGGGCGCGCAAAACGAACCTCGCCGCGGGCGAAGCGGCAAGTGAAGCCGCGTGTGGTCGTCGACGGCTCGAACGTGATGTATTGGAAGGATAACACCCCCAGCCCAAAGCCGCTTCGCGATGTTGTTGAGCACCTGACACAGCTTGGATATGCACCACGTTTCTTCTTCGATGCGAATGCAGGTTACCTGCTGCTGGGAAAATACATCGGCGAACGAGAGTTCGAGCAGAGGCTGGGGCTGCCGAAGAATTCCGTCATCGTCGTGCCCAAAGGGACGATCGCGGATGAGGCGATTTTACGGGCTGCGCGGAGTTATAGCTGCCAGATCGTCACGAATGATCGCTACCGGGATTGGGCTGAACGGTATCCAGAAGTTAGCAAGCCCGGATATTTGCGGCAGGGAAAGTACAGGTCGGACGAGCTTGTTTTGAAGCTTGATCCAGTTCCTGCATAAGTGGCGGCATGGGCGCGTAAGGGGCAGTCGCAACAGTTGCGCCGAACGCGGCTTCACGTCTTCTGGGGGATGTGTCGCGCGTGTTGCGCATGTGGGTTTTTGACTTGTGTTTCGATCAGCGCGTTCATTGGCTGTTCGACCTCAAAACCCGCGGTAATCAAGCGGTGTTTGGCGCGCTCTAGAAGCTCCAGTCGTTGCTCGTGGGACAGCGGCGCGACCATTCCCAGTTTCAGCGCAGTGTCGTCGATCTGCTTGGTGTTCAGAAAGACCAACGTGTGCCCGGGCACGCAGGCGACCGGAGTGAAATAGTCGGCCAGAAGCTCCATCTGGATTGCGATCCAAGGCAAGCGCCAGAACAGATAGTCCTGCTGTACCACCAGCGCACGACCGGGGATCAGCGACGGAAAGAAGGTGCGCGTCATCGCGTCCATCGTCCGCGTGGATTTTGAGGCATCCATGACGAGGATCTCGATCGGACCATCTTCCCAGATCTGGTCCTCGATCTGGCCCGGATGCAGCGAGATACGCTCGGTCCAAGGGGTCAGAAGGTCGATCGCCAAGTCCAGCGTTTTGGTGCCCTCAAATGGAGCGATCCCACGTGGGTACAGGAAGTGTTCTTTGGCGGCTTCGTTGACGCCGAACCGGTCAAAGGCGTGGATCAGGCCAGAGTGGCCCGCATGTTGGTGCCCTGCCGCCAATCGCGCGGTCGATCCGCCGACGTAGCAGCCCAGATCAACGACGGCGCCTTTGTCCAGCATCCATTCAGACGTGGCCCAGAAATAAAAGCGCTGCTCTGCCGGGGCCAACATGGTCGGCACCTTTGCCGCTTGCGCCAGCAGGGCCGGGTCAAGCGCGTCCCACGGGGCGTCTTTGAAAATTGCTGGATCGGTCATTGCGGAACCTGTTTTTGGACTTACGTGGAAGATAGCACCAAAAATGTCAACGAAAGCTCTTGATAATCCGGGCGCGCTGGCATAATCGCTGTCTCGGTCCTAGGGGTATAGCTCAGTTGGTAGAGCGACGGTCTCCAAAACCGTAGGTCGCGGGTTCGAACCCTGCTGCCCCTGCCACCACCTTCACCAACATAGACGATCCAGCGAAGCCTCGCTTAGCGGTCCTGTGGCTGTTGTCGAGCTGCGTGGTCCGCGCTACATGCCATAGTATGACTTTTCTGCGTTCGACCTGCCTGTCCCTTCCGGTGATTGCGGCCTCGGCTTTGCCATTGGCCAGCCACCCGCATGTGTTCATCGATGCCGGCGCGAATCTGTTGTTCGACGACGCGGGGCAACTGGCCGGGGTACGGGTGTTCTGGGCCTATGACGAGTTCTATTCGCTTCTGCTGGTCGAAGATAACGGTCTGGATGCGGACGGGGATGGCATTCCCGAACAGGCTGCGTTGGACGCCTATGCGGGTCAGGACGTGGACTGGGCGGCGGGTTTTCCCGGTGATCTCTATCTGAAGACTGCGGACGCTGACGTGGCGCTTTCCGGGCCGGTCGAGCATGGCATGCGCTACGAGGATGGGCGCGTGATCAGTTGGCATATCCGCCCGCTGGATACGCGTCTGACGGTCGGCGCTGATCCCCTGTTGGTACAGATCTACGACCCCACCTTTTTTGTGGCCTATGACGTGGTTCTGCCCGTCACCGTTCAGGGCCGGGATGACTGCACGGTCGAGCAGGTGCCAGCTGATCTGAACGCCGCCTACGACAAGGTTGAAAGCCTGCTTTATGGCCCAGACAGTGTTGAGTACTCGGAAGACAGCTATCCCGAAGTGGGCGATTTGTTTGCGGATCAGTTGTTGCTGACATGCTCCGAGTAATCTCGATCCTGTCCCTTGTCATTCTGGTGGTCGGTGTCGCGCTGTGGGCCACCGGCGCGTTGGAGGGTGTGTCGGCATGGGCCGCAGATTGGCAGCGGCAAGTGCAGACCTCGATGGCACGCGGATTGCGCGCACTCAGGGCAGGGGAGCCGGGCGCGTTGCTTGCGCTTTTGACCATCTGCTTTTCCTACGGGTTCTTTCACGCAGTCGGGCCGGGGCACGGTAAGGTGTTGATCGGCGGGTATTCTCTGGCCTCGCGCGCGACCATGTGGCGGATGTCGACGGTGGCTCTGCTGTCCTCGCTTGCGCAGGGACTCAGCGCCATATTGTTGGTGTTTGCGGGCGTACTGGTCTTGAACCTAACGCGTCAGCAAATGGTCGGACTGGCCGAGGAGTGGTTTGCAGATGCGAGCTATGCGGCGATTGCTTTGATTGGCGTCTATCTGCTGGTGCGCGGGGCGCGGAAGCTGTACCGGGTATCTAGAAACGAAGCTCATTCGCATGACCATTCGCATAGCCATGACCGCCATGACGAACACACCCATTGCCACGACTGCGGCCACGCGCATGCGCCGGGTCTGCATGACGTGGAAGCCGCTGGAAACTGGCGCGAGTTAGCCGTTCTGATCGCAGGCGTCGCCATTCGTCCCTGCACCGGTGCGCTGTTCCTTCTGGTGCTGACATGGCAGATGGGACTGGTCTGGCAGGGCATCCTTGGCGTCGTCGCGATGGCGCTGGGAACTGCCAGCGTCACTATCGTGACCGCCATGGCGGCCGTTGGCCTGCGCGGAGGGCTTCTGGCGGGGCTTCTTGAGGGTGGCGGAACAATGGCCGCACGCGCGGTCCCACTGCTGGAAATCGCTGCTGGCGCGCTGGTTGTGATCGTCGCTTTGGGCCTTTTAGGCGTGGTTTGACGGTGAAGGCTTGAAAACCCCGTGCGCATTGCGTAATTGACCGGCTATCATATGAAAGGCCGAAAACAGATGACCAATCCGTTGCAATTCATCCAGCAAGTGCGCGCCGAGGTGTCCAAAGTCACCTGGCCGACCCGCCGTGAGGTTATGTTGACCACCGGCATGGTGTTCGTGCTGGCTGCTCTTACGGCATTGTTCTTTTCGCTTGTGGACCTTGGCATCCGCAGCGGTCTGTCCGCGGTGCTGGGCTACTTCGGCTAACGCTCGGTCTTTGCCCTTGAAATGAGCGTATTTCGGGGGTAGTTCGGGCATCACTTCGGGAAGGGCGTGTGGCGAATCAAGTTGCACGCCGATTTTTTGTTCCCGGAAACGAAATTGAAAATGTCCCTTCGGGGCGCAGGAATGCAGAGGCTGACATGGCGAAACGGTGGTATTCGGTAAGCGTGCTGTCGAACTTCGAGAAGAAGATCGCAGAGGCAATCCGTGCTTCGGTCGAAGAAAAAGGTCTTGAGGACCAAATCGACGAAGTGCTGGTGCCGACCGAAGAGGTCATCGAGGTGCGCCGCGGCAAGAAGGTCACGACCGAGCGTCGCTTCATGCCGGGTTACGTTCTGGTCCACATGGAAATGTCGGACGAGGGCTATCACCTGATCATGTCGATCAACCGCGTCACTGGCTTCCTGGGTCCGCAGGGCCGTCCGATGCCGATGCGCGATGCCGAAGTACAGGGCATTCTGGGCCGCGTCGAAGAAGGTGCGGAAGCGCCGAAACTGATGATCAGCTTCGAGATTGGCGAGAAAGTCGCCGTGACCGACGGCGCGTTCGAAGGCTTCGACGGTCTGGTCGAAGAAGTGGACGAAGAAGGCCAGCGCCTGAAGGTGGCTGTGTCGATCTTTGGTCGGGAAACCCCGGTCGAACTGGATTACACGCAGGTCTCGAAGCAGGGCTGATCTAACTTTTCGGAGAATTAAAAAAACGCGGCGAGGACATTGGTCTTCGTCGCGTTTTTTGTTTCAGCTGGAGGATGAATCAGATGTTTGGCCATGCGTTGACATTACGCTTCTACGCCGTACTTATGACCCTAAGTATAGGTCGCTATAGATAGGAGTATTTTATGCTGCAGGTCCATTCTCTAAGGGCAGCTCTTTCACTTGTTTGTATTTTAGCTTTTGTTGGAATTGCCGATGCTGATTCAGGGACGTTTGCGTCACAGGTGGAGGGGCTGAGTGCCGTGGCTCTTGCTGAATTACCAGATGGAAAAGCTCGGTCAGATGATCCAGCGAGCGAACATTGTACCATGCCGGAGAAAGAATTGCTTACTCCTGCGGGCCAATTAGTTGCTACGCGAAATTGGTTGGTAACTGCAGAGATCGAGCACGCAGGTTACACGTTTGTTAGTTTTGTCGGGCATGCTGAGAGTGGCACGAGTGGTTCCTGTTATTTGAGAGATGGGAATGTTGCGGTCTTTCAGGGAACAAAGATTCTCGGGGTTGTTTATGCGAACAATATGGCAACGCGTGACATAGGTTTGGTCCACGCGCTTGAAGGTGATCGTTTGCGTATATTTGATGGTGGATACCCCAATATGCCACTCGCTGATTTGCAGGTCATTGACGACGATCTGATAATTGTTGGAAACGTCTCGGATCGTGACAGTTTTTGTGGTGGTAGGGTCAGTGTTCCGAATATTCGTGATCTGGAGATACACGATGCACGGCGCGTTCTTTTTTCGGAAGGATGGACCGTAGACCCAACTCTTAGTGAAGGCGATGATAGGGGGAGCGGTCTCTTTCCCCACCCGCTTCCTGAGACGGATTCCTGCATGGGAACCGGTTTGGGGTTTTGTTCCTTTGGCTATGTGAAGCACGGCTCTGAACACCTTAGGGTCGGAACCGTTGGCGAAGGTTATCGCGTAACTGACTTCTCGGCTTGGTGCGAGTGATGTGTTCACTTCACAATGCAAGTAGGAGTTTGGGTAGGTTTGAGGCGAACGTCTTGCCAAAGGCAGTTAACAGGCGTAAACGCCTTCCATCGCCTTCGGGCGAGATTCTTTCGTGGGAGGGGCGGCGATCGCGATCGCCAAACCAGACCACGGCAATGAGAAGGCGAAGGGACGCGTCCCCGAGCTGTTGTTAAAGGAGAAGCCAAATGGCTAAGAAACTCGCTGGCACGATGAAACTGCAGGTTCCTGCAGGTCAAGCCAACCCCAGCCCGCCCGTCGGCCCCGCACTGGGTCAGCGCGGCATCAACATCATGGAATTCTGCAAGGCGTTCAACGCCAAGACGCAGGATCTGGAGCCCGGCGCGCCGTGCCCGACCGTGATCACCTATTACCAGGACAAGTCCTTCTCGATGGACATCAAGACGCCCCCCGCGTCGTACTTCCTGCGTAAGGCTGCCAAGCTGAAGTCGGGTGCAAACAACCCCGGTCGCGAGACCGTTGGCACCGTGACCGCTGCTCAGGTGAAAGAAATCGCTGAAGCAAAAATGAAAGATCTGAACGCAAACGACATCGACGCTGCGATGCAGATCATCCTGGGCTCGGCCCGCTCTATGGGCATTGAGGTGAAGTAAGATGGCAAAACTGGGTAAACGTACCGCTGCCGCTCGCGAAGCCTTCGCCGGCAAAGAAAACCTGAGCGTTGAAGACGCTGTTGCGCTGGTAAAGGGCAACGCTAACGCCAAGTTCGACGAAACCATCGAAATCGCAATGGCGCTGGGTGTTGACACCCGTCACGCTGACCAAATGGTCCGCGGCGTTATCGGCCTGCCGAACGGCACCGGTAAAACCATGCGCGTTGCTGTTTTCGCTCGTGGCCCGAAAGCTGAAGAAGCTCAGGCTGCTGGTGCAGACATCGTTGGTGCAGAAGACCTGATGGAAACCATTCAGGGCGGCACCATCGAATTCGATCGCTGCATTGCCACCCCTGACATGATGCCGATCGTTGGCCGTCTGGGTAAAGTTCTGGGTCCGCGCAACCTGATGCCGAACCCCAAAGTGGGCACCGTGACCATGGACGTCAAAGCGGCTGTTGAAGCTGCCAAGGGCGGCGAAGTTCAGTTCAAGGCTGAAAAAGGTGGCGTGGTTCACGCTGGCCTGGGCAAAGCCTCGTTCGACGAAGCCAAGCTGGTTGAAAACGTGCGCGCCTTCGTGGACGCCGTTCAGAAAGCCAAGCCCTCGGGCGCCAAAGGCACCTACATGAAGAAAATCTCGCTGAGCTCGACCATGGGCCCGGGCGTAACGCTGGACGTGGACAACGCCACAGGTAACTGAGTTTCTTCAGTGTGAATTCAGAAAAGGGCGTCCTGATTGGGCGCCCTTTTTGCATGTGATTTGTGTGCGCATTTTGAGAAGTCTGAATTCTGTGCTAGGGTCGGCTTGTTAAGGCTGCCGGAGTTTCTTGACCGAGCGCCCTGTTAGGGGTTGGAAAACCCCTCGAAACATTCTACATAGACCGAGCATTCCAGCGTGCGATTCGTCGTGCGCTGTTTTGCGTTTCGTCCGAGACGGTGGGTGACGCCGGTGGGCCAAGCTGAAAAGCGACCGCGCGCAAGTGTCATAATTCCTGCCTGAGATGGGAAATGGACAAAAGAATTCTCTCGGCCGCTTGGCCTTGGGGCGATTTTGCGAAGGACCCTTATCGCGGACCCGATTGCCGGGTTTTCCTTGAAAACTCGGTAAAATATGAGCCGGAGGGGTCAAACCCTCCATACTTGGAGTGAAACTGTGGATAGAGCACAAAAAGAAAAAGTGGTCGAGGAACTCGGCCAAATCTTTGAAAGCTCTGGCGTCGTTGTGGTTGCCCACTACGCCGGTCTCACGGTTGCTGAAATGCAGGACCTGCGTTCGCAAATGCGCGAAGCTGGTGGGTCTGTACGCGTTGCCAAGAACAAGCTCGCCAAAATCGCCCTTGAAGGTAAGCCGGCCGCTTCGATCGCCGACTATCTGACGGGTATGACTGTTCTTGCCTATTCCGAAGATCCTGTGGCTGCGGCCAAGGTCATGGATAAGTACGCCAAAGACAACGAGAAGCTCGTGATCCTTGGTGGTGCTATGGGCGAGGACGCTCTGGACCCTGCTGGTGTTAAAGCCGTTGCTGCTATGCCGTCGCGTGAAGAGCTCATTGCTTCGATCGCTGGCTGTATTGGCGCACCTGCTTCGAACATCGCTGGTGCCATTGGCGCGCCTGCTTCGAACATCGCATCCATCTTGTCTACTATTGAAGACAAGGCTGCTTAAGCAATCTGAGACCAGCGGAGCGGATAATCGCCTCACGTTGGAACACATCTAAATACGGAAAGAAGTCAAATGGCTGATCTGAAAAAACTTGCTGAAGAGATCGTGGGTCTGACCCTTCTCGAAGCACAAGAACTGAAAACCATCCTCAAAGACGAGTATGGCATCGAGCCCGCCGCTGGCGGCGCAGTTGTAATGGCAGCTGGCGGCGACGCCGGTGGCGCAGCAGCTGAAGAAAAAACCGAGTTTGACGTTGTTCTGAAGAACGCCGGCGCCTCGAAAATCAACGTGATCAAAGAAGTTCGCGGCATCACCGGTCTTGGCCTGAAAGAAGCCAAAGAGCTGGTTGAAGCTGGCGGCAAGATCAAAGAAGGCGTTGACAAAGCAGAAGCAGAAGACGTGAAAGCCAAGCTGGAAGCAGCTGGCGCAGAAGTCGAACTGGCTTAAGCTTTACGCTTTTGGGCCCACGGTGGCCCACAAAATCAAGGCTGGGCCCGGAGAAAATCCGGGTCCAGCCGAACCTGTCTTGAAGAGGGCCTGAATGCGGGCGTTGTTCTGGGAAAGGTTCAATGGATCGGGAGGGAACCCTTGGGCGGGTTTCCATGAATTGGTTCGAACCCCCGTCTCGGACGAGGTGTCGCCGGCGACCCAACGGTTGGCGCCTCAGTTGAGAAATGAAAGGTAAATACCTTATGGCGCAGACCTATCTTGGCCAGAAACGCTTGCGTAAGTATTACGGCAAAATCCGTGAAGTTCTGGAAATGCCGAACCTGATCGAGGTTCAGAAAAGCTCGTATGATCTTTTCCTGAACTCTGGCGATCAGCCCGAGCCGATGGACGGCGAAGGCATCAATGCTGTTTTCCAGTCGGTTTTCCCGATTAAAGATTTTAACGAAACCTCGATCCTCGAGTTCGTGAAATACGAGCTGGAAGAGCCGAAATTCGACGTTGAAGAATGCCAACAGCGCGACCTGACCTATTCGGCTCCGCTGAAGGTTACCCTGCGTCTGATCGTGTTTGATGTAGACGAAGACACTGGCGCGAAGTCGGTAAAAGACATCAAAGAACAAGACGTGTTCATGGGCGACATGCCCCTGATGACGCCGAACGGCACCTTTGTCGTCAACGGCACCGAGCGCGTGATCGTTTCCCAGATGCACCGTTCGCCGGGCGTGTTCTTTGACCACGACAAGGGCAAGACGCACTCGTCGGGCAAACTGCTGTTCGCTTGCCGCATCATTCCGTACCGTGGCTCGTGGCTGGACTTCGAATTCGACGCCAAAGACATCGTCTTTGCCCGTATCGACCGTCGCCGCAAGCTGCCTGTGACCACCCTGCTGTATGCGCTGGGTCTGGACCAGGAAGGCATCTGTGACGCGTATTACGACACCGTTCAGTTCAAGCTGAAGAAGAACAAAGGTTGGGTCACCAAGTTCTTCCCCGAGCGTGTTGCCGGCACCCGTCCGGTACAGGATCTGATCGACGCCAAAACCGGTGAAGTGATTGCCGAAGCTGGCAAGAAGGTCACCCCGCGCGCCGTCAAGAAGCTGATGGAATCGGGCGAAGTTACCGATCTTCTGGTGCCGTTCGACAGCATCGTTGGTCGTTTTGTCGCCAAAGACATCATCAACGAAGAAACCGGCGCGATCTATGTCGAAGCCGGTGACGAGCTGACGCTTGAGCACGATAAAGACGGCGAGCTGATCGGTGGTTCGCTGAAAGAGCTGCTGGATGCGGGCATCACCGACATCCCGGTTCTGGACATCGACAACGTGAACGTGGGCGCCTACATCCGCAACACGATGGCCGCTGACAAGAACATGGGTCGCGACACCGCGCTGATGGACATCTACCGCGTCATGCGCCCGGGCGAGCCGCCCACGGTCGAAGCTGCGTCGGCCCTGTTCGACACGCTGTTCTTCGACTCAGAGCGTTACGACCTGTCGGCTGTTGGTCGCGTGAAAATGAACATGCGTCTGGCTCTGGATGCGGAAGACACTCAGCGCACCCTGCGTCGCGAAGACATCATCGCCTGTATCAAGGCGCTGGTGGATCTGCGTGATGGCCGTGGCGACGTGGACGACATTGACCACCTGGGCAACCGTCGTGTGCGCTCGGTCGGCGAGCTGATGGAAAACCAGTACCGCGTCGGCCTGCTGCGCATGGAGCGTGCGATCAAGGAACGTATGTCCTCGGTCGAGATCGACACCGTGATGCCGCAAGACCTGATCAACGCGAAGCCGGCTGCTGCCGCTGTTCGCGAGTTCTTCGGCTCGTCGCAGCTGTCGCAGTTCATGGACCAAACCAACCCGCTGTCGGAAGTCACCCACAAACGCCGCCTGTCGGCGCTTGGGCCGGGTGGTCTGACCCGCGAACGTGCTGGCTTCGAGGTGCGTGACGTTCACGCAACTCACTATGGCCGTATGTGTCCGATTGAAACGCCGGAAGGGCCGAACATTGGTCTGATCAACTCGCTGGCCACCTTTGCCCGCGTGAACAAGTACGGCTTCATCGAAACGCCTTATCGTAAGGTTGTGGATGGCAAGGTCACGGACGAAGTGAACTATATGTCCGCCACCGAAGAGATGCGTCACACCGTGGCTCAGGCCAACGCGCATCTGGATGCCGATGGTCGCTTCGAGAACGATCTGGTGAACACCCGTCAGTCGGGCGAATACACCATGGCGCCGCGCGACAACGTTGACCTGATCGACGTATCGCCGAAACAGCTGGTCTCGGTCGCTGCATCGCTGATCCCGTTCCTTGAAAACGACGATGCTAACCGCGCTCTGATGGGCTCGAACATGCAACGTCAGGCTGTGCCGCTGCTGCGTGCCGAGGCTCCGTTCGTGGGCACCGGTATCGAAGGCAAGGTCGCCATCGACTCGGGTGCGGCCATTCAGGCCAAACGCGGCGGTGTGATCGACCAAGTGGACGCAACCCGTATCGTTGTACGCGCCACCGAAGACCTTGGTCTGGGTGATGCGGGCGTAGATATCTACCGTCTGCGCAAGTTCCAGCGCTCGAACCAGAACACCTGCATCAACCAGCGTCCGCTGGTGAAAGTGGGTCAGAAGGTTTCGAAAGGCGAAGTGGTTGCCGATGGTCCGTCGACCGATATGGGTGAACTGGCCTTGGGTAAGAACGTGGTCGTCGCGTTCATGCCGTGGAACGGCTACAACTACGAAGACTCGATCCTGATCTCGGAACGTATTGCACGTGATGACGTCTTCACTTCGGTTCACATCGAAGAGTTCGAAGTCGCTGCTCGTGACACCAAGCTTGGGCCGGAAGAAATCACCCGCGACATTCCGAACGTCGGTGAAGAAGCGCTGCGTAACCTCGATGAGGCTGGCGTTGTGTACATCGGTGCGGACGTAGAACCGGGCGATATTCTGGTCGGTAAGATCACCCCGAAAGGCGAAAGCCCGATGACGCCGGAAGAAAAGCTTCTGCGCGCCATCTTCGGTGAAAAAGCTTCGGACGTTCGCGATACTTCGCTGCGCGTGAAGCCGGGTGACTTCGGTACTGTTGTTGAGGTCCGCGTCTTCAACCGCCACGGCGTTGAGAAAGACGAACGTGCCCTTCAGATCGAGCGTGAAGAGGTCGAAAGCCTTGCCCGCGACCGTGATGACGAGCTGCACATTCTGGAGCGCAACATCTATGCCCGCCTGAAGGACATGATCCTGGGCAAAGTGGCTGTCAAAGGCCCGAAAGGCGTGAAAGCCGGTTCGACCATCTCGGAAGAGCTGCTGGAAGGTCTGTCGCGCGGTCAGTGGTGGCAACTGGCGCTTGAGGACGAAGACGATGCGAAAATCGTTGAAGCCCTGAACGAACAGTTCGAAGCCCAGAAACGTGCGTTGGATGCGCGTTTTGAAGACAAGGTCGAAAAAGTCCGTCGTGGCGACGACCTGCCGCCGGGTGTGATGAAGATGGTCAAAGTCTTCGTTGCCGTGAAGCGTAAGCTTCAGCCGGGCGACAAGATGGCCGGTCGTCACGGGAACAAAGGTGTTATTTCCAAGGTTGTTCCGATGGAAGACATGCCGTTCCTTGCCGATGGTACTCCGGTTGACTTCTGTCTGAACCCGCTGGGCGTTCCGTCGCGTATGAACGTTGGTCAGATCCTTGAAACCCACATGGGTTGGGCCGCACGCGGTCTGGGTCTGAACATCGACGAAGCTCTGGGCGAGTATCGTCGTTCGGGCGACCTGACTCCGGTTCGCGAAGCCATGCGCATCGCCTATGGCGACGATGTCTATGAAGAAGGCATCACCGGCATGGACGAAGACGAGCTGGTAGACGCAGCATCGAACGTCACCCGCGGTGTGCCGATTGCCACCCCGGTCTTCGACGGCGCCAAAGAGGCTGATGTAAACGACGCGCTGACGCGTGCCGGTTTCGACACCTCGGGTCAGTCGGTTCTGTTCGACGGTCGCACCGGTGAGCAGTTCTCGCGCGAAGTTACCGTTGGCGTGAAGTACCTGCTGAAACTGCACCACCTGGTCGACGACAAGATCCACGCGCGTTCGACCGGTCCGTACTCGCTTGTTACCCAGCAGCCGCTGGGTGGTAAGGCGCAGTTCGGTGGTCAGCGCTTCGGTGAGATGGAAGTCTGGGCTCTGGAAGCATATGGCGCGGCATACACGCTGCAAGAGATGCTTACCGTCAAGTCGGATGACGTTGCTGGCCGTACCAAAGTGTACGAGAGCATCGTCAAAGGCGAGGACAACTTCGAAGCCGGTGTACCGGAATCGTTCAACGTTCTTGTCAAAGAAGTCCGCGGCCTCGGCCTCAACATGGAACTCCTGGATGCGGAGGGCGAGGAGTAAGGCGCCCGCCTTACCCCTCCCACCCTTCCCCTGATTAAAGGAAACGCAAAATGAACCAGGAACTGACAACCAACCCGTTCAACCCGCTGGCCGCCCCCAAGGTGTTCGACGAGATCAAAGTCTCGCTCGCCAGCCCGGAACGGATCCTTTCGTGGTCCTATGGCGAAATCAAAAAGCCCGAGACCATCAACTATCGTACCTTCAAGCCCGAGCGTGACGGCCTGTTCTGTGCCCGTATCTTTGGCCCGGTCAAAGATTACGAATGTCTGTGCGGCAAATATAAGCGCATGAAGTATCGCGGCGTTGTCTGCGAGAAATGTGGTGTTGAAGTTACCCTTCAGAAAGTACGCCGCGAGCGTATGGGCCATATCGAGCTGGCAGCCCCTGTCGCTCACATCTGGTTCCTGAAGTCGCTGCCGTCGCGCATCGGCCTCATGCTGGACATGACCCTGCGTGATCTGGAACGCATCCTGTACTTCGAAAACTACGTTGTGATCGAGCCGGGCCTGACGGACCTTCAGTATGGTCAGCTGATGACCGAAGAAGAGTTCATGGACGCCCAGGACACCTATGGCATGGACGCCTTCACCGCCAATATTGGTGCTGAAGCGATCCGCGAAATGCTGTCGGCGATCGATCTGGAAGCCGAAGCCGAGCAGCTGCGCGCTGATCTGGCCGAAGCAACCGGTGAACTGAAGCCCAAGAAGATCATCAAGCGTCTGAAGATCGTTGAGTCGTTCATCGAGTCGGGCAACCGTCCTGAATGGATGATCCTGACCGTGATCCCGGTCATCCCGCCCGAGCTGCGCCCGCTGGTGCCGCTGGATGGTGGCCGTTTCGCGACCTCGGATCTGAACGATCTGTATCGCCGCGTGATCAACCGGAACAACCGTCTGAAGCGTCTGATCGAGCTTCGCGCCCCTGACATCATCGTCCGCAACGAAAAGCGGATGCTGCAGGAATCCGTGGATGCTCTGTTCGACAACGGCCGTCGTGGCCGCGTGATCACCGGCGCCAACAAGCGTCCGCTGAAATCGCTGTCGGACATGCTGAAAGGTAAGCAGGGTCGTTTCCGTCAAAACCTTTTGGGTAAGCGCGTCGACTTCTCGGGCCGTTCGGTCATTGTGACCGGCCCGGAACTGAAGCTGCACCAATGTGGTTTGCCGAAGAAGATGGCGCTGGAGCTGTTCAAGCCGTTCATCTATTCGCGTCTTGAAGCCAAGGGCCTGTCTTCCACCGTGAAGCAAGCCAAGAAACTGGTGGAAAAAGAGCGTCCCGAAGTGTGGGATATCTTGGACGAAGTGATCCGCGAACACCCGGTTATGCTGAACCGTGCACCTACGCTGCACCGTCTTGGCATTCAGGCGTTCGAGCCGGTTCTGATCGAAGGTAAAGCCATCCAGCTGCACCCGCTTGTCTGTTCGGCGTTCAACGCTGACTTCGACGGTGACCAGATGGCTGTGCACGTACCGCTGTCGCTGGAAGCCCAGCTGGAAGCACGCGTCCTGATGATGTCGACGAACAACGTTCTGTCGCCGGCCAACGGCGCACCGATCATCGTTCCGTCGCAGGATATGATCCTTGGCCTTTACTACATCTCGATGGAGCGTGAAGGCATGAAGGGCGAGGGCATGGTGTTCTCGGATGTGGACGAAGTGATCCACGCCTTGGACGCTGGCGAAGTGCACCTGCACGCCAAGGTTCAGGCGCGTCTGCCGCAGATCGATGCCGAAGGCAACGTTGTCATGCAGCGTTTCGAAACCACGCCGGGCCGTATCCGTCTGGGCGCGCTTCTGCCGCAGAACAACAAGGCGCCGTTTAGCCTTGTGAACCGTCTGCTGCGTAAGAAAGAAGTGCAGCAGGTCATCGACACCGTCTACCGTTACTGCGGTCAGAAAGAGTCGGTTATCTTCTGTGACCAGATCATGTCGATGGGCTTCAAAGAAGCGTTCAAGGCTGGCATCTCGTTCGGTAAGGACGACATGGTTATTCCGGACACCAAATGGCCAATCGTGGACGAAACCCGCGATCAGGTTAAAGGGTTCGAACAGCAGTACATGGACGGTCTGATCACGCTGGGCGAGAAGTACAACAAAGTTGTCGACGCCTGGTCGAAGTGTAACGACAAAGTCACCGACGCCATGATGGACACCATCTCGGCGAACAAGCGCGACGAAAATGGCGCCGAAATGGAACCGAACTCGGTTTACATGATGGCCCACTCGGGTGCGCGTGGCTCGGTTACGCAGATGAAACAGCTGGGCGGCATGCGCGGCCTGATGGCCAAGCCTTCGGGTGAGATTATCGAAACGCCGATTATCTCGAACTTTAAAGAAGGCCTGACCGTGCTCGAGTACTTCAACTCGACCCACGGTGCCCGTAAGGGTCTGTCGGATACCGCTCTGAAAACTGCGAACTCGGGTTACCTGACCCGTCGTCTGGTTGACGTGGCACAGGACTGCATCGTGCGCGAGCAGGACTGCGGCACCGAAAACTCGATCACCGCAGAAGCTGCTGTGAACGACGGTGAAGTTGTGGCATCGCTGGCGGAGCGCATTCTGGGTCGTGTTGCGGCCGAGGACGTTCTGGTTCCGGGCACCGAAGAAGTTCTGGTTGCCAAGAACGAGATCATCGACGAACGCAAAGCCGATGCTGTGGAAGAGGCTGGCCTGACCGCCATCCGTATCCGCAGCCCGCTGACCTGTGAAAGCGAAGAAGGCGTCTGCGCCAACTGCTATGGTCGTGACCTGGCCCGCGGTACCAAGGTGAACATCGGTGAAGCTGTCGGCATTATCGCTGCGCAATCGATCGGTGAACCCGGCACGCAGCTGACCATGCGTACGTTCCACATTGGTGGTGTTGCGCAAGGTGGCCAGCAGTCGTTCCAGGAAGCCAACCAAGAAGGCAAGATCGAGTATCGCAACGCGTCGGTACTGGAAAACCGTGACGGCGAAATCGTCGTTATGGGCCGCAACATGGTTATGGCCATCATGGGCGACAACGGTGAAGAGCGTGCTTCGTTCAAGATCGGCTACGGTTCGAAGCTGTTTGTCAAAGACGGTGCCGATGTGGCTCGTGGCGACAAGCTGTTCGAATGGGACCCGTTCACTCTGCCGATCATCGCCGAGAAAGACGGTACCGCGAAGTTCGTTGACCTTGTCAGCGGCATCTCGGTTCGTGACGAAACCGATGACGCAACTGGCATGACACAGAAGATCGTGTCGGACTGGCGTTCGGCGCCGAAAGGCAACGAGCTGAAGCCGGAAGTGATCTTGGTCGCAGAAGATGGCGAGCCGGTCCGCAACGATGCGGGCAACCCGGTTCACTATCCGATGTCGGTTGACGCCATTCTGTCGGTCGAAGACGGTCAAGGCGTGAAAGCTGGTGACGTTGTTGCGCGTATCCCGCGTGAAGGTGCGAAGACGAAAGACATCACCGGTGGTCTGCCGCGTGTTGCTGAACTGTTCGAAGCCCGTCGTCCGAAAGATCACGCGATCATCGCTGAAATCGATGGTTACGTGCGCTTTGGCCGCGACTACAAGAACAAGCGTCGCATCTCGATCGAGCCGGCAGATGAGTCGATGGAAACCGTGGAATACATGGTGCCCAAAGGCAAACACATCCCGGTTGCCGAAGGTGATTTCATCCAGAAGGGTGAATACATCATGGACGGTAACCCGGCGCCGCACGACATCCTGTCCATCATGGGTGTCGAGGCGCTGGCTGACTATATGATCGACGAAGTTCAGGACGTGTATCGTCTGCAGGGCGTGAAGATCAACGACAAGCACATCGAAGTGATCGTGCGCCAGATGCTGCAGAAATGGGAGATCCTGGATTCGGGTGAAACCACGCTGCTGAAAGGCGAGCACGTCGATAAGGCCGAATACATGGCTGCGAACGAAAAAGCCGCCGCCGAAGGGCGTCGTCTGGCCTCGGCCGAGCCGATCCTTCTGGGGATCACCAAGGCTTCGCTGCAGACCCGTTCGTTCATCTCGGCTGCGTCGTTCCAGGAAACCACCCGCGTTCTGACCGAAGCTTCGGTTCAGGGCAAACGCGACAAGCTGGTTGGCCTGAAAGAGAACGTGATCGTGGGTCGTCTGATCCCGGCCGGTACTGGTGGGGCAACCCAGCAGGTTCGCGCCATCGCTCAGAAACGCGACCAGAAGGTGATCGAAGAAGCCCGTGCCGAGGCCGAAGCCGCAGCTGCACTGGCTGCTCCGGTCGAGGACGTGTTTGGCGATGCACCCGAAGACGATCTGGGTCTGGTCGACACCCCGGAAATGGGTGGCGACGAGCAGCCCTGATCGGCACTGACATAAGTTATGGAAAGCCCCGCGTTTTGCGGGGCTTTTCTTTTGGCGATCGTATATTTGACAAACCCGTATATCTCGCGGCACTTGTACTCTGTGCGGTAGCTTAATCGGATAGAGCACGCCCGTCTGCCGGCGGGACAGGAGATCAGAAGCATTTCCCCGAGATGCGGGTTCGAGTCCCGTCCGCACACACCTAATTATCGCCTGCTGGTGTTTTTCGCCCGGCTTTTACTCACCAACTTCTTGAGGCGTTCCTCGAAACGCTTATGGTGTCCGGACGCATTCAAGGAATTTACTCCACCATGCCCTCGGACAATTTCAAAGCCGCCGCGCTGATGACCGGCTCGATGGCCGGCTACACGTTCAATGACGCCTGCATGAAAGTGATGTCGACAACTATGCCGCTAGAGCAGGCGGTGTTCTTGCGCGGTGTTTTGACCTGCGTACTGCTCTACGTTTTGGGGCGCTACCTAGGCACATTGAGGTTCAACCTTACGCGCCGGGAATGGAAGCTGATCGGGTTGCGTTGTGTCGGAGAGATCGGGGCGACTTACTGCTTTTTGACGGCGCTGTTTCACATGCCCATCGCCAATGTCACCGCGATCCTGCAGGTCTTGCCGTTGGTCATCGCACTTGCCGCTTGGGTCTTCCTATCCGAGCCTTTGGGCTGGCGGCGGTTGGCAGCGATCGGTGTGGGCTTCATCGGCGTGCTTTTGATCATCCAACCCGGCGCAGGCTTCTCGGTCTGGTCGCTTTATGCGCTGGCCGCGGTCGGTTTCATCACCTTCCGCGATCTGGTGGTGCGGAAACTGTCGCCCGAAACGCCGTCGATGACCGTGGCAATCATGGCGGCGTTGTCGATCACCATAGGATTTGGTGTCGCATCTGTTGGCGTGGACTGGGCGCCCGTTGATGGCTGGTCGGCGACCATGCTGGGTATGGCGGCTTTCTTTGTTTTCTTGGGTTACCTCTTCTCGGTCATGGTGATGCGCGTCGGGGACATCGCCTTCGCGGCGCCCTTCCGCTATACGGGTCTGATCTGGGCGCTGATCCTTGGGCTGGTCTTGTTCAATGAATGGCCAAACCAACTGACCTTGATCGGCGCAGCGATTGTTGTTGGCACCGGCCTGTTCACCCTGTTTCGTGAGCGCAAAGCTGCGCAGCGCTGAATGGGCAGGGGCAAAGGCCTTGTATTTCAGGGCCTCCTGTTGACAGGCGCATCGACTCCGCTTATACGCGCGAGCATCCAGCTGGGTGTACCCCGGCTATCCAAGTATTGAGGGATCAAGTTCGGGCTACTTTGAAGCACCGATCCTCTGTGAACCAACCGCGACGTTTGCCTCGGAATGGAAACGCTCGCGGGTTTTCGTTTTGCGGGCGCGTGTGGGGCAACCTGTCACAATCCTGTAACGCGAAACAGATTTAACCGCGTGGGGGCTTCCCTGCGTAGACTGAGTTGAGAAACGGGAAAAGAGCCCTATGCCAACGATCCAACAGCTGATCCGCAAGCCGCGTCAGCCCAAAGTCAAGCGTTCCAAGTCGCAGCACCTGGAATCTTGCCCCCAGAAGCGCGGTGTATGTACCCGCGTTTACACCACGACCCCGAAAAAGCCGAACTCGGCTATGCGTAAAGTTGCGAAGGTTCGCCTGACCAACGGTTTCGAGGTTATCTCCTACATCCCCGGTGAAAGCCACAACCTTCAGGAGCACTCGGTGGTTCTGATCCGTGGCGGTCGTGTAAAAGACCTTCCGGGTGTCCGCTACCACATCCTGCGTGGTGTTCTGGATACCCAGGGCGTCAAAGACCGTAAGCAACGTCGTTCGAAATACGGCGCTAAGCGTCCGAAGTAAGGAGAGTCAGATATGTCTCGTCGTCACGCCGCTGAGAAGCGCCAGGTCCTGCCCGATGCCAAATTTGGTGATGTGGTTCTGACCAAATTCATGAACAACCTGATGATCGATGGTAAGAAATCGGTTGCAGAAAAAATCGTTTACAACGCGCTGGATCGCGTTGAAGACAAAGTCAAGCGTGCCCCCGTGGAAGTTTTCCACGAAGCGCTGGACAACGTAAAACCGTCGGTCGAAGTTCGCTCGCGCCGCGTAGGTGGTGCCACCTACCAGGTTCCGGTTGAAGTTCGCCCCGAGCGTCGCGAAGCTCTGGCCATCCGCTGGCTGATCTCGGCTGCTCGTAACCGCAACGAGAACACCATGGAAGAGCGTCTTGCCGGCGAACTTCTGGACGCTGTGAACTCGCGCGGTACTGCCGTTAAGAAACGCGAAGACACTCACAAAATGGCCGACGCGAACAAAGCGTTCAGCCATTACCGCTGGTAACGCCAAGGAAGGACGAACACCATGGCACGCGAATATCCGCTCGAGCTGTACCGCAACTTCGGTATTATGGCTCACATCGACGCAGGTAAAACCACCTGCTCCGAGCGTATCCTGTACTACACCGGCAAATCCCACAACATCGGTGAGGTGCACGATGGTGCAGCCACCATGGACTGGATGGAGCAGGAGCAGGAACGCGGCATCACCATCACCTCGGCTGCGACGACCACTTTCTGGGAACGCACCGAAGACGGTGAAACCGCTCAGACGCCCAAGCACCGCATGAACATCATCGACACCCCCGGCCACGTTGACTTCACCATTGAAGTTGAGCGTTCGCTGGCGGTTCTCGACGGTGCTGTTTGTGTTCTGGACGCCAACGCTGGTGTTGAACCCCAGACCGAAACCGTGTGGCGTCAGGCTGACCGCTACAAGGTTCCGCGCATGGTGTTCGTCAACAAGATGGACAAAATCGGCGCTGACTTCTTCAACTGTGTGAACATGATCGAAGACCGCACCGGCGCACGTGCTGTTCCGGTTGGTATTCCGATCGGCGCAGAGTCGGAGCTGGAAGGCCTGATCGATCTGGTCAACATGGAAGAGTGGCTGTGGCAGGGTGAAGACCTTGGCGCATCGTGGATCAAAGCACCGATCCGTGACAGCCTGTCGGACATGGCCAACGAGTGGCGCGAGAAGATGATCGAAGCCGCCGTCGAGCAAGACGACGACGCGATGGAAGCCTATCTGGAAGGGAACGAGCCCGATGCAGATACCCTGCGCAAACTGCTGCGCAAAGGTACTCTGGCACTGGACTTCGTTCCGGTTCTGGGTGGTTCGGCTTTCAAAAACAAAGGTGTCCAGCCGCTGCTGAACGCTGTGATCGACTATCTGCCCAGCCCGCTGGACGTTGTTGATTACATGGGCTTCAAACCCGGTGACGAAGAAGAAACCCGTGACATCGCCCGCCGTGCGGACGACGACATGGCCTTCTCGGCTCTGGCGTTCAAAATCATGAACGACCCCTTCGTTGGCTCGCTGACCTTCACCCGTATCTACTCGGGCGTTCTGAACAAGGGCGACAGCATCCTGAACTCGACCAAAGGCAAAAAAGAACGCGTTGGTCGTATGATGATGATGCACTCGAACGATCGTGAAGAGATCGAAGAAGCATTCGCAGGCGACATCATCGCGCTGGCCGGTCTGAAAGACACGACCACCGGTGACACCCTGTGTGACGCGAAAGATCCGGTTGTTCTGGAAACCATGACCTTCCCCGATCCGGTTATCGAGATCGCGGTTGAGCCGAAGACCAAAGGCGACCAAGAAAAAATGTCGCAAGGTCTGGCACGTCTGGCTGCTGAAGACCCCTCGTTCCGCGTGGAAACTGACATCGAAAGCGGTCAGACCATCATGAAGGGCATGGGCGAACTTCACCTGGACATCCTGGTGGACCGTCTGAAGCGCGAGTTCAAAGTGGAAGCCAACATCGGTGCCCCGCAGGTTGCTTACCGCGAGACCATCTCGAAAGCGGTCGAGCACACCTACACCCACAAGAAACAGTCGGGTGGTTCGGGTCAGTACGCTGAAGTCAAAATGGAAATCATGCCGACTGAAGCTGGTGAAGGTTATTCGTTCGAAAGCCGCATCGTTGGTGGTGCTGTTCCGAAGGAATACATCCCGGGTGTTGAAAAAGGCATCAACTCGGTTATGGACAGCGGCCCCCTGGCTGGCTTCCCCGTGATCGACTTCAAGGTTGCCCTGAACGACGGTAAATTCCACGACGTTGACTCGTCGGTTCTGGCCTTCGAAATCGCTGCCCGTATGTGTATGCGTGAAGGCATGCGTTTGGCTGGCGCCAAGCTGCTTGAGCCCATCATGAAAGTGGAAGTTATCACGCCCGAGGAATACACCGGTGGCATCATCGGCGACCTGACCTCGCGTCGTGGTCAAGTGGCAGGCCAAGAGCCGCGCGGCAACGCCGTTGCGATCGACGCCAACGTTCCGTTGGCCAACATGTTCGGTTACATCAACACGCTGCGTTCCATGTCTTCGGGCCGTGCGCAGTTCACGATGCAGTTCTCGCACTACGATCCGGTTCCGCAGAACATCTCGGACGAAATTCAGGCGAAATACGCCTAATCGAAATAGCCGGGCAGTGACCCATTGCTGCCCGGCCCCTTAGATTAACAGGAGGCCATTATGGCTAAGGAAAAGTTTGAACGCGGTAAACCGCACGTAAACATCGGCACGATTGGTCACGTTGACCACGGCAAGACCACTCTGACGGCAGCGATCACCAAATTCTTTGGTGACTTCAAAGCCTACGACGAGATCGACGGTGCACCGGAAGAGAAAGCCCGCGGCATCACCATCTCGACCGCACACGTTGAGTACGAGACCGAGAACCGTCACTACGCACACGTTGACTGCCCCGGCCACGCCGACTACGTCAAGAACATGATCACCGGTGCGGCCCAGATGGACGGCGGCATTCTGGTTGTGAACGCAGCTGACGGCCCCATGCCGCAGACCCGCGAGCACATCCTGCTGGCACGTCAGGTTGGTGTACCTGCGCTGGTTGTTTTCATGAACAAAGTTGACCAGGTAGACGACGAAGAGCTGCTCGAGCTGGTTGAGATGGAAGTTCGTGAACTGATGAACGAATACGACTTCCCGGGCGACGACATGCCGATCATCGCTGGTTCGGCTCTGGCCGCTATGGAAGGCAACAACCCGGAAATCGGTGAGAACAAAATCCGCGAGCTGATGGCAGCTGTGGACGAGTACATCCCGACCCCGGATCGTCCGGTTGACGGCGACTTCCTGCTGCCGATCGAAGACGTGTTCTCGATCTCGGGTCGCGGTACTGTTGTAACCGGCCGTGTTGAGCGTGGTGTTGTGAACGTTGGCGACGAGATCGAAATCGTTGGCATCAAGGACACGCAGAAAACCACCTGTACCGGTGTTGAAATGTTCCGCAAGCTGCTGGACCGCGGTGAAGCAGGCGACAACGTTGGTGTTCTGCTGCGCGGTATCGACCGTGACAAAGTTGAGCGTGGCCAGGTTCTGTGTAAGCCGGGTTCGGTTAACCCGCACACCAAGTTCGAAGCCGAGGTCTACATCCTGACCAAGGAAGAAGGCGGCCGTCACACCCCGTTCTTCGCGAACTACCGTCCGCAGTTCTACTTCCGTACCACCGACGTGACCGGTACTGTTGAACTGCCTGCTGGCACCGAGATGGTCATGCCGGGCGACAACCTGAAGTTCAACGTTGAACTGATCGCTCCGATCGCCATGGAAGAAAAGCTGCGCTTCGCGATCCGCGAAGGCGGCCGCACCGTTGGTTCGGGCGTTGTCTCGAAAATCATCGACTAAGAACGCTAAGCGTTCTTAGGGCGACAGGTGAATTGGCCCAGCCAGTTCACCGAGAGCCTGAGAGATAGAAGATCAGAAAAGGGCTGCCGACAGGCGGCCCTTTTTTGCGTTGGGGCGGGCTCTTCTGGTCGCTCCCATTCAATTTCTGCTTGTGCCTCGGCCGCAATTAGATACTAGTTCGTGGATCAATGCGCAGGTATCACTTTGTTTAGTAAGCACATTTTCAACCGTTCACCCTGGTGGCTGTTTGCGATGGTTTTTCTGGGGACCGTTCCCCTATCCATCGGTTTGCTGACCAAGGCCGTCACATCACAGATCGCGATGGAGGAAGTTCGGAAGAACCCACCAACCGAAACAGTGATATTGCAGGATTTCACGCCCGATCAGGTGGTCAATGCCTACGGCGAAACTCGCCTTGAAGGACACTATACAGGAATCGAGGCAGTCATTTCCAAAAGCAAAGCGGACATTCACTATGTCCTTGTCCTTCCCAAAAATGGGATTGGTCCCGGCCTGATCGTTCAGGATCTGGCACTTAATCGTGAGGAGACACTTGGGCAATTGACCTCTCGGCTGCAACCGGACGGGCGTGTGATCCTGTCGGGGTTTGTCCGGGATGATATCGACTGGGAAGACGTGATCCGCGCGGATCTGGAGTACCAGAATATCCATTTTCCGGATCAGCTCTTTCAATTGGACGCTTATTGGGGGTCACGGGATGCGGCGCTGAGGGAATTTCTGGTGGAGCAATGGGGGATGGCGGGCGTGTCAGCTGTCTTGGCCCTGATCCTTGGCTATGCAACGCGGACGCGACACCGCGCGGCCAAACAAAAGAAACTGGAGCGCAAGCGGCGTGCTGAGGCTGCGGCAGAGGCAGCGTGGAACGACAGCCCAATTCAAACCCAAAAAGGATGGTTCGGCTAAGCCGATACGGTCTGTTGCATCGCGCAGGAACCCACATAAGGTGATCAGCGAGTGACATATCCAAGGCCGCCGTTGTTTCACGCCTTTTCTTCTTGCCACCTCACCTATTCCCCCGTATATCGCGCGAGTTCGCATTGTGAATTTGCAATGGGGAAGATTCGGTTATGCCTGATGACGCTCTAGATTCACTTTGGGTTCGACGAGGGTCGGGGGAATGAGCCCCTGATCGTCCTATCAACTCCAAGCCTGAAAGGGCGAATGCTATGCAAAGCCAAAACATTCGTATCCGTCTGAAGGCGTTTGACTATCGTGTGCTGGATGCCTCCACACAGGAAATCGTCAACACCGCCAAACGCACGGGTGCTCAGGTGCGCGGTCCCATTCCGCTGCCCAACAAGATTGAGAAGTTCACGGTTCTTCGTGGTCCTCACATCGACAAGAAATCCCGCGACCAGTTCGAGATCCGCACGCACAAGCGTCTGCTCGACATCGTTGACCCGACCCCGCAGACCGTAGACGCGCTGATGAAGCTCGACCTGGCTGCTGGCGTTGACGTTCAGATCTCGGTCTAAGGAGGGTATCACAGATGCGCTCTGGTATTATCGCGAAAAAAGTGGGCATGACCCGCTTGTTCATGGAAGACGGCAAGCAGATCCCTGTAACCGTTCTTCAACTGGAAAACCTGCAGGTTGTTGCCAACCGCACCGAAGAGACCGACGGTTACACCGCCGTTCAGCTGGGTGCTGGTGACGCAAAAGCCAAACGCACCTCGAAGCCGATGCGCGGCTACTTCGCCAAAGCTGGCGTTGCCCCCAAGCGCAAACTGGTCGAGTTCCGCGTTCCTGCTGAGAACCTGATTGCCGTTGGCGAAGAGATCTCGGCCGAGCACTATGTTGCCGGTCAGAAGGTCGACGTTGCTGGTACTTCGATTGGTAAAGGCTTTGCCGGTGCCATGAAGCGTCACAACTTCGGCGGTCTGCGCGCCACGCACGGTGTTTCGATCAGCCACCGTTCGCACGGTTCGACTGGTCAGTGTCAGGACCCCGGTAAGGTTTTCAAAGGCAAGAAAATGGCCGGCCACATGGGTTCGGTTCGTGTGACCACTCAAAACCTGGAAGTCGTGAAGACCGACGCCGATCGCGGCCTGGTGTTCATCAAGGGCGCTGTCCCCGGCTCGAAAGGTGGCTGGGTCACCGTTAAGGACGCCGTGAAAAAGAAGCTGCCCGAGAACGTCCCGTTCCCGGCTGCTCTGAAATCGGCTGCAACCGAAGCACCGGCTGAAGAAGCCCCTGCGGAAGGTGGTGAAGCATGAAACTTGATGTAATCAAACTTGACGGCGGCAAAGCCGGTTCGGTTGATCTGGACGAGGCCCTGTTCGGCCTTGAGCCGCGCGCAGATATTCTGCACCGTGTGGTCCGCTGGCAGCGCAACAACGCGCAGGCTGGTACCCACAAGGTAAAGACGCGTTCGGAAACTTCCTATTCGACCAAGAAGATCTATCGCCAGAAGGGCACCGGCGGCGCACGTCACGGTGACCGTAACGCACCGATCTTCCGCAAAGGTGGTATCTACAAAGGTCCGACCCCGCGTTCGCACGGCCACGACCTGACCAAGAAATTCCGCAAGCTGGGTCTGAAGCACGCCCTGTCCGCCAAAGCGCAAGCTGGCGAACTGGTTGTGATCGAAGACGCTGCCTCGGAAGGTAAAACCGCCGCACTGGCCAAACAGGTCAAAGACCTGGGCTGGAAACGTGCTCTGGTTATCGACGGTGCCGAGGTGAACGAGAACTTTGCACGTGCTGCAAAGAACATCGAAGGCCTGGACATCCTGCCGACCATGGGCGCCAACGTCTATGACATCCTGAAGCGTGACACCCTGGTGCTCACCAAAGCAGGTGTCGAAGCTCTGGAGGCTCGCCTGAAATGACCGATAAAGCTGCACTCTATGACGTGATCCGCAAGCCGATCATCACCGAAAAAGCCACCATGGCTTCGGAGAACGGCGCCGTGGTTTTCGAAGTCGCTATCGACTCGAACAAGCCGCAGATCAAAGAAGCTGTTGAAGCCCTGTTTGGCGTGAAGGTGAAAGCCGTCAACACGACCATCACCAAGGGTAAAGTCAAGCGCTTCCGCGGTCAGATCGGTAAGCGTAAAGACGTCAAGAAAGCCTATGTGACCCTGGAAGAGGGCAACACGATCGACGTGACCACTGGTCTGTGATCGTCGGCTTGACCCGATAAAGAAAGCCCCCGCCGCAAGGTGGGGGCTTTTTTCGTTTCGATGGGCCTCGGCGTGAAGCTGTTCGGGGCAACACGCGTTTTTGACTCGTGTTACCTGAAACCCTAGGTAGTGTGGGACTATTCGACGAGTGATTCATACTGATACGAGGACTGCTAATGCTAACCCGCCGCCATTTCGTCATCACGACGGCCACGATGTTTTCCGGCCCCATCGCGTCGCCCTTGCTGGCGCAAGAGACCGCGACGGCTGAGGTCACACCTGACCCCGCCGCACCGGTAGAGCCGGTTAAGGTCAAGCGCCGCCCGGTGTCCAACTCGGCCATGTGGAACAGATATGACGCGCGGGTGACGCCTGCGAATTACGATCCCATGACCTCGAACCCGTGGGGTCTGAAGCCGCGCTTTCTGCCGCAAATCGTGCAGGCGAATGACGGGTTGAAGCCCGGTGACATTCACGTGGATGCGGTGGCGCGGTACCTCTATCACATCCGCGATGACGGCACGGCGATGCGCTATGGCGTCGCGATCGGTCGCAGCGGTCTTTACGAGCCCGGTGTCTATACCGTGGGACGCAAAACCAAATGGCCGACCTGGATTCCAACCAAGGACATGATCGAGCGCGAGCCGCACAAGTATAAGAAATACGAAGACGGCATGGACGGAGGCCCGTCGAACCCGCTCGGATCTCGTGCGCTGTATTTGTACGAAGGTCGTCGCGACACCTATCTGCGCATCCACGGCTCGCCGCAGCCACGCTCGATCGGGTCGCGTGCTAGCTCGGGCTGCGTGCGGATGGTCATGGCGCATATTATCGGACTGTATGATCAGGTCGAAACCGGCGTGACCGCGCACCTGTACCCAGCCTGATCCGGATCCCATAAACGAAAACGGGCGGCCCATCTGGCCGCCCGTTTCTGTTTTGGGTCAGGGCTTATGCGTCCTGCTTTATGCAGATCGCGCGACCTTGCTTGGTGCGCAGTGGGATGTAGGTCGTCTCGACCGGTCCGATGTGCCGATACATCAGACAACCATCCCGCGCATCCACGCGAAGGTCGCTGGTATCCTGCCCCGGCGCCACGGTCTCGGCCACATCGGGCGGCAGAGTTACGCGTTTCTTCAGATTGGGATCCATATTCACCGCACCCGAGGGCGTCACACAGCCCGACAGCCCAAACGCGGCAACGCCTGCCAAAATAACTAGGTTCTTCATTACGCTCTTCTCAAAGTTCTGTTGGCGAGAGGATGGGGGATTTTGCGGTGGAAGGGAAGGGGCCTCGTTTGCGTTATGGGGCATGGGAGTGGGGGAGCGTTTAAGATCCCGCCCCCACCGGTGACACTGCTCGCTGATACAGGTGCCATGTCGTGTGACCAAGGATCGGTAGCGTGAAGATCAGGCCGAAGAACGCGGAGGCCAGTGACAGCAGGATGGTGACCGAGATGATCGCCGCCCATGTCAGCATGGTCACCGGGTTTTCCGTGACGACGCGCACGGATGTCAGCATTGCGGTCACGAAATCAACCTCGCGGTCCAGCAGCATGGGCATGGCGACCACGGTGACCGAGAAGAGGACCGCCGACAAGATCGCGCCTGCGCCTGTGCCGATGGCAAGGAAGGTCCAGCCCTCGGGTGTGAAGAATACCGCAGTCAGGAACCCATCCATGCTTGAGAACGAGGCGTCCTGCAGGATGATCGCCAGCCACAGCCGGATTTGATACATCCACACCCAGAAGACGAAGAGGGTGACAAAGGCCATCCAGCCCATCTCGCGTTTGCTTTGACGGGCCATGACGGTCAAGATATCGGACCAGCCGAAGCATTCGCCTTTCTGTCGGCGGCGCGACATTTCATAAAGCCCGGCGGCGGCGAAGGGGGCGACCAGCGGGAAGCCGACCATGGCCGGGATGATCATCCAGATGTAGCCCAGCCAGACCAGACACCAGACGAACAGAATGCCGAAGACCGCGTAGAATAGGCCGAAGAAACCGCTCATGACCGGGCGGGCCATAAAGTCCGAGAAGCCTGCCTTCAGTGATGCAGTGATATCCGCGGCGGTCACGGTGTTGACCTCAATCTCGGCCGGTGAATGCGGGGCAGGTGGTGTGGTGTCTGTGGCCTTGGATGTCATAGCGCAGTCCTCCCTTTAAGGGCTCCGCGCTGACCGCCTGTTGGTAGGTCCGGCTGCGAAACGGAACCCCCTCGTATGGATACATGTTTGCATAGCCATAGGTTTCGGGGCAAGAGAGGGCTAGGGCTGCGCCAAGGGCCGCGCGCAGAGCCTTACGATAAAGGGCGATCGGTGCGAAATGAATCCGCCTTGGCCCTTGCCACATCCCCTCAACCCTGATAGATCGCGCAAGTCTTATGGCCTCGGATTCGTTCCGGGGCCTGTGATATTTTGAACTTGGGGACCTTCGGGGCCCTATAACATCCGGGCAAATCATTTGCCCGCACATGCAAACGGAAGACAGTAAACATGGCACTTAAGTCGTACAAACCGACGACGCCGGGCCAGCGTGGGCTGGTTCTGATCGACCGTTCGGAGCTGTGGAAAGGACGTCCTGTTAAATCCTTGACCGAGGGTTTGACCAAGTCGGGCGGCCGGAACAACACCGGACGGATCACGTCGCGCCGCCGAGGTGGTGGTGCGAAGCGTCTCTATCGTATCGTTGACTTCAAACGTAACAAACTTGACGTCGCAGCCACGGTTGAACGGATCGAATATGACCCCAACCGTACCGCTTTCATCGCACTGATCAAGTACGAAGACGGCGAGCAGGCCTACATCCTGGCACCGCAGCGTCTGGCTGTTGGTGACACCATCGTCGCATCGGCCAAAGCCGACGTGAAGCCGGGCAACGCAATGCCGTTCTCGGGCATGCCGATCGGTACCATCATCCACAACATCGAACTGAAACCGGGCAAGGGCGGCCAGATCGCTCGTGCAGCTGGTACCTATGCTCAGTTCGTTGGTCGTGACGGTGGCTACGCTCAGATCCGCCTGTCGTCGGGCGAACTGCGCATGGTCCGTCAGGAATGCATGGCCACCGTTGGTGCCGTGTCGAACCCCGACAACTCGAACCAGAACTTCGGTAAAGCCGGTCGTATGCGCCACAAAGGCATCCGCCCGTCGGTCCGTGGTGTTGTTATGAACCCGGTCGATCACCCGCACGGTGGTGGTGAGGGTCGTACCTCTGGTGGTCGTCACCCGGTAACCCCGTGGGGCAAGCCGACCAAAGGTGCACGTACCCGCAACAAGAACAAGGCGTCGTCGAAGCTGATCATCCGCTCGCGTCACGCCAAGAAGAAGGGCCGCTAAGATATGGCACGTTCTGTATGGAAAGGCCCTTTTGTTGACGCTTACGTCCTCAAAAAGGCTGAAAAGACCCGCGAGTCGGGCAAAAACGAGGTCATCAAGATCTGGTCGCGTCGTTCGACCATTCTGCCCCAGTTCGTGGGTCTGACCTTTGGCGTCTATAACGGCCAGAAGCACGTTCCCGTGCTGGTGACCGAAGACATGATCGGCCAGAAGTTCGGTGAATACTCGCCGACCCGTACCTACTACGGTCACGCCGCTGACAAAAAAGCGAAGAGGAAATAAGCCATGGGTAAGGATAAGAATCCCCGCCGCGTGGCCGAGAACGAAGCAATGGCGAAAACCCGCATGCTTCGTACGTCCCCGCAGAAACTGAACCTGGTCGCGCAAATGATCCGTGGCAAGAAAGTTGATCGTGCACTGACCGATCTGACTTTCTCGAACAAGCGGATTGCTCAGGACGTGAAGAAATGCCTTCAGTCCGCGATTGCGAACGCCGAGAACAACCACAACCTGGACGTCGATGAACTGATCGTCGCCGAGGCCTATGTGGGCAAGAACCTGACCATGAAACGCGGTCGTCCGCGCGCCCGTGGTCGTTTCGGCAAAATCATGAAGCCGTTCTCGGAGCTCACCATCAAGGTGCGTCAAATTGAGGAGCAAGCCTAATGGGTCATAAGGTAAATCCGATCGGCATGCGTCTTCAGGTCAACCGCACCTGGGATAGCCGCTGGTACGCAGACACGAAAGATTACGGTGATCTTCTTCTGGAAGACCTGAAAATTCGTGACTTCATCAAGACCGAATGCAAGCAGGCTGGTATCAGCCGTGTGATCATCGAACGTCCGCACAAAAAGTGCCGCGTGACGATCCACACTGCTCGTCCCGGTGTGATCATTGGCAAGAAAGGCGCAGACATCGAAACCCTGCGCAAGAAAATCGCCAACATCACCGACTCGGAACTGCACCTGAACATCGTCGAAGTTCGCAAGCCCGAACTGGACGCTGCCCTGGTTGCAGAATCGATCGCTCAGCAGCTGGAACGTCGTGTGTCCTTCCGTCGTGCCATGAAGCGCGGCGTGCAGAACGCCATGCGTATGGGCGCCCTGGGCATCCGTATCAACGTTGCTGGCCGTCTTGGCGGTGCTGAAATCGCGCGTACCGAATGGTATCGCGAAGGTCGTGTGCCGCTGCACACCCTGCGCGCTGACATCGACTATGCACATGCAGAAGCTATGACGCCTTACGGCATCATCGGTATCAAAACCTGGATCTTCAAAGGCGAAATCATGGAGCACGATCCTGCTGCTCGTGACCGTCGTCAAGCTGAGCTCCAGGAAGGTCCCGCGCCCCGTGGCGCCGGCGGCCGTCGCTAAGGAGATATGATCAATGCTTCAGCCTAAGCGTACAAAATTCCGCAAGATGCACAAAGGTCGGATCAAAGGTCTGGCCAAGGGTGGTTCGGATCTGAACTTCGGTTCGTATGGTCTGAAAGCTCTCGAGCCTGAGCGTGTGACTGCACGTCAGATCGAAGCTGCCCGTCGTGCCATGACGCGTCACATGAAGCGTCAGGGTCGTGTATGGATCCGCATCTTCCCGGACACCCCGGTAACCGCTAAGCCCATCGAAGTTCGTATGGGTAAAGGTAAAGGTTCCGTGGACCGTTGGACCTGCAAAGTTAAGCCGGGCCGCGTTATGTTCGAGATCGACGGCGTCAACGACGACGTTGCTCGCGAAGCTCTGCGCCTTGCTGCCATGAAACTGCCGATCAAATCGCGCGTTGTGGTTCGTGAGGACTGGTAAACCTCGAATTTGCTGAAAGCAAAATCGAGGCGTGCGGTGTAGCGAATTTCCAAAGGAAACTCGCGGGCCGCACCCGGTAGAAAATAAAAACCCCCGTCGTGAAATCGGCGGGGGTTTTGTTTAGGTGTTAGATTTGAGGTGCTTGATAGCCATCTCGACTAATGTGGCGAGGTCAAGTAATTCTGACTGTTGCATCAAATGACAAGTGGCGCCATCAGCGTCGATAGCAGCATGGATACGACCACCTTCAGTATTGAAGATTACTATGCGCAATTCATCCACAGTTGCCTCTACCTCGGTTAGAGCAAAGCGCTCGGTGGAAATGCTCGCGCTAGCCATTTGTTCAAGTGAGGCGACCAACATTTCCGCATTCTCAATTGGTACTGTGGCAATACCGTTTGGTGCATACTCATCATCAGGCACAACCTCGAACCGAACGCCGTGAAACGCCACATCTTTTGCTGGAATCAATGCCTCAAAGGCCGACACTGAGACGGATCCATTGCCGCTAATCACCCCGATTGGCATGAAGCCTTTGACAATTGGTTGAGCCGGTTCCCTGTCACTGGAGTCGATATCTGCAAAAGCTTTGGCAAGTTTCATTGTTGATTTCCTTTGGACTAGATGATTTGAGAATCTTTTCCACTTTTAGGGGTTTTTGAAATCGAAGAAAATGGAGAGGATAGGGCGGTTTTGGTGAACGCCAAAGCGAAGCTATCGGGAAAATACCTGTTCGTCTAATTTGATGTTGAAACGTCAGCTCCACCCAGGGTCGGGCGTGGCCCTAAACCCCAATCCCCAAAACCCCAATCGCCTCTTCCAACTGGGTCTCTTCATAGCCGAAATGCGACTGCACCACGATTTCCAACTGCCGGAACACCGCGCGGGCCTCGTTGAACTTGTCGGCGTCCACCTCGAACATCAGCGCCATTGCGGCGCGTTCCAGTCGGACCAGCAGCTCGTGCACGACTTTGTGCTCTTCCATCAGTCGGTCGATCACGGCGCGCAGGGCGTCGTTGCCTTTCCCGGTCAGTTGCGGGAACAGGCTGTATTCCTCGGCGTCGTGGTGAAAATTCAGCACCTTGCATTCCCGCCCGCACAGCGACCCGAACTGCCGGACGTTCTGCGCAAACTCGGCCGACATCACGGCGTCGGACAGGTCTTGGCCCGAGGCCTCGCCCGCTTCGATCCGATCCAGCACGATTCCGATCCGGCCCACATCGTTCAGATGCATCCGGTGGATTGCCGCCAGCCGCCGCCCCATGCGCCGATCCGCGTCCGTGGCCTCGGGCATTGTGGGCATGGTCGGGCGGGTGCCGTAGTCGACCGTCAGGTCGGAAAGGGGAGTGTTGTGAAGTGTGCTCATGGTGTCCTCGGGCGCGGCGCAATGCAGAGCAGATAGGTGTCGCGCCGAGGATTGCAACTAGCGCAGAAGCTCGTCCATCAGGCCGATGATCTCGAGAATCTGGAAGGTGGTGGGGTCCGCGCGATAGATCATTTCGCCCACGCGGTAATAGCTGTACTGCGGATCCAGCCGATAGCGGTCGTAATCCGTGATGCGGCGATAGTCGTAATTATGTACGTAGTCGCCCTCTTTCGGTTTCGCCAATCCGGGCGGGACGCAGGGCGGGTTCTTCTTGGCCAGGCCCGGCGGGCAGCCACCGTTTCCGACGCCATTGCCTTTCCCATTCCCGGCGAAAGAGGCACCTGCCATCAGGGGCAGAAGCGATAGGATCAGGGCGGCTTTCAGGGGTGCTTTCATGGTCGTTCTCATCATGCAGATTGTATCGCGTGTTGAGCATGATGCTATCCGCGTGGCCAGTGTTATCCAATATCACCGGGATCCGGCGCGGGGATTTGCCGATTTCTAAGGGCTAAAAGCAAAACCGCGCCGAGTGGGCGCGGTTTGTGGTTTCTCGCAGGGGTCACTCACCCCATTTGTAATTAAAGCTCACCGACAGGCGCTCTTCCTCGCCGGTGTTCTGCATCACCTCGTGGCGCAGCCAGCTTTCCCACAGCAGCACGTCCCCTTCGGCCGGGCGCTTGGTGATGAAGCTTTGCAGTTCTTCACGGGCGTTCTTGCGGCGGGGCGGGGCGGCCATCATGCGGGCGTGGCGCGGGTCTTCGTACCGTAGCGCGCCGGCGCCTTCGGGCAGGGCCAGATAGGTGGTGCCAGAGATGACCGAATGCGGGTGGATATGCGCCGAGTGATAGCCACCGGGCGGCAGGATATTGATCCAGATGTCTTCAAGCTCCAGCTTGCGATCATCCAGATTGAACTCCAGATCCTCGGCAAAGGCGGCGACGTGCTTGTCCAGACTGTCGACCAGATCCTTGAAGATTGGGAAACGCCAGGGCAGGTCGGTCAGGGACGCGTAAGAGGTGTAGCCGGGATACCCCTCGGCCTCGCACCATTCCTGCCCCGCCTCGTCATCCTCGGCGATGGAATAGCAGCTGTCATAAAGCTCGTCCTGGCTGACCTTGGGGTCAAACTCGGACAGTTGAGCATGGTAAAGGCGGGTCACGAAGAGGGAAGAGATATTGGCCATGGGGCAGGGATAGCGGATTCGCGTGGGAAGGGCGAGGGGGGCTGAGTTTTGCGAGGCCTTATAAATTGATTGGGGTTGTGAAGGCTGTTCGTCGTTGGTATTTCTCATTCAGATGCAACCAAAGATTTAAAGGCGTGTTGATTTGAAACCATTTGCATCGGCAACACTGTTGTTTTTTGTTGGATTGGTGCTTTTAGGAGCGGGTGCGGAAAACACTGGGGCGATGTTTATGATCGGTAGTCCTGTATGGGGTTTGCTCTATCATGATCGTCTTAGTGAGCGGGAAGCCACAAAAAAGCAAAAGCGAAAAAGATGGAAAGATAAAATAGTAGCTGAACGCAGACTCGAAGAGCTTAAGCTGCTGGAAGGACTAGAGCGGCATATTCATGTGCTGCAGCGTAAGCTTGCTCAATCCAGACAAGAAAACGACTATGGTTTCGTAGTTGCAGACAAAACGGAT
Organism: uncultured Aliiroseovarius sp.; assembly: GCF_947492455.1. Lineage (GTDB taxonomy): Bacteria > Pseudomonadota > Alphaproteobacteria > Rhodobacterales > Rhodobacteraceae > Aliiroseovarius. The sequence goes on from NZ_CANLNB010000007.1 coordinate 42,805, forward strand.
GAGATTCTTGAAGAGTTTTTTCGAAGCTGCCATCTGAACCATGATCTTGTAAGTTTTTCCGCAGCGCGAGAAATTGCGTTGGAAGCCGTTGAAGCCCATAAGGCTAAACAAAACCGCGCTGGTTTCGACCCTACGTCCTTTCCGCATGACGGACATGAGTTTGAACATTGGGTGGCTGCTGAGCTTGGGAAACTCGGGTGGAAAGCTAATGTAACAGTTGGATCAGGGGATCAGGGAATTGACGTTATTGCTGAGCGTTCGAAGAAACGACTTGGAATTCAGTGCAAACGTTCATCGAGGCCAATAGGCAATTCTGCCGTACAGGAAGCTTACTCAGGGAAGGCATACTATAGCTTGGATGCAGTTTGTGTCTTGTCCAATCAGACATATACAAATAGCGCAAAGACAATTGCAGACCAAACAGGTGTGTGCTTGGTATCACAATATGATATCCCCGCGTTGCACAGTTTGGTTTTTGGCGCGCGAAAATAGCCAAACTTTCCCTTGCCCCCACCCCCTAATCCCCCTATAGACGCACATCTCGCGGATTCCCGGCAACGGGATTCGTGTGTATTGCATATAACCCACCAGACATAGGGTGACCTTCCGCTAAGACGGGAAGAGCTCTCTGGTGCAAGGAAAGGAAAAGGCGAATGAACGCCAAGGAACTGCGTGATCAGTCTCCTGACCAGCTGCGTGAAAAGCTGGCAGAGCTGAAAAAGGAAAGCTTCAACCTGCGTTTTCAGCAGGCCACCGGCGCCCTCGAAAACACTGCTCAGATGCGCAAAGTACGCCGCGACGCCGCGCGCGTAAAAACCATCCTGAGCGAACAAGCCAAAGCTGCGGCTGAGTAAGAGGAGCCCACGAGTATGCCCAAACGTATCCTGAATGGTGTTGTAACCAGCGCCGCAAACGAGCAAACCGTGACTGTTTCGGTTGAACGCCGCTTCAAGCACCCGCTGCTTCAGAAAACCGTTCGTAAGTCGAAGAAATATCGCGCTCACGACGAAAAGAATGCCTACAAGGCAGGCGATAAGGTTCGCATCATCGAATGTGCACCGAAGTCGAAAACCAAGCGTTGGGAAGTTCTGGAAGGCTAAGTTCTACTTACCTTCCCGGACGACTTAACAAGTCGAAACCCTGGGGGTTCCGCCATGCATCGGCGCCCCAAAGGTCGGGAGAAACCACATGATCCAGATGCAAACCAATCTGGATGTAGCTGACAACAGCGGCGCTCGCCGTGTTCAGTGCATCAAGGTTCTGGGTGGTTCCAAGCGTAAATACGCATCCGTTGGCGACATCATTGTTGTCTCGGTTAAGGAAGCCATCCCGCGCGGTCGCGTAAAGAAAGGTGACGTCCGTAAGGCCGTCGTCGTTCGCACCGCCAAAGAGGTCCGTCGTGACGACGGCACCGCAATCCGTTTTGACCGCAACGCTGCTGTCATCCTGAACAACAACAACGAGCCCGTGGGCACCCGTATCTTCGGACCGGTTGTTCGCGAACTGCGCGCGAAGAACTTCATGAAGATCATCTCGCTGGCTCCGGAGGTGCTGTAAGATGGCTGCTAAGTTGAGAAAAGGCGACAAGGTTGTCGTTCTGGCCGGCAAAGACAAGGGCAAGCAAGGTGAGATCACCTCGGTTGACCCGAAAGCTGGCAAAGCCGTTGTTGACGGCGTGAACATCGCAATCCGCCACACCCGTCAGAGCCAGAACAGCCAAGGTGGCCGCATCCCGCAAGCGATGCCGATCCAGCTGTCGAACCTGGCCCTTCTGGACAAGAACGGCAAAGCAACGCGCGTTGGCTTCCGCGAGGAAGACGGCAAGAAAGTGCGTTTCGCCAAAACCACCGGGGAGACTGTCTGATGCTGGATACCGCAAACTACACCCCCCGTCTGAAGACCGTATATCAGGACAGCATCCGTGCCGCCCTGAAAGAGGAATTCGGCTATAAGAACGACATGCAGATCCCGCGTCTGGACAAAATCGTTCTGAACATTGGTTGTGGCGCTGAAGCTGTTCGCGACTCGAAAAAAGCCAAGTCGGCAATCGAAGATCTGACCAAAATCGCCGGCCAGCAGGCCGTTGGTACGAAAGCGCGCAAGTCGCACGCTCCGTTCCGTCTGCGTGAAGGTATGATCATCGGCGCAAAGGTGACCCTGCGCGGCGACCGGATGTATGAATTCCTGGACCGCCTGATCACCATCGCGATGCCCCGTATCCGCGACTTCCGCGGCGTATCGGGTACCTCGTTCGACGGTCGTGGCAACTATGCCACCGGCCTGAAAGAGCACATCGTGTTCCCGGAAATCGACTTTGATAAAGTTGATGAAACCTGGGGCATGGACATCGTGATTGCCACCACCGCTGAAACCGACGCGGAAGCAAAGAGCCTGTTGAAGCACTTCAACATGCCCTTCAACAGCTGATCCGCGGGAAGGAAAAGACATGGCTAAAAAAGCAATGATCGAACGCGAGAAGAAGCGCGAAAAGCTGGTGGCAAAATATGCTGCTAAGCGTGCTGCGCTGAAAGAGATCGCAAACGACGAAAGCAAGTCGATGGAAGAGCGTTTCAAAGCGCGCCTGAAACTTGCAAAACTGCCGCGCAACTCGTCGGCCACCCGCTTGCACAACCGCTGCCAGCTGACCGGTCGTCCTCACGCTTACTATCGTAAGCTGAAAGTTTCGCGTATCGCGCTGCGGGAACTTGGCTCTGCTGGCCAGATCCCCGGCATGGTGAAATCGAGCTGGTAAGGGAGAGAAGATATGAACGATCCTATCGGCGATATGCTCACCCGTATCCGCAACGCTCACATGCGTGGCAAGTCGACCGTTTCGACCCCTGCGTCGAAACTGCGCGGCTGGGTTCTGGATGTACTGGCTGACGAAGGCTACATCCGCGGCTACGAAAAAGGCACTGACGAGCGTGGCCACGCCACCCTTGAAATCAGCCTGAAATACTATGACGGTGCGCCCGTTATCCGCGAACTGAAGCGGGTTTCGAAGCCGGGCCGTCGCGTCTACATGGGTTCGAAAGACATCCCGCAGGTCCGTCAGGGTCTGGGTGTGTCGATCGTTTCGACCCCGAAAGGCGTCATGTCCGATGCAAACGCTCGCAACCAGAATGTTGGTGGCGAAGTGCTTTGCACCGTCTTCTAAGGAGGTCTCTATGTCTCGTATTGGTAAACGACCGGTCGAGCTGCCCTCTGGCGTAACTGCCAGCCTGTCGGGCCAGACCGTAGAAGTGAAGGGTCCCAAGGGCACCCGCACTTTCACCGCCACGGATGACGTGACCATCACCGTTGAAGACAATGCTGTGTCGGTTGAACCGCGCGGCAAGTCGAAGCGTGCACGTCAGCAGTGGGGCATGAGCCGCACTATGGTTTCCAACATGGTAACCGGTGTAACCGAAGGCTTCAAAAAAGAGCTGGAAATCAACGGTGTTGGTTATCGTGCTCAGATGCAGGGCAACACCCTGAAGCTGAACCTTGGTTACTCGCACGACGTTGACTACGTCGCTCCGGAGGGCGTCACCGTGACCGCTCCGAAGCCGACCGTCATCATCGTTGAAGGCATCGACCAACAACTCGTCGGCCAAGCCGCGGCCAACATCCGCGAATGGCGTAAGCCCGAGCCCTACAAAGGCAAAGGCATCAAATACAAAGACGAGTATATCTTCCGCAAGGAAGGTAAGAAGAAGTAAAGGACCAGACAGATGGCAAACAGCAAACGGACCCTGTTCCTCAAGCGCCGCCTGCGCGTCCGGAACAAACTTCGCAAGCACAATGTCGGCAAGCTGCGCCTTTCGGTGCACCGCTCGTCGAAAAACATCAGTGTTCAGATCATCGACGACGTTCAAGGGACCACCCTTGCTTCGGCTTCGTCGCTGGAAAAAGCACTGGGCGTTGTGGGCAAGAACAACGTGGAGGCCGCTTCGAAAGTGGGCGCCGCGATTGCCGAGCGTGCGAAAAAAGCCGGGATCGAAGAATGCTACTTCGATCGTGGCGGCTTCCTGTTCCACGGCAAAGTCAAGGCTCTGGCCGACGCTGCCCGTGAAGGTGGCCTGAAGTTCTAAGAACTTTGAGAGGGGCAGTGGTGATCCGCTGCCCCTCCGATGATCCGGGGATGCAGTCGCATTCACTGGGATTGAGTTAAACGGCGCAAGACGCCGCCTATGAAAGGATGTTCTGATGGCAGAACGTGAGAACCGCCGGAACCGCCGCGAACGCGACGAAGCTCCGGAATTTGCAGATCGCCTGGTTGCGATCAACCGCGTGTCGAAAACCACCAAAGGTGGTAAAAACTTCGGCTTCGCAGCTCTGGTAGTTGTTGGCGACCAGAAAGGCCGCGTCGGCTTTGGTAAAGGTAAAGCGAAAGAAGTGCCCGAGGCCATTCGCAAAGCCACCGAGCAAGCCAAGCGCCAGATGATCCGCGTACCTCTGAAAGAGGGCCGCACCCTGCACCACGACGCCGAAGGTCGTCACGGCGCTGGTAAAGTGATCATGCGTACCGCACCTGAAGGTACCGGAATCATCGCCGGTGGTCCGATGCGTGCCGTATTCGAGATGCTGGGCATCAAGGACGTTGTGTCGAAGTCGATCGGCTCGCAGAACCCCTATAACATGATCCGCGCCACCATCGACGGTCTGAAAAAAGAAGCCAGCCCCCGCCAGGTCGCTCAGCGCCGTGGCAAAAAGGTTGCTGACATTCTGGGCGCAAAGTCGGACGCTCCGGCTGAAGCCGCAGACGCGTAAGGAGATCTGACCAATGGCTAAAACCATCGTTGTAAAACAGGTCGGCTCGCCGATCCGTCGCCCCCAAGACCAGCGCGCTACGCTGATCGGCCTGGGCCTGAACAAGATGCACAAAACCCGCGAGCTGGAAGACACCCCGGCCGTGCGCGGCATGATCGCCAAGATCCCGCATATGGTTGAGATCATCGAGGAAAAAGGCTGAGCCTCGGCTTAGACTCTCCTTAGAAGATTTAGAGCACCCCGGTCAGAAATGGCCGGGGTGTTTTTGTCTGACTAGGGAAGACCCTGCAGAGATGATTGGCACCGCCCGAAGCAAGGACGGAGCACTACAAGAATCACGGGTATCGATGAATAATTTCTGGGGAAAAAGGAGCCTTAGACCCTTGCGCCGACTGTGATGATTGCCTGAAAATAGATTTATCCAAGTGGAGGATCACACTTGATCTAGGAGTTTGCCTAGTCGCCGACATTATACAGAACCTATCGACCTATTTGCTAGATGCTGAGCTAACGCTCGGATTTGCCAAAGGAGAGGGTTTGGGAGCCATATTGCTCACTGTGATTTTTCTTGCATTCATTCTTCGGTCCAAGCCCAGCAGATTGTCAGATATTGTAGCAGCGTGGAGAAATAGCAGGTAGATTGCCCGGCACCGCCGGGCAGCGCCCGACCCTCCCCACGGGAGGGCGCTTTTGATAGGTTTCAACACTCACCCACGTTTCGGCTCACAGGCGTCCCTCATCACAGATCCCAAACCTGCGCCCACCCAGGGTCGGGCGCTGCCCTCACAACCCATGCATCCCTTGCAACCCGGGCTTTCCGATTCAGCGGTGGTTGTTTGACCCGACCCCTCCTATCACGGCGGCAACTGATATACTCCTGTTAAGGACCGCTAAGATGAACGCTCTGATCAATCCCGTGACCCCGCTGGCCAGCGCAATCGCAGATCTCTTCGTTGCTGCGCAGACCGCGGTTCGTCGTTTCATGAACTCGGAATGCACCCCGACCTGGACCGAGTTCCTGAAGGACTGCAACAAAGGCTAAGCGCTTTTGACATTCTCCCGGACAAACCCTCGGTGGCATCTGCCCCCGGGGGTTTTTCTTTTTTGGGTTGGTCCCGGTGCATAATGTGGGTCACGCGCGAGTAGCTGGCGAGCTTCCCAAGTACTCCTGATTTGCAGGGGCGGTATTTCGTTCCTTTTGATGACGGGCCAGACGGTATCGCTATAGCCTAGTGAATCGAAAACAAGGGCGCGGCAGAGGAATCGCAGGCTGTATTTGGCGCGCGACTCGACGAGTCGCTGGTCGAGTCGCGCGATTCCGCCCCGATTCAGGGAAATCCTTTGCCGAGTCTCTCCAAATTTCGGGTTTGTGGCCTGCTTTGGCCCTGTTTGACCCCGTGATTCCTGCTCTGATCACCGGTGATGTCGCCAATGCCGAAGTGTGGTGAAAGAAATTTCACGTTCAAAACCCCTTATTTATAAGGCTCTACGAAGAAAAATCGCCTAATATGACATTTTTCTGAAAAAAGCGCTTGCGGCTGTCGGTGAGTAACCTTAGAACCCACTTCACCGGCGGCGCTGAGGCGCACAACGGGAC
>NZ_CANLNB010000008.1 GCF_947492455.1 uncultured Aliiroseovarius sp.
TGAAAAAAGCGCTTGCGGCTGTCGGTGAGTAACCTTAGAACCCACTTCACCGGCGGCGCTGAGGCGCACAACGGGACGCCAGACGGCGCGGACGACAGGGTCGCAAGACACGGACTGAAGCGAAGTTTGGTTAAAATACAGAGGCTTATCGGCGGGACGCGCTAAAGGAAACGGCAGCGCATCTGGTTGGTTTTTGTCTCTGGGTTCTGGTTTTACTAGGATCCACGCTCTTTGAAATTGATGGTATCTGAAGAGATATGTGGGCGGTTTGGTTCATTCGATGAACAAACAACTGCACATATATCCAACTACCTAGCGAGGCTTTTCGGAGCTAAGCGATGATGGATAGTCAGCTTCACTGTTTGTCGGCTTTCGGTATCTTTTGATACTGATGTCACAAACAGAAGTAGGTTCAACCAGCCGGTTGGACCGGAACGTTTCTAAGTCAATTGGAAACAACAGTATGTGCAGAGGTTCGAACGTCAAGGATACGCTGGTAACAGCGTTTCAACTTGAGAGTTTGATCCTGGCTCAGAACGAACGCTGGCGGCAGGCCTAACACATGCAAGTCGAGCGCACTCTTCGGAGTGAGCGGCGGACGGGTTAGTAACGCGTGGGAATATACCCGGTACTAAGGAATAGCCTCTGGAAACGGAGAGTAATACCTTATACGCCCTTCGGGGGAAAGATTTATCGGTATCGGATTAGCCCGCGTTAGATTAGTTAGTTGGTGGGGTAACGGCCTACCAAGACGACGATCTATAGCTGGTTTGAGAGGATGATCAGCAACACTGGGACTGAGACACGGCCCAGACTCCTACGGGAGGCAGCAGTGGGGAATCTTAGACAATGGGCGCAAGCCTGATCTAGCCATGCCGCGTGAGTGATGAAGGCCTTAGGGTCGTAAAGCTCTTTCGCCAGGGATGATAATGACAGTACCTGGTAAAGAAACCCCGGCTAACTCCGTGCCAGCAGCCGCGGTAATACGGAGGGGGTTAGCGTTGTTCGGAATTACTGGGCGTAAAGCGCGCGTAGGCGGATTAGTCAGTTAGAGGTGAAATCCCGGGGCTCAACCCCGGAACTGCCTTTAATACTGCTAGTCTTGAGTTCGAGAGAGGTGAGTGGAATTCCGAGTGTAGAGGTGAAATTCGTAGATATTCGGAGGAACACCAGTGGCGAAGGCGGCTCACTGGCTCGATACTGACGCTGAGGTGCGAAAGTGTGGGGAGCAAACAGGATTAGATACCCTGGTAGTCCACACCGTAAACGATGAATGCCAGTCGTCGGGTAGTATACTATTCGGTGACACACCTAACGGATTAAGCATTCCGCCTGGGGAGTACGGTCGCAAGATTAAAACTCAAAGGAATTGACGGGGGCCCGCACAAGCGGTGGAGCATGTGGTTTAATTCGAAGCAACGCGCAGAACCTTACCAACCCTTGACATCCTGATCGCGGTTACCAGAGATGGTTTCCTTCAGTTCGGCTGGATCAGTGACAGGTGCTGCATGGCTGTCGTCAGCTCGTGTCGTGAGATGTTCGGTTAAGTCCGGCAACGAGCGCAACCCACGTCTTTAGTTGCCAGCAGTTCGGCTGGGCACTCTAAAGAAACTGCCGGTGATAAGCCGGAGGAAGGTGTGGATGACGTCAAGTCCTCATGGCCCTTACGGGTTGGGCTACACACGTGCTACAATGGCATCTACAGTGGGTTAATCCCCAAAAGATGTCTCAGTTCGGATTGGGGTCTGCAACTCGACCCCATGAAGTCGGAATCGCTAGTAATCGCGTAACAGCATGACGCGGTGAATACGTTCCCGGGCCTTGTACACACCGCCCGTCACACCATGGGAGTTGGTTCTACCTGACGGCCGTGCGCTAACCTCTTTGAGGAGGCAGCGGACCACGGTAGGATCAGCGACTGGGGTGAAGTCGTAACAAGGTAGCCGTAGGGGAACCTGCGGCTGGATCACCTCCTTTCTAAGGATGTACCTAGATGATTGGTTCGCCAATCACGTGGATACACTTAGCAAGATCTGTCCTTTGCAGATCTATATCGGCAGACCCTTCGGGGTACTGTATACGGACCGGACCGTCCTCATATCTCTTCAGTACAGAAAATATCAAAGACAGACCTGCCGGTCTGGTAAGGGTCGGTAGCTCAGGTGGTTAGAGCGCACGCCTGATAAGCGTGAGGTCGGAGGTTCAAGTCCTCCTCGACCCACCATTAAGATGGGGCCTTAGCTCAGTTGGTAGAGCGCCTGCTTTGCAAGCAGGATGTCAGGAGTTCGAATCTCCTAGGCTCCACCATTACCTTCCTGTCGATTAGATTGCCGAGCATCTTTGGATGCTTCGCTGTCCAATCGGACGTCTTTTACATCGTTTAGAGAGAATACAATAACAACATAGTTGGTCACGCAAGTGAGCGTCTGACCTCAGTTGGTTCCACTTCGGTGGAAGGCTGTTTTAAGTCCCTTTCCTCGGACTTTTTACGGTATCCCGGCTGAAACGATTATGTTGTCCAAGTCAAGTACACTAACCCGAGCAGCCGAGAGGTTGCTCATTTAAGTTCCTTATCCTCTGCGTGGGGCCGACCGACATCGGCAGCGCAGGTTCCAGGGTAAGGAGCGGGAAAGTATGCTTTTGATCCAGTTTGCCCTTCGGGGTAAGAAGCGGGACACGCAAAAGGCCTGTCTTCTTCTGGATCAAATCAAGCGCGAGAAGGGCGTTTGGTGAATGCCTTGGCAGTAAGAGGCGATGAAGGACGTGATACTCTGCGATAAGCTTTGGGAAGGTGAGAATAGCCGTTATACCCAGAGATCTCCGAATGGGGGAACCCACCTGACAGTTCATTATAATTACTTCGGTAATTTATAGTGTTCTGAAACAGGTACTTTTAACCTGAATACATAGGGTTTTAAGAGCAAACCCGGGGAACTGAAACATCTAAGTACCCGGAGGAAAGGAAATCAATTGATACTCCCCTAGTAGCGGCGAGCGAACGGGGACCAGCCGAGCCATGAGTGTGGATAGAATGCGTTGGGAAGCGCAACCATAGTGGGTGACAGTCCCGTATATGAAGCATGATTGGACGTATTAAGTAGGGCGGAACACGTGAAATTCTGTCTGAAGATCGGAGGACCACCTTCGAAGGCTAAGTACTCCTTACTGACCGATAGCGAACCAGTACCGTGAGGGAAAGGTGAAAAGCACCCCGACGAGGGGAGTGAAACAGTACCTGAAACCGAACGCCTACAATCAGTCGGAGGCTCCTTGAGAGCTGACGGCGTACCTTTTGTATAATGGGTCATCGACTTGGTCTATCTAGCAAGCTTAAGCCGTTAGGTGTAGGCGCAGCGAAAGCGAGTCTTAATAGGGCGAATGAGTTAGATGGATCAGACCCGAAACCGAGTGATCTAGGCATGGCCAGGTTGAAGGTGCGGTAACACGCACTGGAGGACCGAACCCACATCTGTTGAAAAAGATCGGGATGAGCTGTGCCTAGGGGTGAAAGGCCAATCAAACTCGGAGATAGCTGGTTCTCCGCGAAATCTATTTAGGTAGAGCGTCATACGAATACTCCCGGGGGTAGAGCACTGAATGGGTAATGGGGGCCCACAGCCTTACTGATCCTAATCAAACTCCGAATACCGGGAAGTACTATATGGCAGACACACAGCGGATGCTAACGTCCGTTGTGGAGAGGGAAACAACCCTGACCTACAGCTAAGGCCCCTAATTCATGGCTAAGTGGGAAAGCAGGTGAGACGACCAAAACAACCAGGAGGTTGGCTTAGAAGCAGCCATCCTTTAAAGATAGCGTAACAGCTCACTGGTCTAAATAAGTTGTCTTGCGGCGAAGATGTACCGGGGCTCAAGCCATGAGCCGAAGCTTAGGATGTGCGATTTATCGTACGTGGTAGCGGAGCGTAGTGTGACATAGTTCCATTCCTCATTAGCATCTTCGGATGCATTTGAGGATCGGAGCTTTCGATGAAGCCGGCCTGTGAGGGATCCGGTGGAGAGATCACTAGTGAGAATGATGACATGAGTAGCGACAAAGGGGGTGAGAGACCCCCTCGCCGAAAATCCAAGGGTTCCTGCTTAAAGCTAATCTGAGCAGGGTAAGCCGGCCCCTAAGGCGAGGCCGAAAGGCGTAGCCGATGGGAACCAGGTTAATATTCCTGGGCCAGAAGGATGTGACGGATCGTGACTGTAGTTCACCCTTATCGGATTGGGTGGGCTGCTAATCGGTTCCTGGAAATAGCCCTTCATGAGACCGTACCCTAAACCGACACAGGTGGATAGGTAGAGTATACCAAGGCGCTTGAGAGAACGATGTTGAAGGAACTCGGCAAAATACCTCCGTAAGTTCGCGAGAAGGAGGCCCAGTTTCTACGCAAGTATTGACTGGGGGCACAAACCAGGGGGTGGCGACTGTTTACTAAAAACACAGGGCTCTGCGAAGTCGCAAGACGACGTATAGGGTCTGACGCCTGCCCGGTGCCTGAAGGTTAAAAGGAGGAGTGCAAGCTCCGAATTGAAGCCCAGGTAAACGGCGGCCGTAACTATAACGGTCCTAAGGTAGCGAAATTCCTTGTCGGGTAAGTTCCGACCTGCACGAATGGCGTAACGACTTCCCCGCTGTCTCCAACATCGACTCAGCGAAATTGAATTGCCTGTCAAGATGCAGGCTTCCCGCGGTTAGACGGAAAGACCCCGTGCACCTTTACTACAGCTTCACACTGGCATCAGGCACAACATGTGCAGGATAGGTGGTGGGCTTTGAAACCGGAACGCCAGTTCCGGTGGAGCCTCCCTTGAGATACCACCCTTGTTCTGCTTGATGTCTAACCGCGGTCCGTTATCCGGATCCGGGACCCTGTGTGGCGGGTAGTTTGACTGGGGCGGTCGCCTCCTAAAGAGTAACGGAGGCGCGCGAAGGTTGGCTCAGAGCGGTCGGAAATCGCTCGTTGAGTGCAATGGCAGAAGCCAGCCTGACTGCGAGACTGACAAGTCGAGCAGAGTCGAAAGACGGCCATAGTGATCCGGTGGTCCCGAGTGGAAGGGCCATCGCTCAACGGATAAAAGGTACGCCGGGGATAACAGGCTGATACTGCCCAAGAGTCCATATCGACGGCAGTGTTTGGCACCTCGATGTCGGCTCATCTCATCCTGGGGCTGGAGCAGGTCCCAAGGGTACGGCTGTTCGCCGTTTAAAGAGGTACGTGAGCTGGGTTTAGAACGTCGTGAGACAGTTCGGTCCCTATCTGCCGTGGGTGTAGGATACTTGAGAGGAGTTGCCCCTAGTACGAGAGGACCGGGGTGAACGTTCCACTGGTGGACCAGTTATCGTGCCAACGGTAGTGCTGGGTAGCTATGAACGGACAGGATAACCGCTGAAGGCATCTAAGCGGGAAGCCCCCCTCAAAACAAGGTATCCCTGAGGACCGAGGAAGACTACCTCGTCGATAGGCCAGAGGTGTAAGCGTGGTAACACGTTCAGCTGACTGGTACTAATGGTCCGATAGGCTTGATTTGATCCAGTAGAAGACAGTTCTACGGAAAATCAAAAGCATACATCACACAGTGTACAAAACTTGGAATTGCTCTTTATTCGGTTTGGTGGTCACAGCGCCAGTGAAACACCCGATCCCTTCCCGAACTCGGCCGTTAAGCACGGTTGCGCCAATGGTACTGCATCTTAAGGTGTGGGAGAGTAGGTCACCGCCAAACCTAATAAAGAGCAATAAAATATTCTCTCAGACGATGAAACAAAACAAAACGCCGGTAGCCAAAAGCTGCCGGCGTCTTGCGTTCGGGGG
>NZ_CANLNB010000009.1 GCF_947492455.1 uncultured Aliiroseovarius sp.
GACAACGCTGTTGTGACCCGCGAAGTCGACGGCGGCCTGCAGACCATCAAGGTGAAGATGCCGACCATCGTTACCGTTGACCTGCGCCTGAACGAGCCGCGCTATGCGTCGCTGCCGAACATCATGAAAGCCAAGAAGAAGCCGCTGGACGAAAAGACCGCTGCGGATTACGGCGTTGACGTGACCCCGCGCCTCGAGATCGTGAAGACCTCGGAGCCGGCCGAACGCGCCGCTGGCATCATCGTTGGCTCGGTGGACGAGCTTGTATCGAAACTCAAGGAAGCGGGGGCTGTATAATGGCTGTTCTTCTTCTTGCTGAAGTTACCAATGGTGAACTGGCGCTGGACGCCACCGCCAAGGCTGTCACCGCTGCGAAAGCGCTGGGTGATGTAACCGTTCTGGCTGCTGGCGCCTCTGCCGCTGCTGCTGGTGACGCCGCTGCGAAAATCGACGGCGTGGCCAAGGTTCTGGTTGCCGAAGACGCATCGCTGGGTCACCGCCTGGCCGAGCCGACCGCAGCCCTGATCGTCTCGCTGGCTGGCGACTACGAGCACATCGTGGCCCCCGCCACCACCGACGCCAAGAACGTCATGCCGCGCGTCGCTGCTCTGCTGGACGTGATGGTTCTGTCGGACGTGACCGCCGTGGTCGACGGCGACACCTTCGAGCGCCCGATCTATGCCGGTAACGCCATGCAGACCGTCAAGTCGTCGGACGCCAAGAAGGTCATCACCTTCCGTACGTCGACCTTTGATGCCGCTGGCGAAGGCGGTTCGGCTGGCGTTGAAGCCATCGGCGCTGCTGACAACCCCGGCCTGTCGGAATGGGTTGAAGACAAGGTTGCCGAAAGCGACCGCCCCGAGCTGACCTCGGCTGGCGTTGTTGTGTCGGGTGGCCGTGGCGTTGGCTCGGAAGAGGACTTCGCCCTGATCGAGAAACTGGCAGACAAGCTGGGCGCCGCCGTTGGTGCATCGCGTGCGGCTGTTGACTCGGGCTATGCTGCGAACGACCTGCAAGTTGGTCAGACCGGTAAGGTTGTTGCCCCGGAACTGTACATCGCCGTGGGCATCTCGGGCGCCATCCAGCACTTGGCTGGTATGAAAGACTCGAAGATCATCGTTGCGATCAACAAAGACGAAGA
>NZ_CANLNB010000010.1 GCF_947492455.1 uncultured Aliiroseovarius sp.
TCGTTCCAGGTGGTGCCGGGATCGTCGTCCTCGTGGGTCATCTCGGTCAGCTGCTGGGCCCAGGCCGATTTCTTCTGCGCGATGCGGGCGCGGCGTTCGTCGCGACCTGCGTCACCGGCGGTGTCCGAGAGCTGTGCCAGAATGCCTTCGGCCACTTTGGCGGCGTCGCCCACGATGCCCACGGTCACGGCTTTGGTCAGGCCAATGCGGTCGGGGTTGATGTCGACCTGAATGATCTTGGCGTCAGCAGGCCAGTATTCCATGCCATAGCCCGGCAGGGTCGAGAACGGGTTCAGGCGGGTGCCAAGGCACAGAACAACGTCGGCCTCCTTGATCAGCTCCATCCCGGCTTTCGAGCCGTTATAGCCCAGGGGGCCAGCAAACAGCGGGTGCGAGCCGGGGAAAGCGTCGTTGTGCTGGTAGCCAACGCAGACCGGCGCGTCCAGACGTTCGGCCAAGGCTTTCGACGCCTCAATGCCGCCCTTCGACAGAACAACGCCCGCGCCGTTCAGGATCACTGGGTTCTTGGCGTCCGAGATCAGCTTGGCCGCTTCAGTCACCGCGTCAGCACCGCCCGAGGGGCGCTCAAACTCAACAATCGCCGGCAGGTCGATGTCGACGATCTGGGTGAACATGTCGCGCGGGATGTTCAGCTGCGCCGGTGCCGAGGCACGCTTGGCGTTCATGATCACGCGGTTCAGAACTTCAGCCACACGGGCGGGGTCGCGGACCTCTTCCTGATAGGCGACGCAGTCAGCGAACATGCGCATCTGCTCCATCTCCTGGAAGCCACCCTGACCAATGGTCTTGTTAGCAGCCTGCGGGGTCACCAAGAGCAGCGGGGTGTGGTTCCAGTAGGCGGTTTTGACGGCGGTCACGAAGTTGGTGATGCCCGGGCCGTTCTGCGCGATCATCATCGACATCTTGCCGGTCGCACGGGTATAGCCGTCGGCCATCATGCCGCCCGACCCTTCATGCGCACAGTCCCAGAAGGTGATCCCCGCATCCGGGAAAATGTCCGAAATCGGCATCATCGCCGACCCGATAATCCCAAACGCATGCTCAATCCCATGCATCTGAAGCACTTTTACAAACGCTTCTTCCGTGGTCATCTTCATTGT
>NZ_CANLNB010000011.1 GCF_947492455.1 uncultured Aliiroseovarius sp.
CCCCACTGGTAGTTGCGGAAGACCACTTGGGTCACGGCGGGCCATTCCTCGCGGCCGATGGCGGTCAGCTCGGTCACTGCGATGCCGAAGGCACCGTCGCCCGAGAAGCCTACAACCGGCACGTCCGGGCAGCCGATCTTGGCGCCAACAACAGCCGGCAGACCATAGCCACAGGGACCAAACAGGCCGGGGGCGAGGTACTTTCGGCCTTCCTCGAACGAGGGATAGGCGTTGCCGATGGCGCAGTTGTTGCCGATATCGGACGAGATGATCGCCTCTTTCGGCAGCGCCTGCTGGATCGCGCGCCATGCCATGCGGGGGCTCATCCAGTCGGGCTTGTCCGCACGGGCGCGTTCGTTCCAGGTGGTGCCGGGATCGTCGTCCTCGTGGGTCATCTCGGTCAGCTGCTGGGCCCAGGCCGATTTCTTCTG
>NZ_CANLNB010000012.1 GCF_947492455.1 uncultured Aliiroseovarius sp.
GACGAGATTGCCGTCGAAGAGGCCATCCGCCTGAAGGAAGCCGGCAAAGCGGACGAGATCGTCGTCGTGTCGATCGGTGTGAAGCAGGCTCAGGAAACTCTGCGCACGGCTCTGGCCATGGGTGCAGACCGCGCCATTCTGGTGAACGCTGCTGACGACGTCCACAACGACATCGAGCCGCTGGCCGTGGCCAAGATTCTGGCCAAAGTTGTTGAAGAAGAGCAGCCCGGCCTGGTTCTGGCGGGCAAGCAAGCCATCGACAACGACATGAACGCCACCGGTCAGATGCTGTCGGCCCTTCTGGGTTGGTCGCAAGGCACCTTTGCGTCGGAACTGGACATTGATGGCGACAACGCTGTTGTGACCCGCGAAGTCGACGGCGGCCTGCAGACCATCAAGGTGAAGATGCCGACCATCGTTACCGT